>CAWJGP010000001.1:0-362836 GCA_963842535.1 uncultured Actinomycetota bacterium
AGTCGAAGTCGTCCAGGGCCACCGTCTGACCGGTGCCGGAGCCGAAGTAGTCGTCTCCGTAGTTGTCGTACCCGGTGACGGCGTACGCCGCGGCGCGGGCCTCCTCGGTGGGCTCCACCCGGATGTTGCGGTACCGCTCGAGGCCGGTACCAGCCGGGATCAGCTTGCCGATGATCACGTTCTCCTTCAGACCCAGCAGCGAGTCCGACTTGCCGTTGATGGCAGCGTCGGTGAGCACCCGGGTGGTCTCCTGGAAGGAGGCCGCCGAGAGCCACGACTCGGTCGCCAGTGAGGCCTTGGTGATGCCCATCAGCACGGGACGACCCGAGGCGGGCTTGGTGCCCTCGGAGACCGCACGGCGGTTCTCCTCCTCGTAGCGCACGCGGTCGACGAGGTCGCTCGGCAGCAGCTTGGTGTCACCAGACTCGATCACCGTGACCCGGCGCAGCATCTGCCGCACGATGATCTCGATGTGCTTGTCGTGGATCGACACGCCCTGGCTGCGGTAGACCTGCTGGACCTCGGCCACCAGGTGCTCCTGCGCCTTGCGTACGCCGAGGATGCGCAGCACGTCCTGCGGGTCGGGAGTTCCCTGGGTCAGCTGCTGTCCGACCTCGATGTGGTCGCCATCGGCGACCGAGAGGCGCGACCGCTTGCTGACCGGGTACTCCTGCACCTCGGAACCGTCGTCGGGGGTGACCAGGACCTTGCGGGCCTTGTCAGTGTCCTCGATCTCGATCCGACCGGCCGCCTCCGAGATCGGAGCACGACCCTTGGGCGAGCGGGCCTCGAACAGCTCGACCACACGGGGCAGACCCTGCGTGATGTCGTCGGCCGAAGCCACACCGCCGGTGTGGAAGGTACGCATCGTCAGCTGCGTGCCGGGCTCGCCGATGGACTGCGCGGCAATGATGCCGACTGCCTCACCGATGTCGACCAGCTTGCCGGTGGCCAGCGAGCGGCCGTAGCACTTGGCGCAGGTGCCGGTCTTGGCGTCACAGGTCAGCACGGAGCGGACCTTGACCTCCTCGATGCCGGCGGCGACGAGACCCTCGATCTGGACGTCGCCCAGGTCGGACCCGGCGCCGGCGAGCACCTCCCCGGTGTCGGGGTGGGTGATGTCGACCGCCGCGGTGCGGGCGTACGCCGAGGTCTCGGCGTTCTCGTCCTTGCGGACCACGCCGTCCTGGCCGCGCACACCGATGACCTTGGGCATGCCCCGCTCGGTACCGCAGTCGTCCTCACGGATGATCACGTCCTGCGAGACGTCCACCAGACGACGGGTCAGGTAACCCGAGTCAGCGGTGCGGAGCGCGGTGTCGGCCAGACCCTTACGAGCACCGTGAGTGGAGATGAAGTACTCCAGGACCGAGAGGCCCTCACGGAAGTTCGCCTTGATCGGACGCGGGATGATGTCGCCCTTCGGGTTCGCCACCAGACCACGCATGGCGGCGACCTGACGCATCTGCATCATGTTTCCGGACGCGCCGGAGTCGACCATCATGTAGATCGGGTTGTTCTTGTCGAAGTTGGACTCCATCGCCTTGGCGACCTCGTTCGAGGCCTGGGTCCAGATCTCGATGAGCTCCTGGCGACGCTCGTCGTCGGTGATCAGGCCAAGCTCGGCCTGCGACTGCACCTTGGCGGCCTTGGCGTCGTACCTGGCCAGGATCTCCGGCTTGTTCGCGGGCGTCACGACGTCCTCGATCGACACGGTCACACCCGAGAACGTGGCCCAGGCGAACCCGGTGTCCTTGAGTGCGTCCAGGCTGTGGGCCACCTCGACCTTGGTGTAGCGCTCGGCGAGGTTGTTCACGATCCGGCCCAGCTCACGCTTGCCGACGTTGATCTCGGCGTACTCGTAGTTCGCCGGCAGCGTCTGGTTGAACAGCGCGCGACCCAGGGTGGTGTCGAGAGTGACGGGGTCACCCTCCTCCCAGCCCTCGGGCAGCTCGGTGCCGGCGGGAGGTACGACGCCCTCGAGGCGGATGCGGACCTTCGACTGGATCGTGATCTCACCCTTGTCGAGGGCCATGATCGCCTCGCCCACCGAGGAGAACGCCCGGCCTTCACCCAGCGCGCCCTTGTCTGCGCGGGTCAGGAAGAAGATGCCGATGATCATGTCCTGGGTCGGCATGGTCACGGGGCGACCGTCCGACGGCTTCAAGATGTTGTTCGTCGACAGCATCAGGATCCGGGCCTCGGCCTGCGCCTCCGCGGAGAGCGGCAGGTGCACGGCCATCTGGTCACCGTCGAAGTCGGCGTTGAAGGCCGAGCAGACGAGCGGGTGGATCTGGATGGCCTTGCCCTCGATCAGCTGCGGCTCGAAGGCCTGGATGCCGAGGCGGTGCAGCGTCGGCGCACGGTTCAGCAGCACCGGGTGCTCGGCGATGACCTCTTCGAGCACGTCCCAGACCTCGGGGCGTACGGCGCGCTCCACCATCCGCTTGGCGGACTTGATGTTCTGCGCGTGCGAGAGGTCGACGAGACGCTTCATCACGAACGGCTTGAACAGCTCGATCGCCATGTACTTCGGCAGACCGCACTGGTGCAGCTTGAGCTGCGGACCCGACACGATGACCGAACGGCCCGAGTAGTCCACGCGCTTGCCCAGCAGGTTCTGGCGGAAGCGGCCCTGCTTGCCCTTGAGCATGTCGGACAGCGACTTCAGCGGCCGGTTGCCCGGGCCGGTGACCGGACGACCACGCCGGCCGTTGTCGAACAGCGAGTCGACGGCCTCCTGGAGCATCCGCTTCTCGTTGTTCACGATGATCTCGGGTGCACCGAGGTCGAGCAGGCGCTTGAGCCGGTTGTTCCGGTTGATCACGCGGCGGTACAGGTCGTTGAGGTCGGAGGTCGCGAAGCGGCCACCGTCGAGCTGCACCATCGGACGCAGGTCAGGCGGGATCACGGGGACGGCGTCGAGCACCATGCCCAGGGGGCTGTTCTGCGTCTTGCGGAACGCGTCGACAACCTTGAGGCGCTTGAGCGCACGGACCTTCTTCTGTCCCTTGCCGTTGGCGATCGTGTCGCGCAGCGACTCGACCTCGGCAGCGATGTCGAAGGTCTCGAGGCGCTTCTGGATCGCCGTGGCGCCCATGTGGCCCTCGAAGTACTTGCCGAACCAGTTCTTCATCTCGCGGTACAGCAGCTCGTCACCCATGAGGTCCTGGACCTTCAGGGTCTTGAAGGTGGTCCAGACCTCCTCGAGACGCGCGAGCTCGGCGTCTGAGCGCTTGCGCACTGCGGCCATCTCGCGCTCGGCGCCGTCGCGGACCTTGCGCTTCGCGTCGGCCTTGGAACCGGCTTCCTCGAGCTCGGCCAGGTCGCCCTCGAGCTTCTTGGTGCGCTCCTCGATGGTGACGTCCCGGCGGTTCTCCAGGCTCTTGCGCTGGAGGCCGATCTTGCCCTCGAGGTCGGAGAGGTCCTTGTGACGGGCGTCCTCGTCCACGCTGGTGATCATGTACGCCGCGAAGTAGATGACCTTCTCGAGGTCCTTCGGAGCGAGGTCGAGCAGGTAGCCGAGCCGGCTCGGGACACCCTTGAAGTACCAGATGTGCGTCACGGGCGCGGCGAGCTCGATGTGGCCCATGCGCTCACGACGGACCTTGGAGCGGGTCACCTCGACGCCACAGCGCTCGCAGATGATGCCCTTGAAGCGCACCCGCTTGTACTTGCCGCAGTAGCACTCCCAGTCCCGGGTGGGACCGAAGATCTTCTCGCAGAAGAGACCGTCGCGCTCGGGCTTGAGCGTGCGGTAGTTGATCGTTTCCGGCTTCTTGACCTCGCCGTGGCTCCAGGCGCGGATCTCGTCCGCGGTCGCCAGGCCGATCTTGAGCTGGTCGAAGAAATTCACATCGAGCACAGTGGCTGCTTCCCTCGTTCTACTTCTTTGGAACTGCAATGTGTGGGGACTGAGGTGCCGGGCGGCCACAGTTCGCTGGCGGCCGCCCGGCGGTGCCTCAGACTTCCTCGACGCTGCTGGGCTCGCGACGGGACAGGTCGATGCCGAGCTCCTCGGCGGCGCGGAAGACGTCCTCTTCCGCGTCGCGCATCTCGATCGCGGAACCGTCCTGGGACAGCACCTCGACGTTGAGGCAGAGCGACTGCATCTCCTTGACGAGAACCTTGAACGACTCGGGGATACCGGAGTCGGGGATGTTCTCGCCCTTCACGATGGCCTCGTAGACCTTGACGCGACCAGGCACGTCGTCGGACTTGATGGTGAGCAGCTCCTGCAGGGCGTAGGCGGCGCCGTACGCCTCCATGGCCCAGACCTCCATCTCACCGAAGCGCTGGCCACCGAACTGGGCCTTACCGCCGAGCGGCTGCTGGGTGATCATCGAGTACGGACCGGTCGAACGAGCGTGGATCTTGTCGTCGACCAGGTGGTGGAGCTTGAGGATGTACATGTAGCCCATCGAGACCGGCTCCGGGAACGGCTCTCCGGAACGACCGTCGAACAGGTTGGCCTTTCCGTTCTCCCCGACCATGCGGTTTCCGTCACGGTTGGGGATGGTGGAGCCGAGCAGACCGACGATCTCGTCCTCGCGCGCACCGTCGAAGACCGGGGTGGCGACGTTGGTGTCGGCCTCGGCCTTGTCGGCGTGGATCTTGATCAGGCGCTTCTTCCAGTCGGAGTCGGACTTGTCGTCGTGCAGGTTGAGGTCCCAACCCTGCTTGGCGATCCAGCCGAGGTGCAGCTCCAGGATCTGGCCGATGTTCATCCGTCGCGGGACACCCAGCGGGTTCAGGATCACGTCGACCGGGGTGCCGTCCTCAGTGAACGGCATGTCCTCGATCGGCAGGATCTTCGCGATGACGCCCTTGTTGCCGTGGCGACCGGCGAGCTTGTCGCCCACCGAGATCTTGCGCTTCTGGGCGACGTACACCCGCACCAGCTGGTTCACGCCCGGGGGCAGCTCGTCGCCGTCCTCGCGGTTGAACTCGCGGACGCCGATGACCGTGCCGGACTCACCGTGCGGCACCTTCATCGAGGTGTCGCGCACCTCGCGCGCCTTCTCACCGAAGATCGCGCGGAGCAGGCGCTCCTCGGGGGTCAGCTCGGTCTCGCCCTTGGGGGTCACCTTGCCGACGAGGATGTCACCGGTGGTGACCTCCGCGCCGACCCGGATGATGCCGCGCTCGTCGAGGTCGGCGAGCAGGTCGTCGCTGACGTTCGGGATGTCGCGGGTGATCTCCTCGGGACCGAGCTTGGTGTCGCGGGCGTCGACCTCGTGCTCCTCGATGTGGATCGAGGTGAGCACGTCCTCCTGCACCAGTCGCTGGCTCAGGATGATCGCGTCCTCGTAGTTGTGACCCTGCCAGGGCATGAAGGCGACGAGCAGGTTGGTGCCCAGCGCCATCTCGCCCTCGTCGGTGCACGGTCCGTCGGCGATCGGCGAGCCGATCTCGACCCGGTCACCCTCGGCGACCAGCGGGCGCTGGTTGATGCAGGTGCCCTGGTTGGAGCGCGTGAACTTCAGCAGGCGGTAGGACTTGTCCCCACCCTCGTCGGTCATGATCACGACCTCGTCGGCCGAGACCTCCTTGACCACGCCGGCCACGTCAGAGGTGACCACGTCACCCGCGTCGACGGCGGCACGGAACTCCATGCCGGTGCCGACGAGCGGCGCGTCGCTCTTGATGAGCGGCACCGCCTGACGCTGCATGTTGGCGCCCATGAGCGCGCGGTTGGCGTCGTCGTGCTCGAGGAACGGGATCAGCGCGGTCGCCACCGACACCATCTGGCGCGGCGAGACGTCCATGTACTCGACCTCGTCGCGCGGGATGTCGACGGTCTCACCGCCGCGGGTGCGGACCAGCACACGCTCGTCGGTGAAGTTGTCGTCGTCGTCGAGCACGGCGTTGGCCTGCGCGATGACTCGCGAGTCCTCCTCGTCGGCCGTCAGGTGGTGGATCTCGTTGGTGACGTGACCCTTCTTCACCACGCGGTAGGGCGTCTCGACGAAGCCGAACGGGTTGATCCGTCCGTAGGACGCCAGCGAGCCGATCAGGCCGATGTTGGGACCTTCAGGGGTCTCGATCGGGCACATGCGGCCGTAGTGCGACGGGTGCACGTCGCGGACGTCCATCTGCGCGCGGTCACGGGAGATGCCGCCCGGGCCCAGCGCGGACAGACGACGCTTGTGCGTCAGTCCGGCGATCGGGTTGGTCTGGTCCATGAACTGCGAGAGCTGCGAGGTTCCGAAGAACTCCTTCAGCGCCGCCACCACGGGCCGGATGTTGATCAGTGACTGCGGCGTGATCGCCTCGACGTCCTGGGTCGTCATCCGCTCGCGGACCACCCGCTCCATGCGGGCCAGGCCCGTGCGGAGCTGGTTCTGGATCAGCTCGCCGACCGTGCGCATGCGGCGGTTGCCGAAGTGGTCGATGTCGTCCTTGCGGACCTCGATCGAGTCACCGTTGGCGTTCTTGACCTCGCCGCCCTGCGCGTCGACCAGGTGCTGCTTCTCGGCGTGCAGCTGGACGATGTAGCGGATCGTCGCCACGATGTCGTCGATGGTCAGCGTCTGCTGGTCGAAGGCCTCGTGGGTGCCGAGCTTCTTGTTGATCTTGTAGCGACCGACCTTGGCCAGGTCGTAGCGCTTGGGGTTGAAGTAGTAGTTCTGCAGCAGCGTCTGCGCAGCCTCACGCGTGGGCGGCTCGCCCGGGCGCAGCTTGCGGTAGATGTCGAGCAGCGCGTCGTCCTGGGCCTCGGTGTGGTCCTTCTCGAGGGTCAGCATCATCGACTCGTACTCGCCGAACTCTTCGCGGATCTGCTCGTTGGTCCAGCCGAGGGCCTTGAGCAGCACCGTGACGTTCTGCTTGCGCTTGCGGTCGAGGCGTACGCCGACCATGTCGCGCTTGTCGATCTCGAACTCCAGCCAGGCCCCGCGGGACGGGATCACCTTGGCGGTGAAGATGTCCTTGTCGGAGGTCTTGTCGGCCGACCGCTCGAAGTAGACACCGGGTGAGCGGACGAGCTGGGAGACCACGACGCGCTCGGTGCCGTTGATGATGAAGGTGCCCTTGCGCGTCATCATCGGGAAGTCACCCATGAAGACGGTCTGGCCCTTGATCTCGCCGGTCTCACCGTTGGTGAACTCAGCGGACACGTAGAGGGGGCGGGAGTAGGTGAAGTCCTTCTCCTTGCACTCCTCCTCGGTGTACTTGGGGTCGAGGAAGACGGGGTTCTCGAACGAGAGCGACATCGTCTCGGAGAAGTCCTCGATCGGGGAGATCTCCTCGAAGATCTCGTGGAGCCCTGACTTCTGCGAGAGCTCTTCGCCGGCGCTGCGGCGCTCCTTGACCTTCTGCTCCCACTTCTCGCTGCCGATCAGCCAGTCGAAGCTGTCGGTCTGGAGGGCAAGCAGCTGCGGAACCTCGAGTGGTTCGGCGATCTTGGCGAAGGAGATGCGGCGGGGACTGTTGATGGTGCTGTTCTTGCGGCGCGAGGCGGCCAAGAGTGGTCCTTCCGAGGCTCACATGTGTGGCGGCGCCGTCCCACCACGAACCAGGCCACCGGGCAGGCAGGAAGTATTTGAGGGAGGGCGCAAAGAGTCAGATTACAACACAGCCCAAGCCAAGGACAACCCGGGGTCATAACGCGCGGGTCGTACCTGGCGCCTCTTGGCAGAGAGGGTACCCCCTCAGTAGCTCTTCAGGTCATCAACCAGCCAACGATTTCCATCCTTCTCCATGGTCATCGCGGCGCGGTTCTGGAAGACCTCCGGCTTGGCGCCCGGTTTCTGGGAGGTCTGGTTGACGTAGACGAGCACGCGCACGACGTCGGCCTCGGCGTCGATGACACCCGAGCCGAGCACCTGTGCGGTGACCACTGACTTGGTCTGCACGGCTGCCCCGGGGGTGCCGTCCTTCTGCTTCTCGAGCAGCGTGAAGGTCTCCAGGTAGTCCTTGCGGAAGGACGGGGTGAGGAAGACCGACGCCCGCTTCCGGTCCGCTGGCAGCCGCCGGTAGTCGTACTCGAGGATGGCCTTTGCGGCCCGTTCGGCCGTGGCCGGAGCCTGGTCACGCGCGTCTGAGACCTGGGCGTCGGTGCGCACCTTGAGGCCGAAGTAGCCGGCCGTGACCAGCGCGAGCACGGTCAGCAGCGCCAGCGCGAGGGTGACGAGCAACGCCATCCGGGACGCAGACTCGGGCGGTCGCGCGTCCTCCGCCGGCTCGGAGGGCGCCGGCTCGGGGGGCGGCGGAGGCTCCGTCCATCGGCTCGGCGTCGGGCTCACGCTCCGGCGCCACGTCGCCCGTGCCCGGGCTGACCGGGGTCGGCTCGGCACCCAGCGACTCGTCGTACGCCGCCCGCCGGTCCGGGTCGAGCAGCACGTCGGCCGCCTCGTTGAACATCCGGAACTGGCCGGAGCCGGAGCCGGGCTCGAACTTGTCGGTCGCGTTGCGCCAGGCGGCCTTGATCTCGTCGGGCGTTGCGTCCCGGGAGACCCCGAGGACGTCGTACCAGGTGGGGTTCGGGGATGAGGTCACGTCAGGTCACCTGGTTGAAGTCGTCGACGAGCCAGGATCCGTCGACCTTCACCACGTTGACGTTCCAGCGGTAGTGGTGCTGGATGTTGCCCTGCGTGGTGGTCACATCGGCGTCGTGCACCACCAGCACGGTGGCGGAGTCCTCGTCGGAGTCACCCACAGCTGTGAGCAGCACCTTGCCGGTGCCCTTGACCTTGGCAGCCTCGTAGCTCTGCTTCATCACGTCGAAGACCTCGCCGTTCTTGGTCTTCGCCTTGGTCGTGAGCAGCTCGTTCACGCTCTTGATGTAGTTGTCGAAGTCGGTCCCGTCGACCTTGTCCATCCGCAGCGCGAACTGGGAGGCGACGTTGGCCGCGGACGCGCGTTCCTTCGCCGCCTCGTTGTCCGCGCGGGTCTTCAGCCCGAACCACACGGCAACCGCCACGGCCGCGACCAGTACGACTGCGAGCACGGCACTGATGATGCGCAAAGTGCGCGCACGGATGCGCAGCGCAGGGCGCTCCTGTGCACCGGGATCTGCGACCCCGGTGCTGTTCTCCTCGGTCAAGGACTACTCCTGGTCGTCTGCCAGCGACGGCTGGAGCAACATCCATTTCCAGGAGTCGTCGCCGTAGAGCTGGGCGGCACCGCCGTCATAGGCGATCTTGGCGCTGGTGTCCTGGTCTGCCCAGATCACCTTGCCGGTCTTGGCATCGTACGTCGCCACGGGTGAGCGGTAGGCAGCACCGGTGCGTCCGGTGGGTGCCTTCTCCGCACCGCGGAGGTTCGTGCCGGCCTCCTTGCAGCCGGCCCCCACCACCATCGGCTCGTCGGACAGCTCCTGCGGCTCGCGCCGGTCGACGTAGCCGTCCTCACAGACGTGTGGTGTGTCGGTCAGGACCAGGCCGAACTGCGCGTTGTACTTGTTGTCGTCGGCGCCCTTCTTGGCCACGGTGTAGCCGCCGGCCACCACGTAGGGGTAGATCACGAGCACCTGCCGGATGCCCTTGAGGTGCCTGACGGTGACCTCGTTGGTCGTCACCAGGTTGTTGATCAGCTGCCCGAGGTTGACCCGGTTCTGCTCCAGGAAGGTGCGCAGCTCGTTGGCGGTGGCCGAGCCGTTGTCGATCAGCGACCGGAGGTACTTGTCGTTGTCGGCCACGGTGCCGCTGAACAGCGCGAGGTCCCGGGTGAAGTTGCGGATCGCCGAGCCCTTGTCGACCTGGGTCTGGAGCACCACCCTCGAGTCGCGGATCAGCGCAGTGGTGGTCTCGAAGTTGGCGTCGGCGGTCTCGATGAACGAGCTCTGCGTGTCGATGATCTGGCCGATGTCAGCGCCGGTGTCCTTGAACGCGGCACCCGACTCCGCGACCACCGTGCGCAGGTCGGCCTGGGGCACCGATCGCACGAAGTTGCTCAGGTTGGTCAGGATCTCCGTGGTCGAGACCGGGACCGCGGTCTCCGGCGTCTCGATCTCCGACCCGTCCTTGAGGTAGGGACCGTTGTCGACGTTGGGCTGGAGCTCGACGTACTGCTCCCCCACCGCCGACTTGTTGCCGACGAGCGCCAGGCTGTCCTCGGGGATCTTCTCCGTGCTCTTGTCGATGGACAGGAGGACGTCGACCCCCTTGTCGGTGAGCTTCATGTCCTCGACCTGACCGATGCCCACGCCGCGGTAGGTGACCTCGGCCCCCTTGAAGATGCCGCCGGACTGCGCGTAGTGCGCGGTCACGGTGTAGGCGGAGTCGTAGAAGAGGCGGTCGAGCCGGGCGTAGCGGGCGCCGACGAAGGTGACGCCCACCAGCGTCAGGATGACGAAGGCGATCAGCTGCTTCTTGGTGCGTGCGGTGATCATCGGACTTCAGCCACCCCCTGGAGGAGCATCGTGCCGATGCCCGGGGCGAGCCCGAAGCGGACCAGGCCGAACGGGTCGATCGGCTTGCCGCTGCTCGGGCCCACTGGAGGCCGCGGCAGGCCGGGCAGGGCGCCCGTCACACCACCGGGGATCGGGAGCGGAGGTAGTGGGGTCGTCGGGAGCGTGATGATCGGTGGTCCGCCCGTGGGGCACACCAGCGGGATCGGAGCGTTGTCGCAGAGTTGGGTGATGATGTCGCTGAGCGACCCGGTCGGGTCGCCGAGCTCCTCGCAAGGTGTTGCGTTGACGGCCGCGATCAGAGCATCCCGGACCGGCCCCGGGGGGAACTCCTCCTCGATGCCGTCGATGATCTGCTGCCGGACCGCCGCGCACTCTTCTCCGATGGGCCCGGTGGGCAGCTTGGGCAGGTCCGCGACGTTGATGTCCAGGTTGATGTCCAGGTTGGTGTAGTCACCCATGTGCAGGTTGCGGGCGACCTGCGGGTCACGGCCGATCGCCTCGTCGACGAACGGGTAGGTCAAGAAGACCTGGAAGGACTTGGGGAAGTTCTGTCCCGCCTTGGCGAAGCCCTCCAGCACCGGCGCGAGGTCGCGCAGGCTGTTGATCGTCGACTCCTTGGACGCCTGGATCACGCGCACGCCGACACCGCTGAGTCGTTCCAGCGCCTCGAGCAGCTTGACCAGGTCGTCGCGTTGGCGGTTCACCGACCGCAACGTGTCGGGGATGTTGTCCAGGGCGCTCTTGATGGTCCCGTCCTGCCTCTTGAGCTGCGCGGCGAGGCGGTTCGTGTTCTCGAGCGCGGTGACGATCGTGCCCTTGTTCTGGTCGAGCTGGCTCATGAAGCTGCGGATCTGGTCCAGCACCGAGCGGAGCTCGGGCTCACGACCCTCGAAGGCGTTGTTCAGCTCGGAGAAGATCGTCTTCAGCTGGCCGACGCCACCACCGTTGAGCAGCAGGGAGAGCGCGCCGAAGACCTCTTCGACCTCCGGGTTGCGACCGGTGCGGTCCAGCCCGATGACGTCGTTGTTCGAGAGCCTGCCCGTGCCGGGTTCCTGTGGCGCGGCAAGCTGGACGAACTTCTCGCCCAGGAGGCTTGTCTGGCGAATCTCTGCGCGAGCGTTGTCCGGCAGCTTCACGTCGCCGGGGATCTCGACGGTCACCTCGGCGATGTAGCCCTTGAGGTTGACCTTGCTGACCTTGCCCACGGTGACGTCGTTGACCTTGACGGTCGACTGCGGCACCAGGTCGAGGACGTCGCGGAACATCACCTTGACCTTGATCGGGTTGTCGCCGGTGTCGGCGCCGCCAGGAAGCGGAGCGTCGTAGATGGAGCAGCCGGAGAGCACCAGCACAGCCGCCACCAGGCCGGCCATGGCCTTCGCCGTACGCCCTCGCAGGCCGGCGGCACGCAGGGAGCCCTTCATCGGGTCACCTCCACGAGGCCACCGAGGGTGCGGTCGATCGGCTCCGCAACCCGGGGGGCCGCGGAGGGGTCGCCGGTGAACGGCTTGGCCCGCGGCAGGCTGAGGGCGTTCTGGATGTCGTCACAGTTCGTCTGGTTCACCAGGGCGCACAGCGTCCCCAGCGGGTCCTCCTCCAGCGCACTGGCAAACTGGCCGGCGTTGTTGCGCGTGTCGAGGGTGCCCTGCTTGACGTTGCCGGCGAGGAACAGGTTGTTCAGGGCCGCCGGGGCGTACTGGAGCGTCTGGTCGAGCGCGTCCCGGCGCTTGACGAGGACCTTGGAGATCCGGTTCAGGCCCGCGATGTTGCTGGTCAGCGACGCACGGTTCTCCTTGACGAAGCCGCGGACCTGCTGCATCGCGATGCTCAGGTTCTTGAGCACCGCTGCGAGCTCCTCGCGTTCGTCGGCCAGCAGGTCGGCCCCGCCGGCGAGGGAGTCGTTGAACTTGCGCACGGTGCCGTCGTTCTTGGCGAAGGTCTGGGTGAAGTCCTCGACCTGCGCCAGCGTGCCGAACAGCTCGTCCTTGTTGTCGGCCAGGGTCTTGGACAGCGCACTGAAGTTCTTCAGGGTCTTGTTGAACTGAACTCCCTGACCGCCGAAGTTGCGCGCGGTCGAGTCGAGCAGCCGGGTCAGCGGACCCACGCCGCCGGACTCGGGCTGGTTGGCGCCGTCGGGGCCGAGTGCGATGTTCAGCTCGTTGATGCTGCCGAAGATCTCGTCGAGCTCCAGGGGGGTCGCCGTGCGGTCGATGCCCAGCTTCGCGTTGTCCGGCATCACCTCGCCACCGGTGTACGCCGGGGTGAACTGCACGAACCGGTCTCCGACGATCGACGGGGAGATCACAGCGGCCTTGGCGTTCTCGGGGACCTTGTACTTCGCGTCGTAGGTGAGCTTGACCCGGACCTTGGTGCCCGACGGAACGACTGAGTCGACCGTGCCGACGGCCACCCCGAGGATCTTCACGTCCGAGCCTTCGTAGAGCGAGACGCTGCGTGGGAAGTCAGCCGTGACGGTCTTCGTGTCCGCGCCGGGCCAGAACACGACCAGGGCAGCCACCACCAGCACTGCCGCGAGAAGTCCGGCCATCACGGGGTTGATCCTGTTGAACACCTTCATCACCCCACGACCCCGCCGAGCTCGGGGACAGGGGGCAGGTTCGAGATCCAGGTGTCGAACCACGGGCCGGTCCCGAGGGTGTTCGCGAAGACACGGTAGAACGGGGCCATCAGCCTCAGGCTCTCGTCGAGGTTGGCCTGGTTCTTGATCAACAGGTTGACCACGCCCTGCAGGTTGCTCAGGGCGGGCTTCAGGTCAGCGCGCGTCTGCTGGACCAGCAGGGTCAGCTCGCTGGAGAACCGGCTGGTGGAGACCAGCAGCTGGTGGACGGCTGCACGTCGCGCGACCAGGGCACGCATCAGCACGTCGCTGTCCTTCATCAGGGCGATGATGTCCTCGTCGCGGTCAGCGAGCACCCCGGAGACGGTGTCCAGGTTCCCGAGCAGCTCGTTGATCTGGTCGTTCCGGCTGGCCACGGTCTCGGAGAGGCGGGACAGCCCGCGCAGGGTGCTCTGGAACGCGACGGGGGTGTCCTTGGTGAGGTCGGCGATCGTGTTGATCGACTCCGCCAGGCGATCGGTGTCGATCTTCTCGGCGCGGTCGGCGAGACCCGAGAACGCCTGGACGACGTTGTACGGCGACTTCGTCCGGGAGACCGGGATCGTCGAGTCCTCCTTGAGCTGACCGGAACCGGCCGGCTCGAGCGAGATGAACATGGCGCCGAGCAAGGTCTTGACCTTGATCGCCGCGGCGGTCTCGGTGCCGAACTTCGAGGGTGTGTCGACCTTGAAGGTGGCGATCACCTGATTGCCCTTCAGCTCGACCCCGGTCACCTTGCCGACCCTGACGCCGGCGATCCGGACCTCGTCGTTGGGCTTGAGCCCGCCGGACTCGGAGAACGCAGCGTGGTAGGTGTCGCCACCACCGATGAGCGGCATGTCCTGGGCCTTGAAGGCGACGACGAGCAGCCCGATGATCACGGCGATGCTGATGGCACCGATCGGCACGGGGTTGCGTTCGCGGAATGGAGTGCCCATCAGAGGGTGCACCTGTCTGCGAGCTTGGTGCCGGCCGGGGGATAGTCGGCCATCGGGATCGGCTGCCCGCCCACGAAGACATTCCCTGTGAACCGGCACAGGAAGAAGTTGAAGAACGAGCCGTTGATCGCCGTACGGCCGATCTTCTTCAGCTTGACCGGCAGGACCTGGAGGGCGCGGTCGACCTCGGCCCGGCCCTTGTTCAGGTTGGTCGCGACCTGACGCAGGCCCTTGACGTCGCGTACGAACGACGGCCGGATGCCGACGACGAGGTCGGAGGTCTCGTTCGCCAGCGAGGACACGGACTCGAGCGAGCCGAGAATCGCGTCCCGGTCCTTGGCGAGCCCGGCCATGAAGTTCTTGAACTCGATGATCAGCTCACTCAGCTCCTTGTCGCGGCCCGCGAGCGTCACCAGGACGTCGTTCAGGTTGGTGATCAGGTCGCCGATGACCTGGTCGCGGTCGGCGAGGGTATTGGTCAGCGACGCCGTGCTCGTGAGCAGCGCGTTGAGGTTGCCTCCCTCACCCTGGAACACCGCGATCACCTCGGCGGAGAGCTTGTTGATGTCGGCCGGCGAAAGTGCCTGGAACAGCGGCTTGAAGCCGTTGAACAGCACGGTCAGGTCGAGGGCCGGCTGGGTGCGGTCCATCGGGATCGTGGAGTCCTTGGGCATCCGGTCGAGGTCGCCCACACCCTGGGTCAGGGAGATGTAGCGCTGGCCCACCAGGTTGCGATAGCGGATGGTGGCGGTCGAGCTCTGCGTGACGATCGAGCTCTCCGCCACGTTGAAGGACACCAGGGCGCGGTCGCGATCCACGATCTCGACGCCCTTGACGCTGCCGACCTTCACACCCGCGATCCGGATGTCGTCTCCCTTGACCACACCGGTCGCGTCGGAGAAGACAGCCTTGTATGGGCGCGTCGACATGAAGGCCAGGTTGCCGATCAGTACGACGAGCACGCCGGTCGACATCGTGGTCACCAGGATGAAGATCATCAGCTTGACGAAGTCGCCACGTGTCTTCTTGTCCAGAATGCTCATTGAACGCTCACCTCCGTGCCGGCCATGGCAGGGGTGAGGAGCAGCGACGCGATGTCGGACATCTCGTCGAACGGCACCCCGAGCAGCGGTGCGGCGAGCGAGTTGACCAGAGCCTTCTGCGAGGCGGTGCCGGACACTCCCCCGCTCAGCATGGATCGCTGGTTCGCGAACCCGGTGGCTGCGCGCTGGTTGTCGCCCTTGCCCAGGTTGTCCGCACCGTCGTTGAGGTTGGGGAAGCCGGGGTAGGGAACCGGCGGGTCGGGCAGGCCTGCGCAGGTCGGCGCGTTGTTGGCGCCGTAGACCTGGCGATCGGCTCCGGTGTAGCCACGCGGCTGAGCAGGCAGCGTCTTGAGGTTGATGTGGAAGATGAACCCACGGAACGTCTCCGCCAGTCGGGGTGCCTGGTTCACGATGCCCTCGAGCAGGCACGGGAAGGTGCCGCTGTAGCGGCTGAGCAGGGCGAGGATCGGCTCGCTCAGCTGGCCGAGCTTGATGATGTTGTCGCCGTTGTCGTCGAGGAAGGTCTTGGTGGTGTCGGAGAACGCCGTCAGGTCGGTGAGGAACGCGTTCAGCTTCTGCTCCTTCGTCACCAGGGTGTTGCCGGTCTTGACGGTGTTGCGCAGGGTCGCGGCCAGCGCGGGCACGACGTCGGCGTAGGTGTCGGTGACCGTGGCCAGCAGCCTGAGGTCGTCGATCAGCGCCGGGATCTGCGGGTTCAGCCGCTTGAGGTAGCTGTCCAGGGTCACCAGGCTCTCGCCGAGCTTGTCGCCGCGGCCCTCCAAGGCGCCGGCGAGTGCGTTGAGCGTGTAGTTGAGCTCGGCTGGCTGGACCGTGCGCAGCAGCGGGTAGAGGTCGTTGAGCACGCGCTCGACCTCGATCGGCAGCTCGGTCTGCTCGATCTTGTCTCCGGACTGGAGCGAGTCCGAGGCGGGGTCCTTCGGGATGTTCAGCTCGACGTACTTCTCACCGAAGAGCGTCTTGGGCACGAGCGCGGCGGTCACGTCAGCGGGTATCGACTTCATCTCGTCGGGCCAGATCCCCAGGGTCAGCGTGGCGCCGTTGCCGGTGGACTCGGCCTTGTTGACCTGGCCGACGATCACACCGCGTACCTTCACGTCGGCCCTGGCGGGCAGCTGCATGCCGGCCGTGCTGGTAGTCAAGGTCACCTCGTCGAACGAGGTGAACTTCTGGGTGAAGACGGCACTGACCAGCCAGACGCTGAGCGCCAGCATGCCGACGAACACCACACCGAGGATGCGGTGGTGGTCGAGAAGCCTCATCCCTCAGCCCGCCAATCTCACGGTGGTGGATGATCCCCAGATCGCCATCGACAGGAAGAGGTCGATCACGTTGACAGCCACGATGGAGGTCCTGACCGCGTGGCCCACTGCGACACCCACGCCGGCGGGACCACCGCTGGCGGTGTAGCCGTGGTAGCAGTGGATCAGGATCACGACCACTGCGAACACCAGCACCTTGCCGAACGACCAGAGCACGTCGCCCGGTGGCAGGAACTGGTTGAAGTAATGGTCGTAGGTGCCCGAACTCTGCCCGTAGTACTGCGTCACGGTCAGCCTGGTGGCGAAGTAGGAGGACAGCAGCCCGACCACGTAGAGCGGCACGATCGCGATCAGGCCGGCGACGATGCGGGTGGTCACCAGGAACGGCATCGAGGGGATCGCCATCACCTCGAGGGCGTCCACCTCCTCCGAGATGCGCATCGCCCCGAGCTGGGCGGTGAAACCACAGCCGACGGTTGCCGCGAGCGCGATGCCCGCCACCAGGGGGGCGATCTCGCGGGTGTTGAAGTACGCCGAGACGAAGCCGGAGAAGGCGGCCGTGCCGATCTGGTTCAGCGCGGCGTAGCCGGAGAGCCCGACCTGGGCGCCGGTGAAGAACGTCATGGCGGTGATCACACCGACGGTTCCGCCGATGACGGCGAGGGCTCCCGAGCCGAGGGTGACCTCGGCGAGGAGACGCATGATCTCCTTCGGATAGCGCGTCACCGAGCGCGGCGTGACCCGGATCGCGCGCAGGTAGAACGCCAGCTCCTCGCCCATCTTGTCCAGGGAGGAGAGCGGCTTCTCGTATGCCTGCTTCAGGTTCGCCATCCGGTCAACCCGTCTTCGGTGGGATCAGCTGCAGGTAGATCGCGCTGATCACCAGGTTGACGACGAAGAGCAGGAGGAAGGTGATGACCACGGACTCGTTGACCGCGTCGCCGACGCCCTTGGGGCCGCCGCCGGCGGACATGCCCTTGTAGGCGGCCACGATCGCCGCGATCAGACCGAAGACGAGTGCCTTGAGCAGGCCGACCCAGAGGTCAGGCAGCTGCGCCAGCGCGGTGAAGCTGGCCAGGTAGGCACCGGGGGTGCCGTCCTGGAGGATGACGTTGAAGACGTAGCCACCGGCCACACCCACGACGGTGACCAGGCCGTTCAGGAAGACCGCGACCATCATGCAGGCCAGCACGCGGGGTACGACGAGCCGCTGCACCGGGTCGATCCCGAGGACCATCATCGCGTCGAGCTCTTCGCGGATCTTGCGAGCGCCGAGGTCGGCCGCGATCGCCGAGCCACCGGCACCGGCGATCAGCAGGGCTGTGGCGATCGGTGCTGCCTGCTGGACCACTGCCAGCACTGACGCCGAGCCGGTGAACGACTGCGCGCCGAACTGCTTGATCAGGCTGCCGACCTGCAGCGCGATGACGGCGCCGAAGGGGATGGCGACGAGCGCAGTGGGGATGATCGTCACAGAGGCGATGAACCATGCCTGCTGGATGAACTCACGGGTCTGGAAGGGACGCTTGAACAGGTTGCGTGCAACGTCCAGCCCGAACGCGAACAGTTTCCCGGCAGTCCCGATGGGGGCGAGAACCCGGGTTGCCACGGCCGAAGGCATCAGTGAATCAACCTCCGGTGGTCATGGACATGTTCTCGTCGAACGATCCCGGAGGGGGTTCGATGCCGTTCTCCTTGCACCACGCGCCGGGCTCACGCTGGCTGCGTCGGGGCTGGCCGTTCGAGGGCTCGAGCTGGAGCGGGATGGGGGGCAGCGGCGGCAGCTCCATGTCCTTCTCGGACTCGAGCTCGTCGGCGTCCTTCTCCTCCGACATGCCGATCGGGCCGACGACCTGCGCGTTCAGGAACTGGCGGACCACCGGCTCCTCGGAGGAGAGGAGCATCTCGCGGGGACCGAACATGGCCAGGTGCTTGTGGTAGAGCAGACCGATGTTGTCCGGCACCTTGCGGGCAGTGTTGACGTCGTGGGTGACGATCAGGAAGGTCGCGTCGATCTGGGCGTTCAGGTCGACGATGAGCTGGTTCAGGAACGAGGTGCGGACCGGGTCGAGGCCGGAGTCCGGCTCGTCGAAGAGCACGATCTCGGGGTCGAGCACCAGGGCCCTGGCGAGGCCCGCGCGCTTGCGCATGCCGCCGGAGATCTCACCGGGAAGCTTGTCCTCGGAGCCGAGCAGACCGACGAGGTCCATCTTCTCCATCACGACTGCCCTGACCTCGGACTCGGACTTCTTGGTGTGCTCACGCAGCGGGAAGGCGACGTTGTCGTAGAGGTTCATCGAGCCGAACATGGCGCCGTCCTGGAACAGCACACCGAACAGCTTGCGGATCTCGTAGAGCTCCTTCTCGGGGCACGTCGCGATGTCGACGCCCTCGATCACGACGCTGCCGCTGTCGGGCTTGAGGAGACCGATGATCGTCTTCAGGAGGACCGACTTGCCGGTACCGGACGGTCCGAGCATCACGCAGATCTCGCCGGCCGGAACGGTCAGGGACACGTTGCCCCAGATCAGCTGCTTGCCGAAACTCTTCGTGAGGTCCTTGATCTCGATCTCTACACCCATCAGGGCCTCCCTAAAGTTTCTGGCTCGTCTATCTGGGACTGGACGGCGGCGTACGCAGGGTCTCCCCACCCATCACGTACCAACGAGTAGCCGTCCGCCAAGTTACGCGACTTCAGTGGCGACCGTCACCCACTTCGTGAGGAGTCTCACGAAATCGACCTGATCGTTCCCCGTGTCCGGTGGTGACCGTACACGTCAGTGTGCATGCAGAACGGCCGCCCCGGAGCCTTTCGGATCCGAAGCGGCCGTTCATGGTTCGTACGCCGTCGAAACGACGCACTCCCCAGCGTTCACATATCGGTTGCGGGAAGCAACCTCACTTCTGGGTCACTTCAGGGTGACAGAGGCGCCAGCGCCCTCGAGGGACTCCTTGGCCTTCTGTGCGGCCTCCTTGGTGACCTTCTCGAGGACAGCCTTGGGGGCGGCCTCGACGAGGTCCTTGGCCTCCTTCAAGCCGAGGCTCGTCAGGGCGCGGACCTCCTTGATGACGTTGATCTTCTTCTCGCCGGCTGCCTCGAGGATGACGTCGAACTCATCCTGCTCGGCAGCTTCCTCGGCGGGAGCGCCGGCGCCGGCGCCGGACGCGGCGGCAACGGCAACCGGTGCGGCTGCGGTGACGCCGAAGGTGTCCTCGAACTGCTTCACGAACTCGCTGAGCTCCAGGAGAGTCATCTCCTTGAAAGCGTCGAGCAGCTCGTCGGTGCTGAGCTTCGCCATGGTGGCGTTCCTTTCAGTGGTGTCGTGGCGGTCATGCCACGGACTGGGTGTCAGGCCTCGGTGCTTTCGGTGGCCTCGGTGGTGCCAGACGAGTCGGCGGGTGCGTCCTCGGTGGTGGGCTCCTCGGTCGCTGCGGCGTCCTCGGTGCTGGTCTCCTCGGCCGCGGGTGCGTCCTCGGTGCTGGTCTCCTCGGTCGCGGGTGCGTCCTCGGATGCAACGTCGTCGGCCCCAGCATCAGTGGGAGCCTCGGTCGCTGCCACGTCCTCGACGGGTGCCGGCTCGCCCGCACCGCCTGCCAGGATCGATGGGTCCTGCTGGGCCTTCGCTTCCAGGGCGCCGACAACTCGGGCGGCCTGAGCAAGCGGGGCGTTGAGCAGGTAGACGGCCTGGCTGAGCGAAGCGAGCATCGCGCCCGCCAGCTTGCCCAGGAGAACCTCGCGGGACTCCAGGTCTGCCAGCTTGGCGATGTCGGCAACGCCCATCGGGGCACCGTCGACGTAACCGCCCTTGATCACGAGGGCGGGGTTGGCCTTGGCAAAGTCACGCAGACCCTTGGCCGCTTCGACCACGTCGCCGTTGATGAAGGCGATGGCGGTCGGGCCGGTGAGGAGGTCGTCGACGCCGTCGACGCCCGCCTGCTTGGCAGCGATCTTGGTCAGCGTGTTCTTGACCACGGCGTAGTTGGTGTTCTCGCCGAGGGTTCGCCGCAGTTCCTGCAGCTGCTTCACGGTGAGACCGCGGTACTCGGTCAGCACGGCGCCGGTGGAGTCGTTGAACGAGTCGACGATCTCCGCGACGGCGGCTTCCTTGTCTGGCCGCGCCATGGGTCTCCTTCCTGCTGGTGCACAGATGCGTGCCCGGGCGACGCGCGGGTTTGCACGGCGTCCGGTGAACCACGGACGCGAGAAATGAAAAACGCCCCGGCGCAAGGCACACGGGGCGGAGGCGACATGATCGCCTCAGTCGGTGTTCCCTGCGCAGGCCGTTCGCTTCTCGCGAACCTTTACGTCACCTGCTGGTGACGAACCGGCGGTCCTTGGTTACGGGGGAAACTCTACGGGGAACCCGCGGTGGTCACCAAATCCGCATCCCCCGACGGGGGATTTGAGCTGACCGGGCCGAAACGGTCGAGCGAGCGTCAGCGAGTGACGGACTGTTTCTGCCCGGTCAGCGTCCACAGCGGACCTGGAGACGGGTGCTTCCTGCTTGTCCCGGCTGCAGCCGAGCGCAAGCAGGAAAGCGGCCTCGGTTCAACCGACGGGGAACCTCAACCCGAGGCAGCTATGCCTCGTCCTGTCCCGCCACGTTCTTGGTGCGGTTGGGGTCGACCTGGACACCGGGGCCCATGGTCGTCGAGACGGTGACCTTGCGGATGTAGCGGCCCTTGGAGCTGGCCGGCTTGAGCCGCAGCACCTCCTCGAGGGCAGCGGCGTAGTTCTCGGCGAGCTGGAGCTCGCTGAAGGACGCCTTGCCGATGATGAAGTGCAGGTTGGCGTGGCGGTCGACGCGGAACTCGATCTTGCCGCCCTTGATGTCCGAGACGGCCTTGGCCACGTCTGCGGTCACCGTGCCGGTCTTCGGGTTCGGCATCAGGCCACGGGGCCCGAGGACGCGACCGAGTCGGCCGACCTTGCCCATCATGTCCGGCGTGGCGACGACGGCGTCGAAGTCGAGCCAGCCCCCGTTGACCTTCTCGATGAGCTCGTCGCCACCGACGACGTCGGCGCCGGCCTCACGGGCGGCGTCGGCCTTGTCGCCGTTGGCGAAGACCAGGACCTTGGCGGTCTTGCCGGTGCCGTGCGGGAGGTTGACGGTGCCGCGCACCATCTGGTCGGCCTTGCGGGGATCGACGCCGAGACGCATGGCCACGTCGACCGTCTCGTCGAACTTCCGCTTGGCACCGCTCTTGGCGATCTTGATGGCGGTCAGCGGGGCGTGGAGCTCGTCCTGGTCGAACGTCTCCGACACCGCGCGGTATGTCTTGCTGCGCTGCATGGCTGGTTCCTTTGCTTTCCAGTTGTGGTCTGTTCGAGCCAACGCGGCTCTGCCACTGTGAGGTTGTTGGGCCGGGTGCGGCACACGCGCGGCCCTGCCACTCTTGCTTGTCTGTTCCTGGGTGGTGGTTTCGAGACGCTCGCTTCGCTCGCTCCTCAACCACCGGGGGTCAGTCGGTGGTGATGCCCATCGAGCGGGCGGTGCCCTCGACGATCTTCATCGCCGCGTCGATGTCGTTGGCGTTGAGGTCGGGGAGCTTCGTGGTCGCGATCTCGCGGACCTGGTCCTTGGTCAACTTGCCGACCTTGTCCTTCTGCGGGACCCCGGAACCCTTCTGCACGCCGGCAGCCTTCTTGATCAGCTCTGCGGCCGGCGGCGTCTTCGTGATGAAGGTGAACGACCGGTCCTCGTAGATCGTGATCTCGACGGGGATGACGTTTCCGCGCATGGCTTCGGTCTGGGCGTTGTACGCCTTGCAGAAGTCCATGATGTTCACGCCGTGCGGACCGAGAGCGGTACCGACTGGCGGTGCGGGGGTGGCCGCACCGGCCTGCAGCTGCACCTTGACCAGGGCAGCGATCTTCTTCTTGGGAGGCATTGCTTTCTTCTTTCTCTTCTCGTGGTCAGGACGAGGGCGGTGCGCCCTCTGCCACTGGTGTTACTACTTGCTCAAACCTTCTGGATCTGGGTGAAGCTCAGCTCGACCGGGGTCTCCCGGCCGAAGATCTCGACGAGGGCCTTGACCCTCTGGCTCTCCACGTTGATCTCGGTGATCGTGGCGTGGAGCGTGGCGAACGGTCCGTCGACGACCATCACCGAGTCGGAGACGTCGAAGTCGGCGACAGCCACCTGCGAACGGGTCTTGGTGGGGGTGGCGCGGCCACCGGTCTCGCCGGCGGCAGCAGCGGCCTCGGCGTCGGCCTGTGCCTGGACGGCGGGGGCGAGCATGTTCTCGACCTCTTCCAGGCTCAGCGGCACCGGCTGGTGGCTGTGTCCCACGAACCCGGTCACGGACGGGGTGTGGCGTACGGCGGACCAGGACTCGTCGGTCAGGTCCATCCGCACGAGCACGTAGCCGGGGAGCACGGTGCGCTTGACCAGCTTGCGCTGGCCGTTCTTGATCTCCGCGACCTCCTCGGTCGGCACGACCACCTCGTGGATGTAGTGCTCCATGTTGAGCGAGGTGATCCGGTTCTCGAGGTTGGCCTTCACCCTGTTCTCCATGCCGGAGTAGGTGTGTACGACGAACCAGTCGCCCTCCTTCTCGCGGAGGGCGGTGCGGAACTCCTCGAGCGCGTCCACTGCCGGGGCGTCGATGTCGCCGTCGATGTCGCCGTCGATGTCGCCGTCGGTGTCGGCCTCGGTGTCGGCCTCGGTGTCATCGGCGGTGTCGACCTCGGCCTCGGCGTCGTCGGCGGTCGCTGACTCGTCGGTGGCCTCGTCGGTGGCCTCACTGGGCTCGACAGGAGCGGACACCTCGTCGGTAACCGGCTCGTCGTCGCTGGGTGCAATCTCCTCGGTGATCTCCACCGACTGCTGCAACGTCACGGTCTCGCCGGTCGCCGGGTCGGTGAGGACCTGGTCGGTTTCCTCGACCGGCTGGTCGGCCGGCTTCTCGTCGTACTGCTCAGACACGATTACTCCGTCATCATCATCTTGCGTAAAAGAACTGGTGGCCCGTGGTCGGGCGCTGACGCTGGTTGGTTGCCTGCGCGCTAGTCACCGAAGATCGCGAACACGGCCTTTCCGAAGCCGAGGTCCAGCACCGAGACGTACGCGATCATCACGAGCACGAACACCAGCACCACGATCAGGTAGGTGACCAGCTGCTGCTGGGTCGGCCACACCACCTTGCGCAGCTCGGCAATGACCTGACGGTAGAACGTGACCGGGTTGGTGCGCTGGCGAGCCTTCTCCGAGCGGACCGGTGACCTGTCTGACACGTTCTTCCCTCTTCCGATTGCCTGAACTACTTGCTTTGCCTACATCCTGCTCGTCGACATCTCGCAGGGCACGAGGGACTTGAACCCCCAACCTTCGGTTTTGGAGACCGATGCTCTGCCAGTTGAGCTAGTGCCCTACGGCGCATTCCGGGCATGCCAAAGCATGGGTGGAATCACCAAACCGTGAGTCTACGGGGCGGGTCCGCGCAAAGTCGAACCGGCGGCGAGCCTCACCCGGACGCGGGTCGCCCGGCTCCTGCCACCTCTGCCAACATGGAGTGCGTGACCGAGCAGAGCCAGCAGACCCGCCCCCTCGCCGACCGTAGTCCCGATGAGATCGAGGCCTTCCTGAGCGACCAGCGGGCGGCGTACGACGCACTCCGCGACCGCGGCCTCAAGCTCGACCTGACCCGCGGCAAACCCTCCCCCGCCCAGCTGGACCTGTCCGACGCACTGCTCACGCTGCCCTCCGGGGTGAAGGACCCCGACGGCGTCGATGTGCGCAACTACGGCGGACTCGAAGGCATCAAGGCGATCCGCGCGATGTTCGCCGAGCTCCTCTGGGTGGAGCCCGGGCAGGTCGTCGCCGGCGGCAACTCCAGCCTGGTGATGATGCGTGAGGTGCTCACCGACCTGTGGCTCCAGGGCGGTGTCGACAGCGTCCGTCCGTGGGGCGAGGAGGAGAAGGTCACCTTCATCTGCCCGGTCCCTGGCTACGACCGGCACTTCACTCTGCTCAACTGGTTCGGGATCGACACCGTCACCGTGCCGATGAACGAGGACGGCCCCGACGCCGAAGCGGTCGCCCGGCTCGCCGCCTCGGACCCCAGCATCAAGGGCATGTGGGTGGTGCCGACGTACGCCAACCCGACCGGCTCGGTCGTCTCCCAGGAGATCGCTGCCCGGCTCGCGTCGATGGAGACTGCGGCGCCGGACTTCAAGATCTTCTGGGACAACGCCTACGCCTTCCACCACCTCACCGAGGACGAGGTCAAGAGCGCGGACATCGTGTCGCTCGCTGCGTCCGCAGGACACCCGCACCGGCCGATCATGTTCGCGTCCACCTCGAAGATCACCTACGCGGGTGCCGGGGTGGCCTTCCTCGCCGGCTCGGTCGAGACGGTGAAGTGGTACATCGGTCACCTCGGCAAGGGCGCGATCGGCCCGGACAAGCTCAACCAGCTCCGGCACCTGGAGTTCTTCGGTTCTCCCCAGGGCGTGCGCGACCACATGCTCAAGCACCGCGAGATCATCGCGCCGAAGTTCGCAGAGGTGGAGCGGGTCCTCTCCGAGCGCCTGGGCGGCCTCGGCATCGCCAGCTGGACCCAGCCGGTCGGCGGCTACTTCGTCAGCCTCGACGTGCTGGACGGCACCGCCTCCCGCGTCGTACAGCTCGCGAAGGAGGCCGGGATCGCCCTCACCCCCGCCGGAGCGTCCTTCCCCGACGGAGACGACCCCCGCGACCGCAACATCCGCCTGGCCCCCACCTTCCCGCAACCGGAAGAGGTCAGCGCGGCCATGGAGGCAGTAGCAACCTGTGTCCTGCTGGCGGCAGCAGAGAAGGCAACGGGCTAAGAGCCTCGCGTGAACCGGGACCTCAGGACTCTCCCCAAAGCCCACCTCCACCTTCACTTCACCGGCTCCATGCGGCACGCGACGCTGCTCGAGCTGGCCGAGCGCGACGGACACCGCCTGCCCGAGGCACTGGTCGAGGACTGGCCGCCGAAGCTGTCAGCGGCCGACGAGAAGGGCTGGTTCCGGTTCCAGCGTCTCTACGACGTCGCGCGGTCGGTGCTGCGCACGGAGGACGACGTACGTCGCCTGGTCCAGGAGGCCGCCGAGGACGACCAGGTCGACGGCTCCCGGTGGCTGGAGATCCAGGTCGACCCGAGTGGGTACGCCGCCAAGTTCGGCGGCGTGACGGCGTTCACCGACCTCGTCCTCGACGCGGTCCGGACGAGCAGCCGTGACGTTGGCATCGGAATGGCCGTGGTGATCGCTGCCAACCGGACGCGGCACCCGCTCGACGCGCGCACCCTGGCCAGGCTCGCTGCCCAGTACGCCGGGCGTGGCGTCGTCGGGTTCGGGTTGTCCAACGACGAGCGCCGCGGCAACACCCTGGACTTCGCGCCCGCCTTCCGGATCGCGGAGCGCGCGGGACTGCTGCTGGCTCCGCACGGCGGCGAGCTGCTCGGCGCCGACTCTGCCCGGTTGTGCGTGGAGGAGCTGCACGCGGATCGGCTGGGCCACGGCATCCGGGCCGTGGAGGACCCTGACCTGCTCGACCTGATCGTCTCGCGCGGCATCGCGTTGGAGGTGTGCCCGGTCTCCAACGTCGCCCTGGGCGTCTACAGCGACCCGTCCTCGGTGCCGTTGCCGGAGCTGATGGCGGCCGGGGCGACGATCGCGCTCGGCGCCGACGACCCACTGCTCTTCGGCTCCCGGCTGGCCGGGCAGTACGCCACGATGCGTGCTGCGCACGAGCTCACGGACGTACAGCTCGCCGACCTCGCGCGCTCGTCGGTCCGGGCCTCCCGGGCCTCCGAGGAGGACAAGTCGACCTGGATGGCCGAGATCGACCAGTGGATGGGGACAATGAGCTCATGACCATCTACCCGGGCGAGGGCCCGCCGAGCGGCGAGCCGCCGGCAGACGACGCGGACGGCACCGAGCCCACCCAGCCCGTGGGCTACTGGGAGCGGCAGGCTGCGGAGCGTGCCCGGGAACAGGGACAGGGGCAGCCGAACCAGCCCGACCCCACCACCCCGTACCCGCAGGCGCCGTACCAGCAGGCGCCCTACCAGCAGGCGCCCCAGCCACAGGGCGGCCAGAGCTCGTACGGGCAGCAGTACCCGTTCACCCCCTCCGGGCAGCAGCAGTACGGGCAGCAGCAGTACGGCCAGCAGCCCTACGCGCCGCCACCCGGCCAGCCCGGGCCCTACGCCTACCCGCCAGCCCCCGGCGGCTTCCCCGGACAGCCGCCCTACAGCGCGTTCGCACCGCCGCGTCCCGACCACCCCCAGGCGACGTTGGCGCTCGTCCTCGGCTTGGTCGGGGTGGTCGGCGCGTTCCTCCTGTGCGGGGTGACGCTCGTGGTCTCTCCGTTCGCCTGGGCCGTCGGCCGCAGTGCTGGCAAGGAGATCGAGGCGTCCCAGGGCCGCCTCGGCGGCGCAGGCAACGCGAAGGCCGGGATGATCATGGGGATCATCGGCACGGTCCTGCTGATCCTGGTGATCCTGGCCGTGATCGCGTTCGTGGTCCTGCTGGTGGCTGCCGAGTCGACGACGACCGGGAGCTCGGTCTAGCTCAGAGCCGGCAGCCGACCAGCACCGGCTCGTTGACCAGGGTGATCCCGAAGCGCTCGTGGACGCCCGACTGGAGCTCCCTGGCGAGGTCCAGGACCTCCTCGGTGGTGGCGCCACCGCGGTTCGTGATGGCCAGCGAGTGCCGGGAGGACAGCCGGACACGTTCGTTGCCGTAGCCCTTGGTGAACCCCGCCTGCTCGATCAGCCAGGCAGCGCTCGTCTTGACCAGGCCATCCGGCTGCGGCCAAGCAGGAGCGCCCTCCGGGATCAGGTCGGCAGGGACGACCGGGTTGGTGAAGAACGAGCCGGTGCTCCAGGTGTCGTGGTCGTCGGGATCGAGCACCATCGCCTTGCTCCGGCGCAGGGCGAGCACCGCCTCGCGCACGTCATGCGCGGGGGCACGCTCACCGGTCGCGATGCCGAGTGCAGTGGCGAGCTCGGCGTACTGCACGGGCGCACCGAGGTCCCCCAGCCCGAACTGGAAGGTCGTGGAGAGCACCACGAAGCGCTCGGGATCGCGCTTGAACCGGCTGGTGCGGTAGCCGAAGCCGCAGTCGGCGGCTGCCCACGTGCGGATGCCGCGCAGCTTCCGGTCCCAGGTGCGCACCCGGGCCACGGTCTGGCTGACCTCCTGCCCGTAGGCGCCGACGTTCTGGATCGGAGTGGCGCCGGTGGTCCCGGGGATGCCGGAGAGGGCCTCGATCCCGACCCAGCCGCGCTCCACGGCGGTGGCGACGACGTCGTCCCACGGCTCGCCCGCCCCGATCTCCACGAACGCTCCCCCGCAGGTGTCGGCTTCGTCGTCCAGGCCCCCGTTGCGTACGACGACCACCCGGCCGGCGAAGCCCTCGTCGGCGACGACCAGGTTGCTGCCCCCACCGACGACCAGGACGGGGATGCCCGCGGCGTCCGCTGAGCTGACCGCCTCGACCAGGCTCGCCTCGTCGTGGGCCTCGACCAGCTCTGCGGCCGGGCCACCGAGCCGGAGCGTGGTCAGGCTCGCCAGGGTCGTCGAGGAAGCGGGGTCCGGCACGGTCACGACGCTATCCGTTCGAGCGAGCCCAGAGACGCAGAAGCGGCCCCGGCAGTGCCGGAGCCGCAACCTGCGAACGCTCGGATCAGCGGGTCTCGCGGTGGTCGGTGTGCTTGCGGCAACGCGGGCAGAACTTCTTCAGCTCCATGCGGTCCGGGTCGTTGCGGCGGTTCTTCTTGGTGATGTAGTTGCGTTCCTTGCAGTCCACGCACGCCAAGGTGATCTTGGGGCGGACGTCAGAGCTCTTGCTGGCCACGTTCGTGCCTTCTTCCTGGCTTGTGATGCTGCGCGTTTCGACGAATCCGTAGCGGGGGCGGGACTCGAACCCGCGACACCACGATTATGAGCCGTGTGCTCTAACCACCTGAGCTACCCCGCCATGGGAACACACCCGAGCACCCGCACATTCCTGATGCCTGTCCGGATGGGTTCGTGAAGACTCCCCGAGCCCCTTTACGGAATCGAACCGTAGACCTTCTCCTTACCATGGAGACGCTCTGCCGTCTGAGCTAAAGGGGCGTGGCCTGAGGGCCAGCGAGCAGAATACACAGCCCGGACGGCATACCTGAAATCGGCCGGACCCGGACTTGACCGACTCGCGATGAGCGCGGCTGAGTCCGGGCGGGGCGTCATACGAATTGGGCCTTGAACCCACAGTTCGTATGACGTCCGGGGCCGTCGACGGTCGAGTCTCAGTCCTGGATCCTCGCGAAGGGCTGGGCTTCCTCGAGCTCGTAGGCCACCTCGATCAGGCGCCGGTCGAAGCCCTGGGCGGCCGCGAGCTGTACGCCGATGGGCAGACCCTTCGAGCTCATCCCCATGGGCAGCGAGATCGCGGGGTCGCCGCTGGCGTTCTGGAGCGGCGTGAAGGCGACCCACTCCAGCAGGCGCCCGATGACGGTCTCGTAGGACTGGTTCGGGTCGAGCCAGCCCAGCTCCGGCGTCACCAGCGACAGGGTCGGGGTGAGGACCAGGTCGTGCTCGGCGAAGAAGCGGTTGCTGGCGCGGTGGGTGAGGTTCAGCCGGGCGATGGCCAGTGGCAGCCGCAGGGAGTGCTTCGCAGCGTGCCGGGCGAGCCCCTTGGTCAGGTTGTCGTGCTTGCTGCGGTCGAAGGTGCGGTTGAACGTGTACTTGCCCGCCGTACTGATGGCCAGCGCGAGCATGCTCCAGTAGGCGAGGAAGTCGTCCTCGAAGGTGTCCGGCACCGGCGCCTCGGCGACCTCGATCGTGTGCCCGAGCTCCTCGAGCAGGCCCGCCGTGTGCAGCACGGCCTGTGAGGTCTCGTCGTCGGTCTTGCGTCCGCCGATGGAGTTCTCGACCAGCGCGATCCGCAGGCGCTTCTTGCCGGGACCGGTGACGTCGCCGACCGGCGGAAGCTTCAGGTTCCGGTAGACGCGCTCGGACTCACGCAGGAAGGCGGCGGTGTCACGCACGGAGCGGGTGACCACCCCGTCGTGCACGATCTGGACGGGCATCTCGCGACTGAGCTTGTCGCTGGGCGTCCGGCCCCGTGTCGGCTTCAGGCCGACCAGGCCGTTGCACGCCGCCGGGATGCGGATGGACCCGCCGCCGTCGTTGGCGTGCGCCATCGGCACCGCACCCGCAGCGACGAAGGCTCCCGAGCCCGCGGACGAGGCGCCCGATGTGTGGCCGGTGTGCCAGGGGTTCCGAACGGGAACGTCCTCCTTGTACTCGGCGCTTGCGCTGAACCCGTACTCGGAGAGCCGGGTCTTGCCGAGCGGGGTCATCCCGACCAGGCCGAACATCCGAGCGAAGTCACCGTCACTGGCGGCAGGCTGGGCCTTGAACGCACGAGTGCCCTGCTGGGTGGGTAGACCTTTCACGTCGCTGTTGTCCTTGACGAAGGTCGGTTGTCCGGCGAAGAACCCGTCGTGCGGTGCCGCGGCATCGGACTTCGCATCCGCGAACCGCTCGGCCGCGAGCCCCGACAGCGTCTCGTCCAGCATCCGGGTGCGGTCGATCGCCGCCTCCACCGCTTCGGTGCGCGAGACCCGGCCCTCCCGGATCTCCTCGGCGAGACCGACAGCGTCGTGGTCACCGAGCGCGTCGTCGCCGAAGGCGTGCACGCGGATCCTGGGGGCGGGTTCTTCGGGGGGCATGGCCCGAACCGTAACGGGTCCTCAGCGCGCGACGCCGCGCCGGTGGCAGCCGACGAGATGGGTGTCGACCAGCCCGGTCGCCTCCATCAGCGCGTGCATCGTGGTAGGCCCGACGAATCCGAACCCACGTCTGCGCAGCGCCTTGGACAGCGCTGTGGACTCCGGCGAGATGGCCGGCACGTCGGAGGCAGCCACTGGCTCCGGGTCGCGTTCGGGCCGGAAGTCGCTGATGAAGGCCTCGAGACCGCCGTCGGCGCGCAGGTCGATGCTCGCCTGGGCGTTGCGCCGGGTCACCTGGATCTTGGCCCGGTTGCGGACGATGCCGGTGTCGGTCATCAGGTGGTCGAGCTCCGCGTCGGTCATCGCCGCAACCCGGTCGACGTCGAAGTCGTGGAACACCTCACGGAACCGCTCGCGCTTGTTCAGGATCGTCGACCAGGAGAGCCCGGCCTGGAAGGCCTCGAGGCTGAGTCGCTCGAAGAGCCCGCGCTCGTCGGTGACGGGTACGCCCCACTCGGTGTCGTGGTAGTCCCGCATGGTCCCCGGCGCGCTGGCCCACGAGCACCGCGGTACGCCGTCCTCGCCGACGACAGGTCCGTCTGTCATGCGGTTGCTAGGCCAGGGCTCGGCTGATGGCGCCGACGTGTGCCGGGGTGGAACCACAGCACGCGCCGATCAGGTCGATCCCGAGGTCGCGGAGCTCGACGGCGTGGTTGGCCATGTCGTCCGGCGTCGCGTCGTACTCGAAGTGATCGCCCACTACCTGCGGCAGTCCGGCGTTGGACTGAGCGACGAGCAACAGCCCCTGGGGTCGAGCAGCGACCATCTGCGCAGCGATCGCGGCCATCTCGCTTGGTCCACGTCCGCAGTTGGCCCCGACGGCATCGACGCCGGCAGCGGCCAGTGCCGTCACGGCGTCGGCAGGGCGAACGCCCATCATCGAGCGCAGGTTGGTGTCGAAGCTCAGCGTGGCGATGATCGGCAGGTCTGGGGTGACCTCGCGGGCCGCCGCGACTGCTGCCTCGACCTCGGCCAGGTCGCTCATGGTCTCGATCAGGACGAGGTCGATTCCCCCGTCGCGCAACCCGGCAAGCTGCTCGGCGAAGATCGCCTGTGCCTCGGCGGCATCCATCGTGCCGAGCGGCGCCATCAGCTCACCGGTCGGGCCGAGGTCGCCCGCCACGAGAGCGCCGTACTCATCCGCGACCTCCCGGGCCAGACGGGCTCCGGCCTCGTTGAGCTCGTGCACCCGGCTCCCCAGGCCGTGCATGTCGAGCCGGGGCTTGGTGCCACCGAAGGTGTTGGTGGTCAGGATGCGCGCGCCCGCCTCGGCATAGGACCGGTGCGCGTCGCGGATGGCCTCGGGTCGCTCGACGTTCCACAGCTCGCCGGAGCCGCCGTCATCGAGCCCGAGGTCCTGGAGCAGCGTGCCCATCCCGCCGTCGACCACGACCGGGCCGTCGGCAGCAAGCTGGGCGAGCGTGATGTAGCCGCGTTGGGTCTGTTGTTCCGTCACGTGCAGAGCCTAGGTCGTTGGCCCCGGCTGGCCCATGGTGGGCGGGGCGACGGGTGGGCGCTCGGCGAGGACGGGTCAGGGGCCGCGCTTGACCATGCGGGCGTTGGGGAGGGGCGGGGCGTGCAGGGGGTCGAGGGGGTCGCCCTCGGGCAGCTGGAACCGGTCGTTGGTGCCGGTGTCGAGCCGCTGCTCCCACTGGGCGCGGTAGGCGACGACCTCCTCGTGCTCGCGGCCGATGAAGTTCCACCACATGACGATCTTCTCGCCGAACGGCGGTCCACCGAGGAGGAGCAGCCGGGTCTGCTCGGTCGCCGTCAGCTCGATGGACTCCGCGCCGGGGTCCAGGAAGCCCAGCTCGTTGGCGTCCAGCGGCTTGCCGTCGACGGTCACGCTGCCGACGTCGACGAGCGCGCCCAGCTCGTACGACGGGTCGACGGGCACCCGGAGCGTCGTACCTGCGTCGAGGGTGAGCTCCGCCCCGAGTAGCGGACTGTAGGTCGTGACCGGCGAGCTCGCACCGAGCAGGGAGCCGAGGAACACCCGGGCCTCCCAGCCCTCACCGGTCACCGGCGCGGGCGCGAAGTGCTCGAAGGTCGGGTCGACCTGGCGGTCACCGTCGGGCAGGGCGAGCCAGAGCTGGGCGCCGTGCAGGGTAGTGGTGCCGGGAGTGGAGTACTCGCTGTGGCTGATGCCGCGCCCGGCCGTCATCAGGTTGAGCTCGCCGGCGCGGACGGTCGCGTGGTGGCCGGCAGAGTCGCGGTGCTCGATCTCGCCGGTGAACAGCCAGCTCACGGTCTGCAGACCGGTGTGCGGGTGCGGCGGGACGACCATCCCACCGGACCCATCGACGTCGTCGGGGCCGTAGTGGTCCAGGAAGCACCAAGCGCCGATGAGTGAGCGCTGCCGCTGCGGGAGGGTACGACGCACGGTCATCGCGCGCAGGCCGCCGAGCGGCACGTCACGCGGGGTCAGGACCTCCATGGCCCAAGCCTGCCACGGCGCCGGCAGATGCAAAGAAGGCTCGTGTGTCCCGACGGGACTCACGAGCCTTCTAGAGAGTTGCGTGAGGGTCAGCGACCCCGACGACGGCTGAAGTCAGCCGCGCTGTGGTTGCCGCCAGACGAGGACGCAGATGCCGCACCGGATCCGCCGCGACGACCGCCGGAGCGACCACCCTGGCCGCCGGAGCGGGACTGACCCTGCGAACGACCACCCTGACCGCGGCCGCCCTGGGGACGACCACCGCCACTGCGACGACCGCCACCGCCGGAGTTCCCGGACTGGGCCGGACGCTCGTCGGGCAGGCCGCCAGCGACCAGCACCCGGTCACCCGGCGCGAGCTTGCGCAGCAGCGCGTGCTCGGGACCGGAGACCCTGGTCGTCGTCGGCTTGATGCCGGCAGCGCGGGTCAGCGACCTGACGTCGTTGACCTGCTGGTCGGTCATCATCGTGATGACGGTGCCGGCGGCACCGGCGCGAGCGGTACGGCCCGAGCGGTGCAGGTAGGCCTTGTGCTCGGCAGGCGGGTCGGCGTGGACCACGAGGGCCACGTCGTCCACGTGGATTCCGCGGGCGGCGATGTCGGTGGCGACCAGCGTGCTGGCCTTGCCCGAGTGGAACGCGTCCATGTTGCGGGTCCGTGCGTTTTGCGCAAGGTTGCCGTGCAGCTCGACCGTCGGCACGCCGCGGGAGTTCAGCTGACGGGCCAGCGCCTTGGCGCCGTGCTTGGTGCGGGTGAAGACGATCGTCCGCCCGGGGGCGCTGGTCAGGTCGACGAGCACGGGCACCCGCTGGTCGCGATGCACGTGGAGCACGTGATGGTCCATCTGCGAGATCGGCGACTGCGCGGAGTCGGCCTCGTGGGTGGCGGGGTTGTCCAGGTAGCGCTTGACCAGGACGTTGACGCCCGAGTCGAGCGTGGCGGAGAAGAGCATCCGCTGGCCGCCCTTGGGGGTCTGGTCGAGCAGTCGGCGTACGGCCGGCAGGAAGCCGAGGTCGGCCATGTGGTCGGCCTCGTCAAGCACTGTCACCTCGACCGAGCTCAGGTCGCAGGCACCTTGCTGGATCAGGTCCTCGAGGCGACCGGGGCAGGCGATGAGTACGTCGACACCGGCGCGCAGTGCCTGCACCTGGGGGTGCTGGCCGACGCCGCCGAAGACGGTGCGGGTCTTGAGACCGTGCACCCTCGCGAGCGGGGCGAGGGCAGCCTCGATCTGGCTGACCAGCTCACGGGTCGGGGCGAGGATCAGGGCGCGGGGACGCTTCGGCGTACGACGACCGTTGGACGCCTGCAGCCGCGTGATCAGCGGAAGCAGGAAAGCGATGGTCTTCCCGGAACCGGTGCGGCCGCGGCCGAGGACGTCACGTCCAGCGAGCGAGTCGGGCAGCGTCGCGGCCTGGATGGGGGTGGGTTCGGTGATGCCGGCGGTCGCCAGCACGTCGGAGAGTCCGGCGGGCACGCCGAGCTCGATGAAAGCAGTAGACAAGGGGTTTCACTAACTGTGTGTATGTCCCACCACAGCGATGACGACCGGTGTCGTCGAAAGATCGGGCGTCGTGGAGCACTGGTTCCCATTCACGGGCGCAGCTGCTGCAACACGCATCAGGATCGAGGTGAGACTGGACGATCCTTGTGCCTCCACTCTAGGGCATGCGGACCGTTTGGTCCGAATCCTGGGGACACCGGGGGCTGTGACGTCCGACTCCCCCTGCACTCGCCCCAACGTTCGCTCAGCGGAAGGCGTCCTGCCCGGTGAGCGCCTTGCCGAGCACCAGCTGGTGCACCTCGGAGGTGCCTTCGTAGGTCAGCACCGACTCCAGGTTGTTGGCGTGCCGCATCATCGGCCACTCGAGGGTGATGCCAGCGGCACCCATGATCGTGCGGCACTCGCGGGCGATCTTGATGGCCTCGCGGATGTTGTTCAGCTTGCCGAAGCTGACCTGCTCGGCGGTGATCCTGCCGTCGTCCTTGAGCCGGCCGAGGTGCAGCGCCAGGAGCATCGACTTCCCCAGCTCGACGGTCATGTCCGCGAGCTTCGTCTGGGTTATCTGGAAGCCCCCGAGCGGCTTGTCGAAGATCTCGCGCTCTCCCGCGTACCGAAGAGTCGACTCGAGGCAGTCCCGGGCAGCACCGATCGACCCGAAGATGATGCCGAACCTGGCCTCGGTCAGACAGCTCAGCGGGCCGCGCAGGCCCTTGACCTCGGGCAGCATCGCGTCGGCCGGGAGGCGCACGCCGTCGAGGACCAGCTCGCTGGTGACCGACGCGCGCATCGACATCTTCTGCTTGATCTCGGGGGCCGAGAACCCATCCGTGCCAGTGGGTACGACGAACCCGCGGATGCCGTCGTCCGCCCCGCCTTCTTCAACACGGGCCCAGACGATCGCGACGTCCGCCACCGAGCCGTTGGTGATCCACATCTTGGTGCCGTCGAGGATCCAGTCGCTGCCGTCCTGCTTGGCGCGGGTCCGCATGCCCGCCGGGTTGGAGCCGAAGTCCGACTCGGTCAGCCCGAAGCAGCCCAGCAGCTCGCCCTTCGCCATCCCGGGCAGCCACTGTTCCTTCTGCTCCTCGGAGCCGTAGGCGTGGATCGCGAACATCGCGAGACTGCCCTGCACCGACATCAGCGACCGGATCCCGGAGTCGCCCGCCTCGACCTCCAGGCAGGCCAGGCCATAGGCCGTCGTACTCGTCCCGGCGCAGCCGTACCCCTCGAGGTGCATCCCGAGCGTGCCGATCGAGCCCAACTCCTTGGCGATCTCGCGCACCGGCGTGCTGCCGTTCTCGTACCACTCCGCGATGTCCGGCCGGATGCGCTCGTCCACGAACCGGCGCACGGTCTGCTGCATCGCGCGGTCCTCGTCGTTGATGAGCGAGTCGGTGTCGAGCAGTCCGAGGGGAGAGCGATCAGCCATGCAGTCTTTTCTACACTCCCCTATCGGGTGGCGGTCAGGCGCGGGAGCCCTCGCGCTTGAACGCGCGCAGCGCTATCTCGTGCATCCGGTGCCGGCCGGGCAGCCTGCGGTAGGCGCCGTCGAGCGCCCTGCTGGCCCGGGCGAAACGCTGGTAGCGCCGCTCCCTGCTCTCGTCCCAGGGAAGGCCCAGGATCTCGCGACCTCGCGGGGGCATCCCGCCGATCGTGATCGAGGAGCTGATCGCGTTGACCGGCCGCTTCACCAGCCACCACAGCGGAGCCGGCACCTGCTTGGGTCGCGGCCAGCCCTTCGTGGCGTAGCCCACGCCGTACGACGCGGTCCGGTGAGCGACCAGCCGTTCCTCGAGTGCGTGCTCGAAGTAGGACTCGAACTCGGCGTAGGTGCTCGGCGTACCTCGTGAGCTGACGCCGTAACGCTCGAACCAGGTGATCGACTCCGCGAAGATCTGCTCCTTCTCCTCGCGGCTGAGCCGCTTGATGAAGGTGTCGGTGGCGGTGACCAGGTGCTCGACGAAGCAGGCGTGCGCCCAGTAGTAGGTGTCCGGGTTGAGGGCGCTGTAGGGCGACCCGTCGGGCAGTCGCCCCTTGATCGGCCGGTGGAAGTCGCGCACCTCGTGGCCGCTCGCCTCCGGGTCGGCCCCGTAGACGGTGTTGAAGATCGGCGGGATGCTGCGCTGCAGGCGGGCCAGGGTCTCGGCGAACCAGACGGAGTGGTCCTCGACGCCCTGCCCGAGCGCCGGGAGCATGTTCTGCAGCACGGCCGCGCGCGGTCCGAGCAGCGCCATCCGGTTGTCGCCGAAGTAGCGCCAGGTCAGTGACTCCGGGCCCAGCGGACGAGCGACGGACGCGCTCGCGTCGTCTTCCTGGGCAGTCGTCATGGTGATACATTGAAACAGATTTGTCTCATCATTCCAATGGGCCCGCTCAGCGACGGAGGCGGAGATGACGGTGTCGACACCCGCCACGCACAAGTTGGTCCGTGGCCCCGTGCTCGGGATCCCGCACCTCCTGCAGCTCCGCTACAACCCGATCGGGCACAACGAGTTCCTGCGTGAGGCCTACGGCGAGGTCTACCGGCTCAACGTGTTCGGCATCCACATGTACGTCACTGCCGGCGCCGACATGGCCGAGCAGGTGCTGGTCAACCGCGACCGCACGTTCGCCAACGGTCCGGCCTGGTCGCACTTCATCGGCCCGTTCTTCCACCGCGGGATCATGCTGCTGGACTTCGACGAGCACCTGCACCACCGCCGGATCCTGCAGCACGCGTTCACCAACGACGCCCTGCGCAGCTACCACGAGGTGATGGCGCCGCACATCCGGCACAACCTCGCCGAGTGGGAGGGCGTCGAGAACGCGCGGATGCACCACCTGTTCAAGGCACTCACCCTCGACCTCGCCCTGGAGACCTTCGTCGGCGTCCAGCTCAGCCAGGAGGAGCAGGAGCAGGTCAACAAGGCGTTCATCGCGGCAGTGCGGGCGGGCACCTCGCTCATCCGCAAGCCGATCCCCGGCACGCCCTGGGCCAGGGGGCTGAAGGCGCGCGCGTTCCTGGAGAGCTTCTTCCGCAAGCACCTGCCGGCCAAGCGACGTGACGGCGACCACTCGTATGGAAGCCGGGACCTGTTCGCCCAGCTGTGCCGCGCCCAGAGCGAGGACGGCCACGAGTTCAGCGACGACGACATCGTCAACCACATGATCTTCCTGTTGATGGCGGCGCACGACACGACGACGATCACGATGAGCTCGATGGCCTACCACCTGGCCACCAACCCGGAGTGGCAGGAGCGTGCGCGCGAGGAGTCGATCGCTGCCGGAGACGTCGACTACGACGGTGTCCTGGCCCTCGACGTGCTCGACCGGGTGATGAAGGAGTCGATGCGGCTGTGCTCGCCGGTCCCGTCGCTCCCCCGGGTGGCGGTGCGCGACACCGAGATCGCCGGCTTCCATGTCCCGGCCGGGTCGTTCGTGACCGTGTCGCCGTACATGAACCACTACCTGCCCGAGCTCTGGCCGGACCCCACGCGCTTCGACCCCGACCGGTTCGCGCCCGACCGGCGCGAGGACCGCTCCCACCGGCTCGCGTTCGAGCCGTTCGGGGCGGGCGTGCACAAGTGCATCGGCATGCACTTCGCCGGCATGCAGGTGCGCGCGATCTTCCACGAGCTCCTGCGCAGCTACCGCTGGTCGGTACCGCCCGACTATGTCTGGCCGATCGACCTGACGGCACTGCCGTTCCCGCGCGACGGCGTACCCGTCAAGCTCGAGCGGCTGAACACCAAGGGGCTGGCTCCATGACCGTCGCGATCCTCGACGCGGCGCAGCAGGTCTTCGAGCAGTACGGCGCCCGCCGGGCCAACGTCGAGGACGTCGCCCGCACCGCAGGGGTCAGCCGCAGCACGCTCTACCGCGCCTACCCCAACAAGGAGGTTCTCCTCGAGGCGGTGCTGCTGCGCCAGTTCGACGACTTCCTCACCGCGCTCGACCGCGTCGCCGCCGACCTGCCCCCGCGCGAGGCCGTCGTCGAGTGCTTCACCCGGGGCATGGCGCTCACCCGGGAGATCCCCTTGCTCGCCCGCCTCGCGGAGACCGAGCCCGACGTGGTCACCGCCGCGGGTGCGGCCTCGCAGAGCACCCTCGTCCTCGGCTCCGCCGGCCGGGTTGCGGCAACCCTGCGCCGCAGCGGCGCGACGATGCCCGGCGACGAGCTGCAGACGGTGGCCGAGCTGATGCTCCGCGTCTCCTGGACCTACCTGCTCAACCCCCGCGGCGGCCTCGACGTCAAGGACGACGCGGCCGTGCGCGACTACGCCCGCCGCTACCTCGCCCCGCTGGTGTACTGACCGCGCCCCCTCGTAGCCAGACATGCGAATGTGCCTGGTGGGGTCAGGCGAGCGTGCTTCGGTCCCCGGCGCGACATTCGCATGTTTGGCTGCGCCCGCCCGCACCATCAGTCGGAAAGCCGGACCAGCTCGTTCGCCACCGTCGCGGCGACCGCCACTGCGAGTGACTCAGGCCCGTCCTCGGGGAGCTCGGGTACGACGCGGTGCACGATGCCGGACTCCAGGAGCGCGGCCGAGCCGATGCCTTGTGACTCGGCCATCTCAGCGGCGTGGTCCATGTCGCCGTAGCGGATGACGCTGGCCCCCTCGGGCGGCAGCGGGGACAGCCAGGCGTTCTCGGTCGCGACCACGACCTGCGCGGGGAGCAGCGCCAGTGCGCCCCCGCCGCAACCTTGGCCGAGGATCACCGAGACCGTCGGAACCGTCATCGTGGTCAGGGTGGCGATGCACCTGGCGATCTCGCCGGCGATCGCTCCCTCCTCGGCGGCGACCGAGAGCTCGGCGCCCGGGGTGTCGATGACGGTGACGAGCGGCAGGCCGAGCTCCTCGGCAAGCCGCATTCCCCGACGTGCCTCCCGCAACGCGGCAGCACCCAGTGGTGTCGCGCGGGTCTGCTGGAGACGGTCCTGTCCGATGAGCACGCACGGCTGTCCGTCGAGCCTGGTCAGCGTGACCAGGACAGCGGCGTCCTGCTCCCCCTCCTCCGTGCCGTTCAGCGCGAGCGTGCCGTGCGCGCCGTACCGCAGCAGATCGCGTACGCCGAGCCGGTCGGTGCGCCGGGTCTGTTCGACTGCCTCCCAGACAGGCAGCTGCGCGCCACCACCGGGCTCGCGAAGCGGCAACGCCGGAGGTTGGGCGGGATCCACCAGCACTGCGAGGGTCTTGCCGATCAGCGCGGGCAGATCCTCGGTGGCCACCACTGCATCGATGACCCCCTTGTCCGCGAGGTTCTCCGCCTGCTGCACCCCCTCGGGGAACGGGTGCCCCTCGAGCGCCTCGTAGACCTTCGGCCCCAGGAACCCGACGAGAGCCCCCGGCTCCGCGACCGTCACATGGCCCAGTGATCCCCACGAGGCGTAGACGCCGCCAGTCGTCGGGTGCCGCAGGTGCACCAGGTAGGGCAGCCCGGCAGCGCGGTGCGCCATCACCGCACGGGAGATGGCCACCATCTCGAAGAACGCCGGCGTGCCCTCCTGCATGCGTGTCCCACCGGAGGCCGTGGTCGCGAGCAACGGCAGCCCCTCGGTGGTGGCGCGTTCGACGGCGGACACGATCCGCCCCGCAGCGGCTCGGCCGATCGACCCGCCGAGGAAGGCGAACTCGTTCACGACGACCGCGACGGGCCGACCCCGCACAAGGCCGCGACCGGTGAGCACCGACTCGTCAGTACCCGCGCGCTCAGCGGCCTTTCGCAGCTCGGCCCGGTAGCGCTCGGAGTGACCGCTGATGTCGACCGGGTGGTCCCACGACTCGAAGGACCCGTCGTCAAGAACCAGGTCGATGAGTCCTTGGGCGGACCACCGCTGGCTCATGCGTCGCTGTCCGGGTCGGAACCGTCCCGCAACCAGGCACGCACCGACGGCCCGTGCTCGTCGAGCGTCGGCGGCGCCAGGTGGTCCTTGCGGGTCACCTCGGTCCCATCGGCCTCGAAGAAGCGAAGTGGTGGGCCAGGCAGGGTCAGCGGGCCGAGCGCCGAGTGCTCGACGTCCACCAGGAGGCCCTGGCTCGCTGTCTGGTCCCAGGCGTAGACCTCGTCGATCGTCCGCACCTTGCCGGCGGGGATGCCCACCTCGGCCAGCCGCGCGAGGAGCGGCTCCGCCTCCGAGTCGGCGAAGGCCGCCTCGACCACGGCGATCGTCTCCTCGCGGTTGTCGACGCGTTCGGAGTTCGTCGCCAGACCGGGGGTGAGTGCGTCGACGCCGAAGCCCTCGCAGAAGCGCCGCCACAGTCCCTCGCTGCCGACCGCGATCTGCACCGCCCCGTCACGACAGTGGAACAGGCCATAGGGAGCGATCGAAGGATGGTGGTTGCCCTGCGCCTGTCCGACCTCGCCCGCGACGGTCCACCGGGTGCCCTGGAACGCGTGCACGCCCACGGTCGCGGCGAGCAGTGACGTCCGGACGATCGTCCCGACGCCGGTGCGGGCTCGTTCGTGCAGGGCTGCGAGCACTCCGTAGGCGCCGTACATACCGGCCAGCAGGTCGGCGATCGGCACGCCCACGCGCTGCGGGTCCTCCGGACCGGCACCGGTCAGCGACATCAGCCCGGCCTCGCCCTGCGCGATCTGGTCGTAGCCGGCACGGCCACCCTCGGGACCGTCGTGGCCGAACCCGGTCACCGACAGCACCACGAGGCGCGGGTTGCGTTGCTGCAGGAGCTCGAAGCCGAGCCCGAGCCGATCGAGCACGCCGGTGCGGAAGTTCTCGACCAGCACGTCGGCGCGATCCACCAGCTCCAGCAACAGCACCCGGTCAGCCTCGTCCTTGAGGTCGAGCGTGATCGACTCCTTGTTGCGGTTGGTCGAGAGGAAGTACGTCGACTGCCGATCGTCCTCGGGGCCGACGAACGGCGGACCCCAGCCGCGGGTGTCGTCGCCGTGACCCTTGGCCTCCACCTTGATCACGCGCGCCCCGAGGTCGCCGAGCATCATCGTGCCGTGCGGTCCGGCCAGTGCCCGGGACAGGTCGACGACGAGGATGTCCTCCAGCGGCCCGCTGCCCGATGCCACGGGGGTCACCAGCTCGGCAGCACCAGGGCTGCCCAGACGAGGAGAGGTCCGACGAGCACGACGATCACGCTGTAGGTCAGGATCTGCTTGTAGTAGACCGGTTCCTCGATCGTGTCCGGCTTGTTGGCCAGCATCAGCGCTCCGTTGGTCGAGAAGGGACTGACGTCGACGATCGTCGAGGACACCGCGAGCGCCGCCACGAACAAACCGGCGTTGATGCCGCCGTCGCCGATGAGCGGCACCGCGATCGGGATGATCACGGGGAGCAGAGCGGTCGAGGACGCGAACGCCGAGACCACGCCACCGACGTAGCAGAGGATCAGCGCACCGATCGCAATGGCACCCAGCCCGGCGGCCCAGTTCCCGACGAACTCAGGCGCCTTGGCCGTGGTCAGGATCGTGGCGTAGGTGCTGACCCCGGCGACCAGGAGCACGGTCGGCCAGGCGATCTGCTTGACCGCTTCCTTGTGCTCGTTGGGCGCGAGCATGTTCAAGATGACCGCCGCAGTGATGGCGACGAAGCCGATGTTCTTGTCGAAAGCGAGGGCGATCAGGGCGACACCCAGGAACGCGGCCAGGGTCAGCCACTGGTCGTGGCGGACGCCGAGGTTCTGGGTCGTCGTGGCGGTCGACGTGCCGTACCCACGCTGCGGGATGGTGGCTCCGCCGCGGTGGAGGTCCTCCGACAGCGTGTCCGGGTCGTCGGGGTCGAGCCGCTGGCTCATCAGCTTCCGGCCACCGAGCGCCAGGAACAGGATCAGACCGAGGACGATGTTGACGACCAGGCTGGAGAGGAAGATGACGATCTCACTGGAAGGAAGGTCAGCACCTTCCATCACCGAGTTCGTGATCGTGCCGTAGATGCTGATCGGCGAGAAGCCACCCGCCTGGGCCCCGTGGACGACCATCATGCCCATCATCAGCGCGTTGATCTTGTAGCGGCCGGCGAAGCCCAGAGCGATCGGGCCGATGATGGCGCAGGCGGCCGGGCTCGCTGCACCGATCGCGGTGAGCAGGGCCGTCACGAAGAACATCACCCAGGGGATCAACGCCACTCTGCCGCCCACCGCGCGCACGGCACTTCGGACGATGAGATCGACCGTGCCGTTGTTCTTGGCGATGGCGAACAGGTAGGTGACCCCGATCAGGGTCAGGATGAGATCACCGCTGACTCCGGCGAGGATCTCCTTCTCGTCCAGGTCGAGTGCGTACATCCCGACCAGCCAGGCGGCGACGTAGGCCAGCGCACCCATGTTGATCGGCAGCAGCGTGCCGATGACGAAGAGCGCCACCAGCGCGAGGATCGATACCCATTCCGGTCCCATGGTTTCCTTCCAGAAGAACTCGCGGGAGCCAGTGCGCCGGTCTGTGAGACCGATCACGACACTGGTTCAGTGGCCTAGCCAATAGGTCAATGAGCCAACTGTCAATAGGATGGTGCCCATGGATCCGACTTCACGCGAGCCCGGCTCCCTGTTTCCGGGCAAGTTGGTGCGCACCCGACTCTATGAGCAGGTGGCCGAGCAGATCACCTCCTGGATCGCCGAGAACGGTCTCCAGACGGGCGACCGGCTGCCACCCGAACGCGAGCTGGCCACGCGCCTCGGCGTCAGCCGCGCCACCCTGAGCCAGGCGCTGGTGGCACTCGAGGTGATCGGGGTCGTCGCAGTGCGGCACGGTGACGGGACGGTGGTCACTCAGTCACGGACCCGCCGGATCGTCGAGGCGATCCGCGCCCATGCCGACCGGCTGCCGGAGATCATCGACACCCGGGACGCCCTCGAGACCAAGATCGCGGCGCTCGCCGCGGCCCGTCGTACGGACGAGGACCTGCGCCGCATCGACGAGGCGCTGGACGCGATGGAGGCCGACGTCGACGCAGGTGGCCGCGGTGTCGAGGGCGACGAGCGGTTCCACGGCGCCGTGACCACTGCCGCGCACTCACTCCTCCTCGCCCGGCTGATGGACGAGATCGGCGAACTGATCAAGGAGACCCGGATCGAGTCGCTGTCCCAGCCGGAACGACCTCGTGCCTCGCTGGCCGGGCACCGCGCGATCGCCGACGCCATCCGGGACGGTGACCCCGAGGCTGCGTCGGACGCCATGCACGCCCACGTCGAGCTCGTCAGCGACGTCGCCCTCCTGCGCGATCCCCGGTGACCGGCGCGGAACAGTTCGCTGTCCTCGCGGCCGGCCTCGGCGCCGGCATCCTGACCTCGACCGTCGGTGTCGCCTCTCTGCTGAGCTTCCCCGTCCTGGTTGCCGTCGGACTGCCGCCGGTGGTCGCGAACGCCTCGAACACGATCGGCCTCACACCTGGGGCACTGAGCGGCTCGTTGGGTTACCGGCGCGAGCTGCGTGAGCACCCGCGGGTCACCGCGCTGGTTCTGCTGACCTGTGCCCTCGGTTCGGTCGTGGGGGCGTTTCTCCTGCTGGTCCTTCCACCCGGCGTCTTCGAGTCGATCGTGCCGTGGCTGATCCTGTTCACGAGCATCCTGGTCGGCATCCAGCCATGGATCAGCCGGCGGCTCAAGGCCAGCCGGGGTGACGACGTCACCGATCGCGTGCACCTGTCGCCACTCACGACTGTGTGGGCCACGCTGACCGGGGTGTACGGCGGCTACTTCGGCGCCGGCTCGGGGGTGATGATGATGGCCGTCCTCGGGTTCGGCACCGACCTCGAGCTGCGCATCGTCAACGCCCTGAAGACCCTGGCCGTGATGGCCGCCAACCTGGTGGCCAGCGTGATCTTCCTGTTCCTCGCCGACCTCGACTGGGTGGCGATCGGCCTGCTGGCCGCGGGATCCGTCGTTGGTGGGTACGTCGGCGCGCACATCGGCCGGCGGCTCCCCGCGGCGGTGCTCCGGACGCTGGTCGTGGTCGTCGGCGTCACCGCGTCGATCCTGATGTTCAGGTCCTGAGCCTCGTCAGGCGAGGATCAGGGAGCGATCCCGACGTACTTGACCGACAGGTACTCCTCGATCCCCTCCGGGCCACCCTCGCGACCGAAACCGGACTGCTTGACGCCACCGAAGGGCGCAGCCGGGTTCGACACGATGCCCTGGTTGATCCCGACCATGCCGAACTCCAGGCCCTCGCTGACCCGGATCGTCCGGCCGAGATCGGCGGTGAAGGCATAGGCGACCAGCCCGTACTCGGTGTCGTTGGCCATCTGCACCGCCTTCTCGTCGTCGGAGAAGGTCGTGATCGGCGCGACCGGACCGAAGATCTCCTCGCGGAAGAGGTCTGCATCGGGCGAGACGTCGGTGAGCACCGTCGGCTCGAAGAAGTATCCACGGTCACCGGTGGTCGACCCGCCGGTCACGACGGAGGCGCCTCGGCTGGTGGCGTCGTCGACGAGCTCCGCGACCTTGTCCCGCTGCTTGCCGTCGATGAGCGGGCCGACGGTGACGCCGTCCTCGGTGCCGCGACCAACCGTCTCCGCAGCCATCCGCTCGGCGAACCGCCGCGCGAACTCGTCGGCCACGGACTCGTGCACCAGGAAGCGGTTCGCAGCGGTGCAGGCCTCGCCCATGTTGCGCATCTTCGCGATCATCGCGCCATCGACGGCGGCGTCCAGGTCGGCGTCATCGAACACCAGGAACGGGGCGTTGCCGCCCAGCTCCATCGAGACCCGCAGCAACTGGTCCGCAGACTGCTTCACGAGCTGCTTGCCGATCGGCGTGGAGCCGGTGAAGGTGAGCTTGCGCAGCCGCTCGTCCCCGATCAGTCGCCCCATCACCTCGGAGGTGTTGGAGGTCGAGACCACGTTGAGTACGCCGGGGGGCACACCCACCTCGGTGAGCAGGTCGGCCAAGGCCAGCATCGTCAGCGGTGTCTGCGACGCGGGCTTGACCACCATCGTGCAACCGGCAGCCAGCGCGGGCCCGATCTTGCGGGTGCCCATCGCGAGCGGGAAGTTCCAGGGGGTGATCATCAGCGTCGGGCCGACCGGCTGCTTCATGGTCATCAGCCGGGTGTTGCCGTCCGGCGAAGTCGCCCAGCGCCCCGAGATGCGCACGACCTCCTCCGAGAACCACCGGAAGAACTCGGCCCCGTAGGTCACCTCGCCCTTCGACTGGGCGATGGGCTTGCCCATCTCGAGGGTCATCAGCAGGGCGAACTCGTCGGCCCGCTCGGTGATCAGCTCGAAGGCGGAGCGCAGGATCTCGGCTCGCTCGCGTGGGGCGGTGGCCGCCCAGTCGTGCTGCGCCGCCGCAGCGGCGTCGAGGGCGGCGACGCCGTCGTCGACCGTCGCGGACGCGACGCTGGTGAGCGTCTCACCCGTGGCCGGGTCCTCCACGTCGATCGTCGCGCCATCGGAGGAGTCGCGCCACTCGCCGCCGATGAACAGGCCAGTGGGCACCTTGTCGAGGAGTTCCTTCTCGGTCATGAACCCAACCTAGGACAGAGGCGGTGGGTACGACGAGGGGGCCGGTAGGAGCCCCGTGCGAGAGGCGGCTTTGACTGCGCGCAAGACTGTCCCGAGACCCTCGGATCGGAGACCGCAGATGGCCAGCAGCGGGGTGCCAAACGGCATCGATGTCGACGTACCTCCCGGCGGAACCGGTTGCGCGGACTGCGACTCCGCGGAGCCCCCTGGCTGGTGGGTGCACCTGCGTCGCTGCGCCGAGTGCGGCCACATCGGGTGCTGCGACACCTCCCCCGCCCAGCACGCAACCGCGCACGCAGCGGCCAGCGGGCACCCAGTCATCCAGAGCTTCGAGCCGGGCGAGGACTGGTTCTACGACTACGAGACCGGCCAGGCGTTCGACGGGCCCGACCTGGCGCCGCCGGCAGCCCGCCCGGATACCCAGACCTCCCCCGGCCCTGGAGACCGGGTGCCCAGGGACTGGCTGCAGCACGTCAACCGCTGAGCCTGCCGCTGACCTCGCGGGTGTGCCCTAGCCTGTCGGCAGTCCGCCACCGCGCCGCACACCGTGCTGATGCGTGACGGCGCGAAGGAGGGTTCCTTGACGGGCATCGACATCTCGACGGCCCTGGACGCGGTCGCCTGCCTCCGTGGACGCGAACGCCAGGTCGAGAAGCTCCCCGGCGGGCTGACCAACGTGAACCTCAAGGTGACCACCTCCGAGGACACCGTGGTGGTGCGGATCCCGCAGCCGGGCAGCGAGCTGCTGCTCATCGACCGGCACGCGGAGCAGCTGAACTCGAGGGCGGCCGCCGAGGCGGGAGTCGGAGCGCCGGTGATCGAGTACGTCGAGGACCCGGGGCTGCTGGTGGTCGGGTTCATCGAGGGCACGACCTTCACCGACGACGACCTGCGCGACGACGACAACATCTCGCGGGTGGCAGCCGCCTGTCGGCAGCTGCACGCAGGGCCTCGGTTCATCAAGGACTTCGACATGTTCGAGGTGCAGCGCACCTACCTGGCGACCGTGAACGAGCGCGGCTTCCGGCTCCCCCCGCGCTACGCCGAGTTCGAGGACAAGGTCGCGCAGATCAAGCAGGCCCTCGCGGTCAACCCGGCCGACACGGTGCCGTGCAACAACGACCTGCTCGCCGGCAACTTCATCGACGACGGCACCAAGCTGTGGCTCATCGACTACGAGTACTCCGGCAACAACGACCCCACCTTCGAGCTCGGCAACCTCTGGAGCGAACCCAACCTGCCCCAGGAACAGCTCGAGGCGCTGGTGGAGGCGTACGACGGCGAGCTGCTCCGCAACCGCGTCGCCAGGACCCGCCTCTGGGCCCTGATGGCCAAGTACGGGTGGACGCTCTGGGGTTCGATCCAGCACTCGGTGAGCGCGATCGACTACGACTTCTGGTCCTGGGCGATGGAGAAGTACGAGCGGGCGGTCGCGGAGTTCGAGGGTCCCGACTTCGAGCGGCTGCTCGAGCAGGCGACCAGGGACGACTGAGCGGGAACACGATGAGCGACAAGCAGATCCCGACGCGTGCGCGGATCGTCGTGATCGGCGGCGGCGTGATCGGAACCAGCGTCGCCTACCACCTCACCAAGCTCGGCGAGACCGACGTCGTGCTGCTGGAGCAGGGCGAGCTGTCGTGTGGCACCACGTGGCACGCAGCCGGGCTGGTCGGCCAGCTGCGCGCCAACGAGAGCGGCACCCGGCTCGTGCAGTACTCGACCCAGCTCTACTCCGAGCTGGAGAGCGAGGTCGGCCTGTCGACCGGGTTCAAGCGCTGCGGTGGCGTGACGGTGGCACGGACGGAAGACCGGATGACCCAGCTCCGTCGTACGGCGGCGACCGCGGAGGCCTTCGACCTGGAGTGCGAGCTGCTCTCGCCCGAGGAGGCGCTCGCGCGCTACCCGGTGATGCAGGTGGACGACCTCGTGGGCGCGATCTGGCTGCCCGGGGACGGCAAGGCCAACCCGACCGACCTGACGTCGGCATTGGCCAGGGGCGCTCGCCAGCGCGGTGCCCAGGTCTTCGAGCGCACGCGCGTGCTCGACGTACTCGTGACCGACGGCCGCGTGCGTGGCGTCCGCACGGACGCCGGCGAGATCGAGGCCGAGGTAGTGGTCAACTGCGCCGGCCAGTGGGCGAAGGCGGTTGGCGCCCTGGCCGGAGTCAACGTGCCGCTGCACTCGGCGGAGCACTTCTACGTGGTCACCGACCCGTTCGACGGCGTGCACGCGGACCTCCCGGTGCTCCGGGACCCCGACGGCTACACCTACTTCAAGGAGGAGGTCGGCGGCCTGGTCGTCGGCGGGTTCGAGCCCGAGGCGAAGCCGTGGGTCTCGCCCGACAAGATCCCCTATCCCTTCGAGTTCGCCCTGCTCGAGGAGGACTGGGACCACTTCTCGATCCTGATGGAGAACGCGGTCCTGCGGGTCCCGGCGCTCGAGGAGACCGGCATCCGCAAGTTCTACAACGGTCCGGAGAGCTTCACTCCTGACAACCAGTTCATCCTCGGCGAAGCGCCCGAGGTACAAGGGTTCTTCGTCGGCGCCGGCTTCAACTCCGTCGGCATTGCCACCGCCGGCGGTTCAGGCCGTGCCCTGGCCGAGTGGATCGTGGGCGGCGACCCGGGCATGGACCTCACCAGCGTCGACATCCGTCGGTTCGCCCCCTTCAACGGCAACAACCGGTGGCTGCACGACCGGGTCGCGGAGGTCCTCGGGCTGCACTACGAGATCCCCTGGCCCAACCGCGAGATGCGTACGGCGCGGCCGTTCCGCCGTTCGCCCGTCTACTCCCAGATCGAGCGGGCCAACGCGAACTTCGGCAGCAAGATGGGCTGGGAACGCGCCAACTTCTTCGCACCTCCCGACGTGGAGCCAGTCATCGAGTACTCGTGGGACAAGCAGAACTGGCTGCCCTGGACCGCGGCCGAGCACGCCAACACCCGCGAGAACGTGACGGTGTTCGACCAGACCTCGTTCTCGAAGTACCGGCTGGTCGGCCCCGACGCCGAGACGCTCCTGCAGTGGCTGTGCACCGCGGACGTGGCCGTGCCGGTCGGCCGGACCGTCTACACCGGGATGCTCAACGAGCGCGGGACCTACGAGTCCGACGTGACGCTCACGCGCGTCGCGGCCGACGAGTACCTCATCGTCAGCAGCGCTGCGACCACCGAGCGCGACATGGACCACATCGGGCGCCGGATCGGTGACCACCGCGCGACGCTCATCGACGTGACCTCGTCGTACGCCGTCTTCGGGGTGATGGGCCCGAAGTCTCGTGAGCTGCTCTCCCGGCTGACCGACGCCGACCTCGACGAGGAGGCTTTCCCGTTCGGGACCAGCCAGGAGATCACCCTCGGCTACTCGACCGTCCGGGCGACCCGGATCACCTACGTGGGCGAGCTGGGGTGGGAGCTCTACGTGCCGGCCGAGTTCGCGGTCGGCGTCTACGAGGACCTCATCTCAACCGGGGAGGACCTCGGTGTGGTGAACGGCGGCTACTACGCGATCGACTCGATGCGCCTGGAGAAGGGGTACCGCGCCTTCGGCCGTGAGCTCACCCCCGACTACAACCCGGTCGAGGCTGGGCTGCTGTTCGCCTGCAAGCTGAAGACCGACATCCCCTTCCTCGGCAGGGACGCCGTCGAGAAGGCGAAGAGCGAGGGACCGCGCCGCAAGCTCGTCTCCTTCGTGCTGGACAACGACGAGCCGGTGGCCTGGGGAGGCGAGCTGGTCCTGCGCGACGGTGTGGCCGCGGGGTTGGTCATGTCTGCGGCCTGGGGCGAGACCCTCGGCGCGTGCGTCGGCCTCGCCTACCTCTGGGGCCGCGACGGCGAGGTCGTCAACCGCGACTGGATCCAGCAAGGCAGCTACGAGGTCAACGTCAACGGCTCGCGTGAACCCGCGACCGTCTCCCTGCGGCCGCCGTTCGACCCGGACGGGGACAAGATCCGGCCCTGAGGGCGTTTCCCACCGCGGCATGGGAGGTGTGGTTCCCGTGGCGAACCCGAAGACTTCACGCTAGGTGGTCCGGGACTCGAGGCTGGCGCAGAGCTTGGCCAGCAGGTCGCCCAACGCCTGCCGTTCGGGCGCGGTCAGCGCTGCGAGCAGGCGGTCCTCGTTGGCGAGGTGTACGGCGATCATCCGGTCAACCAGCTTCCTGCCGGCGGGCGTGAGTCGAATGACCTTGCCGCGAGCGTCGTCCTCGACGGAGCTTCGCCGATCCACGAGTCCAGCAGCTTCCAGACGGTCGATCCGCTTGGTCACCGCACCAGTGGTGACCAGCATCGCTCGGCTGAGCTCCACGGGACGCAGCGCGAACGGGTGGCCGACCCGGCGCAACGCTGCCAGTACGTCGAAGTCTCCGTTGCCCAACTGCTCGGCCTCGAAGGGCGGGCGCAGCGCCCCGTCGAGGAGATGCGCGACGCGCTCGATCCGGCCCGCCACGAGCATCGGCGTTGAATCCAGATCTGGACGCTCGCGGGCCCACTGCTCGACGATCCCGGCAACTACATCAGAAGTCACTCTTGCATTGTAGCTTCCGCGGAAGTAAACTCGCTTCCATGGAAGCGACCAACCGGTCTGTCCGGCTGCTGACCTCGACGCAGGCGATGAATGCGCTCGGCGACGGAAGCTTCCACGTCACGTCGGCCCTGTTCCTGACGCAGGTCGTGGGGCTGTCGGTCGCGCAGACAGGACTGTGGCTGAGCATCGCGTGGGCTCTCGGGTTCGCGCTGAGCACACCGATCGGTCACGCCGCCGACCGCAGTGGGCTCCGGCGCTGGGCCGTGGCGCTGTCGCTACTGGTGGCGATGTCGCTGGTCCTGGCGACGCAGGTGCGTCACCAGCTGGCCTTCCTGGCGGTCATCACCGGGTACGCCGTGGCGCAGAGCGGACTTGCCGCCGTACGCCAGGCCATCGTCGTCACGGTCGTTCCGCCCCGGGACCGGGTCGCCGTGCGAGCCCGGATCCATGTGGCCGTGAACACCGGGCTAGGTCTCGGCGCGGTCCTCGGCGCCCTGGTCCTGGCTTCGGGCGCAACCTGGGCCTACTCGGCCGTCTTCTGGTTCGACGCCGCCTGCTTCACCACCGGCTCGCTGCTGTTGCTGCTGATGCCGGCCGCGCCGGTCAGGAGCCCCTCACCCCGTCCGCTGGCACCCTTCCGCGGCGGCGTGCTGCGCGATGCGCCGTACGTGACGGCCGCCGCGCTCTGCGCAGTCCTCTACCTCTACATGCCGACGCTCACGGTCGTGCTGCCCCTGTTCATCGTGCGCGAGACCGCCGCACCCGCCTGGGCCGCGGCAGCGCTCTTCGTGATCAACACCCTGGGGGTGATCACACTGCAGATGCGTGCAGCGAGGACGGTCGAGGACATGCCGACGGCAACCATCGGCATCCGTCGAGGTGGATTGGCGCTAGGTGCTGCCTGCCTCGTCTTTGCGGCAGTCGCCTTGCCCACCTCGCCCGGGGTCGCGCTGCTCATCGTCTGCGCGGGTGCAGCCGTCCAGGTCGTCGGCGAGGTGTTGCTCGCAGCGGGGGCCTGGCACATCGGTTTCACGCTGGCCGACCCAGACCGCCCCGGTCAGTGGCAGGGATTGTTCGCCAGCGGTCTGCCCCTGGCCAGGTCGATCGGGCCGGTGCTGCTGACCGGACTGATCCTGACCTGGTCCGGCCCCGGGTGGTGGGTCCTGGCCGCACTCTTCGCCGCTGCCGGCATCGCTGTCGGCCCGGTGGCGGCGTGGGGCGAGCGTCGGCTCGCCCAGCAGCGTCCTGATCCGGCCGTCACCTACGGGGCGACCACCACCTCCGTCCTGATCCCCATCACCGACTGACCATAGAGAGGAACCGACATGCACGAGACCACCACCACCAGCGAGCAGCGTCTCGACTTCGACAGCCACGCGGCTGGCTTCTCCAAGGCGCTCTCCCACCTGGACCACGCCGCCACCAAGGAGCTCGACCGAGTCGATTTGGACCCTCGGCTCCGAGAGCTGATCCGGATCCGCGTCTCGCAGCTCAACGGCTGCGCCTACTGCGTGGACATGCACACCAAGGACGCCCGGAAGGCCGGTGAAAGCGACGAGCGCGTGGTCGGGCTGCCCGTATGGCGCGAGACCCCGTTCTTCAGCGAACGCGAACGAGCCGCCTTGAACTTCGCCGAGGCCATCACCCTGATGTCTCGCGAGCACGTCCCGAATGCTGACTACGTCGCCGTCTCTTCTCTCTTCGGGCCCGACGAGGTCGCCGCCCTTGTCGCCCTGGTGGTCACCGTCAGCGCTTGGAATGCCGTCGGTGTCAGCACCCGCGCCTGGGAGCCGGGCTCCTACCAGCCCTGAGCGACCGCCGCCTACTCAGAAGCGCAGCCCGCCCACACCGTTGACCACCGGCAGGTGCACGCTGCTCTTCGCCGGGTTCACGGTCAGCTGTGTTCCCGGGTTCGGTCGGACGGTGAACTGCTGGTCGGTCGAGACCACCACCAGCCCGATCCGGTGCCCGGCCGGGAACACGTAGTCGTCGGGTTCCAGGTTCCAGTCGAAGGCGTACTCCTGGCCCTGCTGGATCGGCGTACTCCGGTCTACCCGCTTGCGGTTCTGCACGTCAGTCCAGCCGCGCGTCACCATCACCGGCGCCGCCGTGCTGCCGACAGGCCCGTAGTCCACGAGGACCGCGGTCAGGTTGGCGGCGTAGCGGTTGTCCACGGACGCGCGCAACGACACCGCCGGTGTGCCGGACAGGTGGGCCGCACGACGAAGCGGCGGCGAGAGATACGCCAGCCGGTTCGGGTTGGCGACGTCCGGTGCAGGCAGCAGGTCAGCGTCGGTGTTCAGCTCCCGACCCCGGTCGACGAACGACTGGCGCGGCCGCGGACCGCTGGTCTGCGGTTTGGTGCCGAGCGTGCCTGGCTGGGTGGCATTGGTCGCCCCCAGGTGCAGGGTCGCCTTGCGGGCGCCGGGCACCGGCCAGTTGGCGTACTTCTCGTACGTCCCGTCCGGGCGCTGGATGTCGGCCCGCGGCTCTGAGGTCACGCCGTTCTGGACGCCGAAGAGCCAGTAGTCCATCCACTTGTTGAGCGTCTGCTGGTAGCCCGAGGTGGACGAGGGTCCGCCGTGTCCGCCGTTGTGCAGCCAGATCTTGCGGGGCACGCCGTTCGACGCCAGCCGTTCCCACCACGACGCGAATGCCTTGGGCATCACGTTGTAGTCCTCGAGACCGTGCACCACGAACACGCTCGCCTTGACCCGGCCGGCGCGGTGGAGGTAGTCACGGGCCCGCCAGTACGCGTTCTCGTCACCGGTGACCCGGTCCTGGCGCGCCAGCATCTCCTCCACGATGTGGCGGCACTTCTGGGTGCGCGTCGGGCCCTCGACGTACTCGGCCAGGACATCGAGGTCCTCGCCCAGGTAGCCGTTCTCGCCGACACCCGAGCGGTTGGAGTGCGGCGCCCGGACGAGACCGTTGGCGCGGTAGTAGTCGTACCAGCTCGAGATCGCCGAGACCGGCACGATGGTGCGTAGGCCCTCCACGCCGGTGGTGGCGACCTGGTTGGGCAGGGTGCCGTTGTAGGAGACCCCGGTCATGCCGACGTCACCCGTGGTCCAGTCAGCCGCGACTGGCTGACCCTGCTCGTCCCACGCCGGCGCCCGGCCGTTGAGCCAGTCGATGATCGCCTTCGTGCCCAGCGTCTCCTTCTGGTCGCCGACGGTCGGGCAGCCGTCGGAGAATCCGGTGCCGATGCTCTCCCCCAGCACCACGGCATAGCCTCGCGGCACCCAGTAGTTGTCGAGTGAGCCCGGGAGGTCCGGGTTCGCCTTCGACACGGCCCGTCCCCTGGCCAACGAGCGACGGTCGTCAGGCGTGAGCCCCTCCTGGGGCATCACGTCGAAGTCGACGTTGTGGTTCACCCCGCCGCCCGTGTTGTAGCGGTAGGGGCTGTGCTCGAAGACCACCGGCACCTTGATGCCGTCGGACTCGGTCTCGCCCGGACGGGACAGCTTCACCCGAACGCGGTCGCGCTTGCCGTCCAGGTCGGAGTCGACCGTGGTCTCGACGAACAGCGTCTCCTCGATCGCGTCGGCGAGCGCGAACTGCGGCTGGGTGGCCCCGTTCTCGACCTTCAGCCACGGTGGTGGCTCGGGTCGGGCGGTCGGCGCTGCGGCCGGCGCCGCGCGTTCGAACGCGTGTACGGCGCCCGCCGGTCCGGAGAGCGCGAGCCCCCAGGACGACAGGGACAGGGTCAGGACGAGCAGCAACAACCGGCGCATACGAGCCTCCCGAGATCGATCGAGCCGTGTCTCGGATCCTAGGTGGGTCAGGGCGTCGTGAACAGGGCTCGTCGATTGTCAGCCGACGCGGTGGTAGATGACTGTCGGGCGGTCGGCGGCCAGTGCTGCCGCAGCAAGTGAGCCCAGCTCATCGACGCTCTCGGCGACGACGCCGTGCGCACCGAGCGCCTGCGCGAGAGCCGCGAAGTCCGGACGAAGGAGGTCGACGGCCTGCGCCTCGATGTCGCGGTCGACCATCTGCTCGCGGATCTCCGCGTAGCCGCCGTTGTCAACGATCACCACCGGGATGGACAGGCTTTGCTCCGTGGCCGTGATCAGCTCCTGGATGCTGAACATGGCTGCGCCGTCACCGATCACCGCGACCACTGCCCGCCCGGGCTCGGCGACCTTGGCGCCGATCGCAGCGGGCAGCCCGTAGCCGAGCGTGGCGTAGCCAGTCGGGTAGACCAGTCGGTTGGCGGGTGTGAACGGCCAGTAGTGCACGGTCCCGTAGTAGGTCACCTGCGAGCTGTCGCCGGCCACGACCGTGTCCGCCGGCAGCGCGTCCGCCAGCACCCGCTGGATCTCCGCCCAGGGTCCCGCGTCGGCGGCAGCGTCGGACGCGATCTCGTCGCGAGCCTCATTCGTGAGTGGCCGAGGCGCGAAGCCCTGGTCCCGCAGCAGGTCGACCAGGCCGCCCAGGACGAGCGACGCGTCGCCGACGACCGGGAGGTCGGCCGGCACGTTCTTGTGCATCTGTGCCGGGTCGACGTCGATGCGTACGACGGTGCGACGCCCCGCCTCGCCGGGGGCCACCACCCCACCCCAGAGGTCGGAGTCCCCGAGCTCGCTGCCGACCACGATCACCAGGTCGGCGTCGTTGATCGCTCGATGCGCAGCAGCCAGTCGGATGCCCGCGCTGAGAGCAGCTGGGTGGGACTCGTCGAGAACGCCCTTGCCATTGACCGTGGTGAGCACCGGTACGCCGTACTCCGCCAGCGCCAGGACGTGGTCTGCCGCACCCCGGGCGCCGCCTCCGGCGATCAGCAAGGGTCGGCGCGAACGGTCCAGCGCCGAGGCGATCTCCTCGACTCTGGCCTGAGTTGGGCCGACCGGCAATGAGACCGCGTTGACCGGCACCGGCCGGCGCGTCCAGGGGCCTTCCAGCACGTCGACCGGCACCTCGAGGTGCACCGGCCGGGGACGAGAGGTCGAGAACCTCTCGAAGACCGAGGCCAGCACCTCAGGGATCTCGTCGGCGGACTCGACCCGGATGCTGCGTCCACACACAGCCTCCAAGGCGGCCTGCTGGTTCTTTGCCTCGTGCAGCCAGCCCACATCGGCGCCGACCTGGCCGCGCGGCGGGCCGGGCGAGATCGCCAGGACCGGTACCGAGTCGGCGTACGCCGTGGCCAGTGCGGTGATCGCGTTGGTGATGCCTGGTCCTGAGGTCGTGATCAGCACGCCCGGCCGGCCGCTCACGCGGGCATAGCCGTCGGCGGCGTACCCGGCGCCCTGCTCGTGCCGGGTCACGACGTGGCGGATTCCCGACGCGGGCAGGTAGCGGTACAGCTCGAGGTTGTGGGTGCCCGGGATCCCGAACACGTCGCGGACGCCGTGGGCGACCAGCGCGTCGATGACCGCGGCACCGCCGGTCACCGCTCCGTCCTGGTTCGCGTTGCCGGACTCGGTCATGACTCAACCTCCGACGACCGCGGGGCCATCGCACTGACCAGTTCGTACGCCGCATGGGCGGCTGCGATGCCGGTGACCTCGGCGTGGTCGTAGGCAGGCGCCACCTCGACGATGTCGGCCCCGACGAGGTTGAGGTGACCGAACGCGCGCAGGATGCTGAGCAGCTCGCGGCTGGTCAGCCCACCGGCCTCGGGAGTACCCGTCCCCGGCGCGAAGGCCGGGTCGAGCACGTCGATGTCCAGCGACACATAGGTCGGCCGGTCGCCGACCCGCGCCCTGATCTGCTCGACGGCACCGCGCCAGCCGAGGTCGTCCATGTCGTGGGATCCGATGACCTGGAAGCCGAGAACCTGGTCGTCGGTGAGGTCCTCGCGTGAGTAGAGCGGACCGCGGATGCCGACGTGCATGCTGCCCGTCTTGTCGATCAGCCCTTCCTCGGAAGCGCGACGGAACGGGGTGCCGTGCGTCAGTGGCGCGCCGAAGTAGGTGTCCCAGGTGTCGAGGTGGGCATCGAAGTGCACGACCGCGATCGGCCCGTGCACCTCGTGCAGCACACGCAACAATGGAAGGGCGATCGTGTGGTCGCCGCCCAGGGTGACCAGCTTGCCGCTGACGTCGAGAATCCCGCGGACTCCCTCGTCGATCTGCCTGACCGCGTCCTGGATGTCGAACGGGTTGCAGGCGATGTCGCCGGCGTCAGCCACCTGCTGCACTGCGAACGGCTCGACGTCCTGCACGGGGTTGAACGTGCGCAGCAGCTTGCTCGAGGCGCGAATGTGACCCGGGCCGAACCTCGCTCCGGGGCGGTAGCTGACACCGGAGTCGAAGGGCACGCCGACGATCGCGACGTCGGCGCGCTCGACCTCGTCGAGCCGCGGGAGCCGCGCAAACGTCGACGGCCCGCCGTACCGGGGAACGACGGTCGCGTCGACCGGTCCTCGGAAACCGGCAGCGGAATCGGAAACAGGGGTAGTCATCAGTTCACAACACCTTCGAGAGGAACGACTGGGTCCGTGCGTGCTGGGGGTTGTTGAAGACCTCGCCGGGCGGGCCCTGCTCGACGATCACGCCGCCGTCCATGAAGACGACGCGGTTGCAGACCTCGCGGGCGAAGCCGATCTCGTGGGTGACCACGATCATCGTCATCCCCTCCTCGGCCAGGCCCTTCATCACGTCGAGCACCTCGCCGACCAGCTCCGGGTCGAGCGCCGAGGTCGGCTCGTCGAACAGCATCAGGGTCGGCTCCATGGCCAGCGCCCGGGCGATCGCCACCCGCTGCTGCTGCCCACCGGAGAGCGTCGACGGGTAGTCGTCGGCGTGGTCCGCAAGCCCGACCCGGTCGAGCAGGGCCTCTGCCTGACGGCGTACGTCGGCCCGATCGCGGCGCTTGACGAACAGCGGCGCCTCCATGACGTTCTCGATCGCGGTGCGGTGCGGGAAGAGGTTGAACCGCTGGAAGACCATCCCGACGTCACGTCGGGCGGCGGCGATCTCCTTGCGCCGCAGCTCGTACTTCTTGCCGTGGGCGCGGCGGTAGCCGACGAGGTGCCCGTTGACGCTGATCTCTCCCCCGTCGACGCGCTCGAGGTGGTTGATGCAGCGCAGGAACGTGCTCTTGCCCGAGCCCGACGGGCCGAGCAGCGAGACGACCTCGCCCTGCTTCACGGTCAGGTCGATGCTCTTGAGCACCTCGTTGCGGCCGTACACCTTGCGCACGCCGATGGCCTCGACCATCGGATGGGCAGCGGTCTCTGTGGTATTTCGGCGCTCATGCCCGGCCTCCCTGGCGGCTGAAGATGTTCCGACGTTCGGTGCCGGACCGGCTCACTCCCCGGCTCATCCGCTTCTCGAGCCGGGACTGGATGATGGTGAGAAGGGTGGTCAGCACGAGGTACCAGATGCTGGCCACGAGCAGCATCGGGATCTGCTGCAGGTTGCGCCCGTAGATCAGCTGCACGGTCGTGGTGAGCTCGGGCAGCCCGATCACCAGGACGAGTGACGTGAGCTTGAGCATCGAGATCGTCTGGTTGGCGGTCGGGGGCACGATCAGCCGCGCCGCCTGGGGCAGGATCACCCGCCGGTACGTCGTCGTCGGCGACATCCCGAGAGCCTCTGCGGCCTCGCTCTGCCCCTGGTCGACGGATCCGATGCCGGCGCGCACGATCTCCGCCATGTACGCCGCCTCGTTCAGGCCCAGACCGAGGATCGCGGCGGTGAACTGGCTGATCACCGTGTTCGTCGCCCACGACCCGAAGTCGGGGCCGAACGGGATGCCGATGGTGATGGTGGGCAGGACCGTGCCGAGGAAGAACCAGAACAGCAGCTGCACCAGGATCGGAGTGCCGCGGAAGATCCAGATGTAGCCGCCTGCGACCGCCCGGAAGACCGGGTTGTCGGAGAGCCGCATCACCGCGAGCACGGTGCCGAGCACCACGCCGACCAGCATCGAGACCACGGTCAGCTTCACCGTCATCCAGAGGCCGCGCAGGATGGACTCCTCGAACAGGTACCCCCAGACCAGGTCCCACCGCAGCTTGTCGTTGGTCACCGCGAAGACGACGGCCTGGGCGACGAAGAGGGCGATGACCGCCACCGCCACCCAACGCCACGGGTGCCTCAGGCGGACGATCGGTTCGTCGGCGTGTGCCACCGGGCTGGTCGACTGCCGTATCGGTGCTCACGGGTCACTCGCCCTGGTTGATCGGCGCGCCCTCGAGTGCCTGGTCGGTGAGGTTCCACTTGGCCAGCAGCTCGTCGTACGTGCCCGACTCCTGGACCTTGACGAGCGCGGCCTGCGACGGCGTCGCGCAGCTCCGGGTTCGTCTTCGGGACGGGGATGCCGACCGGCAGCAGTCCGAACGGCTTGGCCGGCATCTCGAACGCCTCCGGCTGCTGCTTCACGTTGTAGGCGAGCGTCAGGTCGAGGGCGAGCACTGCGTCGGCGCGACCGGATGAGAGGGCCTGGAGCGTGCCGACCTGCTCGGGCAGCGGAAGCTCCTTGAGCTTGTCCTTGCCCGCCTGCACGCAGTCGGCGGAGATGTCGTCGGCGACGATGTCGCCCGTGGCGCTCTTCTCGACCGCGACCGTCCTGCCGCAGAGGTCCATCTCGTTCTTCAGGCCCTCCGGGTTGCCCTTGGCGACCATGAACGCGATGCCGGAGCTGAGGTAGTCGACGAAGTCGACCTTCGCCTGACGCTCCTTCTTGTCGATCATCGAGGTGAGGCCGAGGTCGTAGCGATCCGGCCTCGAGGCCGCCGATGATGCCGTCGAAGTTGGTGTTGCTGAACTTGAACTCGACGCCGAGGACCTCACCGAGCGCCTTGCCGAGGTCGGCGTCGAAGCCGAGCACCGTCTTGTTGTCGGTCGGCGAAGTACTCCATCGGCGGGAAGCTGACACCGGAGGCGACCCGGACCACACCGGCGCTCTTGATGTCGGCCGGCAGCATGCCGGCGATCTTGGCGTCCTTCTCGAGAGTGCCGACCTTGGCGGAGGGCTCCTTGTCGCCGGCGGCCGGGGTGTCGTCCTCGGGTGCCGCAGTGCCGCAGGCGGCGGTCGCGAGGACCGCCACAGTGGCCAGGCCGGCAGCCAGCACGTTTGAAATCGGAGTGGGACGGTGACTAAGCCTCATGGTGATCTCCAGGAGTGAGTTGCTTGATAGACAACAAAGGTTGTCAAGCAAGCATCGGCGCGGCATCATGCGTTGTCAAGGGTCTCGGCTAGATTGATGGCAACAAATGTTGCCCCAGGAGGAACACGTGCGACCGCTACCGGTGTCCCCCACCAACGACGTCCGGATCGGGTCGAAGCTGCATGCGGCGCGCAAGGCGCACGGCTACACCCTCGACCAGCTGGCGATCGCCTCCGGGCTGACCAAGGGGTTCCTCAGCCGCATCGAGCGTGACGAGACCTCACCCAGCGTGGCTTCGCTGATCAGGCTCTGCGAGGTGATGAGCATCGAGGTCGGGAGCCTGTTCACGGCCCCGGACGTCGCGCTCGTACGACGGGGCGAGGCGCCCGCAATCAACCTCGGCGGAACCGGTGTGGCCGAGCAGCTGATGACGCCGCGCGGCCAGGCCAAGCTGCAGCTCGTGCACTCCTCGATCGAGCCCGGAGGCACCGGCGGCAAGGACCTCTACACGATCAACTGCGAGGTGGAGGTCCTCTACGTGCTCAAGGGCGCAGTCGAGCTGGTCCTCAGCGACCGCAGCCACAAGCTCAGCGCCGGCGACGCACTGACCTTCGCCGGCGGCGAGCCGCACTCCTGGGTCAATGCCAGCCAGACCCGCTCCGCCGAGGTGATCTGGGTGCTGGTCCCCGCGCCGTGGAGCGGCAGCGCCTGACCCGTCTGGGCGGCGCTACTCGGTTTCGTGGTGCGGGAGCCGATGAATCGACCCGACGTAGCACCCGGGGTTAAGTTCGACGTCCTCTTCGACGGTCCGAGCAGACCGCACCTTGACAGTGGGCTCCCGGGTTTGCCAGTGTGTTGCTCAAGGTGCACTCGGTTGCGTGGTGCGCAACACCTTGAGGGACGTGATGACATGGCCATTCAAGACGAAACGCCGCGAGTGCAGACCCGCGACGAGGATCATCTGCAGGTCGACCGCGTCGTGTTCGGCATTGCCGCCGTTCTCGCGATCGCGTTCGTGATCTACGGGGCGCTCGACCCCAAAGGCCTCGACACCGGTGCCGGGAAAATGCTCAGCTGGACCACCGAGTCGTTCGGCTGGTTGTTCGTGCTGACCAGCGCGGCGTTCGTCGCCTTCTCGGCGTACCTCGCGTTCACCCGCTACGGGAACATCAGGCTCGGACCGGACGACTCGGTGCCCGAGTTCTCGACGTTCTCCTGGGTCTCGATGATGTTCGCGACCGGCATGGGCATCGGGCTGATGTTCTGGGGCGTCGCCGAGCCGCTGACCCACCTCAACACGCCGCCGCTCGGACGAGGTGACGCCGGCAGCAACGACGCCGGACTCTCGGCGATGGAGTACTCCTTCTTCCACTGGGGCGTGCACCCGTGGTCGATGTACGCCGTCACCGGCCTCGCGATCGGCTACTTCGCGTATCGCAAGAGTCGCGGCAACCTGATCAGCGCCACCTTCTACCCGCTTCTCGGTGACCGCGCCGCCCAGGGGCCGGGCAAGGCCATCGACGTGATCGCGATCTTCGCCACGCTCTTCGGGTCGGCGACGTCGCTCGGGCTCGGCGCCCTCCAGATCACCGGCGGCATCGACAACGTCTTCGGTGAGGGCGGGGGCAGCAAGAAGCTCGCCGTCGTCGTGATCGCCGTGCTCACCGCATGCTTCGTGGTCTCCGCGGTCAGTGGCGTGGACAAGGGCATCAAGTGGCTCTCGAACGCGAACGCGGTGGCCGCGACCCTGCTCGTCCTCTTCCTCTTCGTGGTCGGGCCGACCGTGTTCATCCTCGGCACGTTCACCGAGTCCATGGGCGGCTACCTCACCCAGCTCCCGGCGATGAGCTTCCGCACGGGCGCGTTCGGCGGCTCGGACTGGATCTCGGGCTGGACGGTCTTCTACTGGGCCTGGTGGATCTCGTGGACGCCCTTCGTCGGCATGTTCATCGCCAGGATCTCCAAGGGCCGGACGATCCGGCAGTTCGTGATCTACGTGATCGGGGTGCCGAGCCTGGTGTCCTTCATCTGGTTCTCGATCCTGGGCGGAGCGGCGTTCGACCTGCAGCTCAACCAGGGCGTGGACATGAAGGCAGTCATCGACAGCGGCTACGAGAACGCCCTGTTCGAGACCCTGAGGGAGTTCCCGCTCTCGACGATCACGGTCGCCCTCGCCGTGTTCCTGGTCGCGATCTTCTTCATCACCGGGGCCGACAGTGCCTCGATCGTGATGGGCATGCTCAGCCAGCGCGGCAAGGAGGTGCCGATGCGCGCACTCACCATCTTCTGGGGCGTCGCCACCGGTGCCGTGGCCGCAGTGCTGCTCTTCGCCGGCGGACTGGCGGCCCTGCAGAACCTGGTGATCGTCGTCGCAGGACCATTCATGTTGATCCTGATAGCCATGTGCTTCTCGCTCATGAAGGAGCTGCGCCAGGAGAACTTCGACTCGACACTGCCTGCCCGAGTACGTCGCGCCGTACAGCACGCGGACCGTTTCCCGGACCAGTAGCGTCATTCGATGAGTGCCACCGGCAAGGGACGAGTGCTTCAGATGCGGCTGGTCGTCGAGGCCCCCGACTACGAGGAGGCGGTGGCCTTCTACCGAGACGTCCTCGGCTCGACCGAAGAGCTCGTCGTCGAAGGAGAAGCCGGCGAGCGCGTCACCATCCTCGAGGTCGGACGCGCCACCCTCGAGCTCTCCAACCCCGCACAGGTCGCGATGATCGACGACGTCGAAGTCGGCCGCCGAGTCGCCCCCCGGCTACGGGTCGCCTTCGAGGTCGCGGACGCCGCGACCGTGACCCAAGACCTCGTCGACGGCGGAGCCGACCTGATAGCGGCCCCAACCGTCACCCCATGGCAGTCCCTGAACGCTCGGCTCGAGGCCCCAGCAGGTCTCCAGCTGACCGTCTTCCAGGAGCTCGACGAGCCTGCCGGCGGCTGACTCGCTGTCCCCGCCGTCGCAGGGCGCAGCCCAAGTCTTTGACGGCGATGGCTTTGAACGGGTCGACTGGTCCGCCCAGCGATCCCACTCCGGCCGCCCAATGTGCCCACGGCATCGTGCATTGGGCGTCATGCAGGGACACACCGACTGGGTCCACGCAAGAGCCAACGTTTCGCGTTCCGTCCACGATCCGGTCAGCGAAACAATCGTCCAAACTCTCTACTCCTGGGACCCGGTTGGCCCTACCGGGGGCTGCTCGCCGGGGAGGTGATCGAGTGGGAGGGCGCCCAGATGCAGCTGCTGCATCCCAACGGTCACGCGCCGGCGCGGCCGGTGGACGTGCCCATCCTCGTCGGCGCCCTGGGGCCCATGGGCGCAGCTGTCGCCCGGGGGCTCGGCGACGGCCTCTTCGTGACCCTCCAGCTGCCCGAGTTCATGAACGAGTACTCCTGGGTCCCTACCTCGTCTGGGGGATCGTGCTCGACGAGGACGAGCCAGTCGACTCCGAGCACGCGCGGCTCTCAGCCGGACCAGGATGGGCTCTCGCGCACCACGGCGCCTACGAGTTCGGCGGGCCCGACGCCGTGCGTGAGCTCCCTGGCGGCGTCGAGTGGATGGACGTGGTGGAGGAGACGCCGCTGGAGCAGCGGCATCTCGCCGTCCACTCCGCGCACTGTGTCGGGTTGAACAAGGCCGACCAGGCCGCCTGGGACGCCGGCGGCCACGCCATGCTGCGCGACGTCACGATGAGCGGGACCCGCGCCGAGATCCGGCGACTGCTCGACGAGGCCGGCCAGCAGGGCGTGACGGAGATCGTCTTCCAGCCGTGCGGACCGGACCCCCGGTCCGAGCTCGAGAGGTTCCGCGAGGCCGCGACGTCCTAACGCAGTACAACCTGATGGCCGCGAGCCTCCTCAGGCGGAAACTGAGTCATCCATCGGCTAGGTGCAAGGCCGTTGCGGTGCCCCCGGTACGTTGATGACGTGGCAGGTATCGCGGACGCGATCGACGACGTCCAGCGCCGGTTCCCCGCGGTCGGGCTCCCGATCGCCGTCGTCTACAAGTTCTTCGACGATCAGGGCAACTACCTCGCAGCCATCATCACCTACTACGCCTTCGTGGCGATCTTCCCGCTGCTTCTGCTGGCCACCTCGGTCCTCGGCTTCGTGCTGCAGGGGAACCCCGAGCTCCAGGAGAGGGTGCTCGATTCTGCGCTCGTCCAGTTCCCGGTGGTCGGCGACGAGCTGGGGCGACCCGGTGGCCTGAGCGGCTCGACAGGAGCCGTGGTGGCAGGCGGCCTCGTGGCCCTCTACGGTTCGCTGGGGCTCGGCTCGGCCATCCAGAACGCCATGAACATCGCATGGTCGGTGCCTCGCAACAGCCGCCCCAACCCGATCTTGCTACGGGTCAAGAGCCTTCTCCTGCTGCTGGCGGCGGGTGTCTCGGTGCTGGCGGTGACGGCGCTCTCCGTAGCGGGACGCAACACGGACGTCTTCGGAAGCCAGCTGAACACGACGGTGAAGTGGTTGCTCGCCATCGCAAACGTGGCGCTGGTGGCACTTCTCCTGACGCTGCTGTTCCGGCTGGCGACCGCCCGAGGACACACCTGGTGGCACGCAGCCCCGGGCGGGATCCTGGTCGCAGTGCTGTGGCAGGTGCTCCAGGTCGTGTCCACGGCGTACGTCAAGAGGGTGCTCAGCGAGACATCCTCCATGAACCAGACCTTCGGGGTGGTCCTCGGTCTGATCGGGCTCATTTTCGTGGCATCGGTCATCGCCGTGCTGGGGATCGAGCTCAACGTCGTCATCGCGCGCAGGCTGTGGCCCCGCGCCCTACTCACGCCCTTCACCGACTCGGTGGAGCTCACGCCGGCCGACCGCAAGGCCTACACCAGCTACGCCAGCGCCCAGCGCCACAAGGGCTTCGAAGAGGTGACTGTCTCCTTCGACCGGCCCCAGAGGCCGGAGCAGGCATCCGAGGCTGACGCCGGACCGGACGACGACCCCCCGAACGACAGCTAGCTCCTGGGGTCTACAGGTCACGAGCCTGGTTCACGCTGGTGGCAGGTGCAGGATTCGAACCTGCGTAGGCATACGCCGACGGATTTACAGTCCGTGCAATCCGGAGTGGTGGCCTCCGTGTTGAGGATCATCGTCCGAACTTCCGCGCGGTTTCGCAGAAGGCCCTCGTACCCAACAGTTCGCGAAGTCCTTCCGGATCCCTGGCGTCGGTACATCGCCCGTCGAACGTTCCTTTGGCCTCACGCCTCACCACAGCGTCCACGCCGCACGCCTCACGGTCGCGCCCTTTTCCGCGGACTCACATCCGCGAGGACGCCCCGCGTCGTGCAACCTGGCCGGCTTCCTCAACTAGCCCTGTACCACCTGGCGAACCACGTCAGTCCATCTACGTTGGCGATCCTCGGCACGCCGCGCCCGGCCGCCCTAGGATGCGATCGTCGCGGCAATTTACGGAGGGGGATTCGTGCTGGTTCGGTTTCGCCCACGCGAGGCCCCTGCTTGGTTTCCGGTATCGGTAAACGTCGAAGGCGACCCCACTGGTGACGAACTGTTGGACGCCATGGTGTCGGCAAGACTGCTTGGCGAGGACGAACGCAAGTCTGTTCGCATCTCCCGGAACTCCACTCATCTGGCAGGCCGTCACCCGTTGACGCAACTCGGCCTGCGCTCGGGAGACCTATTGACAGTGGCGGCGACGCCCCAGCAAGCCCGTGCGGAGGCGACGACGCGCAGCCCGTGGCAGCTCGTTGTCGCCTCTGGTCCGGGAGCCGGGCAACGCTTCAGCGTGGGGGCGTCCGGTATCACTGTGGGCCGCGACCCGTCGTCCGACATCTGCCTCGGAGACGAGGGCATGTCCGGGCGGCATTTCGCGATCGGCTACAACGAGACAGGGCCGTCCGTTGCTGACCTCGGCTCGCGCAACGGAACCTTCCACGCGGGGCACCGCGTCGGGGAGACGCCAGTGCAGGTTCATCCGGACCTCCCAATCGAGGCCGGCACCAGCCTGTTCCGTCTGGAGCCGAGCCGTCACGGGGTCAATACGGCGCGCGTGCACTGGCGTGGCGGGCATGTGGAGGTCAATCGCACCCCGCGGCTCGCCCTCACCCCGGCCCCCGACGAACTGGCCGTGCAGGCTCCACCGGAACCCCGGCCCTCCCGCAGGGTGCCGTGGATCGCTGCGTCGGTGCCCATGCTGATGGCGCCGGTCATGGTACTTAGCGGCGGTAGTAAGTCATTCCTACTGCTTGCTCTTCTCTCACCACTCATGATGCTTGGTGCGTGGTTCGAGGATAGGCGCCACGGGGGAAAGGACCATGCCGAGCAGGTGGCCCGGTTCCGAGCCGACCTCGCCAAGAACGCTCTCTCGCTTCGAGAGGCGGTGTTGCAGGACTGCGCCGCCCAGTGGGCCTCCGCTCCCGATCCGGCGGAGCTCGTCGCCCGCACCGCACCCACGATTCGCCTGTGGGAGAGAAGCCTCGGCGATCAGGACTTCGGTGTGCTTCGACTCGGCTGGAGCGAGCGGGCCTCGGGGGTGCGCTGGGCGATGACCGAGACCGGGGACCGAGCTCTCCGGCAAGAGGCCGCAGATCTCCTCGATCCGATTCTCAGCACCTCCAACCTGCCCGTCACCGTGAACCTTCGGGTCATCGGGAACCTGGGGATCGTGGGGTCGCCACAGGGCCGCGACCTGGGCCGTTGGTCGCTACTCCAGTTGGCAACCCTGCACAGTCCCCGGGACCTGGCGATCGCCGCCGTGGTCCCCGATCCGGCTTCGTGGGACTGGTTGTCGCGGCTCCCGCACGCATACAGCGGCAGCGACGGACCGAGCGTGGTGTCCCAGGAAGCCGTGCCGACGCTGCTGGGCGCGCTCTGCAGCGAGATCAGGTCCCGGCAGGAGAGCGCGCAGCAGCGCATGGGCGGCGGCATCCGGGCGCAGCAGGCAGTCGTCGTCATGGTCGACGACCGGGTGGAGATTCCACGCAGTCAGATCACCGAGTTGCTCGAGGACGGACCAGCCGTTGGGGTACACGTGCTGTGGTTCACCGATTCGCCGGGCGCCGTGCCTGCTCAATGCCGGGCGATCGTCACTGTCCACCCACGTGGCCTCGACGTGACCTGGGCCGACACCGGCGTACGCCTGAGCGGCGTGGCCCCCGATCAGATCTCGCCCGCGGACGTTGACGAGGCCGGGTGGCGGTTGACCGGCCTGCGCGACGCAGCCTCGCGCGACCAGGGCGCAGGAATTCCTAGTCGAGTGACTCTGGCTGAAAACCTCGACCTGCCGGACCCCACCGCAGCCGACATTGTCGAGCGGTGGCAGCGGACTACCGGAATAGCGGCGCCATTGGGCCGAGACCACCGAGGCGCCTTCACGCTCGATCTTCGCGAAGACGGTCCGCATGCGCTCCTGGGCGGCACAACTGGAGCAGGCAAGTCTGAGCTGCTGCAGACACTGGTCGCCTCGTTGGCCGCTACGAACCCGCCTCGCGACCTGACCTTCCTGCTCGTCGACTACAAAGGCGGCGCGGCGTTCAAGGACTGCGTGGACCTGCCACACACGGTCGGTTACGTGACCGACTTGGACGGGCACCTGGTGCTGCGGGTGCTCACCTCCCTGCACGCCGAGCTCGGGCGTCGTGAGCGCCAGCTCGCCTCAGTCGGCGCGAAGGATCTGCTCGACATGCGCGCCAAAGCACCTGAACTGACTCCGCCGAGCCTGCTGCTCATCGTCGACGAGTTTGCGGCCCTTGCCTCTGAGCTGCCCGAGTTCGTGGACGGTATGGTGAACCTTGCTCAGCGGGGTCGGTCGCTGGGCATCCACCTGTTGCTCGCTACGCAGCGGCCAGCTGGTGCGATCAATGACAACATTCGCGCCAACACCAACCTGCGGATGTCGCTGCGCATGAACGACCAGGCCGACTCCGAGGACGTGATCGGGTCACCGTTAGCCGCCCGCTTGCCACGCAGCCTGCCTGGACGGGCGTTCGTCCGGACCGGCAGCACCGAACTGACCGAGATTCAGGTCGCCTACAGCGGGGGCCATAGTTTTGGCCAGCTGCGACGGGAACACGCCGCGATCACCATCAACTACGCCGGCAAGCCCAGCACCACCGTCATTCGAAAGGTCGAGGCAGCGACCACCGATGAAACGGATCTGATGCGTTTGGTGGGGGTCATCCGCGACGCATTCGCCGGCACCGGGGACGAGCCACCCCGACGTCCGTGGCTTCCAGCATTGGAGAACCATGTGGCGTGCCACGATCTGCCTGACCAGCAAGGCTTGCGGGTGGCCCTTGGGGTGGTGGATGAGCCGCAACGTCAAGCCCAGGTGCCCTACGTCCTCGACCTCTCCGCAGGTGGCGTCCTCGTCGCTGGAGGGGGTGGCACCGGCAAGACCACGGTACTGAACACCACCATGACCCGGTTGGCAGAACAGAACAGCCCCGCAGACCTTCACCTGTACGCATTGGACTTCGGATCCCGTGGGCTGGCCTCACTGGACTCCCTGCCACACGTCGGTGACGTCGTGTTTGCTGAGGAGACCGATCGCGTGATCCGGTTGTTCTCGAGGGTTCAGTCCGAGATCCTCCGGCGCCGGAACCTGATGGGTGATCACGGTGTCAACACCTTCGCGGGCTTGCGGGAGCGTGAGCCCGGGGTCCGCGCGATGGTGATCGCGCTGGACGCTTACGGGTCGTTCGCCCAGGCATTCGAACGTGTCGACTACGGCATCTGGCTGGAACGGTTCCCCACCCTGGTCAATGAAGGCCGAGCGGTGGGGATTCACTGGATCGTCTCAGCAGAACGACGGCTGGCGATGAGCATGGCGGTGCAGTCTGCGTTCCCGCAGCGCCTCGTGCTGCGCTTTCCTGAGGTTGACGAGTACGACGGTTTCGGCCTTGACCGTGCCAAGGTTGCGGGGGCACATCTGCCGCCAGGACGCGGCTTCACGGCCGACAGCGACGAGGTGCAAGTCGCGACCTACGGCACGGACGGTTCCTTGACCGAGCAGGCGCAGGCGATCGGCGCTCTCGGCAGCGCCCTTGCCGCACGATGGCCGAACCAGTCAGCACCGGCGATCCGGCTGCTTCCACGGTGGACACCGGTGAGCGACCTGTCCACGACCGTCGACATCGCGCGGGTCCCTTTCGGGCTGTGCGACCTCGATTTCACCGAGGCTGTCCTCGATCTAGGTGCGGGGAGCTTCCTCACCGTGGGATCACGACGCTCCGGCAAGAGCACGACCCTGGCCACCATGGCGACCGCGTTGGACAGCCTCGGAACGGAGCTCATTCTGTTCGCGCCTCGCCACACCACCCTGACCACCCTGACCTTCTGGCGCCGGGTGGGCACCTCAGTGGACGCCTGCGGGGAACTGCTCGAGGAGTTGTTGCTCACCCTCGACCAGCGGGATGAGACCAGCCCGTGGCTGGTACTGGTCGTGGACGACGCCGATGAGTTCGTGGACCACTACGTCGATGAGCGCCTCTCCGAGCTGATCAAGTCCGGTGCTCAGCGCCGCATTCGAGTGATCGCCGCAGCGGACAAGCGGTCTGCTCACCGCACCTACGGCGGCGCCTTGCAAAGACTCCGTGGGGAGCGACGCGGGCTTGTGCTCCAACCTGATCCGCTGGCGGACGGTGACCTCTTCGAGGCGACCCTGGACCGGCGGATCGCAGGTGGTCCCCCAGGACGCGCTGTGGTTGTCGAAAACGGAGAAGGCACGCTGGTCCAGATCGCCACGTCCGAGCTCTTCTGAGGCGCGCCAGTTCCACATGGATGAGACGATCCGTTTCATTGCGAACTTCGGAGAGTCCCGGCGAGGTTCGCCACCTGCTGTTGGTTGTTCAGGTCCCGGTAGGCTGAGTTTGGATCCGCAGCAGAGACCTCAGGAGCGTGTCCACGACACCGAGAGTGGCTACTTCAACCTCAGCAGTCTGGTCATCGTCACTGCGCGCCAATAGCCCAGGTGAATCTTCTGACCCGCGGGTCACGATGAGTGCCCCATCGACTCGATGGAAGTCGCTGCGCAACGGGCCTGACGAAAGCACAGCGGCGTCTGGGATGGAGTAGGTGATAGCCGTCGCTGACCCGCTTGCTTGGATCTGAGCGTGAAAGGCCTCTGCTTCACGCAAGTCCGAGAGAGCATAAGTGCGATGACTCGTTGCCTCACCGCGCGCGTCCCTCTCCTCGGGTCCACAAACTGACCGGGCCAACTCCCTCACAGCTCGATCGACACTTCGCAGCATGAAACTGAGCGTTCCCGCAGCAGCGGGTCGGATTTCGAGCAACGAATCCGCTGAGACGGTCTGCCAGGCGCGCGGTCCACCGCCGCTCTGGTCTGAGGGCTCGATCCACAGTACGGATGAGTCGCTGGTGCAGACAGCTCGGATGAACGCCGCAGATCCCACGAGTTCGACGCCGCTCTCATCCGCTTCTGCAAGACCCGCAGACACTAGGGTTCTCAGTGCGAGGGCATCCGTCGCGCGCGTCTCCGGCTGGATCTCCCAACGTTCGCTCGCCCAAAGCGCTTGATACTGCTCGATACTGAGATCGGCGAGTGGGATGTCATGGCTCGCTAGAGCGTCCTGCGCCTGCTCAAGGATGCCCCGGGTCATCGGACACGACCGGTCTTGTTGTCGACCTTCACTTCATACTGCTTATCCATATACGCATCTGCCGGAAACCGGATGATGTAGTAACCGTCGCGGGGCAGGACCGCGGCCCCTGGATAGTCCATATGCACTCGCGCGGTTATCGCCGTGACGCGGTCGCTGGAAATCAGATCTTCGTGCGACTCCTCAACGCCGAAGAACTTCCGACCAGCGGCGGCAGACACGTTATGGACACCGAGGAGTCCCGTGTCGATAACTCCACGACCCGTATCCAAGGCGCGATAATGAATGTTGGTGCCGGTGTAGCGATTCATCCAAATGTCCTTGAAAATTGCTACGCCCCGCTTCGTCGTTCGCGTCGAAACGGTCATTGGTGTACTTGCTGTACTCGTAAGTGGCGGCGTAGGTCAGTTGAGCCAGGGGATGCACCTTGGCTCCTGTGATGACCAAGCTGGCTCCTCCAGCGAGGCGGTCCGCCGTGGTGTGCTTGCCGCTCAGATTCAGCGTCTGTTCCACGTCGAACGCCACACCGAGAAACGTGGAGAACGAACTCACCTGTGAATGGAACGCCGATCCGACGATTTTCCAGCCAGAGTCAGTTGCGAGGTCGAGCTTTGAAATGGGGACGACGAACCGTTTGAGCCCCTCCAACGTCAAGTCCGCCCCCAGCTTGGTGCGCGCGAAGGTTGCTCCGGGGACACGAGGCACTGCCTCGGCCCTCACGACCAAACCCTTCAAGTGCGCTAGGCCAAGCGCCTCGATATAGTCCTGTCTATTCGCGAGCTCGCGCAGCCTACGCGCCTCTATTCGCACATTGCTGGCCGCAAGCGAGACTCGTTGGCGAAGGTGGCCGTAGATACCCTCGATCTCCCCGAGCTCTGGAACGTCTGGTCTGCGTGCAGGACGTACCGATGAGTCCAACCGATAGCCAAGCTCGACGACACCATCAGCCAGCACGTCCATCCGAGATGCCCGGGCCCGAAGGTCTTTGGAATCCCGGGCGATCTTGCTCACGGCTTCCCCTGATTGCGTTTGGCCAGTGCCTCGCGCCGCAGCCGCTCGCGCTCTTGAGCCTCCCAATACAGGCGTTGGCTCGCCGACTTGGCGGCACGTCTTAGAGCGCCTTCCAAGTCAGCGGCGAGCCCCGCACAGGCACCGATGTCGCGGCTCAACTGGGTGGAGAGCGACGTGAACGTCGCCGCGCTGGGACCCGACCATTTTGAGCCGCCTCCGGGACGGTACGAGGCTTCATGAGCCTTGTCGCTCAATCCGTTGCGTACGGCACCCACCCCCGAGGCGGCGGTGACCAGGATGTCTGGCAGATGCGGATCAGTCGTCATCGTCGTTCACTCCTTCCGTGGTGTGGCCCCAGGTCGGACGGAGGAACGCTCCGTCCGACTCGCGCGGGGAGACCTGCAAGTCGCTCAGGCGCCGCCCTTGTAGGCGGCCTCGGTCTGGTCGTAGTTCTGCGCCATCGTGCTGGCGGCCTGCCCCAGCTCGCGCAGGGCCTGCTCCAGCTCTGTGAGCGTCTTGGCGTACTTGCTGTTCCAGTCGCCCTTGAACTTCGTCGCCGCCGGGCTGTTCCAGTTGGTGCCGTTGATGGCCGACTGGATCTTCGACTTCACGCCACCCACCTGACCCGCCTGCCCCTGCAGGGTGGTGTTGAGGGAGCGCAGCTGGTCGGGGGTGACCTGGATGTTCGACATGAGTTTCTCCTCGCTGTGTGATGAGGACCTTGTGTCCTCCTGCTGAAACCAAGATTGGCGCAACCTGCTTAAACCCCGCTTAACAAGGCCTCACGCCCCCGATCGCCGGTAGCGCAAGGTGTGGCTCCCTACCTGCACCAGATCATCGGGCTCGAGCATCCGATGGGTCTCCGGGCTGCCGTTGACACGGGTCCCGTTCGCCGAGCCGAGGTCCGACAGCAGATGGCCGCCCATGGCTGGCCGGATCTCGGCATGCTGCCGGCTCACGTCAGGATCGGAGAGAACCAGGTGACAATCCGGGTGCCGTCCGATGACGAGCGGGTCGACGAGCTCGCGCACGCTGCCGTCCCCCAGCTCCAGGTGGGCCGTGATGCGCTGTGTTGTCACAGTCACTGCGACGTTGACCTCGGGCGGGGGGGTGCCTCCCGGGGCGTCGAGGGACGCATCCTGACGCAGGACTGACTGCTCGAGCGCACGCAGCTTGGGTGACGGGTCGACGCCGAGCTCGTCGTCCAGGAGCTTCCGGCATTGTTGAAAGGCGGCCAGTGCGTCAGCCTGCCTCCCAGTCCTATAGAGGGCCAGCATCTTCAGTTCCCATAGGGACTCGCGTAGGGGCGACTGGATCAGCAGCTCGTCCACTCGGCGTACGGCGTCGCGATGGTTCCCCAGGTGGAGGTGCAGCGCCACCAGGTCCTCCCCCACAGAGAGTCGGCGCTCATCGAGCCAGGCGCGCGAGCGTTCCGCAAATTCGCCGGCTTCTATGCCCTCCAGGGGCGCACCCGACCATTTGCTGAGAGCCTCCCGCAGGAGTTCAGCAGCTTCGCTGAGGCAACCCCGATCGGCACTCATTCGCGCCGAGGCCGCAAGCTCCTCGAAGGCGTGCAGGTCAAGGTCTCCTGGTCCGGCGGCAAGGTAGTAGCCCGGCACCTGTGTGACGATAGTTGGTCGGCCGTCACCGAGTCGCTTGCGCAGGTGGGAGACATGCACTTGGAGTGTCGCGTTGGCACGGTCCGGTGCGTCACTGCCCCACAAGATCTCGATGAGCGATGCCGTCGAGACGATCCGCGGCGAGTTGACCAAGAGTGCGGCCACGATGGTCCGCGCCTTCGCGCCGCCCAATGCGACTGGAACTCCGTCTCTGGCCACCTCGACTGAGCCCAGCACGCGATAGCTCAGGGCGGGTGCGGCCACGGTCTACCTCCTACTGACAAGCTCCACTGAGGGCTAGAGAATGCACGCCCAGCGGAGCCGGAAGAAGGCTTCTGGACTGCCCGACTAGACCGGTCGGAGTGCTCCGTGAGACATCTCGCTGAAGCGAGGGAAAAGCCCAAATCCCGGGCGATGATGTGCGGACGCCGGAGAAGGAACGAATTGGAACGAGAGAGAAACAGATGGCACCGAGAATCGCCAACCTCACTGACTTGACGGAGGTCGGTCGTGGCGGCTTCGGCACCGTCTTCAGGGCTTCCGACCCGCGCTTCGGGCGCAGTGTCGCCGTCAAGGTCATCCGCGATGCTGCGTTGGAGCGTGACGTCAAGGCCCGCTTCGAGCGAGAGAGTCTGGCCCTGGGTCACTTGTCGGGCCACCCGAACATCGTGGCGTTGCACGACTCGGGCACTACGGAGGACGGTGACCTGTACCTCCTGATGGAATACCTCGGCGGCGGCTCGCTCAGTGAGCGGCTCACGCGGTCAGGTCCCGCCGACCCGGCCCTGGTGGCAGATTGGGGCGCTGCACTGGCCGGTGCCCTCGAGACCGCCCACCGAGCTGGGATCGTGCACCGCGACGTCAAGCCTGAGAACGTGCTCTTCTCCGACTATGACGTGCCCAAACTGGTCGACTTCGGCATCGCACGCATGCGGAGTGCCTACGAGACCCGAACCGGCTTTGTGAGCGCGACGCTCAACCATGCTGCCCCTGAGGTTGTGGCCGGCTCCCCGGTGGCTGCGTCCTCGGACGTGTACTCCCTTGCTTCAGTTCTGTACACAATGCTGGCGGGACGCGCCCCATTCGACCGGGGCTCCGAGTCCAGCTTGGCGCCGATGATCGCCCGCATCGCCACAGCCCCGCCCCCCGATCTGCGTCCCTCTGGCGTTCCCGACGCTCTGGCCGAGGTCATCGAGTGCGGCCTGTCCAAGGACATCTCGGCACGCTACGACAGCGCGTCGGCCTTCGGTGACGCGCTGGCCGCAGTTGCTCACCGGCTCGGTCGGCCCGGGGCCACCGTTCCTTTGGGCGCCAGCCATCAGTTGGCAGAAGCCAAGGCCGAACTGGCACTGACCCCCAGTCCGGACCCAGCGCACCAGCCGGTGCCGAACGAGACGGTGGACGTTCCACGCAACCGTGCCGCGACATACGAGCCGCCGGCGGCGGGTGCTCCAACGGTGAGGCCGTGGTACCGCCGTCCTGCCGGGATCGCAGCCGTAACGGCGCTCGCGGTCGCATTCGCCGGCGGCGGTGTGGCTTGGGCATTGATGGCCGACTCGAACAACGAGAGCCCGCCTGGGGCCAACCGTGCGAAATCCTCGATCTTGGCTGCGAGCATGCCGGTGGCGGCGACGTCGCCGACTGCCTACCGCGCTGCGGGCGTTGCCCAGGACCGAAAGTTCAGTACCGACGGCAAGCGGGTCAACTACACAGTGGCGTTGACGAACACCAGCCCCAAGAAGGTGACTCGCTACTGGGTGGAGGTCATCCCCAAGGAACTGGCGGCCTCGGTGGACGACATCACGTTCACACCCAGCGCACCGCGGGTCATAGACCCAGATCCAGTGGTCTACTGGCAGCTTGCCCTAGGGCCGGGCGACCGTGTGAAGATCGGCTGGTCCACCAAGGTGCCCAAGGGCGGAAGTGCCGGCGAGAAGCTACTCGCCCAGGTCCAGAAGTGGCAGTCCGGCGAGACGACGAAGCGCCAGCCCCAGGTCACCCGCTTCATGAAGAAGTTGCAGGCGACAGCGAAAAAGAAGAATCCCGGCGGTCTCCCGGCAATCGCAGCCGGGTCACCCATCATCGGTTCGTCCTCCGGGGGGACGGTCCTGGGCCAGCCGGATCCACCTGCCACATCCAACTTTGTGTCTGGCAACACGACCAGCAACCCCCCGGCGAACCGTCCTCGATCGGGCGGCACGCAGTCACGCCCGGCCGCCAATCGGGCCCCTCGCATCTCCGTGGGCTCGACGACAAGCGGTGAGCAAGGGTCGGTGTCGGTTCGGCTCAGCGCCTCCGACCCGGACGGCGGCGCGCCAACCGTGCGGCTGGTTTCTGGTCCTGCATGGTTGCGGGTGTCGGGATCCTCCGTGAGCGGCTCCGTGCCCTGGTCCGCGGCATCTGGTCGCCGCTCCTCGCGCTATGCGTTCAAGGTCCAGGCCACGGATGGCAAGGAATCGGCGTACGCCAGCGGCAGCATCACGGTCAACGACACGCATTTCAAAATGCCCAGCCTGCGCAACCAGTGGCAGGACGACGTGCTCGCCACGCTCGGCGCTCGCCGAGACCACCGCGGCTGCACGACCAACTCCATGGAAACCAGCCGGATATGGACTACGCAACCCGGCGGAGGCTCCATCGTTGCGGTCGGCTCAACAGTCGTGGTCTGGTACGCCAACGGCCAAGACCCAGTCCGCGCCTGCTCCGGCCTCTGACTATCAGGCGCACGGATATTGGCTCCGTTCGACCATTTCTGACCTCGTAAGAAGAAGCCCTGAAATGCAACGATGTCCCGAGACACCTGTCAACGGCGTCCCGGGACGTCCCGTGGTGGCAGGTGCAGGATTCGAACCTGCGTAGGCATACGCCGACGGATTTACAGTCCGTTTCCATTGGCCACTCGGACAACCTGCCATGCGCACTGACCTACTAGGGTGGGCCAGCGGCGCAGCCGAGGATAGCGCAGCACCTACCCAAGACTTAAATCGGATGGAGGTCCACAACGATGGCCGACTCGTCGTTCGACATCGTCAGCAAGATCGACCGCCAGGAGGTCGACAACGCGCTCTCCCAGGCGGCCCGCGAGGTCTCGCAGCGCTACGACTTCAAGGGGACCGGCGCGGAGATCAAATGGTCCGGCACCGAGGGCATCGAGATCACCGCGAACGCCGAGGACCGGGCGAAGGCAGTGCTCGACGTGTTCAAGGAGAAGCTGGTCAAACGTCAGCAGTCGTTGAAGATCCTCGACGCCGGCGAGCCGCGCCAGTCGGGTCGGGACACCAAGATCAGCATCGCCCTCAAGGAGGGCATCAGCTCGGAGGACGCCAAGAAGGTCGGCAAGCTGATCCGCGACGAGGGCCCCAAGGGCGTCAAGGTCCAGGTGCAGGGTGATGAGCTCCGCGTGAGCAGCAAGAAGCGCGACGACCTGCAGGCCGTCCAGGCCCTGGTCAAGGGGCAGGACTACGAGTTCGCGGTGCAGTTCACCAACTACCGATGAACCCGCGGGCCTCGGTCGACATCGACGTCTCGATCGAGCACGTGTGGGCGGTGATGCTCGACACCGGGTCGTACGGCGAGTGGAACCCGTTCGTCATAAGGGTCGAGTGCCCGGCGCCACCCAAGGTCGGTGACCCGATCGTCCTGCACGTGAGGTGGGCCGACGGCAAGGGCACGCGGTCGCCCGAGCGGATCGTCGCGATCGAGCCGCCACACACCGTCGATGGCGTACGACGGGCAACGCTCGCCTACGTCTACGAGGGACTGCCGGCCAAGCTCGGCCTGGTGCGCGGCACCCGCTACCAGGAGCTCAGCCAGTCACCCGGTGGGCCGACCCGCTACGAGACCGTCGAGGAGTTCTCCGGACCGCTGGTCCCGCTCGCCGGGCCGCAGCGCGTCGAGGACGGGTTCCGTCGGCACGCCGCCGCCCTGAAAGAGCGCTGCGAGCAGGTCAGCTAGTCACTGCCCTGTCAGCGACGCCAAGCTCCCTTCGACCTTCAGCGGACGACGGTCCTGGTCCAGCAGCGTGGCCCGAATCCGCAAGGTCAGCCGGGGCTCCGGCTCGCAGGTGGCCTCGGTGACGGTGACCTCGCCCTCGGCACGGCTGCTGAGTGCGCTGAACCAGGTCCCGGTCACGGGATCGGTCGCCCGCACGACCAGGTCGCTGGGCGCGGCGCTGTTGCTGTCCAGGGGCAGCCGCCATGAGCCGCTGAGACCCGACGTGACCTTCGCGGTGACCAGCGGTGTTGCCTGTGTGTCGGCGGCCGTCAGCAGCAGGTAGTCAGCCCCGACCGGAGTTCGGGCGCAGCGCGCCACCGCCTTCTTCACCACGTACGACGATCCGTCGGCCCGGGTGAGCACCAGCCCGTCCGACACCCTGCTCGGGTTCTTCGGCTCCACGGTCGCGAAGTCGCTGCCGCAGCCCGCCAGCACGAGCAGGCAGATGAGACCAGATACGAGAGCGCGCACGCAGAAACCTAGTTCAGCGACCTCATGTTGGTGGGCACCTCGCCACCACGGTTGATCTCCTCGGCGAACTCCTGCAACGCCGTGAGCGCGATCCGCTGCGACATCGGGCCGTAGGACACACGGGCGACGCCGAGCTCCTCCAGCCGCGCGAGCGACGGGCCGCCGGGACGGCCGATCACTGTCAGCCGCTGGGGACCGAAGGCTCCCACGAGGGCTTCGACGGCGTCCTCGTCGAGCGCCCCGGGCACGAACACCACCGGCGCACCAGCGTCGAGGTAGGCCTTGCCCCGCTGGAGCGCCTCGGCCAGGACCTCGGACTGGTCCTTGTTCCGGCCGTAGACGAACGCGTCGGTGCGGGCGTTCAGCACGAAGTCGGGGACACCCTCGCTGATGACCGCGTCCATGATCGCCTTCACGCCGGCCGTCGCCTCGTCGAGAGGCTTCATCTGGTCCTCGATGTTGGCACCCACGACACCGACGCCGATCGCCTTGCGAATGGTCTCCGGGGCGTTGCCGTAGCCGCCCTCGAGGTCAGCCGTCACCGGCAGCGTCGTCGCGTCGACGATCCGGCCGACGGCCTCGATCATCAGCTCAGCCGGGATCTTCTCGCCGTCCGGATAGCCCCAGGACGCAGCTATCGAGTGGCTGGCCGTCGCGATGGCCGCCGTGCCGGGCGTGTCCGCCACCACCTTGGTGCTGATCGAGTCCCACACGTTGACGACGGTCAGCAGCGTCGGGTCCTGATGAAGCCGCAAGAGCTCCGCGGCCTTGTTCGCCAGGCTGTCCTGTGCGCTGTTGTCTTCCAGGGTCACGGGTCGTTCCTCCTCGACGGTGCGGACGGAGCGAGCCTAGACCTGTCACCTAGTGCCCGGCCTCGAGGTCCGACCCCAGCACCTGGTCGACGAGCGGGTGTGTCGTAGAGCTGGTCGGGGCTGCGGGCGGCCTGCTCCTGCTCCGGGTCGGTCCGAACCAGCCGTCCCGACCGCCGTACACCAGCACGATGCCGAGGCCCACGACGATGGGGGAGACCGAGAGCGGCAGGTCGAGCAGCGCGCTGAGGGCGCGCCTGCCCGGAAACGCGTAGCGGCCGAGGAGGAGGGACATCCCCACCCCGAAGACGGTGTTGATGACGACGGCCGTCAGGCCGGCAATTGCGGTCAGCGGCAGAGCCGTCTGAACGTCGGGGTCCTTGAGGACCTCCAGCAACGCGCTGGGACCACGACCTGATTGACTCTTGAGACCGTGAGGCGAGTCACCTGGTCCAGCCGTCTTAGCGACAGAGATGTGGTGTTCTCGCTGGCGGGGCCGACTATCGTTGCCCTTTGGTGGTGGACCCACCTAGTCGCTGGACCGCGTACCCGGGGGACGGGTGTAGAACCTGTTCTAGTTTTCGGCGTAGCATGGTCCGTACCATCGGTATGTGAACCGATCAGGGGTCCGCCCGGAGTCGAGGAGAGAAGGACAGGCAAGGTGGCCAAGCAGGTCAAGCAGCTCGACCGCGTGATCATCCGCTTCGCGGGGGACTCGGGCGACGGCATGCAGCTGACGGGTGACCGCTTCACCCAGGAGTCCGCCGCCTTCGGCAACGACCTCCAGACGCTGCCCAACTTCCCGGCCGAGATCCGTGCTCCGCAGGGCACGCTGCCGGGCGTCTCGTCGTTCCAGGTCCACTTCGCCGACCACGACATCCTGACCCCGGGTGACTCACCCGACGTCCTGGTGGCGATGAACCCCGCCGCCCTCAAGGCCAACCTTCCCGACATGAAGCCGGGCACCTCGATCATCGTCGACAGCCACGACTTCAGCGGCCGCAACCTGACCAAGGCCGGCTACGCCGGCAACCCGCTCGAGGACGACTCGCTCGCCGACTACGCGGTCAATGTGGTGGACCTCACCGGCATGACCGTCGCGGCGGTCAAGGAGTTCGGCCTCTCCCGCAAGGACGCCGCCCGCGCGAAGAACATGTTCGCGCTCGGTCTGCTGTCCTGGATGTACGGCCGGCCCACCGAGACCACCACCTCGTTCCTGGAGAAGCGGTTCGCGAAGGCGCCTGACATCCGCGACGCCAACATCACCGCGTTCAAGTCGGGCTGGAACTTCGGCGAGACCACCGAGGCGTTCGCCGTCCAGTACGAGATCAAGCCCGCGCCGATGTCCGCCGGCGTCTACCGCAACATCACCGGCAACCTCGCCCTGGCCTACGGACTCGTCGCCGGCTCAGTGCAGTCGGGTCTGCCGATCTTCCTCGGCACCTACCCGATCACCCCGGCCTCCGACGTGCTGCACGAGCTGAGCAAGCACAAGCGGTTCGGGATCACCACGTTCCAGGCCGAGGACGAGATCGCCGGCATCGGAGCGGCGCTGGGTGCCTCGTTCGTGGGGTCGCTCGGTATCACCAGCACCTCCGGCCCCGGCATCGCGCTGAAGTCGGAGACCATCGGTCTCGCGGTGATGACCGAGCTGCCACTGGTCGTCATCGACGTACAGCGTGGTGGTCCCTCCACCGGGCTGCCGACCAAGACCGAGCAGGCCGACCTGCTGCAGGCGATGTTCGGCCGCAACGGTGAGTCACCCGTGCCGATCGTGGCTCCGCAGTCCCCGGGCGACTGCTTCAACGCCGCCGTCGAGGCCATCCGGATCGCGGTCACCTACCGCACACCCGTGATGCTGCTCTCGGACGGCATGCTGGCCAACGGCTCGGAGCCGTGGCACATCCCCGACATCGACGACCTGCCTGGCATCGACCCGGGCTTCGCCACCGCCCTCAACCACGAGGCCATCGACAAGGACGGCAACACGGTCGAGGACTTCTGGCCCTACCTGCGCGACGAGGAGACCCTCGCGCGTCCGTGGGCGATCCCGGGCACACCCGGTCTTGAGCACCGCATCGGTGGCCTGGAGAAGGGCGACGGGCACGGCAACATCTCCTACGACCCCGGCAACCACGACTACATGGTGCGGATCCGCCAGGCGAAGGTCGACCGGATCGCCGACTCGCTGCCCCCGCTCGAGGTCGACGACCCCTCAGGTCGGGCCAAGGTGCTCGTGCTCGGCTGGGGCTCGACGTACGGCCCGATCGGTGCCGCCTGCCGCCGAGTGCGCAAGGCCGGCATGGACGTCGCCCAGGTGCACCTGCGCCACCTGAACCCGTTCCCCAACGACCTCGGCGAGATCCTCAAGGGGTACGACGCCGTGATGATCCCCGAGATGAACCTCGGCCAGCTCTCGATGCTGATCCGGGCGAAGTACCTCGTCGACGCTGTTGGCTACAACCACGTGCGCGGCCTGCCGCTGAAGGCGGCCGAGCTCGCCGAGGCGATCACCGGCCTGATCAGCACCACGACCGGCGACGTCGACCCGGACCACATCCACGACCGGGCCGCCGAAGAAAGTCCGGTAGACGACAAGGAGACCGTGAAGTGACGACCACCGAGCCGCTCCCCTTCCCCGGCCTCGCCGGCGTCCCGACGACCGACGAGAAGCAGACCGGCAAGGACTTCACCTCCAACCAGGAGGTGCGCTGGTGCCCCGGCTGCGGCGACTACGCCGTGCTCAAGGCGGTGCAGTCGTTCCTGCCCGACCTGGGTCTGCTCCGCGAGAACATCGTCTTCGTCTCGGGCATCGGCTGCTCGTCGCGGTTCCCGTACTACCTCGAGACCTACGGCATGCACTCGATCCACGGCCGTGCCCCGGCGATCGCCACCGGCATCGCGACCGCACGTGAGGACCTCTCGGTGTGGGTGGTGACCGGCGACGGAGACGCCCTCTCGATCGGCGGCAACCACCTGATCCACGCGATGCGCCGCAACGTGAACATGACCATCCTGCTGTTCAACAACCGGATCTACGGCCTGACCAAGGGCCAGTACTCCCCCACCTCCGAGCCCGGCAAGGTCACCAAGTCGACGCCGGCCGGGTCGGTCGACCACCCGTTCAACCCGGTGTCCCTGGCGCTGGGTGCCGAGGCGACCTTCGTGGCCCGGACCATCGACTCCGACCGCAAGCACCTCACCACCGTGCTCTCCGCCGCAGCGGCCCACCGCGGGACGTCGCTCGTCGAGATCTACCAGAACTGCCCGATCTTCAACGACGGCGCCTTCGACGCGATCAAGAACCCCGACACCAAGGCCGACGCGATCATCCCGCTCATCCAGGGCGAGCCGATCCGGTTCGGCAACCCCGACGAGGACGGCCAGCCGAGCAAGGGCATCGCCCGCTCGGACACCGGCGGCGTCGTGGTGGTCGACACTGCCGACGTGCCGGAGAGCGACCTTCTGGTCCACGACGCACACGCCGACGACCCGACGACAGCGTTCGCGCTCTCCCGGCTCACCGACGCAGGAGTGCTGCACCAGTCGCCGATCGGCATCTTCCGCCAGGTCGACCGGCCGACCTACGACGACCAGGCGCGTGACCAGATCGCGACCGCGGCCTCCGCGCAGGACGACCCGCGTCAGGCGCTCGCTGCACTGATCAGCGGCGGCGACACCTGGACCGTGGTCTGACTCCTCGGCAGTGAGGATCAGCCGGCCGGCGCGCCGTCGGTGCCCTCGGCGACGGCCTTGAGCCTGGCGAGACCCTTCTCGAAGTCGGGGCCGATCATCCGGTCCATGCTGTAGACCTTGCCGAGCAGGGCCATCACGCCGTTCTGCTCGCCGGTCATCACCCACCTGATCTGCGTGCCGTTGCCGCTGGGCGTGATGTTGAAGCGGGTCTGGTTGGTGGTCTTGATCGGCTTGAGGAAGTCGATGCTGATGTCGATTCCCTCGGGGGTCGAGCCGGTGATCTCCATCGCTCCCTGACCCGCCTTGCGGTTGCCCGACCACGCGTAGTGCGCACCGACGCCCTGGTCCGGGCCGCTGTAGGTGCGCTGGAGTGCAGGATCGAGGTCCTCCCACGGGGACCAGGTGGTCCAGGTGTGGAAGTCGTTGATCAGCCCGTGCACCAGGTGTGCCGGGGCATTCACGGTGATGCTGCGCTCTACGGAGTACCCACCCATGGAGGTGAGCCTACGGCGGATAGGTTGACGACGTGAGTGACGAGCGCCGGGGATTTCTGCTCGGCGTCGCGGCGTACGGCATGTGGGGTCTCTTCCCGATCTACTGGACCCTCCTGGAGCCCGCCGGGGCTGTCGAGATCCTCGCGCACCGGATCTGCTGGTCACTGCTCGTGCTCGTCGGGCTCACGGCCGCGCTCCGTCGTACGCCGCAGCTGCGGGGCATCCTGCGCAGCCCGCGACTGCTCGCGCTACTCACCGCTGCCTCCGTCGTCATCGGCCTCAACTGGGGCGGCTTCATCTGGGGCGTGAACAACGAGCGGGTGGTGGAGGTGTCGCTCGGCTACTTCATCAACCCGCTGGTGACCGTGCTGCTCGGGGTGGTCGTGCTCGGGGAACGGCTGCGACGGCTGCAGTGGGTGGCGATCGGGATCGCGACACTCGCGGTGATCGGGCTGACCGTCGACTACGGCCACCCTCCGTGGGTGGCGTTCCTGCTGGCCGGCTCGTTCGGGACCTACGGCCTGATGAAGAAGAAGGCGGGCGTCGAGGCGGTCGAGAGCCTCACCTTCGAGACGCTGCTGCTGACACCACTCGCCCTCGGCTACCTGGTCTGGCTGTCGGCGAACGGGGACGCGAACTTCGGCTCGCACGGCACTCCGCACGCGCTGCTGCTGGCCTCCACCGGGCTGGTCACGGCCGTCCCGCTGATCTGCTTCGGCGCCGCCGCGATCCGGGTCTCGATGACGACCATCGGGCTGCTGCAGTACCTCGCGCCGACGATCCAGTTCATCCTGGGTCTGCTGGTCTTCCACGAGGAGATGACCCCGGTGAAGTGGGCCGGCTTCGCGCTGGTGTGGCTCGCCCTGGTGATCTTCACCTCCGAGGCCCTCCGGCACCGGAGCCGGCAGCTGCGAATGGCCGCGGAGGCCAGCGCGCTCTGAACTGGGTGGCTGGCCGCTCCCCAGCGTTCACCTCCGTGTCACCTGCTGATTGCCGGTGCTCGCCAGAGTGACGCACAGACCATCACTGATGCCCATCTCTGACGACTCGGAGCGACCATGACGCAGCCAACCCTCCTGCCCCTGTTGACCGACGGACCCCATGGCTCGCGCAGCCACATGACCTGCCACTTCCGCTGTGGCAACGCCTGCAGCAAGCCGATCCCGAACGAGACCCACCATCCGGAGTTCCACGAGATCGCCGCCCAGGCCATCGCGCGACGGTCCGTGCTCAAGGCGGCAGGCACCGGCATGGGTGCACTCGTGGTCGGCGGGCTTGCTGCTTCCCCTGCGGCGGCGTCGAGCACAGCTGCCTCGCGGCGTCCGGGCTCTGGCGTGGGCACGGCGAGCTTCAAGCCGGTCGCGCCCAACATCCAGGACCGGGTGACGGTGCCCCAGGGCTACCGCTCCGACGTACTCATCAAGTGGGGCGACCCAGTCACCCGCAAGGCCAAGCCCTTCGACGTACACAAGCAGACACCCGAGTCCGCAGCGACGCAGTTCGGCTACAACAACGACTACGTCGGGGTCATCCCCACCGGCGACAAGCGCGCACTGCTGGTCACCAACCACGAGTACACCGACGAGAACCTGATGTTCCCGACCGGGAGCTATGACTCGGCGACGATCAAGAAGATCGCGATCGCCTCGCACGGCATGGCCGTCGTCGAGATCATCCGCGGCAGCCGCCGTGGCTCCTGGACGACCGTCGACCACCGCCACGCGAAGCGCAACCGGCGCATCACCGCCGACTCGCCGTTCCAGCTGGTCGGTCCCGCTGCCGGTGACTCCCGGCTCAGGACCTCGGCCGACCCCTCTGGTCGTCGGGTTCGCGGCACGTTCGGGAACTGTGCAGGTGGTACGACGCCATGGGGCACGGTGCTTTCCGGCGAGGAGAACTTCAACGGCTACTTCGACAACAGCGGGACCCTCGACCCGCGCTACACGGCGTCGTACCAGCGCTACGGGATCGCCGGTGCCGGCCGCGGCTGGAACGAGGTGGACCCGCGGTTCGACCTGGCCAAGGAGCCGCACGAGCCGTTCCGGTTCGGCTGGATCGTCGAGCTCGACCCGACGGACCCGACTTCCACGCCGCGGAAGCACACGATGCTCGGACGGTTCAAGCACGAGGGCGCCAACGTCGCGATCGCGCGCAACGGCAAGGCGGTCGTCTACATGGGCGACGACGAGCGCGGCGACTACATCTACAAGTTCGTCTCGCGGAAGACCTACGACGCCAGGCGCGGGTCGTCAGCCAGGAAGCACAACCTGGCACTGCTGACCGAGGGGACGTTGTACGTCGCCCGGTTCACCGGCGACGGTTCGGGCGACGGAATCTACGACGGCACCGGTGAGTGGATCCCGTTGACGAGCCACCTGCAGTCGTTCGTGTCGGGCATGAGCGTCAACGACGTACTCATCAACACGCGGCTGGCGGCCGACAAGGTCGCGCCCACCAAGATGGACCGTCCCGAGGACATCGAGCCGAACCCGGTCAACGGCAAGGTCTACTGCGCGCTGACCAACAACAGCAACCGGGGCACGACGTTCCCGACCGACGAGGCGAACCCGCTCGCGACGAGCATGGTGCGGGACACCTTCGGTGGCCCGCTGCACAGCGCGAGCGGCAACAGGAACGGCTACCTCCTCGAGATCTCGCCGAAGAGCGGGGATCACACGGCGACGACGTTCGGCTGGGACCTGATGCTCGTCTGTGGCGACCCGGACGCGCCGGAGACCTACTTCGCCGGCTATCCCAAGCAGCTGGTCAGCCCGATCAGCTGCCCGGACAACGTCGCCTTCGACGAGGTCGGGAACCTCTGGATCGCCACCGACGGCGCGGTCCTCGGCTCCCACGACGGGCTCTTCCGGGTCCCGGTCAAGGGTCCGCAGCGCGGGCACGTGCAGCAGTTCCTCACTGTCCCGATCGGTGCCGAGACCTGCGGCCCGCTGATCAGCGAGGACCAGCAGTCGGTGTTCATCGCGGTCCAGCACCCCGGCGAGACCGACGGGGCGACCTTCGAGAACCAGTCGAGCACCTGGCCGCACACCGACAGCTTCCCGCGGCCGGCCGTGGTGGTGACCTACAAGGGCTGACTCGGCCTGTCATTCGACGGCAGGGCATCCGGGGGTCCACGATGCACAGGTGCCAGATCGTCGCCACCTCCCCCTCGACGTCAGCGGACTCCCGGTCGAACCCGTCCAGCCCCCTGCCGGTGCTCCCAACGTGGTCGTGGTCGTCATCGACGACATGGGCTTCGGCGCGGCCAGCCCGTACGGCGGGCCGTGCAATCTCCCGACCGCCGAACGGCTGGCCGACAACGGGCTGCGCTACAGCCGGTTCCACGTCACGGCACTGTGCTCGCCCACGCGCCAGGCGTTGATGACCGGACGCAACCACCACTCGGTGGGCATGGGCGTCACCTCGGAGATGGCCACCAGCCACCCCGGCTACTCGGGCTACCGGCCGGCCAGCGCTGCGACGCTCGCGCAGATCCTGAGCGGCAACGGCTGGAGCACCGCAGCCTTCGGCAAGTGGCACCAGACGCCTTCGGTTGAGGTGACGGCGGCCGGCCCGTTCACCAGGTGGCCCACGGGCGAAGGCTTCGACACCTTCTACGGCTTCATGGGCGCCGAGATGAACCACTGGTACCCGCAGCTCTACTCCGGCACCACTCCTGTCGAGCCCGACCGGACACCCGAGGAGGGGTACCACCTGTCGGAGGACCTGCTCGACCACGCCGTGGACTGGGTGCGCACCCAGCAGTCACTGACCCCGCAGCGGCCCTTCTTCGCCTATGTCGCCCTCGGCGCCACGCATGCGCCGTTCCACGTGGCGACCGAGTGGATCGAGAGGTACGAGGGCCGGTTCGACGCCGGCTGGGACGTGATGCGCGAGGAGATCCTCGAGCGCCAGAAGCGGCTCGGCATCGTCGCAGCCGAGACGGAGCTGGCCCCCTGGCCCGACGGGGTGCCGCGCTGGGACGAGCTCGACGACGCCGGCAAGCGGGTGGCCATCCGGCTGATGGAGACCTACGCCGGCTTCGCCGAGCACGCCGACGTCCAGGTCGGACGGTTGGTCGACACCCTCGACGAGCTCGGCGTGCTCGACGACACCGTGCTGGTCTACATGCTGGGTGACAACGGCGCCTCCGGCGAGGGCGGGCCCGAGGGCACGATCCGCGAGCATCTGGTCGGCCACGGCATCGCCGACGACACCGCCGACATGGACGCCCGGATCGACGAGATCGGCGGGCCGATGACCTACGCCATGTATCCCGTGGGCTGGGCGCTGGCGATGAACACGCCGTACCAGTGGACCAAGCAGGTCGCCTCGCACTTCGGCGGCACCCGCGACGGCCTGGTGGTGCACTGGCCGTCCGGCATCAAGGCGCGCGGAGAGGTCCGCCACCAGTTCCACCACGTCATCGACGTGCTGCCCACGGTGCTCGAGGCTGCCGGGCTGCCGATCCCCGAGAGTGTCGAAGGGGTGCCCCAGCAGCGGGTCGAGGGGACGTCGATGGGCTACACCTTCGATGACCCGACCGCCGAGGAACGCCGACCGACGCAGTACTTCGAGATGGTGGGCAACCGCGGGATCTACCACGAGGGCTGGACCGCGGTCACCCGACACGGGACCCCGTGGAAGATGACCGAGGCGCCGCGCTCCTTCGACGAGGACACCTGGGAGCTCTACGACACCGGCACTGACTGGTCGCAGGCACACGACATCGCGGCCGAGAACCCCGAACGGCTGGCCAGGCTCCAGGCACTCTTCGACGAGGAGGCCGAGAAGCACCAGGTGTTCCCGCTGGACGACCGTGTCACCGAGCGCGAGAACCCCGAGCTCGCCGGCCGGCACGACCTCCACCACGGCCGCCTCCGGATGGTGCTCGGGACCCACAGCGGCCGGATGTCGGAGGAGGCCGCACCGAACGTCAAGAACCGCTCGCACCGGATCACCGTCGACGTCGACATCCCGGCCGATCACCCGCCACAGTCGACCGGCGGCGTGCTGGTGGCCCAGGGCGGCCGCTTCGGCGGCTGGTCCCTGTACGTCGTCGCGGGTCGTCCCCACTACGCGTACAACCGCTACGGCAAGGACCTCACCGTCGTCCGCGCCGACTCGGTGCTGTGGCCGGGCAAGCACGAGGTCGTCATGGACTTCCGCTACGACGGCGGTCCGCCCGGAAGCGGCGGCGAGGCCACGATCATGATCGATGGCGCGCGAGTGGGACGGGGCCGCATCGAGGCCACCACGTCGTACTACTTCGCCTTCGACGAGTCCTTCAACGTCGGCATCGACCGCGGCAGTCCCGTGGTGGACGACTACCGACCGCTGCGCAACGCCTTCACCGGCGAGATCCGGCGGGTCGTCGTCGATCTCGACTCCGGCACGGTCGTGGACGCGGCGGGCGCCGCGCTGCTGGCCAGCAAGGCCAACGACTAGAGCGGTCGGGTCAGCGGGGCGCCATCCGGTGCGCTGCCTTCACGACGATCGCGCCGAGGGCAGGGAACCGCTCAGCGACCACCCGCGGCGGCGGACCCCAGATGCTCAAGATCGCCAGCAGCCGGCCCATCCGGTCGAGCACCGGGGCCGAGACCCCCCAGGCCGACGCGTCGAACTCGCCCTGACACGTGGCGTAGCCCCATTCGCGAGCGAGGTCGAGGTCCGCGCGCAGTGCGGCGTGGTCGGTGATCGTCGCGGCGGTGTAGCGGATCAGTCGTCGCGGCATCAGACGCGCCAGCTCTTCCTCTGTCGACCAGGCGAGCAGCACCTTCCCGGTCGAGGTCGCGTGCAGGCTCACCGGCTGCCCGGACCAGCTCGCCGAGACGATGGCGGACGGTGCCACCTCGTCGACGTAGGTCAGGGCGCCCTGACGAACCACCGCGAGTGCCGCGGTCTCCCCGGTCTGCATGGCCACGTGCTCGAGACCCGTGTGCACATCGCGCAGCACCACCTCCGAGCCCGCTGATCGCGCGATGTCCACCAGCCCCGGCCCGAGGCTCCAGTGGCCGGAGGAGCGGTCGCTGACCACGAGGCCGTGGGACTCCAGTGTCGACAGGATCCGCCAGGCAGTGGCGCGGTTCAGCCCACAGGCCTCACCCAGCGCAACCGTGGCAGCGCCTCCCGAGCCTGCGTCGGCGACCGCTCTGAGCAGCCAGACCGCCCTGTCTACCGACTGCACGCGCGATGGCAAGCCCGGGCCCGAGTTGTCTGGACCAGCAGACGTTTTCGTCGACTTCTTCGCCGACACTCGTGCCCTCACGCCCATCACTCCTTGACGCGGAATGTGTGCCACCTTATGTTCGCATCATAGACGGAGGTGTTCGGATGACGAACGAGACTGGTTCTACCGCCCGGGACGCACGGTTTTCGCGTCGTCAGATCTTCCAGTTCGGCGGTCTTGCCGCCGCGGCGGTGGGCAGCTCCCAGCTACTCGCAGCGTGTGGAAGTGATGACGGCGGCGGCGGTGGGTCGAAGACTGGCGGCGTCCTGATCCACGGTGCCACGGGCGGCAGCAGCAAGGACACGCTCGACGCCCACGCCCCGGTGACCAACCCGGACATCGCGCGTTGCAGCAACCTGTTCGAGCCCCTCCTGTTCTGGGACAGCGACTACGCCCTGACCCCGGCCATCGCGGAGCAGGTCGTGCCTTCGGCCGACGCGCTGACCTGGACGATCACGCTGCGCGAGGGGGTCACCTTCCACAACGGCAAGGACGTCACGGCCGAGGACGTGGTGGCCACCATCCAGCGCGTGGCCGACCCCAAGGCCCCGACGTCGGCCGGCGTCGCGCTGGCGCCCATCATCGACCTGAACGCCACCAAGAAGGTGGACGACAAGACGGTGGTCATTGCCCTCAAGACGCCCTACGCCGTGCTCGACACCCTGCTGGCGGAGTACACCTTCGGCATCGTCCCTGCCGACTACGACCCCAAGAACCCGGTCGGCACCGGCCCCTTCAAGTACAAGTCCTTCACTCCGGGCAAGGACAGCGTCTTCACGAAGTACGACGACTACTGGGGCGACAAGGCGCTCGTCGACGAGCTCCGCATCCAGGACTTCGCCGACCCCAACGCCATGGTCAACGCCCTTCAGGCGAACCAGGTCCAGACGATCGACAACCTGCCCTACAACCTGATCGACACGCTGAAAGGGCAGGGCGGCAAGGTCCTCGAGTCCGACACGGGTGCCTGGGTGCCGATCACGATGCGCGTCGACCAGAAGCCGTTCTCGGACGTGCGGGTGCGCCAGGCCATGCGGCTGATCTGCGACCGCCAGCAGATGATCGACCAGGCGCTCAGTGGCTACGGCACCCTGGGCAACGACCTCTACGCACCGTTCGACCCGGCGTTCGCGAAGGACCTGCCGCAGCGCGAGCAGGACATCGACCAGGCCAAGGCCCTGCTGAAGTCGGCTGGGCAGGAGGGACTCCAGGTCCAGCTGTTCACCGGTGACGACATCGGTTCCGTGGCAACGGCGTCCGCGTCGCTGTTCGCGGAGCAGGCCAAGAAGGCCGGCGTCGACGTCAAGGTGGTCAAGAAGAACCCGTTCTACGGGGACGACTACCTGTCCTATCCCTTCGCGCAGGACTTCTGGAACACGCGCAACTACCTCCCGCAGGTGGCGGTCAGCACGCTCAAGAGCGGGACCTACAACGAGACGCACTTCGACGACCCGAAGTTCGTCGACCTGATCACGGCGGCTCAGCGGGAGACCGACGTCGCCAAACGCACGACCCTGCTGCAGGACGCGCAGGAGATCGAGTACAACACCGGTGGCTACATCATCTGGGGCTTCCGTCGCCAGGTGGACGGCTACTCCGGCAAGGTCTCCGGCATCAAGCCGAGCAAGTACCTCCCACTCGGGTCCTACAAGTTCCAGTACGCGTCGATCTCGGCCTGACTCATGGCCGACGCAGCAGTCCTCCCCGACGCTCTCGAGGAGGTTGCGCCGCCCAAGTCGCGCCATGGCGCCGCTGCGTGGGCGTCGTGGCTGGCCCGGCGGATCGGGCTGGCCCTGCTCACGTTGTGGCTGGTCTCGGTGCTCGTCTACATCGCCACGACCTCGCTGGGTGACCCCGTTCGAGCGATCCTCGGCCGGGAGTACAACTCGAACCCGGGCCGGGTCAAGGAGCTCACCGAGCAGCTCAACCTCGACGACTCGGTGGTCACCCGCTACTTCGACTGGCTCGGCGGACTGTTCCAGGGCGACCTCGGGACGTCGATCGCCGGTCAGGTGCCGGTGAGCGAGCTGATCAGCACCAACGTGGTGAACACGCTGGTGCTGGTGCTGATCTCGGCCATCGTGATGATCCCGCTCGCGTTCGGCATCGCGATGATCTCGGCGAACTACCGGCGCCGCCGGCCCGACACGGTGATCCAGACGATCCTGCTCGCGCTCGCCGGACTGCCCGAGTTCGTCACCGGCATCCTGCTGGTCGCCCTGTTCTCGACCACGGTCTTCCATGTCTTTCCCGCGGTGACCCTCACCGGCGCAGGTGGACACCCCTGGGACGAGCCCAAGTCGATGATCCTGCCCGTCGCCACCCTGGTCCTCGCGGTAGCGCCGTACGTCTCGCGGATCGTGCGCTCGACGCTGCTCGAGGTGCTGGACAGCGACTACGTCGAGCTGGCCAGGCTCAAGGGCATCCCGGAACGGGTGGTGATCCGCAAGCACGCGTTGCTCAACGCCGTCGTTCCCGGCATCCAGGTCATCGCCCTGCAGCTCGCGTGGTTGGCCGGAGGCGTCGTACTCGTGGAGACGCTGTTCAACTACCCCGGCGTCGGCGCCCAGCTCGTCGGCTCCGTCAAGGACCACGATGTCCCGATGGTTCAGGCACTGAGCATGCTCATCGCGGCCGTCTACGTCGTGGTGAACCTCGTGGCGGACATCCTCTCGATCCTGCTCACCCCCCGCGCACGGACGGCGATCTCCTCATGAGCACATCCGCGAACAGCGCTGCCCCTTCCCCGGCACCCGCCCCGGCCGAGCTCTCCACCTGGCAGAAGGCGCTGAAGCAGAAGCGGTTCGTCTTCGGCGGCGGACTCACCCTGCTGATCGTGCTCTTCGCCCTCGTCGGCCCCCTGCTCGCGCCGCACGGCGAGAACGAGGTCGTCGGCGCGCCGTACTCCTCGGGAGGCGTCTTCGGCACCGACTACCTCGGCCAGGACGTGCTGTCCCGGTTGATGTACGGCGGCACCGAGCTGCTCATCATCGCCGTCACCGGCACGGTGCTGAGCATGGTGCTCGGCACCCTCATCGGTGTGGTCGCTGCCTACGCCGGTGGCTGGTGGGACGAGGTGGTGATGCGCCTGAACGACGTCATGCTCGCCTTCCCGCAGATCCTGCTGGCGCTGGTGGTGCTGACCGCGGTCAGCTCACCCAAGGCCTGGATGCTCATCGTGCTCGTCGGCATCTCCAACGCTCCGCGCACCGCCCGCATCGCCCGAGGCGTCGCCCTCGGCATCGTCTCGCGCGACTTCGTGCACGCGGCCGAGGCCCTGGGTGAGAAGCGCAGCCGGGTGATCGTGGCCGAGGTGCTGCCCAACATGAACGCGCCCCTGCTCGCGGAGGCCGGCCTCCGGCTGACTTTCTCGATCATCCTGATCGCCGGGCTGGGCTTCCTCGGCTTCACCACCGACCCGGGTGCCGCCAACTGGGGCCAGATGATCAACGAGAACCGGCTCGGCATGGCCACCCAGGTCTGGGCCACGCTCGCCCCCGTGACAGTCATCGGTCTGTTCACCGTCGGCACCAACCTGATGGCTGACGGCATCGCCCAGCTCTCCCAGCGAGGATCTGACTGATGACAGCCCCTGCCCAGGAACCATCGACGACGCGCGTCACCACCGGGATCGCCATCGAGGACCTCCGCATCGGGCTCACCGCACGGCCCGGCGTCGACGTCGTCGACGACATCGACCTCGTGCTGCACCCCGGTGAGGTGGTCGGTCTGGTCGGTGAGTCCGGCAGTGGCAAGACCACGGTCGGCACCGCGCTGCTCGGATACACCCGCCCGGGTGCGCTGATCGAGCGCGGCAAGGTGCTCTACGCGGACAAGGACGTGCTCGGTCTGCCGTGGCAGCAGGTACGCCAGCTGCGCGGCGAGGAGATCGCCTACGTGCCGCAGGATCCCGCCTCGGCGCTGAACCCCAGCATCCGGATCGGCAAGCAGATCGTGGAGCTGATGGAGCTCCGCGGCCTCGGCACCGCCGAGAGCCGGCTGCAGGGAGCGCGCGACGGACTCGCGGAGGTGGGTCTGCCCAACGACGACGAGTTCCTCAGCCGCTACTCCCACCAGCTCTCCGGCGGCCAGGTGCAGCGCGTAGCGCTCGCGATGGCCTTCCTGCCCAAGCCCAAGGTGCTGGTGCTCGACGAGCCCACAACCGGTCTCGACGTCACCACCCAGGGCATGGTGCTCCGCACGATGGCCGAGCTGTGTCGCACCCACGGAGTCGCCGCGCTCTACGTGACCCACGACCTCGCGGTGATCGCCAACATCGCCGACCGCGTCGCCGTCATGTACGCCGGACAGATCGCCGAGCTCGGAGAGCGCGACACCATCTTCGCCGCGCCGACCCACCCCTACACCCGGGCGTTGCTCGACTCGATCCCCCACCTCAGCCAGGCCCGCCACCTCAGCGGAATCCCTGGCCGGACACCGGCCCCCGGGGCACGACCGGAGGGGTGCCGTTTCAACGACCGCTGTGAGTTCGCCATCGACGAGTGCAGGCACGGGGTACCCGAGCTGCGCGAGGTCGCTCCTGGCCACGAGGTGCGTTGCATCCGGGTGGGCGACATCGGGAGCTGGGACATCTCCCGGGGGACCGTGCCGGACACCGACCCGGACAAGGCGCGCGACATCATCCTCAGCCTCGAGGACCTGGGCGTCTTCTACGGCCACAAGCAGGTGGTCTTCGACGTCACCTTCGACCTGGGCAAGGCCGAGGTCGTCGCCCTGGTCGGCGAGTCCGGCTCCGGCAAGACAACCATCTCCCGCTGCGTCGGCGGCCTGCACAAGGAGTGGACCGGCAATCTCACCTTCGAGGGCAACCAGCTCGGCCACGGCTCCCGCAAGCGCAGCGCCGAGGACCGCAAGCGCATCCAGTACATCTTCCAGAACCCCTACCTGTCCCTGAACCCCCGGCTCACGATCGAGCAGATCGTCAAGCGGCCGATGGAGCTCTTCGGCATCGCCTCCGGAAAGGCGGCCACAGAGCGGGTCATCGAGCTGCTCGACCAGGTCGCGCTCGGCCCGGCGGTGCTGAAGTACCAGGCGAACAGGCTCTCCGGCGGCGAGCGGCAGCGGGTGGCGATCGCCCGGGCACTCGCCGCGGAGCCCGACGTCCTGGTCTGCGACGAGATCACCTCGGCGCTCGACGTCTCGGTGCAGGGATCGATCGTCTCGCTGCTGGAGTCACTGCGGGTCTCGCGCGGGATCAGCATGTTGTTCGTGACCCACAACCTCGCCCTGGTGCGCTCCATCGCCGACCGGGTGCAGATCCTCAACGCCGGCCGGGTGGTCGAGTCAGGCTCCGTCGTCGAGGTGATGGACCGGCCGCAGGAGGAGTACACCCGCAAGCTGCTGGCGAACAGCCCCCGCATCGACTGATGGTGACGTCCAGCCTCTCCGGACTCACCTTCGTCAACCCGCAACACGAGCCCGCCCAGACCTTCCGCACCGTGCCGCCGGGCGGGTCGGCGGACCTGCGGGATGAGCCCGGCGGCCTGCACGTAGACATCGCCGGCATGGGCCGGATGTTCGACCTGGACGAGTGGAACGCCTGCACCCACGGCACGTCACTGACGGTGCTGCTCCACGGCCGGGTCGTCCACGAGTGGTACGCCGACGGTCTCGGACGGGACGACGTGTTTCTCGGTGCGTCCATGACGAAGTCGGCGCTGGCCCACCTGGTGGGGATCGCGGTGCGGTCGGGGGCACTCCGCATCGCGGACCGCGTGGTCGACCACGTGCCCGAGCTGACCACCAGTGGCTACGGCGACTGCACCGTGCGCGACCTGCTCACCATGACCTCGGGCGTCGACTGGCTCGAGGACCATCGCGACCCCACGAGCCCGGCCAGCCGCCTCCTGGCCTGCTTCGGCGAGGGCGGTGAGTCGCGATCGCTGTTGGCCGAGATCGAGCCGCGTTCGATGCCCGGGACCCGCTTCGAGTACTGCACCGCCGACTCGCAGGTCCTCGACTGGGTCCGCGAACGGGCAACGGGTGCGGCGTACGACGTCGCCCTGAGCGAACTCTGGCGCACCCTCGGGTGCACCTCTGCGGCCTATGTGGGCACCGACTCGGTGGGCGTCGCGATGGCGGGCGGCAGTCTCGCCGCGACCGCCCGCGACTGGGCAAGGATCGGGCTCCTCCAGCTCGACGGAGTCGTGGAGTCCCGGCGAGTCCTCGACGAGGCCTGGGCCGAGCAGAGCACGCGTGCGGCGTACCCCTTCCTCGCGCCAGGGCGGCTGCCGAGCGCCATCACCACGCACGCCGGCTTCGGCTACCACTGGTGGCCGACCGACGGCACCGGTCGACGGGCCACCGCCGACGGCAGCCGTGGCCAGTTCGTCTACCTCGACCGCGACCTCGACGTGGTCGTGGTGAAGACCTCGCAGTGGCCGTACGACGACTGGCTGGTCGACCGGCAGCAGCGTGACCTGTCCTACCTGGGACTCCCCCTCGTCGCAGCTGCGGCGAAGGGCGCGTCATGAGTGGCGCCTGCTGCACCCCGGGATCTGCGGACCGCGTCGCCGGCGCTGCCGTGGCTCCCCTGCCCGAGCCCGCCCGATCGGACGGTCCGGGCTGGTCCCCCGACGCGGGACTCCGGCTGATGCCCCTCCGCGGCGGCAGCTTCGCCATGGGGTCGGAGCACCCCGAGGCAGTGCCAGGCGACGGCGAGGGGCCGGTGCGGGAGGTGCAGGTGGCGCCGTTCGCGATCGACGCCCACTGCGTCAGCAACGAGCGCTTCGCGGCGTTCGTCGGGGCCACCGGCCACGTCACCGACGCCGAGCGTTTCGGCTGGTCGTTCGTCTTCGAGGGCCTCCTCCCCGCCGACCTGCGCGACTCCGACCGTGCGGTCGAGGCACCGTGGTGGGCAGCGGTGGGAGGTGCTTCGTGGTGTCGACCCGAGGGCCCGGACAGCGACCTCGCGGGCCGCGGGAACCACCCGGTGGTCCACGTCTCCTGGAACGACTCGCTCGCCTACTGCCTGTGGGCCGAGGTCCGGCTGCCCACCGAGGTCGAGTGGGAGTACGCCGCGCGGGGCGGCCTGCGCCAGGCCCGCTATCCGTGGGGTGACGACCTGCTGCCCGAAGGCCGGCACGCGTGCAACATCTGGCAGGGCAGCTTCCCGGTCACCAACACTCTGGACGACGGGTGGTTCGGGGTCGCCCCGGTCGACTCCTTCGAGCCGAACGGCTACGGCTTGTTCAACGTGGCCGGCAACGTCTGGGAGTGGACCGGCGATCCCTGGTCGGTCAGCGAGCCGGGGTCCCGGGTGATCCGGGGCGGCTCCTACCTGTGCCACGCGTCGTACTGCAACCGCTACCGGGTCTCGGCACGCACGTCGAGCACGCCTGACTCGTCCACGGGACACCAGGGCTTTCGCTGCGCCCTGTGAGTCAGCTCGAGCGGGTGGCGACCACGTCGGCGAAGTCCTCGAGAGCAGTGCGGGCGGGGCTGTCGGGGAGCACCTTGAGCAGCGTCTTGGCCTCGCTGGCCAGGTTCACCACGTAGGCGCGGGCCTCGGCCATGGCGGGATGCGCCCGGAGGAGGGCGAGGGTCTCGCTGAGCAGTTCGTCGTCGGAGAGGTCCGAGTCGAGGAGCTCGAGCAGCCGGGCGTCCGCGGGGTCGGTGGAGCGCTTGGCGATCAGCACCGGCAGCGTCGGCACGCCCTCGCGCAGGTCGGTGCCCGGGGTCTTGCCGGAGACCTCGGTCTCGGAGGCCACGTCGAGGATGTCGTCGGAGAGCTGGAAGGCGACACCGACCTTCTCGCCGTACTCCGTCAGCGCCTCCTCGACGTCGCTGGGTGCCCCGGAGAAGCGGGCGCCATAGCGCGCGGAGGTCGAGATCAGCGAGCCGGTCTTGCCCGCCACGACGCGCAGGTAGTGCTCGAGGGGGTCCTGGTCGTCCGTCGGACCGAGGGTCTCGAGGATCTGCCCCTCGACGAGCCGGGTGAACGTGCGCGCCTGGATGCGCACGGCCTCGTCCCCGAGCTCGGCGGTGAGCTCGGAGGACTTGGAGAACAGGAAGTCGCCGGTGAGGATCGCGACGTGGTTGTCCCAGCGGGCGTTGGCCGACTCGGCGCCGCGGCGCAGGTCGGCCTCGTCCATCACGTCGTCGTGGTAGAGCGACGCGAGGTGGGTCAGCTCCACGACACACGCCGAGGTGAGGACGCCGTCGCGAGTCGGGTCGCCCGTCTCGGCTGCCAGCAGCACCAGCAGCGGGCGGAACCGCTTGCCCCCGGCGTCCATCAGGTGACGCGCAGCCACCGTGACGAAGCTCGCCTCGCTCTGCACGTGCTCGAGCAGGGCCTTCTCGACCTCGTCCATCCTCGCGCGCAGCCGTGCTTCGAGATCCTCGTCGAGGATCGGCAGGGCCAGCGGGGAGCTCACCTGATGAATACTCCCACGCGGCCGAGCAGGTCGATCAGGGCGCCCGGGACTATGCCGAGCAGCAGGGTCGCGCTCACGCCGACTGCGATGACGGTGCCGGTGAGCACGCTCGGGTTGGTGACGCTGGGACCTTCGCCGATGGGCTCCTCGAAGAACATCAGCACGATCACCTTGACGTAGAAGTACGCCGCCACGGCCGACGCCAGCACCGCGACGATCACCACCGGCCACGCGCCAGCGGACAACGCTGCGGCGAACACCGCCCACTTGCCGGTGAACCCACTGGTCAGCGGGATGCCGGCCATCGCGAGCAGGAGGAACGCGAACAGCCCCGCCACGAGGGGCGACTCCTTGCCGAGTCCCCGCCAGCGCGCGAGGCTGGTCGCCTCGCCGCCGGCGTCGCGGACGACGGTGACCAGCGCGAACGCTGCCATCGTGGTGAAGGCGTAGGTCGTCAGGTAGAACAGCACTGCCGAGATCCCGGTCAGGCTGCCGCCGGCCACGTCGGTGAGCGAGCGGATCCCGAGGAAGCCGGTCAGGATGAAGCCGGCGTGGGCGATCGAGGAGTAGGCGAGCAGCCGCTTGACGTCGGTCTGGGTCAGCGCCAGCACCGACCCGACGACCATGGTCAGGATCGCGACGATCCAGATCATCGGGAGCCACTCGGTCCGGTTGGCGCCGAACGCGACGTAGAACAGCCGGAGCAGCGCGCCGAACGCGGCGACCTTGGTGGCGGCCGCCATGAACGCGGTCACGGCGGTCGGCGCTCCCTGGTAGACGTCGGGGGTCCACGAGTGGAACGGCACGGCGCCGACCTTGAACAGCAGGCCGACCGCCAGCAGCGCGATGCCACCGAGGAGCAGGGCCTGGTCGCCGGCCTGTCCGGAAACCGCCTCGGCGATCTCGGCGAAGCCCATCGACCCGGCGTACCCGTAGATCAACGCGATGCCGTAGACGAAGAAGCCGGAGCTGAACGCACCGAGCAGGAAGTACTTCAGCGCCGCCTCCTGGCTCAGCAGCCGCCGGCGTCGCGCCAGTCCGCAGAGCAGGTAGAGCGGGAGGGAGAGGACTTCCAGCGCCACGAACATCGTCAGCAGGTCGTTGGCCGCCGGGAACATCAGCATGCCGCTGACCGCGAACATCATCAGCGGGAAGACCTCGGTGTGCTCGAGGCCCTTGGTGGACGCCTCCCGCTCCGCCTCGGTGCCCGGCAGTGCGGCGGCCTGACCCGCGAAGGAGGTGACCCCGCCCTCGAGGTGTCGTTCGGCGAACAGCAGCACGCTCAGGACCGCGAGCACCAGCACCAGGAGCCAGCAGAACAGCGCCGGCCCGTCGACGGCCAGCGCGCCCATCGCCACGACCTTGCCGCCCTTGGGTTCGTCGGAACCCGGGTTGAGCCGACCGAAGACGATGGCAGTGGTCACGAACGCAGCGGCCAGGCCCAGGAGGGCGAGCACGACCTGGATGAGGTAGCGCCGACCACGTGGGGCGAAGGCCTCGATGAGTACGCCGATCACGGCGACCCCGAGGACGATCAGGATCGGCGAGACGGTGAAGTACTCGATCTTCGGAGCAACGAACTCGTTCACTTGGCCGCCTCCCCCTCAGTCACCTTCGGCTGCGGGTCGGTGGTGCCGACCTCGGACATGGTGTGCTCGACCGCCGGGTTGATGATGTCGAGCAGCGGCTTCGGGAAGAACCCGAGCACCACGATGAGCACCAGCAGCGGTGCGAGCGCAGAGATCTCGCGGACGTTGAGGTCCTTCATCCCGACGGCGCGCTCGAGCACCGGGCCGGTCATGGTGCGCTGGTACATCCACAGGATGTAGATCGCGGCCAGCACGATGGCCGGGACCGCGAACGCCGCTGTCCAGGGCGAGTGCACGAACGCGCCGACCATCACGAGCAGCTCGGAGACGAACGGCGAGAGCCCCGGCAACGAGAGGGACGAGAGGCCGGAGACCAGGAAGAGGCCGGCCAGCACTGGGGCGACCTTCTCGACACCGCCGTAGTCGCTGATCAGCGCGGAGTCACCCCGCTTGATCAGGTAGCCGGTGACGAGGAACAGCGCCGCCGTCGACAGACCGTGGTTGAACATGTAGAGGTTGGCGCCGGAGAGGCCCTGGCTGTTCATCACGAAGATGCCCAGCACGATGAACCCGAAGTGCGACACGCTCGTGTAGGCGATCAGGCGCGGGATGTTGTTCGAGCCGATCGCCATGAAGGCGCCGTAGAGGATGCTGATGATCGCGAGCACGACCACCACGGGGGTCGCCCAGCGCGACGCCTCCGGGAACAGCTCGAGGCAGAACCGGATCATCCCGAAGGTGCCGATCTTGTCCAGGATGCTGACCAGCAGCACCGAGGTGCCAGGGGTGGCGCTCTCGGTCGTGTCCGGGAGCCAGGTGTGCACCGGGAACATCGGTGCCTTGATCGCGAAGGCGATGAAGAAGCCGAGGAACATCCAGCGACCGACCGAGGTGCCGAAGTCGATCTCGGCCAGCTCGGAGATGAGGTACGTCGGACCGTCGGCTGTCTTCGAGGACTCGACGTAGAGCCCGATCACTGACGCGAGCATCACCAGCCCGCCCGCCAGCGAGAACAGCAGGAACTTCACCGCGGCACGAACGCGCGCCGGTCCGCCGTACCCCGCAATCAGGAAGTAGACCGGGATCAGGGTCGCCTCGAAGAAGACGTAGAACAAGAACACGTCGGTCGCGGCGAAGACACCGATGGAGAGACCCTCGAGTGCCAGGATCCAGGCGAAGAAGCCCTTGGGTCCCCACCGCCCACCCTCGCCGTCGTTCCACGAGGCCAGCATCACGACCGGGGTGAGGATCACGGTGAGCAGGACCAGGGTCAGTCCGATCCCGTCGACGCCGAGGGCGTAGTGGGCGCCGAACAGGCGGATCCAGACGTTGTCCTCGGTGTACTGCATGCCGCCGTCGGCCTCGTAGCCGATGGCGAGCGCCACCCCGAGCGCGAGCGTGAGCACCGAGAAGCCGAGAGCGATCTGCTTGGGCGCCGCTGCGTTTGCGCGCGCAGGCAGGAACGCAACCACGAACGACCCGAGGATCGGGAGCAGCAGGAGGATGGTCAGCCAGGGAAGATTCATTTCGGGGCCCCCGCGGAATCGTGGGTGGAGGGAGCGCAGCGGAAGGAACCCGCGATTTCGTGGGGTGAATTCATGCGAGGTTCACCACCACGAGCGCGATCAGGACCAGGGCGGCGCCGATGAGCAACGAGAGCGCGTAGGAGCGGACGAACCCGTTCTGCGCGAGCCGCAGTCGGCTGGACAGCCCGCCGAGAGCGTTCGCTGTCCCGACGAACCCGCCGTCCACGGCACTCCGGTCGAACGTGGCCAGGCCACCCGTGAAGCTCTTGCCCGGCGCCACGATCACCAGGTCGTTGAACGCGTCGGCGTAGAGGTCGTTGCGGCCGGCGGCGGTGAAGACCGACACCTTCGTCGGCGCGGTCCGCGGCACGTCACGCTTGCCGACCAGGAACCACGCCAGCGCGACACCGACCGCGACGACCAGCACTGCTAGTGCGGTGACGGCCAGCGCCGGGATGGGCGGCTCCTCGTGCGGAGCCTCACCCACGACCGGTGACAGGAACTTCACGATCCAGTCGTTGAGCAGCAGGAAGCCACCGAGCACCGAGAGCGCGGCGAGCACGATCAACGGCACGGTCATCACCTTCGGCGACTCGTGCGGGTGCACCTCGGGCTCCCATCGCTCCTTGGTGAAGAAGGTCAGCAGCATCAACCGGGTCATGTAGAAACCGGTGACGCCGGCGCCGAGCAGGGCACAGATGCCGAGCGTGGTGTTCTGCGCGAGCGCGGTCTCGATGATCTTGTCCTTGGACCAGAACCCGGCGAAGCCCGGGAAGCCGATGATCGCGAGGTACCCCATCGCGAACGTCATGAAGGTGACCGGCATGGCCTTGCGCAGCGCGCCGTAGTGGCGCATGTCGACGTCGTCCTCGGTCGCATGCATCACCGAGCCGGCACCGAGGAACATGTTGGCCTTGAAGAAGCCGTGCGTCAGCAGGTGGAAGATCGCGAACGCGTAGCCGGCGACGCCCAGCCCGGAGGCAAGGATCATGTAGCCGATCTGGCTCATCGTGGAGCCGGCGAGCACCTTCTTGATGTCGTCCTTCGCGCAGCCGATCCAGGCACCGATCAGCAGGGTGATCGTGCCGACGATCGCGACCGCGAGGCGCGCGTCGGCGGAGTACTCGAAGATGAACTGGGAGCGGACGATCAGGTAGACGCCCGCGGTCACCATGGTCGCCGCGTGGATGAGCGCCGACACGGGGGTCGGACCCTCCATCGCGTCGAGCAGCCAGGTCTGCAGCGGGAACTGCGCGGACTTTCCGCAGGCTGCCAGCAGCAACAGCAGGCCGATCGAGGTCATCACGCCCTGCGACGCGCCCTCGGTGAGCGCGGACACGCCCTCGAACGAGGTGGTGCCGAAGGTGACGAAGATCAGACCGACGCCGAGCGAGAGCCCGATGTCACCGACGCGGTTGATCACGAACGCCTTCTTGGAGGCAGCCGCGGCGGTGGGCTTGTGCTGCCAGAACCCGATCAGCAGGTACGACGCCAGGCCGACGCCCTCCCAGCCGAGGAACACGCCGACGTAGTCCGAGGCGAGCACCAGGACGAGCATCGCCGTGATGAACAGGTTCAGGTAGGCGAAGAACCGGCGGCGGCGCTCGTCGTGCGCCATGTAACCGACCGAGTAGAGGTGGATCAGCGAGCCGACCCCGGTGATCAGCAGCAGGAACAGTGCCGAGAGCGGGTCATAGAGCAGCCCGAGCTCGACGGTCCAGTCACCGGAGGAGAACCACGTCCAGAGGTTCACGCTGATCTGCCGGTCGTCGGCAGATCGGCCGAGGATCGAGAAGAACAGCACCAGCGAGCAGACGAAGGATCCGGCCACGGTCGCCGTACCGAGCAGGTGACCGAAGGGGTTGGTGCGTCGTCCGCCGAGCAGCAGCACCGCGGCACCGAATGCGGGCAACGCGATGACGAGCACCAGCAGGAACGACAACGACCCGGCGGAGCTCGGGTCCACGACGGGCACGTGGCCATGGCCCTCCTCGGCGAGGAAGGGAATGACAGATGGGATCACGTCGAGTACCTCAGTACTTCAGCAGACTGGCGTCGTCGACCGAGGCCGAGCGGCGGGTGCGGAAGATGGTCATGATGATCGCGAGCCCGACCACGACCTCGGCGGCGGCCACGACCATGACGAAGAACGCCGCGATCTGCCCCTCGAGGTTGCCGTTGACCCGGGCGAAGGTGATCAGCGCGAGGTTGCTGGCGTTGAGCATCAGCTCCACGCACATGAAGACCACGATGGCGTTGCGTCGGGTGAGTACGCCGACCGCGCCGATCGTGAACAGGATCGCGGAGAGCACGATGAAAGGGGTGGCGCTCATTCGGGGCCCCCGCTCGAAGCGGAGCGAAGCGAGCATTCGTGTGGGGTGTTCATCGTCCTGCACCCCCGTGGTCGTCACGAGGAGCGACTGACTCGTCGTCGCCGCCGATCCGCTCGACCTGCTTGGCGCTACCCGGGGCGTCCTTGACCGACCCGCGGGCGAGGAGCACGCGCGAGATCGACGCGGGTGACGCCGTCCCGTCGGGCAGCAGCGCCGGGGTGTCGACGGCGTTGTGCCGGGCGAAGACACCCGGTGGGGGCAGCGGACCGACGTGCTTCCCGTGGTCCGCGTAGTCCCGCATCCGCTGCGCCGCGAGGTCGGCCTGGCCGAGCTTCGGCGTGATCCGCTCACGGTGCGCGAGCACCATCGCGCCGAGCGCGGCAGTGATCAGCAGCGCGGAGGTCACCTCGAACGCGAAGACGTACTTGGTGAACAGCAGCTGCGCGATCGCAGGGACGTTGCCGTCCTCGTTGGCCTGGTCGAGCCCGACCATCGCACCGACCGAGAGCTGCGCGACCCCGAGGACCAGCGTGGCGCCGAAGACGAGGCCGACGAGCACAGCGAACAGGCGCTGGCCCCGGATCGTCTCTACGACAGAGTCGGAAGCATCGACGCCGACCAGCATCAGCACGAACAGGAAGAGCATCAGGATCGCACCGGTGTAGACGATGATCTGCACCGCGAACAGGAACGGCGCGTCCAGCACGGCGTACAGCACGGCCAGGCTGATCATCACGACCGCGAGCAGCAGCGCGCAGTGCACGGCCTTGCGGGCGAACAGCAGGCCCAGTGCGCAGACCACCATCACCGGGGCGAGGATCCAGAAGGCGATCATGCGGTGCCTCCACCCTCCTGGGCTGGTGCTGGCGTCTCGTCGTCGCGACGGCGGAAGCTCCCCCGGTAGTAGTCGCCCTCGTCGTCACCGAGCCGCATCGCGTGCGGCGGCTGCTCCATGCCCGGCAGGAGCGGCGCGAGCAGGTCGGACTTCTCGTAGATCAGGTCCCCGCGGTTGTTGTCGGCCAGCTCGTACTCGTTGGTCATGGTCAGGGCGCGGGTCGGGCAGGCCTCGATGCACAGCCCGCACAGGATGCAGCGCAGGTAGTTGATCTGGTAGACGCGGCCGTAGCGCTCGCCGGGGCTGAACCGTCCAGACCCGTCATCCGAGTCGTCGTTCGAGGCACCCTCGACGTAGATCGCGTCGGCCGGGCAGGCCCATGCGCACAGCTCGCAGCCGATGCACTTCTCCAGCCCGTCGGGCCAGCGGTTGAGCTGGTGTCGCCCGTGGAACCGGGGCGCCGTGGGGTTCTTCTCGAACGGGTACTGCTCGGTGACGACCTTGCGGAACATGGTCCGGAAGGTCACGCCGAACCCGGCGACCGGGTCCCAGAGCTGTTCTTTCAGGGACGCCATCAGCGCTTTCCTCCAGTGGTGTCGAGGTCGGTCGAGGCCGGCCCCGGGGCAGGCATCGGCGGCACCGGATACCCACCGGCGAATGCATCGAATGGTTCGGAGGCGGCCGGCTCGTCGGGTTCGGCCTTCTCCGGGATGAACCAGGAAGCGATCGCGAGCAGGAGCACGCCGGCACCCAACCCGAGCAGGATGCGCTGGTCGAAGCCGCCGCGCAGGTCAACGACGCGGATCGCGGCGACGGCCACGATCCAGACGATCGAGCCGGGGATCAGCCACTTCCAGCCGAAGTGCATGAACTGGTCGTAGCGCAGCCGCGGCAGCGAGCCACGCAGCCAGATGAAGATGAAGATGAAGAACATCACCTTGGCCATGAACCAGACGAACGGCCAGTAGCCCTCGTTCGCGCCGTCCCACATCGAGAGCGGCCACGGGGCACGCCAGCCACCGAGGAACAGCGTGGTCGCCAGCGCGGAGACGGTGGCCATGTTGATGTACTCGGCCAGGAAGAACAGCGCGAACTTCAGCGAGGAGTACTCCGTGTGGAACCCGCCGACCAGCTCGCCCTCGGCCTCGGGCAGGTCGAACGGCGCCCGGTTGGTCTCACCGATCATCGCGATCACGTAGATCACGAACGACGGGATCAGCGTGAACGCGAACCACACGTCCTTCTGTGACTCCACGATCTCCGAGGTGGACATCGACCCGGCATGCAGGAAGACCGCCACCAGCGCCAGGCCCATCGCGACCTCGTAGGAGATCATCTGGGCGCTCGATCGAAGCCCGCCGAGCAGGGAGTACGTCGACCCGGAGGACCAGCCACCGAGCACGATGCCGTAGATGCCGATCGACGCGATCGCCATCACGAAGATGACAGCGACCGGCATGTCGGTGAGCTGGAGCGGGGTCGTGATGTCGGTGAACGGCACGTCCACGACCGGGCCGAACGGGATCACCGCGAAGGTCACGAACGCCGGCACCGTGGCGATCACCGGCGCGATCACGAAGACCAGCTTGTCCGCAGCCTTGGGGACGATGTCCTCCTTGAGCGCCAGCTTCACGCCGTCGGCCAGGCTCTGCAGCAGGCCGAAGGGGCCGTGCACGTTGGGCCCGATGCGGTGCTGCATCCGGGCCACCACACGGCGCTCCCACCAGATGTTGAAGAGCGTCAGCAGCACCAGGATCACGAAGATCAGCACGGCCTTGACGATGACCAGCCAGACCGGGTCCTTGCCGAACGCGCTGAGGCCGGTGTCGGCGAGAGGGATCGCGTGCTGGATCACTGGGTGCATCACTGGGCACCTCCGGTCACGGTGACGGTGCAGCCGGCCGGACCGACCAGATGACGGACCGAGGCGCCGGGCGCGCTCGCCGGCGCCCAGACGGTGCCGTCGGTGAGGTCGGCGACCCCGACGGGCAGCTGGACCGAGCCGAGCGGCCCGGTCAGCGTGACCAGGTCGCCCTCGGTCACAGCGAGCTCGGCCAGCGTTGCGGCGCCGACCAGCACGACCGGCTTGCGAGCAGTGCGGCGCATGTCCTCGGCACCGTCCTGCATCCGGCCGTCGTCGATCAGCTGCTTCCACGACGCAAGGACATACTCGCCTGGTTGTGGTTTCGAGACGCTCGTTCCTCGCTCCTCAACCACCGAGGTGCGCTCGCCGTCCCACGGACCGACCTGGGTCATCTCCGTCCAGACCTGCTCGGGGGTCCGCCAACCCAGCCCATGAGTCAGCCCGGTGCCGATCTCCTCGGCGATCCCGGCCAGGACGCGGAGGTCCGGGAGCGAGTTGGGGTTGTGCAGGACCTTGCCGAACTGGCGCACCCTGCCCTCCCAGTTGACGAACGTGCCGGCGCGGTCGGTGACCGGCGCTACCGGAAACACGACGTCGGCGGCACGGGTGACCTCGGAGGCACGCACCTCGAGGGACACCACGAAGCCGGCGGTCTCGATCGCCTGACGGGCCAGGGCCGGGTCGGACAGGTCGCCCGGGTCGACCCCACCGACGACCAGGCCACCGAGCTCACCTGCAGCGGCGGCGGCCACGATGGCCCCGCCGTCGCGCCCGGAGTCCTCGGGCAGGTGCTCGACGCCCCAGGCGGTGGCCAGGTCGACGCGCGCCGACGCATCGGCGACCGGGCGGCCACCGGGAAGCAGGTTGGGCAGGGCGCCCGTCTCGACGGCGCCCCGGTCTCCGGCACGACGCGGGATCCAGGCGATCCGGGCTCCGGTGGTCGCGGCCAGCCGCGACACGGCGGACAGGGCGCCGGGCGACGACGCGGTCCGCTCGCCCACGAGCAGCAGCGCGCCGCTGTCGAGGGCGATGCTGCCGTCGTGCGCGAGTGCGTCGAGTGCAGCGGCCTCCTCGCCGGGACGGGTCGGGATCAGGGTGCCGGACATCTTGTGCAGTCCCCGCGAGGTGAACGGCGCGATCGAGTAGATCGGCAGCAACCGGCCACGGGCGGCCTTGCGCAGGCGCAGGAAGATCGTGCCGGCCTCGTCCTCGGGCTCCAGCCCGACCATGACGACGGAACGCGCGCTCTCGAGGTCGGCATACGTCACTGCGTTGTTGCCGGGGCCCCCGAGCACGACCTGCGAGGCGAGGAACCCGGCCTCCTCCTCCGAGTGAGGCCTGGCGCGGAAGTCGATGTCGTTCGTGCCCAGCGCCACGCGCGCGAACTTGGAGTAGGCGTAGGAGTCCTCGGCAGTGAGCCGGCCGCCGGTCAGCACACCGACGCCGCCGGCGTCACGGGCGGCGGCGAGACCGCGGGCAGCCACGACGAACGCCTCGGGCCAGCTCGCCGCGCGCAGCTCGCCTGAATCGTCGTCGCGGACCATCGGGTAGGTGAGCCGGTCGTCCTGCATCGCGTAGGTGTAGGCGAACCGGTCCTTGTCGGTGATCCACTCCTCGTTGACCTCGGGGTCGTCGCCGGAGAGGCGGCGCATCACCTTGCCGCGGCGGTGGTCGACGCGGATGGCCGATCCGCAGGCGTCGATCTCGGCGACTGACGGCGTGGAGACCAGGTCGAACGGCCGGGACCGGAAGCGGTACGCCGTGGAGGTGAGCGCCCCGACCGGGCAGATCTGGATGGTGTTGCCGGAGAAGTAGCTCTCGAAGGGCTCCTTCTCGTAGATGCCGACCTGCTGGAGGGCGCCACGCTCGATCAGCGCGATGAACGGGTCGCCGGCAATCTGCTCGGAGAAGCGGGTGCAGCGGGCGCAGAGCACGCAGCGCTCGCGGTCGAGCAGCACCTGCGCGGAGATGTTGATCGGCTTGGGGAAGACGCGCTTCTGCTCGGTGAACCTGGTCTCGCCGCGGCCGTTGCTCATCGCCTGGTTCTGCAGCGGACACTCGCCACCCTTGTCGCAGACCGGGCAGTCGAGCGGGTGGTTGATCAGCAGGAACTCCATGATTCCCTGCTGCGCCTTGTCGGCCACCGGTGACGTGGCCTGGGTGTTGACCACCATCCCCTCGGCGACGGTGATCGTGCAGGACGCCTGCGGCTTGGGGATCGGCCGGCCGTTGCCGCCGTCCGGAACGTCGACCAGGCATTGGCGGCAGGCGCCGACCGGGGCCAGGAGCGGGTGGTCGCAGAACCGCGGGATCTGCACGCCGATGCGCTCAGCGGCCCGGATCACCAGCGTGTTCTTCGGGACGGAGACCTCGACGCCGTCGATGGTCAGCGTCACCTCGTCGGACTTCTCCGGCGACTTCTCCTTCGACCTCTCGGGAGTGGTCGTCATGCGTTTGCCTCCACCTTCGCGAAGATCGTCGAGGCCTCGCGGTCTAAAGGGCAGCCACCCTGGGTCAGGTGGGCGATGTACTCGTCCCTGAAGTACTGGATGGACGAGCTGATCGGGCTGGTCGCGCCATCACCGAGCGCACAGAACGAGCGACCCAGGATGTTGTCGCACTGGTCGAGCAGGAGGTCGAGGTCGGCCTCGGTGCCCTGACCCTGCTCGAGGCGGGCGAGCGTCTGCGCCAGCCACCAGGTGCCCTCGCGGCACGGGGTGCACTTGCCGCAGGACTCGTGCTTGTAGAACTCCGTCCAGCGCAGCACCGCGCGGACCACGCAGGTGGTCTCGTCGAAGATCTGCAGGGCGCGGGTGCCGAGCATCGAGCCCGCAGCGCCGACGGCTTCGAAGTCGAGCGGGATGTCGAGGTGCTCGTCGGTGAGCAGTGGCGTGCTGGACCCACCCGGTGTCCAGAACTTCAGCTCGTGGCCCTCGCGCATGCCGCCGGCAAGCTCGATCAGCTCGCGCAGCGTGATACCCAGGGGCGCCTCGAACTGACCCGGGTTCGTGACGTGACCGGAGAGCGAGAAGATGCCGAAGCCCTTGGACTTCTCGGTGCCCATCGCCGCGAACCAGTCGGCGCCGCGGTCGATGATGCTCGGCACGGACGCGATCGACTCCACGTTGTTGATCACCGTCGGACTGGCGTAGAGGCCAGCGACTGCAGGGAACGGCGGCCGCAGGCGTGGTTGACCGCGACGACCCTCGAGCGAGTCGAGCAGCGCGGTCTCCTCGCCACAGATGTAGGCGCCGGCACCGGCATGCACGATCAGCTCGAGGTCGTAGCCCGAGCCGTGGATGTCCTTGCCGAGGTGGCCCGCGAGCTTCGCCTCCTCCACTGCGCGCTGGAGCCGGCGGATCACGTGCAGCACCTCGCCGCGCACGTAGATGAACGCAGTGTTGGCGCGGATCGCGTAGGAGCTGATGATCACGCCCTCCACCAGGGTGTGCGGGCTCGCCATCATCAGCGGGATGTCCTTGCAGGTGCCCGGCTCCGACTCGTCGGCGTTGACCACGAGATACTTCGGCTTGGGGTTGTCCTGCGGGATGAAGCCCCACTTCATGCCGGTCGGGAAGCCCGCGCCTCCGCGTCCACGCAGGTTCGAGGCCTTCACTGCGTCGACGACCTCGGACGGCGACATCGCCAGGGCCTTGTGCAGCCCGGCGTACCCGCCCTGGTCCTCGTAGGCGGCCAGCGTCCAGGAGCGGTCGCTGCCCCAGTTGTCGGTCAGCACCGGGGTCAGCATGTCCGTCACTTGTCGTCACCACCCGTGTTCGCTGGGTTGTCCTCGTGCTTGGCATCGGCATCCGATGCCTGGACCTCGGTCTCGGCCTTGGTGTGCTCGGCCTCGTGGCTGCCTTCGGCCTTGTCCGCCGACGTGGAGCCCTCGTCGATGTCGGCCTCGCGTTGCGACTCCTGGGCCTCCTTGACCGACGGCGCGGTCCAGTTGCGCTCACGCGCGATCTTCAGCCCGACCAGCGACGCCGGTCCGGCGGAAGGGCCCTCGTCGGCGAGGCCGTCGGGGAAGCCGGCCAGCACACGCTCGGCCTCGCGCCAGGTGCACAGCCGCGGTCCCCGGGTGGAGTGCACCTCGGTGCCGGCGCGCAGGTCGTCGACGAGCTGGGTGGCCGACTCGGGGGTCATGTTGTCCATGAACTCCCAGTTGACGGTCATCACCGGCGCGAAGTCGCAGGCGGCGTTGCACTCGATGTGCTCGAGGGTGACCTTGCCGTCGTCCGTGGTCTCGTCGTTGCCCACGTCGAGGTGGTCCTTGAGCCGCTCGAAGATCTGGTCGCCGCCCATGATCGCGCACAGCGTGTTGGTGCAGACGCCGACGTGGTAGTCACCGACCGGGCGGCGCTTGTACATCGTGTAGAAGGTCGCGACCCCGCTCACCTCGGCCGCGCTGATGTCGAGGATCGCGGCGCAGGCCTCGATGCCGCGCGCTGTGACGCGACCCTCGACGCTCTGCACGAGGTGCAGCATCGGCAGCAGGCCGGACCGCGCCTGCGGGTAGCGGGCAGCGATCTCCTCGAGCTCGGCGTACGTCGCAGGGTCGAGAGGTGCTTCCCGCGTGACCGGGGTGGTCGACACCGCGGTGGAGGTGGTGTGGTCGTCGACGCCGGGGATGCGGCTCTCACTCATCGATCAACACCTCCCATCACGGGGTCGATGGAGGCGATGGCGACGATCACGTCGGCCACCATGCCGCCCTCGCTCATCACCGAGGTCGCCTGCAGGTTGACGAAAGACGGGTCCCGGAAGTGCGCGCGGAACGGGCGGGTGCCGCCGTCGGAGACCACGTGGGCGCCGAGCTCGCCACGGGGCGACTCGATCGGGACGTAGGCCTGGCCGGCGGGGACGCGGAAGCCCTCGGTGACCAGCTTGAAGTGGTGGATCAGGGCCTCCATCGACTCGCCCATGATGTGCTTGATGTGGTCCAGACTGTTGCCCATGCCGTCGCTGCCGATGGACAGCTGGCTCGGCCAGGCGATCTTCTTGTCGCCGACCATCACCGGGGCGCCCTCGAGGTTCGCGAGCCGGTCGACCGCCTGCTCGACGATGCGCAGCGACTCCCACATCTCGTTGACGCGGATCCGGAACCGTCCGTAGGCGTCAGGCGTGTCCCAGGTCTGTACGTCGAAGTCGTAGTCCTGGTAGCCGGAGTAGGGCTCGGACTTGCGCAGGTCATGCGGGTAGCCGGTCGAGCGCAGCACCGGCCCGGTCATCCCGAGCGCCAGGCAGCCGGCGAGGTCGAGCTGGCCCACGCCCTCGAGACGAGCCTTGAAGATCGGGTTGGCGTTGCACAGGGCGGCGTACTCGGGCAGGCGCTTCTTCATCAGCGTGATGAAGTCGCGGATCTGGTCCAGCGCACCCGGGGGCATGTCCTGGGAGACACCGCCGGGGCGGATGAACGCGTGGTTCATCCGCAGGCCGGTGATCAGCTCGAACAGGTCGAGCACCAGCTCGCGCTCCCGGAAGCCGATCGTCATCACGGTCAGGGCGCCGATCTCCATGCCGCCGGTCGCGATCGCGACGAGGTGGGAGGAGATGCGGTTGAGCTCCATCAGGAGCACGCGCATGACCTGTGCCTTCTCGGGGATGTCGTCCTCGATGTCGAGCAGCCGCTCCACGCCGAGGCAGTAGGTCATCTCGTTGTAGAAGGGGCTCAGGTAGTCCATCCGGGTGCAGAACGTGACGCCCTGCACCCAGGTGCGGAACTCCATGTTCTTCTCGATGCCGGTGTGCAGGTAGCCGATGCCGCAGCGGGCCTCGGTGACCGTCTCGCCCTCGAGCTCGAGGATCAGCCGGAGCACCCCGTGGGTCGACGGGTGCTGCGGGCCCATGTTCACGACGACCTTGTTGTCGTGCTCGTCGGAGATGCCGGAGACCACGGAGTCCCAGTCCTGGCCGGTGACGGTGAAGACCCGGCCCTGGCTGGTCTCGGCCTGCGGAGCGTAGGCGTCTTGTTCGGTAGTCATCAGTTGTAAGACCTCCGCTGGTCGGGCGGGGGAATCGTGCCGCCCTTGTACTCCACGGGAATTCCGCCCAGCGGGTAGTCCTTGCGCTGCGGGTGGCCGGGCCAGTCGTCGGGCATCTGGATGCGGGTGAGTGCTGGGTGGCCGTCGAAGACGATGCCGAAGAAGTCGAAGGTCTCGCGCTCGTGCCAGTCGGCGGTGGGGTACGTCGCGACCACGCTGGGGATGTGCGGGTCCGCGTCGGGGGCGGCGACCTCGAGCCGGATCCGGCGGTTGTGGGTCATCGAGAGCAGGTGGTAGACCGCGTGCAGCTCGCGGCCCTTGTCGTCTGGGTAGTGCACGCCGCTGACACCGGAGAGGAACTCGAAGCGCAGCTTCTCGTCGTCCCGGAGCAGCTTCGCGGTGGCGACCAGGTCCTCGCGACGGACGTGGAAGGTGATCTCGCCGCGGTGGACGACTACCTTCTCGACGGCCGACTCGATCCCAGCAGACCGGTTCGCCTCGGCGAGCGCGGTGGCCACGTCGTCCATCCAGCCGCCGAACGGCGGGGTGGAGGCACCCGGCATCTCGACGGGACGGGTCAGGCCGCCGTACCCGGAGGTGTCGCCACTGCCGCGGACCCCGAACATGCCCTCCCGGCGGCCGACCATCTCGCCGGTGCCGTCGCCGGCGGGGACGTTCTCCGGCATCTTGTCCGTTGCGTCGACGTCAGTGCCGGGCTCGGTGAGCGGCCCGGTCGTGAGGTCGGGCTTGTCGTTGTCGTCGGCCATCACTCGGGGTCCCCGCGTAGTTGGGAGCGGAGCGAACGACTTCGTGGGGTGTTCATCGCATCAGGCCCTTGAGCTGGCTGGAGGGCAGCGCGTTGAGTGCGACCGTCTCGGCTTCCTCGATCTCGACGAGCCGGTTGGCGCCGAGCTTGGTTGCCTGGACCTGGTCGTGCAGCTTGAGGATGGCGTCGATCAGCATCTCGGGTCTGGGCGGACAGCCGGGGAGGTACATGTCGACCGGCACGATGTGGTCGACACCCTGGACGATCGCGTAGTTGTTGAACATGCCGCCGGAGCTGGCACAGACACCCATGGCGAGCACCCACTTGGGCTCGGCCATCTGGTCGTAGATCTGGCGCAGCACCGGCGCCATCTTCTGGCTCACCCGGCCGGCCACGATCATCAGGTCTGCCTGTCGCGGGCTCGCCCGGAAGACCTCCATGCCGAACCGCGCGAGGTCGTACTTGGGGCCACCGCTGGTCATCATCTCGATCGCACAGCAGGCCAGGCCGAAGGTCGCCGGCCAGAAGGAGGCCTTGCGCATGTAGCCGGCCACGCCCTCGACGGTGGTCAGGAGTACGCCGCTCGGCAGCTTCTCTTCGATACCCATCTATCTCATCCAGTCCTGCTCGTTGCCGGCGCCGGTCAGTCCCATTCGAGTCCCCCGCGGCGCCAGACGTACACGTAGGCCACGAACACCGGCACGATGAACAGCACCATCTCGATCAGGCCGAACAGCTGCATCTGGTCGAACGCGACGGCGATCGGATAGAGGAAGACGATCTCGATGTCGAAGACGATGAACATCATCGCGGTGATGTAGTAGCGCACCGGGAACCGGCCGCCGCCGACCGGCTGCGGGGTGGGCTCGATGCCGCACTCGTAGGAGTCGAGCTTGGCCCGGTTGTAGCGCTTCGGGCCGGTGAGCGAGCTGATCACCACCGAGAAGATCGCGAAACCGGCCGCGAGGATCATCAGTGCCAGAACCGGCGTGTAGAGCTCCATGGTCCTCCCCTGAAACAGCGTGGGTTCGTGAACATGTGAATATCTTCACGAACCTGCGACGAGAGTCAGCATAGAGGTCTGGCTCACATCGCGCGAACCCCGCCCCGGACCCCCGAATGTGCCTCTGACCAGCGGATTTAGGGCACATCACTGTTGTGTATATGAGTCCACCAACCGAACCCGTGGCTTTCGTCCCTTGCAGCTCCGAACAGCTCGGGAGGACGCTGGAAGACGAATCGAGGAGGTGCCCACATGTCCCTCGCAACCCGCGTCGTGGCAGTGATGCTTCCGGTCGAGGATGTCGACCGGTCCAAGGAGTTCTACGTCGAGAAGCTGGGGCTCGACTTCACCGGAACCAACGGTGAAGGCAGTGCCATGTTCCAGCTTCGGGGCGGTACGACGCTGATGCTGCTCCCCAGACCGGGCGGCAAGCGTTCGGAGGCCACCGCCATCAGCTGGGAGGTCGACGACGTCGAGCAGGAGGTCAAGGAGCTCGAGGGCAAGGGCGTGGCCTTCGAGGACTACGACGTACCCGGTCTGAAGACCGTCGACCACATCGCCACGATGGAGGGCGAGAAGGCAGCCTGGTTCCTCGACCCCGACAACAACGTGCTCTGCGTGCACCAGCAGGCGTACTGATAGGTCGGGCCGTTTGGGCGCCGGTTTCCCAGGTTATGAACCCAAACCGCCTCTTCACACACCGTGCACTGTGTGTGAAGAGGCAAGAAGGGTTCATAACCTGGGAAACCGTCAGGCAGTCGCGCGGTGCAGCGCCACGATCCCGCCGGTGAGGTTGCGCCAGCCCACGTTGCCCCAGCCGGCGGCTTCGATGCGCGCGGCCAGGCCCTCCTGGTTCGGCCAGGCGCGGATCGACTCGGCGAGGTAGACGTAGGCGTCGGGGCTCGAGGAGACCGTGCGCGCGAGTGAGGGGAGCGCCTTCATCAGGTACTCGATGTAGACCGTGCGGAACGGCGCCCACGTCGGTGAGCTGAACTCGCACACCACCAGCCGGCCGCCGGGGCGGGTGACGCGCAGCATCTCGCGCAGGCCGGCGTCCGGGTCGACGATGTTGCGCAGACCGAAGGAGATCGTCACCGCGTCGAAGGTGTCGTCGGCGAAGGGCAGCTGGGTGCCGTCGCCGGCCGTGAACGGCAGGTGCGGCAGGTTGCGCTTGCCCACCTGCAGCATGCCGACCGAGAAGTCGCACGGGACCACTGTCGCGCCGCGGTCGCGGAACGGCTGCGAGGACGTGCCCGTGCCGGCGGCCAGGTCGAGCACCCGCTCCCCCGGCTTGGGGTCCACGGCCTCGAGCACCTCGCGGCGCCACCGGCGGTCCTGACCCATGGACAGCACGTCGTTGGTCAGGTCGTAGCGCGGGGCGACGTCGTCGAACATCGCCCGCACCTCGGCCGGTTTCTTGTCCAGGTTGGCGCGGGTCACGTCGTCACCCTATGCAGGAGCCGGAAGCACATCGGCGCCGGCCAGAACCGTATCTGGCCGCGGTGCGTCGTACTCCTTGAGGGAACCGATCACGCGAGGATGTGGCCCATGGGTACAGGAGTGAACCGAGTGGCCACCGTGGCCATGGTCGCCGGCGTGCTCGTCGGCACCTCGGCGCTCGGGTGGGGCGTCAGCCGAGCGGGCGCCGGGCACGGCGGCAGCGCCGCGAACCTCGCCACGACGGGGAGCCCCACCGCGTCACCTTCGACTCCCACAGCGAGCGCGACCCCGAAACCGGTCCGGCGCCAGGTCACGGCACCATTCCCCGCCAAACGCCCGCAGGCGGTCCCTGCTCCGGGGCCGCGGATCCTGGGGCCGGGCGATCGCGGCCCCAAGGTGCGCGAGCTGCAGTCGCGGCTGCGCCAGATCGCGTGGTACTTCGGAAACGTCACCGACGACTACGGCCGCAGCACCACAGTCGCGATCAAGGGGTTCCAGGAGAAGCGGGAGATCGCGGTCACCGGGTACGTCGACCAGCGCACCCTGAACCGGCTGGCCGCGATGACCCGTATGCCGACCGCTGACGAGCTGGCCAACCGGTTCCCCGGTGACGTCTCCACCCAGGCACCGCTCGATCCACGTTGTACGACGGGCAGGGCGATGTGCGTCGACAAGTCGAGCAGCACCGTCCGGTGGGTGATCGACGGCAAGGTCCAGCGCACGATGGCAGTGCGCTTCGGCTCGTCGTACACCCCGACCCGCGAGGGCCTGTTCAACGTGGGCTGGAAGTCGCGCGACCACGTCTCGAAGCTCTACGACACCCCGATGCCGTTCGCGATGTTCTTCTCGGGCGGGCAGGCGGTGCACTACTCGCCGGACTTCGCGGCGCGCGGCTACTCCGGCGCCTCGCACGGATGTGTGAACGTCCGCGACCGCGCGGGCATCGAGTGGCTCTACGACCAGGTGTCGGTCGGCGACAAGGTAGTCATCTACTGGTCCTGACAGGTGCCGCCTCGGCGGGACTCGCCACCACGTACCCTTTTTCGCGTGAGCAGCCCGATCCCGACGAGCGACGAACCCGTCCATAGGCTCGTCGCCCGCACCGTCGAGGTGACTGCCTCGGAGGGGCTGCCGGAGAACCTCCTCGACCTGCTTCCGCCCGACTATCCGATGGCGTGGCTGCGCCGCGGCAAGGGGATGGTCGCCTGGGGCGTCGCCGCGCGATGCCACACCAGCGGCCCCGACAGGTTCGCCGACGCGGTGGACTGGTGGCGGGCGACGTCGGCTGCCGCAGTCGTGCGCGACGAGGTGGAGGTGCCGGGCTCGGGCCTGATCTGTGTCGGCAGCTTCGGCTTCGCTGACGACCCCGGTGACAGCGTGCTCGTGGTGCCGCGCGTCATCGTGGGCACCCGCGGCGACCGCTCGTGGGTCACCGTCGTCGGCGACGACGAGCTCGCTCCGCTCCCCGAGCTGACCGTCCAGCAGGACGTTCCCCCACCCCGCAACGTGACCTTCGCCGACGGCGCGATGAGCGGCGCGGCATGGGAGTCGGTCGTGGCCGGCGCGGTCTCGCGGATCGAGGACGGCGAGCTGGAGAAGGTCGTGCTCGCGCGTGACCTGGTCGCCACCGCGGACGCACCGATCGACGTGCGCTGGCCGCTGCGCAAGCTCGCCGACGACTACGAGATGTGCTGGACCTTCCACGTCGACGGTCTCTTCGGGGCGACGCCGGAGATGCTCGTACGACGAGAGCGCGGCCTGGTCATGTCGCGCGTGCTGGCCGGCACCATCCGTCGTACCGGCGACGACGAGCACGACCTCGCCCTCGCCGGACAGCTGGCGCGCTCTTCGAAGGACCTCGAGGAGCACGAGTACGCCGTCCGCTCGGTCGCCGAGTCGCTGGCGCCGTACTGCTCCTCCATGAACGTGCCCGAGGTCCCCTTCGTGCTGCACCTGCCCAACGTGATGCACCTCGCCACCGACGTGGCCGGCGTCGTACACGACTCTGACGGCGCGACCGTTCTCGAGCTCGCGGCCGCACTGCACCCGTCGGCCGCCGTCGGCGGGACGCCCACCAAGGTCGCGGTCGAGATGATCGCCGAGATCGAGGGCATGGACCGCGGGCGCTACGCCGGCCCGGTGGGCTGGATGGACGCTGGCGGCGACGGCGAGTTCGGCATCGCCCTGCGTTCGGCTGAGATCAACGAGCACCAGGTGCGGCTCTTCGCGGGCTGCGGCATCGTCGCCGACTCCGACCCCGAGGCCGAGCTCGCCGAGGCGCAGGCGAAGTTCCTGCCGGTGCGGGACGCGCTCACCGACTGACCGCGTGGCGCAGCAGCGCCACAGCCGAGGTCTGCATCAGTACGGCTGCGTCCTCACGGGTCAGCCCGGCCACGTCGACCAGCCAGACCAGCGACTCGATGCCGACCGCGCTCCGCACCCCGACCGCGAGCCTATGGATCCCGTCCGACCCGAGCTGCGGGAGCAGCGGGGCGAGCGCGTCCTCGAACCAGCGGATCGCACGCCCCTTCCTCAGCGGGAGCTGGTCAGGGACCGTGGAGTCGTCGAGCGAGAGCTTCAGCATCGTGCGCTGCTGGGCCTCGGTGTCCAGGACCATCTCGAGGAACGCGGTCACAGCTGCCGTCAGTCGCTCCTCGGGATCCTCACCGATGCCCTCGGGCAGCAACGAGTGCCGCTCGGTCTCCGGATGTGCAGCCGTCAGCAGCGCGCGCTGGTTGCCGAAGTAGCGGTAGGCGGTTGTCCGCGAGATCGACGCCGCATCCGCGGCCTCCGGGACCGTCGGCGGGGTACCCCCCTCGGCGATCAGCCGACGCGCCGCCTCAACGAGCGCGGTCCGGGTGCGCTGCTTCTGGCTGCGGCGACCGGATTCTTCGTAGGCCGTTGACATAGTCGTCATGGTACCTTAGTTTCATCATGGGACGCGTGTCCCACGAACAGTGAAGAGGCACATCATGAAGACACTCGCAGCGACAGTCCGCGACAGTGGCGAAGGCGAACAACGCTGGTTCTACGGCGGCGGGCTGCACACCTGGAAGGTGACCTCCGAGGAGAGCGGCGGCGCGTTCCTGCTCTTCGAGTTCGTCGGAGCACAAGGCAAGGTGACGCCGGTCCACATCCATCCCGCGTGCGACGAGACCTTCTACATCCTCGAGGGCGAGATCCTCCTGGACCTCGACGGACAACGCCGGGCGCTCGCCGAGGGTGGCATGGTCGCCATCCCGAGAGGAGCCCCCCACGCCTTCATGGTGACCTCGCCCGAGGCACGGATGCTCACGCTCCAGACGCCCGGCGTCGACGAGAAGTTCTTCCGGCTCGCCAGTGAACCCGCACCCGAAGGCAGCACGGCCATCCCGGTGGACTTCGACCGCATTCGCGCCGCGGCGATGGAGACCGGCGCCATCGAGATCCTCGGCCCGCCGCCCTTCTGAGCTCAGTCGAGCGGGTGGGCGAGCTCGTCCTCGGGCAGCTTCGCCCAGACGATCGCGACCGCCGCGAACACGATCGGGGTGATGCCGGCGATCAGGAACGTGTTGCCGATGCCGATCGCCTCGGAGACCGGGCCGGCCAGCGCCATCGAGATCGGCATCAGGCTGATCGATACGAAGAAGTCCAGCGACGCCACCCGGCCCAACAGCTCAGGCGGCACCCTTCGCTGTAGCAGCGTCCCCCAGATGACCATGGGCGCCGAGAACAGCACGCCCAGCAGGAACCCGCACACCACCATCACCCACAGCTGCGTCGCGAAGCCCATCACTGCCATCGGCAGGCAGGCCACACCCCAGACGAGGTTCATCCAGGTCAGGTAGCGCCGCGGCATCTTCATCGAGGCCATCGCGAGCGAGCCGGCGCCACCGCCGACGCCGAACGACGCGAGCACCAGCGCGTGGTCCCCCGCGTCGCCGCCGAGCCGGTCCTTGATCAGGAACGGGACGAGGACCTCGAACGGACCCATCGTGACGAGCACCATCAGCGAGGCGAACAGCAGCGTCGCGAGCAACCACGGCGTCTTGAACATGTAGGCGACGCCCTCGCGGATGTCCTTCAGCGCCCCGCGGACGGGGTGGGTGTCAGCCAGCGTGAGGTCGCGCCGGACCGGCGTACGCGGGATCCCGATCTGTACGACGACCCCGACTCCGGCGACGACGGCAGCGACCACGCACGCCATCCCGGGAGAGGCGATGCCGACGACGACACCCGCGACACCGGGCCCGATCGCCTGGGCGACGAGCGGGCGCACCATGCCCTCGAAGCCGTTGACCGCGAGCAGGTCGGACTCCGGCACGATCGCCGGGAGCCAGGCGGAGTAGGCGGCGTAGTAGAACGCCATCCCCATCCCGATGAAGAACGCGACCACCGCGAGGTGCCAGAGCTGGGAGAGGTCGGTGAGCGAGAGCCCCGAGACCACGGCGTAGCTGACCACCTCCGCGGTCGCGACCGTCATCACGATCAGCTTCTGCGGGATCCGGTCCGCGATGACACCGGCCAGCAGGGCAGGCAACAACACTCCCACCGCGCCGGCCGTGGACACGATCGAGAGCTGGGCCGGTCCACCGCCGAGGCGGATCACCTCCCAGACCAGGGCCACCGTCCAGACGCCGTACGCGAAGGCACCGCAGGTGAGCGCCAGCGCCATCCGGCGGTAGGCGGGGATGGCGAACGGGGTCAGCAAGCGCGGCAGCTGCCGAACGCTCGGCAGCTCCTCGTCGCTCGTGACCGGCGGCTCGATCATCTGTCCTCCCACCCCGTCATCCTCCCGTCCGGGGCGGGGGTGGGGCCACGGGTTTTCGGGCCGGCCGGCCCAGCCAAACGCGGCGCTAGAGGTCCTCGCCGGGCTGCAGCCGGACGTAGGTCAACGCCCGCTCGCCCAGCATCCGGGTCAGGTGGGCGTCGGCCAGCTTCAGCCCGGTCTCGCTGTAGACCTTGTCGTGGATGGCCACCGATCGCTGCGCGCCCACGTCGCGGGCGAAGTCGATGCACTCGCCGATCTTCAGCCAGGGCGCGCTGACCGGGAGCAGCAGCAGATCGACCGGCTCGTCCGGCACGGTCAGGGAGTCGCCCGGGTGGAAGATCCGCAGGCCCTCGACCTCCAGCAGGTAGCCGCTGTTGTCGAAGTGCTGCATCTCCGGATGGATGATCGCGTGCTTCTCCCCCACGACTTGGGTGGGGACGCCGGAGTCGAAATTCTGGCCGCGTTCAACCACCGTCACCCGCTCCGCGACGTCGGGCGCGTCCTCGCGGATCCTGGCCGCGACGGCCTCAATCGTGTGGATCGGCGCGTCCGTACGACGGAGATGGTCGGGCGAGTAGTGGTCGGCATGCTCGTGCGTGATCAGCACCGCCGTGGCGCCGTCCACGGCCTCCGGCTCGGTGAACCCACCCGGGTCCAGGACGATCGTGTGGTCACCGGTCTCGAGTCTCACGCATGCGTGCCCGAACTTCGTCAAACGCATGGATCCACAGTATGGTGTCCCCTATTGAACGATGTTCAAGAGAATGGACGTTGGCATGACCGACCACGAAGTGACGATCATCGGCGCTGGGTTCGGCGGCATGGGCGCAGCGATCGCCCTCAAGCGCCTCGGCTACGGCACCGGCTCACGCGACCTGCTGATCCTCGAGCGCGAGGACGACCTCGGCGGCACCTGGCACGTGAACCACTACCCCGGCCTGGCCGTCGACATCGCCAGCGTCACCTACTCCTACTCCTTCGAGCCCAACCCCTACTGGGAGCACTGGTTCGCCCGCGGCTCCGAGCTCAAGCAGTACGCCGAGCACGTCGCCGACACCTACGACCTGCGCCGCCACATGCGCTTCGGCGTCTCGGTCGAGGGCGCCCGATGGGACGAGGACGAGCGCCACTGGGTGATCTCGACGGGCGAGGCGACCCACACCTCGCGCTTCCTGCTGACCGCGACCGGCTTCCTCTCCCAGCCACGGCTGCCCGACATCGAGGGCGTGCACGACTTCGCCGGCGAGGTCATCCACACCGCCAAGTGGGACGACACCGCCGACCTGAGCGGCAAGCGGGTGGCCGTGATCGGCACCGGCGCGACCGCCGTACAGCTCATCCCCGAGATCGCTGACGTCGCCTCCGAGCTGACCGTCTTCCAGCGCACCCCGATCTGGGTGACCCCCAAGACCGACTTCCGGATCCCGAAGGTGCTGCAGCGGTTGTTCGCGCTGCAGCCGTGGACCCAGCGGGTCGCGCGCAAGGCCAACAGCACCTGGCTCGAGGGGATGATGGTCACCGCGGTGCTGCACTACCGGCAGGCGCGTTTCTTCAACCGGGCCGCGGCCTCGCTGTCGCAGAGGCACCTTCGCAAGCAGGTCGCCGACCCCGAGCTGCGCCGCAAGCTCACGCCGGACTACAGCTTCGGCTGCAAGCGGCCGACCTTCTCCAACGACTACTTCCCGACGTTCACCCAGCCCCACGTCACCCTCGAGACGACCTCGATCGAGCGGATCACCGAGGGCGGCATCGTCACCATCGACGGCCGCGAGACCCAGATCGACACCCTGGTGCTGGCCACTGGCTTCAACCTCTGGGACGCCAACTTCCCCGCCATCGAGGTGATCGGCCGCGAGGGTCGCAGCCTGGGCAAGTGGTGGCGCGAGCAGGGCTACACGGCGTACGAAGGCGTGACCGTGCCGCGCTTCCCGAACTTCGTGACGCTGAACTCGCCGTACAGCTATTCCGGACTGAGCTACTTCATGACCATCGAGGTGCAGATGCGCCACCTCGAGCGGCTCTTCGGCGAGGTCGGCGACCGCGGCGCCGAGACCTTCGAGATCAGCGAGCGCGCCAGCGAGGAGTTCCTCGAGCACATGCTGGAGCGGATGGGCGACACGGTCTTCAACCTCGGCGAGTGCTCCACCTCGCGCAGCTACTACTACACCAACGAGGGCGACGCGGTGATCCTGCGCCCCACCTCCTCCGGCGCTGCCCGGAAGGCCGTCGAGCGCTTCCCGATCACCGACTACGAGTTCGCCTAGACCCCCGATAATCCGGAGCGTTTGGACCCTGGGTAGGGCCCATTGAGGGTCCGTTCGCTCCGGATTATCCGGTGGTTTCGATAGCGGACAGGACCTGACCTGAATCTCTCCTAGGCTGGTGAGACCGGGTTCCCGAGAGGCGGGGGTCCCATGCGGAAGGACACCGACATGGACTGGAAGATCGAGCTCATCCCCCTCAACGTCGAGGATGTCGATCGGTCGGTCGCGTTCTACGGCGACACGGTGGGCTGGAACGTGGACTACGACCGGACGGTGCACGAGGGGCTGCGGTTCGTGCAGGTCACGCCCCAGGGATCGGCCTGCTCGTTCTGCTTCGGCATCGGCCTGGAGATGATGCCGGAGGGCTCGAAGCAGATGATCCAGATCGTGATCGAGAGCGCCGAGGAGGCGCGCGACCACCTGCGCGGGCGGGGCGTGGAGTGCAGCGACGTCGACGAGCAGCCGTGGGGCCGGTTCGTCAGGTTCGAGGACCCGGACGGCAACCGCTGGGCGCTCCAGCAGATGGTCATCCCTGAGGGCTTCTAACCGGTCAGCTCGTCCACGTAGCACCAGCGCCAGTCCTCCTCGGGCTCCGCAGAACGTACGACGGGGTGGCCCTCCTGCGCGTAGTGCGCGCTGGCGTGCTTGCGAGGTGAGGAGTCACAGCAGGCGACGTGCCCGCAGCTGGTGCACAGTCGCAGGTGCACCCAGGCCGTTCCCTCACGCAGGCAGTCCCCGCACTCGCCCGGGGTGTCCGGCTCGACGGATGGGCGTACCTCCCGCAGGTGGTCGCAGTCACCCTCCAGGTTGATGATCACCCCGGTCGAGCGCACCCGTTGACGCTGGTCTGCGCTGTAGTCGAGCGTCGACTCCTCGACGTCCAGCGTCGCGAGCACCTCGTCGACCACCTCGTGCGCGACCTTCCCGCTGTCGCGGATCTCGAGGACACGATGGCGCTCGGCGTCGATCATCAGCTTGCGCCACCGGGCATACGTCTCGCTGGGAGTCTCGTCGGCGCCGCCTCCGATCCGTTCCCAGGCGGCGAAGTCCCGGTGCCGCACCCGGTCGCGGATCATCTCGCTCACCGAGTGGGGGTCCTCCTCCTCCAGGCGCTCGAGCACGCCGAGGCCGGCCTGCGACGCCTGGTGCAGCAGGTTCGCGCGGGCGAGCGCGTCGGCGCCGGGGTCGGGCGAGGGCACCTTCAGTCGCCGGGCCAGCCACGGCAGCGAGAGGCCCTGCAGGAACAACGTGCCGGCGGTGACGGTGAACGCGATCAGCAGGAGTACGTCGCGATGCGGCGTGTCCCTCGGGATCACGAACGCCGCCGCCAGGGTGACGACGCCGCGCATGCCGGCCCAGCCGACGAGGAACGTGTACGCCCACGGCGGTCGTCCCACGCCCACCTCGGGGCGAGGTCGCACCAGGAACGCGCGGGAGAAGAACACCCACACGATGCGAAGCACGATCACCGTGACGAGGGTCGAGGCACAGACCGCAGCAACCATGCCGGCGGTCACCTCGCCACCGAACGCATCCCGGATGATCGTGCGCGCCTGCAGGCCGATCAGCAGGAACACCGAGCTCTCGAGCAGGAACGCGATGCTGCGCCAGGTCAACCGCTCGGCGATCCGCGACTGCGCGGTCTGCAGGATCGGCGACTTGTGACCCAGCAGCAGCCCGGCCACCACGACGCTGATGACGCCGGAGGCGTGGATCTCCTCGGCGGCGACGTACGCCGCGAACGGCGTCAGCAGGCTGAGCCCGGTGTCGAGCACCGGGTCGGTCACGTGCTTGCGCACGAAACCGATCACGATGAAGAACGCCAGCCCGACGAGGATGCCGCCCCCCGCAGCGACCAGGAAGTCGAGGCCCACGACCTGCCAGGCCACCGCCACCGTGGCCGCCCCGATGGCCGTGTTCAGCGCGACCAGGGCGGTGGCGTCGTTGAGCAGCGACTCGCCCTCGAGGATCGTCACGATGCGCCGCGGCAGCCCGATGCGCCGCCCGATCGCGGTCGCCGCGACCGCGTCCGGAGGTGCCACGACCGCGCCGATGGCGAAGGCCGGCCACCAGCCGAGGTCGGGCAGGAAAGCATGCACGAGGACCGCGACGCCCACGGTGGTGAAGGCGACCAGGCCGACCGAGAGCAGCAGGATCGCGCGACGGTGCGCGTTGAAGTCGACCAGGCTCGTCTGCAGCGCGGCGGTGTACAGCAACGGCGGGAGCAGCCCGAACAGCACCACCTCGGGTTCCAGCGCGACGTCCGGCACGAACGGGACGTAGGAGCCGATCACCCCGACCACGATCAGGACGAGCGGGGACGGCAGGTCGAGCTTGGAGCAGATGCCGGCGACGACGAGAACCGTCGCGACGATCCCGACGAGCGTGAGGACGAGGTGCATGCCCTCATCATCGCGAACCGGGGCCCGGACATTCCCGATCCGGTGGTGGGTCAGTCGGCGAGCGCTCGGATCGCCTGGTCGAGCTCGCGTCGGTTGTCGCGCCGGATCACTGCCTCGACGACCTCGATCCCGCCGTTGGGACTGGCGAGCGCGTGCCGGAGCTCGGCGCGGTCGGAGACGCGCCAGTGCGGCGTACGGCTGGCCGCGCACAGGCTGGCCAGGTCCACCCCGTGTGGCGAGCCGAACAGCTTCTCGTACGACGCGGCGTGCGCCGGTCCCCCCTGCTCCAGGGTCGCGAAGATGGAGCCGCCGTCGTCGTTGGCCACCACGATCGTGAGGTCGGGACGCGCCTCGTCAGGACCGATGACCAGGGCGTTGCTGTCGTGCAGGAAGGTCACGTCGCCGACGTACGCGATCGCCCGCGAGCTGTGCGGCCGGCCGAGCGCGGTGCCGATGGCGCTGGAGAGCGTGCCGTCGATCCCGGCGAGTCCACGGTTGGCCAGCACCATCCGGTGCTCCCCGACCGGGTGCGCGGTCGCCATCAGGTCGAGGTCGCGGATCGGGTTGCTGGCGCCGACCACCAGCAGACCGCCGGGAGGGTTGGCGGCGTTGACCTCCGCCGCGACGTCGTACGGCGTGAGCACGGGCTGCTCGGCCAGGAACGCGTCGAGGCGGTCGGCGAGCGCACGATCGGCCCGCTGCCACTCCTCAAGCCAGCCGGAGTCATCGGCCGCCGCCGTACCGACCCGGTCGTACTCGGCGGAGACCGGGAACGGCCGGTCCGGCCAACGTCCCTGCGTCCGCACCGAGACCACCTCGACGTCCGCTCGCGCGAGCAGCTGGGCGACCGGCCGGGACAGCGTCGGGTGACCGAACACCACGGCGCGCTCGACGCGGGCGCCGAGCTCCGTGCCGAGGAGCAGCCGGTAGGTACGGATCGGGTTCGCGCCCGTCCGCGAGCCGCTGCTCGGCTCGGCGAGCAGCGGCCACCCGGCCCCCTCCGCCAGGCCACGAGCGGGCGGGCCGGCGTCGTCCCCCGCGATCACGACCGTGCGCGGGCCGGTCTCCAGCTCGTAGGTATCTCCGTCCCTGTGCCGCTGCCACGGATGGTCCAGGCCGTGTGGCCGGTCGGCGTCGGCGTGTCGACCGGCCGAATGATCTGGACTATCCGGTTCTGGGATCAGCGGGTCGTCGAACTGGCAGTTGAGGTGGACGGGGCCGTCGGGGAGCCAGGCGGAGTCGAGGGCGTCGGCGGCGGGTTCGGTCAGGTCGACGAAGCTGGCTGCGTCGCCGAACAGCCGCACCTGGTCGGTCGTCTGGTTGGCGCCGGTGCCCCGCTGGCGGGCGGGACGATCGGCGGTCAGCGCGATCAGGGGTACGCCGGCATGGGCGGCCTCGAGTACGGCCGGGTGCAGGTTGGCCGCTGCGGTGCCGGACGTCGTCAGCACGGCCGCGGGGCGGCGCGATCCCTTCGCGAGGCCCAGGGCGAGGAAGCCGGCCGTGCGCTCGTCGATGCGCGTGTGCAGGGTGATCCCGTCGTGCGCGGCCAGCGCGAACGAGAGCGGCGCGTTGCGCGACCCCGGGCACAGCACCGCGTCGGTGACGCCGCGCGCGACGAGCTCGTCGACCAGCCAGGTCGCGAGTGCGGTGGAGGGGGTCACGGACGACGATCCTGCCGCACGGCCTCGACCTCGGCGATCCGGCGGTGCCAGTACGACGCCCGCTCGGGGTCGGCAGCCACTCTCTCCGCTGCTTCGATGTCGACGGCCGGGCGTCGTACGACGAGCATCCCGTCGACCGGCAGCATCGGGTCGGCGACCACGTCGTCGGTCAGCAGCTGCACGGTCGCGAGCCCGCACGCGTGCGGCAGCTCCGGCAGCGCCGCGGCGAGGGCGACCCCGGCAGCGATCCCGATGCTGGACTCGACCGCACTCGAGACGACTACCGGCAGGCCGATGTCCTCGGCGATCCGCAGGCAGGCTCGTACGCCGCCGAGCGGCTGCACCTTGAGCACCGCGATGTCGGCCGCCTCCAGGTCCCGCACGCGATAGGGGTCGGACGCGCGGCGGATCGACTCGTCGGCGGCGATCCTGACCGACACCGCGCCGGCGTACCAGTGCCAGGTCCTCGACCGAGGCGACCGGCTGCTCGACGTACTCCAGCCCGCCGGCAGACCGCTCCAGCACGCGGATGCGGGTCACCGCCTCCTCGACCGTCCAACCGCCGTTGGCGTCGATGCGGACCAGCCCGTCGGGCCCGAGGGCGTCCCGGACCGCCTCCAGCCTGGCCTCGTCCTCGCCCGGGTCTTGCCCCGGCTCGGCGACCTTCACCTTGGCCGTTCGACAACCCGACGAGGCGAGCACGATCTCCCGCGCCCGCTCCGGCGAGCACGCCGGGACGGTCACGTTCACCGGGATCCGTTCGCGAAGCGGCGCGGGCCAACCGAGGTCGGCTGCCTCGCGGGCACAGTCCAGCCACGGGGCAGAGGTCGCCGCGTCGTACTCCAGGAACGGGCTGAACTCACCCCAGCCCGCCGCACCCTCGACCAGGACGCCCTCACGTTCGGTGATCCCGCGGAACCGGGTGCGCAGCGGGATCGAGAAGGCCCTCACGCCAACGCCTCCAGCACCTGGCGACGGATCTCCTCGCGGTCGGGCTTGCCGTTCTCGAGGCGAGGGAAGTCGACCGCCACCACCTGCTTGGGGGCCCACTCGCGCGGCGTCACGAGGTCGCGCAGCTCGGCCAGCGATGCGTCCCCGTGGATGGCGGCGACCACCCGCTGGCCCCACTCGTCGTCGGGCACGCCGACCACGTGCGCCTCGGACACGTCCGGGTGCTGCTCGAGCATCCTCGCCACGGCAGCCGCGGGGACCTTCACCCCGCCCGAGATGATCACGTCGTCCCCGCGCCCGAAGACCTCCAGCCGCCCGTCGGGCCCGATCCGGCCGAGGTCGTCGGTGTGGAACCAGTCGTCGCGCAGAGCCGCCGCCGTCCGGCCGGGATCACCCTCGTAGCCCTCGAAGAGCATCGGCCCCCGCAACAGGATCTGGTCGTGCTCGTCGATCTCGACCTCCACCCCCGCGAGCGGGCGTCCGTCGTACACGCAGCCGCCGCAGGTCTCGCTCATGCCGTACGTCGACACCACGGTGATCCCTGCCTTCGACGCGGCACCGAGGTCCTGCTGTCGCATCGGCCCGCCACCCACGAGCACCGCGTCAAACGCCGCCAGCGCCTGCACCGCGGCGGGCTCCTCGAGCAGCCGGTGCAGCTGGGTCGGCACCAGGCTGGTGTAGGACCGACCACTGAGCTGCTCGCGGGCACTGACCACATCGGTCGTGACCACCGGCTCGGTCCCCGCGACCACCGACCGGTAGAGCACCTGCACCCCCGCGACGTACGCCGGGGGCAGGTTCAGCACCCACTGCCCCGGCCCGCCCAATCGCTCCTGGGTCGCGAGCGCGGAGGCCCGCATGGCGTCCCGGGAGAGGACGACCCGTTTCGGCGTACCCGTCGAACCGGAGGTGGCGATCACCAGCGGCCCGGGGTCGTCGGCGGCGTCCCACTCACGCAGCAGACCGAGGATCTCCCCGGCGGTGCCACTGACCGGTCGCAGGCTGCTCACCCGGGTCACGGTAACTGGCAGTCACGGGCGCGGAACCAGCCGCCTACGAGCGGTAGATGGCGACCTCACTGGCCTTGACCGCGAAGACCACGTCAGCCCCGGGCGCGAGGTCGAGCTCCGCGACGGCGGCGACCGTCACGTCTGCGCTGAGCTGCGCGGTCCGGACCCGGAACTGCTCGCCGAACGGCTCGAGCTCGGTGATGGTGACGGCCAGGACGTTGCGCGGGCTCCCACCCGGCGGCTGTCGGTAGACGCCGACGGCACTGGGACGGAACACGGCAACCGCTGGGTCGCCCTGCGAGATCGGCTGGTCGGCGAGACCTTCGACGAAGATCCCGTCCGGGCCTCGGACGCCGTGGCCGTCCAGGGTTCCGCGGACCATGTTCAGTCCGGCGATTCGTGCCGCGAAGGCGCTGCGGGGACGCGCGAGCAGCTGGGCCGTGTTCCCTTCCTCGACCACCCGGCCGCCGTCGATCACCACGACGCGGTCTGCGAGGAGGAGTGCGTCGAGTACGTCGTGGGTGACGATGACGGCGGAGCGATCGTGCAGCACCCGGCGCAGCATCTGGCGTACGGCGGGGGCGACGGCGACGTCGAGAGCCGCCATCGGCTCGTCGAGGAGCAGGAGACGCGGGTCGGCTGCGAGTGCCCGGGCAACCGCTATCCGCTGGGCTTGACCTCCTGAGAGCTGGGCCGGCTTCCGGTCGGCGTACTGCTCGGCATCGACCTCTCCCAGCCAGCGCTCCGCAACGATCCGCGCCTCGCGGCGCGACTGCCCGACACTGCGCGGCCCGAAGGCCACGTTGTCGCGCGCGGACAGGTGCGGGAACAGCAACGGTTCCTGGGCGAGCAGGGCGACGCCACGAGCGTGCGGCGGGACCCAGACATGCGATTGCCCTGGCCGCCCGACATCGAACAGCACCCGGCCGTCCAGCGACGCCGTGCCGGTGTCAGGTCGGAGCAGTCCCGCAATGAGCGACATCGCCGTGGACTTGCCCGAACCATTCGGCCCGAGTACGGCGAGGGTCTCTCCCGGGGCCAGGTGCATGCTGAGGTCGAAGCCGCGCTCGCTCACCTCCGCACTGACCTCGAGGCTCATATCGAGCCTCGGCCACGAGCGAGTCCGATCACGACGACGGCCACGATCACCAGGACCAAGGAGAGAGCCACCGCGGCGTCAGCGTCGGTCTCCCGCTGCAGGTAGATCTCCAACGGCAGCGTGCGCGTGACCCCTTGCAGGCTGCCGGCAAAGGTGATGGTGGCCCCGAACTCGCCCAGCGACCTGGCGAACGACAGCACCGCACCGGACGCCAGGCCGGGCAGCACCAGGGGCAGCGTCACCCGGCGGAAGACGGTCGTCGGCCTGGCGCCGAGGGTGGACGCGACTGCCTCGTAGCGGCCACCTGCAGTTCGCAGGGCTCCCTCGAGGCTGACCACGAGGAAGGGCAGCGCGACGAAGGTCTGCGCGAGTACGACGGCGGTGGTCGAGAAGGCGACCTGGATCCCGAGGACCTCGAAGGTGTGCCCGAGGAGGCCGCGCCGGCCGAAGGTGTAGAGCAGCGCGATTCCACCCACGACGGGCGGCAGCACCAGCGGTAGCAGGACGAGGGAGCGCATCAGCTGCTGTCCCCGGAAGCTGGTCCTGGCGAGGACCATGGCCATCGGCACCCCGAAGATCACGCAGAGGAAGGTGCTCGCGCTCGAGGTACGCAGGCTGAGCAGCAGGGCGTCGACCGAGGAGTCCGAGCTGATCAGCCCGAAGAAGTTGGTCCACTCGACGCGGGTGAGGATGGCCGCGAGCGGGAGTACGACGAACAGCGCTCCCGCCGCGGCGGGTACGAAGACCCATGTCGGCAGCCCGACCTGACGCGATCCGTGGGTCACTGGGGCCCGGCGAAACCAGCGTCAGCCAGGATCTGCTGTCCGGCGTCCCCGGTGACGAGGTCGACGAACTCCTGGGCGAGGTCCGCGTTCTTGCTGTCGGCGAGCGCGCCGATCGGGTAGGTGTTCACGGCGGACGACGACTCCGGGAAGGTGATCCCCTTGACCTTGTCGCCGGCAGCCTGGACGTCGGTGACATAGACGAGTCCGGCATCGGCCTCACCGCTCGTGACCTTGCCGAGGACGTCGGTCACTGACTGCTCCTCGCTCACCGGGTTGATCGCGACGCCCGAGGCCTCCTCGACCTTCAGGGCCGCGGCACCGCAGGGGACCTCCGCGGCGCACACGACGACCTTGGTTCCCGGCTTCGCGAGGTCCTTCAGGGAAGCCACGCCGGCCGGGTTGTCCGGGGGCACCGCGATCTCGAGCGTGTTGGTCGCGAAGTTCACGGGATCACCCTCGACGAGGTCGTCGGCGGTCGCCTTGTCCATGTTCTTGGTGTCCGCGGATGCGAAGACGTCGGCTGGAGCACCTTGCTGGATCTGTGCGACCAGGTCGGAGGAACCGCCGAAGCTGAACCTGACCGTCACCCCGTCGTGGCGGGACTCGAACTGCTTGCCGATCTCCTCGAAGGTGGACGTCAGCGAGGCTGCGGCGTACACCGTGAGGGTCTTCGCCTCCGCGTCGCCCGACGAGGCGTTGTCATCCGAGTCGTCGGACCCGCAGGCCGCACCCGTGACGAGCAGCAGGACGGCTGTTGCCGCTCCACACCAACGCCTCATGACACTCCTTCTGCGGTCTCGACGATGACCGTCGTCGACTTCACGACCGCGACCGCGATCGAGCCGAGCTCGAGCTTGAGATCGCGAACTGCTTCGCTGCTCATCAGGGAGACCACCCGGAACGGCCCGCACTGGAGCTCGACCTGGGCCATCACCTGGTCCAGCTTGATGTCCGTGACGAGGCCGACGAACCGGTTCCGGGCGGAGCTGGCGACCCCGAGGGGGTTCGGCGTGGTGGTCGCCTGGCTGCGTGCGAACTGCGCCAGCTCGTAGCCGTCGATCACCTTGCGACCCGCGTCATCGGTGCCGGCGGCGGTCAACGATCCCGAGTCGATCCAGCGTCGGACGGTGTCGTCGCTGACGCCGAGAAACACGGCGGCATCACGAATCCTCATCTGCGGCATGCTGCCGACTCTAGAGCAGCAACAGCGGTTGTGTCTGCTCACATTTCCATGATTCGCGGGAGGCGCGTACCGGCCGTATGCACCCGGGGGCGGCCCTGACACAATCCGCGCATGGCCACCCCCGCCCCGACGATCAGCCAGTGGATCGCCGGCGCGCGCCCCCGGACTCTGCCAGCCGCCGTCGCCCCTGTCCTGGCGGGGACGGCGATCGCGCTCTGGGAGGACCAGGCGGTGTGGTGGAAGGCGCTGCTCGCACTGGCCGTCGCGCTGCTGCTGCAGATCGGGGTCAACTACGCCAACGACTACTCCGACGGGATCCGCGGGACCGACGATGCCCGGGTCGGTCCGCTCCGGCTCGTCGGCAGCGGGGTCGCCAGCGCCAGGGCGGTGAAGTCGGCCGCGTTCGCAGCGCTCGGGGCGGCCGCGCTGGTGGGTCTGGTGCTCGCGGCGACGACCGCGTGGTGGCTGATCGGGGTCGGGCTGCTGTGCATCCTGGCCGCCTGGTTCTACACCGGCGGCAAGCGCCCCTACGGCTACATGGGGCTCGGCGAGGTGATGGTCTTCGTGTTCTTCGGGTTGGTCGCAGTGGTCGGCACGACGTACGTCCAGACAGAGACCTTCGAGCTCCCCGCCCTGTACGCCGGGATCGGCGTGGGCGCCTTCGCCTGCGCGATCCTGGTCGCCAACAACCTGCGCGACATCCCGACCGACAAGGTCGCCGGCAAGCGCACGCTCGCGGTCGCCCTCGGCGAGGAACGCACGCGGCACCTCTACGGACTCCTCATCGACGCCGCCCTGGTCGCGCTGATCGGAGTCGCCCTGACGACCACCTGGTGGGTACTCCTCGCGCTGGCCGCCGGCCCCGCCGCCATCCGCGCCCTCACGGCCGTGCTCGGCGACAAGGCCACCGGCCCCAAGCTGATCCCGGTGCTGCAGCTGACCGGCGTCGCCGAGCTGTTGTACGCCGCCGGGATCCTCGCGGGCGTCGGGGTCAGCCTCGGCCTGGCAGCACTCTGAGCAACCAGCTGGGAGCCGGTGTCACACTGAGCACATGTGGTTCTTCATCCTGCTCGCCATCGTCGCCGTGTGCGCGCTCGCCTACACCAACCGGGTGAAGCTGCTCGCCAAGGTCCTCGGCCAGTCCGAGACCCGGATCAACCGCCAGCTCAAGCGCAAGCCGCGACCGTAGCCCCCCGATCCGCGCTCAGCCGAACAGCTGCTGGGCGTGCTCGCTGAACTGTCGCATCTGCTCGACCGGGCCGATCTCGAGGAACACCACACCCTCCTCGCTCACGCCGGTGTGGCCGGCCGGCCAGTGGTAGACCTGTCCCTCGCGGACGGTCTCCTCGGTGCCGTCGGCGTGGTGCATCACGATCGAGCCCTGCAGGACGACCCCCCAGTGCGGACTGGGGCAACGATCGCCCGGCAGCCCCTGCAGCACGGGCGTCATGTCCGTGCCGGCGGGGAGGGTCGCGTGCCGGATCGCCATCTCGCCGAGCTCCATGTAGCGGGTCACGAGGTCGCCCTGGGCAACCTCGACCGGCATGTCGTTCACTGTGGTAGCCATGCAGTTCTCCTTCTCTCCTGAGCGTTAGTGCGTTGCGTCCGTGGTTCTGGCCTGGGCGGCCGCCGCCCGCCAGTGCGCGTCGTCTCCGGTCCCCACGCCTGCGTCGATGACGGCTGCGCACTCCCGGCTGTTGAGCAACCGGATCAGGCAGAACTCGTTGCCGAAGGGATCCTGCGCGACCGCCCAGTCGATGACCGGCGGCTCACCGGGGTAGGAGCCGGGCCGCGGGTAGATGCTGGGCGTCCGCTTGAGGGTGCCGCCGATGGCCCGCACCCGGCCGATCGCGCGATCGACGTCGGAGACCCAGATGTCCACGTGCGAGCGGTTCGCCTCCGGACCCTTGCGGGTCCGGACCAGGTGCAGGATCACCTCGTGGCTCCAGGGGTCGGCCTGCCCGAGGTAGGAGTAGCGGCCGGGGAAGACCGATGGGATCACTGGCAGGCCAGTGACCTCGGACCAGAACGCCTCGGCCACGGCGAGGTCGTCGACGTCGATCACGTGGCACCGCAGTCTGCCGATTCCCATGAGCCGCCCTCCTCTGCGCGTCTCGCAGCAATCTACTCGCATTGCGAGTAGATTGGAAGCATGAGTTCGTCACCAGCCACGTTCGGTCTGCTCGGCATGCTGGCCACCCGCTCATGGACCGGCTACGAGCTCACCCGGCAGGTGGGCCGCAGCCTGCGGTTCATCTGGCCGACCTCCGACGGGCACCTCTACCGCGAGCAGAAGCGGCTGGTGAGCGAGGGCTGGGCCGTGGTGGAGAAGGAGAAGGTCGGCCTTCGCCACCGCAACCGCTACGCCATCACCGAGGCCGGCAGGGCCGCCCTGCGCGAGTGGCTCACACGTCCACCAGAGGAGCCGCACCTGCAGATCGAGGGGATCCTGCGCGCCTTCTACGCCGAGCAGGGCAGCGTGGGCGACCTCCGGCAGAGCATGGAGGTGACCGCGCAGGGCGCGAGAGCGATGCTCCAGGACCTGCGCGCCTTCGCCGAGGAGTACGTCGAAACCGGTGGTCCGCTCGACATGCTCGAGGGCGGGATCGGCGGGCCGGCGGAGCGACTCGACTTCAGGGGCCGGATCATGTTCCCCGAGCGCCTGCCGAGCGTGGCCCTGTCCCTGGACATCACCACCCAGCTCCTCGAGGTGGTCGAGCGGTTCTTCGCCACGGAGGCAGCCTCGCTCGTTGAGGATGACGCCGAGCAGGCGCTGAGCTCCGGTACGCGTCAGCGGTTGGAGCAGATCATCGAGCGGGCGACGACCTAGTCGGTGTCCTCGCGGGCCTTGCGCTCCTCGAACTTCTGCGTCACGCGTTGCGCGCGCGCCTCGACGACTGCCGCGAACCGCTCCCGCTGCGGAGCGAGCAGCTTCAGGGACAACAGCGACGAGACGATCACGGCTGCCAGGAACGGCACCAGCAGCAGACCGCCCTTGCCGAAGACCAGCGCCCAGAGCACCCCGAACAGGGCATAGCAGGAGACGAACAGCAACAGCCGCAGCACGGTGTAGATAGCGAACGCCTTCACCCGGCAAGGCTACAAGCGCCGTGATCGCGCCCGACGGCCGCGGGGCTGCTCCACCAGACCGGCCAACCCGGCCCCGGCCTACCGGCCACCATCTACTCTGGAAGCATGCTCCGCTTCGTGGTCTTCATCGCCTTCTTTGCGGCGGTCGTCTACGCCGCGTTCTGGCTGATGGACCGTCGCAGCAAGGGCGGTGGCGGCGGCAAGGCAGTCCGTCGTCCTCCCACCCCGCCCGGACCGGTCGGTCCCGACGACGACGAGGACTTCCTGCGCGAGCTCGACCGCAAGAAGCGGCACGCCAAGGACAAGCAGAAGGACGAGGAGTCCTAGGCCCGCTCAGCTCTCACTCGAGCTGGCGGACCACAGCGGTCGGCTCCGGTGCGGCGTAGGAGTGCTGGCTGCCGCTGCCGAAGAAGAAGTTGATCCCGACGAAGTTGAACCACAGCGTCGCGAGGCCGACCAGGGCGACGATCGCTGCGGAGCGGCCCTTCCAGCCCGAGGTGGCACGCGCGTGCAGGTAGGCGGCGTACACCACCCAGGTGATGAACGCCCACACCTCCTTGGGGTCCCAGCCCCAGTAGCGGCCCCAGGCGTAGTGCGCCCAGATCGGCCCGGCGATCAGCGCGGCGAAGGTCCAGATCGGGAACGCGAAGGCGTGCGTGCGGTAGGCGACCCGGTCGAGTACGGCGAGCTCGGGCACCCGGGCGAGATAGCCGCGTGAGGACGAGCCGCCTTCCGGCTGGCGCCGCTGCCAGCGTTCCTTGACCAGGTAGAGCACCGAGCACATGCCGCCCAGGGTGAACGCGCCGGTGGCGATGACGGCAGCGACGACGTGGATCACCAGCCATGGCGACTGCAGGGCGTCGCGCAGCGGGGTGACCTCTGTGTAGAGCACCAGCACGTCCACCATCAGGGTCACCAGCACGAAGCTGGTCACGACCGGCGAGAGCCACGACAGCGAGTAGCGGCGGTAGAGCAGCAGGTAGCCGACGGTGACCACCCAGGTGCCGGTGAGCACGAACTCGTACATGTTTCCCCACGGCACGCGCACCGGGTCCGAGGCCAGCCCGCGGGACACCAGGGCGATGAAGTGCACGAACGCAGCGACCACCGTGAGCGCGACGCCGATCCTGCCGAACTGCTCCATCCGCTCGGACTCGTCCAGCCCGGCGCTTGCGTCATACGAATCGTGGCCTTGAGCGCTCGATTCGTATGACGCACCGACCGCACCGACCGCCACCGTCTCCGGGACCTTGCGCCCGGCGGCCCACTGGGCGAAGTGCGCGAGCACGGCGAGGAAGTAGACGACGGCGCAGGCCGCGACGGCCTGGTTGCTGAGCACCTCGAACTGCCCGTGGGTCACGACGGCTCTCCTGCTCTCGTTGCGCCTGCTGGTGCTGGGTCCGACTCATTAAATCCCGGCGGCGGACGCAGCGCGTCGGCGAGGGTGTCGATCTCCGCGGACAGGTCCCCACCGGTGCTGCGGTCGAGCCCGGCGACCTCGACGAGGGTACGCCCACCCTCGCGCCTGGTCCGGACCCAGATTCGTCGCGGCCGGATGAACAGCGAGGCGAGCAGCCCGGTCAGTGCGAGTACGACGCCGCCGAGCGCGATCTTCTGCCCGGGGGTGTGGCTGACCTGGAGCTTCACGTAGCGGCTGAGGCCGTCGAAGGTGACCGTGCCGAGGCCGTCGGGCAGCGTCGCGCTGGTGCCCATGGCGAGGTCGAGGCGCAGCGGCTTGCCGTCGGCCGTCTTGATCGGGTCGAGGCCTTCCTTCTGCAGCCCGTAGACCGACTGTGGCTCACCGCCGTCGAGCCCGAGGTCGCCGCTGTAGGCCAGCATCGAGATCGCGGGGTTCCGCGCGTCGGGGAAGGCCGAGAACGGCCCCCCGTTCTTGCCCTTGATGAAGCCGTACGTCGGGTAGAACTCGCCCTCCAGACCGAGCTGGGTCGCCCCGTTCGCCTGGCTGGCGTCGGGCACCTTCACCACACCGAACGAGCGGAAGGTGCTGTCCTCGGGCAGGAACACCACCGGGCCGGAGAACGCGACCCTGCCGTCCGCGTTGCGCACCGAGATGTGCGGCGCGTAGCCGTGGCTGATCAGGAACACGTCGGTCCCGTCGATGCTCAGCGGGTGGTTGACAGCGATCTCGCGCTGGCGCTCGTCGGCCGTCGGCGAGCTCCGGTAGGTCAGGTCGGCCTTGAACTTGTGCGCCATCCCGGCCTCGCGGCCCTCGCGGATGAAGGTCACGTCGAAGTCGTCGACGGTGAACTCGAACGGCGTCAGCTCGGCAGGGTCGAAGAGCGCGCCGGCCCGGAAGTCGTCGTACTGGCTCAGGGTGTTGGCGAAGCTGTCCTCGGTCACCACGATCACGCCGCCCTTGAACCCCCAGAGCCCGCCGACCGCGAAACCCACCAGCACGATCAGCACGGAGAGGTGGAACAGCAGGTTGCCGGCCTCGCGCAGGTAGCCGCGCTCCGACGAGACAGCGTCCTCGGACGACACCACCCGGAAGTGCTTCTTGCGCAGCAGCGCGCGGGCCCGTTCGAGGGCGGCCTCGGGCTCCTCGTCCGTCTCGAAGCTGCGGTGCTCGGGCAGCCGGGACAGGTTGCGGGGCGCCCCCGGCGGCTGAGCGCGTACGCCGCGCCAGTACACCCGCATCCTCGGCAGGAAGCAGCCCACCAGAGAGATCATCAGCAGGATGTAGATCGCCGAGAACCACACCGAGTCGTAGACCGAGAACAGCCCGAGCTTCTCGTAGACCGGTGTCAGCTTCGGGTGCTGGTCGCGCCACTGGGAGGTGCGCAGCGAGTCGACCGCCTCCTGCGGGATCACCGAGCCCGGGATCGCGGCGAGCGCGAGCAGGAACAGCAGGATCAGCGCCGTGCGCATCGAGGTGAGCTGGCGCCACGACCACCGGGCGAGCTCACGCGCGCGTAGAGGAGGCGCCTCATATCCAGAGGCAGGGCCGGACTCGGGACGGGCCACTACACACCCGCCTCGAAGCCGGGGAAGAACCAGGTGCGGATCCAGTCGACGGCGACGTCCCACCAGCCGGTGACGAGCAGCAGCCCGACCACGATGAGCATCACGCCGCCGAACCCGGTGACCCAGCGCTGGTGGCGTCGTACCCACCCGACGGTGCCGAGCATCCGGCGGTAGGCCAGCGCAGCGAAGATGAACGGCAGCCCGAGTCCGAGGCAGTAGACGAAGCTGAGCAGCGCGCCGCGGCCGGCGGACGCCTCGTTGACCGACAGCGTCAGCACCGCACTCAGCGTCGGGCCGATGCACGGCGCCCAGCCCAGTCCGAACAGGAGTCCCAACAACGGCGCAGCAGCGAGCCCGACGGCCGGGACCTTGTGGATCCGCCAGTCGCGCTGCATCCACGGCACCACGTCGAGGAACACCAGCCCGAGCAGGATCGTCAGGCTGCCCAGCACGATCGTGATCGGGCGTTCGTACTCGAAGAACCACTCGCCGACCCCGCCGATCAGCGCCCCGAACGACACGAACACGAACGAGAACCCGAGCACGAACAGCAGCGACCCGGCGAGCATCCGGCCACGCCGGGCATCGGCGAGGTCGGCGCCCGAGAGGCCGGTGGCGTAGGAGAGGTAGCCGGGCAGCAGCGGCACCACGCACGGCGAGAAGAACGAGACCAGCCCGGCCACCAGGGCCACCGGGATCGCCAGCACCAGCGAGCCCTCGTAGGCGGTGGAGGCGAACCAGTCGCCCAGGTCCAGTGGCGTCATTCCGCGACGTCCCGCACGAGGTCGACGAGGGTCCGCCGGCTCGGCACCTCACCCAGGATGCTCGCGGCGACCCGGCCCTGCTGGTCGATCACGACCGTGCTCGGGATGGCGCTGGGGATCAGGGTGCCGCGGAACGCGAGCAGCGTGCGTCCGGACGGGTCGAAGAACGAGGGGTAGGGCACGGCGTAGCGGCGCTCGAAGGCGAGCCCCTGGTCGCGGCTGGAGTCCTTCGTGTTCACGCCCACGAACTTCACGCCCTCGTCCGCGAGCTCGCGCGCGGCGGCGCCGAGGGTGCGGGCCTCCTTGCGGCACGGCGCGCACCACGACCCCCAGACGTTGAGCACGATCACGTCGCCGGCGTACTCCTCCAGGGAGAGGTCCTCGCCGTCCAGCGTGGTGCCGGAGACCTCGCCGGGCTTCTTCCGTTGCTCCACCGAGAGGCGGGTGACGATGCCCTTGCCGTCGACGTACCCCTTGTCGCCGGTGTCGGTCGGGTCGCTGCAGCCGGACGTCACCGCACCCAGGAGGAGTACGGCGAGCAGCGTGCGGACCAGGAGACGCACCTCAGGACGGAGGGTCGTGGTCGGCATCCGAGGCGCCCCCCGAGGAGAAGGTCGCGCTGCGTTCGTGGACCGGGATCAGGTCACCAGCCGGCTCGGAGTAGCCCACGCTGACCAGCCGGTCGTCCTCGAAGGTGAGCGAGGTGACGCTGGCCAGGGTGCAGTGGCGCCGGCGGGGGTCGTGCAGGAACCGGCGCCGTTCGGCCGTCAGCCGGGCGATCCAGATCGGCAGCTGGTGGGAGACGATGACGGCCTCGTGCCCCTCGGCCGCCTTGCGCGCGTCCTCGATCGCCGCCCACATCCGGTCGGAGATGTCCTTGTAGGGCTCCCCCCACGACGGCCGCAGCGGGTTCCACATCTTGGCCCAGACCTTCGGTTTCCGCAGGACGGACCCGACCACCCGGAACGGGCTGCCCTCGAAGATGTTGCCCGACTCGATCACCCGGTCGTCGATCTCCACCTCGATCCCGCGGGCGGCCGCGAGCGGCGCCGCAGTCTCCTGCGCGCGCTCGAGCGGCGAGGACACCATGTGGGTGATGTCGCGGTCGCCGATGCGGTCGGCGACCCGGTCGGCCATCTTCTTCCCGCGCTCGGAGAGGTGGTAGCCGCCTGAGCGCCCGTAGAGGATGCCTTTCGGGTTGTGCACCTCGCCGTGACGCAGCAGGTGGACGATGGTCTTCACTGGTCGGGGCTCCCATCGGAGGTCGAACTGGCGGACGCAGAGGCGGCCGCCTCCGCGGCAGCGGGCAGCGCGTCGAGCACGTGCTGCAGCGCCCGGTCGTCGTGGGCAGCGGAGAGGAACCACGCCTCGTAGGCACTCGGCGGCAGGTAGACGCCCTGGTCGAGCATCGAGTGGAAGAAGGCCTTGTAGGCGCCGGTGTCCTGGGTGGACGCGTCGGCGTAGTCGCGCACCGGGCCGTCGACGCCGAGGAAGACGCTGAACATGTTGCCGCCCGACTGCACCACGTGGGGTACGCCGACCCGGGTCAGCGCCTCGCCGACAGCGGTCGCGAGTGTCGTGGCCGACGCGTCGATGTGGGCGTAGACCTCGTCGGTCGCGAGCCGCAGCGTGGTCAGCCCGGCGGTGGTCGCGACCGGGTTCCCCGAGAGCGTGCCCGCCTGGTAGACCGGCCCGTCCGGCGAGAGCATCGCCATCACGTCGTCACGGCCGCCGAACGCCGCGGCCGGGAAGCCGCCGCCCATCACCTTGCCGAAGGTGACCAGGTCCGGGGTCCAGCCCTCGACCGCTCCGTCGCGGCCCCACTGGCCCTGGCGCGAGACCCGGAAGCCGGTCATCACCTCGTCGGAGACGAAGAGTGCTCCGTGCTTCGCGCAGGTCTGGGAGAGGAACTCGTTGAAGCCCGGCTCGGGCGGCACCACGCCCATGTTTCCGGGCGAGGCCTCGGTGATCAGGCAGGCGATCTCGGAGCCGCGCTCGGCGAAGGCCGCCTCGACCGCGGCCCGGTCGTTGAAGGGCAGCACCAGCGTCGCGGCGGTGGATGCGGCAGGTACTCCGGGAGTCCCGGGCACCGCTCCCTCGAACCGCTGGGCTAGTCCTGTGGACGCTTCGTCCGTAGTGTCCCGAAGAGTCGCGAGACCCGAGCCGGCCTCGGCGAGCAGCGAGTCGACGTGGCCGTGGTAGCAGCCGGCGAACTTCACGATCAGCTCGCGTCCGGTGAAGCCACGGGCGAGCCGGATCGCGGACATGGTGGCCTCGGTGCCGGAGGAGACCAGACGCACCTTCTCGACCGGCGTACGGGACACGATCTCCTCGGCCAGCTCGACCTCGCTCCGCGTCGGGGTGCCGTACGACGTTCCGCGCTCCACCGCCTGAACCACGGCCTTCTGGACCTCTGGATGGGCGTGGCCGAGGAGCAACGGACCCCACGAGCAGATCAGGTCGACGTACTCGTTGCCGTCGACGTCGCGCAGCCAGGCACCCGCACCGGAGGCCATGAACCGGGGCGTTCCGCCGACGGCGTTGAACGCGCGGACAGGTGAGTTCACACCCCCCGGTGTGACCCGCTGTGCCCGCTCGAACCAGTCGGCTGAGGCAGCCGTCAGACGGGTCTGGGCGGCGCTGACGGTCTCGGACACACTGGCATTCTCCCCGACCACCCTGACCGCGGGACAACCGGTCCGGGGCCCTCTGCCGGCCCGGACGACCAAATGTTGATAAACCCCTTCCAAGCGGATAGTTTCCGGGCTTAACCTGATGGGCGCTGCACCGCTTGGGGGAGGGGTCAGCAGGGGGTTGTGGCATGGGTCACAAAGCGCGTTTGCGCGTGACCACCTCGGGGAAGGTTCGTTGAAGGCGTGTCGGCTCGACTCGGCGGTCCTACGACACTTGCAAACCAGGGGAGAGAGCAACTACATGACCACCAAGCCGTTGTCACGCAGGAGCAAGGCGATCACCCTTGTCCCACTGGCGTTGCTTTCGGGGGTGTGGACCGCCAGCCTGATGAGTGCGAGCGCAACTGCCAACGAGGACACCGGCTCCGCTCTTCCTGACGGCACTTCAGTGCCCACCGAGGCGATCGAGGCCCCGGCCAGCGTGCCCGTTCCCGGCGTGATCGCCCCCGCCGTACCCGACGGCACCGCCGACTCAGTCGTCTCCGGCGCCTCGAGCAACGGCATCCCCGCCCCGGCGCTGGCCGCCTACCAGCGTGGCGCGCAGATCATCGACGCCGCCGACACCTCCTGCAACATCCCCTGGGAGCTGATCGCGGCGATCGGTCGGGTCGAGTCCGACCACGGCCGCTACGGCGGCAACACCCTCACCGAGGACGCCGTCTCCAAGCCCGGCATCTACGGCATCGCCCTGAACGGCAAGAACGGCACCCAGGCCATCAACGACACCGACGGTGGCCAGCTCGACAACGACACGGTCTATGACCGCGCGGTCGGCCCGATGCAGTTCATCCCGTCCACGTGGCAGGTCGTCAAGGTCGACGCCGACGGCGACAGCAAGCGCAACCCCCAGGACATGGACGACGCGGCGCTCGCGACCGCCGTCTACCTCTGCTCCGGCACGGACAACCTCTCCACCCGTCAGGGCCAGGAGGCGTCCGTCTTCCGCTACAACCACAGCCAGGAGTACGTCAACCTGGTGCTGCGGATCATGGAGGCCTACAGCCAGGGCGACTACACAGCGGTCCCCTCGGGCACCTACGGCGGCACCTCGTTCTCCCCCAGCTACTCCTCCGCGATCGACCGCTCCTACAAGAAGGCCAAGGAGCGCAAGGCCAAGGAAGCCAAGGCTCGCGCCAACGGCACCAGCACCACCGGTGGCGGCAGCGGCTCCGGGTCCGGCTCCGGTAGCGGTAGCGGCAGCAGTGACGGCGGCACCAACACCGACGGCACCCCCTCGGTTCCTAGCACCGGTGGTGGCAGCGGCGGGAACGTGGTCGACGACCTCGGCGACGCCGTGGGTGGCGTGGTCGGCGGCGTGACCGGCGGCGGCGGCTCCGGCGGCGGCTCCGGTGGCGGCGGTCGGCGGTCCCGGCGGCGGCGGTGGCGGCCCGTCGAGAACGCCATGACTGACGCCGAGGCGAGAGCTCAATGCCTCAGCCAAGGCATCGACGCGACTCTTCAGGCCGTCGCAGCTCGCCAACTGCATCGCCAGCAAGTCATCGGCTGACGCTCACGACATACGACAGAACCCCCGGCCCTCGGCCGGGGGTTCTGTCGTTTCGGCTAGGTTCACCAGCGTGAGCCCCGACCCGTTCGTGCACCGGCTGCGGGTGCGCTACCACGAGTGCGACATGCAGGGCATCGTCTTCAACTCGCACTACTACACCTGGATCGACGTGGCGCACACCGAGCTGATCCGCGAGGTGCTCGGCTCCTTCGCCACCCTGCACGGCTACGGCGTGGACGTGATGGTCGCGGAGTCCTCGGCCCGCTACCTCGCCTCGGCCCGGTTCGACCAGGAGATCGACATCGCGGTCACCCTGGCCAGCCTGACCAACACCTCGATGACCACGGCGTACACCTTCCGCCACGGCGAGACGGTCCTGGCCGAGGGCTGGATCCGGCACGTCTGCGTCGACCGGGACGCGTGGGCCAAGACGCCCTGGCCGGACGAGGTCCGCGGCGCCTTCAGCCCTCTGCTCGACGTCACCGGATAGTCGAGGCCGGGGGCGCCAGGGCTTCCCCGTGGCGTGGATCACACCTAGCCTCTCTTGGATCCGGTACTCGGCCGGATCAGAAATGGAGAATCTCGGATGTTCAGACGAAGCAGAGCGGCGGCAGCTGTCGCGATCACAGCGACACTCCTCGCAACAACGGCGACCACACCTGCGTACGCCGAACCGAACAACAACACGGTCCGCAAGCTCACCGACGCGGTCACCCCGCAAGGCGTGCTCAAGCACCTGAGGGCACTCCAGCAGGTCGCGGACGAGCACGGCGACCGGGCAGCCGGGCGACCCGGCTACGGAGCCTCGGTCAGGTACGTCATCCAGCAGCTCAGGAAGGCCGGCTACCAGCCGACCCTCCAGCAGTTCCCGTTCACCTACTTCGAGGAGAACTCCGAGCTCGAGCGGATCTCCCCCTCGCCTCGGACCTTCGAGGAGGGCCCCGACTTCCTGCGCAACAGCTTCGACTCAGGGGTTCCCGAAGGCACCGCCACGGGCGCGCTCTACGTCGTCGAGCCCGGCGGTGCGAGCAGCGGTTGCGAGGCGGCCGACTTCGCCGCCATGCCGACCGGCTCCATCGCCCTGATGCAGCGCGGCGGCTGCGAGTTCCGGTTCAAGGCGCTGAACGCCCAGGCCGCGGGCGCCGCCGGCGCCATCGTCTGGAACAACACGACCGGCATGGTCAGCATGATCGGTGACGCGACCGGCCTGACGATCCCAACGGTGTTCGCCAGCCAGGTCGCGGGCACGGACCTCGCGAGCACCCCCGGCGCGAACGTCCGCGTAGTCGTCGACTACACCTCGGACCAGCGGACGGCGTACAACGTCCTCGCCGAGACCAAGCGCGGCAACGACGACAACGTCGTGATGGCCGGCGCCCACCTCGACAGCGTCCAGGACGGCGCGGGCATCAACGACAACGGCTCCGGCAGCGCAGCCCTGCTCGAGACCGCGATCCAGATGAAGAAGGTGAAGCCCAAGAACACCGTGCGCTTCGCCTGGTGGGGTGCCGAGGAGGAAGGGCCTCCTGGGTTCGGAGTACTACGTGGCGCAGCTGCCCGCGGAGCAGCGGGAGAAGATCGCGCTGTACCTGAACTTCGACATGGTCGCCTCGCCCAACTACATGTTCGGCATCTACGACGGCGACAACTCCGGTGGCACCGCGGCTCCTGGCTTCATCCCCGAGGGCTCGGCGCAGATCGAGGACGTCTTCGAGAAGTTCTACGCCGACCGGGGCGAGCCGTCCCAGGACAGCGAGTTCTCCGGGCGCTCCGACTACGGCCCGTTCATCGCCATCGGCATCCCGGCGGGTGGTCTCTTCACCGGAGCCGAGGTGCCGAAGACACCGGCCGAGGCGGCGATCTACGGCGGCGTGGCCGGCGCGGCGTACGACCCGTGCTACCACCAGCCGTGCGACAACCTGACCGGTGCCGGCCAGGACGACGCGCTCTATGACCAGCTGCGTGAGGACTACAAGCTGATCGGCAACGTCAACCGGCACGCGCTCGACGTCAACTCCGACGCCATCGCGACGGCGGTGCTGACCTTCGCCAACGACACCTCAACGGTGAACGGGGCATCTGCTCCCACCACCATGGGCCTGAAGAACCCGAAGTCGCAGCGGGTGCTCACGGAGGCGCAGGGCAGGGAGACCCGCTGAGCCCTTCTCGTCGCCACGGATAGTCCGGAGCGATCGGACCCTCGAAAGGACCACAGAAGGGTCCGTCTGCTCCGGACTATCCGTCCTCGGCGGCGGGCACGATCCGCAGGTCGCGCACGGCACCGTCGCCGAGGGCGGCCATGGCTTCCTGGTACGCCGGGCTGTCGTGCGCGGCGCGGGCAGCCTCGACCGAGTCGAACTCGAGCAGCACCGTGCGGGTGTTCTCCCCGGCCTCGTAGGTCTGCTCCGGCATGCCCCGCGCGAGGAAGGTTCCGCCGGCAGCACGGAGGGCGGGGCCGGCCAGCTCGGCGTACGCCGCCACCTTGGCCTCGTCGCTGATCTCTCGGTAGACGTTGATCCAGTACGCAGTCATGCCGCCATCCTTGCCGATGGCGGGTGACTGCTAGGCCGCGGCGTCGCTGCGGACGAGCCCGACGATGTTCCAGAACATGGAGTCGTGGGTGTAGTCCGTGCGCAGGCCGCGTCCCTCCGCCACCGCGACCATCGCCTCCGGTGGGTGCGCGAACGTGCGGAAGGACTTCCGGGTCAGCCGGAAGCTCACGTTCTCCGCCGCGGTCAGGGCCCTGATCAGCCTCGTGTCCGGCGGGTGGCTGAACACCAACATGCGCGAGGCGTGGTCGGCAGCCGCCGTCAGCAGCCGCTCGTAGTCGGGGTAGCAGCAGACCACCCGGTGCAGCACCACGACGTCGTGTACGTCGACCGCGTCCGGGGTCGCCGCGATGTCGACCCGGCGGCGGGTGATCCGGTCGGTGACGCCTTCGGCCTTCGCGAGCTCGCGGGCCTCCCCGTCGTACACGTCGACCAGCTCGAGGTTGGTGGTCCGGGCGGCGCCGTGCCGCAGCAGCTCGAGCTGCAGGTCGCCGACACCGCCGCCGATCTCGAGCACGCTCGCGCCCTCGATGCCCTGATCGCGCAGGTAGGCGGCCATCCGGGTCGCGGTCTTGTCGGGGCCGCGCTTGCGGTAGCTGGAGGCGAGCCGTCGGGCGAACCGGGGCCCGAACATGTCGTTGCACCCCCGCGGGTCACAGCAGTCACTCACCGGACCAGTATCCGCCAGGTTCGGGACGACCGCCTAGCCCACGACGTCGTAGGTCAGGTGGGTCGCCGTCGATGTCGAGGTCACGGCCCGCTGCACCAGCGTGCGCGGCGCTCCGCCGGTGAACAGCGGCGTCCCGGAGCCCAGTACGACGGGCGCGAGGTGCAGCGACAGCACGTCGACCAGCCCCGCGGCGAGCGCCGAACCAACGGTGGCGCCGCCACCCATGAGGACGACGTCGAGGTCCTTGCCGGTGTCCGACGACGCCGCCTCCGCGCGCTCGCGCGCTGCCGCGACGGCGTCGGGCAGACCGGTGGTGACGAACGTCCAGTCGAGGTCGGCGAGCCGCACTGACTCCGGCGGCGCGCTCGTCACGACCACGAAGGCGGGCTTGCCGACCTCGCCGGCGCCGTACCCGGTCTCGTCGTCCCAGCCTCCCGGCCCGTCGACCTGGTCGAAGAGCGTGCGGCCGAGGACGACAGCGCCCGAATGGGCCGTCGCCTCGCGCAGGACCCGGCGATCGTCGGGGTCGTCGGAGAACGCCCAGGTGTGCAGGGCCTCGCCGCCGGTGCCCAGCCCGTTGTCCGGGCCGGGGTCAGGCCCGGTGACGAAGCCGTCCAGCGAGACCGAGATGTCAGCAACGATGCGCGTCATACCAGGTCAGACGCTATCCACGACTCGAACTCATCGGATAGTCCGGAGCAATCCGCACCTTCGCGGGCGTGAAACAGGGTCCGTTCGCTCCGGATTATCCGGAACCCTCGGCACGTGAGAGCTGGCTCAGGCGTCGCGGAGCATCCGGGCCGCGTCGAGCGCCCAGTAGGTGAGGATCACGTCTGCGCCTGCCCGGCGGATCGAGGTGAGCACCTCGAGCACGGCGGCGTCGCGGTCGATCCAGCCCTTGGCGGCGGCGGCCTCGACCATGGAGTACTCGCCGGAGACGTTGTACGCCGCGACGGGGACGTCCACGGCAGCACGGACGGCCTGTACGACGTCGAGGTAGCCCAGCGCCGGCTTCACCATCACGATGTCGGCACCCTCCTGCACGTCGAGCACCGCCTCGCGCACGCCTTCGCGGCCGTTGGCGGGATTCTGCTGGTAGGTGCGGCGGTCGCCCTCGAGCGAGGAGTTCACGGCCTCGCGGAAGGGGCCGAAGAAAGCGGAGGAGTACTTCGCCGAGTAGGCCAGGATGCCGACGCCTCCTTGCTCGTCGGCGTCCAGCGCGGACCGGATCGCGCCGACCTGGCCGTCCATCATCCCGCTGGGCCCGACGAGGTCGACGCCGGCGCCTGCCTGCGCGACCGCCATCTGCGCGTAGATCTCCAGGGTGCGGTCGTTGTCGACGTTGCCGTCCGGGTCGAGCACGCCACAGTGACCGTGGTCGGTGAACTCGTCGAGGCACAGGTCCGACATCACTGTCAGCTGGTCGCCCACCTCGGCGACGACGTCGGTGATCGCCAGGTTGAGGATGCCGTGCGGGTCGACCGCCCCGGAGCCGGTCGCGTCCTTCTTCGCCGGCAGCCCGAAGAGCATCACCCCGCCCAGCCCGGCCGCAACGGCCTCGTTGGCGACCTTCTTCAAGGTGTCACGGGTCTGCTGGTAGACGCCGGGCATGCTCGGGATCTCGCGCGGCTCGGTCGCGTCCTCGGCGACGAACAGCGGCAGCACCAGCTCGCTGGGCCGCACCTCGGTCTCCGCGACGAGGCGTCGCAGGGCAGGCGTACGACGCAGCCGGCGCGTGCGGATCTCGGGGTAGCCCATGCGGCCTACTTCGAGCTCGCCCTGCGGCGGGTGGAGGGACGACGCTCCGACGGCTTGGTGACCGGCTGGCCGGACTCGAGCATGGAGGCGCGACGTGCGGCGCCGAAGTCGGCGAGCGCGTCGACGAGCTCCTCCACGGACGGGTTCGGTGCGAGTACGTCGACCCGCAGGCCATGCTCCTCGGCGGTCTTGGCCGTGGCCGGGCCGATCACCGCGATGATCGTCGAGGCGTGCGGCTTGCCGGCGATGCCGACCAGGTTGCGAACCGTCGAGGACGAGGTGAACACGACCGCGTCGAACTTGCCGCTCTTGATCGCCTCACGCGTCGGCGCGGGCGGCGGGGCTGCCCGGACGGTGCGGTAGGCCGTGACGTCGTCGACCTCCCAGCCCAGGTCGACCAGTCCGGCCACGAGGGTCTCGGTGGCGATGTCGGCGCGCGGCAGGAACACCCGGTTGATCGGGTCCAGCACGTCGTCGTACGGCGGCCAGTCCTCGAGCAGCCCGCGGGCGGACTGCTCACCGGAGGGAACCAGGTCGGAGTTGAGACCCCAGTCGCTCAGGGCGGCAGCGGTCTTGTCGCCGACAGCGGCGATCTTCAGGCCGGAGAACGCGCGGGCGTCGAGGCCGTACTCCTCGAACTTCTCGCGCACGGCGCGCACTGCGTTGACCGAGGTGAACGCGATCCACTCGTAGCGGCCCTCGACCAGGCCACGGACGGCCTTGTCCATCTGCTGCGGGTTGCGGGGCGGCTCGACGGAGATCGTCGGCACCTCCTCGGGCACGGCGCCGAAGCCACGCAACCGCGAGGAGAGGCCGCCGGCCTGCTCCTTGGTGCGGGGCACCAGCACGCGCCAGCCGAAGAGCGGCTTGGTCTCGAACCAGGACAGCGTCTCGCGCAGGTCGACGACCTCACCGACGACGGTGATCGCGGGCGCTGCCATCCCGGCGGCGCGGGCGTCCGCGGCGATGTGCTCGAGCGTGGAGACGATCGTCTGCTGGTTGGTCATCGTTCCGGTCGAGGTCATCGAGACCGGGGTGTCGGCCGACCGACCGGCAGCGATCAGCTGCGGCGCGATCTCGCCGATGGTCTCGACCGCCGACAGCAGCACCAGCGTGGCGTGCGTGGCGAAGCTGTCCCAGGCGATCTTGGCGTCGGTGCAGGTCACCACGGCCACCTCGCGGTGGTTCTTGGTGGTCAGCGGGATGCCGGCGTACGTCGGGACGGCGCTGACCGCGGAGACACCCGGGACGATCTCGAACCCGATGCCGGCCTTGGTGCAGGCCTGCGCCTCCTCGGGCCCGGAGGCGTAGAGGAAGGGGTCACCCGACATCAGTCGCACGACCCGCTTGCCGGTCTTGGCCTGCTTGACCACGACCTTGGCGCGCGCGGCGTGGGTCAGCGGCTGGCCGGCCTCGCCGAAGCCACCGTCGACGAAGACCGGGCCGACGTGCGGCGCGGGCTCGCCCTCGTGCTCGGAGTCCTCGGGCTCGAGGATCGGCGGAAGACCGAGCACGTTGCGGACCAGCTGCTCGTGGTCGGGCACCTCGGTGATCACGATCTCGGCCTCGAGCAGCAGCTCGACGGCACGGACGGTGAGCAGACCGGGGTCGCCGGGACCGCTCCCGACGAAGGAGACCCACTTCAGGGGGCGTGCGCCAGTCGTTGCGGGAGTGCTGGACGTGTTCTGGTTGGTCACGATCGCCTTCTTGCTACTTCGGTGTGTGCGGTGATCAGTTCTGCTGCGCCTTCGGCCAGCATCTCGGCTGCGAGCTTCTGCCCCAAACCGGCGGCATCGTCGAGCGGACCCGACGCGGAACGTCGTACGGCCAGCCCTCCGTCGTACGACATGGCGACTGCTCGGATCCACAGTTCGTCACCGAGGTCCCCTTCTGCAACTTCGGCCAGTGCGCCGACCGGGGCCGAGCACCCCGCCTCGAGCTCGGCGAGCAGTGCCCGCTCCGCCTCGACGCAGGCTCTGGTGGCCGGGTCGTCGAGTGCATCGCGTACGACGTCGAGCAGCGTGGCGTCGGCGCGGCACTCCACGGCGAGTGCTCCCTGGCCCGGGGCAGGCAGCACCTGCAACGGGTCGAGGACCTCGGTCGCCTCGTCCACGCGTCCCAGCCGGGCGAGCCCAGCGCGGGCGAGGATGACGGCGTCGAGCTCGCCGGAGGCCACCTTGCCGATGCGGGTGTCCACGTTGCCGCGCACGCCGACGACCTCGACCCCGAGGCCGAGGGCCTCGATCTGGGCGACGCGGCGGGGTGCGCCGGTGCCGACGGTCGAGCCCGCGGGCAGCTCGCCCAGGGTGAGGCCGTCACGGGCCACGACGACGTCGCGCGGGTCCTCGCGCGGGGGCACGGCAGCCAGTGCGATGCCTTCTGCGGGGGCGGTGGGCAGGTCCTTGAGCGAGTGCACGGCGAGGTCGACCTCGTGGCGCAGCAGCGCCTCGCGCAGGGCGCTGACGAACACGCCGGTGCCGCCGATCTGGGCCAGCGGCGCGGGGGTGATGTCGCCCTCGGTGCGGATCATCACGAGCTCGGTCGCCAGACCGGTCGCAGCGGTGAGGGCGTCGGCGACCAACTGGCTCTGGGTCCGGGCAAGGGTGGAGGCGCGGGTGCCGATACGCACGGTGGGGATGCTCATACACCCTCCGGCCTGGTGACGGCCTCGACGGCCTCGGGGTCGAGCGAGAACAGCTCGGCCAGCGCGGCGGCGTAAGAGATGGCGCCGCTGTGGTTGGCCAGCTCCTTCACGCGCACCGTGGGCTGGTGGAGCAGCTTCTCCGCGACCCGGTGGATGGCCTTCTCGACCTCGGCGCGGCTGACGTCGTCGAGCTCGGGCAGGCGGGCACCGAGCCGGGTGAGCTCGGCCTCGACCACGCCGGTCGCCATGGTGCGCAGCGCGACCACGGTCGGCGTGACGCTCTGGACGCTGCGGGCGGCGAGGAAGGCCGAGAGCTCCTGGGCGACGATCGACCGGACGCCGTCGATGTCGGCGCCACCCGGCGCCTCCTCGAGCTCGGCGGCGAGGGTGTCGAGGGCGATCAGGCGTACGCCGGGAAGGTCGCCCACGGCCGGGTCGACGTCGCGCGGCATGGCCAGGTCGACCACGGCCAGCGGGCGCTCGGAGGTGCGACGCGAGGAGACGTCGTCGGCAGTCACCAGGACGCCGGACGCTCCGGTGCAGGAGACGAGCACGTCCACGGGTCCGGACGCGACTCCGAGCTCGCTGAGCGGGATCGACCGGGCGCCGTACTGCTCGGCGAGGTGGGCCGCTCGCTCAGGGGTGCGGTTGGCCACCACGATCGACCCGGCACCGGCACGCGCGGCGGTCGCCACGGTGAGGCTCGCCATCGACCCGGCGCCGACGACGACCACGTGCTTGCCGGCGAGGTCGCCGACGTGCGCGGCGGCCCGGGCAAGCGCGGCGGTGACCAGGCTGGGGGCGACGCGGTCGATGTCGGTCTCGGCGTGGGAGCGCTTGCCGACCCGCAGCGCCTGCTGGAAGAGCACGTTGAGTGCCGGGCCGACGGTTCCGGCGTCCTGGCCCACGCGGAGTGCCTCGCGGGTCTGGCCCAGGATCTGGCTCTCGCCGAGCACCATCGAGTCGAGGCCGGCCGCGACGTGGAAGAGGTGGGAGACCGCTCCGTCGTCGTAGTGCACGTAGAGGTGCTCGAGCACCTCGTCCGGCAGCTTGCCGGCGCGCTCGCCGATCAGGCGGGAGATGGTCTCGACGCTGCCGTGGAAGCGCTCGACGTCGGCGTACACCTCGGTCCGGTTGCACGTGGACAGCACGGTGGCCTCGGTGACGAACTCGCTGTCGGAGATCTCCTGGACCAGCTTGTGCACGCCTTCGGCGTCGAGTGCGACCCGCTCCAGGATGGGCAGCGGGGCAGTCTTGTGGGAGATCCCCACGACCAGAACGCTCATCCCGCGTCCTCGGTCAGCTCGACGGCGGCGAGCGCCTGGTCGGTGGCCTTGCGCTGCTCGTGGTAGGCGAGGATCTGGAGCTCGCTGGAGAGGTCCACGCGGCGTACGTCGACACCCTCGGGGACGGAGAGGATCGTGGGCGCGAAGTTCAGGATGCTGCGGATGCCGACCTCGACCATCCGGTCGCAGACCGCCTGGGCGGCGACGGCGGGCGTCGCGATCACCCCGATGCCGACACCGTGCTCGGCGACGACCTCCTCGATGTCCTCGAAGCTGCGGATCTCCAGCCCGGCGACGACCTCGCCGTGCCGGCTCTTGTCCGCGTCGAGCAGCGCGACGGTGCGGAAGCCACGTGAGGAGAAGCCGGAGTAGTTCGCGAGGGCGTGGCCGAGGTTGCCGATGCCGACCACGACGACGGGCCAGTCCTGGGTCAGGCCGATCTCACGCGAGATCTGGTAGCGGAGGTACTGCACGTCGTACCCCACGCCGCGGGTGCCGTAGGAGCCGAGGTGGGAGAGGTCCTTGCGGAGCTTGGCACTGTTCACGCCTGCCGCGGCCGCGAGCTCGAGGCTGGAGCAGGTGGTGGTGGCGGCGTCGCTCATCGCGTTGAGTGCCCGGAGGTAGACCGGAAGACGGGCGACCGTCGCCTCGGGAATGCGGGAACTGCTCACGGTTATCGACACTCTCCACAGTGGGGATCACTGCACTCTAAGAGTTTGTGAACGTGCGAACAAACCGAGTCCGGCTGCTGGCCTAGCACATGTGAGATGTGTCATGGCAGCGGGGTGGTTGTCGTGTGGATCCGGATAGTCCGGAGCGTTCGGCACCTCACGAGAGCCCGGGGAGGGTCCATTCGCTCCGGACTATGCGGGGGTTCAGGCGAGGGCGCGGCGCAGGCGGGTCTCGTCGACCCGCCAGAAGTCGTGCTGCTTGCCGTCGACGAAGGTGACCGGGATCTGCTCGCCGTAGGCGTTCATCAGCTCGGGGCTGGTGGTGATGTCGATGACGTCGTACGACGCCCCGAGGTCGGCGCAGACGCGCTCGACGACCTCGAGGGCCGTCTCGCACAGGTGGCAGCCGGGCTTGGAGTAGACGGTGACCCGGGCGGGGGCCGGCTCTTGCTGGCTCATCTCACTCCAGCAGCCCTAGTGCCCGGCGGCGCTCGGTGGCTCGGAGGCGGCCCTTCTGGACCTTGCCGGTGGGGGTGTACGGGAGCTCCTGGACGACGTGGATGACGGAGGGCTGCTTGAACCGGGCCAGCCGGTCCTGGCAGTGGCGGCGTACGACGTCCTGGAGGCTGTCGCTCGCCCCGGCTGCGCTCGCCTTGACGAACGCCACGACCGCCTCGCCCGTGCTCTCGTCGTCCACCCCGATGACCGCCGCTTGGGCGACCTCGGGCAGCTCGGTGATGACGTCCTCGACCTCGCTGGGGTAGACGTTGAAGCCGGAGACGATGACGAGGTCCTTGAGCCGGTCGACGAGGTAGAGGTCACCGCTCGGGTCGAGGTAGCCGACGTCGCCGGTGGCCCACCAGCCCTCGGCGTCGGGACCGTCCACGCCGTCGGGCCAGTAGCCGGAGAACAGGTTGTCGCCGCGGACGTGGATCTCGCCGCCGTCCTCGTCGTGCGGCTCCCGGCCGTTCTCGTCGACGAGCCGGATCTCGATCCCCGGCAGGGCCGCGCCCACCGATCGCGGGTTGGGCTGCTTGCTGCACAGCGTCGACGTCACGACGGGCGCTGCCTCGGTGAGCCCGTAGCCCTGGTGGATGTCGACGTGGGTGCGGGCGGTGAAGGCAGCCGTGAGGTCGGGGTCGAGCGGCGCCGAGCCGCTGAGCACCAGCCGCACGGGACCCAGCCGGTCCTCGAGGCCGGGCACCTGCATCCAGTAGGCGAAGACTGGCGGGGCCACGGGCACCACCGAGATGGCCTCGTCCTCGATCAGGTCGAGCGACCCCTCCGGGTCGAACCCGTCGACGAGTACGAGACGGGCCTTCTGGCGGAGCACCTGCCCGAGCACCGCGTTGAGTCCGTAGACATGGAAGAGGGGGAGTACGCCGAGCACGACGTCGCGGCCGGTGATCATCTGCGGGTCGACCGAGGCGACCTGCTCGACGTTGGCGAGCAGTGCTCGGTGCGACAGCATCGCCGCGCGGGGGCGGCCGGAGGTCCCGCTCGTGTAGAGCAGCACGGCCAGGCTCTCCGGGTCGACGCGCGAAGGCACCGGCCGGCCGCGGGTCGCGATCAGCTGGTCCCAGCTGCGCTCGCCGGGCGAGAGCGTCGTACCGACTGTGACGATGCGGGGACGCGCGGCGGCCTCGTAGCCCGGCGGACTCCATCGCGTCGCCGAGGCCGGCGGCGGCCTCGCGCACGGAGGGGATGGTTCCCGGGTCGGCGATCACCATCCGGGTGCCGGAGTCGGCCATCATCCGGATCAGCTCACCGGTGGCGCTGCGCGGGTTGACGGGTACGACGACCATGCCGGCGCGCAGCGCTCCGAGATAGCCGGCCACGAACTCGATGCTGTTGCCGGTCGCGATCATCACCCGGTAGCCCGCGACCATGCCCGCGTCGGAGAGCCCCTGCACCACCCGCGACACCAGGTCGTCCAACGCGCTGCACGTCACTGTGCGTCCGGTTGCCGCCTCCGAGAGGACGGTCTTGTCAGGCTCCTGAGTGGCCGCCCGGCTCAACAGCTCGGCGACGTTGGAGTCCATCGGACGAGTCTTTCACATCCGAGGTGGCCGTTGACCCCGCGATTCGAGAGGACCGGCGCGACAAATCGGGTGGGGTTGTCGGCCTTTCCCTGACGTTGTCGGGTGAAGCATCGCCGTACAACGTCAGGTTTCCCCGGCCGACCGGGGAAACCTGCACCCTCCCACCCCCACCCCCACCACCTAGGCTGAACTCGTGACCCCTCCCCCGCCGAGCAGCAAGCCGGGGCGCAAGTCGGCCCCGCGACCGCCCAACCTGCAGCGCCGGTCGCAGCTGGCGGGCGAGGCGGCGGCCGCCGATCGCCGAGGTGGAGAGTGCACTCAGCGTGGAGGCCGATCCCAAGGCGGCGGCGTTCTTCGACGTCGACAACACCGTCATGCAGGGCGCGTCGATCTTCCACCTCGCTCGCGGGCTGCACCGACGGGAGTTCTTCTCCACCAAGGACATCCTGGGCGCGGCGTGGAAACAGGCCTACTTCCGGCTGGTCGGGGTCGAGGATCCCGAGCACGTCGCCGACGCCCGGGCCTCCGCCCTGTCGTTCATCGCCGGCCACACGGTCGCCGAGCTCGAGGAGCTCGGTGAGGAGATCTTCGACGAGCGGATGGCCCACCGGATCTGGCCCGGCACCCGGGCGCTGGCCCAGCTGCACCTCGACGCGGGACAGCAGGTGTGGCTGGTGACGGCGGCCCCGATCGAGATCGCCACGATCATCGCCCGACGGCTCGGCCTGACCGGAGCGCTCGGCACGGTCGCCGCGCACGTGGACGGCGTCTACACCGGCGAGCTGGTCGGCGAGATGCTGCACGGCTCGGCCAAGGCAGTGGCGGTGCGGGAGCTGGCCGACCGGTTCGGACTGGACCTGGAGCGCTGCTCGGCGTACTCCGACTCCTACAACGACCTGCCGATGCTCAACGAGGTCGGTGACCCGTGCGCGATCAACCCCGACTCCCGGTTGCGCGAGCACGCAAGGGCCAACGGGTGGCGCATCCGCGACTACCGGACCGGCCGCAAGGCAGCCCGTGCCGGGCTCTTCACCGCAGCGGTCGCGGGCGCCGTGGCCGGGACCGTGGCCGCCGGGGCCGCGATCCGGCGGAAAGTCGTCTGACCTGCAAGAACTCCTCTCTCCAGACCCACCAGCACCACTCGTCCCGCGCAAGGCATAGTCCGCGCCAGACTGGGCAAGATGGCCCCGGGCGACCGGCGTGGGATGGGTCACGATCCGGTTCACAAGGGCGCAACTGCCGCGTAACATCGAGCCAGGTTGGAGGGCAGCCGACACGAGTTGGCGCGTTGTTTATGGGTGTTCACGATCTGCAGGGGGGTCTCGACGCGCTTCGACGCGCCCTCGCGGAGGTCCTGGAGCCGCGGACCCTCGTGCCGGTCCAGGTCGGCACCCATCGGATCGCCCCCGCTGACGCTCTCCGCGCCGCACCCTGGCTGCTGACCCAGACGAGCGCGCGCGCCGACCAGACCGCGCCTTCGCCCCGATCCGGGCAGCACGACGACTCCGCGCTCGCCACCTCCTCGCTGCAGGACGAGGCCGAGGGCAGCCGCCTGATCGCCCTGGTCGAGCTCGCCCGCGGCGGTGACTCCGAGGCCTTCGGTCAGCTCTACGACCACTACAACGCCAGCGTCTACCGCTTCCTCTACTACCGCGTCGGCTCCGTGCAGCTGGCCGAGGACCTCACCGCGGAGACCTTCTTCCGCGCTCTGCGCTCGATGAGCTCCTTCCGGTGGCAGGGCAAGGACTTCGGCGCCTGGCTGATGACGATCGCGCGCAACCTGACCACCGACCACTTCAAGGCCGGACGCACCCGCCTGGAGAGCACCACCGAGGACATGAGCACCCTCGACACCACGACCGACGGCCCCGAGGGCGCGGTGCTGACCTCGCTGACCAACGAGGCGTTGCTCTCCGCGCTCGCCGAGCTGCCGACCGAGCAGCGCGAGTGCCTGGTGATGCGGTTCCTGCAGGGGCTCTCGATCGCCGAGACGGCCGAGGTGCTCGGCCGAAGCTCGGGCGCGGTGAAGCAGCTCCAGCTGCGCGGCGTACGCAACCTGGCCAAGGTCCTGCCCGAGGGGATGCGCTGAAATGCAAATCTCCACTATCTGGACAGCCATAACTCCGGCATCCACCGCCTCGTTGTGGTGGATGACAGAGTGCACGCCGACCGGTCGATTCTCGGTTGATCGAAACGGCACGTCCTTCCAAGACTCAGGAACGCACCAATGACACCCCTCTTTCCCGCACAGCGGGCTGCCGAGGAGTTCGACCAGGCCCTCGGCGGTACGGCGACGCGCGCCGTCTCCGATCGCTACGCCGAGCTCCTCGAGACGGTCGTCGTGCTGCGCTCGCAGCCCGAGGTGCTGCCGCGTGCCGAGTTCGCGGGTGATCTCCGGACGCGTCTGATGACCGCGGCCGAGACCGAGCTGGTTGCTGCGCCCCCCGTCGTACGCCACCTACGCCCTGCGCGCAACAGGCGCCGGGTGGGCACCATCGCAGCCTCCCTGGTGATCGTCGGTGGCAGCACCGGCATGGCCGCAGCCGCAGCCGGCGCCATCCCCGGTGACGCTCTCTACCCGATCAAGCGCGGCGTCGAGCAGGCCGGCACCGCCGTACGCTTCGGCGACGTCAGCAAGGGCGAGGCCCTGCTCGACCAGGCAGCCGCCCGCCTCGAGGAGGTGCGCGACCTCCACGAACAGGGCTCCCCCGATGCCGAGCTCGTCGCCACCACCGTCGACGCCTTCCGCACCTCCGCTGAGTCCGGCTCGGCCAAGCTGTTCGCGGCCTACGCGACCGACGCTGACCCCGAGGACATCGTGACCGTCCGCGAGTTCACCGCCGCGCAGATGGCCCAGATCACCGAGCTGTACGGCACCTCGGCCATCACCGACGAGCTGCTCCTCGATGCCGCCGACACCCTGGCCGACATCGACGAACGCGCTCGCGCACTGTGCGCCACGTGCGGTCCGCCTGCACCCCTCGCGCCTGCTGGCGCGCTCTCCTCCGGCGCAGGCGCCGCCACGGCCGACAACCTGCTCGGCCGGCCGGCCAACCAGGCCCAGGCCGACATCACCCAGGCCGAGGCCGAGCGGATCGCGCGCCTGAAGGCCGCGGCCGAGAAGTCCGCCGGGGAGATCCCGAAGGGCGGCGTCGGCACCGACAGGGTGCCCACGGAGCTGACCGCCGACGGGCCGGTCACCAGCACGCTCACACCTGACGGCAAGCTTCCCCCGAGCAAGGGCGGCACGGCCGTCAAGGACCTCGTTTCCGGAGTGACCGGTGGCCTCGACGACGCCACCTCCGCGGGCGGCACGGTCGACAACCCGCTCGGCTCCGCCGTGGACGACCTCACCGACACCGTCGACGGTCTGACCGACGACCTGATTCCCTGACCCGCTGCGGTCAGCGGCCCGGCCACGTGGTCGGGCTTTTCTTGTGCGCTCTCCTCTAGGAGAAGACCGACTTGCGCTTCATCAGCAGCGTGTAGAGCGTCTGCTGGATCGACTCGCGGACCTGGTCGGTCACGTTGAAGACCAGCATCGGGTCGTCGGCTGCGCCGGCGTCGTACTCGTCGGTGCGGATCGGCTCGCCGAACTCGATCAGCCACTTGGACGGCAGCGGGATCAGCCCCAGCGGGCCGAGCAGCGGGAACAGCGGCGTGATCGGGAGGTAGGGCACCCCGAGCAGCCGCGCGAGTGAGGGGATGTTGCCCACGAGCGGGTAGATCTCCTCGGCGCCGACGACCGACGTCGGGATGATGGGTACGCCGGTCCGGATCGCCGCCGAGACGAAGCCACCGCGACCGAAGCGCTGCAGCTTGTAGCGCTCGCCGAACGGCTTGCCGATGCCCTTGAAGCCTTCGGGCCAGACGCCGACGAGCTCGCCTTCACGCAGCATCCGCTCCGCGTCGTCGTTGCAGGCCAGCGTGGCGCCGCCCTTGCGGGCGAGGTCGCCGATGATCGGCAGCTTGAACACCAGGTCGGCACCGAGCGGCCGCAGGAACCGGCCGGTGTGGTCGCGGATGCTGGCAGCGGTCACCATCCCGTCGACCGGGATCGTGCCGGAGTGGTTGGAGACGACCAGGGCGCCACCGTCGGCGGGGATGTTCTCCGCCCCGCGCACCTCGACGCGGAACCACTTCTTCGCGATCGGTCGCATCGCAGCCAGCAGGAACTGCTCGGTGATCTCCTGGTCGAAGCCGTAGGAGTCGACCACGTAGTCGCCGGTCAGTCGCCGGCGCAGGAAGGCGAGGAACTCCGCGAGGCGAGGCTCCCAGTTCTCGCCGAAGAGCTCCTTGGAGGCGGAGGTGAGCGCCGACAGCCACTCGAGGGGCGGGATGCCGGGGGTCGGGCGCCGGTGGTCGGCGGTGACCGGTGCGCGGCTGGCCAGCAGGGTCGGCTTGTCGTCGGGCCGCTGCTTGCGCTGCGCGGGGGGCGACACCGGCGGTGTCGAGCTCGTCGGCGGGGTCTGCCGGCCGGTTGCCCCGGTGGTCGCGGGTGCCGCCGGGTCCCGGTCGGTCTCGGAACCGGTCCGCGGAGTGCGCGGAGCCTTCGACGGTGACGCGGCGCGCGACGTGGCCTCCGACGTGGCCTCCGACGTGGCCCCCGACGTGGCCTTGGTGGGCGGCTTGGACGGGCTCTTGCGGGCCAGGCTGCGGCTGTTGGCTGAGGGTTTCGACTCACCGGTCCCGCGGCCGGGCTTGCCTCGCGTGCCGATCGGGATGATCTCGGCGTCACCCACGGCGATCGCCTCCTCCTGGGGTCAGCGCGCCGACGAGCGCCTCCTCGGTGGCCCGCACGCGGTTGGGGGAGAACACCCCCGGAGCCAGCGACGCGGCGAAGTCGGCGAAGGCCTGCGCAGTCGTGAACGAGGGCTCGAAGCCGAGCATGGAACGCATCCTGGTGGTGTCCAGGCCACGACCGAAGGTCAGGAAGGCGACCTGCTCGGGCGAGAAGTCGGCGACGTGTGTCTGCCTGATCGCCGAGCCGAACGTGGGCACGGCGAAGCCGGGGAGAGGGAGAGTGGGCCGCCCGATGCGTCGTACGGCCTGCGAGAGCGTGAGGATCCCGTCGCCCGCGATGTTGTAGGTGCCGGTCACGTCGCTGTGGGTCGCGTGCTCGAGTACGTCGAGCACGTCCTGCTCGTGGGCGAACTGCAGGCGGGGGTTGAACCCGAGCACGGTCGGGATCACCGGGAGCCGGAAGTAGCCGGTCATCGCCGAGGCGACCTTGGGGCCGATGACGTTGGCGATGCGCAGGGTGGTGACCGCGACGTCCGGACGGCGCCGGGCGAAGCCGCGGGTGTAGGACTCCACCTCGTTGATGTCCTTGGCGAAGCCGCCACCGGGCAGGCGCTTGGCGCTCATGCCCTCGGTGAACATCGCCGGGTCGCGGTGGGAGGCGCCGTAGAACGCGGCGCTCGACTTGAGCACGAGCTTGCGCAGGTCGGGGGCCTGCTGGCAGGCGGCCAGCAGCTGCATCGTCCCGATGACGTTGAGCTCCTTGGTGGAGGTGCGCCCTCCAGCAGCAGCGGCAGTCGCGGCGACGCTCGTGTGTACGACGGTGTCGACGCGCTCGCGCACGATCACCTTCGCGATCACGGGATTGCGGATGTCGGCCCGGACGAAGTCCGCGCCCTCCAGGTCACCCCTGGGCGGCACCACGTCGACGCCGATGACGCGCTCGACCTCCGGCGACCGGGACAGCTGCGCCGCGAAACGACGCCCGAGATCGCCGGCTACGCCGGTGACGAGTACGACCTGGCCCATGGTGTCGGCTCTGGCCGTGACTACTTGCCGAGACGGCGGCGCTGAACGCGCGTCTTCTTCAACAGCTTGCGGTGCTTCTTCTTCGCCATGCGCTTGCGACGCTTCTTGATGACTGAACCCACGTGTGACCCATCCCGTTGGTGCGAGGAGGAGCCCCTGAGGGGTCCCCCATCTGAAGGGCACAGCCTAACGGTCCCCGGAGGCGCAACCGAATCGGAGCAAGGTCTCTCAACCAGTGGGCATCGGACGGCGGTTCAGCGTGAGGTCGCCAGCGGGTCAGCCGGCGTCGAAGAAGCTCGTCCTGAGGTACTCGTTGACGTCTTCCTCACTGACCCGGAAGGAGCGTCCGACGCGTACGGCGGGCAGCTCCCCGTTGTGGACCAGTCGATAGACCGTCATCTTGGAGACGCGCATGACTGCAGCCACCTCGGCGACAGTGAGGAACTTGACCTCGGAGATGTCATTGCTGGGCATGGCGCACCGTTCCTTCTCTCGCACGTCCCACGACTTCACCGCCGTAGACCACACGTGCGCGCTCTGAGAGAAATATAGGGCCAATGTGACCTATGTGCCAGAGATTCCCCAAAGTGAAGGGTGAGACTGCGGCGTGTCCGCTTGCCCTGAGCGTGAAATCGCCTCTCAAATGTGTGGATCTAGGCCGTTATAGGGGAAAGCGACGTCCCGGGTCGCCTGAATGGCCCGGTCCAGCCAGGTGTCGGGGTCATATCCCTGCGTCCAGTCGCGGTAGGCCGGCGTGCGGCCGTCGGTCATCCGCATCGGCGCGCGGACGCCGAGACGCTCGCGGATCTCCTCGCGCCAGGACTCCGGGGTCGCGATCGCGGTGTCCAGCGGCGACCCCGCGACCGCGGAGAGCAGGTGCGTCCACGCCCGGGGAACCACGTCCACCACTGCGTAGCCGCCCCCGCCCATCGCCACCCAGCGACCCGACGCGACCTGGTGGGCCAGGTCGTGCAGCGCGAGGTAGCTGGCCCGCTGGCCGTCGACGCTGAGGGCGAGGTGGGCCAGCGGGTCGTCGCGGTGGCTGTCGCACCCCTGTTGGGTCACCAGCACGTCAGGCGCGAACTCGCGCAGCAAGTCGGGAACGACGGCGTGGAACGCGCGCAGCCAGCCGGCGTCGGAGGTGCCGGGCGGCAGCGCCACGTTGACAGCGGACCCGAGGGCCTCCGGTCCGCCTGCGTCCGCGGGGAAGCCGGTGCCGGGGAAGAGCATCTGCCCGGTCTCGTGCAGGGAGATCGTGAGCACACGCGGGTCGTCGTAGAAGATGCGCTCCACGCCGTCGCCGTGGTGCACGTCCACGTCGACGTAGGCGACCTTCTTCGCACCGTTGGCCAGCAGCCAGCTGATCGCCACGGCCACGTCGTTGTAGACGCAGAAGCCGCTCGCCCGGTCGGGCATCGCGTGGTGCAGCCCCCCGGCGATGTTGGCGGCGTGGTCCACCTGGCCGGTCCACACCTGCCGGGCGGCCTCGATGCTCGCGCCGACGACGTGTCGCGACGCCTGGTGCATGTTCAGGAACGCGGGGGTGTCCTCGCTGCCGAGGCCGAAGACGAGGTCCGCCCGGGACGGGTCGGCGCTGGCGGCCATCACGGCCTCGATCAGGGCGGGGTCGTGCACCGAGACGAGATCGTCCTCGGTCGCGTCGGGCGCCGGCACGCGCGGCAGCCCTGTGAGTACGCCGATCTGCTCGGCCAGCGAGATGGTGAGGTCGACCCGGATCGGGTTCATCGGATGGGTGGGCCCGAAGTCGTAGGCGGTGAGCGACTCGTCGTACACCACACAGCCGCGGCAGGTCGGGTCTTCCATCCTGGCGACGCTACCCGTCGTCCCGGCGCTGGGCGACGATGACTCCGTCGACCTCGGCGACCACCTCGAAGTCGCCGGTGGCGAGCAGCTCGGCGAAGCCCTTCCAGGCGGGGGTCTGCGGCTGGAAGGCCAGCCGGTCGTAGGCCACCCACTCCACCTCGTCGAACTCCGAGGCCGGCAGCGGTGGACCGTCGGGGCCGATGGTGTCGCCGATGAGGTAGAGCTCGGTGCGGAGCGCGATCCGGCTACCGAGGGTGTCCGAGGCGGCGACGCGGCTGTCGTCCGGGATCTCGTCCAGGGCTCGGTCGATCGCGGCCACCCGTGGCGGCGCCCGCCAGAAGTCGGCCTTCCACACCTGCGAGTAGGGCAGCAACGGCTCCAGCATGAGCGCCAGTGTTCCGACGACTGCGGCCGTCAGCGCGACACCCCGGAGGCGTCCGTGCACCAGACGCGCGCCCTCGATCATCGCGGCTGTCGCGATGGGCACCAGGACGGCGTCGTACTGGTACCACGGGTCCCAGTAGGTCTCCCGGTCCGACAGGAAGCGCCACGCGAAGGTCGGCACCGCCACCAGCAGCAGCATCGGAGCCCGCAGCGCCAGCAGGCCGGTGGGGATGAGCAGGAACAGCACGGTGCGCACCTTGGCCTCGGCGCCATCGGTGAGGATCCGGAGCGCCTCCGACGGGCCGGCCGGGGCGTACTTGTCCGCGAACCCGCCGGTGTCTGCGTTGATTCCAGGCAGCACCCACAACACGATCAGCAGGAACGAGACGGCCCCGAACACCATCGCGAAGACGCCCCACCGCCGCGAGCCACGCAGGAAGACCACCGCTCCCAATGCGGCGATCGTCAGCCCCAGGTCCTCCTTGACCAGGATCAGCGGGAGCGACCACAGGACCGCAGCACGGTGGTCGCCGCGGAGCATCGCCGCCATGCTCAGCGAGACCAGCGGTACGGCGAGGGCCACCTCGTGGAAGTCGAAGCCGATCAGGGCGGCGATCCCCGCCGACAACCCGTAGCTGATCGCCACCACCCAGGCCAGCACGCCCGCGCCGGCCGCCCGCATCAGCGGCACCACTCCGGCCGCCACGGCCACGGCCTGCGCGACCAGCAAGGTGATCGGAGAGGACCACAGCATCACCAGCGGCGCGAGCAGGGCCAGCACCGGGCTGAAGTGCAGCGCCGCCGTCGTGGTGTCGGTCACCGCCAGCTCGGGCAGGTGACCGTGGGCGTACTCGCGGACCAGCGACTCGAAGAAGCCCAGGTCGAAGACGAAGGAGTCCATCCGGCGGTACTGCTGGATGGACACGGCCGCGTAGAGCGTGGCGAGCAGGACGAAGGCGAGTCCGGCCTGCCAGGCGGGGAGGCGTCGCTCGGTCGCCTGGTCGTTCGCGGTCCGGCTCATCCGGCGCTAGTCGTCGCTGGCGGCGAGGGCGATCGAGCGGTCGCGCGCAGCCTCCATCGCCGTGATGAACGCCGCCCGGACCTTGTGGTCCTCGAGCTGCCGGATCGCCGCGGCCGTCGTACCACCTGGCGAGGTGACCCGCTCCCGGAGCACGGTCGGGTGCTCGCCGGTCTCGCGGAGCAGCTTCGCCGAGCCGACCACCGTCTGTACGACGAGCTCGGTGGACGTGCTCCGCGGGAGCCCGAGGTGTACGCCGGCCTCGATCATCGCCTCGACCACGAAGAACAGGTAGGCAGGACCTGATCCGGAGATCGCGGTGACCGCGTCCTGCTGCTTCTCGGGCACGCGCACCACGCGACCGGTGACCGAGAGCATCTGCTCGGCGAGGGCGAGGTGCTCCTCGTCGCAATGGGTGCCCGCGGAGATCGCGGCCATGCCCTCGTCGACGAGCGCGGGGGTGTTCGGCATGACGCGGATGACGGCGATCCCGTCGGGGATGTGCCGCTCGATGTAGTCGGTGGTGATGCCCGCGGCCAGGCTGATCAGCACCTGGCCGGCGCGCAGGTGAGGGGCGATCTCGGTGAGCACCTCGGCCATGTCCTGCGGCTTCACCACGAGCGTCACCGTGTCGGCGCGGGCGGCGGCCTCGGTGTTGGCGACCACCTGCACGTCGTACTTCTCCCGGAGCTCGGCGGCCCGCTCGGGCCGCTTCTCCCCGACCATCAGGTCGGCCGGCTCGTGGCCGCCGCGGATCAGGCCCGAGAGCAGGGCCTCGCCCATCACTCCGGCACCGATGATCGCGACCGTCATGGCTGTCCCTTCCGGTGTTGCTTCAGGAGTTACTTCTGGGAGACGAGTGAACGCAGGAAGAATGTCAGGTTCTGGGGTCGCTCGGCGAGCCTTCTCATCAGGTAGCCGTACCACTCCTGCCCGTAGGGCACGTAGACGCGGACCTTCTCGCCGGCGTCCGCGAGCCGCTTCTGCTCCTCGGTGCGGATGCCGTAGAGCATCTGGAACTCGTAGGTGCCGGGCATCCGGCCGTTGCGGGTGGCCAGCGCGGAGGCGATCTTGATCAGGCGCGGGTCGTGGCTGGCGACCATCGGGTAGCCCTCCCCCGCCATCAGGATCTTCAGGCAGCGCACGTAGGACTTGTCGACGTCGTGGCGGTCCTGGTAGGCCACGTCCTCGGGCTCCTTGTAGGCGCCCTTGCACAGCCTGACCCGGCTGCCCTCGTGCGCCAGCGCGCGGCAGTCCTGCTCGGTGCGGTAGAGGTAGGCCTGCAGCACGGCCCCGGTCTCCGGGAAGTCCTTGCGCAGCTCGTGCAGCGTCGCGAGCGTGCTGTCGGTGGTGGTGTGGTCCTCCATGTCGAGGGTGACCGTCGTACCCGCGTTGCGGGCCGCGCGACAGATCCGGCGCGCGTTCTCCTCCGCCATCTTGGGACCGATCTCCGGCAGCGCCTGGCCGATCGCGGACAGCTTCACGCTCACCTCGGCGTTGCGCGAGAGCCCGGCGTGGCTGAGGCCCTCGAGCAGGTCGAGGTAGGCGACCACGGTGGCCTCGGCGTGCGCCTCGTCGAGGGTGTCCTCACCGAGGAAGTCGAGGGTCACGTGCAGGCCGTCCTCGATCAGCACGCGGCTGGCGTCGACGGCGCGGGCAGTCTCCTCACCGGGCACGAAACGGTTGACGATCCCGCTGCTCACGGGCAGCCGGGTGACGATCTCCTTGACCTGGTGGCTCCGGGCCAGCAGCAGAAGGACGTGTCGCAACAAGGGGTTCCTCCGGGTACGTGTGACTCGCCGCCACGCTACCGCCGCCCCCGATCGCCAAAGAAATCGCGACCCGTCGCATCTGAAAGCCAGAATCCCGCCGACCCGTCGCAACTGAAAGGCCCAAGCCCGCCGACCCGTCGCATCTGAAAGGCCCAGGCCCGCTGACCCGTCGCATCTGAAAGGCCCAGGCCCGCTGACCCGTCGCAGCTGAAAGTCGGCTGGTCGTCGTACTCCGTGAAATGCGACGGCTCGGCGGGTTTCAGGTTTTCAGTTGCGACGGGTCGGCGGGTTTCAGGCTTTCAGCTAGCGACGGGTCGGCGGGGGTCAGGGGGATTGGCGGCGGAGGGTGAGGGCGCCGAGGGCGAGCGCCACCAGTGCGTACGACGCGACGACGGCGATGTCCTGCCACACGTCACCGGTGCTGGTCGACGAGGCGACGGTCTGCATCGCGTCGACGGCATAGGAGAGCGGCAACACGTCGGAGATCACCTCGAGCAGGCGGGGCAGTGCGTCGCGGGGGACGAACAAGCCGCACAGCAGGATCTGCGGGACCACCACCGCCGGCATGAACTGCACGGCCTGGAACTCCGTGCGGGCGAACGCCGACACGAACAACCCGAGTGCGGTGCCGAGGATCGCGTCGACGACGGCGACCACCATCAACATCCACACCGAACCCACGATGGTCAGGTCGAGCAGCCACACGCACACACCGACAGCGAGCGCCGACTGCGCGGCAGCGACCAGCCCGAACGCGATGGCGTAGCCGAGCAGGAAGTCGAGCTTGCCCATCGGCATCGCGAGCAGGCGCTCGAGGGTGCCCGATGTGCGTTCGCGCAGCGTCGTCACCGAGGTGACCAGGAACATCACGATGAACGGGAACAGCGCGAGCAGCGCCGGACCGAGATTGGAGAAGCCGTCGCCCGGCAGCCCGTCGAACATCCACCACAGCAAGGACATCAGCGCACACGGCAGCACGAGCAGCATGACGAGTGTCCGGTGGTCGCGGCGCAGCTGGGTCAGCACGCGCGACGTGACAGCTGTCGTCGCCCGCGGCGTCAGGACGCTCATGCCGCCGCCTCCTCGTGGACCAGTGACAGGAATGCGTGCTCGATGTCCTCGGTGCCGGTGCGTTCGAGAAGACCTGCCGGTGTGTCGTCGGCGATCAGCCGACCCTCGCGCATCAGCAGCAGCCGGTCGCACCGGGAGGCCTCGTCCATCACGTGGCTGGAGACCAGCACCGCGGCGCCCTCGTCGGCCAGCCGGTGGAACGTCTGCCACAGCTCGACGCGCAGCACCGGGTCCAGCCCGACCGTTGGCTCGTCGAGCACCAGCAGCCGCGGCTCACCGAGCAGCGCGACGGCCAGCGAGACCCGCGATCGCTGCCCGCCGGAGAGGCGGCTGACCACGTGGTCCTGGTGATCACCGAGGGCCACCAGCTCGACACACTCGGCGACGCGGTCGTTGTCGACTCCGAGGATGCGGGCAAAGAAGCGGAGGTTCTCGGTGACGGTCAGGTCGTCGTACACGCTGGGCTGCTGGGTCACGTAGCCGATCTGGTCACGCAGGTACGCCGACCCGGCCGGATGATCGAGCACCTCCACCGAGCCGGCGGTGAGCTGCTGCACGCCCACGAGCGAGCGCATGAGGGTCGTCTTGCCGCACCCGGACGGGCCGAGCAGACCGGTCACCTGTCCCGACGCGACCTCGAACTCCAGGCCGCGCAGGACCTCGTTGCCGGCCCGCGTGACATCGAGGGCACGTACCGTCACCACGTTTTTCATCATGTGATGAATTATGACCACGCAAGGCGGCTCTCGTCAAGAGGAGAACCGGTCAGGGCAGGGGGTCGGCGAGGTAGCGCTGCAGCACCGGGGCGTACGTCGCAACCACCGTGTCGCTGTCCATGGAGGCAAGCGGCTCCACCTCGAGCACGTAGCGCAGCATCACCAGGCCGATCATCTGGCTGGCCACCAGCGCCACCCTGCGCTGCGGGTCGTCAAGCCCGAGAGCCGGACCGAGCGGACCGAGCACGACACCGAGCAGGCCGTCGCGCATCAGCTGCCGGCCCTCCGGTTCGAAGACGCCGCGCACCACCCCGAGCAGCGCCAGCCTCGCGTGCTCGTCGTCCCACACCGACAAGAACACCCGCAGCAACCGCTCCCCGGCGCCGTCGAGGCCCCCCTCCAGGACCGGGGCGAGGGCCACGCGCGGGTCGACCGGGAGCTTGAGGGCGGCGATGAAGAGGTCGTGCTTGCTGCTGAAGTAGTGGTGCACCAGCGCGGGGTCGACCCCTGCGTCAGCGGCGATCGCGCGCATCGACGTACTCCCGAGTCCGCGCGTTGCGAACAGGCTCCTCGCCGACGCGAGGATCTCGGCCCGGGTGTCGGGTGCGCCGGGGCGGCGGCCGCGAGTCTGGCTGCTCATGGCGTCCCGGCAGCGGCGAAGTGCAGCTTGCTGAAGGCAAGCGACTCCAGCAGCTCGGCCTCGCGCTGCTCGCGATTTCCGGCCTTGCGGGTGTTGATCTCGGCCACGATGTGGCCCTCGAAGCCGCGGTTGGCGAGGAACTCCAGGAAGGGGCCGCACGGCTGGTTGCCGTGCCCCGGCACCAGGTGCTCGTCCTTGGCCGACCCGCTGCCGTCGGTCATGTGCACGTGGCGAAGCCGACTCCCCAGTCGTTGGGCCATCTCGATCGGGTCGGAGTGGGCGGTGGCAGCGTGCGAGAGGTCGACGGTGGTGTTCGCGTAGGACTCCTCCGAGGGGTCCCACCCGGGCTGGTAGACGTTCATCTCACGCCGCGACGTGGCGCGCCACGGGTACATGTTCTCCACCGCGAACGCGATGCCAGTGCGCTTCTCGAGGTCGGCAATGCCCTCGACGAAACCGTCGGCGTAGTCGCGCTGCCAGCGAAACGGAGGGTGTACGACGACCACGTCGGCCTCGAGCGCGATCGCCATCTCGGCGCTCCGCTCGAGCTTGCCCCACGAGTCGGTTCCCCAGACCCGCTGGGTGATCAACAGGCACGGGGCGTGTACGGCGCACACCGGGATCTGGTGGTAGTCGCGCAGCGAGCGGACCTTGTCGATGCTCTGGCTGACCACGTCGATCCCGACCATCACCTCCACGGCGTCGTAGCCCAGCTTCTCGGCGTAGTCGAAGGCATGGGTCGTCGTCTCGGGATAGACCGAGGCCGTCGAGAGGGCGAACAGCGGGGCGACCACGTCAGCCTCAGTCAATCGCGCTGAGCTGGTCGAGGCGGTCCAGGATCACGCCTTCGCGCAGCGCCCACGGGCAGATCTCGAGCTCCTCGAGATCGAAGACGTCCATCACCGCGGCTGCCACCAGCGCACCGGCGACCACCTGGTGGGCGCGGTTGCTGGAGACGCCGGGCAGCTCGGCGATCTCGTCGTGGTCCATCTCCAGCAGCTTGGGGATCCACTCGTTCAGGTCGGCGGCCGGCAGGATCCGTCGTACGAGCGGACCCTCGCTGGAGGCCGCGGCTCCACAGATGCGGGCCAGCGAACGGAAGGTCTTCGACGTCGCCACCGCGTGGTCGGGAGCACCGGCGCGCAGCAGTGAGCCGGCGTCGTGCGCGATGGAGGTGCGGATCTGCGTGCGCAGCTTGTGCAGCGCCTTCTCCTTGGGCGGCCCGTCCGCAAAGTGCTGGCGGGAGAGGCGGCCGGCGCCGAGCGGGAGCGACCAGGCCACGTCGGGGGACTCGTCGGCGCCACCGGCCACCTCGAGCGAGCCACCGCCGATGTCGAAGACGGCGAGCCGGCCCGAGGACCACCCGAACCAGCGTCGTACGGCGAGGAAGGTCAGCCTGGCCTCGGCCTCGCCGGGCAGCACCTTGATGTCCACGTCGGTGCGCTTCTCGACGTGGGCAAGCACCTCGTCGCAGTTGTCGGCATCGCGGACCGCCGACGTGGCGAAGGAGTAGATCTCCTCGCAGCCCTTGTCCTCGGCGAGCTCGAGTGCGTGCCCCACGAACTCGGTGAGCGCCGCGACGCCCTTGTCGCTCACCGTGCCGTCCTTCTCGATGTGCTCGGCCAGCCGCAGCGGCTCCTTGTAGGAGAACGCGGGCATCGGCGCCGCGCCACGGTAGGCGTCGACCACGAGCAGATGACCCGTGTTGGAGCCGATGTCGAGCACACCGAGGCGCATGACAGGAGGCTACCGGGGTCGGGGCTGCTGGTTTCCCAGGTTAAGAACCCGATCTGCCTCTTCACACACCGTGCACCGTGTGTGAAGAGGCAAGAACCCTTCATAACCTGGGAAACCGATCCACCGACGTCCCCGCGTGCCCCGACCAAGTCCCGCATAGGCTGGGCCACGTGCCAGAGGTCGACCCCGTCTTTCCCCGCGCCTGGATCGAGTTCCAGGACCCGGCCGACGACGGACAGATGTTCCGCTGCGACCTCACCTGGCTGACGTCCAGCTGGACCTGCATCTTCGGCAACGGCTGTCCGGGTATCTACGCCGAGGCGCCCGACGCCGGGTGCTGCACGCTCGGGGCGCACTTCTCCGACAAGGCCGACGAGAAGCGGGTCGCGGCCTGGGTCGACCGTCTCGACGACTCCATCTGGGAACGCCGGTCCGAGGCGCTGAACAAGCGCGGCGAGGTCAAGCGCTCCGGCTGGGTCGAGACCGACGACGAGGGCGACCGCAAGACCAAGGTCTCCGGTGGCGCGTGCATCTTCCACAACTCCCGCGGCTTCGAAGGTGGCTACGGCTGCGCGCTACACACGCTCGCGTTGCAGGAGGACGTGCACTTCGTCGAGACCAAGCCCGACGTGTGCTGGCAGCTGCCGCTGCGTCGTACGTTCCGCAACGTCGAGCGCCACGACGACACCACCTACCTCGAGGTCAGCATCGGCGAGTACGACCGCCGTGGCTGGGGCCCCGGTGGTCACGACCTCGACTGGTACTGCTCCGCAAACACCGAGGCCCACGTGGGTCTCGAACCCGTCTACGTCTCCAGTGCCACCGAGCTGATCACGATGATGGGGCAGGCGGCGTACGACGTGCTGGCGGCGAAGTGCGAGGCCCACCTGCGTTCGCGTTCGGCACTTGCGCTGCATCCCGCCTCGCCCTCTCCTCACCACTGAGCCGCGGGCCCGCACGTCGTTGACCTGCGCACCCCGGTGTTCGGCGCCGATCCAGCTCGGGTGAGAATCAAACTATGCGTCTCGATCACATCGTCTTCGCGGCAGGTCCTGGGGGACTTGCGGGTACGACGGAGCGCCTCTCGGAACTTCTTGGCGAGGAGTTCGTCACCGGTGGCATCCACCCGCGCTTCGGCACCCGCAACTCGATCCTGCCCTTGACCGACGGCACCTACTTCGAGGTCGTCGAGGTCCTCGACCACCCAGCTTCCGACAAGGCCCCGTTCGGCCAGGCGGTGCGCGCGCGTTCAGCGCTCGGCGGCGGCTGGCTCGGCTGGGTGGTGGCTGTCGACGACATCAGGCCGATCGAGGAGCGCATCGGCCGCGAAGCGGTCCACGGCAACCGGCACCGCCCCGACGGCACCGAGCTGCTGTGGAAGCAGCTGGGCATCAGGGGCCTGCAGGCAGACCCGCAGCTCCCGTACTTCATCGAGTGGAACGTCGAGCCCGGCGACCACCCGAGCGTCGGCGCGACCGGCGACATCTCCCTGGAGTGCCTCGAGATCGCGGGCGACTCCGTACGCGTCTCGGACTGGCTCGGTCAGCCGGTCGAGCAGCCCCTCGAAGACATCAAGGTCGACTGGGTCGCCCCCCACGGCACCCCGGGCATCGTGGCCGCCAAGTTCCAGACCCCCAACGGTCTCGTCCGCATCTGAGTGGTGGCTGACCACTCCCCCGGCGCCATCCCGAGCCCGAACATCTGGCAGCACCCGGATGTCTACGAGCTCGAGAACCGAGCGGTCGACCGTGCCGGCGCGATCACGGGCCTGATGCAGCAGCTCGCGCCCTGGTCGGGTCGTGACGTGCTGGACGTCGGCTGCGGCACCGGCTTCCATCTGCCTCTCTTCGCCGAGACCGCGCGGTCGGTCACCGGCATCGAGCCACACCGGGACCTGGCCGCGATCGCGCGTCGACGGGTACGCCGCCTTTCCCAGGTCGAGGTCATCCAGGCATCGGCCGCCTCGCTGCCGATGCCCGACTCGTCCGTCGACGTGGTGCACGCCCGGTGGGCCTACTTCTTCGGACCCGGGTGTGAGCCCGGGCTGGCCGAGCTCGAGCGCGTCGTACGCCCCGGCGGCCGGGCCTTCGTGATCGACAACGACCCGACCCGCTCGACGTTCGGTGAGTGGTTCCGGCGCGGCTATCCAGACGTCGACTTCCTCGGAGTAGCAGCGTTCTGGGCGGACCAGGGCTGGCAGCGACACCCGGTCGAGATGGCGTGGACCTTCGACTCCCGCGAGGACCTCGAGGCCGTCGTACGCATCGAGTTCGCCGGCGACGTTGCCGACGAGATCCTGGCCGGCCACGAGGGCACGGACGTGGACTACGCCGTCAACGTCTGGACGCGCGAGTACTGACGGCTACGTCAGTCGCGCAGGCTCGAGGCGCGTACGACGAGAGCCGGTTGCAGCATCCGACCCTTCTCGCCCAGCGGCTTGTGGGCGAGCACGAAGTGCAGGATCCGAACCAGCTCGACGGCCACCTCCTCGAGCGGCTGCCGGACCGAGGTCAACCCCGGCCAGGTGACCTGGGCGGCGAGCGAGTCGTCGAACCCGACGACGCCGATGTCGGCCCCCGGGCGGAGTCCGCGCTCGGCGCAGGCATGGAGCACGCCGATGCCCAATGTGTCGCTGGCACAGGCGAATCCCGTGATCGTCGGGTCCTCGAGCAGGTCGTGCGCGGCCATCCGGGCGGCGTCTACGTTGTCGGTGATGCGTACGCCGAGACCGCGCACGTCCAGCCCGGCCGTGCGCATCGCGTTCTCCCAGCCACGACGCCGGTCCTGCCCGATGCGCGACGTCTTCTCCCAGCCCAGCCAGGCGACCCGACCGTGGCCTTGCTCCAGCAGGTGCTCGGTCGCGATCTGCGCGCCATGGGCACCGTCGACGTCGGTCCACGCGTGGTCGGCATCGGGCTCGTCCCACGGGCGGCCGAAGGCCACGAACGGTGCGCCGCGCTCCTGCAGGAAGCCCGACTGGGGGGTGCCCGCGTAGGTGTCGGTGACGACGAACGCGTCCACCGCGGTCGAGCGGAGCAGCTGCTCGTAGCCGTCGAGCGGGTCGTCGGGATCGCCGGAGAAGAGCAGCACGTGGTGGCCGGTGCGGGACGCGGTCTCGACGAGGCTGTGCAGGAACCGGTCCATCAGCGCGTTGCTGGTGCCCTCCTGTGCGGGCTCGAAACGCAGCCCGATCAGGTGGGAGGAACCGCTGCGCAGCTGGCGCGCCGCCCGGTTGGGCGAGTAGCCGAGGCGCTCGATCACCGACTGCACCCGCTCGAGGGTCTCGGGGCGCAGCAGGTCGGGGTTGTTCAGTGCGTTGGACACCGTCTGCCGCGAGACCCCGGCCTCGTCGGCCACCGTCGCCAAGGTCGGGGGCACCTGGTGGCGTCCCCGCTGTACGTCGGGCCGACCGTTGGCCTGGGTCATGATCTCCCCCGGAAACTGGATCGTTCCAATCCTAGATGACCACGTCTCTCCAGACGCGGACAGGCGTGCCAGCACGTCGTACCCACGATGTGTCGGCGCCCTCACCTAGCGTTCGGGGCATGGCGCAGAACAGCGGGCGGACCGCACCGAAGGCCCCCCGGGCGACGTACCACTGCAACGAGTGCGGCTGGGAGGCGATGAAGTGGGTCGGCCGCTGCGGCGAGTGCCAGGCATGGGGCACGGTCGTGGAGAAGTCGGCGCCGAGGAGCAGGGTGCAGGCCGGCCCCGTGACCGCGCCTGCCCGGCCGATCGGCGAGGTGCCGATCGAGGACTCGATGTCCCGCACCAGCGGCGTGCCCGAGCTCGACCGGGTGCTCGGCGGCGGGCTGGTCCCGGGTGCGGGGATCCTGATCGCCGGCGAGCCCGGCGTCGGCAAGTCCACCCTGCTGCTCGAGGTGGCCTCCCAGATGGCGCGACAGCGGCAACGGGTCCTCTACGTCACCGGTGAGGAGTCGGCCGCCCAGGTGCGCATGCGCGGCGACCGCACGGGCGCGATCCAGGACGAGCTCTTCCTCGCGGCCGAGACCGACCTCGGCGCGGTGCTCGGACACGTGGAGGCGGTCAAGCCGACGCTGCTCGTCGTCGACTCGGTGCAGACGATCAGTGCGAGCGACGTCGACGGCGTCCCCGGCGGCGTCACCCAGGTCAAGGAGGTCGCGGCGGCGCTGATCCGGATGGCCAAGCTGCGCAACATCACCTTGGTGATCATCGGCCACGTCACCAAGGACGGCACCATCGCCGGGCCTCGAGTGCTCGAGCACCTCGTCGACGTGGTGCTGCACTTCGAGGGCGAGCGCACCTCCCGGCTGCGCATGCTGCGCGCGGTGAAGAACAGGTTCGGTCCCGTCGACGAGGTGGGCTGCTTCGACCTCTCGGCCGAGGGCATCGTGGCGATCACCGACCCGACGGGTCTATTCCTCGACGCCATGCGCGGCCCGGTCCCGGGCACCTGCGTGGCCGTGGCCCTCGAGGGGCGTCGCCCGCTGCTCAGCGAGGTGCAGGCCCTGGTCACCCGCACCACCTCGGAGCGCCCTCGCCGCACCACCTCCGGCGTCGACTCGTCCCGGGTGGCGATGATCCTCGCCGTGCTCCAGCAACACGCCGGGGTCCGGCTGCACAACCACGACGTGTTCGTCTCCAGCCTCGGCGGCGCCAGGCTGACCGAGCCGAGCAACGACCTCGCGATCGCGCTGGCGATCACCTCGGCCTGGCACGGGAAGGCGCTGGGGCGCAACGTCGCGGCGATCGGCGAGCTCGGACTCTCCGGTGAGCTGCGCCGCGTGCGCGACGTCGGGGTACGCCTCGCCGAGGCGGGCCGCATGGGATTCCGGTCGGCAGTGATCCCGGCCCAGACCGCAGAGACCGCCGGCACCAGCCGCGTCCTCGACGGCATGCGGGTCGTCGACGTGGACCACATCGCCCGGGCGCTGACGCTGCTCGGCATCGGCTCGGACGCCGCGGGAGACGACAAAAGCCGTCGTCAACTGCCCTAGACTTCCCGCGTGGCTTCCCCTGAGCGTCTCGACGACGCGGCACGCCTGCGCGAGACACTGGCGCGAATTGCGCCCGGCACCTCCTTCCGCGACGGCCTCGAACGCATCCTCCGTGGTCGCACCGGCGCTCTGATCGTGGTCGGCCACGACAAGGAGGTCGAGGGCATCCTGACCGGTGGCTTCAACCTCGACGTACCGTTCGCGCCGACAGCCCTGCGAGAGCTCGCCAAGATGGACGGCGCCATCGTGCTGGACCGCGACATCTCCCGTATCTACCGGGCGAACGTCCACCTGATGCCCGACCACACCATCCCCTCTGAGGAGACCGGCACCCGGCACCGCACCGCCGACCGGGTGGCCAAGCAGACCGGCGCCCCGGTGATCTCGGTGTCCCAGTCGATGCAGATCATCGCGGTGTACGTCGGCGCCATCCGCTACGTGCTCGAGGACTCCGGCAGCATCCTCGCGCGGGCCAACCAGGCGCTCGCCACGCTCGAGCGCTACAAGGTGCGCCTCGACGAGGTGTCCAGCACCCTGTCGGCCCTGGAGATCGAGGACCTGGTCACCGTCCGCGACGTCGCCGTGGTCGCCCAGCGCCTGGAGATGGTCAGCCGGATCGCCCGCGAGATCGACGACTACGTCAACGAGCTCGGCACCGACGGACGGTTGCTCTCGCTCCAGCTCGAGGAGCTCGTCACCGGTGTTGAGGCGGAGCGCGGGCTGGTGGTCCGGGACTACCAGTCGGGCGGGCGTCGTACCCAGCCGGCCGAAGAGGTGCTCGCCGAGCTCGAGGGCCTGCTACCCACCGAGCTGGTCGACATCGCGGCGGTCGCGAAGGCGCTCGGCCTCGGTCAGGGAGAGCACCTCGACGGAGCGGTCACGCCGCGTGGCCACCGCCTGCTCGCCAAGGTCCCCCGCCTCCCCACGGCGGTCGTGGACAGGCTGGTCGAGCACTTCGAGACCTTGCAGAAGCTGCTGTCGGCGAGCGTCGAGGACCTGCAAACGGTCGACGGCGTGGGCGAGCTGCGCGCGCGAAGTGTCCGTGAGGGCCTGTCCCGGCTGGCGGAGTCCAGCATCCTCGAGCGCTACGTCTGAGGGCCGAGAACCAAAGTCAGCAGCTGCTCGCGGAGTTGTCCCCGCCGCACTTCGACTGCTTGCCCGAGACAGTGTCGGTGGGGTTCTTCGACGTCGTCGACGAGGGCTGTCGCACGCCCGGGCTGGCTGACGCGCTGGGTCGCGGGCTCGCTGTCTGGGTGACCGTGACCGGACTCGCCTGGGTGATCTCGAACTGCACGTCGTTGGGCGTCGAGCCGAGGGCGGCCGCGAACACGTGGTAGAAACCCGGCAGTGCCCAGTCGAGCTGGCTGGTGCACTTCTCATCCGAGCGACGCGCGTTCCAGATCACCGGGACGTCGACCGGGGCACCGCTGCGGACGACGACCGAGGTCGTCGGCATCGCCTTCGGGCAGTCCTGGCTGGACCAGATGCGGTCCTTGCCGGAGACGATCTTCACGACCATGCTCTCGGGAGAGACCTCGAAGGTGCAGGCAGGCTGTGTGCCCTGGAGCAGCAGGTGGATGACCACGGGCTTGCCGGCCCACGCGCGGTAGACCGACGGCAACGCACTCACCTCGTCGTCGCGGCAGTCACCGTTGGGCGGCAGCAGCGGCACCTTGGCCTTGGTGCGCAGCTTCCCGGAGGGAGCCACGGGGCCGACGGTCACCGACGCGGCCGGCTCCTGCCTGGCCGAGCTGGGGTTGGCCTTGATGGTCGATCCCGGTTCGTCCTCCCCGGTCCCGCCGAGGAGCTTGCCGACCCCGAAGACGAGGAGAAGTGCAACGGCGAGCACGATGCTGCGTCGTACCCAGTAGACGCGCCGGGGCAGCCGTCCACGCGGATGCGTCACCGAGCCCATGCGCGTCACCGTAGTCAGCGCGCGCGCCCGTTCGTTGGTGCAACGCCGAGGGGCCGGGTCGGACCTCTCCGGTGAGCGCGAAGTTGCGCTGCGCAGGGGCAGCGGTGCAGCGTAGGCGGCCGGATGGACACCTTGCACCGACCGGTCCTGGACTGGTACGCCGACCACGCCCGCGAGCTGCCCTGGCGCGGGCCAGGAGCCACGCCGTGGGCGGTGATGGTCTCGGAGTTCATGCTCCAGCAGACTCCGGTCTCCCGCGTGCTGCCGGTCTTCGAGAGCTGGATGACGACCTGGCCCACACCGTCGGCACTCGCATCGGCCCCGAGCGGCGAAGCCGTCCGGGCGTGGGGTCGGCTCGGCTACCCGCGCCGGGCGCTGCGGCTGCACGCCGCCGCCACCGCGATCGTGGACCGGCACGCGGGCGAGGTGCCGTCGTCGTACGACGACCTGATCGCGTTGCCCGGCATCGGCGACTACACCGCGAGCGCGATCGCCTCCTTCGCCTTCGGCGCCAGCCACGCCGTACTGGACACCAATGTGCGCCGCGTCCTCGCGAGGGCGGTGAGCGGGGTCGAGTTCCCGGCCAGCTCGGTGACGAAGGCGGAGCGAGTTCTCGCCGAGTCGCTCGTCCCCGCCGAGCAGCCGGCCACCTGGGCGGTCGCGGTGATGGAGCTCGGCGCCCTCGTCTGTACGGCGGCTGCCCCTCGCTGCGGCGCCTGCCCGATCAGCGACCAGTGCGTCTGGAACACCGCCGGCCGCCCGGCGTACGACGGACCACCGCGCCGCGGCCAGGCCTGGGCCGGCACCGACCGCCAGGTCAGAGGACGGCTGATGGCAGTGCTGCGGGACACAGCAGGCAGCGTGGACCGGTCAAAACTCGACATCGTCTGGCCCGACCCCACCCAGCGCGACCGCGCCCTGCAGAGCCTGCTCGACGACGGCCTCGTCGTACACACCAAAGGCGACCACTACTCCCTCCCCGACTGACAACCCAAGACCCCCGCCGACCCGTCGCAACTGAAACCCCCAAAGCCGCCGACCCGTCGCAACTGAAAGCCCCAAACGCGCCGAGCCGTCGTATCTGAATGCCAGAAAGACACTGACCCGTCGCGTCTGAAATTTCAGATGCGACGGGTCAGCGCAATTTCGTCTTTCAGATGCGACGGGTCGGCGTGGTTTTGCTTTTCAGTTGCGACGGGTCGGCGGTGGGGGCGGTCAGGTCAGGTGGGGTCGCCCTTGGCGATGTCGACCGGGCCGTCGCTGTCGTCGGGGCCGCCTACGACTCCGACCTCGAGGGGCGGGGAGTCGGGGAGCTCGCCCTTGACGCTGCCCTCGAAGGTGAACTGCGCCTCGGCGCCCTCACCCTCGACTCCGACCAGCACGATCTGACCGGGACCGACCTCGCCGAAGAGCATCTTCTCCGCCAGCACGTCCTCGATCTCTCGCTGGATCGTGCGACGCAGAGGACGCGCGCCGAGTACCGGGTCGAAGCCGCGCGTGGCGAGCAGGTCCTTGGCGGGCTGGGTCAGCTCGAGGGACATGTCGCGGTCCTTCATGCGCAGCTCCACCGAGGCGATCATGTTGTCCACCATGGAGATGATCTGCTCCTTGGTCAGCGGCGGGAACACGATGATCTCGTCGACACGGTTGAGGAACTCCGGGCGGAAGTGCTGCTTGAGCTCCTCGGTGACCTTGTTCTTCATCCGGTCGTAGGTGCCGGCGTCGCCCTGCTGGTTGAAGCCGAGGCTGACGCCCTTGGAGATGTCCCGGGTGCCGAGGTTGGTGGTCATGATGATCACGGTGTTCTTGAAGTCGATCACCCGGCCCTGGCTGTCGGTCAGGCGACCTTCCTCCAGGATCTGCAACAGGCTGTTGAAGATGTCGGGGTGGGCCTTCTCGACCTCGTCGAAGAGCACCACGGAGAACGGCTTGCGGCGCACCTTCTCGGTGAGCTGGCCACCCTCTTCGTAGCCGACGTAGCCGGGAGGAGAGCCGAAGAGCCGCGAGACGGTGTGCTTCTCGCTGAACTCCGACATGTCGAGCTGGATGAGCGCGTCCTCGTCGCCGAAGAGGAACTCGGCGAGCGTCTTGGACAGCCAGGTCTTACCGACGCCCGAGGGCCCGGCGAAGATGAACGATCCACCGGGACGCTTGGGGTCCTTGAGCCCGGCACGGGTACGACGGATCGCCCGGCTGAGCGCCTTGACGGCCTCTTCCTGGCCGATGACGCGCTTGTGCAGCTCGTCCTCCATCTTGAGCAGTCGCGTGGACTCCGCCTCGGAGAGCTTCACGATCGGGATGCCGGTCGCCACGGCGAGCACCTCGGCGATCAGCTCCTCGTCGACCTCGGCCACGACGTCCATGTCGCCTGCGCGCCACTGCTTCTCGCGCTCGCCCTTGGCCAGGATCAGCTGCTTCTCCTCGTCACGAAGACGGGCAGCGGCCTCGAAGTCCTGGCCGTCGATGGCGCCTTCCTTGCGGCGGCGTACGTCGGCGATCTTCTCGTCGAACTCGCGCAGGTCCGGCGGAGCGGTCATCCGGCGGATCCGGAGACGCGAGCCGGCCTCGTCGATCAGGTCGATCGCCTTGTCGGGCAGGAACCGGTCGGAGATGTAGCGGTCGGCGAGGGTCGCAGCAGCGACCAGCGCCTCGTCGGTGATCGTGACGCGGTGGTGCGCCTCGTAGCGGTCACGCAGGCCCTTGAGCATCTCGATGGTGTGCGCGATCGAGGGCTCGGCGACCTGGATCGGCTGGAACCGGCGCTCGAGGGCGGCGTCCTTCTCGAGGTGCTTGCGGTACTCGTCGAGCGTGGTCGCGCCGATGGTCTGCAGCTCACCACGGGCCAGCATCGGCTTGAGGATGCTGGCGGCGTCGATCGCGCCCTCGGCGGCGCCGGCGCCGACCAGGGTGTGGATCTCGTCGATGAACAGCACGATGTCGCCGCGCGTGCGGATCTCCTTGAGGACCTTCTTCAGGCGCTCCTCGAAGTCACCGCGGTAGCGCGAGCCGGCGACCAGCGCACCCAGGTCGAGGGTGTAGATCTGCTTGTCCTTGAGCGTCTCGGGCACGTCGCCGCGGACGATGTCCTGGGCGAGGCCCTCCACGATCGTGGTCTTGCCGACGCCGGGCTCCCCGATCAGGACCGGGTTGTTCTTCGTACGACGCGACAGGATCTGCATGACGCGCTCGATCTCCTGGCCACGACCGATGACCGGGTCGAGCTTGCCCTCCTTGGCAGCCTGGGTCAGGTTGCGGCCGAACTGGTCGAGCACGAGCGAGCTGGAAGGAGCCGTCTCCGGCGCGGTGCCGGCGGTCTGCTGCTCCTTGCCCTGGTAGCCCGAGAGCAGCTGGATGACCTGCTGGCGGACCCGGTTGAGGTCGGCGCCGAGCTTGTGCAGCACCTGGGCGGCGACGCCCTCACCCTCGCGGATCAGGCCGAGCAGGATGTGCTCGGTGCCGATGTAGTTGTGGCCGAGCTGCAGCGCCTCGCGCAGGGACAGCTCGAGGACCTTCTTGGCACGGGGGGTGAACGGGATGTGCCCGCTGGGCGCCTGCTGGCCCTGGCCGATGATCTCCTCGACCTGCGCGCGCACTGCCTCCAGGGAGACCCCGAGGCTCTCCAGTGCCTTGGCCGCGATGCCGTCGCCCTCGTGGATCAGGCCGAGCAGGATGTGCTCGGTCCCGATGTAGTTGTGCGAGAGCATGCGGGCCTCTTCCTGGGCCAGCACGACGACTCGTCGGGCTCGGTCAGTGAACCGCTCGAACATGGGCTACTCCTCAAGACTCTGCAGGGTCGACGCGTGCGACCCGCACGGCCGGTTCAACCCTGCTTACAGCCTACGTGTTCCGTGCCAAGAGGGTTATCGCTGTCAGCGAACAGGTCAGCAGCGGTCCAGCTCCGGACGTCATACGAACTGTGGCCTGGAGGCCACCATTCGTATGACGCAAGCCGGGATCAGAGCACGTCCTCGGGCTTCTGTGGGCGGGTCAGGTGGAAGACCTCGGGTGGTCGGCCCCACTCGTCGCGACCGAGGCGTGAGACCGGACGCAGGTGCTCCATCGCGGGGTGTCCGTCGACGAGTACGTCGTCGCGGACCGTGATCCCGGTGACCTCGCCGAAGACGACGTGCCCGGAGCCCACCTGCACGATGCGGTCAAGGCTGCACTCGATCGAGGCCGGTGACTCGGCCACCCGCGGCGGCGCGACCGTCGTCGAGGGCTCGGTCGCGATGCCGAGCTGCTCGGCCTCGTCGTCACCGTGCTCGAAGGGGGCGCTGCTCGCGTTGACCTTCTCCAGCAGCGACTCCGAGGAGAAGCTGATCACGAACTCGCGGGTCTCCTCGATGTTGCGCACCGTGTCCTTGCGACCCAGGGTGCTGAACAGCACGATGGGCGGCCGGTGGCTCGCGACCGTGAAGAAGGAGTGCGGGGCCAGGTTGCCGCGCCCGTCCGCGTCGAGGGTCGAGACCCACGCGATCGGGCGCGGCACAACCAGGGCCGTCAACAGCCGGTACGCGTTGACGCCGGCGTCCGCCGGGTCGAAGAACGTCCGGGCTGCCGAGTGATCCATTCCGTCGCGGTCAGTGAGCAGCCGCGTAGGCCTCGCGCACCTGGGCCGAGACTCGTCCCCGCTCGGGTACGTCGAAGCCGTTGTTCCGAGCCCAGGCGCGGATCTCGGACGGAGCCGCGCCACTGGCAGCCGTCTTCGTACGTCGCCCGCTCCGGTTGCTCACCGGGCGACCGTGAGCGACGTAGGGGGCCAGCGCGTCGCGGAGCGAGCGCGCGTTCTTCTTATTCAGGTCGATGGCGTATTCCTTGCCGTCGAGACCGAATGAGACCGTTTCCTGGGCATCGCTCTGGTCGATGTCGTCGACCAACACGATGTGTACCTTCTGAGCCATGTGGATTGCCGTCCTACAGACTTCGTCATAAAACCGGGCATTTCCCGATTCCGTCTTGGACACTAACAGACCACTATATGAGAAACGAAGCGTCACTCGGGCCGGAGTAACGGAAAGAGAATCGTCTCCCGAATGCCCGCACCAGTGAGCAGCATGATCAGCCGGTCGACACCGAGTCCCACGCCGCCAGCCGGCGGCATGCCGTACTCCATCGCCTTGAGGAAGACCTCGTCGAGCTCCATCGCCTCCGGATCGCCCTGTGCTGCAAGCCTGGACTGCGCTTCGAGGCGTTGCCGTTGCAGCACCGGGTCGTTCAGCTCGGAGTACGCCGGCGCCAGCTCCACGCCGTTGATGATCAGGTCCCACGCCTCGTTGAGGCCGGATTTACTGCGGTGCGGCTTCGCGAGCGGCTTGACTGCCGAGGGGTAATCCATCACGAAAGTCGGGGTGATCAGATGATCCTCGACGAGCTGCTCGTAGAGCTCCACGACTATTTCCTCGGAGCCCCATTTTGGCTGCAGGTCGACGCCGTGCGTCTCGGAAATCTTGCGCAGCGTTTCCGATGAGGTCTCAACTGTTACCGGTTCACCCACTGCCTCCGAGACCAGGTCCAGGATCGAAGCCTGGCGCCACTCGCCCTCGAGGTCGATCTCGGAACCGTCGCGACCGGGTACGACGGTGCGCCCTACCGCCCTCGCGGCATTCACCACCAGGGCCTTGGTGAGCTCCATCATCGTGAACTGGTCGCCATAGGCCTCGTAGGCCTCCAGCATGGAGAACTCGGCAGCATGGGTGGAGTCGAGGCCCTCGTTGCGGAACGTGCGGCCGATCTCGTAGACCTTCTCGATCCCGCCGATCATCGCCCGCTTGAGGTCCAGCTCGAGCGCGATCCGCAGCAGCATCGGCTGGTCGAGCGCGTTCAGGTGGGTCTTGAAGGGCCGGGCCGCCGCGCCGCCGTTGGTGAGCTGCAGGATCGGGGTCTCCACCTCGACGTAACCGCGCTCGTCCAGGGTGTCGCGGAGGCTCCGCAGGACCGTCGCCTTGGTGCGCACCATTTCCCGCGCCTCTGGCCGGATCATCATGTCGACGTAGCGCAACCGGATGCGCGCCTCGTCGGAGAGTGGCCGGTGTTCGTTCGGCAACGGCCGCAGGGTCTTGGCCGCGATCTGCCACTCGGTCACCGAGACCGACAGCTCACCACGCCGGCTGGTGATCACCTCGCCACGCACGGCCAGCAGGTCGCCGATGTCGACGAGTGCCTTGAAGTCGGCCAGGGACTCCTCGCCGACGTCAGCGAGGCTGAGCATCACCTGGATCTCGGCGCCGCCCCCCTCGCGCAGCTTGGCGAAGCAGAGCTTTCCGGTGTTGCGCTGGAAGATCACCCGGCCGGTGATCGCGACCTGGTCGCCGGTGCGCGTGTCCGGCTCCAGCTCGCCCGCCTCCAGCCGGGCGTCGTACTGCTCCCTGATCTGCTGGATCGTGTGGCTGCGCTCGACACCGATCGGGTAGGCCTCGCGCCCGGAGTCGAGGAGCCGCTGCCGCTTCTCCAGGCGCACCTGCATCTGCTCGGGCAGGTCGTCCTGGGTCTCAGGTCGGTCCTCGGGCTGGGCATTCATGGCGGACAGGCTACTTTGCGCATCACAAGCGGCCGACCGGAGGAGTACGACGATGAAAGCAGTGGTCTGTCACCAGACGGAGCTCGCGGTCGCGGACCGTCCCGACCCCGTGCCCGGGCCGGGTCAGGTGCTGCTCGAGGTGAGCCGCGCCGGCATCTGCGGCTCGGACCTGCACGCCCGCAAGCACGCCGACCAGCTCGCAGACCTGGCCTCCGCCATCGGCTACGACGACGTGATGCGGCCCGACGAGCACGTGGTGATGGGGCACGAGTTCAGCGGACGCGTCCTGGACTACGGCCCCGGCACCCGGAAGGCGTGGGCGACCGGGACGCCGGTGGTGGCGCTGCCGATGATCCGGATGGGCGACAAGGTGCAGATGACCGGCCTGTCGGCCAAGGCGCCCGGTGCGTACGCCGAGCGCGTGCTCGTCCAGGAGTCACTGACGATGGACGTGCCCAACGGGCTGGCCGAGGAGACGGCTGCACTCACCGAGCCGATGGCGGTCGCCTGGCACGCCGTACGACGGAGCCGGGTGCGCAAGCGCGAGACGGCCGTCGTCGTCGGGTGCGGTCCGATCGGGCTGGCCGTGATCCTGATGCTCAAGGCGCGCGGGGTCAGGAGGGTGATCGCCAGCGACTTCTCGCCGGGCCGACGTGCCCTCGCCGAGCAGTGCGGCGCCGACGTCGTCATCGACCCCGGCGCCGAGTCGCCATGGACCGGCTTCGAGCAGAGCCGCTACATCACCGACGCCAACCACCTCTTCGACCTAGCGCTCGACACGATGGGCAAGCTGCGCAAGGTCCCCAAGCTGCCGTGGTGGCAGGTGCTCCGCGCCGCCGAGGCCGCGGGGGCGACACCGAGCGGGCCGGTGGTGTTCGAGTGCGTCGGCGTGCCGGGGATCATCAGCGACATCGTGAACCACGCGCCGCTGGCGTCACGGGTCGTGGTCGTCGGCGTGTGCATGGAACCCGACACGATCCAGCCCGCGATGGCGATCAACAAGGAGATCGACCTGCGGTTCGTCTTCGCCTACCAGCCGCACGAGTTCCGCGAGACCCTGCACCTGATCGCGGAGGGCAAGGTCGACCCGACTCCCCTGGTCACCGGGACGGTCGGTCTCGGCGGAGTTGCCGGCGCCTTCGAGTCACTCGCGGACCCCGAGCGGCACGCGAAGATCCTGATCGACCCGACCAGCTCGGTGACGACCGTCTGAGCCGGATAGTCCGGAGCATTCAGACCCCAATTCTGGTCGCTGCAGGTGCCAAACGCTCCGGACTATCCGGAATTTCAGGAGTTGCGGTGGAAGACCAACTCGAGGCCGAGGAGGGTGAGCCAGGGCTGGTGGGCGGTGAAGGAGCGGCACTCCTCGACCACGATCGGGGCGAGGCCTCCGGTGGCGATGACGTGCACGGTGTCGGTCGGTACGCCGAGCTCCTCGATCATCCGGCTGACGATCCCGTCGACCGCGCTGGCGAAGCCGAAGACCATGCCCGACTGGAGGGCCTCGACGGTGTTCTTGGCGATCACCGTGCGCGGCCGCAGGAGCTCTACCTTGCGCAGCTGGGCACCCCGCCGGCCCAGCGCCTCGAGGGAGATGTCGATGCCCGGGGCGATCGCGCCGCCGACGTACTCCCCGCGCGGGCTGACCACGTCGAAGGTGGTGGCGGTGCCGAAGTCGACGACGATCGCCGGCCCGTCGTACAGGTTGGCCGCGGCGAGCGCGTTGATGACGCGGTCGGCGCCGACCTCGCGGGGGTTGTCCATCAGCACGGGTACGCCGGTCCGCACGCCCGGCTCGACGACCACGTTCGGCAGCGTCCCGTAGTGGCGCACGAGCATGTCGCGCCACTCGTGCAGCACGGCTGGCACGGTCGCGCACACAGCGATCCCGACCACCTGGTCGGAGACGTTGCTCTCCCGCAGCAGCCCCTTGAGCAGCACTGCCCACTCGTCGGCCGTACGACGCTCGTCGGTCGCCACCCGCCAGTGGTCCAGCACCTCGCCGTCGGAGATCAGCCCGACGACCGTGTGTGAGTTGCCGATGTCGGCGCACAGCAGAGTCATCCGGGGCCCCCGCCGGGGCGTGAGCGGAGCGAGCGGCCTGGTGGGGTGGTTGCGAGATCCATCCCGAGGTCGAAGACGATCACCGAGTGGGTCAGTGCGCCGACGGAGATGAAGTCGACGCCGGTCTCGGCCACGTCGCGGGCGCGCTCCAGGGTCAGCCCGCCGGAGGCTTCGAGCGTTGCCCGCGTGGACGGATGGCCGTCGGTGATCCGCACCGCCTCGGCCATCTGGTCGTCGGACATGTTGTCGAGCAGGATCCGCTCGCAGCCGGCGTCGAGCAGCTCACGCAGCTGGTCGAGGTCGGTCACCTCGACCTCGACCTGCACGGAGGGATGTGCCGCGCGGACCGCCTCGAAGGCAGGGACCACACCACCGGCCGCGACGACGTGGTTGTCCTTGACCATCGCCATGTCGGACAGCGAGAAGCGGTGGTTGACGCCGCCGCCGCAGCGCACGGCGTACTTCTGCAGCGACCGCATGTTCGGCATCGTCTTGCGGGTGTCGAGCACGCGCGCCTTGGTGCCTTCGAGTGCGGCCACCCAGTGCGAGGTGGCGGTCGCGACGCCGGAGAGGTGGGAGGCGTAGTTCAGGGCGGTTCGCTCGGCGGTCAGCAGCCCCTGCGTACGTCCGGTCACCCGCATCACGACGTCGCCCGCCTCGACCCGGGTCCCGTCAGCGACACGGTCGGTGATCGACACGTCGTCACCCAGGACGTAGGCGAACACGACGGCGGCCACCCCGAGACCGGCGACCACGCCTGCCTCCCTCGCGGCGAAGTCGGCCACTCCCGAGGCGTCCGCGGGGATCGTCGCCGTGCTGGTGATGTCCTCGCCGCCCGCGGGAAGGTCTTCCTCGAGCGCGCTCACGACGTCGTCGTAGACGGCGCGCGGGTCGAGCCCGGCCTCCTCGAGCTCCTTGACCAGGGCGGGTGGCAGCTGTTCGAACGGGGTGCGCGCGTTCACCTGGCGCCCCCGTCGGTAGGCGTCGCCGGGTGGAAGGACAGCTCGAGACCGGAGGAAGTCAGGCTGGTGTCGATGTGACCCGACCAGCGCTCGTCGTCCCTGGCCGGGAAGTCCTCGCGCCAGTGCGAGCCACGGGTCTCCTCACGCAGACGCGCGGCCTCGGCCATGGCGGCGCTGATCGTGAGCAGGTTGGTCGCCTCCCAGGCCGGGGTCCCGATCTCGCCGGCCTTGTCGGCGAGCGCAGCGAGCTCATGCAGGGCACTGTCGAGGCCTTCCGCCGAGCGGAGCACTCCGCCCTGCTCGGTCATCACTCCCTGCAGATCGGGCCTGACCTCGGCGGCGACGAGGCCGGGGGCGCGGTCGTCGTGCACCAGGTCGGCGTACTCCCTCAGCTCGCCGGGCAGCACCTCGGCGATCCTGCGCGAGAACACGAGTCCTTCGAGCAGGGAGTTGGACGCCAGCCGGTTGGCCCCGTGCACCCCCGAGCAGGCCACTTCTCCCGTCGCGTAGAGGCCGGGAACGTTCGAGCGACCCCACAGGTCAGTGGCCACCCCGCCCGACGCGTAGTGGCACGCGGGGGAGACCGGGATCAGCTCGGTGACCGGGTCGACGCCGTGCCGGCGGCAGGTGGCGAGGATGGTCGGGAAGCGAGTCTCCCAGAACTCAGGTCCGAGGTGCCGTGCGTCCAGCCACATGTGCGCCCGGCCGGTCTCGTGCATCCGGCGGGTGATGGCCTTCGCGACCACGTCGCGCGGTGCGAGGTCGCCGAGCTCGTGCTGGCCCTGCATGAACCGGTTGCCCTCGAAGTCGACCAGGTAGGCGCCTTCACCACGCACCGCCTCGCTGATCAGGGGCTGCTGGCCACGCGACTCGGGCCCGAGGTACATCACGGTGGGGTGGAACTGCACGAACTCGAGGTCCCGCAGCACGGCTCCCGCGCGCAGCGCGAGCGCCATCCCGTCGCCCGTGGCAACGGCTGGGTTGGTGGTCTGCGAGAAGACCTGCCCGAGCCCGCCCGAGGCGAGTACGACGGCCCGGCAGCGCACGGCTCCGACTCCGTCACGCTGGCCCTCACCCATCACGTGCAGAGTGATCCCCGCGACGCCGCCATCGGTTGCCAGGAGCAGGTCGACGGCCAGGGCGTGCTCCACGACCTCGATGTCGGGAGCCGCCTGGACCGCAGCGACGAGCGCGCGCTGGATCTCCGCGCCGGTCGCGTCACCGCCTGCGTGCGCGATGCGGTCGCGGTGGTGGCCGCCCTCGCGGGTCAGCGACAGCACGCCCTCGGACGAGTGGTCGAAGTTCGCGCCCAGCGCGATCAGCTCGTGCACGGCCTCCGGTCCCTCGTTGACCAGGATCCGCACCGCCTCCGCGTCGCAGGCGCCGGCACCGGCCACCAGGGTGTCCCGCTCGTGCTGCTCCGGGGTGTCACCTGGTCCGAGCGCTGCGGCGATCCCGCCCTGTGCCCACTGGGTGGAGCCGGCGGAGAGCACGTCCTTGGTGACGACCAGGATCTTGTCGACCTGGTGGCGCAGCCGCAGCGCCACGGTGAGGCCGGCGATGCCGGAGCCCACCACGACGACGTCGGCGTCTGTGGTCCAGCCGGGTTCGCCCGCGGTCAGCCGCGCCGGCACGCCAACGGTTGAGGTCATTCGGGCAGGCTACCCACCGGCGGCGAGGTCCGACGGCGCGAAGCTGTGCAGGTCCCCCCGCACCAGCCCGGTCCCGGGCAGCGCCTCGGCAGGGTCCGAGCCGGTTCCGATGATCTTGTTGTCGGCGTCGACGAACACGACGCTCGGCTGGAACTCCTTCGCCTCTGCGGTCTCCATCTGCCCGTAGGCGATCAGGATCACCACGTCACCGGGGTGCACCAGCCGGGCAGCGGCGCCGTTGATCCCGATCACGCCCGAACCACGCTCGCCGGCGATCGTGTAGGTCTCGATCCGGGCGCCGTTGGTGACGTCGACGATGTGCACGAGCTCGCCGGGCAGCAGGTCGGCTGCCTCGAGCAGGTCCTCGTCCACGGTCACCGACCCGACGTAGTGCAGGTCGGCCTGCGTGACCGTCGCTCGGTGGATCTTGCTCTTCATCATCGTGCGCAGCATCTAGATCAGCTCCTTGAGGTCGAGGGCCACGTTGTCGATCAGTCGGGTGTGGCCCACGCGCGCGGCGATCAGCAGCCGGGCGGGGCCGGTCTCGGGGGCAGGTCCGAGGTCCGGGGCGGTCAGCTCGAGGTACTCCAGGTCGACCCCTCGGGCGTGCCGCAGCTCGTGGCGGGCGGCGTCGATCGCTACCGCCGCGCCGTACTTCGCCACGTCCCGCGCGGCGAAGAGCGTGCGCGACAGTGCGGCGGCACGCCAGCGCTGGTCCGCGTCGAGATAGCGGTTGCGGCTGGACAACGCGAGCCCGTCCGGCTCACGCACCGTCTCGGCGCCGACGACGTCGACTCCCATGCAGAGGTCGTCGACCATCCGGCGGATCAGCGCCAGCTGCTGGTAGTCCTTCTGTCCGAAGACCGCGACGTCGGGCCGCACCAGGCCGAACAGCTTGGCGACGACCGTGAGCACGCCGCGGAAGTGGGTCGGGCGCGCGGCACCCTCCAGCACGGACGCGAGCGGTCCTGGATCGACGGTCACCTGGGGGTCACCGCCGGGGTAGACCTCGTCGACGGACGGCGCGAAGACGATGTCGACCCCGTGCTCGGCGCACACCTCGAGGTCGGCGTCGAAGGTGCGCGGGTAGCGGTCGAGGTCCTCGCCGGGTGCGAACTGGAGCGGGTTCACGAAGATCGACGCCACGAGCGGGGAGTCGGGCCCGACCTCCTGCCGCGCCCGGTCGAGCAGCGCGGCATGTCCGGCGTGCAGGGCGCCCATGGTCGGGACGAAGCCAACGCGGGTATGCGGTCCCCAGCGAGGCTCGCAGAGGGCACTGCCAAGCTCCTCGCGACTGGTCGCGAGGAGGGGCGCGGCCGTCATCGAGTGTCGCTGCGGTCGCTGTGCCGGCGGTAGCCCGGCGCGCTCGTCTCGCCGACGCGCACCAGCGCCTCGTCGAGCATGCGCACCAGCCGTGCGGCACGGATCGGGAGCAGGCGTCCGTCGAGCACTGCCCGGTCGGCGGTGGCCTTCGCCATCGCGACGTACGACGGGATGGTGGCCGGCGCGTTCTCCGTGATGTCGTCCAGGTGGGCCTGCACGGTCCGGACGTCGCCGCGGACGATCGGGCCGGTGATCGCCGCGTCGCCGGAGGCCAGCGCGTTGTCGAGGGCCGCGCTGAGCAGTGGCCGAAGTGTGGCTGCGGGGTCCTCCGCGCCGGACGCGGCGAGGAGCTCCATCGCCTGGCTGACCAGGGTGACCAGGTGGTTGGCGCCGTGCGCCAGACCGGCGTGGTAGAGCGTGCGCTTGTCCTCCGGGACCCACATGGCGATGCCCTCGAGGTCGGCGACCAGCCCTTCGGCGTACGCACGCTCCTCATCGCCGGCCGTCATCCCGAAGACGCAGCCGGACAGGCGCTCGAGGTCGATCTCGGTGCCGGTGAAGGTCATCGCCGGGTGCATGGCGATCGGGCGGGCGCCGATCGCGGTGGCCGGCGCCAGCACGTCGAGGCCGTGGCGGCCCGAGGTGTGGCAGAGGACCTGGCCCTCCCGGATCGCGCCAGCGCCGACGAGGGTGCTCACGACGTTGCCGAGCATGTCGTCGGGGACCGTCAGCAGCAACAGGTCGCAGGAGCGGGCGACGTCGGTCGGCTTGGCGACGGGGACACCGGGTAGCAGGGTCTTGATGCGGTGGAGGGACGCAGGCGAGTCTCCACCGGCGGCGACGATCTCGTGACCGGCGGCGCGCAGCGCTGCGGAAAGTACGGCGCCGACACGGCCAGCGCCTACAACCCCGATTCGGGCCATCAGACGACATCCCTTTCGTTCCAGTCCCGAGGTGGGTACCGGACTACTCATGACTTCGTGCACCACGAGGCTACGCCGGGCGATCGAGGAGTGGAACGAAACGGAGGGGTTAGGTGTGTCACACACGCTTCCCGCCTGACCGGCCTGACTCCGGTTCACAAGTACGATCCAACGGATGAGCGCGACCACCATCGACTCCGGAGGCTCCGGAGTCGGCGACCCCACCGGAGAAGCGGAGGGAACCGCCGGTCGAGGTCGCGACGGCGGGCGCATCGAGGGTCACGCTCTGCGCACCGACATCCAGGGCCTGCGCGCGGTGGCCGTCTCGCTCGTGGTGATCTACCACCTCGTCCCGTCGAGCCTCACCGGTGGCTTCAGCGGTGTCGATGTCTTCTTCGTGATCTCGGGGTTCCTGATCACCCTGCACCTGATGCAGAAGCCGCCCTCGGGGGGACGGGACCTGGCGAAGTTCTGGGGACGCCGGATCCGTCGTCTGCTGCCGGCCTCGCTGCTCGTGCTCACGACCACCCTGGTGATGTCCCGGCTCGTCGCCCCGGACACCCAGTGGGGCAACACGGCCAGCCAGGCCAGGGCGGCGACCCTGTACGTCGTCAACTGGCTGCTCGCCCGCGACTCGGTCGACTACCTGGCGGCCGAGAACGCCCCCAGCCCGGTCCAGCACTTCTGGTCGCTCTCGGTCGAGGAGCAGTTCTACTTCGTCTGGCCGATCCTGATCCTCGGCATGGTGCTGCTCGCCCGTCGCTACCGGTGGAACCGCGACCTCGCCGTGCTCGGCGGGCTCGGTGTCCTGGTCGTGGTCTCGCTGAGCTACTCGATCTGGGAGACGGCCCACAACCCCGCGGCGGCGTACTTCGTGACGCCCACGCGCATGTGGGAGCTCGGCATCGGCGGGCTGCTCGCGGTCGTGGTCGCCGTACGCCAGCGACGTCATCTGCCCCACCTGCTGCCGGAGTCAGCACGAGTCGTCCTGGCCTGGCTGGGCTTCGCCGCGATCGCCTGGACGGCGTGGGCCTACACCGGCGGCACCCCGTTCCCCGGCTGGCAGGCGCTGCTGCCCGTGGTCGGCACCGCAGTGGTGATCGGTGCACGCTCCCCGATGACGCGGTTCTCGCCCGGCCCGCTTCTCGCCGTACGCCCCATCGCAGTGGCTCGGCGACGTGTCCTACTCGGTCTACCTGTGGCACTGGCCGCTGATCGTGCTGATCCCGCAGATGCGCGGCCACGAGATCGACAACCTCGACCGGGCCGTCGCCCTGGTGCTGACCCTGGTGCTCGCCGGGCTCACCAAGACAGTACGTCGAGGACCGGTTCCGTACGCCGCAATGGGGGATCCCCCTCAAGAAGCCGTTCCTGCTGGGCGCCGCCGGAATGGTCGTGGTGATCGCGCTTGCCGGCCTGCAGCAGCTCGAGGTGGACCGCCGCGAGACCCAGGCCGAGGCAGAGCTGGCGCGGGCTCTCGCCGAGGGCGGGCCGTGCTTCGGTGCTGCAGCGCTCGATGACCCGAACAGCTGTGAACCAGTGCCCTACGACAAGATCGTGCCCGCGCCAGCCGATGCCACGGACGACAAGTCCATGGCCTACGAGGACGTCTCCGGCAGCAAGGACTGCTTCTCCTACCTGCCGGCGTTCCGTCCGGTGCGCTGCACCTTCGGGGACAAGGACAGCGACACCGAGATCGCCCTGGTCGGCAACTCGCATGCCGGGCAGTGGCTGCCGACTCTCCAGCGCCTCGCGGAGAAGCACGGCTGGCAGATCACCACCTACCTGGCCTCGCAGTGCGCTGCCGCGGAGACGCCGCAGGCCTTCGACACCGCCGCGCGGACCGACGCCTGCCTCGCGTGGGTCGATGCGCACCACCAGCGACGTCGCCAAGAGCAACCCCTCGGCGGTCGTCTACACCAACCGGATCTCGGTGGGGGCCGCGGGAGTGCCCTTCGAGGACAGCGGCGAGCTCTACAGCGACGGGATGGCGAGCGTGCTGCGCGAGTGGGACGACAAGCGGCCTGAAGGTGCTCGTGCTGCGAGACACGCCGGCCCCGAGCACATCCATCCCCGACTGCCTCGCCCAGCACTCCGACGACTACACCGCCTGCGACGGGACCCGGGCCAAGTGGCTTCCCGAGGACGAGTCCGAGAGCGCCGTACGCGCAGTGGAATCGTCCCGGATCACCTTCCTCGACCTCACCGACCACATCTGTCAGGCGGAGAAGTGCAGTGCCGTCACCGGTGGCGTGGTCACCTACTTCGACGGCTCCCACCTCACCGCAACCTTCGCCAAGACGCTCGCCGACTATCTCGGACCGCCGTTGCGTCGCGTGGTCGCGGCAGGAAGGTGAATAGGCTCCCGACATGCCACCCGCTCCCACCCCTCGGTTCTCGGTCGTCACGGCCGTCTACAACGTCGAGCGATACCTCCCGGAGTTCATCGACTCGATCGAGAGCCAGACCTACGACCGGGACCAGGTCGAGATCGTCGTGGTCGACGACGGATCGACCGACGGCTCGCTCCGCATCCTCGAGGAGTGGGCCGAGAAGCGCCCGGACAGCGTGCGGGTGCTCTCCCAGGCCAACGCGGGCCAGGGCGCGGCACGCAACGCCGGCATGGCCGCTGCCCGCGGTGAGTGGGTCACCTTCCCGGACCCGGACGACGTCGTCGACGACAACTACCTCCAGGCCGTGCACGAGTTCCTCGTGGCGAACCCCGAGGCCGACATGGTCGCGGCCAACCGCTGGCTCTGGTTCGAGGCAACCGACCGCCTGGTCAACAGGCACCCGCTGGAGACGTTCTTCCGCTACGACCGGCTGGTCGACCTGAACGAGGCCGACGGTCGGTTCCACGGAAGCTCGCCCGCCGCGTTCTTCCGGCTCTCGACCATCCGCGAGCACGACCTGACCTACGACGTCCGCATCCGTCCCAACTTCGAGGACGGCCACTTCTGCTCGCTCTACCTGCTGCACAGCGAGAATCCCAAGGTCGGGTTCCTGCAGTCGACGCGCTACCACTACCGCAAGCGCGACGACCAGAGCTCCTCACTGGGCACCAGCCTGACCCATCCGGGCCGCTACAGCGACGTCTTCACCTACGGCTACCTCGCGATCCTCGACCGCGCCGAGGAGCTTCGCGGGGAGATCCCGGTCTGGCTCAAGCACTTCCTCTGCTACGAGATCGCCGGGTACTTCCAGGCAGCGCAGAGCAACTCGGTCTCGACCCTCACCGAGGGTCCGTTCGTCGACGTCTTCCACGACAACGTGCGCGCGGTGCTGGCGCGGGTGGACCCGGAGCGGACACTCAGCACCTTCGAGTTCGACATCGGCGGGCAGGCCCGCCTGATCGCGATGTATGCCTACCGGGACGAGCCGTGGCGCGACGACGTCGTACTCCTCGACCGGATCGACACCGCCCAAGGCCTGGTCCGGGCGCGCTACCGCTTCACCGGGCCTGCGCCTGACGAGGTCGTCTACAACGGCGACAAGGTCAGCGCGCCACGGCACTCCAAGACCCGCGACGTGAACCTCTACGGCCGCACGCTGCTCCGCGAACGCATTCTCTGGGTGCGCTACAAGCCCGATGCGCGCATCCGCATCGACGGCGCGTGGGCCAAGGTCGTCTTCGAGCAGCAGAAGCCGATCCTGCCGACCAAGGCGACGCCGATCATGGTCAAGAACATGCTGGTGAAGAAGAAGCGCCCCAACTACGACCCGGAGCGCTACCTCCCCAAGACCAAGCAGGACCGGCTCTACCGGCACCTGACCAAGGCCAAGCTCGCGCGCAGGAAGTACGCCGGCGCCTGGGTGTTCCTGGACCGGATCCACGACGCCGGCGACAGCGGCGAGATCCTGTTCAAGCACGTCCGGAAGAACCACCCGGGCATCAACGCGTGGTTCGTCGTGGTCAAGGAGTCGGCCGACTACGCGCGCCTCAAGTCCGAGGGCTACGGGGACCGGCTGGTCGCGCACGGCACCACCCAGTGGCGGATGCTGATGGCCAACTGCGCGCACGTGCTCTCCTCGCACGCCGACGCACCCGTGATGGCGCCCCCGGAGATCCAGGCGTTCATGGAACCCAAGTGGCACTTCACTTTCCTGCAGCACGGCGTGATCAAGGACGACCTGTCCAGGTGGCTCAACTACAAGCGGATCGACCTGTTCGTCACCAGCACGGTCCCGGAGTACGCCTCGATCGCGGGCGACCACACGGCGTACCCCTTCACCACGAAGGAGACGATCCTGACCGGGCTCCCCCGCTTCGACCGGCTGGCCGAGATGGGCGCGCGGTTCCCGGGCGACAAGCGTGACCTCGTGCTGCTGACACCGACCTGGCGCAACTGGCTGGTCGAGAACCTCGCCGCCGGGTCGCAGGAGAGGCACCTCGGCCGCACCGTGCTGGAGTCCGAGTTCGTGCGGGAGTGGGTCGGCCTGCTGAAGGACCCCGCGCTGGCGAAGGCCTGCGCCGACGCGGGTCTGAAGCTCGCGTTCCTCCCGCACCCCAACCTGCAGAAGCTCCTCGAGCAGCTCGACCTGCCCGAGCACGTCACCACGCTGTTCTACGAGGGCAGCGACGTGCAGGAGTACTTCGCCCGGGCGCGCGTGCTGGTGACCGACTACTCGTCGATCGCCTTCAACGCCGCCTACCTGGAGCGACCGGTCGTCTACTTCCAGTTCGACGCCGACGCCGTGCTGTCCGGCGCGCACGTCGGGCAACGGGGCTACTTCGACTACGAGCGCGACGGGTTCGGCCCGGTGGCGCCGGACCGGGTGTCGGCGGTCAGTGCGATCACCGAGGCGATCTCGCACGGAGGGGCTCCGCTGCCGGAGTACCAGCGACGCATCGAGGAGACCTTCCCGCACCGCGACGGCGGGTGCAGCGAGCGAGTCGTGCAGGCCGTCCTGAAGGCGTCGCTCCCGGACCTGGAGACCGACCCGGTCCCCACGCCCGACCCACCCGTCAGGGTCGAGGGATGACCGACGCAGCGCCGGAGAGGCAGCGTGGACCGGAGACGGTGAGCGTCTTCGGCAGCTGCGTCACCAGGGACAACTTCAACTCCCGCTTCAACCCGGGTTACAAGCAGTACTTCGAGGTCAGGCTCAGTGCCAACCAGACCTCGGTGATCGCGTTGATGTCTCCGCCGATCGAGGACGAGTTCACCCCGACCCGGGAGATGAGCGACTACGACCGGTGGAACATCGGCTCCGACCTGACCCGTGAGTTCCTGCCGCAGCTGGCCGAGCTGCAGCCGGACTACCTGATCCTCGACTTCTTCGGCGACGTGCACTTCGGCGTGGCCAGGCTGGCCGACGGCCGCTACCTCACCGACAACCGCTGGAAGACCCATCACACGGACTTCTACGCCGGGCACCGCGACGCCGGCGACCTGACGATCCTCAAGCACCAGACCGACCCGGACGGCTACTTCGCTCTCTGGACCGAGGCGATGGACCGGTTCGCCGAGTACGTCGCGCGCACCTGTCCCGACACCCGCGTGATCGTCCATCGCGGCTACAACACCGGCCACGTGCTCGTGCCCGGCAAGCCGCGTCCCATCCCGCTGCGCAGGCACGTCAAGGCGGCGCCGCTCGACGTACCAGCGGTGAACGCCTACTGGAGCCGCCTGGACGACTACGCGATCGACACCTACGGGTGGGACTCGATCGACCTGCGCGACCTCGAGGCGCCGACGTACGCCGAACACCCGTGGGGTGCGTTCTACGTGCACTACACGCCCGACTACTACCACCGGTTCCTCGCCGAGCTGCACAAGATCTCCCTGCGCGGGCGCCTCGACCCGGAAACATGGGCCGAGGTCGAGCTGATCGAGGCAGCATCGCGAGAGCCTGCGGAGCGCCGCCTGTCGGTGGAGACCGCTGCGCTGGCCGACAAGGACGAGCGACTGAAGCGCAACCGCGCCCGGGTCAAGCACCTGGAGTCGCTCGGCCTGGTCGGCGGGCTCAGGTTCGCGGTCGGCCAACGTCTGCGCGCACGCCGTGCCTCGGCCAGGCAGGGCCGCTGAGTGCCGATCCTGGACGCCGTACGACGCGCGCGGGCGGCCCGCGCCGCCTCCCGGCCACCGGTGCTGAGCGCGGTGATGCCGATCTACGGAGTCGAGGAGTACCTCGAGACCGCCCTCGCGAGCGTGACCGCCCAGTCGCTGCGCGAGTTCGAGGTGGTGGTCGTGGACGACGGGTCCACGGACTCCTCGGCGGACATCGCCCGCGCCTGGGCGAAGAAGGATGCGCGGTTCCGGGTGGTCAGCCAGGAGAACGCGGGACCGTCCGCCGCCCGCAACGCCGGCATCCAGCACTGCGTGGCGCCGTACCTGACCTTCGTGGACGGCGACGACACCCTGCCTCCTGACGCGTGGAAGCACATGGTGGACACCCTGGAGCGCACCGGATCGGACCTGTGCGTGGGCAAGCTGGTGCGCGACAACGGCCGGCGCCAGTTCGCCACCGAGCGGATGGAGCGCAACCATGCCTCCGACCGCGAGCGCCTGCGGATCGACGAGATGCCGCGGATCCTGGCGGACGTGTTCCCGGTCAACAAGGTCTACCGGCGCGCCTTCTGGGACTTCCTGGACCTGGCGTTCCCCGAGGGGATCTTCTACGAGGACCAGCCGGTGATGACGAAGGCCTTCCTCGCCGGGACGTTCGACGTGCTCACCGAGACCGTCTACCACTACTGGATCCGCGCCGACCAGTCCTCGACCACGCAGCTGCGGCACCAGATCACCGACCTCCGCGACCGCATCCTGACCAAGCGGATGACCGTCGAGAGCGTGCTGGCGCACGGCTCCGACGAGGTGACCAGGACGTTCTTCGACTACGTCCTACCGGTCGACATGTGGGAGTACTTCCGCTCGGTGCCCCAGTGCACGGACGAGTACTGGACGATGCTCCGCGACGCCGTCCGCGAGTTCTGGAACCCCTCGACGGTGCCGTTCGACGAGGTCCTGGTGCCGGTGCAGCAGCGCCTGATGGGCTGGTTCGTGGCCCAGGACCGCCGCGCTGACCTGGAGTCCCTGATCGCGTTCCTCGACACCCACGGCGTGGTGAAGACAGAGGTCGACGGCGTAGAAGTCTTCGACCACCCCTGGCGCTCCGACCCCGACCTCCCCCCAGGCTGCGTCCTCGTCAACCCCTGAAGGACAGCGCAACCCATAGGTGGTCGAGCAGCGAGCGAAGCGAGCGGATAGTCGAGACCACACACCGTGAGCCGAACAGCAGCCGGCAGGCGTTAGAGCAGGCCCTTCTCCTTGAGGAAGTCCTCGGCCACCTGGCTGGCCTCCTGGCGCTCGCCGTCGACCTTGGCGTTCAGCGCCTTCAGGTCCTCGGTGGTGAGTGCGCTGGAAAGGGAATTGAGTGCGGCCTCGGCCTTGGGGTTGTCGGCGAGCCACTTGGCGTTGACGACGGGGACGAGGTTCTCGGCGTTCTGCCAGTTCTTGTCGTCCTCGAGCACCACCAGGCCGAGTGAGTCGAGCGTGCCGTCGGTGGTACCGACCTGGCCGAGCTGCACCTCGCCGTTCTTCAGGGCGTTCTTGGTGTCGGCGGAGCCGAATCCGAGCGGTTCGATCTTGCTCAGCTTGATCCCGTAGACGCTCGTCAGGCCCTTGCCGCAGTCGGGGCGCTCGGAGCAGTCGGAGTTGGCGGCCAGGGCGATCGGCTTGCCGAGCCCTCCGAGGTCGCTGAGCGTGGTGAGGCTGTTCTGCTCGGCGTACTCCTTGGTGACGGCGTAGGCGTTGGCGTCCTCGGCCTCGGCAGGCTCCAGCGGGGTGATGCCGTACTGCTTCGCCAGTGTCGCCAGCTCAGCCACGGTGGCTGCCGCGTCGGGCGAGGCGACCGGTGCGGCGTCGTCGCCGTTGGCCTTGCGGTTCAGCGCCTCGGTCAGGGAGGAGAGGTAGTCGGCGGAGACCTGCACTTCGCCCTTCTCGAGCGGGCCGAGGTAGATGTCGCGGGCGCCGAGGTTCTTGACGTCGGTGTCGAAGCCCTCCTTGTCCAGGAGCAGCTTGTAGAGCTGGGTCATGATGTCGGCCTCGGTGAACTTCTGGCCCACGATCGTGACCTTGGCGCTGGTGCTGCCGCTGTCCTCCTCGAACCCGTCGCTGCCGCACGCGGCGGCTGCGAGCAGGAGCGGAAGAGTCGTCAGGGCAACGAGAATTCGGCGTACGGGGTGCATCTGGTCCCACCTTCTGTGTCCCGCGGTCGAGTACCGCGCGTGTCCGGGGGCCGACTGCTCGAGCCCACTGGTTCAAACTCTAGCGACTGCCTGCAGGTAAGGGGTCGAGCGTCCGCTGGAGGAACGCCATCACGCCTTCGAGGACCAGGGCGATCAGCGCCACGATCAGCGACCCTGCGATCACCTCTGCCGGCTTGTTGCTGTCGTAGCCGTGCGTGATGATCCGGCCCAGTCCGGGTCCTGCCACCAGCGCGGCCACGGTGGCGGTCGCCCATACCTGTACGACGGCAAGGCGCACGCCCGAGATGATCAGCGGAAGCGCCACCGGCAGCTCGACACGACGCAACACCTGCGTCTCGCTCATGCCCATCCCGCGGGCGGCCTCCAGGAGGTCGTTGTCGACCCCGGACACCGCGACGTAGGCGTTGGTGATGATCGGCGGGAACGCGAACAGGGCGAGCGTGATCAGCGTGGCCAGACCGGCGCGCCCGAACGGGCCGAAGTCAGCGCTGCCGACGAAGCCGAGGGCGAGCAGCGAGAGCAGTGCGACGATGGGGATGGCTCGGCCCACGTTGGAGATGTTGACCGCGAGCGTCCCGAACCGGCGCTTGTGTCCCAGCCAGATCGCGAGCGGCAGGCCGATCGCCATGGCCACGAGCAACGCCACGATCGTGAGCAGGGTGTGCTCGAGCAGCCGGTGGGGCACGCCGTCGCTGCCGGTCCAGTGGGCCGGATCCTGGAACCACTCGATGACGCCCTCGATCATCTCGGGGCCCCCGTCGGGGTGTGAGCGCAGCGAGCAGCCTGGTGGGGAGAGGTCATGCCGTCGCCGCCTTCCGGGTCCAGGGGGTCAGGATGCGTTGCACGCCGACGAGCAGCAGGTCGAGGGCGATCGCGAGCAGCACGCACAGGACGCTGGTGGCCAGGACCTGTGCCTTGAAGTCGCTCTGCTTGCCCTGGATCAGCAGGTCACCGAGGCCGCCGTAGTCCAGGATCGCGCCGACCGTCGTCAGGGCCACGGCAGAGACGGTGGCCACCCGGATCCCCGCCATGATCGTCGGCAGGGCGAGCGGGAGCTCCACCTTGAACAGCAGCCGGGCGGCGCCGTACCCCATGCCGGTGGCAGCCTCGCGCACGTCGCTCGGCACCGCTCGCAGACCGTCGAGGAAGTTGCGCACCAGGATCGTCAGTGAGTAGAGACCCAGCCCGAGCACGACCGTCGTCGGGCCGAGCCCGGTCAGCGGCACGAGCAGCGAGAACAGGGCCAGCGAGGGAATCGTGTAGATCGCCGTCGTGGTGCCGACCACCACGCCTTCGAGCCTTCGGTAGCGTCTGGCGAGCAGGGCCAGCGGGAACGCGAGCACGAGTCCGAAGACCACCGAGGCAACCACCAGGCCGAGGTGCTGGACGAGAGCCTCACCGAGATCGCTGGCCCGGCTGGTGATGTACTCCCCACAGATCCAGTCATTGCGGGTCAGGCAATTGTCAGGAGAAGGGGCACTCGGTGTCACAGGCAGACGGTAGCGCGGCCAGCACCTCGGAGACCGGCATGATCCGGCTCGTGGGCGTGGGGAAGACCTATCCCGACGGGACGGTGGCCGTCCACGAGCTCGACCTCGATGTTCCGAAGGGCTCGATGGTGGTCCTGGTGGGGCCTTCCGGCTGCGGCAAGTCGACCACCCTGAAGATGGTGAACCGGCTGATCGAGCCGACCACCGGACGCATCTACCTCGACGGCGAGGACGTCACCGACGTCGACCCGGTGCAGCTGCGCCGAGGCATCGGCTACGTGATCCAGCAGGTCGGCCTGTTCCCGCACCAGAAGATCCTGACCAACGTGATGACCGTGCCCCTGCTGTACGGCGAGAGCAAGGCGACCGCGCAGTCCCGGGCCGAGGAGCTGATGAGCCTCGTGGGTCTTGAGCCCTCGGAGTTCGCCGACCGCTATCCGCACCAGCTCTCCGGCGGCCAGCGCCAGCGGGTGGGCGTGGCGCGTGCGCTCGCCGCCGATCCGCCGGTGCTGTTGATGGACGAGCCGTTCGGCGCTGTCGACCCGGTGGTTCGCGGCCGGCTCCAGGAGGAGTTCCTCCGGCTCCAGCGCGACCTCGGCAAGACCGTGCTGATGGTCACCCACGACATCGACGAGGCCGTGAAGATGGGCGACCGGGTGGCCGTGTTCGCCTCAGGCGGCCGCCTCGCGCAGTACGACGAGCCGGCGGTCGTGCTCGGTGCGCCCGCCGACGAGTTCGTCGCCGAGTTCGTGGGCGGCTCACGCGGACTGCGGCGGCTCTCGGTCACCCCGATCGACCCGGCGCACCTCGAGCCGATGGACGGCGTGAACGCCTCCGACCTCGGCGGGACCATCGACGTCGCCTCGACGCTCGAGGACGCGATGGCGCTGATGATGCGCGAGGACAAGCTGATGGTCGGCGTCACCGAGAAGGCCCGCTTCCTCGGCGTACTCACGCCCAACGGGGTTCACCAGATGCTCCGGGCCAGCGTCCGCGGCGACTAATCGCCCAAGGTTGTCGGCCGATCCCTGACGTTGTGGGGCGAAGTATCGGCCGACAACGTCAGGTTTCCCCGGTCGACCGGGGAAACCGACAGCCCCTCAGGCCTGCTTCAGCGCCGGCCGCTTCTTGGCAGCCTTGGCGGCCAGCTTGTCGCCGGTCTGCTCTTCCCAGGCGACCAGGTCCACCACGGCGTCGGCACCTTGTGCGGCGGCGAGGGCCTCCTCGAGCGACTGCACCCGGCCGTGCGCCTCGGCCAGCTTGGTCTCGGCGCGCTGGGCGCGGGTCTCGTGCTGCGTGATCAGTCCCTCGAGCTCGCGCCGCGCGATGTGCGCCTCGGCCAGCCGCTCGGTCATCGCCGTGGTGAACTCGGCGTGCTCGGCGGCCCGCACGCTGAACAGGTTGCGGTAGGCAGCGGCCGCGGCAGCGCGGTCGGCGGCGTTCTCGCGACGCGACTGGAGCACCTCGGTCCACATGATCCGCAGGGCGCCCCAGCACAGCGCGATGGACGTCACCGAGGCGAGGCTGAGCCACAGGGGCGACTGGGCCGGCAGGGACGCCAGCACGACGACCGTGGCCACCGAGAGCATCGCGACCGAGACGGTCACGCGGACACTGCGCTGACGACGGCGCATGGGGGTGCGTGAGACTGCCATGTTTGGCAGCCTAGGTCGCTACTTGTCGTGGTCCGGGACGCGACACGCGCGCTCGAGGAGCAGGGCGGCGACGGTGATCGCACCGGCCCCGAGCGCGGCCACGACCGAACGCCACAGCCGCGTGGCGGAGGCCGGGTCCCCGACTCCCAGCTGGGCGACGGCGTATCCGACGTACGCCCCGGTCAGCAGGGCGCCGACCACGGCGCACGCCTTGCCGAGCACCAGCCGGTTGACTGCCTGGTGAGGTGCCAGCGCGAACCGGTCCCGGAGCACGGTCCGTCTGGTGAGGTACGCCGAGCCGCCGATGATCGCCGCAGCGAAGAACAGCAGTCCGACCGTGAGCAGGGAGATGTCCGGCTCGGCGTACCCGAAGCGGAGGCACAGCGGGCGCACCGCCCAGCCGATCACCAGGCCCACGACGCCGGCCCCGACCAAGGGGCCTGGTCCGGTCAGGCTGATCCGTCCCTGCGGTGGCTCGCGCTCCTCGTCCTCCCGCTCGTCGGGATCGATCACGCGCTGGACACCTCGCCGGTCAGCTGAACTCGAGCTCGACGTCCTCGCGAAGCTTCACGCCCTCGCGACCGGTCTTCTCGACCAGCTCGGCCACCAGACCGACACCCGGAATCTCGGCCTCCGGCTCCACGTCGAACCACGGCACGAGCACGAACGCCCGCTCGCCGGCCCGCGGGTGCGGCAGGACCAGGTCCTCCTCGTCGGCCCGCCGGTCGCCCAGCACGATCAGGTCGATGTCGAGCGTGCGAGGCGCGTTGACGACCTCGCTCCGCTCGCGCCCGTAGGCGGCCTCCACCGCCAGGGCGCGCTCCAGGAGCGTGCGCGCGGACAGGGTGGTGTCGAGCAGGACGATCGCGTTGAGGAAGTCCCTGGAATCCTCGGGCGCCTCGACCGGCTCGGTCTCGTAGACCGGCGAGACTGCGGTGACCCACACCTCGGGGGTGTCCGCGAGCGTGTTCACGGCACCTTGCAGGTTGGCGCGGCGTTCACCGAGGTTGGAGCCGATCGACAGCACCGCCCGACGAATGGGGTGCATCTCCCCCGTGAGGCTGTCGGTGTCGACAAAGTTGGGGTTCGGGGTCTCAGTCACGTGTGGCTCCGGTTCGTCGTCGGGGCGGCGGCGGGGTTCGGCGTCTGTGTCTCTCCAGAAGTCACTGACGGCTCCGGTTGATGGTCAGGGCGACATCGTCGAACGTCACCTGGATCGGGGCATGCGGCTTGTGCACGGTCACTTCGACGGCTTCGACGTGCGCGTGGCGCAGACACACGTCTGCGATCCGCTGAGCCAAGGTCTCGATGAGGTCGACCGGGTCGTTCGCGACGGCCGACCGGACCTCATCCACGAGGGTTCCGTAGTCGACCGTGTCCTGCAAGTCGTCGTGCTGCGCCGCCGGGCGCGTGTCCATCGCCAGGACCAGGTCGATCACGAACTCCTGGCCGTCGCGGCGCTCGAAGTCGAAGACCCCGTGGTGGCCGTGGACGGCGAGGCCGCGGACGCTCAGGCGGTCAAGGAGGGGGGTGGAGAGCTGGTCGGTCATCGTGGTCTGACACTACCGGCGGGCTCTGCGCCACCGGAAACGGCCGTCCCACCCGGCTCGGGAACCCCCTCTGACCTGCGCGAACACCAGCCGGAGAGCGCCGGGCTCACTCGTCTCCGCGCCACCTGGTGACCACCTTGATGGCGTCCAGGCTGGCCCGGACCTCGTGCACCCGAACCCCCCACACGCCCTGGATGGCTGCGATCGTGGTGAGCGCCACGTTGGCGTCCTCCCGGTCGAGCACCGGCCGCGGCCCGCCGTCCGGCTCGGCGAGCAGCGAGCCCAGGAACGACTTGCGACTCGACCCGACCAGGATCGGCACACCGATCGCCTGCAGCTCGGGCAGCCGACGAAGCAGCTCCCAGTTGTGCTCGGCGGTCTTGGCGAAGCCCAGCCCCGGGTCGACGACCAGCCTGGCCGGGTCCACACCTGCCACCGTCGCTGCCTCGAGACGCTGGGACAGCTCGTCGCGGACCTCGACCAGCACGTCGTCGTACGACGCGAGCTGCTGCATCACCTTGGAGTGGGCGCGCCAGTGCATCACGACGTACGCCGCACCGTGCTCGGCGACGACGTCGAGGACCTGCGGGTCGGCCAGCCCCCCGGAGACGTCGTTGACCACGACCGCCCCGGACTCCAGGGCCGCGTGGGCGACCTCGTGGCGCATCGTGTCCACGGAGACCGCGACTCCCGCGGCGGCAAGGGCGCGGATCACGGGTACGACGCGGTCGAGCTCCTCGGCCACCAGCGGACGGGTCGCGCCGGGACGGGTCGATTCCCCACCGATGTCCAGCAGGTCGGCACCCTGCCCGTACAGCTCGAAGCCACGGGCGATCGCGGCATCGGTCGTGTCGTAGCGACCACCGTCGGAGAAGGAGTCGGGTGTGACGTTGACGACCCCCATGACGACCGGCCGCGCCAGCACCGGCAGTCCGGGGCTCCACAACTCCCGCTGGTCCATCCGTCTGGGCCTACGGGCGGTGGGCGTTGATCAGCGAGATGGCCTCGGCCCGGGTCGCCGGCTGGTGCATGATCCCGCGCACGGCCGAGGTGATCGTGCGCGCACCGGCCTTGCGCACGCCGCGCATCGTCATGCACAGGTGCTCCGCCTCGATCACCACGATCACGCCCCGCGCCTCGAGGATCTCGACCATGGCGTCGGCGATCTGGGTGGTCAACCGCTCCTGGACCTGGGGTCGCTTCGCATAGACGTCGACCAGCCGGGCCAGCTTGGAGAGCCCAGTGATCTTGCCGTTCTCGTTGGGGATGTAGCCGACGTGGGCCACGCCGGTGAACGGCACGAGGTGGTGCTCGCACATCGACCACAGCTCGATGTCGCGGACCAGCACCATCTCGTCGTGGCCGATGTCGAAGGTGGTGCTGAGCACGTCGCTGGGCGTCTGGTGCAGGCCCTGGGTGAGCTCGGCGTAGGCGCGGGCGACGCGCGCCGGGGTGTCCCGCAGGCCATCACGCTCGGGGTCCTCGCCGATCGCGATCAGCAGCTCGCGCACGGCAGCGACCGCGCGGTCGTGGTCGAACTCGGCGATGGCACCCTGCCCCCCGCCCACGGGGTCGATGCTCATTCGGGGTCCCCGCGGAGGTGTGAGCGAAGCGAGCATCGTGGGGTGAATCTCATGGGGTGAATCTCATCCCGTGGTGGGTCGAGGCGGGGTCGGCGGGGTGCCTCCGAGCCCGGGATCACCGTGCACGTCACCGCCAGCACCAGGGGGCGTGATCACGACGGCGCTTTCGTGGTCGTCGGAGACCGCGCCCTGCGCGGCAGCGACCCGGATCTTCTCCGGGATCACCACCGGCGGGATGGTGGACGGGTTGCGGTCCGGGGACCCGGTCCACGCCGGCCGCCTCTCGCGGCGTCGCAAGGGCACGAAGATCGCGGCGATCTGCTCTTTGTCCAGCGTCTCCTTCTCCATCAGGGCCAGGACGAGCGAGTCGAGCACGTCCCGGTTCTCCTCGAGGATGTCGAAGGCCTCCTGGTGTGCCGTCGCCAGCAGCTTCTTGGTCTCGTCGTCGACGACCGCGGCGACGTCCTCGGAGTAGTTGCGGGCGTGGCCCATGTCGCGACCCATGAAGGGCTCGCCCTCGGTCTCGCCCAGCTTGATCGCGCCGAGGCGCTCGGTCATGCCGTACTGCGTGACCATCGCCCGCGCCAGCGCAGTGGCCTTCTCGATGTCGTTGCCGGCGCCGGTGGTCGGGTCGTGGAAGACCATCTCCTCCGCAGCCCGGCCGCCCATCATGTAGGCCATCTTGTCGAGCATCTCCGAGCGGGTCTGGGAGTACTTGTCCTCGTCGGGCAGCACCATCGTGTAGCCCAGCGCCCGCCCTCGCGGCAGGATCGTGACCTTGTGCACCGGGTCGGTGCCGGGAAGCGCCGCGGCGACGAGGGCGTGGCCACCCTCGTGGTACGCCGTGATCATCCGCTCCTTCTCGCTCATCAGTCGCGTCCGCTTCTGCGGCCCAGCGATGACCCGGTCGATCGCCTCGTCGAGCGCGGCGTTGTCGACCAGCTTGCCGTTCTGGCGGGCGGTCAGCAGCGCCGCCTCGTTGAGCACGTTGGCCAGGTCGGCGCCGGTGAAGCCCGGCGTACGACGCGCAACCGAGAGCAGGTCGACGTCGGGAGCCATCGGCTTGCCACGTGAGTGCACCTTGAGGATCATGTGACGGCCGTTGAGGTCAGGGGCGTCGACGCTGATCTGGCGGTCGAAGCGACCCGGCCGCAGCAACGCGGGGTCGAGGATGTCGGGACGGTTGGTCGCGGCAATCAGGATGACGCCGCCGCGTACGTCGAAGCCGTCCATCTCGACGAGGAGCTGGTTCAGCGTCTGCTCGCGCTCGTCGTGGCCGCCGCCCATGCCGGCGCCGCGGTGGCGACCGACGGCGTCGATCTCGTCGATGAACACGATGGCCGGAGCGTTCTCCTTGGCCTGCTCGAACAGGTCGCGCACGCGGGAGGCGCCGACGCCGACGAACATCTCCACGAAGTCCGAGCCGGAGATCGAGTAGAACGGCACGCCGGCCTCACCTGCGACAGCGCGGGCGAGCAGCGTCTTGCCGGTGCCTGGCTGGCCGTAGAGCAGCACGCCCTTGGGGATCTTGGCGCCCACAGCCTGGAACTTCGCGGGCTCCTGGAGGAACTCCTTGATCTCCCCGAGCTCCTCGATCGCCTCCTCGCAGCCGGCGACGTCGGCGAAGGTGGTCTTCGGCATGTCCTTGCTGATCAGCTTGGCCTTGGACTTCGCGAACTGCATCACCCGGCCACCGCCGCCCTGCACCTGGTTCATCAGGAACAGGAAGAGCGCGATGATCAGCACGAACGGGAGCAGTGTGCCCAGGATCTGGCCGAGCAGGCTGGGCTTGGGGTTCTTGACGTTGAACTTCTCGATCTCGCCCTTCTCGACCTGGGCCTGCACGTCCCTGACCAGGCCGCGCTGCTGGCCGCCGACCCAGGTGGCCATGACCTCTTTGCCGTCGTCGAGGGTGGCCCGGATCTGCTGGTCACCGCCGTCGACGAAGGTGATCTCCTTGACCTCGCCCGAGTTGATGTGGTCGACCATCTTGGAGGTCTCGATCTCGGTGTATCCCCCGTTGGGCACGAGGTACTGCAGGGCGAGCAGGACACCGACCACGGCCACGGGAATCCAGAGCCATGGACTACGTACGATTCGTTTCACCGCGCAATCCTCTCAGGTCGACCAACCGTCAAGGGACGGAGTGGGCGGATCGACTCACGAATAGACGTGGGGCGCGAGCGTCCCGACGTCCCTGAGGTTGCGGTACTTCTCGTTGTAGTCGAGCCCGTAGCCGACCACGAACTCGTTGGGGATGTCCCAGCCGACGTACTTGGGGTCGATGTTCATCTTCTGGGCGTCCGGCTTGCGCAGCAGCGTGCAGATCTCCACCGACGCAGGGTCGCGCGAGTTCAGGTTGGAGGTCAGCCACATCAGGGTGAGACCGGTGTCGATGATCTCGTCGACGATCAGGACGTGCCGCCCGCTGATGTCGGTGTCGAGGTCCTTGAGGATGCGTACGACGCCCGAGCTCTTGGTGCCCGAGCCGTAGGAGGACACCGCCATCCAGTCCATCTCGACGTGGCGGTTGAACGCCCGGGCGAGGTCGGCCATCACCATGACGGCGCCGCGCAGCACCCCGACCATGAGGAGGTCCTTGCCCTCGTAGTCGTGCTCGATCTCCCTGGCCAGCTCGCCCAGGCGTCCGAGGATCTGCTCCTCGGTGAACAAGATGTTGACCAGGTCTCCGTCGACGTCGGATGCGTCCATGGGTGCAGCCTGTCACAGCGATATCGGGAAGGCTGAGCCGCGTTCGGACGTTGGGCCAGGCATGCAGCTCTCCGTGCTCGACCTCGTTCCCGTCCGGATGGACCAGACGACCAGTGACGCCCTTGCCGCCACCCGCCGGCTCGCGAAGGTCGCCGACGAGACCGGCTACCACCGCTACTGGCTCGCCGAGCACCACAACATGCCTGCGGTGGCTGCCACCAACCCGCCGCTGCTGATCGCGATGGTGGCAGCCGTCACCGAGCGGATCCGGGTGGGCTCAGGTGGCGTGATGCTCCCGAACCACGCTCCGCTGGTGATCGCCGAGCAGTTCGCGCTGCTGGAGGCGGCCCACCCGGGCAGGATCGACCTCGGCATCGGGCGCGCTCCCGGCTCCGACCCGGTGACCAGCTACGCGCTGCGCCACGGCGCGGGTGGTGTGGAGGACGACGCAGTCGCCCGGTTCCCGTCGTACGTCGACAACGTGGTCTCGATGATGAGCCCCGGCGGCGTCGGCATCCAGGTGGCCGGCCGGATGCACCCGCTGAACGCGACGCCACACGCCACGTCGGTGCCGCCGGTCTGGCTGCTCGGGTCCTCGGACTACTCGGCCCGGCTCGCGGCGGAGCGCGGACTGCCCTACGTGTTCGCCCACCACTTCTCGGGACAGGGCACGGCCGAGGCGCTCGCGCTCTACCGGTCGAGCTTCAAGCCCTCAGAAGCACTCGCCGAGCCGCGCACGTTCCTCACGGTGAACGCGTCCGTGGCGGCGACCCAGGAGGAGGCCGACCGGCTCGCGCTGCCACAGCTCGAGGCGATGGTGACACTGCGCACTGGCGGCCAGCTGCGCTCCCAGCGCCTCGTCGAGGAGGCCGAGAAGGACCCCGTCGCGGACGCCCACCAGGGTCTGCTCCGGGCGATGCGCGAGCGCTGGGTCATCGGCACGCCCGATTCAGCCGCGTCCGAGATCACCGACCTGGCCTCGACGTACGACGTGGACGAGGTGATGGTCCACCCGGTGGCCGGCGCCTTCCTCGGCACCCCGCCCGATGCCTCGCCGGCCCGCGAGGCCACCCTCCGGCTACTCGCTGGCGCCCTCGCCTAAGGGACGGATAGTCCGGAGCGTTCCGACCCTGGACCGTGCGCCGCAAGGGTCCGATCGCTCCGGACTATCGGGAGGTTGGCTTGAAGCGGAGGATCTCCCCCTCCGCGTAGGCAGTGACGTGCCCCGGGAGCTGGATCTGTTTGCCCTTGGTCCCGAGGAGCCCCTGGACGGCCAGGACGTGTGCACGGGTCAGCTCGGACGGGATCGCCCCGGCCTCGATCGCAGCACGCCGTACGACGCGGGACCGGATCGCCTCCCCGACATCGTCGACCGCGAGCATGTCCACCCCGTCGTCGACGCGGGCGCGTTGGTAGGCCTCGAGCTCGAACGGCTCCAGGAAGTCCATGTCATCGCGGAGCTGCTCCCCCGTCCTGGCCAGCGCGGCTGCGATGCCCGGACCCAGCTCTCGCTCCAGGACCGGCATCACCGAGCTGCGGACCCGGGCCCTGGTGAACCGCGGGTCGACGTTGTGCGGGTCCTCCCACCAGGTGATCCCCTCGGCCCGGCAGGCCGCATGGGTCTGGTCACGGGTGAGGTCCAGCAGTGGACGCGCGAAGCCGATGCCGCCCGCGTCCACGAAGTAGCGCCGCATCCCCTGCAACGACCGGCCTCCCGAGCCCCGCGTGAGCCCGAGCAGCACGGTCTCGGCCTGGTCGTCGAGGGTGTGCCCGAGGAGCACGAGGGACGCACCGAAGTGCGCTGCCAGCTGGGAAAGCGCCGCGTAGCGGGCCTCGCGGGCACCGGCTTCGAGCCCCGCCGGGCCAGGGTCGACGGCAACCCGGATGGATGCGGTCTCGTCGACCCCCAGGACCGCCATCTGCTCGACCACGGCGACGGTGTGCTCGGCGGACCCGTCCTGGAGCGCGTGGTCGACGGTGACGCCCACGATGCTGGTGCCGGCCTTGCGGCCCTCGAAGACGCACGCCGCCAGGAGGCTCAGTGAGTCGGCGCCTCCCGAACAGGCGACCAGGACCCGGTCCCCCCAGTCGGCGCGAAAGTACTGGCGCACGGCGACCCGTACGGCAGCGACATCGGGATGGAGCGGCACGGTTCAGCCGTGCACGCGGGCGATCCACAGCGACGGGTCGAGGATCTCCTTCTTGGTCGGCAGGTTCGCCGGCTCCGCCCAGACGGCGTTGAACCCCTCCATGCCCACCTTGTCGATCGCGGCACGGACGAAGACCGCACCGTCGCGGTACTGCGCCATCTTCTGGTCCAGCCCGAGCAGCCGGCGCAGCAGCCGGTCGAGTGCGCCGACGCCCTTGCGACGCTGGGTGAACTTGCGCCGGATGTCCGCCACGGTCGGGATGACCTCCGGCCCGACACCGTCCATCACCACGTCGGCGTGGCCCTCGAGCAGGCTCATCACGCCGGTCACGCGCTCGATCACGGCCTTCTGCTCGGGGCTGGAGAACAGGTCGAGCAGGCTGCCGTCGGACTTGCCGGAGACCAGGTCGCCCACCCTGCGGGCGGCGTCGGCGAGCAGCGCACCGGGGTCGGTCTGCACCGCATTGATGATGTTGCTCATCTCCGACTGCAGGTGGTCGGTCATCCAGGGCACCGCGGTGAACTGCACCCGGTGGGTCTCCTCGTGCAGGCACACCCACAGCCGGAAGTCGTGCGGGTCGGCGTCGAGCTCACGCTCGGTGTGCACGATGTTGGGGGCGACCAGGAGCATCCGGCCCTGCTCACCCGGCTTGTCGTGGAACGGGTCGAACTGGCCGAGCACCTTGGAGCCCAGGAAGCCGAGCATCGCGCCCAGCTCGACACCGGTGATGCGGGAGCCGATCGCCTCCGTCAGCGGAGAGGGAGGTCCCTTCTTCTCCTGCAGCTTCTCGATGAGGGGCGAGATCACGGTGGCGAACCCGTCGGCGTTGGCCTGCACCCAGCCGGGGCGGTCCACCACCAGGACCGGTGCCGTCCGCTCGCTGGCGACCAGTCCGGTGTACTCGCGGACCAGCGGGGTCGAGCGCTCGGCACCCGCGCGCAGCTCCTCGACGGCCTCGGTGGCCTCGGACCGGCCGACCTTCGGGCCCTCGCCCACAAGGCGGGACCCCACCCTGACGGCGAGGTCCCAGTCGATCATGCCGGGCCGGCCAGGCGGCCTGTCTGAAGTCATTCGGGGCCCCCGCGGCGGTGGGAGCGCAGCGAGCAGCGTCGTGGCGTGATCATGAACTCGACCCTACGCCGCAGGTGCACGCGCCCAGAGCGGCGGCAATGCGGTCGATGAGCACCTGCGCCTTGAAGTCCTTGAGCGGGGAAACGCCGTCGGCGACCACCACGAACGCCATCCGGGCACCGCTCACGTCGTCGGCCACACCGGCGAGTCCGTGCACGCCGGTGAGGGTCCCGGTCTTGGCGCGCACCCTCCCCCGGGCCTCGCCGGGGCCCTTGTCGAAGCGGTACTGCAAGGACCCGGTGAACCCGGCCACTGGCATGCCGGTGAACACCTGACGGAGCTGGGGATGGTCAGGGCTCTCCGCGAGCCGGAGGACGCCGGCCAGCGAGTCCAGGGTGAGCAGGTTCTGGCGCGAGAGCCCGCTTCCGTCGTACAGCAGGTTGCCGGCCACCGGCACGCCCAGTCGTCGTACGACATCGAGCACTGCCGCCGTACCCGCCTGGAACGATCCCTCCTGCCGCTCGGCGAGGCCCACGTGGCGCGCCAGCACCTCGGCGGCCTGGTTGTCGCTGACCGCGAGGGTGCGCTCGACGATCTCGCCGAGCGGAGCGCTGGAGACCGCGGCCACGTTGGCCGCCTCGGGCGGCGCGGTCGTGCGGGTGATCTGCGGCCCCACCTTCAGTCCGTTGCTGCGCAGGGCGTTGCCGAACAACCGCGCTGCCCCCGCGGCCGGGTCGTCGAGGAAGCCGAAGCCGGTCGGGGACTGCCCCTGGTTGACCCACAGCGCGCTGATCGGCGGGACCACGCTCTCCGCGATGTAGCTGCTCGGCCAGGCCGGATTCACAGCGGGACCGGTGAAGTAGGAGTCGTCGAACGCCAGCTGGACGCGGCGGACCTTCATCGTGCGCAGCTTGCGCACGGCCAGCGCGGCGAGGGTCTGCGATGTCGGCGCGGTCGGGGTAGGTGGACTTGCCGAGCCGGGGCGAGCTCACCAGGAACGGGTCACCGCCACCGACCAGGACGAGCTGGCGGGTGCTGGGGACCCACCGGACCGACGTACGGAAGCGGACCATCGGGCCCAGCGCCTCCAGCGCGGCCATCCCGGTGACCAGCTTGGTCGTCGAGGCAGGGGTGACTGTCGTCGCTCCCTGCTTGTAGACGGGCCGGCCAGTTGCGATGTCGGTGACGAGCACCCCGTAGTGGCGGCCGAGGACGCGCTTGCGGATGAGCGGCTGCACGACGGCCGCGACCCGCGCGGGGTCGATGGCGACGGCCGCGCCCTGCTGGGCGATCGCCGGTACGGCGCCGGCGGCGGGCAGGCGCAGCCCCTCAGGAGGGAGTACGGCGGACGGGTCGGTCCGCGGATCGGCCGGAGCCCAGCCGAACCAGCGCTCACCGAGGTCGTACTGGTAGCTCGCGACGCCGAAGACGAGGAGCAGGAGAACCAGGATCTCGGCCGAGAACCGCACCAGCCAGTGGCGTTTGTCACCCAAGGTGGCTCAGGCTCCCTTCGATGTGCCGTTCCGTCGATTGTGCGCGACACTAGCCCGGTCGCGCCCACGGACGGGCGCACAGGGGCCTGGTGGAAGGAAGAGCAGTGGAGTTCGACGTACTGGTGGAGATCCCCAAGGGCGAGCGCAACAAGTACGAGGTCGACCACGAGTCCGGTCGGATCCGCCTCGACCGCACCCTGTTCACCTCGACCGCCTACCCGGCCGACTACGGCTTCATCGAGGACACCCTCGGCCAGGACGGCGATCCGCTCGACGCGCTGGTGATCCTCCAGCAGCCCACATTTCCCGGCTGCCTGATCCGGTGCCGCGCGATCGGGATGTTCCGGATGACCGACGAGGCCGGCGGCGACGACAAGGTGCTGTGCGTCCCCTCCCACGACCCCCGCCTGGAGCACCTCCGCGACATCAACCACGTCTCCAAGTTCGACCGCCTCGAGATCCAGCACTTCTTCGAGGTCTACAAGGACCTCGAGCCCGGCAAGTCCGTCGAGGGCGCCAACTGGGTCGGCCGCACCGAGGCCGAGGCCGAGGTGAACGCCTCCTTCCAGCGCGCGAAGGACCACGCGGACGAGGTCAAGGTCAAGGACGACGCAGCTCCCGACACCGGCCGTACGCCGGACAACTGACCGTCCCGCCGGGACAAATCGGTTGGGGTTGTCGGCCAATCCCTGACGTTGTGGGGTGAAGTATCGGCCGACAACGTCAGGTTTCCCCGGTCGGCCGGGGAAACCTGCAGCCCCTCAGCCCTTCGTCGCGCGGAAGTAAGCCATCGCACCGGACTGGGTGATCGAGATGCCCTCGAGGCCACCCTCGGTGAGCCAGTCACGCACCTCGGGGGTGGTGGCGCCGGGGCCGAGGAGGCCGGCGAAGCGGCCGACCTGGCGCACGGGGAGGTAGCGGACGCCGGTGTCGTTGAGGATGGCGCTGCCGGTGAGTACGCCGCCGGCGTGCAGCACCCGGCTCATCTCCAGGACCGCCTGGTGAGGGTCGGGGAAGCAGTGCAGGCCGGTGAAGGACACCACGAGGTCGAACTCGCCGTCGGCGAAGGGCAGCGCCCCGACGTCGGCGAGCACCGGCTCCACCTGGGCAGCCACCTGCCGCTCCCTGGCCGCCTCCATCGTGCGGTCGAGCATGGTCTGGGAGATGTCGGCGGCGACGTACCGGACACCCTGGCCGGGGCGCAGCCCGCGGAGCGCGACCCCGCCGCCACTCGGCACGTCGAGCACCGACGACCCGGCAGGCTGGCGCCCGATCTCGGCTGCGGCGGCGTAGAGGCGGCGCAGGTCACTGCCGATGCCCGCCTGCCAGAGCAGCCCTCCGGCCTGCGGATGTTCGACGGTCCAGTCGTAGAACCGCCCCCAGAGCGGGTCCTCGCTCCAGCCCCCGAACCCGGGGACGCGAAGCCGGTCCAGCATCAAGCCGCCCCGGGATCGAGCATCTCCGCCTTGAGCATCTCCGGGGGGATCCCGAAGCCGTCGACGAGGTCCTCGGCGATCGGCCGCAGCGCCCGGCACAACGAGGAGACCTCACGGCTGATCGCCTTGGAGCGGGTGCTCGACAGTCGGCCGTGCTCCATCCACCAGGCGCGGTCGGCCTCGATCGTGGAGAGTGCGTAGAGGTCGCAGAGCAGGTTCAGCGCGACCTTGTTGTCGCTGTCGGCCATCGCCGCCGTCTTCTCGACGAATGCCTCGAGCACCAGCCTCTCGACGTGGGCCCGGCCGGCGGCGATCACGTGGTCCTGCACCTGGCTGAACACCTCGACCGTGTCCATCCCGTTGTCCATGCCGCGCTTCAGGCGGCGAGCGACGCCGGACAAGATGTGCTCCTCGCGCCAGCGGAACATCGCGAGCTGGTACTGCGGGTCGAGCAGGCCCGCTTCCTGGTCCCACCGGTCGTCATTGCCACCGGGCAGCACGTCCTTGATCCGCTCGAGCAGCTTGTGGGCGCTGGTCCGCTCGACGACCGTCTCCACGGCGAGGTTGGCCACGAAGCGCACCATCCCGAGCTGGTCGAGGTCACCGAAGGACGACGAGTAGTCGGTGAGCAGACCCTTGGCCACGAGCTGCAGCAGGATGTGGTTGTCGCCCTCGAAGGTGGTGAACACGTCGGTGTCGGCCCGCAGCGCGCCGAAGCGGTTGGACATCAGGTAGCCGGCCCCGCCACACGCCTCGCGGCACTCCTGGATCGTCCGGCTGGCGTGCCAGGTGCCGAGGGCCTTGGTCCCGGCGGCCCGCGACTCGAGCGCCCGTCGTTGCCGGTCGGGTGCCTCCGTCGTGGAGAGCACGTTGTGCAGCTCGTGCAGCAGCACCTCCTGGGCGAAGTGCAGCGCATAGGTCTTCGAAAGCAGCGGCAGCAGCCGACGCTGGTGCATGCCGTAGTCGAGGAGCAGCTCCTCCTCGTCAGTGCCCGGGGCGCCGAACTGCCTGCGCTTGTTGGCGTACTTCACTGCCAGTGCGAGCGCCACCTTGCTCGCGCTGATGCCGGCTCCACCCACGCAGACCCGGCCCTGGATGAGCGTGCCGAGCATCGTGAAGAACCGGCGGTCGACGTTCTCGATCTCGGAGAGATAGCGCCCGTCCTCGGTGACCTCGGCGTAGCGGTTGAGCATGTTGGCCCGCGGCACCCGGACGTGGTCGAACCAGAGCCGGCCGTTGTCGACGCCGTTCAGGCCGATCTTGGCGCCGTCGTCCTCGATCCGGACGCCGTCGAGCGGCTTCCCCTTCTCGTCCCGGATGGGTACGACGAAGGCGTGCACGCCCTCGGAGTTGCCACCGATCTCGAGCTGCGCGAACACCACGGCCATCCGGGCGTGGGCAGCGGCGTTGCCGATGTAGTCCTTGCGCGACTTGTCGTCCGGCGTGGTGATCTCGAACTCGCGGGCCTCGGCGTCGTACGTCGCGTAGGTGCCCAGCGCCTGCACGTTGGAGCCGTGACCGGTCTCGGTCATCGCGAAGCAGCCCATCAGGTCGCCGGTCACCAGGTCGGCAATGTAGGCGTCGTGGTGGTGCTTCGAGCCGAGCTGCAGGATCGCACCACCGAAGAGGCCGAACTGGACCCCTACCTTCACCAGGATCGACAGGTCACCGAAGGCCATCGTCTCGAAGCCCGCGACCGAGGCGCCGATGTCGCCGCCTCCGCCGTACTGCGTGGGGAAGCCGAGCCCGGTGGCTCCGGTGTTCGCCATCTCCTTGACCAGCTCGAGGACCCGCTCGCGGTAGTCGGGCGTCGAAAGCTCGATCGCGTCGTCCAGGATGTCGGCGTACTCGGCGAGGTTCTTGCGGGTCATCTCGCGGATGTCGGCGTACTTCCCGTCCAACAACGCGGTCAGAGCGGGGACGTCGACATCGGGCAAGGCGTGACTTGGCATGGTGGCACTCTGCCGTATCCGCTCAGGCCCGTCACCCGGTCCCCCGAACCGGGGTGCTTCGGGTCAGGGACGCCCGTAGAAGTCCGGGGGCACCCAGTAGTACATGCTGTTGATCTGCACGGGCTGGCCGGTGCGGGGAGCGTGGATGATCTGCCCGTTGCCGATGTACATCGCGACGTGGTGGATGGTGCCCGGGGTTCCGCCCCAGAAGACGAGGTCGCCGGGGCGGAGCTGGCCCACGCTGATCCTGGTGCTCTGCTGGAACTGGGCCACCGACCAGTGCGGCAGTGACTTGCCGCCTGCACGCCACGCCATCATCGTCAGCCCGGAGCAGTCGAAGGAGTCGGGACCGTCGGCGGCCCAGAGGTAGGGCTTGCCGATCTGCGCCTTGGCGTAGGCCAGTGCCCGCTGCACACCGGTGCCCACTGCGGGCGGTGTGTAGTCGACGGGGCCGCTGTAACCGCCACCGGACGAGGTCGCCGGGGTGCCCGCGTCCGTGGCCTTGTCGTGGTCCTTCTTGGCGTCCCGCGCCTTCTTGGCCGCTTCCTGCGCGGCCTTGCGCAGCTCCGCCGCCTTGGCCTCTTCGCGCGCCTTCGCCGCGGCTGCCGCTCGTTGCTTGGCGATCCGCTCCAAGGCCTTCTGACGCTTGCCCGCCAGCTCGATCGAGATGTTCTGTGCCTTGGCGAGGGCGTTGATCAGCGCGTCCCTCTGGACGGCGATCTGGCCGGCTGCGAGTGCTGCGGCGTTCGCCGCGTTGCTCGCCTCGTCGCGCAGCTCGAGCGCCTCCTTGGCGAGGCCCTTCTGGCGCTTCTCGGCCTTGGCGGCGACCAGGGTGTACTTCTCGGCGACTGCCGAGGCGATGCGGAACCGCTCGTAGCTCGCCTCCATCGAGTCGCCGGCGCTCTCCACGACCCCGTAACGGTTCATCAGCCCCTTGGGACCTTCGTTGCTCATCATCGCGGTGGCGGTGTTGAGCTCGGTGCCGTTCTGGTAGCTGTCGGTGACCAGCGAGACGATGCCGTCGCGCTGCCTGGCGACGTCGAGCTTGGCCTGCTGCTCCCGGGCCTGCGCCAGCTGGTAGTCCTTGCGGGCCTCGGAGAGGCGCCACATCGCGCCGTTGTAGGCCTCAGCGGCGATGCTGGCATCCAGAGCGGCCTGCTCCAGCCGCGCGTTGGCGGCCGCGAGCTGGGCCTCCATCTGGTCCACGCTCTGGCGCTTGGCGGCGACGGCGGCGCGCGCCTTGTCGACCTGGGCCTGGGACGGCACGGGCTTCGGGTTCCGGTCGGCGTTGGCGACCCCGGTGAGCGGAAGGGTGACGGCGAGAGTGGTGGCGGCGGCCAAGGCCAGCCGAACTGCGGGTCGCACCGAAAATCCCTTTCGTCGTGGTTCATGCACCAATGCCGATGCAAGACAAAACAGACGTTAGTGCTCACAGGCCCCACGTAGAACACTTTTCACAGAATTACAGACCTGTAATCCGCGTGTCGGCTTGACAACTACAACGCTGTCATTTCTGCAATTCGACAGACGCAAGGAATGCCACACCAGTCCCTGGAGCCACTCCGGTCACATTTCTGGCGACACCGGGGCGCAGGGATCCGACGCAGGGTCAGAGGCTCCCCGACTCGACGGGCACGTCGCTCGTCGTCGTGGTCGGATGCGAGTGCCGCCCGTGTTCGTCGAACTTCTGGCCGGTCGCGATGCCGCCCAGGTAGAAGGAGATGAACGCGATCACGGCACCGGCGATGTCGTCGGCGATGTAGTGCCACCCGAAGTACGTCGTGGAGAGCACCGTGATCGCCATGTAGGCCCAGAGCACGATCTTGATGATCCGGTGGCGCACGGTGTACTGCGCGATCAGCGCCATCAGCAGGGTGACGGCGACGTGCAGGGACGCGAAGCCGGCGACCGACTGCACCCCGTCGGCCAACGGGTTCTCGAGGACGTCATGGCGCCCGTAGTAGAGCGCCTTCTGCAGCGCGGAGACTCCGGTGGGGTCGAGGTCGCTGTAGAGCCACGGGAACGCGAAGTTCGGGCCCAGCGTGGGGATCATGTAGTAGCTGGCTGTCCCCAGCGTCCAGCAGATGCACTGTGCCGTGACGTACCAGTAGCCGAAGCTGACGTTGCGCGACCAGACCAGCCAGATGGTGACCGAGATCGGCACCATCGGCAGGAAGATCAGGTAGAAGAAGGACAGCACGTGGGCGGCGACGGAGGTGCCCAGCAGGTCGTGCAGGAGCAGCGCCGGGTCGTTGCCGAACAGCAGCCACTTGTCGAACCGGTGCAGCTCGTAGTCCCCCTCGACGCGGACCTGGATCCCCCGCACGAACGGCAGGAAGTTCTTCAGGTTCCGGTAGCTGACGTAGGTGACGTAGAAGCAGACGAGCCCCAGCACCACGAGCTGGATCCGCTCGAAGGTCCAGTGCTCGCGGATCAGCAGCCTGGCCTCGGTCCTGAACTCACGCAGCCTGCCGCGGGTGCGCCACAGCGTGCGCGGCACGATGTCCACGATGAACGCGCCGATCAGGAGCAGGGGCAGACGCACCCAGGCCGGGCCGAGGAAGCCGTCCGGATCGCGCACCGGATAGCCCAGTGCCTGACCGGTGATGATGGCCAGAAGGCCCATGACCACAGCGATCGTCACCATCGCCGCATAGGCCCGCCGCTTCACAAGGCGCCATTCTAGGGTCGCCCACCTACAGGTCGTCCGGGACGGGGGCGATCCTCGACGTGTCGATGGACACACGCACCTCCGCACCCACCCGTACGTCGGCCCCGGGGTCGGCCACACCGGGCAGCGAGCCGGCCCCGTCCACGTCGAGCTGCACGCGGATCTGGTCGGGGGTGACCCGAGCCTCCTCCACCCTTGCGGTGAGCAGTCCGGCCGGATCCACCCGCAGCGCGGATCGGCGCAGCGCCACCGCGTCCCACGCCTGGGTCGGGGCGGCCAGCTCGCGGAGACGACGTGCCCGGTCACCGGTCAGCACGGTCGCGTAGCCGAGGAACTGGGCGGTCCACCCGTCCGCCGGACGTCGCCATACCTCGTCCAGGGTGCCGCTCTGCACGATCCGCCCGTCGCGCATCACCGCCATCCGGTCGGCAACCGCGAACGCCTCCTCCTGGTCGTGGGTCACCAGCATCGCGGTGGCTCCGGCTGCCCGGAGGATGTCGTGCAGGTCGCCGGCGAGACGCTCGCGGAGGCCACGGTCCAGGGCGCTGAGCGGCTCGTCGAGCAGGAGCAGCCGCGGGTCGACGGCGAGTGCGCGGGCCAGGGCGACACGCTGGCGCTCACCACCGGACAGGGTGGCGGGCGAGCGGTCGTCGTACGCCTCCAGGCCGACGAGGGCCAGCAGCTCCGCCACCCGCTCGCGTTGCGCCGCCCGGGTCTGGTGACGCAGCCGTAGGGGGTAGGCGACGTTGGCGGCGACGTCGAGGTGCTCGAACAGCTGGCCGTCCTGGAACATCAGCGCGAACCCGCGCTTGTGGGTCGGCACGCCGGCCAGGTCGCGCCCGTCGTACCGGATGGCGCCGGAGGCCGGGGCCTCAAGCCCCGCGACCGCGCGGAGCAGGGTCGACTTCCCGCAACCGGACGGGCCGAGCACGGCGACCACCGATCCGGACGGGACCTCGAGGTCTACGTCGTATACAGCCACCGTGGCACCGAAGCGCACGGTGAGGCCCTCGACCTCCAGACCAGTCATCTCAGAAGGCTCCCATCGACCCGACGCGCAGCCGCTGCACGGCGAACATCAGCGCAGCCGTGGTGGTCGCGAGAACCACCGAAGCCGCCATCGCCATCCCGAAGTTCTCCGCGCCGGGATGGCCGATCAGCCGGTAGATCACCACCGGCAGCGTGGGGCTGTCGTCGCGGGCGAGGAAGCTGGTGGCGCCGAACTCGCCCAGGGAGACCGCGAACGCGAAGCCGAGCGCGGCCAGCAGGGCTCGCCACGCGACCGGCAGGTCCACAGTGAGTACGACGCGCAGCGGTCCGGCTCCCAGCGAGGACGCGGCCTGCCGCTGGCGGTCGTCGATCGACCGCAGCACCGGCCCCAACGTGCGGACGACCAGCGGCAGCGCCACCATCGCCTGGGCGATCGGGATCAGCAGCGCCGAGCTGCGCAGGTCGAGTGGCGGACGGTCGAGTGTGATCAGGAACCCGAAGCCGACTGTCACTGCCGAGACCCCGAGCGGCAGCATGAAGAGCCCGTCGAGCACCCCGGTCAGCCGGCCGCCCGCCGGTCGAGAGACCAGGAACGCCACGATGGAGCCGAGCGTCAGCGCCAGTGTGCTCGCCACCAGCGCGATCCCGAGCGAGTTGAGCAGGCCGTCTGTCGCCGGCACGAGGAGCGCGTTGCTCTCGCCGGTCGTGTTCAGCGCGCGGTAGTTCTGCAGCCCCCATTGCTCCCCACGCTGGAGCGAGGCGACCACGAGCGAGACGAGTGGCGCCATCAGGAGCAGCACCACTGTCGCCGTCCAGAGCAGCACCGGCGCGTGGGCGCGACGGGGCCGCGGGACAGGGCGGGTGGTGCGGTTGACCGGCGCGGACCGTCGTACGCGGGCAGACAGGGCGAGCAGGCCGACGATGACCAGGACCTGCAGCGCCGACAGGGCAGCGGCGCCCGCCAGGTCGAGCTCCTGGGTGGTGAGCAGGTAGATCTCGGTCTCGACGTTGGCGTAGCGCAGGCCGCCCATGGTCAGCACCACCCCGAAGGAGGTGGCGCAGAACAGGAACACCACGCTGGCCGCCGACACGATCCCGGGCATCAGCGCGGGAAGTGTCACCGTCCGCAGCACCTGCCACGGGCTCGCGCCGAGGGCGGCCGCCGCCTCCTCGCGTCGCGGGTCGATGGCCTCCCAGAAGGCGCCGACGGTGCGCACCACGACGCTGATGTTGAAGAACACCAGGGCCGCGACGATCGCCACGGCCGTGCCGTCCAGACCGAGAGCGCCGAGCGGCCCCGACGGTGCGATCAGCTGACGGAACGCGACACCGACCACCACGGTCGGCAGCACGAACGGCACCACCACCAGCGCGCGGACCAGGTCGCGGCCCGGGAACCTCAGCCGGTGCAGGGCGAACGCAACCGGGACCCCCGCCAGCACGGCCACGAGCGTGGCCGTCGCCGCCGACCAGAGGGTGAACCACAGGACCCGGTGCACCCGGGGACGGCCGAGCACCTCGAGCACTGCGCCGGGGTCGAAGGAGCCCTCGGGCCAGAACCCGCGGGCGAGCATCCCGCCCACCGGGTAGAGGAAGAACAGCACGAGCGCGCCCAGTGGCACCGCGGCGAGTGCCACGGTTCCCAGCCGGCCGCGCAGCACGGTCACCGGCTGGTGATGTCCCGCCACTCGCGCAGCCATTCGGTGCGGTTCTCACTGATCTCGGCAGCGTCGACCGAGTAGGGCTTCGGCGCGACCGGGGCGAAGTCTGCCCACCCGTCAGGAAGCGCCGCCGAGCTGTCGACCGGGTAGACGTACATGTTGTCGGGCAGCGCCTCCTGGAACTCACGGCCCAGCATGAAGTCGATGAACTTCTCCATGCCCTTCGGGTTCTCCGCGCCCTTCAGCACCCCGGCGTACTCCACCTGGCGGAAGCAGGTGTCGAGCAGAGCGTGCGTCGTGGGCTTCGACCCGCCTTCGGGGACCGTGAACGGCGGCGAGGAGGAGTACGACGTGACGATCGGCCGGTCTCCCTTGCCGCCGCCGGCAGTGAAGTCGACCTCGTAGGCGTCGGTCCAGCCCGAGGTCACCTTGGCCCCGTTGGCCATCAGCTTGGTCCAGAAGTCGGGCCAGTCCTCGCCCTCGGCGCTGATCGTCGCGAGCAGGAACGCGAGTCCCGGCGAGGAGGTGGTGGCCCCCGGGGTGACGAACAGGTCCTTGTACGCAGGCTTGGTGAGGTCGTCGAGCGTCTTGGGTGCGGCGAGCTTCTTCTCCGCGAACCAGGTGTCGTCGACGTTCACACAGACGTCGCTGTAGTCCACCGGGGTGAGCCGGTCGGCGGCGTCGCCGGTCAGCCGGAGAGCCGCGGCCGAGTCAGGCAGCGCCTTCGAGGAGTACGACGCCAGCACGTTCTCGTCGACCGCCCGGGAGGCGAAGGTGTTGTCGATGCCGTAGACACCGTCGGCCAGCGGGGAGTCCTTGGTCAGCACCAGCTTGTTGGTCAGCTGCCCGGCGTCGCCCTGCGGCTGCACCTTGACGGTGATGCCGGTCTCGTCCTTGAACTGGGCGAGCACCTCCTTCGACATGTTCCACGAGTCGTGGGTCACCACGACGAGTGTCTTCGGGTCGCCGTCGCCGGAACCGCCGGAGCTGCCGCAGCCGGCGAGCAGGAGGACCGCGAGTATCGAGCAGAGGAGGGACGTACACGTACGCAATCGCATCGGAAATCTCCTTCGACTTCCTTCGCCGGTACTAACCGGATCAGGTTCAAGGGTCTGCGACTCTTCGCACTCTCAGCGCCGTTGCGGCGCTCCCCTGTCGGACGTCAGACAGCCTAGACCAGAGGCAGGAACTGGACCGTGTCGCCCTCGATGCGACGGACCTTCTCCTGGAGCGCCAGCAGCTCGAGGTGCGCGAGCGTCTCGAACGCCGCGAGCACGCCGTCGAAGGGACCGAGCTCGTCGCGGTGTCGCTCGTGCCGGGTCCACGGCAGCTTCTCGGCGACCTCCCAGGCAGTGCTCGCGCCGGAATCGACAGCGGTCAACGACTGCGCCAGCCGGACGTCGTGGTGCTCGACCAGGGCGTCGATCCGGGAGTGGGAGGACTCCATCACCGGTCCGTGCGCCGGCAGCAGCTTCATGTCGGGCAGGGCACGGACCTTGGCCAGCGAGACGAGGTAGTCACGCAGCGGCTGCTGGACGTACGCCGGCTCGAAGCCGATCGAGGGCGTGATGGTCGACAGCACATGGTCGCCCGCGAACAGGAGTGACGCGTCGCCGTCGGCGAAGACGTAGTGCCCCTGCGTGTGGCCGGGGGTCGCGAGGGCGTCCAGCCGGCGCGTACCCAGGTCGATCACCAGGTCGCGGTCGAGCCACTCGTCCGGCATGCCGTAGTCGTCCATGGCCGGCCGGTCCTGGGGCATCGCGTTGCGCCAGCCCTCGGCGAGCTCCTCGGCCCCGGCCGACCGCAGCCGCGCGGAGTTCGGGTCCCCGGTGAGGTAGTCCCCGTGCATCAGGTCCATCGTCGCCTTGTCGCCAAGGCCGAGCACCACGTGCGCGCCGACCTCCCGGCCCAGGACGTAGGCCTGCGTGTAGTGGTCGCGGTGCATGTGCGTGACCAGGAAACGGCGGATGTCGCGGACCGTGTAGCCGAGCTGCGCGAGGCTCGCGTCGAGGACCTTGCGCGACGCCGGGATGGCCCAGCCGCCGTCGATCAGCACCAGCCCCTCGTCGGTCTCGACGACGTAGACGTTGACCGCGCGGAGACCGTCCATCGGCAGCGGGAGCGGCAGCCGGTGAACGCCCGGTGCCACCTCGAAGGCGCCCGGCTCGGTCCACTCACCACGCCCGGCACGGTCCACTGTCGGGCCGCTGCCGGGCAGCTGTGAGGTCACCCGCGCGACGCTACCAACCCACGTCCGGTGACCGGTGGCAGGTCCTTGGCGAACACCAGCCCCGGCGCCGCGTCACAGACCGCGTGCACCGCGTTGACGAGGCGCATGGCCGTGACGATCATCCCGGAGACGTTGTGGTCGCCGTCCTCGCCGTGGTGCGTGAAGTCGATCCGCATCACCGGCTCGCCCTCGATCTCGATGCGGTAGCAGCCACCGCCCTCCGGCGGCTGTGGCCACTCGGGCATCTGGTCGACGTGCGTGCGTGTGACGTGGTCGAGGATCACCCGGGGCGCCCCGTTCACCTTGCCGACGACCTGGAACCGCACAGCACCCATCGTGCCCGCGGCGATGTCGACGCTGGCGGTCTCGAGGTCACTGTCCGACGGCTCCCGCTCGACGATCTCCTCGAGCTCGGGGTCGAGCTCCACCTCGAGCCCTGCGGCGATCTGGCGTACGACGGGACCCCACGCGGTGGTCAGGATCCCGGGCTGCCAGAGCATCGCGATCTCATTCATCGGCTTGCCGAACCCGTAGATGTCACGCATCACGACGGGCTGGTAGTAGGTCGAGTAGTCGGCGATCTCGCTGACCCGCACCAGGTCGATCCGCTGGGAGAGCGAGGTCAGGGCGAGCGGCAGCACGTCGTTGGCCCAGCCGGGGTCGATGCCGTTGACGTGCAGGGTCGCGCCGGTCTTCTCGCCGGCCTTGTCGATGGCCTCGACGAACTCGTCCAGACCCAGACCCTGGGGATAGCACAGCAGCACGGGACCGCTGGAGACCACGTTGATGCCGCGGTCGACCATCTCCGTCAGGTCCGCCATCGCCTCGAAGATCCGGTCGTCGACCATCGCCGTGTGCACGATGCAGTCCGGCTCCAGCGCGAACAGCGCTTCCTTGTCGTTGGTCGCGATCACACCAAGGTCGCGCCCCAGCCCGGCCAGCTGACCGGCGTCCTTGCCGGCCTTCTCCTGGCTGGACACCCAGACCCCCACGAGCTCGAGATCGGGACGCGCGTCGATCCCGGCAATGGCGTGCCGGCCGACGGTTCCGGTGGACCAGGCGACGACGCGCTTGACCGGTGTGCTCCCTGGTTCAGTAGCTGCTTCGGTCACTGTTCGGCTCCTGCCTCGAGGTCCGGCAGCCGCAGGTCGAGGTTGGGCTGTTGCAGCCCACCGTCGATCTCGAGCACCTTCCCGGTGATGAACGCCCCGGCCGGGCTGCTCAGGTAGAGCACCGCCGAGGAGATGTCCTCTGGTTCGCCCACCCGGCCCAGCGGGGTCTTGCTGGTCATCTCGTGCATCGTCGCCTCGTCGCTCGCGACGAACTCAAGGGCGCTGGTCATCACGCTGCCCACGGCGATCGCGTTCACCCGGATCGTCGGACTCAGGTCCTGCGCGGCCAGCCGCGTGTAGTGCGCGAGCGCGGCCTTGGCGGTGCCGTAGGCCAGGTAGCCGCGGCCGGCCACCCGTCCGACGACACTCGAGATGTTCACGATGGAACCGCCGTCGTGCTTGAGCATCTGCGGTACGGCAGCGCGGGTGAGGGCGTGGGCCGTGGAGACGTTGAAGTGGAACGCCTCCTCGAGGTACGCCGGGTCGGTGTCGAGGAGCGCGTTGGGGATGGTGCCGCCCACGTTGTTCACCACGATGTCGAGCCGCCCGAACTCCTCGAAGGCCTGGTCGGCCAGGTCGGCCACGGCCTCGAGGTCTCGCAGGTCAGCCGGTACGACGTACGCCCGACGGCCGGCCGCCTGGACGGCCTTCGCCACGACCTCGAGCTGGTCGGTACTTCGCGCCGAGAGCAGCACGTCGGCCCCGGCCTCGGCCAGTGCCAGCGCAGTCGCTGCGCCGATGCCACGGCCGGCGCCGGTGACGACGGCGACCTTTCCCTCCACCTTGAACCGGTCCAGAATCATCCCGGAAATGTAACAGGTTCTAGTTTCGTGGAACAGGGCTGCGGGTCAGTCCGGCGACCACCTCGGCGGCCCTCGAGCTGGGTGAGGTCGGACGACGTCGGGATGACCGTCCTCACCAGCCTGACCCGCTCGGTCCAGGCAGCGACCGCAGCCCAGCAGGGTCAAGGATGAGCCCTCATAGGTGGGTGGGTCAGGCGAGCTCGGCCAGCGGCTCGTCGGTCGGCGCCAGTGGCACCTGCATCAGGAAGGTCGAGCCGCCGCCCGGCTCGGAGTCGACTTCGATGGTGCCGCCGTGGCTCTCGATGATCTGCTTGGTGATGAACAGCCCGAGCCCCTGGCCGGGAAGGTGCGCCGTCGGGGCCTCGCGGTGGAACAGCTCGAAGATGCGCGCCAGCCCCTCGTCGCTGATGCCGGGCCCCTGGTCGTGCACGGAGATCTTGGCGTGGTCCACGCCGCGGTCGAGGGCCACCGACACGGTGGACCCGGTCGGCGCGAACTTGATCGCGTTCCCCAGCAGGTTGACCAGTGCCCGCTCGAGCTTGACGGCGTCCCCGTCCACCCAGCAGCCGAGCTCGTCTGCCTGATCGATGAGCAGCAGGAGTCTCATGTTCTTCACGAGAGCCAGGACACGGGTGCGCTCGACCACGGAGGTCACCAGCTCCACCAGGTTCACCCGCGACATGGCGGCATCGGCACGCACCAGCGCGTGGCCCGCGCGCATGTCGGAGATCATCGCGCTCAGGGTCAGCGCCGATCGGTGCATCTGCTCCAGGCGCCGTCGTACGAGAGGGTCGAGCGTCTGGTGCTCCAGCAGCAGCTCACTGAGTCCCATGATGACCTGCGCGGGATTGGAGAGGTCATGCGCCGTGATGGCGCTCATGTGTCGCTGCGAGGCCAGCTCACTGTTGATCCGGCCCAGCTCTCGAAGGAGCAGCTCGTGCCCCCGGTCTTCGTTCGCCACCGATAGCCCCCGTCACTGCCCGAGCGACGCCATCCGACGACCCCGTGCGGAAAAGAATAGGGGGCCTTCTCGGGCAAAATCACTGCCCAGTTCGCGCCCGGCACTACTCTCCGGCCGAAAATCCGGACAGAAATGGACATTCAGCCCAACTGGCCTCACATCTCGGCGTCGACCATCTCGTGAGCGTCCACCCAGCGAGACTCCGGACCGCGGGATGGACTGACGACGAGCTGACCCCACGTGTTTTTTCGGCACCCCCGAGTTTGGCAACGGATGGCAACCCCTTGCCATCCGAGCTCGGCCACTCCTAGCGTCCCGGAAAGGTCAGGGCCCGCCAGGGCCGAAGCTCGACAGGAATCAGAGGCCCAAGAGTCATGGACTCACCCACCGACATCCAGCGGACACCCGGTCGCGCCGCCATCGCCGCGTGGACCGGCAGCACTCTGGAGTACTACGACCTCGCCATCTACGGCACCGCGGCGGCCCTGGTGTTCCCGAAGATCTTCTTCCCCGAGGGCAACGACTCCGCGGCCTCCATCGCCGCGTTCGCCACCTTCGGCGTCGCCTACGTCGCGCGACCGATCGGGTCGTTCCTGATGGGCCACATCGGAGATCGGCTCGGGCGGAAGAAGATCCTGATCGGGACCCTGCTGCTGATGGGGATCTCGACCTTCCTGGTCGGCTGCCTGCCGACGTACGGCCAGGTCGGGATGCTCGCCCCCGTCCTGCTGGTCACGCTGCGGCTGCTGCAGGGACTCTCCGCGGCCGGTGAGCAGGCCGGTGCCAATTCGATGTCGTTCGAGCACGCGCCGGAGGACCGACGCGGGTTCTTCACCAGCTTCACGCTCAGTGGCACCCAGGGTGGTCAGGTGCTGGCCCCGGCGGTGTTCCTCCCGCTGGCGGCGGTGCTGCCCGAGGACCAGCTGCTCTCCTGGGGCTGGCGGATCCCGTTCCTGCTCAGCGCAGTGGTCGTGGTGGTCGGCTTGATCATCCGGGTCAAGCTCGACGAGACCCCTGAGTTCCAGGCCGAGAAGGAGAACGACGAGGTGGCGCCTGCGCCGCTGGGCGTGCTCTTCCGCGACCACTGGGTCGGGGTGCTCCGGGTCTTCTTCGCTGCGTTCATCGCCATGGTGAACACGATGTTCCAGGTCTTCGCGCTCAACTTCGCGACCGCGGACGACTACGAGGTCGGCTTCAGCGACACGTTCATGCTGTGGCTTGCGATCATCGCCAACATCGTCGCCATCTGCACGATCCCCTTCTGGGCCAGACTCTCGGACAAGGTCGGTCGCAAGCCGGTGTTCCTCACCGGAGTGATCGGCAGCGGCGTCCTTGTCACCGCGTTCCTGGGTGCCATCGCGGGTGGCAACCAGGTCCTGACCTTCGTCCTGGGCGTCCTGCTCGCCGGAGTCGTCTACAGCATGCCGAACGCCGTCTGGCCGGCCACCTACGCGGAGTACTTCCCGACGAGCGTCCGGCTCTCCGGCATGGCTATCGGCACCCAGTTCGGGTTTGCCCTGGCCGGCTTCACGCCGACCATCGCCGGTGCGCTCATGGGTGGGGAGACCGACAACTGGTGGCGGGTCGCCCTGTTCGCATGTGCCGCGTGCGCCATCTCGGCCGTGGCGGTCCTGTCCGGCCCCAAGGCCACCCACTTGGTGCCGACGCGTGAGCTCGGCCCGGGCCGGGCCCGGCGAGATCGTGCAGACGCGATGAGCGGGGTGTGACCTCACGAAGGACTCGTTCGTCCTCGGCCTGGTCGGTGCGGGCATCAGCGCGTCCCTCACACCCGCGATGCAGGAGGAGGAAGGTCGTGCGTCCGGGCTGTCGCTGACCTACCGGCTGATCGACACCGACCGGCTGGGGCTCGGCCAGCAAGACCTCCCTGACGTGCTGGCGTGGGCGCAACGTCTGGGGTTCGACGGCCTGAACATCACCCACCCGTTCAAGCAGGCCGTCGTACCGCTCCTCGACGAGCTCTCCCAGGACGCCCTCGATCTCGGGGCGGTGAACACTGTCCTGTTCCGCGGCGGGCGGATGCTGGGGCGCAACACGGACTGGTCGGGCTACAGCCGCGCGTTCCGGTCCGTCCTCCCGGAGGCGGTCCGAGACCGGGCGGTGCTGGTGGGGGCGGGTGGCGCCGGTGTCGCCGTCGGCTACGGCCTGCTGAGCCAGGGAGCAGCGCACGTCGCGGTGCTCGACACCGAGGAGGACCGCGCGACGGGATGCACCGAACGACTTGCCAGACGCTTCGGTGCCGACCGGGTGTCCGTCGTCGAGGACGTCGCCGAGGCGCTCGACGGCGCTCGGGGTGTCGTGAACGCGACGCCGGTCGGGATGTGGGGTCATCCCGGTTCTGCACTTCCCGGCGAGCTGCTGCGAAGCGATCTCTGGGTGAGCGACGTCGTCTACTTCCCCCTGGAGACCGAGCTCGTCGCGACCGCCCGTTCCCGCGGTTGCCGGGTGCTGCCCGGCGGTGGGATGGCGGTGCACCAGGCAGTTGGGGCGTTCGAGTACTTCACCGGCCGCGCCCCCGACGCCGCCCGGATGACCAGACATTTCCAAGAATTGACTGCCTGAGGCAAGTCAGTGCGCCGCGCCGGTGACGGGGCTTGGGTAAGCGACTAGGGTGGTTCCCAGGCAAGTCGGGGGGATTGGAGTTCGCCATGGAGCGGTCCATCTGGCCCTCGCTCCGGGACAGTGATACGGCGGGGGAACTGCACCCGTGATGTCGGGCACGATCGACGACGAGCTGGTGTGGCTGTGCCGATCCGCCGTCAAGGCCACGGGTGTGACCAGCTGTGGAGTGACCATGGCGACCGCTGGGGGCCAGAGCGTCACCGCCCATGCCTCTGACCTCCGAGCCGGTGACGTCGAGGACCTGCAGCACACGCTGGGCGAGGGGCCGGGGGTGGCCGCGTCCGGTTCGGGCGCCGCGGTGCTGGTCCCGGATCTCGCGGATGCGGACGACACCGAGAACGAGCGATGGCCGACCTTCGCCAAGGAGGCCGTGGAGCTGGGCATCCGGGCCGCCTTCGCGTTCCCGCTGCTGCTGGGCAGTTCCAGCGTCGGGGCGCTCAGCTTCTACCGGACCCGGTCGGGCGAGTTGAGCCCGGACGGGGTGTCGCACGCCCGGGTCGCCGCAGACGCGGTCGCCATGACACTGGCGGAACCCGGTGAAGTTCCCAGCGCGGTCGAGCAACTCGACCCGATGCGGGTACACCAAGCAGCCGGAATGGTGATGGTCCAGCTCGGCGTACCGATCGACCAAGCGCTGGTTCGGATGAGAGCCACCGCCTTTGCCGAGGGCCTCTCTGTTGACGAACTTGCCGACGCGATCGTGGAACGTCGCCGTCGACTCTCGAAGGAGGATTCATGACACCTGAAAACAAGGTGCAGCGACAAGTCAGCCTGGCCGAGAGGTTCGTCGCCCTGGCGGACACACTGGTCGACGACTACGACGTCGTCGAGGTGCTCGACGGCCTGATGGGCACGTGCCTCGAGTTGCTCGACGTCGACCAGGCGGGACTCCTGCTGAACGACGCCCAGGGAAACCTGCAGCGGGTCGCGTCCTCCAGCGAGGAGGCGCGGCTTCTCGAGCTGCTGCAGGTGCAGACCCGCGAGGGCCCCTGCTTCGAGGCAGTGCAGACCGGGGAGTCGATCATCGTCGAAGACATCGCCCAGCACAGGGACCGCTGGCCGACGTTCGCGGCGCACGCAGCCGCTGACGGCTTCAACTCGGTCTATGCCTTCCCCATGCGCCTGCGATCGGCGACTATCGGCGGCCTCAACCTCTTCGGGGCCGAGCGGGATGCGCTGGACGAGGAGTCGCGGGTGATCGCCAAGGCACTGGCCGACATCGCCACGATCGGCATCCTCCAACAGCGCTCCATCCACCGCACCTCGCTGCTGGCGGAGAACCTCCAGCGCGCACTGAACACGCGGGTGGTCGTGGAACAGGCGAAGGGAATCCTCTCCGAACGCGGAAACCTCCCGATGGACGCGACCTTCGACCTGTTGCGCTCCTACGCCCGCAGCCACAACCTCAAGCTGAGCGTCCTGGCGCACTCGATCGTGTACCCGCCCCACCTAGCGGACGCCGTACTCGCCTCCGGCAAGCGGGGCTCCAGCTGAGCTGCACCGTTCGGCGGAGCCCGATCAACACGCGGATTCGAGTCTGGTCAAACGACCCCCGACTCCCGTAACCTCGCCCTCAACGGGCCAGAACCCGTTCGCGACCAGTAGGTCGCGGCAGCCCAGACCCCGCTGCTCGGAGCGAACAGAACCATCGTGGGGTCGGCGTGCACAGAAGAACCTCTTCCAGCTGCGATGTGTCGCAGCCTGTCTATCTGCGCGCCGAGACCCTCCCAAGACCCAACTGCCGGGGACCCAGAGCGAGCCGCACTCCCTCCACTTTGGTGTGGCTTCGCATGACGGGGGTCGGGGTCCCCTGGCCCTGGGGCCTCGGGCGAGCCACACACCCGCCAACTGTGTGGACTCGCCCGAGGTGGGGCCCCGGAGAGGGGCACCTCCGGGCCTGAGCCGCAGGGCGTCAGCTGACGGCGCCTGCGAGTCCGAAGGTGATGCCGGCGACGGCACAGGCGGCGAGGGTGCCTAGGACGCCCCAGCTGCGGCCGAAGATGAGGAAACAGCCGAGTGCGGTGATGGCGAGGGCTGCGAGCTGGAGGGAGCCCACCTGTGGGACTTCGAACACGAACGGCCCTGCCGTGACGGGGTTCGTCTCGTCGAACAAGGTGTGCAGTGCGAAGTACAGAGCGAGGTTGGCGATCACCCCGACCACCGCAGCGGTGATGCCGGTCAGCGCTGCCGACAGTGCGCGGTTGCCGCGGAGCCGCTCGACGTAGGGTGCGCCGAGCAGGATGAACAGGAAACACGGCACGAACGTGACCCACGTGGTGAGCAGTGCGGCCATGACCGCGGCGACCCATGGATCCAGGGAGCCGGGGTCTCGGTAGGCCCCCACGAACGCGACGAACTGCACCACCATGATGAGCGGGCCGGGGGTGGTTTCCGCCATCGCGAGCCCACGGACCATCTCGCCGGGGGCCAGCCACCCGTAGACGTGGACGGCCGACTGGGCCACATAGGCCAGGACCGCGTAGGCCCCACCGAACGTGACGACCGCTGCCCCGGAGAAGAAGAGACCCTGGTCGACGAAGATGCTGTCGCGTCCGAAGGCGGCAGCCGTCGCGGCCACCGGCCCTGCCCACAAGACGAGTCCGACCGTCAGGATCGTGGCCGAACGTCGCGCGCTGGGGCTCTCGGCGTGCAGGGCATCGTCGCTGATGAGCGGCCTCGGTCCGTCGTCGGCTGCAGGTTCCCTCGGGGTGGTCAGGTTCGGGATGAACCTCCCGAGGAGCCAGCCGACGAGAGCTGCTGCGAGGACGACGGCAGGGAACGGAACCCCGAAGAACGTGAGTGCGACGAACGACGCGACCGCCAGGCCGACCAGCGCAGGGTGCGTCAGGCCCTTGTGGCCGACACGAGCGACGGCCTGGATGACGATGGCGATGACGGCGGGGGCGAGACCCAGGAAGAGCGCCTCGACGACTGACGTCTCGCCGAAGGCGACGTACACCCCGGACAGCACCAGCAGGGCGACGACGCCTGGCAGGACGAACAGGACGCCGGCGACCAGCGCACCTCGTATGCCGTTGAGGAGCCAGCCGACATAGGTCGCCAGCTGCTGGGCCTCGGGACCGGGCAGCAGCGTGCAGTAGGAGAGCGCGAACAGGAACCGCTGCTGCCCGATCCAGCGCTTCTCCTCGACCAGGGTGCGCTGCATCACCGCAATCTGGCCCGCCGGGCCCCCGAAGGTCTGCAGCGAGATGGCGAACCACGCTTTGGCTGCCTCTCGCAACGGGAGGCCCGCGCGGCTGTGGAGGGCAGGTGCTGGCTCGTCATCGAGTTCGTCCGTCACGGGCTCTCCACCACATAGTCCATCAAACCAGTTTGATGTATCCTGATGCCATGGTGCCCACGGGTCAAGTCCCCGGACCACCGGCCTTCGTCCGGCTCGCCGCCCACCCACTGCGCTGGCGGCTGCTGACCGCTCTGGCTGACAGCGACCTCCGGGTCCGCGAGCTGGTGGCGCTGCTGGACGAGCCGCAGAACCTGCTCTCCTACCACCTGCGTCAGCTACGCGAGGAGGGTCTGGTGACCGCCACCCGCAGCAGCCACGACGGGCGCGACAGCTACTACCACCTCGACCTGGACCGCTGCGCCGATGCGCTTGCCGAGACCGGGGCCGCCCTGCACCCGGCCCTGAATCCGGCCCTGAATCCGGCCTGAATCCGGCGGTGGGCAGGGCCGCCACAGCGCCTCGCCCGAGCGCGGTGCTGATGGTGTGCTCCGGCAACAGCATCCGCTCACCCATCGCTGAGGCGTTGGTGCGCCACCACGGTTCCGGGAGCGTGAGCGTGACCAGCGCCGGCACCCGCCCCAGACCTGACCTGCACGCCAACACCGTGCGGGTCCTCGGCGAGCAGTTCGGCATCGACGTCGCCGGCCAGCAACCCCGACACGTCGACACCCTGGCCGGCCACCGGTTCGACCGGGTGGTCACCCTGTGCGACAAGGCCCGGGAAGCCTGTCCCGAGTTCGCCCATCGCCCACGCCGGGCCCACTGGAGCATTCACGACCCGGCCACGGCGAGCGGATCCGACCGGGCCAGCTATCCGGCCTTCCAGCAGATCGCGGCAGAGATCGACGCGCGCGTCCGGCACCTGCTGCCCGCCCTGACCTCGACCAGCCACTGAGGAGGTTCGACCAGTGACCGCACCAGAGCAGTACGCCAGTGTCCGCTACATCGTCGACGACGTGCAGGCGGCCATCGACTTCTACACCACGCACCTGGGCTTCACCGAGAACATGAGCGCCGCGCCGGCCTTTGCCGACGTCATCCGCGGGCCGCTGCGACTCCTGCTGTCCGGAGCCGCAAGCTCCGGTGCCCGCGCCACCCCCGACGACGCCACCGACCCCGGGCGCAACCGCATCCACCTCGTCGTCCCCGACCTCGACGCCGAAGTCGCCAGACTCCGCGGGGCCGGACTGTCCTTCCGCAGCGAGGTCGTCGCCGGTCCCGGAGGGCGCCAGATCCTGCTCGCCGACCCCGCCGGGAACCTGATCGAGCTCTTCGAGACCCCGGTCCAGACCCTGGACGCGCCTGTCTAGGCTCGACCGCGTGACCACGCGCGGAACACTCCGGCAGACGCAACCGGTCTGGACGCCGTGGCGCACGGTCGTCGCGTTCGGTGTGGTCAGCCTCGCCGGCGACATGGTCTACGAGGGAATGCGCTCGGTGGCCGGACCGTTCCTGGGGTCCCTGGGAGCATCAGCGCTGGTCGTCGGGCTCATCACCGGGGCCGGCGAGGCCATTGCTCTGGTGCTCCGACTGTTCTCCGGGCCGCTCGCCGACCGCAGCGGCCGCTACTGGTCGCTGACCATCCTCGGGTACGCGATGACGGCCGTGTGCGTCCCGCTGCTGGCCGTGGCTCCCTTCGTCGGCAGTCTCGGGCTCGCGTTGGCTACGACCCTGATCCTGCTCGAGCGGGCGGGCAAGGCAATCCGGAGCCCGTCGAAGTCCGCACTGCTCGCACGCGTCGCCGTCTCGGTCGGCCGCGGCCGCGGGTTCGCCGTACACAAGGCGTTGGACCAGATCGGAGCGTTCGCCGGACCACTCCTCGTCGCTGGGGTGATCGCCCTCGCCGGTGTGCAGTGGCCCGCCTTCGCCGTGCTCGCCGTCCCCGGGGTCGCGTGCATGCTGCTGCTGTTCACCCTCAGGCGCCACAGTGAGCTAGCGCAGCCAGAGACCCGTCCGGCTGCCGGACCTGCCACCTCGCTGGACAGCCCTGCCGAGGCTCCCGCACCGGTCAGCGCCATCGTCGAACCGGGTGCGCTGCCGGCCCGGTTCTACGCCTTCGCGGCCTCGTGTGCCCTCGGCACCCTGGGGCTGATGACGTTCGGCGTCATCTCCTTCCACCTCGTCGACGCAGGACTGGTCAGCATCGCGGTGGTGCCCCTGATCTACGCCGCGGCGATGGGCACCGAAGCCGTCGCCGCTCTGGTGACCGGGTTCGCCTACGACCGCTGGGGCGCATCGATCCTGTACCTGCTGCCGGCCACCATCATCGCGATCCCGGCGCTCGCCCTGGCCGACACACTGACCGTGGTGGTCGCCGGAGTTCTGCTGTGGGGGGCCGTGACCGGCGTCCAGGACTCCACCGTCAAGGCACTCGTGGCCGACCTGGTGCCCCAACGCCGTCTCGCCACCGCCTACGGCGTGTTCGCCGCGTTCCAGGGCGTCGCGGCCCTGGCCGGCGGAACACTGGCAGGCGGCCTCTACACCGACCACAGGACCCTGCTCATCACCCTGGTCGCGGTCACCCAGGTCATCTCCGCAGCTCTGCTGGCCGTCGCGTTGCGCCAACGCGGCCACGACATCCAGGGCTGAGGACGGCTACGTGTTTGCCGGAGCCGCTGTCGGAGCCGCCTATCGGAATCGAACCGATGACCTTCTCATCACGAGATAACACGCCGGGCTCCACACGACTCCACAGCAGCCCTCTCACCTGCGGAAACGCGCTTACCGAGAAATACTACGACGCCGTGAGCCAGTCGCGCTCGAGTCATAGTGTGCCCCGGCCTGCTCATTGACTTGGTTACATGAACTCGGAAGGCGCTTACCACGACTGCGTGACTTCTGGCCGTGGCGCTTGCCGAGGATCGCCTGAGTGGGGAAGCGCAGTCCCCGGGCCTGCACCACGTCAAGGTCGCGGTTCGCTGGCCACGTCTCTTCGGGGAAGAAGTCGGCATCAGACGAGAAGCGATCGGAGCTAGGAAGAATCGGCCAGCGACACTGCGCCACCTTCCTCGCGATCACCGCCTCACACCAGACCACCTCTCCAAGAACGAGAGGATTCAGGGTCATGACCCGCTCGGCGCAAGGGCCTCGACGAGCGTGGACGCAAATTCCTCAGCCACCGCAAGATGTTCCGGCTTCATGACACAACAACGCAAGACCGTGGTCTCGTCGCTGTCGACGATAAGCGCCTCGTCGGCAGTTGCGAGCCATTCGCTGTTCACTTGAAGCTTGGCTACGTGCCAGCCCAAGCTTTGAAGCCTATTGAAGGCGGACTCGGAACGTCGGCTGACCTCGGAGGTGCTCCCTGATGCTGCGTAGGTGCACACCATATCGAGTTCAGGCTCGACGACGAGACGCGCGGTCTCGGAACCTCTCACGCGGTCCGCGATCATCACAGCCGCTTGCCGACCCTTCGAGAGGACGTCGCCCAACCCATCTCGGTCAAGGCCGAGAGCGCGCAAGGTTGCCCACAAGGCCGCAGCGGCTGCGCCGGCGCGTGAGCACTCGATGCTGATCTCGCCCAGGTGCAGCTCACTCGAAGTGAAATAGGTGTATGGGGAGTCGTGGGCGAAAAGGCGGCCCACTGTGGGGTCCGAGAAGAGGATCGAGCCACACCCATATGGTTGGAGCCCGTGCTTGTGTGGGTCGACCACGATCGAGTCCACGTGAGGTAGCGCATGAAACGGCCGCGGGTCGACGGACGGATCTGTGGTCGCGAGAAGCGTGTGGAACCCGCCGTACGCCGCGTCCACATGAACGCGGGCTTCGTAGCGTCGCGCCATTGTGACGATTTCGTCGACTGGGTCGAGTGCTCCCAGACTGGTCGTTCCCAGCGTGGCAACGATCGTTCCGACCCCGCCCCCTTGAGCCGAGTTTCAAGAGCGTGCAGATCCATCTTGCCAAGGCGATCCTGCGGGATGGTCTCGTGGGTCATTCCAAGCAAGTGGCTCATCCGACCGTGCGTGTAGTGGGCTGCCTGACTGGACACGACGACCGTGTCGGGCGCTAGTTCGCGAGCAACGTATAGCGCCTCGAGGTTGGCGATGGTCCCCGAGGAGGTGAGGTGACCGAGATGCTGCGGCATCCCGAACATCTCGGCGATGTCCTCGACGACTTCCTTCTCCATCGCTGAGGTCGCTGGACCTGCATCGAGTGCGTGATTGTTCGGATTGATCAGCGCCGCTGCCGCGTACGAAATCCAAGCGACCGGGTGAGGAGGCTTGAGAATCTGCCCGATGTACTTCACGTCGCCGTAGGGGTAGTTGTCCGCGAGACGACGCGTCAGCTCGTCAACCGCCTCCCGCTGACGGTCGGTGAGCAGCGTCGTCTCTTCCCAGAGTTGGGCCATTGGCTCGAGTTGTCGCGCGGTGCGGGTAAGCCGCGCCACGATCTCAGGTGTGAGCTCCGTCATCGGACATCCTCTATTCGCTAGTGCTGAGCGCCGTCAGCGATCAGTACGGGTACCAGACGTGTCGGGTCGGTCACAGGTCCGCGCGTGCCCCACCTGTGCCCGACGTAGCTAGTCAGCGACGTAGAACATCCGCTTGTTGACGAACTCGTCCATGCCCAGCGGGCCGAGCTCGCGACCGAAACCGCTGCGCTTGACGCCACCGAAGGGCACCTCCGCGCCCTCACCGGCCGGGGTGTTCACGTTGGACATGCCCACCTCGAGGCGCTCGGCCAGCTTGCGCGCGCGGTCGGTGTCCTTGCTGAACACCGCACCGCCGAGGCCGTAGTCGCTGTCGTTGGCGAGAGCGAGGGCCTCGTCGTCGCTGGAGACGGAGTAGACCACCGCCACCGGACCGAACAGTTCCTCGCGGTAGGCGCGCATCTCCTCGGTGATCCCGGTCAGCACCGCCGGGGAGTAGTACGCCGCCGGCCCCTCGCTCAGCACTCCGCCCGCGTGCAGGGTGGCGCCCTTGCTGACAGCGTCCTCGACCTGCTCGGCGAGCCGCTCGGCCGCGGCCCGTGAGGACAGCGGCGCGAAGGTGCCCTCGGCACCCTCCGCCGGATCACCGGGACGCAGGTCCTTCGCGAGATCGGTGAGCCGATGGACGAAGTCGTCGTACACGTCGTCCATCACGATCATCCGCTTGTTGGAGTTGCAGGCCTGGCCGGTGTTGCTGATCCGGGTCTCCCAGGCCAGGTCGGCGGCCGCGACCGCGTCGTCGGTGTCCAGGATGACGTAGGGGTCCGAGCCGCCGAGCTCGAGCACGCACTTCTTGAGGTTCTTGCCGGCGATCGCCGCGACGACCGCGCCCGCCCGCTCCGAGCCGGTCAAGGAGACGCCCGCGATGCGGGGGTCGCCGATGATCTGCTCGATCTGGTCGTGGGTGGCGAACACGTTGACGTAGGCACCCTCCGGCAGACCTGCGTCCTTCATGATCTGCTCCACCGCGAGCGCGCACTTCGGCACCGACTCGGCGTGCTTGAGCACGATCGTGTTGCCCAGCATCAGGTTGGGAGCTGCGAACCGGGCGATCTGGTAGAAGGGGTAGTTCCACGGCATGATCCCCAGCAGCGGCCCGATCGGGAGCTTCTGCACCATGGCCTTGCCACCCGAGAACGTCTTGATCGGCTGGTCGGCAGCGAGCTCGGGGCCCTCGGTCGCGAAGTAGTCGAAGATCTCGCCGCAGAACGCCGCCTCCCCCTTGGACTGCGCAAGCGGCTTGCCCATCTCCTCCGTGGCGAGCGCACCGAGCTCGGCCTGCCGCTCGGCGAACAGCTCGCCGATCCGCCGGACCGTCTTGGCCCGCTCGGCGATCGGTACGTCCCGCCACACCGCGTACGCCGTGTGCACAGCCGCCAGCGCCGACTCGATCTCCTTGTCGGTCGCGTAGTCGAAGGTCTCGACCACCTGGCCGGTGGCGGGGTTGACCGCCTGGTAGGCCGGTCCGGATGTCTGGGTGTCGCTCATGACGTCCTCTCCACGGCCATGGGCCGATGTGTACTCGTGTCGAACGTAGCCCGCAGGAAGCCATCGACCAGCCGGTGGGCCCTGACGCGCGCTGCTTCCTCCCGTTGGCGCGTCTCGGTCAGAAGTTTCGCCGGGTCGAGGCCCGCAGAGGCCGCCTTCTCGGACCCACCGTTGCCGAGCCAACCGGCGAGCATGGTGGTGGTCAGCTCGGGATGGAACTGCACGGCGAGGTTGCGCCGCAGGATGAAGGCCTGGGAAGAGGCGGCGTTGCGCGCGACCTCGTGGGCGTCGTGCGGGAGCTCCCACCGGTCGTAGTGCCACTGGAACCAAGGTCCGGACGGCACCAGAGCGTCGTCATCCGAGCACACCTCAGCCCAGCCGATCTCGGGAGTGCCAGAGGCGACCACCGCGCCACCGTGGGTGGCGGCGAGGAGCTGTCCGCCGAAGCAGATGCCGAGGACGGGTACGCCGGCCTCGTCCGCCCGGCGCAGTTGCTCGATCTCCGGGCGGACCCAGCTGTCGATGCTCTCGTCGTACGCCGACCAGGGCGCCCCCATAGACACGACCGCATCGAAGCGGGTGAAGTCGGGGAAGTCGGTCTCGACGCCGGGCGCGAGGAACGACGACTCCGGCACCACAGGGTGCATGGTCAGGTCGAAGCCGCGCTCGACGAAGCGTTCAGCCACTGGCCCGAGCGGGGAGGCGTGGTCGTGCTGGATGACGAGAAGTTGCATGACGTCCTGTCTCAGAGGTGGTAGCTGTACTCACGGAACTCCCAGTCGGTCACCCAGTGCGAGAACCGTTCGAGCTCGTTGCGCTTGTAGGTCACGAACGCGGCGACGAACTCAGGACCAAGCAGCTCACGCAGGTCGGTGTCCGCCTCCAGCGCGTCGATGGCCGTGCCGAGGTCACCCGGGAGCATCTCGGCCTTGCTGGTGTCGTAGCCGTAGCCCTCGAGCTTGGCCGGGACCTCCAGCTTGTCCCTGATGCCGAGGTAGGCAGCGCCGAGGAACGCGGCGGTCGCGAGGTAGGGGTTCGCCGAGGCGTCCCCGAGGCGCAGCTCCATCCGCGAGGCACGGCCACGCTCCGGTGGGATCCGGATCATCGCACTGCGGTTGTCGAGCCCCCAGTCGATCAACCAGGGAGCCAGCGTGTCCGGGCCGAACCGCTTGTAGGAGTTGACGGTCGGGTTGAGCAAGGCGGCCAGAGCCGGTGCGTGGGCGAGCACCCCGGCCACCGCGAACCGGGCGGTGTCCGAGAGCCCGTCCTCGCCGTCAGGGTCGTCGAAGAGGGCCTCCCCGTCGTCGGACCAGGTGGAGAAGTGGATGTGGAAGCCCGAGCCGCCCTCGTCGTTGAACGGCTTGGCCATGAAGGTCGCCAGCTTGCCCTGCATCCGGGCCAGCTCCTGGACGGCCGTCTTGAACCGGAAGGCCCGGTCCGCTGAGTCGAGGGCCTCGGAGTGCCAGAGGTTGATCTCGAACTGCCCGGAGGAGAACTCGTGGTTCGCGGCGACCACGTCGAGGCCGTACGCCGAGAGCTGGCGCAGCGCGCTGATCAGGGTGTTCTCGGGGTCGCCCTTCAGCCCGGAGGTGTAGATGTTTCCAGTGGCCTCGCCGTAACGCTTCCAGCCGTTGGGCGAGGTCTCGCACGGGTCGAGGACATAGAACTCGAGCTCCGGGCCGCAGACGGGCTTCATGCCCAGCTCGCCGAACCGCTCGAGCACCCGGCGCAGGACGTTGCGGGGGCTCTCCTGCGACGGCGTCCCGTCGGGGTTGAAGACGTCGGCGATCATGTGCGCGACACCGGGCTCCCACGGCACGTGCTGGAGCGTGCTCACGTCGGGGACGGCGACGACGTCGGGCAGACCGGCCGACATACCGCCCTCGATCTCGACGACGTCACCCATGGGGGACGTGCCGTAGACCGATCGGCAGAAGGCCACCCCGTCGCCGACGGTCCTGGCGAAGCGACGGGTGAGTACGTCGCGTCCCCGCTCAGCACCGATCAGGTCGCTGTAACCGAGACGTACGACGTCGATGCCGTCGCTGGTCAGGTCGGCCTCCGCGGCCTCCATCGCGATCGGATCCACGTGGACCATGGGTTCTCCTCGTCGTCGGCACCGCGTCGTGGCCCCGTGGCCACGACCCCCAACCATTGAAGCTGGTGCTGCTCTCCGGTAAGATCGTACGGACACAAACGATCTTGTCAAGAGGTTCGCTCCCGAATGAACACACCGTCCTGCTCCCGGTCAGCACTCGTCCAGCCCCGTACCATCCGAGCATGACCGACCTTCGCACCCTCGTCGAGACGGAGCGCGCGATGCAGAACCGCGTCGCCGAGCTCGGGCTCGACTTCGAGGCGGCCCACGCCGTGTCCAGCATCTACCGGGCGGCCAACGCCGTGCGCGGCTACGTCACCACCGAGGTCTTGCGTCCTGTCGACATCAGCTGGACCGGTTTCGTGGTGATGTGGGTGGTGTGGATCGCCGATGGCCTCGAGACCCGGCGGGCGGCCGAGTCCGCCGCCATCTCGAAGGCCACGCTCACCGGCGTGGTCAAGACCCTGGAGGCGCGCGGCTGGATGGAGAAGGTCGGCCGCGAGGACGACCGGCGCCTCGTGGAGCTGCACCTCACGCCGTCCGGCAAGGCGCTGATGGAGGACCTCTACCCGAAGTTCAACGCGATCGAGTCCCGCGTCGTCCGGGGCATCTCCCCGACGCGTCAGAAGGCCATGACCAAGAGCCTGCGCGAGATCGTCACCTCCATCGAGGCCTCCGGGTCGGGCGGACCCGCCGAACAGGACTAGGCGCCCAGCGCCTTCACGAACGCCTCGAAGACACCCGCCTGCTGGTCGTCCGTCGCGGCGGTGTCCTCCGGATGCCACTGCACGCCGAGATACCAGCCGTCGTGGTCCTCGAGAGCCACCGCCTCGATCGTCCCGTCCCAGGCGTACGCCGAGGCCTGCAGCCCTTCACCGAGCCGGCCGAGGCCCTGGTGGTGGTAGCAGGAGATGGTCATCCGGTCGCCGGGGACGACGACCCGCAGAGGTGAGTCCTCGAGGATCTCGATGTCGTGGACCAGATGCCGGTGGTCCGCGCCGAGAGTCTCGGTCATGTCCTGGACCAGGTCTCCCCCACGCGCCACGTTGACCACCTGGGTGCCACGACAGATGGCGAGCAGAGGGATCTGGTCCTCGATGGCCACCCGGGCCAGCGGCGAGGTCGAAGGCGTCCTGGGTCTCGTCGACGTCGTACTGGGTCGCGTGGTCGTCCTGTCCCGACCAGCGCGCGGCGAGGTCACCCCCGCCCGGCAGCAGGATGCCGTCGGCCATCCAGATCCGGCCGCGGACCAGGCCGTCGAGGTCGTGCTCGGAGATCCCGACGGGGACCTCCGGGTGCACGACGAGCGGCTCGGCGCCCGCGTCGTACACCGCCTGGACGAGCTTGGCGGCCGACACCTCGGCTCGGTAGCGCAGCGCCGCAGCGCTCTGGGAGAACCGCGCCGGGACGACCACGACGGGCCTGGCGCCCGGTGGCCGGCCGGAACGGGAAGCCTGGTCAGTCATGCAGGGCTCAGTGCGTCTTGCTGAGGTCGGGCTTGCGGATGCCGCGGAACTCCCAGTCGCCGCCCTTGGCCGTGGAGAGGACCTCCTCGCTCTCCGTGGGCTGGGCACCGACGTCGGTGCGGATGGGCGTCGGCCCCTCGACGATGTGGTTGCGCAGCGTGCCGAGGCCTTCGACCTCGACCTCGACGACATCGCCCGGGTAGACCGTGCGGGAGATCGCGGGCGTGCCGGAGAGGAGCACGTCGCCCGGCTGCAGCGTGATGGTGCGCGCGATGTCCGCGACCAGGTAGTGCATGTCCCACTTCATCTCGCTGGTGTTGCCGTCCTGGCGCACCTCCCCGTTGACGATCGTGCGGATCTGCTTGTCGTGGAAGTCCCAGCCCTCGACCAGCCCCGGACCGATCGGGCACAGGGTGTCCGCGCCCTTGACCCGCAGCATCGAGCCGGAGTCGGTGTCGCGGAAGTCGTGCAGCCCGTAGTCGTTGCCGATCGAGTAGCCGCGGATGTAGTCCCCGGCCTCCTCGGGCGCGATGTTGCGCGCCGTCCGACCGATCACGATGGCGATCTCACCCTCGTAGTTGAGCCACTTGCAGCCCGCCGGGCGCACCACTGCGCCCTCGTGGGCGTTCAGCGCCGAGACCGGCTTGTGGAAGTACGTCGGGGCCGGCGGCAGGGTCGTCATCATCTCCTCGACCCGCGAGAGGTAGTTGAGGTGGACGCACACGATCTTCGACGGGACCGTCGGCGCGAGGTGGGTCGCGTCGGCGATAGCGACCTCGCGGCCGTCACCGGCCACCAGCGTCTCGCCGTGGCGTACGACGTCGACGACGTTGCCGTCGAGCAGGATGCGGCGGGTCTCTCGGGTGCTCATGTGCTTCCTCGCGGGTCAGCCGGCGGCCGGGAGGTCCGGGCCGGAGGTCTGTCGGACGTAGTCGGGGTCGGTCGGCGTACGCCGGGGCCGGGGGAACCCGTCCGCGGGACGGTCGAACCAGAGGTGCACCTGTCCGGTGCCGATCGAGTTCTCGTACTCGCCGTACTGCCGGCTGGTCGCGGTGCAGTCGCCCTCGCCCAGCGCGCCCATCATCATCAGGTAGTGCCCGAACCGCGCCTCGGGCCGGTAGCGGTAGAACTCCGGCATGGTGTCGAGCACCCGCGCGTGGTCGCCGTCGCGGAACCACTCGAGCCGCTCGGCGTCGGCGTCGACCGCCTCCTTGCTGAAGATGTGCTCCAGACCGGCGGCCTCGTGGTCGCGCAGCTGGCGCAGCGGCCAGAAGGTGTGCGACATGGCGCCCGAGGCGATCAGCAGGACCTTGCGGTCGGACTCCGCGATCGCGTCGCCCAGTGCGCGGCCGAGACGGAGGTTGTCCTCCATGTCGGCGGTCTGGCAGACCCCGATGCTGATCCAGCGCTTGTCGGGCAGGCCGTCGCCGAGGAACTCCCAGACGTTCGTGGTCGCGTAGAAGATCGGCAGGTGATCGTCCTCGATCGCGGTGATCCAGGTGCTGTGCTCGGCGCCCTTGCTCGCGATCAGGTGCGCAAGGTCGGGGTCACCGGGAAAGTCGTAGGGCCGCTGGCTCATCCCACGTGGCAGCTCCTCGGAGGTGAACAGGCCGGCGCGACGCTCCTGCGCGGTGACCACGAACTCCACCGTCGTCGCCCAGTGAGAGTCGAGCACCACCACGGTGTCGTAGTCGAGGGTGTCGAAGACCTCTCGCCGCAGCTGCTGGAGACCTGCGACCAGCGTGCTGTCCTCTCCGCCGTTGATCTCACGGCGAGTGGCCTCGGGAAGCACGATCGTGGGCACGTGGGCGATCAGCCCGGCCCCTACCACTTCGCCCATCAGGCGTCCGTCCTCTCAGGGGTACCGACGGTCCAGCCGGTCGGGCTGAACACGCTGTTCTTGATGTCGCAGTAGAAGTCGAAGGAGTAGTCGCCACCCTCGCGGCCGATGCCCGACTTCCCGTTGCCTCCGAAGGGGGCACCGAGGTCGCGCACGAAGAAGCAGTTCACCCACACGGTGCCGGCGTTCAACTGCGAGCTCACCCGCTCGGCCCGCTCCGGGTCACCCGTCACCAGGGTCGCGGCCAGCCCGAACCGCGTGTTGTTGGCCATCGCGACGCCCTCCTCCTCAGAAGCGAAGGTCTGGACGGTCAGCACCGGACCGAACACCTCCTCGGTGAGGATCTCGCTGCCCGGCTCGGCGCCGGTCAGGATCGTCGGGGAGAAGTAGAGACCCCCGAGCTCCTCGTTGGGTCCACCGCCCAGCACCGGCTTGGCGCCGTCGGCGAGCGCGCGCTCCACGAACCCGGAGACCCGGTCGAAGTGCGCGCGGCTCACCAGGGCGCTGACGTCCGTCGCTTCGTCACGCGGGTCGCCCTGGACCAGGACGGAGGCGCGATCGACGACACGCTCGAGGAACTCGTCGGCGATGCGCTCGTGCACCAGTAGTCGGAAGGCACCGAGGCATACCTGCCCCGCGTTGTCGAACTGCTCGACAGCCAGGTCGACCGCCAGGTCGAGGTCACAGTCGTCGAAGACCAGCAGCGGCGACTTGCCGCCCAGCTCGAAGGAGAGCGGGACGATGTTGGGCGCGGCCGCGGCAGCGATCGTGCCCGCGGTCGGCACCGAGCCGGTGAAGGACAGCCGGTTGATGCCGGGGTGCCGGGTGAGCGGGGCGCCTGCGCCCGCGCCGGTGCCCTGTACGACGTTGAACACACCGGGTGGCAGGCCCGCCTCGTGGGCGATGTCGGCCAGCAGCGAAGCCGTGAGCGGGGCCCACTCCGGTGGCTTCACCACGACGGTGTCGCCGGCCGCGAGAGCGGGGCCGATCCGCCAGGTGGCGAGCATCAGCGGGGCGTTCCACGGGGTGATGATCGCGACCACGCCCGCCGGGTCGAACGTGATCCGCTCGCGGTGGCCCCGGATCTCGCGGTCCTCGTGGTGCAGCTGCTCGGCCCAGTCGGCGAAGTAGCGGAAGTTCATGCCCACGCGTGGCATCACACCCCGACGGTGGGAGCGCAGCAGGGAGCCGTTGTCCCGGGTCTCCACCCGGGAGAGGTCCTCGGCGCGCGCGTCGATGCCGTCGGCGAGCCGCCGCAGGATCGCGGAACGCTCGGCGACAGGCAGCGCGGCCCAGGCCGGGAAGGCCGCGCGCGCCGCACGTACGGCGAGATCGACCTCGTCCTCGCCGCCTGCGGAGATCTCACCGAGCTCCGTCTCGTCGATGGGCGAGACGTCGGTGAACGTCGAGGCGGACGCCACCCGCTCCCCGTTGATCCAGTGCCGGGTGTCGACCTCGACACCCTCGACCTCGATCGTGCTCATGCCCATCCTCCCCGGACCACGTCCTGGTGGTAGATCATTCGTATCCAAACGATATTGCTCGGTCGACGGTCGGTCAACCCTGGGCGGCAGGCGTCCAGCCCTCGGTCGTCTGCTGCGCGAGCGAGGCACCGCCGTCCCACTTCACACCGACCTGGCGGTAGTACCCGCCGATGACCTCGTCCACCTCGAGGCGCGACAGCTCCTCCGTCGGCGACTCGAACAGGCGCACGTCGACGTCGCCCGTCCAGGCTGGCCCGCCCTCGAACTCCGCGGCACCCGACGAGATCAGCTCGGCGTACGCGTCGGGGGCGCCTCGGCCGATGCCGGGGTAGATCCGGTGGTGCGCCATCGGGTGGGAGTTCACGAAGCCGTTGGTCTCGGACTCCTCGCGCAGTGTCAGCACTGCCTCCGCGAGCCGGCGGTCGCCGGCGGCCAGCGTGGCACCGAACATGCCACCCTCAGCGATCTGCGGAGCGCCCTGGGCGAACGGGTGCGGGCGCGTCTGCCACATGGTGCCGAGCTTCTTCGGGTAGCCCTGGTGCATGCCGCGAGCGATCGCGAAGTCCTTGTCGACCCAGATGTAGACGCAGCGGGAGAAGGTACGGCCCTCGAAGCTGCACCGGACGACCACGAACGCCTCCTTGTACTGGGAGCGCACCGGGTCGAGGAGCTCCTCGCGACTGGAGGAGCACGACTGCCAGTCGGCCCAGATCAGGGCCACGGCACCGGGGTCCTCGGGCGCGAGCTCGAGCGGCGCGGGCAGCAGCTCGGCGACGCGCTCGGGGTTGGTGCGGTACTCCACGGTGAGCAGGTCACCGGAGTAGAACCAGGGCGGGTTCGGGATGATCGAGGATCCCCCCTGCGCCGTCCGCGGGTAGAAGAAGCCCTTCACGTCGGTCATCTCGTTCCTCCAAGCTGTTCGTCGGCCACCATCCGGTTCACGATCTTGCGGACCTGCAGGGCCGCCGCGTCGGCGGCGACGTGTACGTCGGGCCGGGGCCCGTCGAGGGAGAGGACTCCCTGCATCGTCTCGAGGATGTCGCGCACTCGCTCGTAGTAGTCGTTGAACAGCGGCGTGATCTGCGCAGACGTCTCCTCGCCGGGGGCGAAGTTGCGGCTGACCCGCCAGACGTGGCGCGTGCTCGTGGAGCTGACCGGCGTCACGGCATGGGTGAAGCGGAACGTCGCGGTCGACCCACCGTCGAGATCGACCTCCCAGCTGTCGATCCACAGGCCGGGCGAGACGAACCGACCTTCCTCGTGCTGGGTGAAGACGGCATCCGGCTCGGCCCCCACCAGCGAGCTGTGCCACTCGGCCAGCGGCGCCGGCGGGTAGCTCCGTTCGAACGAGACCCCGGTCTCCGTGACCTCCACCTCGAGCAGCGGCACCGGACCGGCCGTCAGTACGGGCGGGGCGAAGGACGGGTCCACGACGGCCACATGGGTGATGTCGGCGAAGTTCTCGTGGAGCAGCATGAAGCTGGCCTCGGTCGTCCAGGCGTCGCCGAGCGTCGACCACGACTCGTCGACCAGCCACGGCACGCTCGGCGGCTTGCGCAGGCCGGCGAGTCCCGGCTCGGCGAACCAGACCCACACGAAGCCGTCCTGCTCGCGCACGGGGAAGGAACGGACGCGGGCGTCGTACGGGATCTCGGTCTGGGTCGGCACCCGCACGCAGGACCCGTCGGCGGCGTACGCGAAGCCGGAGTACGACGAGACGATCAGGTCCTGCTCGACGCGACCCAGGCTGAGCGGGTAGGCGCTGTGGGCGTCGCGGTCCTCGAGGACGACCGCGGTGCCGTCGGAGGTGCGGTAGAGCACCAGGCCCGTGTCCAGTGCCCGACGTCCCAGCGGGTTGGCGGTGACCTCGTCGCTGGTGGCGGCGACGTACCAGCTCTGCGTGGGGTACGCCGGCGGCCGGTGTCCGGCGCTGTCGTGGGGGTTCATGGTTCGTCCTTCCCGGTGGCTCTCGCGGGTCGTCACAGGTCGAGGGTCAGACGTGCGGACCGGCATCGCGAGACACAGATCATCATCACCTCGTTGGAGGCGCGCTCCTCGTCGTCGAGGATCGAGTCGCGGTGGTCGACGTCGCCGTCCACGACGTCGGTCTCACAGGTGCCGCAGATGCCCTCCAGGCAGGATCCGAGCACGCTCACTCCGGCCTCACGCACCACGTCGAACACCGACCTGTCCGCGGGCACCTCCAGCGTCTTGCCGGTGCGCTGCAGGACCAGCTCGAAGGAGCTCTCCTCGGCGGGCTCCTCGGTCGCACGCGCCGAGAACCGCTCGAGGTGCAGGCTCCCGGCGGGCCAGGCCGCGCAGCGCTCCTCCACAGCGGCCAGCAGCGGCTCGGGCCCGCAGGTGTAGACGAGCGTGTCCGACCGCGGCTCGCCGAGGATCCCGTCGAGGTCAGGCCTGCCCAGCTCATCCTCGGGCACGACGTGCACCCGGTCGCCGAACTCCTCGAGCTCCTGGAGGAACGCCATCGACTTCCGCGTGCGCCCGCCGTAGTGCAGCTCCCACGCCGCGCCGGCCGCCTCGACCTCGTAGATCATCGCGAGCAGCGGGGTGATGCCGATCCCGCCGGCGACGAACAGGTAGTGCTTCGAGGCCACCACCGGGAAGTGGTTGCGCGGCCCACGCACCCGGACCGTCGACCCGGCACCCAGCTCGTGGACCGCCTGCGACCCACCACGACTGTCGGGCGCCTTGAGCACCGCGACCCGCCAGGCGTCGGTCTCGCTGGTGCGACCGCACAGCGAGTACTGACGGGTGAGGCCGTCCGCGAGCAGCAGGTCGATGTGTGCACCGGGCGTCCAGTCGGGCAGCGCCGCGCCGTCGGGACGGGACAGCGTCATCGCCACCACGTCGTGCGCCACCTGCTCGGCCTCGCGCACGACCAGGTCGACCTCGAACTCGCGGACAACGGTCTGCGTGACGGTCATGGAAGCACCTCCGGCTTAATCGTTCGGATCCAAACGATATGTGGTCGGGACGGCTCGCGCAACCCCTGACAGCAGCGAAAAGGGCCCGGCTCCGGTCGGAGTCGGGCCCTTCGTCGCAGGTCGAGGTCAGCGCTGGCGAGACGACGACCGGGAACTTCTTGATGCCGTTGACGAAGTTCGACCTGACGCGGGTCACGTCACCCGCCAGCTCGATGTCGGCGAGCCGTGGCAGCAGCTCCTCGAACATCAGCCGCACCTCCATCCGGGCCAGGGCGTTGCCGAGGCACAGGTGGGGACTGCCCTTGCCGAAGGTGAGGTGGTCGACGTTGGTTCGGCTCACGTCGATGCGGTACGGGTCCTCGAAGTGGGAGTCGTCCCGGTTGCCGGAGGCGAACCACATGACGACCTTGTCGCCCTCTGCGATCGTCTTGCCGCCGAGCTCGACCGTGCGCGTCGCCGTACGACGGAAGTGGTAGACCGGGCTGGCCCACCTCAGCAGCTCCTCGAGGCCCGACGCGATGAGCGAGGGGTCCTCCTGCATCGCCCGCAGCTGGTCGCGCTGTCGCATCAGGCCGAGCATGGTGTTGCTGATGGCCTGACGCGTGGTCTCGTTGCCGGCGATGACGAGGAGCAGGAAGTAGTTGTCGAAGTCGGTGTCGGTGAGCGGGACCCCGTCCATGGGGAGCTTGTTGGCGAGGATGCTGACCAGGTCTGTGCCATCGCCGCCCTTGCGACCGTCGCGGAGAGCCCGTCCGTAGTCGAAGACCTCCTGAGTCGTGGGAGAGCGGAACGGCAGGTGCTTGTACTTCTCGCTCTCCGGCGAGTCGAACGGGAACTTCGTGTAGTCCGGGTCGGTGTTCCCGACCATCTCGTCGCCCCACGCGATCAGCTGGCCGGTGTCCTCCTTGGGCACGTCGAGCAGTCGCGCCAGCACCTGGATGGGGAAGTCACCGCTGATCTTCTCGACGAAGTCGAACTCCTCGTGCTCGAACGCCTCGTCGACCGTCTGCTTGGTCAGCTCACGCAGGAAGCCCTCGTAGTTCTTCATCAGGTTGCGCGGACTGAACTCGCGCGCGATGAGCGCGCGCATGGCCTGGTGCCGAGGGCCGTCCGTCTCGAGCATCGAGCGACGCAGGTCCCTGAACTCGGGGTCGACGTCCTCGAGGTTGACGAACTCCTCGGAGGAGAAGGCCTCGGTGTCCTTGTCGACGGCCCAGATGTCGTCGTAGCGGGTCACCGACCAGAAGCCGCGACCCGCGGGCTCCTCGCTCCAGTGCACAGGGTCCTCGCGGCGCAGCGTGTCGAACTGACCCCACGCGAGGTCATCACGGAAACGGTCCAGGTCGGTGAGGTCGACCTCACTCAGCGGGACGGACTCGTGCTCGGCCATCTCTACATCCTCCTCGGACAATCAAGATCGTTAGGATACGAACGATAAACGTGGGACCGCTCTCCCGGCAACCCTCAGGACGTCATCGCTTCGGCCCGACGGACGACGTCACGGCAGAAGCCGGGCAGCTCGTCGACGTCGTCGATGAACTGCGAGGGCTTGACGCAGAAGGTCGTGAAGCCGGCCTCGATCTGCTCACGGATGGGCTCCATCGCCTGGCCGATGTCGGCGGTGGACTCGTCGTCGGGGAAGACGGCACGAGTGCCTCCGACACGCTCGAGATCGGCGATGTCCCGGCCGGCCTCGGTCATGCCGGAGGACAGCTTCTCGAGGTCCTCGGAGGTCCACTCGCCGACTGGGTGGAACCCGTGGCCGTAGCGCACCAGCCGGCGCAGCAGGGGCGGACTGACGCCCTGGCCGCCGAACCAGAGCCGCGGTCCGTCGGAGCGATAGGCGCGCGGCGACAGGCTGATGTCCTCGAACGCGAAGTGTTCACCGGCATAGGAGATGGGTCCGCCCTGCCAGGCGAGCTGCAGGATCTCCAGCTGCTCGTCGAGGATCTTGCCCCGCTTGGTGAACGGCACGCCCAGGGCGGCGTACTCGTCCCGGCTCCAGCTCACCGTCGGCTGTACGACGAGTCGGCCCTCGCTGATCAGGTCGAGGGTGCCCAGCTCGCGGGCCAGCAACAACGGGTGCCGCAGCGGGGCGATGATCGCGCCGGCCACCAGCCGCAGGTGCTGGGTGACCGACGCCATCGCCGACAGGAGCATCAGCGAGTTGGGCCAGGGCATCTCGGGATCCTGGTTGCCCGGCATGGCGTAGTCGCGCGGGTTGCCCATGACGCCCTTGGCGCTGGCGTCGGGACCGAGCACGACGTGCTCGCTGATCATCACCGCGTCGAACCCGGTGTCCTCGGCGACCCGGGCCCAGCGCACGAGCTCGGGGAGGTCCCGTCCGGAGGTCAGGGTCCAGTTCTCGCTGAGGATCATCAGCATCCGAGGGGTGGCACCCATGCCGCTACCCGACCAGGTCGGCGACAGCAGCGGCGTTCTCGCCGCGACGGCGCACGGTGCCCACAACGGTGCCGAGGATGAACACGATGAACGGCAGGAACACCAACGTGTACCCGAGGAAGTTCAGGCCCCAGGACTGGGCGGTGGGGTCGACACCCTTGGCCACCGTGCCGGCCAGCAGGCCGAAGCGCGACATCAACAGGTACTCGCCGACGAGCAGACCGATGGCGGCGAGGATGGGTGCGATCGTGGTCTTCCAGATGCTCAGCTCGTGCGGATGCCGTCGGAAGAAGGCGATCACCGCGCCGCAGACGAGGAACTCGACCAGGACGATCGCGACCACCGCCAGCCCGCTGAACCAGAAGAACATGTTCAGGACGGGATCCTTGTCGGTGAGGGCGAACAGCACGATCACGACGAAGGTGATGACCGAGGTGACGATCGATCCGAGCAACGGGGCGCCGACCTTGTTGACGCGGTCGAGAGACCGGGGCAGCACGCCGGCGCGACCCATGGAGAAGAAGTACCGTGCGGCAGAGTTCTGGAAGGCGAGGAGGCCAGCGAACAGGCTGCTGAGGACCAGCCAGCTCATCACGTCGGCCAACCAGCTGCCGACGTACTCGTCGGCCACCGAGAAGATCACCGCTGCGGAGTCGGCGAGCGGGACGCCGTCGATGGCGGAGCGGTTGGCTGCCTCCTCGACCACGTTGGCAGCGCCCAGCGCCGAGACCACGGCGAACGTGGTTACCGCGAACAGCACCGTGATGAGCGTGACAGCCAGGTACGTCGCCATCGGGACCGTCCGCTTGGGGTCCTTGGACTCCTCGCCGTAGATGGCCGTGGCCTCGAAGCCGATGAAGGAGGCGAAGGCGAAAGCCAGCGCGATGCCCGCCGAGCCGGTCAGCCCACCGACGAGGATGTTGTTGGGCGCGAAGGATGCACCGAAGTCGAACCCGTCCGGACCGCCGCCCTGGAAGATCACCGCCAGCGACACCAGGGCCAGGGACCCGATCTCGAGCAGCATCAGCACCCCGAGGACCTTGGCCCCGACGTCCACGCTGAAGGCAGACAGCCCGAGCACGATGACCCAGGCAATCAGTGCCCAGCCCCACCAGGACAGGTCGATACCGAGCTTGGCGTCCATCTGGCCGGCCATCACAGCGCCGAAGAACCCGTAGATGGCCAGCTGGATCGCGAGGTAGGCCACCAGGGAGACATAGGCGCTGCCGACACCTGGACCGATACCCAGCCCTCGCCCGACGTAGGCGAAGAAGGCGCCGGCGTTGGTGACCCGTTGGCTCATGGCGGCGTACCCGACGCTGAACAGGAGCAGCACGATGCCGGCCGCCAGGTAGGCGCCCGGGACAGCGGCTCCGTTGCCCAGCACGATCGCGACCGGCAGGGCGCCGGTCATGCCGACCATGGGGCTGGCCGCGGCCACCACGTAGAACACGATGCCGAGCACACCGAGGCGGCCTACATGCAGGGATGTCTCTTCGGTCTGCGGTGCGGCGGGAGGCAGGCTCACGGGTGGGCTCCAGGAGATTGTACGGGTCCGAACGACTTGCACTTTGGCAGCCCCGGATGGAGGCTGTCAATAGCCCGTCGCGGACCGGCCTAGTTCTGGCTGAGCCGAATCGCAGCAAGACTGGAGGACTCATCCATGCCGAGCGTCAGTCATGAGTGAGGCGCGCACGGCGGTCCGCGCGGCCGTGCTGAACCAGGCTGGTCACCTCGACCTCGAGACGTTGTGGGTCGACCAACCCGGCCCGCTCGAAGTCCGCGTCCGACCTGTCAACGTCGGGCTGTGCCACAGCGACCTGCACTACATCGAGGGGACGCACACGACTCTGTTGCCCGAAGTCCTGGGACACGAGGCGGCAGGGGTCGTGGAGTCGGTGGGCAAGCTCGTCTCGGGCGTGGAGGTCGGTGACCATGTCGTCACAAGCCTCACCATGTTCTGCGGTAGGTGCCGCTACTGCACGAGCGGCCGGATGTCGCTGTGCAGCGAACGTTCGGGGCTCCGGCAGCGACCTCGCCCCTCGCTCGTCACCGGCGAAGGGACGCCGGTAGGGGTGATGGGCGGCATCGGTGCGTTCGCGGAGCTCGTCGTGGTGCACGAGAACGCGGTGACCCGCATACCGCGCGATCTCGACATGCGGATCGGCTCGCTCTTCGGCTGTGCCGTACTGACGGGAGTCGGTGCCGTCACGCGCTCTGCCCGGGTCCCGGTCGGAGCGACCGTTGCGGTGGTCGGCTGCGGTGGCATCGGTCTGGCCGTCGTGCAGGGTGCCCTGGTCGCCGGTGCCTCACGCATCGTGGCGATCGACCGCTCCCTTGCCAAGCTCGAGGCCGCACGTGTGTTCGGCGCCACGGATGTCCTCACTTCCGACACGCAGACTGTCGGCGCGCTCATGGAGCTCGTGCCCGACGGCGTCGACTTCTCGTTCGAGGCCGTGGGCCGGGCCGAGACAGCAGAGCTCGCGTTCGCTCTGCTGGCGCCGGGTGGCACCTGCACGATCCTGGGCATGGTGCCGGACGAGACCCCGATTCGGGTGACCGCTTCGTCGCTGTACTTCGACGAACGCCGTCTTCAAGGGGCGTTCATCGGTTCGAGCCGTTTCACCTCCGACGTACCCGAGCTGATCGCGCTCTACGCGCAGGGCCGACTCCGCCTCGACGAGATGATCACGCACACATTCGGCCTCGACCAGATCAACGAGGGCTTCATGGTGCTCGCAAGCGGCGACGCGTTGCGAGTGGTGTTGGAGATGGCCGCGACTCAAGCCGCGCTCTGAGATCATCAACGCCACACCATCGAGCAAGCCCTGGCCGCGATGGACGCCTTGGGGTCACCGGACACCTACAACCACCGCCCGACTGGGTGGGCAGACGGGTCGTCTCAACGTTCTCGTGCGCAGCACCCGCGGGGAGCGGTGCAGTTGTGGTGCAGTTTGTGGTGCAGTTTGCACGCACGGTAAGCATCCTCCACACGCCCCAGCGAGCCGCTGACCAGCGCAAACACGCAACTCACCCGCCGTGAGACCACTCATTCCAGTTAGCGGGCTCTGCTCCGCCCAGCGAGCCCCCTGAGCCTGAGCAACCCACTCATTATCTGTGACCTAACCATTAATGAGTGGGTCCCAGTCGATGCCACAAGCCTCTGACCTGCACAAACGGAGCCGCTGTTCGGCTTCGGTTGATGCTTGACGTGGTGGCTTCGCCAGTTCGTTGACACTTCTGGTTCGAGGTTAGACCTCGTCCTTGGGGATCGAGGCTCGTTTCTTGCGTACCTCCCCTCGGCTGGTCCGGGGCACGGTCTTGAGCAGCTGGTTGCCGTCCCAGACCTGCAACACCTGTTCGCTGACATGCACGTCGAGCTGGTGGCCTGCTGCCGCCTTGCCCAGGCAGATCTGCTGCCACGACACCGAGATCACCCCGTTGGCGCCCGCTCGTCGACCCACCCAGTCGTCACCGGTGCGATCAGCGAGCTCGGAGACCGCTGGAACCCTGGCCGGAACCAGACCACGCGCGAACCGCTCGATCGGCGGCACCATCCCGATCGCCGAGTGTGGCCGGCGCTGGTTGTACTCATCGACCCACGCATCCAGCTCGACCTGCGCGCTCGCCAGGTCGGCAAAGACCCGGTCGGTGCGGAACTCCGCCCGCAGGGTGCGGTGGAACCGCTCCACCTTCCCCGTCGTGGTCGGTGAACGTGGCTCGGTGAGCCGGTGGGTGATCCCGTTCTCCCGACAGACCCGGTCGAAGAGCACCTCCACCGGCGGCCGGTTGAACCGGCCGGTGAACACCTTGCCGTTGTCGGTCAAGATCTCCTCCGGCACCCCGTAGGTCCGCAAGGCCAGCGCCAACCCGTCACAGACCCGCTGCGCAGTCTCGCGGAGCATCAGATGGGCCGAGACACAGAACCTGGAGTGGTCATCGACCCCGGTCAGCGCCTTGGCCCGGCGACCATCGGCGAGCAAGAACCCACCCACGGTGTCCAGCTGCCACAGTTCCATCGGCTCCCCGCGCTCCCACCGCTTCCAGTGCTCACCGCGACGTCGTCGAGCCTGCGGCTCGATCAGCCCAGCACGCACCAGCGCCCGATAGATCGCCGAGCGCGACGGCACCGGCCCGTCAGGACCCGCGCGTTGAAGTTCATACAAGATCCGCCGCGGACCCCACCCCGGATGCGCCCGACGCATCTCCAGGATCCGGGCCTCGACCTCCCCCGACATCTGATGCGGACACGAGGACGGACGCCTCGACCTGACCTCCAGACCCGCCAACCCGGCATCCTCATAGCGACGCAGCCACGCATGGACCGACTGCCTCGAGACACCCCACCGCTGCGCGACCTCCGAGACCGACCGGCCATCGGAAAGCACCGCCATCACCGCCTGATACTTCTGCTCCTGCACGCTCAGCTCCATGAACATGAACCGAGTGTCAAGAATCAGCCGAAGCCACTGTCAAGCATCAGCCGGAGCCACGTAAAGCATGAACCCGAGCCAATCCGTCAAGGATCACCCGAGTCCATACACACAAACGGAGCCGCCTATCGGAATCGAACCGATGACCTTCTCATTACGAGTGAGACGCTCTACCGACTGAGCTAAGGCGGCGCAGTGCCCGGCCGGTCAGCCGGGCACGCCGGACGAGTATAGGGCGGGGGGTACCGCGGTTTCCAAACCGGTTGGTGACCTCAGCAGGACAGGCCGTCCTCCGGCACCGTGCCGCCGACGAGGTAGTCCTCGATGGCTTCGTCGACGCACTGGTTGCCCTGCTGGAAGCCGGTGTGACCGTCGCCGTCGCGGCTGATCAGCACCCCGGACTGCAGCTGCTTGGCCAGCGCCACGGCCTGCTCGTACGGCGTGGCCGGGTCGCGCGTCGTACCGACCACCACGATCGGCGGCGCGTCGGGGGCCTCGATGGCAGTCGTCCGGCTGCCGCTCTTGACCGGCCATGAGGTGCACGTCGAGAGGCCGTAGGCGAAGATGCGCCCGAAGGTCGGGGAGGCCTTGGCGAAGTCGGCGAAATGATCCGGGACCTCGCTGCTGGGGATCGAGTCGCTGTGGTCGAGGCAGTTCACGGCGTACAGCGCCTCGATGGAGTTGTCGGTGTAGCCGTCGCGGCCACGGGAGGCGTACTGGTCGGACAGCATGAGGAGTCGGCCGCCACTGGTACCGTCCAGCGCCTCCGTCAGGGCGATGGTCAGCAGCGGCCAGTACTCCTTGACGTAGAGCGGCAGGATGATCCCGAGGATTCCGAGGCCCTCGGTGAGCTCGCGTCCGTCGGAGGTCGGCAGCGGGTTGGCGTCGAGCTGCTTCAGGAGCTGCGCGATCCGACGGGCACCGGCGTCCACGCTGTCCCCGAGCACGCAGTCCCCACTGTCGACGCAGTCCTGGAGGTAGGCACGCAGGGCGGTCTCGAAGCCGCCCGCCTGGCCGAGGGAGAGCTGCTCGTTGGACAGCGAGGGGTCGATCGCGCCGTCGAGAACCATGCGCCGCACGTGCTTGGGGAAGAGGTCGGCGTAGGTGGCCCCGAGGAGGGTGCCGTAGGACGCTCCGAAGTAGTCCAGCTGCCGCTCCCCGAGCGCCTCGCGCAGGATGTCCATGTCCTTCGCGGCCTCAACCGTGGAGACGTGCCGGGTCAGGTCTCCGCTGGTGGTCAGACAACCCTCGCCGAGCTCGCGGGTGAGCCGGTCGAGCCGGGCCACCTCGTCAGCGTTGTCCGGGTCGGGGTCGGCACTGAGGAACTCGTCGGTCTGTTCCGTGCCGGCGCACTCCAGCGGTGTGCTCTCCCCCACCCCTCGCGGGTCGAAGCCGACGATGTCGAAGTAGTTCGACAGCGCCTCACCGAAAGTGGAAGAACCGGAGGCGGCGTACTGCACACCCGACCCGCCGGGACCGCCCGGGTTCACCACGAGCTGTCCGACGCGCTCGGCACGCCTCTCCGCCGGCACGCGGAGCACGGCGAGCTGGATGGCCTCCCCGTCAGGGTCGGCATAGTCGAGGGGCACGCTCAGCCGGGCGCACTGGTTGCCACCGCAGCCGCGCCAGTCGAGGTCCTGCTCGTAGAAGCGCGCGAGGTCGGCCGGGCTGGTCGGCGCTTCTGCCGTCGTGCTCGGCTCCGGTGGCGGGGCCGTCGCACCCGCGCCGTCGTCGTCCTTGAAGTAGTTCCAGGCCACCACGCCGGCGGCACCCGCCACGCTGATGCCGAGCACCAGCACGAGTACGACCGCGATGACGATCGTGCTCGTGCTCGTGCTGCTCTGTCGCGGCGGCTGCGGCGGCTGCGGGGGAAGGGCAGACATGTCGCAACAGTAGGGGTGCAGCGGTCAGGTCCGGGGCCGGTTCCGTTCAGTCGCGCGTGATCCGGAGGGCGACCGTCATCGACTCGAGCGCCAGCAGCGGTGGCACGTTGAACTCCAGCATCTGCTCCCGGGCCTCGAGAATGGCCTCGATCCGCGCCAGGCTCTGCTCGGCCGACGACGCGTGGGCCAGCGCCACGACGTCGCCGCGCAGCTCCTCGTTCACCAGCTCGGACTCGGCCCCGAGCTGCAGCGTCAGCACGTCGCGGTAGACCGAGATCAGGTCCATCAGGCCACGGTCCACCACGTCGAGAACTCGACGCTTGGCCCTGGTCTTCTGTGACTTCTCCATGTCGCGCAGAGCCGGGGCGTACTCCCGAGGGCGGCGGCCGCGCTCGACGACTCCGTAGGCACGGTCGAGGTCGGACTTCTCGCGCTGGTCGTAGTCGTTGGTCAGTGCATCCGCCTCCTCCTTGGCCAGGTCGTGCAGGTCGGCGGCTGCCGCCATGGACGCGCCGAGGGAGGTCAGCCGCGCGGGGATCGCGACCACCTCGCGACGACGGCGGCGGGTGTCCTCGTCGCGAGCCAGGGCACGGGCGCGGCCGATGTGGCCCTGGCTGGCCCTTGCGGCGTACGACGCGGTCTCGACGTTGAGCTCCTCGGTCCGGACCAGGAAGTCGGTCACGTCGTCGACGGACGGGGTGGCGAGCACGACCAGCCGGGTGCGGGAGCGGATCGTCGGCAGCACGTCCTCCACGGTCGGCGCGCAGAGCAGCCACACTGTCCGCTCGGTCGGCTCCTCGATCGCCTTCAGCAGCGCGTTGGCGGCCTGGTCGGTGAGCCGGTCGGCGTCCTCGACGACCATCACCTGCCACCGGTTGCCCACCGGAGCCAGGGCGGAGCTGCGGACGAGGTCACGCACCTCGTCGACGCCGATGGAGAGCTTCTCGGTGCGGGTGATCCGCAGGTCGGGGTGGGAGCCCACGTCGACCTCGTGGCACGAGTGGCACTCACCACAGCCGCCGCGCTCGCACTGCAGCCCGGCGGCGAAGGCGATCGCCGCGTTGGACCGCCCCGAACCCGGCGGGCCGGTGAACAGCCAGGCGTGCGACATGTCGCCGGCCACGGCTCGCTGCAGGGTCTCGATCACCGCGCCCTGTCCGACCAGGCCGTCCCAGACGGTCACTGCGGCACCGGCTCGAGCAGCGGCGCGAGGCGCCCGTGGACGGCGTCGGCGATCTCGTCGGCTGGGAGCCGGGCGTCGAGCACCAGGTAGTGGTCGGGGTCCGCCTCGGCGAGCCGCAGGAACTCCGCGCGCACCCGCAGGTGGAACTCGATCGACTCACCCTCGATGCGGTCGCGCCCGGCGAACCGGGTCAGACCCTGGGCGGGATCGAGATCGAGCAGCACGGTCAGGTGCGGGCGCAGGTCCTCGGTCGCCCAGCGGGCAACCCACTCGAGCTCGGCGCTGTCGATGGACCGGCCGGCACCCTGGTAGGCGAGGGCCGAGTCGACGTAACGGTCGGTGACCACGACCTGGCCACGCTGCAGGGCGGGCTGGACGACGGCGTGGATGTGCTCGGCCTTGTCGGCGGCGTACAACAGGGCTTCGGTGCGGTCGGCCAGATGGCCGGTCTCCGGGTCCAGCACGATCCGGCGTACCTCCGCGCCGACGGGGGTGTCGCCAGGCTCGTGAGTCAGGAGTACGACGTGCCCGTCGGCCTCGAGCCGCTCCCGCAGCAGCCGGCACTGGGTCGACTTGCCCGCACCCTCGCCACCCTCGAAGCAGACGAAGACACCTGTCGAGGCATAGACGCCTGGGAACCGCTCGGACACGGCCTCACCCTATGGGGCGGGGGTGACGGGTTGTCGGGGCCGGTGGTTGCCCAGGGGTTGCCGGTTTCCCAGGTTATGAAGGGAAACCGCCTCTTCACACACCGCGCACGGTGTGTGAAGAGGCATTCTGGGTTCATAACCTGGGAAACCGGGCCCACCGCACGTAGCTCAGGTCTTCTTGGCCGCGGCCTTCTTGGTCGTCTTCTTCGCGGTCTTCTTGGCGGTCTTCTTGGCTCCCCGCTTGGCGGCCTTCTTGGCCGGGCCCTTCGCGCGGCGCTCGGCCAGGAGCTCCGCGGCGCGCTCGAGGGTGAGCTCCTCCACGGAGTCGTCCTTGCGGAGGGTGGCGTTGTACTCACCGTCGGTGACGTACTCACCGAACCTTCCGGCCTTGACCACGATCGGCGAACCGGAGACCGGGTCGTTGCCCAGCTCCTTGAGCGGGGCTGCCGCCGCGGCACGCCCCCGCTGCTTGGGCTGGGCGTAGATCGCGAGCGCCTCGTCGAGGGTGATGTCGAAGAGCTGCTGCTCGTTCTCCAGCGACCGGGAGTCGGTGCCCTTCTTCAGGTAGGGCCCGTAGCGACCGTTCTGGGCGGTGATCTCGACGCCCTCGGCGTCCGCACCGACGACCCGTGGGAGGGACAGCAGCCGGACTGCCTGGGCGAGGTCGATCGTCTCCAGCGACATGTCCTTGAACAGCGATCCCGTGCGCGGACGAGCATTCTTGGCGGCGTTCTCGGGCAGCAGCTCGGTGACGTAGGGACCGTAGCGCCCGTTCTTGGCCACCACCTCGAGACCGGTCTCGGGGTGGGCGCCGAGCGGGATCTCCTCGCCGGCCGGGTTGGCGAGCAGCTCCTTGGCCTTCTCGAGCGTGAGCTCGTCCGGTGGCAGGTCGTCGGGGACGTTCGCCTTCGTCGCGGCTGGCGTGCCGTCCTCCCCCGGACCTTCGAGGTAAGGCCCGTACTTGCCCACCCGCAGGTTGATCTCGCTGTCCGGCCCGCCGACGGGGAAGGTCGCCAGCTCCTTGGCGTCGATGTCGCCGAGCTCGGTGACCAGCGTCTTGAGCCCTTCGACCTCACCGGAGCCGAAGTAGAACTCGGCCAGCTCGGTGTTGCGGTCGCGGCGTCCGCCGGCGATCTCGTCGAGCACGTCCTCCATGCGGGCGGTGAACTCGTAGGACACCAGCCGCTCGAAGTGCCGCTCGAGCAGCCGGATCACCGAGAACGCCAGCCACGCGGGGACCAGCGCGGTCCCCTTCTTGTAGACGTAGCCGCGGTTGAGGATCGTGCCCATGATCGAGGCGTACGTCGAGGGCCGGCCGATCTCCCGTTCCTCGAGCTCCTTGATCAGCGTCGCCTCGGTGTAGCGGGCGGGCGGCTTGGTGGAGTGCCCCTCGGCGCGGATGTTGGCGGCGCTGACCGAGTCGCCCTCGGCCACGTTGGGCAGCCTGGTCTCCTGGTCGTCGGTGGTCGCCTCGGCGTCGTCGCTGCCCTCGACATAGGCCTTCAGGAACCCGTGGAAGGTGATCACCCGACCGCTCGCGGAGAACACGACGTCCTCGCCGGTGCGGGCCGCGCCACCGAGCCGGATCGTCACCGTGTTGCCGACGGCGTCCTTCATCTGCGAGGCGATGGTGCGCATCCAGATCAGCTCGTAGAGCCGGAACTGGTCACCGGTGAGACCTGTCTGGGCCGGCGTACGGAAGGAGTCGCCTGCGGGCCGGATCGCCTCGTGAGCCTCCTGGGCGTTCTTGACCTTGGAGGTGTAGACCCGCGGCGCGTCCGGGATGTACTCCGGGCCGTAGAGCTCGCGGGCCTGGCTGCGGGCCGCGGTGATCGCCGTCTCCGAAAGGGTCGTGGAGTCGGTGCGCATGTAGGTGATGTAGCCGTTCTCGTACAGCCGCTGGGCGACCGACATGGTCGACGAGGCGCTGAAGCCGAGCTTGCGGCTGGCCTCCTGCTGCAGCGTCGTCGTACGGAACGGCGCGTAGGGCTTGCGGGTGTAGGGCTTGGACTCGACCGAGCGCACGGAGAAGTCGGTGTCGTGCAAGGCGCTGGCCAGGGCCTCGGCCCGCGTCTTGGTCAGGTGTACGACGTTGGCGTTCGCCTTGAGCTCACCGTCCTGCCCGAAGTCGCTGCCGCGTGCCACCCGGGTGTCGTCGATCGAGTGCAGCTTGGCGGGGAACATCCGCTGGTCGTGCTTCTCGCCGGCGTCGAAGGTGCCCTCGAGGTCCCAGTACGACGCGACGCGGAACTTCATCCGCTCCCGCTCACGGTCAACCACGAGCCGGGTCGCCACCGACTGCACCCGACCGGCGGACAGGCCGGACATCACCTTGCGCCACAGCACGGGACTGACCTCGTAGCCGTAGAGACGGTCCAGGATCCGGCGTGCCTCCTGGGCCTCGACCAGGTCCATGTCGATCTGGCGCGGGCTCGCCACCGCAGCCTCGATCGCGCCCTTGGTGATCTCGTGGAAGACCATCCGGTGCACCGGCACCTTGGGGCTGAGCTCGTCGAAGAGGTGCCAGGCGATGGCCTCGCCCTCACGGTCCTCGTCAGTGGCGAGGTAGAGCTCGTCGGCGTCCTTGAGCAGGCCCTTGAGCTTGGTCATGTGTTGTTTCTTGTCGCGCGAGACCACGTAGACCGGCTCGAAACCGTTGTCGACGTCGACTCCGAGGCGCGCCCACGACTCGCCCTTGAGGCGCGCAGGGATGTCCGCGGCGCTCTGCGGGAGGTCGCGGATGTGTCCGATGGACGACTCCACGACGTAGTCCGGGCCGAGGTATCCCGCAATGGTGCGGGCCTTGGCCGGGGACTCGACGATGACGAGCTTGTGTGCCACTTCTTGGTTACTCATCCTTTGCGACGTGGTTGTTTGCCTGGGACTGCCCGGCGGGCTGTCTCAGGGCCGTCAAGGTAGCGCGTCCCGGCAACCGTCCTGTTAACCCGTCCAGTCGCGATCCTCGCGGCCCCGTAGGGGCCCGGCGCGTCGCGCTGGTCTATTCGGTGCCGAGAACGCACTCAGTGCTTGCCGCTCCAGCTGTCCCACAGGGCGGCGTAGGAACCGCCCGCGGCGACCAGCTCGTCGTGCGTGCCCAGCTCGGCGATCCGGCCGTCCTCGACCACCGCCACCCGGTCAGCGTCGTGTGCCGAGAAGAGGCGGTGGGCGATGGCGATCACGGTGCGTCCGTCCAGCACTGCGGCCAGCGAGCGCTCGAGGTGGCGAGCCGCCCGCGGGTCGATCAGGGAGGTCGCCTCGTCCAGGACGAGCGTGTGCGGGTCCGCAAGCACGAGCCGGGCCAGGGCGATCTGCTGCGCCTGGGCGTCGGTGACCGTCCGTCCGCCGGAGCCGACGACCGTGTCCAGCCCCAGCGGCAGGGCGTCGACCCAGGCCAGCGCGTCCACCGCGTCGAGGGCAGACCGGATGTCGTCGTCGGTCGCTCCCGGCGGCGCCGCCAGCGCAAGGTTCTCGCGGAGCGTCCCCACGAACACGTGGTGCTCCTGGGTGACCAGCGCGACGTGGCCGCGCAGCTCCTCCAGGGGAAGCTCGACGAGGCCCACGCCGCCGACGGTGACGGATCCCGTCCGCGGCGGGTGGATCCCGGCCAGAAGTCGACCGAGCGTCGACTTCCCGGCACCCGAGGGACCGACCATCGCGATCCGCTCACCCACCCCGACCTGCAGGTCGATGCCGTGCAGGACGTCGCGTCCCTCCACGTAGGAGAACCGCACGTCCTCCGCGGCGAGCTGCTCGCCGTCCGGGCGGGCACCGCTGACCGTGCGGTCGTCGGGCACGTGGGCGACGCCGAGCAGCCGCGCCAGGGAGGCCGCGCCCAGCTGGAGCTCGTCGAGGATCGAGACGATGCGGTCCACCGGGTCGATCAGCATCTGCACGTAGAGCGTCGCTGCGGTGACGTCACCCAGCGACACCGTGCCCTGTGTGTAGAGGTAGCCACCGAAGAGCAGGGTCGCCACCGTGGGGATCAGGTAGGACAGCTCCATGCTCGGGAAGAACACGGTGCGCAGGTAGAGGGTGTAGCGCTCAGCGGCGTACGACTCCCGGATGTCCTCGTCGATCGTCTCGATCCGCTCCGGGCCGAGCCCGAGCGCCTCCACGCTGCGCGCGCCGTCGACGGTCTCGGTCAGGGTGGCGTTGATCCGGGAGTACGACGCGCTCTCGCGCAGGTAGCCGTCCTTGGCCCGGGCGAGGTACCAGCGCAGGCCGATCACCAGCGGCGGCACGCCCAGGAGACAGGGCAGCGCGACCCACCAGCCGACACTGATCGCCGCAGCGAACGTGATGATCGCCGTGACCACCGCGATCGTCCACTCCGGCATCGCCCAGCGCACCGACCAGCCGAGCTGGTCGACGTCGCGGCCGGTGCGCGTGAGCAGGTCACCGGACCCGGCCGACTCGACCACACCGACGGGGAGGGCGAGCGCATTGCCGACGAAGTCCTCGCGCAGCTCGGCGAGCACCCGCTCCCCGAAGACCTGGCTGACGTAGCGCGCGTAGCGGGTCAGCACCGTCTGCAGCACGAGGAACCCAGCGAGCAGCATGATGATCCGGTCCACGTGGGCCGTCGTCGTCCCGCGCTCGACGCCCTCGACGAGGTCACCGAGCAGCCGCGGCGCCGCGACGGCGGCGAGCGCCGCGAGGACGTGCAGGGCCAGCGCGCCACCGAGCATCCTGGGGTGCTTGCGGGCGATGGCGCGGGCGTGTGCCCGGACGTCACGACCCTCGGCCACGGGGAGCATCGTGCTCATTCGGGGTCCCCGCGCAATCGGGAGCGAAGCGAGTGATCTCGTGGGGTGTTCATCGACTCGGCACCTCGCTCTCGCGAGTGACGACGCGGCGGTAGACCGGGTTATCGTCGAGCAGGTCCTGGTGGCGCCCGACGGCGGCCACCCGGCCGTCGCGCAGGAAGACAACCTCGTCCACCGCGTCGAGCATCAGCGGGCTGGAGGAGGTCACCACGGTCGTCCGCCCGGTCCGCTGGTCGCGCAGCCGCGCAGCGATCCGTGCCTCGGTGTGGGCGTCGACCGCCGACGTCGGCTCGACGAGGACGAGGATCTCGGGGTCCAGGGTGAGCACGCGGGTCAGTACGAGACGCTGGCGTTGTCCGCCGGAGAAGGTCCGACCGCGCTCGGCCACCACCGTGTCGAGGCCGTCGGGAAGCGCCTCCATGATGTCGGCCGACGACGTGGTCTCGAGGGCGCGTGAGACATCGCCGGTGCGGGTGAGGTCGAGCCCGTCGCCCAGTCGTCCGGAGAACAGCTGGGCTCCCGTGTCGGAGACGACGATCCTGCGTCGTACCTCCTCGCGGCGCAGCGCCCCAACGGGTACGCCGCCCAGACGGACCTCGTCATCGACGTCGGGAGCGCACATGCCGAGGCGGTCGGCGAGCAGGGCCGACTCGTCCGGCTGCTCGCTGACGATCGCGACCAGCGTGCCCGGCCGCACTCGCAGCCCTGACCTCAGGTCGACCAGCTCGGAGCCGAGCGGCGGCGACGGCGCCGGTTCGACCGGGTCGAGGTGGTCGGAGGTCAGCGCGAGGACGCGGCAGACCCTCGTCGCCGAGACCCGGGCGCGGATCAGCTTGTCGGCGAACTCCGTGGCCGTGCGCAGCGGGATCATCAGGAACGCTGCGTAGCCGTAGAACGCGACCAGCTCACCCGCGCTGATCCGGCCCTCCACCGCGTAGCGAGCACCCAGCCAGACCACGATCACCACGAAGACCCCCGGAAGCAGGATCTGCAGCGCGTCCAGCATCGACTGCAGGCGCGCGACCTGCACGCCGGCCTGCCGGGTCGTCTGCGACTCCCGGCGGTAGCGGTCGTGGAAGACCTGCTCGCCACCGATGCCACGCAGCACGCGCAGGCCTCCGACGATGTCGCTCGCGGTGTTGGAGAGCTGGCCCATCAGCTCGCGCTGGTGTGAGCTGCGGCGCTGAAGGGGTCCCAGGATCGGTCCGACGAGCAGGATCAGCAGCGGCACCCCGACGAGTACGACGACCCCCAGCGTGACCGAGGTCTGCAGCAGGATCACCGCGACCAGCACGAAGGAGACGATGGCGCCGGCGAACCGGGCGACGACGTCCATGACGTTGCCCAGGTGGTTCAGGTCGGTCGTGCCGATCGCGATGACCTCACCGGTCGAGACCTTGCGCGGCAGCGTGCCGCCGAGCTGCACTGCCTGGCGCCCGACCAGCTGCACCGTGCGGTAGGCAGCGGTCAGCCAGTTCGTGACGGCGAACCGGTGTCGCATGATGCCGCTGGCCGCCTGCACCAGCCCGATCAGGAACATCAGGCCGGCGAACTTCACCAGCTCGGAGGTGTCCTTCGCGGAGACACCCTTGTCGATCGCCTGCCCGATCACCGCGGGCATCACGGCCTGGGCGCCCATCCACGCGATGCCGAACAGCATCCCCATCACCAGGGTGCGCCACTGGCCCTTCGCCAGCCACCACAGCAGCCGCCCCGCCGACCGGTGGTCGGCGACGCCGGGATGGTCGAGTGGGAGGACGCGCACCGGATCACGCTACGGACCAGCCCCCCTCGAAGCGAACGGTTTTCACTAGCCCGCCGACCGGTCAGTGCATGTACGCCAGAAAGCACCGACCGGTCACTTCCTGCACACAGGGTGTGCCGGAAGTGACCGGTCGGCGTGTTTCAGCGTGCGGCGATTGACCGCTCGGCGTGGCTAGACGCTTGCCTGTGCCGGAGCAGGCGCGTCGTCGGTCATCATGTTGCCGCGGCGCTTGGAGATCACGACGGAGACCACGATGATGGCCGTCGCGACGACGGCGATCGCGATGCGAGCGAAGTCGTTCTGGTCGTCACCCACACTCAGTGACACCACAGCGCTCGCGATCAGCAGCGAGACCAGGTTCATCACCTTGATCAACGGGTTGATCGCCGGACCGGCGGTGTCCTTGAACGGGTCACCGACGGTGTCGCCGATGATCGTCGCCTCGTGCGCGCCCGAGCCCTTGCCACCGTGGTGGCCGTCCTCGACCAGCTTCTTGGCGTTGTCCCAGGCACCACCCGCGTTGGCGAGGAAGACCGCCATCAGGGTGCCGGTGCCGATCGCGCCGGCGAGGAAGCCGGCCAGCGACTCGACGCCCAGGCCGAAGCCGACGGCGATCGGTGCCAGCACGGCCAGCAGGCCGGGCGTCACCAGCTCGCGGAGCGAGTCCTTGGTGACGATGTCGACGACCTTGCCGTACTCGGGACGGCCGGTGCCCTCCATGATCCCGGGGATGTCGCGGAACTGGCGACGGACCTCGTAGACCACGGCGCCGGCCGCACGGGCGACAGCGTTGATCGCCAGACCGGAGAACATGAACACGACAGCGGCACCCAGCAGCACGCCCACGAGAACGCCCGGGTTGAAGACGTCGAAGATCAGGGTCTCGCCATCGACGCCGGCGTCCTTGACCGCCTCGAAGACCGAGGTGGAGTAAGACCCGAACAGCGCGGTGGCCGCGAGCACCGCCGTGGCGATCGCGATGCCCTTGGTGATCGCCTTGGTGGTGTTGCCCACCGCGTCCAGCTCGGTGAGGATCTGGGCGCCCTCGGGGCTGACGTCGCCCGACATCTCGGCGATGCCCTGGGCGTTGTCGGAGACCGGACCGAAGGTGTCCATGGCCACGATCACGCCAACCGTGGTGAGCAGGCCGCAACCGGCCAGTGCCACCGCGAACAGCGAGATGGTCAGCGTCGCGCCACCGAGGAGGAAGGCTCCGAACACAGCAGAACCGATCACCAGGGTCGTGTAGACGGCCGACTCGAAGCCCACCGAGAGGCCACTCAGGATCACGGTGGCAGCACCGGTCAGGGAGCTCTCGGCAACACCGGAGACCGGCTTGTGCTCGGTGCCGGTGAAGTAGCCGGTCAGCGCGAGGATGCCCGCCGCCATGACGATGCCGATGACCACCGCAGCAGAGGCGATCAGCCGGGGGTCGCCGTCGGCGACCCTGGCGTCAGCCGCCATCACGTTGGCGAAGTCCGCGAAGCTGCTCGGCAGGTAGATGTAGGAAGCGATGACCGAGGCCACGGCGCCCACAGCAGCCGAGATGTAGAAGGCCCGGTTGATCGTGGTCAGGCCGTTCTCGCCGGGGCGGGGGGTGGTGATGTAGACACCCAGCACGGCGGTCAACGCACCGATCGCGGGGATCATCAGCGGGTAGACCAGGCCGGCGTCACCGAAGGCCTGCGAGCCGAGGATCAGCGCGGCGACGAGCGTCACGGCGTACGACTCGAACAGGTCGGCTGCCATACCCGCACAGTCGCCCACGTTGTCGCCGACGTTGTCGGCGATGGTCGCGGCGTTGCGGGGGTCGTCCTCGGGGATGTTCTGCTCGACCTTGCCGACGAGGTCGGCGCCGACGTCAGCGGCCTTGGTGAAGATTCCGCCACCGACTCGCATGAACATCGCGAGGAGCGCGGCACCGAAGCCGAAGCCCTCGAGCACGTGGGGCGCCTCATCCTGGAACAGCAGGACGACAACGCTGGCTCCGAGCAGGCCCAGGCCCACGGTGAGCATTCCGACCATCGCGCCGGTGCGGAACCCGATCTTCATGGCCGGGTCGCGACCCACGTCGTTGGCCGCGGCGGCCACCCGGAGGTTGGCCTTCACCGCGAGCCCCATGCCGAGATACCCGACGGCTCCGGAGAAACCGGCGCCGAACAGGAAGGCGACCGAGCGGCCGATGCGCACCAGGACGTCGTCGGCAGGGAGCGCGAGCAGTGCCACGAACGCGACAGCGGCGAAGATGCCGAGCGTCCGGAACTGCCGGGTGAGGTAGGCGTTGGCGCCTTCCTGCACGGCGTGCGCGATGTTCTTCATGTTGTCGGTGCCTTCGTCGGCAGCCAGAACCTCGTTGCGGAACATCATGGCGAGACCGAGCGCGGCGAGCGCGATCACGGCGACGATGACGACCAGCACGAGGTCTGAGCCGGCGAGGTCCACGACGGCGGGGTTGAACCCGGTCATGTTTCTCCTCGGGGTTTGTCAGTGGTTGACCGCCGCGGAGTCTACGTGCCGGAGCGCGCCATGCCGTGACCGGGTTCACACAGCGGTATGACAGGCGGGCAGAGGTCGGTCAGGCGCCGAGCGCAGCAGACTCCGACTCGTGGATCGTGAAGACCTTGGCCAGCCCGGTGATCCGGAAGATCTTGAGCAGGCGGTCCTGGGAGCAGATCAGCTCCATCGAGCCGTCGTGGGCGCGGACCTTCTTCAGGCCGCCCACGAGTACGCCGAGCCCGGTGGAGTCGAGGAAGTCGACGCCTTCCATGTCGATCACGAGGTTGTGCTTGCCCTCGCCGACCAGCTCGGTGATCTTGTCGCGCAGCTTGGGGGCGGTGTACACGTCGATTTCGCCGCCGACGGCGACGATCGTGCGGCCGTCGACCTCACGGGTCTGCAGCGAAAGATCCACGGTCTCTCCTTCGAGCCGGGGACCCGCGTGGGATCCCCGCTCCTACGCTTGCAACATCAACGATAGGTATTGAACCATGACCACGCCCCGCGCCGTGGGCGGACCGTCAGAGCCCGCTGGAAGACTGTACGGGTGCATGTGATGGACCTCGAGACGCTGATGGGCCGCCTCAGCGGTGCGCCCGGGCGGGCGGACAGCCTGCTGCACCTCGAGGTCGTGCCCCCGCGGCTAGCGCGCGAGTCGACCTGGCCGGAGTGGCTCGGCGCCCCCACCCGCGAGGCGTTCGAGGGGATCGGCGTGCCCACGCCTTGGACACACCAGCGGGCAGCGGCCGACCTCGCCCACGCGGGTCAGCACACAGTCGTCTGCACAGGGACCGCCTCGGGCAAGTCGCTGTGCTACCTGCTCCCCGGTCTGCAGGCGATCGAGTCGAGCCGTGGACCGAAGGGGCAGCGCGGCGCGAGCGTCCTCTACCTCGCGCCGACCAAGGCGCTGGCGCAGGACCAGCTCGCCGCGCTGCGCCGGCTCGGCCTCCCCGACCTGAGGTGCTCGACCCACGACGGCGACTCCACCCCCGAGATGCGTGAGTGGGCCCGGGACCACGCCGAGTACGTCCTGACCAACCCCGACATGCTGCACCACTCGCTGCTGCCCGGCCACGCGCGCTGGTCGCGGTTCTTCGGCTCCCTGCGCTACGTCGTCATCGACGAGTGCCACCACTACCGCGGCGTTTTCGGTGCCCACGTCGCGCAGATCATCCGGCGGCTGCGCCGGGTGGCCGCCCTGTACGGCGCGCGCCCCACCTTCGTGCTCGCGTCCGCCACCGTGGCCGATCCCGAGATCTCGGCCAGCAGGCTCACCGGGCTCGACGTGGTCTCGGTCACCGACGACGGCTCGCCGCGGGGCCGCACCGCCCTCGCCCTGTGGGAGCCGCCCTTCGTGCCCGGTCGCGGCGAGAACGGCGCTCCGGTCCGACGGTCGGCCAGCAGCGAAGTCGCGGACCTGCTCACCGACCTCGTGGTCGAGCGGGTGCGGACGCTGGCCTTCATCCGGTCCCGACGTGGTGCGGAGACCGTCGCGCTCACGGCTCGCCGGCTGCTGGCGGAGGTCGATGCCAGCCTGGTCGACCAGGTGGCGGCGTACCGCGGTGGCTACCTGCCCGAGGAGCGCCGCGAGCTGGAGGAGGCGCTGCGGTCCGGGCGCCTGCTGGGCCTGGCCGCCACCAACGCGCTCGAGCTCGGCATCGACATCAGCGGGCTCGACGCCGTCCTGCTCGCCGGCTTCCCCGGCACGCGCGCGGCGCTGTGGCAGCAGGTCGGTCGCGCCGGCCGCGGCGCCCGGGACGCCCTCGGCGTGATGGTCGCCCGCGACGACCCACTGGACACCTACCTGGTCAACCATCCCGAGGCGCTGCTCGGCCAGCCGGTCGAGGCCAACGTGTTCGACCCCGACAACCCCTACGTGCTCGGACCCCATCTGTGCGCGGCCGCCGCCGAGTCGCCCCTGACCGTGGCTGACCTTCCCTTGTTCGGACCCGGTGCCCGCACCGCGGTGGACGCCCTCACCGAGGGCGGGCTGCTGCGGCGGCGTGCACACGGCTGGTTCTGGACCGACCGGCGGCGCGCCAGCGAGCTGGCCGACATCCGCTCCTCAGGCGGTACGCCGGTCCGGCTGGTCGAGTCCGACACCGGCCGGGTGCTCGGCACCGTGGATCACTCCTCGGCCCACGGCACCGCCCACGCCGGGGCGATCTATCTCCACCAGGGGGAGACCTGGCTGGTCACCGAGCTCGACCTCGACGAGTCGGTGGCCGTCGTGGTCCCGGCCGACCCCGACTACTCGACCTCGGCCCGCGAGATCACCGACATCGAGATCCTCGACGAGCGCGCGGCGACCAGGTGGGGCGAGGCGCGGCTGAGCCTCGGCAGCGTGCGCGTGACCCATCAGGTGGTCTCTTTCCTCAAGCGGGCGGTGCCCAGCGGCGAGGTGATCGGTGAGGAGCCGCTCGACCTCCCGGAGCGGCTGCTCCAGACCACCGCCGTGTGGTGGACGCTCCCCGAGCACGTCCTGACCGAGTCCTCGCTGGCCGCCGCCGACCTGCCTGGGGCTGCACATGCGGCCGAGCACGCCTCCATCGGGCTGCTCCCCCTGTTCGCCACCTGTGACCGCTGGGACATCGGCGGCGTCTCGACGGCCCTGCACGCCGACACCGGCAAGCTGACCGTGTTCGTCCACGACGGCCACCCGGGTGGGGCAGGCTTCGCCGAGCGTGGCTACCACGCGGCGGCAGCGTGGCTGCGGGCCACTCGTGAGGCCATCGACTCCTGCGGGTGCGCCGAGGGATGCCCGTCCTGCGTGCAGTCGCCGAAGTGCGGCAACCAGAACAACCCACTCGACAAGGCCGGGGCGATTGCCCTGCTCGACCTCCTGCTGATGGGCGCTCCGCGGGACTAGTGGGTACTAGGGTCGTGTTGACCGCTTCTCGAGAGGACCCACCGTGTTCGTCGCAGCCCTCATCGTCCTGATCGTCGCCGTCCTGCTCGTGATCGCCGCGCTGTTCGGTGGGAGCGACTCGACCGCCATCGACATGGGTGCCTTCGAGGTCGAGGGCCCCGCGTCGCTCGTGTTCTTCGCGGGCATGGGCACGCTCCTGCTGTTCGCCCTCAGCCTCGGGATGTTCCGCAGCGGCGCCAAGCGCGCAGCGGCCCGGCGTGCCGACCGGAAGAAGGTGAGCGAGCTGAGCAGCAAGCTCGACGAGTACAAGCGCGACCAGCGCGACGAAGGCCGCGACGCCACGCGCGACGACGCCTGAAGGCACGACCCGGCGCCTGGTGCCGGTCAGTCCGTGACCGGCCCGGCGCGACCTCGGGCCTCGAGCTGCATGGACTCTCCCGGCAGGTGCACGACAGCGGCTACCTGTACGGCGACGTCCCACCCGTCGACCTGGCAGCGACGCAGCATCGCGCCATTGCGGCTGGCGATCTCGCCCGCTCGGAAGCACGGGTCAGCGCCATCCTGGAGGGCGGCTGCTCCTGCCAGGGCGGACAGGTCGGCGGCGGACTGGGCCCGGCGGTGAGCCGCGATGACCCCAACGACTCCGGTAGCCGCGACGGTGACAGTCACCAGCAGACCCATCATGGCGACGGCGAGGACAGTGCCGGCCCCGTCCTCGCGCCCAGACCTCACTGCGTCGGCTCCTGCGCCGCCACGGCCTCGGCCTTGACCCGGATCGCGACCCACTCGCCGAACAGCCCGGCCGGTCCGTTGACCGGGCTGCTGACCCTCACCACGACCGTGTCGCCACCGCGACTGACCGAGATGCTCGAGCCTGCCGGCGCGACGCGGCTGCCCAGGGCCACCGCCTCGCCGGTGCCCTCGGAACGTGCGGCCGCCCGAGCCGTCTCCCGGGCAGCGTCGAGGGCACGGACCTGGGTGATCCCGATGCTGACCAGCCAAGCCATCGACAAAGCGAAGACGGCGATCAGCGGCAGGGCGACCGCTGTCTCGGCGGTGACGGCGCCTGACTCTCGTCGGTCCACGGTTCCTCCTCACGGGTCATGGGGGCGGCTGGTGTGACCGGCGGGGCGAGCAGCCCCATCTCGCCCCGCCGGCCGTCTGGGGGTCGATCTAGAACGGCAGCAGGGACTTGATGGCGTTGAAGATGAGCTTCAGGAACGACTGGCCGACCTCGCTGGTGATCAGCTTGAACAGGACCGCGGCGAAGCCGACGCCGCATCCGGTGACGGTGGCGTACTCCGCGGTGGTGGCCCCGGTCTCGTCCCGAACGGGCGTGACCTCGGCGCGGGCGGGGATCTCATCGTCCCGCACGAGGGCGAGTGAAGTGGTGTGCATGACTTCTCCTGACTGCTGGCCCGGACCTTGTCGGCCGGGGTGAATTCCCTTGTGGGGTCGAGGTTTCTCGACCTCGGTCATCACCGCGACCACGAGTTCCGCGCCGGTGGACAACCCTGCGAAGGCAGCGCCCTGTGGACGGTTGGTGGTCTGTGCGCACGTCACTGGAAGAGGCGCATCGAACTGAAGACGCCGACCACCATCGGGACCACTCCGAGGACGACGAAGGCCGGGAGCAGGCACAGGCCGAGAGGCGCCGCGGCCTTGACCTCGATGCTGCGCGCACGCGTCTCGACGTCAGCCCTCGCCCGGTCGCGCAGCTCCTGAGCCAGCTGATGCACAGCCCTCCCGACCGACGCCCCGGTCTCGTGCGCTCGACCGATCGCCCGCCCCAGCGGGGCGAGCTGGGGATGCTGGGCGACGGATCGCCACACCTGCGCAGGGTCGACACCCACGTCGAGGCGGTGGTGAATGGCCAGGAACTCCTCCCCCACAGGCCCTCCGAGGGCCGCGCTGACCGAGACCAGTGCCGACTCAGGCGCTGCACCTGCGTCGAGACAGGAGCCGAGCAGGTCGACGCCGGTCGGCAGGTCCTCGACCAGCTCCTCGCGACGTCGTACGACGGCCGGGTCCTCGGTCCGCCCGAGCACCACCCACACCGTCACGCCGCAGGCAACCGCCACCGCCATCCCGACGACCCCGCCGACCATCGCCCAGCCGCCGACCGCACCCCCGAGCGCGAGCATCGGTCTGAGCCGGACCAGCGGTGCACGTTCCTGAGGGCGAGGCGGCGGTCCGATCGCCGACTCCGGACGCAGGGTCGGTCGCCCCGACACCAGCAACAACGCCGTCGCTGCGGTCAGCACGGCCACGAGGGCACTCATCGCCCGAGCACCCGGTCGGCGATCCGCTCCAGCCAGAGCAGGCCCGCGAACGACAGCCCCAGCCCCAGCGCCAGGCACACCAGACCGGCGGTGGAGTCGGTCAGGAAGCCGACCGGGTTCCCGCCGATGCCGGCCCCGAGGAGCAGCACACCGAAAGGGAGCACGGCCAGCATCCGGGCGGTGGCATGTGCCGCAGCGAGCTCCGCGGCGACCAGGCGCACCGTGCGCCGGTCCGACCGGATCGCGTCGGCAGCCTGGCTGATCGCCCCCGCAAGACCGGACCCGGTGTCGTGCGCCACCTGCCACGTCGCTGCCAGCGTGCGCAGCTGGCGCGCTCCGGGGCGCGCAGAGAGCTCGCGCAACACAGCGGGTACGTCGGCACCCATGTGCCCGGCCACCGCGACCGGCGCGAGCTCCGGCCACTCTGCTGCGGCCCGGTCGAGGCTCAGCAACGGTGGCTGGCCGGCCGCGAGATCGGACGCCATCGCCTCGCACGCGGCCAGGACGCGGTCGGACCTCCGGTCTGCGGCTCTCGCGGCACGACTCCGGTGGACCAGCCGCCCCACACCGAGCGCGACGGACGCGAGCAGCGCCACCAGCACGAACCTCTCGGTGCTGAGCCACAGCCCGAGAACCAACGCCGAGGAAGCGATGGCGACCGTCACCAGCGCCGGCGACAACCCCGCGGGTGGCCGACCCTGAGTCGCGGGCACCGTGGCCGCGCCGGGCAGGAGGAGCGCCGTGCTGACCGCTGCCAGGAGCACGGCCAGCCCGGTCGCCGCAGTCACCGGCGTCATGGCTCGATCAACGCGGAGAGCTGGTCGATCGCCGGTCCCGGTTGCGGCGACCCGTCCTCCGCGAAGCTCACCCCGGTGACCACCTCGACGCCGCCGTCTTCCGTGCGCCTGACCACCCCGATCTCGCGGACCCTTCGCGCCCGGTCGCGCCCGCGACCGAGGTGGACGACCACGTCCACAGCCGAGCAGAGCTGGCTGTGCGCCGCTCTGCGCGTCAGACCTGCGGCCAACGCCAGGGCCTCGATGCGGCCGGGTACGTCAGCTGCCGAGTTGGCGTGGATGGTCGCGCAGCCACCCTCGTGGCCGGTGTTCATCGCCGCGAGCATGTCGACCACCTCGGCGCCGCGGACCTCCCCGACCACCAGCCGGTCGGGGCGCATCCGGAGTGCCTGCCGGACCAGGGTGCGCAACGTGACCTCGCCCGCGCCCTCGATGTTGGCCGGACGCGCCTCGAGGGCCACCACATGTCCATGGTCGGGCCGCAGCTCCGAGGCGTCCTCCACCAGGACCACCCGTTCGTCGTCCCCGACCAGCGACAGCAACGCATTGAGCAGGGTCGTCTTCCCCGAACCGGTGCCGCCGCTGACCAGGAACGCGAGCCGCTGCTCCACCACCAGCCCGAGCAGCGCGGCGCCCTCGACCCCAACGGCCCCCGCAGCCACGAGCTCGTCGAGGGTGAACACCCGGTGCCGAGGCACGCGCAGCGACAGGAGGGTTCCGGGCCGGGAGACAGGCGCCAGCACCGCGTGGAAGCGGGAGCCGTCCGGCAGCCGAAGGTCGACGTACGGCGACGCGTCGTCGAGCCTCCGACCACCGGTGGCCGCCAGCCGCTGGGCGAGGCGGCGTACGGCCTGGTCGTCGGGGAAGCGGATCCCGGTGAGCTCGAGGCCGGCCCCACGGTCGATCCAGACCTGCGCCGCCCCGTTCACGAGCACGTCCGTCACACCTTCCAGGCGCAGCAACGGCTCGAGCGGACCGGCGCCCACGATGTCGCGGTGCAGGGCGTCGTGTACGGCGAGCACGGTCGCGTCGCCCACCGGTCGCCCCTGCTCGCGCAACGCCTGCGCCACCAGTTGCGGCGTCAAGGGTGCGGCGTCGCGCGCCAGCCGTTCTCGTACGCCGTCCAGCAGGTCGGCCGACACCATCTCGTTCATGCCGCGGCCTCCCGGTGTTGATCGAGGAGCGACCGGGCCGCCGACCGCGCGGCGCGAGCCAGGGCACCTCGCCGGGACCGTGCGGGACCAGCTCCGAGGTTGATCGCCTCGTCGAGACCCCGCTGGTCACCCATGGCCGCCAGCAGCGGCATCCGGAGCAGCCTGCTCACCGACTCGGGCGACACTCCTGCCCGGCTGCCCCGGGTCACCAGATGCCGTTGCGGCGTCATCTCCGGCAGCCGATGGGCCACCCGCGCCGCCGAGCTGACACCGGGAACAGTCAGCGTCGAGACGAGCACCACGTGGTCACACCGGCTGATGGTCTCTTCGATCACGGCATCGCGGTGCCGAGGCAGGTCCACCACCACGGCGTCGAAGCCGCGCTGGCCGGCGGAGAGCACCTCGCGCATGGCGAACGCCTGAAGGGAGACGGGCCGGTCGGTGGGCCAGGTCAGCACCGACAGCTGCCCGATGCGGGGCAGCGCCTCCCGCAGGGACCGCGAGCTCAGCCTCCCGGTGGTCTGCAGCATCGAGTCCCAGCGGATGCCGTCGCGGCTCTCCAGGCCGAGCACCCGGTCGATCCCCGCGCCGATCGGGTCGGCATCCACCAGCAGCGTCCGGCCCGACGACGTGGCCATCTGGGCCAGCGCGGCGGCGAACACCGTCGCCCCCGCGCCGCCCGAGCCACCGATCACGCCGATGGTCACGCCGGGCGCGGCACCCCCGTCGCCCACATCGGTGAGCAGCTCGACCAGCCAGGTCTCGGACGCGGGGAGCCCGGCCACCGTCTCGGCCCCCACAGCAAGTGCCTCCCGGAACAGGACGTCGCCGACGGGCGTGCGGCCCAGGACGTGCACGCGCTGACGTCGCGGCGGGCTGGAGGCAGCGACGACTGGAGCACAGTCGGCGCCGACGAGCACGACGGGAGCGCTGGTCCACAGCCGCATCGCATGGGCTGCGTCGCGGACCACTTCGGGAACCACACCGGCCGCGGCGCACAGGCGCTGCACGTCGGCCACGAGCAACGGGTCGGCGGAGACGAGGAGCGGGGCGGTGACATCCATGCAGCGATGTTGTCGCTGCCGCCGTCGGCTCGCACTGCGGCGCAACGAAATTGTGGACGACGCACTCGCGCCCACACCCTGTGCACGCGAAATGGCCATCCTCATGGGGGAATCGCCCACGCTGCCTACACTTCAAGCATGAGCCCGGTGGCCCGACCGACGGCAGCGTTCTTCGACCTCGACAAGACGATCATTGCGAAGTCGAGCACGCTCGCGTTCAGCCGCGAGTTCCAGGCAGGGGGCCTGATCTCGCGGGGAGCAGTGCTGCGGTCGGCGTACGCCCAGTTCGTCTACCTCGTCGGCGGCGCCGACCACGACCAGATGGAGAAGATGCGGCAGTTCATGTCGCAGCTGTGCTCGGGCTGGGACGTGGAGACGGTCAAGGAGATCGTGGCCGACACCCTGCACAACATCGTCGATCCCTTGGTGTACGACGAGGCGGTCAGCCTGATCGAGACCCATCACCTCGCCGGACGCGACGTCATCATCGTCTCCACCAGCGGCTCGGAGGTGGTCGAGCCGATCGGCGAGATGCTCGGCGCAGACAAGGTGATCGCGACCCGGATGGAGGTCGCGGACGGCAAGTACACCGGCGACATCAAGTTCTACGCCTACGCCGAGAACAAGGCCAAGGCGATCCGCGACCTCGCCCGCAAGCGCGGCTACGACCTCGACCGGTCCTACGCCTACAGCGACTCCGTGACCGACGTGCACATGCTGGAGGAGGTCGGCCACCCCTACGCCGTGAACCCCGACAAGGAGCTGCGGCGGATCGCGCGCGACCGAGGTTGGCCGATCCTGGTCTTCGAGAAGCCGGTTGCCCTGCGCAGCAGAGTGAAGCTGCCTCCCCGGACTCCGACCATCGCGGCGCTGACCGTCGGAGGTCTGGCGGCGATCTTTGCGGCCGTTTGGCTCAGCGCCAGGCGCCGTCGCGCCGCAGCCTGAAAAGTCAAGGCTTGTGATGCTTCGGGGCCCGGCGTACAAAGGAGTGACAACTCCAGAGACTCACACGGTGGCGGTACCCACGCGGCGATCTACCCTTCCTACAGGGTGTCGGTTACTCGGATCTGCCGGGGACCACAATTAGACAATGCACGCTTGGTAACCATCCCGTGTGTCGAGCGGCATCGAGACTCCCCAGACCTGTCTGGGGCATCCCGGTGCCGCTCATCTGTGTAGAGGAATCAGCTCAACCCGTGCGCAACGGGCTCGCCTCGGCGCCCTTCGTCTGCGCCTCGGCGGCGTAGAGCAGCCACGAGTGCAGCCCGCTGGTGCCGCCGTCGCGGTAGGCCCGCAGGTTGGACTCGTACTCCGCACGCAACGCCAGGTGCCCAGCCTCGGGTACGACGAGCGAGGCCGGGTCAACTCCCCTGCCGACCAGCACCAGCCGCTCGGCGGCCCGGGCGACGATCCCGTTGTGGTCGGCGAACGGCGAGGCACTGACCAGGTCGGCGTGCACGAGCGCGGCCACCAGCAGTGCGGGCGCCTTCGTCCGGAGCATCGTCTGCGCCAGCGACTGCAGGCGATCCGCGGCCTCGGCCGATACCGGCTGTCCCGGCGACGACCCCCCGGTGAGTGCGTGCAGTCGCGCGAAGACCTGTGCCGGCGAACGGCCGACCACCGGCACCAGGGAGAGCAGCTCGGTGCTCACCCTCACGGCGGCCCGAGCGATGGCATCCGCGGCGCCACTGCGCACCTCCTCCAGCGACGAGGTCGACCCCGCCAGCGCTGCGCTCGCCTGGGCGCCACGGAGCAGCGACTCCGCCGTCTGCTCGGGAGTTGTCCGGCGCAGACCACGGTCGCGCAGAATCACGTCGATGCCGTCACGCGTCGCGGCGAACGCCGACGGGACGCCTTCGAGCTCGGTCAGCCAGGTCAGCGGATCGGGCTGTCCCGGGTTGCCGGAGGGATCGCTGGGCAGGTCGGGCACGGCGGGAAGGGTATCGGGTAACTTCGAGCGCACGATGAGCGAGCCCAAGGGCAGGCACGAGAGCCGGCAGAGCCCACCCCCTGAACAGTCGTTCGGCCCGGTGGCCGACGCCTACGACCGAGCGCGCCCGTCGTACCCCGAGGAAGCGGTCAGCTGGCTGACCGGCTCCGGGTCCTCGATGATCCTCGAGCTCGGCGCGGGCACGGGCAAGCTCACCGAGGTGCTGCACAGCAGCCAAGGCGCCGCCCGCGGTGGTGGGCACGACATCCTGGCCACCGACCCCTCGCCAGAGATGCTGTCCCGGCTCGGTGAGCGGGTGCCGGTCAAGCACGTCGTCGCCACGGCCGAGCACATCCCGCTGCGGTCGCGCTCGGTGGACCTCGTGGTGTGCGGCCAGTCGTTCCACTGGTTCGACCACGACCGCGCGCTGCCCGAGATCGCCCGGGTGCTGCGGCCGGGCGGGATCCTCGCGCTGGCGTGGAACACCTACGACGAGGGGGTCCCGTGGGTCCGCCGGCTCAAGCAGCTCATCTCGCCGGACGCCGGCACCCAGGACGAGGCCGCGATGCCCCTCATGGAGACACCGTTCTTCGGGTTCGTGGAGAAGAAGCAGTTCCGCTTCTGGCAGACCCACACCGCGGCCTCGTTGGCCGACCTCACCCGTTCCGTCTCCCACGTCGCCACGATGAGCGAGACCGACCGCGCGAGCGTGCTGGCCAAGGTCGATGCGCTGTACGCCGGCTACGGCCGTGGTCACGACGGGATGCAGCTGGCCTGGGTGACCAGGTGCTACCGGGCCGTCGTACGCCACCAGGAGCTGCCGCCCGAGCCACCTCCTCCGACCCGAGCCGCCGCCGACGACGAGTCCGTTGCCGAGACCGGTGCCGAGACCGGCACGCCGGCGAGGAAGCGCCCGCCCGAGGACCCCGGCACCCAGCTGATCGACTTCAGGTGACCTGAGGACGACTGATGCCGTTCGAGGGCCTGCGCAGCCGCTGGTATCCCCGTCAGCTGGGCAGCGATGCCGACCTGGCCACCTTCCAGACCCTGCACACCGCGTCGCTCGCCTCGCCAGCGCTGCGCGAGGGCCTCAACCCGGAGTCGGTCGAACGCAGCCTGCGTCACCTGCGCAACCTGCTCGGCACGGCAGCCGTGGCGATCGCGGACACCCACAACCTCCTCGGGTACGACGGGCTGTCCACTCATCACGCCGACCACGCCCACGCGCTCGCCCGCCGGGCTATCGACGCCACCAGCACCGTGGTCGCCGGGCGTGCCGAGCTCGCCTGTGAGACCCAGGCCTGCCTCGTCCAGCACGCGATCGCCAGCCCGCTCGTCATCGACGACAGGGTCGCGGGCGCCCTGGTCGCGCTGACCGACCAGTCGTCGGCCAGCCTGCTCCGCGCGACCGAGGAGGTGGCCAGCTGGGTGTCCGGCCAGCTCGAGCTCGCCGAGCTCGACGAGTCGCGGCACCGGCTCATGCGGGCCGAGGTGCGGGCGCTGCGTGCCCAGATCAGCCCGCACTTCATCTACAACTCGCTCGGCGCGATCGCGTCCTTCGTGCGCACCGACCCCGACCGTGCGCGCGACCTGCTGCTGGAGTTCGCCGACTTCACCCGCTACTCGTTCCGCCAGCACGGCGACTTCACCACGCTGGCCGAGGAGCTGCGCTCGGTGGAGCGCTACCTGCTGCTCGAGCAGGCCCGCTTCGGCGACCGGCTGCAGGTCACGCTGCAGATCGCGCCAGAGGTCCTCGGGGTGAGCGTCCCGTTCCTGTGCCTGCAACCGCTGGTCGAGAACGCCGTGCAGCACGGGATCCAGTCCGTCACCGAGGGCGGCCGCATCACGATCGAGGCCCGCGACATGGATCGCGAGTGCGTCATCTCCGTCGAGGACAACGGAGCCGGTCAAGACCCCGAGCGCATCCGCGCGATCCTCGCCGGTGAGGCCGGCAGCGAGACGGTCGGGCTCGCCAACGTGGACGAGCGGCTGCGCACCACCTTCGGGGACGAATACGGTCTGGTCGTGGAGACCGCACCCGGCGCCGGCACCAAGGTCGTCGTACGCGTGCCGAAGTTCGCCCCCGGCGTGACCACATGAGCGGCCTCCGCGTCCTGGTCATCGACGACGAGCGCCCCGCCCTCGACGAGCTGACCTTCCTGCTCGAGCACGACGAGCGGGTCTCCGAGGTGCACGCCACCGACTCCCCCACCGAGGCGCTGCGACTGCTGCAGCAGCTCGAGGTCGACGCCGTCTTCCTCGACATCCAGATGCCCGGGCTCACCGGCATCGAGCTCGCCCAGGTGCTCGCCCGCTTCAAGAGCCCTCCGGCCGCGGTGTTCGTGACCGCCCACGACCAGCACGCCGTGGACGCCTTCGAGCTCAACGCGGTCGACTACGTCCTCAAGCCGGTGCGCGCGGAGCGTCTCGCCGAGGCGGTACGACGGGTGCTGGCGACCGCGCGGCCCGAGCACGTCGAGGAGCAGGTGCCCGTCGAGCGGGGCGGGGTCACCCGCTTCGTGCCTGTCTCCCAGATTCGCTACGTCGAGGCAGAGGGCGACTACGCCCGCCTGCACACAGCCGAGGACAGCCACCTCGTCCGGGTGCCACTGACCCAGCTCGAGCAGGACTGGTCGGGCGCCGGCTTCGTCAGGATCCACCGCTCGATCCTGATCGCGACGGCCTTCGTCGACGAGGTCCGCGTCGACGGTGGGCGCTGCTCGGTGATGATCGGTGGGCACGAGCTCCAGGTCAGCCGGCGACACACGCGCGAGCTCCGCGACCTGCTGGTGCGCAGCGCGCGGCCGGGTCCTGCCGGCGGTGGGTCGGAGTCGACGGCATGACCCAGCCGCCGGAGCGCGTCCCCCAACGGGTCCGGGTCACCAGCCCCTGGACCGAACGCCCACGACTGCGGCCGCGGCTGACGGCCACCTCCGAGATCGATGCGCAGAGCGAGGTCGGCGAGATCTACGTGCGGACGCTGTTGCGCGCGCAGCTCCGGCTCGCGGTCACCACCCTGGTGGTCCTGGCCCTCACGATCGGCACGCTGCCGCTCGTGTTCACGCTCCTCCCCGGGCTCACCACCCAGCACGTGCTCGGGATGCCGGTCTCCTGGGGCGTGCTCGGCTTCGGCTGCTACCCCGTGCTGGTGTTCCTGGCCTGGCGCTACGTGCGTCGAGCCGAGAGCAACGAGCGCGCGTTCGCCCGGGTGGTCGAGCGGTCGTGAACAGCAGTGCCTCCGCGGTGGTCGCGGTGCTGTTCGTCACGATCGCGACCCTGGCGATCGGCACGTGGGGACTGAAGTTCAGCCGGACCACCTCGGACTTCTTCGTGGCCTCGCGCTCGGTGCGCCCCGCCATGAACGCCTATGCGATCAGCGGCGAGTACCTCTCGGGCGCGTCCTTCCTCGGCATCGCCGGCCTTGTCCTCACCTTCGGTGCCGAGATGCTGTGGTACCCGGTCGGCTGGACGGCCGGCTACCTCGTCCTGCTGGTGTTGGTGGCCGCGCCGCTGCGTCGGTCAGGCGCCTACACACTTCCCGACTTCGCCGAGGCCAGGCTGGACTCCCGGGCTGTGCGCACCTTCGCGTCGCTGATGGTGGTGGCGATCGGCTGGCTCTACGTGATGCCCCAGCTGCAAGGCGCGGGCGTCGCCCTGCGCACGGCGACCGGCCTCCCTGGATGGGCCGGTGGACTCGTGGTCGCGGTCGTCGTACTCCTCAACGTGCTGGCAGGCGGGATGCGCTCGATCACCTTCGTGCAGGCGTTCCAGTACTGGCTCAAGCTCACGGCGCTGCTCATCCCGCTCGTCTTCCTGCTGCTGGTGTGGATCGGCGACGGTGGCCGCTCGCCTGCGGACCCGAGCCTGTTCGTCGGAGGAGAGTCCGGTACGACGTGGGCCGACCCGGTCGACTTCGCCGGAGACCATCCCCTCTACTCGACGTACTCGCTGATGATCGCGACCTTCCTCGGCACCATGGGCCTGCCGCACGTGGTGGTGCGCTTCTACACCAACCCCGACGGCAAGGCGGCGCGGCAGACGACAGTCGCGGTGCTCGCACTGCTCGGCCTGTTCTACGTGCTGCCCCCGATGTACGCCGCCCTCGGCCGGCTCTACGCACCCGACCTGGTCGGCACCGGTGGCGCCGACGGCGTCGTGCTCGAGCTGCCATCGAGGATGGTCGGTGCCCTGGGCGGCGAGCTGCTGACCGCGCTGCTGACCGCCGGTGCCTTCGCCGCGTTCCTGGCCACCTCGTCCGGCCTCACGATCGCCGTCGCGGGTGTGATCACCCAGGACGTGATGAGCAAGCGTGTGGAGGGGGTGACGGCGTTCCGGCTCAGTGCGGTCGTGGCCGTCGTCGTGCCGTTCCTGCTGGCGCTGGTCGCGCGGGACGTGGCCGTGGCGACAGTGGTCGGGCTGGCCTTCGCGATGGCAGCCGCCACGTTCTGCCCGCTGCTGGTGCTCGGCATCTGGTGGCGCGGCCTGACCGATGTCGGTGCGCTCGCCGGTCTGCTGGTCGGTGGCGGGCTGACGGGCTGGGCGGTCGTCGACAACCTGACGTCCGACCGCACCGGTGGCTGGTTCGCGGCGGTGGTCGACCAGCCGGCGGCGTGCGCGGTCCCGCTGGCCTTCGCCACCATGGTCGTGGTCTCCCGGCTCACCAAGCACCGGCTGCCGGCCCACACCTCGCGGTTCATGGTCAGGCTGCACACCCCGGAGACGGTCCAGCTGGACCGCGGCTGACCGTTCGTCGTACGTCCTCGACCGCTGAGCGATTCGTCCCATCCGTCCGTCGCGCTACCCACCGTTCACGGTGGCGGCTCGGCGCTGTCGCTGCCACGGTGACCGTGATCACAGCCCCAATCGAGAAGGGCCCCTCATGGCTGATCCAACACGTGACCGCGCCGCAGCGGGCGTCGACTACCAAGCGTCCAGGCACGACCCGGTCTATGACCGACTGAGCGAGGCCGCCGAGTTCAAGGAGCTGCGTCGGCGCTACCGCGGGTTCGCCTTCCCGGCCACCATCGCCTTCCTCGTCTGGTACCTGCTCTACGTGGTGATGTCGAACTGGGCGACCGACTTCATGTCCCACAAGCTCGTCGGGAACATCAACGTCGCACTGGTGTTCGGGCTGCTCCAGTTCGCGACCACCTTCGCCCTCGCGTGGGTCTACAGCAACTACTCGACCAAGCACCTCGATCCGCTGGCCCGTCAGCTTGACGAGGACTACATGAAGAACCGCAGCAACCGCGAGGAGGACGCATGAGCGCCCAGCTGATCGGCCAGCTCACTGTGATGGCCGCAGACCACCAGGTCCTCACCAGCGGGCTGTTCCTGGCCGTGGTTGCCCTGACCATCGCCATCACCTTCTGGGCGAGCCGGCAGACCAGCGGCGCAGCTGACTACTACGCAGGCGGGCGTGGGTTCAGCGGCTTCCAGAACGGTCTCGCCATCGGCGGCGACTACATGTCCGCCGCCTCGTTCCTCGGCATCTCCGGCGCCATTGCCCTGTCCGGCTATGACGGCTTCCTCTACTCGATCGGCTTCCTGGTCGCCTGGCTCGTCGCGCTGCTCCTCGTTGCAGAGGTGCTGCGGAACTCCGGGCGCTACACCATGGCCGACCAGCTCGCCTACCGGATGAAGCAGAAGCCGGTGCGCCAGGCGGCAGCCGCTTCGACGGTCGTCGTCTCGATCTTCTACCTGCTGGCGCAGATGGTCGGTGCGGGCACCCTGGTCTCGCTGCTTCTGGGCATCGACAGCCAGACAGCCATCAACCTGACCATCTTCGCCGTCGGCATCCTGATGGTGTTCTACGTGACCGTCGGCGGCATGAAGGGCACCACCTGGGTGCAGATCGTCAAGGCAGTCCTGTTGATGGCGGGCTCGGCCCTGATCGTCGTACTCGTGCTCATCGAGTTCAACTTCAACCTCTCCGACCTCCTCGGTTCTGCCGCGAGCAACAGTGGCAAGGGATCTGCGTTCCTGGAGCCCGGTCTGAAGTACGGCGTCTCGACGACCAGCAAGATCGACTTCCTCAGCCTGGGTCTCGCCCTGGTCCTCGGAACTGCCGGTCTTCCGCACATCCTGATCCGCTTCTACACGGTCCCCACCTCACGAGACGCACGGAAGTCGGTGCTCTGGGCGATCGGCCTGATCGGCACCTTCTACCTGTTCACGCTGGTGCTCGGCTTCGGTGCCGCGGCGATGCTGAACAAGGGCGACATGGAGCGGGTCACCACCTCGGGCGGCAACCTGGCCTCGCCACTTCTCGCGGAGACCGTCGGAGGCGGCGCCGGATCCACCGGTGGCGCAATCCTGCTCGCGGTGATCGCGGCCGTTGCCTTCGCCACGATCCTGGCGGTGGTCGCCGGCCTGACACTCACCTCGAGTGCGAGCGTCGCGCACGACCTCTACAACAGTGTCTGGCGGAAGGGAAAGGCGACCGAGAAGGAAGAGCTCAAGGTCGCCCGAATCGCGGCCGGTGTCATCGGTCTGGTCGCCATCCTGCTCGCGATCCCGGCGCAGAAGCTGAACATCGCCTTCCTGGTGGCGCTCGCCTTCGCGATCGCCGCCTCGGCCAACCTGCCGGCGATCGTCTACAACATGTTCTGGCGACGGTTCAACACCCGTGGTGCGGTGTGGAGCATCTACGGTGGTCTGATCTCCTCGGTCGGACTGGTGATCTTCAGCCCGATCATGTCCGGCAAGGGCGTCGACCCCTCGGGGAAGAACCTGTCGATTCTGCCGACCAGCATCGACATCTCGTGGTTCCCCCTGGAGAACCCGGGCATCGTGTCGATCCCGCTGGGCTTCCTGCTCGGCTACCTCGGCTCCGTCACGTCGAAGGAGCCGGAGTCGGAGGAGCGCTACACCGAGCTCGAGGTGCGTGCCCTCACCGGCGCGGGCTCCGAGGTAGCGGTCCAGCACTGAGAGAGCAGCCTGCTCGTACAGCGTCCGGATGGCCCGCTCGAGGGTCGTCCGGACGCTGCTCGGCTAGTAAGTTCGGATGAACCGGGTACGACCACAGACAGAACTCAGAACGAGCCACAGACACGTCTATGAGGAGCGATTCGATGAGCGACGAGTCCAGCGGAACACTGGCCAACCTGGCCCACGAGGAGCGCCGGTTCGAGCCTCCCGAGGAGTTCGCGAAGCACGCCAACCTCACCGAAGACGCGTACGACGAGGCCGAGAAGGACCGTCTGGCCTTCTGGGAGAAGCAGGCTGACCGGCTCGACTGGGACACCAAGTGGGACCAGGTCCTCGACTGGGACAACCCGCCGTTCGCGAAGTGGTTCGTCGGCGGCAAGCTCAACGCGGCGTACAACTGCGTCGACCGGCACGTCGAGAACGGCGCTGGCGACAAGGTCGCCTTCCACTGGGTCGGTGAGCCCGAGGACGACACCCGCGACATCACCTACTCCGAGCTCAAGGACGAGGTGTCCAAGGCCGCCAACGCGCTGGTCGAGCTCGGTGTCGAGACCGGGGACCGGGTCGCGATCTACATGCCGATGATCCCCGAGACGGTCGTCGCGATGCTCGCCTGCGCCCGCATCGGTGCCCCGCACACCGTGGTGTTCGGCGGATTCTCCTCCGACGCGCTGTCCAGCCGTCTCGCCGACTGCGACGCCCGAGTCGTGATCACCTCGGACGGTGGCTACCGCCGGGGCGCCCCATCGGCGTTGAAGCCTGCGGTCGACGAGGCCTGCGAGAAGGCGAAGGACGAGGGCCACGAGGTCCGCAAGGTGCTCGTCGTCCGTCGTACGGGCGAGGACGTGGAGTGGGACGACGAGCGCGACGTCTGGTGGCACGAGCTCGTGGACGAGCAGTCCGCGGAGCACGAGTGCGAGTTCTTCGACTCCGAGCACCCGCTCTACGTCATGTACACCTCGGGCACGACCGGCAAGCCCAAGGGCATCCTGCACACGACGGGTGGCTACCTGGTCGGGTGCTCCTACACCCACTGGGGCATCTTCGACCTGAAGCCGGACGAGGACGTCTACTGGTGCACCGCCGACGTCGGCTGGGTCACCGGGCACTCCTACGGCGTCTACGGACCGCTCGCGAACCAGGCCACCTCGGTGATCTACGAGGGCACGCCTGACACCCCGGACAAGGGTCGCTGGTGGCAGATCTGCGAGAAGTACGGCGTCACGATCTTCTACACCGCTCCCACAGCGATCCGGACGTTCATGAAGTGGGGTGGCAACATCCCCGAGGACCACGACCTGTCCAAGCTGCGGCTGCTCGGGTCCGTGGGTGAGTCGATCAACCCGGAGGCCTACATCTGGTATCGCGAGAACATCGGCGCCGACAAGACGCCGATCGTCGACACCTGGTGGCAGACCGAGACCGGCTCGATCATGATCAGCCCGCTGCCCGGGGTGACCGCGTCCAAGCCCGGGTCGGCGATGAAGTCGATCCCCGGCATCGTGGTGGACGTCGTGAACGACGAAGGCGAGTCGGTGCCCAACGGCTCCGGCGGCTTCCTGGTCGTCAAGGAGCCGTGGCCCTCGATGCTGCGCACGATCTGGGGCGACGACGACCGGTTCAAGGACACCTACTGGTCGCGGTTCGAGAAGCAGGGCTACTACTTCGCCGGCGACGGCGCCAAGAAGGACGACGACGGCGACATCTGGCTGCTCGGCCGGGTCGACGACGTCATGAACATCTCCGGTCACCGGCTCTCCACCACTGAGATCGAGTCGGCCCTGGTGTCGCACCCGAAGGTGGCCGAGGCCGCAGTGGTGGGCGCCGAGGACGAGACCACCGGCCAGGCCGTGTGTGCGTTCGTGATCCTGCGGGAGTCGGCGCTCGAAGAGGGTGAGGAGGCACCGGACTCACTCATCGAGGAGCTGCGCAAGCACGTGCAGAAGGAGATCGGCGCGATCGCCAAGCCGCGTCAGATCATGGTCGTGCCCGAGCTGCCCAAGACGCGGTCCGGCAAGATCATGCGCCGGCTCCTCAAGGACGTCGCCGAGCACCGCGAGGTGGGCGACGTCACCACGCTCGCCGACTCCACCGTGATGGACCTGATCAGCAAGGGCGCGGAGTCAGACGGCAAGGATGACAAGGACGACTCCTGACCCACCCGCCGACCCGTCGCATCTGAAAGCCAAAACCACGCCGACCCGTCGCATCTGAAAGTTCTTCCCTTTCAGATGCGACGGGTCGGCGGTGTGGTCAGTCGTCTTCCCAGTCGCGCCGGGGGCCGGTGGACGAGTCCTGCTCCTCGTTGGACATGCTCCTGGACTTCAGCAGGCTGAGCACCGTGGTCACGACGAGCGTCCCGATGATCACCGCCAGCGAGAGCCAGATCGGGATGTCAGGCGCCCAGCTGACGTGCTCGCCGCCGTTGATGAAGGGCAGCTCGTTCTCGTGGAGGGCGTGCAGAATCAGCTTGACGCCGATGAAACCGAGCAGGAACGCCAAGCCGTAGGAGAGGTAGACCAGGCGCTCGAGGAGGCCGCCGATCAGGAAGTACAGCTGCCGTAGCCCCATCAGCGCGAAGATGTTCGCGGTGAGCACGATGAACGGCTCCTCGGTGAGGCCGTAGATCGCCGGGATCGAGTCGAGCGCGAACAGCAGGTCGGTGGTGCCCAGCGCGATGATCACGATGAACATCGGGGTGATCAGGCGGTTGCCGTTCTCCTTGATGAACAGCTTGGTGCCGTGCCACTCCGAGGTCGCGGGGAACTTGCGCTCCACGAACTTGATCAGGCGGCTCTCCTCGAAGTCGTCCTCGTCCTCGGCGCCCTCCTTCGCGAGCTTCCACGCGGTCCAGATCAGGAAGAGGCCGAAGATGTAGAAGACCCAGCTGAAGTTGTTGATCGCCGCCGCACCGACCGCGATGAAGATGCCGCGCATGATCAGCGCGAGCACGATGCCGACGAGGAGCGCGTTCTGCTGCAGCTCCCTGGGTACGCCGAACTTGCTCATGATGATCAGGAAGATGAACAGGTTGTCGATCGAGAGGGAGTACTCGGTCAGCCAGCCCGCGAAGAACTCGGTGCCGTACTTGTGCCCGTAGAAGACCCACACCGCGATCCCGAAGAGGACGGCGAGCCCGACGAAGAAGCCGAGGGCCAGGCTGACCTCCTTGCGGGAGGGTTCGTGCGGCCGCCGTCCGATCACGACCACGTCGAAGAGGAGGACCACGCTCGTGATGCCGATCGTGAGCCACCACACCAGGGGGGATACATCCATGTCTGCCTCCGGACTCGGGGTGACTGCACCTGCGCGCAGCACACCCTGCTCATATTGCGGGGTCCGGAGGTCTCTTCCGCCACCGCCTGGTGGCCGACGACCCCGGGCCGGGCTCCGTGCTGCTCAGGGCCCGACCGTGATGACGAGATCGCCGCGAAGGAATACTCCCCTCCAACTTCGGCAGAGTCTCCCAGATCGGGAGCGAGGCACCAAACCGACAGGGTGAGCGCCCGTGATCAACCGCCGCCGCCTTCTTCGCTGACGCGGACAGCGGCGAGAGCACCTTCCTCGGTGCCCTGCTGCGCTCGGAGACAGTTGGCGGCTCGGTCGCACTGCTCGCCGCGCTGGTGGCGGTGACCTGGGCCACTCTCGATTTCTCCTCCTACGAGGGTTCCGCGCGTGGCAGGTCGGTCCCCTCGACGTCGAGCACGGGGCCTCCGACGGCGCCCTGACCGTCTTCTTCTTCGTCGCGGGCCTTGAGCTCAAGCGCGAGCTGCTCGTCGGTTCCCTGCGCCGTCCGGCCGACGCCGCCGTCCCGGTCGTCGGTGCCTGCTGCGGGGGCGCCGTACCCGCACTGATCTTCGTGGTGCTCAACCGCGGCACCGACAACCTGATCGGGTGGGCGGTGCCCGCCGCGACGGACATCGCGTTCGCCCTGGCCGGCCTCGTGGTGCTGGGCAAGCCGATCGGCGTCCTGGGCGGCTCCTGGCTGGTGACCAGGTTCACACGCCGGAGCTGAACGAGGGGCTGGCCTGGCGCGACTTGGCGGGGGTCGGCGTGCTGGCCGGCGCCGGCTTTACCGTAGCGCTGCTGGTCAGCGACCTGGCCTTCACCGGCACCGAGCGCGAGCAGGCCAAGACCGCGGTGCTGCTCGCGTCACTGCTGGCCGGGTTGGCGGCCGCCCTGATCCTGGGACGCCGCAACCGACGGCACCGTGAGGCGTGACGATAGTGTTCGACGCGACGTCAGAAGTCCTCGAAGGGAAATGACCTGCCATGTCACAACGCGAGCCCATCGACACCGATGAGCCGACGATCGGCAAGCTGGTCGTCGACGCCAGCCGCGACGTCTCCAGCCTGATCCAGAGCGAGATCCAGCTCGCCAAGTCGGAGCTGAAGGTCTCGGTCAAGGCGGGCGGCATCAGCATCGCGATGTTCGCCGCGGCCGGCTTCCTCGTGCTGCTCGCGGTCATCATGATCTCGGTCGCCTTCGCGTACTTCATCGCGATGACCGGGCTCGATCTCGCCTGGTGCTTCCTGATCGTCTTCGGCGCCTACCTGCTCGTCGCCGGTCTGCTCGCCTTCGTCGGCGTCCGCCAGATCAAGAAGGTCAAGCCGCCCGAGAAGGCCATCTACCAGGCCAAGGAGAACAAGAGCCTGCTCAAGCGAGGCTGATCAGCGGCTCGTCGTACGCCGGGGCGATCAGAACGCGCGACATTTCGGCGGGGGTTGTCGGGCAATCCCTGTCGTTGTGGGGTGATGCTTCGGCCGACAACGACCGGTTTCCCCGGTCGGCCGGGGAAACCTGCATCCCCGCTACGCGCAGTTCCCGCTCGAGACCTTGTCCTCCGCGTCCAGACCAATGGCTGCGGCTCGGCGTACCTGGTCCGCGGTGAGGGCGTAGCCCGTGTCGGGGTCGCTCACTGACGCGGCGAAGACCACGCCGAGGACCCGGCCCTGGGTGGAGACCACCGGGCCACCGGAGTTGCCCGGGCGGATCAGCCCGCGGAGCGAGAAGACGTGGCGGGTCACGGTGCCGTTGCCGTAGATGTCGGGCGACCGCAGCCGCTGGTCGCTGCGGATCCGGACCGGCCGGGCGTCGAACGGACCGTCCTGCGGGAAGCCGAGCACCGCACCCTGCTGCCCCTCCTTGCCACCGAGCTCGAACCGGATCGTGGGCCCGTCCAGATTCGGTACGTCGAGCACGGCGACGTCCACGTCCGGGTTGTAGTAGACGACCGTCGCCTTCACGGACCGCTTGTCCACCTGGACCATCGGCTCGGTGACACCCGCGACCACGTGCGCGTTGGTCATCAGCTTCCCCGGGGCGTAGAGGAACCCGGTGCCCTCGACACCGCTGCCGCACCGGTTGTTGCTGCGGATCTTGAACACGCTGTCCGAGGCCGCGCGGATCTCGGGATCGCGGAGCACCCGGCGGTCCGGCGGCGGCACGCTCACGATGCGCTCGGGCGCGAACGGCTCGAGGTAGCGCGGGAAGAAGCTGGACCCGACGACGTCGTCGAAGGAGCGCAGCGCCTGCTGCGCCTTCACCGGCATCACTTCGTTCACCGTGCGCAGCACCTGCGAGTCGCGCACCTGCGGGCTGATCCCGGGGATCCGCGAGCCGCTGATCGCCACGCCGAGCATCCACGCCACGAGCAGCACCGCCACCACGCTGAGCACTGCGCCCCCGACCGCGTCGAGAGCCCGGATCGGCTGCCAGGTGAGGCGCGCGCGCAGCCGGGTCCCGAAGTACTGGAGCACCGCCTGGCCCACCGACGCCATCAGGAGTACGACGAACAGTGCGCCCAGCGAGACCCAGAGCGACGGCGCGGCGTCTCCCAGCAGGACCGGCGCCAGCCAGATCCCGGCCAGGCCGCCCATCAGCAGCCCGGCGGTCGCGCAGGCGCCGGCGATGAAGCCCTGCCAGTAGCCCGAGAGGGCGTAGGCAAGGGTCAGCACGACCAGACTCCAGTCAAGGAAGTTCATGCGAGCCCTTCGCGAGGTCGGCCGATCAGCCGGGTGACGGGGTCAATCTTGACCCAGGCCGAACATGTAGTCCGGCAATGCCTGCTCCACGGACGCGTCCCACGGCCGGGTGAGGCCCACGTGGTCGAACAGCTTGTTGATCAGGCCGGCGGTGAAACCCCACAGGATGAGGTCCTTGGAGTCGCCGATCAGGAAGCCCGGGCTGCTGTATCCGATCGGGTGTACGACGGTCACCCGGTGCTGCGGGTCGAGCAGCTCCTCGATCGGCACCCGGAGGACGGCGTTGACCTCGCGCGGGTCGACGACCTCCACCTTGGAGGGGTCCTTCCACCAGGCGAGCACTGTGGTGACAGCGAAGTTGCTCGGCGGCAGCCAGAGCTCGGGAAGGGTGCCGAACACCTCGACGCCGGCAGGGTCGAGCCCGGTCTCCTCCTCCGCCTCACGCAGGGCGGCCGCGGTCGGTGAGGCGTCGGTGGCGTCGATCGAGCCGCCCGGGAAGGAGACCTGGCCGGGGTGTGAGCGCATGTCGTGGGCACGCTCGGTGAGCAGCAGGTCCGGACCGTTGGGCCCCTCACCGAAGAGCATCAGCACCGCGCCCTTGCGGGTGTCGGACCCCTCGGGTGGGACGAACAGGCTGATGTCGGCCGCCGTGATCGAGTTCGCCCCGTCGCTGATGGGCACGAGCCACTCGGGCAGACCTTCTGGCGGGCTCATGACTGGACCCCGAGGTGCTTCGCGACCAACCTCTCGAGGTGGCCCACCGAGGTGATCTCGACGTACTGCTCGTAGGCCACCCGGCCCTCCTCGTCGAGCAGGATCACCTTGGGCAGGCCTCGGGCACGCAGCTCGCCGTCGGGGTCCGTGTAGAGCGGGTAGTCCACGCCGGAGTCGGTGGCCAGCTTCCGGGCGCTCTCGTCGCGGGTCTCCTGGAAGTCGATGCCGACCACGTCCACCTTGCCGGCGTACTTCACCGAGTAGGCCTGGTAGAGCGGCAGCTCCCTGCGGCAGGGCACGCACCAGCTGGCCCAGAGGTTGACCACCATCGGCCCGCGCAACGAGGCGAGGTCGACGCCCTCCCCGGAGGTCAGTGAGGCGAGCGTGACGTTCGGCAGCCGGTCCGGCTCGTCCTTCTTGACCCCGGTGCCCCCGGAGGAGCAGCCGCTGAGCACGAGAGCGGCCAGCACACCGACGACCACGCTTTGCACCCGCAGGCTCATGCCGGACCCTGGGTCTTGACCAGCGCAGCCGCCAGCGCCGGGTCGGTCGGCCCCGCGCCGTACGACGGGCACCACTTCGCCACCGTGCAGGCACCGCAGGCCGGCTTCTTCGCGTGGCAGACCCGCCGGCCGTGCCAGATCAGGTGATGGCTGAGCAGGGTCCAGTCGCGCTTGGGGAACAGCGCCCCGATCGCGTGCTCGGCCTTGACCGGGTCGGTCTCCTCGGTCCAGCCGAGCCGCCGGATCAGCCTGCCGAAGTGGGTGTCGACAGTGATGCCCGGGACCCCGAAACCGTTGCCGAGCACCACGTTGGCGGTCTTGCGACCGACGCCGGGCAACGTGACCAGGTCCTCGAGCCGCGACGGCACCTCGCCGCCGTGGTCGGCCACGAGCGCAGCCGAGAGCTTGAGCAGCGACTCGGTCTTGGCCCGGAAGAACCCCAGGGGCCCGATGATCCGCTCCAGGTCCTCGCGGGGTGCGGCAGCCATCGCGGGCGGGTCGGGGTAGGCAGCGAACAGCGTCGGCCGCACCGCGTTGACCCGGCGGTCTGTGGTCTGCGCGCTGAGCACGGTCACGACCAGGAGCTGGAACGGGTTGTCGAAGTCGAGCTCGATCCGGGCATCGGGATAGGTCTCGGCCAGCACGCGGTTGACCTTGCGTGCGCGTCGGACCAGTCCGGTGTCTGGCCCGGTGTGGGGCCCCGGAGTCGGCGAGGTGTCGGGCACGCCGAACAGGGTACGGCGCCGGCAGGCGGATCCCAGACCGGGGCACGCATCCTCGGCGGGTGGGGTCGCGTGGCGCCCAGCGAGCCGATGGGACAGACTGTGACCTGCACCACGCGCGCGGCCGGTGGCGTCCGGCGCACATCGAAAGGGACATCACGTGGATAACGAGCGTACTCCGGCAGGCGCCGCTGTTCAGTGCCCTCGACGACGAGGCGGCCAACGCGCTGCGCTCCTCGATGGGCGAGAACAGGCTCCGCCGCGGAGAGGTGCTCTTCCACGAGGGCGACCCGGGCGACAAGCTCTACATCGTCACCGACGGCAAGGTGAAGCTCGGTCGCACCTCCTCCGACGGCCGGGAGAACCTGCTGGCGATCCTCGGCCCCGGCCAGATGTTCGGCGAGCTCTCCCTGTTCGACCCCGGTCCGCGCTCCGCGACAGTCACCGCCGTCACCGAGACCGTCTTCCTCTCGCTCTCCCACGACGACCTGCTGCGCTGGCTCGAGGGTCGTCCCGGTGTCGCCCTGGGTCTGCTGGCCCAGCTGGCCGGCCGGCTGCGCAAGACCAACGAGGTGGTCGCCGACCTTGTCTTCTCCGACGTCCCGGGCCGTGTTGCCAAGGCGCTGCTCGACCTCGCCGACCGTTTCGGCCGCACGGCCGACGACGGCGTGCACGTGCACCACGACCTCACCCAGGAGGAGCTGGCCCAGCTGGTCGGCGCCTCCCGCGAGACCGTCAACAAGGCGCTCGCCGACTTCGCCTCCCGCGGCTGGCTGCGCCTCGAGCCACGCTCGGTGGTCATCCACGACGTCGAGCGGATGAAGCGCCGCGCTCGCTGAGCCACCTTTTCTGACTCCAGGACCCCTCTGGGGCCGGATCGTCAGGGAGTGACGGTCGGGTCGGGCTGGTAGGCCTTCTGGTACTTCAGCGCGTCGATGACCACCGTGGCGACGATGGCAGGGTGGTCCGACGTACGCCGCACCGCGGCACTGCGGTCGACGACATAGCGCGAGAAGGTCACGTTCGGGCTGCCGAAGATCCAGTCGATCTGCGTCGGCCTCGGCGGTGAGCACCCCCCGCTGTTGCTGCCCCCAGCAGCGGCGACGAGCGGCGTGCCGCCGGTGACCTTGCAGAAGTACTCGTCGCGCTCGTTCATGTCACCGGTGACGAACTGCGGGATGCCGGTCTTCTCGAGATCGTTGAACAGGTTGATCTGGCGCCGGGTGGCCTCGTTGCGGTGCCGCTGCTGGTTGCCACCGATGTTCGCGGGGTTGTGGAACGTGGAGAAGTAGGAGAGCACGCCGGTCTTCGTGTGGCGCAGCAGCACGAAGGGCATCGGCCGGATCCGGCCGTTGAAGTACGGGATGTTGACCAGTCCGCGGCTTCACCAGCTCCCATGTGTCCGTGCGCCAGGCGACCGAGTTCTCACCGGCCCGCCGGCCGAGGGACAGCCCTGGGTACATCGCCCAGCCCTGCGCCTGGCGCTGGAACGCCGCCCGCTGGTCCGGCTGGAACTCCTGGATCCCGACGACGCTGACGCCGTGCCCGTTCAGGATCGCGAGGGCGCCGGGGATCCGCTGCGGGCCCGAGGCCATGCCCGGGGAGTGACCACCACGGTTGGTGTGGCTGCTGCCGAGCACGTTGAAGGAGGCCATCGTGAACGCGACGACCGGCGGCAGGACGAGCGGTCGGGGACGCGCTGGCGCGGGGTTCACGTCGACTGCCTTGCGCTCGTCCTCGGGTGCCACCTTGCCGCTGTAGGTCGCGCCGGGCTCAGGCACCACAGGTGTCGCGGAGGGGCTGGGATCCGCCGACTTGCTCGGGCTCGCCTTGGCGGCGTCGGCCTTGTCGGAGCCGGGTTTGAGGTCGCCGCGGACCCAGAGGAATCCGACCCCCCACACGGCGATGAGCAGCACCACAAACGCTGCCATTCCCAACTTCTCCCGCACCCTCGCAAGGTATCCCGGCGTAGGGCACGGCGTTCAGCCAATGCGGGATTGTGGACGCTCGCACGGACGAGGCGTTCAGTCGCGCTGGGCGAGATGCGCGAGCTGGGCGCGAACCGAGAGCTCGGCCGCACCCCACAGCACGGGGTCGACGTCGGCGTAGACGATCTCCACCACCCTCCGGGGCAGCTCGTCGGCGGCGAGTCCCTCGGGATGCGGCTGGTCGCGGAGCTCGGCCACCGCGGACTCGACCTGCGCCAGCCGTTCGGCGCGATGAGCGATGTAGTAGTCGAGTGCGCCCAGCGCGTCCTCGATCACCGGCCCGTGGCCCGGCCAGATGGTGGCGATCTCACGCGACTCCGCGAGGGCGTGCAGCCGGTCCAGCGAGTCGAGGTAGGCACCGAGCCGTCCATCGGGATGCGCCACCACCGTGGTGCCGCGGCCCAGTACCGTGTCGCCGGTGAGGACGGCACGCTCGGCCGGGAGCACGAACGACAGGGAGTCGGCCGTGTGGCCGGGAGTGGCGACGACGTGCACCTCGAGTCCGTCCACCTCCACGACGTCGCCGCCGCCGAGGCCCTCCGAGCCCAGGCGGTACTCCGGGTCCAGGGCGCGTACGCCGCAGCCCATGCGCTCCGCGAACTCCTTCGCGGCCTCCGAGTGGTCTAAGTGGTGATGGGTGAGCAGTACGACGTCGACGGAGCCGGCCCGCTCGGCGATGGCCGTGAGGTGGGACTCGTCCGGTGGGCCCGGGTCGATCACGATCGAGCGGGCAGCACCCGGCTCGCGCAGCACCCAGGTGTTGGTGCCGTCGAGGGTCATCATGTTCGCGTTCGGCGCGAGCACGCAGTGAGCGCGCTCGCCGAAGGACCCACCCGACCAGCTCATGGTCTGGCCTCGAGGAGCGCCTCGAACCGGGGCGGGATCGAGAGGGTGCCGCCCTCGTCGTTCTGCTCGACCTCCGGCATGAACATCTCGACGCTGCGCTCGTGGGCCGCCTCGAGCACGCCGGCGGGGTCGGCGTACTGGGCCACGTCCAGGCAGGTCAGGTAGGTCGGCGGCAGCATGAACATCTGCTCCTCCTCGACGTCGCGCACGGCTGTCATCGCTGGCAGCCAGGTCACGTGGTCCGACTCGGTGGAGACGTCGCGCGTGCGCTGCCCCTCGGGAAGGTCCGCGACGAAGAACCAGGTGCGGTAGCGGCGCGGCTCGAAGACCGGGGTGAGCCAGGCAGCCCAGACGCCCAGCAGGTCGGTGCGGAGGACCAGGCCGCGGCGGTCGAGGAACTCGGTGAAGGCGAGCTCGCGAGCCTCGAGGGCGGCGCGGTCGGTCTCCCAGTCCTCGCCGGTGGTGTCGGCGACCACGGTGTCCGCGGAGTCGCCGGCCAGCAGGACACCGGACTCCTCGAAGGTCTCCCGGACGGCGGCACAGACGAGCGCCCGTGCGGTCGCCTCGTCGGTGCCGAGCCGCGCTGCCCACTGCAGCGGGTCCGGTCCTGCCCAGGCGATCTGGTGGTCGAAGTCGCGCGGGTCGACACCCCCGCCCGGAAAGACGCACATGCCTCCGGCGAAGGCCATCGAGGTCTGCCGACGCAGCAGGTAGACCTCCGGACCCTCCTGGCCCGGACGCAGCAGCACCACCGTGGCGGCGTTGCGGGGCTCCGCGGGCTCACGGCTGCCGTCGGCGTAGGCCCGTGCGTCCTCCACCAGCTGTGGCGGGAGCTGAACGCGGACCAACGCCTCAGACCTCCACGATCAGCTCGACCTCGACCGGTGCGTCGAGCGGGAGCACCGAGACGCCGACCGCGGAGCGGGCGTGCCGTCCGGCGTCCCCGAAGACCTCGCCGAGCAGCTCGGAGAGGCCGTTCGCCACGAACGGCTGGCCGGTGAAGTCGGGGGTCGAGGCCACGAACACCACGGCCTTGACGACCCGCTTGACCGCGGACAGCTCCCCCACCTCGGCGCGCACGGCGGCGATCGCGTTGAGTGCGCACTGCCGCGCGCACTCGACGGCCTCCTCCTGGCTCACCTCGCCACCGACCTTGCCGGTCAACATCAGCTGGCCGTCTCGCATCGGCAACTGGCCGGAGGTGAAGACGCAGATTGCCGCTGCGCAGGGCGGGGATGTACACCGCTACCGGCTTGGGTACCTCGGGCACGCTCAGCCCGAGGTCGGCGATCCGCTCCTCGGGGGTGCTCATTCGGGGTCCCCGGCGAAACGGGAGCGCAGCGAGCGTTTTGTTGGGGTGTTCATTGAACGGGTCGCTTGAAGTAGGCGACGAGGTTCTCCGGGTTCATCCCGGGCACCATCTGGACGAGCTCCCAGCCGTCCGAGCCGAAGTTGTCGAGGATCTGCTTGGTGGAGTGCACGAGCACAGGGGCAGTCAGGTATTCCCACTTGGTCATGAGCAGCACCCTAGACCGACCACTACGGTGGCGCGCATGCTGCCTGACGCGACCGTGCGGTACGCCGACCACGACGATGCCGTGATCGACCTGCACCTGCCCGAGGAGCCGGCCGGGCGGGTCGTCGTACTCCTCCACGGTGGTTTCTGGAAGGCCGAGTGGGACCGCCGGCACACCCGCCCGATGGCCGCTGAGCTCGCGCGTCAGGGATGCATCGTGGCGACGCCGGAGTACCGCCGGGTCGGCGGCGGGGGTGGGTGGCCGGTCACCGCCGAGGACGTCGGTCTCGCGGTCGGCCGACTTCCCGAGCTGCTGGCCGGACTCGACCTGCCTGACTCCCCGCTGACAGTCACCGGCCACTCGGCGGGCGGGCACCTCGCCCTGTGGCTGGCCACCACCGGGCTGCCGATCGAGCGGGTCGTCGCCCTGGCGCCGGTGTGCGACCTGCGCGAGGCGATCCGGCTAGGGCTGGGCAGCGACGCTACGCAGGCGTTCCTGGGCGGCGGCGACCCCGCTGCAGCCGACCCGATGGTCCTGCTCGCCGGCCGTCCCGAGGCCGAGATCCACCTGGTGCACGGCGTACGCGACGACCTGGTGCCGGTCTCCCAGAGCCGCAACCTCGTGGCGGCGCACCCGTGGGTCCGGCTGCACGAGGTCCCGGGCGGCCACTTCGAACCCATCGAGCCCGGGTCGACCGCGTGGCCGACCGTGCTCGGGCTGTTGGTGTCCCACTCCCCCACGTAGCCAGACATGCGAATGTCGCTGGAGGGACGCATGTCCGCCTCCGGCGGCACGGCCGCCACATTCGCATGTTCGGGGACACGCGCGGAGCGACGCTCAGTCGACGAGGATCTCCGGCTCGGTCTTCTCGCGGACCTCGTCCTCGGTGACTCCGGGGGCGAGCTCGACCAGCTTGAGTCCACCTCCCTCTGATTCCGGGGTGACGTCGATGACGCAGAGGTCGGTGATGATCCGTTGTACGACGGCCCGGCCGGTGTAGGGCAGCGAGCAGTCGTTGACGATCTTGTAGGAGCCGTCCTTGGCGTTGTGCTCCATCAGCACGATCACCCGCTTGGCGCCGTGGACCAGGTCCATCGCGCCGCCCATGCCCTTGACCATCTTCCCGGGGATCATCCAGTTCGCGATGTCACCGGTCTTGCTGACCTGCATCGCGCCGAGGATCGCAGCGTCGATCTTGCCGCCGCGGATCATCCCGAAGCTGGTGGCGGAGTCGAAGAACGACGCGCCCTTGCGCAGGGTGACGGTCTCCTTGCCGGCGTTGATCAGGTCGGCGTCCTCATCCCCGTCGTACGGATAGGCGCCCACGCCGAGGATGCCGTTCTCGGACTGCAGCACCAGCTCCACGTCGTCGTCCACGTAGTTCGGCACCAGCGTCGGCAGCCCGATCCCGAGGTTCACGTAGGACCCGTCGGTCAGCTCCGAGGCTGCCCGCGCGGCCATCTCCTCACGAGACCAGCTCATGCGCGTTCCCTCACAGTCCGCTTCTCGATCCGCTTGTCCTCGGCTTGCTCCGGGGTCAGCGCCACCACGCGTTGCACGAAGACACCGGGGGTGTGCACGTCGTTGGGTTCGAGTTCGCCGGGCTCGACGAGGTGCTCGACCTCGGCGATCGTGACTCGACCGGACATCGCGGCGAGCGGGTTGAAGTTGCGGGCAGAGTCCCGGTAGACGAGGTTGCCGTGCCGGTCGCCCTTCCAGGCGCGGACCAGGCCGAAGTCGGCGATGATCGCCTCCTCGAGGACGTACTCCCGGCCGCCGAAGTCACGGGTCTCCTTGGGCGGACTCGACACGGTGACGTTCCCGGAGTCGTCGTACCTCCACGGAAGCCCGCCCTCGGCCACCTGGGTGCCGCCGCCGGTCGCGGTGAAGAACGCCGCGATCCCGGAGCCACCGGCACGCATCCGCTCGGCCAGCGTGCCCTGTGGGGTGAGCTCGACCTCGAGCTCGCCGGAGAGGTACTGGCGGGCGAACTCCTTGTTCTCCCCGACGTACGACGCGACCATCCGCCGCAGCCGCTTCTCGCCGAGCAGCCGACCCAGACCCCAGTCGTCGACACCGCAGTTGTTCGACACCGCCTCGAGGTCGGTCGTGCCGGCGTCCAGCAACGCGCCGATCAGCACCGACGGGATGCCACACAGCCCGAACCCGCCCACCGACAGCGTCGCGCCATCAGGAATGTCCGCGACCGCCTCGGCCGCACTAGCCACAACCTTGTCCAATGAAGACACCTCCGCGAGCGATCCTGCCACGGGTGCTGTGCTCCCCGTCACCCACTGTGCGTCACTCTCCGCCGGGGCAGGTCACGGGCTGCGCCAGCGTGCCCGAGATCACCCCTGAGCGACCGAAGTCCGCGGTTACCCTCGACGCATGCCCGCCAAGTCCGACGCCTCAGCCTCCACTGGGCAGTCCGACTTCCCCGGCGTGCAGCTGCACATCGTCACGGGCAAGGGCGGCACCGGCAAGACCACGGTCGCGGCGGCGCTCGCACTCGCGCTGGCCTCGCGAGGCAAGAGCGTCCTGCTGTGCGAGGTCGAGGGCCGGCAGGGGATCGCCCAGCTGTTCGACGTACCCCCTCTTCCCTACGAGGAGCGTCTGCTCGCCCGCGGCAGCACCGAGGGGGCCGGCGACGTCTACGCGCTGGCGATCGACGCCGAGTCCGCGCTGCTGGAGTACCTCGACATGTACTACCGGCTCGGCCGGGCCGGCAAGGCGCTGGACCGGTTCGGCGTGGTCGAGTTCGCGACCACGATCGCGCCCGGCGTACGCGACGTGCTGCTGACCGGCAAGGTCTACGAGGCCGCCAAGAGGAACCGGCGCAACAAGGGCGCCCGTCACTACGACGCGATCGTGCTGGACGCTCCGCCGACAGGGCGCATCGCGCAGTTCCTCAACGTCAACAACGAGCTGGCCGGGCTGGCCAAGGTCGGGCCGATCAAGGCGCAGGCCGACACGGTGACCACGCTGCTCCGCTCACGTCGTACGGCGATCCACCTGGTCACCGTCCTCGAGGAGATGCCGGTGCAGGAGACCAGCGACGGCATCGCCGAGCTGACCGCCGGCGGCCTGCCGGTCGGAGGCGTGGTCGTCAACATGGTCCGTCCGCAGGACCTCGACGCGGAGGAACGCGAGCAACTGCTCGAGGGCACACTCGACCGCGGCGAGGTGGTCACCAGCCTGGACAAGGTCGGCATCCCGGCGGAGGACACCCTCGTCGACGCGCTGATCGAGGAGGGACGCCACCACGCCGAGCGCCGGCGCCTCGAGGACAGCCAGCGAGCGCTCGTGGACGAGCTGGAGGTTCCCTCCTACGAGCTGCCGCTCCTGCCCGGGGGCATCGACATGGCCGGCCTCTACGAGCTGGCCGAGGTGCTGACCGAGGAGAACTTGGCATGAACGCCACCCCACGGAGGCGCGACGCCACCCACCACAGCACTCGCGCGAGCGCCCGCATCGGCCCGCTGGTCGCCACCCATGACCCGGCCCGGGTGCTCGACGTCGACGGCCTGCTCGATGATCGCGACCGCGGGATCATCGTGTGCTGCGGGTCCGGCGGGGTCGGCAAGACCACGACCTCCGCCGCGCTGGCCCTGCGCGCCGCCGAGCGCGGCCGCAAGGTCGTCGTGCTCACCATCGACCCCGCTCGACGGCTGGCTCAGTCGATGGGGATCGAGGCCCTCGACAACACCCCCCGTCCGGTGCCCGGGGTCGACCCGGCGTCCGGCGGCTCGCTCGACGCGATGATGCTGGACATGAAGCGCACCTTCGACGAGGTGGTGCAGAGCCAGGCCAGCCCGGCGAAGGCCGAGCAGGTCCTGAGCAACCCGTTCTACATCGCGGTCTCCAGCTCGTTCGCGGGCACCCAGGAGTACATGGCGATGGAGAAGCTCGGCCAGCTCGACAAGGACGCCCGCAAGACCGGCCGCTGGGACCTGATCGTGGTCGACACACCGCCCTCACGGAGCGCGCTGGACTTCCTCGACGCCCCCGAGCGGCTCTCCAGCTTCCTCGACGGCCGGTTCATGAAGCTGCTGACGGCTCCCGCGCGCGGTCCGGCGAGGCTGATGACCGCCGGCTTCGGGATGGTGACCAACGCGGTCACCAAGATCATCGGCGCCCAGGTGCTGCAGGACATGAAGGCGTTCGTCGCCGCCTTCGACACGCTCTTCGGCGGCTTCCGCCAGCGGGCGCAGCGCACCTACGAGCTGCTCCAGGACCGGCGCACGGCGTTCCTGGTGGTGGCGGCGCCGGAGCCCGACGCGCTGCGCGAGGCGGCGTACTTCGTGGAGCGGCTCCGCCAGGAGCGGATGCCGCTGGCCGGGCTGGTGGTCAACCGCGCGAGCACGAGTCCCGCGGGTGACCTGTCGGCCAACGTCGCGATGGCCGGCGTCGAGAGGCTGCGCGCGTCAGGTGAGGACCACGGGCTGGCGGCCGGACTGCTCCGGCTGCACGCGGACCGCATGGTCCTCGTCGAGCGGGAGACGCGACTGACCAGCCGGTTCGCGGCCAGCCATCCCGACGTACCCACCGCGGTGCTGCCGGCCCTGTCGACCGACATCCACGACCTCGACGGCTTGCGTCGCATCGGCGAGCTGCTGGGCGCCCAGGTCGATCACCTGGGCTCAGCCGAGCCGGCCGAGCGCCCAGCCGACCGTTGACCGGTCGGCTGAGGCGTCAGGCTGTCTCGATCTCCATCTCGTGCTCGGACTTCGCAGTCTCGAGCAGCTGGCGCCATGAGGTGACGTTCGGCCGCTTGCGCAGCAGAGCTCGACGCTCACGCTCGGTGAGGCCGCCCCAGACCCCCCACTCGATCTGGTTGTCCAGAGCTTCAGCCAGGCATTCGGCGCGTACGGGGCATGCCCCGCACACGGCCTTGGCCTTGTGCTGCTCGGCTCCGCGGACAAAAAGCTCGTCCGGCGATGACTTCTGGCAAAGGGCCACGTTCGCCCACATCTCGTTCCAGGACATGTTCCCTCCAAAGTTCAGGTCCTGGGCTTTTCCCGGCTCGCCCCGATACGTCCGTTTTCAACCCATCTAGAGACTAAAGAGAAGTGGCGTCTCGATACAGACACAGCGGTGTCATTCTCGTATAGTCCGAAATGACTAGTTCGCACCGGTCGTCCGGCAGGATTCTGCCCCCGCGCCCCATAGACTTGTGATATGCCTCGTCGCCGTCGTCCCCACGTCTCCTTCGGCAAGGTGGTCTCCCATCTCGGGGTGATCGTCGCCGTCTCGGCGGTTCTCGGCGTCCTCGCTGCCGCGCTCGCCGTCCCGTTCGTCGCTGCCGTCGGGTACGGCGCCGACGCCACCGCCCGCTCCATGCAGAACCTGCCGGCCGAGCTCAAGGCCTCGCCTCTCGCCCAGCGCACCCGGGTCCTGGACCGCAACGGGAACCTGCTGGCCACCTTCTACGACGAGAACCGAGTCAACGTCCCCCTGACCCGGGTGTCGCCGGCGATGAAGAGCGCGATCATCGCGATCGAGGACTACCGCTTCTACGAGCACGGCGCGCTGGACCTGAAGGGCACCCTGCGCGCCTTCGTCAGCAACCAGACCTCCGACAGCACCCAGGGTGGCTCGTCCATCACCCAGCAGATGGCCAAGATGACCCAGCTCACCCAGGCGCGCACCGAGGAGGAGCGCAAGGCTGCGACCGAGAACACCTACCAGCGCAAGATCCAGGAGCTGCGGCACGCGATCGCCTTCGAGCAGAACTACTCCAAGGACTGGATCCTGGAGCGCTACCTGAACCTCGCCTACTTCGGCGACGGCGCCTACGGCGTCCAGGCCGCGGCCCGCCACTACTTCTCGGTCAACGCCAACCAGCTCAACTCCGTGCAGGCGGCCACCCTGGCCGGGCTCGTGAAGAACCCGGTCGGATTCGACCCGACCACCTTCCCGGAGCGCGCGCTGGCCCGCCGCAACGTCGTACTCAACCGGATGGCGGAGCTCAACGTGATCGACCCGGCCTCCGCGGCGAAGTGGACCCCGCTGCCGCTCGGTCTCAAGGTCAGCAAGAGCCGCAACGGCTGCCTGGGCACGCGGGCGCCCTTCTTCTGTGACTACGTACGCCGCTACCTGATGCTCGACCCCGCACTCGGCAAGACTGCCACCGAGCGGGCCCAGCTGATCAGCAGCGGCGGGCTCACCATCAAGACCACTGTCGACCTGGGCTTCCAGCGGGCCGCCGACGCGGCGACCGACGCGGCCGTGGACGAGACGGACCAGGCGATCGGGGCCTTGGCGATGGTCCAGCCGGGCACCGGTGAGGTCCTGGCCACCTCCCAGAGCCGCCCGATGGGACGCGAGAGCAAGAAGGGCCAGACCTACCTGAACTACGTCGTCGACAGCAAGTACGGCGACTCCAACGGCTTCCAGGCCGGATCGACGTTCAAGGTGTTCGTGCTCGCGGCCGCGCTGGAGCAGGGGCTGTCCCCGTCGACCAAGATCAAGTCACCGCAGACGATCAGCATCCCGCAGAACGAGTTCCGGACCTGTGACGGCCCCTACGCCTCGACCAGCACGTGGGACCTGGGCAACTCGACCGGCGCCGGCACCTTCGACATGGTCACCGGCACGCGCAAGTCGGTGAACACCTTCTTCGCGCAGCTGGAGAAGAAGACCGGGCTGTGCGAGCCGTTCGCACTGGCGAAGGCCATGGGAGTCGACCTGACCGACCCCGACGACGAGCGCGTTCCCTCCTTCGTGCTGGGAGTCGCAGGCGTGAGCCCGCTGGAGATGGCCAGCGCCTACGCGACGTTCGCCGCCCGCGGACAGCACTGCGAGAACCGACCGGTCACCCAGATCCTGAACAGCGACGGCAAGATCTTCAAGAACTACCCCAAGCGATGCCGTCAGGTGATGCAGGAGTCCACGGCCGACACCGTGAACAGCATCCTGCGCGGCGTGCTCGCACCTGGTGGCTTCGGCCAGGCGCTCGCGCTGAACAAGCCCGCCGCCGGCAAGACCGGCACCATCAACTCGAACCGAGCCGTCTGGTTCAACGGCTACACCCCCACCCTGTCGACCGCGGCTATGATCGCCGGCGCAGACAAGGGCGGCAGGTGGATCAGTCTCAACGGCCAATCCGTCGGGGGGCAGACGATCGGACAGGCGTTCGGGTCCACCGTGGCGGGGCCGATGTGGTCCCAGGCCATGCGCGCCGTACAGGAGAACCTGCCCTACGAGGACTTCACCCCACCTGCCCGGACCACCCAGGAGCAGATCGACGTGGAGGTCCCGGACGTGATCGGAATGAACACCCGCCGCGCCGCACAGACGCTCGCCGGCGCCGGCTTCTACGTCAGCGTCGGTGACCGGCAGGAATCCGACGAGCGCCGCGGCACCGTCGCCGAGACGAGTCCCGGACCGGGCGAGTCCACCAGCCGCGGCTCGACCGTCTACATCTACCCGTCCTCCGGCAACTGACCAAACCGCCGAGCGGTCACTGGATGCACGCTGTACGACGCCGAGCGGTCACTGGATGCACGCTGTACGACGCCGAGCGGTCACTGGATGCACGCTGTACGACGCCGAGCGGTGACTCGATGCACGCTGTACGACGCCGAGCGGTCACTGGATGGACGCCGTACGACGCCGAGCGGCCAATTCCCGTCCGGCCGGCGCGCACCGGCTGACCGGTCGGCGCACTACAGCGTGCATCGAGTGACCGGTCGGAACACTTCAGCGTGCATCGAGTGACCGGTCGGCGAATTAGGAGCCGGCGCCGAGCTGTGATCGCACGGTTGCGGCGACGAAGCCACCGTCGGCGCGGCCCTTGGTCTTCGGCGTCAGCACGCCCATCACCCGACCCATGGCTTTCATGCCGTCGTCACGGACGCCGAGCTCGTCGATCGTGGCGGAGACCAGGGCCGTGATCTCCTCCTCGCTGAGCTGCTCCGGCAGGTAGCCGGCGATCACCTCGGACTCGGCGCGCTCCTTGGCGGCCTGCTCCGTGCGGCCGGCACCATCGAAGGCCTCGGCTGCCTCGCGCCGCTTCTTGGACTCGCTGGTCAGCACCGTCAGGACGTCCTCGTCGGTGAGCTCCTTCGCCTCCTTGCCGGCGACCTCGGCGTTGGTGACGGCCGACAGCACCATTCGGAGCGTGGACGAGCGCAACGCGTCCCGCGCCTTGATGGAGGCGGTGAGATCGGTCCGCAGCCGGTCCTTCAAATCGCTCATGTTGCCCATTGTGGCAGCCTTGGGACATGGACTCCCACACGGTTTCCGGGCCCGTGTCCCGGCGCCTGCTGCGCTCGGCCGGGTACGGCGCCGGGCTCGTCGCCCTGGCCGGTGTGGGCACCGTCGCCTACTCCGCCGGCTTCGAGGTCCGCAACTTCGTCGTACGCCGGGTGGAGGTGCCCGCGCTCCCGGCTGGCCACCGACCGCTGAAGGTGCTGCACATCAGCGACCTGCACCTGACGCCGTCCCAGGGCACGAAGCGCCGCTGGCTGAGCTCGCTGGCCGGGCTCGAGCCGGATCTCGTCGTGAACACCGGCGACAGCCTCTCCCACCAGGACTCGGTCGAGCCGCTGGTCGAGGGCTTCGGTGACCTCCTCGACGTGCCGGGGGTGTTCGTCTTCGGTTCCAACGACTACTTCGCGCCGACGCTGCGCAACCCGCTGTGGTACCTCCTCCCCGACGACGGTCGTCGCAACATCTCCTCCGCCAAGCTGCCTTGGCGCGACCTCGGCGACGCCCTGGAGAAGCGCGGCTGGATCGACCTGACCAACACCTCGGCGCGTCTCGACGTGCTGGGGACCTCGCTCGCCTTCGTGGGGGTGGACGACCCGCACCTCGGGTACGACGACCTCGCTGCGGTAGCGGGCCGCGCGCCTGCGGACGTGGACCTGCGCATCGGCGTCGCGCACGCGCCGTATCTCCGAGTCCTCGACCAGTTCGCCCGCGACGGCTACGACATCACCTTCGCCGGGCACACGCACGGCGGCCAGGTCTGCCTGCCCTTCAAGGGGGCGCTCGTGACCAACTGCGACCTCGATGCCGACCGCGCCAAGGGCCTCCATCGTCACCCCGCCGACTCGCAGCCCGGCGACCCGGAGAGCTCGTGGCTGCACGTCTCCGCCGGGGCCGGCACCTCGCCGTACGCCCCGTTCCGGCTGTTCTGCAGGCCCGAGGCAACGCTGCTGACGCTGCTCCCGAAGCCCGCCTGAACCCCGTACGAGGCACCTCAACTGCTCCGGTAGACTTCCCACGGCCTCGGGGTGTGGCGCAGCTTGGTAGCGCGCGTCGTTCGGGACGACGAGGCCGCAGGTTCAAATCCTGTCACCCCGACCATGTGATGTCTCAGGACATCGGCGACACCCGGACCCACGGAAGACGTGGGTTCGGGTGTTGTCATTCCGGTGGCTCTCGGCACTGCCACTCGCATCGGCATCCGTCGTCGGGCGCCCACGCCAGAGCCCGATGACCCTCTCCTCGCCGTCTTTCGTGGCACTATTCGGACCATGGCTGACGAACCCGATAAGAGTGGGCAGGAGCCGAACCTGGAGCTTCCGTCACTGCTCTCGTTCGGACGCAAGCGGAAGGGGCGCCCCGGCGTACCTCCTGTGGAGGGCCCTGCCTCGGCGCCGATCGCCGCCGAGGAGCCCCCGGCCGACGCCGCTCCCGCGCAGGACCCGGTCGCGGCTGACCCGGTCGAGGAGCCACGCGGTGGCCTCGCCCCGTCGACCGACAAGGCCAAGCGGCCGCCGCCCGTCCCACCACCGACGGCCCGTCCCGATGCCGAACCGGTCCGGCCGCAAACTCCACCTCCTCCGGACCCACCGCCACCGCTGCCCGAGGAGCCGGCCGCCCCTGAGCCGCCCGAGGAACCGACGCTCACCGAGGGACCCGCGCCGGTCAAGGAGCCGGCTGCCGAGCAGACCACCGTGCTCCCGGTGACGGAGCCCGAGCCTCGGACCCCGGAGCCTGTTGCCGAGCCCGTCGCCGAACGCGCCCCTGAGCCCTTCTCCGAGTCCTACTCCGGGGCGGTCGTCGCGGACTACGGGGACCGGGGCAACGTGCGGGTCGAGGAGCCAGACGTCCGGGTCGAGCAACCTGCCGACGACTCAGCCCCGAAGCGTCCTCCGCGCAGTGTTCCGACGCTGAAGGTCCCCGCGCTCAACCCCCGCATCGCGGTGGTCGTCACCGGAGGGCTGGTCGGCCTGGTGGGCGTGGTGCTCGCCTACTTCGCCAGCCGGGGCTGTGAGACGGTCCGCGGTGTCGGCAGCTGCGGCGGAACGGGCCTGCTCGCACTGCTCGTCATCCTGGTGATCGAGGTGGTGCTGGGCGCGATCATGCTCAAGGCGTGGAAGATCACCGACCCGACGAGCACCAGCTTCCTCGGCGTCGGGCTGGTAGCCGTCTTCGTGCTGCTGTTCCTGCTGAGCTCGCTGGAGTCGGTGTGGATGATCCTGATCATCCCGGTGCTCAGCTCGCTGTTCTTCCTGCTGTCCTGGTGGGTGACCACGGCCTTCGTCGAGGGACCGGACGCGGACCAGCATCGCTGATCAGCGTGCCGCCAGCAGCTCCGCGATCTGCACGGTGTTGAGGGCCGCGCCCTTGCGCAGGTTGTCGTTGCTGACGAACAGGGCCAGACCCCGCTCGTCGGGGACGCCCGGGTCGTGCCGCAGCCGTCCGACGTACGACGGGTCCTGACCCGCGGCCTGCAGCGGATTCGGGATGTCGCTGAGCTCCACGCCCGGGGCAGCGCTCAGTATCTCGCGGGCACGGCTGACCGGCATCGACGACGCGAACTCGGCGTTGATGGCCAGCGAGTGACCCGTGAACACGGGTACGCGCACGCAGATGCCGGAGACCAGCAGGTCCGGGATGCCGAGGATCTTGCGCGACTCGTTGCGCAGCTTCTTCTCCTCGTCGGTCTCGTCAAGACCATCGTCGACGATCGAGCCGGCGAGCGGCACCACGTTGTAGGCGATGGTGCGCTGGTACTTCACCGGGGCCGGGAAGTCGATCGCCGCGCCGTCGTACGAGAGCTCACGCGCCTTGTCCCCGGCAGCCTCGATCTGCCCCGCGAGCTCCTCGACGCCGGCGACACCAGAGCCGGAGACAGCTTGGTAGGTCGAAGCAATCAGCCTGACCAGGCCGGCGGCGTCGTGCAGCGGCTTGAGCACCGGCATCGCTGCCATGGTCGTGCAGTTCGGGTTGGCGATGATGCCCTTGCGAGCCTCGCCGATTGCTGCCGGGTTGACCTCGCTGACCACGAGCGGGACGTCGGGGTCCATCCGCCAGGCCGAGGAGTTGTCCACGACGGTCACGCCCGCCTCGGCGAAACGCGGAGCCAGCGCACGGGACGTGGTGGCCCCGGCGGAGAACAGCGCGATGTCGAGCCCGCTCGGGTCGGCGGTGGAGGCGTCCTCCACCGTGATCTCGCGGTCGCCGTAGGGAAGTACGGTCCCTGCGGAACGGGCAGAAGCGAAGAACCTGACCTCGTCGGCAGGAAAGCTGCGCTCGAGCAGGATCTGGCGCATGGCGACGCCCACCTGTCCGGTGGCGCCGACGATGCCGATGCGGACACCCATCGCGCTACCTTCCCGTCCCGCCGTAGACGACGGCCTCGACCTCGTCGGCGTCCAGGTCGAACGCCGTGTGGGTGGACGCGACCGCTGCATCGACGTCGACCTCGTCGACGACGACGGAGATGCGGATCTCCGAGGTGGAGATCATCCCGATGTTGACTCCTGCCTGGGCGAGCGCGCTGAAGAACTTCGCGGTGACGCCGGGGTGAGATCGCATGCCCGCGCCGATCAGCGAGACCTTGCCGATCTTGTCGTCGTACAGCAACGAGTCGAAGCCGATCTCGGCCTTGAGCGCATCGAGCGCGGTCATCGCGTTCTGCCCGTCGGTGCGCGGCAGCGTGAAGGAGATGTCGGTCAGGTTGGTCGCCGCCGCGGACACGTTCTGCACGATCATGTCGAGGTTGATCTGGGCACGCGCGAGCGCGTCGAAGATGCGAGCGGCCTCGCCCACCTTGTCGGGTACGCCGACGACGGTGATCTTCGCCTCGCTCCGGTCGTGGGCGACGCCCGCAATGATCGCTGCTTCCATTCCTGCCTCCTGATGGGCCTCGTCGTGCGGAGCGTTGATGCTGCCTGCCACGATCGTGCCGTTGAGCTGGCTGAACGAGGAACGCACGTGGATGGGGATGTCGTAGCGGCGGGCGTACTCGACGCACCGCAGATGAAGGATCTTGGCGCCACCCGCGGCGAGCTCGAGCATCTCCTCGTAGGTCACGTGGTCGAGCTTGCGAGCCGTCGGCACGATCCGCGGGTCGGCGGTGAACACGCCGTCGACGTCGGTGTAGATCTCGCAGACGTCGGCGCTCAGCGCCGCCGCGAGCGCGACGGCCGTGGTGTCAGTGCCTCCCCGGCCCAGCGTGGTGATCTCCTTGGTGTCCTGGCTGACGCCCTGGAAGCCGGCCACGATGACGATGTGTCCGTCATTGATCGCGTCGGAGATCCGGCCCGGCGTGACGTCGATGATCTTGGCCTTGCCGTGCACCGAGTCGGTGATCACGCCGGCCTGCGAACCGGTGAACGAACGAGCGGTGAAGCCGAGGTCCGAGATCGCCATCGCCACGAGCGCCATCGAGATGCGCTCACCGGCCGTCAGCAGCATGTCCAGCTCACGCGCAGGCGGGAGCGGGCTGACACCGTGGGCGAGCTCGAGGAGCTCGTCGGTGGAATCGCCCATCGCGGACACGGCCACCACGACGTCGTTGCCGTCCTTCTTGGCCTCGACGATGCGACGCGCCACGCGCTTGACGGCAGAGGCGTCGGCGAGGGAGGAGCCGCCGTACTTCTGCACCACGATGCCCACGGCGCTGCGCTCCTCACTGCTCGGCTGAAAGTCGTTGCTGGCCGCAGACGATTCTACGTGGGCTCAGACGCCCGCCACGCCGCTGTCCAATACAGCCTCTGCCGCGGCGATCTGGTCGCTCTCGCTCTCGAAGTCGGTGTCGAGGCGGTCGTGCGCGACCACTGACTGCAGAGCCCGCAGCGCGGCGCTGGCGTTGTCGCCCCAGCTCGCGAGGTAGGAGAACTGCCACCACCACAGCGCCTCGGACACGTCGCCGGCACGGAAGTGCTTCAGCCCGTTGGCCAGGTCGGTGGCGATGCTGGTCAGGTCGTCGGAGAGCTGGCCCTGGACGATCTCGGGCACGTAGGGGTCGAAGTTGTAGGTGTAGGTGTCCACGCTGTCGAGCAGCCGGGCCAGGCGCAGCCGCATGGCGTCGAGGTCGGGGTCGGGACCCACGTCCGGCTGGTACTCCAGCGCCGGCGCGAAGTCGCGCTGCGCCCCGAGCCTGGCGCCTGCGAACAGGATCTGGCTGACCTCCACGAGCAGGAGGGGTACGACGGTCCCGGCGCTCTCCTCCCGCGACATCGCCTGCAGCGAGACGAGGAACGACTCCACCGCGTCAGCGATCTGTTGGGCGAACTCCTCGAGCTCGGGCTCCACGTCTGGTTCAGTCACCTGCGTTACGCCTTCCTGCGAATGCTCGGCCGAGCGTCACCTCGTCGGCGTACTCGAGGTCACCGCCTACTGGCAGTCCACTCGCCAGACGGGTAACGCGCAAGTCCATTGCTGCCAAGTTTCTGCTGAGATATGCGGCGGTGGCGTCACCTTCGATGTTCGGATCGGTCGCCAGGATCACCTCGGTGACCGTCCCGTCGGCCAGTCGGCCCATCAGCTCACGGATCCGCAGCTGCTCCGGGCCGATGCCCTCGAGGGGCGAGATCGCGCCGCCCAGAACGTGGTATCGCCCCCGGAACTCGCGCGTGCGCTCGATCGCGACAACGTCCTTGGGCTCCTCGACCACGCAGATCAGGGCCGGGTCACGACGCGGGTCTCGGCAGATCCGGCACAGCTCCTCCTCGGAGACGTTGCCGCAGACCGAGCAGAACTTCGCCTTGGCCTTCATCTCGATGAGCGTGTCCGCGAGGCGGCGCACGTCGACCGGGTCGGAGGCCAGGAGGTGGAACGCGATCCGCTGGGCGCCCTTCGGACCCACCCCGGGAAGCCGGGCGAGCTCGTCGATCAGGTCCTGGAGGACACCCTCATACACCGGGAAGTCCGCCCAGGTCGTCCAGAGTGCCACCGGCGAGGGGCCCGAGGGCACGCGCCGCCAGGTCGTCGACCTGCGCCTTGCCGTCGCGGTAGGCAGCCACCACCAGGTCACCGAGGTCGGCGAGCGAGTCGGCCTCGTTGCCGTCGAAGGAACCGGGAGTGATGGTGACGCCCGTCAGCTCGCCGGTGCCCGTCAGGGTGACGGTGACACCGCCCGCGCTGCCCTGGACCGTGGTGGCTGCCAGCTCCTCCTGGGCGGCGACGAGCTGGGACTGCATCTGCTGCGCCTGCTCGAGCATGGCCTGGAGGTCGAAGCCGCCTTCAGCGCCGAAGGGGTTGTCCGTCATCTCATCTGCTCCTGGGTCAGTGGTGCTGTCGGGCCGTGCTGTCGGGCCGTGCGGTCAGTCGTGCTGGATCTCTTCGATCACGGTGGCCCCGAGCTCACGCTCGAGCAGCTGCGTGCTGTCGAGCTCGTTGTCCTCGGACGCCGGATCGTCGCGGTGGGCGTCGGCGTCGAGGTCCGGACCCGGTTGCCTGGGCGCGGGCTCGTCGCTGGTGCGGGTGGCGGCGATGTTGGAGCGTGCCGTCGCAACGCCGGATGAGCTCTTCTTGCTCGTGGGCTTGTCCTCGGCTGCGTCACCGTCGTCGCGCGCCCAGCTGGGCGGGCCGGTGGGCTCCTCGCCGGAGGTCGGTTCGTCAGGGGCCTCGGTGGGCATCGGGGGCTGCCCGACCGCGGGTCTGATCACACGCGGTGCCGACTCTGCTCCCGGCTGCGCAGACGGATCGACGGCGACCTCGATCTTCCAGTCGGCCCCGATCATGTCGATGGCCGCCTGCCGCAAGATCTCCTCGCTGCCACCCCCGACGAACGAGTCCCGCGCCCCGGCCGTCTTGAACCCGACGGTCAAGCTGGTCGCATCCACCCCGATCACCTGAGCGTTCTGGCTCAGCAGGATCCAGGTGAACCGGCGCATCTTCTTGACCTGCTCGAGCAGGTCGGGCCAGATCCGGCGTACGTCAGCGAGTGACAGCACCGCCCCACCAGCCTTCGCAGCACTCGGCTCCGCGGCCTTGGCCCTCTGGCCGCTGGGCTCTGTGGCTGCGGCGGGTGCAGGTGGCGGTGTGGGAGGTGCTTCCGGTTCCCGGGCGGCGGGTTCCGCAGGCGGGGCGGCTGGCTTGGTCGCTGGTGGCGCGGCCGCGGGAGGAGTGTCCTGGGGGCTTCGAGCAGCTCGCTGCGGTCGCTCCTCAACCACCGGAGCAGACCCAGAGACAGACACGCGTCGCTCGAGGCGATCAAGTCGGGCGCCAAGGCCGAGTGAGTCATGCGACACCCCCGGGAGCAGCACCCGCGCGCAGATCAGCTCGAGCAGCAGCCGCGGAGTCGTGGCCCCGCGCATCTCGGTGAGCCCACTCGCCACCAGGTCGGCCGCACGCACGAGCTCGGCCTTGCCGAACCGGGCCGCCTGGGCGACGAGCCGCTCGGCCTGGTCCTGCGGGGCGTCGATCAGCCCGGACGCGGGGGCATCGGGTACGGCGGCAACGATCACCAGGTCGCGCAGGCGACGGAGCACGTCTTCGGTGAACCGGCGTGGGTCCTGGCCGGTCTCGATCACCTTGTCGACCACGCCGAAGACACCTGCGCCGTCGACCGCGGCGAACGCGTCGATGACCTCGTCGAGCAGGTTGTCGGGCGTGTAGCCCAGCAGGCTGGTCGCGACCTCGTAGGTCACCCCGTCGGGACCTGCGCCGCCGAGCAGCTGGTCGAGCACCGAGAGGGAGTCACGAGCCGACCCGGCGCCGGCGCGGACCACCAGCGGCAGGGCTGCGGCGTCGATCTTCACGCCCTCCTTGTCGCACAGCTCGGCCAGGTAGTCCGAGAGCGTGCGCGGCGGGATCAGCCGGAACGGGTAGTGGTGGGTGCGCGAGCGGATGGTCGGGATGACCTTCTCGGGCTCGGTGGTGGCGAAGATGAACTTCAGGTGCTCCGGCGGCTCCTCGACCAGCTTGAGCAGGGCGTTGAAGCCCTGAGAGCTGACCATGTGGGCCTCGTCGATGATGTAGACCTTGAACCGGCTGCTCACGGGGGCGAAGAACGCCCGCTCGCGCAGGTCGCGGGCGTCGTCCACACCGCCGTGGCTGGCCGCGTCGATCTCGATCACGTCGATCGACCCACCACCTCCGCGCGCGAGGTCACGGCAGGACTGGCACTCGCCGCACGGGTCGGCGATCGGCGCCTTCTCGCAGTTCAGCGAGCGCGCCAGGATCCGGGCACTCGTGGTCTTCCCGCACCCGCGCGGGCCGGAGAAGAGGTAGGCGTGGTTGACCCTGTTGTTCGCCAGCGCAGCCCGCAGCGGCTCGGTCACATGGTCCTGTCCGATCACCTCGGCAAACGTCTCCGGCCGGTAGCGGCGGTACAGGGCGAGGGTGGGCTCCACGTATGCACCCTAACCAGCGTGGCTGACAGTGCAGTGGCCACCCACACCTGAGGTTGCCCCCGCTCAGCCAGCGCCCAGGGCCCGCGACATCAGCACCTGACGGGTCCGAGCGCCCGCCTTCTCCAGCACGGCCTTCACGTGGTCGTTGACGGTGTGTTCCGAGAGCACCAGCCGGGCCGCGACCTCGTGGGAGGACAGCCCGTTACCGAGCAGCAACAGCACCTCAGTCTCGCGCGCAGACAGCCCGTGCACGCGGGCGAAGAGGTCCGTGCGCTCGGACGGCGTACTCGGCTCGATCGAGACCGCAATGTCCCGCTGAACCGCGTCCGTGTTGCCGGCCATCCGGTCGGCCTTCACCGTTACCCACCGGCTCCCGCCGAGGTGCACGCGGGCCCATGGCTCCCCGACCGGGACCCCCTGCTCTGCGGCGACCAGCGCCGCTGCCACGTTGTACGCCGCCGCCGGGATCGGGGTCATCGGCTCGTCGGGAGGGTTCAGCTGGAGGAGGGCGGCGGCCGCGCCGGCTGTCTGCGAGCGCACCTGGAGATCAGGGTCGAGCACCACCACTGCCGGCCCCACGGGCAGCAGCTGGTCGGGCGTGTCCACGAAGGTGCGTGCGAGCGCGGACCGGAGTGCCGGGACGACGGACGGGGCGAGCGCGCCGAGGTACTGCAGCTCAGCCGCCGTGAACGCGCCCTCCGTGCGCCACAGCTCGAACTGACCCCAGCTGCCGTGGCGGTCACCGAACGGGGCGACGGCTAGGTCGACCACGCCGAGCTCGCGCTGGACCTCCTGCCAGAGCCGGGAACGCGACGGATCCCCGTGGGTCGCCGTCAGCAGCGAGGTGGACGCCACCTTGGCCTCGAGGAGCTCCGGCCACCGGTTCAGTGTGGTCAGGTAGCGCGCCCGCACGAGGGCCGGCAGTCGGGGCCACGGAAGCATCGGCACGTCCGCCAGCGGCGAGGTGCCCACCCGCGTCACGGGGTCAGTGAGCATGAACAGGTAGGCGTCGAAGGGCACCACGCGGCGTACTTCGGCGACGACCTCCTCGCGCAGGCTCTTCGCCGTCAGCGTCCCGCGGCAGAGCCGCGCGATCCGGTCGAGGCTGCCCGCTGCGGTCGGCACGAACTCAGCCTAGGCCTGCGAATCCCCCCAGGATCGGGGATGGTCCAGCGAGGCGAGCGGGCCGAGTCTGGAGTCCCACATCACCAGAACGACAGGAGAGCGTCATGACCACACTGCACATCGAGAACACGGTCCGCGACTACGCGAGCTGGCAAGACGCGTTCGACAAGTTCGAGCGGTTCCGGGCCGACAACGGGGTTCGGTCCTACCGGATCTGCCGGCAGGCGGGCGACCCGAACCAGATCACAGTCGACCTGGACTTCGGCTCGACGGCGGAGGCCGAGGCCTTCGTACCCCTGCTGCAGAAGATCTGGGAGACACCGCAGTCCCGCAAGCACCTCGTCGCCCACGACGGACCCCACGTGCTGGAGCTCGTCCGACACCGCGTGCTCGAGGAGAGCCGGTCCTAGGACGGACGCAGAGGCCCCCCATGCACCCGGAAGAGCTCGCCTGCCCTTGCTGCCTTCCGGCCCTGGGGGATTCAGCGAGATACCGCCGCATGGGGGGTTGCCGGAGAGTCTAGGAGGTCGATTTCGCGAGGGCCAATCGGGGCAGGTAGCCTCTCCGGCGGAGGATTCGCCTAGTGGCCTATGGCGCTCGCTTGGAAAGCGGGTTGGGTTAATAGCCCTCAGGGGTTCGAATCCCCTATCCTCCGCCACGTGAAAGCAGTGCTTGACCTACGGGAACGCCGACCATTGCCCGCCAGGGGGGAAGGTCGGCGTTCATCGTCTCCCGGACTCGTAGTCTCAGTTCTAGTCTCAGTTGGCTTCCGCCAGGGTCGCCCACTCGTGTCCCGGAAGCCGATCCCTATCGGAACGACCCTCGCTGTCATGTCGAAGGTCGCCCCTATGGTGCGCTCTCTCGCGCGGCGGCGGCCAGGCAGGTGCATCAGATCGCGGCGGTCGAGGACGCGGTCGCCGCGGGGCTCTTTGGCCCACCGACCGGCTTCGCGCGCACCCCGATGAGCGACACTCCGGCGAGCACCACCATCGTGCCGTAGACCGGGCTGGCCAGGGTTGGGGCGACCAGGCCGAGCAGCAGCGTCAGCAGGATTACCGGGCCCATCAGACCGAGGATCGATCCCCCCACTCCTAGCGGGTTGCGGCCGAGGACCGCGAGGCCGATCACGAAGGCGGCGAGGAAGGCGGCCGTGAGGGCCGAGAAGGCAATCAGTCCAGAAAGCTGAATCGCCATCGCTTCCTCGTCCAGGCCGGAGAGGGTCTGCAGGGGGTACACGGTGAGGAACCCCCCGCCCAGGAAGAAGAGGCCGTAGGTCAGAATGGGGCGGACCAAGCGGGCCGGGCCTCGGGTGGTCGCGAACCGGGTCGACTCGCGGTGCGCGACCCAGCCGAGCGCCAGGAACGTGAGTCCGAGTAGCGCACCCATGGCAAGAGTGCTGAGCGCGCTTCCCCGACTGTCGTCGGTGATGAAGGTGGCGTCTCCGGTGGCGACCGCGATGACCCGATCAACGATCAGCAAGACGATGGCGATGCCGGCCAGCATGACGGCCGGCCAGTGGTGCTTCTGCATGGGATGCTCCTCGGTGATGCGCCCCGCAGTGGGGCGACGGTGCGTCGAGGCTAGGAGCCGGCGCCTGGCGGGCGCGTCCACCGTGGATCACCTCTTCGAAGTACCGGAAGGAGGATCTGGGGTGGTCCTGGAGAAGGATGACGTACGGTCGAGCGCTTCGTACGCTGAGCTCATGTGGCGGCCGACGACATTGGATGCCGTGGTCGGGCTGGGTGCGGTGGCCGTGGCCGGCGCCTTGACCGTCCTGGAGTCGCAGGGCCTTCCGGAGTTGCTGTTCTACTCCGTCATGCTGACGGTGCTGGCTCAGGTTGTTCGGAGCGCGCTGCGCGCCTGGCGCCTCGCCCGCGGGGAGCGCGAGCGGGCCGCAGAGCTTGTCGGCACGGCGCCCGCCGCGGTAGCACTTGTTGCCGTCCAGGACGAGCGGCGACGGCTGGCCGAGGACATCGCGTCGTCCCTCCGCGAAAGCCTGACCCTGATCCGCGCCGAAGCGAGGTCCGCAGCCGACCTCGATCCGAGTGCGTCGCTCGCGCGGATCCACGAAGAGAGCCAGCGATCGACGAGCGAGCTGCGCCGTCACTTGGGGCTGCTGCGCCAGCCCGCCGAGTCCCCGCCACCTGACCGAACCGAGATTGAGCTGGGATTCGGGCGCGCTCCTCGACGCGACCTCGTCCTCGGCGTGACAATGGCGGCCCTGGCTGCCCTGGAGAGCTTGGCGTACTCGGCCACCGAAGGACCCGCCGACTGGTCGTGGTGGTCCGTCGCACTCTCGGCGCTCGCTGCGGGCACCGTGGTGGGCCGAACGGTTGCGCTCGCGAGGGCGGCTGCGGTCTGTGGCGTGCTGTACGCGCTGGGGGCCGTCCTGGGAACGCCGGTCGTCAATGGCTTCTGGTCCGTCGGCTCGGTCGGGCTATTAGTGTGGGCGATCGCGGCTCGTCTGAAACCGACACGCGCCGAGTTGGCGGCCTGCACTTGCCTCGTCGCGGCCATCGGGGCGAGCGGGTGGGTCGCCGACCGCGACAACGTGGGCATCATGATGGTCGTGTTGGGAATCGCGGCCCTGGCCGGGTTTGTAGTCCGACACGGGCGCAGACGTGAGGCAACCGCCCGCGAGATCGCCGCGGCGCGCCAGGAGGAGCTGCGCACCGCCGCCCAGACCGCGATCCGGGCCGAGCGCGCCGGGTTCGCCCGTGAGCTCCACGACGTCGTCTCGCATGCGGTCGGCGTGATCGCGGTTCAAGCCGGAGCCGGCCAGGTCTCCTGGCCGCACGATCCCGAGACGGTACGCCGCGCGATCGCCGTGATCGACGCGACCGCGGCCTCTGCCCTGGCCGAGCTCGACCGCCTCCAACCGAAGGCTCGCCCGCAGCAGCGGTCGCTCGAGGACCTTCGGGCCCTCGTGGGAAGGATCCGGGCGACCGGGACCGCGGTGGACCTGACCTTGGAGGGAGAGTTGCCGCCGGGCGCAGCCGTCGTCGTGTACCGCGTCGTCCAGGAGTCCCTGACGAACGTTGTCCGTCACGCTCCGGGAGCCGAGGTCCACGTGTCGATCCATTGTGACGCGCAGACGCACCGTGGTACGGGTGGTCGACGACGGTCCGGGCTCCGAGGGTGCCGGTGGCCGTGGGTACGGCCTGATCGGGCTGGCCGAGCGGGTCGGCTTCGCGGGCGGCGCGTTCGAGAGTGGCAGTGGTCCCGGGGGCATCGGGTTCAGCGTCGAGGCGGTCCTGCCGGTGCACGTCGACGTGGTGACGCCGTGACCGTGCGTGTCGTCGTCGTCGACGACAATCAACTGTTGCGGGCAGGCCTGGTGACCGTCCTCGGCAGTGACGAGGAGGTGGACGTCGTCGGGCAGGCGGCCGACGGGCCGGCAGGCGTGAAATTGGCCATCGAGCAGCGGCCAGACGTCGTACTCATGGACGTGGAAATGCCCGGGGGCGACGGAATCACCGCAACCGACCGGCTCGGGCGCGAAGCGCCGTCGGTGCATGTGCTGATCCTGACCATGTTCGACCTCGACGACTATGTGCTCGAGGCGTTGCGTGCCGGCGCTTCTGGGTTCCTGCTTAAGACCACCGCTCCGCGGGCACTGATCGAGCGCAGTCAAGGCATGTGCGGCGGGCGAGACCAGGTTGGGCCCGAGCGTGATCGCCCGTCTCGTTGACACCTACCTGAGTCGCCCCGCCGAACCGGCACCCGGGTTAGACGATCTGACCGACCGTGAGCTCGACGTCCTGCGGTCAATGGCCAAGGGACTCTCCAACGCCGAGATTGCAGGCGAGCTGTACCTTGCCGAGACGACCGTGAAGACCCACGTCGCCCGGATCCTCACCAAACTCGGCGTCCGGGACCGGGTGCAGGCCGTGGTCGTTGCGCATCGCAGCGGTCTGGCGACCGGGTAACTAACGCAGATCAGCGGCACCTTCCGTATCGCCCGCTGACAGCACGCCAGGACACTTCGTTGGGCCAGTCCTGAACCCACTCACGTGGAGATGTTCTCCCTCGACAACCTCACCGCGGCGCCCGCCATTCGTGGTAGTCGCTGTTCGGTGCGATCGGTCGGCCGACGAGCGTGGTGAACACCCAGCCGCCCTCCTGCCAGAGTGACCCGGCGCGGATGCGTTCTTCCAACTGCTGTCGACGATGGTCTTTCAGCAGCCTCTCGAGTGCGTCGGGAAGTCCGACCCACTCGGTTGCCGGCCGCGGACTTGGTGGCGCCGACAACGCCGTTGGTCTGTCGTCGTTCTGGGCAGTAGCCAGGAGTCTTGCCGCACTCGCCGTCACAGCCGTGCTCGTAAACTGGGCGCAGGCGCGTGGCACGCACCCGCAGCGAGTTCGCTTCCAGATCCACGTCCTCCCACCGAAGAGCCAGCGCCTCGCCCTGCCGCAGGTTCCCGATCACGGGGAGGAGGTGCTTGGTGATCGCCGTGCATACGCTGGTAGCGAGTCACGGATGTCGGCCGGGCGATCTCCTCCAGCCAGTGAAGCAGCCACTCGAGCGTCCACGCGCGACTGGCCTTGGGCACGCGAGCCTCGTCGCGGAGCCTCTCCAGAGCGCGGACCTTGGCGACGACCGTCGCTTGGACTTGCTCATCACGTGGCGGCGGTCCGGGCTCACGTCGTCCTTGCGACCGACGGTGACCCGCTCGTGCCAGGGCCGTCCTTGCCGAGGTAGATGCTCGACTGCCGGTTGCCCGCGCGCGCTCAGGCCCAGCCCGCGGGGATCGGAAGGGTGGCGCAGGCGGTGGACGTATCCTCGATGGATGGTGGCGGGCCTGGCTCCGGCGTCCGTCGATCCGGACGGACTGGACCTCGCCCGTCCATGACCAGTCGGTACTCGACGGCGGTCCGATGCCAGTCGCAAGCGGCTTTCGACCCGATCAACAGGATGGGGAGGAGGTGCTTGTCGTTCTTCTCAAGCGTGTTCATGGGCAACTCCTCGTGGCGGGTGTCCGTCTGACCGGAGACCGCCGCCCGTCGTGAAGGGCCGTGCCTGGTCACCGGTGTTCGGACTTGTCTTCCACTTCAACCGCACACGACGCCTCGAGTGGACTGTGTGTGAGGGAGCCAATTGGCGAATGTGAGCCGAAGTGAGGCGGTCGGTGAGTTCCACACCGCGAGCCTCCCGGCGACGGCTCGATGCGTCGACCCGAGATGGCCTTCCTGGGACAGCGCCCCGAAGGCCGACCGCCGGGGCCGCGATCCCTACCTGCGAGGGGTTACGGCACCTATCAAGGTGGTCAGCGAGCGGATCGTCGAGTCCACTTCGGATCGTGGAGCTGACCTACGCGAGCCAACTCGGCCAGGTGGTCGAGCACCCGCCGGCATGCGACCGGTGAAGCCGTGACCCGCTCAGCGCACTCGTCGCGCCGTGGGGATCCGCTCGACAACCTTCGCGACGATCCTCACAGCGATGGCCCCGGTCGCGGCCGCGCGGCGCTCTCGTACGCCGCCCGCTTGCAGCGGTCGGAGCACCCGTCGCGGGACGCCCGTGGACCGTGGCTGCGGCTCGGCCCGCCACATCGTGGGCAGACGGGCGTGTCCATCACCGGAGCCTATCGTTCGTGCGGACGAAACCGCTCAAGCGAGTGCAGAAGCCTCCGAGAGGCGTGCCCGAATCCGCCGTGCAACCCGCGCCGGCAAGGCCGCCAACAAGTCGCGCAAGCCATGAGGCAACTCGTGGACGCGTCGCGAAGGCTCATCGCCGAGGGCCTCAGTGTCCGCGAGAGCGCCGAGAGGGTCGGCGTGAGCTACCACGAGGCCCGCAGCCTCATCCGAGCAGCTGAGGTGGCTAGTGCAGTGCGGGACCAGGACGTCGGCGGTCAGGTCTAGCCTGGAGTCATCGAGGATCGGCGGCGACACGCCGTCGTGGGATCCGAGTCGCGGGCTTGACGCACTAGCTTTGGCGAGCAGCCGAGGAGGTGACATCGGTGATCGACTACTACTCGAAGCCGATCCTGACCGCGCGGGAGACAGCGCGTTACCTCGGTATGCCCGAGAGCACCCTCGACGTGTGGCTCCTCGACCGCGGAAGACGCCGCTGGTCCATGCGGTGACGCCAGAGCGCCGCGGCTGGCCTCGTGTGCCGTTCGTGGGCGTGATCGAGGCCTACGTGCTGCGAGCGCTTCGCGATCTCCAGCTGCCCATGGATGACATCCGCAAGGCGGCCGAGCTCGTCCGCGAGGAGTTCGACGACCCGTACGCGCTGGCACATCGCCGGATCGTCACGGATGGGGTGGCGCTCTTCGTGAGGATGGCCGACGCGTCCTACGTGCACGCTCGGGATCGTCAGATCGCATTCGAACGTCCTTGAGGAGCATCTGAAGCGGATCGACTGGGGCCCGATGGCAACGCCAAGCGACTCCATCTGCGTGACTTCCGGCAGCGCGACGTCATCATCGACCGCGTTTTGGGTGGGGTGCCCCGTGTGGGTCAGTCAAGGTCAAGGTCGAGGACCTCGTGACACTCTGGCGAAGCGGCGAGCGGTTCGCGGCGATCGCGACGAGTACGGCCTGACCGTGACGTCGTCGAGGATGTCCTCCGCCGAGCGGCCTGAGTTCTTCCTGGACCGCAGTCTGCGGAAGGACACGGCCTCGAGACTGCGATCGGCCGGGTACGTCGTACATCTCATCGCGGATCACTACCCGACGACGCGAGCGACGTGCCCGATGAGGATGGATCGCGGAAGGCTGCTCGCGGGGTGGGTGCTGCTCACCAAGGACAAGCGGATCCGCTACGGGCCGAGGATGGAGACTGCAAGAGGGCCACCTGTTCTGTTGGTCAGCGGCAACATGGACATCGATGCCATGACCCAGGCTTCCTGGATGCCTTGCCGAAGATCGAACGGGTCGCCGGCGAAGAGCCGGTCGGGTTCTGGCACGTCTACCGGGACGGCAAGATCAAACGCATGTGGCCGTGAAGCCGGCCGTCCCTCCTAGTCTCAGTTCTAGTCTCAGTTGTCCTGGTTCAGGTGGGTCCAGAGCTGGTCGTCGACGCCGGTTCCACGCTCAGCGAAGCTCGGCGAACGATCCGAAACCACCTACCCCAGAGTTGGAAGGCGGGTTGGGTTAATAGCCCTCAGGGGTTCGAATCCCCTATCCTCCGCCACGAGCAGAACCGCGTTCGCTAGGCGGACCGGTCGAAGTCCGTCTCCGCCGGTTCCACCTGCGCGCGCAGGGTCGAGAGGATCCGGGTCAGCAGCCGGGAGACCTGCATCTGGCTCACGCCGAATTCCTCCCCGATCTGGCGCTGCGTGCGGTCGTCGACGAACCGGCGCTGCAGGATCTGCCGGTCACGGGGGGAGAGCGTGCCCAGTGCCTGCTGCAGCACCATCCAGTTCTCGACCCGGTGGAAGTCGTTGCGCTGACCAGCGATCAGGTCGCCGATTGACTGCGATGCTTCAGACTCCCCGAGAGGAGCGTCCAGCGAGCTGGGCGCGAACGCACCGCTGCAGGCCATCGACTCCACGACGTGGCAGACGTCCACGCCGAGACGTACGGCGATCTCTGCCGGCTGGGGGGCACGGCCCTCGGCGATCGCCGAGCTGGAGACAGCATTGACGCGTGCCTGCAGCTCCTGCACCCGGCGGGGTGGACGCACGGCCCATCCGAGGTCGCGGAAATGACGCTTCACCTCACCGCTGACCGTGGGCACGGCGTAGCTGAGGAAGTCCTTCTGCTGGCTGGGTTCGAACCCCCTGACGGCCTTGACCAAGCCCAGGCATGCCACCTGTTCGAGATCCTCCAGAGGGATGCCCCGCGCGGCGTACCGCTTGGCGATGGCCTGCGCGACCGACATGTTCTGTACGACGATCGCCTGCCGGAGGCGTGCGCGTTCGTCCTCGCTCTGCGAGGCGCTGACCCGCTCCCACAGCTCGGCGGTCTGCCGCTTCCGCCCGTCCCGTTCACGGTGCATCGGCGAGTCGTCCATGAGGTCTCCAGACCCGGCGCCCTGATCGTGTTCCGGTGAATCACGCGCCGCTAGAAGTCGTGTCTTCGGCTCCTTGTCTGAACCCACGAAAAGATCGTCGCCGAACGTCCGCGCGAAGTCATCGTCCGAAACTATGCAAGATGGCTGGACCCCTTCCTGCCCTTGTTCAGGTCGACCTCGGCTCCGCACCATGGGCAGCGAAACCGAATGGTGAAGGGCGCTGCGTGATCACACCCGAAGGCCCGTCGGTCGCGTTCGTCGAGAGGCTTCTGGCGGCGTCGGCGTCGTACGATCCCGGCGGTCTGCGCGTCGAGCTGGACCTGGCCGTCGAGGCCCTGGGCCTCGGTGGCTGTCTCGACGAGGTGCTGTTCCCCATGTTGCGCGGCATCGGTCGTTCGTGGCAGTCGGGAAGTCTCGGCATCGAGGCCGAGCGACTGGCGACCGAGACGGCACGAGCATGGCTGGAGTCCCTCGCCCTCGGTGCTCCGGAGCCCACGAACGCACCGTCAATCGTCCTGACGTGTGGTCCCGCCGACGTGCACTCGATCGGGCTCGAGGCCCTCGGTGTCCTGCTGCGCCACCGACGACAGCAGTGCCGGGTGCTGGGCTCCCGGACGTCGGTGCGGGCACTGACGATCGCCATCAAGGCGAACCACCCCAGCGCAGTCGTCGTGGTGTCACACCTCCGGAGAAACCGGCCCACCGCCACCCAGGCACTGCGTGCGGCGGCCGAGCTGGGACCTGAGGTGTTCTATGCCGGAGATGCCTTCGGCTCTGTCCGGCTGCGTCGCAACGTTCCCGGAACCCACCTGGACGGCGGCATCCGCAAGGCCAGCGAGGTCCTGCTGGAGTCGTCGAATCGTGCGACAGGCGGCTGATCTCGCGGGTCCCCCTCCAGCCCCTACCCAAACCCGTTGCCGTCGTGCGAAAGTGCGACTGCCCGGTGAGAACGCCGCCGGTCACTCGCACCGTAGGAGGCAGCTGGTCACGATGGTCGACGTCAGCGGCGTACCCATCGCGGAGGTCTCGCGCCAGCTCGGCGTACCCATCCCCACGCTGCGCTCGTGGGAGCTCCGCCACGGAATCCCCCCGATCGACCATGACTTCCGCAAGCACCGCCGGTACGCACCTCCGGAGCTGCACGCCCTGCGCCTGATGCGGGACGAGATCGCCCGGGGCAAGAGGGCGAGCCTGGCCGCGGAGACGGTCCTGCAGCTGCTCGAGATCACCGGCCCGGCAGCGCCGTACATCCGCGCCATCCTCGACGCCTCCGAACGCTCGGAGCCGGTCGCGGTCCGCGAGCACCTGGGCCAGGCGCTCCTCGACCTGGGTCTGGGGCCGTGCCTGGACGACGTCCTGCTGCCCGCGATGCAGCAGGTCGGGTTGTGGTGGCAGACCGGCCGATGCACAGTCGAGGACGAGCACCTGACAACCGAGGCTGCCCGCGCGTGGCTGGAGGCACTGACCTCGTCCGCCCCTGCTCCCTCACGGCCAGGCACGATCGTCCTGGCCTGTGGGCCCACCGATCTGCACACCATCGGCCTCGAGGCGCTGTGCGTGGTGCTGCGCTACCGGGGCTGGGGGTGCCGCCTCCTCGGTGAACGTACGTCGGTGCCTGCGCTGGGCGCGGCAGTCCGCGCCACTGAGGCTCGCGCCGTCGTGGTCGTCTCCCACCTCAACAGCGGCCGCGCCCGGGCCGTCCAGTCGCTACGGGCTGCCGACTCTGCGGGCGTACCGCTCTTCTACGCCGGGAACGCCTTCACCTCGCCCCGCTCTCGACGCTCCCTTCCGGGCACCTATCTCGGCGACCGGCTGCAGGAAGCCTGCACCCTGATCGAGACCGAGCTTCACTCGTGACGGACGCCTGAGCGCGCGACGCTCCACACCGGTCAGGCCACCGAGAACGCCGTCGGCCACCCCCGTCTCGAGCGCCCAGGCGAGGCAGGACTCCCTGACCTCGCAGCGGGCACATACCCGCCTGGCGACCTCCACCTGGTCTCGTGCCGGTCCCGCCTCGCCGACCGGGAAGAAGAGGTCGGGGTCCTCCTTCAGGCACGCGGCCCGATGCAGCCATTCCATGACGCACGTACTCCTTCTCACCCAGCGCGCTGCGAGGGGTCAGGTCATCCCCCGTTTGCTCGAACCGACTCAGCCAGTTACCCAGCCAGGGCTTGGACGAAACATCCCCAGTGCCGCGTCAGACCGTGAACGCCGCCCGGAAGGCGGCGACCGCCGTAACCGCTTCGTGCGCGAGTCCAGCCCTGTTACTCGTCGATGTGATGCTTGCGAGCGGGCCTGGCCTTCACCTTGCCCAACCAGGTGAGCACATCTTCCCGTTCGGGTGCTGAGCATTTGCGCTTGGCGACCGAGGCGGCTATTGCATCAGCCAGCCGGTTCTTGCTCAGTGGGGTTCGGCGCAGGTCGCGACGGCTCGCAATGCCCACGTCTCGGAGGGCGGTCAGGATCTCGAAGCGGTGTGCCTCCAGCTTGTCGGGGACCTTCAACGCGAGGCGCGCCGATGCCTGCAACAGTCCCGCGACCTGAGGCTCGACCGACAGATGCTTTCCGAGTCGCTTCGGCGTCATCGTCGGAGCCACGAGCAGCGCCGGGTTGTCGAGGTGGGCACCCTTGAGCGGTTCGGCGTACGCCTTGAATGGCTCGATCTCGAGCATCGATCGGGGTGGTTTCCCGAACTTCTTACGGAATGCGGGCATCGCCGCAACGCGCTTGAGCATCGGGTCGTCCCAAGCCCACTCGACTGCCGCCGGGGTGGCAAGGTTGGAGGCCAGGACCTCGACCAGATCATCCGATGGGCCGTTTACGACAGCCTCACAGCAGACCCAGTTGTAGGTCTTTGTGGGGGACGTGTGCGCGGGTCGCATGCTCCTGGGGAAGGTTCGATCCTTGGCGTACCGAAGCAAGGAGCTGGCCGCGTCAACCATCTCCGCCCTGAGCTCTTTGACGTCCTCGTCCTTGTCCGTGGAGTCGAGCACCGTCCGCAGGTACGTCGCTGCATCTCTGGTCGGATCGTCCGCCGGCGCGGTGCCCTCGTGCCCCTCAAACCCCTTGGCAGCACAGTGGTTAGCTGCTGCAACCAGCATGTTGTACGCCATGCGGAGTCTCAGCGCAGCCGCGAGGTTGTCCTTGCCGGGGTAGCTCTTGAGCCAGCTGTAGTACTCCCACAGGCCCGCCTTGGTCGTCGAATTGCGGTACGTCTCGTGGGCGAACGCAAGTTGGGCAGGATGGTTCCCAGGGTCAAGCTCGATCGCCTCGTTGAGCAGCCACAGCCGGGCATCGTGCTTGAGCGTCTTGTCGGTGGCCGAGACGTACTGCCACCCGAGACTGCGCCAGTCCGTCGCTCCGGCGAGTGCGTCGAAGTCGCCCTTGCTGTAGCCCCTGGAGACGGCTAGGAGAATGACCGCGGCGGCCATCTTGCGGGTATCCACCTTCGGACCGTCCGCTCCGAACGGCTGTGCTTGAGTGACTGCGGAGTCCCAGCTTCGCCCGTTGCGGGTGATCACCACGAACGTCTCGGCACCACGGTCGTCGACCACTATGTTCCACGGCGTGAAGCCCGCAACGGCTTGCACCGCCTTGAGTGCGGTAGCAAGGATGCCAGTGGAACCTTCAGCGATCGCCTTGCCCTGAAGGATGTGGACGTCCGTACCACGCGGGATCTCGAGGCCGACCGGCTTCTCTGCCCCGAGCTCGCGCAGCAACGCCACGATCTCGGTAGCACCAGCGTCATCGGTCTTGCCCGCCACGGCAACGCTGAGCCGCAGCCTCGTAGCGAGCGAGTACACCGTCAGCAATGTTGCAGCCGCTCCGAGCAACGCGAGCAAGCCGAGAGCGTCCCATGCGACCTCAGTTGCCTTGATGGCGTCGGGCAAGACCTTCGCAGCGGCGAGCCCGGAGGCTACAAGGAGTAGGTACGACCCGGCGTTGGTCAAACGCCGCGACGCGAGGGTGGAGCGTGAGAACACCCACCGAGGAAAGGGCACCAGCAGGATCAGGCGAGCGAGAGCGATCAGGAGGATCGCCACTCCAGCCGCAGCAAGGAGAAACTTGCCGACGGGAGCGAGGTACTTCTCCCCAAAGGAGTCCCAGGCCTTGTTCAGACCACTCAGCCAGTCGCGCGACAGCGTCTGGGGCTCCGGGGCAGGGTGCTCCTTGGCCATCTCGATCACGTCGCCCTGGTCCTCGACCTCCTTGTCCAGCGCTTGCGCCGCTGCGATCCGCTCGCGAATCGCGGACCAGTCCCGGTCCGACCCCTCGGACATGGTCTCGGCCTGGTCGATGAGCACAAAGGCACCCGTGACGGCTTCGACGGCCGCGTCCAGCTCGTCCTCACAGGAATCAAGGTCCTTGCTTTCGGAACGTGCATTTCTGATCAGGTCCTCAGCCTGTTGCGGCTTCGCGTCCTTGGTCAACGTCGCGGCCAGAACGCACAGCGGCGTGGGCGCAGGAGTTGGCGATGGGTACGGGACCGGGCTCGCATGTGCGGCTCCGGTCGTCGGGACGAGAACCAGGAACCACACGACGACCAAGCCGCAGAGCCGAAGCATTGTGCGAGCCTCGCGATGTCGCCGACCGGGTGTCAAGCGTGGTCCACACCGCGGTCCGCGGGTCGGCCGACACAGGACGATGACGTTGGGCTGACGCATCGAGCACGGTGGTCAGACCAACAGCTGGCTCAGACCGTGAACGCCGCCCGGAAGGCGGCGACCGCCTCGTCGCTGTCACCGCTCGCCCAGGCCTCGAGGCCGACGACGCCGTCGTAGCCGGCCGCATCCAGTGCCTCGGCGACCCCTCGGTAGTTGATCTCCCCGGTCCCGGGTTCGCAGCGGCCCGGGACGTCGGCTACCTGGATCTCGCCGACCCAGGGAAGCGCCTCGCGGGCGAGCTCGATCAGGTTCCCCTCGCCGATCTGTGCGTGGTAGAGGTCGAGGTTCATCCGCAGGTGCGGGCTGCCCACGGCCTTGACGAGAGCCATCGTGTCGCTGGCCCGCGCGAACGGCGTGCCGGGGTGGTCGACGGCGACGTTCAGGTTCTCCAGCGTGAAGACGACGTCATTCGCTCGGCCGAGCTCCGCGATCCGACCCAGAGTCCGTTCGGCAGCCCACCACATCTCGCCAGTGACGACGTCCACGGGCTTCACCGGCAGCCCCTTGCCGTCCAGCCCCGTGCCGTGCAGGTTCAGCTTGGGTGACCCGAGCTTCCGAGACGCCTCGATGGACAGCTCGGCCGTGCGCAGGAGGGCGTCAGCGCCGTCACGGTCGACGAGGTCGCCGTCGACGTACCCCGTCATCGAGGTGAAGCTGGCCCCGGTGGCTGCCAGGTCGGAGAGGTCCTTGGCGGTCCAGTCCCAGATCTCCACGGCAAAGCCCTGCTCGTGAAGTCGTACGACGCGCTCGCGGAACGGCAGGTCGAGATACACCATCTCGGCACTGACAGCGAGAGTGAAGCTCACGGGGCAACCTTCGCGGGCGCGTTCGTCTGCACGGACTCGATGCAGGCAAGAGCGACCGCAAGAGCACGCCGGGCATCCTCGCCTGTGACCGACGGCGCACGCCCCTCGCGCACGGCGTCGGTGAACTCGACGAACTCGGCGGTGTAGGCGTCGAGGAACAGGTCGACGTCCCCACGTGGTGTCTCGTCGCGACGACCACCAGCGTCGTACAGGGACATCGACGTTCGCGGCGCGCCACCGATGGTCACCATCCCGCCCGAACCGAAGACCTCGGCCCGCACGTCGTACCCGTAGGTCGCCGAGAAGCTCGCCTCCGCAACAGCACGGGCCCCGTTGTCGAACGTGATCACGACGACGGCAGTGTCGAGCAGGCCGGAGTGCTTGAACTCGGGTGCCACCAGTGCGTCGGCTGTCGCGTAGACCTCCACCGGCGAGGCGCCCGGGTTCAGCCACAGCAGCGCGTCGAAGTCGTGGATCAGCGTCTGGGTGAAGACCGTCCACGGCGGCACTGCGCCGGGATTGGCCAGACCCGGGTCCCGGGTCAACGAGCGCATCAGCTGAGGCGTGCCGACGGCGCCTTCCTCGATCAGCTTGTGCGCGGACGCGAAGTCGGCGGCGAACCGCCGGTTGAACCCCACCTGGAGTGGGACGCCAGCGTCCCGGGCCGCAGCGATCGCGCGCTCGGCGTCCGGGAGGGTCAGGGACATCGGCTTCTCGCAGAAGACGGCCTTGCCGGCCTGCGCGGCGGCGACGATCAGCTCGCAGTGGGCGTCGGTGGATGCCGTGATGACGACCGCGTCGATGTCGTCCGCAGCGAAGATCGCCGCCGGATCCGTTTCACCGCGAGCACCCAGCGGCTCCGCCAACGCCTCGGCGACGCCCGGGCGTGGGTCGGCAACGGCGACCAGGTCGGCGCCGGGGACGCGGCGCGCGAGGATCTCGGCGTGGGAGGAGCCGATCCTCCCCGCGCCGATCAGCCCGACCGGGACCGTGCGGATCATGCTCATGTCGTCACCCATCTGTGCTCGGAGATCGAAGTGGCCATCGCGTCGACGTGTTCCGCGGCACGCGGGGCGCGGGGCCGCTGTTCGGGTTGAGTCATCGGAGGTCCTTCCGTGGGCTTGGGCTACGAGAGAGATCAGGGCTGAAGGGCAGGAGTGGGCACGTCGACGCTGCTGCCCAGCTTCACCGGACGGGGCTTCACAGCCATCGAAGCTGGTCCTGCTTGGCCTCGTCGTACGACGCCCGGCCGCTGAGCGACTCGGGCACGCCGGTCTCCCACCAGGCACCGGCCTCGGTCCACGAGGATGAGTGGGTCCGGCAGACCACGACGGCAGGACGGCTTGCCTCCCGAGCTGCCGCCCGAGCCCGGTCGTACGCCGCCCGCAGCTCCTCGACCCCAGCAGATGCCGGCACGTCCTCGACCAGGCAGCCGAGCGAGCGAGCGTGCGCGGCGAAGTCCACGTGCACGCTGCCGTCGGCGCCGGGACCACGGGAGTCGGAGAGCATGTTGTTGAACCCGTCGGCCCCCTGGTTGGTCTGCAACCGGTGGATCACCGCGAAGCCGGAGTTGTCGCACAGCACCGCGACGTACGGGACACCGGAGAACGCGGCCGAGTAGAGCTCGGAGTTCAGCATCAGGTAGGAGCCGTCACCGAAGAGCCCGGTGACCAGGCCGTCGGGATGGGTCAGTGCCCTCGCCATCGCGGCTCCCCACGGAGCAACCACCTCGTAGCCCATGCAGGAGAACCCGTACTCCAGGTCCATCGTCGCGCCCGACGTACGCGACCCTTCCTGCTTGACGATGCCGGTGCGCCATCCTCCGTGCAGCTCGCCCGGCATCCCGCCGGATGCGGTGAGCACGTAGTCCTCCGGGCCACTCGCGTCGTTGACCACCCCCACGACCTGGGCGTAGGTCAGCGCACCGTCCGGAGCGACGCCCGCGCGCAGCTCGTCGACATGGGCGTCCCAGGCGGCCAGCTCGCTGGAGGCCACATCGGCCCACGCAGCGTCCGCCACCCAGTCCGACAGCTCGGACGTGAGCTCGGCCAGCGTCTCGCGCGCGTCGCCGACCACTGCCTGGGCCGAGTGCTTGACCGCGTCGAAGCGGGCCGCGTTGACGGTGACCAGCCGGACGTCCGACGCGAACCCTGTCCAGGAGGACGTCGTGAAGTCCTGGAGCCGCGTGCCGACGGCAAGCACCACATCGGCCGAGGCAGCCAGCTTGTTCGCTGACGTGGCCCCGATGATGCCGAGCGCTCCGCCGTAGAGCCGGTGGTCATGGGGGACGAGCGTCCGTCCGGCGACGGTCTCCACGACCGGCACGCCGTGGGTCTCGGCGAAGGCCAGCGCCTCGGCCGCAGCCCCCGAGTAGCGGACCCCGCCGCCCAGGACCAGCAGTGGCCGCTCGGCACCGCGCAGGGTGGTCGCCGCGTCGGCCAGGTCGTCGCGGTCAGGACGCTGGCGAGGGATCCGGTGCACGCGGGTGGCGAACATGGCCTCCGGGAAGTCGAACTCCTCGACCTGGGCGTCCTGCGGCAGGGCCAGAACGACGGGCCCGCAGTCGGCCGGGTCGGTGAGGACGCGCACCACCTGGGGCAGCGTCGAGAGCAGCTGCTCGGGACGGGTGATCCGGTCGAAGTAGCGCGAGACGGCGCGGAACGCGTCGTTGACCGAGGTCGACGGGTCGCCGAAGTGCTCGACCTGCTGGAGCACCGGGTCGGGCGCGCGGGAGGTGAAGGTGTCGCCCGGAAGGAGCAGCACCGGCAGCCGGTTGGCGTGCGCCAGCCCGGCGGCAGTGACCATGTTGAGCGCCCCCGGCCCGACCGAGCTGGTGGCCACCATCACCTGGCGGCGGTCGGTGGCCCGGGCGTACGCGATGGCCGCGAGCGCCATCCCCTGCTCGTTCTGGGCTCGCCAGGTCGGGATCTCCTCACTGGCCGCATCCAGTGCCGTCCCGAGACCGAGCACGTTGCCGTGCCCGAAGATCGCGAAGACTCCCGGGAAGAGCGGGACCTCGGTCCCGTCGAGGAGCTCAGAGCGCTGAGCGACCAGCCAGCGCACCAGCGCCTGTGCTGTGGTGAGTCGGATCGTGCCGGTCATCGTGCGTCCTCCCTCTGATCGTCGTACGACGGCACTAGACCGTCCACGCGTCCCTCGGCCGAGGTGACCGGGCAGCGTGGGTCGATGGGCTGGCCGTCCCAGCTGTCGCGCAGCCAGGCATGAGCCGGGTCGTCGCAGAAGGCCATCGACCTCTCTTTGGCGGGGCCGGCCATCACGTTGAGGTAGTACATCGGGTAGCCCGGCGCCGCCATGCACGGCCCGTGGTAGCCGTGCGGCACCAGTACGACGTCGTGGTCGCGCACCTCGAGTGTCTCGTCGATCTCCGCGAGGTCCGCCCACTCGTGCTCCGGGCCGGTGTAGGTGCGGTGGTGGCCGAAACCCGACCGGGAGGGCGTGACCTGGTCCTCACCGGCGATCCGGTAGTAGTAGATCTCCTCGTTGACCACGTCGCAGGGCACCGATGCGTCGTGCTTGTGCGGCGGGTAGCTGGACCAGTTGCCGGGCGGGGTGATCAGCTCGACGCCGATCAGCTTCTCGGCGTGGTCCCAGACGCCGGGCACACCGAAGTTGTTCACCTGACGACTCGCGGGTCCGGCACCACGGATGTCCACCGGGACCGCCGAGGCGGGAGCGTAGCGAGCCTCCAGCCGCTGGGAGCACCGCGCGGATGGCACGGCCACCTCGGCGATCACGTCGCTCTCGAGAACAACGATGCTGTCGCGGCCGACGTACGCGAAGTCGGTGACGGCGCTGAACACACTGGCCCGTCCGTCGAGGGCGAACTTCGCTTCGTCCGAACCGGGCTCGGCCTCCGGTGACACCGCGACAGTCAGGGAGCCCCGCAACGGGAGCACGAAGATTTCGCTGGACCCGGTCGCCAGCGTCTGCGGACGGCCCGGTTGCACCCGCACGACGCGCAGGCCGGTCCAGTCCCAGCCGGCGTCCTCCGGCGTGATCGACACCAGCTCGCCGGTTGTCCCGAGCGGTCCCGGCGAAAGGTCGGTGGATGGTCACGTCAGCCCGCCCGCTTCGCCGCTTCGAGCACCTCTGCGGCCGCGTGCACCGCCGACCCGACGTCGCCGCCGGGTGGGTAGAGCAGGGTCCGGCCGACGACGAGCCCGCGCACTGCCGGGTGCGACAGCGTCCGGCCCCACGACGCGAGGTCAGCCGCCGGGTCCGAGCTGGGCACTCCACCGAGTACGACGCACGGCAGCGTGGTCGAACCGAAAACCGTCTCGTAGTCGTCGCACGACGGCATCTTCAGCCAGGTATAGGCACTCGTGGTGCCGAGCCCGGACGCGATGGTGACCGCGCGGGAGAGTGCAGGACCGTCCTTGCGGAGGAACAGGTTGCCCTCGGCGTCACGTTCGTAGGGCAGCGGCTCGACCATCGCGACCAGGCCTCGGTCGGCCAGCTCGCTGACGGCACGCGCACACGCCTCGATCGTGGTGGCGGTCCCCGCGTCGGTGTCGTCGATGCGCAGCAGCATCTTGCCGCCCTCGAGACCGCAGGCCGCGATGCTCGCTGCGTCGTAGCCGGTGAAGCGGTCGTCCATCGTCCAGCTCGCCCCGTCGAGTCCGCCGCGGTTCATCGAACCGATGACGACCTTGTCCTCCAGCACACCGAGCAGCAGCAGCTCCTCGATGATGTCGGGCGTGCCGAGGACACCGTCGACGTCGGGGTGCTGCAACGCCTCGACCAGCCGCGCGAGCAACGAACGACGGTCGGCCATGGCCATCGCGTCCCCGCCAGAGGCCAGGGATCCGCGCGCCGGGTGGTCTGCGGCGACCAGGAACAACGTGCCGCGGTCGGAGAGGACCCGCGCCGGGCGGCGGCGGTCGGCATAAGCCTTGGCAACCGCGCCCGGGTCCGAGACGCGCCGTTCGAGGAGCTCGCGCCAGTCGGCTTCGGAGATCGTGGGACCTCCCTGGTCCCCCTGCGTTGCTTCGACGGCACTCATCCTGATCCTCCTTGACGGGCGACGAGGTCATGGAGCTCGTCCAGCGTGGGCATGGCGTCGGCACACGCCAGTCGGGAAGCCACGATCGCGCCGGCGGCGTTCGCGTAGCCGGCGATCTTCACGGGGTCCCAGCCGGCCAGCAGGCCGTGGACCAGCGTGCCACCGAACGCGTCGCCAGCGCCCAGGCCGCAGACGACCTTGACCGGGTGCGGCGCCACGACGGCCCGGCCGTCGGGAGTGGCCACGAGCACGCCCTCGCCGCCCATCTTGACCAGGGCGAGCTCCACGCCCCGCTCGAGCAGCCGGCTGGCCGCCTCACCCGGGTCACTGGTGCCGACGGCCACCTCGACCTCGGCACGGTTGCCGACGGCGACGGTGACGTGGTCGAGCATCGCGTCGTACTCGGCGCTCGCCTGCTCCGGAGATGACCAGAACATGGGCCGCCAGTCGAGGTCGAGCACCGTGTGGCGGCCGGAGTTGACCTCGGGACGGCCGCGGTGCTTGAGCATGGCCAGCTGAGACGTGCGCGACGGCTCCACGCTGGCGCCGGTGCCGGTGACCCAGAAGATCGGTACGTCGCTGACCGCGTCCCAGGGAATGTCGTCGTCGCCGATCGTCAGGTCGGGGGCCATGGGCTGCCGGTAGAAGTACAGGCCGGGGTCCTCAGCAGGGTCGAGCTCACAGAACACCACGGGGGTGTTCAGGCCCTCTGCGGTGCCGACGAACTGAGGGTCGACACCGAAGCCGACCAGTGCCTCGCGCACGAAGTCGCCGAACGGGTCGGGGCCCACCTTCGTCAGGACAGCGGTACGCCGGCCCAACCGGGCGGCGCCGACCGCGACGTTGGTGGCGGTGCCGCCGAGGTACTTCGCGAACGTCGAGACATCCTTGAGCGGCCCCTCCTGCTGCGGGTAGATGTCGACGCCGACCCTGCCAACCGTCAGCAGCTCGAGTGCCGCCGAGGCAGCCACGTCCGTGCTCACCAGGAGCTCACGTAGGAGTCGATGGTCTCGCGCATGAAGATGCTGGACTCCCTCGCGCGCTCCTCCCAGGCGAAGACGCACGAGGTCATGATGTTGCGCTCACCCTGGCCGAAGCCGAGCTTGTTCAACGTCTCGAAGAACAGGTCCCACTTGACCTCGCCCTGCCCGATGTCGAGGTGCTGGTGCACGCGGATCGGGTTGCCCGGGGGGTTGGTGATGTAGCGCAGCCCCGAGGACCCGGTGTGGTCGAAGGAGTCGGCCAGGTGGAGCTGGGTCATCAGGTCTCCGGCGTACTCCATGATCTCGACCATGTTGCCGCCCATGTGGAAGGTGTGCGGGGCGCAGTAGAGGAAGGAGACGAGCGGGGAGTTGATCCCGCGGATCATGTCGACCGCAACGAGGCCGTCCTCCACGAAGTCGTCCGGGTGCGGCTCGAGGCGCAGCTCGACACCTTCGCGTTCGAAGACCGGCAGCAGCTCCTCCATCGACTTCCAGAACTGTCCCTCCGAGAGGCTGGCTGCCTCGGGCCGGCCGTTGAACTCGGAGTTCATCACGTGGCAGTCGAGGTCCACCGTGATCTGGATGGCTCGCTTCCAGTAGCGCACCGCCGCCTGGCGCTCGTCCTCGTCGGGACCCGACCAGCGGTAGAGCGGTAGGTGAGCAGCGACCTTGACCCCGGCTCCGTCCAGCGCCTTCTTGAACGCCTGGACCCCTGCGGCGTCGACCCGCGGGTGCAGGAAGAACGGCGTGAAGTCCTCACGAGGCGAGAGCTCGATGAACTCGTAGCCGAGGTCGGCCACGACGCCGGGAAGCTCGAGCAGCGGAGTGCTGCGCAGCATGTACGGGTCGAGCGCGATCTTCATGGTCATCTCCTGCGGTGGTCGATCGGGCGGGTCGAGTCGTGGCTACTTCGACGTCGGGAAGTGGAAGCTGGCGTCGCTGGCGTGCTCGCTGCGCGGCCAGCGGGCGGTGACGACCTTGGCCCTTGTGTAGAAGCTGACGCCCTCGGGGCCGTGGACGTGCTTGTCCCCGAAGAGCGAGTCCTTCCAGCCCCCGAACGAGTAGTAGGCCATCGGCACGGGCACCGGAACGTTGATCCCGATCATCCCGACGTGGACGCCGCGCTGGAAGCGCCGGGCGGCCTCACCGCTGTTGGTGAAGATAGCCGTCCCGTTGCCGTAGGGGTTCGCGTTCACCAGTGCGATCGCCTCGTCCACGGTGTCGGTGCGTACGACGGACAGCACCGGGCCGAAGATCTCCTGGGTGTAGACGTCCATCTCGGTCGAGACCTCGTCGATCACCGTGGGACCGACGAAGAATCCCTCCTCGAAGCCGTCCACGCTGAGGTTCCGGCCGTCGACCGAGATCCGCGCGCCCTGCTCCTCGCCGGTCTTGATCAGTCCGAAGATGCGCTCCTGCGCCTCGCGCGTCACGACCGGCCCCATCTCGCTCTCGCTGTCCCGGCCACTGCCGACCTTGACCGCGCGCGCCCGCTGGTTGACCGCCTCGACGAGACGGTCGGCGACGTCGCCGACGGTGACCGCTGCAGAGATCGCCATGCACCGCTCGCCGGCAGACCCGAAGGCGGCTGCGGCGAGGTGATCGGCAGCGAAGTCCACGTCGGCGTCCGGGAGGATGATCGCGTGGTTCTTGGCCCCACCGAGGGCTTGGACCCGCTTGCCGCTCGCCGTACCTCGCTCGTGGATGTACTTCGCGATGGGGGTCGAGCCCACGAACGACACGGCCGCCACGTCAGGTGAGTCCAGGATGGTGTCGACGGCGAGCTTGTCGCCGTGCACGACGTTGAAGACGCCGTCGGGCAGACCGGCCTCCTGCCACATCTGGGCGATCAGCATCGACGCGGAGGGGTCCCGCTCGCTGGGCTTGAGCACGAAGGTGTTCCCGCAGGCGATCGCGACCGGGAACATCCACATCGGCACCATCGCCGGGAAGTTGAACGGCGTGATGCCGGCAACCACGCCGAGCGGCTCGCGGAAGGAGTAGGTGTCGACGTCGGTCGAGACCTGGTCGGAGTAGTCACCCTTGAGCAGGCTGGGGATGCCGCACGCGAACTCCACGACCTCGAGCCCGCGCTGCACCTCCCCCAGCGCGTCGGAGAGCACCTTGCCGTGCTCGTCGGTGATCAGCGACGCAATCTCCGAGGCACGGGCGTTGACGATCTCGCGGAACGCGAAGAGCACCTTCGTGCGCTTGCTGATCGACGTCTGTGACCAGTCCGGGAACGCGTCGCTCGCCGCCGCGATGGCGGCCTCGACGTCGCTCGCGTCGGCCAGCAGGACCTCGGCCTGCTGCTCACCCGTTGCGGGGTTGTAGACCGGTGCCGTCCGGTCCGAGACTCCGGCGGTGGCCTTGCCTGCGACCCAGTGCTCGATGGTTCTCAACGGAACTCTCCTCTGCTTTGTCTTTACATTCTGACTTTACCAGTCCGAGCGCCGTCAGGCGAGCCCGGCCTGGTCGGCAGCCTCGAGCAGGTTGTCCGCAGCGAACTTCAGGCCCTCGACCTGTCCGAACGTGGCGTCCTCGTGCTCGATGTTGACCGCCATGCCAGGGTCCACCTTGTAGATGGCGGTGAGGAAGCGCGCCCAGAAGTCGACGTCGTGACCCCGGCCCACTGCCACGAAGGACCAGCCGGGCACCTCGGGCCACTTCGTGACCGTGTAGCGGCCACCGAGACCCACCGGGTTCTGCTCGGCGGGGATCCACTCGAACCTGTCGTCCAGCACACCGTTCACCGCCGCCGTCTCGTGGATCAGCGTGTCCTTGGCCGCGGCGAAGAACACCAGCGAGCCCAGGTCCTCGATCGCGGCGATCGGGTCGATGTGCTGCCAGAACAGGTGGCTCGGGTCCATCTCGGCGCCGACGTGGTTCTCGCCGCCCTCGGGCGTCGTCAGCTCGGCGAGACGCTTCATCGTGGCCGGGTTGAAGACCAGGTTGTGCGGGTGCATCTCGATGGCCACGTTGACATCGTGCTCCGCCGCCAGCTCCTGGATCTCCTTCCAGAAGGGCACCGCCACCTCGTTCCACTGGTAGTCCAGGGTCTCCTTGTAGACGCTGTCCCAGGGAATGACGGTCCACGAAGGCCGCTTGCCATCGGGGTCCGTGCCGGGCAGCCCGGACATGGTGATCACTGTCTTGATGCCGAGCAGGCTGGCCAGCTTGATGGACCGACGGATGTCGTTGCTGTGCTTCTCGCGCACCTCGGGGTCCGGGTGCAGCGGGTTGCCGTTGCAGTTCAGCGCGGTCAGGGTGATGCCGTACTTCGCGAAGGTCGCGAGGTACTCCTCACGCGCCGACTCGCTCTCCAGGATCGCCTCGACCGGAAGGTGCGGCGTGGCGAGGAACCCGCCGGAGTTGATCTCCGCGCTGTTCAGGCCGAGGTCGCGCAGGATCTCCAGCGCCTCCTCGAGGGGCTTGTCGTGCAGGCAGGCGGTGTAGGCACCGAGCTTCATGGGAGTGGTCCTTTCGTGGGTGAGATCAAGCCAGGGAGACGGCCGCGCCGTCGTTGAGGGCCGACTGGGTGACCGCAGCGAGGATCTCCATGTTGTGGAGGCCGTGCTGCAGCGTCGGCACTGCGGGCAGCCGGTCGAGCCCGGCCACCTGGTCCAGGAAGGCGCGCGCCTGCCAGGCGAAGAAGTCGTTCTGCCCGTGTCCGACCGACGGGAAGTCCATCGGCAGGCCCCGCTCGAGGTAGGGGTGCTCCGGGCCGAGGAGCACCCGGCGAGGTCCGTTGACGACGCCGCCCGGACCCTGGTCGGCGTAGGTGAACTCGCCCGGCCGGTTGAGGTCGTACGCCGCCGAGCCCCGCTCCGTGAAGACCTCGAAGCCGAGGCCGTTCGGGAGCCCGTGCGCGACCCGCGAGATCGAGAACGTGCCGACGGAACCGTTGGCGAAGCTCGCGGTGAAGGTGGCGATGTCCTCGTTGTCCACCGCTTCCTTCTCGTCGCTCACCTCACCACCACCGTGTCCGACCGTCACACCGGTGGGGACTGGCCGCTCCGCGGTGAACGTCTGGAACACCGCACCGCTCACACTCGTCATGGGGCCGCAGAGGTACTCGCCGATGTCGATCATGTGGCTGCCGATGTCGGCCAGGGCTCCGCTGCCGGGGCCACCGCGGTAGCGCCAGCTGATCGGGTTGTTCGGGTTCTGCCCGTAGTCGCACCAGTAGTGGCCGTTGAAGTGGCGCACCTCGCCGATCGCGCCCGCCAGGAGCTGCTCGCGGATCGCGTTGATCCCCGGGGCACGGCGGAAGGTGAAGCCGACGCCGGCGTGCGTGGTGGCCGCCTCGGCTGCCGCCACCATCGCCTTCGCGTCCTCGACGGAGGGTGCGAGCGGCTTCTCGCAGAGCACGTGCTTGCCGGCGCCCAGCAGCGCCTCGACCACCTCGCGGTGCATCGAGTTGGCGACCGCGACGCTGACGACGTCGATGTCGGGCGCGTCGACGATCGCCTGCCACGACGTCTCCGAGCGCTCGTAGCCGAACCGCTTGGCGGCGTCGACCGCGAACGGCTCATGGGCGTCGGCGATCGCGACGAGGCGGGTGTCCGGGCGGCCGGTGATGTCAAACAAGCTACCGGCGGTGCGGTAGCCGGCCGCGTGCGCGCGACCGACCATGCCGACGCCGATGACGGCGATGCCGAGGGAGTCCCGGTTCATGGTTCCTGGTGTCCTTCTTGTTGTCGTGCCCTGTTTCGTCGGCTGGTCAGGAGTAGAGGCTCGGCTTGTTGCCGAGCTCGATCTCGACCCGGTCACCGCTGTAGAGCGCCTTCACCCCCGCGTCGCAGACGGCCTGTGCGGCGTACCCGTCCCAGGAGCTCGGACCGGTCAGACCGGTGCCGGCGACGACCTCGTTGATCCACTCCTGGAACTCCACGTCGTAGGCGGCGACGAAGCGCTCGCGCCAATCCTCCGGGACGGCCACGCCGACGCTGTTCTGCTTGCGCAGGACTATCTGGCCGGTCTCGGCCAGCGCTGCGGTGCCGTCCTCGCCGATGACCTCGCCACGGATGTCATAGCCGTAGCGGATGTTGACCGACGTCTCGACATTGACCAGCACGCCCGAGGACGACTCCAGGATCATCAGCAGCGGGTCCTGGAGGTCACCACCATGGCTGTTGGGCTTGGCCGCGAGGACGCGGATCGCGGTGAGCTCCTCGCCGAGCAGCCACCGGGTCACGTCGAAGTCGTGCACCGCGGTGTCGACGATCGCCATGTCCTTCGTGTAGTGCTCGGGCACCGAAGGGTTGCGGTGGCCGGAGTAGTAGATGAGCGGTGCTCCCACGACGCCCGAGTCGATGGCCTGCTTCAGCGCGCGGTAGGACGCGTCGTACCTGCGCATGAAGCCGACCTGCACCAGGCGCTCCCCGCGCGCCACCTCCGCCTCGATGATCCGATGGCACGCGGCAGTGGTGGTCGCGAGCGGCTTCTCGCAGAACACAGGCTTGCCCGCCGCGATCGAGGCGACGACGTACTGCTCGTGGGTCGGGCCCCAGGAGCACACGATCACCGCCTCCACGTCGTCGTCGGCGATGAGGTCCTCGCCGGTGGCGTGGACCTTCGCGCTGGCGAGCCCGGCGGCCACCTCCTTGGCGGCCACCTCATCAGGATCGGTGACCGCAACCACCTCGGCGCCCGAGACGACCTCGGTGAGCCGGCGAACGTGGTCGCGACCGATCATGCCGGTCCCGATGACTCCAACCTTGAGCGTCATTGCTCGTCTCCTGTGTCTCGTGATCTCAGTACGGCCAGCGACGGACCGGACCGAGCCCGCAACCGACGTAGTAGCCGGCGGTGCGCGCGCCGATGGGCATTGGGATGTGCGGCTCGACCGGGTAGAGGTCCTGCTCGATCACGGTGTAGATCTCCCGGTCGAGCTTGCCCAGCTCGTCGAGCAAGGGCGGCATGTCCGGCTCGCCGTACGGCGGCTCACACATGATTCCGAGCTTCACGGACTCGGACAGCGGCATCTTCTCCGCCAGGGCGCGGGCGCGTACGACGGGATCGACGGACTTGAGGTGTACGTAGGTGATCCGCTCGGGGAACCGCTTGATGATCTCGATGTTGTCACCCTCGCAGTAGGAGACGTGCCCCGTGTCGAGACAGAGGTTCACCAGCTCTGGGTCGGTGTCGGAGAGAAAGCGCTCGATCCGGTCCTGGGTGTCGACGTGGGTGTCGGCGTGCGGGTGGAAGACCAGCTTCACGCCGTACTCGCCGTAGATGACCTTGGCGAGCTCGTCGGTGCCGCTGACGAGGTCCTTCCACTGCTCGGGGTCGAGGTCACCTGCGTCGGTGTGCGCGCCCGTGTGCTGGTCGGTGTACTGCTCCGGAAGGTGGACGAGGTACTCCGCACCAACGGCGGCCAGGAGAGCAGCCTCCTGGCTGAACTCGTCGATCGCCTTGTCGAGTGCGTCCTTGCCCTTGTGCAGGGCCGCGAAGACAGTCCCGCCGCACGCGGTGAGGTTGCGCCTGGCCAGCTCGTCCTTCAGCTGTGCGGGGTCCTGCGGCATGAACCCCTGGGGCCCGAGCTCGGTGTAGACGTAGCCCACGGCAGCGATCTCGTCCAGGTAGACGTCCCACGTCACCTGGTGCGGGTCGCTGGCGAACCAGACGCCCCACGAGTCCGGCGCGGTGCCGAGGCGAAGCTGGGAGAGGTCTGACATGCGGGTCTCCGGAGTCTGTGTGGTCTCACTCCGAGCGGCTTCGCCAGGAGCGATGGTGGGCGGGCGTGGATAGGCCAACCGGCGTGGTCCCAATCCAAAGGGAGCACCCCTGCTGGTGTCAAGAGTTTGTTCTAACATTCTGTCTGTAGTACAAAAAAGCGCAGATAAGTTCCTAACTTCAGAATGTTAGAACAAACCCTTGACAAGCAAACTTCACGTCGGCAAGGCTGTGATGGCCGACACAGTGTCGGTGACGAGCGGAGGTTTCCCACTCATGAGGTCCGTAGCCACGACCTCTGGAGCAGCAGGACTCGCCTTCCACGTCGAGGCCGTGTCCGCGGCACGAAAGGAACACAGACCATGAAGCAGACCACAGCCCGGAGAGGCGGCCCGCTCGTCGTGGCCGGCGTCCTCGCAGTCGTCCTCTCAGCCTGCGCGTCCGGCGGACGCACCGACACCGAGACCGACGACGGAGGCAGCGGCGGCGGTGCCGGCGACAACTCCGGCTACACCATCGCCATGGTCACCCACGAGACGCCGGGTGACACCTTCTGGGACAAGATCAAGTCCGGTGCGCAGCAGGCGGCCAAGAACTACGGCATCACCCTGAAGTACTCCAACGACCCGGAGGCCTCCAAGCAGGCAACGCTGATCCAGAACGCCATCGACTCTGACGTCGACGGGATCGCGACCACCCTGGCGACCCCGGACGCACTTGCGGGTGCGGTCGGCGACGCGAACGACGCGAAGATCCCCGTGGTTGCGTTCAACTCGGGAATCGGCCAGTACCTGGACGTCGGCGCGTTGATGTACTTCGGTTCGGACGAGACCCTGGCCGGTGAGTCCGCGGGCGAACGGATCACGGAGGATGGCGGCAAGAACCCGCTCTGCGTGATCCAGGCCGCCGGCTCGGTGGCCCTCGAAGCCCGGTGCGCCGGCGTGAAGGCCAACGCTCCGAACACCGAGAACATCCAGGTGAACGGCGCGGACGACTCAGCGGTGGTCTCCTCGCTCCAGGCCAAGCTGTCCCAGGACAAGTCGATCGACTACATCGTCACGCTGGGCGCTCCGATCGCGCTGGACGCGCTGAAGGCCATGGAAGCCTCGGGCAGCAAGGCGAAGCTGGTCACCTTCGACCTCAATGCCGACGCGGCTCAGGACATCAAGGACGGCAACATCGAGTTCTCGATCGACCAGCAGCCCTACGTCCAGGGCTACCAGGCCGTGACGGCGCTGTACCTCAACCTGAAGAACGGCAACGACATCGGCGGTGGTGGTCCGGTCCTGACCGGCCCGTCATTCGTGGACAAGGACAACATCGACGTCATCCTTCCCTTCGCCGAGAAGGGCACCCGCTAAGGGGCCCGCGGGAGGCCGGTCGGCCGAGAAGGTTGGCCGGCCTCCCGCACCAACGGAACCCCGGAGGTTCTCATGAGTCAGACATCAGAAAAGCACCGCTCCCAAGAGGCCCCTTCCGAGGAGTCGAACCGGGTACAGATCGGGCTGCTCAGTCGAGCCATGGCACGACCCGAGATCGGTGCCCTCGTCGCGGCCATCGTGATCGGCATCTTCTTCCTGGTCGTGGCACCACCCTTCAGGTCGGCCGAGTCCCTGGCGACCGTCCTCTACCAGAGCGCGACCATCGGGATCGTCGCCGTCGCAGTCGGCCTGCTGATGATCGGGGGGGAGTTCGACCTCTCTGCCGGCGTGATGGTCGCCACGGCCGGGCTGTTCGCCTCGATGTTCTCCTACGAGTACAACCTCAACCTGTGGGTCGGGACGATCCTCTCCCTGCTCTTCGCACTGGCCATTGGGTTCCTCAACGGCTATCTGGTGATGAAGACCGGGATCGCGAGCTTCCTGATCACACTCGGCACCTTCTTCATCCTGCAGGGCTCCAACCTCGGCGTGACCAAGCTGGTGACCGGTTCGGTCTCCACCCCGAACATCAACCAGATGACCGGCTACGCCTCGCTCGAGAAGATCTTCGCGTCGACGTTCCAGGTGGGCTCGGTGCGAGTCAGCATCATCGTGGTGTGGTGGTTCGTGTTCGTCGCGATCGCTTCCTGGGTGCTGCTCCGCACCAAGGTCGGCAACTGGATCTACGCGGTCGGCGGCAACCAGGCCAGCGCCCGCGCGGTCGGTGTTCCCGTCGTCAGGGTCAAGATCGGCCTGTTCATGGCTGTCAGCTTCTTGGCCTGGTTCATGGGGATGCACACGCTCTACCGGTTCAACACCATCCAGGCCGGCAACGGCGTCGGCAACGAGTTCCTCTACATCATCGCTGCAGTCGTGGGTGGCACCCTGCTGACCGGCGGCTACGGAAACGCGATCGGCGCGGCCATCGGCTCCTTCATCTTCGGCATGACCAGCCTCTGCATCGTCTATGCCGGCTGGGACCCGAACTGGTTCCGGGCATTCCTCGGCGTGATGCTCCTGCTCGCCGTGCTGGTCAACCTGTACGTCAAGAAGCTCTCCACTGCCAGGAAGGTGGGTTAGTCATGACCGACACCATCAGCGAGCACGCAGACCAGACGCTCGAGCAGGGCGAGGCCCTCGTCGAACTCGATGACGTGGGCAAGCGGTATGGCGCGATACGTGCCCTCAAGGGCATCAACCTCACCGTCCGCGCTGGGGAGGTGACCTGTGTGCTCGGCGACAACGGCGCCGGGAAGTCGACCTTGATCAAGATCATCTCCGGTCTGCACCCACACAACGAGGGCACCCTCACCGTGGACGGCACGGAGGTGAACTTCGGTTCCCCACGCGCGGCCCTGGACCACGGCATCGCGACGGTCTACCAGGACCTCGCAGTCGTCGGGTTGATGGAGGTGTGGCGAAACTTCTTCCTCGGCTCGGAGATCACGGCGAGCCGGATCCCCTTGTCGGGCTTGAAGGTCAAGGAGATGAAGCAGATCGCCGACCAGGAGCTGCGCAAGATGGGCATCGTGGTCAAGAACATCGACCAGCCCATCGGTGAGCTCTCCGGAGGTCAGCGCCAGTGCGTCGCCATCGCCCGTGCTGTGTACTTCGGTGCGCGGGTGCTGATCCTGGACGAGCCCACGGCAGCACTCGGCGTCAAGCAGTCCGGCGTCGTGCTGAAGTACACGGCCGCGGCCCGCGACGCGGGGCTAGGGGTGGTGTTCATCACCCACAACCCGCACCACGCCTACCTGGTCGGAGACCACTTCGTCATCCTCAAGCTCGGCGAGGCGGTGCTCGACAAGAAGCGCAGCGAGGTCACCCTCGATGAGCTCACCCGTCAGATGGCCGGTGGTGACGAGCTCACCGAGCTGTCACACGAGCTGAAGCGATGACCGTCGCGGTCGCGCACCAGACGTCAGCGACCGCTCGGTTGGCGCTGTCGCACGCGGTGCAGGAGGCGAAGTACCGGGGTACCGACCTTGCGGTGCTGCACGTGGTCGACTCCGCGCTCGACGCCGATCGTGAAGACGCCTACCGCGCCGGTGTGTCCGACGAGATCGAGAAGGCGGTCGGGCCGGAGAGCGACGTCAGCTGGGAGCTGCACCTCCAGAGCGTCAGCGGGGACGTAGGTGAGGCGCTGCTGCGTCTCACCGACCGGCTCCGCCCGGACCTGCTCGTCCTCGGAGCTCGACGCCGTTCGCCGATGGGCAAGGCGCTGCTCGGCAGCGTCGCGCAGACGATCATCCTGGAGGCCAGCGTCCCGGTGCTCGTGGTGAAGACCCCCTAGTGACAAGGCAGTCGGCGTGCCAGGCGGTGAGCTGACCCTCACCGTCTGGCTGGGCCTGGCCGTCGCCGCCGTGCTGGTCGGGGTGGCCAAGACTGCGATCAACGGCGTCGGTTCCATCGCCGTGGTGCTCTTCGCCGCGTTGCTCCCAGCACGGGAGTCGACTGGCGCGATCCTGCCGCTGCTCCTCTGCGGCGACCTGATCGCGGTGACCTGGTACCGGCGTCACGCCGACTGGAGCACGTTGTTGCGCCTGCTGCCGGGGGTTCTTCCCGGCCTATTCCTGGGGGCCTGGTTCCTGTCCGTTGTGGACGATGTCCTGATGCGCCAGACGATCGCCGTCACCCTGCTCGTCATGTGCGCGATCCAGCTGTGGCAGTTCGCACGCAACGACGGAGTCGCGCCGCTCGGGTCCCCGCGTCATCCGCACGGTCTGCTGACGATCAGCGCGGGTGCCGCGGCCGGGTTCACCACGATGACGGCCAATGCAGGAGGCCCGGTCACGACCGTCTACCTGATCCGGGCCGGCCTCCCGATGCTGCGGATGATCGGGACCGGCGCCTGGTTCTTCCTGGCCGTCAACCTCGCCAAGGTGCCGTTCAGCGCCGGGCTCGGTCTGATCACGCCCACCAGCCTCGCTATGGACGCCTTGCTCGTGCTACCCCTGCTCGTCGGCGCCGGTCTGGGGATCCTGCTCGTCGATCGCCTGCGACAGCGCCAGTTCGAGGTGGTCGCTCTCGGGTTCTCTGCCGTGGCGGCGGCAGTTCTCCTCGTGTGAGGAGGCCATGGGCTGTCCGGCCCACGATCACCTTTGGCCTTGTGTCCACTTTGATAGTTAGTTCTGACATACTGACACCATGAGTGGCTCAGAACCCGCCATCGCCGCTGGCCCCCGACTCGTGATCGACCGCAACAGCCCGATCCCGCTCTACTTCCAGGTCGCGCAGCACCTCGAGAACGCCATCAACTCCGGCGAACTGCCCACCGGCAGCCTGCTCCAGAACGAGGTCGCCCTCGCAGAGTCCCTGGGGCTGTCCCGGCCCACGATGCGTCGGGCGATGCAGCACCTGGTCGACAAGGGTCTGGTCACCAGACGACGCGGGATCGGGACCCGGGTGGTGCAGCCCAAGCTGCGGCGACCCCTCGAGCTGACCAGCCTGTACGACGACCTGAACCGGGCCGGCAAGAAGCCCACCACCGAGGTGCTGTCGTTCGCGAGCGTGGAGGCGACCGATGACGTCGCCACGCGACTCGAGGTTCCCGAGGGCACCCCGGTCTTCGAGCTGGTCCGCCTGCGGCGAGCCGATGGCGCGCCGATCGCCAAGCTGACCTGCTACCTGCCCGAGCGGGTCGTGACCTTCAACGAGGCCGACCTCGCCGACCACAGTCTCTACGAGCTGATCAGGCGGCAGGGTGTCACGCTCCACTCCGCGACGCAGACGCTCGGCGCGCGGAACGCGACGGCCGCCGAGGCCAAGCTGCTGGACGAGCCCCGCGGGGCAGCACTGGTCACGGCGCAGCGGGTGACGTACGACGACCACGGCAGCGCTGTCGAGTTCGGCAGTCACCTCTACGCGGCCAGCCGCTACACCTTTGAGATCAACCTGCTCACCTGAGCCCGGCCATCCCCCAGCGCACCAGCGATGTCGACAAACCGCCGGCGCGAGCGGCGACAGCGGTGCCTGCCCGATTGGCCGGGAGCCGCAATCCACGCTTGGCCCAGGTCGGCAGGAGCGCCACGCCGCCGGCCGCGATCAGGGCGTACCCGGGGCGCGCAGCCAGCGGGACCGGCGGGTTCAGCAGCATGAAGCGGGTGGCTTCGCGGGCGGCCGCGGTGCTCGCCAGCTCGGGCCGGTAGCCGGCGATGACGTCGTCGAGCTCGCGCACCGTGGTCGGCAGGTCGGTGGCGCCGAGCAGCGTCGCCGCACGGTTGGTCTGCTCGACGAAGAGGTCGGCCTCGGCTGCGCTCAGCGGCTCGGGACCGTAGGCCTGGAAGGCGTGCAGGAACGACCAGATCTCGGCGACGTGCACCCAGCGCAGCAGGTGCGGGTCGTCTGCGGCGTACGCCCGACCGAGCTCGTCGGTCCCTCGCACTCGTCGGTGCACCGACCGCACGTGCGCGATCGCCTGCTCGGCATCCGCGATGGTCCCGAACGTGGTGACGGCGAGGTAGTGGCTGGTTCGCTGGAGGCGTCCCCACGGATCTCCCTTGTAGCCGCTGTGCCCGGCCACTCCGGCCATGGCCGAGGGGTGCAGCGACTGGAGCAGCAGTGCAGCGATGCCCCCGGGGAACATGGCCGCGTCCTGGTTGACCCGCCAGATCGGGTCGTCGGAGGTGAACCACCGCTCGCCCTCGGCACCCCAGATGCGCTTCGCCCGCTCGGGGGCGTCGTCGCCCGCCACCCGCGACCGCAGCGCCAGACCGAGTCGGCGCTGAACCGCAGCTGCAGGAGTCACTAGGGGCACGCCTCGACCCTACGAGTCGTGTGTCTGACGACGCGCCATGGCGCGTGCCGGGGCAACGAGCGTCAGGTGTCGTACGCCGTGCCGCGCTTGACCTTGTAGGACGCCAGGTCCTTCATCGACATGGTGGCCTCGTAGGTGCGCTGGTAGCCGGTGTGCGCGATCCGCCAGCCGTCGGGGGTGCGGACGCAGCGGTCGGTGTAGAACGCTGCTCCCTCGAGCACGAAGTCGAACTCGGGGACGATCACCTTGTCCTCGAGGTACCACTGGGCGGTCGCCGCGTCGCCGTCGACCGTGATCTCGGGGTGGTGGGCGTGGTGCATGGTGATCAGGCCCTCGCCGAGGTTCTCGCGCATGTAGGCGACGAGGGCAGCGCGGTTCTCGAAGACGAGCCCGGCGTAGTCGCCGGTCGCCTCGGGCACGAAGCACTCGGCGAAGTCGTCCCACTGCTTGAGGTCGAGGGTGCGGAGGTAGCGGTACTTCAGCTGCTTGATCGCCCAGATGTCGGCCGACACGTCCGTCCACTCGCCGCTCATCAGCGGCGACCGGTCTTGAACAAGCCGCGGAAGATCTCCCGTACCGCAGTGCGTCCGAGCTGGCGCGCGGTCGTGGAGGTGAGAATCTCCTCCGCCATGGACTTCTCCTTGCGTCGGGGCCCGGGGCCTGGGAGTCCGCGCGGTGACCCGGTCGGCCTCCTTGCGGAGCTTGTCCTCGATGGTTGCCTCCTGCTCGGCATGCGCCTTCGCCGCACCGGCCTCGAGCTTGGCGGCCAGCATCTCGCGGGCCGACTCGCGGTCGACCGGCTCGGCGTACTTCGCGAACAGTGAGGACGCCTTCACCGACTGTTCCATCGCGGCCGCATCGGCAGGCCCCATCAGCGACTCCGGCGCTCGCAGCCGCGTCCAGGCAACCGGCGTCGGAGCACCTCGCTCGTCCATCACCGTGACGATGGCCTCGCCGATACCGAGGCTCAGGATCACCTTGCCGAGGTCGTCGTACGACGAGTGCGGGTAGGTGTTCACCGTCTGCTTGAGCGCCTTGGCGTCGTTGGGGGTGGCCGCGCGGAGCTGGTGCTGGATGCGCGAACCGAGCTGGGCGAGGACGTCGTCGGGTACGTCGGTCGGCGACTGGGTCACGAAGAAGACGCCGACGCCCTTGGACCGGATCAGCCGCACGGTCTGCGCGATCGCGTCGAGGAACGCCTTGGACGCGTCGTTGAACAGCAGGTGTGCCTCGTCGAAGAAGAACACCAGCTTGGGCTTGTCGATGTCGCCGACCTCGGGCAGGTCGTGGAAGAGGTCGGCGAGAAGCCACATCAGGAACGTCGAGAACACCGCCGGACGGTCCTGCAGGTTGGGCAGCTCGACGAGCGAGATCAGGCCAAGACCCTCGGGCGTCGTACGGAGGAAGTCGCTGGTCTCGAACTCCGGCTCCCCGAAGAACGCGTCGGCGCCCTGGTCGGAGAAGGCGATCAGCTCACGCAAGATCACTCCCGCGGTCGCACTCGAGAGACCGCCGAGGTCCTTGAGGTCGGCCTTGCCCTCGTCGGAGGTGAGGTGCTTGACCACCTCACGCAGGTCCGCGAGGTCCAGCAGCGGCAGGCCGGCCTTGTCGGCGTAGTGGAAGACCAGTCCCAGCGACGACTCCTGGGTGTCGTTGAGGCCGAGGACCTTCGAGAGCAGGGTCGGCCCGAAGGCGGTCATGGTCACCCGCAGCGGGATGCCGGTGCCCTCCCCGCCGAGGGCGAACAGCTCGACCGGGAAGCCTCGCGCCTGCCATGCCTGGCCGACCGACGAAGCGCGCTCCACGATCTTCGGGTTCTCCTGGCCCGCCGCGGAGATACCCGACAGGTCACCCTTGATGTCCGCCGCGAAGACGGGCACGCCGGCTGCGGAGAGCTGCTCGGCGAGCAGTTGGAGGGTCTTGGTCTTCCCGGTGCCGGTCGCACCGGCGACGAGCCCGTGCCGGTTGAGCATCGCGAGCGGGATCCGGACGGGTACGCCGGACAGGGTGCTCGCGTCCACCATCAGGCCACCGAGCTCGAGGACCGGTCCCTCGAACGCGTAGCCGGCCGCCACGCTGACACTGATCGGATCGGTTGCCTCGGTCATGCGGCCAGCGTAGACGTGGCCCTACCTATGATGGCGCCGTGATCTTCAAGCGCGTGGGCGAGGGACGGCCGTACCCGGCCCACGGTCTCGAGCCCAGGGACTGGGCCTCCCTGCCCCCTCGGCCGGTGCGGCTCGACGAGCTGGTGACCACGAAGGACACCCTGCAGCTCTCCGCGCTGCTCGACGAGGACTCCACGTTCTTCGGTGACCTGTTCGCCCACGTCGTCGAGTGGCGCAACGACCTCTACCTCGAGGACGGTCTGCACCGCGCGCTCAGGGCTGCTCTCCAGCAGCGCCACGTGGTGCACGCGCGCATCTACGTGGCCAAGGACTGAGCGGCGATGTCTGTTCGCAGGCTCACCACTGCGGTGACGCTGCTCGCGCTGCTGATCATCCTCGGCGGCATGGCGGTCATCGGGTTCAAGACGCTGACTGCCCCGCTACCCGGCGGCGATCCCTCGGGGGAGGAGACCTGTTCCGAGGCCGAGAAGGAGGTCCAGGAGTTTCTCAAGCGCAGCGAGGTCCAGGTGAGCGTCTTCAACGCCGGGACCCGGAAGGGCTTCGCGGGGTCCACGCTCGGTACAGGCCGAGGAGGCCGGCTTCCGCGCCGGCAACGCTGGCAACGCGCCGGACGGTGCGGCAGTGCGACGTGCTGTGGTCTGGACGACCGAGGCGAACGACCCGGCGGCGACTCTGGTGGCGCAGGCATTCGGACCCCGCACGCTGGTGCAGGTCACCAAGACCGACCTCGGCCCCGGGATCGACGTACTCGTGGGAAACAGGTTCAGGGGACTGAACCCCAAGGCGCCGAACCGCATCCGTCTTCCGGCGCCGGTCGAGACCTGCATCCCGGTTGAGTAGCGCGAGGTCAGCTGGGTGCCTTCTTGCCCAGCCATTGGGCGAGCCGCCCGCCGACCGAGACCGCGCGCAGCCGCTGCTCGGTGGCCACCCGGTCCTTGCGAGGGGTGACCACGAGCACGTCGTCGCCGCGGCGCAGGACCGTACGACGCTCCGGGACCAGCGTCTTGCCGTCCCGGACGATCAGCGCGACCGACGAGCCGGGCGGGAGCCGCAGCTCGCCGACCTCGACGCCGTGCATCAGCGACTTCGGCGAGATCGTCACCTGGAGCAGGTCGGCCGCGACCCGCTCCAGCGGCGCGGCCTCGACCTCGAGGTCACGCGGCTCGCTGCGGCGGGCCACCCTGAGCACCTTGGCCACCCACGGCAGCGTCGGCGCGGTCACCAGGGTGTCGATCACGACCAGGACGAAGACGATGTCGAACAGCTGCCGGGCACCAGGGACGCGCTCGGCCAGCGGGATGGTCGCGAGCACGATCGGCACCGCTCCGCGCAGGCCCGCCCAGGAGAGGAACGTCAGCTCGCGGCCCGGCACCGGCTGCACCAGCGACGCCACCAGCACGGAGATCGGCCGGGCGAGCAGGGTGAGGGCGAAGCCGGCCACGATGGCGGTCACGACCGAGGCGGCGTCGATCTTGCTCGGGGTCAGCAGCAGGCCGAGCATCACGAACAGGCCGATCTGCGCGAGCCAGGCCACCCCCTCGGAGAAGGAGCGGGTGGCCGCCCGGTGAGGGAGCTCGGCGTTGCCGAGGACCAGCGCGGCGACGTAGACCGCGGCGAAGCCGGACCCGTGCAGTGCCGAGGTCCCGGCGTACGCGAGGACGGTCAGCGACAGCACCGCCAAGGGGTACAGGCCGGAGCTCGGGAGTGCCGAGCGCCGGAGCAGCCAGGCGCCGCCGAACCCGACGGCCAGACCGAGGCCGATGCCGAGCCCGAGCTCCCAGACGATCTGCAGGGCGAACCCCCAGATCGTGTGATAGCCACCCACGCTGACCAGGGTGACGAGCACGATGGTCGGGGCGTCGTTGAGACCCGACTCGGCCTCGAGGGCACCGGTCAGCCGGCGCGGCAGCGGCAGGCGGCGCAGAACGGAGAAGACAGCGGCGGCGTCCGTCGGTGAGGTGACCGCTCCCAGCAGCACCGCGAGCTCCCAGCTCAACCCGAGCACGTAGTGGCAGAAGACCGCCATCACCGCCACGCTCACCGCGACACCGATGGTCGCGAGCGAGACGCCCAGTCGGATCACCGGCCTGATCTCCGGCCAGGGTGTCGTCAGACCGCCCTCGGCCAGGATCAGGATCAGGGCAGCGAAACCCAGAGCGTGGGCGACCTCGGCGTTGTCGAACTCCAGCCCCAGTCCGGACTCCCCGAGGGCGACACCGATGAGCAGGTAGATCAGCAGCGTCGGCAGACCGAAGCCGACGCTCACCCGCACCGCCAGGATCGACAGCAGCAGCACGCCCGCCCCGACCAGGAGCACCTGGTCGAGTGTGTGGACGTCGAGTGTCATCGGGGGCCCTCGGCGGTTGAGTGGCAGGGCCCTGAGTCTATGAGCCGCACGGCAGACCCCGGACCACACACACTTCTGCCCCCGCCGCAACCCGACGTCTTGAGTCCACTAGTTCGCTTTGTCTGAAATGCCGGGTATATCGCAACCTGCGCCTAGAGTCACGCTCACTCCCTGGCAACGACCCGAGTTCGGGCATGCCCGGGCCACTCATCTACTTCTCGAGGAACACCCCTATGAGCGTCACCGCCCGCAGAACACCGGTCGTCGTACTCGCGCTGCTGCTCGCCCTGATGGCCGTCCTCGGCTCCGCACCGAAAGCCGACGCCGCCGCAGCGCCGGCATGCACGGCCTTCAAGGGAGCCAAGACGCTCGGCTACTACTACTCCGACGCCTACGTCCGGATCAACACCTGCGGTCTGCGCCCCAGCTTCGACGGCGCGCGGGACGGTGGCGGACCGGTCGTGCGCCCGTACGCCGGGTCACCGACCTACTACCGGGGCTACCAGTGCATCGAGCTCGTGGCCCGCTACCTGAAGGCTCGCTACAACGCCGAACCGGGCAAGGCCAACGGCGCGCAGGCCGTCGACCGCTACGCCTCGGTCTACCCGGCCAAGTTCGTCAAGATCGCCAACGGCACCAGGAACAAGGCGCCCCGCAAGGGAGACGTCCTCAGTCTCTCGGCCAACAGGTACTTCAACGACGTCGGCCACACCGGCATCGTCATCTCCTCCTCGGTCAACTCCGCCGGCAACGGGACCATCCGCGCCATCGAGCAGAACTGGGGCGGGACAGGCGGCACGAGGGGCTACCACAACTACACCGTGAAGAAGTGGGCCGTGAGCTTCAGCGGGCTGCCGTACATCAAGTGGCTGCGCTCGCGCTGACAGCCAGCACCCGGCGAGTAGAACTTGTTCTAGTTTGTTCGTAGACTCGCCGCCATGACCCTGGACCTGCCAGCACCGATCACCGCCCCCGACGTCGAGACGTGGAGCGACGAGGTTGACGTGGTGGTGGTCGGGTTCGGCATCGCGGGAGCGTGTGCCGCGCTCGAGGCCGCCCGGGCCGGAGCGAGCGTGATCGTGCTCGAGCGTGCCTCGGAGTACGGCGGCACCAGCGCCATGTCCGGCGGCCACTTCTACCTCGGCGGCGGGACCGCGGTGCAGCTCGCGACCGGCGTCGAGGACTCCGCCGAGGAGATGTTCAAGTACCTCGTGGCGGTCAGCCTCGACCCCGACGAGGCGAAGATCCGCGCCTTCTCCGAGGACAGCGTCGAGCACTTCGACTGGATCGAGGCACTCGGGATGGAGTTCGAGCGCTCGCTCTACGAGAAGAAGGCCGTGATCCAGCCCGGCACCGAGGGCCTGATGTTCACCGGCAACGAGAAGGTCCACCCGTTCCGCGACATCGCCAAGCCGGCCCCGCGTGGCCACAAGGTGCCGGTCGCCGGCGACACAGGCGGCGCCAAGATGGTGCTCGACCTCCTCGCTGAACGACTGGCCGAGACTGACGCGGACGTGCGCTACGAGACGGGCGCGAGCAACCTGGTGGTGGAGCCCGGCCCCGAGGGCGGGGGTGCTGTGGTCGGCGTCGCCTGGCGGAAGTACGACGAGCGCGGCGCCATCCGCGCGAAGTCCGTCGTGATCGCTGCCGGTGGCTACGTCGGCAACGACACGATGGTCAAGGAGTTCACGCCCCAGCTCGGTTCCAAGCTGTTCCCGCTCGCCTCGACCTACGACGACGGGATGGGGATCCGGCTCGGCGCGTCGGTCGGTGCGCAGCTGCGGTGCATGGAGCAGGCGTTCATCACCGCGCCGTTCTACCCGCCCGCGCAGCTGGTCACCGGGATCGTGGTCAACAAGCTCGGCAAGCGGTTCGTCGCCGAGGACTCCTACCACTCGCGCACGTCGGGCTTCGTGATGGACCAGCCCGGCCAGGCGGCGTACCTGATCGTCGACTCCGCCCACATCGAGCACCCCGACTTCCCGCTCTGCCCGTTCATCGACGGCTGGGAGACGGTGTCGGAGATGGAGGAGGGGCTCGGTATCCCGTGCCGGCGCGCTGGCCGAGACGCTCGTCGTCGTACAACGAGAACGCGGCACGCAAGGAGGACCCCGACTTCCACAAGCACCCCGACTGGCTGGAGCCGCAGGACACCGGTCCGTGGGGCGCCTACGACCTGACCCTCGGCAAGGCGATGTACGCCGGCTTCACCATGGGCGGCCTGCGCGTCAGCCTCGACGGCGAGGTGCAACGCGAGGACGGCGAGGTCATCCCCGGCCTGTACGCCGCCGGCGCCTGCGCGGTCAACATCGCCCAGGACGGCAAGGGCTACGCCTCCGGAACCCAGCTCGCCGAGGGCTCCTACTTCGGGCGCCGGGTGGGCCGGCACGCGGCTCGCCGCTGAAAGTCGCTTGGCGCAGCCGTTCCCGTCCGATGGAATGGGGTCATGGCAGCCACCCGCTCGACGAAGACGAAGACGAAGACGAAGAAGACCAGCACCGCACCGCACCTGGTCGAGCCGCAGCTGAAGTACGTCACCGACGCGACGTTCAAGGAGTTCCACGTCGCGATTGCGCGCGGTTTCCAGGAGGCGCCCCGACCGCAGATGCTCGAGCTCGACCGGGAGCTCTTCGACAACAAGCGGATGTTCGGCTTCAAGGTGGGCCGGCGCTGGGTGGCCACCTGCGGTGACTTCGAGCGTCGCCTCACCGTCCCCGGCGGGGCCGGTGTGCCGACCGCAGCGGTCACGGTGGTGACGGTGCACCCGCCGTACCGCCGTCGCGGGCTGCTCACCGCAATGATGAAGCACCAGCTGGAGCAGGCTGCCAGACGCGGAGAGCCGCTCGCGGCCTTGTGGGCCTCCGAGTCCCTGATCTACGGCCGCTATGGCTACGGACCCTCGACCACCCGGGCCGTGCTCAGCGGCACCAACCGACGGCTGGGCTTCCTGCCAGGGGTGCAGACCACAGGCTCGGTCGACGAGGTCAGCCGAGAGGACTTCCTCAAGGTGGCACAGGGGCTGCACGAGTCGATGCGCCCCGACCGGCCCGGGACGATGGTCCGCGACAAGGACGTCTGGGAGTTCGCCATCTTCGACGAGGAGTTCGCCCGCCATGGATCCTCGGAGATCCGCTACGTGCTGCACTACGACGACGCCGGCGACACGGACGGCTACGCGACGTACCGCTTCAAGGAGAAGTTCGAGGAGGAGCCCGAGGGCGAGGTCAGGATCAAGGAGGTCTGGGCCGAGGACCCCGCGGCGTACGCCACCATCTGGCGCTACCTGCTCGACCTCGACCTGGCACGCAGCTTCAAGTGGTGGAGCGCGCCCCTCGACGAGCCCCTGCGCCACCTGGTCACCGACGCCCGGGCAGTGGTCACCTCACTCACCGACAACCTCTACGTCCGGATCGTCGATGTCGAGGCCGCGCTCGCTGCCAGGAAGTACGCCGCCGGCGTGGATCTGGTCATCGAGGTCGACGACCCGATCCTGCCCGCCAACACGGGCCGCTACCGGATCGTCACCGACGGCGATCCCGAGGGATCGAGCGCACAGGTCACGCGGGTGACGTCATCCCCCGACATCTCGATGGGCATCCTCGAGCTCGGCAGCATCTACCTCGGCGGCGTACGCCTGACCGACCTGCATCGAGTACGACGCGTCACCGAGCACACCGCCGGAGCAGTCGCCGCCGCCTCGACCGCCTTCGGCTGGCACCGGGCTCCCTGGTGTCCGGACATGTTCTAGGACATGTTCTAGACGGAGGCGTCAGGCCCTCAGGACCTTGTCCATCGACTTGCCCTTGGCCAGCTCGTCGACCAGCTTGTCGAGGTAGCGGATCTTCTGCATCAACGGATCGTCGATCTGTTCGACGCGCACCCCGCACACCGTGCCGGTGATCGACGACGCCGCTGGATTGAGCCGAGCATCGGCGAAGAAGTCCTCGAAGGTCGTGCCCTTGTCCAGGTGAGCATTCAGCGCTGACTCGTCGAATCCGGTCAGCCACTCGATGACCTCATGCAGCTCGGCCTTCGTGCGCCCCTTCTTCTCCACCTTGGTCACGTAGTGGGGATAGACCGACGCGAAGCTGATGGTGAAGATCCGGCTCATTCTCGGGATCGTAGTGTGGCCGGCTCCCGTGCGGGTCACTGCTGCATCCGTGGGTCATGCGTCGGGTCGGCATACCTCGACGGACAACCGCCATCAACGGCTTCCGGGCGCAGCTCGAAGTGCCAGGGCTCGTTGCTGTAGATCTGGCACAGCCCGTAGTCGGAGCCGTGCTCGGACAACCATGCCGCGGCATCGGAGTGTCCGATGTCGACCGCGTCCCCAGCGACGTGAGGAGATGTGCTCGGAGTGGCCACCCATCGGGCAGCCACTTCGGCCGAGCCGTACTTCGAGATCGCTTCCTCGAGCAGTTGTTCCTGATAGGCCCGAGATCGCCAGCCACTGTTCACATGGAGCTCTACGCCGTCCTTGGCGGCGTCCGCCGCACCTCGTCGCAGGGCGTCGAGCAGGCTCGGACTGAGGTTGGCCACCGCCGGCGTCTTGTCGTCGAGGACCGACGCCTCGTCGGAGACGACACCATCAGCCTTGCCCAGTGCACCACGCTGGTCGGCGCCGAGAACCTCGCCGAAAGAGGTAGCCGACGAAGACACCGACGCATAGCCGACAGTCCCGATGATCACAGCGATGATGGCCGCCAGGCCGCCGAGAGCGAGCCGGGAAGCCGGGCGGGCTGCTGCTCGTACTGGCGCAGTGTGGTTCATGCCTCGAGTCAAGGCAGCGTGGTGTTCCCAGGACGTATGCGGTTTTCGATATGCCGGCGATACGCCCCAGATCCGTAGCATCTGAGGATGCGCGTGCTGATCGTCGAGGACGAGCCCTTCATGGCGGAGGCCATCCGCGACGGGCTGCGACTGGAAGCGATCGCCGCTGACATCGCCGGTGACGGCGACACCGCGCTGGAGCTGCTGAGCATCAACGCCTACGACATTGCCGTCCTGGACCGCGACATCCCGGGGCCCTCCGGCGACGAAGTCGCCAGCCGCATCGTCGCCGCCGGCACTGGTATGCCGATCCTGATGCTGACCGCTGCCGACCGGCTCGACGACAAGGCCTCCGGGTTCGAGCTCGGCGCCGACGACTACCTCACCAAGCCGTTCGAGCTCCGAGAGCTCGTGCTCCGGCTCAGAGCAATCGACCGCAGACGCGCCCACAACCGGCCGCCTGTGCAGGAGATCGCAGGCTTGCGGCTGGACCCGTTCCGCCGCGAGGTCTACCGCGATGGTCGCTACGTTGCGCTGACCCGGAAGCAGTTCGCCGTGCTCGAGGTTCTCGTCGCTGCCGAAGGCGGTGTCATCAGCGCCGAAGAGCTGCTGGAACGGGCCTGGGACGAGAACGCCAACCCCTTCACCAACGCCGTACGGATCACCGTCTCGGCACTGCGCAAACGCCTGGGCGAACCGGGGATCATCGCCACCGTGGCCGGCTCCGGCTATTGCATCGATACAGCGCCCGGCACCGAACGCCGGGGTGGGGACCGTGGATAGACAGCCCGGTCTGAGCGTTCGGCTCAAGCTCACCCTCAGCTATGCGGGGTTCCTGATGGTGGCCGGTGCCTCGCTGCTCGCTGTCGTGTGGGTGTTCCTGCTGCGCTACGTCCCCGAGGTGATGCTCGGCCCGAGCATGGGACCCGACCGCTCCGAGCTGCTGGCTGCCTTCGTCCCCAAGGCGGTTGCCATGCTGGCGATCTTGCTGGTGTTCAGTCTCGTGGGAGGGTGGATCCTCGCTGGCAGCATGCTCGCGCCGTTGAACCGCATCACCCATGCCGCACGGCTGGCCGCGAACGGATCGCTCTCCCACCGGATCCACCTGGAAGGCCGCGAGGACGAGTTCCGCGAGCTCGCCGACGCCTTCGACACCATGCTCGCGCAGCTCGAGGCACACGCCGCCGAACAGCAGAGATTCGCAGCCAACGCCTCCCACGAGCTGCGCACCCCGCTGGCCATCACGCAGACACTTCTCGACGTCGCCCGCAAGGATCCGAACCGGGACACCGCCGAGCTGGTCGAGCGCCTGCACTTCGTCAACAGCCGGGCGATCGACCTCACCGAGGCATTGCTCCTCCTGAGTCGCGCCGACAAAGGGGCCTTCACCCGCGAACCGGTCGACCTCTCCCTCCTCGCGGAGGAGGCCACGGAGACACTGCTCCCCCTCGCAGAGGAACGCGGGGTGACGATCGAGACGGTCGGCGAGCTCACGCCCACCATCGGCTCACACCCGCTCCTGCTGCAGATGACCACGAACCTCGTGCACAACGCGATAGTCCACAACCTGCCTGGGCAGGGCACCGTCTGGGTCACCACCAGGGCTCATGCCAAGACGGTGGTGCTGACCATCGAGAGCACCGGCGAGAAGCTCTCCGCGCAGTTGGTTTCCACTCTGGAGGAGCCGTTCCGTCGAGGCACCGAACGCGTCCGCACCGACCACGCAGGCACTGGCCTCGGCCTGGCGATCGTCAGCAGCCTTGTCCGGGCACACGAGGGAACCCTTTCCCTCTCCGCCCGCGCCGACGGGGGGCTCTGCGTCGCCGTGCAGCTACCGGCCGCGGGTCCGGGATGACTCCTCCCGCTGCCGGTGAGTGCGATCGCTGATCAGATGCCGACCGGGCTGGCTTCCGCATGAGGCGACAACAGTTCGGACGGGCCCCGGAAACGTGGCAGCTCCACGCAGAATGCTGAGCCGCCACCCTCGGTGTGCTCGTAGTGGATCGCGCCTGCGTTCGCCATCAGCAGGCTGCGCGTGATGTAGAGGCCGAGGCCGGTCCCCTTCTGGCTCCCAGCGCGAGCGTCCTCGGAACGAGTGAAGCGGTCGAAGAGTCGCGGGACGAAGTCCGCAGGCACACCGGGGCCGGAGTCGCTGATCCGGATCGTGACCGTGTCGAGGTCCTCGCGGCTGCTCACCTCGAACGAGCCCGCGCCGTACTTGACAGCGTTGGTGAGCAGATTGGTGAGGACCTGGTCCAGGTGGCCACGGTCGACGACCGCGGTTGCCGCCTCCAGCAGATCCAGGTCGGCGGGTACGCCGTCAGGCAGGTTCATGATCGCCTCACGGACGGCTTGGTCAACCCGCACCGGGACTCGCCGCGGTTCGACGCCGTCCGCGTCGAGTGCCGAGACCGTCAGCGTGTCATCGAGCATCGCGTGCAGTGCGCGCCCGGCCTTGCTGACCTTGCGCACGAATTCGATCTGCTCGTCGTCCGTCATCTTCGGCCACGACTCGAGGGCCATCTCGGAGTATCCGATGACCACCGACAGCGGAACCCGCAGGTCGTGCGACAGCATCGCCACCAGGTCGGCGACGGCCCTGTTCGCCTGCGTCAGCTCGGCGTTCGACTCCACCAACGCGTCGCCGACGGCGCGCTCGGCATCGAGCGCGTCCTCAGTGACCCGCCAGAACACCAGGCACGCGGCACTCTCGGCGAGTACGGCGCTGCCGTGCACCAGGGCGAACAGCCAGGGGTTCTCGATCGCCATGTGGTGGTTGTAGACCATGTCCGGAGCCAGGGTCCCGAGGACCGCGTGATGGACGAGAACGAACCCGACGGCAAGGAGGTAAGGCCCCCACACCTGGTAGAGCGAGACGACGGCAATCGTGATGAAGAAGTGGAAGTGCGCCTCGATGAGCCCGTGATAGAAGTCGATCAGGATGGCCGAGCTGGCCAGCAGCCCCAAGGTGGCCATCGTGGAGCGGAAACTGTGGCTTCTCGCATCCCACATCGCCAGGCCGGTGAGGACCGCAACCAGACCGGGTCCGAACAGGAGGGCAGTGACCGGCTCCCCGCGCACCGTCCCGACCACGATCAGGGCAGCCACATGCACCCAGAGGAGCACACAGATGCCGCGGTGTCGCGCACGCCAGGCACGCTCAGGCAGTGCTCCACCACGCGGCAACGCGGCTCTGACGGCGGCGAGACTGAATCCCGCCTGGGACGATGCCATGTGGGCTTCCCCTCGAGGGTGACGAACATCCGAGCGCGCGATTCCGCAGACTGTTCGCCCCCAGACCCTACGCGCGAATGAACACTTGGTTCGGAGAACGCACAAACCCGCGCAAAATGACACGATCTCGAAGTGAGGGCCAGCCGGGCAGTTGACTAGTCCGACGCCATCTCAGCAGAAGCACAATCGGCTGCCCGCTATTACGATCCCCTTGTCGGACGAACCGGCCATGCCCGGTGAGCCCGAACCCATCTCGGACGAACACCGGATGCGGGGGCGCTCATGCGGCGTACGACGGGGGCAGCGGCAGCACTCATCTTGCTGGCAGCCACGGTCCAGCTCGTCGTGGCAGCACCGGCTCCGGCACTCGTGCTGCCGCCCTCGTTCCAGCTGGTCGACTACCCGACCGGGCAGGTGCCGAACAACCTGACCGACTTCGCCTGGCTCGACGACGGTGGGCTGATCAGCAGCGGCACCGACGGCACCATCACCTTCGTGCCGCCAGGCGGCACCCCACGGATCGTGACCAAGGTGCCAACCGTGCGCGACCGCGGCGACCATGGCCTGCTCGGCTTTGCGCTGACCAACGACTACGCGGCGTCGGGGAAGGTCTACCTGACCTATGACAAGGGCAGCATCACCGGCACCGGCTTCGGCATGGTGGAGGAGTGGACGGCGTCGCCGCCGTCGAGTCCCACGAGCTTCGTCAAGACCAGGACCGTCATCGACGGCAGCCTCACCTCACCCCAGCTCGCGCAGCTGAGCCCCAACCACGGCATGGACTCGGTCGTGGTGGCGCCGGACGACACCCTGTTCATCACCATCGGCGACGACACCAGGGCCATTGGCGATCCGCTCTCGATGCGCGCGCAGGACACCACGCTGCCCTACGGCAAGGTGCTGCACCTGACGCCCACCGGCGCAGGTGTGCCGACCAACCCGTTCTACTCCGCGGCCACACCGACCTCGTGGCGCAGCCGGATCTATGCCTACGGCATGCGCAATCCCTTCCGGCTCGCGCTCGATCCGCGCTCCGGTGCGCCGTACCTCGGTGACGTCGGCTGGAACGACGTCGAGGAGATCAACGTCCTGACCCCGGGGTTCAACGGCGGCTGGCCCTGTTACGAAGGGTCGGGCCAGACCACGTACGCCACCCAGTCCGGGTGCCAGTCCCTGTACGCCGCCGGCTCGGCGCAGGCGCCCCTGTGGAGCTATCCGCACACGGACGCCGGCGCAGCGATCGTCGCGGGGATGTTCTACACCGGCACGTCCTATCCGGAGCAGTACCGCGACTCCTTCTTCCTGGGCGACTACACCCGCGGCCAGCTGTGGACGATGGCCACCGACGTGAACGGCGCCATCACCCGGCTCCCCGAGGCCGACGGTTTCGCCAGCGACGCGGGCGGTCCGGTGGCCTTCCACCCAGGCCCCAACGGCGACGTGACCTATGCGGACATCATCAGTGGCAACGTGCGCCGGCTCGTCTTCGGTGCGGGCAACCGGCCCCCCGTCGCCCGCTTCACCACGACGTCGGACCCGACGACCCGCACGGTGACCTTCTCGGCCGCCGACTCCTACGACCTGGATCGCGACGAGCTGAGCTTCACCTGGGACTTCGGGGACGGCGGCAGCGCGCAGGGCCTCACGCCAGTGCACTCCTACAGCAGCGACGACCCGGTGCAGGTGACGCTGACGGTGACCGACCAGATCGGAGCGACCACCACGCAGACGTCTCCCGTCTATCCGGCCAACCACACCCCGCAACTCGCGTTCGGCCAGCCGTCCGGCACGTTCGCCGTCGGAGACATGGTGTCGCTCGAGGCCGAGGGGACCGACGTCGAGGACGGCGATCTCGAGGTGTCGTGGGACACGGCACTGCTGCACTGCCCGTTTGCCGGAAGCTGCCACCAGCATCCTGAAGGCGGCACCGAGACCGGCCCGTCGTACAGCCATGCCTTCACCGACCACGGCGCCGACACGACCATGCTGGTGACCGCTCACGTGGCGGACGCCAAGGGGGCGGTGGCGTCCAAGACGTTCGAGGCGAAACCCACGCTGCGCACGATCGCGGCGAACAGTCCGGTGCCGGTCACCATCAACGGCGAGACCGTCGCCTCGGCCCAGGTGGTCGCGGGTTCACTGGTGCAGCTCAACGCGCCAGCGACGTCGACGTACTGGCGCTTCCAGAGCTGGAGCGACGCCGGCGCCGCCGCGCACACACTCACGATGCCGAATGCAGACCTGACGCTGACTGCCAACTACACCACCGTGATCGCCCAGAGGTACGCCGCGCTTGGCGGCGCCTCCGGCTCCCTGGGCAGCCCCACGAGCACGGAGTACGACGTAGCGGGCGGGCGTGCCCGCAACTACGCCGGCGGACGCCTCTACTGGAGCGCGGCCACCGGAGTGCACACGGTTTCCACCGCCATCCTGACCAAGTACCTCGCCGTCGGAGGCCCCGCAGCCATCGGCTTCCCCACCACTGACCAGACCGCTGTCACCGGCGGCCGCGCCAACTACTTCACCGGCGCGCGCATCTACTGGTCCTCGGCGACCGGCGCGCGCATGCTCAGGGGCCCGATCCTCACCAAGTACCTCGCCGCCAACGGACCAAGCAGTTACGGCCTCCCCACCACCGACGTGGTGAACGTGACCGGCGGTGCGTACGCCTACTTCAGCGGCACCCGCAGCATCTTCTGGTCGACCCCGACGCAAGCACGCCTCGTCTACGGCGCGATCCTCACGAGGTACGCCGCCCTCGGCTACTACCGCTCCTGCCTGAAGTTCCCGACCACCGACCGCTTCGCCACCTCACGCGGCTACCGCAACAATTTCACCGGCGGGAACATCACCTACACCACCTCGACCAAGAAGACCACGTACACCTGCTGACCGTGTTCCACAGTCCCGAGGCTGACGAAGGTGGCGCCGCGTCATTCCGGTCGCCCGAGCGGGCATAGGTCGCAGCCAACTCGGTACGTGACCGGAACCCGCGTTTGCGGAACACGTTGCCCAGGTGGCGCTCGATGGTCTTGGGGCTGAGGAAGAGCGCGGCTCCAATCTCCTTGTTGGACATCCCCTGCGCGACCAGGATCGCGACGCGTGTCTCCTGCGAGGTCAGCGGCTCGTCCCCCGTCGCGGGGTGCCGCCGAACCGTCGCTCCGGTCGCGGCCATCTCCCGCTCAGCGACGGCGACCCAGTGGGTCAGGTCCATCCCGGCAAACGCGTCACGTGCCACTGCCAGCTGCTCCCGGGCGGCGACCCGGTGGCCGGTACGTCGCAGCCGCCCGCCGTACAGAAGCTGGGTGCGAGCCGTCTCGAACGGGTCTCCGCCCTCAGCGTGCGCCTTCAGCGCAGCCGCGAACATCGCGCCGGCCGTCGCCTCGTCGGGCACCGTCAGCGCCTCACATCGCCGAGCCAGTGCGACCGACAGGGCAGCCGACCCGGGCGGGGTGGCTTCGGTGTAGCGGGTCGCGAGCGAGCGTGCGTCCTCCCTCCTGCCCAGCCCGAGGTAAGCCTCGACGAGCAGCGGTGCCACGCCGAGGCGTTCACCACTGGCGCCGACACCGCCGTCAGCAACGACCCGCGCCTCCAGGAGGGTCACCACCTCGCCGAGTGCGCCGCGGCACAACGCGCAGAACGCTGCCGTGATCGCCTGATGGGCCGCATGGCTGGTCGTGCCGGCTCGGTCGGTCAGTTCGCGCGCCCGGACCAGCGCCCGCCCGGCGTCGTCGTGCAGGCCACGAGCGGCCGACTGCCAGGCCAGCATCTCCACCGCGACCGATGCGTCGGCGGCGTAGCCGAGGTGTTGGGCGAGCTCCGCGGCCTCACCGGCGTCCGCGTAGGCGCCCTGGTGGTCGCCCGTCCAGGCCCGGCCGGCGGCCAGGATCGCCAGGCACGGGACGAGGACGCCGATCGCCCCACGTCGGCGTACCTCCTGGAGCCTGGCGGCGCCGACCGCCACGGCGTCGCCAACCTGTCCGGTGAAGGCGGCGGCCAACGCCATCAGCATCAGGGCCCGCGCGTCGTGACGCAGCGCCGGCAGGTCCGCCAGCCGTCGGACCTCGGCGAGCCGAGCCATGCCCGCCTCGAGGTCACCCGACAGAAGGTGCGCAGCGCCACTGGTGAAGCTGGCCATCAGCAGCTGCTCGGCATCGTCAGGATCGGCCACGGTCTCGATGCGGCGACTGCAGTCGGCCAGCCCCGAGAGGTCGTTGAGCCGGAACCGCGCCAACGCCAGTTCGGTGAGGTCACGGACCAGCGCGGGTCCCTCGAGGAGGTAGGACGCCTCGTCGAGGTACTCGACGGAGTGCGGCACGGATCCGGCGTACTGCTCCAGCATCCCGAGCGTGAACAGGGCCTCACCGCGGGACCGGTCCGCCACCCCCTCAGTGAGCACCCGGTCGACCAGGCCCCGGACCCGTGTGACGTCGCCGGCCTGAAACGCGTCGTGGGCGGCCATCGCCAGTCGTTGCCGCGCAAGACCCGGGTCGGGTGTCAGCTCCGAGGCACGCTCGAGCGCGGTTGCGGCGGCAGCGAAGCCCAGCCGGTCACGGTTGTCACCCGCGAGCGCCGCGAGCTGGTCTGCGAGCCGAGGATCCTTGCCCACGGCAGCCTCGGCCAGGTGCCAGACCCGGGTCCGGTCACTGTCGGGCAAGGCCGCCGCGAGCGCCGTGTGGGCTTCGCGCCTCTCGTCAGGAGCCGCCAGCCCCAGCACGGCGCTCCGAAGCAGGGGATGCCGGATCCGGTAGCCCTCGCGCTCCTGGACGAGGACACCGCGCCGCCAAGCCTCCTGCAGTGCCGCGTCGACGTTGACGCCGGCATCGCCCAGCGCCGTGACGACCGCGGGCGCTGCCGAGCCCGCGTCACCGACGAGAGCCAGGAACAGCACTGCGTCGCGAGCCGCCGGGGAGAGCTGGGCGAGCGTGGCCCGGAAGGGCTCGTGCAGCCGATCGCCGACGGGCAATGGGTCGGGAAGCCTGGCGGCCCCGAGCCACTGCGCATCGCCCAACTGCGCTGCCACCTCGACCAGAGCGAGGGGATTGCCCTGCGTCGCGACCACCAAGCGGTTCACGACTTCAGGCGTAGCGCGGGTGGGAAGGAGCTTCGCCGCCGCAGACGCGGAGAGGCCAGCAACGGGCAGGACCTGCAGGCCCTCGCTGAGGTCCGCCGAGACCGAGCCCTCGCGGGCCGCTAGCAAGAATGCGACGGCGTCCGGACCGAGCCGCCTCGCCGCGAAGGCGATCGCGGCCGCGGACTCCCGGTCCAGCCACTGCAGGTCATCCACGAGCAACAGCACTGGCCGATGCTCGGCGGCCACGGCGAGGAGCGAGAGGGTGGCGGCACCCAGGAGGAACGAGTCGGCGGTCGCCGCGCCACTCGACCAGGCCAGCGCCGACCCGAGCGCGGTCGCCTGGCTCTCCGGGATGCCAGACACCCGGTGCCGGATCGGGTTGAGCAGACCGAACAGGCCAGCGTGAGCAAGATGCGACTCGGCCTCGACGCCGCGAGTGCTGAGGCAGGTGAAGGAATCAGCCCGCGCCCGGGCCGCCTCCAGCAGGGTCGTCTTGCCCATTCCGGGCTCACCCGTGACGAGCAGCGCTCCGCTGCGTCCCGCGAACGCGTCGCCCAGCAACGCGTCGATGCGCGCCAACTCATGCACGCGGCCGAACAGCACTGAGGAATTGGGGGTTTGCCGGACGCGACGCCTGCACCGCCGGTGCGAGTTTCGACCGGAGAGGAATCTGCAGAAGGAGGCCGTGGTGCGGACATCAACAACGATCCTAAGGTCACTCGAGCGTGCGCTCACCAGTCCCGGCTGGGCGTACAGCACGATCTGGTACTACCCGGTGCTCATGCGCTCGGGCCCCTGGCGCCGGGCGACCGGCAACTCGTCAGCGACACGGTCCGATGCCTGACTTCACCGGGATAGACCACGTGAGCCTGTCCGTGACTGACCTGGACCGCAGCGAGCACTTCTACACCGACGTGTTGGGGCTGCTCCGGCTGGCCGACTTCGGCTCGGTCCGCGTCCTGCTGCACCGGCCCACGTCGTTCATGCTGGCACTCGCCCGCCACGACGCTGCAGACGACGACAGATTCACCGAGCTGAACACCGGGCTGGACCACCTCGGCTTCGGAGTGAGCGACCGCGAGGAGCTCGTGGCCTGGGAGCGCCGCCTGGAGGAGCTCGGCGTGGAGTACACCCCGATCCGGGACATGGAGTTCGGGGCACATCTGAACTTCCGGGACCCCGACCACATCGCCCTCGAGCTCAGCACGTCCAACGAGGTCCTCTCCGGCTGGTTCGACGAGCTGCGGGAGCGGGAGATCCGCCCGACGAGATCGACGCCCGTCTCGCGGAGCACCTTGCCTCACTCCCACATCGTCAGGTTTGAGCACCCGGACTTGAGGATCCGCTGACTGGCCTGAGCCGCCAACGGACCGAGGGGTTACGGCCTCCAACACCACCGATGTGGTGAACGTGAACGGCGACGCCCACACGTGTAAGACGACCGCACAAAGTGGTGAGCCCACGCACTCGGTGGCGGCGTGTTCGTCGC
>CAWJGP010000002.1:0-593992 GCA_963842535.1 uncultured Actinomycetota bacterium
CCATTGCTTGATCGGGCACGAGGGGCACGAGGAGGTCGAGGGCACCGCAGGCGAGGCGCCGGACCACATCCAGCTGGTGCAGAGCCCCGACGACGTCGCCGGGATCGTGGCGCGCGACCCCGACAAGGTCGCCTGGCTGTCGCAGACCACGCTGTCGGTCGACGAGACGATGGCCACCGTCGACGCCATCCGCCAACGCTTCCCGAAGCTGCTGGATCCGCCGAGCGACGACATCTGTTACGCCACCCAGAACCGCCAGCTGGCGATCAAGGAGATCAGCGACGGCGCCGACCTCGTGATCGTCGTGGGCTCGGCGAACTCCTCCAACTCGGTGCGCCTGGCCGAGGTCGCCCTCGAGGCAGGCGCCAAGGCGGCCCACCGCGTGGACGACGCCACCGAGATCGACGAGGCCTGGCTCGAGGGCGTGCAGAGCGTGAGTGTCACCTCGGGCGCGTCGGTGCCCGAGGACCTCGTCGACGGGGTGCTGGGTTCCTGACCGAGCGCGGCTACCCCGACGCCCAGGCGGTGCACACCGCCGAGGAGTCGTTGATCTTCGCCCTGCCCCCCGAGCTGCGTCGCGACCTGCGCAAGGCAGCAGCCGAGCAGGCGGAGTAGCCGACCAGTGGCGCGCTACTTCGACGTCCACCCGGTCGATCCTCAGCCTCGGGCCATCGCCCAGGTGGTCGACGTGGTGCGTGAGGACGGGCTGATCGCCTACCCCACCGACTCCGGCTACGCGCTGGGCATCCAGCTCGGCAACCGCGACGGGCTCGAGCGGATCAAGAAGCTGCGGGACCTCGACGACAAGCACCACTTCACGCTGGTCTGCAAGGACTTCGCCCAGCTCGGCCAGCTGGTGCACCTGAGCAACACGGCCTTCCGGGCCATCAAGGCGGCGACCCCGGGGCCCTACACCTTCATCCTGCCGGCGACCGGCGAGGTCCCGAAGCGGCTGATGCACCCGAAGAAGCGCACCGTCGGGGTGCGCATCCCCGACCACCCGGTGGTCCGCGCGCTACTGGAGGAGCTCGGCGAGCCGTTGCTCTCCAGCACCCTGCTGATGCCGGGCGAGACCGAGCCGATGACCGACGGCTGGCAGGTCAAGGACGAGCTGGATCACTGGCTGGACGCGGTGATCGACTCCGGCGAGTGCGGCTCGGAGCCCACCACCGTGGTCGACTTCTCCGACGGCGCGCCGGTGGTGGAGCGCGTCGGCGCGGGAGCGGTCTCCCGCTTCGAGTAGCTCGCGCCGGCGCTGGTGCCGCATGCGCACCCGCTGCCGGATCGCGAGCACGCCCAGGGCCAGCAGGTACGCCGCCAGCAGGCCGGTCGCGCGGTGCGCCAGCCCCGACGACGACGGCCTGCACGAAGCCGTCGCCGGCCTCGGCCGACCCAACCGCTGTGCACGATCGCGACCAGGGAGATCAGTCCGAGCAGCAGCAGGGGCGGCAGCACGCCGACGTGGAAGAAGTCGCGCGGGTGCACGGCCAGCGCGGCGCCCGACGCAGACCAGCACGAAGCCGATGTCGAAGACGAAGGTGAGCTGCTGGCTGATCGCCAGGTTGACCGCGAGCACCACCAGAGCGGCCAGCCACCGCCAGCCGCGTGATGCGGCTGCCGGCCATCCGGCCCTCTTCCCACAGGGTGGGTGCGCTCACGTGCACAAGGTAGGCCGCCTCAGGCACTGGATCGGCGCGACTCGCCGGAGCCCCCGTCGGGTAGTTCGTGCAGGTCAGAGCGGTGTTCGGCCACGGCGTCGAGCAGCTCGGCGGCGGTCAGCGGGCGGGGTGCCTGCGTCACGGGTTGCACGGGCGCCAGCGCCTCGCGGGTGACGCCGATGTCCTCGAACTGGCGGGCGGTGACCAGTACCCGGCTCTCGATCGAGCCACCGCGCTGTTGTAGGCCTCGACCGCGCCCTTGAGCGAGCGGCCGACCTTGTCGAGGTGGCCGCCCATCACGCCGATGCGGGTGTGCAGCTCACGGCCGAGCTCGTGGATCTCGCGGGTCCGCTCGGCCAGCGCCTCGGTGGTCCAGCCGTGGGCGATGGTGCGCAGCAGGGCGATCAACGTGGTCGGGGTGGCGATCACGACGTCCTGGTGGCGGCGTACGTCAGCAGCGAGGGGTCGGTGTCGAGCGCCGCGGCGAGGAACGACTCGGCCGGCACGAACATCACCACGAACTCCGGCGCCGTCGGCAGCGAACGCCAGTAGGCCTTGCCCGACAGGGCGTCGACGTGGGTGCGCACCTGGCGGACGTGCCGGCGCAGGTGGGCCGCGATCTCGTCGGGGTCGTCGGTGGCCAGCGCGTCGAGCTGGGCGTCGAGCGGGACCTTCGCGTCGACGACGACCGACCGGCCGCCGGCCAGCCGCACCATCAGGTCGGGGCGCAGGTTGCCCGTCCTCGTGGGCGAGGTGCACCTGCTCCTCGAAGTCGCAGTGCTCCACCATCCCGGCCAGCTCGACGGCCCGGCGCAGGTGCAGCTCACCCCACTGGCCGCGCACGTGCGGCTTGCGCAGCGCGGTGGACAGCGCGCCCGTCTCGCGCCGCAGCAGGTCGGTGCTGTGGCGCATGTCGTCGACCTGCTGCCGCAGCTGCCCCTGCCACGAGGCGCGCTGCTGCTCGACGTCCATCAGCCGCTCGTGCAGCCGGTCGAGCCCGTCGCGCAGGACCGCCTGGTCCTCACCGCGGGCCGTGAGCGCCCGGAGCACGGCCGGGTCGCCGGACCGGCGTGACCACGCCAGCACGGCCACGGCGCCGAGCAGCACGCCGATCACCAGGGTGAGGAGGGGAAGGAGGAGGTTCATGCCCCGAGGGTGGCAGGGGGTCGACACAATCCGGAACGTGGCCGGGCCGAGTCTCACTGTCCGATACGGGATAGTTTGTACGAATTGCGATAGGGAACGCTCAAGGGACAGGCGGTGCAGAAATCGCCGCGCACGCGCAGCACGACATCGCGAGGAACCCCGATGATTCTCACGTCACCAAGCGAAGATGCTGGCCAGACCCCGCCCGTCACGACGACGTTCGACGCCCCGGAGGGGCGACGCGTCACACCGCTGTCCGGTCGGAGCCGGGCTGACAGGCTCGACTGGGACCGGGTCGGAGACTCCACTCTTCGTCGGACACGTGCGCTCGAGCGACTGCGTGCGGCGGAGCAGTACCACGACGCTGCAGCGCTGAGCGAGTGCCGCCAGAGCATCTGTGCCATCGCTGCGATGTTCGCGCAGGCCCAGCGCGGGCACACGGTCGTGATCGCGTGTGCGTCATGTACTTCCGGGCACGGGCGATGCGGGATGCGCCAGCACCCGGAGTTCCGCGGTGAGTGGCTCGGCAACCTGCAGCTGGAGCGCACAGGTCGGCCTGACTGGTCCGTCAGTCCAGGTCGACGACGACCGGGGCGTGGTCGCTGGCGCCCTTGCCGGCTCGCTCTTCGCGGTCGATGAAGGCGCCGGTGACCCGGGCGGCCAAGCGAGCGGGTTGCCGAGCACGAAGTCGATCCGCATGCCCCGGTTGCGCTCGTAGCGCTGCCGGTAGTAGTCCCAGTAGGTGTAGACCTCGGGGCCGGGCGCGTGCGGGCGCACGACGTCGACGTACCCGTCCTCGAGGAAGCCCGCGAAGGCGGCCCGCTCCGGCGGCGGTGACATGGGTGCTCTTCGCGAACGCCTGCATGTCGAAGACGTCCTCGTCCTGCGGCGCGATGTTCCAGTCGCCGACCAGGGCGCACGTCGCCGGTCATCTCCCGGGCGGCCGTCGCGCAGCCTGGCCAGCCAGTCGAGCTTGTAGACGTAGTGCGGGTCGTCGACCTTGCGCCCGTTGGGCACGTAGAGCGACCAGACCCGGACGCCGCCACAGGTGGCGCCGATCGCCCGGGCCTCGGCGGCGGCCGGCTCGCCCCAGGTCGGCATGCCCGGGAACCCGGTCTCGACGTCCTCGATGCCGACCCGGCTGATGATCGCGACGCCGTTCCACTGGTCGTGGCCGGCCGACGGCGATCTCGTAGCCGAGCACGGACAGGCCCATCAGCGGCAGCTGGTCCTCGCGGGCCTTGGTCTCCTGCAGCGCGAGCACGTCGATGTCGTGGCGCTGCAGGAAGGCCTCGACCCGGTCGATCCGGCTGCGGAGGGAGTTGACGTTCCAGGTCGCGATTCGCACCCGACGACCCTATGCGTGACGCCCGACGGCGCGGCAGACTGCTCCATGAACCCGCTGGGCCAGCACCCCTCCCGACCCACACGTCGCCCACGTCGAGCGATCCGACCTGCTGGCCGAGCATCGGCTGTACGGCGAGATCGACACCCACGAGAACCTCCGCAGGTCGATAAAACGTCTCGCTCGCCTCAGATCACCCCTCAGGCGATCATGTTCACCGCGACCCTGCCGACCCCGCCGAGCCCAAGGCCTACGTCCGGCTGCGCGAGATCGTCGAGCCGGCGGCCGCGGAGATCGGCGCGAGGTCGTCTGGGTGATAGGCAACCACGACGAGCGCGAGCCCTACGCGCGCGAGCTGTTCGGCGAGACTGAAGCTCGACGAGGCCGTCAAGGACCGGGTCCACGACATCTCCGGCCTGCGCGTGGTCTCGCTCGACACAGCGTCCGGGCTGCCACCACGGCGAGACCGCGGCGCCAGCTGGCCTGGCCGCCGAGCTGCTCGCCACCCGGCGAGGCACGGCCCCCTGCTCGCGATGCACCACCCGCCGATCCCGGTGCCCATGATCCGGCGGCCGAGGTGATCGAGCTGCACCGGCAGCACGAGCTGGCAGAGGTCATCGAGGGCACCGACGTGCGTGGCGTGACGGTGGCCACTTCCACTAGTCGTCGGTACTCGACGTTCGCGGGGTGCCGGTCTCGGTGGCCTCGTCGACCTGCTACCGGCGGATCCCGCACCGGCGACGGCTGCTCTCGGCAGTGGACGGGAACCAGTCGATCACGATGATGGCACCTCTACGAGGACCGGATCGTGCACTCCGTCGTACCCATCCCGCACGCCGAGGAGATGGCCGGCTACGACTTCGCGCTGATGGAGCAGATCGAGGCGGCGTCCCCCAGGAGCGCCACGAGCTGTTCTCCGCAAGGACTCGCCCGTCTTGGCGCACGAGAACCGCTCGACTGGCTTCGGGTCGACGCGCGAGCACCATCGGGCACGACACCATCTCGGCGTACGACCTCATCTGCGCGCGCTGCGCAGCGTCGGGAGCTTCCTGAGGTCAGCAGGGGTGACTGGGCGAGGCGCGCGAGCGTCAAGTGAGACCGCCTCGAGGTCGTCGTCGGCGGGCACCGGGTCGAGGTGCGCGCGCAGCTGGCGCATCCGTCGGCGCAGAACGCGCCAGAAGCGCGAGGTTCCTGACCGGCGCCGAAGGTGAGGCTGACCAGTGTCTCCTCGCGGTCGGCCTCGAGCAGCTGCCGGAGGATGCGGTTTCTCGCGCAGCGTCTTGATGGTCACCGAGAAGAAGCCGACGACGTAGTCCGCCGGGTCGAAGCCCGCACGTCCCGGGTGCAGGACCTCGCCGATGGCCTTCTCGATCAGGCCGAGGACACGCGGCGTGCCTCCTGGAGGTACGCCGCCGCGAGGATCGCGTCGCGTCCGCCCAGCCGGCGGTAGAGGGTGACCCGGTCGAGCCCGCACGCTCGGCGATGTTTAATACACTGCGCGCGCGGGCATCAACCGGGTGACCCTCTACCGCCGCTTCGGCGGACGCGAGGCGATCATCCAGGCGGCGTACCTCCAGGAGACCGCGCGCGTCCTCGGCATCATCGAGGCTGCGATCGGCGACGTGCCACCGCCGGGGTCACCCGGCTTCGACCCGGCCGACTACGTCGTGAACTTCTTCTCGGTGACGATCAAGACGCTGCGTGAGAACCGCATCCTGCGCCAGCTGCTCGAGGCCGACCGGGAGGAGACGCTGGTCAGCCTCACCTTCGGCGCCGGCGAGACGCTGCGCGTGTCCGCGGTGTTCTGCGCCGACCGGATGCGCCGGCTCCGCGAGCACCTCGACCCGGTCCCGCCCGACGACGGCGTCGAGGCGGTCTCGCTGACCCTCGCGCGCCTCGCCCAGTCGCTGCTGCTGACGCAGGACGCTCCCCCGTCGCTGCGGACCAGGCCCCAGTTGAGGGCGTACGCCGAGACGGTGATCGTGCCGATGGTGCTGCGGGCGCTAGTTCAGACGCTTCAATCAGGCGGAGCTCTCGTGAGCCCAGACCGGTGAGTCCTTGGCCGAGAGCAGCTGGAGCCGCTCGTCGTCCGACAGCGCCTCGATCTGCTCCATCAGGGTCCATGGCGTAGCCGGCCGTGCTCCTCGGCGTCCGGCACCGGCACGACGGAGTGCACGATGCGGTCGTCGTACAGGTGCATCATCGTGATCGACTGGTGCCCGTCGACCGCGGAGAGCAACCGGCCGTCGGGCGCCGGGTCTGCCAGGTAGCAGGTCGACGACGCCACCGAGACCGGGACGCCCGCGAACATCGAGTACGACGAGAAGTGGAAGTGGCCACCGATCACACCGCGGACGTCGGTGCCCTCGATCACCTCGGCGAGCAGGTGCTGCCGGTGCAGCTCGATCACCTCGGCCGCACGGATCATCGGCACCGGGATCGGCGGGTGGTGCATCGCCAGCAGCGTGCCGTGCGGGGCAGGAGTCGCGAGGACATCGGCCAGCCAGATCAGCTGGGCGCCGGAGATCTCGCCGTGGTGGTAGCCGGGAACGGTGGAGTCCAGCGAGACCACCCGGAGACCGGCGACCTCGTGGGCCCGGTCCTGGGTGCTCGCCTCGGTGGCCGTCTCGCCGAACAGCTCGCGGGCGTAGGGCTCCCGCTCGTCGTGGTTGCCCATCACCCACACCACCTCGGCACCGAGCTCGGCCGCCGCCGGCTCGACGATCTCGCGCAACCGGACGTAGGCCTTCGGCTCGGCACGGTCGGCGAGGTCACCGGTGAACACGATCACCTGCGGTGGGATCTCCAGGAGCGCGAGACGGTGCATCGACGGCGCGCAGGTTCTCGTGCGTGTCGATGGCGCCGTAGAGCCGGCGTTCCGCGAGCAGGTGCGGATCGCTGACGTGCGCGACGATGTGGGTCGGGAGCGGGTACTGGCCCAGCGGCTTCACGGGATCAGTCTGCCGAACGGTCGGGGGCCGCGCATAGGGTCGTCGGGTGCGCATCGCGACCTGGAACGTCAACTCCCTCCGCAGCCGGATCGACCGGGTCGAGGCGCTTCCTGCAACGCCACGACATCGACGTGCTCGCCGTGCAGGAGACCAAGGCCCGCGAGGACCAGCTGCCGCTGATGGGGCTGACCGTGCTCGGCTACGACATCGCCTCGGCGGGCTACGACCAGTGGAACGGCGTCGCGATCATCAGCCGGGTCGGGATCGACGACGTCGAGACCGGCTTCCCCGGGCATGCCGACCTGGGGCGAGCCCGCGGCGGCCGAGGCACGCGCGATCGGCGCCACCTGCGGCGGCGTACGCGTGTGGTCGCTGTACGTCCCCAACGGCCGCAAGGTCGACGACCCCCATTACGTCTACAAGCTCGACTGGCTCGACCCGGCTGCGCGAGGCGGCCCGATCGATGACCGGCGACGTGGCCCTCGTCGGCGACTGGAACATCGCGCCGCAGGACGAGGACGTCTACGACATGGCGGCGTTCGCGAAGGACACCCACGTGACCCCGCCGGAGCGAGCCGCCTTCGCGGGCTTCCTCGAGGACGGGTACGTCGACGTCGTCCGCCCGCACACGCCGGGCCCCGACGTCTTCACCTACTGGGACTACTACCGCCAGCGCTTCGAGCGCAACCGCGGCATGCGCATCGACTTCGTCCTCGCCAACCCCTCGCTGGCCGCCCGCGTCACCGGCGCCTTCATCGACCGCGACGAGCGCGCCGGCAAGGGCGCCAGCGACCACGCCCCGGTCATCGTCGACCTCGACTGGACCGGCCTCGCCGGCAGAACCCGTGCTGCTGCGACGCAGGTGGGGAACATCTCCGGCGCCAGGTGCCGGCGATCCTCCCCAAGTCACGGCACACGACTCGTGTGCCCCCGGGGGCCTCGCGACGCCCCCTCCGCGTTGCTGGAACGTTCGATCAACCGGCCAGTTGTTGGAACGTTCGATCAACCGGCAGCACGCCGCAGCGGATCAACCCCCTCTCCGCTGCGAGACGGAGGCGTGTGGCGCACCGACCTGTCCCCCCACGCTGGTTGAGCCTGTCGCTCGACACCGCACGAGTACGCCTCGCCTCTAGATTGTGTCGGCCCCCTGCCACCCTCAGCGGCATGGACATCCTCCTTCCCCTCCTGACCCTCGTGATCGGCGTGCTGCTCGGCGCGGTGGCCGCGCTGGCGTGGTCGCGCCGGGCCGGTGACCCCGACGTGCTGCGGGCGCTCTCGGCGCGCGGTGACGACCAGGCCGTGCTCCGCGACGGGCTCGAGCGGCTCCACGAGCGGCTGATGGACGTCGAGCAGCAGCGCGCCTCGTGGCAGGGGCAGCTGCGCCAGCAGGTCGACGACATGCGGCACAGCACCGACCTGCTGCGGCGCGAGACCGGCGCGCTGTCGACGGCGCTGCGCAAGCCGCACGTCCGCGGCCAGTGGGGCGAGCTGCACCTGCGTCGCGCGGTCGAGCTGGCCGGCATGGTGGAGCACTGCGACTTCGAGGAGCAGGTGCACCTCGCCCGCGAGGACGGGCCACCAGCGCCCCGACCTGGTGGTGCGGCTGGCCGGCGGACGCTCGGTGGTGGTCGACGCCAAGGTGCCGCTCGACGCCCAGCTCGACGCGCTGGCCACCGACGACCCGGAGGAGGCGGCGGCCCACCTGCGCCGCCACGTCCGCCAGGTGCGCACCCACGTCGACGCCCTGTCGGGCAAGGCCTACTGGCGCTCGCTGCCGACGGCGCCGGAGTTCGTGGTGATGTTCGTGCCGGCCGAGTCGTTCCTCGCGGCGGCGCTCGACACCGACCCCTCGCTGCTGACGTACGCCGCCACGCAAGGACGTCGTGATCGCCACCCCGACCACGCTGATCGCCCTGCTGCGCACCATCGCCCACGGCTGGACCACCGAGGCGCTGGCCGAGCGCACCCGCGAGATCCACGAGCTCGGCCGCGAGCTGCACACCCGCATCGGCGTGATGGGCGGCCACCTCGACAAGGTCGGCCGCTCGCTCAAGGGCGCGGTCGAGGCCTTCAACAGCGCGGTCGGGTCGATCGAGAGCCGGGTGCTGGTGACGGCCCGCCAGTTCGAGGACATCGGGGTCGCCCGCGAGCCACTCGCGCCGGTCCAGCCGGTCGAGCAGGTCCCCCGCCCGCTGACCGCCGCCGAGCTGCTCGACGCCGTGGCCGAACACCGCCCTGACCTGCACGAACTCCCCGAGGGCGGTTCCGGCGAGTCGCGCCGATCCAGTGCCTGAGCGCGGCCTACCTTGTGCCTGTGAGCGCACCCACCCTGTGGGAAGAAGGCCGGATGTCCGGCAGCCGCGTCACGCGGCTGGCAGTCGTGGCCGGCCTGGTGGTGCTCGCCCTCGACCTGGCGATCAGCCAGCGGCTCACCTTCGTCTTCGACATCGGCTTCGTGCTGGTCTGCGTCGGGGCCGCGCTCGCGGTGCACCCGCGCGACTTCTTCCACGTCGGCGTGCTGCCGCCCCTGCTGCTGCTCGGCCTGATCTCGCTGGTCGCCATCGTGCACAGCGCCTGGGTCGCCGAGGCCGGCGACGGCTTCGTCCAGGCCGTGGTCTCGGGGCTGGCCCACCGGGCGACCGGGCTGCTGGCGGCGTACCTCCTGGCCCTGGGCGTGCTCGCCATCCGGCAGCGGGTGCGGGTGCGGCAGGCGGCGCGGCGGCCTACTCGAAGCGCGAGGTGGTCTCCCGGCGCCGACGCGCGCCACGACCGGCAGCCCGTCGGAGAAGTCGACGACGGTGGTGGGCTCCGAGCCGCACTCGCCGGAGTCGATCACCGCGTCCAACCAGTGATCCAGCTCGTCCTTGACCTGCCAGCCGTCGGTCATCGGCTCGGTCTCGCCCGGCATCAGCAGGGTGCTGGACAGCAACGGCTCGCCGAGCTCCTCCAGCAGCGCCTGGACCACCGGCGTGGTCGGGGATGCGCACGCCGACGGTGCGCTTCTTCGGGTGCATCAGCCGCTTCGGGACCTCGCTGGTCGCCGGCAGGATGAACGTGTAGGGACCCGGGCGTCGCCGCCTTGATCGCCCGGAACGCCGCGTTGTTCAGGTGCACCAGCTGACCGAGCTGGGCGAAGTCGCGGCAGACCAGCGTGAAGTGGTGCTTGTCGTCGAGCTCGCGCAGCTTCTTGATCCGCTCGAGCCCGTCGCGGTTGCCGAGCTGGATGCCGAGCGCGTAGCCGGAGTCGGTCGGGTAGGCGATCAGCCCGTCGTCGCGCAGCAGCTCGACCGACCTGGGCGATGGCCCGCGGCTGCGGGTCGACCGGGTGGACGTCGAAGTAGCGGGCCACGGTCAGCTCGCCGCCTGCGCGGCTGCCGCCTTGCGCATGTCGCGGCGCAGCTCCGGGGGCAGCGCGAAGATCAGCGACTCCTCGGCGGTGTGCACGGCCTGGGCGTCGGGATAGCCGCGCTCGGTGAGGAAGCGCCAGCACGCCGTCGACCAGGTCGTCGGGCACCGAGGCGCCGGAGGTCACGCTGACCGTCTGCACGCCGTCGAGCCAGGCCTCGTCGATCTCGGTGGCGTCGTCGACCCGGTGGGCCGCCTTGGCGCCGGCCTCGAGCGCGACCTCGGCCAGCCGCACCGAGTTCGAGGAGTTGGCCGAGCCGACCACGATCACCAGGTCGGCGCCGTCGCTGATCTCCTTGATCGCCAGCTGGCGGTTCTGGGTGGCGTAGCAGATGTCGTCGCTCGGCGGGTCGAGCAGCTGCGGGAAGCGCTGGCGGATGGCGTCGACGGTGGCCATCGTCTCGTCGACCGACAGCGTGGTCTGGGAGAGCCAGGCGACCTTCTCCGGGTCGCGTACGACGATCCCGGCGACGTCGTCGGGGCCCTGCACCAGCTGGATGTGCTCGGGCGCCTCGCCGGCGGTGCCCTCGACCTCCTCGTGGCCCTCGTGCCCGATCAGCAGGATGTCGTAGTCGTCGCCGGCGAACCGCTTCGCCTCGTGGTGCACCTTGGTCACCAGCGGGCAGGTGGCGTCGATGGTCTTCAGGTTCGCGCGCGGCGGCCTGCTCGTGCACCAGCGGGGAGACGCCGTGGGCGGAGAACACGACCGTCTTGCCCTCGGGCACCTCGTCGAGCTCCTCGACGAAGATCGCGCCGCGCGACTCCAGGTTGGCCACCACGTGCTTGTTGTGCACGATCTGCTTGCGCACGTAGACCGGGGAGCCGTAGAGGTCCAGCGCCTTCTCGACGGTGATCACGGCGCGGTCGACGCCGGCGCAGTAGCCGCGGGGCGCGGCCAGGCGCACGGCGCGCTCGGCCTCGTCGGGCGAGAGGACGCTCGGCGTACCCAGGTCAGTCATGGGCCCAATCGTAGGTGCCGGGCACTTAGGGTGCGAGCCATGCCCTTGGAGACCTCGCCCGAGCATCCGGCGCCGGTGCGCCAGATCACCCAGGCGATCGGCCAGTGGGTCGAGCGGCTCGGGCGCCGTCTGGGTCGAGGGCCAGGTCACCCAGATCAGCCGGCGCGGCGGGATGAACACCGTCTTCCTCACGCTGCGCGACAAGCTCGCCGACATCTCGGTCCAGGTCACCTGCAACCGCGGGGTGATCGACTCGCTGCCCACGCCGCTGGTCGAGGGCGCCCAGATCGTCTGCCACGCCAAGCCGTCGTTCTACGCCAACCGCGGCACGCTCTCGCTCGACGTCCGCGAGATCCGGCTGGTCGGCGAGGGCGAGCTGCTCGCCCGGCTCGAGCGACGGCGCCAGCTGCTGGCCGCCGAGGGCCTGTTCGCCGAGGAGCTCAAGCGCCCGCTGCCGTTCCTGCCCGCGCAACGTCGGGCTGGTCACCGCCCAGAACTCCGCCGCCGAGCGCGACGTGCTCGACAACGGCCGGCGCCGCTGGCCGGGCGTGCACTTCACGGTGAAGTACGCCGCGATGCAGGGCATGCACGCCGCCCGCGAGGTGATCGAGGCGATCCAGGCCCTCGACCGCGACGCCGGCCGTCGACGTGATCGTGGTGGCCCGCGGCGGCGGCTCGGTCGAGGACCTGCTGCCGTTCTCCGACGAGGGCCTGATCCGCGCCGTGCACGCGATCCGCACGCCGCTCGTCTCCGCGATCGGGCACGAGCCCGACTCCCCCATCCTCGACCTGGTCGCCGACGTCCGCGCCTCGACGCCGACCGACGCGGCCAAGCGCGTCGTGCCCGACGTCGCCGAGGAGGCCCAGCGGGTGCTGCAGGCGCGCGAGCGCGGCCGGATGGCGATCCGCGGCCTGATCGACCGCGAGCTGCGCCAGCTCGAGTCGCTGCTCTCCCGCCCGGCCCTGGCCGACCCGCGCACCGGGCTGGACGAGCGGCAGGTCGAGATCGACGGCCTGCGCGACCGAGCGCGACGTACCTTCCGGCACCGGCTCGACCGCGGCGAGGACGACCTCGTGCCACCAGGTCGCCCGGATCCGCGCGCTGTCGCCGCTGGCGACGCTGCGCCGCGGCTACGCGGTGCTCTCCGACGCCGAGGGGCAGGCGCTCTCCAGCGTGGCCACCCTCGAGCCCGGCCAGGACATCCACATCCGGGTGGCCGACGGCCGCATCGGCGCCACCACGACCACGGTCGACCGGATCGACCTGATGCCCGACACCGACGACACCGACGAGCGACGAGCGAGGACGACGATGGCTGAGCAGACGGACGACCTCTCCTACGAGGAGGCCCGCGACCGCCTGATCGAGGTGGTGCGCACCCTGGAGCAGGGCGGCACCAGCCTGGCCGAGTCACTGGCGCTGTGGGAGCAGGGCGAGGAGCTGGCCAAGGTCTGCCAGCGCGCGCTCGAGGGCGCGCGCGCGCGGCTCGACAAGGCCCTCGGACGAGGACCGCCGACGCAGGACTAGAGCGCCTCGACCGCCGCCAGCGTCGTAGCGGAACTGCGACGCGGCTCCGGCCGAGTTCGGGTGCGCCGGCACGGCGACGGCCGGCCCGTTGACCGACACGCCCGCCGAGTCCCTCGACGTAGCGCTCGGTCGGCGGCGCGCACACGTGGTGGCCCAGCGACGGGTCGTAGGTGTCGACGAACTCGGCACCACCCGGCCGCGGCCGCCCGCTGCACCATCGCGTTCAGCTTCTGGAAGGTCGCGTAGAGGTAGGCCATGTCGGAGTCGCTGACCGGCACGACCGGGTAGCAGCCCTTCTGCGGGATGCCGGCGAGGTAGTCGAGCATCAGGACCCGCGCGTTCGGGGAGCGCCGGTGGATCTCCTGGAGCGCCGCGACGAGCTTCGGCTCGGAGGCGTTGATCCGCTGCTCGAGCTGGTCGACGCCGCCGGCGGTGTACTTCTCCTTGCAGTGCGCGCCCGCGCGGGTCCGGGCTGATGCAGTCGGTCGCCGCACCGGCGAAGCCCGGCGTCGTTGCCGCCGATGCCGACGGTGACCAGGTCGGTGGTCGGCGTCAGCCGGTCGAACTGCGCCGGGTTGGTCTCCCGGTGGGCAGACCGGTCTGCGGGGCGTAGAAGTCGTCGGTGGTGGCCGAGCCACAGGTGGCGTCGCGGAAGGTCGGGACCTTCAGGGCCGCGGCGAGCAGCTTGGGGTAGTTGCGGTGCGACTGGGCACAGCCGGTCGGGGCGTACGTCGAGTCCGGCGAGGCCGTCGGTGTCGGCGATCACCACGTCGGCGGACCAGGAGTCACCGAGGGCGACGTACTCCTGGTAGCCGGCGCGCGTCGCCGCCCGCGCGCCCGGCGCGAGCGACGCTCAGCGGCAGCACCACGGCGGCGACCAGCAGGAAAGATGGTCAGGACGGGCTTGCTCACAGGTGCCTCCCAGGGCGGACTGTCGGGAGGTACAACGCCCCGGAGGCCCGAAGGTCACCCGGCAGCCGTGGGACGCACTCGAGCCGCCCTGCAGGCTCGCGGCGAGCTCGCCGGATCTCGCTGTCCGGAGCCGAGCCGACCACGAGCGTAGGACTCGACGTTGCTCGCCACCGGTGTGCACCGTCCGGGACACCGCGTAGTCGCCCCCAGCGTCCGTCCAGGTCTGGTAGGTCTGGCCGCCGATGGTCACGTCCTTGCCCTTGACGGCGTTCTGGTCGACGTTCTGGTCGACGAGGTCGTCCACGCGGACCCAGCGCCTCCTCGACACCGACGTACTTGCCCTTGTCGGTGAGCAGCGCCGAGGTGCCAGGTCGGGGTCGGTGCCGGTCTGGTAGTCCGCGCTGGTGGCCTTCCAGCCCGCCGGGCAGGCTCGGCGGGGCCATCACCAGCAGCTTGTGGTCGGCCCGACCCGCCCGCATCATCGCGGTGTAGTCGACGGTCTGCGTCGGGGTCGTGTCGTGGTCGGTCTTGAACGCGTTCAGCGCCCAGAAGCCGACGACCGCCACCACGGTGACCACCATGGCCCCCACGAGACCGCCCGTGGAGCGCGTGTAGCGGCCGCCCCCGGTGCTGGTCGTCTGGCTGACTTGTTCTCGTGGCCAGGAAGCTCCGAGACGAGGTCAAGGGACACCGCTCGCGAGTGGACACCGGCGAGTTCGCCCGCGTGAGGTAACCGGCGCAAAAATGACGTTGAACGCAGGGTCCCTACGAGGGGTGTTCGGACCGGTGTTCGAGGGCCATGATGGCTTCCAGCGATAAGAGTCCCGTTCAGGTGCCCACCTGAGTCGCCGGAGCTGAGGAGACCGCCGTGACGATGACCGAGAGCGTTGAGCCCGAGTCGAAGAGTAGCCGGTGGGCCTTCCTCACTGACGGGCCGCCGATCCGCAAGCCGGTGTTCTTCTCTGCGGTGATCGGCGTCCTGGTGATGGCGACGTGGGCGATCTTCGCGCCCGATCAGGCCGAGTCGGTGATCGGAGACGCGGTGGCCCGGGTGGTGGACTGGTTCGGCTGGTTCTACGTGCTGCTGACCACAGCGGTGCTGGTGTTCGTGCTCTACCTGGCCATCTCTCGCTACGGCTCCATCAAGCTGGGTCCTGACCACTCCAAGCCACAGTTCTCCACGTTCGCCTGGGCCTCGATGCTCTTCGCCGCCGGGATCGGCACCGACGTGATGTTCTATGCAGTGGCGGAGCCGGTCAGCCAGTACATGACGCCACCGACCGGCGACCCGGAGACCATCGCTGCCGCCCGCGAGGCGACGGTGTGGACCTTGTTCCACTACGGGATCTCGGGCTGGGGCCTCTACGCGTTGATGGGGATGGCGCTGGGTTACTTCACCTACCGGCTGAACCTGCCGCTCGCGGTGCGCTCGGCGCTGTACCCGATCTTCGGGCGTCGCGTCGACGGCGGGCTCGGTCACGCCGTCGACACGGCCGCCGTGCTCGGCACCATCTTCGGGGTCGCGACCAGCCTGGGCATCGGGGTGGTGTTCCTCAACCAAGGTTTGAACATCCTGTTCGACGTGCCCGTCGGCCTCGGCGCCCAGATCGGCCTGGTCGTCGTCGCCGTGGCAATGGCCGCCGTCTCGGCCACCACGGGTGTCGACAAGGGAATCCGGTTCCTCTCCCAGCTCAACGTCATCCTCGCCCTGGGACTAGCCGCCTACGTTCTGCTGACCGGCCGCACCAGCTTCATCCTCAACGCTGTCGTGATGAACGTCGGCGACTACGCCCAGACCTTTCCCCGGAAGACGATGGAGACCTTCGCGTTCGACGGCGCAACCGAGTGGATGTCGCTGTGGACCCTGTTCTTCTGGGCGTGGTGGATCGCGTGGGCGTCCTTCGTGGGACTCTTCCTGGCCCGGATCTCCCGCGGCCGGACCATCCGGCAGTTCGTCGCCGGGACGATGATCATCCCGTTCACCTACATCGTGATGTGGATCTCCATCTTCGGAAACGCCGCCCTCGAGCGGATCCGCGGCGGAGACGACGCGTTCGCCGACGAGGCGCTGGCCTCCCCCGAGGCGGGGTTCTACTCGTTGCTGGAGGACTACCCCCTCTCCGGCGTGGTGATTGCCGTCTCGGTGTTCGTCGGGCTTCTCTTCTACGTGACCTCGGCCGACTCAGGTGCCTTGGTCATGGGCAACCTCTCCTCCGAGCTGCGCTCGGTCCAGGACGACGCCGCGCCCTGGCTACGCATCGTGTGGGCATCCGCGACCGGTCTACTGACGATCGCCGTGCTGGCGGTGGGGGGCATCTACGCCCTGCAGTACGCCACGGTGATCTTCGGCCTGCCGTTTGCGTTCGTCATCGTCCTGGTCATGCTCGGCCTGCTCAAAGCGCTGCGGGTCGAGGGTCGGCGCGCCGGGGCGGTGACGCGCGCGTTCCCGGCGGTGGCGTCGGGTCGCGACAGGGACACCGGCCTCGACGGGCACGCAGGGTCGTGGAAGGCTCGCCTCGCTCGTGCGGTCAACTTTGTCGACGTCGAGGCCGCGACGAACTACCTCGCCTCCGTTGTGGGACCGGCGCTCACTGAGGTCGCCCAAGAGCTGGAGGACCGGGGGGTCCCCACAGAGGTGACTCAAGGTGTTGGTGGCGGCGAGGACGACGAAGACGGCGGGCTGACCTGGGTGGAGCTGCGAACGCTCGGAGTCGACGACCCGTTCGTCTACCGGGTGCAGGTCCACGAGTCACCGGTGCCGACGTACGGCGGCCGGATGATCGGCGACCGCGACAAGTACGCCCGCCTCGAAGTGCACACCTTCGGCGGTGGGCAGGACTACGACGTGATGGGCTACTCCACCGAGCAGGTCATCCACGACTGCCTCACTCACTATGAAGGACACCTCGAGTTCCTGCGCCTCACCTGACAAACAAGCTCAGGAGCAAGCACTGCAGTCTCGAGATCGTCGGCCACAACGACACCGCCGCCGAGCGGCACGGACGGTCTTGCCGGAGAGCTCCTCTCCCACTGACCGGAGCCGCCATGACCCATGAGCACGTATGGCGGACCACGGAGCGGCGGGAACTCTGGTCGGCAACGACGACCTCGAGCGACTCGGCGGTGCCGCTGACAAGTGCGCTCGTTGGCCCCCGCCGATACAACAGGGCCAAAGGTCAGTTCGTATGAGTGCGGTGTCGAGGCCAGCCCACGCGCTCAGCGTGGCGATCGGATACCGATCCGCGACGCAGATCAGCCGCTGACGGCGTCGCGTCGCCGGTACCCCCACAGGCCTGCCGCGACCAGTGCGACCGCGAGCAAGAGGAGCAGCACGAACGGGACGACGGCGAAGTCGTCAACAGGGACCGCGGCCAGATGCCAGAAAGGCGAGAGGGCCTCGACGGCGTCGGGCAGTCCGAGCAGCTCGCCGAGCATTACCTGCAACGCGACGAGCGCGACCGCAGCCCATGCCAGGCCTGTTCCGCGGGGCAGGAGGCCGTACAGGGCCACGGCCAGTGCACCGATGACGAGCGTGCCGGGCAGGTAGGCGAGCTGTCCTGCGACCTGGGGCAGGAACCGGTCCCATTCGCCCGTGCCGAGCGCGTAGCCGAGGGCGAGTCCCAGTCCCATGAGGAGAGTCACCTTGGTCACGGCGAGGAAGGCGACTGCGGTGGTGGCTGCCAGCCACGTGGTCCTGCTGACTGGTGTCGCCAGTACCGCTTCCGCCCGTCCGGCTTCTTCTTCGCTGCGCAGTCGCAGGACGGAGGCGACGACCAAGCCACACGAGATGACGGCCATGAACACGAAGATGTAGGCCAAGAACGCGTCGACGAGTGCTTCCTCGGCACCTGCGGACGCGCCGACGACATCGGCCATCTCGGGGTTGGAGGCGATGAGGTCGGGAATGGTGGGGATGACGGCGCCATACAGGAGTCCGAGCAGGGTGAGGCCGATGGCCCACCCGATCAGCAGGCCGCGCTGCACCCGCGCCACGAGGCCGAACGGTGTGCGGAGCAACAACCCCGCTCGGGCTCGGCCGGGGCGGGTGTCGAGCAGCCCGCCACCGAAGTCACGGCGCGCCGTCAGCCAACCGGCCACCCCGAGCAGAAGTGCCGTGAACACCACCAGCAGGAGGGCCGGCCACCAGCGTTCGTCGCCGAAGGCATCCATGCGCTGAGCCCACCCGAACGGTGAGGCCCAGACCAGGAGGTTGTCCTCCATCGCCCCGACCCCGCGAACGAGGTACCCGACGGCTACTGCGGCGCCGGCCAGTCCGAGCGCTCCGCGCGCGGTGGTGGAGATCTGCACGGCAACAAGCGTGACGGCGGTGTACGCAACTCCGAGCAGGGCAAGCCCGGTGCCGTAGGTGAGGCTGCCGTCGACGGCCAGCCCGGCGGCGAGCATGGAGGCGGTGGTGATGGTGCCAATGAGCAGCGCGGCCGCAACGCCGTAGACGAGGCCGGCGAGCGTGGCGGCGTGGCGTCCCACCACGGTGGAGCGCAGCAGCTCGGCGCGTCCTGACTCCTCCTCGGCTCGGGTGTGGCGCACGACGAGGAACATCACCATCAGGCAAATGCCGAGCTGGGCTACCTGGGAGATCTCGTTCGCGACGATGCCACCGAGGGTGTCCAGTCCGGCCTGCCGCCCCGACATCAGGTAGTTGACCGGGCTGACACCGAGGGCGCGGGCGTAGCCGGCGACCTTCTCCGGTGTGTCGTAGAGCGGGGGGACGGCCAGCGCACTGACGACGATGGTGCCGCCGAGCCCGGCCAGCCACAACGGGAGGCGCAGCCGGTCCAGGCGGAGGATGAGGCGCAGCAGGTGCTTGACGCCGGTCACCGACGAGGTGCCCGAGCGCACCGTCGGTCGCGGTGCCGTAGCGCCAGCGGGGCGGGCGGATGTCGAATCCGCCGAGGAGGCTGAGACGTGCGTACTCATGTGTGCACTTCCTCGCCGTACTGGCGCAGGAACAGCTCCTCGAGCGTCGGCGGGTGCGCGGCCAGAGACTGGACACCGAGGCCGGCGAGAGCGGTCACGGCTTCGTCGAGGTGGTCGGAGTCGACGTCGAAGGTGACGCGCCCTCCGTGGAAAACAGGCTCGTGTACGCCCGGCACATCCGCGATGCCGGTCGCGGGGCGGTCGGTCTCGACGATCACGGTGGTACGGGTCAGGTGGCGCAGCTCTGCGAGGGTTCCGCTCTGGACGACCCGGCCGGCGCGGATGATGCTGATCCGGTCCGAGAGCGCCTCGGCCTCGGCGAGGATGTGGGAACTCAACAGCACGGTCGCTCCCTCGCCCTTCAGCTCGAGGACCGCTTCTTGGAACTCCGCCTCCATCAGCGGGTCCAAACCCGACGTGGGTTCGTCGAGCAGGTAGAGCTCGGCACGGCTGGCGAGGGCGGCGATCAGCGCGACCTTCTGCCGGTTGCCCTTGGAGTAGGTGCGCGACTTCTTCGACGGGTCGAGCTCGAACCGTTCCACCATCACCGCGCGGCGGGCCTCGTCGAGGCCGCCGCGCATCCGCGCCAGCACGTCGATGACCTCACCGCCGGTCAGGTTGGGCCACAACGAAACGTCACCCGGCACGTACGCGAGCCGGCGGTGCAGAGGTGCCGCGTCGCCCCACGGATCCCCGCCGAGCATCGTGGCGGTCCCGGAGTCGGCGCGCAACAAGCCGAGCAGGACGCGGATCGTGGTCGACTTCCCCGCGCCGTTCGGCCCGAGGAAGCTGTGCACCTCACCCTCCTCGACCATCAGGTCGAGGTGGTCGAGAGCACGCGTGGCGCCGAAGGTCTTGACGATGTCGTGGAGCTCGATCACAGCCATGAACCGAGCATGCCACAATCTTCATAAACTTGTGAAGGTTGTATAGTCTCGATCGTGAGTGACCTCGCGCGTGCCGTCGAACGACTCGGCCAGACGCTGGAGACCATGGGCCTGCCCCGCATGCCCGCCCGCGTCTTCGCGTTCATCCTCGCCGACGACCAGTCCGTCTACACCGCCGCCCAGCTGGCCCGAGGGCTCGACGTGTCCCCAGCGGCCATCTCCGGTGCGGTGCGCTACCTGTCCGACACGCATCTGGTCGTGCGTGAGCGCAACCCAGCTGGTCGCGGCGACCTGTTCCGCGTTCGTGACGGCGACATCTGGGCCACCATCCAGGCCGCCCGGCTGCCGGTCCTCGATGTCATCATCGATTCCGTGCAGGAAGCAGTCGACCTGTTGCCCGAAGGCTCCGCCGGCCGCGAGCGGGTTGAGGAGACCCGGGACTACTTCCGCTTCATCCAGGAGGACGCCATCGGGCTCAATCACCGTTGGCGTGAGTGGCGCGACGCGCACCGCTGATCCGACCCGACTCGAGCCAGTCACGCCCGTACGCGGACTGGCATCGGACGAGGCAGTTCGCGGTCGGCGCACGCCTGTCCCAGCCCGAACCATGAGTCGCTTCCCCGAACTGCCTACTTCCGAGGCCCTGCGCCACAAGGACTTGCAGTTCGGCCTGGGCGGACGCCGCGCGGGCGTGACCACCGCACCTACGACCTCCAACTGGTAGTGCGCTCGCGCAGAAGGTTCCTGCTTCCCATTGACCTCGCCATACGCTACCGTATGGTTAAGGCTCCCATACGGGGGCGTATGGAGGAGAAGGAAATGACAACCCAGTTCCAGTTGCTCCGGCCAGCCGCCGGACCCGAGCAACACAGTCGCTGCCTGCGGCCAGCCCGTCTCGGCCGCATCCACCCACTCTTCGTGCGCACTTGGTGTTGCAGGCGTCTCGGTGTTGCTGATCGGAGGAGCGGGCGGCGCGGTCGCAGCCGCGACGATCGGTTTGACGCAATGACACCGCTCACGCTCGTCCGGAGATTCCCGATCATCAGCTTCGTTGTGCTGGCATGTCTGATTGGGTGGAAGTCCTTCATCATCGCGTTTCTCACGGGCGACGGCGGCTCGGGCGTCGAGAACCTTCCGATCGGCCCGTTCTTCGCTGCGCTGGTCGTCGTCGCCTGTCAGGGGCGTCTCGAGCTGCGGACCTGGGGTCGCCGGATCAGGGACTGGCGTGCGTCCCCGTGGTGGTACTTGCTGGCGGTGCTCGCCCCGCTTGCGCTGGTCGTCCTGATCGTTCTGGTCAACCACGGGTTGGGTGCGCCCCTGCCGACGTCCGGGCAGCTGGGGGAGTGGCCGCAGGTGCCGGTCAACTTCCTGGTCATGCTGGTCTTCGTCGGCATCGGCGAGGAGGCCGGCTGGATGGCGTTCGCAGCACCGATCCTGCTGCGGCGCCACGGTGTCCTGGTCGCGTGGGTCCTGTCGGCCGGAATACGGATCTTCTGGCATCTCCCGATGATGCTCACCGGAGACCTGTCGTGGACCCTCGGCCTGCTAGGCAATGCCGCGTTCAGCATGGTGGCGTTGCTGCTTCTGATGGCCAGCGACGGCCGGTGGTTCCTCGTCGGGGTCTGGCACGCGTCACTCAACGCGGCCAGCGGACTGTTCGTCTTCACGATGGTCAGTGGTGACGACAATGCCCGGCTCGGGCTGCTGCTCTCCCTCGAGTACACGGTCGTCGCGGTGCTGGCGTACTTCGTTGGGGGCCGGCACCTGAACCTTCGCGAGGACCCGCCACCACTACCTGAGTCGCGGGAGAACACGAGCTCGGCAGGTACCGCACCGAGCGAAGCCGCCGTCACCGGCGCCGTAGCGCGGCGCTCAGGCATAGGAGGAAGACATGGAGCTTGACACCCGACAGCGCGCCTACAGCTGGGAGGACCAGGAGGCCACCCGTCTGGCCAGCATCACCCAGGACGGCCTCTCGGTCCTGCACGCCATCGGCGCCGGTACGCTCCCACTTCCACCGGCAGTGAGAACGCTGGGGATCGAGCCGGTCGAGGCAGAGTCTGGTCGGGTCTCGTTCATGCTCGAGCTGGGTGAGTTCCACCTCAACCCGTTCGGGATCGTCCATGGAGGCGTCCTCGCCGCCATCTTGGACACCGCCATGGGCTGCGCCGTCCACTCGCTGCTCCCACCCGCCGTCGGCTACGTCACCGGCGAGCTGAACGTGCGATTCCTGCGCCCGGTCCTCCTCACTGCGGGGCCGCTGGCGTGCACCGGTGAAGTCGTCCACCAAGGCAGGAGCACGATGGTGGCCACAGGTCGCGTCCTCGACGCGGACGAGCGCATCGTCGCCATCGCCGGCGCCACCTGCCTGGTGCGGAGGCCGTGATGCTCCGGGTCCAGCCATCCGATGACCAACGCGGGCACTCGGGTGCCCGCGGGCCGGCTGAAGCGGGCATCCGTCGACGCGTCGCCAGGGGCGGCACGCTGATACTCGGAGGAGGGTTCGGCGGGGCACACGTGGCGCGCCTGGTCCCGGGGGCAACCATCGTCAGCCCCGAGAGCTCGATGCTCTACACGCCGCTGCTGCCCGAGGTTGCTGCCGGCGCGGTCGAGCCACGGCACGCGTTCGTGCCGCTGCGGATGATGTGCCCGAACGCTGAGCTGCTCCGCGGACGGGTTTCGGCCCTGGACCAGACAGGTCAGACAGTCATCGTCGAGACTGACATCGGGCAGCTCGAGGTCTCATACGAGCGCCTCGTGGTCGCCCTCGGTTCGACCGCCCGGATGCTGCCCGTCCCGGGGCTCGCAGACCACGCGATGATGTTCAAGGACCTCGCCGACGCCATCCACCTGCGCAACCACGTGATCCGCCAGCTCGACCTCGCCGAGGCCGATCCGCACAACGCGAGTCGCTACCTCACCTTCGTCTTCGTCGGCGCCGGCTACGCGGGGGTCGAAGCCCTCGCTGAGATGAGGCAGCTCGTCGAGGACGCCGTCCGCCACTACCCGGCCCTTCGGGACGTGCCCCGACGGTGGGTACTGGTCGACGCCGCTCCCAGCATCCTCATCGAGGTGCCGAGCCAACTCTCGGACCACACGGCCGCACAGCTGCGTCGCCATGGGGTCGAGATCCTGACGTCTGCGACAGTCGCCTCGGTCGAGGCGCGGGCGGTGACACTGGCGGACGGCACCCGCCTCGAGACGGCGACCGTCGTGTGGACGGCTGGGGTCGTCCCCCACCCGCTGGTCCGCACGTTGGGGTTGCCGCTCGACCAACGCGGCCGCATCCTCGTCGACTCCACCTTGCGGGTCAGAGGGCACTCGGACATCTGGGCCCTCGGGGACTGCGCCGGCGTACCGAACGCGGCCACGCCGGGCAGGTTCGATCCACCGACGTGCCAGCACGCAGTGCGCCAGGCGCGGGCACTTGCCGCCTCACTCGGAGGCGCGACCGACACCTACGCTTATCGCAGCATTGGCGAGGGCGCCACCCTCGGCCGTGGCCAAGGTGTCGCGCGGGTCTTCCGCCTACACTTTCGAGGACGGTTGGGTGCCCTCATCACACGCGCGTACCACATCCGCGCCATCCCATTGCGCTCGCGGCGGGTCCGAATCCTCACTGACGGCCTGCTGTCGACGGCATTCCGGCGCGACTTCGCTGAGCTCGGCGGCCTCGAGCAACGGCGAGGTCGCCCTTAGCCGGCTGCAAAGCGATGCCTGGTGTGGTCGATCTGTTCGTTGGTCGTCGGGGGCATGGCCAGCCCCCTGGGATCACTCCAGGACGCGTTGCGTCTGAGGACTGTCGGGGGTGAAGCGCGGATCGCGAGGCACTCGGCGTCGTTCAGTCGATGAGCCACTGAGTGATGTTGGACAGGTATCTGGCTGTGGGCCGTGGTGCCTGGGGGACGAGCGCGGGGGTGCTGCGTCGCAGTTGGGCCAGCCCGACGAAAGCGGTATAGGTGAGCAGGGCGCGGTCCGGCGCGGCCTTGATGCCCATCAGCTTGTACTGCGCCTCGATGTAGTTCAGCCGCTTCGCCGCGACTCTCTCCAGGGCCTCGGCTACCGCTGGATCCTCGGCGTCGGCGAGCAACGCGGTGTCGATCCCGATATCCCTCGCATCACTGAAGACGACGCTGAAGAGCCACCGCAGACGTTCTCGAGGGGCATCAAGTTCCGAAGCCCGCGCGATGAGCTGGTCCGTGTCACGTCGCTCCCACTCAGCCAGGGCCGCATCGATGAGGGCTGATCTGTTCTTGAAGTGCCAGTAGAAACTGCCCTTCGTCGCTCCGAGCTCGATTGCCAGCCTCTCTACGGACAGATTGCCGAGCCCCCCGAATGCGAGCGCGCGCAGGGCGGCGCCAACCCAGTCTTCGCGGCCGAGCCGCTGACCGCTCTTGCCTGGTGCGCTGCCGGCGCGCTCGGAGGGGGCGCGTCCAATGGGGTCATTCTTCGAGGAGTTCACCTGCCATACCTTAGCGTATGGAAACCGTCAATGAGCTCTTGACTCAAACCATACCCAGGCGTATGGTCGTTTCCATACCACACCGTATGGAGGCATCATGAGGAAGTACATCGCCCTCATCGGACACGGCCCTCGTTGGATCGAAGGCAAGAGTGTCTATGAACAGGGCAAGCCGGTTGAGGACCATCTGGTCGCAATGCGAGAGCACTACGACGCAGGGGTGCTGGAGCTGGGCGGACCGTTCGACCACGGGGGTGGAATCGCGGTCTTGCACGTTGGGGACGAAGCGGCCGCCCGCGCCGTGATGGACGCTGATCCTGCCGTTCTGGCGGGGGTGATGGTCTATGAGCTCCGGGCGCTCCGTCCTGTCTTCGACGTGGTACGGCACCTGCGCACGGAGGGCTCGGTCGCCACTCTCACCGGGGCTGAGCCGACGGGCCGAGGGTCGAGTCGATGAGTCAGGTGCAGTCACGCCCTGAACCGCGCCCTGAACCGCGCACCGTCCTGGTGGCAGGCGGGACGGGAATTCTCGGGCGTGAGGTCGTGGCGCTGCTGCACGCCGACGGGTATCGGGTCAAGACCTTGTCGAGGGACCCTGTTCGGGCGCAGGCTGTGGCTGGCCAGGCTGACGACGTCGTCCTTGGCGATGCCACCGATCCCGCGACCCTGGTGGGAGCCCTGGCCGGAGTCGACTCGGTCATCTCCTGTCTGGGCACCCATCGGCTGCGCGACCACTTCGGCAGCGCCCGGCATGCGCCGTTCGCGGCCCGGGGGGCCGAGCTGTGAGAGTCCAGATGGTCCAGGCACGCGCCATCCCCCGAAGGAGCCCGGTCGGAAGGCTGGCTGGCGGAGCCGCCGCCGGCGCGTTTGTGATGCTCGGCCTGCTGCATGCCGCTTGGGGGATGGGCTCGAACTGGCCGATGTCGAGTCGCGAGGACCTCTCCGACGTGGTCATGGGGTCGCCTGGCCTGGAGGAGAACGGCGCGACTGCCTGCTACGCGGTCGCAGGACTCCTGGGCACGCTCGGCTCCCTGCTCATTGTCCGACCGAACCATCTCGGGCGGCCGAGAAGGTTGGCCATCACCGGGGTCGCAACGGTCCTGGCCAGCCGAGGCGTACTAGGACTCACCGGCCGGACAACTCTGATCTCGCCCACCTCGACTGGCGACAGGTTCCGGCGACTCGACCGATGGCTCTACTCACCGTTGTGCCTGACCCTGGCCGCGCTCACCATCGTGGCCGCAACCGACCAGACCGAGGAGACGACGTGACCACGTGGGACGGAACGGTCGTCCTGACCACCGAGCGATTGGTGCTGCGCACCTACCGCCCCGAGGACCTACCCCTGTTCGCCGCGCTCAACGCGGACCCTGCGGTGATGGAGACTCTGGGCGGAAAGGCGCTCACCCGTCAGCATTCCGATGAGATAGCCGCCTGGGCCCAGCAGTGCTTCGCCACCGAGCAGGTCGGCCTCCTCGCCGTGGCCCGTCGCGAGGACGACGCCTTTCTCGGCATGTGCGGCCTGCACCACCAGCGTGCCTACCCTGACGACCTCGAGATCGCCTGGCGCCTTGCCCACGAACACTGGGGTGCCGGCTACGCCACGGAGGCCGCCACCGCCTGGTTGGACTACGCCTTCGACACCCTGCGCTTGCCGCGAGTCATCTCGATCACCGACAGGCCAAATGTGCGCAGCCTCGCGGTGATGCAAAGGCTCGGTATGACCCTCGACCACGAGGCCTCCGTCGAAGACGACGGCGTGATGTTCGAGGCAGTCATTTACGCGACCACCCCAAGCCAATGGCGAGACACCAAGCGCCGCAGGAACGCGAGTTCGGCAACGCCTTTCTGATGTGTCGATCACCGGCCGAAGTCACCTGGGCGCCCCGAGTCAGTTGCGCTCTAGGGTCAGTGCGATGGCTCACTGACCTGCGGTTTCATTGACCTTCAAGGGCGTTCGACGGGTCCTCGATCGCCCTCTCAAGGCGGTAGCGCGGGTTCGAATCCCGTCGGGGTACACAAGCAGGACCAACAAACCTGCACGCATCTCGGTGGTTGAGGAGCGAGCGTCAGTGAGCGTCTCGAAACCACGCGATTCAGTGGTGTTGATGCCGGCTAGACCGCTCAAGCAGCAGCGGCCTCCGCGCGGCGTGACCACCGACCGCGCCAGCCGCTCACGCAGAGCGCGACGCCGACGGCGAGGTTCCAGAGGACGAAACCGAAGAGCCCGACGAAGAACAGCACCGTGACGGGGGCCGGGGTCCACACCGCGCCGACCAGGCTGATCAGGGCAGCCGCCGCGATGACGAGACCCACGCCCCCGATCCACCGCGGGAAGGCGCCGCTCCTGATCGCGGCGAGCGACGCCGCTCCGATGTAGAGGCCGACTGAACCCATCCCGATGTCGCCCCAGGCCTCAGAGAGCCGGGAGAACAGGTCGACGTCGGCAAGCGCCTGGTCCGTGTACGACGGGAACCGGCCCCGGCCGTCCGCCATCAGGGGCACGATCGCCCCCGTGGCAGTCGAGAGCCACAGCCAGACCACCGTGAGGGTCCCGGCGATGGTGACGATGTCGACCAGGTGGCCGTCTGCGGCAACGTCGATCAGGAGCCGGCGTACGAACGCCACGGCCAGGATCATGGCCACGACGGACACAGCGCCGAGGAGCACGGCTACTTCCGTGGCCGCGAGGTTGTCCTCGTAGAAGCGGCGCAGCGGTGGGCCGGCCATACCCTCCTTCGGCTCGGGCATGCTCGCCGTCATCAGGACACCGCCGACGACGAGCGACGCGAGACCGGCGGGCAACCGGTAGCGCGAGGTCGGCGTGGTGGTGGCTTCGCGAGTGGTGGTCTGGCTGGTCATGACTACCTCCATGGGAGCTGTCCGAGACGACTCGACCAGCGTGTCGCCGTACCCGGTCGGACGGGAGAGCCACCTGTCCCGATCTCCCCGCGGCTTTCCGGGACTCCTGTCCCGAGTCCGCTCGTTGACCTGCCGCTCGGGACCCTTCCGGTCCTAGCATCGGCTGGGGAGGTCCCGCATGGGCGTGGCAATGGCGGTTCCGCAGGTCCGGCGCAGGGCGCCTGGTACTGCCGCCCGAGTGACGGCACTCGGGGTCGCGGTGCTCACGATCGCGTTGGCCGGTGCGCAGTTCCTCCCGGGCTGGCAGGTCCCCGGCAAGTCAGGCTTCGCTGAGATGGCCTTCGTCACTGCGTTCGTGGTGAACGCCGGGTGGGTGCCGTCGTGGTCTGGTACCGGCCCGCGAACATCGTGGGCTGGATCGTGCTCGGGATGGGATTCGGCGTGGTCCTCACGGGCTGGCTGACGGCGTACGCCTATCGCGGCTTGGTGGTGGATCCCGGCTCCCTCCCCGGAGCCGTCTGGGCCCGCTGGGCACAGTCCTGGCTCTACATCCCGGCCTGGTTCGGTGGACTCACCTTCCCGCTGTATCTCGTACCCAACGGGACCCTCCCGTCGCGGCGGTGGCGGCCGGTCATCGCGGTGGAGCTCGTGGCGCTGGTCGTGGCGACTGTTACGACGGCCCTGGCCCCGGGCCCGATCGGCGAGGCCGTACCGGTGCAGAACCCGCTGGGAGTCGAGAGGCTCGGACCGCTGGTCGAATTGGTCGAGGTCGTCGTCGCCGTGACTCTCGTGGCCGGCCCTGCGCTGGGCATCGTGGCGCTGGTGGTGCGCTGGCGTGAGGAGAGTGGCCGCACCAGGCGGCAGCTGGCGTACGTCCTCGCCGCCGCGGTGGTTGGGGTGACCCTGATCGTGGTCGCGGGATTCATCCCTGCGGTGAACGGCCCCGCAGCTCTCTCGGCCCTGGCCGTGGCCATCGCCATGACGGCACCCGCAGTAGGCATCGGTCTGGCGGTGGTCAACGCGGGGTTGTTCGACATCGAGGTGGTGGTCAGCCGCACCCTGGTCTGGGCAGCCATCTCGACCCTGTCCCTGCTCACCTATGCCGGCGTCCTCGCAGCCACGACGAGATGGGCATCGGGGGAGGTGGGGGCGGCGCTGTCCGTGCTGGCGACTGCCTTTGTTGCGATCGGGCTGGGTGCGCTGCGAGAACGGGTGGAGCCTGCGATCAGGCGGCGTCTCTTCGGCTTCCGGGACCGGCCCTACGCCCTCCTCACGGGGCTGGGGGACATGACCACCGCCCCGGACCAGCCAGCAGGTGCGGCGATCGCGACCTGGCTGAAGGACGCCCTGAAGCTGTCGTACGCCGAGATCCGGGCAACGGGTGCGCCCGCAGACCAGGCCGAGCCGGCCAACGCCGAACGGTTCGCGTTGACCCGGGACGGGATGGACGAAGGCACGCTCGTGGTCGCGCTTCCGGGCACGCGGTCGCTGGGGGCCGAGGAGAGAAGCATGATCGAGGTCGCGGCACGACAGGCGGTAGTCGTGCTGCATGCGCACCGCCTCACGGCCGAGGTCCAGCTGTCGCGCACAGAGCTGGTGCAGGCACACGAGCGTGAGCGAACCAGGATCCGACGAGACGTGCACGACGGGATCGGGCCGACCCTGGCCGCCGTACCCATCCAGCTCGACGTGCTGACCAGTCGGCTCGATCCCGACGACGACGAGGCTCGCGCGCTCGCCCGCCGCGTGAAGGACCAGGTCCTGGACGCCGTCGCCGACCTCCGGTTGCTCATCGATGGGCTCCAGCCGAGCTCGCTCGAGGTGCTCGGGCTCGAAGGGGCGATCCGTCAGCGCGTGGCGGTGGCGCGAGACGCCGGGCTCGAGGTCGACCTGGTTCTCGACGACCTGCCCGACCTCGGCCCCGCTGCTGGAGCCGCAACCCTTCACGTGGTGGCGGAGGCGCTCACGAACGCAGTTCGGCATGCGGGCGGGACCAGGGCGAGGGTCGAGGTGGGTGTCCGGCAGTCGCGCGTGGTCATCGACGTGATCGACAACGGCTGTGGACTGGCAGCGTCCGTGCAGCCTGGCATCGGGCTGGAGTCGATGCGGCTACGTGCGACGGAGCTCGGCGGCGCCTTCCGCCTCACGCGTGGCAACCTGGGCGGCCTGCACCTCCACGCCGAGATCCCCGAGGAGCGCCCGTGAACGGCGACACGCTGCGGGTCGTGCTGGTCGAGGACCACCCTATCTATCGGGACGGGCTGCGACTCGGCCTCACCACGGCCGCTGGCATCGACGTGGTCGGCGAGGCGTCCGATCCCGCAACGGCACGTGAGGTCGTGGAGCGTGAGTGTCCCGACGTTGTCGTGATGGACCTCGACCTCGGCCCGGCAAGCGGCCTGGACCTCACCGCCGAGCTGGTCGCCCGACATCCGGGACTCGCCGTCCTCGTGCTGACCATGAACGATGCCGAGGCCGCAGTCTTCGAGGCGCTGAGGGCCGGTGCTCGTGGCTACCTGCTCAAGGGCGTCGACCTCGACGAGCTCGCCAAGGGGGTGCGCGACGTCGCAGCCGGCGAGGCGGTGTTCGGTGCCCGCATGGCCGCCCGGTTGCTCGCCGGGCTCGGGCGCAGCGAGTCGTCCCGCCGTGAGGACGAGGTACTGACCGAGCGGGAGCGGGAGATTCTCGAGCTGATGGCGCAGGGCTGGGGCAACCCGCAGATCGCCGAGCGCCTCTTCCTCTCGCCGAAGACTGTTCGCAACAACGTGTCACTGATCCTGGGCAAGCTGCACGCGACCAGCCGCGGTGACGCCGTCGTACGCGCGCGTTCCTGGGGGTACGGCGCGGACGGGACGCGCCCACAGAGCGATACCGACGCGTAACCGCCCCGGTGCTGGTCGCGCTGCCCGAGGAGATCCACACCCGGCTCGCCGCGAGAGGCCTTCTGCCCGAACTCGACCGCGAAGTCACGACCGCCCGGCTGAGACACGGAGTTTCAGATGCGACGGGTCGAGTGCATCTGGGCTTTCAGATGCGACGGGTCGGCGGTGTTTTGGCTTTCAGTTGCGACGGGTCGCGGGTGTGTTTGGGGTTTCAGGGTCGTGTCTGATTTCCGCTAGGAACTGTCGGTGCGGGCCCGCAGACTGGGGGCATGGATCTCGACCAGGACGCTTGCTACCGAGCGGTGAAGGGGCGTGACCGTCGCTTCGACGGCATGTTCTACACGGCGGTGCGCACGACCGGCATCTACTGCCGGCCCTCCTGCCCCGCGATCACGCCCCGCCGCGGCAACGTCGCGTTCTACCGCACCGCCGCGAGCGCGCAGGGTGCCGGTTTCCGCGCCTGCCGCCGTTGCCTCCCGGACGCGACGCCGGGGTCACCGGAGTGGGACGTCGCGGCCGACGTCGCGTCCCGGGCGATGCGCCTCGTGGCCGACGGAGTCATCGAGCGCGAGGGTGTCGACGGGCTCGCCAGCGCGCTGGGCTACTCGACCCGCCAGCTCAACCGCGTGGTCACCCAGGAGTACGGCGCCGGCCCGCTCGCCCTGGCCAGGTCGCGACGTGCGCAGACCGCCAGGGTGCTGATCGAGACGACCGACATGACCTTCACCGACATCGCCTTCGCGGCCGGGTTCGCGAGCGTGCGGCAGTTCAACGACACCGTCCGCGAGGTGTACGCCGCATCGCCCACCCGGCTCCGCGCCGGAGCCGGGTCACGGCGCTCGGTGGGCCGTCCGGGCACGATCCGCACCCGGGTAGCCGTCCGGGAGCCGTTCGCGACCGACTACCTGCACTACTTCCTCGCGATCCACGCAGTCCGGGGGATCGAGGCGATCGGGCCGGGCTGGTACGAGCGTTCCCTGCGACTGCCGCACGGCCCCGGCGTCGTCCGGCTCGAGCTGGCCGGGAGGCCGACCGGTCAGGTGCCCTGCACGTTCACCCTGACCGACGCCCGTGACCTGGCCCCGGCGCTCGAGCGGACGCGGCGCCTTCTCGACGCCGACTGCGACCCGGTCGCCGTGGACGAGGCGCTGACGGAGGACGCCGCGCTCGCGCCGCTCGTCTCCCGCCGGCCCGGCCTGCGGGTTCCCGGCCAGCTCGACGGCATCGAGCTGGCCGTCCAGACAGTCCTCGGGCAGCAGGTCAGCCTGGCCTCGGCCCGGACGTCAGCTGCTCGCCTGGTCGAGGAGCTCGGCGACCCGCTGGATCTCGAGGGTGACCACGAGGTGACCCGGCTGTTCCCGACGGCAGCGACCATGGCGGCGGTCGACCCGGCGTCACTGCGGATGCCGCGCTCCCGAGCCCTGGCCCTCACCGGACTGGCGGCCGCCCTCGACGATGGTCAGGTGCGACTCGACCGCAGCTCCGACCGCGCCGAGACGCGCGCGGCGCTGCTCGCCCTGCCGGGGATCGGCCCGTGGACCGCCGACTACGTGGCGATGCGGGCGCTCGGTGACCCAGACGTCTTCCTGCCCACCGACATCGGCGTGCGCAACGCGGCGGCTCGCCTCGGCATCGACGACGTGGCGGAGCGAAGCGAGGACTGGCGACCGTGGCGCTCCTACGCACTGATGCGGCTCTGGTCGGTGGTCCTCGACGAGATGAAGCCGACTTTCGAAAACAACCAACGCACGGACGGAGACATAGGGTGACGACGACGAGAGCAGTGGAGATGACGACGATGTGGACGGTGACGGGATCACCGGTGGGCGAACTGCGGATCGTGGCGCGAGGCGGGATGATCGCGGCGATCGAGTTCAGTCCGTTCATGGGGTCGCCCAGCGGCGAACCCATCGGCGAGCGTGACGACGACAACCCGTTGCTGAGCGCCGCGGTGGACCAGCTGGCGGCGTACTTCGCCAAGGACCTGAAGGAGTTCGACCTCCCGCTCGCCCCGCGCGGAAGCGACTTCCAGCAGCGGGTGTGGGAACAGCTGCGCGGCATCGGCTACGGCGAGACAGCTTCGTACGGCGAGGTCGCCCGCCGGCTTGGCATGACCAACGCCGCCTCGCGCGCCGTCGGCCTCGCCAACGGGCGCAACCCGATCCCGATCGTCATCCCGTGCCACCGGGTGATCGGGGCCAACGGGACGCTCACGGGCTATGCGGGTGGGCTGCCGCGCAAGCAGCTGCTCCTCGAGCTCGAGCAGGACGCGCTCTTCTGAGGACGGCCCGGGCTACGGTGCCAGCGTCGTACGACGATAGTCCGCGAGCAGCTCGCGGGCCTTGCCCTCGTCGCGGTCCGCGAGCGGCACCAGGAGCTCGGTCACCACGTCGGTGAGCTCGGCGACCCGGCGGTTGAGCCGGCGGTTCTCGTGCACGGAGGCCTTGACGTCGCTCACCCACTGAGGCACCGCGGCCGCCTTGCGGCGGAGCTCCTTGCGGTTGGCCGGCGTGTTCTTCGGGCTCATCTGGTTCTCCTTGCTGGGTGAGGCAGTGAAGGGCTGTGGCCACCGGACCTCGAGGCGGGTGACGCGGGGATCGGGTCGGTCGTAGAAGTCGTGTCCCGGCCCGGTCTCGCGGTGCACCACCACGCCTCCCGCGGCCTTGATCTCGCGAAGGAGCATGCGGGTGTGTACCCGCCGGACCAGTCCCGCGGGTGACGCGCCGCGCAGGCCGCGTCCCGCTGCGGCGTACTCCAGGAACAGCGCACCGCCCCGACGAAGGGACATGGAGGAGAGCCGCCACAGGTTGTGCCGAGCGTCGGTGTCGAGACACCCGACCAGGCCCCGGGCGTAGAGGTACGGCGGCTCGTCCTCGCGGGCCAGCTCGGCACCGGCCAGCAGCACCGCGCGGATGTCGTTGAGCAGCAGCACCCGCACGTCCGGGTCATCGACGCCCGCGCGCTGCAGCCGCCCCCGGGTCTGCCTCAGGGCGGTCCCGGAGGCGTCGAGGGCGACCACCCGGTGACCCTGGCGGCTGAACCAGGCGGAGTCCCTGCCCGAGCCCGAGCCGATGTCGACCACGCTGGCGGCTGCCGGAATCCGTTCTTGGGTCCACTCCGCGAAGGACGAGCGTCGGCGGGGAATCTCGCCGCGGTGGTTGCGGAAGGTCTCGTTCCAGGCGGCGACGTGGGTGCGGACGCCACGCATCCAGCCGTCGAGGCGGCGCACTCCCTTCCACGGATCGACCGGCTTGAACGCCGGGTCCGGGACCCGCCAGTCGGGGCCGTAGAGGAACTCGAGCACGGCCTCGGGATCTGCGGGGGCGGCGAGCTCCACGCCTTCGAGGACGACGGTGGAGGCGGGGGTGAGCAGCTCGCGTGCGAGCTGTCCGCTCCGGCCACCCATCTGGTAGAAGACGCCCTCGATGTGGAAGGCCGCGAACACGTCGACGTGCACGGTACGGCCGTCGGGCAGCGGCAGGAACAGCTTCAGGTCCGCACCCGACATCCGCACCACCTTCCAGCCGAGGTCGCGCATCTCGCGCTCGATCCGGAACGACTCCCGGACCACGTCGGCCGGGTGGGTGTGCGCACTGATGTAGGCGAGGTCGGAGTCGGAGTCGTGGCCGATCATCCGGCCCTCCCGGACCGCGCCGAGCAGGCAGCCGTAGCTGACGTGCGCGTCGATGCCGACCTTGTCGCGCAGGTCCGCGATGGCGCGGGCCGTGCCCTCGGCGATCAGGCGGCGCGCGTCGTCATCGGTCTCGGAGAAGACCCGCGTGAGGTGCCCGGCCTTGTCGACCGCCACAGGGTGACCGTGCTGGTCCTGGAGCTTCAACGCGTCGGGGTTGTCCTGGAAGGAGACCTCGTCATCGAAGTGCACCTGCTCGCCGACAGCATCGGCAACCCGGACCCGGGTGGTGCCGTCGAGAAGCGGGCGCATCACGTCGGGCCACAGGACCTTCCAGCCGGCGAAGCTGCGGACACCGTCACGCCGCGGGACGAACGACCAGACGTACTGGCCGTCGAAGGACACCACGACGGGGCCCTCCACAGCAGCGGGCACGACGACGTGCGCGTCGGTGACGTCCGCTGCAGACGTGGTGGCGGCAGGCATGATGAGCTCCGGGTCAAGTCAGTGGGTTAAGTGCATAAAGATACTACACTTAAATCCAGTGGCACTTGTTTCGCCACCGTACGACGCCGCGCGGGCGGGAGAGCTCATCGCGAGCGTCTCCTGGAGGAGTTTTCCTGGGCGATCCTGCGCAGGGTGAGCAGGACGGGCTCGAGCAGCAGCGTGCTCACCACCGCATGCTCGGCCGCCTCGGCCCGGTCGGACTCGTCGAGGGCGGCGAGGTCATGCTCGGAGATGAGGCCCGCCGCCTCGGCGTAGGTGTCGAGCAGCTCGTCCGACGGCGGATGCCCGAGTGCGGCGAGCGACGCGAGTGCCCCGGCGAGCGCGTCGCGATGCGTGCTGCTCTCGTGCAGCTCCCAGCCGTGCCGGTCCAGCAACGCCTCCACCCGTGGCCGTTCGGCCGCACTCCCGGCGTGGGCCACCAGGGGAGCGAGTCGGGTGTGGGCGCTGCCGATCGCCTCGTGCCGGGAGAGGGCGGGGTCGTCGAGCGCGGCCAGGACGCGTCGTACGTCCTCGAGGCGCATGCCGGCCACGTCGATCAGCGCCCGGACCAGCCGCAGCCGGCGTACGTGGGTGTCGTCGTAGCTGGCGCGGGTCGCCCCGACGGCCTCGCCGGGGTGGAGCAACCCCTCGCGCAGGTAGTACTTGATCGTCGGCACCGGGAGACCGCTGCGATCGGCGAGCTGGGACATCCACATGTAAAGATGTTGACACTGGATAGTGATGGTGTCCAATATTGGGTTGTTGAACTATCCAAAGCCGTGTAGACGCAAGGAGCACCCGATGAGTGAAGAGACCCGGATCCTGGCAGGAATCCTGCTCCTGTCCCTGGTGACCGTGGAGACCGGTGGCCTCTACCTGGTCAAGCTCTGGCGCTCGAGGGATGGCGCGACCGACTTCCAGATCGGCTTCGCCCGCGCGGGCCACGCACACGCCGGAGTTCTGTTGGTCCTGTCGCTGACGGCACTGCTGTACGCCGACACGGCCGGCCTCTCCGGCGTCTGGAACTGGATCGCGCGCTCCGGAGTACCCGTCGCGGCCATCCTGATGCCGGCAGGCTTCTTCGCCGCCTCGATGGGACAGGGCCGCACCAGGCCCAACGCCCTGATCGCGGTCGTCTACGCCGGCGCCGTCGTACTCGCCCTCGGGCTCAGCAGCCTCGGGATCGGGCTGCTGACCGCCTGAGTGCCGGGGACTACTCAGCCGCAGCGCGGCGAAGTGACTCCGAGAGCCGCTCGGCGGCGGCGAGCACGGCGGGCGCGTGCATCCTGCCCGGCTGACGCGAGAGGCGCTCGAGCGGACCCGAGACCGACACCGCAGCGATGATCTTGCCGCTGGGGGAGCGGACCGGGGCCGAGACCGAGGCCACGCCCTGCTCGCGCTCGCCGACCGACTGCGCCCAGCCACGGCGACGGATGCCGGCGAGGGCCGTTGCGGAGTAGGCGGCGTTCTGCAGGCCGCGGTGCATGCGCTCGGGGTCCTCCCAGGCGAGCAGCACCTGGGCGGCAGAACCGGCGCGCATCGTCAGCTGCGAGCCGATCGGGATGGTGTCCCTCAGTCCGCTGGGACGTTCGGCCGCGGCGACGCACACGCGGTGCTCACCCTGCCGGCGCCACAGCTGGGCCGACTCGCCGGTGATGTCGCGCAACCGCGCGAGCACCGGGCCGGCCGTGGCCAGGAGACGGTCCTCGCCTGCGGCGGCCGAGAGCTCGGCCAGACGCGGTCCGAGGACGAAGCGGCCCTGCATGTCGCGGGCCACGAGGCGATGGTGCTCCAGGGCGACGGCGAGGCGGTGCGCGGTGGGACGCGCCAGGCCGGTGCCGGCAACGAGCCCGGCCAGGGTCGCAGGACCAGACTCGAGTGCTGCGAGCACCAGAGCTGCTTTGTCGAGTACGCCGACTCCGCTCGTGTTGTCCATATTGTAATACTGCCGTCTCGTCTAGTGGGATGCAAAGTAGGGTGGCACCGCCCCACGGCTTGAGGCGTTCAGTATGTGAAACGACCCGGAGAGGATTTTGATATGGGTAAGACGCTGTCGGAAAAAGTGTGGTCCGAACATGTGGTCCGCAGCGCCGATGGTGAGCCGGACCTTCTCTTCATCGATCTACACCTGATTCACGAGGTCACGTCGCCCCAGGCCTTCGACGGTTTGCGCCTCGCCGGGCGCACTGTACGGCGCCCCGACCTGACTCTCGCCACCGAGGACCACAACGTCCCCACGGTCGACTGGGACAAGCCGATCGCCGACCCGGTCTCCCGGACCCAGGTGGAGACCCTGCGCAAGAACACACACGAGTTCGGCATCCGCTCGCACCCGCTCGGGGACGTCGAGCAGGGCATCGTGCACATCATCGGACCGCAGCTCGGCCTGACCCAGCCCGGCATGACGATCGTCTGCGGCGACTCGCACACCTCCACCCACGGCGCCTTCGGCGCGATCGCCTTCGGCATCGGCACCTCCGAGGTCGAGCACGTCCTCGCGACGCAGACGTTGATGCAGGCACGGCCCAAGACGATGGCCGTCACCGTCACCGGCACCCTTCCCGAAGGCGTCACCGCGAAGGACCTCGTCCTCACCCTGATCACCCAGACCGGCACCGGCGGCGGACAGGGCTACATCGTGGAGTACCGAGGTCCCGCCATCGAGGCGCTCTCCATGGAGGGCCGGATGACTGTGTGCAACATGAGCATCGAGTGGGGTGCGAAGGCCGGCCTGATCGGACCCGACCAGACCACGTTCGACTACATCGAGGGGCGACCCGAGGCGCCGAAGGGTGCTGACTGGGACGCGGCGGTGGAGCACTGGAAGTCGCTGCGCACCGACGACGACGCCGTCTTCGACGAGGAGATCGTGCTGGATGCCTCGACGATGACGCCGTTCGTCACGTGGGGCACCAACCCGGGCCAGGGCGTCCAGCTCGGTGGCGTGGTGCCGGACCCGGCCTCGTTCGAGGACCCGGACGACCGCATCGGCGCGGAGAAGGCGCTGGAGTACATGGCGCTCGAGGCCGGCACCCCGATGCGTGAGGTCAAGGTCGACACGGTGTTCGTCGGCTCGTGCACCAACGGCCGCATCGAGGACCTGCGGCTCGCTGCCGAGATCATCAAGGGCCGCAAGGTCGACAAGGACACGCGGCTGCTCGTCGTACCCGGTTCGGTGCGCGTGCGCATGCAGGCCGAGGACGAGGGCCTCGACATCATCTTCAAGGAGGCGGGCGCCGAGTGGCGTGGCGCCGGCTGCTCGATGTGTCTGGGGATGAACCCCGACCAGCTCACCCCGGGCGAGCGCAGCGCCTCGACCTCCAACCGCAACTTCGAAGGACGACAGGGCAAGGGTGGTCGAACCCACCTCGTGTCGATCCCCGTCGCCGCCGCGACGGCCGTGCGCGGAACCCTCAGCGCGCCCGCCGACCTTTCCCCCGCGCAGGAGGGCTGACCACCATGGAGAAGTTCACGACGCACACCGGTGTCGGCGTGCCGCTGCGACGGAGCAACGTCGACACCGACCAGATCATCCCGGCGGTCTACCTCAAGCGAGTGACGCGCACGGGTTTCGAGGACGGACTTTTCGCAGCCTGGCGGGGCGAATCCTCCTTCGTCCTCAACCAGCCGGAGTACGCCGCCGGGTCGGTGCTCGTCGCCGGACCCGACTTCGGCACCGGCTCCTCGCGTGAGCACGCTGTCTGGGCCTTGCAGAACTACGGGTTCCGCGCGGTGATCAGCTCTCGCTTCGCCGACATCTTCCGCGGCAACTCCGGCAAGTCCGGACTGGTCGCTGCGCAGGTCGACGAGAAGGTCGTGCAACGTCTCTGGGACCACCTCGAGTCGAGTCCCGGGTCCACCGTGACCGTCGACCTGGAGGCCCGAACCGTCAAGGCCGGTGAGGGTCCTGACGCGATCGAAGACTCCTTCGACATCGACGACTACACCCGGTGGCGGCTGCTCGAAGGACTCGACGACATCGGCATCACGTTGTCGCACGACGAGGACATCGCGGAGTTCGAGAAGACGCGTCCTTCATGGAAACCAGCAACAATTCACTGATTTCATGGCCCTTTTGCGGTAACTACTCCCGCGACACGCCCCTCTCCCATTGTGGTGAGTGTCACTTTTCCCTAGCGTGCAAGGGGATTAGCTGAGCAAAGCGCTCGGCCGACGTTCACGAAAGGGAAGCTTGTGAACAAGAGTCAGTTGATCGACACCCTCGCGGCTCGCTACCAAGGCAACCGCAAGGCGGCCGCGCACGCGCTCGAGTCAGTGCTCGACACCATCACCCGAGAGGTCGCCCGGGGCGAGAAGGTCGCCATCACGGGCTTCGGGTCCTTCGAGAAGAAGGTGCGCGACGCGCGGTGGGTACGGAACCCCTCGACAGGAGCCCGGATGAAGGCCAAGAAGAAGTCAGTCCCTGCATTCAAGCCGGGTGCGCAGCTCAAGGACGTCGTGTCCGGTGCGAAGAAGCTGCCAAAGCTCACGTTGGCCGCCGTCGAAGCGGCGACACCGGCTGCCGCGAAGCCGGCCGTCCGGCGCACGGCGGCTGCTGCGAAGCGCGCTGCCGGTGGCGGCACCACCAAGAAGGCGACGGCCAAGAAGGCTCCCGCCAAGAAGGCAGCTGCGAAGAAGGCCCCGGCGAAGAAGGCAGCTGCGAAGAAGGCCCCGGCGAAGAAGTCGGTTGCGAAGAAGGCACCCGCCAAGAAGACGGCTGCGAAGAAGGCCCCCGCCAAGAAGACGGTGACCAAGAAGGCACCTGCCAAGAAGTCGGCTGCGAAGAAGGCCCCGGCGAAGAAGTCGGCTGCGAAGAAGGCACCTGCCAAGAAGTCGGCTGCGAAGAAGGCACCTGCCAAGAAGTCGGCTGCGAAGAAGGCACCTGCCAAGAAGTCGGCCGCGAAGAAGGCACCCGCCAAGAAGACGGCCGCCAAGAAGACGGCCAAGAGGTCCTGACACCAGCAACACACGCAGGAGCGGCGGTGACCCGGAGGGGTTGCCGCCGCTCTCGCATGTAGATCGCGCTACAGCTGGTGGCGGTCGCCGGACTCCAGAGCCCTTGTCGTGTGCCGGCCGAGCCCGAGGTGAGTCGCAGTGACCAGGTCCGTGTCGGTGTCGACGTCCAACCGCAGGGTCGGCAGGTCGGCGCGCACAGGGCTGGCACCGGACTCCTCGTGGCGACGGGCAGACCCGGCTCCGAAGTGCGGATCGAGATCCACTCCGGGACCGGCCGCGAGGAGCGTCGTACCCGTGCCCGATGCGTCGGCCACGAACCAGCGCGGCGTCATGCCCGCAGCCAGTCCCGCATCGAGGTCGTCAGCGGCCAGGCACGGGAGGTCGGCGCACATCGCCGCCACCGCCATCGACGGATCGAGCAGACGCACCTGCAGGGACGCGAGGTGCAGCGCGCGGTTGAGGTCACCATCGCCCTCGTCGGGGATGCGCACGGCACCGTGCACCTCGAACCCGGGCTCGTCGGTGACGACGTAGACCTGCGCCACGGCGCGCGCCTGCGAGGCAGCCGCGATCGCGTCGAGCGCGAACGCGCGCATCAGCGGCGCGCGTTGGTCGGCCTGGGGCACCTCGAGCCGGGACTTGGCCAGGGTCAGTGTCTTCACCGGCATCAGGAGGGCGAACGCATGGGACATCGTGGCGATCCTCTCAGCCCCTGGGATGGGCGCCCCCGAGCGGTCCGCCTCTGGCGCGGTCCGCCCACCGGGTGAGGGACGGCCGTGGCAGTAGGCTCGCGTGCACGCGTGATGAGGAGATCGGGGAGGGTCCGGGTGGCGAAGGTTCGGCGGCTGCAGCAGAAGCGCGGCTGGGCTTGGTCGACGGTGGTCGCCATCGTCAAGCCGACGCTGTTGGCCACCACGAGGCGCGACTGGGTCGACGGGGAGAAGATCCCGGCCACGGGCGGCTGCGTCGTCGTGGTCAACCACATCTCCCACCTGGACCCGCTGACCCTGGGGCTCTTCCTCTACGACCACGGCCGGCTGGTGCGCTACCTGACCAAGGAAGCGTTGTTCGGTACGCCGGTGCTGAAGTACATCGTCAAGGACGCCAAGCAGATCCCGGTGCAGAGAATGACCGAGGGGGCTGCCAGTGCCTTCGACGCGGCGGTCGAGGCCGTCAAGCAGGGCGAGTGCATCGGCATCTACCCCGAGGGCACCATCACCAAGGACCCGGACGGTTGGCCGATGCGTGGCAAGACCGGTGCGGCACGGATCGCCCTGGAGACCAGTTGCCCGGTGATCCCGGTCGGTCAGTGGGGAGTCCAGGACCTGCTCCCGGCGTACTCGCTCCGGCCGCACCCGTTCCCGCGCAAGACCACGTCGTACAAGGTCGGCGACCCGGTCGACCTGGATGACCTGACGGGCAAGCCGGTCACGGCCGATGTACTGCGTGAGGCGACCGACCGGATCATGGCCGCCATCACCGTCCTGGTCGAAGAACTGCGCGGCGAGCAGGCTCCCGCCGTACGCTTCGACCCGAAGGAGTCGGGGGTCACCGAGATCGGCAACCCCAAGAAGGCGAAGCGGGGGAAGCTGGGATGAGCAAGGTCGCGGTGTTCGGCGCTGGGTCCTGGGGTACGGCGTTCAGCCTGATCCTCGCGGACGCGGGCAACGACGTCACCATCTGGGCGCGACGGCCCGAGGTGTGTCGGGCCATCAACGAGCGCCACGAGAACACCGACTACTTCCCGGGGATCGAGCTCCCGGAGTCGATCCGGGCGACCACCGACGCGGCCGAGGCGGCCAGGGACGCGGAGTTCGTGGTGCTCTCGGTGCCGTCGCAGAAGCTGCGCGAGAACCTCGGGCAGTGGATCGACGTGATGCCGTCCGACGCGATCTTCGTGTCGGTGATGAAGGGCGTCGAGCTCGGCACCACCAAGCGGATGAGCGAGGTGATCGCGGAGGTCACCGGCGCCGGACCCGAACGGATCGCCGTGGTCAGCGGTCCCAACCTGGCTCGCGAGATCGCGCTGCGAGAGCCGGCGGCCAGTGTGATCGCCTGCGCGGACGAGTCCGTGGCGCGGCGGCTGCAGGACCTGTGCCACTCGCAGGCGTTCCGTCCCTACCGCAGCACCGACGTGTTGGGCTGCGAGCTCGGTGGCGCCTACAAGAACGTCGTCGCGCTGTGCGTCGGGATGGCGATCGGCCTCGGCTTCGGAGACAACACGACCGCGTCACTGATCACCCGGGGTCTTGCCGAGACTGCCCGGCTGGCGATGAAGCTCGGCGCCGACCCGCTGACGCTGATGGGTCTCGCCGGTCTGGGTGACCTGGTGGCGACCTGCTCCTCGCCGCTCTCGCGCAACCGGACCTTCGGGGAGAAGCTCGGCCAGGGGATGACCACTGAGGAGATCGTGGCCTCGACCCGGCAGGTCGCCGAGGGTGCCAAGTCGTGCGCCTCGATCTACGACCTCGCCCAGCGCAACGGCGTCGACGCCCCCGTCGCCCAGCACGTGGCGGCCGTCGTCGCCGGCGAGATGAGCGCCCGCGACATGATGTACGCCTTCATCGCGCGCGACACCAAGCACGAGCGGGACTGACGCCCTACCGGGTGATCTCGAACGACTTGGTCAGCGTCGCCTGCGAGGAGTTGCCGGCGAAGAGCTCGATCTTGCCGGGCTCGACCACGAACTTGCCGAAGTTGTCGAAGAAGCCGAAGTCGTCTCGGTCGATGACGAAGGTGACCTTGCGGGTCTCCGCTGGTTTCAGGGTCACCCGCTCGAAGCCGCGCAGCCTGCGGACGGGCTGGGACAGGCTGGCCACCGGGTCGCGGAGGTAGAGCTGGACCACCTCGTCCCCGGCGACCTTCCCCGTGTTCTTGACCGTCACCGTCGCCAGCACTCGTCCGTCCCGGCTGACCTTCGACTTGTCCAGAGTGAGACCCGAGACCGCGAAGGTCGTGTAGCTGAGCCCGAAGCCGAACGGGTACAGCGGGTCGCACGTGCGGAGGTCCCGGTAGCGCGAGTTGTACTTCTGGGTGACGTCACAGGGGCGTCCGGTCGGCTCGTGGTTGTAGTAGATCGGCACCTGGCCGAGCCGCTGTGGGAAGGACACCGGCAGCTTGCCGCCGGGGTTGACGTTGCCGAACAGTACGTCGGCAACGGCGTTGCCGGCCTCCACACCCGGGAACCACGCCTCGAGGATCGCCGGCGACGTGGCCGCCACGCCGGAGAGTGTCAGCGGTCGGCCGTTGAACAGCACGACCACGAACGGTTTGCCGGTCTCCGCGATCGCGTCGATCAGCTCTTGCTGCCTGCCTGGCAGGTCGATCTCGGACCGGGACGCGGCCTCGGCACTCATCTCCCGGGTCTCCCCGAGCGCGAGCACCACCTGGTCGGCTGCCTTGGCCGTGGCCACGGCGTCGGCGAAGCCGCTGGTGTTGCCGCACTCACTCTCGGGCGTGTTCGCCGGCGGCTCGAGGTTCTCGATGATGCAGCCCTGGCTGAACGTCGCCGTGGGGGACTGCGCCTTGATCCCGTCGTACACACTGACCGCGTCCTCGTCGACGCCCCGGCCCCACCATGGCCCGAGCATGTCGTGCTGGCTGTCCCCCAGCGGGCCGATCACAGCCGTCTTCTTCTTCGCATCGAGCGGCAGCGCCGCCTTGCCGGTCGGGAGGGTGTCGTTCCTCAGCAGCACCATCGACCGGGCTGCGGCCTTGCGGGCGGCGGCCCGGTCGGCGGGAGTGAGGAAGGACTTCGGGTCGACTGCCTTCGCCTGGTCGACGTAGGGACGCTCGAACAGGCCGGCACGGAACTTCACCCGCAGGATCCGTCGTACGGCGTCGTCGAGCCGGCTCATCGAGATCCGCTTCTGCGCCAGCAGCTGCTCGCCGTGGTCGCGGATGTGGGTGCTGACCATCTCCGAGTCGGTGCCGGCCATCAGGGCCTCGGCGCCTGCTTCCGGTCCGTCGGCCGCGGTGCCGTGTCCGCAGGGACCCGCATCGGGGTCCACCGGCGGGCACGCGCGGGTCTCGGCGACCGCGGTGTAGTCGCTCTCGATGAACCCGTCGAAGCCCCACTCCTTCTTCAAGATGTCGGTCTCGGTGTGCTTGTTCGCGCAGCCCGGAACGCCGTTGAGCGAGTTGAACGAGCACATCACCGTGTCCGCGCCGGCGTCGACCGCGGCCTTGAACATGGGCAGGTGCAGGTTGCGCAGCCGGGACTCGGACATGTCGGTGGTGTTGTAGTCGCGGCCGCCCTCGGGCTGCCCGTAGCCGACGAAGTGCTTGACGCTGGTGACGGTCTTGTCGGGGGCCGAGTAGTCACGTCCCTGGGCGCCCTTGACGCGCGCCGCGGCCATCTGCGAACCGAGGTAGGGGTCCTCGCCGTTGCCCTCGACGATCCGGCCCCAACGCGGCTCGGAGGAGAGGTCGACCATCGGGCTGTAGATCTGCTTGAGGCCGACGGTCGCCGACTCCCGCGCGCCGATCGTCGCGTCGGTCCTGGCCACCTCCGGGTCGAAGGAGCTGGCCGCGCCCAGGGGGACCGGAAAGATGGTGCGGTAGCCGTGGATGGTGTCGTACGCGAACAGGATCGGGATGCCCAGGCGCGACTTCTCCACGGCGATCCGCTGGAACTTGTTGATCTCCGCCGGGACCGTGAGCGAGAAGACACCGCCCACCCCTGCCTCGGCATCGGCCTCCGTGATCTGGCCGTCGGAGAGGAGCTGGACCTGCTGGAGCTTCTCCTTGGTCGTCATCTTGGACAGCAGCCGGTCCACGCGTCTCTCGATGCCTGAGTCGGCGACGGTGCGGGTCGACGCGAGCGCGCTCTGACTGCTCGACGTGTCCCTCGGGGTGCTCGGTGTCGCACTCTGGGCGACGATGCCGGTGCCGACGAACGTCAGGCCCAGCAGGATCGCGGCGATCGTGGTGATGCGGGTGACTCGCTTCATCTGGGATGGCCTCCCGTTGCGTCCCGAGCCGCGCCGCCTTCTGGAAGCACGACAACCCGAGGGGCATGACCGCCGTCACGCCGGGCTGGTCCGATCTTGACCCGACGCGACCCGTCTTCTCGGGTCATACACGCCGGGCGAGTGGGATCGGATCAGCTGAGGGCAGCGTCCAGTGCCTGGCTGAGGTCCTCCCAGAGGTCCTCGACGTCCTCGATCCCTACGGAGAGCCGGATCAGGCCGTCGGGGATGGTGGGTGCCTCGGCCGTCCAGCGACGTCGCCGCTCCAGGGTCGACTCCACGCCACCGAGCGAGGTCGCGTAGACCCAGAGCTCGGTCGAGTGCTGGACGAGGTCGGCGATCTCCCCCGTCGGGAGCACGATCGCGATCATCCCGCCGAAGCCCGGGTAACGGACCTCCGTCAGGTCGGGGCGTTCCCGGAGGCGTCGTACGAGGTCCTGGGCATTGGCCTGGGCTCGCTCCACCCGCAGGGCGAGCGTCCGCAGGCCCCGCAGCGCGAGCCAGGCCTCGAGAGTGCCGGGGATGGCGCCGAAGAGGTCCCGGCGGCCCTTGAGCACGTCGTAGAGCTCGTCGCTGCGGGTGACGAGAGCACCCATGACGACGTCGGAGTGTCCGGAGATGTACTTGGTCGCCGAGTGCACGACCAGGTCCACGTCCGACTCGAGCGGCTGCTGGAGGATCGGGGTGGCGAAGGTGTTGTCGACGACCACGTAGGCGCCGGCCTCGTGCGCGGCAGCGGTGATCGCCGGGATGTCGGCGACCTCCATCGCGGGGTTGGTCGGCGACTCCAGCCACACCAGTGAGGCGTTCTCGCAGGCCGCGACCACGGCGTCGGTGTCGCTGACGTCGACGAGCTGCGGCTTGACCCGCCCCCGGAGCTCGAGATCCGCGAGCTGCATCACCGAGCCGGTGTAGGCGTGCCGAGGTGCCACGACCTTCTCTCCGTGTCCGACGAGGTCGAAGATCGTCGAGACCGCCGACAGGCCGCTGGCGAACGCCAGGCAGCGACCACCCTCGAGACCACCCAGTGCGTCCTCGAACGCGGTCCAGGTGGGGTTGGTGTAGCGGCCGTACTCCCAGTCACCACCGGCGACGTACGTCGAGGCCATGGTGATCGGGGTGTTGAACGGCTGGTCGGGCTCGTGCGGGGGGCGGCCGAGGTGCACGGCTCGGGTGGCGGGGCGCATGTCCTCCAGCGTATTGACCCGCGCGCGTGCGTCCCGGCTGGGGCCGGTCGCCGCCGGTAGGGTCGGCGCGTGAGCAGCGCCTCGGACCCCACCCCCGCAGACAGGGCCCGCAAGCCCCGCGTCGCAGTCGTCTTCGGGGGTCGCTCCAGCGAGCACTCCATCTCGTGCATCTCCGCGGGAAGTGTGATCGCGGCGCTCGACCCGGAGAAGTACGACGTGGTGCCGGTCGGCATCGCCACCGACGGACGCTGGGTGCTCGAGTCGGCCGAGCCCGGGCACCTTGCCCTCGGTCCCGACGGCGAGCTGCCGTCGGTGTCCGGCGACCGGGAGATCGCGCTGACTCCGGGCCAGGGGCTGGTCGTGACCGAGGCCGAGGACGTCCCATCCGTGCTGGGTGAGGTCGACGTGGTCTTCCCGGTCATGCACGGGCCGTGGGGCCAGGACGGCACCCTGCAGGGGCTCCTGGAGATGGCGGGCGTGCGCTACGTCGGTGCCGGCGTGCTCTCCAGCGCGGTGGGCACCGACAAGCACTTCATGAAGCAGATCTTCCTTGCCGCCGGACTGCCCGTGCTGCCCTACGTGCTGGTGCGGCCACGCCAGTGGGAGCAGGACCCGGCCGCGATCCGCGAGGCGGTGGAGGCACTGGACTACCCGGTCTTCGTCAAGCCGGCACGCGCCGGCTCGAGCTTCGGGATCACCCGGGTGGACAGCTCCGACGACCTCGATGCCGCGATCGAAGAGGCGCGGAGGTTCGACCCGAAGGTGCTGGTGGAGGCCGCCGCCAAGAACGCGCGCGAGGTCGAGATCGGCGTACTCCAAGGCCTTGACGGCGCGGAGCCCGAGACCAGCGCCCTCGCGGAGATCACGGTGAGCTCGCAGCATGCGTTCTACGACTTCGAGGCGAAGTACCTCGAGCAGAGCTACCAGATCCCGGCCTCGCTCAACGAGGAGGCGACGGCGGAGGTGCGCGAGCTTGCGGTGCGGGCGTTCGAGGCGCTCGACGTTGAAGGCCTCGCCCGCGTCGACTTCTTCGTGCTGCCCGACGGCCGCCTCATCGTCAACGAGGTGGAGACGATGCCGGGCTTCACCGCGACCTCGATGTTCCCGCTGCTGTGGCAGGAGTCCGGCCTCACCTACCCCGAGCTCGTCGAGCGGCTCGTGCGCCTGGCGATGGAGCGGACCACCGGCCTGCGCTGACCCGTTTCGTGCCCGACTGGTCTGCACCGGGGTGGACACCGGTCGTCCTGAGGAGCAACATGCCTAACTGTGTTAGACGAACCGAACAGAGATAGGGCAGCCGAACGTCGTGAGGCGACCCGGCAGGAGATCCTGTCCGCCGCGTGGGCAGTGGCTCGTGAGCAGGGGCTGTCGCAGCTCACCCTGCGCGAGGTGGCTGCGCGGGTCGGGATGCGGGCGCCGTCCCTCTACAGCCACTTCGCGTCGAAGAACGCAATCTACGACGCGATGTTCGCGGACGCCTGGACGCAGTACCTCGCCGCGGACGCGGCGATCGACGACACTGTCCCGAACGCGCGCGACTACCTGCGGGAGTCCGCGCACGTGTTCTTCGACTTCGCGGTGGCAGACCTGGCACGCCACCAGCTGATGAACCAGCGCACCATCCCGGGGTTCGAGCCCAGTGCGGAGGCCTACGCCCCCGCGGTGCAGGTGGTCGAGCAGTTCCGTGCCCAGCTGGCCCGGTACGGCGTCACCAGGGACGAGGACGTCGACCTGTGCACCGCGCTGATCGGCGGACTGATCGACCAGCAGCTCGCCAATGACCCCGGTGGGGACCGCTGGGGCCGCCTCGTCGACCGCGCGGTCGACATGCTCGCCGACAACCTGGGCCTGCCGCCCGGAGAACACAGGACCCGAGAACACAGGACCCGAGAACACAGGACCCGAGAACACAGGAGAGGAACGATCATGACCACCGACCAGACGACGAGGAACAGGCCGCGAACGAGTCAGCTCGACCATCAGACCGCGATGCGCCTCGCCCTCGTGGAGTACGAGCGGGTCACCAGCCTGTTCGAGCAGCTCACGCCCGAGCAGTGGTCTGCGCCGACCGACTGCCCCCACTGGGACGTGCGCGCGATGGCCGGCCACATGCTCGGAATGGCCCAGATGGTGGCGTCCGTCCCGGAGATGCTGCGTCAGCAGATCGGGTCCGGGAAGCGCCAGAAGCGCGACGGCGGGCTGACCGTCGATGCGCTCACCGCGCTACAGGTGGAGAAGAACGCGGCTCTCACGACGGCCGAACTGGTCGAGGCCATGCGTCGTACTGGACCCAAGGCCGCGCGGGGGCGACGACGTATGCCGGCAGTCGTCCGGAACCGCGCCATCCCCGAGGAGCAGGACGTCGACGGGCAGAAGGAGTCGTGGACGTTCGGGTTCCTGTTCGATGTCATCTTGACCCGCGACCCGTTCATGCACCGCATCGACATCACGCATGCGACGGGACGGGAGATGGAGCTGACAGCGGACCACGAGGGACGCATCATCGACGACGTGGTGCGCGAATGGGCCGCGCGCCACGGAGAGCCCTACGCGCTCGAGCTCACCGGCACCGCAGGTGGCGGCTGGAGCCAGGGCGAGGGCGACCACATCTCGATGGACCCCCTCGAGTTCTGCAGGACTCTTTCCGGACGCGTACGGGGCGAGGGGCTCCTGTCCGTGCAGGTTCCGTTCTGACTCGTCGCTCAGCTGCAGCGCTTCACGAGCCGGGTGTGCGCTTTGATCGCCTCGCCGAGGTCGACCATCACGGGGACCGGGGGGCGGTACTCGGCAGGCACACGGACTTCGACCCTGGGGGTGCGCTCGACGCTGGTCATCACCACGTCCTTGCCCTGGTCCTCGATCTGGTCGTCGGGGACGAACCAGCCAAGGCCGTTGGCGACCTGGCAGCTGGCGAACTTGTCGTAGCCCTCGGGTTCACCGACGCCGCAGCGCAGCACGATCGCGGGGTCACCCCACGCGGCACCCAGCGGACTGCCGTCGGTGTCCCGCCGCGGCTGGTCGGAGACCTTCTCGGGGAGCGCATCGACGAGGGTCGTGCAGGCCTTGCGCTCTGCGGTGGTGACGTCGCTGGCGGGGATGTCCACCCCACCGCAGGCACACACCAACGCCAGCAGCACGACGACGCCCGCCACCCCGAGGGATGACGGGCGTCGCGATGTGGCTTGCGGTGCTGCCGTGCGCGTCAGATGTGTACGACGGGGCACGTCAGGGTGCGCGTGATTCCGTCGAGAGTCTGCACTCTCGCCACAACCAGCTTGCCGAGCTCGTCGACGTTGCGGGCCTCGGCGCGCACGATCACGTCGTAGGGACCGGTGACGTCTTCGGCGAGGATGACGCCCTTGATGTCGGTGATCCGCTGAGCGACCTCTGCGGCCTTGCCGACATCGGTCTGGATCAGGATGTAGGCCTGTACGACCATGTGGGACTCCCTCAATGGATCGGAAAAGTCTGAACCGTCTCGAAACCTACCGGACGACCCGCCGGGGTGGAACACGACGGCCCCGGGTGATGCCGTCAGTCGGCCGCGCGGGCGATCTGGTGGGATGGCGTCATGAGCTCCCCCAACCACTTCCCGTCGGACGCCACGCTCGCCGACGTGGGCGAGTTCGGCCTGATCGCGGCGCTCTCGGGTCGGTTCGAGCAGGGGGAGCAGGTCTACGTCGGACCAGGTGACGACGCCGCGGTCGTGCGTACACCCAAGGGGCACGTGGTCGTGTCGACCGACCTGCTCGTCGAGGGACGGCACTTCCGGCGCGACTGGGCCCCGGCGCACGACATCGGCCGCAAGGCGGCGGCCTCGAACCTCTCCGACATCAACGCCATGGGTGGCGTTGCGCACTCGCTCACGGTCGGGCTCGCCGCGCCGGCGGATCTCCCCGCGCAGTGGGTGCTCGACCTCGCCGACGGCATCGCGGAGGAGGCGGGCCTCGTCGGCGCGAGCGTCATCGGCGGTGACCTGACCCTCGCGAAGGAGGTGGTGATCGCGGTGACCGTGCTGGGCACCTGCGTGGTGGCTCCGGTGCGCCGCGACGGCGCGGAACCCGGAGACGTCGTCGCTATCGCCGGTCGCCAGGGCTGGGCGGCCGCGGGGCTGGCGGTCCTGGCGCGCGGGTTCCGATCGCCCCGCAAGCTGGTCGAGGCCTACCAGCGTCCCGACCCGCCGTACGCCGCCGGCCCGCTCGCAGCGGAGTCGGGTGCGACCGCGATGATCGACGTCTCGGACGGGTTGCTCGCCGACCTGGGCCACATCGCCGACGACTCCGGTGTGGCCATCGACATCCGCCGCGACGCCTTCGAGCTCGCCGAGCCGATGCAGGCGGTCGGCTCAGCCCTGGGCGTGGACCCGATGGAGTTCATCCTCGGCGGCGGTGAGGACCATGCGATCGTGGCGACCTTCCCGTCCGACATCACGCTCCCCGAGGGGTTCACCGCCATCGGCAAGGTCTCTTCGCCCGGGGAGGACGGCGTGGTCGTCACGGTCGACGGCGCGTCGTACGACGGCCCCACCGGCTGGAAGCACTTCTAGCAACAACGAGAACCGCCCCCGGCCCGACAGGGCAGAGGGCGGTCAGCAGGTGCGTGAGGTCAGCGGGTGACCTTGCCGGCCTTGAGGCAGCCGGTGCAGACGTTGAGGCGCTTGGGCGCACCGTTGACGGTGGCGCGGACGCGCTGGATGTTCGGGTCGAAGCGACGCTTCGTGATCTTGCGCGACCACGGGCGGTTGTTGCCGAAGCCGGGCTTCTTGGCGCAGATGTCGCAGACGGCAGCCACCGTGCACTCCTCGGATAGTTCTGGGACGAAATCGGGGGGTCCAGCACCCGCCGAGAAAGGCGGTCCGGACAACCGCACGAGAATAACTCAGAGCCGTGGCTCGACGCGAATCGAGCGTCGGCGGTCTACGGTGAGCCCGTCCACGACGCACGGCCCGGGAGTACGACGCATGCCAGACGAGGTTGCCACCTTCGACCTCGACGTCGTACGCCGCTTCGCCGACCTCGCCGTGGACGGACTCGCCGCGACTCGCGAGGAGATCGACGCCCTCAACGTCTATCCGGTGCCCGACGGCGACACCGGCACGAACATGTTCCTCACCGTGGAGTCAGCCCGGGACGCCATGGTGGCTGCATTGGACGAGCACCCCGGCGACCTGCGGGCAGCGATGCAGGCCTACTCGCGGGGAGCGCTGCTCGGTGCCCGCGGCAACTCGGGAGTGATCCTGAGCCAGCTGATGGGTGCCCTGCTGCGCCGGATCGGCCGGGCCGGACCCGAGGACCGCTCGGCGGCGGTGTTCGCCGAAGGCATGGCGCTGGCCACCGACGCGGCGTACGCAGCTGTCGGCGAGCCGGTCGAGGGCACGATCCTGTCCGTGGCGAGGGCGGCGTCGGAGGCCGCCGCACACGCGGCCGAGATCCCGGAGTACCGCCTCGGCGACGTGGTCCATGCGGCCGCCAGCGCCGCCATGGAGGCTCTCGCCAGGACACCCGAGCAGCTGCCGCTGCTCAAGGATGCAGGCGTGGTGGACGCGGGCGGTCGCGGGCTGTGCGTGGTCCTGGACGCAGCCGAGTCCGCGATCACGGGGAAGCGCGCCACCACGACCACCCCCCACGTCGGCACCTCGGCGATCCCGGTGGCCAAGCTCCCGACGGGTGACCTGAGCGAGGAGGGGCCGGCGTACGAGGTGATGTACCTCCTCGAGACCGACGACGAGGCCATCCCGCACCTGCGCCAGGAGCTCGCTCCGCTGGGCGACTCGCTGGTCGTCGTCGGTGGCGAGGGGCTGTGGAACGTGCACATCCACGTCGACGACGTCGGCGCCGCCGTCGAGGCCGGCATCCGCGCCGGCGCACCACGCCGGATCGAGGTCACCCACTTCGCCGAGCAGGTCGCGCGCGCCAGGGAGAAGCGGGCCGAGCGGCGCGGCCGCAAGCTGGTGGTGGTGGCCGCCGGTCCCGGCCTGGCCGAGCTGTTCGCCGAGGCAGGCGCCGAGGTCCTCGACGGAGGTCCCGGGCCAGCGGCCGAGCACCGGCCAGCTCCTCGCAGCGATCGAGGCGACCGGGGCGCAGGAGGTCATCGTGCTGCCCAACGACCCCGACTCGATCGGCGTCGCAGAGGCGGCCGCACACGAGGCCGAGCAGAAGGGGATCCACGTCGTGGTCATCCCGACCCGCGCCCAGGTGCAGGGGATCGCAGCCCTGGCCGTGCACGAGCCCGGCCGGCCGCTGGACAGCGACGTGGTCCAGATGGCGGCCGCTGCGCGCGGGGCCAGGCACGGCGCCGTGACCGTCGCGGCGAAGGACGCGATGACCACTGCCGGTCCGTGCTCGGCAGGCGACGCCCTGGGCGTGGTGCACGGCGACTTCGCCATCGTCGGCAAGGACCTCTACGAGGTCGCGACCGGCGTGCTCGAACGTCTTCTCGGCGGTGGCGGCGAGCTGGTGACTCTCGTCGCCGGCGTGGATGCCGGCGACCTCGCCCAGGCCTGCGAGCAGTGGGTGCAGCGTGCCCATCCGGGTGTGGACGTCGCGCTCTACGAGGGCGGGCAGGAGCGCTACCCGCTGCTGGTGGCGGTGGAGTAGCCGTGTCGGGAGTGCAGGTCCGCTGGGACTCGCCTGTCGCGGCGGTGGGCGGCAAGCACGTGAAGAAGGTCATCAAGGCGACCGGTGTCGAGACCGTCGGTGACCTGCTCGGGCTGTTCCCCCGCCGCTATGTGCGGAAGGGATCGCTCAGCGAGCTCGAGGACCTCCATGAGGGCGACCTCCTCTCGCTGGTGGGGGAGGTGGTCAGCTGTGTGCAGAAGCCCTACCAGGATCGGCGTACCCACCGCACGGCGTACCGCCTCGAGGTGCGGGTGCGCGCCGAGGGCGGCACGCTGCTGCTGACCTACTTCGACCGGCAGAAGCACACGGCGGACTGGCGCACCAAGGAGCTCGCCCAGGGGCGCGTGGGCCTGTTCAACGGCCGGCTCAAGTGGTTCAACGGCCAGTGGCAGCTGACCAACCCGGACTCGCGGATGTACGGCGAGGCGGCCGAGGACACCTACGCGTCGATGCCCGACCTGATCCCGCTCTACTCGTCCATCGCGGGCGTCAACCCCTGGCACCTCGAGCAGACCATCGCCACCGCGCTCGACCTCGTCGCGGACATCCCCGACGTCCTTCCGCCTGCCGTGCGGGGGGCCGAGGACCTCCTCGGGGTGGATCAGGCCCTGCGCTGGATTCACCGGCCCGACAACTGGGGGCAGAAGGTCAAGGCAGCGGACCGGCTGAAGTACGACGAGGCCTTCGTCACCCAGACCCTGCTGGCCAGGCGTCGCGCGGCGATCGAGGCCACGGTCGCCAACCCCCGGCCCGGCGCACCCGGAGGCATCCTCGACCAGTTCGACGAGCGGCTGCCGTTCGTGCTCACCGACGGCCAGCGCAGCGTGGGCGACGAGATCGCGGCCGAGCTCGGCCAGGGTCACCCGATGCACCGGCTGCTCCAGGGAGAGGTCGGCTCCGGCAAGACGGTGGTCGCCCTGCGCGCGATGCTCCAGGTGGTGGACTCCGGCGGCCAGGCAGCGCTGCTCGCGCCGACCGAGGTGCTCGCCCAGCAGCACCAGCGCTCGATCTCCGCGATGCTCGGCGACCTCGCCCAGGGCGGATTCCTCGGTGGCGCGGAGGGTGGGACCAGGGTGGCCCTGCTCACCGGTTCGCTGAACGCCGCAGGCCGCAGGCAGGCACTGGCCGAGGCAGCGGGTGGCGAGGCCGGGATCGTGATCGGCACGCACGCCCTGCTCGAGGAGCACGTGCAGTTCGCCGACCTGGGACTGGTCGTCGTCGACGAGCAGCACCGCTTCGGCGTGGAGCAGCGCGCTGCGTTGAACGCCAAGGCCGGGTCGCCGCCGCACGTGCTCGTGATGACCGCGACGCCGATCCCGCGCACCGTGGCGATGACCGTCTTCGGTGACCTGGACACCTCGACCCTGGTCGAGCTGCCGGCCGGGCGGGGCGACGTACAGACCAACGTCGTGCCGATCCTCGCCCGGCCCGAGTGGCTCGACCGCGCCTGGGTGCGGGTGCGCGAGGAGGTCGCCCAGGGACGTCAGGCGTACGTCGTGTGCGCGCGCATCGACCCCACCGAGGGTGTCGTCGACAGCTCGGAGGCCCGGCCGTTGAGCGCGGTCGAGGAGCTGGCGCCGCAGCTCGCCGCCGTCGAGCTGCAGGGGCTGCGGGTGGAGATGCTGCACGGGCGGATGACACCCGAGGACAAGGACCGGGTGATGCAGGCCTTCGCTGCCGGGTCCGTCGACGTGCTCGTGTCCACCACGGTCATCGAGGTCGGGGTCGACGTGCCCAACGCGACCGTGATGGTGATCCTCGACGCCGACCGGTTCGGCGTCTCCCAGCTCCACCAGCTCCGTGGTCGCATCGGGCGAGGGGGCCACGCCGGGCTGTGCCTGCTCGTCAGCGCCGCCGACCCCGCGAGCACCTCGATGGAGCGCCTGACTGCCGTCGCCCGCACCCGGGATGGCTTCGAGCTCTCCCGCATCGACCTCGAGCAGCGCCGTGAGGGCAACGTGCTCGGGATCGAGCAGAGCGGCGGGCGGTCGCAGCCTCAAGCTGCTCTCGGTGCTGCGCGACGAGGACGTCATCGAGCGCGCCCGGGCCGCCGCCACCGCCCACCTGGCCGCCGACCCCGACCTGTCCGCCAGCCCCGCGCTCGGCGGAGGCCACCCGCCGGCTCGAGGAGTCGGAACAGGCCGACTTCCTGGAAATGACATGACCCGCATCATCAGCGGCGAGGCGCGAGGGCGCAGGCTCAAGACGCCCCCGGGCGAGGCGACCCGGCCGACCTCGGACCGGGTGCGCGAGGCGCTGTTCTCCGCGCTCGAGGCCGCGCTGGGTTCACTGACCGGGCTGCGCTTCCTCGACCTGTACGCCGGCTCCGGGGCCGTCGGCCTCGAGGCGATGTCGCGTGGTGCGGGGGCGCTGACGTCGGTGGAGTCCGACCGGCGCACCGCGAAGCTGATCCGGGACAACGCCAAGACGCTCGGGTTCGGCGAGGTCGAAGTGCTGGCCCACCCCGTGACGCGGGTCCTGGGACAACACCCACAGTCTCCCTACGACGTGGTGTTCGCCGACCCGCCGTACCCCATGGACAACGCGGCCCTGGAGCAGGCGCTCGGCCTGCTCGTCACCCACGAATGGCTGGCAGGCGGATCGGTGCTCGTCGTGGAGCGGTCGGCGCGTAGCGTGGAACCCGCCTGGCCCGAGGGGCTGGTGCGCGACCGGAAGAAGAAGTACGGCGAGACCGTGCTCTGGTACGTTCGCGCCGATGCCTGATGAGGAGCGCCCCGTGCGCAGAGCCGTGTGCCCCGGATCGTTCGACCCGGTGACCAACGGTCACATCGACATCATCTCCAGGGCGTCGCAGCTCTTCGACGAGGTCGTCGTCGCGGTCGGCATCAACAAGTCGAAGTCGCGCGCCCGGCTGTTCACCGCCGAGGAGCGCATGTCCATGCTGGAGAAGGTCTGCGCGGACTTCCCCAACGTGACCGTGGCCGGGTTCGAGGGGCTGCTCACCACGTTCTGCGAGGAGCACGGCATCCGCGCGATCGTCAAGGGGCTCCGCGCCGTCAGCGACTTCGACTACGAGCTGCAGATGGCCCAGATGAACTCCTCGCTCGTCGACGTCGAGACAGTCTTCATCCCGACGAGTCCCGAGTACTCCTTCCTCGCGTCCTCGCTGGTCAAGGAGGTGGCCATGTTCGGCGGCGACGTCTCCGGTCTGCTGCCCCCCGACGTGCTCACCCGCCTCACCGAGCGCCTCGCCGAGCGTGCCCGCGAGGACCAGGACTGAACCTGTCCGGCAACGCCCGGGTTTCGAGACGCGGCGTTTTGGTCGCACGCCGGGTCGGCGCGTAGACTCCCGGAGGTTCTGCATGCACCACGACGGAAGTGACACCTTGCGCAGTCTCGACCCGAGAGCGCCGCTCGTGCTCGACACCCGCGAGCTCGGCCGCCGCCCGGGGTCGCAGCGCAAGAAGTCGTTCTCCGCCGAGGCGCCTGCAGAGCTTGGCATCGAGATCCTGGGCGTTCCCGAGGGCAGCAGCATCGACATCGATCTGCGGCTCGAGGCGGTCATGGAAGGGGTGCTCGTCACCGGCACGGCGCAAGTCGAGCTCGAGGGCGAGTGCGCACGGTGCCTGGAGCCGATCGAGGACACCCTCCAGGTCGATCTCCAGGAACTGTTCGTCTACGACGACCCCAGACATACCGCACCCGGAGACGAACTCGACGACGATGTCAGCAGGCTCGAGGACGACCTGGTCGACCTCGAGCCAGTGCTGCGGGATGCGGTTGTGCTCGCACTGCCGTTCCAGCCGTTGTGCCAGGACGACTGTCCGGGCCTGTGCATCGAGTGTGGTGCACGGCTCGCAGACGACCCTAACCATCGGCACGATGCACCGGTCGACCCGAGATGGGCCGCCCTCGGTGAGATCGTCGTGGACCAGAGACGAGGCATCAGAACACGCACCGCCCGCAGCACCCGAAGACTGACCAACTAGAAGACTCACCCGATCTCAAGGAGCAACCGTGGCTGTCCCGAAGCGGAAGTTGTCGCGCAGCAACACGCGTCATCGCCGGTCTGCCTGGAAGGCCGTCGCGCCCCCGCTCGTGACCTGCGCCAACCCGGCCTGTGACTCCAAGCACCTGCCGCACCGTGCCTGCCCTGCGTGCGGGCAGTACGGCGCCAGGGCCGACCGGCGTCAGGTCCTCTGACCGCGAGCGCTGGGTTGCCTGCGGCGGGGTCGGGCGACACCGACGAGCTGCGTGACGCGCTCGGGAATCCGACACTGGATCCCGAGCTGCTGGAGCTTGCCCTGACGCATCGCTCCTACGCCTACGAGAACGGCAACCTCCCGACCAACGAACGCCTGGAGTTTCTCGGCGACTCCGTCCTGGGCGTGGTGATCACCGAGACCCTCTACCTGACCCACCCGGCCCTGTCCGAGGGCCGGCTGGCCAAGCTGCGCGCGGCCGTCGTCAACGCGCGCGCCCTCGCCGAGGTCGCCCGCACGATCGGCCTCGGTGTGCACATCCGGCTGGGCAAGGGCGAGGAGTCCACCGGTGGCCGGGACAAGTCCTCGATCCTCTCCGACACCGTCGAGGCGCTGATCGGCGCGGTCTACCTCTCCGGCGGCTTCGCGAGCGCCGGCCGGCTGGTGCACCTGCTCTTCGACCCGATGCTCGAGGCGGCCGCCGCGATGGGCGCCGGGCTGGACTGGAAGACGAGCCTCCAGGAGCTCAGCGCCCTCAACGAGTTCGGCGTCCCCGAGTACGTCATCGAGGAGGAGGGGCCGGACCACATGAAGACGTTCACCGCCCGGGTCCGAGTCGCCGACCGGTTGCACGGCCACGGCGTCGGGCGGTCGAAGAAGGAGGCCGAGCAGCAGGCGGCCGAGTCTGCCTATCGCACCCTGATCGCCGAGCTTCCCGGAGGCGGCGACGCGGAGATCGTCCCGGCCCTGGTCCGGGACGCGATGGAGCAGCCCATCGACGAGAACGGGCGACCTGCGCCCGGCGATGCCTGAGCTTCCCGAGGTCGAGGTCGTCCGCCGCGGACTCGAGGCCCATGTGCTGGGCCACCCGATCCGCGCCGTGGAGGTGCTCCATCCCCGCCCTGTGCGTCGCCATGCCGGTGGCCCCGTGGACTTCGCCATCCGGCTCTCCGGGCGAACCTTCACCGCGGCCCACCGGCGCGGCAAGTACCTCTGGCTCGCTATCGACGACGGTGACGCCCTCCTCGGGCACCTCGGCATGAGCGGCCAGATGCTGGTGCAGCCTCCCGGCGTACCCGATGAACGGCACCTGCGCGTCCGGTTCTCCCTCGAGGACCCCGAGCTGGAGCTGCGGTTCGTGGACCAGCGGATGTTCGGCGGGCTGGCCATCTCCGAGGGGGGAGCGGTCCTTCCTCCGGAGATCGCGCACATCGCCCGCGACCCGCTCGACGAGGCGTTCGACGATGCTGCCTTCGTACGCCGCGTGCGGCGCAGCGACTCCGGGATCAAGCGGCTGTTGCTCAACCAGAGCATCGTCTCCGGGGTCGGCAACATCTACGCCGACGAGGGTCTGTGGATCGCCCAGGTGCACGGCGAGCGCGCCGGGTCGCGCCTGCGCCGGTCCGACGTGGAGCGGGTGCTCGCCGGCTGCCGCGCGGTGATGCTGGAGGCACTCGGACAGGGCGGGACCTCCTTCGACGCCCTCTACGTGAACGTCAACGGGCAAAGCGGCTATTTCGAGCGGTCCCTGAAGGCCTACGGGCGCGAGAACCAGCCGTGCCTGCGCTGCGGTACGCCGATCCGCCGGGTGACGTTCATGAACCGCTCGTCCTTCTTCTGCCCGGTGTGCCAGCCGGTACCGCGTCGACGACGTCTGCCGGGCACGCTCGCCACTTGATGAAGGCAGGGGCAGCGTGAGACTCTTGTAGGCGGTCCCACCGGACACACCCCCCTCGCTCCCTGGAAGGCACATATATGGCCAAGGCGCTGCTCGGATACTCGATTGGAACCGACCCGCGAGAGGCCAACAGGCTGGCAGGGGACAACCGCATCCTCCGTCAGCGCGTGGCCGACCTCGAGAGGACCGTCCTGCGGCTCTCACAGGAGAACGACGCGCTCGCCGCGGTCGCCTCCGAGTCGGTGGACCACGCTGTCGCCCGCGACAGCTCGCTGGCCCACACCTGATCGAGCACCGATCCTGGGGCTGGGCGTCCTGACTGCCGCCGGTCCCGCTCTCGGGTAACCCTACGAGCGCACGCTCGTTGTGCGGTCATGCGCATTCTCCCGGTCGCCGCCACCACCGCTCTGCTCGCCGGCACGCTGCTGATAGGTGCCCCTGCGCACGCCCACGGGGACGGTGACCGCATTGCCCGGCAGCGAGCGCTGCTCAGCGCCGACCAGAACATCTCGCTGATCTCCAGCGGCAACGTTGCGCTGGCCTCGAGCAACCCGGGCTCGACCGGCATCTCCGGGTGCTTCATGAAGACCAAGCCGCTGTTCGTCCAGTCCAACCTCGACTCGGTTCGGGTCTACGACGTCTCCTCCCCGACACGGCCGGCCCTGACCGGCGTACTCCCGTCGCTGCAGTTCGAGAACGAGGCGATGAACTGCGGCGAGCGCACCTACTCCGGCGGCAAGGTACGACGCTTCGCCCTGGTCGGGATCGACCTCTTCCAGGCCAGCCCGGGAGACATCGCGCACTCCAACGCCGGCGGCGGCGAGCTGATGGTCGTCGACGTGACCGATGCGGCGAACCCGAAGATCGCCGGGCGGGCGCCGGGCTCGACCAGCACCCACACGGTCACCTGTGTGCAGCAGACCAACTGCACCTACGCCTACTCAGCGGGCGACGACGGCACCGGCCGGTTCTCGATCTTCGACCTGCGCGACCTCGACCACCCCGTCGAGGTGGACTCCGACCTGGCGACGGCGGGCGTGCAGGGGTTCTCCAGCCCCACCGCCGGGCACAAGTGGAACTTCGACGACGCGGGCTTCGGTACGCACACCGGGTTCGAGGGTGCCTCGATGTTCAGCACCACCAACCCGCGGGCGCCGAAGCTGGTCACCACCACCGGCCTCGCCGGTCAGGGTGAGGACCCGAAGTACCCCGGCTGGAACGACTTCATCCTGCACAACTCCCAGCGCCCGAACGCCAAGGCGTTCCGCAACGGGGCTGCCCCGTCGCTGGCCAACGGCAACATCCTGCTGGTCACCGAGGAGGACTACGAGCAGACCGACTGCAGCCTGGCCGGCTCGTTCCAGACCTGGTGGGTCAAGCGCCTGGACGGCACCAAGAGCGCGATCGTGCCGCTGGACAAGGTCGAGCTCGCGGACCTGGGCACCTTCCCCATCCCGGTCGGCGCGTTCTGCTCGTCGCACTGGTTCGACTTCCACCCCTCGGGGATCGTGGCCGCGGGCTTCTACGGCGGTGGGACGCAGTTCCTCGACGTCCGCAACCCCAAGGACATCAAGTCCTACGGACACGCCACCTGGGGCGCCTCGGAGGTCTGGGACTCCTACTGGATGCCGGTCTACTCGAAGACCGGCGTGATGACCGCCAAGAAGACCAACCTGGCCTACTCCGTCGACCTCGCCCGCGGCATCGACGTCTACCGCGTGGACCTCCCGGGCACGTCCTGGGACACCAACGCGGCATCGGTCGCACCGTCCGCGGGCGGCTGGACGACGAGCGGTGCCCTCGCGGGTGTGGCCGCTGCGGTGGTCCTGGCGACGTTCCTGCGTCGTCGTACGGCGAGCCGGGCGGGCCTGGCTGCCGCATGAACGCCTTCCCGCGTTAACCGCTTTGCCCCTGAACGGCGGCTCTGCGAGCATCGACAGTTGTGCGCAGATCCCTGGTCGAGACGGTGGTACCGGCTCGCCTGGGAATCCATTTCCGCTGGCTGCTCGGGTCGAGCTGGATCAGCAACATCGGCGACGGCATCATGCTCGCCGCGGGACCGCTGCTCGTCGCCTCGGAGACCCGTGAGCCCCTCCTCGTCGCTTCGGCCTGGACCCTGCAGTACCTCGCCACGGTGCTGTTCAGCCTGCCTGCGGGTGTGGTCGCCGACCGGGTGGACCGCCGTCGGCTGATCGTCATCGCGAACCTCGCGCGCGTGCTGGTGCTGGGGGTCCTGGCCACCACGATCATCACCGGCGAGGTCAACATCGCGGTCGTGCTCACCTCGATCTTCATGCTCGGGATCGCCGAGACGTTCGCGGACAACACCACGTCGACGATCCTGCCGATGCTGGTCGCCAAGCGTGACCTCGGCATCGCGAACGCACGGCTGATCGCGGGCCTGGTGACGCTCAACCAGCTCGTCGGTCCTCCCGTGGGCGCCCTCCTGTTCGGTCTGGGCCGGTCCTACCCCTTCGTCACCCAGGTCGTGTGCATCGCCGCCAGCATCGTGATGGTGCTGCGGATCCAGCTGCCCGAGCACGGCGTCGGGAAGACCGGCGTACGACAGACGATCCGCAAGGACATGCGCGAGGGGCTGGCCTGGGTGTGGCACCACGCGGCCGTGCGGACCCTGGTGCTCACCATCGTGACGTTCAACGTGACCTTCGGTGCTGCCTGGTCGGTGCTGGTGCTCTACTCGCTCGAGCGGCTGGGCATGGGTGAGATCGGCTTCGGCCTGCTCACCTCGGCGCTGGCCGCGGGCGGGATCCTCGGCACCTTCACCTACGGCTGGCTGGAGCGCCACGTCAGCCTGGGCAACATCATGCGCGTCGGTCTGATCATCGAGACGCTCACGCACCTGGCACTGGCGCTGAACACGCTTCCGTGGGTCGCGCTGGTGGTGATGTTCGTCTTCGGCGCCCATGCCTTCGTCTGGGGCACCACGTCGATCACCGTGCGCCAGCGCGCTGTGCCGATCGGCTTCCAGGGCCGGGTCCAGGGCGTCTACATGATCGGCGTCACCGGCGGAATCGTGGTCGGCTCGGTCCTCGGGGGACTGATCGCCGACCAGTGGGGGGTCACCGGGCCGTTCTGGTTCGCCTTCGTCGGCTCCGCCCTGTTCCTGGTGCTGATCTGGGGCCAGCTGGTGCACATCGCGCACGCCGACGACGTGCTCGATGCTACTAAGACTACTTAACTTAGTATGTTAGAGTTTTCAGTAGTCTTAGTAGCGACCCACCTCAGTTTGGAGTTCTCATGGAGCGCCTGTTCGTCTTCGCCTTCGTCGGCCTGCTCGCCCAGGTCATCGACGGCTCCCTCGGCATGGCGTACGGCGTGACCGCGAGCTCGTTGCTCGTCGCCACCAACGTCGCCCCCGCCGTCGCGTCGGCCTCGGTGCACCTCGCGGAGGTGGGCACCACGGCTGTCTCCGGGTTCTCGCACTGGCGCTTCGGCAACGTCGACTGGGCTGTCGTCGCGCGGATCGCGATCCCGGGTGCCGTGGGGGCGTTCATCGGCGCAACCGTGCTGTCCAGCCTCTCCACCGAGTCGGCCGCCCCGTGGATGGCTGCCCTGCTGCTGATGCTCGGCCTCTACATCGTCGCCCGCTTCGTGTTCGGGAAGGCCCCCGTCGTGGTGAAGGGGAGGCGTCCGGGAGTCCGCCTGCTGGCACCCCTGGGCCTGTTCGCCGGGTTCATCGACGCAAGCGGAGGCGGCGGCTGGGGCCCGGTCGCGACCCCGACGCTCATCTCGAGCGGCCGGCTCGACGCCCGCAAGGTGATCGGCTCGGTCTCCGCCTCTGAGTTCGCCGTCACGGTCTCGGCCAGCCTCGGGTTCCTGATCGGTCTCGGCAGTGAGGCCATCGACTGGCGAGTCGTGGGCGGCCTGCTGCTCGGCGGCGTCATCGCGGCGCCGTTCGCGGCGTACCTCGTCCGCCACCTCTCGCTGCCGGTGCTCGGCGGGCTCGTCGGCAGCGTCATCCTGGTCACCAACTCCCGCACGCTGCTCAGGGCCTTCGACGCCGAGTCGTGGGTGGCCTACCTCGTGCTGGGTGCCGTCTCGGCCACCCTCGTCTCGATCGCCCTCACCAGGAGCCGTCGCGAGGCCGCTGCCCGGGTTGAGGTCGACGTCCAGACCGAGCGCCAGCCCGCCTGAGCGACCTCGACACCGGACCGGCACGCCTCCGCAAAACGCCCGGCGTGCGCCTATAGGGTCGTGGCGCTGGCCTTCCCCGTCGCAGCATCCTGGCCACCGGGCTGAGAGGATGCCGCGTCCAGCGCATGTTGGACGCCTGGACGACGCCTCAGCAGGGAGCGCACGTTGTACCTCAAGAGCCTCACGCTCAAGGGCTTCAAGTCCTTTGCCTCATCGACGACCCTGCAGCTCGAGCCGGGGATCACCTGCATCGTCGGCCCCAACGGCTCCGGCAAGTCCAACGTCGTGGACGCGCTCGCCTGGGTGATGGGTGAGCAAGGCGCGAAGTCGCTGCGCGGCGGCAAGATGGAGGACGTCATCTTCGCCGGTACGTCGGGCCGCCCGCCGCTGGGCCGCGCCGAGGTGCAGCTGACCATCGACAACGCCGACGGTGCGCTGCCGATCGAGTACGCCGAGGTCACGATCAGCCGCACGATGTTCCGCAACGGCGGCTCGGAGTACGCCATCAACTCCCAGCAGTGCCGGCTGCTCGACGTCCAGGAGCTGCTCAGCGACTCCGGCATCGGCCGCGAGATGCACGTGATCGTCGGGCAGGGCCAGCTCGACTCGATCCTGCACGCGACCCCCGAGGACCGGCGCGGGTTCATCGAGGAGGCCGCTGGCGTGCTCAAGCACCGCAAGCGCAAGGAGAAGGCCCTCCGCAAGCTCGACTCGACCGAGGGGAACCTCACCCGGCTCAGCGACCTCCTCAGCGAGATCCGTCGGCAGCTGAAGCCACTGGGCCGCCAGGCCGAGGTCGCCCGGAGGGCGCAGAGCGTCCAGGCCGACGTACGCGACGCGAGGGCGCGGCTGATGGCCGCCGACCTGGTCGTGGCCCGCACTGCTCTCGAGCAGGAGCTCGCCGACGAGTCGGTGCTGCTCGAACGCCGTGCCGAGGTCGAGGCCGCGCTCGCTGCGACCCGCGAGACCGAGACCGCGCTGGAGGCGGCGCTCCGCGAGGACCTGCCGGCCCTGGCCCGCGCCCAGGAGACGTGGTTCGGGCTGTCCGGCCTGCGCGAGCGCCTGCGCGGCACTGCGGGGCTGGCCGCCGAGCGCGTCCGGAACGCGGCCTCGCAGCCGGAGGTCCCCGCCGGCCGCGATCCGGACGAGCTCGAGGCCGAGGCCGTGCGGGTGCAGGCCCAGGAGAGCGAGATCGACACCGAGGTCGCGGGCAACCGGTCGGCGCTCGAGGGTGCGGTCAGCGCCCGGCAGGCCGCGGAGCAGGCCTTCGCCGAGGAGGAGCGCCGGGTGGCGGGGCTGCAGCGTGCCGCCGCCGACAGGCGCGAGGGCATGGCCCGGCTCCACGGACAGGTCAACGGACTACGCAGCCGGGCCGCCGCCGCGGAGGAGGAGGTCGGACGGCTCACCGAGGCGCGTGCCGACATCGTCGCCCGCGCCGACCGTGCCCAGCACGACTTCACCTCGCTGGAGTCCCGGGTCGCGAGCCTGGACGCCGGCGAGGAGGGCCTCGACGCCGAGCACGAGGCAGCCAGCTCACTGCTGGGCGACATCGAGGACCGGCTCGCCAAGATCAGGGGTGACCTCACCGCAGCCGAGCGTGAGCGCAGCTCGCTCGGTGCCCGCAAGGAGGCCCTCGAGCTCGGCCTCAACCGCAAGGACGGCGCCGGCGCCCTCCTCGCGGCCACCGACTCGGTCAGTGGCCTGCTCGGGTCGGTGGCGGCGTTGCTCAGCGTCAGGACCGGCTACGAAGCGGCCGTCGCTGCTGCGTTGGGAAGTGCGGCCGACGCGGTCGCCGTACGCGACGTGGACGCTGCCATGGGTGCCATCGCGCACCTCAAGGACGACGACCTCGGCCGGGCCGGCATCCTGCTCGGCGGCGCTGTCGCCGACGACTCCTCCTGGCCGGGACTGGCCGGCGGGGCGACGTACGCGATGGACGTCGTGGACTGCCCCGACGAGCTGCGCCCGGCACTGGCCCGGCTGCTCCACAAGGTCGTCGTGGTCGAGGACCTGGCTGCAGCGAGGGACCTGGTCCGCGACGCCGCCGACCTGACCGCGGTCACCCGCGACGGCGACCTGCTGGGTGCCCACTTCGCGGCCGGCGGCTCCTCCAGCCAGCCCAGCCTGATCGAGGTGCAGGCAGCAGTCGACGATGCGACCGAGCAGCTGAGCATCGCTGCGCACACCGTCGAGCGGCTCAACTTCGACGTCAGCACCCTCGAGCGGGAGCGCGAGGACGCCAGGCGTCGCGTCGACGTCGCACTGGCCAAGCTGCACGAGTCGGATGCCACCCTCGCCGCGGTCGCCGAGGAGCTCGGCCAGTACAGCTCCCAGGCTCGCAACGCCCGCGCCGAAGCGGCTCGGGTCGACCGGGCCATCGAGGCCGCCCAGGTGGCCCGCGACAAGGACCTCGAGGGACTGGCCGAGCTCGAGTCTCGCCTCCTGGCGGCGCAGGATGCGCCGGAGGAGGAGCCCGACACCAGCGTGCGCGAGCGGCTCGCCGAGGCCTCCCGGACCGCCCGTGCCGTCGAGATGGATGCCCGCCTCGCCCTGCGCACGACCGAGGAGCGCGCTCGCGCCTTGCACGGCCGCGCCGACTCCCTGCTCCAGGCGGCGCGTGCCGAGCGCGAGGCCCGCGCGGCGGCCATCGCCCGGCGCGAGCAGCTGCTGGTCGAGGGGCGCGTCGGTGAGGCCGTGGGTCGCGGGGTTGCGCTCGTGCTCGCCCGGCTCGAGGAGTCGGTGGCCCTGGCCACCGCCGAGCGAGGCAGGGTGGAGCAGGGTCGCGCAGGTCGCGAGCAGGAGCTGCGCGAGGCACGCGAGCGACTGCGTGACCTCGGCCGCGAGCTCGACGAGCTGGTCAGCTCGGTGCACCGCGACGAGATGGCGCGCACCCAGCAGCGGATGCGGATCGAGCAGCTCGAGGAACGGGCGCTCGAGGAGCTCGGCCTCGACGCCGACGGGCTGGTGGCCGACTACGGGCCGGACAACCTCATTCCCTTCACGGGCGAGGTCGCCGAGGGGGAGGATCTCCCCGAGCCGGTGGCCTTCGACCGCGAGGAGCAGACCAAGCGGCTGCGCATCGCCGAGCGGTCGCTCGCACAGCTGGGCCGGATCAACCCGCTCGCGCTCGAGGAGTTCTCGGCACTGGAGGAGCGGCACAAGTTCCTCACCGAGCAGCTCGAGGACCTGAGGAACACCCGCAAGGACCTCCTGGACATCGTTCGCGAGGTCGACGAGCGGGTCGAGCAGGTCTTCACCGAGGCGTTCGCCGACGTCAGCCGCGCCTTCGTCTCGACGTTCACGCGGTTGTTCCCCGGTGGTGAGGGACGGCTGGTGCTCACCGACCCCGACGACATGCTGAACACCGGCATCGAGGTGGAGGCCCGCCCAGCCGGCAAGCGGGTCAAGCGCCTCTCGCTGCTCTCCGGCGGCGAGCGGTCGCTGGTCGCGGTGGCCTTCCTGGTCGCGCTGTTCAAGGCGCGACCCTCGCCGTTCTACATCCTCGACGAGGTCGAGGCCGCACTGGACGACACCAACCTGGGTCGGCTGCTGGAGATCTACGAGGAGCTGCGTGAGAGCTCTCAGCTGCTCGTGATCACCCACCAGAAGCGGACCATGGAGGTCGGCGACGCGTTGTACGGCGTGACGATGCGCGGCGACGGCGTCTCCGCGGTGATCAGCCAGCGGCTGCGCGAGCAGGAGTCCGCGTAGCCAGCCCTCCCATTGTTGGAGTGTGTGCTCTAACATTGGCTCGTGACTGACCGGCAGGAGCGTGCCCCTCGTCGTACGCGCGTGATCGGGGTTCTGGCCCTGCTCCTCGGGGCACCGGTCTTCGCCGAGCTGATCCAGTCCTACCTCGACATCACCGGCAAGCTCGGGGGCACGCTGTTCCTGATCGCGTTCCTGGCCCCGTTGTACGGCGGGGTGGCGGTGCTGATCCGCGAGGTCGCCGTACGCACGGGGCGGGGGTGGCGCGGCCGGTTGCTGCTCGCTGCGGCGTTCGGCGTGCTGATGCCGACGTGGGTCGACCTGTCCCTGTGGATCCCGCAGACAGCGGAGGAGATCGAGCTCTGGGGCGACATCCGCGGCGTGACCATCGCGGGCGTCAGCGTCCTCGCACTGTCGTCCTGGGCGCTGGGACACGTCGTGATGAGCGTCGCCGCGCCGCTGGGGGTCGTCGAGGCGCTGCTCCCGCACGGCCACGGCCGGCCGTGGCTCGGGTGGTTCGGGATCACCGTGCTGACCCTCCTGGCCGCGGGCGTGGCGGCGCTGATCCACTCCGACGAGGAGGGGCCCGACGCCGAGACCTCCCTCGCGAAGTACGCCCTCTCCCTGGCGTTCGCGGCTGCCCTGGCAGCCACTGCGTTCACCCGGCTCGGTCGTCCCCTCACTCCGGTGCCTGGGCGAGGCGCCGCGCGTCCGCTGGTGCTGGGCATCGCCGGCTTCGTGTTCATGGCTGCCTTCGACCTGGCGCCCGCCTCGTGGCTGGGTCTGCTCCTCGTCTGGGGCGCCCCGGTGGTCGCCGGTGTCTTCCTGGTCCGGTGGGCGCGCTCACCGGAGTGGACCCAGCGCCACCTGGTCGCCTTCGTCTTCGGAGTGATCCTGGAACGCGCGTTCATCGGGTTCCTGGTGCCGACGCCTCCGGGCGCAGACGCGGCAGGCAAGCTGGTCCAGAACGTCGTCGTGCTGCTGCTCGTGCTCGGCCTGGGCCTGTACCTGCGTGCCCGGACGCGTGACCCGGTCCCGGAGCGGGACGTGCTCCGGGCACAATGACGCGGGTGAGCGAGCGACCAGGACCTCCCCGCCGCGATGAGTACGTCGTCTGGCGACAGGCGACCACCCGATGGGCCGACGACGACGTCTACGGCCACATGAACAACGCCCGCTACTTCGAGCTGATCGACACCGCGGTCAACGCCCACCTGGCGGAGGCGACCGGCGTGGACATCCGGTCGCTGCCGGCTGTCGGCGTCGTCGCGGAGGTCGGGTGCCGCTACTTCCGTGAGATGGGCTACCCGGCACCGGTGGACATGGGCATGGTCGTCGACAAGGTCGGCACCTCCTCGGTCGTCTACCGGATCGGGTTGTTCCAGGGCGACCCCGAGGGCGATGGCGCGGAGGCCGCAGCGGAGGGTCGCTTCGTGCACGTGTACGTCGACAACACCGGCGGATCGGGTGCCGGCAGGCCGGTCAGCCCGGTACCGGACCAGATCCGGGCGGCCGTCCTGCCGCTACTGAGAGACTGACCACACCGCGAGCCGTGGCCGGAGAGCGGGCGTTTTCGCGCCCGCAAGACTGGGTAGCCGCACCTTTCGAAACGACCCTCCGAAAACGACCCTCCGAAAACGACACCGCCCCGACGAAGGAGCCCCATGGGACTCATCGTGGTCGTGCTGCTGCTCGCTCTCCTGCTGGCAGCCGCCGTCATGCTCTACGCCGCCTACCCCTACCGCGGCAAGGACACCCCGCTCACGCCTTTCTTCGGCAAGGCGATGCGACGCGGCGTGGAGTCCCTGCCCACCCTCGACCGCGAGGACCAGGACCGCGTGGTGGAGCATCTACTGCCCGAGGACAGCAACGCCCACCGCTGACCGTCCTGCACTCGTCATTTGATTGGATCGCTCCATGAGCAGCGCCCTGATCTTCATCATCCTCGCGGTTGCGATCCTCGTGATCGGCCTCGTGATCGGCACGGTCGCCTTCGTCAACGGGCGCAAGCAGCCACCGCGACGCGACCTCCCCGGCTCGGCCCCTTCCGGCACGATCACCGAGGAGCGCCCGCCGGAGGCGCCCGAGGAGCCCCAGGGGCCGGTCACCACCCTCGAGCGCCCAGAAGGTACGGCGGGCCGGCTGGTCCGGCTCCGGCAGCGGCTCGCCCGCTCCCAGGGCGGCCTGGGCCGAGGCCTGCTGGTGCTCCTGTCGCGGGACCGCCTCGACGAGGACACCTGGGAGGAGATCGAGGACACCCTGATCACCGCCGACGTCGGCGTCGCGCCGACCCAGCAGCTGGTCGAGCGGCTGCGCACACGCATGCGCGTGGAGGGCGTGGGCGCCAAGGACGCCGCTACGGTGTTGCGCGAGGAGCTGCTCGCGCTGGTCGACCCCTCGATGGACCGCACCCTGGCGACCACCCCGGCCGACGGCAAGCCGGCGGTCGTGCTGGTCGTGGGCGTGAACGGCTCGGGCAAGACGACGTCGGTCGGAAAGATCGCCCGCGTGCTCGTGGCCGAGGACAAGAGCGTCGTGCTGGGAGCGGCAGACACGTTCCGGGCAGCGGCCACCGAGCAGCTGAGCACCTGGGGCGAGCGCGTCGGTGTCGACGTGGTGACAGGACCGGAGGGCAGCGACCCCGCGAGCGTCGCGTTCGAGTCGGTCCGTACCGGCGTGGAGCGTGGCGTCGACGTCGTGGTCATCGACACGGCCGGGCGGCTTCAGAACAAGGCCGGGCTGATGGACGAGCTGGGCAAGGTCAAGCGCGTGGTGGAGAAGCAGGCGCCGGTTTCGGAGGTGTTGCTGGTGCTCGATGCCACCACCGGGCAGAACGGCCTGGTGCAGGCGCGGGTGTTCCGCGACGTCGTCGACGTGACCGGCATCGTGCTGACCAAGCTCGACGGGTCCGCCAAGGGCGGCATCGTGGTCGCTGTGCAGCGCGAGCTGGGGGTTCCGGTGAAGCTGGTGGGCGTGGGGGAGGGCGCGGACGACCTAGCCCCGTTCGACCCCGAGACCTTCGTGGACGCGTTGCTCGACCAGGGCTGACCCGAAAAGGCCCCTAGGCGCTGATGCCCCGCATCACGAACTCGACCAAGTCGTCGATCTCGTCCAGTCCTGGCATCTCCTGGCCGGTGATGGCACGGGTGGCGATCATGCCGCCGAGCAGCTGGACCGCCGCGTGCATCGGCAGGTCCTCGCGCGCCTCGCCACGTGCGACCGCACGCTCGAAGACCCCGGCGGCACTGCGCTCAGCACGGTCGCTGGCCTCGCGGTAGAGGGTGGCGATGCGCTCGTCGCGCATGGACTCCTTGATCGTGGTGCGGACGTAGTCGGTGCCGGCCGGGGAGTTCACGAAGGTCAGCACGGAGGCGTACATCGCCCGCAGGTCCTCGCGCAGGGATCCGGTGTCCGGAGTCGGCATCTCGTCGCGGTAGAGCTGTTCCATCGCGGCGACTGCCAGGTCCTCCTTGCGGGCCCAGCGGCGGTAGACCGTGGCCTTGCCGACGCCGGCGCTGGTGGCCACCTCGTCGACAGTCATGCTGTCGAAGCCGCGCAGCAGGATCAGCGAAGCGGCCGCAGTGAGAATACGGCCGTCTGCCTCGGGATCGCGAGGTCGGCCGCGCTTGCGGCGTACTTCTGGAACGGATGAGTTGCTCACAGCAGTCCCCGCCCCCATGGTGCTGGCTTCCACACAGTCGAGCATAGGTTCGGCCGAACCCTGTTGTACGGCTTTTCCGAAATGGGTGGATTTCACCAGTCCGTAACACAACTCGCCAATGTGTGACCGCGCCGAAACACCGGCCGCCGACCGCTGAAACCTGCGCCCCGCAGAGTGACGCCCACTGGGGTCCTCGCCGTCCGACAACGCGGTCACTGACGCGCGCGGTCCCGCTGAGATTTCTCACCACTGGAGGTTCCATGGATACCGGCGATACTGCCTGGGTGTTGGCCTCAGCGGCGCTCGTGCTGCTGATGACGCCCGGTCTGGCGCTGTTCTACGGCGGCATGGTCCGCGCGAAGAGCGTCTTGAACATGATGATGATGAGCTTCGGAGCGCTGGCCCTGGTCAGCGTGCTCTGGGTGCTCTACGGCTACTCGCTTGCGTTCGGCAACGACGTGGGCGGCGGCCTCCTGGGCGACCCCACTGACTTCTTCGGGCTCAAGGGCCTGATGAGCGAGGATTCCCTGGTCTTCACGATCCCGTCGATGGCCTTCGTCGGCTTCCAGGCAGTCTTCGCGATCATCACGGTCGCGCTGATCTCCGGAGCCATCGCCGATCGTGCGCGATTCGGTCCCTGGCTGCTGTTCGCGGGCGTCTGGGCCACCGTCGTGTACTTCCCGGTCGCGCACTGGGTGTTCTCCTTCGACGAGGGCACAGCAGCAGTCGGCGGCTGGATCGCCAACGACCTGAAGGCTCTCGACTTCGCGGGTGGAACGGCGGTGCACATCAACGCCGGTGCCGCCGGCCTCGCCCTGGCGATCGTCCTGGGCAAGCGTCTTGGGTGGCAGCGCGACCCGATGCGGCCGCACAACCTGCCGCTCGTGATGCTCGGTGCCGGGCTGCTGTGGTTCGGCTGGTTCGGGTTCAACGCCGGCTCCGCCCTGGGCGCGAACACCATCGCTGCCGTGGCGTGGGTCAACACCCTCGCCGCGACCGCTGCTGCTGCCCTCGGCTGGCTGCTCGTGGAGAAGTTCCGTGACGGCCACGCGACCTCGCTGGGTGCCGCCTCCGGTGTGGTTGCCGGCCTGGTGGCCATCACGCCGGCCTGTGCCGCCGTGAACCCTGTTGGCGCCCTGGTCGTCGGCGTGCTCGCCGGCGTGCTGTGTGCCCTCGCCGTAGGACTGAAGTACCGGTTCGGGTACGACGACTCGCTCGACGTGGTCGGCGTACACCTGGTCGGAGGCCTCTGGGGAACCATCGCCATCGGCTTCTTCGCCACCGAGAACGCCCCGGCGGCTGTCAACGGCCTCTTCTACGGCGGTGGCGTCGACCAGCTGTGGCGCCAGTTCGTGGGTGCCGGAGCCGTGTTGGTCTACTCCTTCGTCCTGACCCTGGTGATCGGCTTCGCGATCTCGAAGACGATCGGCTTCCGGATCGAGGAAGAGGACGAGGTCGAGGGCATCGACTTCACCGAGCACAGCGAGACGGGCTACGACTTCGTGTCGCGCTCGGGTGGTGCGAGTGTCCTCACCGGGGGCTCGCCCACACCATCGGTCCAGTCGGATGCCGAAGCGAGAGGGGTCAACGCATGAAGCTCGTGACAGCGGTGATCAAGCCGCACAAGTGGGAAGAGGTCCGGGCAGCACTGGAGACCTTCGGCGTGACCGGCATGACCGTGAGCGAGGTCAGCGGCTACGGCCGGCAGAAGGGCCACACGGAGGTCTACCGCGGGGCGGAGTACGACATCGCCCTGGTCCCGAAGATCCGTATCGAGATCGTCGTCGACGACGGCGATGTCGAGGACGTCACCGGGATCGTCGTCAAGGCGGCGCAGACCGGCCGCATCGGCGACGGCAAGGTCTGGGTCTCGCCCGTCGAGACCGTGATCCGTGTCCGCACGGGTGACCGCGACGAGGCCGCAATCTGACGCAGCCATGAGAACCCTCGCGGGTGCGTCCCACATGTCTGACATGTGGGACGCACCCGCGTTCTCGTCGGTGGTTCGCCAGTGTGCAGCCATGGCCTTGCTCACGCTCAGCTCCGCACCGCTCGTCCAGAAGATCGACACCGGTGACACCGCCTGGGTGCTCGCGGCCTCGGCTCTCGTTCTGCTGATGGCGCCGGGGCTCGCGCTCTTCTACGGCGGGATGGTGCGCTCGAAGAGCGTGCTGAACATGATGATGATGACCATCGGCGCACTCGCCGCGATCACCATCATCTGGGTGCTGGTCGGCTACTCGATCGCCTTCGGCGACGACCTCGGGGGAGGGCTCGTCGGTGATCCCCTCCAGCACTTCGGCCTGCAGACGCTGATCTCCGAGAGTGCCGACACCTGGCTGACCGTGCCGATCATCCTGTTCGCGATGTTCCAGGGCCTGTTCTGCGTCATCACCGGCGCGCTTGTGTCGGGAGCGATCGCGGACCGGGCCCGGTTCGGCTCCTGGATCGTGTTCGTCTCGGCGTGGACGGTCCTGGTCTACGCACCCATCGCCCACTGGGTCTTCGACCTCGATCGGGACGGTCACGCCGGCGGGTGGCTGATCAACCGGATCGGCACGATCGACTTCGCCGGCGGCATGGCCGTGGAGATCTGCTCCGGCGCCTCCGCACTGGCCCTGGCCATGGTCGTGGGCACGCGGGTGGGCTTCGGCAAGGACGCGATGCGTCCCCACAACCTGACGCTGGTGATGCTCGGCGCCGGCCTGCTGTGGTTCGGCTGGTACGGCTTCAACGCCGGTTCCGCCCTCGGCGCCAACCACACGGCTGCCGTCGTCTTCGTCACCACCACCTGTGCAGCGGCAGCGGGAGCTGTCGGCTGGCTGGCCCTCGAGCGCTTCCGCGACGGCCACGCGACCACACTCGGCGCGGCCTCCGGCATGGTCGCCGGACTCGTCGCGATCACCCCGAGCGGCGGTTCGGTCACGCCGCTGGGCGCCCTGGTGATGGGCCTGGCCGCGGGCGTGGTCTGCGCCCTGGCGGTCGGGCTGAAGTACCGCTGGGGGTACGACGACTCCCTCGACGTCGTCGGGGTGCACCTCGTCGGTGGGCTGGTCGGCACCCTCGGCATCGGCCTCCTCGCCAGCGCCAGCGCGCCCACCGCGATCGACGGGCTGCTCTACGGCGGCGGTGTCGACCAGCTCGGCAAGCAGCTCGTCGGTGCTGCGGCCGTGTTCGCCTACGCCTTCCTGGTCTCGGGCGCGATCGCGTGGCTGGTGCACCGCGTGCTGGGCTTCCGCATCGACGAGGAGCACGAGGTCAACGGGATCGACCTGATCATCCACGCCGAGACGGCGTACGACCTGCACGCGACAGCGGGCTCCCGCACCAGCAGCAGTTCTTTCAACCCACCCAAGGCGACCAGCGGGCCGTTCGCCGCACCGAGCACGGATGACTGAGAGGCTGGGGACATGAAGATCGTCACGGCAGTGATCAAGCCGCACAAGTGGGAAGACGTCCGGACTGCGCTGGAGGCCGTGGGCATCACCGGCATGACCGTCAGCGAGGTCAGTGGCTACGGGCGCCAGAAGGGGCACACCGAGGTCTACCGCGGCGCGGAGTACGACGTGGCGCTCGTGCCCAAGGTCCGGCTGGAGATCGTGCTCGACGACGGCGATGTCGAGGCGGTCACCCAGGCAATAGTGGGAGCAGCAGCCACCGGCCGGATCGGCGACGGCAAGGTGTGGGTGTCCCCGGTCGAGAGCGTCGTGCGGGTGCGCACCGGCGACCGTGACCAGTCCGCCGTCTGAGTAACCAGTGACCGCAGCCGAGCGTGCCGAGCGCGCGCGCGCTGCAGATGGGCTGTGTGCTGCTGCCTTCGCCGACGCGGGCTGCCCGGAGGTAGGAGTCGCGCTGGTCGCGGTCGGCGGCTACGGGCGCCAGGAGCTCGCGCCGTTCAGCGACCTCGACGTCGTCCTCGTCCACGATGCTGCGGTGGAGGCGGGGGAGTGGGCCGGGAAGATCTGGTACCCGCTCTGGGACTCCGGGGCCAACATCGACCACTCGGTGCGCACCGTCGACGAGGTGCTCGAGCAGGCGGCCGCCGACCTCCGGGTGGCGACCGGGATGCTCGACGTACGCCACCTGGCGGGTGACCCGAACCTGACCCTGCGGCTCCGCACCGCCGTACTGACCCAGTGGCGCCGCGACGCGCGAACCCGGCTCGAGGAGCTGCGCGAGCTGGTCTCCGGACGTGGCGACCTGATCGGGGAGCTGGCGCACGCGTCCGTCCCGGACCTCAAGGAGTCGATCGGAGGCCTGCGTGACGCCACCGTGCTCAAGGCGCTCGTGGCGAGCTGGCTGGTCGACGTACCGCACGGCGACCTGGAGCGGTGCCGGAGGGCGCTGCTGGACGTCCGCGACGCGCTGCACACCGTGGCCGGGCGGGCCACCGACCGGGTCGCTCCGGAGTTCTGGGACGAGATCGCGCAGGTGCTCTCGCTCCCTGACGGCAGCGCCGCGCAGGTGCACACCCGCAAGCTTGCGCGCCGGATCACGCACGTGTCCCGGCTCGCCTGGCGCCGTGCTGAGGCGGTGCAGCGCCGCCCGAACGCGACCGGAGAGCGCCGTCCGCGACTCGAGCCGATCGCGCCCGGGGTGGCCGTCTCCTACGAGGAGGTGGTCCTCGACCGCGGCGCCAAGCCGGCCGCTGACCCGTTGCTGCTCCTGCGTGCGGCGACCGAAGCCGCAGAGCGGGACCTGGTGCTCGCCCCCACCGCAGCGGCACGGCTGGTGCGCGAGAGCGAGCCGCTGCCTGACCCGTGGCCGGTCGAGGCACGCGACCTGTTCGTGCGGTTGCTGGCTGCAGGACCGGGGCTGCTGGGCGTCTGGGAGACCCTCGACGAGACCGGCGCGCTGGAGCTGTTGCTGCCCGAGTGGGAACGCGTGCGGCTGCTGCCACATGCCTCGGTCGTGCACCGGTTCACCGTCGACCGGCACCTGGTGGAGACCTGCATCGAGGCCTCGTCGCTGATCCGCCGGGTGGCGCGGCCCGACGTGCTGATGGTGGCCGCGCTGCTGCACGACATCGGCAAGGGCCAGCTCACCGAGCACTGCGTCGCCGGAGCACCGATCGCCCGTGAGATCGCCGAGCGGATTGGTTTCGACCCGCGGGAGGTGGAGCTGATCAGCAGCCTCGTGCGCTGGCACCTGCTCCTGCCCGAGACGGCGACCACCCGCGATCCCGACGACCCGGCAACGGTCGACCTGGTGACCGCCAAGATCGCGGACCGTGAGGAGCTCGAGCTCCTGGCAGCCCTCACCGAGGCGGATGCGCGCGCCACCTCGGAGAAGGCATGGACGCGGTGGCGTGCCTCGCTGATCCGGACTCTGGTACGCCGGTCCGCTGCCTCGCTCGCCGACGAGCCCCCGCCGGACGACGACGCGACCGAGATCGAGATCCCCGAGCGAGTGCGCGCGGATCCCAGCGCCGTCTCCGTGGTCGCGACCGATTCCCCGGACGGGTCCCGGGTGACAGTGGTCTCAGGTGACCGGATCGGCCTGCTCGCCGACGCGGCGGCCACCCTCGCTCTGCAGAAGGCCTCCGTGCGAGCAGCCCGGGCCTGGACGCAGGACCGGTTCGGCGTCTCGGTGTGGGACGTCGCCGAGACCGGCCTGGACGACATCCTGCTGCGCCAGCGGATGGAGGCGATCGTCGACGGCCGCGTCGACGCGGCCGAGAAGCTGCGTCGCGGCAAGCCGGTGAAGCTCGAGCCCACTGTCGCCGTACGTCCCGAGGCGTCGCCGCGCGCGACGGTCATCGAGGTGCGCTCCGCCGACCAGCCAGGACTGATCCACACTGTGTGCTCTGCCCTCGCGAGCATCGAGATTTCCGTGCGGTCGGCGCACATCTCGACCCTGGGGCCGCAGGCGGTGGACGTGTTCTACGTCCAGGAGGCCTCGGCCGGGGCGTTGTCGGAGGAGCGGGCCTCGTCGGCCGCGCACACAGTGCGAGAGGCGCTGGTGCACACCTCTGCTCCGGAATGAGGAGCCTGGAGCTGGTGCGGCTGACCTTGGCAACTGGCTCTGACCACCGGCACCCGAGGAACTCCAGATGAGCGGGGCCGCCACTCCCGCTCGCGCCGTCAGCCGGGCGCTCGTGGGGCCCTTGGCTCCGGGATGAAGGCCCACGCTTCGGGGCGGCTACCCTTGGCAACTGGCTCTGACCACCGGCACCCGAGGAACTCCACACGTGTTCGCCACGCTCTCTGATCGTCTCTCAGACACCTTCAAGAACCTCCGCGGCAAGGGGAAGCTCTCCGAGGCCGACATCGACGCCACGGGTCGCGAGATCCGGCTGGCGCTGCTCGAGGCCGACGTGGCCCTGCCCGTGGTCAAGGACTTCGTCGCGTCGGTCAAGGGCCGCGCCCGCGGCGCGGAGGTCAGCCAGGCGCTGAACCCGGCCCAGCAGGTCATCAAGATCGTCAACGAGGAGCTCGTCGGGATCCTCGGCGGCGAGACCCGGAGACTGCGGTTCGCGAAGAACCCGCCGACCGTGATCATGCTCGCCGGCCTCCAGGGCGCCGGCAAGACGACGCTCGCCGCCAAGCTCGCGGTGTGGCTCAAGGAGCAGGGCAAGAGCCCGATGCTCGTCGCTGCCGACCTGCAGCGGCCCAACGCTGTGAAGCAGCTCCAGGTCAACGGTGAGCGTGCCGGCGTGACCGTCTACGCCCCCGAGCCGGGGAACGGGGTCGGCGACCCGGTGGCGGTGGCGCGTGGTGGCGTCGAGGAGGCCAGGCGCACTCTCCACGACGTGGTGATCGTCGACACCGCCGGTCGCCTCGGCATCGACGAGGAGCTGATGAAGCAGGCCGCGGACATCCGCGACGCGGTCACTCCCGACGAGGTGCTCTTCGTCGTCGACGCGATGATCGGCCAGGACGCCGTCCAGACGGCCCAGGCCTTCCTCGACGGGGTCGGGTACGACGGCGTCGTACTCACCAAGCTGGACGGTGACGCACGCGGTGGCGCCGCCCTGTCGATCGCACACATGACCGGCAAGCCGGTGATGTTCGCCTCCAACGGCGAGAAGCTCACCGACTTCGACCTGTTCCACCCCGACCGGATGGCCTCGCGCATCCTCGACATGGGTGACCTGCTGACCCTGATCGAGCAGGCCGAGAAGACCTTCGACGCCGACTCCGCGGCAAAGGCCGCCGCGAAGCTGCAGGGGCAGGGCGGCGAGTTCACCCTCGACGACTTCCTCGACCAGATGCAGCAGGTCCGCAAGATGGGCTCGCTCACCAAGATGCTCGGGATGCTCCCCGGGATGGGGCAGTTCCGCGACCAGCTCGAGAACTTCGACGAGCGCGAGATCGACCGCATCCAGGCGATCATCCAGTCGATGACCCCCTCCGAGCGGGCCAACCCGAAGATGATCGACGGCTCCCGCCGGGCGCGGATCGCCAAGGGTTCGGGCCGCCAGGTCTCCGACGTCAACCAGCTCGTCGACCGGTTCTTCGAGGCCCGCAAGATGATGATGCAGATGGCTCGCGGCGGCGCCCCCGGTCTCCCCGGGTCGCCCGGCATGGGCCTGGGCAAGAAGGCCAAGGGCCGTCAGGCCGCGCAGCCCAAGAAGAGCAAGGGCAAGCGCGTCTCCGGCAACCCGGCCAAGCGCGCGCAGCAGGAGTCCGGCGTCTCCGACAAGCCGGCCGCAGCCGCAGGCAGTGCCTTCGGCCTCGAACCCGGCGAGGACCCACCCGCCGACTTCGACCCGACCCAGCTGCCGGACCTGTCGAAGTACCTGAAGTAGTCCCTCTGCCCATGGCGTACCTACCAGGCGGGTAGCTGCGCGTCGGCCCACTGATCGGTGTTCGGCCACGAGCCGAGCGGCAACGCGCGCAGTGCCGCCTGCACAGCGATGTGGAGTCCGCCGGCATCCGAGTTCTGGAGGGCCGTGACGCTCCATCCCGCAGAGGAGCGGGTGCCGTCCGGTTTCATGCCCCCGAGGTTGCCGCCGTGTCCGATCATTGTGTCTCCGGCGCCGTTCGTCACGTACCAGCCCAGCCCGAAGGGTGCTTCCCAGCCGTTGAAGCCAGGAATGGCGACGGGCGTCGTCATGGTCGTCACGGAGGCCGCTGTGAACAGGGGATTCGGCATCCGCTCGAACGACGCGAGGATCCGTGCGAAGTCAGCGGAGGCCAGGCACCATGCGCCGAAGGCATCGAAATAGCCGTAGTCCCCGCCGCCGTAGGCGTTTGCTGCCAGCGGGCGGCCGAAGCGATGCAACTGGTTCCTCCAGAAGATGGGGATTGCCCATTCCTCGACCGCGCTCGGACCGAGTGACAAGTCGATCTGCCCCATGCCGCCGGCATGGTGGCGCACTGCTCCTGGGCGTTGTGCGGCCCTCGTGGTTGCGGTCAGATGCGCTCGAGTGATGCCCAGCGGAGTCAGGACGAGGCGGCGGACGGCCGTCTCGTAGTCCTCGCCCGTGATCTGCTCGATGATCAGGCCCAGCACCAGGTATCCAGCGTTGCTGTAGCCCTTGCGCGTGCCGGGCGGGAAGTTCAAAGCAATCGACAGGGCGAATCCTGCGATCTCCTGCTCGCTCGCGGGAAGTGTTGTGCCGTACGCCTGGACAGCTTGATAGGCGTCGGGGACGTCGCCGAGTCCCGAGCTGTGAGCGAGCAGCTGCCGCACGGTGATCGTTGTCGCCTCCGCTACGAACGCCCGACCAGGCGGAACGGCAAGTCCCAACGTGGGGATGAGGGCTGCGTCGAGGTTGACCAGGCCCTGCTCGGCAAGCCTGAAGATCGCCATGGCAGTGATCGGTTTGCTCATGCTCGCGATCCGGAACATCGACTCCAGCGTCGTGAGCGGGTACGCCGGCTCTGCCCACGTGAAGGACCGTGAGTAGACGAGGCGATCCTGTCGCGTCACGGAGACAGAGGCCGAACGAGTGCCGGTCGTGCGCATGTAGTCGGTGACCGCAGCATCGACGCTTCCAAGGGCTGGAACCGCTGCCCCTTCGACGCGCATCGTGCGCGCCTCGGGTCTGTTGGCCCGCGCGAAGATCACCGCAAACCGGTTCGTCCCGTCAGGTGTGCCGGCCTGCACCTCGATCGGCACCATGCCTTCCTGGCCGACACGCTGGTTGAAGATCGCCTGATAGCCCGCGCTGTCGAGGCCGTGATGCGCCTCCCACGGACCGATGTCATCCTCCCGGAAGATGGACAGGTATCCCGTGGGACCGACTGTGACCAGCGCCGGCCTGGCGTACTGCTGCACCTCGGCGTCGAACCGGTTCTGGTAGTCCGCCATGCCTTCCGGGCCGGCAACCGCCCAGAGCAGGCGCTCGTCATTGGCATCCGCGACAAGGGTGTAGCGCACATCCCCAGGTGAACCGTAGGAGCCGACATAGCGGGGGATCCAGTTGTTCTTGTCGGCTTCTTCCAACCAGTGCTCGAGCGAGTTCGGATCACCGACTGCGCCGTTGACAAGGCCGAATCGGGTCAGCGCGATTCCCTTGGTCGAATGCTCCATGACACAGAGAAACACCGGGTTGTTGCTCGGGCCGGTCGCCGACAGGATCGTGGGTGAGTAGCCGCGTGCGGCGTTGGTGTTGAAGAACGCCTGCAGCCCGGCTGCGTCTGCCCCGTGCACGGCGACGAAGTCTGGACCGGGGCGCCTGGCGAAGATCGCCGCGTACAAGGGAGCGTGACGTGGGCCGTAGACGCAGGCCGAGATCGGCCGGAGGCCAGCGGGTCTCAGCCGGTCCCAGACAGCCTGGTAGTCGTTCCCGTTCCGGTCGTGAACTGCTTCCCAGTCATCGATCATGCTCGCCGGCTTCCTCTAGGTGGCCATACGAGCCATGCAAGCGCCACACATGCGGATCGCACAACCCGCACACGGATGTCGTGCCGGCTAACGAACGACCTGCTCCCCGGCAGCCGTGAGCGCTTCGAGGCCGGCAGTCAGCTCACCGGCAGTGGGCCAGCCGAAACCGAGGCGGAAGTAGCGGTCCTCGAGCTCGAACCAGTGGCCGCGTCCGACGTAGGTGCCGTGCTCCTCCAGGAGCACGCGGTGGAACTCCGAGGCGTCGACGGTGGCCCCGTCCTTGAAGCGGACCAGACCCACGACGCCGCCGGTGGGGCGGACCCACTCGAAGAGGCCCTGCCCGGCCACCCAGTCGGAGACCGTCGCGACCCGGGCGCGGACCTCGTCCAGGATCGGCGGCAGGATGCGGTCCCGGTCGGCAAGCACCTGCCCGGCGATGTGCTCCTCCAGCGTCGGTCCGCAGATCACCACCTGCTCCTTCGCGGCGAGCAGCGTCTCCTGGAGCGCGGGGTCGGTGTTCAGCGCCCAGCCCACGCGTAGCCCGGGCAGCCCGTAGGCCTTCGACATCGACGCGATGCTGATCGCCCTGTCCGAGAGGGTGGCGGCCACCGGAAGGCGTTCGCCATGCGTCAGGTCGGCGTACGTCTCGTCGACCAGCAGCACCGCCCCGGAGGCCTCGCTGATGGCGACCAGCTCGTGCAGGTCGGCTTCGCTGAGCATGGTCCCCGTCGGGTTGTGCGGGGCCGTGACGCTGATCAGCTTGGTCTCGCCCGGCCGCACCCGGCGTCGTACGTCATCGACGTCGAGCGCCCACCCGTCCTCGAAACGCAGGTCGACGATGTCGAGCTCGGCCCCGATCGCGCGCGGGGTCTCGAGGTTGGTGGCGTAGTTGCTGCGCATGACGACCAGGTGATCGCCAGGCTCCAGCAGTGCAGTGGCAGTGCAGAACAGGGCGCTGGCCGCCCCCGGTGTGACGAGTACGTCGTCGGGCCCGACGCCGTTCTGGTCGGCCAGCTGTTCACGCAGGAACGGATCACCGAGGTGGTCGCCGTAGCAGAGGAGCAGTTCGTCGAGGTCCAGCCGCAGCCCGAGGTCCGACAGCCGGCGGTCACTGGTCGAGCTCTCCGAGAGGTTGTTGGTGATCGTCGCGTAGCCGAGCTGCTCGGGCGACTCGATCTCGATGGGCATCCGTCGGTAGCGCATGGGGCAGCGTGACACGTCATGCCGACCGCGCGGGAGAGGTGAGCCGTGCCGGTAGTAACGTCCGCGGCATGGCTGCTGCACAGCGATTTCCCATGAGATTTCGTGGACCGGTCCTGCCCGACGGCGAGGCGCGCGACTTGTACGTCGTCGACGGGCAGGTCACCTACGAGCCGCAGTCCGGCGCCGAGACGGTGGCCGAGGGCTGGATCGTGCCGGGGCTGGTCGACGCGCACTGCCACCTCGGTCTCGACGACGACGGGGCGATCAGCGACGAGGCGACCGAGCAGCAGGCCATCGCCGACAGGGACGGCGGCGCCCTGCTGATCCGTGACTGTGGCTCGGCGGCCGACACCGCCTGGATCCACGAGCGCGAGGACCTGCCCCGGCTGATCAGGGCCGGGCGGCACATCGCGCGCACGAAGCGCTACATCCGCAACTACGCGCACGAGGTCGAGCCGGACGAGCTGCCGGCGTACGTCGCCCAGGAAGCGCAGCGTGGCGACGGCTGGGTCAAGCTCGTCGGTGACTGGATCTCGCGTGACGAGGGCGACCTGACTCCCTCGTTCCCACCCGAGGCGTTCGCGGAGGCGATCCGGGTGGCGCACGAGCACGGCGCCAAGGTGACGGCTCACTGCTTCGGCAATGCGGTGCTCAAGGGCCTGCTGGACGCAGGGATCGACTGCATCGAGCACGGGACCGGTCTCACGCCGGACCTGATCGACCAGATGGTGGCAGGCTCGGTGGCGCTGGTGCCGACGGTGATGCAGCTCGACAAGTTCCCGGAGTACGCCGAGGCTGGGGCCGCGCGGTTCCCCGACTACTCGGAGACGATGACCGAGCTGCACCGCCGGCGCCGCGACACGATCATGGCCGCACACGAGGCCGGCGTCGCCCTCTACGCCGGTTCTGACGGCGGTGGCGTGGCCAGGCACGGCAACCTTGCCGGCGAGGTGCATGCCCTGGCCGGGCTCGGGCTGTCCCGCGAGCAGGCCCTCGGTGCAGCCTCGTGGCGGGCACGCGAGTGGCTCGGCCTCGACGGCTACCTGTCCGAGGGCACCTCCGCCGACTTCGTCGTCTACCACGGGGACCCGTTGGAGGACTTGTCCGTACTGGCGGAGCCCAGGCAGATAGTGCTGCGTGGCCGGGTCGTTGGCTGAGTCAGCGGCTGAGCCCGACCCCGAGGTGGTCGCTGCCCTGCGTGCCGCAGGGTGTGTGTACGCCGAGGAGGAGGCCGCTCTGCTCGAGGAGGAGTCACGCGACGCCGACCACCTGGCCCTGATGCTCGCCCGCCGGGTGCTGGGCGAACCGCTGGAGCAGGTGCTGGGCTGGGCAGAGTTCTGCGGCCTCCGCGTCAAGGTCGCGCCAGGGGTGTTCGTGCCCCGCAAGCGAAGCGAGGCGGTGGCCGAGCTGGCGATCAGTCTCGCCAGCACTCGCGCCAGGACAACGGCCCGCCCGGCCGTGGTCGTGGACCTGTGCTGCGGCACGGGCGCGATCGGGCTGGCGGTCGCGTCGTTCCTCTCGGCCATCGAGCTGCACGCCGCGGACGTCGACCCGGATGCGGTCGCCTGCGCCCGGCTGAACCTCACGATGGGCGAGGTGCACGAGGGCGACCTGTACGACGCCCTCCCGACGGCGTTGCGGGGCCGGGTCGACCTCCTGCTCGTGAACGCGCCCTACGTGCCGAGCGGCGAGGTCAGGATGATGCCGCCCGAGGCACGCCTGCACGAGCACCACATCGCTCTCGACGGCGGAGCGGACGGGCTCGACCTGCATCGGCGGACGGCCTTGGATGCGGGCGCATGGCTCGCGCCCGGAGGCTCCCTGCTGATCGAGACCAGTCCGCGTCAGGCTGCAGACACGGCCCACTTCTGCACTGAAGCGGGCCTCGACGTGCAGATCTTCGGCGATGATCCGGTCCGCGTGGTACGCGCGATTTCACCCGAGTCGGGTCGTCTGGCAGAATGACGGGCTGAGCCGTACGCCGACCGGACCCTCTCATCCGGACTGCGAACGCCCACCGGGTTCCATCGCACCTGGCCCCACCGGGTCGCGCGGGCCCCATCACTACACACTCTCAAGGAGACACCACAAACGTGGCCGTCAAGATTCGTCTGAAGCGCATGGGCAAGATCCGTCAGCCCTACTACCGTGTCGTCGTCGTCGACGCCCGCAAGAAGCGGGATGGCAGGGTCATCGAGGAGATCGGCAAGTACCACCCCAAGGAGGAGCCCTCGTTCATCGAGGTCGCCTCCGAGCGGGCGCAGTACTGGCTCGGAGTCGGCGCACAGCCCTCCGACGCCGTCGCAGCCCTGCTCAAGATCACCGGCGACTGGCAGACCTTCAAGGGCCTGCCCGGCACCGAGGGAACCCTGCGCACCAAGGAGCCCAAGCGCGACAAGCAGGAGCTCTTCGCTGAGGCACTCAAGGACGCCGCCAACGAGCCCAAGGGCGACGCGGTGACCAAGAAGAAGGCCGCCGCCAAGAAGATGGCGCAGTCGGAGACTCCCGACAAGAGCACGGACAAGGCCACGGACAAGGCCGCCGAGGCGAAGCCCGACGACGCTCCTGCCGAGGCCAAGGCAAAGCCCGAGAAGGCCAAGCCCGAAGCACCTGCTGCCGAGGACAAGCCCGAAGCGCCTGCTGCCGAGGACAAGCCCGAGGCACCTGCTGCCGAGGACAAGCCCGAGGCGCCTGCCGCCGAGGACAAGCCCGAGGCGCCTGCTGCGGAGGACAAGCCGGAGGCACCCGCCGCCGAGGACGCTCCCGAGGCACCTGCCGACGCCGAGAAGACCGAGGGCTGATCCGGATGCTCGCCGACGCCCTGGAGCACCTCGTCCGCGGAATCGTGGAGCACCCGGACGACGTGGTCGTCACCGACAAGCAGCTGCGCCGTGGGTCGATCCTGGAGGTGCGCGTGCACCCCTCGGACCTCGGCAAGGTCATCGGTCGCGGTGGCCGCACGGCGACCGCGTTCCGCACGGTGGTCAGCTCGCTGGCCGGCCGCGGCGGAGCCCGGATCGACTTCGTGGACGTCGACCGCAAGCGCTAGGGCTGCGGCTGCCGGTTTCCCAGGTTTTGAAGTGAAACTGCCTCTTCACACACCGTGCACGATGTGTGAAGAGGCAGTTCGGGTTCTTCACCTGGGAAACCGGCGACAGCGGTCCGGCCACACAGAGGAGTGATCGTGGAGGACTTCGTGGTGGTCGGCCGGATCGGTCGCGCCCACGGGCTCAAGGGCGAGGTGTTCGTGGAGCCGCGCACCGACGAACCGGAACGACGGTTCGCTGCGGGCGCGACGCTGCGCAGTTCATCGGGGTCGCTGACCGTGGCCGGCTCGCGTACCCACTCGGGAAAACTGGTCGTGCGGTTCGAGGAGATCGACGGTCGCACCGCCGCCGAGGCCGCCCGGGGCACCGAGCTCACCTGCCTCGTCGACCCCACCGAGCTGCCGGACGACCCGGAGGAGTTCTACGACCACCAGCTGGTCGGCCTCCGCGTGGAGACCGACCGCGGGCGAGGTGGTCGGTGAGCTCGACCGCGTGGAGCACGGCGCCGCCCAGGACCTGCTCGTGATCCGTACGCCGGAGCGGGAGATCCTGTTCCCGTTCGTCTCGGTGTTCGTGCCCGAGGTGGACCTCGCCGGCCGCCGGCTCGTCATCGACGACCAGCCCGGCCTCCTCCGAGAGCTGTGACCATGCGCATCGACGTGATCTCGATCTTTCCGGAGTACCTCGCCCCGCTCGGGCTCTCGCTGGCAGGCAAGGCACAGGAGACCGGCCTGCTCGACGTACACGTCCACGACCTGCGTGCCTGGACCAGCGACCGGCACCGGACGGTCGACGACACCCCCTACGGCGGCGGCGCCGGCATGGTGATGAAGCCGGAGCCATGGGGCCAGGCACTGGACGCCGTGGCGACCGACGGCGCGGTGCTCGTGGTTCCCAGCCCGGCCGGCGAGCCGTTCACCCAGGCAGTCGCCGCCGACCTGGCCACGCGCGAGCACCTCGTCTTCGCGTGTGGGCGCTACGAAGGCATCGACCAGCGGGTGATGGACGACGCTGCGTCGCGAATGGCGGTCCGCGAGCTCTCCCTCGGCGACTACGTGCTGAACGGCGGCGAGGTGGCCGCGCTGGCGATCGTCGAAGCCGTCGTACGCCTGCTCCCCGGGTTCATGGGCAACGCGGAGTCCCTCACCGAGGAGTCGCACGCCGACGGCCTGCTCGAGTACCCCGTGTTCACCAAGCCCGCGACCTGGCGGGGCCACGAGGTGCCGGAGGTGCTGCTGTCGGGCGACCACGCCCGGGTCGCGCGCTGGCGCCGGGCCGAGTCGGTACGACGCACCGCCGAGCGGCGCCCCGACCTCGCCCACCGTGCCCAGACGCTCGACGTCGGTGACCTCATGGGAGAGCTCCGCCTCGCCGTGCCGTCGGACGCCGGGGAGCTGCTCACCCTCCAACGCGCCTGCTGGCTGCAGGAGCAGCAGGCCAACCCCGGGGTCATCATCCCGGCGCTCCAGGAGGACCTGGCCGACGTGCAGGCCTGGATACCGAAGTGGACGACACTGGTGCTCCGGGTCGGCGGGCGCCTGGTCGGTGCCGCCCGCGGGCGCCGGGAGGGCGAGACCTGGGACGTCGGCCGGGTGATGGCCGCGCCCGACCTGCAGGGCCGGGGGCTCGGCCGTTTCCTGCTCGCTGCGATCGAGGAGGCGGCGCCAGAGGAGGTCACCGGCTACGTGCTGTTCACCGGTGCCCTGAGCGAGCGCAACATCCGGATGTACAAGAAGGCTGGCTACCGCCTCCTCGGCGAGGACCAGGACGTGCCCGGCGCCGTCCGCCTCACCAAGCGCCGCCGCTAGTCGTCGACGAAACCGTCGAAGGTGACTCCGCGGAACGCGGCCAGTCGCTCGGCCTCGGAATGGCTGCTCGTAGACGTGCACGGCGTCGCAGGGGCGGCAGAAGCGCTGGTAGGGCTCCGGCAGGCGAGCGTTCAGCGCCCCGGACAGGTCGCCCTTCGCGGTCGGCTCGGTGACGATCGCGCGCATCTCCCCCGCGATCCGGTCGAGGGCCTCGAGGACCGGGATGCCGGCCTTCTTCAACGGGCGCGACGCGTCGAAGACCCGCTTGGCCGCATCGGCCTCGGACACCGGCGCCACTGCCGCCGCGACGGCCGCGGCCTGCGCCCGGCGGTAGACGTGGGGAGCCCCGCGGATGGTCCACGCGATGAACAGGTCGTCCTGGTCGGGCAGGTAGCCGCGCAGCTCGAGGGCCCAGCGCGACCCGTCCGGGCCGGTGTCCTGAACGCCGAGGTCCAGCACGGCGGCCGCGGTCGAGACCTCGCCCGCCGCCTCCCGGTCGAGCTGCTGCGCGTGCACCCGGAACCGCAGCACCTGCTCGCGGGTGATGTTCATGTCGCCTGTCTAGCACCGGGCGGTGACACGCGGACGGCGGGCGGGCGGCGGCGTACGGGAACATGCGAATGTCGCTTGCGCGACGCGTGGGGCAGTCACCATGCTCTGGAACGACATTGGCATGTTCGGCGACGGCCCCACCGGCGACCCCACGATTCGCCCTCAAGCCGTCAGCTGTGGCAAAATCGCTCTTTGGCTCAGCGAGCCAGAACAGCCGGTCCGACCTCGTGTCGGCCGGTGCTCACGGTCCACCTGCCACAGGGGGCGGCCCGTACGGCGTAACCGCTGACCCACCCGTTCGATCCACCACCATCCGTGGGTGACCTGTGGCAGTCACGAGGAGACACCATGTCGAACATCATCGACCAGCTTTCCGGCGCCACCATGCGCGACGACGTCCCCGACTTCCGGGCCGGCGACACCATCAAGGTCCACGTCAAGGTCGTCGAGGGCAACCGGGCCAGGCTCCAGGTCTTCCAGGGTGTCGTGATCAGGCTCCAGGGCTCCGGCGTCGGCCGCACCTTCACCGTCCGCAAGATCTCCTTCGGCGTCGGCGTCGAGCGGACCTTCCCGATCCACTCGCCCATCTTCGACTCGATCGAGATCGTCACGCGTGGCGACGTACGCCGGGCGAAGCTGTACTACCTCCGCAACCTGCGCGGCAAGGCGGCCAAGATCAAGGAGCGCCGCGAGGCCTGAGCCTCTGGCCTCAGCACGAGGCCAGCCCAACCGCCCTGATCTGCTGACCCCACCGTTAGGCTCAGGGAGTGACGAACGTGGACGAGGCCGTGGGATCAGGCGACCGATCCGACGACCAGCCCCCGGTCAAGGTGACGAAGAAGCCGATGCCCCTGTGGCAGGAGACTCTGCTGCTGCTCGGTCTCGCGCTCGTCCTCGCGATCATCATCAAGAGCCTCTTCGTCCAGGCGTTCTACATCCCGTCGCCCTCGATGGAGCCCGAGTTCATCAAGAACGACCGGATCCTGGTGCAGAAGGTCTCCTACTGGGGCAGTGCGTCCCCGAGCCGCGGAGACATCGTGGTGTTCAAGGACCCCGGAGGCTGGCTCGACGAGACCGAGTCCGGTGCGCCGCACTCTCCCGTCACCAGGTTGATGGAGAAGATCGGGCTGTACCCGACCGGCGGCCACCTCGTGAAGCGGGTCATCGGCATCGGCGGCGACCGCGTCATCTGCTGCGACGCCAAGGGGCGCATCACCGTCAACGGGAAGGCCCTGGACGAGACGAGCTACCTGCCCAAGGGCACTGCGCCGTCGCAGATCAAGTTCGACCGCAAGGTCCCCAAGGAACACCTCTGGATGATGGGCGACAACCGCGGGTTCTCCTACGACTCCCGCGGCCACATGGGCGGCCCCGGTGGTGGCTACGTCGACGAGGACCTCGTGGTGGGCAAGGTGTTCTCGCTGATCTGGCCCTGGAAGCGTGCCGAGATCGTCCACCGCCCCAAGACGTTCGAGAACATCCCCGACGCCCAGTGACCCGAAGAGTGACCCGAAGAGTGACCCGAAGAGTGACCCGAAGAGTGACCCAGAGAATGTCCCAGCGATGACCAGCCTGCCTCGCGGATCGACAGTACGCCGGGACGCCGGCCTCTACGGCTACGAGCGGGCGCTGCGTCGGGCAGGTCTGGCCCCCATCGCCGGCGTCGACGAGGCGGGCCGAGGCGCCTGTGCCGGGCCGTTGGTCGCAGCCGCAGCGATCCTCCCGGAGGGCAAGGCGGGCCGGGTCCCGGGGCTCGCCGACTCCAAGCTGCTCACCGCCAAGGCCCGTGAGCGCTGCTACGAGCAGGTGCTGCGCCGGGCCGTGGCATGGTCCGTGGTGATCATCGAGCCGGGGGAGTGCGACCGGCTCGGCATGCACGTCGCCAACGTGGAGGCGCTGCGGCGTTCGCTCGCCCGTCTCGAGCAGCGGCCGGCCTACGTCCTGACCGACGGGTTCCCGGTCGACGGCCTCGAGGTCCCCGGGCTGGCCATGTGGAAGGGCGACCGGGTCGCCGCCTGCATCTCGGCCGCGTCGGTGATCGCGAAGGTCACCCGCGACCGGATCATGTGCGAGCTGCACGAGGAGTTCCCGTCGTACGACTTCGCCACGCACAAGGGCTACTGCACCTCAGAGCACTCCGACGCGCTCACCGAGCACGGCCCGAGCCCGGTCCACCGGATGAGGTTCGTCAACGTGCGGCGTGCCGCCGGGATCACCGACGCGCCACCCTTCAGTCTGGAGCCCCAGCTCGAGCTGTGGGACCCAGAGATGAACCCAGAAGAAGCCGACCTGCAGGAGGTTCTGCGATGAGCACCGAGGATCTCGAGAAGTACGAGACCGAGATGGAGCTCAACCTCTACCGGGAGTACCGCGACGTCGTCGGCATCTTCAAGTACGTCGTGGAGACCGACCGTCGCTTCTACCTGTGCAACCAGGTCGACGTGAAGGCGCGAACCGAGGCCGGCGAGGTGTTCTTCGAGGTCACCCTCACCGACGCGTGGGTGTGGGACATGTACCGCCCCGCCCGCAGGCTCGCCAAGAACGTCAAGGTGCTCACCTTCAAGGACGTCAACGTCGAGGAGCTCAGCCACAGCGAGATCGAGCTTCCGAAGGTCTGACCCGCGTTACTCGATCAGGCGGATCGGGTCACCCTCGACCCGCGCCGACCACGTGGTCGTGTCGCTGATGCCGGAAGGGAAGGACACGCGCAGCCGGAACCAGCAGCCACCGGGCTGGGTGGACGCACACGTGTAGGTGTTCGGGATGGGGACACGGATGGTCTGGGTCTTGCCGTTCCAGCCATTCGCGCTGCTGACGTTGGTGAGCTGGCAGTTCGCGAGCGGTCCGTTGGCGACGCCCGCGCCGACACAGCCCACCAATGGGGTGGGCAGGTTGGAGTCGAGCGGCGGCAGCACCTGGATCGTGCCCGCCTCGTCGGCGTCGCCGGTGTCGAAGAACCTGATGTTCAACGTCTTGCTGGCCGCGGCCGGGATCACCCGCACATGGTTGAACTCCGTTGTTGCCGCAGTGGAGTTGGCGTAGATGCCCATGTGCTCCCACCCGGAGATCGACACCGAGCCCCTGGCGGGCCCGGTCACCCTGAGGGCGAACCGGTTGTTCCCGTTGCCGTCCACGTTCGTGTCGTCACCGGTCTGGGTGTAGGCGTTGGCGTTGCCGCCGTACCCGCCGACGCCGTCGGCGGTTCCGCCCAACGCCACGTTGGTCCGCACCTGCAGGTAGTGGTCACCCTTGACCGTCGGCGTGAACGTGCAGAGGGTGACCCACTGGTGGAAGACCTGGGCGAGCTCGGTGTGGTAGTTGGCGTTGGTGGAGCCATCGTCCTTGATCTGCCGGAGCCGGGAGCTGCTGGCCCTGGCGGTGTCTTCCTCGCGGTAGCCCTTGTACTGCTTCGTACAACCTGCGATCGGCAACCCGGTGGCGGGCCGGTAGGTGTCCGTCTGCCCGCGCACGACGAAGGAGGTGACGGGTGCCTGCGCACCATCGCTGGTGAGGGTGTCACCGGCGCAGAAGGCGCCGGGCGTCTTCGCGTAGCGCGTGTTGCCGTCGGCCGTGTAGGTGCTCATGTTGTCGCGCAACGTGGTGCCCGTGGGGCTGTTCGTGCTGTCCACGGCTTCCGTGCACCGGTCGCCGGTCTCGACGAAGGCCGGGTCGTAGACCTGCAGCGTCACCGGCTGGTTCACGGCACCCTGGGCGACCCGGATGATGTAGAAGTAGCCCATCGGTTCGAACTCGTCGTTGGTCGTGCCGGTGCAGTCGTCGTTCCCACTCGAGCACCTGCGCGTCATGATGGCGTCGCCGTTGCCCTTGGGTGTCTCCGGGCCGGCGATCGCAGCCCAGAACTTCGGGGACGACGTGCAGACGGCGCCCCCCACCGGTGGCACGATCTGGCTTCCGGTGCCGAGCGGCTCCGCAGCGCCGGCAGTCGGCTCGTTGGCGAAGGCGTTGCACGGGCTGCCCATCGGTGCGGGACCGTTGTAGTCGGCCACAGCGAACCGGCTGATGTTGGCCGACCCGATGCCGAACGCCGCCCCGAAGGTGTTGCGGACGGTGCTGGAGACCGTGACCTTGAGCTGGGTCGGCTTCGAGCCCGTAGCGACCGTGACCGACGAGGTGCCTGAGTTGGGGAAGCCATTGCGTGCGGAAACCGCGATTGCGGTCGCTCTCGCCGAGTCCATGTCGTCCGGCAGATAGGTCACGCCAGCCATCGAGGCGGCGTCCGCCGCGTTCTGCATGCGCTCCACCTCGACGTACCAGCGAGCCACGTCGACCGCGATCGCGCACAGCGGAAGGATGACGGTCGCCGCCATGATCGCCACCAAGACCGCGACGTACCCCTGCTCGCCCCGGCGGCGGCTCCGCCCTGGATGAGTCCTGTTCATGGGTGCTGACCCGGCAGGCATGTCTCGTGCGGCAGCGGCTCGAACTGCATGACGCTTCGTTCGGTGACGATGAACCCGCTGGGGCTGCCGAACAGGCCGGTGATCCATTTGTGCGTGGCAATCAGTGCGACGCCCACGGCGTCCCGGTTCGGGTCGTTCACGCAGGCGTTGACCTGAGAGGTGTCCCACGTGCCAGCGGAGTAGCGGAACTTGTTGAGCACTGTGTCCCAGACGTAGGTGACGCAGTTGGTCCCGCAGGTCAGGTCCGTCCTGCCGACCGGGAAGCCGTTGGTCCCGGCCTCGAAGATGAGGACTCTGTCGATGCTGTCGGGCGGCATCGCGCTGCCGGCCCGCTGAATCGCGTCGGCTGCAGCCTGTGCCAGTGCGGGCGCGGTCGCGGGCGAGCAGGGCGGTGGGTTGGAGCCGGCCTCACAGGTCCCGTCTCCCGCGCCAGCGGAGACAGAGGCGATGCGGGCACCCGTACGGACGACGCTGTTGACCGACACCACGTCCCGCATCAGGAACGACATCTCGATGATGCCGAAGAGGATGAGGGCGATGAAAGGCGTCACGAGGGCTGCCTCGACGGCTACCGCCCCGCGCTCAGATCTGCGACGACCTGACAAATCTGCCTCCCAGGCCGAAGTTGGTCCGTAGCCGAGACTAGATGTTGCGCATCTGGTTTGTACCTTTTTTGCCTTAATTGTTCCACGTGGGAACATCTGCACCGGTACCGCGCCCGAACGGCCGGTTCACGTCCACAGCCACGGGTTGCCGGGTCGCCTGTCCACAGCCGCATGCGCGCGGCACCCAGAGGCCACCAGGTCGGCGTTCCCTTTGCCCATGAAGAGCAGCACGCGCAACAGCAACCTCGGGTCGTACGGCGAGCGGGTCGCCGCCCAGCGGCTGGTCGAGCAGGGGATGGTGCTCGTCGACCGCAACTGGCGGTGTGAGCTGGGTGAGATGGACCTGGTTCTCCGTGACGGCGACGTGCTGGTGTTCTGCGAGGTGAAGACGCGCAGCTCTGCGGCGTACGGCCACCCGCTGGAAGCCGTCTCGGCGGCGAAGGGCGCGCGACTGCGGCGGCTCGCTGCCCGCTGGCTGGTGGAGCACGACGTGCATCCCCACGACATCCGGGTCGACCTGGTCGGTGTCCTGCTCGCCGAACGCGGTGCGGCCGAGGTCGAGCACGTCCAGGGAGTGGGCTGATGGTCGCCACCACGCACACGGTGTCGCTGCAGGGGGCGATCGGCCACGTGGTCGACGTACAGGTCGACCTCTCCGACGGCTTGGTCGGCACGGCTCTCGTCGGTCGACCGGACACGTCCATCACCGAGGCGCGCGACCGCTGCCGCGCGGCGGTCAACAACAGCGAGTTCAGGTGGCCCAACACGCGCCGGACCACGATCCTGCTCTCGCCCGCCGACCTGCCGAAGCGCGGACCGCACTTCGACCTCGCCATCGCTGTCGCGGTCCTCGTGGCAGCGGACCCGAAGTTCCCCCGCCGAGCGCTGGAGAGCGCAGCGATGATCGGCGAGCTGACCCTGGACGGCCGGATCCGCTGCGTGCCGGGGGTGCTGCCGATGACGATGGCTGCTGCGGCCCGTGGCATCGAGACGGTCTACGTTCCCGAGCCGCAGACCGCAGAGGCCTCGATGGTGCCCGGCATGCGGGTGTTCGGGATCCGCTCACTCGCGCAGGTCGTGGCGTTGCTCAGGGGTGACGACGAGGTGCCGGAAGCGCCGGAGGTGGAGGGGTTGTCGGGTGCGCCGCTGCTCAGCTGGCGCGGCGAGGAACGCCTGGAGGACCTCGACATGTCCGACGTCATCGGCATGCAGGACGCGCGCTACTCCGTGGAGGTCGCGGCTGCCGGTGGCCACCACCTGATGCTCACCGGTCCCAAGGGCTCCGGCAAGACCACCCTCGCCGAGCGCATCCCGGGGCTGCTGCCCGACCTCACCGACGACGAGTCGTTGGAGCTCACGGCTGTCCACTCGCTCTGCGGGACCCTTCCGGCGGGCGCATCCCGGATCGTCCGGCCGCCCTTCCGGGCGCCGCACCACTCCGCGTCCCGCACCGGCATCCTCGGTGGCGGCACCGGCCGCGTACGGCCGGGCGAGGTGAGCAAGGCCCACCTCGGGGTGCTGTTCCTCGACGAGTTCCCGTTGTTCCCGGCCGATGTCGTGGAGGCGTTGCGGGAGCCGCTGGAGGCGGGGGAGATCTCCATCTCCCGAGGAGAGGAGGACGCCACCTATCCCGCGCGGACAATGTTCGTCTTCGCCTGCAACCCGTGCCGCTGTGGGGAGTACCACCCCTATTCGCGCGACCACAGGTGCACCTGCTCGGAGGTCAAGCGGCGGGAGTACCGCCGCAAGATCTCCGGGCCGATCGCGCGACCGGGTCGACATCACCCGGTTCGTCGAGCCGATCAGTCACGACCAGCGGCAGACGGAGTCGCTTCCGTTCGACCGGCCCGAGCCCAGCGCGGACATCCGGGTTCGGGTGAGTGCTGCTCGAGAGCGACAGCGATGGCGCTACGCCGACCATCCCTGGCGGCTCAACGCCCAGGCGCCGGGACCGATGCTCCGCGAGGAGTGGCCGTTGACCGACGGCGCAGCCCTGCGACTCGACACCGAGGTGTACGCCGGCCGGCTGACCCGCCGAGGCGCCGTGCGGGTCCACCGGGTGGCGTGGTCGGTGGCCGACCTGGCCGGTGTCGCGCGGCCCGGGCTCGAGGAGCTGGACGTGGCGTTGCGTCTCCGCTCCGCGACTCCGTTGCTGCTGAGCAGCCTGCCGCGCCGTCACGGTCCCGCCGTCAGCAGCGAGCCGGCGTGAGCGGCGTCGCCGAGGCCGAACGGCTCGCGCGAGTGGTGCTGTCCAGGATCGGTGAGCCTGGCGACCCCCGGCTGACCGACCTGGTCCACGATCTGGGCGGTGAGCGGGTGCTGCGAAGCCTGCAGGACCAAGCAGCCGACCAGGAGCTCGGCGCTGACCTCGCCGAGCGGCTCGGGGCCACCGACCCGGTGCTGGAGCTCGAGCGGGCTTCGACGCAGGGAATCCGGTTCGTCGTACCGGGTGACGAGGAGTGGCCGCCGGTCCTGGACGACCTGGAGCACGCACCCCACCTGCATGAGAGGGGCGGGGTGCCGGTCGGGCTGTGGTGCCGGGGTCCCCGCCGGCTGGACGAGGCGACTGCCGACGCAGTTGCCGTCGTGGGTTCGCGCTCGGCGACCACCTACGGCGGCCGACGTCGCCGCGGACATCGCTGCGACCCTGGCCCGCGCGTCCTGGAGCGTGGTCTCCGGGGCGGCGTACGGGATCGACCAAGCTGCTCACCGCGGAGCCCTGGCCGGCCGCGGGCTCACGGTCGCCGTGCTCGCGTGCGGGGTCGACCGGGCCTATCCGGCGGCGCACCGCAGCCTGATCGACTACATCGCCGACGTCGGGCTGGTGGTCTCCGAGGCGCCGCCGGGGTGCGCGCCGACCAAGATCCGGTTCCTGGCCAGGAACCGGGTCATCGCCGGACTCGCCCGCGGGACGGTGGTGGTCGAGGCAGCTCTCCGCAGCGGCGCGCTCAACACCGCGAGCTGGTCCGGCGGCCTGGGACGAACGGTGATGGGGGTGCCTGGTCCGGTGACCAGCGAGCCGTCGGCAGGGGTGCACCAGCTGATCCGCGCCCGGGACGCGCTGCTGGTGACCTCCGGGGAGGAGGTCCTGGAGGCCGTGGGCCCGATCGGGTCGTTCACCCTGGCCGAGCCGCGCGAGCCGGAGACTGTCCGCGACCGCCTCCCGCCGCGGGAGCGGCAGGTGCTCGATGCCGTTCCGCTGATGCAGTCAGCCGACTCGGGTTCGATCGCCCGCACCGCCGGGATCGCCCACGTCCGCACCAAGGAAGCGCTTCTCCTCCTGCACCGTGCGGGGCTGGTGGAGCACTCGCTCGGGCGCTGGCGACTGGCGGCGGAGCCTGCGGAGTCCTGACCGGCGCCGGGTCGCGCCTGCCGGGCGGGGGGCCGGTCAGTTCGTACTCTGGCGGGATGGAGGATCTGCCCGAGGAGCTCGCGACCGCCCTGGCGGCGTACGAGCGGCACCTGACCTCGGAGCGCGACCTGGCGGCGCACACGATCCGTGCCTACATCGGCGACGTGCACGGCATGCTCGAGCACGCCGCCGCGCTCGGGCACAGCGACCTGCGGTCCCTCGATCTCCGTGCCCTGCGCAGCTGGCTGGCCAAGCAGCAGACCCTGGGCAAGGCGCGGACGACGATGGCGCGTCGCGCCACCGCGGTGCGGGTGTTCACGGCCTGGGCGCAGCGGACCGGTCGCGCCGATGCGGACCCGGGCGCGGGCCTGGGCACCCCCAAGGCGCACAAACCCCTGCCTCCGGCCCTGAACGCCGCGGAGGCACGGTCGTTGCTCGAGGCTGCCGCCGTGCATGCCGACGACGGCAGTGCTCTCGGGCTGCGCGACGTCGCGATCCTGGAGCTGCTCTACGCGACCGGTATCCGGGTCGGTGAGCTGTGCGGGCTCGACGTCGACGACGTGGACCGCGCAAGGCGAGTGGTGCGCGTGCTGGGCAAGGGCCGAAAGGAGCGCACCGTGCCCTACGGCGTCCCTGCCGACCTGGCCATCGGGAGCTGGCTCGAGAAGGGGCGCCCGGAGCTGTTCACCCCGGGCGCCGGAGCGGCGATGTTCCTGGGGGCACGCGGCCGGCGGATGGACCAACGGGCGGTGCGGACACTGGTGCACGCCCGGCTCGCCGAGGTGCCGGATGCTCCCGACATGGGGCCGCACGGGCTCCGGCACACAGCGGCCACCCACTTGCTCGAGGGTGGGGCGGACCTGCGGACGGTTCAGGAGATGCTCGGGCACGCGTCGCTGGCGACGACGCAGATCTACACCCATGTCACGACGGACCGGCTGCGACAGGCCTACAAGCTCGCCCACCCGCGCGCCTGAGCCAGGCTCAGGCCTCCTCGGGGTCGGGACCGTAGACCGACCTGCCGCCGTCCACGGGAAGCACTGCGCCGCTGACGAAGCCGGCGGCCGGGGAGAGCAGGAACGCGGTCACGTCCGCCACCTCGCCAGGCTCGCCCACACGGCCGAGCGGGTGCAGGGCCTGGACCTGGGCCTCGATGCCCGCCGCTCGCTCGGCATCGGCGGCCAGGAACGCCTCGTAGCGGGCGGTCGTGACCGATCCCAGCGCGATCGCGTTGCAGCGGATCCCCTCGGGTCCGTGGTCGACCGCGACAGCGCGGGTGAGTCCCTCGATCGCGGCCTTGGCGGTCGCGTAGGGCAGTGCGCCGCGCACCGGACGCTGCGCCTGGTGGGACGAGACGTTGACGATGGCGCCGCGCACACCTTGCTGACGGAAGGCCGATACCGCGACCGCGCAGCCGACGACCGCCAGTCGAAGGTTGGCCTCGACGATGTCGAGGACGGTGGCCGGATCGTCCGTCAGGAACGCGTCCCGGAAGATTGCCGCGTTGTTGACCCAGCCGGTGAGCGGAGCCGCAGTGTTGGCCAAGCGGGCTGCCTCGCGCGCGACTGCGTGCTCGGCCGCACTCCCCACGACCACCTCGACGCCAGGGGTGCCGGCGATCCAGCTCGCGGACTCTGCCTCGAGCTCGATCACGACGACCGGCCCGTCCAAGGCCAGACGCTCGGTGATCGCGCGGCCGATGCCTTGTCCGCCGCCGGTGACCACGTAGGAACCATCCACCCGTCAATCCTGCCAGCGAGGGAAACCGAGGCGGCGCTCACCACCGGAACGTTGCGAGCCAGAGCGACATCGGTTGACCACCGTCGAGCGGAAGCAGCCGGATCGGCCCGGCGCCGACCAGGGTCAACGGGTCCAGGTAGGTCTTGCCGCGCCTCAGTCCCCAGTGCAGACATGCGCGCGGGAAACAGTGGCTCGACACGCGCTGCAGCGTGCCGATCACACTGCCGCGGCCGACCTTGTCGCCCGTCTGCACGCTCGCGCTCACCGGTTCGTACGTCGTCCGCACACCTCCGTGGTCCACCACCACGACCCCGCGACCCGCGAGCCGGGCGGCGAACGTGACCGTCCCACCGAGGGCGGTGTGGACGGGCTGACCGACCCGGCCGAGCAGGTCGACGCCTCTGTGTCCGGCTCCCCACGTGGTCGTAGGCGGGTCGAACCCGGAGACCACGTCCGGGCGCGGCGAGAGCGGCCAGACGCCGTCCCTGGCCGGCGCCGGGACGGTGTCGGCCCGGACCGGGGCCGCAAACCCGACCAGGCCGGGTGTCAGCGACAGGGCCAGGAAGAGGGAGACGAGGAGGCGCATCCCGCCACCGTGCCGGTGGCCGGGCGACGCGGCTACCGACGCTCGAGCGCCTGTGGATCGACCTTGGTCGACAGCGGGGTGTGGACGCCAGCCGGCCGTGCGGTCACTCGATCCGCAGGAACACGTCGTCGACCGCGCCGTTGAACTGGTCCGCCGACGCCACCGGGACGCCGTCGGGGCTGACCTTCCCGCCGATGGACAGTGGCTGGGTCTCGAAGGCGAGGGTGCCGGTCGGGCCGGTGGCGCTCCACGACTCCGCGTCGTCCGGCTCGTCGTACGGCGTGAGCGTGAGGCTGACCTCGGAGCCCACTCGCTCGCAGGAGACCGCGTACCAGACATCGGGCTCGACGGCCTCGGCTGCCTCGACGAAGACCTCGCCCCCGTCTCCCGCGACGCGGCAGGAAGGCACGCCGTGGTCGAGCTGGATCTTGAACTGGCCCGGATCGCTGAAGCTGCCGCGCTGGACCAGGTTGTCGCCGTTGTCCACGTCGCTGCCCGACGACTCGGGATCCAGCCGGAAGGTGGCACCGAACTCGAAGTCGCGGTCGAGCGGACCCAGCGCGGAGGGGTCGTCGGCGGTCGCGACCAGCGCCACCGCGGGCGCCGTAGCAGCTGCCGGGTACGCCGGGAAGCGCACGGCCCGGCCGCCGTCGGGACCTTCCACGGACTCGACCGTGGCGGATCCCGAGGTGGAGACGAGCACGTTCACCGGGTTCGAGCCCTGGTTGGTGACCGCCTCCACTGCCTGTCCGGGGCCGGGACCGGACTCGAAGTCGAGCACGAGTGCTCCTTGGGGGGCCGGCGGGGGGTCGTCCGGCTCGTTCCTTCCGCCCGGCGGATCACCGTCGCCGCCACCGCACGCCGTCAACGCCAGGAGCAGTCCCGCCGCCACCCCCGTCGTCAGCCTCACGCCGCAACCCTAGCCAGCCATGAGGCGCCCGGGCTCGTTTCGACACCTCAGCCACGCCCGGATAGAGTGTCCCCAGCAACCCGCACGGGTTGACTTCGCACGCTCGTTTCCGCGCCGCCCTGGAAGTTCCTGCTGGGCGGAACCACGCGGGTGAGGACTCTCAGTCCCTGGAGACAGGGTCGGGTCCCACACAGGCGTCAGGGCAGGCCCTCCAGCGACATCGGAGGAGCTCTGCAACCGAACTGAAAACCGGTTCGTGCACCTCTGTGTGCGCGGACACAACAGGAAAGAATCAGATGGCAGTCGTCACCATGCGCCAGCTCCTCGAGAGCGGCGTCCACTTCGGGCACCAGACCCGACGCTGGAACCCCAAGATGAAGCGCTTCATCATGACCGAGCGCAACGGCATCTACATCATCGACCTGCAGCAGTCGCTGTCCTACATCGACACCAGCTACGCGTTCATCAAGGACACCGTGGCCAAGGGCGGCACGATCATGTTCGTGGGCACCAAGAAGCAGGCCCAGGAGGCGATTGCCGAGCAGGCGACCCGCGTCGGGATGCCCTACGTCAACCAGCGCTGGCTGGGTGGCATGCTCACCAACTTCCAGACCGTGCACCAGAGGATCAACCGCCTCAAGGAGCTCGACGACATCGACTTCGACGACGTCGCCGGCTCCAGCCGCACGAAGAAGGAACTGCTCCACATGCGCCGCGAGCAGATCAAGCTCGACAGGACCCTCGGTGGCATCCGCGAGATGAGCCGTACGCCGTCCGCCGTGTGGATCGTGGACACCAACAAGGAGCACCTCGCTGTCGAAGAGGCGCGCAAGCTGAAGATCCCGATCATCGCGATCCTGGACTCCAACTGCGACCCCGACCTGGTCGACTACCCGATCCCGGGCAACGACGACGCCATCCGCGCCGTCGGCCTGCTCACCCGCGTGATCGCCGACGCCGTCGCCGACGGCCTGATCGCTCGTTCGGGCGTCAAGACCGAGGGCGACGCCAAGGGCATCGGCACCGACGAGCCGCTGGCCGACTGGGAGCGTGACCTGCTCCAGGGTGACGCCGACAAGGCCGCAGTCACCGCCACCGGTGGCGACGAGAAGACCGAGGCGACCCCGGCCGTCGAGGCGACCGGAGCCGCATCCGAGGCCACCGAGGCTCCGGCTGCAGCCGAAGCACCCGCCCCGGAGGCTCCTGCTGCTGAGGCCACCCCGGAGGCGCCTGCTGCCGAGGAGACCCCCGAGGCGCCTGCTGCCGAGGCGACTCCCGAGGCCGTCCCCGAGGCGCCTGCTGCCGAGGTCACCCCGGAGGCTCCGGCCGCCGAGGAGGCCGCGGCTGCTCCCGCCGATGAGACCCCCGAGGCTCCCGCCGCCGAGGCAACCGACACCACCGACACCAGCGCTGACGCCCCGGCTGAGGACGCTGACAAGACGAAGGAGAGCTGAGCGTGGCGATCACCGCCGCCGACGTCAAGAAGCTCCGCGAGCTCACCGGCGCGGGGATGATGGACTGCAAGAAGGCCCTGGAGGAAGCCGATGGCGACTTCGACCAGGCGACTGAGCTGCTCCGCATCAAGCTCGGCAAGAAGGCCGCTGCTCGCGGTGCCGAGCGTGAGGCGACTTCCGGTCTGGTCGCCACCTCCGGTGGAGCACTGGTCGAGCTGAAGAGCGAGACCGACTTCGTCGCGAAGAACGACGCCTTCATCGCCGCCGCCCAGCGCATCGCTGACGCGGCCGCCGAGGCCAAGGCGACCGACACCGAGAGCCTCAAGGCGGTGCCGCTCGACGGCAAGACCGTCGGCGAGGTCGTCGAGGATCTCGCGATCACCATCGGCGAGAAGATCGAGCTCGGCCAGGTCGCGTTCTTCGACGGCAAGTCCGTGGTCTACATGCACAAGCGCTCCGCTGACCTCCCGCCGGCTGTCGGCGTACTCGTGGAGTACGACGGCTCCGACGAGGAGGCCGCCCGTGGTGCAGCGATGCAGATCGCGGCCATGAAGCCGATCTACCTGTCTCGCGACGAGGTCCCCGCCGAGATCGTGGCGAAGGAGCGCGAGATCGGCGCTGCCACGGCGCGCGAGGAGGGCAAGCCCGAGCAGGCGATCGAGAAGATCGCCGAGGGTCGCCTGAACGGCTTCTTCAAGGACGTCGCCCTGCTCGACCAGCCGTCGGTCACCGACAGCAAGAAGTCGGTCAAGGCCGTCCTCGACGCAGCTGGTGTCGAGGTCAAGCGGTTTGCCCGCTTCGAGGTCGGTGCCTGAGCACCAGCACAGGCTCTGCGTGGGAGGCCGGTACGACGTCGTCGTACCGGCCTTCTGCCTGCCCGGGTGAGCCGATTCCTGGTGCCACCGTTCGCTCCTCGATCCCCACTGAAGTAGGTTGCGCAAAGACCACACGCCACTCGGAGGGAACTGCATGACCGGCTACAAACGAGTGCTGCTGAAGCTTTCCGGCGAGGTCTTCGGCGGCGGACAGGTCGGCGTCGACCCTGACGTCGTCCAGAAGATCGCGCGCGAGATCGCCGTGGTCCAGCGCTCCGGCGTCGAGGTCGCGATCGTCACCGGCGGCGGAAACTTCTTCCGCGGCGCCGAGCTCCAGCAGCGCGGCATGGACCGTGCCCGTGCGGACTACATGGGCATGCTCGGCATCGTGATGAACTGCCTGGCCCTCCAGGACTTCCTGGAGAAGGAAGGCATCGAGACGCGGGTGCAGACCGCGATCACCATGGGACAGGTCGCGGAGCCCTACATCCCGCGTCGCGCCATCCGGCACCTCGAGAAGGGTCGCGTGGTCATCTTCGGCGCCGGCGCCGGGATGCCGTACTTCTCCACCGACACCGTCGCCGCCCAGCGAGCGCTGGAGACCAAGTGCGAGGTCGTGCTGATGGGCAAGAACGGCGTCGACGGCGTCTACAACTCCGACCCTCGCACCAACCCCGATGCGATGAAGTACGACGAGCTCACGTTCGTCGAGGCCCTCCAGCAGGGTCTGAAGGTGGCTGATGCGACCGCCTTCGCCTTGTGCATGGAGAACCACATGCCGATGATCGTCTTCGGCATGCAGCCCGAGGGAAACATCCTTCGGGTCGTGCAGGGTGAGAAGATTGGCACCCTCGTCAGCGCCGGCGACGCCACCGCGGCGCACGGCCACAGCGACTAGGAGAGATGCGTTGATCAACGACACTTTGAAGGACGCTGACCACAAGATGGCGAAGGCCGTCGAGGTCACCCGCGAGGAGTTCGGCGCCATCCGTGCCGGCCGCGCCAACCCCTCGATGTTCTCGAAGCTGACCGCTGACTACTACGGCACTCCCACCCCGATCCAGCAGCTGGCCGGCTTCACCGCCCCGGAGGCCCGCGTCATCCTCGTGCAGCCCTACGACCTCGGTGCGATGCCCGCCATCGAGAAGGCGATCCGTGACTCCGACCTCGGCGTGAACCCCTCGAACGACGGCCGGCTGATCCGGGTCGTGCTGCCCGAGCTGACCGAGGAGCGGCGCAAGGAGTACATCAAGGTCGCCAAGACCAAGGCCGAGGAGGGCCGGGTCGCCGTACGCAACATCCGCCGCAACGCCAAGCAGGCGCTGGAGAAGCTCGAGAAGGACGGCGAGGTCGGCAAGGACGACGTGACCGGCGCCGAGAAGAAGCTCGACTCGACCACCAAGCGGCACACCGACCAGATCGACGACCTGCTCAAGCACAAGGAATCCGAACTGCTCGAGGTCTGACCTACATGACAGAGGCCTCGCCCGCGCCGGTGCAACCAGAGGAGCCGGCGAAGAACCCCGGCCGCGCCGGTCGCGACCTCCCGGTTGCCATCGCCTCCGGACTCGTCCTCGCGGGAGCGATCGTGCTCTCCCTCGCCTTCTGGGACCCCGCCTTCATGTTCATCGTGGGCGCGGCCGTGGTCGTGGCGATCTGGGAGATGCACCAGGGACTGAAGACCCGCGGCATCGACATCCCGCAGGAGCCGTTGATGCTCGGCGGTGTGGTCATGGTCGGGGTGGCATACGTCTTCGGTGCCCCCGCACTCGTCACGGCGACGGCGGTGACCGCGCTCGCCACGATGCTGTGGCTGCTGCGTCGCGGGGTGGACGGCTACGTGCAGAACGCCACCGCTTCGGTGTTCACGCTGATCTACATCCCCTTCCTGGGCTCGTTCGTGGCGCTGCTGCTCGCCGAGGACGAGGGCACCAAAGCGATCCTGACCTTCATCATCGTCACCGCCGCTTCCGACATCGGCGGCTACGCAGCGGGGGTGCTGTTCGGCAAGCACCCGATGGCTCCGGTGATCTCCCCGAAGAAGTCGTGGGAGGGGTTCGCCGGCTCGGCGATCGCCTGCGTTGCTGCCGGCTACGTGCTTGTGGTCTACCTGCTCGAGGGGGACTGGTGGGTGGGTGTCGCTCTCGGCGTCATCGCGGTCGTGATGGCCACGCTGGGCGACCTCTGCGAGTCGGTGATGAAGCGCGACCTCGGCATCAAGGACATGAGCCAGATCGTCCCCGGCCACGGCGGCCTGATGGACCGGCTCGACTCACTGCTCGCCACGGCGCCGCCGATCTGGTTACTGCTGCACTACCTCGTCTTCTAGAGCGCCCGGGCGGACGTCATACGAACTGTGGCCTCGAGGCCACGATTCGGATGACGTCCCGCCGCGCAGTCACGGGTTGCCGCGGCGACCGTGGGTGCGAGGCGCGTCGTACCCACCCTCCGGCGGCACCATCTCGGCGCGCAGACCGAGCAGCCGGATGGGGCGGTCGTCCTCGAGGCGGTGCAGAAGGTCGACCGCGGTGCCGGCGATCAGGGCCGGGTCGAACGTGGGATCCGTCAGCTTGCGGCTCCGGTTGACCGTGAAGAACGGCGCGAACCGCACCTTGAGGTGCACGCGCGCGCAGGCCCGATCCTCCTTGCGGATGTCCTCGACCACCTGGTCGGCCAGGACGCGGATGGCGGCTTCGATCTCGTCGGGCTGCGCTGAGGTTCTGCTGGTACGTCGTCTCCCGGCCGTGCGCGCGGGCGATCCACGGACTGTCGTCCACGGTGGCGCTGCTGACGCCGCGACCGAGGCGACCGATGTGTGGTCCGGTGTTCGGACCGAACTCGGCCATCAGCGGCTCGTCGGGTGTCTCGGCGAGCTGGCGCACGGTCTCGATCCCGAGGCCGGCCAGGCGCTGAGAGATCCGGCTGCCGATGCCCCACAGGTCCTTCGTCGGACGCTCACCCATCACGGCGAACCAGTTCTCCCGGGTCAGCCGGAAGGTCCCACGTGGCTTGCCGAACTCGGTGGCGATCTTGGCGCGCACCTTCGTGTCGCCGATGCCCACCGAGCAGTACAGCTCGGTGGCGGCGAGGACGTCGGCCATCAGGCTGCGCGCCACGACTTCCGGGTCATCGGTCACGATCCCGACGAACGCCTCGTCCCAGCCGAGCACCTCGACCACGGCGCCGGGGACCGCTCGGAGGGTGTCCATCACGACCGCTGACGCCGCGTCGTACGCCGGCCCGTCGACCGGCAGCAGCACCGCCTCGGGACAGCGACGCACCGCTGTCTTCAGCGGCATCCCCGAGTGCACCCCGAACTCCCGGGCCTCGTAGGACGCAGTGGACACCACGGCACGCTCCGTCGGGTCGCCGCGGCCGCCGACGATCACGGGTAGCCCGGCCAGCTCGGGGTGGCGGAGGATCTCCACCGCCGCGATGAACTGGTCCATGTCGACATGGAGCACCCAGGGCGCCATGGCGACATCCTGCCGTCTCCGTCGGGTGGTGGCCGCGCAGACACTGGGCTTTACTGGGACGAAGTAGGCATGGGACCCGGGAGGGTGCATGGCTGAGGACCCGCGACTGCGACGTGCCAGGGCGAGCTTCGAGCAGTCGTCGTGGCGGGAGGCGTGGGAGCTCCTGTCCGCCTGTGACGCGGATTCATCCCTGCGGGAGTCGGACCTGGAGAAACTGGCCGTCGCGGCGTTCCTGGTCGCCGAGAACGGCGCCAGTGACGAGGCCTGGCGGCAGGCACACCACAGACACCTGCTCGCCGGTGATCGCCTCGGCGCTGTCAGGTGTGCGTTCTGGCTGGTGTTCAGGCTGCTCAACGCGGGCGAGCACTCGAGCGCGATCGGCTGGATCGCGCGGACCGAACGTGTGCTGGGCGATGCTCCAGCAGAGTCCGCCGAGCAGGCTCATCTGGCCTACCTCCAGGGACTCCAGGCTGTCTTCGGAGGGGATCTGGCGGCCGCGGAAGCCCACCTCACCCGGGCGGGCGACCGGGCCGAGCGGTGTGGCGAGAGGGATCTCTCGACCCTCGCGCGACTGGCCCTCGGCCGGGTACTGATCTTCCGCAGCGATGTTCCCGGGGGCGTCCGACTGCTCGACGAGGCGATGGTGGCGGTGGTCGCCGGTGAGACCTCCCCGATCGTGGTGGGCGACAGCTTCTGCACCGCGATCGACGCCTGCCACGACCTGGTCGACGTACGCCGCGGACAGGCCTGGACCGCGGCCTTCGCGCGCTGGTGCGAGAACCAACCCGATCTCGTGCCGTACGCCGGGCTCTGCACGGTCCACCGCGCAGAGTTCCTGCAGCTCAAGGGGGCATGGGGGGAAGCGATGGCCCAGGCGGGGCTGGCGCGAAGACGGCTGTCCTCGCCCGTCGTCCAGCCCGCCCTCGGCGCGGCGATCTACCAGCAGGGCGAGCTGCACCGGCTGTGCGGCCAGTTCGACGAGGCGGAGCAGTGCTACCGGGAGGCGAGCACCCAGGGCAGGGACCCACAGCCCGGACTCGCGCTGCTGCGGCTCGCGCGCGGGCGGGGTGGTGCCGCGGCCCGTGGTGTCGAGCGCGCTCTCGCCGAGGACGACGGGCAGGTGAACCGTCCGCAGCTGCTGGCGGCCCGTGTGGAGGTGATGCTCGCCACCGGGGAGGTCAGCGCTGCCCGTTCGGCCTGCGAGGACCTCGCGGAGCTCTCCCGCGCGCTCGGCTCCCCGATGCTCGCCGCGGTGTCGGACCGAGCCATGGGCGCCACCAGCCTGGGCGAAGGTGACGCCCAGGCTGCGCTGGCACCGCTCCGACGGGCCAGCTCCGCGTTCCGCAGTCTCGAGGCGACCTATGACGTGGCCAGGACCGGCGTGCTGATCGCCCGCGCCCGGCGTGCCCTGGGGGACGACGAGGGGGCCGCCCTCGAGCTCGCCGCGTCGCGGGCCGTGCTCGAGGCACTCGGCGCCATCGGCGACCTGGCGGACCTGGACCGGGCGACGGATCGAGAGACCGGACAGGACCTCCTCACCGGCCGTGAGATCGAGGTCCTGCGACTCGTCGCGCAAGGTTCGACCAACCGGTCGATCGGTGTCGAGCTGGGGCTGAGCGAGAGGACCGTCGACCGGCACCTGAGCAACATCTTCGCCAAGCTCGACGTCTCCTCGCGGGCGGCTGCGACCGCGGCTGCCTACCAGGCCGATCTTCTCTGAGTGGTCCCTGTACCCATCCCGGTCGATCCGGGTGATGGGTGGTTTCGCCGATGCGGCGACTCGTCCGACTACCTAGCGTGACGGTGTCCGGCGACTGCTGGACCGAGAAGGAGGAGGCCGGCATGCCAAGCGTTTCCCGAGAGACCGCGCCGGAGTCGATCACGATGGACGGGCTCGACGTCCGCCTGGCGAACTTCGAGGGCGGCTACACGGTGTGCTTCGAGGCGCACACCGCCGATCTGGACATGGCGCCGTTGTTCGCCGGCCTGCCCGACGACCGTTGCCAGTTCCCCCGGTGGGGGTACGTCGTGTCCGGACAGGTGGAGTTCGTGTTTCCCGACCACGCGGAGTGCTACCGCGCCGGCGACGCCTACTACGTCCCGCCCGGCCACACACCGGTGCACCACGCCGGCGCACAGATCGTCGAGTTCACCCCGACGGACCTGCTGGAGCCTGCCATCGGCGTCGTCATGTCGAACCTGGAGTCGGGGAGGGCAGGGCAGTGAGTGTCTTCTACAAGGTCTCCTACCAGCTCGGTTTCCATCCTTGGGAGGATCTCGCCGACCATCGTCCGTTCGCAGAACAGCTTCTCGCGTTGATCGCCCGCGAGGAGGCCGCCGGCGGCCCGCCGTACGGCCTGGCGCTGGACCTCGGCTGCGGAAGCGCGGTGTGGGGAGTGCAGCTCGCCAGCCGCGGCTGGCAGGTGACCGGGGTCGACAACGTCCGCCGTGCCCTGGACCGCGCCGCCGACCGAATCCGCGAGGCCGGAGTCGACATGGCTCTGGTCGGCGGAGACGTCACTCGTCTGAACGAGTCGGCGGTCGGCACCGGCTATCGGCTGGTGCTGGACACCGGCACGTTTCACGGCCTGGACCGGGACGGGCGCCGGGCGATGGGCTCCCAGGTGAGCGCCGTGGCCTCCGCCGACGCCACCGTGCTGCTGGACTGCTTCGCGCCCGGACGCCGCGGACCTCTGCCGCGCGGATGCACCCGCGAGGACGTCGAGGAGGCCTTCACCGGCTGGGAGATCACCGACGCCGTGGTCGCGGACTCGGAGCCGGACTCGCTGGCCCGGGCCCTGAGGTTCGACGAGGTCTTCTACCGGTTGCGGCGCAGCTGAACGGAGGTCTCGATGACCGAGGCGGTCACCTTGGTCGACACGGGATATCCGGGCGTCCGCCACCGCTTTCCAGTCGCTGGAGCTGACCGCAGACGCTCGGACGTCGTACGAACTGTGGCCTCGAGGCCACGATTCGTATGACGCAGGGGTGCGATGGGAGGATGGGTCGGTTGTGACTGAATCGATCAAGACCCTTCCCCTCGTGTTCGAGGAGCCCAAGGGGCGCGGCAAGCCACCGCGTCACCTCGCCGACCTGACCCCCGCCGAGCGCAAGGCGCGGCTCGAGGAGCTGGGCCTGCCCGGGTTCCGCGCGCGACAGCTCTCCACGCACTACTTCTCCAGGCTGGTCGACGACCCGGACCTGATGACCGACCTGCCGGCCGGCCAGCGCGCCGAGCTGGTCGAGGGTCTGCTGCCCCACCTGATGACGCCGCTGAAGACCCAGGAGGCCGACAAGGGCACCACCCGCAAGACGCTCTGGAAGCTCTTCGACGGCGCCCTCGTCGAGTCCGTGCTGATGCGCTACCCGGGCCGGGTGACGATCTGCGTCTCCAGCCAGGCCGGCTGTGGCATGGCCTGTCCCTTCTGTGCGACCGGCCAGGGCGGCCTGCAGCGCAACATGTCTACGGCCGAGATCGTCGAGCAGGTCGTCGCTGGAGCCCGGGCGCTCGCTCGCGACGAGGTCGCGGGAGGACCGGGCCGGATCTCCAACGTGGTCTTCATGGGCATGGGCGAGCCGATGGCCAACTACAAGGCCGTCATCGGTGCCGTACGACGACTCACCGATCCCACTCCCGACGGGCTCGGCATGTCCGCCCGCGGCATCACCGTCAGCACGGTCGGCCTGGTCCCGCGGATCAACCAGCTGACCGAGGAGGGCATCCCGGTCACGCTCGCGCTGAGCCTGCACGCCCCCGACGACGAGCTGCGCGACGAGCTGGTGCCGATCAACACCCGCTGGAAGGTGGGGGAGACGGTCGAGGCAGCGTGGAACTACGCGAAGAAGACCAAGCGCCGCGTCTCCATCGAGTACGCCATGATGCGCGGCATCAACGACCAGGCCTGGCGCGCAGACCTGCTGGGTGACGTCCTCAACTCCTACGGCGACTGGGGCTGGGTGCACGTGAACCTGATCCCGCTCAACCCGACGCCAGGCTCCAAGTGGACCGCGAGCGACCCCAAGGACGAGCGCGAGTTCGTGCGCCGTCTCGAGGCCAAGGGCATCTCCACGACGGTGCGCGACACCCGTGGCCGGGAGATCGACGGCGCCTGCGGCCAGCTCGCCGCGGAGGGCTGACGGCCCCCCTCACGGCCTAGACCCCCCAGCCGGGCTCTATCCACGCACCGTCCCATCCTGTAGGAACGGTGCATGACGGCGCCCGCTCCGGAACAGGCCCAGCTCAAGGCAGACGCGATCGGGTTCGTGGACGCTCTGGTCATCGGACTGGCATCGACGTCACCGGCGTACTCCCTCGCTGCTGTGATCGGCGCGATCGCCGCGCTGTCGGGGGTCTACGCGCCGGGGGTGCTGCTCGCGTCGTTCGTGCCGATGGCGCTGATCGCGACGGCCTTCCTCTACCTCAACCGGGTCGACATGGACTGCGGCACCACGTTCAGCTGGGTCACCCGTGCGATGGGGCCGTGGTTCGGCTGGATCGGCGGCTGGTCGATCGCCATGACCGGCGTGCTGGTGATCGGTTCCCTGGCCGACGTGGGGGTGCGGTTCGCGCTGTACGCCGTCAGGCTGGAGGAGCAGGGCGACAACGCCTGGATCCGGATGCCGTTGGCTGTGCTCCTGATCCTCGTGATGACCTACATCTGTGTACTGGGCACGGACGTCTCTGCGCACCTCCAGAACTTCCTGATCCTCCTCCAGGTTGCCGCGCTGCTCGTCTTCGCCGCCGTCGCGATCTACCGGGCGGTCGACGGCAACAGCCCCCTGGACGAAGTGACGCCCGAGCTGGGCTGGCTCAACCCGTTCGGCGCGGGCAGCGGCGCACTGAGCGCCGGGCTGCTGCTGGGCGTCTTCGCGTACTGGGGCTGGGAGTCCTCGGTGAACCTCAGCGAGGAGACCACCGACGGAGCCTCGACGCCGGGCCGCGCCGCGCTGCTGTCGACGTTCATCCTGCTGGTCACCTACGTGTCGGTGGCCATCGCGGTCGTCGCCTTCGCCGGCACCAAGTGGCTGAGCGACAACGCCGGCGAGGAGGAGTTCGTCTTCGCCTTCCTCGCCCAGGAGGTCCTGGGAGGCTGGGACTGGGTGCTGCTGATGGCCGTCGCGACCTCGGCGGTGGCGTCCACGCAGACCACGATCCTCCCGGCCTCGCGCACCGCCCTCTCGATGGCTCGCAGGTCAGCGATCCCGCCGAGGATCGGGCACATCGACCCGCGGCACCGCACCCCCGACGTGAGCACCTGGCTGGTCGCCGGCATCGCGATCGCCTGGTACGTCGGCATCTACCAGATCAGCGAGAACGCGCTGTTCGACTCGCTCACGGCGCTGTCGCTCCTGATCGCGTTCTACTACGCGCTGACCGGGATCGCCTGCGCGATCTTCTACCGCCGCCACCTCCTGGAGAGCGCCAAGAACCTGCTGCTGATCGGGATCGGCCCGCTGATCGGGTCCGCGCTGCTGATCTGGCTGCTCGCTCTCTCGATCCGCGACCTCTCGGACCCGGAGAACTCCTACAGCGGCCAGGCGTGGTTGGGCGTCGGGCCTCCGCTCGTCATCGGGGTGAGCATCTTCCTGATCGGCATCGCGCTGATGTTGTTCTGGCGCAGCCGCGACGCGCGGTTCTGGCAGGAGCGGCCGAGTGTCGCCGACCCCGACATCGTCCACGGCAAGAAGGCCGCGATCAGCGACCCCGACGGACTGGAAGGCTGAGCGCGATGACCGTGGTCCTGGGGTACGACGAGTCGCCGGGCGCCGACGCGGCGCTGCGGGTCGCGATCGACGTCGCGGCGCGCTTCGGTGAGCCGTTGCGACTGGTCTACGGCGCCGCACCTCCCGGCGGAATGGGCGAGGAGTTCAAGGCCCACCGCGACGCGCTGACGGAGATGGGGCGTCGAGCCACGTCCCATGCGCTGGAGGTCGCGCAGGCGGCAGGCGTGGACGCCGAGGTGGAGGTGGTCGAGGCCAAGCCGGCCGAGGCGCTGCTGCGCGTCGCCGACGCGTGCGATGCCACGGTGATCGTGGTCGGCACCTCCGGGGAGAGCCCGATCAAAGGCGCGCTGCTGGGCTCGACCCCGCACAAGCTGCTGCAGCTCAGCACCCGTCCGGTGCTCTGCGTTCCTGCCGGGAGCTGACTCCGCTCAGGCCATGTCCGCGGGCTTGTCGACGAGCAGCTCGGTGTTCCGGTCCACGGCGAGTCCGGCGGCGTCCAGGTTGGCCTGCGGGTCGTTCACCGAAAGCTCGCGCGACAACGCCGCGAGGCTGACCGTCGAGCCCAGGTCGCCGCGGTAGTCCGCCGGCCCGGCGTGGTCGATGATCGTGGTGAAGATCGACAGGGTGCGGTCGCCGTTGTCGGTGACCTCGAGCAACCGAGCCTGCTGCGGGTAGTCGATGTGCGCTGCGGTGTTGATCTCCCAGAACCCGCCCGAGCCGTCGGCGCGCTTGTGCGCACGGATCTCGTTGCGGTGGCTGTGCCCGTTGACCCAGGCGATCAGTCGGGGCTGGCTGAGCAGGTACGCCGTCAGCTCGTCGCCGAGCACCCGTGGGTTCGGGTCACCACCGGTGGCCACGAACGGGTTGGTCATGGTGGTGCTGGTGTGGTGGCTGAACACCAGCACGGCCTTGCCGGTCGCCGACTCGACGGTGGTCTTGAGCCAGGCGAGCTGAGCGGCGTCGATCGAGCCGTCGGCGTACCCGTTGGGGTTCACGGTGTCCATCACCACGAACCGGAAGCGGCCCAAGTCGTAAGAGTAGTAGGCCGTGTCGGCGTCACGGTTGTGCTGGGTGAACCCGTGGCCGCGCGGCAGCCCGGAGGTCTTGAAGTGCTCGTCGATGATCTCGCCGCGGCTGAGGTGACGACGTTTGGGATCGGCGCTGACCAGCTTGGCGTACGGCGAGACGGTGAGCCCGGTGAGGACCTGCTCCAGTGTGCTGCCCTCGGGGTCGAGGATGTCGGCGGGGGCGACGCCCGGCGGCGGCGAGATCACCTTCACGCTGCCGGTGGCCAGGGCGTTGGTCTGCGTGGTGCTGGGCGGGAAGTTGCCCTGCGCCAGGCCGTCGTGGTTGCCGAAGCAGGTGTACCAGGGGAGGTTCAGCCCGGCGGCGGTGAACGGGCGGAGGGAGGCGCCGAGCAGCTTCGGGATGGTGGGGAAGCCGTACTCGGCGCGGTAGCGGTCGTCCGCCTTGCCGGCAGGCGTCCCGCCCGGGTGCCAGTAGTGCGTGTCGTAGTAGAGCGCGTCGCCGTCCATGACGCCCTCGTAGCGGTTCAGCGCACCGCTGTCCGGCACCACCCGCTCGCCGTCGAGCACGTCGATGTTCCAGCGGATCTCGTTGTACTGGCAGTTGTCGGAGTTGTCGCCGGTCTCGATCGCGAACTGCAGCGGAAGGCCAGTCACCGGCCCGTTCTTCACGGCGTTGATCGCACGGACCATCGCGTCGCCCACCTGCGCGGAGAGCATCTCCTGGGGGCGGTAGGCCGAGGCGAAGATGCCCGGGACGACGCCGCCGGCGTTCGGGTCGTCGTACCGGTCGGTCCACTCGACCCGGGCGGGTGACTGGTGGTCGACGACGTGCACGTCGCTGAGCTGGGCGAAGGCGAGCAGGCCGCAGCGCTTCCTGGCGCGGGCACTGCCGGCAGCGACGCCGAGGTCGACTCGCACCAGCCGGGGGTCGGCCGGCCTGGTGACCACCTTGCGGTAGCCCTTGGCGTTCGGCGCTCCCGGCGCGTAGGTGCCGTTGGCCGTCGTACGCCCTGCCGCTACCGCCTCGCCGGCCAGCGAGCCGAACACCATCTCGCGGCTCACCGCCGAGACGCCGCCGAGCACGAGGGCGGACTTCAGCAGGCTGCGACGCGATAGCTCCATGGGTGTGACAACGACCTCAGGTGTGCGGAGTCACGTCTCGCTCTGGCGTGCGCCGGTGGACACCGACCATTCTGGGCGGGAGGATGCACAGCACCTACCGCCCCGCGATGAGGAGTGCACTGATGGCCGAAGAGCCGCAGCCGGAGAAGCTCAAGCAGCTCAACCGGCTCGAGGACCTGAGCGACAAGGACCTCAAGACGGTGATCGACAAGGGTCGTCACGTGCACCTGCCGGCCAACTGGTCGCTGATCTGGGAGAAGACCCCTGGCGACAAGGCCTACCTGATCGTCGAGGGCGAGGTCGCTGTCCGCAAGGGCAAGGAGGAGGTCGCGCGTCTCGGTCCCGGTGACGTGATCGGGGAGATGGCGATCGTGGGTCACAAGCTCCGGTCCGCCAGCGTGGTCAGCCTGACCCCCGTCGAGGTGATCCACTTCACCAAGGAGTCCCTCGAGGAGCTCCTCGACGAGGTGCCGGCCTTCGGCGACGCGCTGCGGGGTACGACGGCCGACCGGCTGGGCGACCCCAAGGACTGATTCCGTGGCAGAACGCCGCGACCACCGAGAGCTGATCGACCTGCTCGAGGTGTTCCTGCTGGGTGAGGAGCCGACCCTCACCGGCAACCAGCTCGCCGACGAGGTGGGCATCCCGTTCGAGGAGGCCAAGCTCCGCTGGCGCTCGCTCGGGTTCTCGGCGGTGGGCGCCGACGTGCCCGCGTTCACCCACGCGGACCTCGAGGCGCTGCGCCTGACCCAGCGCCTCAAGGAGATCGGCGTGATCGACGCCGAGGACGAGGCCGCGCTCGTGCGCACCCTCGGGCGCAGCTTCGCCCGGCTGGCCGAGTGGCAGATGGGTCTGCTGGCCAAGGTCATCGACCCCGACAAGATGGATATCGACGAGCTCCGCGCCGTGATGGACGAGGTCACGCCCGCCGTCGAGTCGCTGCAGAACTACGTCTGGCGCCGGCACACGCTCGCCGCCGCATCGAGGCTGCTGCTGGCCGACCCTGACGGCGACGACGTCGCCGCGGTCGAGGGCGAGGCCGGGACCACGATGGGCGTGGGGTTCGCCGACATCGTCAACTACACCCGCCAGAGCCGGTCGCTGTCGCGCAGCGAGATCGGCGAGCTGGTCGACCACTTCGAGGAGCGGTCCCTGGAGATCATCTCCGCCCACGACGGCCGGATCATCAAGACGATCGGCGACGAGCTGCTCTTCGTGGCCGACGAGCCGGAGGCGATCGCGCACATCGGGTTGGAGCTGACCGAGGAGGGCCGGCGCGACGAGGAGTACCCCGAGATCAGGGTCGGTCTGGCGTGGGGACCGGCCCTCGCCCGGTTGGGCGACGTGCTCGGCCCGGTCGTGAACGTCGCCTCGCGGCTCACCTCGACCGCCCGTCCGGGGCGAGTGCTGATGGACCGGGCCCTCGCCGACGAGCTCGAGGGGGACGAGCAGTTCAAGGTGCGCCGGGTGCGGCGTACGTCGGTGAAGGGGTACCGCAAGCTCGAGCCCTGGTCACTGCGCCGGCCCCACGACGAGGAGTCCGACGGCGAGAAGGGCTAGCCGAGCCGGTTGGCCCACACGTTCGCCACCGCGCCGTTGAACTGGTCGGTCGCGCCGGAGACGACCGCGCCGGAGGCCGTCAGCTTTCCGCCGACGGCTGCCGGTTTGCTCGCGGGGAAGGTGAGGGTGCCCGATGAACCGTTCGCGACGTTGGTGACAGGGGTGGCGTTGCTCCCGAAGGGCACGACCTGCACCGTGAGCCTGGAACCGACGCGCGAGCAGGTCGCGCTGTACCACTTGCCGCGGGTGACCTTGGTGCTCGAGCGGGCGAAGACCTGTCCGGCGGAACCCCGCACCCGACACGACGGGTAGCCACTGTCGATCTGCAGCTTGAACTGCGCCCGGTCGTTGTAGAGCCCTCGCTGGAACAGGTTGTCCCCGTTGTCGATCGACCGACCCGACGAGGTCGCGTTCAGGCGGAAGACAGCGCCGTACTCGAAGTCGTCGGCCCCCGGCGACAGCCCACCGCCGGAGGTCGGAGTCACCCGGATCACCGCGCGTGGGTAGGCCCCGGACTTGACGTACGCCGGGAACTCGACCGCCTGGGTGGCACCGTCCGGGCCGGCCACGACCTTGGCGGTGCCGCCGCTCAGGCGGGCGACCGCGATCTTGACGGCAGTGTCGCCCCCGACGGTGAACTGGTCCGAGCCCGTCACGAGAGTCCCCGTCGTTCCCACGGCTTGCACTGCCAGACTGTTCGCGTTCACCGCTTCGCCGCTCGCTGCTCCGGCTACGCCGAACATCAGCAGGGACAGCGAGAGCAGGGCCGCGAGATCGGGTAACCCACGACTCATGGCCAGTTTCTCCCGGTTGTGCGGATCCCCCGACGACATTGGCAGATTATGTGATTCTTCAACAGCCGTGTAGGTCAATTGCTTCTGATGAGACAGGTTCTGCCGCTCCTCGACCACGTGTGCGTTGCGTTGCGTGGTCTCGACTGTCCGCTTGCCAGGAGTTCACTAGGGTCTTGCGCATGACCCCCAACGTCAGCTTCGCCCTGCTGGACGCAGCCGTGATCGGCGGGCGGGGGGAGGAGCCCGTGGTCGACGCGATGACGCACGCTCGGCTGCTCGAGGAGGTGGCCGCCCTCGGCGGGGTGCTGCGCCATCTCGGGGTCGGCGTCGCGGTCCCGGTGGTCGTTGACGTGGAGTCGGACCTCGAAGCCGTCGTCGCAGCCCTGGCCGCAGCTCGCGTCGGCGGGGTGGTGACCACCGAGGACCACCCGGATGCCCCCGTCGTGGTCGTGTCGTCCGGTTCGGATGTTTCTGCGGGTGATCGCAACCGGATCGTGCGGGGCGATGACGTGCAGGAGCCCGACCTGGAGTGGTCCGCGATGATCCGCGCCGGGCGCACCGACCCGGCTGCCTGCGAGGTGCTGGACCCCGGTGCGGCTTACTCCCCGGAGCGGAGCGTCGCCGAGCAGATCGAGGTGCTGGCCGGCTCCTCCCCGCCGTACGCAGCGGCCGTGCTCAGGCAGCTGCTGCAGGTCTGAGCGTCCCGAAACCCTAGAGCTCGACGCCCTCGCCGAAGCGGTCGCGGTGGTCGTGCGGGATCAGTGGCTTCTCGCCGCGGACCTTGAGCTGCTGCACCATCCAGGTGTTGCCGTCGGGGTCGGCGAAACCGAAGAGGGTGCCGCCGTCGCGCTCGTCGAAGACCTGGATCTCGCTCGCCTCGATGCCGCGCGAGAGCAGCTCCTCGCGGGCGGCGTGCGCGTCGGCCACCACGAGCTGTACGCCGTGCAGTGAACCCGGCGCCATGGCCGACTGGCCGGGGAGGTCGCCGACGACGATCGAGCATCCCGAGCCAGGCGGAGTCAGCTGCGCGACGTGCATGTGCTCGTTGCGGGTGTCGTGGTCCAGGTTGAAGCCGACCTGGTCCCGGTAGAAGGCGATCGCAGCGTCGAGATTGCTCACGGGCACGATGACGACTTCGAGGGTCCAGTCCATCGGGACACGATCGCAGGTTTGTGCCGCCCAGGCGAGGGGCGAGCACGGAGTCGGGCATGCAGGCAGTGCGCTGACACAATCAGGGGGTGAGCCCTCGTCGTGACGTCGTCATCCTCGGGTCGACCGGGTCGGTCGGGACCCAGGCCCTCGACGTCGTGCGCGCCAACCCCGACCGGTTCCGGGTGGTCGGGCTCACTGCCGGAGGGTCCCAGGAGGGACTGTTCGACGCGCAGGTTGCCGAGTTCGCGCCGGCGTACCACGGGCTCGGCGAGGACGCGTCCACCGTGGCCGCCGGGATGGCCTGCGACACCGTGCTGAACGCGATCACCGGCGCCGTCGGCCTGCGGCCCACTGTCGCGGCGCTCGACTCGGGCAACACGCTCGCGCTCGCCAACAAGGAGTCGCTGATCATCGGCGGCCCCGTGGTGACCGCGATGGCCAAGCCGGGCCAGATCGTGCCGGTGGACAGCGAGCACAGCGCCCTGGCGCAGTGCCTGCGCGGTGGCCGATCCGAGGAGGTACGCCGCCTCGTGCTCACCGCGAGCGGCGGCCCGTTCCGGGGTCGCACCCGCGAGGAGCTCGCCGAGGTCACACCGGAGGACGCGCTGAACCACCCGACGTGGGACATGGGCCCGGTCGTGACGATCAACTCCGCGACGCTGGTCAACAAGGGCCTCGAGGTGATCGAGGCGCATCTGCTCTTCGACATCCCGTTCGACCGCATCGAGGTGGTCGTCCATCCCACGAGCGTGGTCCACTCGATGGTCGAGTTCACCGACGGCTCGACGCTGGCCCAGGCGAGCCCGCCGACCATGCTGATCCCGATCTCGCTCGGCCTCGCCTGGCCCGACCGGGTCGCGGACATCGCGCCGCCCGTCGACTGGACGAGCCCGCAGACCTGGGAGTTCTTCCCGCTCGACGACGAGGCGTTCCCTGCCGTACGTCTGGCCCGGCACGCAGGGGAGCAGGGTGGCACCGCTCCAGCGGTCTACAACGCCGCCAACGAGGTGTGCGTCGAGGCGTTCCGCACGGGCCAGCTGGCGTTCGTGGACATCGTCGACACGGTGGCCAGGGTGCTTGCGGCCCACGACGTAGGCTCTGAGCGAGACCTCACCGTCGATGACGTGCTGGCTGCCGATGCCTGGGCGCGCGCCCAAACCCTGAGCGAGCTGAAGGACCCCCCGAGATGACCGTGCTGACGTACACGCTCGGTGTGCTGCTGTTCACCGTCGGTGTCCTGGTGTCTGTCGCTCTGCACGAGGCGGGACACCTGGTCCCGGGCAAGCTCTTCAACGTCAAGGTCACCCAGTTCTTCGTCGGCTTCGGGCGCACCCTGTGGTCCCGTCAGCGGGGCGAGACGGAGTACGGCCTGAAGGCGATCCCGCTGGGGGGCTACTGCAAGCTCGTCGGGATGCTGCCGCCCGCGCCCGACCAGGACCCCAGCAAGGTGCGCAACACCAAGACCGGGATGTTCGCCCAGCTGGTGGACGACGCCCGGTCCGCGGAGTACGAGCTCGTGGACGAGGCCGACCACGACCGGCTGTTCTACAACAAGCCGTGGTGGCAGCGCGTGATCATCATGGGCTCCGGCGTGATGATCAACCTGGTCATCGCGTTCTTCCTGTTCGGTGTGGTCTTCATGGGGCACGGCGTCCCCAAGCCGACCACCACGGTCGCGGCGGTCTCGGAGTGCGTGATCGCGGTGACGCAGGCCAACCTGGACAAGCCGACCCGCAAGTGCCGCTCCGACGACCCGGTCGCGCCGGCGATGGCAGCCGGCTTCCAGCCTGGTGACCGGATCGTCGGGTTCAACGGGACGCCCGTCACGGGCTGGAAGCAGATCCAGGGAGAGATCCGCGCGAACGGCGCCAAGCAAGCCTCCGTCGTCGTGGAGCGGGACGGTGACCGGGTCACGCTGACCCCGACGACCGTCGTCTCGCCACGCCTCGACCTCGACAACCCCGAGCGGATCACCAAGGCGGGGTTCCTGGGTGTGGTGCCGACCCAGGTCAACGAACGCCAGGGCGTCGGCTTCGTGGTCAGCACCATGGCCAACGGCACCTGGGAGACGGTCAAGGTCATCGGGGCGATGCCGGTGAAGCTCTACCACGTGGCTCGCGCTTCCGTGGGCCTCGAGGAGCGCGACCCGGAGGGCCCGATGAGCGTGGTCGGTGCCGGCCGCGTCGCGGGCGAGATGGCGTCACAGCACCAGGTCTCGGCCTCCGACCGGTTCTTCTCGGTGCTGGCCCTGCTGGCCGGGCTCAACCTGTTCCTCGGCCTGATCAACCTGGTGCCGCTGCCACCGTTCGACGGCGGCGGGATCGCGACGACCCTCTACGAGGCTGCCCGTCGGGGGCTGGCCCGGTTGCGGGGCAAGCCCGATCCCGGTGGCGTGGACGCCGCCCGACTGCTCCCGGTCACCTACGTGATGGCCGGTCTCATCCTGTTGATGAGCCTGGTGCTGATCTACGCCGACATCGTCGCGCCGGTCTCGCTGAGCTGATGCCCACCTCCCGACCGTCCCTGTTCCCGCCCCCGAACCTAGAATCGACCACATGACATCCGTCTCCCTCGGCATGCCCGAGGCGCCACCGCCGGTGCTCGCCCCACGTCGCCCGACCCGCCAGATCCACGTGGGCAAGGTCGGCGTCGGCAGCGACCACCCGGTGTCGGTCCAGTCGATGACCACCACGCTGACCTCGGACGTCGACGCCACCCTGCAGCAGATCGCCGAGCTCACCGCCTCCGGTTGCGACATCGTCCGGGTCGCCTGCCCGTCGGCCGACGACGCCGCGGCGCTGCCCGCGATCGCGCAGAAGTCCCAGATCCCGGTGATCGCCGACATCCACTTCCAGCCGAAGTACGTGTTCGCGGCGATCGAGGCCGGCTGTGCCGCCGTACGGGTGAACCCCGGGAACATCAAGAAGTTCGACGACCAGATCAAGGAGATCGCCCAGGCCGCCAAGGACCATGGCACCTCCATCCGCATCGGCGTCAACGCCGGCTCGCTGGACAAGCGGCAGATGGAGAAGTACGGCAAGGCCACGCCCGAGGCGCTGGTCGAGTCCGCGGTGTGGGAGGCGTCCCTGTTCGAGGAGCACGACTTCCACGACTTCAAGATCTCGGTCAAGCACAACGACCCCGTCGTGATGGTGCGCGCCTACGAGCTGCTCGCCGAGGCCGGCGACTGGCCGCTGCACCTCGGGGTGACCGAGGCCGGCCCCGCTTTCCAGGGAACGATCAAGTCGGCGACGGCGTTCGGGGCGCTGCTGAGCAAGGGCATCGGCGACACCATCCGCGTCTCGCTGTCGGCACCGCCGGTCGAGGAGGTCAAGGTCGGCATCCAGATCCTGCAGTCGCTCAACCTCCGACCGCGCAAGCTCGAGATCGTGTCCTGCCCCTCGTGCGGCCGCGCGCAGGTCGACGTCTACAAGCTGGCCGACGCTGTGACCGCCGGGCTCGACGGGCTCGAGGTCCCGCTGCGGGTCGCGGTCATGGGTTGCGTCGTCAACGGTCCCGGGGAAGCCCGGGAGGCCGACCTCGGCGTCGCGTCGGGCAACGGCAAGGGCCAGATCTTCGTCAAGGGAGAGGTCATCAAGACCGTGCCCGAGTCGCAGATCGTGGAGACGCTGATCGAGGAGGCCATGCGGATCGCCGAAGGCATGGAGACCGAGGAAGGCAGCTCCGCCCAGGTCAACGTGTCGTGACCGGGTCGAGCGCCTTCTCGATCTGGGCGAGCGAGACCATGCAGGCCCGGTAGGCCGGGCTCTCGCTGGACAGGAAGATCAGGTCCTTCACGGTCTTCGCCACGGCCGCGGTGTCGGCCAGATCGGCGACGGCCGCCTGCTGCCAGCCGGGCAGCTGCTGCTGGGTGGCCATCGGCGCCTGTGCGGTGAGTGTCTTCATTGCCGCGGCGATCTCGGCCGGTGTGGGTGGGGCAGGGGTCCGCTTGGGCTTCGTGCCCTTCTTCCTGGGGCTCGGCGACGGTGCCGGCGGGGCCGGCCCGGCGGCATACGCCTCGGCCTCGGACGAGACCTCTTCGTGGCGCAGCTCCATGTCGTACGGCGCCAGCTTGGTGCCGAACGTGGAGAGGTCTTCCATCGCCTTCTCCTGGGCCTTCAGCGTCTCCCCGCAGTCGCTGGCGCTCGCCGAGGTCGCGTAGTAGGTCAGCGTCGCGGCGATCGTGTTCCAGCGCGCAGCAAGGGCCGAGGGGTTGGTCTTCGAGACGCGCTCGTCGATGTCGGTCTCGAGGTCGCGCCACTCCTCGCGGCACGAGAGCGCCTTCTTGCTCGGCTCGGCTGCCTCGTCCTCGCCCGAGCTGCTGCCGCACGCTGTCAGGGGAAGGAGCAGCGCGATCAGCAGTCCCGGCACCAGCCCACGCAGAGGTACGACGGTAGGGGCGCTGCCCACCCGGGCGCGGGGAAGGAGCATGTGGTCACCGTAGACCCACAGCACTCTGCTGACCGGCGAACACCCATGAGACTTGTGTCGTAGGCTCCGGGCGTGGTCCGGACGAGCCAGAGCATTCGTGTCCTGGGGCCGAGCGATGTCAACGAGGCGCTCGCGCTGGTCGCCACCGACCCCGTGACGAACGTCTTCGCCGACTACCGCACCAGGATCACCCAGCTCGACACCCGGTGGCTCGGCGGCGAGATGTGGGGCTACGTCGAGGACGACCGACTCGTCTCGATGTGCCACGTCGGTGCCAACCTGGTGCCCGTGAACGCGACGCCGGCTGCGTGCGAGGCGTTCGTGGAGCGGGCTGCCCGGAACGGTCCGAAGAGCTCCACGATCGTCGGTCCCCAGGACGCCGTCGCTCTGCTCTGGTCCGGTCTGGAGGAGCACTGGCCCGGCCCGCGCGACTTCCGCTGGGACCAGCCGCATCTGGTCGCGACGTCGCCACCGCCGACGAAGTGCGACCCGCTGGTGCGTCGTACGACCAAGGAGGAGGGGGACGTCCTCTATCCCGCGTGCGTCGCGATGTACACCGAGGAGGTCGGCATCTCGCCGGAGCTCGACGGAGGCAAGGACCTCTACCGGGCGCGGGTCAACCAGCTGATCGGTCGTGGCTGGTCGTTCTCCCGCATCGAGGAGGGACGGGTGCTCTTCAAGGCGGAGGTGGCCTGCGCGACGCCGCACGCCTGCCAGATCCAGGGCGTGTACGTCGACCCCGAGCTGCGCGGCCACGGCCTGGGTGCGGCGGGCATGGCGACCGTCGTGGACATCTGCCTGCGCGAGATCGCCCCGGCCGTCTCGCTCTACGTCAACGCACACAACGCGCCCGCTCGTGCGGCGTACAAACGGGCCGGCTTCGAGCAGGATGGAACCTTCGCCACACTGATGTTCTAGAGGGAGTGGATCGTTGATTTCGGGCACCGAACCGGTCAGCAGCATGCGGCAGCTGGCAACGTCGCTGCTTGCCAGCGAGGCGGGGGAGCGGTCACAACGGCTCCGCGGAACCCTGGATGACCCGCGCCTGCGCGAGTGGACCTACCTGCCAGGTGATCGTCCCGGTCTATGCCTGGACGAGCTGTCAGCCGAGCAGCGGACACTGGTCGACGGGCTGATCGCCGCTGCCCACGGGGAGTGGGGGACGGAGCGGGTGCAGGGCGCGATCTCCGTCGAGCACGGGCGTCGCGTGGGCGCGGGGGCTGACCCGGACGTCGGGGACCGCTACTGGGTCCGCATCCTCGGTGACCCTGCCGAACCCGTCTGGGCCTGGCGCCTCAACGGTCATCACCTGGCCATGCACGTGTTCGTGGTGGACGAGGCGGTGACGCTGACCCCACACTTCCTGGGGGCCGAGCCGGCTCTGTCCGAGACGGGGAAGCTCGCCGGACAACGGCTGCTGGGGCTCGAGGAGGATCTGGCCCGCGAGCTGGTGACCGCCCTCGACGACGAGCAGCGAGGTGTCGCCGTCGTGGCCGACCGCGCACCTGACGACATCCTGACGCGCTACGACCCGGTCGCCGACCCGGCCCTGGTGCCGGCCGGACTCGCCCGCGGCGACATGGACGACCAGCAGCGCAGCCTCCTCGACCGGCTGGTGCGTACCTATCTGCAGCGGGCCACGCCGTCGTACGCGCACACCTGCTGGCAGGACGTGACGGACTCCGGACCCGAGGCGATCACCTTCGCCTGGGCCGGTCCGGTGGAGCCCGGTGCGGGGCTGTACTACAGCGTGCGCTCGCCGACGTTCCTGCTCGAGTACGACAACACCCAGGACGACGCCAACCACGCGCACTCCGTGTGGCGGCACCTGCGCGACGACTGGGGAGGCGATCCGCTCCGCGACCACTACCTGAGGTCCCACAACGGCTCGTAGTGTCCCGCGGGACACTAGTGTCGCGGGATGAGCACCCCCGCAAACCTGTCCAGGGACATCAAGGTCCTCGCCGGAGTGTTCGTGACCTCGGGGGTCGTCCACCTCGTGCGTCCGGAGACCTTCGAGCCGATCATGCCGGAGTTCGTGCCGGCGCACCGCGAGGTCATCTACGCCAGCGGCGTGGCCGAGCTGCTCTGCGCCGCCGGCCTGCTGCACCCGCGCACCCGCAGCCTCGCGGGCTGGGCCAGCCTGGCGGTGCTGCTCACCGTCTACCCGGCCAACTTCAAGATGGCCGGTGACGCCCTGAAGACCGACAACCAGACGTTCAAGGCGGCCGCCCTCGCCCGGCTCCCGCTCCAGCTGCCGATGATCCGGGCTGCGTACAGAGCTGCTCGTCCCGCCTAGGTTTCGCCGAGTTGCTCAATCGGCGCGTACGACGAGGTCCGCGAGATCGCGGGTCCCGGCGACGAGGGCCGCGTTGGCCTCGTCCGAGGACAGCGTCCAGTGCCGCGCGAGCTCGGGTGGCTTGCCGTGCGCCACGTGTCGCTCCACCAGCCGCTCGACCCGGATCTCCTGGTCTCCCTCCACGAACCACACCTCGTCGAGCAGTGGCCGTACCTCGGACCAGCCCGGACCGCCGAACAGCAGGTAGTTGCCCTCCGTGACCACCAGCCGGTGCTCCGGCCGCACGGCGATAGCGCCGGCGACGGAGAGCTCGCGCGAACGGTCGAACTCCGGGGCGTAGACGGTGGAGTCGGTGCGTGCGCGCAACCTCCCCAGTAGGGCGGTGTAGCCCTCGACGTCGAAGGTCTCGGGTGCACCCTTGCGGTCGCTGAGGCCGAGGCGTGCGAGCTCGTCGTCGTGCAGGTGGAACCCGTCCATGGGTACGACGACCGCGGCGTCGCCGATCCTTGCCGCGATCCGGGCCGCCAGCGTGGACTTCCCGGCTCCGGGTGCACCGCAGATGCCGAGCACGGCCCTGTCGTAGGCCATCAGATCCAGCAGCCGCCGGACCAGTGACTCGTCGAACGGCACGGCCTCGATCACCCGACGACCCTAGCCAGCCGAATCCCCTTCGTCTCCTGGGCTACCCCACGGCTAGCCTTGCCCAGTGATTCTTCGTATGTCCAAGCTCTTCGTCCGCACCCTCCGCGAGGACCCCGTGGACGCCGAGGTCCCCAGCCACCGGCTGCTCGTGCGCGCGGGCTACATCCGTCGCGCCGCTCCCGGGATCTACTCCTGGCTGCCGCTCGGTCTGCGCGTCTACAAGAAGGTCGAGCAGATCGTCCGCGAGGAGATGGACGCGATCGGCGCGCAGGAGCTGCAGTTCCCGGCGCTGCTGCCACGCGAGCCCTACGAGGCGACGGGGCGCTGGACCGACTACGGCGCCGGGATCTTCCGGCTCAAGGACCGCAAGGGCAACGACTACCTGCTCGGCCCGACGCACGAGGAGATGTTCACCCTCGTGGTGAAGGACCTGTACTCGTCGTACAAGGACCTGCCCGTCTGGCTCTACCAGATCCAGACGAAGTACCGCGACGAGGCGCGTCCCCGCGCCGGCCTGATCCGCGGCCGCGAGTTCGTGATGAAGGACAGCTACTCCTTCGACGTCAGCGACGAGGGTCTGGACGCGTCGTACGCCGCGCACCGCAAGGCCTACATCAAGACCTTCGACCGGTTCGGCTTCGACTACGTGATCGTCAAGGCCACCAGCGGAGCGATGGGCGGCTCGAAGTCGGAGGAGTTCCTCGCGCGCAGCCCGATCGGTGAGGACACCTACGTGCGCTGCACGAAGTGCGACTACGCCGCGAACGTCGAGGCGGTGCAGGTGCGACCGCCCACACCTCTGGCGTACGACGACGCACCGGCCGCCCACGCCGAGGACACCCCGGACACCCCGACCATCCAGACGCTGGTCGACCACCTCAACGACAAGTACCCCCGCGGCGACCGCCCCTGGCATGCCGGCGACACCCTGAAGAACGTGCTGGTCGTGCTCAAGCACGCCGACGGCACCGTTGAGCCGCTGGCCATTGGCCTTCCCGGTGACCGTGACGTCGACCAGAAGCGGCTCGAGGGGATGATGGAGCCCACCGAGATCGAGGCCATGGACGAGGCGGCGTTCGCCAAGTTCCCCTCGCTGACGAAGGGCTACATCGGCCCCGCGGCGCTGGGGGAGAAGTCCGAGTCCGGCATCCGCTACCTGCTCGACCCGCGCGTTGTCGAGGGCACCCGGTGGGTCACCGGCGCCAACGTCCACGGCAGCCACGTGCTCGACCTGGTCGCCGGTCGCGACTTCACCGCCGACGGCACGATCGAGGCCGCCGAGGTGCGCGACGGGGACCCCTGTCCCAACTGTGACGACGGCGAGCTGGAGACCGAGCGGGGCATCGAGATGGGCCACATCTTCCAGCTCGGGCGGTTGTACGCCGACGCGCTGGACCTGAAGGTGCTCGACGAGAACGGCAAGCTCGTCACCGTCACCATGGGCTCCTACGGCATCGGTGTCTCGCGCGCGGTCCCGGTGATCGCCGAGGACAACCACGACGAGCTCGGCCTGATCTGGCCGCGCGAGGTGGCTCCCGCCGACGTACACATCGTCGCCACCGGCAAGGACCCGGCGATCTTCGAGGCGGCAACCACACTGGCCACCGACCTCGAGAGCGCAGGGGTCGAGGTCATCTACGACGACCGGCCGAAGGTGAGCCCGGGCGTGAAGTTCAAGGACGCCGAGCTGATCGGCGTACCCACGATCGTGACGGTGGGCCGCGGGCTGGCCGACGGCAACGTGGAGGTCAAGGACCGCCGGTCGGGCGAGCGCACCGAGGTCGCGGTGGGTGCCGCTGTGGAGCACCTGGTCGGCGTCGTCCGCGGCTGATCAGTCGCGGGCCGCGAGGTACCTCGCGGCGATCCGCTGGAGCTCGGCGACCTCGACCTCGGCGTCGAAGCCTTCGTTGCCGCACATGAGGAACAGGGTGTCGACCAGGCCGACCAGCCAGCGCGCCGTTCGCGTCGGGTCCAGGGAGGTGTCGACCGTGCCGTCGGCCGCCGCCCTGACCAGCAGTCGGCCGAACGCTGTCCGCACCTTCTCGTCGCTCGCCTCGAGGATGCCGGCGAACTCCTCGTCGTCGAGGGCCAGTTGCAGCATCGCCCAGACCAGCCCGGGAGCGACCGGGTCGGCGACGTCGCGGCAGAGATGGTCGAGCAGCCGCCAGATCTCGGCGTAGGCCCTGTCCTCGTCCAGGGTGGCGATCAGCTCGGCGTTCACCATCTCGTCGTCGGCGAAGAGCGAGATCATGATCGAGCGCTTGTCACCGAAGTAGTGGAACAGCGTGCCAGACCCGACACCCGCAGCCCGGCAGATGGCGGCGGTGGTGGCGCCGGTGTAACCCTTCTCCGCGAACACGCCGGCGGCGGCCTCCTGGATCGACGCCCGGCGGGCGGCATGCTTGACCGGGTCGACCGTCCTCACTTCGGGTCCTCCACCTCGGCGGGCGCCTCCTGGGCGAGTCGCTTGCGCCGCTTGGTCTCCCGGACGGCGATCGAGACCGCGACCACGAAGCCGACGACGTACTTCACCCAGCCCGCGTCGACGTCCGGGATCCAGCCGAAGAGCCGGTCGATCAGCGGCGGCACCCACTCGAAGAGCGGAGCGAGGTAGCGGGTCGGGTCGAGGTACCTCAGCCACTCCGGCGGATGGATGTCCGGCAGCCAGCCGAGGTCGAGCTTCGGCAGCAGGCCGCCGAAGATCGCCTTGAGGAGTGCGCTGACCCCGAGGATCGCGAGGATCGTGCCGCCGACGTTGATGACGACGTGCCGCGCGGCGTAGAGATTCGGGTGCGCCTCACCCCATGCGTGCACCCGGGCAGCGCGGGTGCCGGGTGGGGGAGCGTAGGGGACGCTGCGACGGCGTACGTCGCCCTGTCCCGGCTCGACGAGCAGGACGCGGGACACCTTGCCGGTCCACCACCAGACGACCCGGGTCGGGTGGCCCGACTCCGCGCCCAGGTCCACGTGCCCGATCTCCTCGGCGGCGCCCTCATCGATCTCGGCACCGTCCACCAGCAGTCGCGCGCGGTTGCGCTTCTTGCCCTCGGGCTCGACCCAGGTCTCCACGCGCAGGTCGCTCCCGCGGTCCCGGAGGGTGAACGCCGTCGTCGTCGTGCTCATGGCGGCAATAGTAGAGCACGCACTCCAGTAATGCCGAAACCGGGGAGTTCGCCTAGATCTCGTTCAGCGCTGCCAGGTCCTCCGGCGTCGGCTGCCAGCGCAGGGCAGCCGCGTTGGCGATGACCTGCTCGCCGCTGGTGGCTCCCGAGATGACTGACGAGACGGTCGGCTGTGCCGCGAGCCCTGCGATCGCGACCTCGAGCAGGGAGAGGCCGCGCTCGGCGGCGTACGCCTCCAGCGCCTCGATGCGATCCCAGTCGGCCTTCGCCAGCCAGCCGGAGCGGCTGGGGTCCAGGACGGCGCGGGAGCCTGCCGGCGCTTCGGAGTTGCGCTTGTACTTGCCGGTGAGCAGGCCGTACTCCAGCGGGAAGAACGGCAGCACGCCGAGCCCGAACCGCTCACACGCCGGCACGACCTCCCGTTCGAGGCGGCGGTCCAGCAGCGAGTAGCGGTTCTGGGCGGAGACGAAGTGCTCGAGTCCTTTGGTCTCGGAGGTCCATGCGGCGTCCGCCATCTGCCAGCCGTCGAAGTTCGAGCAGCCGATGTAGCGCACCTTGCCCTCTCGGACCAGCTCGGTCAGCGCGCCCAGCGTCTCGGCGACCGGCGTGACGGGGTCGGGCACGTGCAGCTGGTAGAGGTCGATGTGGTCGGTCTGCAGACGACGCAGGCTGCCCTCGACGGCGCGCCGGATGTAGCTGCGCGAACCGCGGACGCCGTGGTCCGCGCCGTTCGCCCCTTGCATGTCCATGCCGAACTTGGTGGCCACCACGAACTGGTCGCGTCGCCCCCTGAGCGCGTGGCCGAGCAGCTCCTCGCTCGCGCCGGGCGGCGCGCCGTAGGCGTCGGCGGTGTCCAGGAACGTGACCCCGACCTCCTCCGCAGCATCCAGGATCAGGTGTACGCCGTCCTGGTCGACGCGGCGGCTGAACGCGTTGCAGCCGATGCCGACCGTGCTGACCATCAGGCCCGAGCGGCCGAGGGATCGATACGTCATGTCCATGCTCCGACCCTACGAGGCGGGCGAAGGCGCCAGACCTGGCAGGCCATAGGGTCAGGCGTCATGCAGATCGACGCGGTCATCTTCGACTGGGGCGGCACCCTCACGCGGTGGCACGACATCGACTTCCACGCCGAGTCCCTGGCCCTGGCTCATGCCGTCGTTGCGTCCGACGACCTCCAGGTGCACGCCGAGGCGTTGCACCGCGCCAACCAGGTGATCTGGGGACGCAGTCGCGACCACCAGCAGAGCGCCACCGTGGCTGACCTGTTCACCGAGGCCGGCCTGGAGCACGACCCCGAGCTGCTCAGCCACTACCGCGAGTTCTGGGAGCCGCACACCGGGACCGACCCGCACGTGGCGCCGCTCTTCGAGACGTTGCACGAGCGTGGCCTCAAGGTCGGCGTGCTCTCGAACACGATCTGGCCGCGCGCCTGGCACGAGGACTTCTTCCGCCGCGACGGCGTGCTGGACCTGATCGACGGCGACGTCTACAGCAGCGAGATCCCGTGGACCAAGCCCTCGCCCGACGCATTCGCCGCGGCCATGGAGGCCGTCGGCGCGAGCGATGCTGGCGCGCTGCGTCTACGTCGGCGACCGGCTGTACGACGACATCTGGGGCGCCCACAACGCAGGGCTGAAGGCGATCCACATCCCGCACAGCGCCATCCCGGTCGAGCAGGTCGGCCACTCCGAGGGTGAACCGGACGCGGTCGCACACGAGCTCTCCGAGATCCCGGAGATCCTCGACCGGCTGTGACCCCCCCGTCGCCCCGGGCGTCATACGAATCGTGGCCTTGAGCCCCCAATTCGTATGACGTCCCGGGCTGCCGACGGTTCACACCGGGCGGAACCCGCTGCACACCAGGCGCATGTTCGTGATCTGGCCGTCGGAGACGCTGTAGTACGCCACCTGCTCGATCACGCACGGCTGGCCCGAGGCGCAGCTCCACGGCCATCCGGAAGCTCACCCGCTGTACGTCGGCCACCGCGCTCGTGTCGAGCGCGATGACCTCGTTAACCGTCTTGCCGGGGTCGAACCACCTGCCCAGGATGATCTCGTCGACCACCTCGACCGCCGTCTCGGCGTCGAAGAACCGCCTCGGGGTGATGGCCCTGAAGATCACCGGGGTCGCGAACAACGCCCGGAGGCGGGTTGCGTCCTGGTCGGCGATCGCCCGGGCCATCTGCTCCCCGAGGGGGCGCAGGGTCGCCTCAGTAGCTGAAGGTGTTCGCTGCGTCATCGCCGATCCACTCCCACATCGGGACAGTTCCGCCGAGCTCTGCATTGGGGAGGAGGTCTCCCTTGTCCAGGTGCCGGGCATCGAAGCAGATGGGGCAGACGAGGTACCGACCTCCGGCCTCGGCGTACCTCCGCACCAGGTCCTCGAGTGGGGGGCATCCCTCGCAGGCCGTGCCCCGGGCCGTGTCGCCTACGACCAGGCGGGCGGCCTCCTTGGTGAGGAACATCAACGTGGGGCGACCCGCCTCGGCGGATCCGACTGCAACGAGGAAGGCCACGGTGACCTTCTCTGCGTCCTCCAGTCCGGTGATCAGGCTGACTACTGACTTGGTTTTCATGATGGGCTCCTTTCCCTCGACGCGATGCTGTCGCGGGGGAGGGGCCCGGGTCATGGGGCAGCTGCCCCATCTTCGGCGTTGCTCACCAGTCCGTGCTCGAGGGCGAACAGGGCCGCTCCCGCGCGGTTGGTGACCCCCGCCTTGAGGTAGATGTGCTCGAGGTGGTTGCGCACCGTCTTGGCGCTGATCGAGAGCATCTGGGCGATCTCGGGACTGGTGCAGCCGCGCGCGACGAGGCCCAGCACCTCGACCTCCCGGGTGGTCAGACCACCCGGCCCGGAGAAGCGACGGCTGCCGCGGTGGCCGGCGACCGCGAGCACGGCGTCGACCGCTGCGGCGTCGAGCCGGCCCGCGGCGGACTCGGCACGAAGTCGGACGGCTGCCTGCTCCTCTTCGAGCGCCGGCCGGTGCGGCCGGTCCTCGACCGAGCCACGGTAGCTGTCGGCAGCCGCGAGGATCCGCTGTGTCATCGGCAGTGCCGAGCCACTCAGGCCACGGGGATAGCCCGAGCCGTCGAGGCGTTCGCGGTGGGCCTCCGCGATCGACGCCTCGTCCTCCAGCCCGCGGACCCGGCTCAGGATGCGGCCGGTCAGGTAGGGGTAGAGGCGGACGCGCTCCCGGTCCGACTCCGTCAGAGCCGCCGACTTCTCCCACACCGAGTTGGGCACGCCCATGCGGCCCAGGTCGTGCACCAGCGCGGCTCGTCGTACGCGATCGACGTCGGCCTGCGCCAGGCCGATCCGGGCTGCTGCCGCGCCAGCCAGGTCCGCGACGGCGCGGGAGTGCCCGACCGTGAAGGGGCACTTGAGGTCGGCGAAGTCGCCGATGGCCTGGAGCAACGAGTCCAGCTCGTCGTCACGCACCATCCGGTCGTGGTCCGGAGCCAGCTCGATGGCCCGCGCCCAGACGTCCTGGTCCGGCAGCGCGTTGATCCGGTCCCGGCACCTCTCGAAGGCCGCCACCATGCGAGGGTCGAAGTGCTTGCCGCTGCGCTCGCGGGCCATGGCCATGGCGCCCGACGTCCCCTGGGTGCGCTGACGCACCTCGCACGCTTCGGCCAGCTGGACCACGCGCGTCGCGAGCGGGATCTGCTCGCCCCGTCTGCCCGAGGGCAGGCCGCTGCCGTCCCATCGCTCGAAGGCGCAGGCGACCGCCTCGCGCACGCTGGAGTCGAGGCCGATGCGTTGTGCCATCAGCCCGGCGGAGAGGCAGTGCGAGTGGATCAGGGCGGCCATCCGGGTGCGAGGCGTCAGCAGCATCGTGAGCAGCATGCGGGTACGACGAGCAGCGGGCTGTCCCGATCCGGTGTGCCGGAGCAGATAGGTCAGGTAGGGCAGCCCCGCCCAGTCCAGCTCGTAGCTGCCGCGCCGCATCGCCAGGTCGTCCCCGAACCAGCGGCTGAACTCGTGGGAGTCCGCGTGACACCCGATCCAGAGCACGAGGTTCGTGTAGTAGACGGTGGCCCGCTGCTCGTCGTCCAGGTCGAGCTCGTCGGCCAGCATCGACGACAGCAGCGAGGAACGCAGGACATGTTCCATCGGCAGTCCGAGGCCGAGGTCGATCGAGATCGAGAGTGCGGCCAGGACCTCGGCCCTGCGCGCTCCAGCCCCGCGTCCCTCCGTCTGCGACGGCATGTCTGGAGTCTGGCACGGAGCGGCTGCCGTGATCGATCCCGGCGCTAGTGTCCCGCGCGTGCAAAGGACTTTGGACACGGGACACTAACCTCGGCGCATGCCTCAGGTAGACCAGACAGCCTCAGTAGCCCCGTCGGCCGTGGTCACGGGCGACGTCACCATCGGTGCCGGATCGCGGGTGCTGGCAGGTGCAGTCATCTCAGGTGACCTCGGTCCGGTGGTGATCGGTTCGCAGGTCCTGGTGATGGAGCACGCGGTGCTCCGGGGCCGGGCCGACCACCCACTCGAGGTGGGCGACTCCGTGCTGATCGGTCCGCACGCGCACCTGAACGGCACCACCGTCGGTGAGGAGGTGTTCGTCGCCACCGGGGTGTCGATGTTCCCCGGCTCGCGTGCCGGGGCTGGGTGCGAGCTGCGCATCAACAGCGTGCTGCACGTCAACTCCGAGCTGCCGCCCGGCACCGTCGTACCGATCGGCTGGATTGCGGCGGGGCGTCCAGCTGAGCTGTTCTCACCGGATCGGCACGAGGACCTGTGGAGGGTGCAGGAGCCGCTCGACTTCCCGGGCACGGTCTACGGCGTACCGCGTGGGACGTCGATGCGCGAGATCATGCGACGCCAGTGCGAGGCGTTCGGGAAGGTGCTCGCCGACCCTCCACCGAACGGCGAGTGAGTGATTCAGCCCAGTCCCGGGAAGTGGCTGGGCGCGACGCCGAAGGCCACTTCGCGCAGGGCGCTCGCGTCCAGCGCTGTGATCGCCCAGCGCCGGTCGCTGCCGGCGGTGTTCGCCACCAGCTCGCCGTACGTGCGGGTCATCCGCCGCTCGACCGTGCGCGCCACTCCCTCGATCTGAGCGGCCGTGGTGGTGCGGCCGGGGACCTCGTAGTCCACCTGCGCGGCGACCGGGTCGGCGCCCTTGGCGCTGACGAGCACCGTCAGCCGGTCGCGGGAGGCGCGGTGGGCCTCGTAGGCACCAGTGAGCCTGGCGAACAGCGCGGGCTGCTGCGACTTCGAGGACTGTGCACCGAGCAGACCGTAGAGGTGGACGGCCGCGTGCTCGGCGGCGAGCGCCTTCTGCAACGCCTCGACCGGGGTCATGGCTCCCACACCGCCAGCTGCTGGCCGACGGCTGCTCCCATGCTGGCGAGGAGGCGGGCGAAGTCGCCGCTCTGCGCCCGCAGCGCCAGGCCGTCCAGCGTTCCGTGCAGGCGCCGCTCCCTGGCCGCGAGCTTGCCGAGGGCGACCTCGGGCCGGCGCGGGACGACGTACGGCGCCGCCGTGGCCGTCGCGCGCGCCCGCTCCGGCACCGCATCCGCGAGCGACTCCTCGTGGGCCCGGTGCATCGTCACGAGGGATGCCAGCCGCGTCCTCGTCGCCGGGAAGCGGGTCAGCGTGCTGCTGACGGCCGTGCTCAATGCCCTGATCTCGGCCAGCGCGCTCGTCGCCACCGCCACGTCGGGGGCCAGCTCGGCCGTGGCCTTCGGCTCCTTCTCGTCGTCGACCGGGTTGTTCACGTCGCACCCGCTCGCGACGAGGCCGGCCAGGCCCGCTGCGCCGCCCACGATCAGCAACCGCCTCGAGAGGCTGCCGGAGGCGGGGAGGTCGACCACGCCCGAATCCTAGGCCGCAGGGACGCGTCCGCGACGCACGGCTCGGGGTGGTCTGGTCTTGTTGGGAGTCGCGTTAGGGTTGGGATCAACACAACAGCACAGCAGGGAGGTCTGGGGCCATGGCCGTGACTGACACCAGAGATCGCCTCGCTGAGAAGCTGACCAGCCCGATCGGTGACCTTGGGCTTGACCTGGAGGCTGTCGACCTCTCCAGCGCCGGCAAGCGACGAATCCTGCGTGTGGCCATCGACAAGGACGGTGGCGTGACGATGGACGACATCGCCGACGCGTCGCGCGAGGTCTCCCGGGTGCTGGACGAGACCGACCTGATGGGCCAGCAGGCCTACACCCTCGAGGTGTCCTCACCAGGGGTCGATCGACCCCTGACTCTGCCGCGCCACTGGCGCCGCAACCAGGGGCGACTCGTCAAGGTCGTCTTCGGCGAGGGTGAGCCGGTCACCGGCCGGATCACCGAGAGCGACGACGACGGTGCCGTGCTCGACGTCGAGGGCGCCGAGCGCCGCGTGGAGTACGCCGAGGTCAAGAAGGCCAAGATCCAGATCGAGTTCAAGAAGGAGTCAGGCTGATGGACATCGACATGAGCATCCTGAGGATGTTGGAGCGGGAGAAGGAGATCTCCTTCGACGTGCTGGTCGAGGCCATCGAGCAGGCCCTGCTGACGGCGTACCACAAGTCCCACGACGGCCAGGAGAACGCGCGCGTCGCCCTCGACCGGAAGACCGGTCACGTCACCGTGATGGCGCAGGAGAAGGACGACGAGGGCAACGTGATCGCGGAGTACGAGGACACTCCCGAGGGTTTCGGTCGGATCGCAGCCACGACGGCGAAGCAGATCATGCTGCAGCGTCTGCGCGACGCGGAGGACGAGCGGAAGTTCGGTGAGTTCTCCGGCAAGGAGGGCGACATCGTCTCCGGGCTGATCCAGCAGGGTCGCAACCCCGACGACGTGATGGTCGACCTCGGCAAGCTCGAGGCGCTGCTCCCTTCGGGGGAGCGGGTCCCCGGCGAGGACTACTCGCACGGCACCCGGATCAAGTGCCTGGTGATCAGCGTGCGCAAGGGCATGCGCGGGCCCCAGGTGATGCTCTCGCGCACGCACCCGAGCCTGGTCAAGAAGCTGTTCGCCCTCGAGGTGCCCGAGATCGGCGACGGCACCGTGGAGATCTGCGGCATCGCCCGCGAGGCAGGCCACCGCACCAAGATCGCGGTGAAGTCCAACGTGCCCGGGGTCAACGCCAAGGGCTCGTGCATCGGTCCGATGGGCCAGCGGGTGCGGGCCGTGATGAACGAGCTGCACGGCGAGAAGATCGACATCATCGACTGGTCCGACGACCCCGCGACCCTGGTCGGCAACGCCCTGAGTCCGGCTCGCGTCTCGAGCGTGACGGTCGTCGACGAGGCCTCTCGGTCGGCCCGGGTCGTGGTGCCCGACTACCAGCTCTCGCTCGCGATCGGCAAGGAGGGGCAGAACGCCCGCCTCGCCGCACGGATGACCGGCTGGCGGATCGACATCAGGTCCGACGAGGCGCCGATCGCTCCGCCCGAGCCCCCACATGAGCCACGGAGTGAGTCACGGACCGAGACCACCGACGAGCCGGCCCAGTAACCACGTTCAGCCGCCCCTGATCGCGTCGACGACCAGCTCGGGGACGAGGTGGTCGTCGACGCCGGTGCTCCACTCGGGGAAGTCGAAGACCGCCACCATCAGCTGAAGGGGGTAGGTCGGCGGTGCGGGACAGCGGCGTACCTCCTCGCCGTCGACGCTGAACACAGCCTCGTTCGCGTCCCAGTCGACGGCGTAGGTGTGGAAGTCCGCGACGTCGATCGGCAGTCGCGGGGCGGCGAAGTCCTGGGCGAGCTCGGGATCGCGGATCTTTTTCAGCCCGACCCCCACCTCGGCCGACTCGCCCGGGACGACGTCCTTGCCGAAGACCTCGGTCACGCAGATCTCACCGCAGTGCTCGGGCTGCTTCTCGAAGCCACACAGCCAGAACGCCGCCATCGAACGCGGCGAGAGCGTCATCCGGCAGCGGCAGGTAGTGCGGCAGCCACACGTCGGTGTCGAGCTCGGGACCGTCGAAGTCGTCCACGAAAGCCGTCATGCGCCCACACGCTAGAGCGGTCCGCCGACAGGAGTCACCCCGAGGCGACGCCCCGCCGTTTCGGATTAACCCCGCCACCCCGGTAGAGTGTTGGCCGGTGGTTCCACAACTCGACATCTCGACGCGCAACGACGGTCCCATGCGGACGTGCATCGGGTGCCGGGAGCGGACCACCAAGCGTGAGTTGCTGCGGATCGTCGCAGGGACGGACGCGGAGGGCGTGCAGGATCGCAGACCGGATCCTGGTTCGTCGTACCCGACCCGACCGGCACCGCACCAGGACGTGGGGCGCACCTGCACCCGACGGCCGAATGTCTCGCACTCGCTGAGCGCAAACGTGCCTTCCATCGGGCCCTGCGGCATGATGCCGGGGTCCGGGGAGCGCTGAGCCTGGCGCGGTTGAGGGAGCATCTCGGAACACCGAACAAGAACCGACTTAGTCAGCACCTACAAGAACTGGAGCATCAGCTCATGAGCCTGCGATGAGACCCCTCGCAATGAGTACAGCGCGATGAGCATGCACATCAACTAGCGGTCCGCAGTTCCCTCCTGAAGGCAGGGACTCGGACCAGGAGGAACCACGTGGCCAAGGTCCGAGTCCATGAACTCGCCAAGAAGTACGACGTCCCGACCAAGGACGTCCTCAAGATGCTGAACGACCTGGGTGAGTTCGTGAAGGCACCCAGCTCGACCGGTCGAACCCCCGGTCGAGAAGAGGTTCGAAGACAAGTACGGCGCCGACCTGCTCGCCCAGGCCGAGGCGAAGGCGGCCAAGAAGGCTGCCAAGAAGGCGCCGGCCAAGAAGGCAGCCGCCCAGCCGGTCGAGGCCGAGGCTCCCGCCGCTGAGCCCGAGCCGGAGCAGCCCGCGGTCGAGCAGCCCGCTGCCGAGGAGTCGGCACCCCGGTTCACGCCCGGTCCGCGCCCGCGTGCCGTGGCCGAAGCTCCTCCGGTCGAGGACGACGTCGAGCGACTCGCAGCCCGCCGCTGAGTCCGACGCTCCGGCCGAGCCTGCCGAGCGACACCGATGGCGGCGAGGAGGCCCCCGCCGGCCGGCGCCGGCTTCAAGCCCGGCCCGCGCCCGGCCCGTCCGGGCGCTCCGCGCCCCGGCAACAACCCGTTCTCCTCGACCCAGGGCATGGGCAGCCGACCCGCACCCGCTCCCGGCGCCGCACCTGGCTGCGGCCCCGGCGGTGCTGCCGGCGACCAGCGTCCGCCCCGTCCCCCGGCGGGTCGCGACGGCATGCCTCGACCCAACCCGGCGATGATGCCCAAGTCCCCGGCCGCCTTCGGTGGCGGCCCCGGCGGCGCACGTGGTGGCCCCGGTCCGGCGGCGGCCGCGGCGGCCCCGGTGGTCCCGGCGGCGCTCGCGGCGGACCCGGCGGTGCTCCGGCCCGCGGTGGCCCTCCCGGTCGCAGCGGCGGCTTCGGCGGCGGTCCCGGTGGCGCACCCGGCATGGGTGGCGGCCCCGGTGGTCCCGGTGGAGCACCCGGCGGACGCCCGGGTGGTCCCGGACGAGGCCGTCCCGGCCAGCGAGGCAGCACCCAGGGTGCCTTCGGTCGCCCCGGCGGTCCTTCGCGCCGTGGACGCAAGTCGAAGCGCGCTCGTCGTCAAGAGTTCGAGCAGATGGAAGCCCCGACGATCGGCGGCATGCGCGTCCGCAAGGGCAACGGCGAGACCGTTCGCCTGGCGCGCGGCGCATCGCTGACCGACTTCGCCGAGAAGATCGGCGTCGACCCGGCCTCGCTGGTGCAGATGCTGTTCCACCTCGGCGAGATGGTCACCGCGACCGAGTCGGTCAACGACGCGACGCTGCAGCTGCTCGGTGAGGAGCTCAACTACGTCGTCGAGGTCGTCTCTCCCGAGGACGAGGACCGCGAGCTGCTCGACTCCTTCGACCTGCAGTTCGGGTCGGACGAGGGCGACGAGGACATGCTCGAGGCCCGTCCGCCGGTCGTGACCGTCATGGGTCACGTCGACCACGGAAAGACCAAGCTCCTCGACGCGTTGCGTACTGCCAACGTCGTCGACAAGGAGGCCGGTGGCATCACCCAGCACATCGGTGCCTACCAGGTGCACACCGAGGTCGACGGCACCGAACGACGCATCACCCTGATCGACACCCCGGGTCACGAGGCGTTCACCGCCATGCGTGCTCGTGGTGCCCAGGCGACCGACATCGCGGTGCTCGTCGTGGCCGCCGATGACGGCGTGATGCCGCAGACGGTCGAGGCGCTGAACCACGCCAAGGCCGCCAACGTGCCGATCGTGGTCGCGGTCAACAAGATCGACAAGCCGGACGCGGACCCGACCAAGGTGCGCGGTCAGCTGACCGAGTACGGCCTGGTGCCCGAGGAGTACGGCGGCGACGTCATGTTCGTCGACGTCTCGGCCAAGTCCGAGCTCAACCTCGACAAGCTGCTCGAGGCGGTCGTGCTGACTGCGGACGCCTCGCTCGACCTGCGGGCCAACCCCGACCAGGACGCCCAGGGCCTCGTGGTCGAGGCGCACCTCGACCGTGGTCGTGGACCGGTGGCGACGATCCTCGTCCAGCGCGGAACGCTCCGCGTCGGCGACTCGATCGTGGCGGGTCCGGCGTACGGCCGGGTGCGCGCCATGCTCGACGAGCACGGCGAGAACATCGAGCAGGCTGACCCGTCCCGTCCCGCGATGGTGCTCGGTCTCTCCGGGGTCCCCGGAGCCGGCCAGAACTTCATCGTGGTCGAGGACGACCGGATCGCCCGTCAGATCGCGGAGAAGCGCGAGGCCCGCGAGCGTGCGGCCATGCAGGCCAAGCGTCGCGTACGTCGCAGCCTGGAAGACTTCATGGCCTCCATGGAGAAGGGCGAGAGCCAGGAGCTCAACCTGATCCTGAAGGGCGATGTCTCCGGCTCGGTCGAGGCCCTCGAGGACTCGCTGGCCAAGATCGACGTCGGCGAAGAGGTTTCGCTGCGCGTCATCGACCGCGGTGTCGGTGCGATCACCGAGACCAACGTCGACCTGGCCGCCGCCTCCGACGCGATCATCATCGGGTTCAACGTCCGCCCGCAGGGCAAGGCGACCGAGATGGCCGAGCGCGAGGGTGTGGAGATCCGGTACTACTCGGTGATCTACCAGGCGATCGAGGAGATCGAGGCAGCTCTCAAGGGCATGCTCAAGCCGGAGTTCGAGGAGCAGGTCCTGGGACAGGCGGAGATCCGGGCGATCTTCCGCAGCTCCAAGATCGGCAACATCGCCGGTTGCATGGTCACCAGCGGCCTGATCCGGCGCAACGCCAAGGTGCGCCTGATCCGCGACGGCGCCGTCGTCTCGGAGAACCTCGACCTGGCCTCGCTGAAGCGCGAGAAGGACGACGCCGCCGAGGTCCGCGAGGGCTTCGAGTGCGGTCTGGTCCTGCGTGGCTTCAACGACATCAAGGAAGGCGATGTGGTCGAGGCCTACGAGATGAAGGAGATTCCGCGCGCCTAGCTGTGGTTTGGGGTGGGGGTTCCTGGAAACAGGGGAACCCCCACCTCCCACATGAGGTGTCGGTGCGTCAGTGAGGGGTTTCTCGTCTCACACGGGAACCGCAGGGAGCAGAGGAACAGCGATGAGCAACCCACGTGTCAGGAAGATCGCCGACCGGATCAAGGTGATCGTGGCGGAGATGCTCGAGCGCAAGGTCAAGGACCCGCGACTGGGGTTCGTGACCGTCACGGACGTCCGGGTCTCCGGTGACACCTTGCAGGCGAGCGTGTTCTACACCGTGCTCGGCGCCGACGAGGACCTCGAGGGCACCGCGGCGGCGCTGGCCTCGGCGAAGGGGCTGATCCGGTCCGAGGTCGGCAAGCAGCTGGGCATGCGGCACGTGCCCACGCTCGACTTCATCCACGACGCGCTGCCGGAGACCGCGCGCCACATCGACGACCTGCTCGAGCGCGTCCGCGAGTCCGACGCCGAGGCCGCCCAGAAGGCCAACGCCGGGGCGTACGCAGGCGAGCCGGACCCGTACAAGAAGCCGCGCGAGGTGGGCGACCCCGACGACCTGGGTGACCCAGACTCCGCGGCCGCCGACCAGTAGTGCTCTCCGCCAGCCCCGAGCATCCGGGGAACAGCAAGGGCCAGGCGAGTGGCCTGGTCGTCGTCGACAAGCCAGCCGGGCTCACCTCGCACGACGTGGTGGCACAGGTACGCCGGCTGGCCGGGACGCGCAAGGTCGGTCACGCCGGCACCCTCGACCCGATGGCGACCGGTGTGCTCGTGCTGGGCGTCAACCGGGCCACGCGGCTGCTCGGCCACCTGCTGGTCACGAACAAGGTGTACGACGCCACCCTCCGGCTCGGATCGTCCACGACGACCGATGACGCCGAGGGTGACGTGATCGCGACCGTCGCCACCGGTGACATCACCGAGGAGCAGGTCCTCAACGAGCTCAGCGGCCTCGTCGGCGAGATCGACCAGGTGCCCTCGGCCGTCTCGGCGATCAAGGTCGACGGCCGGCGCGCCTACGAACGCGTTCGCGCCGGGGAGTCGGTAGAGCTCGCGGCTCGGCGGGTCCGGGTCGACTCGATCGAGGTGCACCGGATGAAGCTCGGCGCCGAACACGTGGATCTCGACGTCACGGTGCGCTGCTCCAGCGGCACCTACATCCGCGCGATCGCCCGTGATCTGGGTGACCTGGTCGGCACGGGTGGGCACCTGACCGCGCTGCGTCGGATGGCGGTCGGGCCGTTCGGGCTCGGTGTCGCGCACACCCTGGAGCAGCTCCAGGACGAGTTCGCGATGATCCCGATCGCGCAGGCAGCCCGGACCGGCTTCCCGTCGTACGACCTGGACGAGGCTTCGGCCGCCGACGTTCGCTTCGGACGCAGGGTGAGCGTGGACCTGAACGCCACCGGCCCGGTGGCGCTGTTCGCGCCGGACGGGGAGTTCCTCGCGCTCTACGAGCGGGATCTCGACGCGAGTGACCCCGGCGTCGAATCGTGGGCCAAGGCGGTCGCGGTCTTCGTCTGAACCGCGCGCCAGTAGTGTTCACGCCGTGCGAATCTGGCGTTCCATCGACGACGTGCCCGCCGACCTCGGTCGCTCTGTCGTCGTCATCGGCAACTTCGACGGTGTGCATCTCGGCCACCGCCATGTGATCCGCCGCGCCCGCGAAGTGGCCGAAGAGGCCGGTATAGGCGTGGTCGCAGTCACCTTCGACCCGCACCCCATCGCGGTGCTTCGCCCCGAGCACGCACCGCTGGCGCTGACCGACATCGAGCGGCGGTGCTACCTGCTGGCCGAGGCCGGGGTAGACGACGTGCTCGTGATCCCGTTCTCGCGAGCGATCGCCGCGTGGAGTCCCGAGGAGTTCGTCGATCGCGTGATCGTCGGCGCACTGCACGCCACCGCGGTGGTCGTGGGCGGCAACTTCCGCTTCGGCGCCAAGGCAGCCGGCGACGTTGCCATGCTGACCGAGGCCGGTCAGTCGCGTGACTTCCGGGTCGAGGGGGTCGCGCTCGACGGTGGTCCGCAGGTCTGGTCGTCCACCTACGTCCGCACCTGCCTCGCCGGAGGTGACGTCGAAGGCGCCGCGGAGGCGCTCGGGCGCCCCCACTCCGTCGTGGGCCCCGTGGTCCGGGGCGAGGAGCGAGGGCGCGAGCTGGGCTTCCCGACCGCCAACGTGCTCGCCGGTGGCCTCGCCGCTCCCGCGGACGGGGTGTACGCCGGGTGGCTGACCGTGCTCGACCCTGCGACCGGCAAGGCGAGCAGCTGAGCCGATGCCGGCGGCGATCAGCGTGGGCACCAACCCGACCTTCGACGGCGAGCGGGACCGGCGGGTGGAGGCCTACGTACTCGACCGAGACCGACCTCGACCTCTACGACAAGGTGGTCGAGGTGTCCTTCGTCGCGCGGATCCGGGGGATGGTGAAGTTCGAGGGCGTCGACGCCCTCGTCGAGACGATGACCCAGGACGTCGTACGCACCCGTGAGCTGCTCGCGTGACGACTCAGCAGATGGTCCCGGGCGCCGGTCCCGAGGCCGACCAGTGGTTCGTGGACCAAGGACTGCCGTGGTTCGTCCCCGAGCGGCGTGAGTCCGCCCACGGCGCCCTGCACAGCAAGCACACCCTGGCCGGGATCATTCTGATCGCCGTGGCCGCGCTGGCACTGGGTGTCGCCCTTGCCTACCTCACCGACGAGGCCAGCCTCGCCCCGGCGACGATGGTCACGCTGACCGGCCTCGCCGCGGTCGCCTACGCCGGGCGGCGGCTCGGCGCGTGGCCGATCGCGAGGTGGGCCATCGGGCGGACGTTGCGGAGCCTGCGTCTGCTCTTCCCGATGGTCACCCGCGCACTCCCGCTGCTCCTGTTGTTCATGACGTTCCTGTTCATCAATGCCGAGGTCTGGCAGGTCTCCGCGACGCTCGACGGCGCGGTGCTGTGGGTGACCGTCCTGCTGTTCAGTGGCATCGCGGTCGGCTTCCTGCTCGCGCGGCTGCCCGAGGAGCTCGACCACGTGGACAACGAGGTCGAGATGACGACCGTGGTGCAGGTGTGTCGCGACACTCCGCTCGCGGCGTACGCCCAGTCGGTGATGGACGGCAACGGGTCCCACCACCGGCTCACGGAGCAGACGCACGTGCACGGCCTGGAGAAGACCAACCTGCTGCTCGTCCTGATCGTCACCCAGGCCCTGCAAGTCGTGCTGCTGGCGGTGTCGGTGTTCGCGTTCTTCGTCATCTTCGGCTCGGTGATCATGACCCACGGCGTACAGGAGGCCTGGACCGCCTCGACCATCCACGCGCTCCCGTGGGCGACCAACCTGTCGATCGAGCTGCTGCAGGTCTCGGTGTTCCTCGCGGCATTCTCGGGCCTGTACTTCACCGTCTACGCCGTCACCGACGAGACCTACCGCGACCAGTTCTTCACCGAGATCAAGGCTGAGCTGGAGCGCGCCATCGGCGTCCGGGCCGTCTACCTGCTCGCACGAAGCAACCAGAGTTAGGCCCTGCACTGCGCTCCGTGCCGGGCGCTCGCCGTACACCAACCTGCGAATGTGGCTGCCGTGCCCAAGGAGCGCACCGCTGTTCCCATGCGCGACATTCGCATGTCCGTGTCCCGGCGGGGGTCAACTGGGTGCGCTGAGGCGGGCTGGCTCGTACGGCGACATGCGAATGTGGCTGATGGGACCATGGAGCGCCCCGGCGGTGACGGCAGCGACATTCGCATGTCCGGGTGCGACGTCCGGGTGCGACGCCCGGGTGCGACGTGCGGGTACGACGTACGCCGTACGACGTGTAGCAGCGGCGGCAGCAACCACCGATCAGTCGGTCAGCTCGCGCTTCATCACCTTGCCGGTGTCGTTGCGCGGCAGGTCGTCGAGGACCACCACCCGGCGGGGGACCTTGTACCCGGCCAGGTGCTGCTTCACGTGCTGCTTGAGGTCGTCCGGTGTCGCGCCGGCGCCGGGCTGGAGCACCACGTAGGCGTCGAGGCGCTGACCGAACTTCTCGTCGTCGACGCCGATCACCGCGGCCTCGACCACGTCGTCGTGCTCGTTGAGCGTCTGCTCGACCTCGAGCGGGTACACGTTCTCTCCGCCGGAGACGATCATCTCGTCGTCGCGGCCGACCACGTAGAGCCGGCCGGCCTCGTCGACCCGCCCGAGGTCACCGGAGACCATGTAGTTGTCGTGGAACGACTTGGTGTCCCCGGAGGTGTATCCCTCGAACTGCGAGTCGCTGAGCACGGTGATCCGGCCGACCTCCCCGGCCTGCACCTGGTGTCCCTCGTCGTCCACGATCCGCAGCTCGGTTCCCACCACGGGGCGCCCGGCCGTGTCGGGTGCCGCGCGGAGGTCAGCGGCGGTCGCGGTGCTGATCAGTCCGGCCTCGGTGGCGTTGTAGGAGTTGTGCACCACGTCGCCGAAGCGGTCCATGAATGCGGTGACCGCCTCCGGGCGCATCCGCGAGCCGCTGGCCGTGACGAACCGCAGGGTCTTCAGGCTGTAGCGGTCGAGCACCTCGGCGGGCAGGTCGACGATTCGCTCCAGCATCACGGGTACGACGGCCAGGCCGCTGGCTGCATGCTTGTCGACCAGCTCGAGAGTTGCCTCCGGGTCGAACTTGCGGCGCATCACCACGGTGCAGCTCATCGAACCCGAGATCGCCAGCTGTCCGTAGCCCCAGGCATGGAACATCGGTGCGGCCACCACGGTCGTCTCGCCGGCACGCCACGGGATGCGCTCGAGCATCGCGGCGAGTGACCCCGCGCCGCCACCGGAGCGGCGAGCACCCTTGGGCGTCCCCGTCGTCCCCGAGGTGAGCAGGACCGTCCGACCCGGCGCCGCAGGCTTCTCGGGACGGCGCCCGAGGTGCTCGTCGATGAGTGCGTCCAGGGAGTGCTTGTCGCCGGTCGGGGCGCTCTGGTCGTCGCGCCAGGCGACGACCTCGACGAGGCCGTCGACCCGCGACCTCGCCTCCTCCAGGAGCGGCGCGAACTCCTCGTCGTACACCACCAGGCTGGCGTTCTCGCGTTCGAGCACGTCACCCAGCTGGGGTCCGGAGAAGCCGGTGTTGAGCAGCAGGGCGTCGGCGCCGATCCGAGCGGAAGCTGCCAGCGACTCGACGAGGCCGCGGTGGTTGCGGCACAGGATGCCCAGCGTGCCGGAGCGGTCGCCGAGCAGCTCCTGCAGCGCCACCGCCGCGGCGTCGGCTCGCCGGTCCAGCTCGGCCCAGGTCAGCTCGCCGCGTTCGTCGATGAGGCCGGTGGCCTTCGGGCTGCGGGCTGCGGAGAGGCTGATGCCGGTCATCGCGTTCTTGCCCTGGCGCCGGATCACGGCGGCCTGCCGGAGGTACCTGTCGGGTCGCATCGGCGCGATCATGCCGCTCACGAGCAGCATGCGCAGGGTCCACAGCAGCCGGCGTACGGCGAAGAGGGCGCCGCGGACGCGGGTCACCCGAGCACCGGGAAGCGGCGGGTGCGCTTCAGCTCGTTCATCGCGGTCTGCATCCGCTCGCGGACCACGATGTCCACCTCGGCGACGTCGGGGTCGGGGCCGAACTCCTCGACGATGTTGATCGGGTCGAGCACCTCGGTGCGGATCTTGGTGGGCAGCGGGAGGTTCGGCGGGAAGGCCAGCGTGAAGCCGAACGGGAAGCCGAAGGTCACCGGGAGGTACTTGGTGCGCAGCAGCTTCTCGAGGTTGAGGACCTTGGCCAGCAGCTCGCCACGGAACAGGTGGATCTGGTCCTCCTGTCCGCCGATGCTGACCACCGGCACGATCGGGACGCCAGCGCGGAGTGCCGTGCGGACATAGCCGGTGCGGCCGTCGAAGTCGATCACGTGGGCGCGCGAGGAGGGCCGGAAGACGTCGTAGTCGCCGCCCGGGAAGACGATCGTCACGCCGCCGGAGCTGAGCACTGCGTGTGCGTTCTCCCGCGTGGCCGGCATGAACCCGGCGCGGCGCATGACGGGGCCGCTGGAGCCGAGGAAGAGCATGTCGTGGGCCAGGACGTAGAGCGGCCGGTCGGGTCCGAACTCCTCGTGGAAGGCCACCGCCAGGATCGGCACGTCCATGGCGATCAGGCCGCCGGAGTGGTTCGAGACCATCAGGGCGCCGCCCTCCGGCATCTTCTCCATCCCGTTGACCTCGGAGCGGTACCAGGTGCGGACCACGAGCCTGAGCAGCGGGATCAGCCCGGCGACGTACTTCCCGTCCCGGTAGGCCAGCCGCTCGCGGTCCTCCTCGGGGAGGTTGTCCTGCTCGTCTGCCATCACGCCACCGACGTCTCTGGGCGGGCCACGGGTGCGGGTCGACCGAGGAGGCCGCGGCGCAGGCACTGGGCCCAGTCGAACGGCTCCGGGTGGTGCGGGTCCTGTGCGAGGCGGTCAGCGAGCACCGCCAGCGCGAGCGGGTTGCTGAGCAGCCCGAGGTGGCTGCTCGGAACCGCGATGTTCACGCCGTCCTCGGCGTCGAGCCTGCAGCCGCGCCAGTTCACCATCCCGTCGGTCTTGGAGTAGATCGCGGTGGCGGGCACCGGCAGCGGGCGGCGCAGGGTCTCGACGACCTCGAGCGTGCGGTCGGAGAGCCCGTGGGTGCGGGCGGTGCGCTCGAAGAGCGGCGTGGTCCGGGTGTGCTCGCCCTCGGGGCGGTACGGCGACCCCATGCAGATCACCTGGTGGACCCGGTCGGGTCGCTGGTGCGCGACCCAGCGGGCCAGGAGACCGCCGAAGCTCCAGCCGACGACGCTGACCGGCTCGTCGTGGCCCGCCTGGACCTCGTCGAAGCGCGCCAGCACGCCGTCGATGATCTCGTCGGTCAGCCCGTAGTTGCGGCCGAGCCCCCAGCCGTACGGCGTGTACCCGAGCCTGCGCAGGTGGGAGCGACAGCGCGCCGTCGCGCCGTCGGGGGAGTAGAAGCCCGGCAGGACGAGGACAGGGCGCCCGTCTCCCTCGTCGGAGGCCGGGACGAGCGCGTCGACGAGCAGCGACGAGGGCAGCTCCATCGCGAAGCGGCCGATCTCACACGCCGTGAACAGCAGCGAGGGCTTGGGCAGGCGCGCAGGAGCCCCGGCGTACGTCGCGTCGCGGGCTCCGTGCTTGGTGAGGTCATACATCCGCACCAATCTAGAACGTGTTCTCGTTTTTGGGAACGAGAACTAGAACACATTCCAGTTTGGTGCTTGATGTGCGGAGGCTGACAGCCCACACTGCCGGGGTGGAGCGGATGGAAGGTGTCGATGCCGGCTACCTCTACATGGAGACGCCGACCATGCACATGCACACGCTCAAGATCGCGATCATGCAGCCGGCGGAGCCCTTCGAGTTCTCCCGTCTGGTCGAGGAGATCGTGGCCCGCCTCGAGGAGCTCCCACCCCTGCGCCGCCGGGTCCTGCCGGCTCCCTTCCGCCTGCACCATCCCCTCTGGATCACCGACCGGAAAGTCGACCCGGAGCGGCATGTGTTCCGTCACGACGTGCCTGCGCCGGGCGGGATGCGCGGTCTGGAGGAGCTGATCGGGCAGGTCGCCGGCACCCGGCTCGACCGCGCGCGACCGCTCTGGGAGATGCATGTGTGCGAGCCGTTCGAGGACGGCCGGATCGCGGTGATCACGAAGATGCACCACTCCCTGGCGGACGGGGTCGCAGCGAACGCGCTGCTGTCCGGGCTGATCGACCAGTCCGGTTCACCCGTGCAGCCTGCCCGGGACCGCCCGCGACGCGACCTGGGCCTCGAGGTGACGCCGAGCTGGTTCGAGCAGCTGCACACCGCGCTGCTGGGCGCCATCACCCAGATCGGCAGCCTGCCGGGGCTGCTGACCAGGACCGCGAAGGCGGTGGCCGCGGTGGTCCGGCACAAGCGCACCTCGACGATCGAGGTGCCGCGGCCCGTGCTGGACGTGCCGCGCGTGCAGTTCAACGCCGCGCTCACCTCCCGGCGCAACTTCATGACCTGCACGCTCAGCGTCGCGGAGATCAAGGAGGTCCAGCGCGCCAACGAGGTCACCATGAACGACGTGGTGCTCGCGATCGTCGGGGGAGCGCTGCGCCGCTGGCTGGTCGATCGCGGCGAGCTCCCGCCGCGGCCGCTGGTCGCCGGCGTCCCGGTCGCCACGGACCAGCCGGGGGCAGGGCCGAGACTGGGCGGCAACCGGGTCTCGAACCTGTTCACGACGCTCGCCACGGACGTCGAGGACCCCCACGAACGGCTGCTCACGATCGCCGAGGTCACGGGGGAGTCGAAGCTCGTGCAGCGCACGCTCGGACCGGACATGCTCATCGACTGGGTCCAGTTCGCGCCCCCGGCGCCGCTGAGCGCGGCGATGTGGCTGTACTCGCGCAGTGGCGCCGCGAGCCACCACCCGCCGCCGTTCAACCTGGTGGTCTCCAACGTGCGCGGGCCTGGCGAGGAGGTGGGGATCTCCGGCTCGACGCTGCGCGACCTGTTCAGCGTCGGCCCGATCCTGGAGGGGATCGGCCTCAACGTGACCGCGTGGTCCTACGTCGACCGGATGAACTTCTCCTTCCTCAGCTGCCCCGACCTGATGCCTGACCTCGCCCCCCTGGTGGCAGAGCTCCCCCGAGCACTCGACGAACTGCGAAAGATGAAGGGCTGACCGAGATGAAGAGTCGCAGGAAGAAACCCGCCCCCCGGACTGTCATCCGCACAGTGCTGGCGCCGAGCGTCTGGGCGGTGAAGAAGGCCGCGAGCCTCGGCGCACGTCGGCTGCTGCCCCAGCCGGCGTTCGACCGGATCCCGGAGGGCCGGATGCTGGACCTGCCCGGCCGTGGACGCACCTTCGTCATCGACGTGCCCGGCCCGACCCCGACAGCACCCACCGTCGTACTGCTGCACGCCCTGGGTTGTACGGCGTACCTGAGCTGGGCCATGGCCATCGGCGAGCTGTCGCGCAGCTACCGGGTCGTCACCCTGGACCAGCGCTGGCACGGGCGCGGCATCCGGTCCCCGCGCTTCCGCTTCAGCGACTGTGCCGACGACGTGGCCGCGGTCCTGGACGAGCTCGGCGTGGAGCGCGCGGTGATCGCCGGCTACTCGATGGGCGGCGCGATCGCCCAGCTGATGTGGCGACAGCACCCGGAACGGGTGGCCGGCCTGGTGCTGTGCTCGACGGCGCGCAACTACCGAGGCGCCTCGCGCGAGCGGCTCTTCTTCCCGGTCCTCACCGCAGCGATGCACCCGATCTCCCGGCACGCACTGACCCGCGTCGAGCGGTTGGCATCCTCGCTGCCCGAGGTCCCCTCGATGGAGATCACGGACTCCGCGGCGTGGGGCAAGGGGGAGTTCCGCAGCACGAGCGCGTGGTCGATGCCCGAGGTCCTCGGCGAGCTCGGCCGGTTCAACTCGGCCGACTGGATCGGTGGTGTCGACGTACCGACGTCGGTGGTGGTGACCACCTCCGACCACACGATCCCGGAGCGTCGGCAACGCCGGCTGGCGGCCTGCATCGAGGGGGCGACCGTCCATGAGGCACCCGGCGGCCACGCCTCGATCGTGCTCGGCGCCGATGCCTGGGTGCCGGTGTTCCTCGAAGCGGTGGCGGACGTGGTCGGCCGCACCACCGGCGAGACCAGCGTCGCCGTCTGAGCGCCCGGGTCAGGCCTGCGTGACGGTCACCGGCACGCCGTTGAGCGCGGCGTTCCCCGAGACGTCCAGCCGCTCGGGGTCGGTGAGGTCGTTGATCGAGACACCGGCCACCTTGCCGGCGTTGGTCATCCGCATTCCCGGGTCCTGGTTGTGGCCGTAGCCGTGGGGGAGTGAGACCACTCCGCGCATCATGTCGTCGGTCCCGACGACCTCGGTGGTCACCTCGCCGACCCTGGACGCCACCCGCACTCGAGACCCGTCGCTGAGACCGTGGGCGACGAGGTCGTCGGGGTGCATCAGCAGCTGGTGCCGCGCCTTGCCCCGGGTCAGCCGCTCGCTGTTGTGCATCCAGGAGTTGTTGTCGCGCTGGTGGCGGCGGCCGATCAGCACGAGCTCCCCGTTGCGCTCGCCGCCGCCGATCTCTGCGTCGATGGCGTGGCGCAGCCTCTTCAGGTCGGCCACGACGAGGTCCGGAGCCAGATGGATCAGCTTGTCCTTGGTCTGCAGCCGGGCCGGCATCGTCGGCTTGAGTGGTCCGAGGTCGACGCCCTCGGGGTGCGACTTCAGCGCCCGCATCGTCGTACGACGACCGGTGAGCAGGAGGGTCGACACGATCGTCGTCGGGCTCACGGTCAGTGAGGCCCGCTCGCTGAGTGCCTTCGCCATGGACTTCTTCTTCTCCAGCCTCGCGGTCACCCGCAGGGCGATCTCGCGGAAGATCTCCCAGTCGTGCATGGAGTCCTCGGGCTTGTCGAAGACCGGCGGCGTGAACCGCGCGGTGTTGCGGACGGCGAGGGTGTGGAAGACGAGGTCGTACTGCTCGCGCTCGAGCGCCGTGGTCGGTGGCAGCACCACGTGCGCGTGCCGCGTCGTCTCGTTCAGGTAGATGTCCACCGCTGCCATGAAGTCGAGGCCGGCGAGGGCGTTCCCCAGCCCGGCGCCGTCGGGTGTCGAGAGCACCGGGTTGCCGGCGACGGTGAGCATCGCGCGGATCTGCCCCTCGCCCGGGGTCTCGATCTCCTCGCGCATCGTGCTGACCGGCAGCTCGCCGGCGAACTCGGGGATGTCGCGCACGCGGCTGCGCCACACGTCGTGGTGGCCACGGCCGATGATCGCCTTGCCCACGATGTCCACGGCCGGCTCCGGGAACAGCACCCCACCCTCGCGGTCGAAGTTGCCGGTCAGGATGTTCAGGCACTGGATGGCCCACTGGCAGATGGACCCGAAGCCCTGCGTCGACAGGCCGATCCGGCCGTACGCCGCAGCCCCGTCGGCCGCGGCGAACTCCCGCGTGATCCGCCGGATCTCGTCGGCCGGGACACCGGAGGCCTCGGCGGCGTACTCCGGGGTGTAGTCCGCCACGGCCAGCCGCACCGACTCGATGCCCTGGACGTACTCCGGCGGGTCGGTCAGGTCCTCTTCGAAGAGCACGTGCAACATCGCCAGCAGCACGACGGCGTCGCTGGCCGGCCGGACGAAGTGATGCTCGTCGGCCACCTTCGCCGTCTCCGTGCGTCGCGGGTCGAAGACCACCATCCGGCCGCCGCGCTTCTTCAGGTCGCGCAGCCGGTTGGGGAAGTCGGGCACGGTCATCAGCGAGCCGTTCGACGCCATCGGGTTCGCCCCGAAGACCAGGAAGTACGACGTGCGGTCGATGTCGGCGATGGGGATCAGCAGCTGGTGGCCGAAGAGCTGCCAGGCGACGAACTGGTGCGGGACCTGGTCGACCGAGCTGGCACTGAACTTGTTGCGGGTCTTGAAGGTCTTGATCATCGTGACGCCGTGGGTCTGCGCCCCGAGCGAATGGGCGTTGGGGTTGCCGAGGTAGACGCCCAGGGCGTTCCGGCCGTGCTGGTTGATGGCCGCGGCGAGGCCGTCGGCGGTGAGGTCGAGCGCCTCGTCCCAGGGAATCTCCACCCACTCCTCGCCGACCCGCTTGACCGGTCGACGCAGCCGGTCGGGGTCCTCGTAGACGTCGGCCAGGGCCACCCCCTTGGGGCAGATGTGGCCGCGTGACAGGGGATCGTTCTCGTTGCCGCGGATGGAGGTGACCTTGGGCCCCTCGGGGCGGTCCTCGATGGTCAGCTCGAGGCCACAGATCGCCTCGCACAGGTTGCACGCGGCCAGCACCTGGCGCGTGGGGGCAGAAGGCTCTTGCGTCTCCATGCCGCGATCCTCGCACGCCACGCCGACGGTCAACGCGGTCCACACTATTACGCAGTCCGTAGTAGTGTGCGCTGCATGGACACCACCCAGCTCCTCAAGGGAGTGCTCGACCTCGCGGTGCTCGCCGTGGTCGACGACGAGGACGGCTACGGCTACGACATCGTCCGGCGGCTGCGGGACCGGGGTCTCGAGGACATCGGCGACGCCTCGGTCTACGGCACGCTGCGCCGGCTCTACGCCGGCGGCGCGCTGACGTCGTACGTCGTGGCCAGCGAGACCGGCCCTCACCGCAAGTACTACGGGATCACGCCCGCCGGGCGAACCCAGCTCAAGCAGCAGCGCGACGACTGGACGTCGTTCTCCATCACCGTCACGAGCATCCTCGAAGGAGCCAGCGCATGAACACGATCCTCACCACCCCTGAGGTGCGCCTGTTCGTCCGGGCCGTCCGTGAGCGTCTCGAGGACCTCACCGAGGAGGAGCGCGAGGAGCTGGTCGGTGGGCTAGACGCCGACATCAACGACCTGGTCGAGGAGCGCGGTCTGGATGCGCTGCCCGCCCCGGGCGACTACGCCCGCGAGCTGCGGGCAGCAGCCGGGTTCGACCCCGAGATGCGCCCGGTCCGGACCCGGCGGGGTGGGGCGGCATGGGTGACCGGCACCCTCGACGCCGCGCACGCGCGGTGGGACGCGCTGGTCTCGGACCTGCCCGGTGACCCGTGGGGTTTGGTCCAGGTGCTGCGCCCCGCCTGGTGGATCCTGCGTGCCTGGGTGGCCCTCCAGATGGTCGACCTGTTGTGGGGAGGCGGCTCGATCAACCTGGGCCTGTCCGTGATCCCGTCGTTGCTGGGCTGGGGATGGGTGCTCTTCGCGGTCGCGTCCCTGGTGAGCATCCAGGTCGGCCGGGGGAAGGTCTGGCCGGGGAGGCCCCGGGGCGGAGCGGTGGGCCGACTGCTCCTGCTCGCCGTCAACCTGCTGGCCGCGTGCTGCCTCCCGGTGACCTTCAGCAGTGTGGCGACACCGGCCAGCCTGACGCCGTACCTCAACGATGGCAGCGACCAGACCTACGACCAGGGGTACGCCGACGCGAGACGCGCCCATGACCGCGCGGGGATGTACGTCGACGGCCACTGGGTCTCCAACATCTACCCCTACGACGCGGCCGGCCGGCCGTTGGTCGGGGTGCAGCTGTTCGACCAGACCGGGCAGCCGGTGACCGTGGAACCGCAGACGGAGTGCGTCTACACCGCTGCCGAAATGGCGGTGGACCAGGGCCGCGTCTACTACCCGTGGACCACCGCGGCCGGGCAGGTGAGCAACGTCTTCCCGGTGCCGAGCCGGGTCCAGGGCCCCGAGACACCTGACCCCGACCCAACTGCCTTCACCGGCCCGAACCGCCCTGGAGTCGGTCAGTTCCCGCTGACCCGGGTGCCGCCGGCGAGCCTGCCGGGGCTCCGCGTCAGCGAGGCCGAGACGCCGGCGAAGGCCTACATCCCTGGCGCTTCACCGAAGCTGCCGGTCAACCCGATCGACAGCGGGTGCTGATTTCGCCGCCTGCAGGTCCGCTGATAGCCTTGTGCAGTTGCCCCCAGGGGGCGACTTCCGCCGTGCAACGGCCGCGGACTCCATAGTGCCCGGGTGAACAGGCCCCGGCGCGCCGCGCAACTAGACGAAAGATGGGTAGCTCAACGTGTCGATTGGTACTGACGCAGATACCAAGAAGAAGATCATTGCCGAGTACGCCACCGTCGAGGGCGACACCGGTTCCCCCGAGGTGCAGGTCGCGCTCCTGAGCCACCGCATCTCCCACCTGACTGAACACCTCAAGCAGCACAAGCACGACCACCACAGCCGTCGTGGCCTGCTGCTGCTCGTGGGCCAGCGTCGTCGTCTCCTGAACTACCTGGAGAAGACCGACATCGAGCGCTACCGCTCGATCGTCTCCCGACTCGGCCTGCGTCGCTGAACCGAAGCGCATTCACCCCTCGGGTGGGTGCGTTTCTTCGTAGTTGTACAACTGAATCCATACCCACAAACAGGAGCGGCCCGCGTACGCCGGCCCTCGGTAGTGGCCTCCTGTGCGTCGCACAGTGGGCTTCGATCGAAGACCGGCCCTCACGACGAGGCTCAGAGCGCGCGGCTCGCTCCGCGAAGAGAAAGGGAAACCCTTGACTGAGGGACCCGAGATCACAGTTGTCGAGACAGTTCTCGACAACGGCAAGCACGGCAAGCGCACCGTCAAGTTCGAGCACGGACTGCTGGCCCGCCAGGCCGCCGGTTCGGTCACCGCCTACCTCGACGACGAGACGATGATCCTGTCGGCCACCACGGCCGGCAAGCACCCCAAGGACCACTTCGACTTCTTCCCCCTGACGATCGACGTCGAGGAGCGGATGTACGCCGCGGGCCAGATCCCCGGCTCGTTCTTCCGCAGCGAAGGTCGTCCCGGTGAGGACGCGATCCTCACCTGCCGCCTGATCGACCGCCCGCTGCGCCCGACCTTCACCAAGGGTCTGCGCAACGAGGTCCAGGTCGTCATCACGGTGATGGCGCTCGACCCCGACCACCCCTACGACGTACTCGCGATCAACGCGGCGTCACTGTCCACCCAGCTCTCCGGCCTGCCGTTCTCCGGCCCCGTCGGCGGCACCCGGGTGGCCCTGATCGACGGCCAGTGGGTGGCGTTCCCGACCCACAGCCAGCTCGAGAACGCCGTCTTCGACATGGTCGTCGCCGGCCGGGTCACCGAGACCGGTGACGTCGCGATCATGATGGTCGAGGCCGAGGCCACCGAGACTGCCTGGAACCTCGTGCAGTCCGGCACCCAGGCGCCGACCGAGGAGATCGTCGCCCAGGGCCTCGACGCGGCCAAGCCGTTCATCAAGCAGCTCATCGAGGCGCAGACCGAGCTGGCCAAGCAGGCCGCGAAGCCGGTCCAGGAGTTCCCGATCTTCCTCGACTACGAGGACGACGTGTACGCCGCCGTCGAGTCCGCCGCGAAGGCCGACACCGCCGAGGCGCTGACCATCGCCGGCAAGCAGGAGCGCGAGGACCGTCTCGACGACATCAAGGCGGGCCTGCTCGAGAAGATCGCCAGCGACTTCGAGGGTCGCGAGAAGGAGATCGGCGCGGCGTTCCGCTCGCTGAACAAGTCGCTCGTCCGCGAGCGCGTTCTCCGCGACAAGGTCCGCATGGACGGCCGCGGGCTGACCGACATCCGGACCCTGTCCGCCGAGGTCGGCGTGATCCCGCGGGTGCACGGGTCTGCGCTGTTCGAGCGTGGCGAGACCCAGATCCTGGGCGTCTCCACCCTCAACATGCTGACCCTCGAGCAGAAGCTCGACACGTTGTCCCCGGAGAAGTCGCGCCGCTACATGCACAAGTACGTCTTCCCGCCGTTCTCCACCGGTGAGACCGGTCGGGTCGGTTCGCCGAAGCGTCGCGAGGTCGGCCACGGTGCGCTCGCACGCCGCGCGCTGCTGCCCGTGCTGCCCACGCGAGAGGAGTTCCCCTACGCGATCCGCCAGCTCTCCGAGGCCATGGGCTCCAACGGCTCCACCTCGATGGGCTCGGTCTGTGCCTCGACGCTGTCGCTGCTGCAGGCCGGTGTGCCGCTGCGCGCCTCCGTCGCCGGCATCGCGATGGGTCTCATCTCCGGCGAGGTCGACGGCAAGACCGAGTACGTCGCGCTGACCGACATCCTCGGCGCCGAGGACGCGTTCGGCGACATGGACTTCAAGGTCGCCGGCACCCGGGAGTTCGTCACCGCGCTCCAGCTCGACACCAAGCTCGACGGCATCCCCGCCGAGGTGCTCGCCGCTGCGCTGACCCAGGCCCGCGACGCTCGCATCGCGATCCTCGACGTGATGGCCGAGGCCATCAGCGAGCCCGAGGAGATGTCGGTGCACGCCCCGCGCATCATCAGCGTGCGGGTCCCGGTCGACAAGATCGGCGAGGTCATCGGCCCCAAGGGCAAGGTCATCAACCAGATCCAGGACGACACGGGCGCGACCCTGTCGATCGAGGACGACGGCACTGTCTACATCGGTGCGACCAACGGCGAGGCGGCCGAGGCCGCCCGTGCTGCGGTCAACGCGATCGCCAACCCGACGATGCCCGAGGTCGGCGAGCGCTACCTCGGCACCGTGGTGAAGACGACCAACTTCGGCGCCTTCGTCTCGCTGCTTCCCGGCAAGGACGGCCTGCTGCACATCAGCAAGCTGCGCGCCCTCGCCGGTGGCAAGCGGGTCGACAACGTCGAGGACGTCGTCTCGGTGGGCCAGAAGCTCCAGGTCGAGATCGGCGAGATCGACGACCGCGGCAAGCTCTCGCTCATCCCCGTGGTCGACCAGAACGCTCCCTCTGACTCAGCGGAGGAGTCCTCGGACGACTCGTCTGACGACTCCGAGTGACCGGAGCAGCTTGAAGGGTCTGCCGGACGGCGTACGCCGGACCGTCCTCAAGGGCGGTCTGCGCGTCGTCACAGAGCACATGCCCGGAGTCCGCTCCGCAGCGGTCGGGGTGTTCGTGCAGGTGGGGTCCAGGGACGAGGCGGCGCAGCTCAACGGCGCGTCGCACTTCCTGGAGCACCTCTTGTTCAAGGGCACCCCGACCCGCTCGGCGATGGACATCTCCGCCGCGCTCGACGAGGTCGGCGGGGAGTTCAACGCCTACACCGCGCGTGAGTACACCTGCTACCACGCGCGGGTCCTCGACGAGGACCTGCCGATGGCGCTCGACGTCCTCGGCGACATGCTCACGTCCTCGCTGATCACCGGCGAGGACGTCGAGGCCGAGCGTGAGGTCATCCTCGACGAGATCGCGATGCACGACGACGACCCCGACGACGTCGTACACAACCTCTTCGCGGCCACCGCCTGGGCCGGCACGCCGCTCGCCCGACCGATCGCCGGCACTGCCGACTCGATCAAGGCCCTGACCAAGCAGCAGATCCGGGGCTACTACAAGAGGCGCTACCGGCCGGAGGTGACCACGCTGGCCGTGGCCGGCAACGTCGACCACGACGACGTCGTACGACGTGCCCGGCGCGCCTTCGGCCGCAACGGGTTCCTCGACCGCGACGTACCGCCGGCGGGCCCACGTGTGGCAGCGCGACCGAGGCCGCTGCGCTTCGGTGAGGCCTCCGCGTCGCGGCCCTTCGAGCAGGTCAACGTGGTGCTCGGGATGCAGGGGCTGACCCGCTCCGACCCGCGCCGCTACGCGCTCAGCATCCTGCAGACCGCGCTCGGCGGCAGCTCGAGCTCACGCCTCTTCCAGGAGGTTCGTGAGCGTCGCGGGCTGGCCTACTCCGTCTACTCCTTCGGCCTCGGCTACTCCGACGCCGGCATGGTCGGCGTCGCGGCAGGCTCTCTGCCCAGCAAGGCCGACGAGCTGCTGCGCGTCGTCCGCGAGGAGCTGACCCGGGTGGCCGACTCCGGCCTCACCGACGAGGAGGTCGAGCGCGGCAAGGGACAGGCTCGTGGCGGTCTCGTGCTGAGCCTCGAGGACAGCGGCTCCCGGATGACCCGCCTCGGGGAGGCCGAGCTGTTCCAGCGAAGGCTGCGCTCGATGGACGAGGTGCTGGAGAACCTGGACGCAGTGACCGCACAGGACGTGCACGAGCTGGCCCGCGAGCTCTACACCCGCCCGCAGACCCTCGCCTCGGTCGGTCCCGCGCGCTGAACGTCGCTAGCCTGACTCCGTGACTCTCAAGGTGGGCGTGCTGGGCGCGCTGGGCAAGGTCGGGCGCGAGGTCTGCGACGCGGTCGAGGAGGCGGGCCGAACCGAGGGGGATCTCGAGCTGGTCGCCCGCATCGACGCCGACGACGACCGCCAGGCCCTCCTCGACACGGGCGTGCAGGCGATCGTGGACTTCACCCACCCCGACGTGGTGATGGACAACCTGGAGTTCTGCATCTCCCACGGCATCCACGCCGTGGTCGGCACGACCGGCTTCGATCACGACCGTCTCGAGACCCTGCGTGGCTGGCTGGCGAAGAGCGAGGGCACCGGCGTCCTGATCGCCCCCAACTTCTCCATCGGCGCCGTGCTGATGATGCGGTTCGCGGCCGAGGCCGCCCGGTTCTACGAGTCGGTGGAGATCGTCGAGCTGCACCACCCGGACAAGGCCGACGCACCCTCAGGCACCTCTCGTCGTACGGCGGAGCTGATCGCTGCCGCCCGGGGCGAGGCGGGCATGGGCCCGGCACCCGACGCCACCTCGACCGGCCTCGAGGGCGCACGCGGCGCCGACGTCGACGGCATCCGCGTCCACGGCCTGCGCATCCGCGGCCTCGTCGCCCACCAGGAAGTGATCTTCGGCGGCGTGGGGGAGACCCTGACCATCCGCCACGACTCGCTCGACCGCGTCTCGTTCACCCCCGGGGTGCTGCTCGCGCTCCGGAAGATCGCCGACCACCCGGGCCTGACCGTCGGGCTCGAGGAGCTCCTGGACCTCTGACTCGACCCCCCAAATGGGCTGATTAGCGCGTTCGTGCAACGTTGCAGGTTTGTGCAACGCAACTTCGTGAAGGTGCCTCTCGCCGGTTCCGGGGGCAGGCTTGCCGGTGCGGGGGGATCCGAGGATTCTCCCGTCCAGCCCAAGTGAGCGAAGGATCCTCGATGCGCAAGAGCGTGACGCTCGTCAGTGCAGCCCTGGTGGCCCTCTCGGCCGCCGCTGCCGGCGCGTCCCAGGCGCAGGCTGCCGATCCTTCCTCCAGCCCCGTCGCCCAGGCGATCACGGCAGCCAAGTCGCACGCAGCCACGACCAGGTTCGGTGACGCCCAGGCGTTCAAGGCCGTCAGCACCCTGGAGGACGCGGACGGGACCCGCCACGTGCGCCTGCACCGCACCTACCGCGGCCTCGAGGTCGTCGGCGGAGACCTGGTCGTGCACCTGTCCAGCACCGGCGCCTGGAAGGGCAGCAGCCTGACCCTCGCCAAGACCCCGAGCCTGGACGTGGCCCCAGCGGTCACCCGTTCCCAGGCCGGGACCAAGGCGCTCGCTCGCGCCGCCCAGGCGACCAGCCAGGCCAAGGTCGACGGCGCCACCCTCGTGGTCGACGCCGCCGGCGCCAGCCCGCGCCTCGCCTGGCGAGTGCTCAGCGGAGGGCGTCAGGCAGACGGCACCCCCAGCCGTCTGGCCACCTACGTGGACGCCGACACCGGCACCGTCATTCGCTCGGAGCAGCAGATCGTCAACGTCGACGGTTCCGGCAGGTCCCTCTACGGCGGCACCGTCCCACTGCAGCTGACCAAGTCCGGCTCGACCTTCCAGCTCAAGGACCCGACCCGCGGCGGCACCTACACCACCGACCTGAACAACGCCGAGGACTCGCTGGTCTGCCAGATCTTCGGCACCGGCTGCAAGGCCGGCACGCTGTTCACCAGCCCTGACAACTCCTTCGGCAGCGGCGCCGTCGGCAGCCGAGAGTCCGCAGCGGTCGACGCGCAGTACGGCACGAACGTCACCTGGGACTACTACAAGGGCGTGCACGCGCGCAACGGGATCTTCGGCAACGGCAAGGGCTCGTTCAACCGGGTGCACTACGGCAAGAAGTACGTGAACGCCTTCTGGGACGGCACGAAGATGAGCTACGGGGACGGCGACGGCGTGAACTACGGGCCGCTGACCTCGCTGGACGTCGCCGGCCACGAGATGAGCCACGGCGTCACCGAGAACTCCGCGGGCCTGGCCTACTCAGGTGAGTCCGGCGGCCTGAACGAGGCGACCTCGGACATCTTCGGAACGGCCGTCGAGTTCTACGCCGCGAACGGCAACGACCCGGGTGACTACCTGATCGGCGAGGAGTTCGACCTCAAGAAGCACCTCGGCTTCCGGCGCATGGACAAGCCCTCCTCGGACGGCAGCTCGCTGAACTGCTGGTCGACCAACGCGAAGAACGTCGACGTCCACTACAGCTCCGGCATCGGCAACCACTTCTTCTACCTGCTCTCGGAAGGCTCTGGCTCCAAGACCATCGGAGGTGTCGCTCACAGCTCGACGACCTGCAACGGGTCGAAAGTAACCGGCATCGGCAGGGCCGCCGCCGCCAAGATCTGGTACCGGGCGCTGACGGTCTACATGACCTCCAGCACCAACTACAAGGGAGCCCGGACCGCCACGCTGAACGCCGCCAGGGACCTCTATGGCGCGAGCAGCACCCAATACAACACGGTCGCCGCTGCATGGAGCGCGGTCGCCGTGTCCTGACCTCCCTCCCCCCAGGGATGTGTCAGGAGTCCCCAGGACGAGGGGCCCGTGCTGGGCACACGGGCCCCTCGTTCGCCCTTCCACCCGCTCGTCCGGGGCCATCTCGGGTGCCCCGGACGAGCAACGGGTCCGGAGGTCGGGCAGGGCCGGTTCAGAGCCGTAGCAGGGCCGCGGTCAGCGCCGCGACGAAGACCACCACGATGAACGGCGCCCGCAGCAGCAGCGCGACGAAGGCCGCTCCGAGTCCCGCCAGCCGGGCGTCGAGTCCGAGCTCGGGTCCGTCGGGGCCTCTGACGACGAGGACCTGGACGGCCACCAGTGCCGCAAGGAGTACGACGGGCAGGAGAGCAGCCGTGCGTCGCAGCACCGGATGGGCCATCACCTGCTCGGGCACGGACATGCCGAGGAGCTTGAGCAGGTAGCAGCCCACCGCGCATCCGAGCACCGCGAGCCAGATCATGGTTCCTGCACCGGCTCTTCCTCGTCCGTCCGGAGGATCAGCGCCATCCCGAGGGCCACCACGCTTGCGCCGAGCACCGGTACCCCGGCCGGGACGAAGGGGACCAGGGCCAGCGCCAGGGCAGCGCCCAGCACGGCGGCCACCCGGTTGCGCATGGTGTGCAGCCTGGGCCAGAGCAGCCCGAGGAACGCACCTCCGACGGCGGCGTCGAGGCCGTAGGTGCGGGGGTCGCCCATGGCGTCACCGGCGACTGCGCCCACGAGCGTCGCGAGGTTCCACAGCGCGAACACCGAGAGCCCGGTGGAGAGGAAGCCTGCTCGCGCGTGCTCGCGGCTGGTGCGGGTGAGGGTCATCGCCGTGGACTCGTCGATCAGCAGGTGTGCTGCGGCAGCACGCCGGCGCCCGTGCCAGCCGACCATCGGCGCGACCTTCAGTCCATAGAGCGTGTTGCGGGTGCCCAGCAGCAGCCCGGAAAGCATTCCGAAGAACGGGTTCCCGCCGGCCCCGACCACCCCGACCAGGGCGAACTGCGACGCGCCCGTGAACACCAGCAGCGAGAGTGCGCAGGTCTGCCACACGTCGAGCCCGCTGGCCACCGACACGGCGCCGAAGGAGATCCCGTAGGCACCCGTCGCGATCCCGACGGCGATGCCGTCGCGGACGATCGCTCGGGTGGGGGCGTCCAGCCCCCTGATCCGTTCGAACATGCTCAGGTCTGGTCCACGAGAGCGGTGTGCAGGCGCACCTGCTTGACGGTCGTGGTGCCGTCACCCAGCAGGTCGAGGGTTCGGTGAGCGCCGTCCGGTCCCCAGCCGGCACTGGTGAGGAAGGCCCGCGTCGCGTCGTCCTCGGCCTGGAGCCACGTCACCGCGCGCTCGAACCGGTCTGCCACGAGCGTGTCGACCCCCGCCTGGAGCAGCCGCGAGCCGTGGCCGACGCCGCGCTTGTGGGGGTCCACGGTCAGGTCGGCCAGCTCGCCGGTGGCCACCGGGTCGCAGTCCGGGTCGGTCGCCGGGCCGGTGACCATGAAGCCGGTGACCAGGTTGCGCTCCAGGGCGACCACGACCCGGTTGCGGGCGTCGGCGGGGCGGGCCAGCGCCTGGCGCCAGCCCTCCGCGATCTGCTCCTGGTCCAGGGCGGCGAGGACCTCGGCCGGCAGCAGGTCGGCGTACGACGCCCGCCAGGCCCGCACCTGCACCGCGGCGATCGACTCCGCGTCCTCGGCCCAGGCGATCCGGGCGGAGACGTCGGCGGTGGGCATGTGTCCATCCAACCACCGGTACTCAGCCGGGCTGGCGCTCGGTCGCCTGGTCCGGCTGCTCCTCCAGGGGCTCGAGCCGGGCCTCGGCGTCGCTGAGCGCGAGCGCGGCGGCGGTGCTCGCCACGAAGGCGACGATCGCGGCCGGCAACCAACCCTCGCGGAACGCGTCGTCGAAGGTGAACACCCCGACGACGGCGGGGAGCACGGTCTGGAGCAGCACCAGGGGAGCGCTGGCTGCAATGACGGAGGCGCGTCTCAGCGCGTTCGAGTACAGCCAGAACCCGAGCAGGCCGAACAGGCCGATGCTGAGCGCCGGGGCGACGGAGAGCCAGTCCCACGAGAAGTCGACCAGCGATCGGGTCGCGATCGGGGACCCGGCGTAGGCGATGCCCCCGAGGACACCGAGTAGGACGCCGCCTCCCTGCCCACTGAGACGCATCGCCATCAGCCCGAACACGAGGATGAGGACCAGTGCGGCGTACAGCGCCACGATGTCGCCCTCCTCGAACGCGTGGTCGCCGACCGGGCCTGCGGCGACTGCCAGCAGCGCGAGGCCGCCGACGAGGACACCGATCGCCAGCCGGTGCCGTGGCGCGAGCCGCTCACCCAGCAACCTGGAAGCGGTGACGGCCGTGACGGCCAGCGAGGCGGAGATTCCCACCTGGGCGACATAGAGGGGGACCATGGCGATCGACACCAGGTGCAGCGCCCAGCCGAGCACGTAGATCAGCGCGACCAGGGCCATCATCAGGGAGATCAGCCGGCCCCGACGTGCGGCGACTGCCTGCATCACCGCCCCGACACCGAACAGCACTGCGGCGACCAGCGCCGCACCGAGTCCGATCACCATGTCCACCAGCCTTGCACGGGTACCTTGTGTCCTATGCAGGCGTACCTCGACCTCCTCAGGCGGATTCTCGACGAGGGTGTCGAGAAGTCCGATCGCACCGGCACCGGCACCCGCAGCGTGTTCGGCCACCAGATGCGGTTCGACCTGGCCGAGGGCTTCCCGCTCGTGACCACCAAGAAGGTGCACACCCGCTCGATCTTCGGCGAGCTGCTGTGGTTCATGCGCGGGGACACCAACGTCAAGTGGCTCCAGGACCGCGGCATCTCGATCTGGGACGAGTGGGCCGACGCCAACGGTGACCTCGGGCCGATCTACGGCTACCAGTGGCGTTCGTGGCCGACGCCCGACGGCCGCCACGTCGACCAGCTGGCCCAGGTGATCGAGCAGATCCGTACCAACCCCGACTCGCGCCGCCACATCGTCTCGGCGTGGAACGTCGCCGACGTCCCGGACATGGCGCTGGCACCGTGCCACACGATGTTCCAGTTCTATGTCGCGCCGACTCCCGACGGGCCGGGGAAGCTGAGCTGCCAGCTCTACCAGCGCTCGGCCGACGTGTTCCTCGGCGTGCCGTTCAACATCGCGTCGTACGCCCTGCTGACCCACATGGTCGCGCAGGTCGCCGGTCTCGAGGTGGGCGACTTCGTGCACACCCTCGGCGACGCGCACCTCTACCTCAACCACCTCGAGCAGGCCGAGCTCCAGCTGACCCGGGAGCCGCGACCGCTCCCGACCCTGCGCCTCGATCCGTCGGTCACCACGATCGACGGCTTCGACCTCGAGCACATCAACGTCGAGGGCTACGACCCGCACCCGGGCATCAAGGCGCCCATCTCCGTATGACCGCACCCGCCTCGGTGGTCCTGGTGGCCGCGCGCGCCCGGAACGGCGTGATCGGACTGGGCGGCGACATCCCGTGGAAGATCCCGGCCGACTTCGCACACTTCAAGCGCGTCACCGTGGGACATCCGCTCGTCCTGGGGCGTACGACGTTCGAGGGGATCGGTCGCCCCCTCCCGGGCCGGCAGAGCATCGTCGTGACCCGCGATCCCGATTGGTCCTACACAGGTGTCCTGGTGGGCCGTTCGGTGGATGAGGCCCTCGAGATCGGTGCCGGGCTCCACGAAGTCGTGATGGTCGGTGGGGGAGCGCAGGTCTACCGCGACGCGATCTCGGTCGCCACCCACCAGATCCTCACCGAGGTGCATGCCGTGCCCCTGGGGGACACCCATTACCCCGCCTTCGACGAGGCCGAGTGGGTCGAGACCCGGCGCGAGGAGCACCTCGCGAACGACCCGCCGTACGAGATCCGCTGGCTCGAGCGTCGCTGAGCTGTGGGGCCGTCTCCTACGGTTGCCCCATGGAACTGCGCATCTTCACCGAGCCCCAGCAGGGCGCGACCTACGACCAGCTGCTCAACGTCGCGCGCGCCGCGGAGGACCTGGGCTTCGATGCGTTCTTCAGGTCTGACCACTACCTGGCGATGGGTGTCGACGGACTGCCCGGTCCCACCGACGCGTGGACCACTCTGGCTGGGCTGGCGCGGGAGACCAGCACGATCCGGCTCGGCACGCTGATGACCTCGGCCACCTTCCGGTTCCCCGGTCCACTCGCCATCCAGGTGGCGCAGGTCGACCAGATGAGCGGTGGCCGGGTGGAGCTCGGCCTCGGAGCCGGCTGGTACGAGCAGGAGCACGCTGCCTACGGCATCCCGTTCCCCGACACCGTCGAGCGCTTCGACCTGCTCGAGGAACAGCTCGCGGTGATCACCGGTCTCTGGACCACGCCGGAGGGCGAGCTGTTCTCCCACAAGGGCGAGCACTACTCCCTGACCGACTCACCCGCGCTGCCGAAGCCGGCGCAGCTGCCACGCCCGCCGTTGATCATCGGCGGCAAGGGCAAGCGACGTACGCCTGCACTCGCGGCGCGCTACGCGGACGAGTTCAACCTGCCGTTCGTGTCGCAGGAGGTGACCGCCGCGCAGTTCGGTCGCGTCCGCAAGGCCTGCGAGGACATCGGCCGGGACCCGGACGAGCTGACGTACTCGAACGCTCTGGTGCTGTGCTGCGGCGCCACCGATGCCGATGTACGCCGTCGCGCGGCCGCGATCAACCGGGACGCCGACGACCTGCGCGAGACCGCCATCGCCGGGACTCCCGCCGAGGTCGTGGACCGCATCGGCCAGTTCGCGGACCTCGGCTCCCAGCGGATCTATCTCCAGACGCTCGACGTGGACGACCTCGACCACCTCGAGCTCGTGGCCTCGGAGGTCATGCCGCAGGTCTGAACCTCAGGCGAGCGGTCGACCGTCGGAGTCGGTCACCTTGCGCAGCAGGATCAGGATGAAGTCGATCAGCGTCCAGACACCGCAGGCGCCGAGGGTGAGCAGCTTGGCGATGCCGAGCCCGGTGTAGCCGAGGTAGAACCGGTCCACGCCGAAACCGCCGAGGAACGCGGAGAGCAGCACCGTGGTCAGCCACTCGCGGTGGGAGAACAGACCCGGGAGCTGCTTGGCCGGGAACCAGCCGCCGGTCGACGCCTCGCGCACCTGCCCGTCGCCCTTGAGCTGGCCGGAGAGGGCCATCTGGCGCAGCTGCTCGAAGCCGTACGGGCCGTACTCCTGGCCGAGGTGCGCCAGCATGAACGCGCCAGTGACCGCCGGTGGCCCCGGTGCGTACTGCTGGCCGGGCTGCGCGCCGTACTGAGGTGGCTGGGGCTGTCCCTGGGGCGGTCCCTGGGGCGGGCCTTGGGGCGGGCCTTGAGGCGGGCCTTGAGGCGGGGGCGGCTGGTCGCCGTACTGGGGCTGTCCCTCTGGCTGGTCGGGGCCCGGCTGCTGGCTGTCAGTCATGCACGAAATATATGCCGACTCCCCGCTGGGCTGCCGCCCCCCGCGCGGAGGGCGGTCCCGGATAACCTAGGTGACATGAGCCTGCCTGCTGCACCGTTCGGTCGGGTGCTGACTGCGATGGTCACCCCGTTCACCAGCGAGGGGGCGGTCGACCTCGACGGCGTCGCCCGGGTGGCGAACCACCTCGCCGACCACGGCAACGACGGCATCGTGGTCAGCGGCACCACCGGTGAGGCACCGACCACCACGGTCGCCGAGGACGGCGAGATCCTGCGCGCTGCGATCGCTGCGGTGGGGGACCGGTGCACGGTGCTCGCGGGCATCGGCACCAACGACACGCCTCACTCCATCGAGCTCGCGAAGCAGGCCGAACAGGCGGGCGCCGACGGTGCACTGCTGGTCTCGCCGTACTACAGCAAGCCCACCCAGGCCGGCATGGCAGCGCACTTCGAGGCCATCGCGGCGGTGAGCTCGCTGAGGATCATGCTCTACGACATCCCCGGTCGCACCGGTGTCACGATCGCGCCCGAGACGTTTGCGCGGGTTGCCGAGAACGAGAAGTTCGTGGCCGTCAAGGACGCAGTGGGCGACCTCTTCCGCGGGGTGCGGATCATGCAGGAGACCGGCCTGAGCTACTACAGCGGCGACGACGTGCTCAACCTGGGCTGGCTGACCCACGGCGGTGCCGGGGTCGTGTCAGTGGTCGGCCACGTCGCCGGCGAGCAGTACGCCGACCTGGTGGCGAGGGTCGACGCCGGCGATCTCGACGGCGCCCTGAAGGTCTTTGGCGAGCTCGTCCCGCTCGTGGATGCCATCATGGGTCATGCGCCGGGCGTGATGACCGCGAAAGCCGCCATGCAGCTTCTCGGCGTACACGACAACCGTGCGGTCCGTCTTCCCCTCGTGGAGGCGGACGACACCCTGGTCGACGTCGTCCGCGCCGCACTCACCGAAGCAGGTCTCCTCAATTGAGCCATCCCCACCCCGAGCTCTCCGCACCACCGGCCCTCGCGAAGGGCGGACTGCGGGTCATCCCGCTCGGCGGCCTGGGCGAGGTCGGCCGCAACATGACCGTCTTCGAGTACGACGGACGCCTGCTCATCGTCGACTGCGGGGTGCTCTTCCCCGAGGAGAACCACCCTGGTGTCGACCTGATCCTGCCCGACTTCGACGCCATCCGTGACCGGCTCGACAGCGTCGAGGCGCTGGTGCTGACGCACGGTCACGAGGACCACATCGGCGCGGTGCCCTACCTGCTGCGCGAGCGCGCCGACATCCCGCTGATCGGCTCCCAGCTGACCCTGGCACTCGTCGGCCCCAAGCTGCGCGAGCACCGGATCAAGGACGTCGTCCAGGAGATCGTGGCGGAGGGTGACCGGATCACCTTCGGTCCCTTCGACCTCGAGTTCGTGGCGGTCAACCACTCCATCCCCGATGCCCTCGCGGTCGCCATCCGCACCGGCGCCGGCATGGTCCTGCACACCGGTGACTTCAAGATGGACCAGCTCCCGCTCGACGGCCGGATCACCGACCTGCGTGCGTTCGCCCGGCTCGGCGAGGAGGGCGTGGACCTGTTCCTGACCGACTCGACCAACGCCGAGGTCCCCGGGTTCACGACCTCGGAGCAGGAGATCGCTCCGGTGCTGGACCGCGTGTTCCACACCAGCAGGAAGCGGGTCATCGTGGCCTGCTTCGCCTCCCACGTGCACCGGGTCCAGCAGGTGATGGACGCCGCCGCCGAGCACGGCCGCAAGGTGGCCTACGTGGGCCGCTCCATGGTCCGCAACATGGGCATCGCCCGCGACCTGGGCTACCTCGACGTACCGCCCGGGCTGCTCATCGACGCCAAGGCGGCGGCGGACATGCCCCCGGAGCAGGTGGTGCTGCTCTCCACGGGCTCCCAGGGTGAGCCGCTTTCCGCACTGAGCCGGATGGCCCAGCGCAACCACCACTTCGTGCACATCGAGGAGGGCGACACCGTCGTCCTCGCCTCGTCGCTGATCCCGGGCAACGAGAACGCCGTCTACCGGGTGATCAACGGGCTCGCGCGCTGCGGAGCCCACGTGGTGCACAAGGGCAACGCGCTGGTCCACGTGAGCGGCCACGCCAGCGCCGGTGAGCTCCTCTACTGCTACAACATCGTCAAGCCGCGCAACGTGATGCCCGTGCACGGCGAGATCCGGCACATGCTCGCCAACGCCGAGCTGGCCAAGGCGACTGGGATCGACAGCGCCCGGGTGGTGATAGCCGAGGACGGCGTGGTGGTCGACCTGGTCAAGGGTGTCGCCAAGGTCACCGGCAAGGTCGACTGCGGCTATGTCTTCGTCGACGGCAGCTCGGTCGGCAACCTCACCGAGAGCTCGCTGAAGGACCGCCGGATCCTCGGCGAGGAGGGCTTCATCTCGGTGATCGTGGTGATCGACTCCCAGACCGGCAAGGTGGTCAGCGGACCCGAGATCCACGCGCGCGGCTTCGCCGAGGACGACACCACCTTCGACGAGATCAAGGACCCGATCATCGCGGCGCTCGACAAGGCCGTCTCCGAGGGCGTCGGCGACACCTACCAGCTGCAGCAGACCATCAGGCGAGTGGTCGGACGCTGGGTGGGCGGCCGTCTCCGCCGCCGACCGATGATCATCCCGGTCGTCCTCGAAGCCTAGGCCGACGTGACGTCGAGTCGCCGAAGCGCCGGATGACGGCGTCCTGGACGACGCCTCGCGACGCGACCCTGGGCGCGGTACCCTGGGCCGGCCGGGCGATCGGCTACGAGCCAATGGGGCCGGCGTCGACTTCTTCCGGGAGGCGATCAGCGAGGAGCGCGTGCTCGGCGCGGTCAACAGCATCGCGCGGGCAGGGGATCGACTTCGGGCCGATCCCGGATCGAGAAGCAGCGGTTCGAGGCCGAGCTGTTGGTCCCAGTGACCCTCACGGCGGTCGCCCGCAGCGGTGTCGGCATCTTCATCGAGGCCACCGCGCCGATCGGAGACGAGGTCCGGGTCGAGCTCAAGGCTCACGGGCTGCGCGCCTCCGTCCTGCAGCGGGTGGCGGGCGTGGAGGGCGAGCTGCGTCGCTTCGTCGCCTGCTACGTGGCCAAGGAGCTCGACAAGCCCCAGGTCCGGCAGGCGCGTACGATCGGCGTGTCCCGGGCCATCGGGCAGGCGTGGGCGTCGATCTCCGTGACCGGACCGCGGCGCGACGACGGGGTGACCGCCGACCTCAACGACGCGCTCGGGTGGGAGGTTCGAAATCATGAAGACGCGTTTCCCGGGCGTGTCGAGCCGGACGACCCGCCACCGTGAACTGGGCTAATCCACGGACGTAACTGGGCGAATCACCCTAGAATCACCTCGGGACCGGTCCAGATTCTGGTCCCCGACTTCGACCTGGGTTCCGGGGGGGCTGCCTCAATGCAACTGACCGAATCCCCTCGCGCCGAGGGGATCCGCCGCCTTTACGAGCTGATGCTGCGCGTCAACTCGTCGACAGACCTGTCCGAGGTCCTCGACGAGATCGCGCGCGGAGTCGTGGAGGTGCTCGGTTACGGCATTGCCGCGATCGCCCGTCTGGAGGGCGACACGTTCGTGATGACGACGGTTGCCGGTCCCGAAGAGGTCCGGGAGCAGATCATCGGCCGTCGTACGCCCGTGGCCTCGATCTTCAACGAGTTCGCCCAGGCCGACGAGTGGGGCGTGCTCCGGTTCGTCCCCCACGACCGGATGCCCGACGCGCTCGAGGAGTCCGCCTGGGTGCCGGACTTCGAGCCCGGCACCTCGCCCGACGCCTGGCACCCGCTCGACGCGCTCTACGCGCCGCTGTACTCCGCGACCGGGCAGCTGCTCGGCAACATGTCGGTGGACCTGCCCCCGGGCAACCGGATCCCCAACCGCGAGGAGCGCGAGCTGCTCGAGATGTTCGTCGTGCAGGCCGGCCTGGCCATGTACAACGCCCAGCAGCGTGAGCGGCTGGGGGACCAGGTGCGGATGGGCGACATGCTCCGAGCCGTGTCCTCCGCCGGCCAGCTCGCCGAGCTCGACCTCTCGCTGCGCGAGGCGGCGCAGGCCATCGCCCGCCACCTGCAGACCGAGCACCTGTGGATCCGCTGCTTCCCGTCCGGCGACCTCGGGCAGGTCGAGCAGTCCGCGGCGTACCCGCCCGACGACCGTGAGCTGAGCCGCGAGCTCGTGCAGCTCAAGAGCCTGCTGGCCAGCCGTGCCTGGGAGCTCGGCCGGCCGGTGGTGATCCACCAGGGCGACGCCTACCAGGTCGACGAGGGCCTCACCCCGGAGCAGCGCGTGCTCACCCAGAAGCTGGTCGACGACCACGAGGGCTACAGCCTGATGTTCGCCCCGGTGGGCGTCGGCCGCGAGCTGCTGGGCTACGTGCTGCTCGCCCGCGACGTCAGCGTGAGCACCTGGACCCAGGACCAGCAGGAAGCCGTCATGGAGGTGGGTCGGACGCTCGGCCGCGTCGTGCTGAACGCACGGCTCTACGGGCGCGAGCGCCACCTGGTGGGTGAGCTCCAGGAGCTCGACCGCTACAAGGGCGAGCTGATCGCGACCATCTCCCACGAGCTGAAGACGCCGCTGACCTCGATCATGGGTCACATCGAGCTGCTCGAGGACCTCGACACCGGCATCGGGTCGGTCGAGGCGATCTCCCGCAACGCCGACCGGCTGAACCGCCTGGTGCAGAACCTCCTGAACTACTCGCAGATCCAGGACAAGCGCGAGACCGTACGCCGCCCGGTGGACCTGCGCGCGCTCGCGGAGCAGAGCATGGAGCTGATGACCATGCAGGCCGAGCAGGGCAGGGTCGTGATGACGCTCGAGCTGCCCGACGAACCGGTCATCGTCACCGCCGATCCCGACGATCTCGGCAAGGTGATCGACAACCTGGTCAGCAACGCGGTCAAGTACAGCCGGCCGGACGGCATGGTCCACCTCGAGGTCGGCAGCGACGGCCAGCACGCCTATGTGCAGTGCGCCGACAACGGGCTGGGCATCTCCGGGGCCGACCAGGTGCACCTGTTCTCGGCCTTCCACCGATCGAGCAACCCCGAGGCGCTCTCGATCCCCGGCACCGGCCTGGGCCTCGCGATCTCGCGCCGGATCGCGCACATGCACGGCGGCGAGATCATCGTCGCCTCCGAGCTCGGCAAGGGCAGCACCTTCCGGCTCCGGCTGCCGCTCATGGACAACAACCAGGAGAACTGAGCCCCGGCTCACGGCTACCTGTTGCTGTAGGGGGCGCGACACGGCGCGGTGCGGGCGTGTGACGCAAGGGACAGATGAGGTCTTCGGGGTAGATTCCCCCCATGGCGACCCGTACGTCTTCCCCGCCGGCGTCGCGCAGCAAGGGCACCCCTGCCCGCAAGTCAGGACAGGGGAGCTCGACCTCGCGATCCCGGACGACGGGAAGCAAGTCAGGGCGAAAGCCCGCCTCGAAGTCGAATGCTGCCCGTAAGAAGGGTTCTGCGCGGCGTCCGGCACCCCGGGCGGTGCGCAACGGACCCGGTCCGGTGGCCCGCGTCTTCACCGCCTTCGGACACGTGCTGATGGCTGCCTGGCTGGGCGTCGCCCACGCGATCGGTGGGGGAGTACGCCGCATCGGGCGCACGGCGAGCGAGCTCGACCCCGAGCACCGTCGCGACGGCGCCGGCCTGTTCCTCGTCGGGCTGGCCGTGGTCGTGGCCTCCGCCGTGTGGTGGCAGCTGCCGGGCGGCCTCGGCGAGTTCACCCGCACGGTCGTGGCCGGCTCGGTCGGGCTGCTGGCGTGGTTCGTCCCGCTGCTGCTGTGCTTCGTCGCCTGGCGCAACCTGCGCGACCCCGAGAGCAACGGCCCCGCCGGACGTCAGGTGATCGGCTGGACCGCGCTGCTCTTCGGGGTGCTCGGCATCGTGCACATCGCCAACGGCTCGCCGACCCCCAAGCTCGGGGACACAGCTCCGCTGCAGCAGGCGGGCGGGGCCATCGGGTTCGTCGTGTCCAAGCTGCTGCTCGACCTCCTGCAGACCCCCTACGTGGTGGTCCCGCTGCTCGTGCTGCTGGCCTTCTTCGGGCTGCTGGTGGTCACGGCCACGCCCGTCTACCAGGTGCCCGCGAGGCTGCGCCAGCTCGCCGACCGCGTGATGGGGCGGCAGCTGCCGGCCGAGGATGAGGCGCCGGAAGGTCCCGCCAAGCGGTCCCGCGGCAGGCGCATCGCCCCAGACATCGACCAGGAGATCGACCCGGACATGGGCGACCCGGCGTACGACAGTCCCGTCATCGAGGGTCGCGAGCTCGGCCGGAGGGGGCGCAAGTCCCGGGTCGGCGACAGTGCACCCGACCCCGACACCGAGCTCACCGGGGAGGTGACCGACGGCGCTGGCCTCGAGCCGCCGCCGCACACGCCGATCCCGCCGCGTGTCGAGCAGCTCTCGATCTCGGGTGACATCGCCTACTCGCTCCCCGACAACCAGGTGCTCAAGCCCGGTTCGGTGCACAAGGCGCGCTCCAAGGCCTCCGACGCCGTGGTCGAGCGACTCACCCAGGTGCTCGAGGAGTTCGAGATCGACGCCCAGGTCACCGGCTACACCCGTGGTCCCACGGTCACCCGCTACATCGTCGAGCTCGGTCCCGCGGTCAAGGTCGAGAAGATCACCGGCATCGCGAAGAACATCTCCTACGCCGTGGCGTCCGCGGACGTGCGGATCCTCAGCCCTATCCCCGGCAAGTCCGCCGTCGGCATCGAGATCCCCAACCTCGACAAGGAGATCGTCTCCCTGGGCGACGTGCTGCGCTCCAACAACGCCCGCAACGACCACCACCCGATGGTCGTCGGGCTCGGCAAGGACGTCGAGGGCGGCTTCGTGGTGGCCAACCTCGCGAAGATGCCGCACCTGCTGGTCGCCGGAGCGACCGGCTCCGGCAAGTCGAGCTTCATCAACTCGATGATCACCTCGATCCTGATGCGGTCGACGCCCGACGAGGTCCGGATGATCATGATCGACCCCAAGCGGGTCGAGCTGAACGCCTACGAGGGCATCCCGCACCTGATCACCCCGATCATCACCAGCCCCAAGAAGGCGGCGGAAGCGCTGGCCTGGGTCGTGCGCGAGATGGACATGCGGTACGACGACCTCGCCAACTTCGGCTTCCGGCACGTCGACGACTTCAACAAGGCCGTCCGCGCGGGGAAGGTACAGCTGCCTGCGGGAAGTGAGCGCGTGCTCGCGCCGTACCCCTACCTGTGCGTGGTCGTCGACGAGCTCGCCGACCTGATGATGGTCGCGCCGCGCGACGTCGAGGACGCGATCGTGCGGATCACGCAGCTCGCACGGGCGGCCGGTATCCACCTGATCCTGGCCACCCAGCGCCCGAGCGTGGACGTGGTGACAGGTCTGATCAAGGCCAACGTGCCCTCACGGCTGGCTTTCGCGACCAGCTCGCTGGCCGACAGCCGAGTGATCCTCGACCAGCCCGGCGCCGAGAAGCTGGTCGGTCAGGGCGACGGTCTGTTCCTGCCGATGGGTGCCTCCAAGGCGGTGCGTGTCCAGGGCTCGTGGGTGACCGAGGCCGAGATCGCCCTGGTGGTCAAGCAGTGCAAGGACCAGCTGCAGCCGAACTACCGTGACGACGTGACGGCTCCTGCCGCGGCCAGGCGTGACCTGGACGACGACATCGGCGACGACATGGACCTGGTGGTGCAGGCGATCGAGCTGGTCGTCTCCACCCAGTTCGGCTCGACCTCGATGCTGCAGCGCAAGCTGCGCGTCGGGTTCGCGAAGGCCGGGCGGCTGATGGACATCCTCGAGAGCAGGGGCATCGTCGGACCGAGCGAGGGCTCCAAGGCCCGCGACGTGATGATCAAGCCCGACGACCTCGACGACGTGATCTCGAACCTCCAGGGGGAGCAGTGATGGGCGTTTCGGTCCGGCACAACTCGAGGCTCGCCGCCTTGGTGGCGTTCGTGGCGGCAGTGATGACCGTCGCGTGGTTCTCGCGCGCCCTGCAGACCGGTTCCGTGGCGGACTGGGTGTGGTGCTTCGTGGTCGCCTCGGTCGGGGTGCTGCAGCTGCTCGTCGTACGAGACGGTCGCGCGCCGCTGATGGTGGCCGACGAGCAGGGTGTTCGCGTACGACGCGGCGAGACCTGGAGCGGCCTGCGCTGGCAGGACATCGAGCACGTCGAGGTGCGGTCGCCCGCGTCGTGGCTGCGCGACGGCCAGATCGTGGTGCACCCGCGCGTGGTCTCCGCCGAGGAGGCACTTCTCCGGGATGCGGCCGCCCGCGAGGACGAGTCGGGCGAGGAGCCGTCGACCGAGGAGGACGTGGCTCCTGCAGTCGTCGAGGCGTACGTCGTGCCACTCTCGCGCACCACCAAGGTGGAGTTCGACGGTCTCACCGGCGACCTGGTTGCGGATCTTGACGCACTGGCCAGCGGCCGGGTTCCTGTCCTGGTGCTGACCCGGATCGAGCAGGAGTCGCCCGAGGTGGTCGCTCCAGAGAACGCAGAGCTGAAGCCGGAGAAGGCCGAGAAGCCGGAGCGTGTCAAGGGCGAGCGGGGACGCTGGGCCAGCAGGCTGGGCCGGGCGGGCGCCGCGGACACCGCCGAGGACACCGCCGCGGACACCGCCGCGGACACCGCCGAGGACACCCAGCCCGACGCAGCGCCCGTCGTCGAGGTCGTCGGGCAGCGTAAGGCCGCAGAGATTGGGACTGAGAACGAGGTCGAGGAGGAGATCGAGCCCGAGTTCGAGCCGGTCGACCCCGGCCGCACCACCCTCCCGGCTGCCCGGTCCGAGATCGTCCGCGACTCCGTGCGGATGCTGCCCGACCCCCCGTCGATCCCGGCGCAGCGCAGCGCAGACAGCCCGGTCGTCGTGGCCCGCGTGGACGACTTCGTGGCGACCGAGCCGAACCCGGCCTCGGAGGCCCTGATCGGCCCGCTCATCGCGGCGGCGCGCAACCGGGCGCGCCTGAGCATCGACACCCTCAGCGAGCGCACCCGGATCAGGCCGCACGTCCTGGAGTGCATCGAGGTCGACGACTTCGAGGCCTGCGGGGGCGACTTCTACGCCCGCGGGCACCTGCGGACGCTGGCGCGGATCTTCGGCCTCGACCCCCAGCAGCTGCTCGACCTCTACGACGACCACTACGCCAAGGCCGAGATCGAGGCCCGTCAGGTCTTCGAGGCGGAGCTGGCGACCGGCATCGGCGGCGGCGTGCGTGCGGCGTACTCCGGCCCGCGCTGGAGCCTGCTTGCCGCGTGCGTGCTCGCGCTCGCCAGCGTGTGGGGCGTCGCACGGGTGTTCAACGACACCCCCCAGGAGCTGGTCAGCCCGGCCCCCAACGTGGTCGACTCCGCCGGCCTGGCGCAGTCGGGCTCGGACCCGGCTCCGAAGCTGACTCTGGCGACCCTCGAGGTCTCCGCTGTGGGTGCGAGCCCGCAGGTCGTCGTACGCGATCGTGACGGCCGCATCCTGTGGGCCGGCAAGCTGGCGGCGGGCCAGCAACAGCAGGTGATCGGCCTGGCGCCCTTCGACGTCACCGCCAGCCAGGGTTCCGCGGTGAAGGTCTCGTTCCTCGGCAAGGCCAAGGGCGCGGTGGGCGACAGCTCCGCCGCCGCGAGCAAGCAGTTCGGGTAGTAGCTGCCCAAGCCTGACTGAACGTCACTGTCGAGATTCGTTGATGGAGTGGGCCGTCGGTCATACTCGACAAGGCCTATGAACACATCCCCTGCTTCCCTGACCCGCCCCAGCTCCTCGCCGACCACCGTCGCGATGGTGACGCTCGGCTGCGCCCGCAACGAGGTCGACTCCGAGGAGCTCGCGGGTCGGCTCGAAGCAGGCGGGTTCCTCCTGGTCGAGGACCCGGCGGACGCGGAGACCGTGGTCGTGAACACCTGCGGCTTCGTCGAGGCCGCCAAGAAGGACTCGGTGGACACGCTGCTCGCGGCTGCGGACCTCAAGGGGACCGACGGTGGGCACAGCACGACCAAGGCGGTCGTCGCGGTCGGGTGCCTGGCCGAGCGGTACGGCGCGGAGCTCGCCACGTCGCTCCCGGAGGCCGACGCAGTGCTGGGCTTCGACGACTACCCCGACATCGCCGGCAAGCTGCGCTCCATCCTGGCCGGCGAGACCCAGCACCCGCACACGCCCCAGGACCGCCGCAAGCTGCTGCCGATCTCACCGGCGGACCGGACCGACGCCCCGGCGTACCAGCCCGGCCACGGTGATCGCCGTCGTCTCGACTCCGGTCCGATGGCACCACTCAAGCTCGCCTCGGGCTGTGACCGCCGGTGCACGTTCTGCGCGATCCCTGCCTTCCGCGGCTCGTTCGTCTCCCGTCGGCCCTCGGACGTGCTCACCGAGGCGCGCTGGCTGGCCGACCAGGGGGCCAGGGAGCTCTTCCTGGTCAGCGAGAACTCCACGTCGTACGGCAAGGACCTCGGCGACCTCCGGCTGCTGGAGACGCTGCTGCCGGAGCTGGCTGCCATCCACGGGGTCGAGCGGGTGCGCGTCTCCTACCTGCAGCCCGCGGAGACCCGGCCGGGTCTGGTCACCACGATCGCCACCGCCCCCGGCGTGGCTGCCTACTTCGACCTGTCCTTCCAGCACGCCTCCAACCCGGTGCTGCGACGGATGCGCCGGTTCGGCGACTCCGAGTCCTTCCTCGGTCTGCTCGACCAGGCCCGCTCGCAGGCTCCCGAGGCCGGCGCGCGGTCCAACTTCATCGTGGGCTTCCCGGGCGAGACCGAGCACGACCTCGAGGTCCTCTGCGACTTCCTGAGTCGCGCACGCCTCGACGCGATCGGCATCTTCGGCTACTCCGACGAGGACGGCACCGAGGCCGAGGGTTTCGAGGACAAGCTCGACGAGGACGAGATCCGTGAGCGCGTCGCGCACGTCACCGCGCTCGCCGAGGAGCTGACCTCGCAGCGGGCCGAGGAGCGGATCGGTGAGCAGGTCGTCGTACTCGTGGAGTCGCTCGAGGACGGGCCCGACGGACGCGTCGCCGAGGGCCGCGCCGCCCACCAGGGCCCCGAGGTGGACGGCTCCACGACGTTGCGGGCCGTGTCGGCCGACGTGCGCGTCGGTGACATGATCACAGCGCGGGTGGTCGCCTCCGACGGAGTGGACCTCGAAGCAGTCGGGGTGGCCGCGCTGGAGGAGGGACGATGACCCAGTCGGATCAGCAGAGCAACTGGAACGTCCCCAACGCACTCACCACGCTGCGCATCGTGATGGTGCCGTTCTTCGGCTGGGCGCTGCTGCACGACGGGGGCGAGAGCACCACCTGGCGCTGGGTCGCCTTCGCGCTGTTCGTGATCGCGATGATCACCGACAAGGTCGACGGCGACATCGCGCGCAAGCACAACCTGATCACCAACTTCGGCAAGATCGCCGACCCGATCGCCGACAAGGCGATGACGGGGATGGCCTTCGTCGGGCTCGCGATCATCCACGACTTCCTGCCCGCCTGGCTCTGGTGGACGATCACGGTCGTCGTGCTGGTGCGCGAGTGGGCGGTGACCTTCGCCCGCCTCTCGATCGCCAAGGACGTGGTGATGCCCGCGAAGCAGAGCGGCAAGATCAAGACCGTGATGCAGGTGGTCGCCCTGGCCGGCTTCGTCGCTCCCTTCGGTCACCTGACCGGCGCTCTCGACGTACCCGGCGAGCTGCTCTGGTGGGCGTCGGCCGTGGCACTCGGCGTGGCGGTGCTCCTGACGATCACCTCGGGTCTGGAGTTCGCGCGGGACGTCGTACGCCACCGTCGTGCTCCTGCCGCTGCCCAGCGCTGACCAGCGCTGACCTGGGGTGGGTCAGCCCCGCTGCCGGTCCCGGTAGGCGCGGACGTTCTCGCGGTTGCCGCAGCCGGACTCGCAGAACCTCCTGGAGCGGTTGCGGGAGAGGTCGACCACCACGTCCTCGCAGTCGTCGGCGGCGCAGGTCTTCAGCCGGTCCAGCTCGCCGCTCCGGACGACGTCCACGAACGCCATCGCGGCCTCGACCGCCATCCGCGTGGACAGCGGTGCCTCCTGGGGAACGGCGTGGATGTGCCAGCCGATGTCGTCGTGGTCGACGAGCTGGGGGAGGGCCCTGGCCTCGGTGAGGATCTCGTTGAGCACCGGGACGAGGTCGTCCTCGTCGAGCCGCCACAGATCGCGCAGCCGCGGGCGGAGTGCGCGGACGGCATCGAGCTCGTCCTCGTCGCCCTCCCGTGCGCCGGACCAGCCCTGGTCGTCGAGGAAGCGGACGAGGTCAGCGGGCGTGCGCAGGGTGTCCTCGCCGGAACCGGTGCCGGGGTCGGTGTTGACCAGCGCGGCTGCGGCGCCCAGCGCGATCTCCGTGTCATGAGTGAAAGTCACGTTGACTCCTGACGGCCATGCTCATAGAGTAACCGGTGTTCGTGCATTTTGCTCCTGACAGGTGGTGAGAGACGATGTCCACACGTACGACTGGCGCCGGCATCCTGGTGGCGTTGATCTCTGCGGCCACCTTCGCAACCTCGGGCCCGTTCGCGAAAGCCCTGCTGGACACGGACTGGACCCCCGGGTCGGTGGTGTTCCTGCGCGTCGCAGGCGCAGCCCTGCTGCTGCTCGTCCCGGCGCTGCGCGCCCTGGACGGCCGCTGGCACCTCCTGCGCCGCGGGTGGGGCCAGGTCGTCGCGTTCGGACTGGCTGCGGTCGCCGTGCCGCAACTGGCCTTCTTCTACGCCGTCCAGCACCTCTCCGTCGGAGTGGCGCTGTTGCTGGAGTACCTCGGCCTGGTGCTCGTGGTCGCCTGGCAGTGCCTGGTGGCGCGCCGGCTGCCGCGGCGGCCGACCGTGGCCGGCATCGTGCTGGCCGTGGTGGGGCTGATGCTCGTCCTCGACATCTTCGGTGGCGTCCGGATCAGCGGGATCGGCGTGATGTGGGGACTGATCGCGGCCTGCGGGCTGGCGTCGTACTTCCTGCTGTCGGGGCACGTCACGGAGCAGCCGCTGCCCCCGCTCGTGCTCGCAGGCGGCGGTCTGGTCGTCGGATCGATTGCCTTCGCGGTCCTGGGGATCACCGGCGTGCTGCCGATGGCTTTCGCGTCCGGACCGGTGCAGCTCGCCGGTCTCTCGATCCCCTGGTGGGCGGCAGTGCTGGAGCTCTCCGTGATCGCTGCGGCGACGCCCTACGTGACCGGGATCATCGCCAACCGGATCCTCGGTGCCAAGCTCGCGTCGTTCGTGGGCTTGTCCGAGGTGGTGTTCGCGGTGCTGTTCGCGTGGGTGCTCCTCGGGGAGCTGCCCCAGGCGATCCAGCTGCTCGGCGGCCTGTTCATCCTCGCGGGAGTGGTGGCCGTGCGCTCCGAGGAGGCGCACGGTCTGCATGTCGACGCGGTCGAGCAGGTGCCGCTTGCGCGAGCAGGGTCAGCGGTTGAAGCGGGACTCGCGGTCGGAGAAGCGCCGGTTGGCGACGGACCGGAAGTGACGCACGATCGTGTCGACCTCGAAGGCATCGACGTCGTGGCGGCGCAGGACGACGGTTGTGCTGTTGGGGCGGTGCAGGAGCACGGCCCAGTGTGAGGTGCGCGGGTCGCCGACCACGTCGACGGCCTGCAGGGCGTCGGCCAGGTCGAAGGTCTCGGCGCCACTGGTGTTGGACACGCTGAGCACGGAACCGTCCAGCTTGACCACCTGCGGGGTGCTGGCGATGAGCACCGCCCAGAGGACCACGATGACGCCGAGGCCGATCGCGAGCGAGATGAAGTCGTCCGAGCCGCGGGTCTGCACGTAGCGGACGCCGAGCCCGGCGGTGCCGGCGACTGCGAGGGCGAGGAGGGTGCCGGCGAAGACGCGCGGGAGGTGACTGGCCCTCCACTGAGCCTGGTCCGGGATGTTGCGAGCCGGCGCCTCGGTCGACGGCGTGAGCCGGGAGACCCGTGCGGTCGAGGCCCTGTCGAAAGTCGTGGTTGCGGCCTGCTCGGGAGCGTCCGGCGCCTCGACGACGGCGTCGTGCGTGGGCAGCATCTGCTCGGGGATGGGCGGCAGCTCGACCGGGGCACGGTGCTTGCCCGACGCCTGGGTCGCGGTGGTGGTGCGGAGCTCCGCCAGCGTCCTGAGCGCGCCGTTCGCGCTCGACGCCTTGGTGTCGGTCTTGCTGGTCTCGTTCTGGCCACGGTGTCGCATGTGGAGTCCCCCCGGTTTTGATCTCTCAAGACATTGCCATCAACCTCTTCGGCTGATGTTTCAAGTGTGCGCGTCAACGACCGACATGCGCCTCTTTGCCCGTTAAATCGCTTCTGTCGGACTAGACCACACTTCATCCTGCTATTGGGATGTGATATCTCGCCGCACATTCATTGCCGCGCTGACCAGTGCCAGGTGCGAAAAGGCCTGCGGGAAGTTGCCGACCATCCGACCCGCGGAGGCGTCGTACTCCTCGCTGAGAAGGCCGACATCGTTGGTCAGCGCGACCAGCCGGTCCATCAGTGAGGCGGCGTCGTCGTGGCGTCCGGCGAGGGCGTACGCCGAGACCAGCCAGAACGAACACGCCACGAACGGGTACTCGTCGCCCTCCAGTCCATCGACACCGGACTCCGTGCGGTAGCGCAGCAACAGACCGTCTCGCATCAGGTCCTGCTCGACCGCCGCGATGGTGCCGAGCATCTTCGGGTCGTCGCCCTCGATGAAGCGCACCACGGGCAGCACCAGCAGCGACGCGTCCACCTCGTCGGTGTCGTAGTGCTGGGTGAAGGTGTTCCGTTCCGCGTCGAAGCCGTGCTCCATGACCTCCGCGCGCACCTCGTCGCGGATCCGGCGCCACTCCTCGACCGGTCCCTCGAGACCGTGGTCCTCGACTCCCTCGATCACGCGGTCGAACGCGGCCCAGACCATCACCCGGCTGTGCGTGAACCGCCGCAGCTCTCCACGGATCTCCCACAGCCCGTGGTCCGGTTTCTGCCACCACTCGGCCAGCCCGTTCACGAGCGTGCGCTGCAGACTCCAGCTGTCCCGCGTCTCCTCGACGCCGTGGTTGCGGGCCATGGACAGCGCGCAGAGCACCTCGCCCAGGACGTCGGTCTGGCGCTGGTCCACGGCGCCGTTGCCGACGCGTACCGGCTGGGAGCCTGCGTAGCCGGCGAGATGCGCCAGCTCCCTCTCCGGCAGGTGGCGGCCACCCTCGACGGTGTAGACGACCTGCGCGTCAGCCGGGTCACCCGCGATGGCGCGCAGCAACCAGTCTCGCCACCGGTGGGCGATGTCGGGACGTCCGGCCGCGAGGAAGGACTCGAGGGCGAGGGCCGCGTCGCGCAGCCAGGAGTAGCGGTAGTCCCAGTTGCGCTCGCCACCGAAGGACTCCGGGAGCGAGGTGGTCGGGGCGGCGACGATGCCTCCGGTGTCGACGTGGGTGAGCCCGCGCAGGGTGACCAGGCTGCGGACCACCTGGCGGCGCCACGGCCCGTCGTACTCGCAGGCGTCGGCCCACCCCTGCTGCTCGTCGAGGGTGTACGCGATCCGGGTGTCGACGTCTACGGGGTCGGGGTTCTGCCGGTAGGAGGGCACCCAGGTCAGCGTGAAGTCCAGCCGGTCGCCGGCCTCCACATCGAAGGTCTCCTCGTGAGCACCGTCCACCGCTGGTGGCAGCCGCGGTCCCGCGAGGATCAGCTTGTCGGGTCCCGCGGTGGCAATGATGGCCGGAACGCCGCCGACCTCCTCGCGGTGCACCCACGGACGGATCAGGCCGTACTCGAAGCGCACCACCCACTTGTGCCGGATGGTGACGGTCCCCTTGACGCCCTCGACACGGCGTACGACGTCGGCTCGCCGGTCGCCGGTCGGCATCACGTCGGTGACCCGCACCTCCCCGTCGTCGGTGTAGTAGGTGGTCTCGAGTACGGCGGTGTCGTCGATGTAGCGCCGCACTGCCCTGTGCTCGCCCGCGGGACCGATCAGCCAGTGGCCGTTGCTGTCGTCGCCGAGGAGCCCCGCGAAGCACGCGGGGGAGTCGAACTGGGGCATGCACAACCAGTCCATGGACCCGTTGATGCCCACGAGTGCTGCCGTGTGGCCGTCCCCGATGGCGGCGTAGTCCTCGATGGGCAGCGACATGAGGGCAGGCTAGCGATGTGACTCGACGCGAGTCGCGGCTGGACCCGGCCCCTGAGACGGCCCCTGAGACGGCCGGAGCGACGGCCGGAGCGACGCTCGGGGCGCTAGCGTCGGACCATGAGCCCGGACGTCGAGCAGAAAGCGTCTGCCCTGCATCTTGCTCTGCTGGAGCGTGGTGAGAGCGTCGGCTGTGCCGAGTCGCTGACCGGCGGTGAGCTTGCTGCGTTGCTCAGCACGACACCAGGGGCGTCTGCCACGTTCGTGGGCGGCGTGGTCAGCTATGCGACCGAGGTGAAGCGGCGGCTGCTCGGCGTCACGGCCGAGCAGGTCGTTTCCGCTGACTGCGCGATGGAGATGGCTGCAGGTGTGCGAACCCTGCTGGGCCTCGACTGGGCGCTCTCCACGACCGGTGTCGCCGGTCCGGACTCGCAGGAGGGCCAGCCCGTCGGCACGGTGTTCGTGGGCCTGGCCGGTCCGGGCGGGGTGCAGTCGGTTCCCTTCCTGCTCGACGGCGACCGGGGCGCAATCCGGAGCTCCGCGTGCGCTGCGGCGCTCGAGCTCCTGCTGACGGAGGTCTCGCGTGGATGAGCTGACCAGCATCGCCGACAGTCTGTACGCCGGCCCGGCGGAGGCCTTCACCGACGCGAGGAACGCCGCTGCGCGTGAGTGCGGTGACAAGGCGCTCGCGGCGCAGGTGAAGAAGCTGAAGAAGCCGTCGGTCGCCGCGTGGGCGGTGAACCTGCTCGTCCGCAGGGAGAGCGGGCAGATCGACTCCGTGCTCCAGCTGGCCGAGTCCTTGCGTGCGGCCGCCGAGGCGCTGGACGGTGACGAGCTCCGCGCGCTGACCCGCCAGCGGCGCCAGCTCACCACCGCGCTCGCCTCGTCCGCGAGGTCGCTCGCCCGTGACGCAGGTGTCCGGCTCACCGGCCCGGTGGTCGAGCAGGTGGAGGGGATGCTGAACGCGGCCATGCTCGACCCGGTGGCGGCCCAGGTGGTGCGCACGGGCCGCGTGGTGACCGCGTTCACCTCGACCGGGGTTTCCGAGCTGGACGTCGAGTCGGTGGTTGCCCTCCCCGAGTCGCTGGAGGTCCAGGCGACTCCCGTGGAGGCGCCGGAGGAGGGTGCCGAGGACGGCGAGGAGGACCCGTCGCCGGTCGGGCTGCGCGTCGTACCCGATGACGGGGTGAAGCTGGCAGCCGCCGAGGATGCAGTCGAGGAGACGACCGGGCAGGTCGCCGAGGCCGAACAGGAGCTGGCGGAGATCGAGGGGTCGGTCGAGTCGCTCAACGCACGACGCCTGCAGCTGCAGGGAGAGGCTGACGAGCTGCGCCGTCGGCTGGCGGGCATCGAGGACGACGTCGACCAGGTCGACGACGAGCTCGAGGAGGCAGAGGAGGCCAAGGCCGAGGCTCGTGCTGCGCTCGAGGACGCCCAGCGTGCCCGGGCCAGGGCCGAGGAGGCGCTCGCCCGGCTGCGTGACTCCGGTTCCTAGACAGCTGGAGGTCGCCGACCGGATCGAGGAGTACCACCGCATCGGCATCGGCGGGTTCATCCTGTCGGGTCGGGTTACCCGCATGCCCGGGAGGCCTACTGCCAGGTCTTTCAGATGCGACGGGTCGGGCGCATCGGGCCTTTCAGATGCGACGGGTCGGCGGTCTGTGGGCTTTCAGATGCGACGGGTCGGCGGGTGTGTGCGGGGTGTCGGCGGGCTGTCCTAGGGTCGAATCATGAGTGAGAGCACGCCGGTCGCCTACCCGACGCACGCCGAGCTGTTGCTGCGCTACCTCGAGCGGGAGCGGGACAACCTCACCCGCACGCTGGAGGGGCTCAGCGACTATGACGTCCGCCGTCCGCTGACGCCGTCCGGCAGCAACCTGCTCGGGATCGTCAAGCACGTCGCCAGCGTCACGATCGGCTACTTCGGTGACTGCGTCGGTCGTCCCATCGGCATCGAGCTCCCGTGGGACAACGAGGAGGGCTACGCCGAGATGGGAGACATGTGGGCGAAGGCCGACGAGTCGCGCGAGTACGTGATGGACCTCCATGTGAAGGCGTGGGCGCACGCTGCCGAGTCGGTCCGCACTCTCGGGCTGGATGCGCCCGCCAGCGTCTCGTGGTGGCCGGAGAACCGGCGCGAGACCACCCTGGGCTACCTCACCGTGCACATGCTCGCCGAGGTCGCCCACCATGCCGGGCACGCGGACATCCTCCGCGAGCAGATCGACGGCTCCGGCGGCACCGACCACGACGATCTGGGCGACGAGGGCTGGTGGCAGGCGCACGTGGCCAGGGTGCAGGCAGCGGCAGACGCACACAGGGAGTCCTGACCCGCGCGAATCAGTCGCGCGACCGATGCGTGGCCGGTCCCGGATGACTACGGTCAACCCCGTGAACTGGAAACCGCCTCTGCTCGACGTGGCAATCGCGGCTGCCTTCGTGGCGATGACGGTCGCCGAGGCTGTGTTCAGCTCCAAGGTCAGCTCCCCGGTCGAGCACGTGGTGATCGCTGGCCTCGGCATGGCCGCCCTGGCCTGGCGGCGTCGCGCACCAGTGGCAGTGGCGGCCCTGGTGATCTTCTCGAACATCGTGTCCAACCCTCAGGGTGAGTTCACCACCCTCCTGTCCCTGGTGCTGGTGTCCTTCACCGTCGGCGCCGAGACCGCACCACCTTGGAACTACGTGGGCCTGGGCGTCGTGTTCGTCCCGTTCATGATCGTCAGCATCATCGAGAGCTTCGAACCGAGCGACCTGGCTGCCGGCCTCGTGTTCTTCGCGGGTCCCTGGGCAGTCGGCGTGGTCACTCGAGGGCGCATTGCCAGCGCCGAGGAGGCGGTGGCACGCGCCGAGCAGCTCGAGCGCAACCGCGAGCTCGAGGCGGCCCGCGCTGCCGCGGAGGAGCGCACCCGGATCGCCCGCGAGCTGCACGACATCGTCTCCCACTCGATCAGCGTGGTGACCATCCAGACCCAGGCCGTACGCCGCCGGCTGGGCCCCGAGCACGCAGCCGAGGCCGCAGACCTCGCGGCCGTCGAAGCCACCGCCCGGGAGGCGCTGGCTGAGATGCGTCGCCTGTTCGGGGTGCTGCGCACCGAGGGCGACCAACCGCTGGCGCTCTCACCCCAACCCGGCCTGTCCGAGCTGGACCGCCTGGTGCGGCAGGTCGGCTCCGGGGACATGCAGGTCAGCCTGCGCGTGGAGGGTGATCCGGTCCCGCTCAGCCCGGGCGTGGACCTCGCGGCGTACCGGATCGCGCAGGAGGGGCTCACCAACGCGCTGCGTCACGCCAACGCAACGACGGCCGATGTCCTGGTGCGCTACTCGCCCGGTCGTCTCGAGGTCGAGGTGGAGGACAACGGGCGCGGCCTGACCCGCAGCCAGCGGTCCAACGGCACGTCGTCCAACGGAGGCGGCCACGGGCTGGTCGGGATCCGCGAGCGCGTCGCGCTCTACGGCGGCACCGTCGACCTGCTGCCCTCGTCCTCCGGTGGGCTGCGTCTCGCCGTCAGCCTGCCTCTGAAGGAGACCACGACATGAGCATCCGGCTGGCCATCGTCGACGACCAGGGCATGGTGCGGGCCGGGTTCCGATCGCTGCTCGCCGGCGAGGAGGAGTTCGAGGTCGTGGGCGAGGCCGCCAACGGCGAGGAGGCCGTCGAGCTGGTCACCCGGCTGCACCCCGACGTCACCCTGATGGACATCAGGATGCCGGTGCTGGACGGCATCGCCGCGACCCGGCAGCTGGTCGAGGCGGGAGTGGACACGAAGGTTCTCGTGCTGACCACCTTCGACCTCGACGAGTACGTCTTCGAGGCTCTCCGTGCGGGCGCCTCCGGCTTCCTGCTCAAGGACGCTCCGGCGGAGGAGCTCGCTGCGGCGATCCGGGTGGTGGCGGCGGGGGAGTCATTGCTCGCACCCGGGGTGACCAGACGGGTGATCGACGCTTTCGTACGACGCCCGGCGCCACCGACAGCCCGGGACGAGCCGAGGCTGGAGCTGCTCACCCCGCGCGAGATCGAGGTGCTCGGCCTGCTCGCGCGCGGACTGTCCAACCTCGACATCGCCGAGAAGCTGTTCGTCTCCGAGGGCACCACCAAGACCCACGTGAGCAACGTGCTGAGCAAGCTGGGGCTGCGCGACCGGGTGCAGGCGGTGATCTTCGCCTACGAGAACGCCGTGGTGACACCCGGAAACCAGTGGGGCGACCGGGTCGAAGATCCGTCGTACGACTGAGGCAGGAATCCGTCGTTCGGCAGATCCGGTTGAGGCGGCTCCCCGGAAGGCTGGTGCTCACCAAACCGCTACCGAGGAGCACTGAAATGACCGCCATCACCACCACCCCCGCGGACCACATCGAGGCCCGCCCCACCACCGAGGCGCCCCGATCCGCCGCACTGCGGCGCGGGTTCTTCGTCGCCTCGCCGGTCCTCGCCGGGATCCTGCTCGTGATCGCGACCATCGCCGACCCCGGCGCCGGTATCAACGGCAAGGAGCTGAACCAGGCCTACACCGACAACCCCGGCTCGCTGCAGTGGCACTCGCTGACGCTGCACTGGTCCTACGCGTTCTGGGGCGTCACTGCGTTCATGGCCGCGGCGTATGTCAAGGGCAGGGGCGCCACCCTCGCCAACATCGGCGCCTTCCTGGCCTTCATCGGCATGACCACCCTCCCGGGCCTCGTCGCCATCGACTGGTACGACTCCTCCGTCGGCCAGATCTACGGCGTGGACGCCGTCGGCGCGCTGCACGAGCACATGGACAAGACGCTGTGGGCGCTGCCGTTCTTCGCCACTCCGGGCATCATCGGCATCCTGCTCTGCCTGCCGGTTGCGGCCGCAGCACTGTGGCGCGGTGGGGTCGTGCACTGGTGGTCCTTCGCGGCCGCCCTTCTCGGCACCGCCACCTTCATGGGCAGCGGCGTCACCCTCTGGGGAGTCTCGCTCACCGCGGTGCTGTTCACAGTCCTCGGCGTGGACCTGGCCCGTGGCACGCGGTCTCCGCGGGCCTGACAGGGCCGACGGCCCCGGACGGAAACTCCCCGTCCGGGGCTGTCGTGCGTCCTAGTCGGTCCAGTCCTTCGAGCGTTCCACGCCTTTCTGCCACAGGGCGTAGGACGCGTCGGTGCGCTCCTTCACCTTCGCTGACTCGTCCGGGCTGAACTCCCGGTCGAGGTTCCAGGTCTGGCGCAGGTCCTCGGTGGACTCCCAGACGCCCGTGCCCAGTCCCGCCATGAACGCGGCGCCGAGAGCGGTGGTCTCGACGATCTGCGGCCGCCGAACTGGTACGCCGAGCAGGTCGGCCTGGAGCTGGCAGAGCAGGTCGTTGGCCGACGCACCGCCGTCGACCATCAGCGAGGTCAGCCTGGTCGGCATCGTGTCGGTCACGTCGCGGACCTCGTAGGTGATCGCCTCGAGGGTGGCGCGCACGAGATGTGCTCGCGTCGTACCCCGTGTGATGCCCAGGATCGTGCCGCGTGCGTGCGGGTCCCAGTGCGGAGCGCCGAGTCCGGTCAGGGCGGGCACGAACACCACGCCGTCGGTGCTGTCGACGGTGGACGCGATCGCAGCGGTCTCCGCGGCCGAGCCGACGATCTGCAGCCCGTCGCGGAGCCACTGCACCGCGGCACCGGTCACGAAGATCGCGCCCTCCAGGGCGTACGTCGTGGTGCCGTCCGGCGAGCGCCAGGCGGCCGTGGACAGCAGACCGGCGTCGGAGCGGATGACCTCGGCGCCGGTGTTGGTGAGGATGAACGACCCTGTGCCGTAGGTGCACTTGGAGTCGCCCACGTCGAAGCAGGTCTGGCCGAACAGCGCCGACTGCTGGTCGCCGGCGATGCCCGCGATCGGGAGGTCGAGGTCGAGGAAGCTCTTGGGGTCGGTGCGGGCCAGCTCGCCCCAGTTGGGCACGATCTCGGGCAGCGCGTCCATCGGTACGCCGAACAGCTCGCACAGCTCGTCTGACCAGTCACCCGCCTCGAGGTCGAAAAGCAGCGTGCGGCACGCGTTGGACACGTCGGTGATGTGCCAGGTGCCGCGCGTCATCCGGGCGATCAGGTAGGAGTCGACGGTCCCGATGGCATAGCGGCCCTCGCCGACCAGCGCCCAGGTGTTCGGCTCGTTCTCGGCGAGCCAGATCAGCTTGGTGCCGGAGAAGTAGGGGTCCAGGCGCAGCCCGGTCAGCTCGCTGACGCGGTCCTCGTGATCCTCGTCCCGCAGCCGTCGGCAGATGTCGGCCGTGCGCCGGTCCTGCCAGACGATCGCCCGGCGGGGTGAGCCGAGCGTCTCGCGGTCCCAGAGCAGCACGGTCTCGCGCTGGTTGGTGATGCCGATCCCGGACAGGTCTCCGGGGTCGCCGTCCCAGGACGTGAGGCAGTCGCGGGTGGCCTCGAGGGTCGCCTGCCAGATCTCCTCCGGCGCGTGCTCGACCCAGCCAGGCTTGGGGAAGTGCTGGCGGAACTCCTGGTAGCCCCGGGCGTCGATGCGCCCGTCCGAGGTGACCACGAGCGCGGTCACGCCCGTCGTACCTGCGTCGATGGCGAGGATGGCTCGCCCACTGGTCGATGCGCTCATGTGCACCGAGACTAGGGGCGGGCTGGACGCACGCACCCGGTTCGCGGTTGGATTGAACGATCAAATTCATTTCTGAGGAGACAGCATGCGCGTCGGAGTGCTCACCGGTGGGGGCGACTGTCCCGGTCTGAACGCCGTGATCAGGGCCGTGGTCCGCAAGGGCGTGACCGAGTACGGCTTCGAGTTCGTCGGCTTCCTCGACGGCTGGCGCGGACCGCTGGAGAACCTGACCACCGAGCTCGGCGTCGCGCAGGTGCGCGGCATCCTCCCGCGCGGCGGCACGATCTTGAAGTCCTCGCGCACCAACCCGTTCAAGATCGAGAACGGGGTCGAGAAGATCAAGGACAACCTGGCCGCCAACGGGGTCGACGCGCTGATCGCCATCGGTGGCGAGGACACGCTCGGGGTCGCCACCAAGCTGGCCGACCTCGGCGTCAACGTCGTCGGGGTCCCCAAGACGATCGACAACGACCTCTCGGGCACTGACTTCACCTTCGGCTTCGACACGGCCGTGAACATCGCCATGGAGGCGATCGACCGGCTGCACACCACCGCGGAGTCACACCACCGGGTGCTCGTGGTCGAGGTGATGGGTCGGCACGCCGGCTGGATCGCGCTGCACGCCGGCATCGCAGGCGGGGCGAACGTCGTACTCATCCCTGAGCAGCCGTTCGACATCGCCAAGGTCTGCGACTACGTCGAGAAGCGGTTCGAGTCGCACTACTCGCCGATCATCGTGGTCTCCGAGGGCGCCATGCCGGTCGAGGGCGGCGACATGACCCTGGTCAGCGGCGAGAAGGACGCCTTCGGGCACGTCCGCCTCGGTGGGATCGGCGACCGCCTGGCCAGGGAGATCGAGGACCGCACCGGCAAGGAGGCCCGCGCCGTGGTGCTCGGGCACGTGCAACGCGGCGGCACCCCGACCGCCTTCGACCGCTGGCTGGCCACCCGCTTCGGCCTGCACGCCGTCACCGCCGTGCACGACAAGGACTACGGGATGATGGTCGCGCTCCGCGGCACCGACATCGTCCGGGTGCCCCTCGCCGAGGGCACCGGCGAGCTGAAGCTGGTGCAGCCGGAGGCGTACGCCGAGGCCGAGGTCTTCTTCGGCTGAGCCGCTCGCTCAACCTTTTCGCGCCACACTGCGTAGTGATGGGCGTGACGGATCACCAGAGTGAGCAGGATCGCGAGTTCGACGAGTTCGCCGTCATTGCGTGGCCGAAGCTGCGGTGGACGGCGTACCTGCTGTCCGGCGACGAGCACCTGGCCGAGGACCTCGCCCAGACCACCCTGGTGAAGACGTACGCCGCATGGAAGCGGGTCCGCAAGGGCGAGGCGTACTCGTTCGCACGCAGGACGCTGGTCAACACCAACATCGACCGGCTCCGCCGCAGGCGCTTCCGGGAGGTGCCTGCAGACGATCAGCAGCACGACACGTCGAGCGAAGCTCACACGGACGGCGTCGACGATGCAGACCTGATCGTCCGGCTCCTCCGCGGGCTCAGCGAGCGGGAGCGACGCATCGTCGTGCTCCGGCACTACTGGGACCTCAGCGAGGCGTCGGTCGCCGACGAGCTCGGCATCAGCGTCGGCACCGTGAAGAGCACGGCCTCGCGGGCTCTGGCGAAGGTGCGCGAGACCCACCCCGATCTCGTGAGCACGAAAGGACTGGACTGATGGTGACCGAAGAGCTGACCCGCCTGATGCACGCCGACGCCAAGCGCCACGGGGGTGCGCTTGATCTCGAGCAGATCCACCGGCTGGGTCGGCGCCGCCGCTGGGTGCGCCGGGCGGCAACCGGGGTGACGGTCTGCGCGACGGTCGCGGTCCTCGGAGGCGCCTGGGCGGTGTTTGGCGGAGGCGATGGCGCTACCGTGCGTGCAGCCGCGGAGGACCACCAGGCGACCTCACTGACGAGCTACGAGAAGAACGTCCTGGCTGACGTTCCGGGGAGCTACCAGGTCGACGGCACGGTCGTCCTGCCTGACGTGGCCGACCCCCTCGCCGAGGACTACCGTCGACTCGCGCCGTGGAGGATCATCGGGACGCCGCAGGAGCTCGGGTTCCACGGCAGCACAGGCCCGGGCTACCTGCCGTCGAGCCACACCGAGAAGGCGTACCAGCAGAACGCACCCAAGGGCAGCCAGGTGGTCGTCGACCCGGGGCCGCTCTGGGTCGGCTGCATGATCGGGGACCAGGGCGGCACGTGCGAGCCGACCGTACTGGCCAAGGACAGCGCGGGGCGCTTCATCTTCCTGCACGGCTTCGGCACCGAGAACTTCCTCAAGCCTGGTGCGGACATGGAGCTCTTCGTCGACGACGACTTCGCGGATCGCACCTGGAGCCAGTCGCTGATCGGCGGCTTCCACGGGGCGACGACGGCCCGCGTGCTGATCGAGATGACCGACGGGTCGCAGGCCGAGGCGCAGCTCGACGTGGACTCGATGAGCCCGGGCAACACGCTTTTCTGGGCCAAGCTGGCCAAGCCGGTCGCCTGGGCGAGGGCGTACGACGGCGACGGGAAGCTGCTCGCCGAGCACAGACTGCGTGACTGCACGGACCCGGTGGACTGCGAAGTGCGCTGAGATCCCACTTCTTGGCCAGGGGTGCCCGAGCGTGGCGTGCTGGTCGGCGCGCCCCAATTGGGCCACGATGAGCGTAGGACCCTGACCTGGGAGGCACCATGTCGTCAACCACCTCGGAGCACCACGACGTCAACGGACCGGAGCTTGAACTCAAGCGGGTGATGGGTCCCAAGCTGCTGCTGCTGTTCATCGTCGGTGACATCCTCGGCGCGGGCGTCTACGCCGTCACCGGGCAACTGAGCGGGATCGTCGGCGGCATCGCCTGGCTGCCGTTCCTGGTGGCCTTCATCGTGGCGACCCTCACGGCGCTGTCCTACCTCGAGCTGGTGTGCAAGTACCCGCAGGCAGCGGGCGCGGCGCTCTACACGCACAAGGCGTTCGGCGTTCATTTCGTGACGTTCCTGGTCGCCTTCGCCGTGATCTGCTCCGGCATCACCAGTGCCTCCACCTCGTCGAACGTGTTGGCGCAGAACCTCACCGGTGGTCTCGAGGCCAACGGCTGGATCGACGGGGCTCCCGGCACGGGCACGATCATGCTGATCGCGCTCGGCTTCATGGTGCTGCTCGCGCTGATCAACCTGCGCGGCGTCGGTGAGTCGGTGAAGTTCAACGTCCTGCTCACCCTGGTGGAGGTCGCCGCACTGACCATCGTCATCGGCGTCGGCTTCTACGTGATGGCACAGGGAGACGGCGACTTCAGTCGCGTCACGACCTTCACCGACTCCGGTGACAAGGGGTTGTTCCTGGCGGTCACCGCTGCCACGTCGATCGCCTTCTTCGCGATGGTCGGTTTCGAGGACTCGGTGAACATGGTCGAGGAGACCCAGGAACCGGCGAAGATCTTCCCGCGCACGTTGCTCACCGGTCTGGGCATCGCGGTCATCATCTACATGCTGGTCGCGGTCTCGGTCGTCACCGTGCTCACCTCGGACCAGATCGCCGATGCCGCCGAAGGTCGGGCCCTGCTCGAGGTGGTGCGTGTCGGTTCACCGGACTTCCCGATCGACAAGGTCTTCCCGTTCCTCGCCTGCTTCGCTGTCGCCAACACCGCGCTGATCAACATGCTGATGGCCAGCCGGCTGCTCTACGGCCTGGCCAACCAGGACGTGTTGCCGCGCGCCCTCGGCAAGGTCTCACCCAAGAGCCGCGCGCCCTACGTCGGGATCATGTTCTCCACGCTGCTCGCCCTGGGCCTCATCATCTACGTCTCCCAGCGGGCCGAGGACGAGATCGTTCTCAATCTGGCGAGCGTGACCTCGCTGTTGCTCCTCGCGGTGTTCACAGTCGTCAACGTGGCCTGCCTGGTGCTGCGTCGCGACGCCGACAGCGGCCACTTCAGGTCTCCCGGTCCCACGCCGGCACTCGCGGCCGTGCTCTGCCTGTTCCTCATCGGGCCGTGGGTCGAACGCGATGCCCTGATCTACCAGATCGCCGGCGCGTTGATGCTCATCGGCATCGTGCTCTGGGCGATCACCTACTTCATCAACCGGTCCCAGAATCCTCCGGCCGGCCAGATCCGCGACCCTGACCACCTCGCCGGGTAGTCACGCCGGGCACGCGACCCGGAGAGTGACCCGTAGCATGGTGCGGTGTCCGAACACGTTCCAGACCTGGCGTCGCTGCACGCCATGGGCCCGGCCCAGCAGCCGACGTACGCCGACGCGGCGGCCGTCGAGGCGGCCGTCGCCCGGCTGCGCAGCATGCCTCCGCTCGTCTTCGCCGGTGAGTGTGACGCGCTGAAGGCCAAGCTCGCCGCCGTTTCGCGTGGCGACGCGTTCCTGCTGCAAGGTGGCGACTGCGCCGAGACCTTCGCCGGGGTGACCGCCGACAACACCCGCAACAAGCTGCGCGTGCTGCTGCAGATGGCCGTCGTACTCACCTATGCGGCCTCGGTGCCGGTCGTGAAGCTCGGACGTCTGGCTGGGCAGTACGCCAAGCCTCGCTCCTCCGACCTCGAGACGCGCGACGGCGTCACCCTGCCGGCCTACCGCGGTGACGCCATCAACGGCTTCGAGTTCACCCCGGAGTCCCGCGCCCACGACCCCCAGCGGCTGGTGGAGGTGCACCACGCGTCCGCAGCGACGCTGAACCTGGTGCGCGCCTTCGTCACCGGTGGGTACGCCGACCTGCGCCAGGTGCACACCTGGAACACCGACTTCGTGCTCGGCTCGGAGGTGGGCCGGAAGTACGAACAGGTCGCTGCCGAGATCGACCGCGCGCTCAGCTTCATGAAGGCGATCGGCGCCGACCCCGACGAGTTCCACCGCGTCGACTTCCACTCCAGCCACGAGGCGCTGGTGCTGGAGTACGAGCACGCGATGACCCGCATCGACAGCCGCACCCAGCTGCCGTACGACGTGTCCAGCCACTTCGTGTGGATCGGCGAGCGCACCCGTCAGCTCGACGGCCCCCATGTGGAGCTGCTGAGCCACGTCAAGAACCCGATCGGTGTGAAGCTCGGGCCGACCACCAGCGCTGACGACGCGATCGCGCTCGCCGCCCGGCTGAACCCGACCAACGAACCCGGCCGGCTGACCTTCATCACCCGGATGGGTGCTGGCAAGATCCGCGAGCATCTGCCGCCGCTGCTGGAGAAGGTCTCCGCCGCTGGTGTCGAGGTGGCGTGGGTGTGCGACCCGATGCACGGCAACACCTTCGAGGCGTCCTCGGGCTACAAGACGCGTCGCTTCGACGACGTCATCGAGGAGGTCCAGGGCTTCTTCGACGTACACCGCTCGGTCGGCACCTGGCCCGGCGGCCTGCACGTCGAGCTCACCGGAGACGACGTCACGGAATGCGTCGGCGGTGGCGAGGAGCTGCTCGAGGTCGACCTGGGCAACCGCTACGAGTCGGTCTGCGACCCGCGCCTGAACCGGGTGCAGTCGCTCGAGCTGTCCTTCCTGGTCGCCGAGATGCTGCGCAAGGCCTGACGCCTTGCCGCGCACCCGCTCACTCGACGGTGAGCACCTCGAGTTCTGGCGCGAGCGCCACCTCTGCACGGTGACCACGCTGCGCCGCGACGGCTCCCCGCACGTCGTACCCATGGGCGTCGTGGTCGACCCCTCCAAGGGCGTCGCCTGGGCGATCACGTCACGGACGTCGCAGAAGGTCGCCAACCTGCGCGCCGGCAGCGACCCGCGCATCGCCGTGTGCCAGGTCGACGGTCGCCGATGGTCGACCATCGAGGGCACCGCCGAGGTCCGCGACGACCCGGAGTCGGTTGCCGAGGCGGTACGCCGCTACGCCGAGCGCTACAAGCAGCCGCGCGAGAACCCGGCCCGGGTGGCCATCCGGATCACCATCACCTCAACCATCGGCAACGTCTGATCCACGCCGGTGGCCGCGCAGTCAGAGTTACTCGGCGACATGCACAGGGCTGGCCTCGGGTAGCTGCGCCCAACGCCTGCATCCCTCATGACTCAAGGCAGCCATCCCGGATGTCATCGACGGGGGGACGAGACACCCGAGATGGCCGCTCACTTGAAGTGTTTGGGAAACTTTGCAGTCCGTCAAAGGGTGGACTAGATCGTGGCCTCAGTGGGGGTGCCGGAAAGGGACTGACGGCTGATAGTTGACCCATGCTCTTCTCAGGGCGGATACGTGTTGACGCGCAGGCGGAAGCTTGCGGGTGGCTCTCGGCTGCGCCGTCCCTGAGGTTCTTCTACCGTGTGTTCCTCCTCCTCGGGGCGACCGTCGTCGCCGTCTTGCTCGCCAGCGGACCAGCCGATGCCGAAGAAGGCTCCGGTCCGGGAGGCGAGGTGTCTGTGAGCAGTGGGATCGAGTCGCAGCTCGTCACCGAGACGGTCGAGCGGGCGACCGGGATCGTCATGGAGTCGGTTGAGCAGGTGGCTGAGAGGGTGGAGCGGGTCACTGAGACGGTCACCGAGCCGGTGATCGAGCCGGTGGTCGAGGTCGTCGAGCCGGTCATTGAGCCGGTGGTCGAGGTTGTTGAGCCGGTCATTGAGCCGGTGGTCGAGGTTGTTGAGCCGGTTGTTGAGCCGGTGGTCGAGGTTGTCGAGCCGGTCATTGAGCCGGTTGTTGAGCCGGTGGTCGAGGTTGTCGAGCCGGTCATTGACTCGGTTGTTGAGCCGGTGGTCGAGCTTGTCGAGCCGGTTACTGACCCGGTTGTTGAGCCGGTGGTCGAGGTTGTCGGGCCGGTCACTTACCCGGTTGTTGAGCCGGTTGTTCTGCCATCGGCCGCACCTGGAAGCCCTGTTGCCCTCGCTCATGTCGCGCTTGAGGTGGCCTCGCCGGCCGTCTGTGGGAGCGTGGCAGGGGCGGAGTCCGTCACTAGTTGGGCAGCCGCAGCCGCAGCCGTTGATGTCGGAGCTGGTCACGGCGACATGATCGAGGGCCCGAGGGCCGTTCCCCAGGGCCCCGCGCAGGCGCCCAGCGCTCCCAGCGCTCCCAGCGCTCCCTGCGCTCCGGGACAAGGGCCAGCCTCGGTCAGTGGATCGGGTGGCTTGGCGCCGGCACTGGGGATCCTTGACACCTCTGATGTCGGCGCCACGCTGAGCGCTGATCGATTCGCTGCTGGGGATGACGCAGTGCCGCACAGTCGTGCCGCACTGCTCCGCAACTGGCCTGGTTGACCCTCCCTGCACGGGCTCGCCCACGCCCCGTCGCGATCGACGGGTGCGAGCGGCACCAGGACCACGACAGGGACTGTGAGCCGATGCCGGCCGCGTCTATGCCTGAATCCGAACCGCCCACGCACTCGATCGCGGCTGACACAGGCGGCTATTGCAACGGGGCGACGCCCGAATGAAGCAGCGCCTCCCCCTTCACGGGGGGAGGGGGAGGCGCTTGAAAAGTGAAGCGTCTCCCCCCTCCACCGGGGGGAGGGGGGAGACGCTTCCGTGACGTGAAGGCGTGAGGTGTTCGTAGAAGCCAGGTCGCGAACGCTAGAGGCGACGTGGGGAGGTCATTCGCGGGGCCGGGGCCCGGGCGTCGGACTCGCTCGGCGGATGCCGGGTGGTGGGTCGAAGCTGAAGTGGTTGGGGCCGTGTCTTCGGATGGTCCAGGGTCCGGCGTGGATGAGTCGGTGGTGGTGGCCGCAGAGCAGGATCAGGTTGTCCAGGGAGGTGGGTCCGCCGTCTGCCCAGTGCTGGATGTGGTGGGCGTGGGTCATCATCGGTGGTCGGGTGCAGCTGTTGAAGCGGCAGTGCTGGTCGCTGGCGACGAGGGCTTTCCAGATCGCTGCGGTGACCAGTCGTTGGGTGCGGCCGACGTCGAGGACCTCGGAGTTGGTGCCGAGGACGGCGGGGATGATCTCGGCGTCGCAGCACATCCGCCGGACCGTGGCGGCGGTGAGGTCTTCGCCGGTCTCGGTGGTGCCGAACCCGGACTCCCGGACCAGGTCCTCGAGGTTCACGGTCACGGTGACCCGTGGGGTGGCGCCGTGGCACTCGGGCAGCAGGTCCAGTGGTCTTGGCGCGGCGGCACAGCCCGATGAGGGCGTCGAGCATCCGGGCGCCGTGGTCGCGGGGGTCGCGTCCGTCGTGACCACACCCGGGGACCGCGCAGGTGGCGGGGTCGCAGACCGGTCCGTTGGCGGGTTCTGGTTTCGCGAGGGGGATCAGGGTGGTTTTGAGGGTGGCGGCGTCCTCGGAGCTGCAGCGGCCTTTGATCCAGGCGCCACCGGCGCCGTCGTCGGAGATGGACAGGTGCCGGTTGAGGTGGGCGGCGCGTTCTTCGCGGTCCAGGGCCTTCTCGTCGCGACGGTCCTCACCCTCGGGGTCGACCACGGCCACCAGCCGGCGGGCGACCCGCTTGAGCTCGGTGGCGTCGAGGCTCTTGGCCTCAGCGAGCAGCACCTGCACGCCCCGCGCTCTCAGGTCGGGGTCACTGGGGAGGGCGTCGATCGCGCGCTCGATCACCTGCGCTTTGGCGGTGGAGAGCCACCCGTCGCGCATCGCCTCTGCGACGGGTGTCATCAGCGGCTGGTCGACCGCGGCCGCGAGTCTGACGGCTGCGGGTCCGGTGCCCTTGTGGCCGCCGGCGATGGCGGTGACGAAGTCCTGGGTGGAGGCCCACCCGACGGGCTTGACCGCGTTGGTGGCGTCGAGCTCACGGACCACGCCGGAGCTCGATGGCGTCCAGGGTGGTCTTGAGGGCTTCGATCTCGGCGACGGTGTTCATCAGCTCGTCACCGGACGCGGGCTGCCCACAGGGTGTCGGCGAGTCCGCTGATCTGGTGGCCGATGCCAGCAAGGACGGCCGGGATCCCGGTCACGGGATACTCGCTGTGCTGGCTGGTCATGGACTGAATTCAAGCACCGGGCACTGACAGTTTCTGGTCGAGATTCCCCTTGCAGGGAAGGGAATTCGAAACTTTTTCAAGAAGTCCAAACCGCCACCACAACGGTCGAGTGAGACGACGGCGAAGCCGAACGAAGGGCGCCAGGGAACACAAGCGCAACCACGACGGACAGGACCACATAATTCGAAATTCTCTGTGGCAACGAGACCGAGTGTTCTTCAAGGAGGGCCAGCCCGGTTCGAGCTGGGCTCCCAGCGTCACGGCGTGTGGTCTCGACTGTCCGCTCGCTTCGCTCGCTGCTCGACCACCTATGAGTTGCGGTCCCGTTCGTCGTACGGCACGTGGTCTCGACAATCCGCTCGCTTCGCTCGCTGCTCGACCACCTAGTGCGTGCTGCTCGACCACCTTGTCGGCTTCGCTGTACGGTCACGCCGTGAAGCGCCACTTCTTTGTTCGCCGCAATCTTGCGCGTCTGGTGCTGAAGGCCGTGCGGTGGAAGACGGTGGGGACGGTGCCGCAGCGGGGGGTTCTGGTCGGGGCTCCGCACACGTCCAACTGGGACTGGGTGCTGACGCTGCTGCTGGCGTGGGACTACAGCATCCCGCTCAAGCTCCTGGTCAAGAAGGAGTTCTTCCGTGGGCCGCTGGCGCCGCTCCTCAGGGCGACCGGGGCGATCGAGCTCGACCGGGCGGACCCGGGTGTGACCATCCGGGAGCTCATGGCCGAGGCCGAGGGGGACGAACCCTTCGTGCTGGGCCTCGCCGCCGAGGGCACACGCAGCAAGGGCGAGTACTGGAAGTCCGGCTTCTACCGCATCTCCCAGCAGAGCGGCCTGCCGATCACCCTCGCGTTTCTGGATGCCCCGTCGCGCACGGTCGGCTGGGGGCCGACGTTCTCGCCGACCGGCAACGTGCGCGCCGACATGGATCGCATCCGGGAGTTCTACGCCGACAAGACCGGCATCAAGCCCGAAGGATTCACGCCGCCCCGCCTGCGCGAGGAGCCTGAGTCCGACTGACCGCCGTTGCCGCGCGGGGAGGCACCTGCCAACCTATGGCCATGAATGCCACCGGCGAGGTTGATGCGCGGAGCTCGGGCGACGATGCCGACCTTGCTCGCGCGTTCGACTATCCGTACGAACGTCCGCAGGGATCGTTCCTGTACGTGCCTGGTGGCGAGTTGGAGGTCTGGGACCAAGGAGGACAGGGCCTCGACGACCGGCGCCCCGTCCTGGCCATCGGATCGAACGCGGCACCGTTCCAGCTCGGCCGCAAGTTCTCAGACCAGGACGAGTCGATCCCTGTTGTTTCGGCCAAGCTGCGTGACCACGACGTCGTCTACGGTGCGCGGCTCTCTCTGTACGGCGCCGTACCGGCCTCACTGTGTCGCTCGCCCGGCACCGCCGTCCAGGTTCATGTCATGTTCCTCACGCGTGCACAGTTGGAGATTGTGGACCGCAGCGAGGGCGTGGGCGAGGAACCTCCGAGGTACCGCTCAGCGAGGATCCACCCCAAGTTCGTGGATTGTGGCTTCCAGCTCGACCAAGCCAGCCAGGTGTACGTCGCCGCGCGCGGGAACTTGTCGGTGGACGGAAGCCAGGTGGCCCTCAAGGCGTTCCCGGCATCGGGGCGCAACTTGCCGGCCATGTCGCAGCGCGAGGTCCTCGGAAGCGTTTCTGTGATGTTCGACGTGGACGTGGAGACCCTCGTGCGCAGGGCGGTCGACGACGAGACCTTTCGCACCCACGTGCTCAAGGTCCTGGCGTCCCAGGCCGTCGCGACCGGTGAGCTCGGTGACCCTGCCGACAAGAGTTCAGTCTCATGATCGGCCCCGACACTCCCTGGACGTTCACCCGGGTTGAGGGCACGCGGAGCGAGGACCGTCCACGCTTGCACCGGCCCTACGTCATCGTGCTCGACTCGCGGCGCCGCCCTCCAATCTGGAAGCGACCCCGACTTGTACTAGTGCGCCGCAAGGGACCCGCGGATGTGGTTGCCGAAGCCAGACAGGCGACTCTGGCCCGAGTGCGCTGGCGCAAAGACTCCGGCGAGGACGTGATCCGCATGGACCAGACGCTGCGAACTGCGTTGGGCCTGCAGGGCGTCATGGCGCACGGTGCGTCCGTCGACGGCGACGACGTTGAGGCATTCCCCATTCATGTCTCCCGCCTACACCAGCTTCTTGGCGTGTTGAGCGCGCTGATCGGCCACAGGTATCTGCTCCTCCGCGTGGCGCCGGCGCGTCCTCCCGACATCGAGAAGCCGATCTGCCGGATCTCCGCCGACGACCTGGCCGCCATGGGCGCGAAAGTGGGAAGCCGGGTGGTGCTCTTCGGAGTCGACATCACCAAGGGCCAGAAGGCGAAACTCGTGCGCCACTCGATCCAGGCGCTCGAGCTCGTCGGACAACATGTCGACAAACGAAAGGAAGCGGAGGAGAAACAGGCACCCCAAGGGCGCAGCGCCCGATACCCCTCCGCGACCGAAATCCTGGGCATCGACGGTCTCGACCTCAACTACATCTTTCTCGACGACAAGGCCCGGAGGTCGGTGCATACGTTGTCGGTGCAGCCTGTGCTCGTCCGCCGAAATGCCTGGTCCGCGCTCATCCAGGACGTTCAGGGGTTCGGCGTCGTCCTGCTGGCAGGGGTTCTGGCAATCGACGGGATCACCAAGCTCAACTGGGCGGGTGTCCTGATCGCCATAGCGCTGGCCGCGATGGTCAGCATCTCGCGGCTGCGGAACGAAATCGGCTAGCCGCGACCCCGCCTAACTCGCCGACGCCGGCATCGGGTCCTCCTATGATCCGTGAGTGGTGTCCACGCCGGTGCTTGCTACCAAGCTGTTCGCGCCGACCCGGCGCGCGCAGCTCGTCGACCGGCCGAGACTGACTGACCAGCTCGACGGCACCCTCGGACCGGGCCACCGGCTCACTCTCGTGTCAGCACCGGCCGGGTTCGGGAAGACCACAGTGCTCAGCGACTGGCTCGCGCACCTTGGCCAGCACCAGACGCATGTCCGGGTCGGGTGGCTCTCGCTCGACGAGGGCGACAACGACCTGAAGCGCCTGCTCACCCACCTGGTGGCAGCTCTGCAAGGCGTCGGGGTCCCACTGGAAGCGGCGGTCCTCGAGTCGCTCCACACCGCATCGACCAACGCCGTCCTCACCGCGCTCCTCAACGACGTCACGCGCGCCGGTGTTGAGGCGCCGGGAGAGCAGTGGGTCCTGGTCCTCGACGACTACCACGCCATCGAAGCCTCGGAAGTGCACGAGGCCGTGACGTTCCTCCTCGACCACCTTCCCGATCACCTCCACCTGGTGATCGCCACCCGGTCCGATCCACCCCTTCCCCTGGCGCGTCTGCGCAGCCGCGGGCAGCTCTCGGAGGTGCGAGCCGCAGATCTCCGCTTCAGTCCGCCTGAAGCGCGGCAGTTCCTCAATCGGGCGATGGGACTGGAGCTCACGCCCGCTGACGTGGAGGCGCTCGAAGCCCGCACCGAAGGCTGGATCGCCGGCCTCCAGCTGGCCGCGCTGTCCCTACGCGGCATGCAGGAGCGCGCCGAGGTGGCTGGGTTCATCGAGGCGTTCACGGGCAGCAACCGGTTCGTCATCGACTACCTCGCCGACGAAGTACTCGCCCGGCAACCCGCAGAGGTCCGTGACTTCCTGCTGCACACCGCAGTCCTCGACCGGCTGACCGGACCCCTCTGCGACGCAGTCACCGGCCGCTCCGACGGCGCCCGCACGCTGGAGGGCCTCGAGCGCGGGAACCTCTTCCTCGTCCCGCTCGACAACCAGCGCTCGTGGTACCGCTACCACCACCTGTTCGCCGACGTACTGCGCGCACGCCTTGGCGCCGAGGCACCAGAACAGGTGCCGGCCCTGCACCAACGGGCCAGCTCCTGGTACGCCGCATCCGGTCTCGCTCACGACGCCGTCCGGCATGCCCTCGCCGCCGAAGACTTCGACCGCGCGGCGTACCTGATCGAGGAGGCCGTGCCCGGGCAGCGCCGTGCTCGGCAGGACGCAGTGCTGCTGGCCTGGGTGCGGTCCTTGCCGGAAACCGTGCTGCGCCGGCGCCCGGTGCTCAGCATCCTGGCCGGCTGGGCGGAGCTCATGTCCGGCAACCTCGACGAAGTCGAGCCTCGCCTCGACGACGCCGAAGCAGCGCTCGCCCGCGGCGCCGAGGACGAGGAGCTCGCGGCCACCTGGGCGGACACCGAAGACCTGCGCACCGCGCCGGCGGCGATCTCGGTCTACCGCGCGTCGCTGGCGCAAGCGCGCGGCGACGTCGCCGGCACGGTGCGCCATGCCCGCCGGGCGGTCGAGCTGGCCGGACCCGAGGACCATTTCATCCGCGGTGCGGGAGCGGGATTCCTGGGTCTGGCGGCATGGGCTGCAGGGGACGTCGAAGAGGCACTGTCGACATTCTCGGAGGCGGTGCGCAGTCTGCACGCAGCGGGGAACCTGGTCGACGAGCTGGACAGCACGGTTGTGCTCGCCGACATGTGGGTCGCAGCGGGCAGACCAGGCCGTGCCCGCCGGCTGTACGAGCAGGCGTTGCAGACCGCGACCGAGGGGGGAGAGCCGTACCCGCGGGCGACCGCCGACCTGCACGTCGGGCTGGCCGAGCTCGACCGTGAGGTCGACGACCTCATCAGTGCCGAGGAACATCTCGAGACGGCGCGGATCCTGGGGGAGCGAACCTCCATCACCGAGAACCGGCACCGGTGGTTCGTGGTCATGTCCCAGGTGCGCGCCACCGGCGGCGACTACGACACCGCGACGCAGCTGCTTGACCAGGCCGCGCCTCTCTTCCGCCGCGGGTTCTACCCCGAGGTCCGCCCGATCGCAGCCACGAAGGCCCGGGTGCAGGTCGCCACGGGTGACCTCTCGTCGGCGGCCGGATGGGCCCAGGACCACCGCGTCGACGTCGATGACGATCCGGACTACCTGCGCGAGTACGAGCACCTGACCCTGGTGCGGCTGCTGCTCGCCCAGCATCGCGCCGATGGGGGAAGTACGCCGCTCTCTCCGGTGCTGGGACTGCTCGACCGAATGCACACGGCCGCCGCCACCGCAGGGCGGGACGGCAGCCTTCTGGAGATCAGGGTGCTGCAGGCACTCGCCCACGACGCGAACGGCGACCGACCAGCGGCACTGGCCGCACTGGGCCTGGCCATGCTCGAGGCGCCCGAGCCGGACAACCATGTGCGGCTGTACCTGGACGAGGGCTCTCCGATGCTGGCCCTCCTGCACCAAGCTGCGCAGGCCGCCGAACCAGCCAGCGAGCATGGCGACGCCGTGAGGGGCCAGGCCCGCCGACTCCTCGACGCAGCGGAGACCCCCGTCGCGAAAGCGGAAACGAAGCAGGAGCTGGTCGACCCGTTGAGCCAGCGCGAGCTGGACGTGCTGCGTCTGCTCGACAGCGAGCTGACCGGCCCGGAGATCGCTCGAGAGCTCTACGTCACCGTGAACACGCTGCGGACCCACACCAAGCGCATCTTCACCAAGCTCGACGCCAAGACGCGCGCCTCCGCCGTACGCCGCGCCCGCGAACGCGGCCTTCTCTAGGTGAGCCAAGCCCCGGTGTCACCACCTCAATCACATCATCTGGTGACGCCTGCGCACCCTCTCCGCTCCTAGGTTCCGGTCATCCCCGCGGCGCCCGCCACGGACCGACCAGAAAAGGAACCGACATGACCATCACCCCCACCACCCTCACCCGGTTGTCCGGCGCCGCCGCCGTTGCAGCAGGGCTGATCTTCATCGGCGTCCAGATCAACCACCCCCACTCGGACGTCGACGCCGTCGTCACGACCGAATGGGCCGTCCGCAACTCGCTGAAGATCCTGATGGCCGCCCTGGCCTTGGCCGGCATCACCGGCATGTATCTGCGCCAGGTCAAGCAGGTCGGCCTGCTCGGCCTCGTCGGCTACCTGGTCTTCGCCGCCGGCTACCTCACCATCTCGGGCGTCACCTTCATCAGCGCGTTCGTACTTCCGTCCATCGCTGAGACCGATCCCAGCTACGTCAGCGACGTACTCGCCGCAGCCACCAATGGCAGCGCTGCCGGCGACATCGGCCTGATGCAGTCGGTCCTCAACATCTCAGGCATCACCTTCCTGGGCGGCGGTCTGCTGTTCGGCATCGCGCTGTACAGAGCACGCGTCCTCGCCCGCTGGGCGGCCGCACTCCTCGCGGTCGGCAGCGTCCTCACGCTCACGCTCGCCGTACTCCCCGACGCCTTCTACCGGTTGCTGGCCTTCCCCAACAGCATCGCCATGATCGGCCTCGGCTACTCGCTCTGGATGAGCACGCGCACCGAGTCCACGACGATTCCGACCGCTGTGGACACTCCGCGCCTCACCCCCACGGGTGCCTCATGAGCACACCTCCGGCTCCCGTCCACTACGAGCTCGGGATCGAGGGCCATCTGGACGAGCACTGGGCGAGCTGGTTCGGGGACCTGACCCTCAGCCACGAGGACGACCGCACGACCACCCTGCGTGGCGCAGTGGCCGACCAGGCCCAGCTGCACGGACTGCTGGCCAAGGTGCGCGACCTCGGTGCCACCCTGATCTCGGTCAGGAGCATCGACGCCACCGACCAGGTCCGTGGCGTCGATGCTGACGTCGAGACCGCAGCGGGGGAATGCCACGATGGGCGCATGAGCAACCCGCTCGCCGCGCTCACCTGGCCGGCCCGCACCGAGCGACTGACGATCCGGCCCGCAACGATGGGCGACGTCGAGGCGACGTACGAGTACCGCCGGATGGAGAACGTCAGCCAGTGGCTCACCCGGGAGCCGGCCACGATCGAGGAGCACCGCACCCATTTCGAGGAGCCTGACCGACTCCCCAAGACCCTGATGATCGAGCTCGACGGCCTGGTGATCGGTGACCTGATGCTCCAGATCGACGATGCCTGGGCCCAGGCAGAGGTGGCCGAACAGGCCCGCGGTGTCCAGGCCGAGCTGGGCTGGGTGCTGCACCCCGACCACGCCGGGCACGGATACGCGACCGAGGCGGTCCGTGAGCTGATCCGGCTCTGCTTCGAGGACCTCGGACTGCGCCGCGTCACGGCCAACTGCTTCGCCGCGAACGAATCGTCGCGGCACCTGATGGAGCGCGTGGGGATGCGCCGCGAGACCCACACCGTGCGTGAGTCACTGCACAGGTCCGGGGAGTGGCTCGACGGCATGGGCTATGCCTTGCTCGCCGAGGAGTACGGGACCGTCAGCTAGCGGCCTCGGGACCCGTGAGCTGCCCGGAGTTCCGTGCCTGGCGCGCGGCCCGCTCGGCCGTCACTCCCTGGACGATCATCCGGACCTGCTCCGGCAGCGCCTGGATCCGGCCATCCTTGTGGATGTAGCCGTTCGCCCCCATGTCCATGGCCTTCTGTGGCATCCCGCTCGCGTCGCCGAAGGCCGAGAGCATCACCACGATCGACTCCGGACATGACTCGCGGATCAACGGCAGGGCCTGCAAGCCGTCCATCACGGGCATCGCGATGTCCAGCAGGACGAGGTCAGGCTGGGCGGCGATCACCGCAGCGACGCCCTGCTCGCCGTCAGGAGCCTCGGCGACGATGCTGAACTTTCCGCTGCGCTCGAGAGCGCCGCGGACCAGGAAGAGCAGGTCCTCGCTGTCGTCGATCAGGACGACGCTGATCGTGGCGGCAGCCGGCGGTGATTGTGTGGTGGGCATGTGGTGTCAGCTATCTCTCGGAGACCGTCCACCACGTTAGCCCTGTAGGAGCGGCTTGACCTCGAAATCGCGACGACTGGGCTAGTGCTGCTTGCGACTGCTCCTTGGCTCGCGGTACGTGGTCTCGACTGACCACTCGCTTCGCTCGCTGCTCGACCACCTAAGGGTTGCGACCGCAGCCTGCGGTAGGCCATCTGGTCCTCGTTGATGGGGGCCGCACCCAACCAGGTGGTCGAGCAGCGAACGGAGTGAGCGGATGGTCGGGGCCACAGGCCGCGAGCCAGGATCCAACCGCACCGACGGGTCGTTCGCTGACAGCGGACGCTCGGGTGGGAACAGCGTCCTGCGCCTCGAAGTTGAGCCTGTGTGACTCAAGATTCGAGGACTCCCATGAACGACGTCATCACGTTGCCCCTTCTTTCCACCCCCGACCTCGTCGTGCTGCCCGGCATGGTGGTGCCGATCGAGCTCGACGGCGAGGCCCGTCCCGTCGTCGACGCTGCCCAGGCAGGCTCCGACGGCAAGCTCCTGCTCGCGCCCCGACTCGCTGACCGCTACCCGACGCACGGTGTCGTGGCGACGATCGAGCAGGTCGGCCGGCTCCCCGGCGGAGCCCGCGCGGCTGTGCTGCGCGCCGGTTCACGTGCGCGGATCGGCTCCGGCGTGACCGGGACCGGTGCCGCGCTCTGGGTCGAGGCGGAGACCGTCGACGAGGGTCCGCTGACGGACCACGTCCGCGAGCTGGGCGAGGAGTACCGCAAGGTGGTCATCGCGATCCTGCAGCGACGCAACGCCTGGCAGGTCATCGACTCGGTGCAGAAGGTCGGCGACCCCTCCGAGCTGGCCGACATGGCCGGCTACGCGTCGTACCTCAGTGACGAGCAGAAGCGCGAGCTCCTCGAGACACCCGAGGTGGAGGCGCGACTCACCCAGGTCCTGGCCTGGGCCCGCGACCACTTCGCCGAGCTCGAGGTCACCGAGAAGATCAGCGACGACGTTCGTGAGGGCATGGACAAGCGCCAGCGTGAGTTCCTGCTGCGTGAGCAGCTGGCCGCGATCCGGAAGGAGCTCGGCGAGGACGAGCCCGAAGGCGCCGACGACTACCGGACCCGCGTCGAGGCCGCCGAGCTGCCTGAGAAGGTGCGCGAGGCCGCCATGCGTGAGGTCGGCAAGCTCGAGCGCGCCAGCGACCAGAGCCCCGAGTCCGGTTGGATCCGGACCTGGCTGGACACCGTGCTCGAGCTGCCCTGGTCGGTGCGCACCGACGACCAGACCGAGATCTCCGGCGCACGCGAGATCCTGGACGCCGACCACCACGGGCTCGACGACGTGAAGGACCGCATCGTCGAGTACCTGGCTGTCCGGTCCCGCCGTGCCGAGCGCGGCCTGGCCGTCGTCGGTGGACGTGGTTCCGGTGCCGTGCTGGCGCTGGTCGGCCCTCCCGGCGTCGGCAAGACGTCGCTGGGGGAGTCGGTCGCGCGCGCGCTCGGCCGCAAGTTCGTCCGGGTCTCGCTCGGCGGGGTTCGGGACGAGGCGGAGATCCGGGGGCACCGGCGTACGTATGTCGGCGCGCTCCCCGGCCGCATCGTGCGGGCCATCTCCGAGGCCGGCTCGATGAACCCGGTCGTGCTGCTCGATGAGATCGACAAGGTCGGTGCGGACTACCGCGGCGACCCGGCGGCCGCCCTGCTCGAGGTGCTCGACCCTGCGCAGAACCACACGTTCCGCGACCACTACCTCGAGGTCGACCTCGACCTGTCCGACGTGCTGTTCCTGGCGACGGCCAACGTGGCCGACACGATCCCGGACGCCTTGCTCGACCGGATGGAGGTCGTCACTCTCGACGGCTACACGGAGGACGACAAGGTGGCCATCGCCCGCACGCACCTGCTGCCGCGCCAGCTCTCCCGGGCAGCGTTGGTAGAGGACGAGGTCACCGTCTCCGACGAGTCGCTGCGGCTGATGGCCGGGCAGTACACCCGCGAGGCCGGCGTACGTCAGTTGGAGCGGGCCATCGCCAAGGTCCTGCGCAAGGTCGCGACCCGGCTGGCGTCGACCGACCAGACGTCGGTGGCCGTCGACGAGGACAACCTGCGCGACTTCCTCGGGCGACCCCGGTTCCTGCCGGAGTCTGCTGAGCGTACGGCGGTCCCCGGCGTCGCGACCGGCCTTGCCGTGACGGGCACCGGAGGTGACGTGCTGTTCATCGAGGCCACCGCCATGAAGGGCGAGGCGAACCTCGCGCTCACGGGGCAGCTCGGTGACGTGATGAAGGAGTCCGCGCAGATCGCGCTCTCGTACCTCCGCGCACACGGCGCCGAGCACGGCATCGACGTCGCTGCGCTGGACCGGGCAGTGCACCTGCACGTCCCTGCGGGCGCCGTACCCAAGGACGGCCCTTCCGCGGGCGTCACGATGGTGACGGCGCTGTCGTCCCTGGCGACTGGGCGACCGGTGCGCTCGGACGTGGGAATGACCGGTGAGGTGACGCTGAACGGGCGCGTCCTCCCCATCGGGGGTGTGAAGCAGAAGCTGCTCGCCGCCCAGCGCGCCGGCCTCAAGACGGTGTTCATCCCGCAGCGCAACGAGCCAGACCTGGACGACGTGCCGGCCGACGTGCTCGCCGAGCTCGACGTACGTCCGGTCAGCGACGTGGGCGAGATCCTCGCGTTCGCCCTCGAAGCGGCGGTCCCGGTCGAGAGCGCAGCCTGAGGACCGTCGTGATAATCAGTAAGGGTGACTGACTCGGACTCGCCGGCCTCTGGCTCTCCAGAACCCGGCCACACACCCTTCCACGACCTTGACGCCTACATCGACCTGCACCGCGGCTCCGGCCTGAGGCTGTCCCCGGACGGCTCCCGGCTGGTGACCGCGGTGCAGTCGCTCAACCCCAAGCGCACGAAGTACGTCACCGCGCTCTGGGAGGTCGACCCCACGGGCGACCGACCGGCCAGGCGGCTGACCCGCAGCGCCAAGGGGGAGAGCGGTGCCGCCTTCCTGCCCGACGGCTCGCTGCTGTTCACCTCGGCCCGGCCCGACCCGGAGTCCGAGGACGACGAGGACGAGGTGGCGCTGCTGTGGCTGCTGCCGCCGGGTGGTGGCGAGGCGCGGGTGGTTGCCTCGCGACCCGGAGGGGTGGACGACGTCCAGGTGGCCGCCGGGTCCGGCTCCGTGGTCGTCTCCGCGAAGACGTTCCCGAGCTCGGAGACCCACGACGCCGAGAAGGAGAAGCGCAAGGAGCGCAAGGACAAGTTGGTCTCGGCGATCCTCCACGAGAGCGTGCCGGTGCGGTTCTGGGACGAGGACCTCGGCCCCGACGCTCCGCGGCTGTTCAGCGGCGCGCTGGCCGACGACGGCAACGATCCACGCGTGGAGCTGACCGACCTGACTCCTGATGCCGGTCGTGCCCTGGAGCGTCTGGAGTACGACGTCAGCCCGGACGGTACGACGATCGCCACCACGTGGGGCATCCCCGAGCGCGGGGGACTGCGGACGGCCGTTGCCGTCATCGACGTCGCCTCCGGTGAGCGGCGCGTGCTGGTCGACGACGAGGACTACGAGCACGGCAACCCGCGCTTCAGCCCGGATGGCCAGCGCATCGCGATCGTCCGCGAGAAGCGCTCCACCCCGGAGGATCCCGGCGACGTCAGGGTCGCGGTCGTGGCGATCGAGGACGGCTCCGTGCTCGACCTGACCCGCGAGTGGGACCACTGGCCGGCCGGTCCGTTCGAGTGGACTCCGGACAGCACCCATCTCGTGCTCACTGCCGACGAGAACGGCCGGTCACCGGTGTTCCGGATGCACGCCGAGACCGGTGAGGTCACCCGGCTCACGAACGACGACTTCGCCTACTCCGACGTCCAGGTGTCACCGGACGGGCAGACCGTCTACGCGATGCGCACGTCGTACCTCGAGCCGCTGCGCCCGGTGCGCCTCGACGCCAGCACGTCCGACCAGGACTCGGTCGTGCTGCGCGGACCGAGCGAGTCGCCGGCCCTGCCGGGCACCCTGACCGAGGTCGAGACCACCACCGACGACGGCGCCCGCGTGCGGTCCTGGCTCGCGCTACCCGAGGGTGCCTCGGCAGACAACCCGGCGCCCATGCTGCTGTGGATCCATGGCGGTCCGCTCGGTTCGTGGAACGCATGGTCCTGGCGCTGGAACCCCTGGCTCGCCGTGGCGCAGGGGTACGCCGTGCTGCTGCCCGACCCGGCGCTGTCCACCGGCTACGGGCTCGACTTCATCGCCCGAGGCTGGGGGAGCTGGGGCGAGGCGCCGTACACCGACCTGATGGCGGCGACCGACGCGGCGATCGAGCGCGACGACATCGACGAGACCCGCACGGCCGCGATGGGTGGCTCGTTCGGCGGCTACATGGCCAACTGGGTGGCCGGGCACACCGACCGGTTCAAGGCGATCGTCACGCATGCCAGCCTGTGGGCGCTCGACCAGTTCGGGCCGACCACCGATGCGCCGTGGTACTGGGCGCGGGAGATGACCGCCGAGATGTCGGCGGCCAACTCGCCGCACCGGTTCCTCGACGACATCGTCACGCCGATGCTGGTGATCCACGGCGACAAGGACTACCGCGTGCCGATCGGCGAAGCGCTGCGACTGTGGTCCGAGCTGGCCGCACGGGCCGAGGCCGAGGGCGGCGAGATGCCGCACAAGTTCCTCTACTTCCCCGATGAGAATCATTGGATCTTGACGCCTCAGCACAGCAAGATCTGGAACGAGACCGTGCTCGCGTTCGTCGACCACCACGTGCTCGGCAAGGACTGGAAGACGCCGGACCTCCTGCAGTGACGAGTGCTCGTAGGCTCGTCGCATGATCGACCTCCGCTCGGACACCGTCACCCGCCCCACCGAGGGCATGCGCAAGGCCATGGCCGAGGCGGAGGTCGGAGACGACGTCTACGGCGAGGACCCGACGGTCCAAGTCCTGCAGGACCGGATCGCTGCGCTCTTCGACCACGAGGCAGCACTGTTCACCCCGACCGGCTCGATGGCCAACGTCCTCGCGCTCGCTGCGCTGGTCGGGCCCGGACGCGAGGTGCTCTGCGAGTCGCGCGCGCACATCCTGCGGGCCGAGCTCGGCGCTCACGGTGCGCTCACCGGGCTGACCAGCCGCACGTGGGTCAACGACGAGGGGCAGATCGACCTCGCGGCGATCAAGCACATGCATGCCCCGGACATGGGTCCCTTCTTCGTGCGTACGACGGCGATCTCGGTGGAGAACACGCACAACTTCGCGGGCGGCACGGTGCTGCCTCTGGCTGACCTGCACGCCTTGCGGGCGTACGCCGACGAGGTCGGGTGTGGCGTCCACATCGACGGTGCCCGCATCTGGAACGCGCACGTCGCGACCGGCACTCCGTTGCACGAGTACGGGGCCGTGGCCGACACGATGGCGGTGTGCCTGTCCAAGGGGTTGGGTGCACCGATCGGCTCGCTGATGCTGGGAACGGCCGATCAGGTCGCCGAGGCGCGGGTGCTGCGCAAGCGGCTCGGTGGCGGCATGCGCCAGGTCGGCGTACTCGCTGCGGCTGGGCTCTACGCGCTCGACCACCACCTCGAGCGGATGGCCGAGGACCACGACCACGCAAAGCTCCTGGCCGAGGCGTGTGGCGCCGACCCTGCGCTGACCGAGACCAACATCGTCGTGGTCGACGTACCCGATGCGCAGGCCGTGGTGACCGCCGCCCGCGAGCAGGGTGTGCTCGTCGGCGCCGTGGGGCCGACCAAGGTGCGGATGCTCACCCACCTCGACGTGGACCGGGCCGCGGTCGAGCAGGCCGCCAAGGTGCTGGCGGCGGTCCTCGCCTGAGCTGGTGGTCGTGGTGGGACGGTTTCCCAGGTTAAGAACCCAATCTGCCTCTTCACACACAGTGCACGGTGTGTGAAGAGGCAGAAACCCTTCATAACCTGGGAAACCGGCCGGCCACGCCGGTCTTAGGAGCGGCGGCCGACCACCGGGGGAAGCTGGCGCACGGCCTTGGCGAGGGCGCGCAGGTCCGCGCCGAAGAGGGCCTGTGGGCCGTCGCAGAGCGCGTGCTCGGGGTCGCCGTGCACGTCGACGATGACTCCGTCGGCGCCGACGGCGATCGCGGCGCGCGACAGGGGTACGACGAGGTCGCGGCGCCCGCCCGCGTGCGAGGGGTCGACGATGATCGGCAGGTGGCTGATCGCCTGTACGACGGGGACGGCGGAGATGTCGAGGGTGTTGCGCGTGCTGGGCTCGAAGGTCCGGATGCCGCGTTCGCAGAGCACCACGTCGAGGTTGCCGCGCTGGGCGACGTACTCCGCCGCCATCAGCCACTCCTCGATGGTCGCGGTCATGCCGCGCTTGAGCAGCACCGGCTTGCCGCACTCGCCGACCGCCTGGAGCAGGCCGAAGTTGCCGGCGTTCCGGGTGCCGATCTGCAGCATGTCGGCGTGCTCCGCGACCACCGGGACGTCGCGCGCGTCGACGACCTCGGTGACCACCGGCAGGCCGGTGACCTCCCTGACGTCGGAGAGGATCTCGAGCCCCTTCACGCCGAGGCCCTGGAAGGCGTACGGCGAGGTGCGCGGCTTGAACGCACCGCCCCGCATCAGCTTGGCGCCGGCGGCCTTGGCCATCTCGGCCGCCTCCAGCGTCTGCTGGGCGGACTCCACGGCGCACGGGCCGGCGATGAAGGTGAACGTCTCCGGGCCGATCGGCACCTCGTGCCCGGGTCGCCCGACATGGACGGTCGAGCGCTCGGGGTGGTGCTGCAGGCTGACCAGCTTGAACGGGTCGGAGATCCGGTAGACGTCCTGCACCCCGGCCATGCTGCGCAGGTTGAGGCCGTGGAAGGACTCGATGTCGCCGACCAGGCCGATGATCGTGCGTACGACGCCGCGGCTGACGAACGCCTGCCCGCCCGTCTCCTCGACGCGCTGGGTGACGTGCGCGATCTGCTCCTCCGTCGCCCCGGGAGCCATCACAACGACCATGGGTCGAGGTTAGAGCGAGCGTCCGGATGGCGGACGATCTATCCACCATGCGGTCGCTCAGACCGCGATGTGAGTGACCTCGCCCTCGATCTTGCGGCGTGGCACCAGCTCGACGATCAGCATCGCCGCGAGCACCAGCGCGCCGCCGAGCAGCATCCTCGAGGTCGCCGACTCGCCGCCGAGCAGCACCGCGAAGAGGGCGGCGAAGACCGGCTCCATACTCATGATGATCGCGGTCCTGGTCGGTGGCAGGTGCGCCTGCGCCCAGGTCTGGCCGAGCAGCGCAGCCGCGCCGGCGAACACGGCCATGTAGCCGACCGAGAGCCAATCGGCGCCCGCCTCGGGCAGCACGATCCCGCCCGGTGCTGCGGCGCCGGTGCAGATGACGGCGATCACGATGCACTGCACGATCGACATTCCGAGGGCGTCACGTGCGTTCGACCACGCACCCAGCCCGACGATGTGGAGGGCGTAGATCATCGCGGAGACCAGGGTCAGCGCCTCGCCGTACCCGAGACCGAGGCCTGAGGAGACGTCCCCCAGGGTGAGTACGCCGAGCCCGGTGATCGCGAGCAGCACGGCCACCCAGGTCAGGCCGCCGATCCTCGAGCGGAGGAGCAGTGCGGCGAACAGCGGCGTGGCGACGACGTACATCCCGGTGATGAAGCCCGAGACGCTGGCGGCCGTGTGCGCCAGCCCGGTCGTCTGCAGGATCTGCGCGACGCCGTAGAGGGCGCCGAGCACGATCGCGTGCCGGAGTCGGTCCTTCGAGAGCCGGCGCACGGCCCGCGGCGAGACCAGCAGGATCACGATCGAGGCGATGGTGAACCGGACCGCGAGGAAGTCCAGGACCGGCACCCGGTCGAGCAGGTCGTGGATCAGGAAGAACGTGCTGCCCCAGCTGGCCGTGATCGCCAGCAGCGCGAGGGTGGCGAGCAGTGCCGTCCGCCTCCCGGCCCGCGCTGGTGGGGACGCCTGGCTCATGGGCGCAGCCTAGGGCTGCTGGTTCTGTCCGCGAGCAGGTGTCGCGCTCGGTGGTGACCTAGATCGGGCTGCCGGTGCGGGTGATCCTGCGCTCGTGGGCGCGCACTGCTGCGACGTACATCCTGGTGTCGGCGTAGTAGCCGTGTCGTCTGACCGCCCCGAGGCCCTGGTAGTAGGCGGCGATCGCGTTGTTGTCGCGGACGGTCCACCCGCGGAGCACGCGCAGGGTCATGATGCCCGCGAGCACGTTGTCGTGGGTGTCGCGCAGCCGCAGCTTGCGGCCGACGTACCACCGCATCCAGCGTCCGGTGTCGGGCATCACCTGCATCACGCCGAGGGCGCCGGCGGAGGAGACGCGGCGCTGCTGCCAGCCGGACTCCTGCCAGGCGATGGCGAGTGCGAGCTTGGGCGGTACGTCGTAGCGGCGGGCCGTCGACGCGACCAGCCGCCGCACCTCGTCGCGGGACATGTCGGCGTGCAGCCAGCCGCGTCCCGGTGGGGTGACGCTGTGCAGCACCGGCCGGGTGCGAACCTTCTTCACGTGCTTCCGGGGAGGCTTCACGTGCCCACCGGCGCGGCGTACGGCGGAGAGCACGATCGGGATCCGCAACTCCTGTCCCTGGCGAAGCGCGCCCTTCGGGCCGAGCCGGTTGAGGCTGATCAGCTCGGCGGTCCAGGCGTGGTAGCGCACTGCGAGACCGGTCGCGGTGTCGCCCGGGCGGACGACGTAGCGCACGACCGAGCGGTCGGGGTGCCCCGGCCATGGCTTCGCCGCCGCAGGGGCCGCCGGGAGCAGGGGGAGCAGGGCTGCCGCGGTGACCGCGACCACGAGGGCGGTCAGGCGTGCGCAAGGGGCGCGTCGGGGATGGCTGCGTCGGGACAGTGTTCGTCGGGGAAGGGACACGGTTCCTCCGTCTGAAGACGGTCGGCGAGCGATCGACGTTACCAGTGTGACTGGAGTGACACCAGTGAACTCCAGCCCCGGGCGAGCCGGGAGTCGACTCAGACGATGCTGACGACGATCGTGCTGCCCTTGGGAGCGCTGCTGCCGCCCCCGGGGTCGGTCGCCACGACGTACTGGACCCCGACGTAGAGGCTCGCGCGCCGCACCGTCACCTTGAAGCCCGCGGACGTCAGGCGCTGCGTGGCGGCCTCGAGGCCCATCCCGGTCACGTCCGGCACGGTGACCATCACCGGTCCCTTGGAGACCACCAGCGAGATGACGTCGCCCTTCTGGCCGGTGCCGCTGTTCGGGCTCTGCGTGACGACGCGACCTGCCGGGACGGTGTCGCTGTTGACCTCGGTCGACTTCACCTTGAAGCCGAGCCTCTCGAGGGCCTTCTCGACGGGAGCGACGGGCTTGCCGGTGTAGTTGGGGATCTTGATCGGCTTCGGGCCCTTGCTGACGATCACGTCGACCGCGGTGTTGCGGCGCAGGGGAGTGGCCGGGGCGGGGTCGGTGCCGATGACGCGCCCGGTCGGCACCTTCTCGTCGAAGCGCTCGACGGCCTCGCCGTACTCCAGCTTCGCCTCGTCGAGCGCCAGCTGCGCGTCGTCCAGGGTCTGGCCGCGGACGTCGGGCACCTTGTGCCGCTCGGGGCCGAGCGAGATGACGGCGCCGACGGCGCCCTCCTTGCGCACGCGGTCTCCCGGACCCGGGTCGGTCGAGATCACCGAGCCCTTGGCGACGGTCTCGGAGTAGGACTCGTCCGAGACCTTCAACGAGAGGCCAGCGCCGTCGAGCTTGGCCCGCGCGGCTGCCTCACTGAGGTTGATCACCCCGGGAGTGGAGGTGTAGCGGGCGACGCCGAGGTACCACCCGCCGAGGGCGGCGAGCAGGGCCAGCACGATGACGGAGGTGAGGAGTACGGCGCCGCGGCGTGAGCGACGGGGCCTCCTGGCCGGTCGACCCGGTGTGGGCGCGATGGCCGGGGTCCGGTCCCGCGGCGGCGCGGGAGCGCGGACTGCCAGATCGCGCTCCTGGTCGTAGAACCCGTCGTCGCCGTCGAAACCCTCCAGGCTGCTCAGGTCGTGTGGCTCGATGATCTGGGCCGGGAGCTCGCCGGTGGGAGTGCGGATGCCGCCGACCGGTGTGGTCGGGGTCAGGTCCTCCATCAGCTCGGGGTCGCTGGTGACGCCGTGGTCGAGGGCGTTGCGCACCCGGCGGACCTGGTGGAGCAGCACGCGGGCGTCGGCGGGGCGCAGGGTGGTGTCGCGGGCGGTGGCACGGGCGACGAGCGCGTCGACGTACGCCGGGATGCCCGGCGTGGACGCGGAGGGCGGCGGGATGTCCTCGTGGACGTGCTTGTAGGCCACCTGGATCGGGCTGGCGGCCTGGTGCGGCTTGTGGCCGGTGAGCATCTCGTAGATCAGTACGCCGGCCGCGTAGACGTCGGCGCGTGCGTCGGCCTTGCCGTTGACCACGAGCTCGGGGGAGAGGTAGGAGACGGTTCCGATCAGCACCCCACCCGTGGCGGTGTGCTGGGTCTCGGAGTTGATGGCGCGCGCCAGCCCGAAGTCGGCGACCTTGACGCGGCCGTCGTCGGCCATCAGGACGTTCTCCGGCTTGACGTCGCGGTGGATGATCCCGGCGTCGTGGGCGGCGGCCAGGGCGCCGAGCACCGGCTCGATCACCGCGAGCGCCTTGGCCGGCGACATCGGCGCTTCCTTGCGGATCAGGTCGCGCATGGTCAGGCCGGGGACGTACTCCATCACCAGGAACAGGGTCCCGTTGTCGTCGCCGGTGTCGAAGACCGCGACCACGTTGTGGTGGGCCAGCCGTGCGGCCGAGCGGGCCTCGCGCTGGAAGCGTCGTACGAACTCGTCGTCGTCGGCCAGGCCCTCGTGCATGACCTTGACGGCCACCGTGCGGTCCAGCCGCAGGTCCGTGGCCTCGTAGACGGTCGCCATCCCGCCGCGGGCGATCTTGGGGCCCACGCGGTATCTGCCGTCGAGGACGCGCCCGATGAGCGCGTCGGCAGTGCGGTCCACGTTCTCCTCCAGCGTCGGGCGGGGAAGGATCCCGACTGACCGCCCACTTTAGAGGCTCGGGAGGGCCAGACCCGGCAGGTGAACGCCTCAGTTGAGCGTGGTGGGAGCATGTGCGCGTGAGCGAGAACACCCCCGATGACGCCCTGCAGACCCTGATCACCGACTGGCTGGACTGGAAAGCGACCGCCAGCGCCCTGGGCGTGACCGTGGCGAAGGTCCGCACGCTGATCCGCGAGCACCAGCTCGCGGCGGCCGTGCCGGCGCCCGGCGCGGGTCAGCAGATCCCCGCCGACCTCGTGATGGACGGCGAGATCGTCAAGGGCGTCCCCGGTCTGCTGACCCTGTTCTCGGACGGCGGCTGGGACGACCGCGAGAAGCTCACCTGGCTGTTCACCCCCGACGAGACCCTCCCGGGTCGCCCCATCGACGCCCTCCGCGAGAACCGCGGCTCCGAGGTCAAGCGGCGGGCACAGGCGCTCGCGTTGTAGGTCTCACACCGCGCGCTGGGTCACCTGCGCCGCGAGTCCGGCGAGTACGCCGCGCGCGCTGTCGGCGACGTCGGCCGCCGCGAGGGCGGCAAGTGAGCGGTCGGTCAGCTGGGTGATCACGGCCTCGACCTGCCCTCGGGCCCCCGAGTCGTCGATCAGCCGGCACAGGTGCTCCACCTGCTCCGGATCCAGGGCGGTGCCGAGCGCGGAGTCGAGGACCTTAGCGTCGGCGACAGGCAGCGCGTCCAGGGCGAGCGAGATCAGCACGGTCCGCTTGCCCTCGATCAGGTCGTCGCCGGCGGGCTTGCCCGTGACCACGGGGTCGCCGAAGACGCCGAGCAGGTCGTCACGCAGCTGGAACGCCTCGCCCAGCGGCAGCCCGAACCGGCTCAGCTGGGTGATCATCTCCGGGCTGGCGCCGGCGAGCGAGGCGCCGATGTGGAGCGGCCGTTCGATGGAGTACTTCGCCGACTTGTAGCGCAGCACCGTCATCGCGGTGTCGACGTCCGCCGCCCCCCGCGCTTGGGCGGAGACGTCGAGGAACTGGCCGGTGACGACCTCGCTGCGGGTGAGGTCGAAGTAGCCCAGGGCCTCGAGGATCCGGTCGGCTGGCAGGCCGCAGGTGCGCAACAGCTCGTCGGACCAGCTGAGCAGCAGGTCGCCGAGCAGGATCGCCGCCGCAGCGCCGTACTGCTCCGGGCTGGCCGCCCAGCCGTGCTCACGGTGGATCTGCTCGAAGGCACGGTGGGTCGCCGGGCGGCCGCGTCGTACGTCGGAGGCGTCCATCAGGTCGTCGTGGACCAGCGCACTCGCGTGCAGCAGCTCGAGCGAGGCGCACGCGCGCACCAGAGCGACGCGGTCGGTCGGTTCGGCCACGGCGTGGTGACCCCACCAGCAGAACGCCGCCCGAAACCGCTTCCCGCCGGCCACACTCACGCGGGCGTGCTCGACGAGGCGCTGCGCATCCGGACCGAGGCGGCCGAGCCACTCGGCCCGGTGGGCGACGAAGTCCTGCAGCGTCGACTCGATGTCGTCGCGGAAGCCGGATGCGTCCCATCCTTCGTGCGCCGAGGTCATCCGGCGAGCGTAGACCCGTATTCTCGGGCGCATGTCTCAGGGTTCTGCGCGCATCGGTGACCTGCTGCGCGAGGGCGGTCGCTCGTTCTCCTTCGAGTTCTTCCCGCCCAAGGACGAGGCGGGTGAAGAGGTCCTCTGGCGCTCGATCAACGAGCTGGAGTCGCTGCGGCCGACGTTCGTCTCGGTCACCTACGGCGCCGGGGGTACGACGCGCGACCGGACCCTGGCGATCACCGCGAGGATCGCCCAGGAGACCTCGATGCTCCCGATGGCACACCTGACCTGCGTGGGCCACACCACCGACGAGCTGGCCCGGATCCTGAAGTCACTGAAGGAGTCCGGCGTGCGCAACGTGCTCGCGCTGCGCGGCGACCCGCCCGGTGGCCCCGGGACCGAGTGGGTGTCCACGAGCGGCGGGATCGAGTACGCCTCCGAGCTGGTCGCGTTCATCCGCCAGGTCAGCGATCTCTCCGTCGGGGTCGCGGCCTTCCCCGAGGGCCACCGTGACACCGTCTCCCTCGACGACGACGTGGCCGTGCTCAAGGCCAAGCACGACGCGGGCGCCGAGTTCGCGGTGACCGAGATGGTGCTCCGCGCCTCCGACTACTTCGGGCTGGTCGAGCGTGCCCGGGCCGTTGGGATCGACTTCCCGATCGTGCCCGGCATCATGCCGATCCTGAACTTCAACTCGATGGCGAAGATGGTGGAGCTGTCGGGGCGCGAGATCCCCGACGAGGTGCTGGCCCGGCTCGAGCCGTTGAAGGACGACCCAGCCGCCGTACGCGCTGAGGGCATCGCCATCGCGACCGAGCTCTGCGACTCACTGCTCGAGAGCGACGCCCCCGGGCTGCACTTCTACACGCTGAACCGGTCCAAGGCGACGCGGGAGATCTACGCGGCTCTGTCCCTGCACGCCTGAGTGACGGCTGCCGGTTTCCCAGGTTATGAAGCCTGTTTGCCTCTTCACACAGCGTGCGCGGTGTGTGAAGAGGCAGTTTCCCTTCATCACCTGGGAAACCGGTCGACCCCTCAGGCCGGCCCGATCGCCTGCGCCACCAGTGCGGCTGAGAGCCCGACCGAGGGCAGGCCGGCGCCGGGGGTCGCGTGAGCGCCGGCCATGAACACTCCGGGGACCGGCGTCGTCGGTCCCAGCCGCCGGGTGACGGTGTTGCGGCCCTGCCAGAGGACGCCGTACGGCGACCCGCCCCACTGCTCGACCAGGTCCTTGGGCGACAGGTCGACGCGGACCTCCACCTGGTCGCGGACCCGGATGCCGCCTCGGTGCATCGCCGTGACGATGTCCTCGGCAAGCCGTCCCCTGCCGAGGATCGTCCATGCGTGAGCGCCGGGGGGAGCCTGACCGCCGGTGCGAAGGACGACCATTGGGTTGCCGTGCAGCACCACCTCGTGCGGCAGGTCGGGTACGTCGCCGACGACACCGACGTGGCAGGTCACCGGCGGGATCACCGGCATGGTGCGCTCGACGAGCGGCTGGAGCACCGGCAGCCGGCGCGGGTCGATCGCGCACACCACGTGATCGGCGTCGATCACGCCCTGCTCGGTGCGCACGCCCGCGACCCGTCCACTCGAGATCTCGAGGTCGAGTGCTGGCGTGGACAGCAGGACCGTCACGCCGCGCGTCTGCAGGCGCGCGGCGAGTGCGTCGGCGAGCGAGCCCATGCCGCCGGGGACGGTCCACGCGCCGAAGTTCTGCTCGACGTAGGTCCACATCCCCATCCAGGCGGGCACGTTGCGCAGGTCGTGCCCCTCGAGCGCCATCGGGTAGCCGGCCACCTGGCGGAGTCGCTCGTCCTTGAACGCCTTCTGGGTCAGCTTGAACAGCGTCATCCTCGTGGAGAGAAGCGCCTTGGTCTGCTTGCTCGCGTGCTCGGCGGCGAACGGACGCTCCAGCCAGTCGCGGCGCAGCGCCTCCCAGTCGTCGGCGAAAGCGTCGACGTACGTCGCCCACTGGGCGCCGAGACCTGAGCCGAGAGCCGCGTCGACGGCCTCGATCTGGGCCGCGCGGCTGCCCCCCGGCAGATCCAGCACTGTCTCGTCGTCGTCGTCGAACATGTGGCGGGCCACCGGCTCGACGGGGACCAGCTCCACCTCTTTCTCCAGAGCCCGGCCGGACTTGCGGAAGAGGTCGCGCAGCACTGCCGGCAGCAGGGTGTGGGTCGGGCCAGCGTCCCACCGGAAGCCGTCCTGCTCCACGTAGCCGACCGCGCCACCGAGCCGGGACCCGGCCTCGATCAGGGTCACCTCGTGGCCGGTCTTGGCCAGCCGGGCGGCGCTGGCCAACCCGCCGTACCCGCCGCCGATCACCACCACACGCGCCATGGCGGTCACCCTACGGGGGCTGCCGGTTTCCCCGGTCGGCCGGGGAAACCTGACGTTGTCGGCCGAAGCATCACCCCACAACGTCAGGGATCGGCCGACAACCCCACCCGGAATGTCCGGGTGGATGGTCGACGCCGCGGGCGGTTCCACCCCACGGGTGACTGGGCTGAGAATGGCTGGGTGCTCACCCATCGCGTTGCGACTGTGGGGGACCTGGATGCGCTGTCGGTGGTGATGGACGCCGCCATCGGTGAACTGCAACAGGGGTTCCTGACTCCGGAGCAGATCGAGTCGAGCCGGACGATCATGGGTATCGACACGCAGCTGGTGAGGGACGGCACCTACTTCGTCGTTGAGTACGACGGGCAGATCGCTGGCTGTGGTGGGTGGAGCAGACGCGCGACGTTGTACGGCGGTGACCAGACGCCCGGTCGTGACCCCGCGCTGCTGGATCCTTCAGTGGACCCGGCGAGAGTGCGGGCGATGTACACCGATCCGGTCTTCGCGAGGCGCGGTGTCGGCCGGCTCGTCCTCGCGCTGTGCGAGGAGGCGGCGGCCGCGGAAGGGTTCACCAGGCTCGAGCTCATGGGCACGATGGCGGGCGAGCCTCTCTACCGCGCCTACGGATTCACGCCGGTCGAGCGCCTCACCGACGACCGGGGCGGCGCTCCCGTGCCGCTGGTGAAGATGGTCAAGGACATCAGCCGACGAGGGCGTTGAGCGCGTGGTCGACGTCGGCTTCGGTGCAGTAGATGTGGAAGGAGACCCGCAGGCTGCCGGCGCGCGCCGCTGCCTTGATGCCGGCCGCGGCAAGCTTGCGGTCCGCGTCCGGGATGGCGGCTGAGACGATCGCGCTCTGCCCGCTGTCCATGCCCAGCCCTGCACGGAACCGGTTGGCCAGCCCGACATCGTGGTCCTGGATGGCCCGCACGCCGATCTTCTCGATCAGGGCGAGAGCCGGCGCCGTGCCGACCCAGCTGAACCATGCCGGTGAGACGTCGAACCGACGGGCCGATTCGGCCAGCCGAAGTGGCAGTCCGTAGAACGACTCGTAGACGTTGTCGCCGGCAAACCACCCGGCATTCAACGGACGCAGCCGGTCGCGCAGCCGGTCACTGACGGCCAGGAACGCGCTGCCGCGAGGCGACATCAACCACTTGTAGCCGCCGCACACCACCGCGTCGACGCCAGTGGCGCTCACCGGCAGCCAGCCGCAGGCCTGGGTGGCGTCGATGACGACGAGTGCGTCGTGGGCCCGGGCAGCGCCAACGATGGCGTCGACATCGGCCATCTCTCCGGTGGCGGACTGAACCAGGCTGAAGGCGACGACTGTGGTGCTCGCGTCGATGGCTCCAGCGAGTTCGCTCACGGCGACGGGGTGGACCTCGACGCCGCGGTCGGCGTGGACCAGCCACGGGAACAGCAGCGAGGTGAAGTCGCCCTCGGCGACCACGACCTGGCTGCGGTCGGGTACGGCGGCAGCCACCAGCCCGACCAGCCCCGAGACGGTCCCACCGATCGCGATCGAGTCCGTGGGTGCTCCGACCAGACGCGCGAACGACTCGCGGGACCGCTCGGTGGTCTCCCCCCACGTCTCCCAGCTGGTCCGCCCGGACCGCCACTCGGTCAGGGCCGACTGCAACGCCTCCCACGCAGGGGTCGGCGGCAGCCCGTAGCTCGCCGTGTTCAGCCACCCGGGCTCAGCAGCCCACAGCGCCTGCGCGTCTGTGATCTTCACGTCGACCGCGCCACCACGTCGGCCAGCGTCTCCGGGTCACGAGCGACGACGGTGGTGCCGTCGTCGGCAGTGATGATCGGGCGCTGGATGGTGCGCGGGTTGGCGACCATCGCGGCCAGCCAGTCGTCGCGGTGTGCGTCGTCCTTCGGGATGGAGATGCCGGCCTCCTTGGTCTCCTTGGGGCGCGCGATGTCCCACGGCTGGAGGCCCATCCGGTCCAGCACCTCGGCGAGCTCGGCCGCGATCGGCACGTCCTCGAGGTAGCGGCGCTCGGTGTAGGTGATCCCGGCCGCGTCGAGCTCCGCCTTGGCTACCCGGCACTTGTTGCACGCCGGGTTGATCCACAGCTCCATCTCACTCCACCTCCAGCTCGTCGGCCCCGGTCATCCGCTGCAGCTCCTCGAAGGTGCTGCTGAACACTGCTGCGGGGTGGCCGGCGGCGGCCCAGATCTCGTCGTACTTCCGCAGCCAGGGGTCGAGGTAGGTGCGCACCGGGGCGGGGTGGTCGAAGGGCGAGACGCCGCCGATGACCTGGCCGGTGTGGCGTCGTACGAAGTCCGGCTTGGCGCGCTTGAGCTGCCCGACCCCGAGCTCGGCCGCGACCTTGGCGGTGTCCACCCGGTGCGAGCCACTGGTGAGCAGCAGCAGCGGCACGCCGTCTGCGTCGAACAGCAGGCTGTTGGCGATCGCGCCGACCTCGCAGCCGAGGGCGTCGGCGGCGAGCTGGGCGGTGTGCACCGAGTCGGGGAGTACGACGATCCGCCCGGTCCCGCCCCGGGCCGCGAGCTCGGTGCGGAACCGGGCGATGGAGGCGTGTTCTCCCGCTTGTTCTCCCGCTTGTTCTGGGGCTTGTTCTGGGGACTGCTCGCTCATGGAACGCAACGTAGCGAACGGCTGTGGATTCGCACTTGACGGCCTGTCGGAGGAGGGGTGTACCTTGAAGGTGTTCGAACACATGTTCGATCAAGTCCCGGTGGAGGGTGACCTCGACCCCCATCCTCCACCGGGGCACTGACAGCGGGTCGAACGGCTGCAGAACATCAGTGAGGAGCAAGACGGTGCGGCGCTACGACGACCCGGTGGAGGTGCGCAAGGGCGCAGACGAGGATCCCGACCAGTTCCTGTGGCGAGGCCGGTTGTGGCAGGTGCGCGAGGTGGTCGCGCACTGGGTGGAGACCGGAGCGTGGTGGGCCAGACGCACGGCCGACCAGACCGGGCCGGGTGGGGGAGTGGACACCGATCTCCTGCGGGAGCGGGAGGTATGGCGGGTGACAGCGGCCCGGGGAAGGGTCGCTGCTCTCCAGTCCCCGGAGCACGACCCCGGTTTCGGCGTCTTCGACCTGGTCTTCAGCTGGTCCGAGGGCAGCTGGCAGCTCGTCCGGGCACTGGACTGAAAGGACCCAGATCGCGATGACACAGCAGATGGCACAGCAGATGAACGCACCACACTTCCTGTCCGCCGCGACGCACTCCTACCTCGAGCGGGCGGCCGAGTCGCTGCGCGAGGCGATCACCAGCACCAGCGTGCCGGAGCGCTACGCCCAGGCCCACGTCTCCGCGCTGCGGGCGACCGCTGCCCTGCTGGCGGCCCGGGCCCAGCCGGTGCTCCCGAGCCGACGCCGGCGGCAGAAGAACGCCTGGGTGCTGCTCGCCGAGGTGGCTCCGGAGCTCAGCGAGTGGGCGAGCTTCTTCGCTGCCGGGGCAACCAAGCGGGCGGCCGCCGAGACGGGCTCACGCCGCGCGGTCACCGAGCGGGAGGCCGACGACCTGGTGCGTGACGCCGACCGTTTCCTGGCCCTGGTGGAGACTTCCCTGGGCCTGACCGAGCACGTCCCGATCCGCGTGGCCTGAGGCCCGGGGTGGCTGATCCCTTCGTACACCTGCATGTGGCGTCGGGCTACTCGCTGCAGTACGGCGCCTCGCACCCCCATGTGCTGGTCGACCGGGCCGCCGAGCAGGAGATGGACACCCTCGCGCTGACCGACCGCGACGGCACCTACGGTGCGGTCCGGTTCGTCAAGGCGGCCATGGCGGCCGGGATCCGTCCGGTGCTCGGTGTCGACCTGGCGATGTCGGTGGTTGAGGAGCGGGCGCCAGGGAGTCGTCTCGAAACCACGCACCCCCACCCGGGGCGGTGCGACCCGGGACGCCCGGCTGCCCCGGGTCACCTTCCTGGCCAGCGGGAAGTCCGGGTGGGCGGCGGTGTGCCGGCTGGTCTCGGCGACCCATCACGCAGGTGAGCGCGGCACCCCGGTCTGCACTCCCGAGCTGGTGGCCGAGCACGTCGCGGGGCGCGAGGTCCGGGTGCTGCTCGGCCCGGCCTCGGAGCTGGGTCACGCGGCCACGCTGCGCCGCGACGACCTCGGCGGCGCGGTGCTGCGACGCTGGCTCGACCTGGTCGGCCCCGAGCAGCTCGTGGTCGAGGTCGTCTCGCACCGGCTGGCGGGCTCCGGTCCCGGTTCCTCCCCGCACGCCGCCCGGATGGCCGGGCTGGCCCGTGCCGGAGGTAGGCGAGGGAGCCGATGGGCAGCGGGTCGACGCGGGTGACGACCGTGCTCTCCAACGCGGTCCGCTTCGCCGACCGGCTGGACGCCCCGACGGTCGACGTACTCGACGCTGCGCGACGACTGGTGCCGATGGACGTGCGCCACCTCGACCGCAGCAACGCCGAAGGCTTCTTGAAGTCCGGCAAGCAGATGCACGAGGTCGCCGAGGAGATCTGCCGCTACGCCGGCCTCGGGGAGCACGGCTCCCGCGGAGCCACCGAGCTGCTCGCCACCACCCGGACGGTCGCCGACCAGTGCGTGCTCGACCCCCGGGCCGACCTCGGGATCGGCGAGGTCCACTTCCCGGAGTTCGAGATTGCCGGTGCTGGGTCTTCCGCTGATCCGCGGTCGTCTGTTGGCTCACGGGTGGGTGGTAGTTCGCCGACCATGGCGGATGCCGAACTGCGAAAGCGGTGCGAGTCCGCGATCGGGTGGCGCTACGGCAGCGCTCCTCGGCAACGCATCTGGAAGCGGCTCGACGACGAGCTGGCGACGATCGGCACGCTGGGCTTCGCTTCCTACTTCCTCACTGTCGGCGACGTCACCGAGATGATCCGCGATCTCGGCATCCGCAGTGCGGCGCGTGGGTCGGGGGCGGGCAGCCTGGTCAACTACCTGCTCGGCATCTCCGGGGTCGACCCGATCCGGCACGGCCTGTTGATGGAGCGCTTCCTCTCCCCGCTGCGGGTCTCGCTGCCCGACATCGACATCGACGTGGAGTCCGCCCGGCGGCTGGAGGTGTACGACGCGATCCTCGAGCGCTTCGGCGCCGACCGGTGCGCGACCGTCTCGATGATGGACACCTACAAGGTGCGCCACGCGATCCGCGATGTCGGTGCGGCGCTCGGCATGCCGATGGGGGAGATCGACGCCATCGCCAAGGCGTTCCCGCACATCCGCGCACGCGACGCCCGGATGGCGCTGCGCGACCTGCCCGAGCTGCGGTCCACCGGGATGGCGCGCGAGGCGGCGGCCGGGGAGTGGGGGTCGTTCGACCTGTTCTTCCGGCTGGTGGAGAGCCTCGACGGGCTGCCGAGACACATCGCGATGCATCCGTGCGGCGTACTCCTCTCCGACCGCACCCTGCTCGACCGCACCCCGGTGGAGCGGAGCTTTCTCGGTTACCCGATGAGCCAGTTCGACAAGGAGGACGTCGAGGACCTCGGCCTGCTCAAGCTCGACGTGCTCGGCATCCGGATGCAGTCGGCGATGGCCCATGCGGTGGTCGAGATCGAGCGGACGGAGGGCCGTCGCATCGATCTCGACGACGTGGTGCAGGTGCCCTTCGACGACCCCACCACCTACTCGATGATCTCCTCGGCCAAGACCCTGGGCGTCTTCCAGATCGAGTCGCCCGGACAGCGAGAGCTGGTGGGCAAGTCCGGGATCGAGAGCTTCTCCGACATCATCACCGACATCTCGCTGTTCCGGCCGGGGCCGGTCAAGAGCGACATGATCACGCCCTACCTCGAGGTCAAGAACGGCTGGAAGACCGCGAGCTACCTGCACGACGACCTGCGTCCGATCCTCGGCGGCACCCGCGGCGTGGTGGTCTTCCACGAGCAGGTGATCGAGATGATCGCCCAGTTCACCGGCTGCACCAACGCCGAGGCCGACGAGTGGCGTCGTGCCCTCGGCGACAAGGACGGCATGGCCGAGACGAAGACCTGGTTCTACCCGCGCGCGCTCGGCCGGGGCTACTCGTTGCCGGTGGTGGAGCAGATCTGGAAGGTGATCGAGGCCTTCGCCTCGTTCGGCTTCTGCAAGGCCCACGCGGCCGCGTTCGCGCTGCCGACCTACCAGTCGGCCTGGCTCAAGGCGCACTACCCGGCGCACTTCATCTCAGGCGTGCTGACCCACGACCCGGGCATGTATCCCAAGCGGCTGATCCTCGACGACGCCCGCCAGCTCGGGATCGCCGTGCTCGGGCTCGACGTCAACGCCAGCGAGGCGGCGTACGTCGTGGAGAAGCTGGCCGACACGACTCCCGTCCTCGCCCCCGACCAGGTCGCAGCCAGGATCGGCAGGTTCCAGCCCCGGGGCGGGATCTACACGAAGCTGCCGAAGGCGGTGGAGGAGGAGTGCGCCTGGATGGGCCACGGGTGGGGCATCCGGATGGCTCTGGGGGAGGTGCGCGGCATCAACGACGGCGAGGTGAGCCGGATCGTGGCGACCCGCGAGGGTGCGCCGTACGCCTCGCTGACCGACTTCTGGCAGCGCGCCCAGGTCTCCCGGCCCGTCGTCGAGCGACTGGTGCAGGCGGGGGCCTTCGACACCGTCTACGGGATCGGGGTGAGCGGGTCCGGTCGTCGCAACCGGGTGACCCGGCGCGACCTGCTGCTCGAGATCGGCGACCTCGACCGGTTGCGTCGCGCCTCCGACCGGGCAAGCACGAAGAGGGCGCGCGGGCTGTCCCGCTCGGGCTCCGGGTCACGATCTGCGGCCGGGAGCACCGACGCGTCGTTCCAGCTCACCCTCGACCTGGGCGGCGACGACACCTCGGGCGGGTTCCTGGGCGGAGTCCCCAGCGGCCTGCCGGAGATGACCGACGCCGACCGGGTGCGGGCCGAGCTGGACATCCTCGGCCTCGACGCCAGCAAGCACGTGATCGACTTCCACGCCGAGTTCCTCGACCGCCTCGGCATCACCCGGTCCGCCGACCTGCTCTCCGCGCGCAGCCGCAGCACGCTCCTGGTGGCCGGGGTGAAGGTGGCCACCCAGACCCCGCCGATCCGGTCGGGGCGCCGGGTCATCTTCCTGACCCTGGACGACGCCACCGGTCCGGTCGACGCGACCTTCTTCCAGGACGTGCAGGGACCGTATGCCGCGACGGTCTTCGGCTCGTGGCTGCTCGTCGTCCGCGGAGAGCTGCGCCGCACCGGCCGCCGCGGGGTCTCGCTGCGGGCGACCGGCGCCTGGGACCTCGGAAAGCTCAGTGACCTGTGGCAGTCGCACGGGATGGACGCCGTCCACGCCGAGATCGACCGGGTACCCGTCGGCTTCGCCGACCCGGCCGATGGGCCGAGCCGGGTGATGGTGCACACCAGCGGGTTCCGGATGTCGCCGTACGCCGACATCAAGCCGGCCGGCCCCGACATCAAGAGCAGAGCGCCGGGCACGGTCACCGGCGAAGACGTGGCCCGCAAGCTGTGGCACCGCAGCCAGGGGAGCTCCGGATGACCCACCACCGCCCAGGTTGGCACCCCCGCCACCCCCTAGGCTGGCGCCCATGGAACGCCCCCTCGAACGACGCACGGCCGCCCGCACCGCGGTGGTCTGGGACGCCGTTCGCGCCCAGCTCCAGGGCACCGGGGAGCAGCAGGTCCTCGACATCGGTGGCGGAACCGGCGGCTTCGCGGTCCGGGTGGCGGCCCTGGGCAACCGGATCACCGTCATCGACCCCAGCCCCGACGCTCTCGCCGCGCTGGCTCGCCGAGCCGACGAGGAGGGCGTCGCCGACCGGGTCACCGGCCTCCAGGGTGACCTCGGCACCCTGCGCGACCTGGCTCCCGAGGGCGGTGCCGACCTGGTCCTGTGCCACGGCGTGCTCGGTCTCGTCGACGACCCGGACACCGCGCTGCAGGCGATCGCCTCGGTGCTGCGTCCCGGCGGAGCCCTTTCGCTGCTGGTCAGCCAGCGGCACGCAGCCGTGCTCGCCCGGGCGATGGCCGGTCACTTCGCCCAGGCCATGCGCCTGCTCGAGGGTGACGCCGAGCGCCCTGCCGGTGAGCACCGCTCCAGCGAGCACCGGTTCACTGCCGAGGAGCTCACCGGCCTGCTCGAGAGCGCAGGCTTCGGCATCCACACCACCCACGGCATCCGCGTCTTCACCGACCTGGTGCCCTCCTCGCTGCTCGACCTCGAGCCGGGCGCAGCCGCGGCCATGCTCGAGCTGGAGCGAGCAGTCTCCGAACGCCCTGAATACCTCAGCCTCGCCAGCCAGCTCCACCTCGTCGCCACCCGCTAGGCCTGCACGGGCTGCATGGGCCGCACGGGCACCTCGTGGGAGCGGGTGGTCACATGCCTGACCTCTCGCACGACTGCCCGATCCTGCACGTCGACATGGACGCGTTCTTCGCCTCGGTGGCGATCCGGGACCGTCCCGAGCTCGCTGACGTGCCGGTGATCGTGGGTGGGGGACACCGCGGGGTGGTGCTGGCCGCGAACTACCCGGCCCGCAAGTACGGCGTCCACTCGGCGCTCCCGATGACCCGTGCCCGGAGGATGTGTCCGGACGCTGTGGTGCTCGCACCCGACTACACCGACTTCGAGGGGGTCTCCTCCTCGGTGATGGAGATCTTCCGTCAGGTCACCCCGTTGGTCGAGGCGGTCTCCATGGACGAGGCGTTCCTCGACGTCACCGGTTCCATCCGTCGGCTCGGCAGCCCGCTGCGGATCGCCGAGCACATCCGCGCCAGGGTCTCCGACGAGCAGCGGGTGACCTGTTCGGTCGGGGTGGCCGGTTCGGTGTCGGTGGCCAAGCTGGCCAGCCGGCGGGCCAAGCCGGACGGGGTGATCGTCGTACCCCCGCGGCAGGTGACCCGCTTCCTGCACCCCCTCGACGTGGGTGAGCTCTACGGCGTGGGGGAGAAGACCCGGGACCAGCTGCACCGGCTCGGGCTGCGCACGGTCGGCGACGTCGCACACACCCCGCTGGCCACCCTCCAGCGCGGCATCGGGGCGGCGGCCGGCACCCAGCTGCACCATCTCGCCTGGGGCACCGACCGGCGCACCCTCACCCCACGCCGGCCGGCCCAGGACCCCGACAAGAGCATGGGGGCCGATGAGACCTTCGGTCGCGACACCGACGACCGGTCCGTGGTCCTGCGCGAGCTGCTGCGGCTCTCCGCCAAGGTCGCAGGGCGGATGCGGACCGCCGGGGTCGCCGGCCGCACGGTCACGCTGAAGGTGCGCTTTGCCGACTTCACCACCATCACCCGCTCCCGGACGCTGCCCGACGCCACCGACGGCACCGGTGAGATCCACGCGACCGCGACAGCGTTGTACGACGCCCTCGGGCTGCAGCGTGCCCGGATCCGGCTGGTGGGCGTGCGGGTCGAGGGGCTGATGCCCCGTGCACAGGTGCAACGTCAGCTCGTTCTCGGGGCCCGGGACCGCGGCTGGGACGAGGTCGACCGGGCCGCAGACGCGGCGGCGCTGCGCTTCGGCGGGGGCGCCGTACGCCGTGCCACGTTGCTCATCGGCGACCGGCCCTGAGCGCCCTGCCCGGGTGACCGCTCCTTGGACCACCGTGAACGCTGAGACAAATATCGATCACGATTTCCTGATCCCGGCTACCGACTTCCCGGGAGCCTGCCTAGACTCAGAGAGGGACCACTCATTGCGGGAGGATGCCGTGCCGCTCTCCGAAGAGGAGCTTCGTCTGCTGGAGCAGATGGAGCATGCCCTTGCCCAAGAGGACCCCAAGTTCGCTTCGACCCTGCGTGGCAGCACCCTCGAACGAGTCGCACGCATGCGCACCGTCGCTGCGGCCGCCATCTTCGTCCTCGGTGTCGTGATGCTCATGGGCGGCGCGATCAGCCAGCAGACCTGGCTCGGGATCCTCGGTTTCGTGGTGATGCTCGGCTCAGCGACCATCGGCCTGGCCGCCTGGCGGGGACGCCACGCCCCCGCGACCCAGCCCCAGCGGAGCGGTGAGGACCAGCTCTTCGACTTCGACGACACCCCGCGTCGCTTCGACGTGATCGAGGGTGGCCGACGCGCCGACCGGCCGCGCAAGATGCGGCGCCCCGGTGGCAGGTCGCCCCGCAGGCCCGGCAACAAGACACCCAAGCAGGGCACGTTCATCCAGCGCATGGAGCAGCGCTGGGAGCGCCGCCGCCAGCAGGGCTACTGACCTCCTCGCGGCACCCCGCCTGACTCAGCTCCGGCGTCTCCGCAGCAGCGACACCGGCCACACCCGGCCACGCCACTCGTGCTCCCGGTCCACGCTGCCGACCATCGCCTTGCGCCACGCGTCGACTGTCAGCACCGTGTCCGCCCGCAGCTCGGGGTCGACCGTGTCGCTGGGACCGGACGGCGCGTCGGATCGCGCGTAGCGCCCCCGCTCCACGCGGACCAGCAGACCCTCCAGGGAGTGGAGGTCGTCGTCCGCCGCATCCACCTGGCCGGCCACCCGGCGCGCCTGCTCGCGCGGTGACCGGTGCTCGGGCCAGTCCAGGCCGAGGTCGAGGGCCGTGGCCCGCAGCTCGGCCCAGGCACCCTCGGCGAGGTGGACGGCGGTGGGCGCGGAGAGCCGTCGCCTGCGCTGGAAACGACGTACCAGCGCCGGAGCCAGCCCCAGGACCAGGACGACGAGCAGGGCGGCGACCGGCCACCACGGCACCGGCAGCCACCGGCCGTTGTTGGCGTCGGCGTCGGCATCGGCCGCGTTGGGGTCCGGAGCCTGGGTCGGGTTGGCGGAGTCGCTCGGTGCCGCCGACGGCTGCGGCGTCTCCGCGGACTGCCGGGTCCACGCCGGTGTGGCGCCGGCACGCTGCCCGGGGGTCGGCTCGAAGCGCACCCAGCCCACCCCGGAGAAGTACATCTCCGGCCACGCGTGCCGGTCGTCACTGGTGTAGAGGACCTGGCCGTCGGGCTGGGTGGTGCCGTCCAGGAAGCCGACCACCACGCGTGAAGGGATGTCCAGCGCGCGGCCCATGGCGGCCATGGCTGCCGCGAACTGCTCGCAGTAGCCGACGCGGTCGTCGGTGACGAAGGAGGCGAGCAGGTCCATCCCCGAGCCGCTGCGCTGCTCCAGGGAGTAGCGGAAGCCGCCCTCCGTGCGGAACCAGTCCTGCAGCGCGACTGCCTTGGCGAAGTCACTCTCCGCGCCACGGGTCACCTCGATGGCGCGGGTGGTGATCACGTCCGGCAGGTCGTCCGGCACCGCGGTCATCGTTCCGCGGATCCTGGCCGGCGCAGCGATGGAGGTCTCGAGCAGCTCCGCAGTGATGGCCGGGGTGAAGGAGGTCGCGCTGTAGCTCAGCTCAGAAGGGGAGTCGCCGCCCACGTAGGCGACGTCGAGGGTGCGCGAGTCGTAGCGCCAGCTGCCGGCGACGTCGAGCTCGCGGAGCGGGTAGGGGAGCGGCAACCAGGTGGTGCCGAAGTTGGGTGCGAGCTTGAGCGACCACTCGTCCTCGGCGCCGCCGATGCCGGGCGCCAGGCCGGGTGGGTTGGGGAACACGCCGTCGGCGTCGTTGTCGACCGGGAGGTTGCGAGGCGAGGGGCGCCAGTCGGCGCTGTTGAACTGGTCGAGCACGGTCGTGCGGAGGTACGACGTGGAGCGGGCCTCGGTCTCGGCGTACACGAGCGGCGTGTGTGTCATCGAGACCAGGTCGCGCCGCAGCCGGATGAACGGGTTGACGGCAGTGAGCTGGAAACGTCCACCCGCGCCAGTGCTGTTGCCCGTGCCGCCGAGGTTGCGGTCGAGCAGGTCGGTCACCGGGATGAGTGGTGCCGCGAGCAGCGAGACGAGCACGGCCACGATGGAGACCTGCCACAAGGTCGTGAGCACCGGACCCCGGGAGTCCGACCCGGCCCCGCTCCAGGCGCCGAACCGGTCGAGGTGCTCGGTCGCGAGCAGCCGCAGGAACAGCAGCGCGGTGCCGACGAAGACAGGCAACGCCAGGGCCGAGTCCATGATGCTGACCGGGACGCTCAGGGTGACGAGCAGCGGCAGGGCGATCAGCGGAGGACGCCGGACACCCATCGCCAGCACGTCGATCGACAGCAGCACCGCCAGAGCGGCAGCCAGCAGCAGCGCACGCGTGTGCGTCGGGTTCACCTCGACGGGCGCGGTGTAGTGGTTCAGGGTGGCCGCGCCGTTGGTGATCGCGTAGGTGACCTCGCGGATCGACTCCTTGGTCGGGATCACGGCGAGGAACGACTCCCGGGCGCCGAAGATCAGGTTGAGCGAGAACAGCGCGAGCACCACCTGCACTCCGGCGACGGCGTACGGCGAGAGCCGGAGGACACGCAACCCGCTTCCGGCCAGGGCCAGGACGAGCCCCACGAGCAGGGTCGGTATCAGGAATCTCAGCGGCTCGGCGATCATCCCGCTCCACGCGAACAGCGCCACCCACCCGGCGAGCATGCCCAGGAGAGGGGGGCCCGGACGCCACTCGGCCAGCGAGAGTGACGTCGACGGCGTGGTCATGGAGGGCGTGGGTGGCGCCGACGGTGGCGTCGAGAGGCTGGTGGGAGCGGTCATCGGGCCAGCTCCAGCCAGGAGGCGGCGAGGGCCCCGTCGCGCTGGAGCGTGCTGGCCTTCCAGCCGCCGCTGCGCAGCGACGCCGTCGCCGGAGGCTCTGCGGGCACGGAGCGGTCCCAGTCGGACACGTCCAGCACCACGGCGTACGCCGAGTCACCGGCGTTCGCGAGTCCGGCGAAGAACGCCCGGTCGGCCTGCCCCAGATGGCCGAGCACGGCGAGGAGCATTCCGCCCTGCGAGGACTCGTCCACCCAGGCGGTGGACAGCTGCTCGTTGCGGGTCATGTTCATCAACGCGAGGCGCTCGAGCTGTTCGGGCAGGGTCGCACCGCGGGCGCCCTGGTGCCAGCCGTGCGAGGACGACCGGCCGGTCGCACTCACCAACCGCACCTCGAAGTCGAGCGCGACCAGGTTGCGCATGATCGAGGCTGCCGCGCGCACGGCCGTCTCCATCGAGGAGTTCACCCCGTAGCCGCGGTGCGAGCTGCGGCGGTTGTCGATCAGCATGCGTGCAGCGTGACTGCCACTGCTGCTCCTCGCGGCGCACCATCAGCTCATCGACGCGGGCACTGCTCGGCCAGTGGATGCGACGCAGGTCGTCGCCGAGCCGGTACTCCCGGATCGTCACGTCCGGGCTGCCACCACCCAGCAGGTCCCGGGTGCGGTTGTCGCCAGCACCCGCCCAGCGGCCGGTCAGCGGGATCTGCGGGAGCGGCTCGGTGCGCGGGGTGACCAGGATCGAGGCGGTCGTCGGCAGTGTCTGGTCGAGGTCGACCATCCCCATCGGGTCGGCCACGCGCACGTGCATCGGCCCGAGTGGGTAGCGCCCCCGGTACTCGGTCTTGACCGGGTAGCGCAGCGTGGTCTGGGCGCCCGCGGCGAGCGGGGCGACCACGAACCGCTGGTGCTCACCCAGGGCCGGAGGCAGCTCCTCCTCCATCAGCAGCATGCCCGTGCGGCGGCCGGGGTTCCCGACCTGGATCTCGACCTGGGCGATCTCGCCGGCCTCGACCTGGAGGTCACTGATGTTGCGGCGCATCCACACTTCGCGCTCGGTGCGGCGGAGCACCAGCCACGCGAGCAAGGGGACCAGGGCGGCGAGCAGCCCGATGCGCACGAAGTCGCGCTCGCCGATCTGGACACCGCAGATGATGGCGGCAGCGCCGGCGGCGAGGAAGCAACGCCCTCGGACGGTCAGGTCCCGCACGCGATCACCCCGAGTATCCGGTCAGGGTCCGCTGGGACCTGGCGGCGGGACGGGCACCTGGTCGAGCACGTGCTGCACCACCTCGGTCGTACGACGGCCGCTCATCGTGGCCTCCATCGTGGGCAGCAACCGGTGGGGGAGCACTTCCGGTGCCAGGTCGTGCACGTCGTCGGGCAGCACGTACTCGCGACCCTGCATGGCCGCCCACGCCTTCGACGCACGGATCAGGTGCAGCGTCGCTCGCGGAGAAGCACCGAGTCGCAGGTCCGGTGAGCGCCGGGTGGCAGTGGTCAGCGCCACGGCGTACCGCTGGACCACCTCGGAGACGTACACACTGCCGGTGACCTCGATCAGCTTGCGCACCTCGGCGGCATCGGTGACCGGTTCGAGCTCCTCGAGCGGGCTGACGCCGTCGCGCGCGGAGAGCATCGCGATCTCGGCGGACTCCACCGGGTACCCCATCGAGAGCCGCACCATGAACCGGTCGCGCTGGGCCTCGGGCAGGGCGTAGGTGCCCTCCATCTCGATCGGGTTCTGGGTGGCGATCACCATGAAGGGCGCGTCCAGGGAGTAGGTCGTCCCGTCGACGGTGACCTGTGCCTCCTCCATGCACTCGAGCATCGCGGACTGTGTCTTGGGGCTCGCCCGGTTGATCTCGTCGCCGACGACGACGTTGGCGAAGATCCCGCCGGGCCGGAACTCGAACTGGCGGGTGTCCTGGTTGAACACCGAGACCCCGGTGACGTCGGAGGGCAGCAGGTCGGGCGTGAACTGGATCCGCCGGACCGTGCAGTCGATGGAGCGGGCCAGCGCCTTGCTCAACATCGTCTTTCCGACCCCGGGCACGTCCTCGATGAGCAGGTGACCACCCGCGAGCAGCACCACGAGCGCCGACCTGGCGATCTCCGGCTTGCCCTCGATGACCCGGGCGATGTTGCCCTGGATCCGCTCGGCGACCTCGCGCACCTCGTCGACGTCGGCACCCCCCGGGGTCTGCCGTCCCGGCGCCCGATTTTCTGGTCCGCCCACCGCTGGTCCACCTCTCCCACCGCATCGCCTACGCACATCTCGGCAGGCGTCTCGCGGTCCAGTGAAGCCCATGGCACCACATGCACGCCGCGCTCGGACAGATGGAGCGGGTATCGATCCGGTGAAAAGCCGGTTTTGGGCGGACGCAGCCCCGGTGAGGAGCCGCCGGGAGATCGGGGCGAGATCGGGGGCGAAAAGGGGAGGGAAGTGGCGCGAAAGTGGTTGACGGTGGAGGGATGTGGAGTAAAGTGGTGCGAAGTGGAGGGACCAGGCAGCTTCTGGGCCAACGGGCAGGGTGAGGGGAGCAGCAGATGTTCTCCGGCACCTACACCCCGAAGCTCGACGAGAAGGGCCGCCTCTTCCTCCCGGCCAAGTTCCGCGACGAGATGAAGGAGGGCCTGGTGATCACCAGAGGCCAGGAACACGCCCTCGACATCCGCACGCAGGCCGACTTCGACGTCTTCGCCGAGAAGTTCCAGAACGCCTCGCAGACCGACGCCCGCCTCCGTGCCTACGGCCGGATGCTGTTCGCGCTCGCCTCGGAGCAGGCCCCCGACAAGCAGGGCCGCGTGACGATCACCCCCGAGCTGAGGCAGTACGCCGGGCTCGACCGGGATGCGGTCGTGATCGGGGTCTACGACCGGATCGAGGTCTGGGAGCCACGCGCCTGGACCTCCTACACCGCCGACCAGGAACAGGCCTTCGCGAACCTGCAGGAAGAGATCTTCCCGGGGTTCTGAACAGAGCAGCGCACGGCAACACAACTCAACAACGGTGATCGCAGGGCGAGGCTCGCGTCCGCTCCTCCCACTGACCCCTCTGACGCACCTTCCCCGGTGTCAGATGAGTCGCTTCCCTCCAAGAACAACGTGGGAGCCGAGCGGACGGAGAACCTGGCCCTGCGATCCCCGAAGAACAGCACAGCCAGCACCACAGCAGATGAAGCAGTCACGCAGCACGATCAGGGCAACCTGGGGGTCGAGTCCGATGAGCGGCAGCACCATCACACCCGCACGACGGGTCCGGCACGAGGTCCGCGACTCACTCGCCGTGATGGTCTTCTCCGCGGCCACCTCCTGCGGGGTGGCTCTCCTCCTCATGCTCGTGGTCCGGCTCGGGAACTAGACCGTGACCACTCCCACCCACGTCCCGGTGCTGCTCGACCGGGTCGTTGCCCTGGTGGCGCCTGCACTCGAGCAGCCGGGCGCGGTGTTCGTCGACGCCACGCTGGGGCTCGGGGGCCACTCCGAGGCCGTGCTCGACCGGTGTCCCGAGGCGCACCTCGTCGGGGTGGACCGCGACCAGCACGCCCTCGAGCTGGCCGGTGCGCGGCTGGCCCCCTACGAAGGCCGGACCACCCTCGTGCACGCGGTGTACGACGAGATCCCCGAAGTCCTCGCCGACCTCGGGATCACGTCAGCCGACGGCATCCTCTTCGACCTCGGTGTCTCCTCGATGCAGCTCGACGTGCGCGAGCGCGGCTTCGCCTACGCCGAGGACGCACCACTCGACATGCGGATGGACGACACCGAGGGCCCCACGGCCGCCGACGTGCTGAACACCTACCCGGCCGCGGACCTGGCCCGGATCCTGCGCAGCTACGGCGAGGAGAAGTTCTCCCGCCAGATCGCCCGGGCGATCGTCAAGGCGCGCGAGAGCGAGCCGTTCACCGACTCGGCGCGGCTCGTCGAGCTGCTGCGCGACACGATCCCGGCACCGGCGCGCCGCACCGGCGGGCACCCCGCCAAGCGCACCTTCCAGGCGCTGCGGATCGAGGTCAACGACGAGCTCGGCGTCCTTCGCCGCGCGATCCCGGCAGCGATCGAGTCCATCCGGGTGGGCGGTCGGGTCGTGGTGATGAGCTACCACTCCCTCGAGGACCGGCTGGTCAAGCAGGCGTTCGCCGCCGGCACCGTCTCGCGGGTGCCGCACGACCTGCCCGTCGTACCAGCAGGGCACGAGCCGCCGCTTCGCAACGTGACCAGGGGTGCCGAGAAGGCCACCCCCGCAGAGATCGAGCAGAACCCGCGCGCAGCATCCGTGCGGCTGCGTGCCGTCGAACGCGTCAACACGAACCGGCCCACGGGCAACACCAGCACGACCAGGCCATCGAAAAACAGGGGAGAAACCGCAGCATGAGCAGCCTGATCAACTCAGCCAGGGCCGGGGCCCGCACACGGGTTCCGCGCTTCGCCGAAGCCGCCGTCGAGCGCGCTCGCCTCACGGTGGTGCCGCCCCGCCGCTCGCTGGGCCGCACCCAGGCAGCGCGCACGCCGTTCGCCGTCCTGGTGCTGGTGATGCTCGCCGCGGGCGTGGTCGGGCTGCTGATGTTCAACACCAACATGCAGCAGGCCTCGTTCCGGGCCACGGCGCTGCAGGACCGGGTGAACGTGCTCACCGCCAAGGAGCAGGCGCTCGACATGGAGCTCGACCAGCTGCGCGACCCGCAGAGCCTCGCGGTCGCCGCGAAGGCGCTCGGCATGGTCGCACCCTCGCAGCCGGCGTTCGTCCGGCTCAGCGACGGCCGCGTCCTCGGCAACCCGACCCCGGCCACCCCGGCCGAAGCCGTGCGGATCAACCCGCTGCCCTCGCAGCTGCCGGCGAACGTCAGGCAGAAGAAGATCGTCATCAAGGTCCCGGCCACCACCACCGCGGTGGGCACTTCGCGCACCGACACCCCCGGCACCTCCACGACCGGCACCCGCGAAGGCGATAGGAAGAAGGCCAGCAACCGCACCCTGGCCCAGTCCGGGGCCCAGTCCGGAGCAGACAATTGACACGTCCCCAGCGCAGTCTGCGTGGCTCCACCCACGTGCGACTGAGGGTCGGGCTCGTGGTCATCGCCATGATGCTCTCGCTGTTCGGAGCCCGGCTGTTCCAGCTCCAGGGAGTCGACTCCAAGGCCTACGCGACGCGTGCGCAGGAGGCGGGGCTGGTCTCCATCGACCTGCCGGCGAAGCGTGGCCGCATCCTCGACCGCAACGGCGTACCTCTGGCCGAGTCGATCGCGGGCCTGATGATCGTCGCCGACCCGACCCGGACCACCCCGCACGCCGAGGCGATCGCCAAGATCCTCGCCGAGCGGCTGCACCTGGACTACTTCGACCTGCTCGCCCGGCTGACCAAGAAGGGCACCCGGTTCGTGTACGTCGCCCGGCGCGTCCCCTCGACCCTGGCCTCGAGCGTGATGGACGTGCTGAAGAAGTACGAGTACGCCGGGGTGGACACCCGGCCCGACCCGCTCCGGACCTACCCCGCCGGTGACGTCGGGGCCAACCTGATCGGCCTGATCGGGGAGAAGCAGAAGGGAGCGGGCCTCGAGCTCAACTTCGACAAGCTGCTCGCAGGCAAGAACGGCAAGGAGACCTACGAGGTCGGCGGCGGCAACCGGATCCCGCTCGGGGACAACAGCCAGGTCAAGCCGGTCAACGGCAAGGACCTCCAGCTCACGATCGACCGCGACGTGCAGTGGTACACCCAGCGGGTCCTGCGCCAGGCCGTGCAGGCCTCGAAGGCGCGCTCCGGCGCGGCCGTCGTGCTCGACTCCCAGACCGGGGAGCTGCTGGCCTTCGCCGACTACCCGACGTTCGACCCGAACAAGCCGAGCAAGTCGGTGGCCGGCCTCCTCAACAGCAAGGCGCTGAGCGACGTCTACGAGCCGGGCTCGGTGGAGAAGGTGCTCACGGCCGCGGCTCTGCTCGACTCCGACAAGGTCACGCCCGCGACCCGGATCAAGGTGCCCCCGGAGCTGCCGGTTCTCGACCGCACCATCCACGACTGGTTCGAGCACGGGCAGATCCAGCTGACCATGGCCGGAGTCCTCGCGCGCAGCTCCAACATCGGCACGGCCATGGCTGCCAGCGAGTTCACCTCCGAGCAGCTCTGGACCTACCTCGACAAGTTCGGCCTCGGTCGTCGTACCGATGTCGGCCTGCCCGGCGAGACCCGAGGGCTGCTGCCCCCGCCCTCGATCTGGTCCGTGCTGTCCCGGGCGCAGATCGCCTTCGGCCAGGGCGTCTCGGTCAACGCCCTGCAGATGGCCACAGCGGTGAACACCCTGGCCAACGGCGGCGAGCTGGTGACGCCGAGCCTGATCCGCGGCCGCGCCACCACCGCAAGCGGCAACGACGTGGGCACCGAGACCACCAGCCGTCGTCGCGTGGTCAGCGCCAGGGCAGCGTCCGAGACCGCACAGATGATGGAGCTGGTCACCACCCCTGAGATCGGCACCGCACCAGGCGCCGGCATCGAGGGCTACCGGGTCGCCGGCAAGACCGGCACCGCCCAGCAGGTGGGCAAGACGTGCAAGTGCTACGACGGCAGCACGGCCGTGTCCTTCGCCGGCTTCGCTCCTGCCGACAAGCCGCGCTTCACCGTCTACGTCGTGGTGAACAGGCCGGCGAAGGGTGCCAGCGGTGGTGGCACCGCAGGTCCCGTGTTCCGGAAGATCCTCAGCTACGTCCTGCAGAAGTACGCCGTGCCGCCGACCGGCACTGCGCCGTCGGCGCTGCCGATCAAGTGGGGTCGCGACGCCAGGAAGGCCGCCCGCGAAGCCGCCCGCGAGGCTGGCCTCGAGGCTGGCCTCGAGGCTGGCAACCAGGCGACTGAGTAGCCTCGGGTCGTGCCCGAAGAGCCCCTCACCAGACCGAGTTCGCCACCGCGTACTCCGCTGGCGCAGGTGTGTGAGTGGACCGGTGCGGCGCTGCGGGGAGGGGCTGGCGCTCGGCCGACCGACGTGGTGGTGACCGGTCTCTCGCTGAGCTCCCAGCGGGTCCAGCCGGGTGACATCTACGCCGCGCTCCCGGGCAGTCGCGCCCACGGGGCGTCGTACATCGGCGACGCGGTCGCGGCCGGCGCGGTTGCAGTGCTCACCGACGAGGAGGGGGCGCGGATCATCGGCGAGGCGCCGGTGCCGCTGCTGGTCCTCGAGAACCCCAGATCCGTGCTCGGCAGCCTGGCCGTGCACCTGTACGCCGACCCCGCCGCATCGCTGACCCTGATGGCAGTCACCGGTACGCAGGGCAAGACCACGACCACCCGGCTGCTGGAGGGCGGGCTGACCGCAGCCGGCGTGAGTGCTGCGGTGATCGGCACGGTCGGCACCCGCATCGCCGGGCGCGACGTGAAGACCTCGCTGACCACCCCGGAGGCTCCCGACCTGCACGCGCTGTTCGGGGTGATGCTCGAGCAGGGCGTGACCGCGTGCGCCATGGAGGTCTCCAGCCACGCCCTGGTGATGGGTCGCGTCGCGGGCGTCGTCTTCGACGTGGCTGCGTTTCTCAACCTCGGCCGGGACCATCTCGACTTCCACCACGACGTCGAGGACTACTTCGCCGCCAAGGGGTCGCTCTTCACCCCCGAGCGCACCCGACGCGGTCTCACCAACATCGACGACGCCTTCGGTCGCCGGTTGCTGAGCGAGGCCACCGTCCCGATGTCGACGTTCTCGCCGTCCGGTGCCGAGGCCGACTGGCGTGCCGAGGACGTCTCGCTGGAGACCGCCGGTTCGGGCTTCACGGTCGTCACGCCCGACGGCGAGCGGATCCCCACCTGGGTGCCGCTGACGGGGGAGTTCAACGTCGGCAACGCCCTGTGCGCCATCGCGCTGGCAGGGGAGGCCGGCCTCGACCCGCGGGTCGTCGCCGGGGGGATCGCCCGCAGCGGCGGGGTGCCGGGAAGGCTGGAGCAGGTCGACGGCGGCCAGGACTTCCTCGCGATCGTCGACTACGCGCACAAGCCCGATGCGGTGGAGGCCGCGCTCGCCGCGCTCCGCGCGCTGACAGTGGGCAGGTTGATCCTGGTGATCGGCGCCGGCGGCGACCGGGACAAGGGCAAGCGGCCGCTGATGGGGGAGATCGGGGCCCGGCTGGCCGACGTACTCGTGATCACCGACGACAACCCCCGCACCGAGGACCCGGCCGGGATCCGCGCGGCGCTCCTCGCCGGGGCCGCCGAGGTCACCGAGGGGGCCGAGGTCCGCGAGCTCGGCGACCGTCGTACGGCGATCCGGGAGGCGATCGCGATGGCGGGGTCGGGAGACACCGTGGTCATCGCTGGCAAGGGCCACGAGACCGGTCAGGAGATCGAGGGCGTCGTGCACCCCTTCGACGACCGCGACGAGGTCCGTGCAGCCCTGGCAGAGCGAGGCACGCAGGCGTGATCGAGCTGACGCTGGAGGAGATCGCCGCCATCGTGGGCGGCACGGTCGTCGACGCTGCGCCAGGTCTCAGGGTCACCGGCCCGGCGTTCCTGGACAGCCGCACTCCGGAGACCGGGGGACTCTTCGTCGCGTTCGAGGGCGAGCACGTGGACGGACACGACTACGCACCCGGAGCGGTCGAGGGTGGCGCCGCGGGCGTGCTCGGCAGCCGCGCCACGGGCGTGCCCACGGTGCTCGTGAGCGACGCGCAGGCCGCCGTGCAGGAGCTCGCCCGTGTCTTCCTCGCGCGGCGCCGCGAGATGCGCAGCCCACTGACCGTCGTCGCCGTCACCGGCTCCCAGGGCAAGACCACGGCCAAGGACATGCTGGCCCACGTCCTCGCCGACGGTGCGCCGACGGTGGCCACCGCAGGCTCGTTCAACAACGAGCTCGGCCTGCCGCTGACCGTGCTCCGCGCCGATGAGCTCACCCGCTACCTCGTCCTGGAGATGGGCGCCCGCGGGGTCGGCCACCTCGCGGAGCTGTGCGCGATCGCCCCTCCCGACGTGTCCCTGGTGCTCAACGTCGGCAAGGCGCACATCGGCGAGTTCGGCTCCCAGGCGCAGATCGCCGTGGCCAAGGGTGAGCTCGTCGAGGCCCTCCAGCCCGACGGCAGCGCCGTGCTCAACCTCGACGACCCACTCGTGGCCGGCATGGCCGAGCGCACGCGCGCCCACGTGTGGACGTTCGGGGGTTCGAGGGACGCCGAGGTGCGACTGGGCCAGGTCCAGGTCGACGACCTCGGACGGCCGACCTTCGACCTCACCTACCAGGGTGACTCCGAGCGCCTTGCACTACAGCTGCTCGGAGAGCACCAGGCGCTCAACGCTGCCGCGGTGACCGCGACGGCACTGGCTGCCGGAAGGCCGTTCGACCGGATCGCCGCCAGCCTGCGCAGTATCGAGCATCTCTCGAAGTGGCGGATGCAGCTGCTCGAGCGGCCGGACGGGCTGGTCGTCGTCAACGACGCCTACAACGCCAACCCCGACTCGATGCGCGCCGCGCTCGAGACGCTCGCGCGGATGGGCTCGTTCAGACGCACGGTTGCGGTGCTCGGGGAGATGCGCGAGCTCGGCCCCGACTCCGGGGAGGAGCACCGCAAGGTAGGCCGCCTCGCCGACCGGCTCGACATCGACGTCGTCGTGGTGGTGGGGTCGGGCGCACAGGGGGTGTACGACGCGCTCGTGGAGGTGCGCGGGGAGGACGACAGGACACGCCACGTCGACACCACCACGCAGGCTGGTGACTGGTTGCGCGAGAATGTGGCGGGCCCCGACGTCGTACTCATCAAGGCGTCACGGGGCGGACGGCTCGAACGAGTCGCGGACATGCTCATCGAAGACGGAGAGGAGTCGGTGAGTTGAGAGCGATCCTCCTGGCCGGCGGCCTGTCCCTGATCCTCACGCTGATCGGAACCCGCTACGCGATCCGGGTGCTGTCTGCCCACGGCTACGGCCAGCTGATCCGCGACGACGGACCGACCACCCACCACACCAAGCGCGGCACCCCCACCATGGGCGGCCTCGTCATCGTGCTCGCCTCGGTGCTCGCCTACTTCATCGCGACCTTCGCCACGGGCAACCGGCCGAGTGCTTCGGCGATGCTGCTGATCTTCCTGTTCGTCGGGCTGGGCACTGTCGGGTTCCTCGACGACTACATCAAGATCTCCAGGCAGCGAAGCCTCGGTCTACGCAGCCGGGCGAAGTTCATCGGCCAGACGTTCATCGCCCTTGTCTTCGGTGCGCTGGCCATCTCGCCGTGGATGGAGGACGACCGCTTCCGGACCCCGGCCGGCCAGGGGATCTCGTTCATCCGCGAGCCGAAGGACCTGACCCTGCCGGCGATCGTGCTGGTGCTCTTCATCTGGCTGCTGATCGCTGGCGCCAGCAACGCGGTGAACCTCACCGACGGGCTCGACGGCCTGGCGGCGGGCGCATCCGTGATGACCTTCGGCGCCTACACGATCGTGAACATCTGGCAGAACAACCAGTGGTGCGGCCGGGCCGCCGGGCCCAAGTGCTACGACGTCCGCGACCCGCTCGACCTCGCCGTCGTGGCGGCCGCCATCACCGGTGCGTGCTTCGGCTTCCTGTGGTGGAACGCCTCGCCGGCCAAGATCTTCATGGGCGACACCGGGTCGCTCGCGCTCGGTGGGGCGCTCGCCGGTTTCGCCGTACTCACCCGGACCGAGTTCCTGCTGGCCCTCCTCGGTGGCCTGTTCGTGATCCAGACGCTCTCGGTGATCCTGCAGGTCGGGTTCTTCAAGGCCACCAAGGGCAAACGGCTCTTCCGGATGGCTCCGCTCCATCACCACTTCGAGATGCTGGGCTGGGAGGAGATCACCGTCGTCATCCGGTTCTGGCTGATCGCGGGCATCTTCGTCGCGGCCGGTCTCGGGGTGTTCTACGCCGAGTGGGTAGCCGGCGTATGAGCACCCCACCACGCTGCTCGCTGCGCTCACACCGCGGCGGGGACCCCGCTCCTGCCAGGGGGCCGGATTGACGAAACTCATCGACTCGCTCGGTCGCACCAGCGACTGGAGCGGTGTCCGCGTGGTCGTGGCCGGCTTCGGTGTTTCCGGGTATGCCGCCGCCGACAACCTGACCTTCCTCGGAGCGCAGGTGACAGCTCTCGACGACTCCGAAGCCGGCGACCGGCCGGAGCAGGCGGCGCTCCTGGAGAGCCTGGGCGCCACCATCCGGCTCGGGGCCGGTTCCACGGCGACACTGCCCGACGACGTCGACCTCGTGGTCACCTCACCCGGCTGGGCCCCGTCAGCACCGCTGCTCGCGCAGGCTGCCGAGCGCGGCATCCCGATCTGGGGCGAGGTGGAGCTGGCCTGGCGCCTGCGCGACCCGGAGAGGCCGGCGCCTTGGCTGGCCGTCACCGGTACCAACGGCAAGACCACCACCGTGCAGATGCTCGAGGCGATGCTGCGCGCCGGCGGTCTGCGCGCGGTGGCGTGCGGCAACGTCGGGCTGCCGATCGTCGAGGCGGTGATGGACCCCGAGCCGTACGACGTCCTGGCCGTCGAGCTGTCCAGCTTCCAGCTGCACTACACGTCCTCGATGAAGGCGGAGTCCGCCGCCGTGCTGAACATCGCCGAGGACCACCTGGACTGGTACCCCGACCCGGCCGCCTATGCCGCCGACAAGGGCCGGATCTACAACGGGGTCGAGCGGGCGTGCGTCTACAACGTCGCGGACGCGGTCACCGAGGAGCTCGTCCGCGAGGCCGACGTGCAGGAAGGTGCCCGGGCGATCGGGTTCACCCTGGGCACACCCGCGGTCGGGATGCTGGGCGTCGTGGACGACGTGCTCGCCGACCGGGCGTTCGTCGAGGACCGCCAGACCTCCGCCGCCGAGCTGTGCACGCTCTCCGACCTGGCAACGCCCGCGCCGCACTACGTCGCCAACGCCCTCGCGGCCGCCGCGCTGGCGAGGTCCCACGGGGTCTCGACCGGGGCGGTGCAACAGGCGCTACGGGCCTTCCGGCCTGACGGTCACCGGATCGCCGAGGTGGCCGTGATCGACGGCGTCACCTGGATCGACGACTCCAAGGCGACCAACCCGCACGCCGCGCTGGCCTCGCTGCAGGGCTACGACCCGGTGGTCTGGGTCGCGGGCGGGCTGGCCAAGGGAGCCCGGTTCGACGACCTGGTCGCCGGTGTCCGCGACCGGCTCCGGGGCGTCGTACTCCTCGGGCGGGACGCGGACGTGATCCGGGAGGCCCTTTCGCGACACGCGCCGGATGTGCCCGTGATCGATGTGGCAGACGGCGAGACTGCAGGGGAAGGACCCATGGACCGGGTCGTCAAGCATGCGGCGACCCTGGCTCAACCCGGAGACACGGTGCTCCTGGCCCCGGGATGTGCCTCCATGGACATGTTCGCCAACTACGGCGCGCGCGGCGACGCCTTCGCCGAGGCCGTGCACCGCAGGGGACGGACAGGCAGAACAGAAGGTGTGGAGGACGGCTGACCAGCGTCGGTCTTTGACCGGCAGCGGAGTCGGCGGCAACGAGGAGGACCTGTGAGCGTCACCAGTGAGACGCAGCAGTCCCGATCGACAACCGGTATCGCCGGCTGGCTCGCGACCGTGCGCCGCACCATGGAACGCCCGCTGACGTCGTACTACCTGCTCCTCGCCGGCTCCACGATGCTGCTCGCGATCGGGCTGATGATGGTGCTCAGCGCCTCCAGCGTCTACTCCTACCGGGTGCACGACAGCAGCTACTACATCTTCCTCAAGCAGCTCACCTGGGTATTGATCGGCCTCCCGGCCGCCTGGCTGGCCAGCCGGATGAACCGCAGGTTCCTGCGGCTCCTCGCATGGCCCTCCGTGGTGGTGGCGGTCGTGCTGCTCTCGCTCACCCAGACCAGCCTGGGCTTCGAGGTCAACGGCAACCGCAACTGGCTGGCCCTCGGGCCGCTGACGGTGCAGCCCTCCGAGATCGCGAAGCTGGCGATCATCCTGTGGGGAGCCGACGTCTACGCCAAGAAGGAGAAGCTGCTCGCCAACCCCTGGCACGCGTTGATCCCGGTGGCCCCGGTGGTCGCCGGCATCGCGCTGCTGGTGGTCGTGCAGCGCGACCTCGGCACCGCGCTGGTGCTGTTCGCGATCCTGCTCGGGATGCTGTGGGTGGTCGGCGTCCCGGCCCGGCTGTTCGGCATCGCGCTGTGTCTGGTGGGCGTGGTCGCGTTCTACCTCGCGGCGTCCAATCCCGAGCGTCGTGCGCGACTGATCAGCTTCACCGACCCGTTCAAGGACTTCCAGGGCGCCGGCTGGCAGGCGGGCCACGGCCTGCTCGGCATGTCCAGCGGCGGCATCTTCGGCAAGGGCCTCTCCGCCAGCCAGCAGAAGTGGGGAAACCTGCCCGAGGCGCACACCGACTTCATCTTCGCCGTGCTCGGCGAGGAGCTCGGCCTGATCGGCACGCTGCTCGTGCTCGCGCTGTTCGGCGCCATCGCGTACGCCGCCATCCGGCTCGCCCTCAACACCAGTGACCCGTTCGTGCGCTACGTGACGGCTGGTGTCACCATCTGGTTGATGGCCCAGATGATCATCAACATCGGCATGGTGCTGGCCTTGTTGCCGGTGATCGGCATCCCGCTGCCGCTCGTCTCCTACGGCGGTTCGGCGCTGGTGCCGTCACTGGTGGCGCTCGGCCTGCTCGTCGGTTTCGCGCGCGCCGAACCGGAGGCGGCGGCGGCACTGCGCCACCGCCGCGGTGAGCGCCGACGCGGCGGCAAGGACCCCGCACGCAGCGCCTTTCCTGGTGCGATCTCCGCCGGGAGCGCCCGCTCGAGGCGCTCTTGATGGTCCAGAGCACTGCCCCACGGCGGGTCCTGCTGGCCGGTGGTGGGACCGCTGGTCACACATCTCCGTTGCTGGCCACCGCGGACGCCTTGCTCCGGCGCGACCCCGAGATCGTGATCACCGCCCTCGGGACGGCCCGGGGGCTGGAGACACGGGTCATCCCCGAGGCGGGCTACCCGCTCGAGCTGATTCCGCCGGTGCCGCTGCCGCGGCGGGCCGGGGCCGACCTGCTGCGCACGCCCGGCCGGCTGCGTGGGGCGATGAAGGCGACGCTCGAGGTCCTCGACCGGGTCCGGCCCGACGTGGTCGTGGGCTTCGGCGGCTACGTCTCGGTGCCGGCCTACCTCGCCGCGCGCAAGCGCCGGCTGCCGCTGGTCGTGCACGAGGGCAACGCGCTGCCCGGGCTCGCCAACAAGCTGGGTGCCCGGTTCACCACCCACGTCGCCACCAGCTTCCCGGACACCGCACTCCCGCACGCGCACTACATCGGCCTGCCGATCCGCCGGATGATCAGCACCCTCGACCGGGAGTCTTTGCGGGACGAGGCGCGCAGATCCTTCGGTCTCGACGCCGACCGGCCGACGCTACTGGTGACCGGTGGCTCGCAGGGGGCTCGCCGGCTGAACCAGTCAGTTGCCGCCGCTGCGCCGGCCTTCGCTGCGGCAGGCGTCCAGGTGCTGCACATCGTCGGCCCGTCCGGCGATGCTTCCCCGGAGGCCACACCCGGCGGCCCGGCGTACGTCGTGGTGCCGTTCGTCGACAGGATGGACCTGGCGTACGCCGCCGCCGACGCGGTCCTGTGCCGGGCCGGGAGCAACACCGTCACCGAGGTCTCCGGGGTCGGGCTGCCGGCGATCTACGTGCCACTGCCCATCGGCAACGGCGAGCAGGCACACAACGCGCGCCCCGTCGTTGACGCGGGCGGCGGGCTGCTCGTCGCCGATGCCGCGCTCACCCCCGAGTGGGTGCGGAGCACCGTCCCGGACCTGCTGACCGATCCTGACCGCCTGGCCGCCATGTCCGCGGCCGCGTCGCACCTGATCCCGCTCGACGCCGACGACAAGCTGGCCGAGATGATCCTCACCGCGCGCTCGCGGAAGGGGTCCCGACGATGAGGGTGCCCATCCCCGAGACGCTGCTGCCCGCAGACCAGCTCGGCACCGTGCACTTCGTCGGCATCGGTGGCGCGGGGCTCTCCGGCATCGCCCGCATCATGCTGGCGCGCGGCATCGCCGTCACCGGCAGCGACGCCAAGGAGTCGCGCACCCTCGAGGCGCTGCGCGCCCTCGGTGCGACCTGCCATGTCGGGCACGACGCCGCCAACCTCGGCGACGCCGACACCGTGGTCATCTCCACCGCCGTGCGCGACACCAACCCCGAGGTCGTCGAGGCGACCCGTCGCGGGCTGCGGCTGCTGCCGCGGTCGGCCGCGCTCGAGTCGGTGATGCAGGGGCTGGTGGTGGTCGCGGTCGCCGGCACGCACGGCAAGACCACCACGACCTCGCTGCTGACCGTCGCGCTGCAGCACTCCGGTGCGGACCCGTCGTTCGCGATCGGCGGCGACCTCAACGAGACCGGCTCCAACGCCCACCACGGCAGCGGCGAGCTGTTCATCGCCGAGGCCGACGAGAGCGACGGGGCGTTCCTCGTCTACTCGCCGTACGCCGCCCTGGTCACCAACGTCGAGGCCGACCACCTGGACAACTACGGCACCGAGGAGGCCTACCGGGCGGCCTTCGACACCTTCGTCGACCAGGTCGCCCCCGACGGCTTCATGGTGGTGTGCGCCGACGACCCGGGTGCTGACGCGCTGGGCCGCACTGCAGTGGAGCGGGGCCGCACGGTCGTCCGGGTCGGCGAGAGCGAGGACGCCGAGGTGCGGGCTGTCGACGTACGGTTCGCCGGCTCGACGTCGACCTTCACCGTGGTCGACCGCGGCATGCGGCTCGGCGAGATCACCCTGCAGATCCCAGGACGCCACTACGTGCTCGACGCCCTGATGGCGCTGGCATGTGGCATGCGGCTGGGCTTCGGCTTCCGCAACCTGGCGCGTGGGCTGGCTGCGTTCAGCGGGACCCGACGGCGGATGGAGCTGAAGGGTCAGGTGGGCGGCGTACGCGTGTATGACAGCTATGCCCACCATCCCAACGAGATCCGCGGTGACCTGCAGGCCGCACGGTCGCTGGCGGGCGAGGGGCGGGTCGTCGTGGCCTTCCAGCCGCACATGGTCTCGCGGACCCGCATCTTCGGCCACGACATGGGCGTCGCGCTGGGTGCCGCCGACGACGTCGTGGTGATGGACATCTACGTCGCGCGAGAGGATCCCGAACCGGGGGTGAGCGCGGCGATGGTGGCGGACGCCGTACCCCTCGACCCGGCCAACGTGGTCTTCGAACCGTCGTGGTCTGCGACCGCCGCACACCTCGTCGGTCGCGCCCGCCCCGGTGACGTCGTCCTCACTCTCGGCGCCGGCGACGTGACCCTGCTCGGCCCCGAGGTGCTCGAGCTGCTGGAGGAGCGGGGTGCGCCTGATGTCGATGCTTAAGGGCCGCGGCGCCCGTACTGCTCCGCCCCCGTCCGCCGGGCCTGACGAGGAGACAGTGCGGATCGCGAGCAAGGACTTCCGCAAGCGACGGCACGCCGGCCGCTGGCGCCGGATGCGCACGCTCGTGCTCGCCCTGCTCCTGGTCGCCCTGGTGTCCGGGTCGGTGTGGCTCGTCTTCTTCTCCAGCTATGTGACCGCGCAGAGCGTCGACGTGACCGGGACCCGGACGGTGGGGGAGTCGCGCATCGAGCGGGCGGCCGACGTACCCACCGGAACACCACTCGCCCGGGTCGACCTCGACGCGATCCGGGCGAGGGTCGAGGCGATCTCGTCGGTACGCCGCGTGGAGGTCTCCCGCAGCTGGCCGGACACCGTGCACATCGCCGTGACCGAGCGGACCCCCCTCGCCGTACTCGATCGCGGCAACGGCCTCCAGGCGATGGACTCGGAGGGCGTCCTCTTCGGCAGCTTCGCCAACCGTCCCCGCGGCCTGCCCCTGGTGCGCACCGACCCCGACACCCGGAGCGAGGCCCTCATAGAGACCGCCCGGGTGATCGATGCCCTGCCTGCGCGGATCGCCATGCGAGTCGACGCGGTCGAGGTGGCGACGGTCGACGAGATCCAGCTGGTCCTCACCAGCGGCCGCCGGGTGCTCTGGGGGAGTGCGGAGAACTCCGACCAGAAGGCCGAGGTGCTCGGCGTACTCCTCAAGCAGCCGAGCCAGCAGATCGACGTCTCCGTCCCCGGCCGCCCCACCACCAAATAACCAAACCGCCGACCCGTCGCATCTGAAAGCCCAAAACCTGCCGACCCGTCGCAACTGAAAGCCGAGAGCACGCTGACCCGTCGCATCTGAAAGACGCGACCTTTCAGATGCGACGGGTCGAGGGTGTCGGACCTTTCAGATGCGACGGGTCGAGGGTGTTGGGGCTTTCAGATGCGACGGGTCGCGGGAGTTGTTGGGTTTCTGGAAATTCTGGTTTCTGGTCGTGTCGCCCGCGTGTTGCGCCGGTACGACGGGCCGCGGCACCTACCTTGATCTCACAACCTCAGGTTGACATAACGTTAACCCTCTACTTCAGGGTTAGGGTTTTTCGGCCACAAGGACTTCCCCAGATACATCCGATAGTCGCTCTGCAGTCGGGCAGGGTGGCGAGCACATGAGAGGCAACGCCGTGGCAGCACCCCAGAACTACCTGGCCGTGATCAAGGTCGTGGGTATTGGTGGAGGTGGAGTCAACGCCGTCAACCGGATGATCGAGGTCGGGCTGAAGGGCGTCGAGTTCATCGCCATCAACACAGATGCACAAGCCCTGTTGATGAGTGACGCCGATGTCAAGCTCGACATCGGCCGTGAGCTCACCCGTGGCCTCGGTGCCGGAGCGAACCCCGACGTGGGTGCGCAGGCGGCCGAGGACCACTCCGAGGAGATCGAAGAGGTGCTCAAGGGCGCCGACATGGTCTTCGTGACTGCCGGCGAGGGTGGTGGCACGGGCACCGGTGGCGCCCCGGTCGTCGCCAAGATCGCCCGCTCGCTGGGTGCCCTCACGATCGGTGTGGTCACCCGCCCGTTCGCCTTCGAGGGTCGCCGGCGCGCGACCTCCGCAGAGGAAGGCATCGCCAACCTCCGCGAGGAGGTCGACACCCTGATCGTGATCCCCAACGACAAGCTGTTGATGATCTCCGACCGCAGTGTCAGCATGCTCGACGCGTTCAAGCAGGCCGACCAGGTCCTGCTGCAAGGTGTCTCCGGCATCACCGACCTGATCACCACTCCTGGCCTGATCAACCTCGACTTCGCCGACGTCAAGTCAGTGATGTCCAACGCCGGTTCGGCACTGATGGGCATCGGCTCGGCGCGCGGCGAGAACCGCGCTGTCGAGGCTGCCGAGCTGGCCGTGTCCAGCCCGTTGCTCGAGGAGTCGATCGACGGCGCCCAGGGCGTCCTGCTCTCGATCGCCGGTGGTTCCGACCTCGGCCTGTTCGAGATCAACGAGGCCGCCGCGATGGTCTCCGAGGCGGTGCACGCGGATGCGAACATCATCTTCGGTGCCACCATCGACGACGCCCTCGGTGACGAGGTCCGGGTGACGGTCATCGCCGCCGGGTTCGAGGGTGGCCGGCCGAAGCGTCGCGACGAGGGGCAGTCACTGCGCCCGCGTCCGGCACAGACGCAGAAGCCGCAGACGCAGGAGGAGACCAGGGCCGCGGCCCGGGCACTCGCCGAGCAGCGCAAGGCGGCCGAGCCCGCAGCCCAGCCGCGCCGGGAGCCGGTCACGGTCGGTGCCCAGCGTCCGGCCGACGAGGTCGCGTCCGTCTCGCAGCGCCCGACCCGCGCGTCGACCAACCCGGTCTTCGACGACGACGAGCTCGACGTGCCCGACTTCTTGAAGTAAGAGGTCATCCGGCTCGGATGTACTCCCATCGCAGCAGCACCGGCCCCGTCGACCTGGCGTTCACCGACAGGTACGACGGGGTCAGTGCTGTCCCCTTCGACAGCCTCGATCTCGCCCTGGTCGGCGATGACGACCCGGAGGCCAGGCGCCGCAACACCGCGATCCTGCTCGAGGACTTCGCACCCGGCGCCGAGATCGCGGACATGGAGCAGGTGCACGGCAACCACGTTGTCGTCGCCGGTGGACAGCGGCAGCAGTGCGACGCCCTGGTCACCGATCGGCCCGACGTGGTGCTGATGGTCCGGGTGGCCGACTGCGTTCCCGTGCTCCTCGCCGATCCCGACGCCGGTGTCGTCGGCGCAGCCCACGCCGGCCGCAAGGGCGTCGCCGCTGCCGTGGTGCCCGCATGTGTGGAGCAGATGCGGCTCCTCGGGGCACAGTCGGTGAGCGCGTGGATCGGTCCGCACATCTGTGGCCGCTGCTACGAGGTCCCGCAGGCGCTGCAGGGCGAGGTCGCGGCCGTCGAGCCGGTCACGGCGAGCACCACCTCCTGGGGCACTCCCGGTCTCGACATCGGCGCCGGGGTCGCTGCACAGCTCGAACGCCTCGGCGTCAAGGTGTACGACGTGGCGCGCTGCACGATGGAGTCCCCCGACCTCTACTCCTACCGCCGGGACGGGGCCAGCGCCGGCCGCTTCGCCGGCGTGATCCGGATGAGGACCCGATGAGCGAGCGAAGAAGCGAGATCGAGACCGGCTTGGCCGCAGTGCGCGACCGCATCGAGCGCGCCTGCGCGGCAGCCGGTCGCAGCAGTGACGAGATCACGCTGGTGGTGGTGACCAAGTTCTTCCCGCCCTCCGACGTCCGGCTGCTGGCCGACCTCGGCATCCGCCATGTCGGTGAGAACCGCCACCAGGAAGCCGTCGAGAAGGCCGCGGAGTGCGCCGACCTCGGCCTGGACTGGCACTTCATCGGTGCCCTGCAGAGCAACAAGGCGGCGGCCGTTGCCGGTTACTCCGCCGTCGTCGAATCGGTGGACCGCCCCAAGCTGCTGAACGGACTCAGCCGCGGCGCGACGGAGCACGGCAAGGAGCTCCACTGTCTCGTCCAGGTCAGTCTCGACCCGCCCGACGCGACCGGACGGTCCGGTGCCGACATCGAGAACGTCCCGGGCCTCGCGGAGCGCATTCTCGAGACCGAGGGCCTGCGGCTGCGCGGGGTGATGGGCGTTGCGCCGCTGGGTGGGGACGCGCGCGATGCCTTCGCCCGGTTGGCCGAGGTGGCCTCCGTCGTACGACGGATGGAGCCTGCGGCCACGTGGATCTCGGCCGGGATGAGCGGAGACCTCGAAGAGGCGATCCAGGAGGGTGCGACACACCTGCGGATCGGCTCGGCGGTCCTCGGTCCGAGGCCCCTCGTCAAGTAGTGTCCGAAGTGCCGTGGAGCACGGCACACAGCGCCCCGAGAGCAGAGGAATTCACTGATGAGCGCGATGCGGAAGATGGGCGTCTACCTCGGCCTGCTCGAGGACGCCGACGGCGACTACGCCGACCCCGAGAACGAGTACGACGAGCCCGCGCGTCGCTCCGAGCCCGGCCCCGACCAGGGCTCCGCGCGCCCTGTCGCGAACCTGTCCGAACGTCGCCGGCCGGTCTCGACCCGCGACAGCCAGGCCCGCCCCACCTCGACGGTGGCGGCCATGTCCCGGATCACGACGCTGCACCCGCGCACCTACAACGAGGCCCGGGTGATCGGTGAGAACTTCCGTGACGGGGTCCCGGTGATCATGAACCTCTCGGAGATGGACGACACCGACGCCAAGCGACTGGTCGACTTCGCAGCCGGCCTGGTGTTCTCGGTCCGCGGCACGATCGAGCGGGTCACCAACAAGGTGTTCCTGCTCTCGCCACCGAACGTCTCGGTGACCGCCGAGGACAAGCAGCGCATCGCCGAGGGCGGCTTCTTCAACCAGAGCTGAGTCCATGGCCAAGTCGTTGGCCGGGTCCTTGGGCACGGTCATCTAGGCTCGCGTCGTGCGCGCTATCGGGTCGATCATCGAACTGCTCCTCGGCACGTTCATCGTGCTGCTCTTCGTGCGACTGATCGTGGACTGGATCCAGATGTTTGCGCGCTCCTGGACCCCACGAGGCCCCGTGCTGGTGGTCCTCGAGGGCATCTACACGGTCACCGACCCACCGGTGAAGGCGCTACGGAAGGTGCTGCCGCCGCTGCGCCTGGGCGGAGTCGCCATCGACCTCAGCTTCATCGCCCTGCTGCTGATCTGTTACATCCTGCTGTCCCTGAACCGCACCCTGCTGCTCTAGGGACCGGCATGCGCCCCCCAGGGTGTGCCGTCCAGGCAGGTGGACTCCGGGCGTCCCGCCAGTCGGGGTTCACGCGCCGGGAACGGCAGGAAACCGTTATGGTTTCCTCGCGCACGAGCAGTTGCTCATCGACGAACGAGGATTGGGTGAAGTCATGCCGCCTGAGGACGAGGTCAAGCCGCTCACACCCGAGGACGTGAGCAACAAGCGCTTCACCCCTGTTCGGCTCCGCGAGGGCTACGACATGGGCGAGGTCGACCAGTTCCTCGACCAGGTCGAGGCCGAGCTGGAGCGGCTGATCAAGGAGAGCGACGACCTGCGCGCCAAGCTCGCTGCTGCCCTCGACGGGCAGCCACTGCCCGCTCCGGTCCCCGCGCCTGCTCCGGTGAGCGAGGACGCCGAGAAGCCTGAGACAACCGGGTCCGCTGCCGCCGTTGCTCCGCGCGAGACGATCAAGGTGGTCACCGCCGCCGAGGCGTCCTCGGCCGCGCTCCGCCTCCTGGAGCTCGCCACCAAGAACGCCGACGAGGTCGTCGCCGAGGCCAAGGAAGAGGCCGAGCAGATCGTCGGCGCCGCGCGCACCGACGCCGAGACACTCGAGCAGGAGGCGCGCACCCGCTCCCAGAACCTCGACACGGAGACCGAGACCAAGCGCAACGAGCTGATCGGCGACATGGAGAGGGAGCGTGCCCGCCTCGACAGCGAGGTCGAGACCCTCCGCGCGTTCGAGCGCGAGTACCGCAGTCGCCTGAAGAGCTACTTCACCGAGCAGCTGGCCGCCCTCGATGGCGCCGGTGAGGGTGGCGAGCTGCCCGACGCCGGCGACGAGGATGCCCCCAAGCGCCTCAAGTCGGTCCTCGCGGGCGACGGCAACGAGCCGGAATCTGGGGACTCAGCCCCGGACGACAAGTCGGACGACAGCGAGTCTGGCCACAACTAGAACGGGCAGGGCTGACCAGCCTCAGATCCGGTAGACGGTGAAGGCGAACCCGAGCTCGGGGTCGCTGTGCTCCAGCCCGTCGGGCGACTCGGCCTCGGCGATGGTCGAGGCGAGCACCTCGTCGGCGATCAGCTCACGGTGCTCGGCAACGGCCGCGACGGTGTCACCGACGTCCTCTCCATCGAGCGCGCCCCAACTCAGCGCGATCCGGTCGGACACGTCGAAGCCGGCTGCCTTGCGAGCCTCCTGGATCATCCGGATGACCTCGCGCGCGATGCCAGCGCGGCGCAGCTCCGGCGTGATCTCGAGGTCGAGCGCGACCGTCTCGCCCTGCTCGTTGACCACCGACCATCCCTCGCGCGGACGCTCGGAGATGATCACCTCGTCCGCAACCACCTCGACCGGCTGACCATCCAGCTCGACGGTCGCGCGTCCCTCGGACGCCAGCGAGCTCGCCAACGCCTCTGCGTCGGCAGCGGCGATCGCGGCCGCCACCCGGGGAGTGTCCTTGGCGAACCGCTTGCCCAGCGCCCGGAAGTTGCCCTTCGCGCTGTGGTCGACGAGGTCGGCCCCGGCCGCCGACAGCGGCTCGATGGCGCCGACGTTGAGCTCGTCGGCCACCTCGCGGCGCAGCTCCTCCGAGAGCCGCTCGTGCGCGGACGATGCGACCAGGGCCCGGCGCAGCGGTTGGCGGGTCTTCACCCTGGCTTCGGCTCGCGCGGCCCGACCGAGCTCCACCAGTCGCCGGACCAGCTTCATCTGCGCAGCGAGGTCGGCATCGACCAGCGAGCTGTCCTGGGTCGGCCAGCCCGACAGGTGCACGGACTCCGGCTGGTCCGGTGTGCTGGCGACGACGACGTCGCGCCAGACACGCTCGGTGATGAACGGCGCGAGCGGCGCCATCAGCTGGGTGACCAGCCCGAGGCACTCGTGCAGGGTGGCGAACCCCGAGCTGTCACCGTCCCAGAAGCGGCGGCGGGAGCGACGTACGTACCAGTTGGAGAGGTCGTCGACGTACGCCGAGAGCAGGGTGCCGGCTCGCTGGGTGTCGAACTTCTCCATCGCCTCGGTCACCTCGCCGACCAGCCGGTGCGCCTCGGAGAGCGCCCAGCGATCGAGCACCGGACGCTCCGATGGCGGAGGAGCATCGGTTGCCGGCGTCCATCCCGCCAGGTTGGCGTAGAGCACGTGGAAGGCCACCGTGTTCCAGTAGGTCAGCAGGACCTTGCGCACGGTCTCCTGGATGGTGGTGTGCCCCACCCGGCGTGCCGCCCAGGGAGAACCGCCCGCGGCCATGAACCACCGCACTGCGTCAGCGCCGTGCTCCTCCATGAGCGGGATCGGCTCCAGGATGTTGCCGAGGTGCTTGGACATCTTGCGTCCGTCCTCGGCCAGGATGTGGCCGAGGCACAGCACGTTGCGGTACGACGACTGCTCGAAGACGAGCGTCCCGACCGCCATCAGGGTGTAGAACCAGCCGCGCGTCTGGTCGATCGCCTCGCAGATGAAGTCGGCCGGGTAGGCCTTCTCGAGCTTCTCCGCCGAGCCCTCGACATGGGGGTAGCCCCACTGGGCGAACGGCATCGACCCAGAGTCGAACCACGCGTCGATCACCTCCGGGACCCGCACAGCGCGATCCCCGCAGGTGGGACAGTCGAAAACCACGTCGTCGACGTACGGCCGGTGCGGGTCCAGCCGGGACTGGTCGGTGCCGGTCAGCTCGGAGAGCTCCGCCAGCGAGCCGACACAGACCTGGTGGTCCTCTGCGCAGCGCCAGATCGGCAGCGGCGTGCCCCAGTAGCGGCTCCGGGAGAGCGCCCAGTCGATGTTGTTCTCCAGCCAGTCGCCGTAGCGACCGTTCTTGACCGTCGACGGGAACCAGTTGGTCTTCTCGTTCTCCGCGAGTAGGTCGTGCTTCACCTGGGTCGTCCGGACGTACCACGACGGCTGGGCGTAGTAGAGGAGTGCGGTGTGGCAGCGCCAGCAGTGTGGGTAGCTGTGCTCGTAGGGAACGTGCTTGAACAACAGGTCGCGCTGGGTCAGGTCGTCGACCAGGTCGGCATTGGCGTGCCGGAAGAACTGGCCACCGACCAGGTCGAGCTCGTCCACGAAGTGACCCCGGGGGTCGATCGGGTTCACCATCGCGACCCCGTTGCGGCGGCAGGACGCGAAGTCGTCCTCACCGAAGGCGGGGGACTGGTGCACCAGCCCGGTGCCGTCCTCGGCGGTGACGTAGTCCTCGTTGACCACGAAGTGCGCCTTGGGACCCACATGGTCCGGGTCCGGGCTGTCGGGCCACTCCACCAGCTCGAAGGGTCGCTCGTAGGTCCAGCCGACCATGTCGGAGCCGGCGAAGCGGTCACCGACGGTCCATCCCTCGCCGAGCGCCTTCTCGACCAGCATCTCGGCGACGACGAGCGTCTCCTCGCCGTTGCTGGCGGTCACGTAGGTCATCTCGGGGTGGGCAGCCACCAGCGCGTTGGACACCAGCGTCCACGGCGTGGTCGTCCAGGTCAGCAGGGAGGCCCCCGGAGACTCGGCAGAGCGGGCGTACGGTCCGGAGGTCAGTGGGAACCTCACGTACACCGATGGGTCGGTGACCGTCTCGTAGCCCTGCGCGAGCTCGTGGTCGGAGAGACCCGTGCCGCAGCGTGGGCAGTACGGCGCCACGCGGTAGTCCTCCACCAGCAGGCCCCGCTCATGGATCTGCTTGAGCGCCCACCACACCGACTCGACATACTCGGCATCCATCGTGCGGTAGGGGTCACGCATGTCGATCCAGCAGGCCATCCGGTCGGTCATCCGCTCCCAGAGGCCGACATAGCGCTGGACCGACTCACGGCAGTGGGCGTTGAACTCGGCGATCCCGAAGGCCTCGATGTCAGCCTTGCCGGAGAACCCGAGCTCCTTCTCCACTGCGAGCTCCACAGGCAGCCCGTGGCAGTCCCAGCCGCCCTTTCTGTTGACCTGGAAGCCCTGCATGGTCTTGAAGCGAGGAAAGACGTCCTTGAACGTGCGCGCCTCGATGTGGTGCGTGCCGGGCCGGCCGTTGGCCGTCGGGGGTCCCTCGTAGAAGGTCCACGTCTGGGCTCCCTCGTTGCGGGCCACCGACTTCTCGAAGATCTGCTGCTCGTGCCAGAAGGCGAGCACCTCGGACTCGAGGGCGGGCAGGTCGACCTGCGGGGGCACGGGGCGGTAACCGGTCACGGCTGTCCTTCGTCTTCGGTTCGTCGGTCGAGCATGTCCAAACCGAAGGGACGAGGAGCGGCGTACGCCGTCCCCCGCGGTACCACCCTCCTTGGCCGGCGTGATCGTGCTCGCCGACCCACTTCGTGGGTGACCCGGTGGGGTCCACCGCAGCTGGTTCTACTCCGAGGAGACCCCGACCTGGGGACTCCACGTTTCTTCCAGCGACTCCGGGTTGATGTTCTCCAGCTGCCGTGCCACCGGGCTCACACCGTCCCCAGCTCGCTCATGGCCGTGCAGTCGGGTACTCGTCCCCTCCACGCCGTGCGGTGGGTCAAGTGTGCCAGAACTGTGAAAGAGTGCTCCGATTGTGTGGGGATGGTGCCAACGGCACGGCGGGTTGAAGGGGATCGGCGCGCAACATATCCTCGCGCCACCACGTGTGGGCACAGCCCACACCCTCTCCCGATAGGGGCTTCCAGTCCATGGCATCAGCGACCAGAAAGTCCTTGGCGAGCCGGGCAGGAGCCGCGGCACGCAGGGTCGTCTCGCGCAGCTCCGCTACCACCGCCAAGACCACCAAGTCCGCCGCCAAGCCAGCTGCCAAGAAGGTTCGCGAAGAAGGCACCCGCGAAGAAGGCACCCGCGAAGAAGTCCGCCGCGAAGCAGGCGCCGGCCAAGAAGGCGCCGGCCAAGAAGGCGCCAGCCGCGAAGAAGGCTTCGGCCAAGAAGGCAGCGCCTGCGAAGAAGGCGCCTGCGAAGAAGGCAGCGCCTGCGAAGAAGGCACCCGCCAAGAAGGCCCCCGCCAAGAAGGCCCCGGCCAAGAAGGCCCCGGCCAAGAAGGCGGTGGCCAAGAAGGCAGCGGTGGCGAAGAAGGCACCAGCCAAGAAGGCGGCCGCCAAGAAGGCCCCCGCCAAGAAGGCCCCGGCCAAGAAGGCGCCGGCCAAGAAGGCGGTGGCCAAGAAGGCGGTGGCCACCAAGGCTGCACCGGTCAAGGCCGCCGCCAAGAAGACCGCCGCCAAGAAGACCGCCGCGAAGAAGACGCCCCGAAGTCGACGGCAAGCAAGACTGCCGCGAAGACCGGCGCAGTGAAGCTGGTCGTGCTCGAGGCGGAGGACCCGTGGAGCAAGGCAGAGCTCACCGAGGTGCGCACGCTGCTGCGCGACGACGTGAAGCGTCTGACCGGCGAGCTGGCCGAGGTCGAGGGCGACCTGGCGGGGATGATCGAGAACTCCGGTGAGGGTGCGGGGCACGACCAGGCCGATGTCGGCTCGGCGTCGTTCGAACGAGACCAGGAGATGGTCATCGTCAACAACGCCCGCGACATGCTGGTTCAGTCGCAGCATGCGCTCGAGCGGATCGCGGACGGCACCTACGGACAGTGCGAGAACTGCGGGAACCCCATCGGCAAGAACCGGTTGATGGCCTTCCCGCGAGCCACCCTCTGCCTGAGCTGCAAGCAGCGCGAGGAGCGTCGCTGAGTACCAGTGAGGACTCTGGTCCCACCTCGGGAGTGACAGCGGGTGCCACGACCGGGACGTCCGTCGGACGCTCGGCCACCGCCCTGGCCCTCGCCGTTGCTGTGGTCGCCCTGCTCGTGGACATCTTCAGCAAGCGGCTGGCAGTGCGCGAGCTGACCGGGCGTGAGCCCGTCGAGGTCCTCGGTGACTTCCTCCAGCTTCGGCTGCTGCGCAACCCGGGGGCGGCCTTCAGCACCGGCGCCTCGCTGACGCCGGTGATCACGGTGGTGGCCCTGGTCGCCATGCTGGTCGTCGTCTACTACGTGTTCCGGGTCCGGCACCGTGGCTGGGCGGTGGCCCTGGGCCTCCTCCTTGGCGGTGTGTCGGGCAACCTGGTCGACCGAATGTTCCGGGCCCCCGGCCCGTTCCGCGGCCACGTCGTCGACTTCTTCGCGCTGCCGCACTGGCCGGTGTTCAACGTCGCCGACATCTGCATCGACAGCGCCGGCGTGTTGTTCGTGGTGTTGCTCCTGCGCGGCATCCGTATCGACGGCGAACGGCACCAGCACGACGCCCGCCGGGAAGACTGATGAGCGAGACAGACGGAGAACAGCGCACGCTGAACGTCCCTGAGGGCCTCGGGGGTGAGCGGGTCGACGTCGGGCTCGCGCGGATGTTCGGGATCTCGCGCAGCAAGGCGGCCGAGCTGCTCTCGCGCGAGCTGGTGCAGGTCGACGGTCAGCCGGTCGCCAAGTCGGACCGCCTGGTCCCGGGAAGCCTGCTCGACGTCACGTTCCCGCGCCAGGACGACCCGCTGGAGGTCGTCGCCGAGGTGGTCGAGGGCATCGGGATCATCCACGACGATCACGACATCGTGGTCGTCGACAAGCCGGTCGGGGTCGCCGTACACCCTTCGATGGGATGGACGGGGCCGACGGTGGTGGGGCACCTGCGCGGTGCGGGCTTCCGGATATCGACCAGCGGAGCGCCCGAGCGCCGGGGCATCGTGCAACGCCTCGATGTCGGTACGTCGGGCGTCATGGTGATCGCGAAGTCCGAACGGGCCTACTCGCTGCTGAAGAACGCGTTCCGGCACCGCGAGGTCGACAAGACCTACCACGCGCTGGTGCAGGGGCACCCGGACCCGCTCGAGGGCACGATCGACGCCCCGATCGGCCGGCACACGAAGTCGGACTGGCGGTTCGCGGTCCGCGAGGACGGCAAGCACAGCGTCACCCACTACTCGACGCTCGAGGCACACCGCTTCGCCAGCCTGCTGGAGGTGCACCTCGAGACCGGGCGGACCCACCAGATCCGGGTGCACATGGCTGCCCTGAAGCATCCGTGCGTGGGCGACCTCACCTACGGCGCCGACCCCACGATCGCCGAACGTCTCGGGCTCGAGCGGCAGTGGCTGCACGCGGTCCGGCTCGGTTTCGAGCATCCCGGGACCGGTGACCAGGTGGAGTACGAGTCGCCCTATCCCGACGACCTGGCGCAAGCACTGGAGGTCATCCGCAATGCCCACTGAGGTTCGCACCGGCGGTGAGCCCGACGAGTTCGAGCTCCGCCCGGGCTTCCGCAGCGACCTGTACGCCCTCCAGGAGGTGTTCATGGCCGCCACGGCGGGTCCCGGACACCCGCCGGACGCGCGTACGCCGCAGGAGGTGCGGACCTGGTGCCTGCACCTCCTCGACCGTCCCGAACGAGAGCTGTGGGTGGCGCTCCGCGACGAGGTGCCTCTCGGCTTCGTGCTGCTGGAGGGGGAGTGGGTGAACCTGCTCTTCGTGCATCCCGACCGGCAGGCACGGGGCGTCGGCGCCGCCCTGATGGACCTGGTCAAGACCATGCGTCCCCGTGGGTTCGGGCTGAGGGTCTACCAGGCGAACGAGCGGGCGCGCCGGTTCTACCGCAAACACGGTCTCGTCGAGCTCGAGCACACCGACGGGACCAGCTACCACGACGCGGAGCCCGACCTGCAGATGGCGTGGCTCGGCGACGACCCGCTTGCCTACCTGCGGCGCCGGATCGACGCCGTCGACGACGAGCTCGTGGTGCTGCTGGCTCGTCGTACGGCGCTCACGGGTGCGGTCCAGGACCAGAAGGCGGCCGCCGGAGCGCCGGCGGGGGAGCGTGGCCGGGACGCCCGCCGCGAGGCCGAGATCGTCGCCCGGATGGCGCAGCACGTGCCCGAGCTGGGTCCCGAGCGGATCGCGAAGGTGATGCATGCGGTGATCGAGGAGAGCATCGCCGCGTGGGAGGCGAGCAACGAGGCCTAGCACCGCCCGGCCGCTGTCTGACGCGTCACAACCACGTGTCGCGCAGTGGCCCCGGTGGCACGTTGGGACCATGACGCGGCAACCCTCTTCGAGCAGCATCGGGTTGCCACATCTGCACCGTCCCGGAACGCCGGGCTACCGGCGGCTGAGCGCGGCGATGGTGCTGGCCGGGCTGGCGGCCTTCGGCCTGCTGTACGCAGCCCAGCCGGTGCTGCCGCAGATGGGTGCCGAGTTCGGGGTCGGCCCGAGCACGGCCAGCCTTGCCGTCTCCGCGGCAACCGGCGCCCTCGCCCTGGCGGTGCTGCCGGCGGCGGCCGTCGCCACAGCCGGGTTCTGGCGACTGCTGCCGTCCCCGGTGGCCGAGGACGCTGGCGGTGCCCGCTCGACGGCACGGAGCGCCGTGTGGCCGCTCCTGCGCCGGCCCGAGGTGCTGCTCCTCGTCGTGGTGCCGTTCACCCTGATGGGCGGCTTCGTCGCGGTCTACAACTACTTGGGCTACCGACTCTCCGGGCCGCCGTTCGACCTTCCGCCGGCCCTGATCGGGCTGTTCTTCCTCGCCTACCTCGCGGGAACGGTCGCGTCAGCCGTGGCCGGACGGGCCGCCGACCGGCTCGGTCGCCCACGCGTGCTGGTGGTCTCGGTGGTCGTGATGGTCCTCGGACTCTGCCTGACCCTGCCCGACCGGCTCCCGCTCGTGCTCCTCGGCCTGGTCGTGCTCACCGGTGGGTTCTTCGCAGCCCATGCGACGGCGAGTGGCTGGGCCCCGCTCGTGACCTCGCCGTACGGCACTGAGGGCAGCGCGCTGTACGTCGGCGCGTACTACGCGGGGTCCAGCGTGTTCGGCCTGGCGGTCGGTCAGGCATGGGCCGGCGCGGGCTGGGGTGGCGTGGTCGGGGCGGTGGCGGCCCTCGCGGCCGTGGGGCTGGCAGCCGGGCTCGGCGTGGGGGCTGTCCGGCGGCGCCATCGGGACGACTTCTGAACCGTTGAATCGGTGGCTGATCCGTCCCCGTGTCCCTGTCCGGAGGCCCTGTCATGCTGACGTACGCTGACCTTCTTCCCCGCACGACCAGGTCCCAGAAAGCTCCATGAACGACTCCGGGCCTGTGCAGAAGACGGGTGTCCACTCCAGAGCTCGGGAAGGGCTGATCGCGCTCCATGTCGGGCAACTCCGCTAGCAAGGACGGCTTCGTCCACCTGCACGTCCACACCGAGTACTCCATGCTCGACGGTGCCGCCCGGCTCGATGACATGTTCGACCGCACCGCGGAGCTCGGCATGGACACGATCGCGATGACCGACCACGGCAACGTGTTCGGTGCCTACGACTTCTGGTCCAAGGCGAAGGCCCACGGGGTCAAGCCGATCATCGGCATGGAGGCCTACTTCACGCCCAACACCTCCCGGTTCGACAAGAAGCGGGTGCGGTGGAACGACGGCGGCAACGACGACGTCTCCGGCTCGGGCGCCTACACCCACATGACGCTGCTGGCCGAGAACACGTTGGGGATGCACAACCTGTTCCGGCTCTCCTCGCGCGCCTCGATGGAGGGCTTCTTCTACCAGCCCCGCGCCGACCGCGAGCTCCTCACCGAGTACGCCGAGGGCCTGATCGCGACCACCGGGTGCCCCTCGGGTGAGGTGCAGACCTGGCTGCGGATCGGCGACTACGAGAAGGCACGCGAGGCAGCCGGTGACTTCCAGGCGATCCTCGGCAAGGACAACTACTTCCTCGAGCTGATGGACCACGGGCTCGACATCGAGACCCGGGTCCGCGACGGTCTGCTCCGTCTGGGCAAGGACCTCGGCATCCCGCCGATCGCCACCAACGACTCGCACTACGTCCACCAGAAGGACGCGCCCTCGCACGAGCACCTGCTCTGCGTGTCCTCGGGCAGCGTGATGTCGGACCCCAAGCGGTTCAAGTTCCACGGCGACGACTACTACATCAAGTCCCCGGCCGAGATGCGCGAGCTCTGGGCCGTGCGCAACGGGATGCCGGAGGCCTGCGACAACACGTTGCTGATCGCCGAGCGCTGTGAGGTCGAGTTCGCCGAGGGCAACGGCACCTACATGCCCCGCTACCCCTGCCCGGAGGGCGAGGACGAGAACTCCTGGTTCGTCAAGGAGGTCGAGAAGGGGCTGAGCTTCCGCTACCCCGACGGCATCCCCGACGCGGTCCGCAAGCAGGCCGACTTCGAGGTCGGCGTGATCACCGGGATGGGCTTCCCCGGCTACTTCCTGGTCGTGGCCGACTTCATCAACTGGGCCAAGGACAACGGCATCCGCGTCGGGCCCGGGCGTGGTTCCGGTGCCGGCTCGATGTGCGCCTACGCCATGCGGATCACCGACCTCGACCCGCTGCGGCACGGTCTGATCTTCGAGCGGTTCCTGAACCCCGACCGCGTCTCGATGCCCGACTTCGACATCGACTTCGACGAGCGCCGCCGTGGCGAGGTGATCCGCTACGTCTCCGACAAGTACGGCGACGACCGGGTCTCGATGATCGTCACCTACGGCACCATCAAGGCCAAGCAGGCGGTCAAGGACTCCTCCCGCATCCTCGGCTACCCGTTCGCGATGGGCGACCGGGTCACCAAGGCCATGCCCGCCTCGGTGATGGGCAAGGACGTCCCGCTCAAGCAGATCTTCGACCCGGAGCACAAACGCTTCGGCGAGGGCGGCGAGTTCCGGACCCTGTACGACGGCGACGGCGACGTCCGCACCGTGGTGGACACCGCCATCGGCCTCGAGGGGCTCAAGCGCCAGTGGGGCGTTCACGCCGCCGGTGTGATCATGTCCAGCGAGCCCCTGCTGGACGTGATCCCGGTGATGCGGCGCCCGGCCGACGGCGCCATCATCACGCAGTTCGACTACCCGACCTGCGAGAAGCTCGGCCTGATCAAGATGGACTTCCTCGGGCTGCGCAACCTGACGGTCCTCGACGACGCGCTCATCAACATCCAGTCCAACCGCGGCGAGAAGATCGTGCTCGAGGAGCTCGAGCTCACTGACGAGGCGACGTACAAGCTGCTGCAGAAGGGCGACACCCTCGGCGTCTTCCAGCTCGACGGCGGCCCGATGCGGGCGCTGCTGCGCAGCATGCAACCGGACACCTTCGAGGACATCTCCGCGGTCGGCGCGCTCTACCGACCTGGCCCGATGGGCGCCGACTCCCACAACAAGTACGCCCGCCGCAAGACCGGTCGCGAGGCCGTCGAGCCGCTCCACCCGGAGCTCGCCGAGGCGCTCGAGGAGGTCCTGGGTGAGACCTACGGCCTGATCGTCTACCAGGAGCAGGTGATGGCGATCGCCCAGCAGCTGGCGGGCTACACGCTCGGCCAGGCCGACCTGCTGCGTCGTGCGATGGGCAAGAAGAAGAAGGAGGAGCTGGACCAGCAGTTCGAGACGTTCTCGGCCGGCATGACCGAGCGAGGGTTCTCCTTCGGCGCGATCAAGGCGCTGTGGGACACGCTGCTGCCGTTCTCCGACTACGCGTTCAACAAGGCCCACTCCGCGGCGTACGGCCTGATCTCCTACTGGACGGCCTACCTCAAGGCCAACTACCCGGCCGAGTACATGGCGGCGCTGCTGACGTCGGTCAAGGACGACAAGGACAAGATGGCGATCTACCTCAACGAGTGTCGCCACATGAAGATCCAGGTGCTGCCGCCGGACGTCAACGAGTCCGAGGCCAACTTCACCCCTGTCGGCACCGACATCCGGTTCGGGCTGACCGCGATCCGCAACGTCGGCTGGAACGTGGTGGAGCAGATCATCTCCACCCGGCGCGAGCAGGGCCGGTTCACCGACTTCGCCGACTTCATGGACAAGGTCCCGGCGCAGGTGTGCAACAAGCGCCTGATCGAGTCGCTGATCAAGGCAGGTGCCTACGACGAGATGAAGCACGGCCGGCGTGCGCTCCTGGCGGTGCACGAGCTGGCCGTCGACCAGTACGTCGACATCAAGCGCAACGAGGCAATCGGCCAGGACTCGCTCTTCGGCGGGATGGACGCCGACGACGGCGGGTTCGGCGTCAGCGTGGTGGTGCCCGACATCGAGGAGTGGGACAAGCAGACCCTGCTCGGCCACGAGCGCGAGATGCTCGGGCTCTACGTCTCCGACCACCCGCTGACCGGGCTCGAGCACGTCCTCGCCGGCGCCGCCGACTGCACCATCGGTCAGCTGCTCACCGACGAGGACCGGCCCGACGGCTCCTTCGCCACGATCTGCGGCCTGATCACGGCGGTCACCCGCAAGATCACCAAGACCGGCAACGCCTGGGCGATCGTCACGGTCGAGGACCTCGAGGGCGCGATCGATGTGCTGCTCTTCCCCAGCGACTACCAGCTCGCGGTCAACTTGCTGGTCGAGGACACGGTCGTGGCCGTGCAGGGTCGACTGGACCGGAGCAAGGACCAGCCCGAGTTCCGCGGCAAGGCGATCACCACTCCGGTGATGGACGACCGCTCCACCGGGCCGGTGCTGATCACGCTGCCCTCCACTCGGTGCACCCCGCCGGTGGTCGAGCAGCTCAAGGAGGTGCTCCGCACCCACCCGGGCACGACGGAGGTGAGGCTTCGCCTGGTCAGCCGTGGCGCAACCCGCGTACTCCGGGTCGACGACCGGCTCCGCGTCTCGGCGTCACCAGCTCTCTACGGCGACCTCAAGCACCTGCTCGGTCCCGGGTGTCTGGGGTGAGCACGGCGATGAGCGGTCCCGCCACCGACGCACCCGACCAGCCACCGCGCGACGACGCCCGACCCACCCTCGCGGCTGGCGCTCTCGACGCGCTCGCTGTGGCGATCTGGTTCGCGGTCGCCGGGCTGGTGGGCGCCGTGGTGTGGTGGCAGGTGACCACGTTGCCCAAGGTGACGAAGGTGGGCGACGCGGCGACCCTCGCTCCGGAGGAGCTGGTCAAGCAGGTCGGCATCGACGGCTGGTTCTTCGTCATCGCGGCGGTCGGTGGGCTGATCAGCGGTGTGATCCTGCTGATCTGGCGATGGCGAGACCCGTTGCTCATGGTCGTCCTGGTGGCGCTCGGCGGTGGACTTGCTTCCTGGCTGATGATCCACGTGGGTCTGACCCTGGGACCCGAGAAGGAAGTCGTCGCGTTGCGCGGCCTGAAGGAGGGTGCGCAGGTGTCGATGCAGCTGAAGCTGCACGCCACCGGGATCGTGTGGATCTGGTCGGTCTTCGCGGTGCTGGGCTCGATCGTCTATGTGTGGGTCCTGCGAAAGCCTGACGATGACGAGCGGAAGCCGGCTGACGGCGAGTAGTCTGCACTGAGTCTTTCTGGCGTCCCGGGGGTACACACATGACTGAGCACACTGCCGCGCTGCCCGAGATGGAGCCGCAGCCTGCGCGCCGCAACGGGCGCGGGCTGGTCGCCGTCATCGCGTCCGTGCTTGCTGTCGTGCTCATCGCCGGCGGTGGCTTCGCTGCCTGGCAGTTCTTCTTCGCCGGCGGTCCGCGCCCGGCCGAGGTGCTCCCCGACACCACGTTCGCGCTGGCCACCGTGGATCTCGATCCTTCGGGTGGACAGAAGATCGAGGCGATCAAGACCCTGCGCAAGTTCCCCAGCTGGCGGAAGCGCACCGGGATCACGCCTGAGTCCGACGTGGTCAAGGCGATCTTCGACGAAGCCCTGAAGGGCGGCCCCTGCAAGTCGCTGGACTACGAACGCGACGTGAAGTCGTGGATCGGCAACCGGGCCGGCGTCGGCGGCGTCGTGCTCGGTGACGGCAAGCCGGCCCCCGTGTTCGTGCTGCAGATCACCGACGCGGAGAACGCCGAGTCCGGGTTCGCCAGGCTGGCGAAGTGCGCGAACGGCGACGACGAGGAGTTCGGCTGGACGATCGCCGACGACTACATCGTCGCCAGCGACAGCAAGCCGCACGCGGAGGCGATCGCCTCCGCCGGCAAGGAGTCACCCCTCGCGGAGAACGCCGACTTCCAGAAGTGGACCGAGGAGGCGGGTGGTCCGGGCATCCTCAACGTCTTCGTCGGCCGCAAGGTCGTGGACGTGCTCTCGGACATCCCCGGGGGCGAGGTCTTCGGGCTGCCCCTGGACGGGGCCGCGCCCGACACCGAGACCGATGACGAGCTCGCCAAGACCTTCAAGGACTTCAAGGGTGCTGCGGCTGGCCTGAAGTTCAACGACGGCGGCATCGACCTGTCCTTCGCCAGCAGTGGCGCCAAGGCCGAGAAGGGCCGGACCGTCGGCGACCACGTGGGCGCGTTGCCCGCGGACACGACTGCCGTGGTCGCCGTAGCGCTTCCCGAGAAGGCCATCGACGCGCTCAAGGAGAGCGACATGGCCGACGACGACAGCCCGTTCTCGCTCGGCGACCTGTTCGGGGAGAGCAGCGGCCTCGACCTGCCCGAAGACCTGATCACGCTGCTCGGGGAGTCGCTCAGCATCTCGTTGGGTGGGGACGCGCCTGCCGACCTGAGCGACATCGCCAGCCCGGCGGACATCCCGCTCGGCTTACTGATCAAGGGCGACACCGACGCGATCAAGGCCGTCATCGCCAAGGCCGAGACTGCCGCCGGCATGAAGCTCTCCGAACTGCCTGCGACTCTCTCCTCGGACGACGAGAAGGTGGCGATCACCAGCACCCCGGACTACGGCGAGGACCTGTTGGGCAAGGGATCGCTCGCGGACGAGAAGAACTTCAAGGACGTCGTGTCACACGCCGACGAGTCCCTGGGTGTCATCTATGTGTCCTTCGACGGCGAGTGGATGGACGCCGCGCGCAAGCTCGCCGCTGAGGAGGACGACAAGGACGCCAAGGAGGTGGCCGACGACCTGGCGGTCCTGCGGGCCTTCGGGGCCAGTGCCTGGAACGAGGGCGACGTCGGGCACGGCCTGATCAGGGTTGCCCTGAAGTAGGCACCTTGCCCGGGTCCCTCAGTTGGGGGACCAGCGTGTCCGGGCGACTTCGGTGGCGGGCAAGGACGGCAGTGCGCGCATCGCGCGCATCTCCTCGTGCAGCGTGCGGCGCAGCATCCCCAGGCGCAGTCTGGCGCTGTCGGCCTCGAGCAGCGCCTGGCGCTGGGGCAGGGTGAGCAGGCAGGTGCTGGCGAGCGCATAGGAGAGGTACGCCGGGTCGCTGGGCAGGTCCCCGGCCAGCACTGGTCCGCCGCGAAGGTCGGAGAGCTGTTCGCGGTAGGTCTCGAAGACGGAGAGTGCGACCTCTGCCTCGGCCACCGCCTCGGGTTCGTCGCTGTCGGGCAACAGCTCCACCTCGCCACGCAGGAAGGGGCCCGAGCTGTCGGACTCGACCACCCGAAGGCGCTGCCGGCCGATCACCTCGATGTCGAAGCGGCCGTCGTCGTAGGCATCGACCTCGGTCAGCTGCACCAGAGTGCCGATCCGGTGCGCGGACTGCATCCCGTGGTCACCCACCTCGTAGCCCTCCCGAATGGCGAGGATGCCGAAGACCCGGTCGAAGACGCTCTCGATGCCGACCAGCTCCCTGACCAGGGCGCGGTAACGCTCCTCGAAGATGTGCAGGGGAGTGACGACCCCGGGGAAGACCACCGCGTTGAGCGGGAACAGCGGCACCGTCGTCACTTGACCAATCTAGGGTGTCCGGCGTCTGCGCGCCGACTACCTCAGGCCGGGTCGTGCTTGAAGAAGACCTGCACGATGCCGTGGTCACCGCTGCCGGTCAGCTTGTGGTCCTCGTAGTTCAGGTGGTCGTTGTTGATGACCAGGCCGTCGAAGGTCCACAGACGTCGGTAGGAGTTGTCGTAGAACTGTTCGCTGAGCAGGATGTGGTCGAGCGACTCCCGAAGGTCCTGGTGCACGTGGGTGTAGTAGACGTCACGGGTGTCCCGGTACTCCTGAAGTGTCTGGGCCGTGTACAGACCGGTGTCGGTTCCGCCCTTGGACCCGCCGACGAGATACCCGGGCTGGCCGGTCAGGATGTTCATCGTGTTGCTGTGCTGGCCGTCATTGAGGTCTCCGAGGACCAGGACGGGGGTGACAGTGCCCTTCATCTCAGCGGTGAGCATGACGCGTAGCGCCACCGCCTCGGCTGTACGGCGGATGGTCGAGATGCCGGCACCCAACGCTGTGGCGTGAGGCTTGTACTTCTCCTCGTCCGCCTCGAACCAGGGCTCTTCGTCCACCCGTGCGGGCAGCTTGGACTTGAGGTGCGCGACGAAGACCTTGGCCGGGGGGTGGTCGTCGTGGAGCAGCACCTCGAAGGAAAGCACGGGGCGCGAGAAGTCGTTGATGGTGACGCTGATGTGCGGTGCCTGCGGGTCGGCCGGGTCGTTCGCGGACTCCAGCCGAACAGCCTCCGGGAAGGTGCTGGTCCAGGTGGGCTCACCCGGGAGGAGGCTTTTCCGCACGATCGCCCCACAGGTGATCTCGGAGCCGTCCGCCGGGGTCGCGAGGACTTCGTACTCCTCGGTCAGGTTGCCGGCCGCGAGGACCAGTTCGAGGGCCTCGCGGTGCCACAGCTCCTCGAAGCCGACGATGTCGGCATCGAGTCTCCGGAGCTGTCCACTGATCCAGTCGGCCTTCGCGTCGAACTCCGCCTGCGTCCATCCCGTGGGGTTCCGGTACATGGCGTGCCCGGGCAGATGCAGGTTGTAGAGGTTGAACGTGGCAACACTGAAGCGCTTGAGTTTCATCGTGCCCCCTGAGCTCGAGCAACAAGATCCGTGCCTGCTAAGAGGCTAGGGAGCCGTCTCCGATACCGAAAGCCCTGGCGACTCTGTGCCGGGCTCCCTCACAGCTGGGCAGTCCGGCGTTTGGCGGGTGTCCGGCCAGGGTCACTCCCACGCCTAGACTTGGGTCCATGATTCGCCGGATCGACCTCCGGGACGGTGCCGCCGGTGCCACCCCCGACTACCGCACCCTGGTGCCGCGCGCCGACTTCGACGTCGAGGCTGCGCTGCAGGTGGTGCGGCCGATCTGCGACGCCGTGCGCGACCGCGGTGTCGAGGCGATCTTGGAGTACGCCGAACAGTTCGACCGTGTTCGCCAGAGCGACATCACCGTTCCCCGCGAGGCACTCCGGGAAGCGCTCGCCAGCCTCGACCCGCAGGTCCGCGTCGGGTCTCGAGGAGTCGATCCGGAGGCTGCGCCTCACCTGCGAGGCCGAGCTCGGAGTCGACACGGTGACCGACCTCGGGGCCGGTGCCCGGGTCACGCAGCGGCTGATCCCCGTCGACCGGGTGGGCCTCTACGTTCCCGGTGGCGTCGCGCCCCTGGTCTCGAGCGTGCTGATGAACGTCGTACCCGCCCAGGTGGCCGGCGTCGGCTCGATCGCCCTGACCAGCTCGCCACGCCCGGAGGCATTCGACACCTACGGGGTCGGTCTCCCGCACCCGACGATCATGGCGGCCTGCGAGCTCCTCGGGATCGAGGAGGTGTACGCCGTCGGCGGTGCGCAGGCCATTGCGATGTTCGCGTACGGCGCCGGCCCGTGCCGCCGAGTCGACCTCGTCACCGGCCCGGGGAACATCTACACCGTCTCGGCCAAGCGACTGCTGAAGGGGATCGTGGGCATCGACTCGGAGGCCGGGCCCACCGAGATCGCGATCCTCGCCGACGACACGGCCGATGCCGCGTTCGTCGCCGCCGACCTGCTCAGCCAGGCCGAGCACGACCCGATGGCAGCCTCCGTGCTCGTCACCGACTCCCCGCGCCTCGCCGACGAGGTCGAGGCCGAGCTGGACAAGCAGGTCACCGCGACCCGCCACGTGGAGCGGGTCCGCACCGCACTGAGCGGGCAGCAGTCCGGGATCGTGCTGGTCGACGATGTCGGCCAGGGCCTCGAGGTCATCAACGCCTACGCCGCCGAGCACACCGAGATCCACACGGCAGACGCGGCCGCCGACGCGGCCCGCGTGCGCAACGCAGGGGCGGTGTTCGTCGGACCGTGGGCGCCGGTGTCGCTGGGTGACTACTGCGCAGGCTCCAACCACGTGCTGCCGACGGCGGGTTGCGCCTGCCACTCCTCTGGCCTTTCCGTGCGCTCGTTCCTGCGCTCGGTGCACGTCGTGGAGTACTCCCAGGAGGCTCTCGCCGAGGTGGCCGGCCACGTGGTCACCCTCGCCGACGCGGAGGACCTGCCCGGTCACGGAGCGGCGGTCAACGTGCGTTTCGGACGGCCGTGACCCCGAGGACGCGGTCGGGCGTGACGGAGGTGGCGAGCTGGCCACCCCTGCGCCCCGAGCTCGTGGGCATCGAGCCCTACGGAGCACCGCAGCTCGAAGTCCCGGTCCGGCTCAACGTCAACGAGAACCCCTACCCGCCCTCACGTGCAGTGGTCGACGACATCGCGGCTGCGGTGACCCTGGCTGCAGCGACGCTCAACCGCTACCCGGACCGCGAGTTCACGGCACTCCGCACGGACTTGGCCGACTACCTGAGCCGCGAGGCCGGCTTCCAGGTGCTGCCTGAGCAGGTGTGGGCCGCAAACGGGTCGAACGAGGTGATGCTGCAGATCCTGCAGGCGTTCGGTGGTCCCGGCCGGACGGCGGTCTCGTTCGCGCCGACGTACTCGATGTATCCGGAGTACGCCCGCGACGCCATGACGACCTGGGTGGCCGGGCGCCGTCGCGAGGACTTCAGCTTCGACATGGACGAGGCTCGTCGTCTGGTCGAGGAGCACCAGCCGACTGTGGTCCTGCTGCCCTCGCCGAACAACCCCACCGGCACCGCGTTGCCGCACGACGTCATCGGCGAGCTGTGCACGCTCCTAGCCGACTCCGACACGCCAGGGGTCCTGGTCATCGACGAGGCGTACGCCGAGTTCAGGCGGGCCGGGACTCCCTCCGCGCTCGAGCTGCTCCCGGAACACAGCAACCTGATCGTCACGCGGACGATGAGCAAGGCGTTCGCGCTGGCCGGCGCGCGGGTGGGCTACCTGGCCGCTGCGCCCGAGCTGTGCGACGCGCTCCGGGTGGTGCGCCTGCCCTACCACCTCTCCGCGGTCACCCAGGCGACGGCGAGCGCCGCGCTGCGTCACACCGACGAGCTGCTGGGCAGGGTCGACGAGCTGCGTGCGGAGCGTGATCGCACCGTGGAGTGGCTCACAGAGCAGGGGTATGAAGTCGCGCAGAGCGACGCGAACTTCGTATTGTTCGGTCGGTTCGACGATCGTGAGGCACTCTGGCAGCAGTTGCTCGACCACGGCGTGCTGATCCGGGTGACCGGACCGGACGGCTGGTTGAGGGTCTCGATCGGCACAGAAGCAGAGATGACGGCGTTCAAGGACGCCCTGATGGAGGTAACGAAGTGACCGCGGAACAGCGCCGCACCGCGCGCATCGAGCGCCAGACCAACGAGTCGAAGGTGCTCGTCGACCTCGACCTCGACGGGTCGGGTCGCACCGACGTGTCTACGGGCGTCGGCTTCTACGACCACATGCTCACCTCCTTCGGCCGGCACGCCCTCTTCGACCTGACAGTGCAGACCGACGGCGACACCCACATCGACGCACACCACACCGTCGAGGACACGGCGATCGTGCTCGGCGACGCACTGCGGCAGGCGCTCGGCGACAAGGCCGGGATCCGTCGCTTCGGAGACTCGCTGGTGCCGCTCGACGAGGCTCTGGTGCAGTGTGCGGTCGACGTCTCCGGGAGGCCCTACTGCGTGCACGTGGGCGAACCCCCTGGCCAGGAGTTCGTGAGCATCGGCCCCGGTCAGTCGGGAGTTGGCTACCTCGGCTCGCTGACCCGGCACGTCTTCGAGACCCTGGCGCACCACGCGCAGATCGCCCTGCACGTGCGGGTGATCTCTGGCCGCGACCCGCACCACATCGTGGAGTCGCAGTTCAAGGCCGTCGCCCGTGCCCTGCGGGACGCCGTTGCGCTGGACCCGCGCGAGACCGGTGTGCCCTCGACCAAGGGATCGCTCTGAGCACCTCCACCACCCCCGACGCTCCACAGGTCACCGTCCTCGACTACGGCTCCGGCAACCTCCGCTCGGTGGTGCGCGCCCTCGAGCGGGCCGGCGCCGGGGTCACCCTCACGGCCGACCGGCAGTCAGCGATGGATGCCGACGGCCTGGTCGTGCCCGGGGTGGGTGCGTTCGCCGCGTGCATGGAGGGACTGCGAGCAGTCCGGGGTCACGAGATCATCGGCCGGCGGCTCGCGGGTGGGCGGCCGGTGCTGGGCATCTGCGTCGGGATGCAGATCCTCTTCGAGCGCGGCGTGGAGCACGGGGTGGAGACTGCGGGATGCGACGAGTGGCCCGGGGTGGTCGAGCGGATCCAGGCGCCCGTCGTACCCCACATGGGGTGGAACAAGGTCGAGGCGCCGGCCGGCACTTCGCTGTTCGCGGGTGTCGAGGACGAGCGGTTCTACTTCGTGCACTCCTACGGCGTACGGAGCTGGGACCTGGTGACGTCGGGTCAGACGAGGGCTCCGCTGGTGACGTGGGCCGAGCACGGCGGCGACAGGTTCGTCGCGGCCGTCGAGAACGGTCCGCTCAGCGCGACCCAGTTCCACCCCGAGAAGTCAGGCGACTCCGGTGCGCGGCTGCTGCGCAACTGGGTGCAGGGGCTGCGGCGGCCATGAGCAAGGAACGCGCGCGCCGTCGCGAGGCACGCGACCGCGAAGCCGCGATCGTCACCGCAGCACGCGCAGCCGCGGCTGAGAAGCGCGAGCGGCGCAACGCCCGCAGACGTGCAGTGAGCTCCCGGTTGCCGCGTCTTCGCCGTGGTTCGCCGGGCATCCTGGCGGAACGCCGCCGGAAGCAGACCGGAGCCACGATCGCGATGCTGCTGGTGGTCAACGTGCTGGTCTGGGTCGTCTTTCCCGAGTGGCCCGCACGGGCGATGGTGCTGATCGTCAGTCTGCTCGCTGCTCCTGTCCTGCACACCATGCTGTTCCGACGTCGATGAACAACCAGGAGACCGATCATGAGTGACCACCTCGAGCTGCTGCCGGCCGTCGACATCGCCGACGGCCAGGCGGTCCAGCTCGTGCAGGGCGTGGCCGGGTCGGAGAAGCGCTTCGGCGACCCGGTCGAGGCAGCGCTGCGCTGGCAGGAGGCGGGCGCGGAGTGGATCCACCTCGTCGACCTCGACGCTGCATTCGGACGCGGCGAGAACCGCGCACTGCTTGCGAAGATCGTCGGCACGCTGGACATCAACGTCGAGGTGAGTGGTGGCATCCGCGACGACGACTCGCTGTCAGCGGCCATGGCGGCCGGTTGTCGACGGGTGAACATCGGGACGGCCGCGCTGGAGAAGCCGGGCTGGTGCGCCCGGGCGATTGCGAGTCATGGGGACCGGGTCGCGGTCGGGCTCGACGTACGCGGAGAGACGCTGGCGGCCCGTGGCTGGACGCAGGACGGCGGAAACCTCTACGAGGTCCTCGAGCGCCTCGACGCGGAGGGCTGTGCCCGCTACGTCGTCACCGACGTGAACAAGGACGGCATGCTCCAGGGCCCCAACCTGCAGCTCCTGCGCGACGTGTGCGCGCGGACCGACCGCCCGGTGGTCGCCTCGGGCGGCATCACCGAGCTGGCCGACCTGGAAGCACTGATGGGCCTCGTGTCCGAGGGAGTCGAGGGCGCGATCGTCGGCACGGCGCTCTACGAGGGTCGGTTCACGCTGACCGATGCACTCGACCTCACCCAGGGTCGCACAGGGCCCGAGCGGCCCCGCCGCACATGAGCCTCGCCGTACGCGTGATCCCGTGCCTGGACGTGGACGCCGGGCGCGTGGTCAAGGGGATCAACTTCCAGCAGCTGCGCGACGCGGGCGACCCGGTCGAGCTGGCAAAGGTGTACGACGCGGAAGGGGCCGACGAGCTCACCTTCCTGGACATCTCCGCCTCGCACGAGGGGCGCGCCACCACGATGGAGATCGTCTCGCGCACCGCCGAGCAGGTCTTCATCCCGCTGACCGTGGGTGGCGGCGTCGGCAGCGTCGAGGACGTCGACCGGTTGCTGCGTGCCGGCGCCGACAAGATCGCCGTGAACACGGCCGCCATCAAGCGACCCGAGCTGGTGGCAGAGATCGCCGACCGGTTCGGCAACCAGGTGCTGGTGCTCTCCGTCGACGCACGGCGGGCAGCGGGTACCGACTCGGGCTTCGAAGTGACCACGCACGGTGGCCGCGAGTCAGCCGGACTGGACGCCATCGAGTGGGCGATGCGCGCGACCGAGCTCGGGGCCGGCGAGATCCTGCTCAACGCCATGGACGCCGACGGCACCCAGGACGGGTTCGACCTAGAGCTGATCCGGCTGGTCCGGCAGGAGGTGTCGATCCCGGTCATCGCCAGTGGAGGTGCCGGCGCGCTCGATCACTTCGCCCCCGCGGTCGACGCCGGCGCGGACGCCGTACTCGCCGCAACGGTCTTCCACTTCGGCACCCTGCGCATCCCCGACGTCAAGGACGCCCTGCGGGAGGCCGGTCACCCGGTGCGCTGACTTGTCGAGGGTTCCATGCACTTTGTGGGTGTCAACACTCAACAAGTGCAGGTTTCCCCGGCCAGCCGGGGAAACCGTCAGCCCTCCGGCACCCAGCAGTACCCATACCGCTGGCCAGAAGCCCACTGCGCCCGGGTCGGCCACTCGAAGCTCCACGTGTACTTCAGCTCTCCGTTGGCGCGCTCGGCGGCGACGTCCTTGCACGCGGAGTCACCGGTGGCGGCGACGGCCTTGGCGAGGTAGCGCGCGGTGGGCGGCAGCTCGACGACGTCGACGGCACGCCAGGTGTGCTTCTCCGAGCAGACGACCCGGGCGAAGCCGCGCCGGTCGGGGGCGGTGGTGCCACAGGTCCCGAACCGGTCGAGCGCACCCTCCTGGTCGAGCACGCCCTTCAGCCGGGCGGGGAGCGGCAGCAGCTGGCCCTCGGAGCGCACCGCTACGACATCGCACCGGTACCAGTTCGCCCCGGCGTCGGCCTGCTCCAGCGACGGGCTGAACCACACCACCTCGAACCGGCTGAGCCGTTGCGTGGTCTTGTCCCCGCCGACGAAGGCGCCCGGACTGTCGGGGCAGGCCTTCGCGATCTGGGCTCGCACGGTCTGCGAGTCGACCGCAAGCAGATGACCGTCAGCCACAGGGGAGAGCTCACCCACGCGGATCGTGACCGAGGTGTGCGGCCGGCGGCACGGCACCGGTCCGCCGGCGTCGACCGGGTCGGTCGCCTCGCTCACCGAGAGCTCGTGGCAGCTGCCGACCTGCGGCACCGGGGCGGCTGGTGGCTCCGACGTCACCGACGGACTCGGGCGCGCCTCCGGAGCGGCCTCGGGCTCCTCGCCGGAGGAGCAACCCACGGCCGTGATCAGGAGTACGGCGGGGAGCAGCACGACGGTGCGCGTCAGCCGGTTCACTGGTCGGTCTTCGCCCAGCAGATCGAGCGCCGGTTGCCGGCCTGCCACTCGGCTTCGTGGAACCACGTGTAGCCGAACTCGTACTCGACGGGGTAGTTCATCCAGGCACCCACCCAGTCCGAGCAGAAGTCGCGCGTGCGCACTTCCGAGAGACGGTCGCCGATGTAGGCGTCCTTCGGTTCGCCGAGCTTGATCGTCGTCACGGCACGCCAGTTGTGCTTGTCGCTGCACGGCAGCTTCTTCGACTTCAGCACCGTCTCGCCCAGCGCACAGGTCAGCCACTGCTCGGGAGGGCGGGCCTGGAACAGGCCCTTGGCCGTGGTCGGCAGCTCGGCGAACTGCTTGGCCTCAGCCACACCGCCCACCACGTCGCAGCGATACCACCGGGCGCCGTTGTCCCAGCCTCGTTCGGAGGGTCGGAACCAGGCCCAGCTCAGCTGGACGCGCATCGACAGGCTCTCGTCCACACTGAGGAACCGCTGGAACGCTCGCTCACAGGTGGGCAGGATCCACTTGCCGTGGGCCTTGGACGTGTAGTCCTTGCCCGTCGTGGCCGGCAGCGTGCCGACGGCGAACGTCTCCGCGGTGTGTGGCTTGCTGCACGAGACCGGCGCGGAGACGTTGCTCGCCTCTGCCGTGTCCGCCGGCGTCAGGCGGTAGCACGCGCCGAGCTTCGGAGGAGTGGTCTTGTCGGCCGCCGTCTCCGGCTTCAGCGGTGCTGCGCATGCGCTGAGCAGCAGCGCCGGGAGCAGGAGCGCCAGCAAGGTGGCACTGCCCCGGAGGCGGGTACGACGACGCACGTGCTGGTTCCCTCCATGGGTGCGGGCGTGAGTGGGTGAGGCAGGTCGAGTTCTCGGATCGGCCAGCGGCGGGGGAGTCACTGGGCGAGCAGTGCCGCGATCGTACCGCCGAGTTCGTACGCCGACGCGGTATCCGCATCAGTCACGTCGCCCATCGCCTCGAGCACGTCGTACCCCTGCTTCCAGCCGAGCGCTCCGGTGATCGACAGCACGGAGCGCACCGCTCCGGTCGTGTCGTAGCGGCCGTGCACGTAGAGCCCGAACGGGCGCCGCGAGGTCGCTCCCGCTGACTCCTGGCCGCTGCCATCGTCGGAGAGTGCGCCGCCGATCTGCAGGAACGTCGAGTCGAAGACGTGCTTCATCGCGCCGGACATGTAGCCGAAGTTCGCGGTGGTCCCGAGCACGTAGCCGTCCGCGTCCAGCAGGTCCTGATGGTTCGCGTCGCCGCGGGCGAAGGCGAGCGCCTCCTTGACGACCACCTCGACACCCTCGATGGCGTCGTCATGGGCTCCGGCGACGACTGCCTCGGTGAGTGACTGAAGAGACGTCGTCGGGGAGTGGTGTACGACGAGCAGGCGGCTCATGGCGGGTGAGTCTGTCAGGCGCGAGCGATTCCGAACTGGCGCGTCTTCGAATGTTTGAGTTTACGATGCCGGGTGAGAATCACGCCCGACACCGGACTGAGGGACATCAAGGGCCCGGTGGAGCCGACCAATGCACGCTCCGCGAGCAGAACTGAGGCAGGCTGACCACCATGGTGATGTCATCGTCGACCGGGTCGGCTGACCCGATCGCGGAGGTACGCCACCTCCGCCGTCAGCTGGCACGCGAACGCGCTCGCAGGCGCGCAGCGGAATCCATCGGCGAGCGCGCCACCGCAGACTTCTACGACTCGGTCCGGGAGCTGCGTTCGGCGCAGTCCGACCTGCTCGGGCGGGAAGACCAGAGCAAGGTCGCCGACGAGCTGGCGCGCGTCCTGCGCGAGGACCTCGACTCCGGGCACCTCGTCAACCGGACGGCCGAGTCGGTGTGCCGGGCCACCGGAGTCGATCGCTGTGACGTGCTGCTCGTCGACGCCGAGCTCTTCTCCGCCGTGCACGGATCCTGGAGCAGCTCACGGGAGAGCGCGGATCTGCCGCGCCCACACTCGTTCGTGGAGCTGCCCGAGGCGCTCACCGCGCTGCTCCTCGAAGCAGCGCAGGCTCTGGCGCCGCTGCACATCGAGCACATCGAGGAGGACGCCCGACTCGATGCCGCGGGGGCGGGCGAGATCTTCGAGGCGCTCGGCGTACAAGCACTGGCCGCTGTGCCGGTCCCGGTCGGCGACGAGGTGGTCGGCTGGTTGCTCCTCCAGTCCGTGCTGCCCCGGCAGTGGCAGCAGCGCGAGCTCGCGATCTGCGAGGGACTTGCCCATGACCTGGTCGCCAGCCTGGTCCAGGTCCGCGCGTTCGAGCAGCAACGCGAGTCAGTACGCCGGCTCGAGGAGCTCGACCGTGCGAAGGACGCGTTCATCTCCACCGTCTCGCACGAGCTGCGCACGCCGCTGACCAGCATCGTGGGCTACCTCGAGATGCTGAACGAGGGCGGCCTCGGCCCGCTGGAGGACGGCGTCTCCCAGGGCGTGGCGATCATCGAGCGAAACGTCGGGCGACTGCGTGACCTCGTCGAGGACCTGCTGACCCTTTCGGCGTACGACGCCGACCACGTGCGCCTGGACCCGCAACCGACAGACCTCTCCGGCGTCGTGGCCGAGTGCCTGCAGGCACTGGTGCCCGCCACGGCGGGCAAGGAGCTCGAGGTCGCGGTGGTGAGCGATCCCGAGCTGCCGCCCGTGCTTGCTGACCGGTTGCAGATGGAGCGCGTCATGCTCAACCTGCTCAGCAACGCGATCAAGTTCAGCCACCACGGTGAACGCGTGACGGTGCGGCTGCACCGAGAGTCCCCCGAGGTGGTCCTGAAGATCACCGACACCGGGATCGGCATCCCCGAGGACGAGCAGGAGCTGTTGTTCTCCCGGTTCTTCCGGTCATCGCTCTCGATGGAGGACGAGATCCAGGGCACCGGCCTCGGGCTGGCGCTCGTGCAGTCCGTGGTCGAGTGGCACGAGGGCAGCGTCGAGGTCGACTCCGCCGAGGGCGAGGGCACCACGGTGACCGTGCGGCTGCCTGAGGTTCCCTAGATTGATGGGCGGTCTGCGACCGCTGCTAGGGTGACAGGGTCATGTTGCGCCAGCTCCTGCTCCTTCGCTGCCGCCGCGAGGTCACCCCGCACATCTAGCGGAGCCGGACCCCTTGCGGCGGTGAGTGTGTGTCCACCGGCGCCCGCCACTCCCATTGTGAGAAGACCATGACACTGCAGCATTCCGGCTTCACGAACACCCAGCGAACCAGCGGCATGCCGATCCAGCGCTACCGTGCCTTCCCGCCGATCGACCTGCCCGACCGCACCTGGCCCTCGGCTCAGATCACCCAGGCGCCCCGCTGGCTCTCCACCGACCTGCGCGACGGCAACCAGGCCCTGATCGACCCGATGTCACCCGAGCGCAAGCACCGGATGTTCGACCTCCTCGTCGCGATGGGCTACAAGGAGATCGAGGTCGGGTTCCCCTCGGCGAGCGAGACCGACTTCGCGTTCGTCCGCCAGCTCATCGAGCGCGACAAGGTGCCCGAGGACGTGACCATCTCGGTGCTGACCCAGGCGCGTGAGGACCTGATCGAGCGGACGACACAGTCGCTGATCGGCGTACACCACGCGAACATCCACCTCTACAACGCGCTCGCGCCGCTGTTCCGCCGCGTCGTGTTCCGGGCCACCGACGACGAGATCAAGGACATCGCGGTGCGCGGCACCGAGCTGTTCATGAAGTACGCCGAGGCGAACCTCGGCCAGACCGTCATCGGTTACGAGTACTCCCCGGAGATCTTCACCAGCACCGAGCTGCCGTTCTCCCTCGAGGTGTGCGAGGCGGTCTCCGATGTCTGGCAGCCCGAGGACGGCCGCGAGATCATCCTCAACCTTCCGGCCACGATCGAGGTGGCCACGCCCAACGTCTACGCCGACCAGATCGAGTGGTTCTCGCGACAGCTGACCCGGCGTGCCCACACCACGATCAGCCTGCACCCGCACAACGACCGCGGCACCGCCGTGGCCGCCACCGAGCTCGCGGTGATGGCCGGCGCCGACCGGGTCGAGGGCTGCCTGTTCGGCCACGGCGAGCGCACCGGCAACGTGTGCCTGGTGACGCTGGGGATGAACCTGTTCAGCCAGGGCATCGACCCGCAGATCGACTTCTCCGACATCGACGAGATCCGGCGCACCGTCGAGTACTGCACCCAGCTGCCAGTGCACCCACGGCACCCCTACGCCGGCGACCTCGTCTACACGGCGTTCTCGGGCTCGCACCAGGACGCGATCAAGAAGGGCCTCGAGGCACTCGAGGAGGAGGCGGAGCGCGCCGGTCACCCGGTGAGTGAGCACCCCTGGGAGGCGCCGTACCTGCCCATCGACCCCAAGGACGTCGGCCGCACCTACGAGGCCGTGATCCGCGTGAACAGCCAGTCCGGCAAGGGCGGCGTGGCCTACGTGATGAAGTCCGAGCACAAGCTCGACCTCCCGCGCCGGCTGCAGATCGAGTTCAGCCGGGTGGTGCAGGAGCAGACTGACGGTGAGGGCGGTGAGATGACCGCGGCCGCCATCTGGGACGCCTTCCAGCGCGAGTACCTCGCCCGCGAGGCTCCGCTGAAGCTCAACTCGGTGCACACCTCCTCGGCTGCAGGCGAGAAGGACCAGCTCGACGTGAACGTCTACGTCGACGGCGAGATCCGTGAGCTGCACGGCTCGGGCAACGGCCCGATCGCTGCGTTCGTCGACGCGATCAACGGGCTGCCGAACGATTTCGACGTGCGCGTCCTCGACTACGCCGAGCATGCCCTCTCCTCGGGTGGCGACGCCATCGCCGCGGCGTACGTCGAGTGCGCCGTCGGCGACCAGATCCTCTGGGGTGTGGGCCTGGACGCCAACATCGTGACCGCCTCGCTGAAGGCAGTCATCTCCGCGGTCAACCGCGGCTGACGGCGGCGGGGTGGCGGTTTCCGGGGCTGCAGGTTTCCCCGGTCGGCCGGGGAAACCGGACGTGGTGCACCGAAACTTCGGCCCACAACGTCAGGGATCGGCCGACCACCCCGCCCGATGTGTCCCTCGACAGACGACGTGACCGCGTCACACTCTTGCTATCGATGTAGTAGGAGTACTACATTCATCCTGTGATCCCAACCCGTGAACAGGCACCGGTCCTGACGGTGCGCGACCTCCGCATGCGCTACGGCGACAACGACGTGCTCAACGGCCTCGACTTCGACATCTACCCCGGTGAGGTGGTCTGCCTGCTCGGCCCCAACGGCGCCGGCAAGACGACCACCATCGAGATCCTCGAGGGCTTCCGGATCCGCTCGGCCGGGGAGATCCGGGTGCTCGGCGACGACCCCGCCACCGCCGGCGAGGCGTGGCGGGCGCGCACCGGCGTCGTCCTGCAGTCCTGGCGTGACCACCCGCGCTGGACCGCCCGCCGGCTGCTCACCCAGCTCGGCGGCTACTACGCGCCGTACTCCACGCCCAGGCAGGAGCGCCCCTGGAACATCGAGGACCTCCTCGACATCGTGGGCCTCACGGAGATGGCCGACCGCAAGATCAGCACGCTCTCGGGCGGCCAACGGCGGCGACTCGACGTCGCGATGGGAATCATCGGGCGACCCGAGGTGCTCTTCCTCGACGAGCCGACGGCCGGGTTCGACCCGCAGGCCCGGCGCGACTTCCACCACCTGGTGCATCGTCTCGCCGACCTGGAGAGCACCACCATCCTGCTCACCACCCACGACCTCGACGAGGCGGAGAAGCTGGCCGACCGGGTCGTGATCCTGGCTGGTGGCCGCATCGTCGCCGACGACAGCGCCGAGGGACTCTCGCTGCGGGTCGCCGGCGAGGCCGAGGTGAAGTGGACCCGCGACGGCGAACGCTTCGTGCACGCGACCGCGGACGCGACGACGTTCGTCCGTGAGCTCTTCGCCCAGTACGGCGACGACGTGCACGACCTCGAGGTCCGCAGGGCCAGCCTCGAGGACGCCTACCTGACCCTGGTCCAGCAGCACGAGTCGGGCAGCACCGAGACCGCTGCCGAAACCTTTGTCGAGGTGACGAAATGAGCACGACCGGCACGGCGTCCTTCAAGGCACATGCTGTGCGCCTGGGTCTGCGCCGCGGACTGATGGAGTTCGTGCAGAGCATCCGCAGCACCCAGGACCAGTGGTTCTACATGTTCACGGGCGCGCTCACCTTGGGGTACCTCTGGATCCGTCGCGACGCGGATACCGGCGTCCCCGGGCTGGAGTTCCCATCAGTGGCGCTGCCGAGCATCCTCGGGGCACTGATCGCGTTCGGCGTCGTCATCGGACCGGCGTACTCCCTTGCCATGGAGAGAGAGGACGGCACGCTGCTCCGGCACCGCGCCATCCCTGACGGGCTGGTCGGCTACTTCAGTGGGCAGATGCTCCTGCAGTGCCTCAGCCTGGTGCCGCAGCTGATCGTGATCCTGGTGCCGAGCTTCCTGCTGTTCGACGGGCTGATGGCGCACCACGGCGGCTGGTTCACGGTGCTGTGGGTGATTGTGCTCGGACTGCTGGCCGCACTGCCGATCGGCATGATCATCGGATCTCTGGTGCCTGGAGTCCAGAAGGTCGGCATGTGGGGGATGCTGCCGATCATGGTCCTGGCGGGGATCTCCGGGATCTTCTACCCCATCCAACAGCTGTGGGGTTGGGTGCAGCTCGTCGCCCAGGCCTTCCCGATGTACTGGATGGGACTCGGCATGCGCTCGGCGTTCCTCCCGGACGCGGCTGCTGCCCAGGAGATCGGTGAATCGTGGCGGACGCTCGAGACCGTGCTGGTGCTGGGCACCTGGGCGGTCATCGGCGCCGTCCTGACCCCGATCGTGCTGCGTCGGATGACGCGCACGCAGACCGGTTCGCAGGTCGAGGCGGCCCACGAAGCGACGATGCAATGGGTCAAGTGAGCGAACCGGGAGAGGGCGTCCACAACCGGATCGCCCTGTTGCGCGTCGAGCAGGGCGTGAGCCGTCGTGACCTCGCCGACGCCCTCGGTGTGCACTACCAGACAGTGGGCTACCTCGAGCGCGGCGAGTACAACCCGTCGCTGCACCTCGCCCTGCGGATCGCCGAGTTCTTCGGCGTGCCCGTCGAGGTGATCTTCTCGACCCACCCGTTCCCGAGGCTCAGCGACCAGACCCACTCGGCCTGACGAGCCGCCTGGAGAGAGTCCGCCCCGAGACAGGCTGCGATCAACCCGCGACGACAGCAGGCTTGACCAGCGGCAGGGTCATCGTGAACGTGGTCCCGGTCCCCGGCTCGGAGCGTACGTCGATCCGACCCTCGTGGCTCTCCACGATGGTCTTCACGATCGCGAGGCCGAGCCCGGAACCCTGGATCGCCTGCTCCTGCACGATCGAGGAGCGGAAGAACCGGCCGAAGACGTGTTCGAGGTCCGACTCGGGGATGCCGAGCCCCGTGTCAGTGACGCTCAGCACCGCCGTACGGGCCTTGGGGTTGGCGTGCACCTCCACGTGGACGTGCCCGCCGTCGGGGGTGAACTTCACACCGTTGGTGAGCAGGTTGGTCAACGCTCGTTCGAGATGGCTCGCGTCCCCGCTGACGAGAACGGGGGAGTCGGCCAGTGTGTAGCCGACGTCGAGGTCGCGGGTGGCGAGCATCGAGGCCACCGCGCTGGCGCTCTGCTCGACCACGTCGCGCAGGTCGACGTCCACCGACTGCTCCGGCCACGACTCGTGGTCGAAGGTGGCCAGCATCAGCAGGTCGTCGGCCAGCGCGAGCAGCCGGTCACCGTTGCGGTTGATCACCTCGACCATTCGCAGCTGGTCGGGCTCGAGATCACCGACGAGACCGTCGGCGAGCATCTCGGCACTGCCGATGATGCTGCTCATCGGCGTACGCAGCTCGTGGCTCACGGTGGTGACGAAGTCGTCCTTGACCTGGTCGAGGTCCTTGAGCCGGGCGACGACCTCACGCTCGCGGCGCAGAGCGTTGACCAGGATCTCCTGGCTGCGCCGGCTGTCAGTGATGTCGCTGGCGACGAACAGGTAGCCGAAGAGGTCGCCGAAGGTGTCCGTGACCGGGTTGGTCGTCATCGACACTTTCAGCGGGGGACGACCTGCGGGCAGCCAGGTCCAGTCCCTGGTGTCCGGTGAGAGGTCCCCGGCCGCGTGGTCGACGAGGGCCTCGAACATCGTCCGGGAGGCGCCGGTGAAGCGCTCCAGGTCCGCCGGCGCGATGAACTCGACCAGCTCGCGACCGGTGGCGGACTCGGCGTCGACGCCCAGCATGTGCTCGGCGCCGGTGTTGAACAACGTGATCTTGCCGGCCAGGTCGGTCCCGACGAAGGCGATCGTGCGTGCCGACCGCAGCAGGTGGTTGACCATGCCGGCGTTCTGCCGCGCGGCCGTCACGTCGGTTGCCGAGATCACCACGGTGACGGGGGCATCGGCACTCGCCCGGTGCCTGTCGCTGGAGAAGATGACCGCCAGCTGGTGGCCGTCCTTGGTCTGGAGCTGTGCCTCGCCGGTGCGGGGCAGCGCTTCCCTGGCGAAGATCTTGGCCGCGTCGGCGCGCTGGTGCTTGGCGAGCAGCACCTCCCACATCGGGCGTCCGAGGAGCTCCTCCTCGGTGTAGCCCGTGAGCTCGGTCGTGGCCGGGTTGGCCGCGATCATGGTGCCGTCGAGCCGGGTCAGCACGATCATGCTGCTGGCCGTGTCGATCACCGCGCGGGTGTAGTTGCGCTCGGCCTGGAGGCGTTCCTGCATCTCGTAGGGCTCGGTGACATCGAAGAGGTTGAGCGAGAAGGTGGCGCTGTCCTCGAGGTGCTCGATCAGGGAGAGGGTGCCGTCCAGCCGCTTGCGCGGTTCGGCCGCGACCCCGACGGTCCCGGTCCAGCCGATCGTCTCCCCGCTGGCGATCCGGCCCGCGGCGTCCTCGAGCTCAGCCGACGTCAGCAGCTCCGTCACCCGCTGCCCCGCCAGCCTGATGGAGGACTGCGCCAGCAGGTCGACCGCGGCGGCGTTGCACTCCACGAAGGACAGCGCGCCCTCCTCGTGGCTGACGATCGCCACCGGCACCCGGGACTCGGTGAAGTTGCGCCGGAAGGTTCGCTCGCTGGCGCGCACCCTGGTCAGGGCGTCGTCGTGCTGCCGCATCGCCGTCGCCAGCGGGAGCCCGATCAGGACGAGGCAGATCAGGTAGAGCTGGGCGTGCTGGGTGGCGTTCGCCGGGTCCGAGTCGACCGACGGTGAGAACGGTCCCGCGCCGTACTGCGTGAACAGCGTGACCGCCGTGGCATAAGCGATCTGCTCGAGTACGACGATCCACTCGTTGAACCGGACGGCCGCCCACACGATGACCGGGAGCGGGGCGAAGCCCAACGTCAGCTGGGCTGCCGCGAACGTGATCAGCGTCGCGGCGATCAGCAGCACCACCTGGGCGGTGATCTCGATCCCCCGCGTCCGGAGCTGCTGTCGATGCGTCCTCGTGCTCAGCAACGCGATGGGAGCCAGCAGGATCACCGAGGCGGCGTGCGACGGCAGGATCAGTCCGAGAGTCGGCCAGAACTCGGCGTCGAGGAACTGCGCGTACGTCGCCGAGATGCCGAGGGCGGCCACTGCCGCGCCGGTGGTGGCGATCGCGAAGAGCTGCCACACGTCCATCACGTCTTCCAGGCGACGGCCGATGTAGGTCACCACCAGGAAGCAGACCAGTGCGGTCTCGGCGAGGTCGCTGAGTCCCAGGAGGCTGGAGACCAGCACGGAGCGACCCATGGAGAAGTTCGCCAGCGAGAAAGCCAGGAACAGGCTCGCGAAGATGATCGGCCACTGCCGACGCGGTGCCAGCAGGACCGCGACCACGCCGATGCCGGCCGCCGGCCACCAGGCAGCGGTGCTGCCGGTGCTGCGACCCACCTCGAGTGCACCGACGCCGGCGAGGTAGGCCGCCAGCACGAGGGCGCCCACGAGCAGGCTGCCCGAGCCGAGCCTTCCTCTTGTCACGACCTGATTGTTCCGCATTGTGAGTCGTTTAGAGGACTTTTTGGGCTGCCGGTGAGCCGGTCCGGTCCCCCTCATTGATCGCGCTCGTGTCAAGGTGGCCCCATGACCCTGGTTTCGGAGCGGATAGGTCAGTTCTTCCACGACGGCCACCGGCTGGAGTACACCGAGTACGGCGGGGGCGACCGCTGGGTCGTGCTCGTGCACGGACAGCTGATGCCGCGCAGGATGCACCAGCCGCTCGCGCGCCACCTCGCCGCCGCAGGAGCACATGTGCTGACCGTCGACATGCTCGGTCACGGACGCTCGGACCGCCCCGAGGACCCCCTCGAGTACTCCATGACGGCGTTCGGCGAGCAGATCATCTCTCTTCTCGACGATCGTGGGATCGAGCAGGCAGTCATCGGCGGCACCTCGCTTGGGGCGAACGCCTCATTGGAGGTCGCCGTACTCGCTCCCGAGCGGGTGCGCGGCGTGATCGCGGAGATGCCAGTGCTGGACAACGCCCTCGAGGCCGGGATCCTCGCGTTCGCGCCACTCCTGTTCCTGTCGCGCTTCCTGCCGATGTCGATCACCGGTCTGCGCATGGTCACGCGAGCCGTGCCGCGGGGGGTCGTTCCGTTCTGGGCCGGCATCGCGCTGGACACGCTCGACCAGCGTCCCGCGCCGATGGCGGCGGTGATCCACGGGATCTTCTTCGGCCGGATCGCCCCCGCCTCGCGGCTGCGCAAGGGCATCGAGGTGCCTGCGCTCGTGGTGGGCCACCCCCGGGACCCGATCCACCCGGCAGCCGACGCGGCGATGCTCGCCGAGGAGCTGCCCGACTCCACCTTCGTCGAGGCGCGCGGGATCCTCGAGTGGCGGCTCCGACCCCAGCGGCTCAACTCCATCACCGCGGACTTCGTCGGGCGCTGCTACGGCGGCGAGGCCGGTGCCCGACGCCTTCAGGGCTGACCGGGCCACCCAGGCGGCTCATGTCCGATTCGACGGTGCTTGTACCGGTTAGTGAGTAAACTTCAGCCTCCACGCCAGCGGGGAGGGAACTTTCGGCATGCCGTCGCGTTCGACCCTGGTTTCGGAGATCCAGCAGCTCCTCACAGGGGAGCATGCTGACCCGCGCGCTGCGCAGGGCGTCTTCCTCATCCCGGTTGCGGTCGAGCTCCTCCTGCACCTGATCCCCGGGGTCGGCTTCGACTCCTACTTCTTCTGGGGTTCGCTGGTCGCGCTGGTGCCGACCGTGGGATCGGTCGCGATCGCCAAGGGTTGGCTCAATGCCCGGTGGACGATCTGGCTGCCAGTGCTGGACATCGCTGCCCTGGGTGTCTTACGGCTCTCCGAGGGCACCGCGATCGGTGTCGCCGTGGCCTTCCCCGCGATCTGGCTGGGACTGCACTTCGGGCGCAAGGGAGTCGGCGTCACGATCGTCACGGTGCTCATCGCGGTCGTGCTGCCGACACTGCTGAGGTTCGGCTTCACCCTCGAGTCACTCTCACGCCTCACCCAGGTGACGCTGATGGCGGTGATCTGCTCCGGCGCGGTCGCGCTGACGGCGGAGCTTTGGCAGGCAGAGGTGGTGCAGACCCGGAAGAGCGCCAGCCGCCTGGAGCGCGCCATGTCCGACGTCATCGAACAAAGAAGGCTCACCCGGACGATCATCAACGGCGTCGACGTGGGGCTGGTCGCGATCGACGCGGACGGTGTCTACGACACGATGAACCCGCGGCACCAGGACTTCATGGACCTGGCCTACCCGTTGGGCCACGGAGGCGTGGCCGGCCAGACCGGCTTCGTCTACGGCCCAGACGGGATCACCCTGCTGGAGCGCGAGAGCATGCCGACCTTCCGGGCGGTCAACGGGGAGACCTTCCGCGACTGCCTGATCTGGGTCGGCGAGATCCCGGAAGAGCGCCGTGCTCTCGCGGTCTCCTCGACGCCGTACTTCCGCGCAGACGGAGCTTTCGGCGGCGCTGTCCTCGCCTACCACGACATCACCGAGCTGGTGCTGGCCTCACGCATCAAGGACGAGTTCATCGCGTCGGTCAGCCACGAGCTGCGGACGCCGTTGACCTCGATCGTCGGCTACGTCGACATCATCCTCGACGACAGCGAGGACCTTCCCGACGACGTACGCGCCTATCTGGTCACGGTGCAGCGCAATGCGCGACGTCTGCACCGGCTGGTCGACGACCTGCTCTCCACCGCTCTCCAGTCGGTCACCACCGTCCTGGACGTGGGCCGGCTCTCGCTGACCGAGCTGTTGCAGAGGTCGGTCCTGGAGGCAGGCAAGACCGCATCCGCCGCCGGACTGGACTTCGAGTGCGAGAGCTTCGAGGACGGGCCCTACCTGGACGTCGACGGCGATGCGGAACGACTCACGCAGGTCATCGACAACCTGTTCAGCAACGCCATCAAGTACACCCCTCGTGGAGGCCAGGTGCTGGTCGGTCTGACCCAGGAGGCCGACCACGCCGTCATCCGGGTGCGCGACACGGGGCGGGGCATCTCGCAGGAGGAGCTCGGCGATGTCTTCACAAAGTTCTTCCGAAGCAACACGGTGCTCTCCGACGCGATCCCCGGGATCGGCCTCGGCCTGGCGATCACCAAGAGCATCGTCGACGCGCACGGCGGCGAGATCGCCGTCTCCAGTGAGCTCGGGCGGGGGACCCTGGTCGAGGTCAGGATCCCGCTCGCCACCCCCGAGTCGGTCCCCGCGGCCTGAGTCCCGCCCGTCATGGGGGCGGCGGGTCGCTCCCGGTTGTCCCCGCAGCAGGGGACAATGGCCCCATGCCCCTGTACAGCGACGAAGCCATCGTGCTGCGCACGCACAAGCTGGCAGAGGCCGACCGCATCATCACCCTGCTCACCAGGCAGCACGGCGTCGTCCGGGCCGTCGCCAAGGGAGTACGCCGCACCTCCTCACGTTTCGGGTCCCGGCTGGAGCCGTTCACCCACGTCGACCTGCAGCTCGCGGTCGGGCGCAACCTCGACACGATCACCCAGGCCGAGACGCGCACGCCCTACGGCGCCACCATCTCAGCCGACTACGACCGCTACACCGCCGGGAGCGTGATGCTCGAGACCGCCGAGCGCCTGGTCTCCGAGGAGCGGCAGCCCTCCGTGCAGCAGTACCTCCTGCTCGTGGCAGCACTGCGCGCGATGACCGCGGGCGAGCACCGCTCCGGCGACGTGCTCGACTCGTTCCTGCTCCGGTCCCTGTCGGTGGCCGGCTACGCCCCGTCGTTCGCAGCGTGCGCCAACTGTGGTCTCGAGGGGCCGCACCGCGCGTTCAGCCCGGCGGCCGGCGGCACGCTGTGCCCGACGTGCCGGGTGCCCGGGTCGGCGAGCCCGGCCCCGGAGACGCTGCTACTGCTCGGTGCCCTGCTGGCCGGTGACTGGCAGGTCGTCGACGCGTCCGAGCAGCGCAACCGTCGTGAGGCGCGAGGTCTGGTGTCTGCGTTCGTGTCCTGGCACCTCGAGCGGGGTCTGCGGTCGATGCCCTATGTCGGCGAGGCATGAGCGGTGCGTCGTACGAGCAAGCGGCAGGTGCGTCTGCCCACCCCGCATCCGTCCGGAGCCACCGCACCTGACATCTCGCTCGACCAGGTGCCGGGGCACGTAGCGATCATCATGGACGGCAACGGGCGATGGGCGAAGGAACGTGGCCTGCCCCGGACTGCCGGTCACGAGCAGGGCGAGCACTCGCTGTTCGACGTGGTCGAGGGCGCCATCGAGATCGGCGTGAAGGCCATCTCTGCCTACGCGTTCTCCACGGAGAACTGGTCGCGCTCCGCGGACGAGGTGAAGTTCCTGATGGGCTTCAACCGCGACGTGATCCGCCGGCGGCGCGACGAGATGCACGAGCTCGGCGTACGCGTGCGCTGGGCCGGCCGTCGCCCACGGTTGTGGCGGTCGGTGATCAAGGAGCTCCAGGTCGCCGAGGAGCTGACCAAGGACAACGACGTGCTGACGCTCACGATGTGCGTGAACTACGGCGGCCGCGCCGAGCTCGCCGATGCGGCGCGCGCCATGGGTCGCGATGTCGCCGCCGGGCGGCTCAACGCCGAGCGCATCGACGAGCGCACCTTCGCGAAGTACCTCTACGTCCCCGAGGTCGCCGACGCCGACATGGTCTGGCGCACCTCCGGCGAACAACGGCTCAGCAACTTCATGCTGTGGCAGGCGGCGTACTCCGAGATGGTCTTCAGCAACGTGCTCTGGCCCGACGTCGACCGCCGCGACCTCTGGGCCGCCGTACAGACCTACGCCAGCCGCAACCGCCGCTACGGCTCCGCCTGACCCCCAAACCCCGCCGACCCGTCGCATCTGAAACCTCAAACCCCGCCGACCCGTCGCATCTGAAAGCCGAAACTCCGCCGACCCGTCGCATCTGAAAGCCGTGCCGGCTCGGACCTGTGGATATCCCGAGCGAGGTTCGGCGAGGTCGACCGATGCTGTTGCCATGTTGCGGCCATTCGTCGACCTCGGTGCACCGCTCCTCGACGGACGCTTTCCGCTGCCACTCGAGGAGCCGTTCACAGCTGCGGAGGCCCGCAAGGCCGGCATCCACTCATCCGAGCTGAGCGTCCTCTGTGAGGAGGGCTATCTGCGACGGCTGCTCAAGAGTGTGTACGTCGCGGCACAGGTGCCCGACTCGCTCGAGCTTCGGGCCGCGGCGCTCCGGCTGGTCGTCCCTGCCGACGCGGTGGTGACCGACCGGACTGCCGGTTGGCTTCTGGGTGCCCCGATGGTGCTAGCCCCTGGCGATCATCTGGTTGTCCCGACCGTCTCGATGTTCGTGAATCGGGAAGGGGCTCGACTGCGCAACGAGCTGTCCAGCAGCGGAGAGCGCGCACTCCGACCCGACGAGATCATGGAAGTGCTCGGCCTCCAGGTGACGACGCCTCTCCGGACGGCCTGCGACCTCGGGCGGCTGCTTTCCCGAGACCGAGCGTTCGCCGCTCTCGACGCCATGCTTCGGCTCGGTCTGTTCACCAAGGAGGACCTGCGCCAGGCAGTGGCGCAGTTTCGCGGGATGCGCGGAGTGCGGCAGCTTCGCGGCTTCGCGCCGTTGGCCGACGGTCGGGCGGAGTCACCGGGCGAGTCGATCGTGCGCCTCCGATGGCTCGACCTCCTGACGATGCCGCCCCCGGAGCTGCAGATCGAGATCGTCCGCGTCGGTCAGGCGTCGTACTGGCTCGATCTCGGTGTCGCGCTGCTTCGCTTCGCCGTGGAGTACGACGGGGAAGAGTGGCATCGTCGTACTCCTGAACAGCGTGAGCGTGATTGCAGGCGGCGCGCGTGGCTGCGCGAAGAGCGGGACTGGATCATCGAGCCGGTGACGAAGGACAACGTCTTCGGCCGTCAGCGCGACATCGAGAGCATCCTGGTGAACGGTGTCCGCGACGCTCGTCGGCGCCTCTGAGTGGCGGCTAGATGAACATGCCGGTGGTCCGGAGCATGAACTCGGTTTCGCGGTCGTGCTCGCCCTTCTCGGACGGCTGAGGGCGGGCTTCCTTGGTGGTGATCATGTCCTCGGGCCGGATCTGCTCCGGCAGCTTCGCGTACTTGTTCGCGACGGGGGTCTTCTCGGGCTGATCGGGCATGACGACCTCCTGGCGGGCGTCCTCCCAGGATACTGCGGGTTCTTTCAGATGCGACGGGTCGGCGGGCTCTGGGCTTTCAGTTGCGACGGGTCGGCGGGGTCTGGGCTTTCAGTTGCGACGGGTCGGCGGGGTCTGGGCTTTCAGTTGCGACGGGTCGGCGGGGTCTGGGCTTTCAGATACGACGGGTCGGCGGAAAAAGGGGGTCAGCAGGAGGCGCAGGTGCCGAAGATCTCGAGGGTGTGGCTGACGTCGGAGTAGCCGTGGGCGGCGGCCACCGAGCGGGTCCACTTCTCGACGGCAGGACCCTCGACCTCGACGGTGGCTCCGCAGGATCGGCAGACCAGGTGGTGGTGATGGTGGGCGGCGTTGCAGCGGCGGTAGATGCTCTCTCCGGCTTCGGTGCGCAGCGCGTCGACCTCGCCCGCGTCGGCGAGGGCCTGCAGCGCGCGGTAGACGGTCGACAGGCCGACCTGCTCGCCGCGCTGGGTGAGCAGTGCGTGGATCTCCTGGGCACTGCGGAAGTCGTCGAAGGTCTCCATCACCGTGGCGATCGCCCGTCGCTGACGAGTGGGCCTGCCGCCCGCGGTGATCGGCTCAGTGCTCGTCATAGTGCCCTCCGTGCGGCGCGTGCCGGTGTCCGTCGTGGATGTAGTCGACGTGGTCGCCGTGCTCGACAGCCGGGTGACCGCAGCGCGGCCCGTGCTCGTGGCGGTGCGGCTCGTCGACGGTGTCATGACCGTCGGGCACCGGGGACAGCGCCTGCACCGGGAACGGCATCTGCGCGCGACGACGGCGCTGCACCACGAGCCCCAGCGGTGCTGTCAGCGCGAAGCCGGCCAGCGAGACCAGGACGATGGTCGCTCCGGGTGGTACGTCGGCGAACGCCGAGACGCTCACCCCGCCGACTGCGGCGAGCACTCCGGCGATCATCGCCCCGAGCATCGTGGTCCGGAACCCGCGCGAGAACTGCTGCGCGGTGGCGACGGGGATGATCATCAGCGCGCTGACCAGCAGCAGGCCGACCGTGCGCATCGCCACGCTGACGGTGACAGCGGCGAGCACCGAGATCAGCACGTTGTAGAACCGCACCGAGAGTCCGGTCGTGCGCGCGAAGTCCTCGTCGTTGGCGACCGAGAACAGCTGGGGGAGCAGGGCGAACGAGAGCACGAGTACGACGACCGCCAAGGCCACGCTGACCAGTACGGCGTCGGGGGAGATCGTGGTGATCGACCCGAAGAGGTACTGCTGCAACGCAAAGACACCGCTGTCGGCGAGCGAGACGATCAGCAGCCCGCCGGCGATCCCCCCGTAGAACAGCAGTGCCAGCGCGACATCGCCGGTGGCCTTGCCGGTCGAGCGGATCAGCTCGATCAGCAGCGCGCCGAGGATCGCGACGATCACCGCGGTGAGCGTGGGGGAGGTGCCGGTCAGCAGTCCGAGGGCGACTCCGGTGACGCAGACGTGACCGATGCCGTCGCCCATCAGCGAGAGCCGGCGCTGGACCAGGTAGGTGCCGACGGCCGGCGCGGCCAACCCGGTCACGGCGGCTGCGAGCAGGGCCCGCAGCATGAACGGCTGGGTGAACAGGTCCATCACGCACTCCCGTCCAGCGGCGCCTGCACCGACGGGCGCAGCACCGGCGGCGCAGAGGGGTGATGGTGGTGGTGCTCGTGGTCGTTCGGGCCGTGCTCGGTCGGGGAGGCATGCGGCGGTCCGTCGTACACGATCCGCCCCTCGCGGAGTACGACGGACCGCTGGATCACGTCGGCAAGATGCCCGAGCTCATGGAGTACGACGATGATGGTCGCCCCGGCCTCGGCAAGGGAGGACAGGGTGCCGGCGATGGCGTACTGGCTGGCCAGGTCGACACCGGCATTGGGCTCGTCGAGGACCAGCAGGTCCGGCTCGCCCGCGAGTGTCCGCGCGATCAGCACTCGCTGCTGCTGGCCACCGGACAGCGTGGAGACGGAGTGTCGCGCACGGTCCGCCAGGCCGACCGACTCGAGCGCGTGGGTGATCGCAGCCCGGTCAGCGCGTCGCGCGGGCATGAACGGCTTGCGTCGCGACAGCCGGCCGGCGGCGACGACCTCCGCGACCGTGGAGGGCACACCTTGCGTGATCGGGGAGCGCTGCGGGACGTAGCCGAGCCGGTGCCACTGGCTGAAGCCGGTCAGCGGCTCGTCGTACAGCCTGATCTCGCCGGTGCTCAGCGGCAGCAGCCCCACCATGGCCTTCACCAACGTGGACTTGCCGGAGCCATTGGCTCCCAGCACGGCGACCACCTCGCCGGCATGCACCGTGAGGTCGATGTCGCGGACGATCGGCCGGCCGCCGAGGGACACTCCCGCGCTGCGCATCTCGACGACGTGCTCGGCGCGCGCATCCTGCCTGCTCATGCGCAGCCTCCGGCCTTCTCGATCGCCGCCAGGTTGTCCCGCATCAGGCTGAGGTAGTCGTCGGACTCGTTCGGCGAGGTCAGTCCCTCGACCGGGTCGAGGACGGCTGTGGTGATGTCGAGGTCGGAGGCGAGGGTGTCTGCCAGCTTGGGGCTGGCGAGTCGCTCGCTGAACACCGTGGTGATCTTGTCGGTGCGGATCAGGTCGCCGAGCTCTGCCAGGTGACGAGGCGACGGCTCGGCGTCGGGGGAGAGACCGGCGATGGGATGCACCTCGAGGTCGTAGCGCCGGCCGAGGTAGCCGAACGCGTCGTGGCTGACCACCAGGGCGCGCGAGCGGCAGTCGGCCAGGCCGGTCCGGAACTCCGCGTCGAGCGCCTGCAGGTCTGCCTGCAGCTTCTCGTTCGCGTCCCGGTAGGCGTCGGCGTTCTCGCTGTCCGCCTCGGAGATGGCCGCGGTGAAGGCCTGGCCGATCTCGGCCAGCAGAGTGGGGTCGAGCCAGAAGTGCGGGTCAGGACCGCCGTCCCCCTCCTGCAGGTCCACGACCTCGGCTGCGTCCACGACGTGCTCCGGTGCGTCGTTGCGCACCGCCTCGTCGACGGCCGGCTGCAGGCCCTGCTCATGGAGTACGACGTCGGCGCTGCCGAGGTCGGCGGTCTGCCGTGGCGAGAGCTCGAGGTCGTGTGGCTCGACTCCTGGCTTGGTCAGGTTGGTGACCTCGGCGTGGTCGCCGACGATCCGCTCCGCGACGTACTGCAACGGGTAGAAGGACGCCACCACCTGTGGCTTCCCGTTGTCGCCCTGCGCGGCGCATCCCGCCAACGCACCGAAAGCAAGGACGAGCGCCAGCAGGAGGGCGGCGGGACGTGACGCGAACATGACAATGATTCTCAGTTGTAATGAGAACCATTGTCAAATGCGCCACGCAGTAGGGTCGGCGAGGTGTTGGTGGTGAACAGGTTCCGGGTCCCGGTCGAGTCGGCCGAGACCTTCCGGGTCGACCTCGAGGGCGCGCTCGCGGTGCTCGCGCAGCAGAAGGGGTACGACGACGGCAGGCTCGGCCGCAACGTCGACGACCCGACCCTCTGGACGATGGTGACCCGCTGGCGCGACGTCGGCAGCTACCGCCGCGCGCTGTCGTCGTACGACGTGAAGATGGGCGCCGTTCCCCTGCTGAGCAGGGCGATCGACGAGCCGTCGGCCTACGAGTCACTCGACGGGGAGCTCAACGAGTCCTTCCCGCGGGAACTGCGGTGAGGACACGCTCCACCCCTCGATAGGGTGGGCCCTTCGCCGTCCGCAGCCAGCGGGCGAAACCGCAACTGAGAAGTGAGCTCCTCCGTGGCCAAGCCGCCTCCCTCCCCGGTCGACAGCGTCGTCTCCCTCGCCAAGCGCAGGGGATTCGTCTACCCGTGTGGGGAGATCTACGGCGGCACCAAGTCCGCCTGGGACTACGGCCCGCTCGGCGTCGAGCTCAAGGAGAACATCAAGCGCCAGTGGTGGCGTTCGATGGTGCAGTCACGTGACGACGTCGTCGGCCTCGACTCCAGCGTGATCCTGCCGCGCAAGACGTGGGAGGCGTCCGGCCACGTCGCGACCTTCACCGACCCGCTGACCGAGTGCCAGTCCTGCCACAAGCGGTTCCGTGCGGACCACCTCCAGGAGGAGTACGCCGAGAAGAAGGCGAAGAAGAATGGGCAGATTGAGAACCCCGACGACGTCGACCTTGGAGGCGTCGCCTGCCCCAACTGCGGCACCCGCGGGGCCTGGACCGAGCCGCGCCAGTTCTCCGGCCTGCTCAAGACCTACCTCGGCGTGCTCGAGGACGAGAGCGGTCTGCACTACCTGCGCCCGGAGACGGCGCAGGGCATCTTCCTGAACTTCTCCAACGTGGTCACCAGCAGCCGGAAGAAGCCGCCGTTCGGCATCGCGCAGACCGGCAAGAGCTTCCGCAACGAGATCACGCCGGGGAACTTCATCTTCCGCACCCGCGAGTTCGAGCAGATGGAGATGGAGTTCTTCGTCAAGCCGGGCGAGGACGAGGAGTGGCACCAGTACTGGATCGACGAGCGCACCCGCTGGTACACCGACCTCGGCGTCAACGCCGACAACCTGCGCCACTTCGAGCACCCCGTGGAGAAGCTCAGCCACTACTCCAAGCGCACGGTTGACATCGAGTACCGGTTCAACTTCGCCGGGTCCGAGTGGGGGGAGCTGGAGGGGATCGCCAACCGCACGGACTTCGACCTGAAGACCCACACCGAGCACTCCGGCACGGACCTGTCCTACTTCGACCAGGCAGCCGACGAGCGCTACTTCCCCTACGTCATCGAGCCGGCCGCCGGGCTGGGTCGCAGCCTGATGACCTTCCTGGTCGACTCCTACACCGAGGACGAGGCGCCCAACACCAAGGGCGGCGTGGACAAGCGCACGGTGCTCAAGCTCGACCCACGACTCGCGCCGGTCAAGGTCGCCGTACTCCCGCTGAGCCGCAACGAGGCGCTCACGCCGAAGGCCAGGGACCTGGCGGCCGAGCTGCGCCAGTTCTGGAACGTCGACTTCGACGACGCAGGTGCGATCGGCCGCCGCTACCGCCGCCAGGACGAGATCGGGACGCCGTACTGCGTCACCGTCGACTTCGAAACGCCCGAGGACGGTGCTGTGACTGTGCGGGAACGCGACACGATGGCGCAGGAGCGGATCTCGCTCGACGGTGTGCGCGCCTGGTTCGCCGAGCGCCTCCTCGGTTGCTGAGCTGCTCAGGACCCGCGCGGCCGGATCACCGAATGCCCACGATCCCGCCACGCGAAGGGCACAATGTGCCCGTGACGCCACTCAGTCGTGCCCGCAGTGCCCTCATCGCCACGCTGCTCGTCCCAGCGCTCCTGCTCGCGGGTTGCGGGACCGACTCCGACGCGAAGCCGAAGGCGGAACCGTCAGCGGATCTGCCCACCGGAAACGTCGAGGTGCCTGACGGTGTCGAGCTGACCGAGGCCGGCACCGAGCTGAAGTTCGCCGAGCCGGCGATCGTGGCCTACGAGCCCAACACCCAGCGCAGCTCGGTGCTCTCGTTGTCCGTGGACTCGATCCAGGAGGGCAAGCTCGCGGACTTCGCGGCCTACCAGCTCGACGACCGCACCAAGAAGTCGCGGCCGTACTACGTGCGGGTGAGCGTGAAGAACCTCGGCACCGGAGACCTCAGCCGGGCAGCCATCCCCCTGCTCGCGGTGAACGACAAGAACACCCAGTACCAGCCGTCGTCGTTCAACAACACCTTCTCCCTGTGCCCCTCGCTGCCGCTGCCCGCAGGGTTCGTCGGCGGGAAGTCCGTGCAGGGCTGCCTCGTCTACCTGATCCCCGATGGTGGCAGGCTGGTGGAGATGAACTACCGGCCGCTGCAGGCCTTCGAGCCGATCACCTGGCAGGGCACGGTCCTGCCTCCGGTGATCGAGAAGAAGAAGCCCAAGAAGAAGAAGGCGAATCCCTGACCACGCTTGCATCGCTGCCCACCACTCTCCGGCTGGGCTCGCTCGAGGTCGCCACGCCAGTGGTGCTGGCGCCGATGGCCGGCATCACCAACGCGGCCTACCGGCGGCTCTGCGCTGAGCAGGGCGCGGGCCTCTACGTCTGCGAGATGATCACCAGCCGCGGGCTGGTCGAGGGCGACGCGACGACGCGGCAGATGCTGGTCTTCGACGAGCGCGAGTCGGTGCGCTCGGTGCAGCTCTACGGCACCGACCCGGTGTACGTCGGACGGGCCACCGAGATCCTGTGCACGGAGTACGGCGTGGACCACGTCGACCTGAACTTCGGCTGCCCGGTGCCCAAGGTGACGCGCAAGGGCGGAGGTGCGGCCCTGCCGTGGAAGCGGACCCTCCTGGGGGAGATCGTGACCGCCGCGGTGCAGGCGGGGGCGCGGTACGACGTGCCGGTCACCATGAAGACCCGCAAGGGGATCGACGAGGACCACCTGACCTACCTCGACGCCGGCCGGATCGCCCAGGAGTCCGGAGCCGCCGCCATCGCGTTGCACGGGCGCACCGCGATCCAGAGCTACTCCGGCACCGCCGACTGGGACGCGATCTCGCGTCTGGTCGAGCACGTCGACATCCCAGTTCTCGGCAACGGCGACATCTGGGAGTCCGACGATGCAGTGCGCATGCTCGAGCAGACCGGCGCCGACGGCGTCGTTGTAGGCCGCGGCTGCCTGGGCCGGCCGTGGCTGTTCCGCGACCTCGCGGATGCCTTCGCGGGCGATCGCCCGGCCGGCTCGACCCGGAGCCGGGCGCTGCCACGCCTCGGCGAGGTGGCGATCGTGATGCGCCGCCATGCGGAGCTGCTCAGCCAGCACATGGGCGAGGAGCGTGGCTGCAAGGAGTTCCGCAAGCACGTGTCGTGGTACCTCAAGGGCTTCCCTGCCGGCGGCGACCTGCGCCGGGAGATGGCGCTGGTGAGCACCCTCGCCGGGCTCGACGCGCTGCTCGGACAGCTCGACCCCGACGCCGCCTTCCCGGTCTCCGAGCTCGGTTCTCCCCGAGGTCGGCAGGGCAGCCCGCGCAAGCGGGTGTCCCTCCCCGACGGGTGGCTGGACGACACGGATGGCACCGGCTCCGTCGTACGCGAGGACGCGAACGAGACCACCGGCGGCTAGCGAACCGGCGGCTGGCGGACCCCGGCTGACACGGGCAGACACTTGGGGGGGATCTGCCCGTGTGGTCAGCCTCACGCCCGATTTGTCCGGCCCAGATTGGGCGGTTAGCCGGGTTCGTGTTTGGGTAGGTGGGTCCTCGACCCCCGACGATAGGAATCACCGTGCCCCGAGGCAGACACAGCCTTGAGCCCACGACGGTCCTCCCGCGACACCTCGCCCTGGTGGCCGCACCCCTGATCACCGCCCTCGCTGTCGGCCTGGGAGTCGCCACGAGCGGCTTCGGTTCCCCCTCCTCGCCGAGCACGGCGACGGGCGACGTCGGTGCCGCTGCGAGCGCAGCGACCACCGAGTCCAGCGCTCCCGACACCGCAGACCGCACCCTGGGAACCTCGCGCTCCACCACGCGCGTGCCGTTCGTGAACAACCGCGTGCCCAAGCCCAAGGGCAAGCTCTGGACCACCGCCCCGCTGGACCTGCGCCTGAAGCCGCTCGAGAAGGCCCGCACCGCCGGCTTGCTCGAGCCCGGCAAGCAGGTCGCGATCACCGGCCGCCGGCAGGGTGGTTACGCCGAGGTCATCGTCGCCAAGACCGCCCGCTGGGTCACCGACGACTACCTCAGCAAGGAGAAGACCCCCGAGGCCATGGGCGTGAGCAACGCGCCGTGTCCCGACGGTTCCTCGATCGAGTCCGGTCTCCAGCCCGCAGCCGTCCGCACCTACCGGGCCGTCTGCAACGCCTTCCCCGAGCTCTCGGCGTACGGCGGCCAGGACGGCCATGGCGAGCACGTCAACGGCCAGGCGATCGACTTCATGGTGCCGAGCTCGTCGGTCGGACAGCGCGTGGCTGACTTCGTCTACGCACACCGTGCCGAGTTCGACCTCTTCGACATCATCTGGTCGCAGTCCATCTGGACCATTGAGCGGTCGAGCGAGGGCTTCCGGTCGATGTCAGACCGTGGCTCGGCCACGGCGAACCACTACGACCACGTGCACATCATGGTGAACTGACGGATCGACAAAGAGCGATGGACGGCCGCAACTGAGCAGCAGAGTCCGTCGACTGGTCCATCACGTAGATGGTGGCCCCGCCCGGGTCCTGCTAGGTGGCCATGAAACCGCCCGGGATCTCTCCAGGCGCCTAGACCACGGTCAGTGACTCTGCCTGTGCAGCGTGGAATGCCTCGACGCTGTCGACGACGAACAGCGGCCCGACCGGCGCATTCGGGTTCGACTTCGCCGTGTGTGAGGGCTTCCTGCATCTGCTGGGAGCACCACCTCCGGGCGCGGAAGGCGACCGACTGGCCGAGATGCTGAGTGCCAGCACGGCCATGGCGTCCCCGTTCTCGGCCGGGTGCTCGCGGCAGCGTGGCGTGCTGCGCTGGGCGCGGTTGCCGAAGGCTCCGAGCCGCAGCAGGCTCGCGCTGCGCTCATGGCGTTCGAGCTGGCGCTCTAGATGCTCTCGGGGCTCAGATCCCCAGGTCGGTGGCGGTCAGCTTCTTCACCGACGACTCCGGTCCGTCGAAGGCCAGTCCGACGTGCTGCTCGCGCCCGAACAGCATCATCGTGATCTCCGCCGGGGTGCCGGTCACCACGACGGGCTCGTCGCCCTTGCTGAGAACGGCGGTCGACTCGCGCTCGTCACTGGACCAGCGGATCTCCACGGGAACGCCGATCGGGCGCACCAGGCCCTTGCCGGCCACGGAGATCGACTTCCAGAGAACCTTCTGCTCGCGCTCGGTGAGCTCACGCGGCTCCCACTCCTGGCGCGCACGCCGGATGTCCTCGTGGTGCACGAAGTACTCGAGGGTGTTCACCGCCCGGTCGAGCGCCGGGAACGAGATCGGCGACCACTTCGGCGGACCGCTGCGCACCCGCTCGACCAGCGAGGTGAAGTCCTGGCTCGCCAGGCGGCGTGCCGACCGGTCGGTGAGGCCCTCGAGCTGCGGCACCAGGATCCCCGGGGCACCGAGTGGGTCCCGCTCCCGGACCAGCAGGTGGATGACCAGGTCCTTGACCGTCCATCGCCCGCACAGCGTGGGCGCGAGCTCACCCGCCTCGAGGGCGGTGTTGCACAGGGCGGCGCGCTCTGTGCGCGACATCGACTCCATGCGGTGATCCTAGGGTGCCAACGGTCGGGTGGGCACGGCCCGCACGGCGAATCCCGATATGGAATGTTCGGGGGCCACTCTAGGGTTGCACTCGTTGTGTCGACCTCACCCGAACGGCTGCGTCCGTGAGCCGCGCCCGGACCGCCTCCACGCTGATGGACGGCTTCCGCGTGCTCGGGGTCGCCATCCGCCGCGAACCCTGGGTCTTCACCCTCTCCACGCTGGGCAGCCTGCTCTTCGGTGCGCTGACCGTGGCCGATGCCTGGGTGCTCGGCTGGTCGACCGACCACGTCGTGCTGCCGGCGTTCGAGGACGGGACCACCACCACAGGTGGGCTGGTGGCGATCTTCGCGCTGTTCCTGGGTGTCGCGATCCTGCGGGCCGTCGGCATCGTGGCTCGTCGGCTGGGCGCGGGGATCATGCAGTACCGGATGCAGGCCGCCTACCGTCGCGAGGTCACCCGGCAGTACCTCTCCCTGCCGATGGCGTGGCACCAGCGCCATCCGACCGGCGAGCTGCTGTCCAACGCCAACTCCGACGTCGAGGCGGCGTGGGCACCGATCGCTCCGCTGCCGATGGCGGTGGGCACCCTCGCGATGATGGTGATCGCGATCGTGCAGATGCTCTTCACCGATGTCCCCATGGCGCTGGTGGGCATGCTCGTGTTCCCGCTGGTGATGCTGGTGAACGTCGTCTTCCAGCGGTTGTCCTCTCCGATCTTCACCCGCATCCAGGCGCTGCGCGCCGAGCTCAGCGAGATCGCCCACGAGTCCTTCGACGGCGCCATGGTGGTCAAGACCCTCGGGCGCGAGGCAGAGGAGACCGACCGCTTCGCCGCGAAGGCTCGTGACCTGCGCGACGAGGGCATCCGCGCCGGTCGCATCCGCGCCGCCTTCGACCCGTTCCTGGAGAGCCTGCCCAATCTCGGCGTGCTCGCCGTCCTCGGCGTCGGCGTGCTGCGGGTGCGCGCCGGGACAGCGGACCCGGGTGACGTCGTCACGGTGGCCTACCTGCTGACGATCGTGGCCTTCCCGATCCGCTCCATCGGCTGGCTGCTGGGGGAGTTCCCACGATCGGTGGTCGGGTTCAACCGGGTGCACGGGGTCCTCGACACGATCAGCGACACGACGTACGGCCAAGGCCAGCTGGCTCCGCTGGCTCGCGGGGCCTCGCAGGGCGCAACGCTCGAGGTCGACGACCTCGGCTACACCTACGAAGCCGGGCAGCGGCTGCTCGACGGCGTCGACTTCTCGATCGAGCCGGGGCGCACCGTGGCCGTGGTCGGCGCCACGGCCTCCGGGAAGAGCACGCTCACCTCACTGGTCACCCGGCTCGTCGACCCTCAGTCGGGGGCGATCAGGCTCGACGGGCAGGACCTGCGCGACCTCGCTCCCGGCGAGCTCGCCGCGCACGTCTCCCTGGTGCCGCAGAGCGCCTTCCTCTTCGACGACACCGTGCGCGGCAACGTCACTCTGGGCGCGGACATCCCCGACGAGGAGGTGTGGGACGCCCTGCGCACGGCTCAGGCTGACGGCTTCGTGGCGGCGCTGCAGCACGGCCTGGACAGCCAGCTCGGCGAGCGCGGCACCACGTTGTCCGGGGGCCAGCGCCAGCGCCTCTCGCTGGCCCGCGCGCTGGTCCGGCGTCCGCGCCTGCTGGTGCTGGACGACGCGACGTCGGCCGTCGACCCGGAGGTCGAGGCTCGCATCCTGGCGGCCATGCGACGGCGTGGGGGCGACTCGACGCTGCTCGTGATCGCCTACCGCAAGGCGACCATCGCCCTGGCCGACGAGGTGCTCTTCCTCGACGGCGGGCGGATTGCGGACCGCGGGACCCACCAGGCCCTCCTCGAGCGCAACCCGGCCTACGCCCGGCTCGTGAACGCCTACGAGACCGAAGGGGTTCCGAATTGAACACCTCCGTCGAGGAGCTGATGGCCGACGGCACCAGTGTCGACAGCGGCGAGGAGATCTCGGCGCGGGACACGATCCGCCGTGGGCTCGCGTTCTCGCCCGAGCTGAAGGACGGCTTCGGCTGGACCCTCCTGCTCGCGCTGGTCGGGACGGCCGGCCGTCTCGTCGTACCCGTCTCGATGCAGCAGACCCTCGACAAGGGCATCAACGGGCCGAACGGCGTGGACGTCTCCTTCGTGTCCCAGATGGCTGTGCTCGCCGCACTCGCGATCCTGGCCACCGGGGTGTCGTCGTACTTCATGACCGCGCGGCTGTTCACCGCCGCCGAGCGCGGGCTGGCGACGCTGCGGATCAAGGCCTTCCGGCACGTCCACGACCTCCCGCTGCTGACCCAGAACACCGAGCACCGGGGCGCGCTGGTCTCGCGCGTCACCAGCGACGTCGACCAGGTCTCGCAGTTCCTGGTCTTCGGCGGCGTCTTCGGCATCATCAGCGTCGGACAGGTGCTGCTGGCAACTGTGGTGATGCTGTTCTACTCCTGGCAGCTGACCATCCTGGTGTGGGTCTGCTTCCTGCCGCTGTTCCTCTCGCTGCGCTACTTCCAGCGCCGACTCTCCGCGGCCTACGGCCAGGTCCGACGGTCGGTGGGCGCGATGCTGTCGGCCATCTCCGAGCCGGTGGTCGGCGCTGTGACTGTGCGCACCTACGGGATCGAGAAGCGCACCCAGGACCGCATCGACGAGGCGATCTCGGTCAACCAGGTGGCCGCGACGCGGGCGCAGGGCCTGACCGCCTTCTCGTTCAGTCTCGGCGGCGTCTCCGCTGGGCTGGCCAATGCGGGAGTCCTGATCGTCGGCATCTGGCTGGGCATTGCCGGTGAGATCACCGCAGGACAGGTGATCGGCTTCGCGTTCCTGGTGACCCTGTTCGTCGGCCCGGTCCAGATGGGCACCCAGGTGCTCACCGACGCGCAGAACGCGATCGCCGGCTGGCGTCGGGTCATCGGGATCCTCGAGACACCTGCCGACCTCGAGGACCCGGGACCGGCCGGCCAGTCGCTGCCGCGAGGGGCGATGGACGTGGCCTTCGAGGACGTCTCCTTCGGCTATCCGGGCGGCCCGTTGGTGTTGCGCGACGTCACCGAGCACGTCGAGTCCGGCAGCCGGGTGGCAGTGGTGGGCGAGACCGGGTCGGGCAAGACGACCTTCGCCAAGCTGCTCACGCGGCTGATGGATCCCACGACCGGCGCCGTGCTGCTCGACGGTGTCGACGTCCGGTCCGTCGAGTTCGCCTCGCTGCGCCGCCGGGTCGTGCTCGTGCCCCAGGAGGGCTTCCTGTTCGACTCCACGCTGATGGACAACGTGCTGTACGGCGATCTCGACGCCACCCGGGAGCACGTGATCGCGTCCGCGGGTGAGCTCGGTCTGGGCGACTGGCTCGAGGGGCTGCCGCACGGGCTGGACACCCGCGTGGGCCAGCGCGGGGAGTCGCTGTCAGCGGGGGAGCGCCAGCTCGTGGCCCTGCTGCGCGCTCATCTCGCCGATCCCGACCTGCTCGTCCTCGACGAGGCCACCAGTGCGGTCGACCCGGCGCTGGAGATGCGCATCGGGCGTGCACTCGAGCGGCTGATGAGCGGCCGTACGTCGGTGACGATCGCTCACCGGCTCTCCACCGCCGAGAACGCCGACGAGGTGATCGTCTTCGACAAGGGACGTGTCGTGCAGCGTGGGACCCACGCGAGCCTGGTGGGACGGCTGCTCCCCGACGGCGAGCCCGGCGTCTACGCCCGGCTGCACTCATCGTGGGTGGCCCAGCAGTCGCGTTAGCCGCCGGTCGCGGATACTGGACGGGTGAATAGCTCGCTGCCGCACGTCTGGACCCCGCCGTCGCCCGACGGCTCAAGCGCAACGCCGACGGGCTGGTCGCTGCCGTGGTGCAGCAGCACGACACCGGCGAGGTGCTGATGCTCGGCTGGATGGACGACGAGGCACTGCACCGCACCCTGACGACGGGACGGGGCACGTACTGGAGCCGTTCGCGTCAGCAGTACTGGGTCAAGGGTGAGACCTCCGGGAACGTCCAGCGCGTGGTCGAGGTCCGTCTCGACTGCGACGGCGACACCGTCCTGGTCAAGGTCGACCAAACTGGTCCCGCGTGCCACACGGGGGCGGACACCTGCTTCGACGCTGACGTCCTGCTCGCCGGGGACGCCAGTGCCTGACGCCGGCTCCGGCAGGAGCAGCTTCGGGCCGGTCGTGCTGCTGGGCCTTGCCTCTGCAGCACTGGCTGCGGTGGCCTGCGCCAAGCCGTGGATCGGCGGCGGCTCCAGCGCAAGCAGCGACGCCACGATGAGGGTGCTCGACAGCGGCACCCGCTACCCACTGGCCTCGGCGATCAGCCTCGTGCTGCTCGCCGCCTGGGGGGTGCTGCTGGTGACTCGTGGCCGGGTACGACGCGCGTTCGCCGTCCTCGCGGCCGTGGCCGCCGTCGCCTTGCTGGCCTCCGTGGTGACGGGTTACTTCACGCTGCCCGACGTGGCACGTGACTCCTATGACGAGCTGATGGGTCGTGGCTCGGCCGACGATGGCTTCACCGGTTGGTTCTGGACAGCCGCGGTCTGCTCCGTGGTGGCAGTCGTACCCGCCGCGCTCGCCGTACGACTGGTGGGGCGGTGGCCCGAGATGGGCAGCAGGTACGACGCCCCAGGTGCTCCCGCGTCGACGAGCGAGGAGGGCAGCGCCGACCCCGATCGGGACCTGTGGCACGCACTCGACGAGGGACGCGACCCGACGGACACCAACCGGACGCAGGGTCCTGCATAGAATGTCGCCGACCCAGCGACCCGACCTCACGAGGAGCTCCATGTCCCACGACCATGGCAACACCCCCGCAGCCTGGACGGCCGTCGTCGTCGCCCTCGCCGGGTTCGTGGTGGGCGGGATCGGCCTGATGGTGGGCAGCTGGCCCACGTTCTGGGTCGGCGTGGCATTGACTCCCGTGGCGCTCATCGTCCTGGGTGTCCTGACGAAGATGGGCTACGGCACCAGCCGGCACTGAGGCGATGGACGAGTCCGTCACGCAACCCGTCCCGGTCGTCCCGACGACCGAGTCAGTCGGCTCGCCGCCGGCAGTCGCGCCGCCGACGCGACGGGAGCGGATGCGCGGACCTCTGGTCACCGCAGGAATTGTCGGCGGGCTCACCGTCGCGCTGCACTTCCGGGATCCGCACGCCTCGGGAAGCTGGGGCTTCTGCCCGTGGGCCGCGCTCACCGGCTTCTACTGCCCGGGCTGCGGCGGCCTCAGGGCGGTCAACGACCTCACGAACGGGGACATCGTCGGCGCTGCCAGCAGCAACCTGGTGTTCGTGCTGATGGTCCCGGTGCTCGTCCTCATGTGGCTGCGCTGGACACGACGTGCGTGGACGGGCGCGCAGCCGCCCGAGCGCGGCGTGCAGCACCCCGGAGCCTGGATCGCGGTCTTCGCAGCGGTGATGGTCGTGTTCGCTGTGCTGCGCAACCTGCCGGCCGGCAGCTGGCTGGCTCCCTGACGACCGGCACCCAGGTGAGGGTCAGGTGGTGGTTTCGAAGGTGTAGTCGCCCTCGATGATGTCGGAGAAGATGAGGATGTAGTAGACGATCGCGATCACGATGGCGACCACGCCCAGCACCACCCCGGCCATCGCCATCCCGCTGCCCTTGAGAGCACCCTGGGACTCGTCGATCTGCTTGCGCGCGAGGAAGCCCGTGACCGCGGCGGCGATGCCGAACACGAAGAATCCGCAGCAGGGAATTCCCACGACGCCCAGCACCAGCGAGACGATCGCGAGCGGGGAGATCTTCTGGGGCGGCCCGTAGCCGCCGGGGGCGCCGGGGGGCGGCGGCGGAGACCCGGGTGGCTGGCCGTAGGGCTGCTGGCCGTAGGGCTCCTGCCCGTACCCGGGCTGACCGTAGCCGGGGGTTCCGCCGGAGCTCTCCGGAGGCGTGCCAGCGGACTGCGGGTTCCACTGTGGCTCCGACGGCGGGGGCGGCGGCGGTGGCGGGGGCTGACCTGACTGTCCGTAGGGGTCCTGCCCCGGACCGGGAGGCGGCGGGTAGTCGTTGCTCATGGGGGCAGCCCTTCTCGCGTTGGACGAGGCACGTTGGCGTTTGTCGTTGGCCAGAACCTACCCAAACACATGCGTGTGAGAGCCTTGGGATGCCGCACTTCGGCCCGTGTCGAAACCTTGAACGTTCCGCTTGGGAGGGTCCCCGCATGTCCGTGCTCGACGACATCGTCGCCGGCGTGCGCGAGGACCTCGCGGTGCGCAGGGAGGCCCTCAGCGAAGCCGAGCTCGCCGAGACGGTGCAGTCACTTCCGGCGCCACGCGACCCGATGCCGGCCTTTCGCTCGCCAGGTCTCTCGGTGATTGCGGAGGTCAAGCGCAGGTCACCGAGCAAGGGTGCTCTCGCCGACATCCCCGACCCTGCTGCACTCGCCGCTGCCTACGCCGCCGGCGGTGCCGACGCGATCTCGGTCCTGACGGAGCAGCGCCGCTTCGGCGGCAGCCTCGAGGACCTCCGTGCGGTGCGGGCAGCGGTGTCCACACCGGTGCTGCGCAAGGACTTCGTCGTCACTGGCTACCAGCTGCTCGAGGCCCGCGCAGCCGGGGCCGACCTCGTGCTCCTGATCGTTGCTGCTCTCGACGGCAGCCTGCTCGGAGAGCTGCACGAGCTGGCCCGGTCCCTCGGCCTGACGGTGCTCACCGAGGTCCACGACGAGCACGAGATCGCGCGCGCCCTCGAGGTGGGCGCTGAGCTGGTCGGCGTCAACGCCCGCAACCTGAAGACCCTCGAGGTGGACCGGGACACCTTCGGGCGCCTGGTCACCCTGCTGCCGCAGGACGTCGTCACGGTGGCCGAGTCCGGCATCGCCGGGCCCGACGACGCTGCGCGCTATGCAGCCGAGGGTGCCGACGTCGTGCTGGTGGGCGAGGCGCTGGTCAAGGACGGCGACCCCCGGGCAGCGGTGGCGGCGATCAAGTCCGTCCAGGGGGCGTCGCAGGAGGCCCGAAGATGAGTGAGATCGGTCCCGACGAGCACGGCCGCTTCGGCGACTTCGGCGGACGGTTCATGCCCGAGGCGCTGATGGCCGCGCTCGACGAGCTCACGGTTGCCTGGCAGGAGGCGACTGCCGACGAGGCGTTCACGGCCGAGTTCCAGCGCATGCTCAGGGAGTACGCCGGCGTGCCGAGCCTGCTCTACGACGCCACCAAGCTGAGCGAGGTCGCCGGCGCGAGGATCCTGCTCAAGCGCGAGGACCTCAACCACACCGGCGCCCACAAGATCCGCAACGTCCTCGGCCAGGCCTTGCTCACCAAGCGGATGGGCAAGACTCGGATGATCGCCGAGACGGGAGCCGGCCAGCACGGCGTCGCGGCGGCCACCGCGGCGGCGTACCTCGGTCTCGAGTGCACCGTCTACATGGGTGAGGTCGACACCGAGCGACAGGCCCTCAACGTGGCGCGGATGCAGCTGCTCGGCTCAGAGGTGATCCCGGTGACGTCGGGGTCGCGCACTCTCAAGGACGCCATCAACGAGGCGATCCGTGACTGGGTGGCCAGCGTCGAGTACACCGCCTACTGCTTCGGGACCGCCGCCGGGCCGCACCCGTTCCCCGCGATGGTCCGCGACTTCTGCCGGGGCATCGGCGACGAGTCGCGGGCCCAGTGCCTCGACCTCACCGGCGCCCTGCCCGACTCGGTGGTCGCGTGCGTGGGCGGCGGTTCCAACGCTATCGGGCTGTTCACCGCGTTCCTCGACGACGAGTCCGTCGACATCTTCGGCTTCGAGGCAGGTGGTGAGGGCGTCGAGACCTCCCGTCACGCGGCGACGATCTGGGCGGGCGACGTCGGCGTACTCCATGGCGCGCGCACCTATGTCCTGCAGGACGAGGACGGCCAGACCATCGAGTCCCACTCGATCTCCGCCGGTCTCGACTACCCGGGTGTCGGACCGCAGCACGCCCATCTAGCGAAGACCGGCCGGGCGTCGTACCGGCCGGTGACCGACGCCGCGGCGATGGAGGCACTGTCGCTGCTCGCCCGCACCGAGGGCATCATCCCGGCGATCGAGTCGGCCCACGCGGTCGCGGGTGCGATGGAGCTGGCGAAGGAGCGCCCGGGCTCGACGATCCTGGTCAACCTCTCGGGTCGCGGCGACAAGGACATGGGCACGGCCATCGAGTGGTTCGGGCTGGGCCAGGCGAACGCCGACGGTACGCCCGAACCGGCCAGCGAGGCGCAGATCGCCGAGGGTGCGAAGTGACCCGCACATGAGCACAACTCGTGCGTTCGAGAGGACCCGTGCCGAGGGGCGCGCCGCTCTGGTCGGCTACCTGCCGGCAGGGTTCCCCGACGTCACCGGCGCAATCGACGCGCTCCGGGTGATGGTCGACTGCGGGTGTGACGTGATCGAGGTCGGCCTGCCCTACAGCGATCCGGTCATGGACGGCCCGACGATCCAGGCGGCCGCGCAGCGCGCGCTCGAGGGCGGGGTCCGCACCAAGGACATCCTCAGGACGGTGGAGGCCGTGGCCGCGACCGGCACGCCGACGGTGGTGATGACCTACTGGAACCCGGTCGAGAAGTACGGCGTCGAGCGGTTCGCCGCCGACCTCGCGGGTGCCGGGGGAGCGGGCCTGATCACGCCCGACCTCACTCCCGACTCCGCCGACGAGTGGATCGCGGCAGCGGACACCCACTACCTCGACAAGATCTTCCTGGTCGCGCCCTCGTCGACCGACGAGCGGCTGCGCTACACCGCGCAGGCGTGCCGCGGCTTCATCTACGCGACCGCCGTCATGGGGGTGACCGGCGCGCGCACCTCGACGTCCGAGCTCGCCGGCCCGTTGGTGCAGCGGACGCGCGAAGTCACCGACCTGCCGGTGGGAGTGGGGCTGGGCGTCTCGAACGGCGACCAGGCCGCCGAGGTGGCCTCCTACGCCGACGCCGTGATCGTCGGGTCCGCGTTCGTCCGGACGCTGCTCGACGCCGACGACCAGCTCGGCCGGGCTCAAGGCGCTGGGTGCCCTCACGGAGGACCTGGCGTCAGGAGTACGCCGTGGCTAGGAAGCTCTTGGCCGTCGCCCTGCTCATGCTGCTCGCCGCCTGCGGCTCCTCGTCCGACGAGGGTGCACCGGTCACCGGCATCAGCAGGTCGGACGACGACGGCTATCACGGGATCCTGCTCGACAAGGCGTACGACGTGCCGGGTCAGCAGCTCACGGACACCGAGGGAAAGTCATTCCAGCTCGCCACCCAGCCACGCCGCACGCTGGTGTTCTTCGGCTACACCAACTGCCCCGACATCTGCCAGGTCGTGATGAGCACCATCGCCGCTGCGAAGGCCAAGCTCACTCCCGCCGAGCAGGAGCAGGTCGAGGTCGCGTTCGTCACGACCGACCCTGCCCGCGACACGCGTCCGGTGCTGCGGACCTACCTCGACCGCTTCGATCCCGACTTCGTCGGCGTCACGGGTGAGCTCGCCCAGATCGACACCTTGGCCAAGCCGATGGACATCTTCATCAAGCACGGCGAGAAGCTCCCCAGTGGAGGTTACGAGGTCTCGCACGGCACGGTCGTGGTCTCAGTGCGCGAGGGAGAGGGCGACCTCGTCTGGACAGGTGCAACCTCACCGTCCGACATGGCCGAGGACCTGCAGAAGATCCTGAAGGAAGACACATGACCCTGTACACGTCCGAGCTCTGGACCCTGCTGTCCATCCCCAGCCCGTCCGAGGGTGTCTGGCACCTCGGCCCGGTGCCCATCCGCGCCTATGCGCTGGCGATCATCCTCGGCGTCGTCGCCGCCGTCTGGACCGGTGAGCGGCGCTGGCTGGCGCGGGGTGGCAAGCCGGGGCAGATCGGCGACATCGCTCTGTGGGCCGTGCCGGCCGGCCTGATCGGTGCCCGGCTGTGGCACGTGGCCACCGACAACGCGCTCTACTTCGGCAAGGACGGCGACCCGCTCGCAGCGCTGGAGATCTGGCGGGGCGGGCTCGGCATCTGGGGTGCCATCGCAGGTGGCGCGGTCGGCGCGTGGTTCTACTGCCGTCGTCACGGCATCCTGATGCGGCCGCTGCTCGACGCCCTGGCCCCGAGCCTGCTGCTCGCGCAGATCATCGGCCGGTTCGGCAACTACTTCAACCAGGAGCTGTTCGGCAAGCCCACCGACCGTCCCTGGGCCCTCGAGATCGACGAGGCACACCGGCCCAGGGGCTACGAAGACTTCGCCACCTTCCACCCCACCTTCCTCTACGAGGCGCTGTGGAACCTCGCAGCGATCGCGGTCCTGCTCTGGGCAGACCGCCGGTTCCGGCTCGGCTACGGCAGGGTGTTCGCGCTCTACGTGATGCTCTACACGCTCGGCCGCGGCTGGATCGAGGACCTGCGGATCGACCCCGTCGAGCTGCAGGACGTCGGCGGCCTCCGGTTCAACGTCTGGACCTCGATCGTGCTGTTCGTGCTCGCGGCGGCGTACTTCGTGGTGGCTGGGCGGCGCCACAGATCGCCCGACACCCGCGAGCCGTCGCCGTTCGCGTCCGGGCTGAGAAATTCGTCTCCTGAAACGACTTCGCAGCAGCCCGAAACCCTGCTGTAGGCTGATATTTCCGCATGGGCCAATGTCGTCCCAGCACCAGCATGCTCACATCCGACGCACTCATCAGGGCCTGGACCCGGGTGCGCTGACCGACGACGGGAGAGTGCACGTGCAGGCATTCCCGCCGCCCCAGGGGCTCTACGATGGCGCGCACGAGCACGACGCGTGTGGCGTCGCCTTCGTGGGCACCCTGACAGGCGTCCCCAGCCACGACATCGTCAGCAAGGCGCTCACCGCCCTGCGCAACCTCGAGCACCGCGGAGCCGCCGGTGCCGAGCCCAACTCCGGTGACGGCGCGGGGATCCTGATGCAGGTCCCCGACCGGTTCTTCCGTGAGGTCGTGGACTTCGAGCTGCCCGGCAAGCACTCGTACGCCGCCGGCACAGCGTTCATCCCCGGCGACGACGAGCAGGTCACCAAGACGCGCAAGCGCATCGAGGACATCGCCGCTGAGGAGGGCCTGAACGTCATCGGCTGGCGCGAGGTCCCCACCGACCCCTCCTCGCTCGGCAAGACGGCGCTGGACTGCATGCCCTCGTTCGTCCAGCTGTTCGTCGCCGCCAAGGGCAGCCGGATCCTCGGCATGGGCCTCGAGCGGCTCGCCTACTGTCTGCGCAAGCGCGCCGAGCGCGAGACCGACGTCTACTTCCCATCGCTCTCCAGCCGCACCATCGCCTACAAGGGCATGCTGACCACCGAGCAGCTCGACCATGTCTTCCCCGACCTGGTCGACGAGCGCGTCGAGAGCGCCGTCGCGGTGGTCCACTCGCGGTTCTCCACGAACACCTTCCCGAGCTGGCCGCTGTCCCACCCGTTCCGCTTCATCGCCCACAACGGCGAGATCAACACCGTGATGGGCAACCGCAACTGGATGCGCGCCCGTGAGGCGCTGCTCGACTCCGACCTGATCCCTGGCGACCTCGAGCGGCTGTTCCCGATCGTGACGCAGGGGGCTTCGGACTCCGCGTCGTTCGACGAGGTGCTCGAGCTGCTCCACCTCGGTGGGCGCAGCCTGCCGCACTCGGTGCTGATGATGATCCCCGAGGCGTGGGAGAACCACACCGAGATGGATGCCAAGCGCCGCGCGTTCTACGAGTTCCACTCGGCGCTGATGGAGCCGTGGGACGGTCCGGCGTGTGTGGTGTTCACCGACGGCACCCAGGTCGGCGCCGTGCTCGACCGCAACGGCCTGCGTCCTTCCCGCTTCTGGGTCACCGACGACGGGTTGGTCGTGCTGGCCAGCGAGGTCGGCGTACTCGACATCGACCCCGCCACCGTGGTCCGCAAGGGCCGGTTGCAGCCGGGCCGCATGTTCCTCGTCGACACCGAGGAGCACCGGATCATCGAGGACGAGGAGATCAAGACCGAGCTCGCCCTCGAGCACCCGTACGACGAGTGGCTGCACGCCGGCCTGATCAAGCTCGCCGACGTCGCGGACCGCGAGCACGTCATCCACTCGCACGCCTCGGTGACCCGGCGCCAGCAGATCTTCGGCTACACCGAGGAGGAGCTGCGCGTCCTGCTCACCCCGATGGCCAACACCTCCGCTGAGCCGCTGGGCTCGATGGGCACCGACACCCCGATCGCCGTGCTCAGTGACCGGCCGCGGCTGCTGTTCGACTACTTCGCCCAGCTGTTCGCCCAGGTCACCAACCCGCCGCTGGACGCAATCCGCGAGGAGCTGGTCACCAGCCTCAACGGCACGATCGGGCCGGAGGCCAACCTGCTGAACCCGACGCCCGCGTCGTGCCGCCAGGTCGTCCTGCCGTTCCCCGTGATCACCAACGACGAGCTGGTCAAGATCCGGCACATCAACCGCGACGGCGACATGCCCGGCTTCATCACCCACGTCTCGCGCGGTCTCTACGACGTCAGTGGAGGCGGTGACGCACTCGCCCGCCGTCTCGAGGAGATCTGCATCGAGGTCAGCGAGGCGATCGCCGACGGCGCGCGCGTGATAGTGCTCTCCGACCGGCACAGCGACGCCACGAACGCACCGATCCCGTCGCTGCTGATGACCGCAGCCGTCCACCACCACCTGGTGCGCGAGAAGACCCGCACCCAGGTCGGCATGATCGTCGAGGCCGGTGACGTGCGCGAGGTGCACCACGTGGCCACGCTGATCGGCTACGGCGCAGCGGCCGTGAACCCCTACCTCGCCATGGAGAGCGTCGAGGACCTCGCCCGCGACGGCTACTACGTCAAGGTCGAGCCGGAGAAGGCCGTCGCCAACCTGGTCAAGTCCCTCGGCAAGGGCGTGCTCAAGGTGATGTCCAAGATGGGCGTCTCCACCGTCGCGTCGTACACCGGTGCCCAGATCTTCGAGGCGCTCGGGCTCTCCACGGAGCTGGTCGACAAGTACTTCACCGGCACCACGTCGAAGCTCGGCGGAGTCGGGCTGGACGTGATCGCCGAGGAGGTCGCGCGACGCCACCGCACGGCGTACCCCATCGGCGGCATCGCGCCCGCTCACCGCGAGCTCGAGATCGGCGGGGAGTACCAGTGGCGCCGCGAGGGCGAGCTGCACCTGTTCGACCCCGAGACCGTCTTCCGGCTGCAGCACTCGACGAGGACCGGCAAGTACGACGTGTTCAAGCAGTACACGAGCCGGGTCAACGCCCAGTCCGAGCGACTGATGACCCTGCGTGGGCTGTTCCGGTTCAAGGACGGCGACGCGACCGGGCGCGAGCCGATCGACATCGACGAGGTCGAGCCGGTCTCCGAGATCGTGAAGCGGTTTTCCACGGGTGCGATGTCCTACGGCTCGATCTCCGAGGAGGCGCACACCACGCTGGCCATCGCCATGAACCGGCTGGGCGGCAAGTCCAACACCGGTGAGGGCGGCGAGGACGCCGACCGTCTCTACGACCCCGAGCGGCGCTCGTCGATCAAGCAGGTGGCCTCCGGACGTTTCGGCGTGACCTCGGACTACCTCACCAACTCCGACGACATCCAGATCAAGATGGCGCAGGGAGCCAAGCCCGGCGAGGGTGGGCAGCTGCCCGGCAACAAGGTCTACCCGTGGGTGGCCAAGACCCGCCACAGCACTCCCGGTGTGGGTCTCATCTCGCCGCCGCCGCACCACGACATCTACTCGATCGAGGACCTCGCCCAGCTGATCCACGACCTGAAGAACTCCAACCCGCAGGCGCGGGTGCACGTGAAGCTCGTCGCCGAGGTCGGGGTGGGCACGGTCGCAGCCGGTGTCTCGAAGGCGCACGCGGACGTCGTACTCATCTCCGGGCATGACGGCGGCACCGGTGCCGCGCCGCTGACCTCGCTCAAGCACGCCGGTGGTCCATGGGAGCTCGGCCTCGCGGAGACCCAGCAGACGCTGCTCCTCAACGGGCTGCGCGACCGGATCGTGGTGCAGACCGACGGTCAGCTCAAGACCGGTCGTGACGTCGTCATCGCCGCCCTCCTGGGCGCCGAGGAGTACGGCTTCGCGACAGCACCACTAGTGGTCTCCGGCTGCATCCTGATGCGGGTGTGCCACCTGGACACCTGTCCTGTCGGCGTCGCCACCCAGAACCCGGTGCTGCGCGAGCGCTACACGGGCAAGGCCGAGCACGTCGTGACCTTCTTCGAGTACATCGCCGAGGAGGTGCGCGAGCTGCTCGCCCAGCTCGGTTTCCGCACGCTGGACGAGGCGATCGGGCATGCCGACGTCCTCGACTCGACCGAGGCGGTCAACCACTGGAAGGCGTCCGGCCTCGACATCACGCCGATCTTCCACGTGCCCGAGCTCCACGAGGACACCGCGCGCCGCAACACGCGGCCGCAGGACCATGGGCTCGACAAGGCACTGGACCAGGAGCTGGTCGAGCTGTGTGCGGCCGCGCTCGAGAACGGTGAGCCGGTGCGCGCGCAGCTCAAGGTCCGCAACGTCAACCGCACCGTGGGCACGATCCTCGGCCACGAGGTCACCAAGCGCTACCAGGGCGAGGGGCTGCCCGACGGCACCATCGACATCACCCTCACCGGCTCCGCCGGCCAGTCCTTCGGTGCGTTCGTCCCGCGCGGGATCACGCTGCGCCTCGAGGGCGATGCCAACGACTACGTGGGCAAGGGCCTCTCGGGCGGCCGGATCGTCGTACGTCCTGACCGGTCGGCGACCTTCGACGCCTCGGAGCAGATCATCGCCGGCAACACGATCGCGTACGGCGCCACGTCAGGGCAGATCTTCCTGCGCGGCCAGGCCGGCGAGCGCTTCTGCGTGCGCAACTCCGGTGCGACCGCGATCGTCGAGGGGGTGGGCGACCACGGGTGCGAGTACATGACCGGTGGTGTCGTCGTGGTCCTCGGGCCGACTGGTCGCAACTTCGCGGCTGGCATGAGCGGCGGCGTGGCCTACGTGCTCGACCTCGATGAGGGGCGCGTGAACAAGGAGCTCGTCGAGCTCGGAGCCGTCGAGGGTGACGAGCGCGAGGCCCTGGAGAAGCTGGTGCGTCAGCACGCCGAGGAGACCGGATCGCCGGTCGCCGAGGAGCTCCTGGCCGACTGGCCGAGCTCGCTCGGCCGCTTCACCGAGGTGATCCCGCGTGACTTCCGCATCGTGATGGAGGCCAAGGCCAAGGCCGAGGCCGACGGACTCGAGGACAACGACGTCGCCACGGCGATGATGGAGGCCCTCCATGGCTGACCTCATCGCGACGGTGAAGAAGGAGGGCTCTGCCAATGGCTGACCCCAAGGGCTTCCTGAAGAACGGCGCCGAGAAGGCCCCACGTCGCCCCGTCGAGGAGCGCACCAACGACTGGGACGAGGTCTACCCCGGTGGGCCCGGGCGGGCACTGCTGCCGATCATCAAGACCCAGGCCGGGCGCTGCATGGACTGCGGCATCCCGTTCTGCCACCAGGGCTGCCCGCTGGGCAACATCATCCCGGAGTGGAACGACCTGGTCTGGCGCGACGACTGGGACGCCGCGAGCGAGCGCCTGCACGCGACCAACAACTTCCCCGAGTTCACCGGTCGGCTGTGCCCCGCGCCGTGCGAGACCGCCTGCGTGCTCGGCATCAACCAGGACCCTGTGACGATCAAGAACGTCGAGGTCTCCATCGCCGACCGGGCGTGGGAGTCCGGCGCAGTGCGCCCGCAGCCGCCGGAGTGGTTGTCCGGACGGACCGTCGCCGTGATCGGCTCCGGACCGGCCGGTCTAGCCGCAGCGCAGCAGCTCACCCGGGCCGGCCACACCGTCGCGGTCTACGAGCGTGCCGACAAGATCGGCGGCCTGATGCGCTACGGCATCCCCGAGTTCAAGATGGAGAAGAAGGTCCTCGACCGCCGGCTCGACCAGATGCGTCGCGAGGGCACCGTGTTCCGGGCCGGCGTCAACGTGGGTGAGACGCTCACCGGCGACGCCCTGCGTGAGCGGTACGACGCCGTGGTGCTCGCGATGGGTGCCACCGCGGCACGCGACCTCCAGGTCCCCGGCCGCGAGCACGGCGGCATCCACCAGGCGATGGAGTACCTCCCGCAGTCCAACCTCGCCTCGCTCGGCGATGAGGTCGAAGACCAGATCCGGGCCGACGGCAAGCACGTGGTGATCATCGGCGGCGGTGACACCGGCGCCGACTGCCTCGGGACGGCTACCCGCCAGAAGGCCAAGTCGATCACCCAGCTGGAGATCATGGACGAGCCGGGGGAGACCCGGCCGGCCGGCCAGCCGTGGCCGACGTACCCCATGGTCTTCCGGGTCTCCTCTGCCCACGAGGAGGGAGGCGAACGCGTCTACGCCGTCTCCACGCAGGAGTTCCTCGCCGACGACGACGGCAACGTGCGTGCGCTGCGCCTCGTCGACGTGAAGTTCGAGGACGGCAAGTTCCAGGAGATCGAGGGCACCGAGCGGGAGATTCCCGCCGAGCTGGTCCTGCTCGCCATGGGCTTCACCGGCCCCGAGCGTGAGGGCCTGGTCGAGCAGCTCGGCGTCGACCTGGACGACCGCGGCAACGTGGCCCGCGACAACGGCTACTCGTCCTCGGTCGACGGCGTGTTCGTCGCCGGCGACGTCGGTCGCGGCCAGTCGCTGATCGTCTGGGCCATCGCCGAGGGCCGGGCAGCCGCTGCGGCTGTCGACACCTGGCTCACCGGGACCACCAACCTCCCCGCCCCGATCCCCCCGACCGAGCGTCCCCTCACTGCCTGAGCGGCTGCAGGTTTCCCCGGTCGACCGGTGATTCCGGTCGTTGTACACCGAAACTTCACCCCACAACGTCAGGTTTCCCCGGCCGACCGGGGAAACCGACAACCGCTATTGGAACGTTCAAGTAACTCCCGATAGGCTCAGCCGGTGCGAAGAGCAAAGATCGTGTGCACCCTGGGTCCGGCCACCTCCTCGATGGAGCGCATCCGAGAGCTGGTGGACGCCGGCATGGATGTCGCCCGGCTCAACCTGAGCCACGGGACGTACGCCGAGCACGAGGAGATCTACCGCCGGGTGCGCCAGGCGTCCGACGAGACCGGGCACGGCGTCGGCATCTTCGTCGACCTTCAGGGACCGAAGATCCGGCTGGGGCACTTCAAGGAAGGCTCGACCCAGCTCACCACGGGTCAGTCCTTCACGATCTCCACCCGTGAGGTGGACGGCAACAACGAGCTCGCGTCCACCACCTACCAGGGACTGCCCGGTGACGTAGCGGCCGGTGACCAGATCCTGATCGACGACGGCAAGGTCCGGCTCCGGGTCACCGAGGTGCACGGCGACGACGTGCACACCGTCGTGGTGACCGGCGGGCGGATCAGCGACAACAAAGGCATCAACCTCCCCGGCGTACCCGTGAGTGTCCCGGCAATGTCGGAGAAGGACATCGAGGACCTCCGCTGGGGCCTGCACCTCACCGTCGACTTCATCGCGCTGTCCTTCGTCCGTTCTGCCAAGGACGTCGAGGACGTACGCAAGATCATGAAGGAGGAGGGCGTACTCCTTCCGGTGATCGCCAAGATCGAGAAGCCGCAGGCGATCGACAACCTCGACGAGATCGTGAAGGCCTTCGACGGCTTCATGGTGGCTCGAGGCGACCTGGGGGTCGAGTGCCCGCTCGAGGACGTGCCGTTCCTGCAGAAGCGTGTCGTCGAGAAGGCCCGCCGCAACGCGAAGCCGGTGATCGTCGCCACCCAGATGCTCGAGTCGATGATCAGCAGCCCGGCGCCCACCCGGGCCGAGGCCTCCGACGTCGCCAACGCGGTCCTCGACGGCGCCGACGCGGTGATGCTCTCCGGCGAGACCAGCGTGGGGGAGTACCCCATCGAGACCGTGCGGACGATGGCGCGGATCATCAGCTCCACCGAGAACCACGAGCTGCACCACATGGCCGCCATCGACTGGCAGCCCAGGACCAAGGGCGGCGTGATCGCCAAGGCCGCCGCTGAGGTCGCCGAGCGCATCGGCGCCAAGTACCTCGTTGCCTTCACGCAGAGCGGCGACTCCGCGCGCCGGATGGCTCGCTACCGCGGTGCGATCCCGGTCCTCGCGTTCACCCCCGAGTCCGTGGTCCGTTCGCAGCTCGCCCTGAGCTGGGGTGTGGAGACATTCCTGACCTCGAAGGTCGAGCACACGGACGAGATGGTGCGCCAGGTCGACGAGCAGCTGCTCAAGATCGGCCGGGTCAAGGAGGGCGACCTCGTGGTGATCATCGCCGGCAGCCCGCCCGGCATCCCCGGGTCGACCAATGCGCTGCGGATCCACCGGATGGGCGACGCCATCAACGAGGTGGCACCGGCCTACCGCAGCCGCTGACTTCGCGTACGGCGTAGAGGCGCCTTTCCCGCGGCGATCTGGTCGGGTCGGTCGAGAACCTGCGGCCTTTCCAAGCCGTGGTCACGCCAGTCACGAGTAGTCGCACGGCTGACTCCGAGCTGGGCGCTCGTAGCGTTGACCGACCAACCCGAGCTCAGCATCGCAATCGCGGCCCTCCGCAGCTCAAGTGGATACATGGAAGAATTGTCGTCGCGACCGCCGACATGTTTGTGCCCCGGGTGGGACTCGAACCCACACTGGACGGTGTTTGAGACCGCATTCTCTGCCGATTGGAATACCGGGGCGACGGCCGCAAAGTTACCGGATCTCGATAGCCTGTCGTGTCGTGACCACCCCCAGCCACGCGCCCCGCGTCGTGATCGCCGAAGACGAGGCGCTGATCCGTCTCGATCTTGCGGAGATGCTCGCCGAGGAGGGGTACGACGTCGTCGGGCAGGCCGAGGACGGGGAGAAGGCGGTCGCACTCGCGGAGCAGCTTCGACCCGACCTCGTGATCATGGACATCAAGATGCCTCGGCTGGACGGCCTCGCGGCTGCCGAGCGGGTGGCCGCGCAGCGCATCGCGCCGGTGGTGATGCTGACCGCCTTCAGCCAGCGCGACCTCGTCGAACAGGCACGCGACGCCGGCGCCATGGCGTATCTGGTCAAACCATTCACCAAGGCGGATCTCGTACCCGCCATCGAGATGGCTGTTTCCCGGTTCGCGGAGCTGCGCCAGCTCGAGGCCGAGGTGCAGGACCTGGGCGAGCAGCTGGCCACGCGCAAGGCGCTGGACCGGGCCAAGGGAATGCTGCAGCAGGAGCTCGGCCTCACCGAGCCCGAGTCGTTCCGCTGGATCCAGAAGACGGCCATGGATCTGCGCCTGTCGATGCGTGAGGTGGCCGAAGGCGTCGTACGACATGGTCCTGAGGCGGCCTCCACCGCCGCCAGTGACGTGGAGCCACCGGGCGACTGAGTTTCGTCCAGCCCGCCGAACACCGAAGTAACGGATCGGCATACTTTTCGAACTCGCCGGGCCTGACTATGTGTCGTTGTGCCGTAGGCGGTGTAGCGTCCCGCGGCAAGTGGACGGCCATGCCCGCGGGCAGTTGGTCTCCCACGTCGGTTACACATCTGTCCCGGCTGGGGCCGGGAGCACACTAATTAGGAGTTGCCTTGAGGCGGAACACTCGAATGGGGCTGGGCGGTCTGGTGGTCGCGCTCGCGCTCACCGCGTCGGCCTGCGGTAGTACAGCGGATACGAACTCAGATTCGAGCGGCAGCGACTGCGACGGGAAGATCGGCTTCTTCGGAGCCCTGAGCGGAAGCAACTCGAGCGTCGTGCTCCCGTCGCGTGACGGTGCCAAGCTCGCACTCTCGCAGTGGTCCGAGGAGAACAAGGACTGCAAGGTCGAGATGGTCGAGTTCGACACCGAGGGTGACCCCGCCAAGGCGACCCCCGTGGCCAACAAGATCGCCTCGGACGAGACCTTCCTCGGCACCATGGGTGGCGCGTTCTCCGGTGAGACCCGGGCGACCAAGAACACCTTCAACGAGGCCGGCGTGCCGATGATCAGCGCCTCGGCCACCGCGACCGACCTCACCACCACCGACGCTGTGCCGGTGTTCCACCGGGTCATCGGCTACGACGAAGTACAGGGTGCGGCGGTGGCGCGCTACCTGAGGGACGTCGCCAAGGTCACCAAGGTGTTCGTCGTCGACGACAGCACCGCTTACGGTGGTCCGCTCGGTGACAAGGTGCGGTCCGACCTCGGTGACCTCGTGGTCGGCAGCGACAAGGTCCAGGAGAAGCAGGACCAGTTCGACACGACGGTGACCAAGGTCAAGGGTGCCAACCCTGACGCAGTCTTCTACGCCGGGTACGCCGCTGAGGCCGGCCCGTTCCTGAAGCAGCTGCGCTCCGCCGGGGTGACCGCCACGTTCATGGGTGGTGACGGTCTCTACGGTGCCGACTTCCCGAAGGCAGCCGGTGAGCAGTCCGACGGCGCCATCATCAGCTGCCCGTGCCTCCCGGCCGACCAGGCCGAGGGCTCCTTCGCTGAGGACTTCGAGGCGGAGTACGGCGCAGCCCCGGGTGCCTACGCGGCTGAGGGCTTCGACGCGATGAACATCTTCCTGGCGGGCATCAAGGATGGCCAGACCACCCGCGAGGACCTGCAGAAGTTCGTGTCGGACTACGACGCTCCTGGCATCACCAAGGACCTCAAGTTCGACGAGAAGGGCGACATCGCCGAGGAGAACGTCGTGATCTGGACCTACAAGCTCGAGGGCGGAGTGCTCGTCCCCGACCAGGAAATCCCCAAGGAATAGCCCGATTCGATGACTAGTGCGGGGGCGGTCAGGACAACGATCCTGATCGCCCCCGGCTGGCGTGGGGAGAAGAAACGTGGACTTTGCCAACCTGGTCGACAACCTCGGTGACCACATCGTCAATGGGCTCTCCAAGGGCGCGATCTACGCCCTGGTGGCCCTCGGCTACACCCTTGTCTACGGAGTGCTGCGGCTGATCAACTTCGCGCACTCCGAGGTGTTCATGGTCGGCACCTGGGCCGTGTTGGGTGTCTACTCGGCGCTCGCGGTCTCGTCCGGCTCGAACGTCCCGATGAAGGCGCTCGCCCTTGTGTTGGGGCTCGTTGCGGCCGTCATCGCATCGGCCTCGGTTGCGCTGGCGGTCGACCGGGTCGCCTACAGACCGCTCCGAAAAAAGAACGCTCCACCTCTGATCTACCTGATCACCGCGATCGGCTGTTCGCTCGTGCTGATGGAGCTGTTCGGCTTCGTGTTCAAGGCGTTCTTCGGTCCGCCGTTCGGTCGGGCACTGGTGAGCATGCCGACGCTGGTCCCGAACAAGACCGTCATCACGATCGGCAACACCGAGATCACCAACATCCAGGTGGTCGTGGTCTTCGGTGCGCTCCTGATGATGATGGTTCTCGACCAGTTCGTGAACAAGAGCCGCCTCGGTCGCGGCGTCCGGGCTGTGGCCCAGGACCCCGACACCGCTGCGCTGATGGGCGTCAACAAGGACCGCGTGATCATGTTGGTCTTCGTTCTCGGCGGTGCGATGGCCGGCGTGGCTGCGATGCTCTACGCGCTGCGGTTCGGCATCACGAAGTTCGACATCGGCTTCCTGATCGGCATCAAGGCGTTCACCGCTGCGGTGCTGGGCGGCATCGGCAACCTCCGCGGGGCGTTGGTGGGCGGACTGCTCCTGGGCGTCGTGGAGTCGTTCTCCTCGGCGCTGTTCAGCTCCAACTGGCAGGACGTGACGGCCTTCGTCGTACTCGTCGTGGTGCTGATGTTCCGACCGACTGGCATCCTTGGTGAGTCGCTGGGGAAGGCGCGCGCATGAACGACAAAATCGTCAAGGCCGATGGTCGCCGGGTGGCGTTCGCCGTGGGCATCCGTGCCCGCTGGGACGCGCTGCCCAAGCCGATCAAGCTGCTCTTCTCGCTTGCGCTGGTGGTCCTCCTGGTCTACCTGCCGTTCCTCGAGCTGCTGCCCTTCGCCTACATCCGCACCGACCTCACCGATGGTGGGACGGACTGGCCGAGCGTGCTGTTCATCATGACCGTCTACGTGATCATCGCGGTCGGCCTCAACGTGGTGATCGGGCTCGCCGGGCTGCTCGACCTCGGGTACGTCGGCTTCTTCGCCATCGGCGCCTACTCGGTGGCGCTTTTCGGCTCGCCGAGCTCGCCCGTGACCAACTGGATCTCCGAGCGGTACGACCTCTCGGAGGACTGGGCGATCGGCTTCGCGGCCTGCGTCCCGATCGCGATTGCCCTGACGATGATCTCCGGTGTGATCCTGGGTGCTCCCACCCTCCGACTCCGCGGGGACTATCTGGCGATCGTCACCATGGGCTTCGGCGAGATCATCCGCATCGTCCTGCGCAACTCGACCTGGTCGGGTGGACCGTCGGGTGTCAACAACATCCCGAAGCCCCCGGGACCGGAGTCGGCGGACGGGAGACCCTTCTTCAACGTCCTCGAGATCTATCGGTGGTACTGGCTCGCCCTCGCCGTGGTGTTCATCCTGATCTGGGCGATCCGGCGGCTTGAGGACAGCCGCGTGGGCCGGTCGTGGCTCGCCATCCGTGAGGACGAGGACGCGGCCGGGATCATGGGCGTCGCGGCGTTCAAGTTCAAGCTGTGGGCCTTCGCGATCGGCGCCGCGCTCGGTGGTGTGGCAGGAGTGTTGTTCGCCAGCCGGCAGGCGTACATCGACCCGGGCAACTTCCAGCTCAACCTGTCGTTCCTGTTCGTGGCCATGGTCGTCATCGGTGGGTCCGGCAACATGCTGGGCGCCGTCGTCGGCGCCGCACTGCTCACCTATCTGCCGGAGCGGTTCCGTGAGTTCGAGGAGTGGCGACCGTTCGCGTTCGGTCTCGCCCTGGTCACCGTCATGGTGCTGCGCCCACAGGGACTGGTGCCGAACCGCAGACGGGCCCGAGAACTCACCGACCGACAGCTCGAGGCGAAGGAGGCGGCAGTCGATGCCTGACGAGCAGCCAGTCGAGGACCAGCAACCGGAGGCAACCCCCCCGGCCACACCACCGACCTCATCGGCGGCCGATCAGTCAGCGGGACGCAAGGCGCTGCTCGAGGTCGACCACGTGACCCTGCGCTTCGGCGGCGTGGTTGCGCTGAACGAGGTGGACTTCGCCATCTACGAGGGCGAGATCCTTGGTCTGATCGGGCCCAACGGCGCGGGAAAGACGACCTGCTTCAACGCGATGACCGGCGTCTACACACCCACCTCGGGCCAGATCCGGTTCGACGGCGAGCAGATCTCTGGTCGCAAGTCTCACCGGATCACCCAGATGGGCATCGCCCGGACGTTCCAGAACATTCGCCTGTTCCCCGAGATGACCGCCGTCGAGAACGTGATGGTGGGTGCAGACGCTCGGCACAAGACGAGCGTGATGGGCGCCTTGTTCCGGTTCCCGCGCCTCAAGGCCACAGAGGACCAGCTTCCCGAGATCCACGGAACCGGGATCACCCGCTTGTGGAGCTCCTTCCAGAGGACGTTCGCGAAGACCTTCGGCATGTCCCGACACGAGCTCGAGGAGGACGCCGGTCGGCAGAAGGCGATGGAGCTGCTCCGGTTCGTCGGGGTGGCGGACCGCGCCCAGGAACTGGCGCGCAACCTGCCCTACGGCTACCAGCGACGACTCGAGATCGCCCGGGCCCTGGCCACCGAGCCCAAGCTGCTCTGCCTGGACGAACCGGCGGCCGGGTTCAACCCGGTCGAGAAGCAGAACCTGCTCGAGCTGATCCGCAAGATCCGTGACCGCGGCGTCACCGTGTTGCTCATCGAGCACGACATGCGCCTGGTCATGGGAGTCACCGACCGAATCGTGGTCCTGGAGTTCGGCCAGAAGATCGCCGAGGGCGCACCTGCCACGGTGGCCAGGGACCCGAAGGTCATCGCTGCCTACCTGGGGGTTCCCGAAGATGCTGCTTGAGCTCGAGGAAATCACGCTGTCCTACGGAAAGATCGAGGCGCTCCACGGCATCTCGCTGCACGTCAACGAGGGCGAGGTGGTCGCGCTGATCGGTGCCAACGGTGCCGGCAAGACCTCGACCATGAGAGCCATCTCCGGGCTGCGTGGTGTCTCGCCGGGCAAGATCAGGTTCCAGGGTGAGGACATCACCAAGCTGCGGGCAGACGAACGCGTCCGGCTGGGTCTGTGCCTCGCCCCCGAGGGACGGGGGATCTTCCCCGGGATGACCGTGCTCGAGAACCTCGGCATGGGCGCCTACACCCGCAAGGACAAGTCCGCGGTCGACCAGGACTTCGAGCGGGTGTTCGGCCTCTTCCCCCGGCTGGAAGAGCGCAAGAAGCAGGTCGCTGGCACCATGTCCGGCGGGGAGCAGCAGATGCTCGCCATCGGGCGGGCGCTGATGGCCCGGCCCAAGCTGTTGTGCCTCGACGAGCCGTCGATGGGTCTGGCACCGAAGCTGATCCAGCAGATCTTCTCGATCATCTCGGAGATCGCGAAGCAGGGAACCACGATCCTGGTGGTGGAGCAGAACGCCCAGCAGGCGCTCTCTCACTCTGACCGTGCCTACGTGTTGGAGACCGGCGAGATCACCAAGAGCGGCACGGGCGCGGACCTGCTCGCCGACGACAGCATCCGTGAGGCCTATCTCGGCGTCGCCTGACCGGCGTACGACGACCCGCGTGGATTAGTCCACCAGAGTGCTCGAGCCTGCCCTCGATCCGGAGCAGCCGCACTGAGCGGCGACCGCGCCCGGACGACCAGCATCGGAGTAGGTCAGCCCGGCCGCTGGCGACCTTCCGGGCTGCCCCGATTCCCCGAATCCACGATCTGCTTTAGGCTTGAACTATCGCGGCGGTTAGTCTCTGTCCGTTGCGACCACGGCAGGTCCACGGGCACGGAAGGGGTTTCCATGCCTCGTCAGGCACCGCTGATCCGTGATGCGGGTCCCGAGGACGCCGAACAGCTCCTCGAGCTCTGGGCCGCGACCACTCGCTACGGGTTGGGTCCCGTCCGCGCGCAGCAGGACGCCGAGCAGGCTCTGGCCAACCTCGCCGCCGAGTCCGACGAGCGGTTGCTCGTTGCGGAGGTCGACGGACGCGTCGTTGCCACGATCAAGCTGACCCGTGGACCCATGACACCTCTGATGATGGAGCCTGCGGTGCACACGTCGTTCCTGCTCGTGCTCCCGCAGTTCCGCAGGCACGGCTACGGGCACGCGCTGATGGATGCCGCGCTGACCTGGGCCGAGGAGAAGGACATCAACCAGGTCACTGCGATCACCGACGGCAACCGTGAGACCAACCGGTTCTTCGCCCGTCTGGGGCTGACCACACTGGGCACCGTGCGGCACACGAGCGTGGCGGGCCTGCGCAAGAAGCTCAGCACCGAGCGTGCCGGCGTGGGGGGCGGCAACCGGCACCTGGTCCACGTGCTCGCCCAGCGGCGCTCCATGCGCCGCCGCCAGGCCTCCTCGTAGCCCTGGGTCCGACCCGTCTCACCGCGTGCTCGTCGGCCACCTCCGGCGCTGAGGTTGTCGGTCGGACCCGTTAGGGTCGAATCCGTGCCAGTGTCACCTCAAGCCCCCGCCGCCACGCCCGATTCCGCCCCAGGCTCAGCACCTGGCTCAGCCCCAGGGAAGGGATCGACGACCGTCCGGCCCCGGCTGCTGCTGCTCGACGGCCACTCGCTGGCCTACCGCGCCTTCTACGCCTTGCCCGTGGAGAACTTCTCGACCACGACCGGGCAGCACACCAACGCCGTCTACGGCTTCACCGCGATGCTGATCAACGTGCTGCGCGACGAGCAGCCCACCCACCTGGCGGTGGCGTTCGACGTCTCCCGGGCCACCTTCCGGGCCGAGCAGTACGCCGAGTACAAGGCCAACCGGGCCAAGTCGCCCGACGAGTTCCAGGGGCAGGTCTCCTTGATCAAGGAGGTGCTCAACGCCCTGCGCGTGCCGTTCATCGAGAAGGTCGGCTTCGAGGCCGACGACATCATCGGCACGCTGGCCACCCAGGCGATGGTCGACGACTTCGACGTGCTGATCTGCTCGGGCGACCGCGACTCCTTCCAGCTGGTCAACGACCGCACCACCGTCATCTACCCGATGCGCGGCGTGTCCGAGATGAAGCGGATGACGCCTGCAGCCGTCGAGGAGCGCTACGGCCTGCCACCGGCGCGCTACCCCGAGCTGGCCGCCCTCGTCGGGGAGAGCTCGGACAACCTTCCTGGCGTCCCCGGTGTCGGCCCCAAGACGGCAGCCAAGTGGATCACGATGTACGACGGCCTCGACAACGTGGTCAACCGCGCCGAGGAGATCAAGGGCAAGGCCGGTGAGAGCCTGCGCGAGCACCTCGACGACGTGATCCGCAACCGTCAGCTCAATGCGCTGGTGTGCGACCTCGAGCTGCCACTCGCCCCCGAGGACCTCGCGGTGCAGCCGTGGGACCGCAAGGAGGTGCACACGCTCTTCGACGGACTGGAGTTCCGAGTTCTCCGCGAGCGGCTCTTCGAGACGCTCGAGTCGGAGGAGGAGATCGACGACTCGGGCTTCGCGCTGGACATGTCGCGCCTCGAGCCCGGGCAGGTCGGTGCCTGGCTGGCCGCCCATGCGAGCAAGGGGGAGCGGGTCGGCGTACACCTCGAAGGGACGTGGGGCTCAGGCACGGGAGACGTGCAAGCCATCGCGTTCGCCACGGGCGAGGGAGCCGCCGCCCACGTGTCGACCGAGGGGATCACCCCCGATGACGACGCAGCGCTGCTCTCCTGGATCGGCGACCCGCACCAGCCCAAGGTGCTGCACGACGCCAAGGGCCCGATGCTGGCGCTGGCGGCGCGCGGCTGGCCGCTCGTCGGACTGGAGCGGGACACCGCTCTGTCGGCCTACCTGGCACGCCCCGACCAGCGCTCCTACGACCTGGCCGACCTGACCGTGCGCTACCTCAAGCGCGAGCTCAAGCAGGGCACCACCGACGACGGTCAGCTCAGCCTGGACGGCCTCGACGAGGACACTGGCAGCGACACCGCGATGCTGCACGCGAGCGCCGTGCTCGACCTCGCCACCGCTCTCGACGAGGAGCTGGACGGCCGCGGTGGCACCGGCCTGCTCACCAAGGTCGAGCTGCCCCTGATCGACGTCCTCGCCCGCATCGAGCAGGTGGGCATCGCCGTCGACTACGACCTGCTCACCGAGCTGGAGGAGGGCTTCGCCGTTCGGGTGCGCGAAGCCGCCGATGCGGCGTACGCCGTCGTCGGCAAGGAGGTCAACCTGGGTTCGCCCAAGCAGCTCCAGGTGATCCTGTTCGACGAGCTCGAGATGCCGAAGACCAAGCGCACCAAGACCGGCTACACCACCGACGCCGACGCGCTGCAGAGCCTCTACGAGAAGACCGGGCACGCGTTCCTCGAGCACCTGCTGGAGCACCGCGACGCCATCCGGCTGCGGCAGACCGTGCAGGGCCTGCTCAAGACCGTGGCCGAGGACGGCCGCATCCACACCACCTTCAACCAGCTGATCGCTGCCACCGGTCGACTCTCCAGCACCGACCCCAACCTGCAGAACATCCCGGTCCGCACCGAAGCGGGCCGGCGCATCCGGGAGGGCTTCGTCGTCGGAAGCGGCTACTCCGAGCTGCTGACGGCCGACTACTCGCAGATCGAGATGCGCATCATGGCGGACCTCTCGGAAGACGCTGGCATCATCGCCGCGTTCCGCTCCGGCCACGACTTCCACTCCGTGACCGCGGCGCGGGTGTTCGGCGTCGAACCGACCGAGGTCACCAGCGAGATGCGCGCCAAGATCAAGGCGATGAACTACGGCCTGGCCTACGGACTCTCCGCGTTCGGTCTCTCCCAGCAGCTGCGCATCGACACCAGCGAGGCGCGCGGGCTGATGGACGAGTACTTCGAGACCTTCGGCGGCGTGCGCGACTACCTCTCCAGCATCGTGGACGAGGCGCGCCGCACCGGGTTCACGGAGACGATCCTGGGCCGACGCCGCTATCTACCCGACCTGACCAGCGACAACCGCCAACGCCGCGAGATGGCCGAGCGGATGGCGCTCAACGCGCCCATCCAAGGATCCGCCGCGGACATCATCAAGGTCGCCATGCTCAACGTCGATCGGGCCCTGCGCGAACAGCAGCTGGGTTCGCGGATGCTGCTCCAGGTCCACGACGAGCTGGTCTTCGAGGTGGCCGACGGGGAGCGCGAGGCACTCGAGTCGCTGGTGCGCGAGCAGATGGCCTCAGCGGCGCAGCTGACCGTCCCCCTGGACGTGTCCGTCGGCACCGGGAGCAGCTGGCACGCTGCCGCCCACTGAGCTGCTCGTGGGCACGCTGGCGGCCGCGCGCTGGCTGTGCACCAGGGCGACCGCGAGCAGCGCGACCAGCAGCACCAGGTCGACGCTGAGCACGAGCAGCATGAGCTCGTTCACCGAGCCCGCCAGCTGTCCGACCCCCACGACGGCGAGCAGCGCAGCGTAGACCAGCAGCACTGCCCGTCGGGCCTGGCGCGCGAGCACGCTGTAGATCAGGAGCTGCACCATCGAGAGCACGGTGCCGAGCCCCGCGAAGAGCCACAGCTCGCCCTGGATCGATGCGTACTCGTCCCCGCCGATGAAGACCACCGCCAGCTCGGAGAGCACTGCTGCGCCCGCCGACGTCATCCCGCCGAGCAGGACGACGATCACGAGAGCCTTGAACAGGGTGGCGCGCGCAGCCGCCGCGTTCGACATCGACGGGAAGGCCAGCACCACCACGAACTGCGGGAGGAACAGCACGGCCTTGACCAGGATCAGGCCGCCGGCGTACAGGCCGGCCTGGTGCTCGTCGAGCACGTTGCGGGCCACCAGGATGTCGACGTTCGACAGCGCGAAGAACGCCAGCAAGGTGTTCGAGTTGTGGAACGTCTCGAGCCACAGGGCTCGGGCGCTGTGCTCGGTCGAGTGCTCGCCGGGCTCGCGGGGGTGCCGCAGCACGAGCCAGCCGACCAGCACCGGCACGTACGCCGACACGGCCACGCCGAGCAACGCGGCGAACTCGGTCGGCCGCCACAGGATCATGGCCGTGCCGATGAGCAGCCTGGGCACCCCGGCGCCCACGTAGATCGCGGAGAGCGCGTACCACCTGCGCTCACCCTGCAGGATTCCCGCCTGCGCGCCCATCAGGGTCAGCGGGGCGGCTGCGAACGCGATCAGCGCCGCGGTCGGGAGGCTCCCCAGACGCACGACCTCGTTGATCAGGGGCGACAGCACCAGGCACAGGACTCCCATACCCAGGGACGCCTGGACGCCGACCCGCAGGATCACGCCCTCGATCTGGTGGACATGGCCGGGAGTGGCAGCGATGCGCCGCGCCGCGGTCGCCTGGAGCGCCAGCGACGCGACGGTGATCACGAGCAGCACACCCATGAGGGCGGCGAAGGCGCCGTAGTCGCGGGGGCCGAGGAGTCGTGCCGCGAGGATGGTGTAGCCGTACGTCGCGACGTTCATGACGCCCATCGCGACGGCGATCACCAGCCCGCGGGGTCGCCCCTTGATTCGCTCACCTCGCACAAGCGCCACCCTATGGTGACTATCAGCCACGCGGCGGGATGCCGTGCCTTCGGTGACGCCGCAGCCGAGGGATACGTTCTCCTCCCAACCAACAGTGACCGGAGCAGATGAGTCGTGAGCGCCAGCAAGCTCCTCGTCGTGCGTGCCTGGCCGTGGGTGCTGAGCCTGGTCGTCCTGTTGCCCGTCCTGCGGCCGGGGTACGTCCTGAGCTACGACATGGTCTTCGTCCCCGACCTTGCTTTCCGGTCCGACTTCCTGGGACTGGGCTCGGGCCTCCCTCGGGCCGTGCCTTCTGATGCGGTCGTCTCGCTCCTCGACGAGGTGGTACCCGGACAGCTGCTGCAGAAGGCGCTGCTCCTCGCTGCCCTGGGCCTTGCCGGTCTGGGTGCGCGGCGGCTCGTGCCTTCGGACAACCTGACGGCGCAGCTCGCGGCGACGACTCTCTACGTCTGGAATCCCTATGTGGCTGAACGCCTCGGGATCGGCCACTGGCCGCTGCTCCTCGCCTACGCATCGCTGCCATGGTTGTTCGACGCTGCGCGGCGTGCCCGCGCGGGCGATCCAGCAGTACCGGCCCTGGTGCTCTGGCTCGCTCTCGCCGCTCTCAGCGCAGCGGGCGGCGTGATCGCGGCGCTCTTCGCCGTGGTCTGCGTCATGGGCCGCGGCAAGGTCGCTCTGAAGCGGACACTCCTGGTTGTCCTTGGCGCTCTCGCGGTCAACGCGCCCTGGATCGTCGCCGGCGCGCTGCACGGGAAGGGCGCACTGAGCGACCCGCAGGGGGTCGAGGTCTTCGCCGCACATGCAGAGGGACTTCTGTCACTACCGCTGACGGTCCTCGGCCTGGGCGGGATCTGGAACGCCGAGGTCATGCCGGCCTCACGAGACGGCTGGCCGGCCGTGGTCGCACTTGCCATGACGATCGGCCTGATCGCGGCGGCCGTCCGGAGCTGGCGCGATCACGTGCCGCGGCGTGACCGCCAAGCGCTGCTGACGTCGGCAGTCCTGGGGTTGTTGGTCGCGCTCGTGGGGAGCCTGCTGCCCCAGGTTCTGGTGTGGCTGGGGTCCACAGTCCCCGGTTCGGGTCTCCTGCGGGACGGCTCGCGGTTTGTCGCGCTGCTGGCGCCGCTCATGGCATGCCTGTTCGGCCTGGGGGTCAGCGCGCTTGCCGATCTTGTGCGCTCCCAACCGGTTCGCATCGCGGCGACCACCGTCGTGGTCCTCATGCCGGTCGCGCTGATGCCGGACCTCGGGTACGCCTTGGGTGGCCAGCTGCGATCAGTTGAGTTCCCCGCCGAGTACTCCGACGCGCGACTGGCAGTCGATGACCGGCTGCGCCGACGGGGAGGGGGAGACCTGCTCCTCCTGCCGTTCAACTCCTACCGAGTGCCGACCTGGAACGAGGGGCGGCGGAGCCTCGATCCGTTGGGGCGATTCATGACTCCGAACTACCTGGCGAACGACACACTGATCGTGTCCGGCGTGACCGTTGCAGGGGAGGACGAGCGTGCCCGGCGCGTTGCGGAGCTCCTGGAGCAGGGTGGCAGCTCGGACGAGCTGGCCCGGCAGCTGGCAGAGCAGGGCATCGCATGGGTCCTGCTGGACAAGGAGGCCCAAGGGATGGTGCCTCCATCCGTACCGACAGCGACGCTGGACGGGCTTCGTGTTGTCCACGAGGGCAGGCGGCTGGTCGTCTGGGAGGTGCCGGGGACTGTCAGCACGGACTCGACACGCGCGGCCGCGGCCGCAGTCACGGCAGCATGGCTGGCCGCTGGCTCGGGGGTTCTCGTCTGTGGTGGTCTCGTCTTGGCGCGGCTTTCACGCAAGCGGCGACAAACGTCTCGATCCGCCTGACTCAATGGTATCTTTTGGCCGGAGCTTGAAGGGGCGGGGACAAACGTGCGGGGATTGATCTTTGGCGCTGTTTCAGTGCTGGTCGGAATTGGCCTGGCGGCAGCCACCACTGTCGGCGTCGTGAACACAGCAACCTCGGGGAAGTTCCAGCCGAAGGGCTCAGTGCTGCAGTACGGCGCCAACGACTAGCCGAGGCAACCAGCTGAGGGGAGCGACGCTCCCTACGGACCCTCCGGGTCGACCACGCTGACTCGACGGCCGGCCAGCACTTCGGTGAGCACCCGGACGAACGAGCTCTGCGAGCTCTCCCAGGCGAACCCGCGCGACATGTCGTGCGCCCCGTCACCGAGGCGCTTTCGCCGGTCGGTGTCCCTGAGCAGCTCGCGCACCGCGCCTGTGAACTCGACCTGGTCGCCGACCAGGAGACCCGAGCGTTCTTGCAGCACAGATTCACGCGTTCCCCCTGCGGAGGAGTAGGCGACCGTCGGAACTCGGTGCGCCCCGGCCTCCCCGATGACGAGCCCCCAGCCCTCCTTGAGGGACGGAAGCAGCATCAGCCAGGACCTTGCGAGGATCTCGTGCTTGCGCTCCTCCGAGACGTGGCCCTCGAAGGTGACGAGATCTCCGGCACCGGCTTCCGCGACGTACTTCCGCAGGTCGTCCTCCCACCAACCGCTGCCGACGATCGTCAGCTGCACCTGGGGGTGCTCTTGGCGCAGCGCCACGACGGCGTCGACAGCGTGCTCGACCTGCTTGTGCGGCACCAACCGGCCCACGACGACCAGGGCCGGGGTCGGGCTGCGCTCAGCCGCCACCGCTGGTGGTGGGGCCGTCCCGTTGTGAACGATGGCAATTCGCGACTTGTCGACGCCGAGGGTCGAGAGCTCTGCACGGGTGGCGCGCGAGACCGCTATGTACTGCGACGTGCGGTACAGGACGGGGGCGAGCCTGCGCTCGATCCACCAACCCACCTTGCCGAGGAGACCGGGGAACACCACCGGCCACTGCTCTCGGTGCACGTGGTGGACGAGCACCACCACCGGCCGGCGAGTGGCCACGCGCGTGAAGAAGGGCAGGCCGTTCTGTACGTCGACGACGAGGTCGACCTTGCCGAAACGCCGGAGGAGCAGGTTCCATACACCGTGCAGGTAGACATCGAGGTGGTTGCCCCGGCGGACGTAGCGGACGCCGTCGACAACCTGGTCCGAAGGTGCCTCGTCGTGCGCGGCGCAGAAGATCGTCACCCGCGCCCCGTGCGCCACGAGGCCGCGTGCCATTGTCTCGATGTACCGCTCTGAACCACCGCCCTCCGGATTGGCGATGTCACGCCAGTTGAAGAAGACAACGTGGCGATCCTGGACAGATGCGGGACTGTGTCCCTGCATGGGAGCGCAGGCTACAGGGCGCATGTCTTCCATGTCGTCAATCAGAGCTCCTCGACCGGACTCACGTCAGGATGCAGACCGCGGCGACGGCTGCGATGGCACGGGTGCCGCCAACGTGGTCAGTAGGGGTCGTAGGGGCCGCGATGCCCGAACACGCGTCCCGCGACCCGGTGGAGCCTCAGCCTGAGCAGTACCTTGATCACCACGTTGCGCAGCCACCACGGGACCTCGGCGAGGATCCGCAGCCGGTCCGCGAAGGTGGGCGGTGCCACACGGAAGAGCGCGAGCGACCCCACCCGCTTCTCGTAGGTGAGTCTGCGAGAGGGCAGGACGTGCGCGAGGATCGCCAGCGTGACCCCGATGGAGGAGTAGCAGTCGTGGACCAGCGTCGGGGAACCCGGCGGCATGTGGGAGGTCCACTTGAGGTCGTCGGAGGCGGTCCAGTAGTCGTGCTTGCCGTCGATGTAGAGGCAGTCGATCTGGCGCGTCCACCCGGGTAGCGCACGAGTGCTGTACTCCGGCAGCAACTCCACCGATGCGGTCAGCCCTGCGCGGATGACGTTCTGCTCGAAGACCGCCCGCGTCGCCGACCCGCCGAACAGTCGACCGTCGACGAACGGATCGACCGCGACCACCTTTCCGCACGCGTCCCGCACAGCTGCGGCGAGCATGATCGTGGACCTGCCCTGGTGGCTACCGATCTCGACCACCAAGGGCCGCGCGGAAAGCTCTCTGGCCGTGTCCCAGAGAAGTTCTGCCTGCGCCTCGGTCAACCAGCCTGGGATCTCCAAGGCGAGTGCCCAGGCCGTGTCGTACTGCGGGGTCGCGGCGTCGGGCATGAAGGACGTTCCTCGTCTCGGAGATGGATCGCGGTGCCGGGGCAGCCTATAGAGTCCGCGCGTTGGGAGCGTCTGTGGTCGGCCGCGATCGTGCTGCTCGCCTTCGGAGGAACCTCGGTCTTTGGTCGGCGGGCTCGTCGTACGACGCCCTGACGAGCTGTGAGGCGAGCAGCCCCACAGCGAACAGGCACAGGACCTGAGGTGCCGGACCGGATTGCGCCACCGGCACCGCTGAGGAGCTGACGGCCACCATCGCGCCAGCCGCCGCGACCAGCAGCCACGTGGCCTGAGCGACCAGCCGGTCGCGCCGCAACAGCACCGCGAAGGCGCCGACCGCCAGCCCGGACAGGCACACAGGCCCGCCGGCGGCGAGGCAGACCAGGGCGAGCAGCCCGGTTTCCACCACCGGCCGGACCGGCCCTCCCCGGGTCGGGTCCGGACCAAGGGTCGCGACGGGCTCCGGTGGCGACCGTCGTACCGACAGCGCCACGAGCGCCAGCAGCAGCAGCGCCGCCAACAGCCCGACCAGCAGGGAGATCCGGTAGGGCCGGTCCGGCGCGTAGTCCAGGTGCACGGTGCCGCCGGATGTCGGAAGCACCCAGGCTTGCTGCCAGCCGTCGACCACGGTCGAGACCAGCCGGCGCCCGTCGAGGGAGGCCTTCCAACCGTCGTTCGAGGCCTCCGGGACGACCAGCAGGGACTCGGCACCCGAGGCGACGACCAGGCGGCGGTGGGTCGCGTCGAAGCGTCGCACCGTGACGGTACGACGAGCGGAGGCGGGCGCGACGAGACCGGTGGGCCTGAGCACCGCGGTGCGGACCTGGAACTCGCCCGTGGCCTCGACACGGATCCGGTGGGTCCCGGCCCCGAGCCGGACCAGTTCGGTGGGTCCGCACAGGGTGAGACTCAACGGCGACGAGGTACGCAGGTCCGCCAGGGTGCCGAACACCCGCGTGGAGTAGCGGGTCCCGTCGATCGTGACGGTCGGACCGAAGCCGCAGACCGCGCCGGTCGTCGCCGCGTCGGGGAGCGGCCGCGCGGTCGCGGCGACCTCTGGCACCTGCACCTCGGCGATGCCGACGGGCAGCCGGCCGGTGAGCCCGGAGCTGGAGCTGGTCGACACCGCCGGTTGGAGCTCAGGAAAGGTCAGTGTCACCGACCTGCCACGCAGGGGAGCGAACCTCGCGACGCCGTCTTCGCCCACGGCGACCTCTCGGTCGCCAGCCCTGCTGTGGAGGTGCACCACGCGCGGAGCGGACGTCACCGGCTGGTCGGCATGGACCAGGCGGAGCTTGCTGATGACGCGCCTGGCCGGCCACCTCACCTTCAGGGCGGGCAGCCGCTCCGCCGGGTTGGCGACCCAGGAGGTCCGGACGTCGCCGTCGACGGCCGCGGCGGCACCGACCGCTCCACCGCCGTCGAGGCTGCTGCTGGCCCTGGCCTTGAGGGCCCTGCCCGGTGGCTGCAGCAAGCGGGCCAGTCCAAGGCCACTGGACGGCAGGATGGTGCCGTCCAGCCCGTAGATCGCTGCCTGGGGGAGGGTGAAGGTCCGGTCGAGCGCCGCAGCCTCCTCTCCGGGGACGGCGGAGCCTGCGTCACAGCGCTGCTCGCCGAGCTGGACGCAGGGCTCGGTCGGCTCGTGGGCGCGGAAGGCGACGACCGGTGCCGCCGGGCCCGCAGGGAGCTTGGACGGAGCCACCACCGTTCGTGTCGGGGTCAGGCCAGGCAGGACCACCTCGCGGATCCCGACCACCCCGAACCGGGGGCTGCCCACCACCGAGGCGACGGTGATCCGCAGCCGCCGCCACGGGCCGGGGGGCACGGTGACGACCTGCGCGTCCTCGGTGCGCGCCACCGGCGCGACGACGGACCCGGCATCCGTGGACAACCGGAGGCTGGTGATGGCGGGTCCGAACAGTGGCTGGTCGACCAGGCGCACTCTCACGGTGTCCACGTCGGTCAAGTGTCGGCGCTGAACCTCCAGCCACTGCCCGACCGGGGCGGTGAGGCTGCCCGAGCGCCAGGCCGTGAGCGCGTTGGCGTCCAGGGCTGCGCTGGGCTGCGCGGCCAGCCGAACCCCACCGAAGTTGTCCGGGTAGCCGGCGGAGGAGGAGGCCGTCACCCCGATCAGCCCGTCGTAGGCCGCGACCGCCTGCAGGCCCTCGGCGTCGAAAGGCAGGAGGTCGTGGGCGGCCCGCGCCTGCCGGTAAGCCTCGTGCGCGGTGAGCAGCGGACCCGTGTTGGCGTGCACCCGGCCGAATGAGATCTCGCGACGCTGGAGGCCGTCCGTGATGATGCGGGGACCGATCCACGTGCCCGGCGGTGCCTGAGCGCCGAGCACCGTCGCCTGACCGGGTGCGACGACTCCCGACTCCAGCAGGGACACCAGGTCCTCGGGCCCGCCGCCCAGGGCAGCGACCTCCGACAGCGGAACGGCGTGCGGTCCCGCGGCCGCGCGGTCGACGCTCCACACCTCGAGCGCCGGCGGAGCGGTGTCGATCCCGCCGTCGACCGTGCCCGTGCTGGGGCCGAAACGTTGGCGCGGGCCGAACGACGCCGCGAGGGTCAGCCCCGGTGAGCGTTCCAGGGCCTGCCTGACGCGCACCGGCGGCAGGGCGTCGGCGGCGGCGCGGTCGAGGTCGTTGCGCACGAGGAGCCGGCCGACCCCGCTACGGGCGAGCACCTCCGCCAGGGCCGTCGAGCCGCGGCCGGAGGCCAGAACAGCCTCGATGGCGTCGACGAGCCGGGTGTTCCCCGCCTCCGTCAGCGGCACCTGGTTGCGGACAGCCCAGGGGCTGGTGGCGAGGGCCTCCAACGGCTCCCCGATGGTCCTGCCCCACGTGTAGCGGCCGGCGGTCGCCTGGGGGACCACGAGCGTGCGGCCGGTGACATCGTCTCGGGCCATGTAGGCGGCGGCCTGCGTCCACCACGACGGCACGGCCGCGAAGCCCGGCCCGGGGCGCAGGTCCCCCTGGAACGCCGGCACCGCGCAGACGCCGAGCAGGGCGGCGGCCAGCGCGAGACTGACGGGTCGCAGCAGCCTGGGGCGCCACGGCCAGGTGACGGTCACAGCGCGGTGCAGCAGATGTGCAAAGCCCAGGAGCAGCGGGAGCCTCAGGAGGGGGTCGAACTTGTAGATGTTGCGGAACGGCACTGCCGGCCCGTCGAGCAGGTCCCGGAAGGCGGCGGCGAAAGGGCTGCCCGGTGAGCCCGCATGGCCGAGGGTGAGGGCCGCGAAGCCGAGCAACGCGGCGAGCACGAGGAAGCGTCGCTCCGGTAGTCGCCGGCTCGTGAGACCGGCGATGCTCAGCACCGCGACGGCGGTCGTGGCCAGCGCCAGTCCCTGCGAGGTCGCCAGATCCCACGCCGCCGGCCAGTGGCCCTGTGTGCCCGACGACACGTAGGCCACCCAGTCGGTCACCCCCCGCAGGGCTGCCAACGCACTCACCGGGTCGGTGGTCGTACGGGCCGACTCCACCCAGTCGGTGAAGGGCGGGCTGTACGAGCCGAGCAGCAGGAGCGGACCCACCCACCACAGCGAGGCGAGCACCACGGAGGCCGACCACCAGGCGATCGAACGCAGGCGGGTGCGCCAGGGGGTGGTCCTGGTCGCCAGGTAGAGAAGAGGAATGGGTAGGACCGCCACCGTGGCTGCCGCGTTGACCGCGCCGAGGAGCAGGACCACCAGGCCCGACAGCCAGGCTGCCTTGCGGAGGTCGTGCGCCAGGTAGGTGACGAGCGGCAGCAAGAGCCACGGTGCGAGCGCGACCGGCATCGCCTCGGACGAGAAAGGCCCGACGACGGTGAGCATCCGGGGCGAGAGCGCCCACGCGACCCCAGCGAGCACCCCCACCAGCGGGTGCGGGCTCACCATCCGGTGGGTCAGCCGCCGGGCGCCCTCGTAGGCCACGACCAGCACCAGGCCGCACCACAGCCGCTGGGTGAGCCAGTCGGGGATGCCGGCCAGGTCGCCCAGCGCGAAGAACGGCCCCATCGGGAACAGGAAGCCGTAGGTCTGGTTGCCCACCCCACCGAAGCTGGCATCGGCGCTCCACAGGTGGAAGGCGCGGTGCATCAGGTGGACGGGGTTCAGCGCCAGCCCGAGGTCGGTGTCGAAGGTGACGCGGCCGGGCGCCTGCAACAGAGCCAACAGAACGAGCAGTGAGGGCACCACGAGCGGGAACAGAAAGGTCCGTCGCGACCGGGACGGCCCCATTTCGTGCTGCTGCACGTCGGTCGAGCGGCCGCCGGCAGTCATCGCGCAGAGGCTACCTCACGGTCTCGCTCGACCTGGTCTGGCGCCCTCGGCCCCGACCACCCTCCCGCCCCTACTGGTCCAGACGCTTGCTGATCTGCTCCAGCAGGATGGCGGCGAGCTCGGCTCGACCTCTGTCGTTGAGGTGCTCGGAGCCATCGGTCGGGTCGATGAACGCGTCCTCGCCGAACGCCGTGCCGGTCTCGATGACGTCACCAGCGAAGGCCTTGCCCATGGCGGCGAAGTTCTCCGCCACAGTGGACCGGAAGTCGGGGCCGAGCACCCGCTCACCGGTCTGCACGGACACGGGCGTCTCGTAGGCGAATGCGGCGCACCCGAGGTCCCGGAGTGCCTCCCCGAGCGCGGTGACCGCCACCAGCCCCTCGGGCAGCACCGGTGACCCGTGGTGGAAGGCGTACAGCACGCGCAGCCTCTCGACGGGGTCCATCCCGGGTCGCTTCAGCGGGCGGGCATAGTCCCCGATGGAGCGTTCACCCAGGAGCGATGTGTACGGCAGCGTGTAGTAGCGCTCGAATTCTGCGGAGGTCTCGCGCCTGAGCGACCCGCGGACGCGCCACGGCGGTGTCGATGGCTCCAGTGCGCGCAGCCGCCGCATCGCCTCCACGTGTCCGAAGCGGGGGTGCTCGATCCAGGGCCGCAGGCGGCCACGCAACCACAGCGGCACGACCACCACCTTCGGCCGCGCCGGCCTGGTCGCCAGCAGCCGCACGTACTCGGTGAGCAGCTCGGCGTGATAACCGCCGCCGTGCAGAGCGAGCGTCGTCAGACCGGGGAGGCCGTCCGCCACCATCCTCGCGAGGGTGCGGGTGTCGGCGTCGTCAGGCCCGACGAAGTTCAGGACCGACTCCCCCATCAAAACCACGTCCGCCGAGGTGTGCAGGATCCGCCTGGCGTCCCGCAGCTGCGGATGGTCCAGGCGGTCGCGCAGTCGGCCGGCGCGGCTCACGAGCCTGGTGACGGCAGGGTTCTCCGAGGCGAGCGCGCGGGCCAGCAGCGAAGTCACGAGGCAGTGCGGCGGGTCGGCGTACGGTCGGACGCGATGCTGCGGTTCACGACCACCAGCGTCTGCGTCGACCGGACCCACGCGCTGCCACCTGGGACCGCAAGGAGCCGGCCGTGGGCGTCCCTCACCTGCAGGGTCAGAGTGTCGGTGTGGTGCTCCTCGCTCACCATGTGGCTGACCGTACCTGCCGCAGCGCCGCCGGCTCCGGAGCCCGCGCTTGTACAGTGCGGACCCGGCCGCGAGCGCCGGGTGAGGGGCAGGTTGAGGGGCCGGGTGAGGGGCCCGGTCAGGGGCCTGGTGAGGTCGCAGCGCGAGTCGGTGTGTGGGATAGGTTGTGCGCCATGTCGACCACGACTCGGGTCCCGGACGAGTCTGTGGAGCGAACACCTCTGGCGGTCTCCATCACGTTCTCACGGGAGCAGCTGGCACTTTCCGTCCTCGTGGTCGGCCAGGCGGGGTGGCTCGGCTTCGTCATGATGCGGGGCTGGTACAGCGCGGCGGACCTGCCGAACCTGGCCTTCGCCAACGGACGCAGCCTCGATTGGGAGTACCTCACGAGCACGCTCGGGGGCCACTTCGGTGTCGCTCAGCGGCTCGTCTACTGGCTTCTCAACAGGGCGGCACCACTCGAGTGGTGGGTCACGGTGCTGATCCGGGTCGCCTTCCAGGCACTCACCACGGTGCTTCTCTGGCGGCTCTTCCGCGCTCTCGTGGGTGCCCGTCCCTGGCTCTGGATCGTGCTCGTGGGCTATGCGTCCAGCCCCTTCCTGGTGCCCGGAATGGCGGCCCTCAACAGCGGCCTGGGCCTCGGCATCAGCCAGGCGTGCCTCGTGGGCGCGCTGCTCGCTCAGGTGCGGTACACGCGTGAGCGTCGGCTGGTCGACGCCGGAGTCGTCGCCCTCCTGGTCCTGGTCATGCTCGCGTTCGCCCAAGGGGCGTTTCCGACACTCGTCATCCTGCCGATCCTGTCCTTCGTGTTCCTGCAGCAGGGCAGGTGGCGTGATCGCGTGCGAGGCGGACTCCGGCTGTGGCGCGGGTGGCTGGTACTCGGGGTCGCACTGGCGATCTTCGCGGGTCTGTACCAGGCCGGTGACTACAACAGTCCGTCGTCCCAGTTCACCGTGCGCGACGGCCTCTGGCTGGCGGGACAGGCATGGCTCAAAGTCCTCGGTCCGGCGCTCGTCGGCGGCCCGTGGGACTTCGTCACGTTCCCCCAGCAGTGGAGCGCGTACGCGAACCCCCCGGTCGTCATGCTCGTCCTCGGACAGGTGGCCCTCGTGGGCCTGATCGTCCTCAGTGTGCGACGCACCGGTTGGCTCGCGCTGGTCGCGTGGTTCATCCCGGTGTGGACCGCGGTGGCATGTCTGGTGCTCGTGGGAATCGGTCGATGGCAGTTCCTCGGTGAGCTGATCCCCAGCATCCTGCGCTACAGCTATTACGTGCCCGTCGCCCTGGCGCTCGGGATCGTTCTGGCCTTCGGGGCGAACCAGTCCGCATCGCAGACCGTCAGCCGATCCCGTCCCACGTGGTTCGACGAGCCACGACGAAGGGCCCTCGTGCGGGGGTCGGTCGCCCTGCTCGTGGTGTCAGGTGTCTTCTCCACGATCGGGTTCGCCCGCCCCTTCTGGGACAACCCGGCGAGAAGCTACACCGCAAACCTGCTGAGGGGCGTGGCGGAGCGGAGTCCCGGCGTCCAGCTGCACGACACGCAGCTGCCGGAGGCCGTCGTCCCCTCCATCTCGAAGATGTATGTCTCCGACCTGGTGGAGCTGGGAGGCGCCTCGGCGGAATTCGGCGGGCAGTCCCACAAACGCCTCGTCGTCAACCAGCTCGGTGGCATCGTGCCGGCCAAGTTCGTGCAGGTCGCTGACTTCAGCGGGCCGCGGCAAAAAGGCTGCGGCATCTATGTCCATGGGGTCGGCACCACCCGTATCCCACTGACGACCGTGAGCACCACCAAGCAATGGTTCCTGCAGTTCAACCTCTACCAGCCCCAGGCGAACCTGGTGACCATGAAGGTTCTGGACCAGGAGGGCGACGAGATCCCCGTCGCCAGCGGGTCGCCTGTGCTCACCCTGACGGGCGAGCTGGTGGTGCTGCATCGCCGACTCGGATCCGGCCGGCCAGCGGTCATCGAGCTCAGCTCCATCGACCCGCGGACGAGCTTCTGCCTGGTCCACACCTACGTGGGCGTTCCCCTGCCGTGAGGACGAACCGGCGGCCCGGCCACGAGGCTGCGCTGTTGCGTTCCCTGGCGGCGATGAAGAGCGTGTACGCCGGGTCCGTACGGGGCGTCCGACGCACACTGGATCGCTTCGGGCTCGACGTCGAGGCACCACCGCTGGACAGGCGCTGGCGGCACTGGGCACACACCCTGACGCTGGTCCATGACTCGCGGGCCTTGGCGGCGCTTGACGTGCCGTGGTGGACCTACGGCGCGATCACGCAGGTGGAGGAGTGGCTCGCGGCCCGCCCGATCCCGGCGACGGCCTTCGAGTACGGGTCAGGCGCCAGCACGGTATGGCTGGCACGTCGGACCGGCCGGGTGCACAGCGTCGAGCACCATGCGGGATTCGCCGAGCTTGATGCGCGCCGAGCTCGCGGGTCACCCCAACGCGTCGGTGCGAGTCGTCGAGCCCGTGCCCAGTGCCCACCCCGCAGTACCCTCCCGCAAGGAAGGTCACGACGGCCTGGACTTCGCCGACTACGTCGCCGCCATCGACGAGGTGCCCGGGTCGTTCGACCTGGTGGTCATCGACGGCCGTGCTCGAGAGGCTTGTCTGACCGCTGCCGTGGGGAAGCTGGCCGTCGACGGACTCGTCGTGTTCGACAACAGTCGCCGTCGCCGGTACCGGGAAGCGATCACGCGTTCTGGTCTCGACGAGCGGGTGTTCGCCGGGCTGACGCCGACCCTGCCGTACCCCGAGCAGACCTCTCTGCTCTCGCGTCCCTGACCCGCGCAGGGCCCGCAGTCCGACACTCGTTGCAGCGAGTGTGATGTCGGCGAGAATCAGCAACACCCGCGATGCGAGCGCCACGGTCACCGCGGCCCCACCACCCACCACGGGCCCGAGAGTCAGGACGAGAACCCCTTCCCGCACCCCAGCGCCTGCGGGAGCCAGGATGACGGCCAGCCCTGCGGCCCACGCCAGGCCGATGCCTCCGACCGCGGCCGCGGCGTCGAGCAGGTCGACGCTCTCGAAGGCGGTCATCAGGACCAGCAGGTGAGCGCCCAGGAGCACCCAGGCCAGCACCGCCCATAGCCCGGCCCGCAGCAGGCCGCTGGGGGACACCCGTGCATCGAGCCGCTCGCCCCCCGACCAGAGCGAGACCCGATCGATGAGGGCGCTCACGACTCGCGGGTGCAGCAGTGGCCACCAACGGGGGAAGGAGCACGAGGAGCCACCAGTACCTGCTGGAGGCCATCGGGACTCGACCACGGGAGGAGCAACGCCCCGACCATGATGCCGGTGACCGTGAGCATCGTCAGCAGAAGGATGCTCGCCCCGAGCATCACTCGTCGAGGTGCTCCCCATCGTGCGCCGAGCCGCACCTGTGCCAGCACCGGCCACACCGAACCGGGGACGTACTTGCCGAGCTGGCTCGTGTAGAAGACAGCCGCGGCGTCACCGCGGTCGACCCGCACGCCGAACCCGTGCAGCAGAGCCAGCCATGCCCGCCCCATGCACATGCTCCCAGCGACCGCGATCACTGCGGAGAGGCCCACTCTGGCGGGGCTCAGCCGACGTGCGGCAGAGGCCAGGTCGCCGCTCTCCCGGGCCAGCAGGTAGGCGCAGCCGACCACGATCAGAGTTGCGAGCAGGAGCCGTAGCAGCCGGCGTCGCGGCCACTCCACCCGGCGGCCCCCGGTCAGGGTTCGGCCGTCCGGTCCTGCGCCAGCACCGTGCCCGGCGGGGGATGGTCCACCCCGGGGTAGGGGACCCGGAAGCGGTTGCGCTTGGTGTGCTCGAGGCTGTCCTCGATCAGCACGCGGTTGGTACGGATCAGGTCGGAGATCACTCCGAGCATCAGGCTCATGAAGGCGAGGATGAGCAGCAGGGCCCCGACGAGCAAGGATTGGAGGTGGCCGTCCTCCCGGTCGCGTACCCACAGCACGCCGTACCGCACGAAGGGGATCATCCCCAAGAGGCCGAAGACGGCGGTGATCCAGGCGAAGAAGACGTACGGCTTGTACATCATGTAGGACCGAACGATGGCGGCCATCGACTTCGCGACGTGCTCCGGCGTCGAGCGGAACAGTCGTGATTCCCTCGACTTCGCGTTGGTCGTGATCGGGATGCTGTCGATCTTCAGACGTTTGTTGCCCGCCTGGATGATCGTCTCCATGCAGTAGCTGAACCGCGTGATGGTGTTGAGCACCATCAGGCTCTCCCGCGAGTACGCCCGGAAACCGCTGGCTGCGTCCGGGAGCTCGGTGCCCGCCGCCCGGTTCACCACGGCGCTCCCGACTCGTTGCAGCAGCTTCTTGAGTGGCGAGAAGTGCTCGATCAGGTGCGTCTGGCGGTCTGCGATGACGAGATCGGCCCGCCGTTCCACGATGGGACGAACCAGGTCAGGGATGCGGTCCTGGGGGTACTGGTTGTCCCCATCGGTGTTGACCAGGATGTCCGCCCCCAGTTCCAAGGAGCGCACCACACCATCCCGAAAGGACCGGCCCAGGCCCTGGGTACGAGAGTGGTGGACGAAGTGCGTGACACCGTGCTCGCGAGCCACCGCCACCGTGCGGTCGGTGCATCCGTCGTCGATGACGAGGATCTCGATCTCGTCGACTCCCGGGACGTGGCGCGGAATGCTGGCAAGGACGGCCGGAAGCGTCTGCTCCTCGTTCAAGCAGGGGATCTGGACGATCAGCTTCACTGGGCCCTCGTTGCTCGTTGGTGCGCGTAGGTGTCCACGCTAGCCCTTGAGACGGCCGGAGCTCGGATTGTGGGGCGATGCGTAGTCGCGGACGACGAACCGGAAGGCGACTGCGCGGGAGCAAGGGCAGGGGTGGGGCTTCGGCTAGAGTCATCGCGTGCCACACCAGCTCTCCCAGAAACCGCTGGCCTGGGCACCCACCCTCCGCCGTTCGGTGCGACTCTTTCGTGCGTTCCGCCTCGAGCAGACGCGGCCCGACGTGTTCTATGGCGAGCTCGCCAAGGACGCGGTCGGCCACGTCAGCCAGTACACGGACCTGCAGGGGAGACGGATGCTGGACGTGGGTGGCGGGCCTGGCTACTTTCGCGGCGCGTTCGAGGATGCGGGAGCCACGTACTTCGCTCTCGACGCTGACGTCGGTGAGCTGACCGGACTCGGTGACATCTCATCGCGCACGGTGCTCGGGAGCGGACTCCAGCTCCCGTTCGGGGACGGCACCTTCGACCTCTGCTACTCCTCGAATGTGCTGGAGCACGTGAGCGACCCCTGGCGCATGGCGGACGAGATGGTCCGGGTCACCAGACCCGGCGGCATCACCTTTGTCTCCTACACCGTCTGGTACGGCCCGTGGGGTGGGCACGAGACCGCGCCGTGGCACTTCCTCGGAGGCCGGCAGGCCCGGGAGCGATATCGGCGTCGGCACGGCCACGAGCCGAAGAACCGTTTCGGCGAGTCCTTGTTCGCCGTCACCGTCAAGGCGGGGCTCGACTGGGCGCGACGGCAGACCGGGTCCGACGTCCTGGATGTGGTGCCCCGCTACAACCCCCGGTTCGCTCACTGGCTGACGCGGGTTCCGCTGGTGCGTGAGCTCGTCACCTGGAACCTGGTCATCGTGCTCCAGAGGCGATGACCAGCCCCTCACCCGCGTCGGACGGCTTCGCCGGGCGGTTCAGGCTCGTCGCGTGTTCGCTCGTGCTGGTCGCGGTGGCCTTCTTCCAACGCCCTGGGCAGCTCGTGGGCGACACCAAGCTGGACCTCGTCGTGAACCCGGCGGGGCTGCTGGCCCGGTCGTTGCACCTGTGGGACCCCCAGGGTGGCTTCGGGCAGGTCCAGAACCAGGCCTACGGGTACCTGTTCCCGATGGGACCGTTCTTCTGGCTGGGGGATGCGCTCTCCATGCCCGGGTGGGTGGTTCAGCGGCTGTGGTGGTCACTCCTGCTCGTGGTGGCGTTCCTCGGGGTGGTCAAGCTCTGTGGGGCCATGGGGCTCGGGTCGCCGACGAGTCGCATCGTGGCCGGCTTCGCCTACGCGCTCTCGCCGAGGATTCTCACGCTGATCGGGCCCATCTCGGTGGAAGCCTGGCCCAGTGCCCTCGCTCCGTGGGTGCTGTTGCCACTCGTCATCGGAGCCCGCGAAGGGTCGACCCGTCGGGCGGCGCTGCTGTCTGCGCTGGCGGTGGCCGCGACAGGCGGGGTCAACGCCGCTGCCACGTTCGCAGTGATCCCGCTCGGTGTCGCGTGGCTGCTGACCCGCGAGCGCGGGCCCCGTCGTCGTTCGCTGATGACGTGGTGGCCGCTGCTCGTGCTCCTGGGGACGGCCTGGTGGCTGGTCCCCCTTCTGCTGCTCGGCCGCTTCAGCCCGCCGTTCCTCGACTACATCGAGACGGCTGGGGTGACCACCGTCCCGACGACTCTCTTCGATGCCCTCCGAGGCACCTCCCACTGGGTCCCGTACGTCGACCCGACGTGGCAGGCGGGCAACGACCTCGTCTCGACGAGTCACCTCGCACTGAACAGCGGAGTGCTGCTCCTGTTCGGGATCGTGGGCATGACCATCGGCCGGAACCCGCACCGGCAGTTCCTCGTGCTCGCGACGTTCCTCGGTCTGGTGATGGTGACGGCGGGACACGGAGGGGCGCTCCAGGGCTGGTTCGGCGGCCTGGAGCGGGAGGCGCTCGACGGCGTGCTGGCGCCACTGCGCAACGTGCACAAGTTCGATCCCGTCATCCGGATACCGCTCGTCCTCGGACTCGCCCACCTGCTCGCAGTCCTCGGCGGCAGGGCGACGGAGGCCGCCAGTGGTGTCGATGCCCGGAGGTGGCGGAACCTCAGTGTGGCGGGGGACCGGGTCGCCTACGCAGGCGTGTTGATGCTGTGCGTCATCTCCGTCGCCGGAGCGGCCAGTCCGGCGCTCACCGGGAGGCTGGGTCCCGCCAACGACTTCCAGGCGCTGCCGGACTATTGGTCGCGTACGGCGGACTGGCTGGACCGGAACTCGCACGACACCACCGCGGTGCTCGTGCCGGGCTCCAGCTTCGGGTTCTACCTGTGGGGAGATCCCGACGACGAGCCCCTCCAGCCGCTCGCGTCCTCGGCGTTGGGTGTCCGCAACGCGGTTCCTCTCGCACCCGCTGGCAACATCCGGATGCTCGACGCCATCGAGAGTCAGCTGGCCTCGGGACGACCGTCGGCCGGGCTCGCCGGCTACCTCCGCCGCGCAGGCATCGGGCACCTCGTGGTCCGCAACGACCTCCGCTCCGATGACCAGCCGGAACCCGTGCTCGTCCATCAGGTTCTCGACGGCTCTCCGGGCGTCCGACGAGTCGCCCGGTTCGGGCCCCAGATGGGCGCCCCAGCGCGGAGCGGGGAGAGTCGCCGGAGCTCGGTCATCGACGACGGCTGGGTGAACCGGTACCCAGCCGTGGAGATCTACGAGGTGGATGGCGCGCACCGTGCCGTGGTCGCGTCGGGGAGCCCTCTCGTCGTGGGCGGCCCGGAGGACCTTCTCGACCTCACCGAGGCGAAGCTTCTCGGTGACGAGCCGACGATTCTCGCCATCGACGCGCCAGCCGACGTGGACACCGGCAGCCTCATCCTCACCGACGGCCTTCGCCGTCGGGAGACGAACTTCGCACGTATCCAGGACGGCAAGTCGGCCACTCTCGCTGCCGGGGACGAGGGCCGGCGGGGTGCTCCAGCCCGGGACTACACGTTGGGTGACGGTCGCTGGGAGACGCAGGAGCAGATCCTCGGCGCCCGGCGCCTGGAAGCGTCGTCATCGGCAGCGTTCGCGGACACCCAGGGCCCGGTGCTCCCGGAGACGCTGCCGTTCGCAGCCTTCGACGGACTGGTCGACACGGCCTGGCGGTCAGGGCCGACGCGGGGTCGACAGCCGTGGGTCGGGGTCGAGTTCGAGACCCCCAGGGTCGTCCCGAGCGTGGTGGTCATCGCCGCGCCTGACGACGACGAGGTCGCACGTGTGCGCGTGCAGACCGACTCCGGGAAGAGCGCCGTCCATGCGGCTCTCCCGGGACGGCCCGTCTCGATCCCGCTACCGCCCGGCCGGACGAAGGGGCTGAGGGTGGTGGGTGCGGGCCCGTCCGAGCGGCAGCTGGCCCTGGCGGAGGTCCAGATCGCCGGTGTCGATGTGGACAGGACGCTCGTGCTGCCGAGCGTCCCTGCTCGCTGGGGCCCTCCCGACGCCATCCTGCTGTCCTCCACCTCTGGGTGGCGCGAGATGTGCGTGAGTGTCGATGACGACGTGCGCTGCGGCGCCGGTCGAGGCGGGAGGGGCGAGGAGCCGGGAGCTCTCGACCGCACGGTCCGTCTCGGCGCCGGCTCGTCGTACTCGATCTCGACGATGGTCACCCCAGTGGACGGGCAGGCGCTCCAGGGGCTCATCCAGCGCGACCAGCTGGTGAACGTCCGGGCGTCGTCCACCGCGGTCAACGACGCTCGGGGCTCGGCGGTCGCGGCGATCGACGGCGACCCGGGCACCACCTGGACCGCCGACCCGGAGGACGAGAGTCCGACGCTGTCGGTCAACTGGCTGGCTGAGCGGACCGTGCGGTCGGTCCGAGTGACGCTCGACCGTCAGGCCGCCGCGGCGGAGGCAACGCGGATCGTGCTGGAGTATCCCGGCGGTCGCCAGACGGTCGAGCTCGACGACACCGGGACCGCACACGTCGACCCGTTCCGGACCAGTCGGCTCGACATACGTTTCGTCGACGTAGAGCCGACCAGGAACCGGCTCCCCGACGGGTCGATGGAGCCCCTCGGTGTCGGCGTGAGCGAGCTCCGCCTCGACGGGACCGGGCTGCTCCCCATCAAGCTGTCCGACTTCCCGGTCGACATCGGCTGCGCGTTTGGACCGACGCTCAGGGTCGGCATTGCGCTCTACCCCACGACGGTGTCCGCATCGCCCCGCGACCTGTTCTCCGGCGGTATGTTGCCAGCCACCGTCTGCGGGCCACCCCGGATGGAGCTGCCGGCGGGCTCGACCAGAGTCGTCCTCGCTCCGGCCCCGGCCTTCCGTGGAGTGCGTGTCGTGATGCAGCGCGGGGAGGCTCCACAGCCGGTCGCCCGTCCCGCAGACATCACGGGAGACTCGCCGGTGGAGCGCGTGCTCACCGTTCCGCCGGGGAGCGACCCGGTGATCGCGGCGGTGCGGGAGAACCAGAACGAAGGGTGGGCGGCGTCGGTCCCGGGAGCCGGGTCCGCAACCCCGGTCACCGTGGACGGTTGGCAGCTGGGCTGGCGTCTCCGGGGACCGGTGGAGCGAGTGGACCTGTCCTACACACCTGACCGTCTCTACCGGAGTGCCCTGGCCGTGGGTGGGGTCCTGCTGGTCCTCCTCGCGGCCGCAGCCCTGGTCCGCCGTCGGCGCCGGCCGAGTGCGGACCCTCCACTCGGTCCGCGGTCGATCCACCCGGCGCTGGTGGTCGCGGCCGGACTGGTGGGGCTCGGCGTGATGGCGGGGTGGTGGGCACTGGCCTGCGGCGCGGCCGCGCTGGTGGCGGCTACCGCCGTTCGCCGGTGGTCCGATCCCGACCTCGTCTCCTGGGCGAGTGGTGTGCTCGTCGCCGCGGCCTCGGTCTTCTACTGGCTGCGGCCGCTGGGGTCCGCGGACGGGTGGGCCGGTGCGCTTGCGGCGCCTCAGTTGCTGGTGGCTGCTGCCTTGGGGGTCTTGCTGTCAGTGGAGCTGACACCAGGTGGCATGCCGAGGTTCCTCAGGCGCATCGCGGGGCGTTCGACCAGCCGGTAGAGAACCTCGGAGACCGCAAGGCTGATCACAAGGGTCGTGGCGAACAGCTCAACGGTCCGGCCCTCGAACAGCTCGATGCCACGCCACCGCGCCACCAGTTCCAGGATCACAAGGTGCACGCAGAAGACGCCGTAGGAGATGTGGCCCAGATGCCGCAGGAACGGCGTCGACATGACGCGGATGAACCGGCCACCGGGATCGGCGAAGACGGCAGGCAGGATGAGGAGGCCAGCCGTGATCGCGTACAAGAGGTTCTTCGTCATCGCCTCGCCGAGGGTGGGCGCGGTGAGCGATGCGGGTCCAGCCACCGGCGTCGCGGAGATGGCGAAAAGGGCAAGGCCCGCCGTCCAGCAGACCCCAGGGGTCAGCCCCATCTGCCGGAGCACGGACGCAACAGTGGTTGAGCCGACGGCCGCATCATCTGCTTCCCGATGGGTGTGCACGAAGCACGCCGCGATCAGCATGCCCACCGAGAACCACGTCAGGAAGGAGGGCAGCCAGAGGCCGGTCAGCGAACCGCCCCAGTCGAGCCGCGCCGACAGGTCGAGGACCCAGACCACATTGACGAGGACGAGCGTCACCAGCACCGCACCCAGCCTGCTCCGGGAGGGCGTTCCTCGTCGGCGTCGGGACAGCGCCAGCCACATGACTCCGGGCAGGACCAGGTAGAAGGCCACCTCGACCGCGAGGCTCCACATCTGGGTCAGCCCGTCGGGGAGCCGGTCGTCGACGTAGATGTTGCCCAGGAGCAGCGTCTTGGCCCAGAGCGAAGGCGGCGCTCCGCTGTTTCCGGGAAGAAGTGTCAAGGCGGCCACGACGGCCACGACGTACACCGGGATGATGCGAAGCGCGCGCTTCCACAGGTAGTGCGCCGTCGACGGGGCAGGCTGGCGACGAGCGTGGCGTTCCAGCCAGGGTCGCGACAGCAGAAAGCCCGAGAGCACGAAGAAGATGGCAACGCCGATGTCGAGTCGCGCCAGTGACGTGCCGAACACCGGTTCCGCGTAGGCACCGCCCCAGAAGGAGGCGTGCGTGGCGACGACTGCGACAGCGGCGACTGCCCGCATGGAGTCCAGCGCCGGCAGTGTCGTGGACGTACGTCCTCCGGCTGGCGCGGTCTCGTCGGGGGCGACGGGCGCGGTCATCGGTGGTTCTGAGGATGACGACTGCGCATCGTCCGACTATGGCATGCCGTTCGCCGGCGACAGGTGCCGGTCGAGCGGGTCTGGCAGGCAGGCTATGACCGACTGCTCTACGCGGCGCACGGGATCGTGGTCGCTGAGTACGTCGCCGAGAACGACACTGAGAACGTCGCCGCAGACTGATCGCGGACCTGAAGCGCTCCGCGAAATCACAACGGGGTGACATAGGCTAGTCTGCGGCGAGCTTGACATCCTTGGGAGGGGACGCAGTGCAAAAGGTGATCCGCCTGGTTCTGCTGGGTCTGGGCAGTTTTCTGCTGGTGACGGCGGTGCTGACTACGGTCTGGGCGCCGGGCGTGGTCAAGAAGACTCCCGTCGACATCAACAACAAGACCCTGCTCAGCGGTGTGGCCCAGCGCCTTGACGCCGAGACCGGGGAGCTCGGCGCTCCTAACGACATACGGATCGTGAGCATCACCCAGTCTGACGCCGCCAAGTCCGACGACGACGTCGTCGTGTTCCTGTCGGGGTCGTGCGTGGTGGTCAACGAGGATGGCAGTGCTCCGGACTGCGTCGACGGCGAGGATCCTCGCCTGGTGACCGCGGACGAGACCACCTTCGCGACCGACCGGGTCAGCGCAATCGCGGTCAAGAACGGTGACTACCTGCCGGCCGACTCGGTGCAGTACGAGGGGTTGGTGAACAAGTGGCCCTTCGACGCCGAGAAGAAGACCTACCGCTACTGGGACGGCACCGTCGGTGCATCCGTTGCTGCCGTCTACGACGGCACGGAAGTGATCGAGGGTCTCGACACGTATCGCTACAAGATCAACATCGACAAGGCCCCCGTCGAGGTCGCCGAGGGTGTTGACGGCACCTACACCAACGAGGTGATCATCTGGGTCGAGCCGAGGACCGGAGCGATCCAGAACCAGAGCCAGAACCAGCAGCGCTACCTGGCGGACGGGACGCAGGTTCTGAACCTGCAGGCAGAGTTCACCCCGGACCAGATCAGGCAGAGCGCGGTGGACACCAAGGACTCGCTTTCCCTGCTCACCCTCGTCACCACGACCGTGCCGCTGATCGGGTTCATCGGCGGAGGCGTGGCCCTGCTGGCCGCGCTCGTGCTCTTCCTGATGGCTCGTTCCTCCTCACCGGCCAGCCATGGCAAACGCGAGAGAATCACGGCCTGAGCCTGAACCTCAGGTCCGGAGGTCAGCCACAAAGATGGCGGAGCCTGGAGTGAGCATGCCGCGGATCCGGCTCCACCCGCCCCAGGTGCGGTCGTGGTCGGCCGGCCACTCGGGCTCGTGCAGGTCGGTGAGCACGAACCCGTTGCTGGACAGGGCACTGACCCAGTCACCGATCGTGCGGTGGTGCTCGACGTACCGGGTGGCGCCGGTCTCGTCGTCCACCTCGACGTAGGGCGTGCGGTCCCAGTAGGACTGCGAGGCAACCAGCCCCTCCTCACCCGGGTCATCGGGAAACATCCACCGGGTCGGATGCGTGACCGAGAACGCGAAGATGCCGCCAGGTCGCAGCACTCGTGCGACGTCGGCCACCAGAGCGGGAGCGTCAGCGACGAACTGCAGGGCGCCGAAGGCGGAGAACACGACGTCGAACGTCGAGTCGCCGAACGGGAGTCCTGCCGCGGACGCGCACAGGGTGGGTACGACGACCCCGTGCTCCAGGTCGATGCGCCGGCTGTGCTGCAGCTGGCGACGGGACACGTCGATGCCCACCGGAACACCGCCGTGGGCGAGGACCCAACGCGAGCACTGCCCCGCACCACAGCCGATCTCCAGCACACTCCTGCCAGTCACGTCACCGAGTGCGTGCACGTCGTCCTCCCGCACGCCCTCGGGTCCCCACAGGAACCCTGCGTCGCCGAGGTACTCCCCGTGCGTCGACTGGTACTCGTCGGCGTAGGCGTCCCAGTCGGCACGGTTGGCCAGCAGCGACTCGACCTCGTCGACGGGACGTCGCTCGGGGCGGACTCCAGACACGCACGAACACTAACCCCACCCTCATGGCAGGGTCGGGGCATGGACGGCTTCCCGACATCGCTGCAGCCGTTGGCCGGCGGCCACAGCGGCGAGACGTTTCTCGCCGAGGCCGCGGGTGAGGCAACCATCGTCCGGGTCTACGGGCAGCGGTCGGCGCGACGCGGCCCACTCGCTCCCGAGATCGACGCGGCTGTGCTCGAGCTGGTCCGCGGACTGCTCCCGGTGCCTGACGTCCTGGAGGTACGACGCGGCGACCCGGATGCCGACCTGCCCGGGCTGCTCGTCACCTCGCGACTGCCCGGAGAGCGACTCGACCTCGTGCTGCCAGGGCTCGACGCCGGCCAGCAGTCGGCCATCGGTGCGAACCTCGGCACCCTGCTCGGTCGCCTGGGACACCTGGCCCAACCGCGAGCAGGGATCTTCGTCGACCGCACGCTGGTCGCACAGGACCTGCCCGGACATATGCGTGACCTGCCTGCGTGGGTGAACGCACATGTGGCCAGGCTGGAGGCCATCCTCGACGAGAAGCTGGTCGACGCGATGCGCACCGTCGCGTCCGACGCGCAGGACCTGTTGGACGAGGACCGGCGCGTGTGCCTGGTGCACGGTGACTTCAACGCCAAGAACCTGCTCGTCGACCCGGCGACTCTCGAGGTGACAGGCGTGCTCGACTGGGAGTTCGCGATGGCCGGCACGCCGTACGCGGACCTGGGCAACCTGCTGCGACTCGAGCGTGTGCCCGCGTTCGCCGACGCGGTGGTTGTTGCCTACCGGAGCTTCATGCCCTCGACACCCGAGGACCTGCTCGACCGGGCCCGTGCGGCCGACTTGTTCGCGCTGGTGGAGCTGGCTACGCGAGACGACCAGAACGAGGTCGTCGTACGCTCACGGGAACAGCTTGCCGCGATCGCACGGAGTGGGGATCCGCACGCTGCAGGCGGGTGAATTCCGGGCTGCACCGGCTCGGTTGGACGCTCAGCGGCGCTGGCGGATAGACTGGGCGGTGCGCCAGAAGTCTGCCTGAGTCTCAGACGTAGCAGCTTCTCGCTCGCTGTCGGCCCAGAACGGGAAACCGTGACGGGCAACGAACACAACTCGTGATGGTGAAACGGGCTTCTGCGCGTGCCCGCACGACTCCTATCCACCCGAAGGTTCTTCTTTCCCTATGACAATCACCCCTACTCTTTCCGACGCTCCGCAGGTCGCAGTCAACGACATCGGTACGGAGGAGGAATTCCTCGCCGCCATCGATGCGACGATCAAGTACTTCAACGACGGTGACATCGTCGAAGGCATCATCGTCAAGGTCGACCGCGACGAGGTCCTCCTGGACATCGGCTACAAGACCGAGGGCGTCATTCCCTCGCGTGAGCTGTCGATCAAGCACGACGTCGATCCCAACGAGGTCGTCAAGGTAGGTGACAAGGTCGAGGCCCTCGTTCTCCAGAAGGAGGACAAGGAAGGCCGGCTGATCCTCTCCAAGAAGCGCGCCCAGTACGAGCGCGCCTGGGGCACGATCGAGCAGGTCAAGGAAGAGGACGGCGTCGTCGAGGGCACCGTCATCGAGGTCGTCAAGGGCGGCCTGATCCTGGACATCGGCCTGCGCGGCTTCCTGCCCGCGTCGCTGGTGGAGATGCGCCGAGTGCGCGACCTGCAGCCCTACGTCGGACAGACGCTCGAGGCGAAGATCATCGAGCTGGACAAGAACCGCAACAACGTCGTGCTCTCGCGCCGTGCGTGGCTCGAGCAGACGCAGTCCGAGGTTCGCCACGGCTTCCTCACCCAGCTCCAGAAGGGCCAGATCCGCAAGGGCGTCGTGTCCTCGATCGTCAACTTCGGTGCCTTCGTGGACCTCGGTGGCGTCGACGGCCTGGTGCACGTCTCGGAGCTGTCCTGGAAGCACATCGACCACCCGAGCGAGGTCGTCACCGTCGGTGACGAGGTCACCGTCGAGGTGCTCGACGTCGACATGGAGCGCGAGCGCGTGTCCCTGTCGCTGAAGGCCACCCAGGAAGACCCGTGGCAGCACTTCGCCCGGACCCACCAGATCGGCCAGATCGTGCCGGGCAAGGTCACCAAGCTGGTGCCGTTCGGCTCGTTCGTCCGTGTCGAGGAGGGCATCGAGGGCCTGGTGCACATCTCCGAGCTCGCCGAGCGTCACGTGGAGATCCCCGAGCAGGTCGTCCAGGTCAACGACGACGTGATGGTCAAGATCATCGACATCGACCTCGAGCGTCGTCGGATCTCGCTGTCGCTGAAGCAGGCCAACGAGACGGCCACCGCGGTCGAGGGCGAGGAGTTCGACCCCACCCTCTACGGCATGTCGGCGACGTACGACGACCAGGGCAACTACATCTACCCAGACGGCTTCGACCCCGACACGGGCGAGTGGCTCGAGGGCTTCGACGACCAGCGCAAGATCTGGGAGGACCAGTACGCCAAGGCGCACGCGCGCTGGGAGGCCCACGTCAAGCAGCAGGCCGAGGCCAAGCAGGCCGAGGTCGAGGCCGGCGAGGCCACGTCGTACTCCAGCGGTGGCGAGGATGTCGCCGAAGAGGGTGCCGAGCCCGAGGCCGGCTCGCTCGCCTCGGACGAGGCGCTGCAGGCGCTCCGCGAGAAGCTGACCGGCGGGCAGGCCTGACCGCACGCAGTCTCAGATCGAAGGAGCCCGGTCCCCGAGTGGGGGCCGGGCTCCTCTGTTTCAGAGGAGCCCGGCCGCCGTCGCGGGCGCGGCGTAGGCCTCAGCAAGCGTTGCGACCGTCTCGTGCGCGTTGAGGCCACTGGGGTTCGGCACCACCCAGAGCTCGGCATCCTCGAAGGTCTCGTCCTGCCGACCGAGGTGGGCCTTCGGCTGACCGAAGGCCTGGCGGTACGCCGTGATCCCGGCGATCGCGACCACCATTGGTCGGCGCGTCCGCACGAGCTCGCGCAGCCGGACGCCGCCCTCGCGCAGCTCGGCGGCCGTCAGCTCCGATGCCTTTGCGGTGGCGCGCGGCACGAGGTTGGTGATGCCGAGCCCGCGGGAGCGGAACCGCTCGCGGTCCAGCTCGGTCATGCCGTCCGACGCGCTGACGGGGTCGGTGAGGATGCCGGCCCGCAAGAGCGCCGGGTAGAAGCGGTTGACCGGGTGGGCGAAGTGGGTCTGCACCGCAGCAGTCCACAGTCCCGGGTTGATCCCCACGAACAACAGCCGGAGGTCGCCAGGTGGCTCCGGCAGCAGGTCGGGCACCTCCACGTCCCGGAACGTCTCCAGCTCCGCCTTGCTGAACCCCATCAGGGGAGCTCCTTGACCTCGTCGGGCAGGTCGAGGCGCCGGACCTTGCCAGTGGGCGTGCGGGGGAGCGACTCGAGTCGGCGGAACTCCTTGGGCCGCTTCGCCGGTGCGAGGTGTTCGCGTGCGTGGGCCGTGAGCGCTTCGACCTCCACCGTGCCGACGACGGCGGCACAGACTCGTTGGCCCCACCGCTCGTCCTCGGCGCCGAACACGGCGATGTCCTCCACTCCGGGAACCTCGGCGAGTACCCGCTCGATCTCGGCGGGGTAGACGTTGACGCCACCGCTGATGATCAGGTCCTCGCGGCGCCCGTCGAGGAAGACGTAGCCGTCCTCGTCCACGTGGCCCAGGTCGCCGACCGTGAACGCGGGCCCGGCATCGGTCTCGCGCCACGCTGCTGCCGTCTTCTCCGGATCGCCGAGGTAGGTGAACCGCGCATGAGGAGGTACGACGCACCACAGGTGTCCCTCCTCGTCGACCGTCATCGTCCGCCCCGGGCGCGCGCGACCCAGGGTGCCCGGACGCTGGAGCCACTCCTCGCTCCGGCAGGCGGTGAACTGCCCCTCGGTCGACCCGTAGAACTCCCACGTCGAACCGTCCGGGAACACCTCGACCAACCGTCGCTTCACCCACTCGGGACAGGGTGCGCCCGCGTGGGCGACCAGCCGGAAGCAGCCGAGGTCCGGCGCCCCATGCTCGTCCCAGTGCGCGAACAACCGCTGCAGATGCGCGGGAACGCAGAACATCGACGTGGGGCGGTGCTCCCGGATCGCGGCGGTCACCTTCTCCGGGTCGAACGGTCCCGGTACGACGACCCGGCCACCTGCCAGCAGCGTCCCGGTCGCGAACCGCAGTGGCGCCGAGTGGTGCATCGGGCTGAGCACCAGGTTCACGTCGTCGCCGCAGAAGTCCCACAGGTCGCGCTCCTCGGCGACCAGCGCCTCGGCCTCATCAGGGTCGAGCAGGCCGGAGAACACGCCCTTGGGGCGACCCGTGGTGCCGCTGGTGAGGTGGATCGGGCGCCCCTTGGGTAGACCGGTCGGTTGCTCGTCTGCAAGTGCGGCGAGCAGGTCCTCCAGCTGTGCCTGCGACTCCACGACCAGAGCGGGATCCACGTCGTCCAGCAGCGGCGCGCGCTCGCTCGGGGTCAGCTGCACGTCCATCGGGACCGGGAAGACGCCGCGTCGCAGCAGGGCGATCACCAGCTCGGCGTACGCCACGGACCCGGGGACGAGCAGGGCAACTCGCGACTCCGGGGTCAGGTCGCGCACGTCCACCCGCCGATCCTGTCAGCCAAGACCGGGACAGGGAGGCGGTGGGTGGGACACACTTCGCTCCATGATTCGGTTCGAACTGTTCTTCGGGTTGGTGGTGCTGGCCCTGTGGATCTACTGCCTGGTCGACGTCATCAGTCGAAGCGACGGCGAGATCCGCAACCTGCCCAAGCTCTGGTGGATCCTGCTCGTGCTGTTCTTCCCGCTCGCGGGCTCCGTCGCCTACCTCGTGGCAGGACGGCCGCACGGCGCACCCCGGACGTCTCCGCACGAGCGCGCGGTCCCGGAGTTCCCCGAGTACGACCGTCCGGGCAGGGCGGCGGCCACCGAGGCCGAGAGCGACGAGGAGTTCCTGCGGAAGGTGCGCGAGCGCGCCGAGGAACAGCGACGTGTGCACCGGGAGGCCAGGCTGGCCGCCGAGCAGGAGGAGTACCTCAGGCAGCAGCGCAAGCAGAAGAAGAAGGACCCGGACGAGGGCTGAGCGCTCGCGAGGGAGCCGGCTGCGATGATCGCGCCATGACGACCCGAGTAGGACTCACAGGTGGCGTCGCCTCCGGCAAGAGCACTGTCTCGACCATGCTCGCGGAGCTGGGTGCGGTGATCATCGACGCCGACGCGCTCGCCCGGGAGGTCGTGGCGAAGGGCACCGTGGGGCTGGCCGCGGTCGTCGAGGAGTTCGGCGAGGAGCTTCTAGGTCCGGACGGAGAGCTCGACCGCCCTGCGATGGGACGCCTGGTCTTCAACGACGAGCAGGCGCGCAAGCGGCTCGAGGCGATCGTGCACCCTCTCGTCTTCGAGCGGATCGTGGAGCTCGAGGAGCAGGCGCCGGCCGACGCGGTCGTCGTACACGACATCCCATTGCTGGCCGAGAGCGGCCGGGCGGACACCTTCGACGCGGTGGTCGTCGTGGACGCGCCACCCGAGCTCCAGGTCGCCCGGATGACCCGTGACCGCGGCTGGACGCAGGAGGATGCGGAGTCGCGCATCCGGTCACAGGCATCGCCCGAGGACCGCCGGGCGATCGCCACGCATGTCATCGAGAACACCGGGACGCGCGAAGACCTCCGCAAGAGGGTTGCGGAGGTCTTCGCGGACGTGGTCTCGGCGGGGTCGCGGGACGACTGAGTCCTCAGGCCTGACCCGGCCCGCCGAGCGGTCTCGGTGGAGGGCTCAGGCAGCCAGGTCCGGGTCGGCCAGGCGGCGCAGCTTCGCGATCGCCTCGCGCTCGAGCTGCCGCACCCGCTCGGCGGAGATGCCGTGACGGGTGCCGATGTCGGCCAGCTTGTGCTGGCGTCCGTCGACGAGCCCGTAGCGAGAGCGCACGATGTCGGCGGAGCGCTCGTCGAGCAGCCCGACCAGGGTGTTCAGGCGGTCGCGCGACTCGGTGTCGAGCACGGTGAGGTCCGGCCCCGGTGAGCTCTCCTGGGCGATCAGGTCACCGAGCGAGGTGTCGCCGTCCTCGTCGACCGGGGTGTCCAGGCTGACGTGGTCGCGTCCCCAGGCCATCAGGTCGAGGACCCGCTCGATGTCCATGTCGAGCTCGGCGGCGATCTCCTCGGGGTCGGGCTCGTGGCCCAGCTGACGCTCGAGGGTACGACGGGCCGAGCCGACCTGGTTGAGCTCCTCGACGACGTGCACCGGCAGCCGCACGACACGTGCCTGCTGGGCGATGCCGCGGGTGATCGCCTGACGCACCCACCAGGTGGCGTAGGTGGAGAACTTGTAGCCCTTGGCGTAGTCGAACTTCTCGACGGCGCGGATCAGGCCGGTGTTGCCCTCCTGGATCAGGTCGAGCATCGGCATCTGGCTGCGGCCGTACTTGCGCGCGATGGAGACCACCAGGCGGAGGTTGGCGTTGATGAAGCGCTGCATCGCCCGCTCGCCCTCCTCGACCATCCAGCGGAGCTCGTCCTCGGTGGCGAACTTGGGGGCGCCGCCCTTGCGGCGGCCGACACGGCCCTCCTCGAGGAGCTTCTGGGCGAACAGGCCGGCCTCGATCGTCTTGGAGAGCTCGACCTCGGTGGCAGCATCCAGCAACGGGGTGCGGGCGATCTCGTCGAGGTAGAGACCGACGCTGTCGCGCCCTTCGATCTCACGATCGTTACGGGTCTTCGTGGTGGTGCTCATGGCGGTCTTCCCTTCCTACAGGTGGACCGATGGCGCTGGTCCTGCTTGTCCAACACTTGGCGAGGGTGGGGGATTCCCGCCTGCGCTCGTGGGGTGCCGTGTCTGGCGCCTCACCACTACAGACGTGCCGGTACCCCCCGAAGTTGCCTCTCACGCGACTTCTCAGCCACTTCTCAGTGAGGTCGCCGAGGCGGTGAGCCGGACGGCAGACTGGGGTCATGCGCATCGATCTCAACGCGGACCTCGGCGAGGGGGTCACCGACGACGACGGGTTGCTGACCGTGGTCACCAGCGCCAACCTCGCGTGCGGGTTCCACGCGGGCGACGAGAGGACCATGCGACGGGTGTGCGAGGCGGCGGCCGAGCTGGGTGTGGTGGTCGGCGCCCAGGTGTCCTACCGCGACCGCGCGAACTTCGGCCGGCAGCACATGGACGTCGAGGGTGACGTGCTCACCGGGTGGGTGTCGGAACAGGTCGAGGTGCTGCGTGGGATCGCGGCGGAGTGTGGCATCGAGGTCGCCTATCTCAAGCCGCACGGGGCGCTCTACAACCGGGTCGTCGACGACGAGGACCAGGCCGCGGCAGTCCTGCGGGGTAGTGGCCAGCTGCCCGTCCTCGGACTGCCCGGCTCGGCGGTGCTGCGCCTGGCGGAGGCGGCCGGGCGGACCGGCGTACGCGAGGGGTTCCCGGACCGTGGCTACACCTCGGAGGGCACGTTGGTGCCGCGTGACCAGCCGGGTGCGCTGGTCGAGAACGCGAAGGACATCGCTACCAACGCCGTCGACATGGCCAAGGCGGGCGAGGTGCAGTCGCTCTGCGTGCACGGCGACTCGCCGGGAGCTGTCGAGGCGGCGGTCGCGGTGCGCGACGCACTGGTGGGAGCCGGGTACGACGTGCGTCCGTGGTGAGTTTCGAGGCCGCCTCAGGCCCTGAGTTGTCCACAGGAGCCTGTGGAAACAGTGTGGACAACCGGTCCGTCCTGTGGATCACCGGCCCGGTTCTGTGGGCAACTCAGCGCCTTGAAAAATAGTTCGTGGATCCGTGGGAATTGCCCTTGTGCTCTGCCCCGGACCTCGCGTAGACATCTCTCACCGCGGCCCGCAAGGGCAGCGGGGAACCGGATGAAAACTGCAGGTCCGCCCGGTGGGGAGACTCACCGGAGGTCGTCAAGGTGATGAGACGACCGGATCTGCGGGAGTCGCTGGTTCGGAGCAGAACATCACGGCTGTTCCACAGTGGGGTCCGCGGAAACTCATACTTTCCGCGGACCCCACGCCTATGTCCAGACCACTGTGCCAAGAGTCGCGCCACCGGTCAGCACTTTGCGAGGATTGCGGGATGCGAGTCCGGCGATTCGGTGATCACGCGCTCCTGCTGGAGTGTGGAGGCGCGGACGAGGTGCGGGCGGCGTACGCCGAGGCCAGGCGTCGCCTCGAGACCGGCGAGCTGAGCTGCACCGACATCGTCCCCGCAGCGGCGACGCTGCTCCTGGACGGCCTGCGTGACCCGAAGCGCGTGCTCGACGGGCTCGCCGACTGGCCGGCCGGGCTGCCCGACGACGTGGAGGACCGGCTGGTGGAGCTGGCCGTCACCTACGACGGTCCCGACCTCGAGTCGGTGGCCCGCCACAGCGGCCTGGGCGTCGACGAGGTGATCGAGCGCCATCGGGAATCCGAGTTCGTGGTCGCGTTCTGCGGCTTCGCGCCCGGGTTCGCCTATCTGAGCGGGCTGCCCGAGGAGCTGCACGTCCCCAGGCTCGAGGAGCCGAGGTCGAAGGTCCCGGCGGGCTCGGTCGGCCTGGCGGGGGAGTTCACCGGGGTCTACCCACGTTCCTCGCCCGGTGGCTGGCAGCTGATCGCCAGGACGGACGAACGCCTCTGGGACGTCGAGCAGGACCCGCCGGCTCTGTTGTCCCCGGGCACGAGGGTGCGGTTCGTCGACCGCTCTGCCGAAGGCAGCGATGACTGACCGCGAGCTGGAGGTCCAGTCGGCGGGACCCCAGGTCACCGTGCAGGACCTCGGCCGCGCCGGTCAGGCACACCTCGGAGTCCCTCTGTCGGGAGCACTGGACGGCCCCGCGCACCGCCTGGCCAACCGGCTGGTGGGCAACGACGAGTCCGCAGCGACCCTGGAGTGCCTCGGGGGGCAGCTGTCGTTCCGGACCCGCAGCGCCGTGACCATCGCCGTCACGGGCGCCCGGGTCCCGGTGAGCGTGGACGGACGGGGGCGGGAGTGGGCCAACGCGGTCGCGGTCCCGGCCCGGTCGCTCGTGGAGCTCGGTGGGGCCACTCAGGGGCTGCGTGCCTACCTCGCGGTCTCGGGCGGGATCGAGGTGGAGCCGGTGCTGGGCTCGCGCTCCACGGACCTGCTCTCCGGACTGGGGCCGGATCCGGTCGCCGAGGGCGACGTGCTCGCGCTGGGATCGCCCGGACGGCCGGTCGCGGTCGAGGCCGTGCGGACACCCACTCCCTCACGGCAGCTGAGGCTGCGGCTCGGGCCCCGCGACGACTGGTTCGAGGCCGCGTCGGTCGAGGCGATCGATGGTGCGGCGTACGTCGTGGGCAGCGACTCCAACCGCATCGGCCTCAGGCTCGAGGGCGAGCCGGTCCGCAGACGCGGTGACCAGGAGCTGCCGAGCGAGGGGATGGTGCTCGGGGCGGTGCAGGTCCCTCCCAGCGGCCAGCCGGTGGTGTTCCTGAACGACCACCCGACCACCGGCGGCTACCCGGTGGTCGCCGTGGTCGTCCCCGACGACCTCGCGGTGTGTGCGCAGCTCAGGCCCGGTGACGAGGTCACTCTTCGGGTGGTCTGAACGGCGCCAGCGCCGGGTCGTCGACGGCGAAGCTGAGCACCCGGCCCGGGCCTGTCTCGGCAGTCTCGAACCGCACCGTGACCACGCCCCGACCCGAGCCCCAGACCCAGCCGCGGCCATGAGCCTCGTGGACCACGTCCATGCCGGGCGCCCAGCCGCGTTGGCGGGACATCGCCGCCACTGTTGCCTCGGTCGCCTCGTCGGGCGTCACCTCCTGCTCGTCCTCGTCGTCGGCGAACAGGTCCTCCTGGATCCAGTCGGCGAACCCGGAGACCCCAACACCCAGAAGGCGTACGCCGCTGGAGGTGTCCAGGTCCGCCAGCATCCGCCTGGCCACCCGAGCGATCTGGCGGCCGTCGTCGGACGGCTCGGAGAGCGTCGCTGACCGGCTGACGGTCGAGAAGTCGTGCAGCCGCACCTTGATCGAGACGGTGCGCCCCGAGATCCGTGCCTTGCGCAGCCGTTCGGTGACCTTGGCCGACTGCCGGTCGAGCAACGCCTCGAGGAGCTTCTTGTCGACGTGGTCGGTGTCGTAGGTGTCCTCGACGCTGATCGACTTCGCCTCCCGCTCGGGCTCCACTGACCGGTCGTCCTGCGCGCGGGACAGCGCAAAGAGCCCGGAGCCGTGGGCACGGCCGAGCAGCCGTACGAGCTCGTCCTCGGTGAGCCGCTCGAGCTCCTCGACGGTGTGCACGCCGACCCGGCGCAGCCGCTCGGCGGTGGCCGGGCCGACACCGGGGATGACTGTCACCTGCATCGGCCGCAGCAGGTCCTGCTCCATGCCCGGCGCGACGACCACCAACCCGTCGGGCTTGTCGAGGTCGCTGGCGATCTTGGCGACCAGCTTGGAGGTGCCGATGCCGACCGAGCCGGTGAGCCCACCGGTCACCTCGTGCACCTGCTCCTTGAGCCGTCGGGCGAAGCCACTGACGGAGGTGACCGAGAGGTCGGGAAGGTCCGCGGCGGCGAGGTCGACGAACGCCTCGTCCAGCGACAGCGGCTCCACCAGGGGACTGACCGAGCGCAACAGCTCCATCACCGCCCGGCTCGTGTCGCGGTAGGCGTGGAACCGGCCGGACAGGAACGCAGCGTTGGGACACCGCCGCCTGGCCTCGGAGGTGGACATCGCCGAGTGCACCCCGAAGGTCCGGGCCTCGTACGAGGCGGTGGCCACCACGCCGCGGCCGCCGACACCACCGACCACCACCGGCTTGCCGCGGAGGGAGGGCTTGTCGCGCTGTTCGACCGCCGCGAAGAAGGCGTCGAGATCCACGTGCAGGATCGTCGGCTCGGAGCGCACGTCGTGATCGTGCCACGCCGCAGGACCCCCGACCCCCCACGACCCCGAGACACAGACCGGGGTCGGGTTGGGGGAGTACCCCGATGCCGTGCGGGCGCGGTCACGCCACGGTGGGCGAGTGACGCAACAGGTACTCGTCGACGCACGCGCGACCGGGCGCATTCCTGCCCGTGGCGTCCTCGGAGCGCGCCGCATCCTGCGCTCGCGTGGGGCCTGGGAGCTCGGCCTGGTGATGGTGCTCTACGTCGCCTACAGCGCGAGCCGGTTGCTGGCCGACGGCTCCGCGGGACCAGCCGTGGATCGGGCCGGCGAGCTGTTGCACCTCGAAAGGATGCTTTTGCTCGACTGGGAGCCGGCCCTCAACGAGTGGTTCGCCCAGGACCGCGCCGTCGGGGTGTTCGGCAGCTTCTGGTACGCGACGGCCCACTACATCGTGACGGCGGTCGTGCTGGTCTGGCTCTACCGGCAGGGCGCTGTGCGCTATGTGCCGGCGCGACGAGCCCTCGTGGTGGCGACCCTGATCGCACTGACCTTCTACCTGCTGATTCCGACGGCCCCGCCCAGGCTGACGAGCGGCTTCATCGACGTGCTCGACCTGCACTCGGCGCAGGGATGGTGGGGCGGCGACGCCTCGGCACCGCGCGGCCTCGGCGGCCTCACGAACCAGCTCGCTGCACTGCCGTCGCTGCACGCGGGCTGGGCGCTGTGGGTGGCGGTCGTCCTCCAGCGTCATGCCCGCGCCCCCTGGCGGCTGCTGGGCTGGCTGCACGCCGGCATCACGGCGGTCGTCGTGGTCGGCACCGGGAACCACTGGGTGCTCGACGTCGTGGCGGGATGGGCGGTGGTGATGCTGGGGTTCGCCGTGGTCCATTTCGCGTCCACACCCAGGCCGGAACCGGGCGTGGTGCACAGCCCGGCGCGAGTCGGTGGTTCGAAGGTGCGTCGGCTCCGAGGGTGAGCCCATGACCTCACGGGACCCCTCTGCCTTCGTGGCACGCACTCCGACCGACCTGGTCGCCGTCGTGCCCGCCGTCCTCGGCTTCCATCCCCAGGACTCAGTCGTCCTGCTGACCTTCGGACCTCCCGGCGGCGCGTTCCACGCCCGGGTCGACCTACCCGTCGAGGCAGCGGAACAGGCGGCCGTTGCCGGCGTGCTCATCGACGCGGTGGTCGCCAACCGGGTACGCCGTGCGGCCGTGCTGCTCTACACCGACGACGTCGAGGTCGCCCTCGCCCAGTCCTTGGAGCTGGTGGGCCGGCTGCTGGACATCGATGTGGACGTGATCGAGGTGCTTCGTGTCGACGAAGGCTGCTGGCATCCGGTGCCGGAGGACGGGTCGCCCGGCACGTCGTACGAGCTCGAGACGCATCCGTTCACAGCGCAGCGGGTGTACGACGGGCAGGTCGTCCACCGCGACCGGGAGGAGCTCGTCGACTCGCTGGTCGGGACCGACGAGGACGACGCCGTCGAGGTGGCCCTGGCCGCCACGCGGTACGCCGACCTGGTGGCCAGCTCGCCTGAGGCTCGCGATCCGGCCCAGGGGTTCTTGCGCACGGAGGCCAGGTGGCTCCAGCGACGCATCCGCTCGCGCGTCGAGGACAGCGGACAGCTCCTCCCGGTGGACGCGGGACGGCTCCTGGTGCTCGTGTCGCTGGTCCCGGTCCGCGACGTGGCGTGGGCCGAGATCACCCGTCAGAGCTCCGGGTCACACGTCGAGCTGTGGCGCGAGCTCGTGCGCCGCAGCCCCCGCGACCTCCTGCCCGGCGCGTGCTCGCTGCTGGCCTTCGCGGCCTGGCAGCACGGTGACGGAGCCCTCGCCTGGTGTGCGATCGACCGCTGCCTCGAGGTCGACCCGGACTACTCGATGGCGCACTGCGTGGCGGAGGTGCTCACCCGGGCCGTGCCGCCGACTGTGTGGGAGCGGATCCCGGAGGACGAGCTCGCTGTCTTCGGCGGTACCGCTACTGGTGGCGTCCCAGACCACGGGCGCAAAGATCAGGCCTCGTGAGACAGGACCCGGCGCGACTAGTGTGCCGTCATGGGGAAAGAAGTCGACCTGCAGGAGTTCACCAGGGCTGACCGCACGCGCCACCGCGAGAAGGTGCGCCGCTGCCTCGACGTCTTCGCCCGGATGCTCCGGGAATCCCGTTTCGACGTCGATGACCCGATGACCGGCATGGAGATCGAGTTCAACCTCGTCGACGATGACGGCCACCCCGCCCTGAAGAGCGCCGAGGCGCTCGAGGCGATCGCCAACCCGCACTTCCAGACCGAGCTCGCACAGTTCAACCTCGAGATCAACGTGCTGCCGCGACGGCTCGGCTCACGCGGCGTCTCCGGCTTCGAGGACGACCTGCGGACCAGCCTGAACCAGGCGGAGAGCAAGTCCAACGAGGTCCACGCCCACATGGTGATGATCGGGATCCTGCCGACGCTGGAGGACGGACACCTCACGCCGACGACGATCAGCCCGAACCCCGCTACAAGCTGATCAGCGACCAGGTGCTCGCGGCTCGCGGCGAGGACCTGGTCATCGACATCCGGGGCGAGGAGCGGCTGAGGACGACGTCGGAGTCGATCATGCCGGAGGCTGCCTGCACGAGCACCCAGCTGCACACGCAGGTCGGACCCGAGAACTTCGCGGCGTACTGGAACGCCTCGCAGGCGATCAGCGGTGTACAGCTCGCACTCGGCGCCAACTCGCCGTACCTCCTCGGCAAGCAGCTGTGGCAGGAGACCCGGATCCCGCTGTTCGAGCAGGCCACCGACACCCGCAGCGAGGAGCTCAAGGAGCAGGGTGTCCGGCCGCGAGTCTGGTTCGGCGAACGTTGGATCACCTCGATCTTCGACCTGTTCGAGGAGAACGTCCGCTACTTCCCGGCGCTGCTGCCGATCACCGACGACGAGGACCCGCTGGAGGTGCTCGAGAACGGCGGCACCCCGACGTTGTCCGAGCTCAAGCTGCACAACGGGACGATCTACCGCTGGAACCGCCCGGTCTACGACGTCGTGGACGGCGTACCCCACCTCCGGGTGGAGAACCGCGTGCTCGCCGCCGGCCCGACGGTGATCGACACGATGGCCAATGCGGCCTTCTACTTCGGCCTGACCCGCACCCTCGCTGAGGACGACCGGCCACTGTGGTCGCGGATGTCGTTCTCCGCAGCCGAGGAGAACTTCCACGTGGCTGCACAGCACGGGATCGACGCCCGGATCTACTGGCCCGGGGTCGGCGAGGTGGACGCGACCGAGCTCGTCCTGCGCCGGCTGCTGCCGATGGCGCACGAGGGGCTGGGCCGCTGGGGGGTCGAGGACGACGAGGCCACCCGGCTGCTCTCGATCATCGAGCAGCGGTGCGTGCTGCACCGCAACGGCGCGTCCTGGTACGTCGCGAAGGTGAAGGCCTTCGAGGAGTCGGGGGCGGACCGGGCGGAGGCGCTGCGGCTGACGCTCCAGGACTACCGCCAGCTGATGCACGCCAACGAGCCGGTGCACACCTGGCCGCTCTGAGCCTCAGCCGGGCGTCGGTGCGCGGTTGCGCACCCGGCTCCACTCGCGCCGTTCGTCGCTCACCAGGTCGAGCCAGCCGGTCCGGTTGAGCACGAAGAACGCCGGCAGTCCTAGCCCATGGCGGCCGAAGGCGGTCATCGCTGCCGCGCACCACGCGGCGTCGGCGTCAGTGACCTGCAGCGCGCCACCCCGGGTGACCCACCCACAGGCACCCTCGGCCACGACGAGCCCGTCGATCGCGCGCTCCACGAGGTCGGTCCGCACCGAGTGGTCCGTGGTCACATCGTGCGGCCAGCGCGTGCGCTCGCCTCCGGGATGACCGACGTGGCAGGTCGTCGCCAGCGACCGCCGGGTGCCGGCGGCACCCACGAAGGCACGCAGCTCAGCATGGATCGAGGAGGCGAGAGCGGAGTCCACGGCCCCAGACTGCCTCCTGTCCCCGACATCGGCTTCGTCGTCCACAGGCGGCGGGTGCGACCAACGACGCCGGGTTCTCGGTGGGTTGGCATGATGGCGTCATGGTCATCCACATCACCGGCGACAACCAGGCTGACGAGGTCCTCACCGGGTCGCCGTTCGCACTTCTGCTCGGCATGCTCCTCGACCAGCAGTTCCCGATGGAACGCGCGTTCGCCGGGCCGGCGAAGGTGCTGGAGCGGTTCGGCAACCTCGAGCCGGCTGCCATCGCCGCGGCCGAGCCGGAGCACTTCGCCTCGCTGTGCTCCGAGCCGCCCGCCGTGCACCGGTTCCCGGGCTCGATGGCCGAGCGGATCCAGGCCGTCGCCAGGATCGTGGCGGAGGAGTACGACGGCCAGGCCGAGCGCATCTGGAACGAGGCGGCCGACGGCAAGGACCTGCTGAACCGGATGACTTCCCTTCCCGGGTTCGGCAAGCAGAAGTCACAGATCTTCGTCGCCCTGCTGGCCAAGCAGCTCGGCGTACGCCCTGAGGGGTGGGAGTCGGTCGTCGGCGACTACAGCCAGGAGGGCTACCGCTCGGTGGCAGACGTGGTCGACGCTGCATCGCTGGAGAAGGTGCGGGCCTACAAGAAGGAGAAGAAGGCGGCCAGCAAGGCCGACGCGGTCTGAGCTGCGGTTTCACCTTTCCTGGGCTCCGCAGTTGCTCCCCGCCGCGATCCGCCGAGCGCCCCGAACAGATTCGTGACTATGCCCGGTATAGATCGTTTAGATCTTATATGGTTTGTTTCGGGGGGACATCATGAGAGATCACGAAACCACAATCGGGCCACGCGTCCGGAACGGCTCCGCACCGGCCACTGGTGTGTTCCAGCAAGCCGTCGCTGCGCTGCAGGCGGAGCACCGGGTCGTCGAGATGGTCGCCTACGAGATGCTGGTCGACGCAGCTGTGCAGGCTGGCACATCAGTCCGCGAAACCGCCGTGGCTGTCGTTCAGAGATCCGCCGGGCCCGCCTAGGGATTGGTTGCCACATCGGTGGACACCACGTAGGAGAACAAGGCTGCCGCGCGCGCGTGAACCGACGCGGGCGACTCTTGGCGGGCATGCCACAATGAGCATGCGGCTGTTGACAGGTACGGGTCTTGTTGCGCCCCCGAAGTTTTCTGAAAATTATCTGAACGACAATCGAGAGGTAGTTCGTGTCCTCGAGTTCGTCAAGCACGACCGCCAAGAAGGCGGCCGCCAAGAAGTCCGCTTCCCCTCCGGCAACGAAGAAGGCTCCCGCCAAGAAGGCGACGGCGAAGAAGGCAACTGCCACCAAGACCGCCGAACAGCTCCAGGCCGAGGTCGCGGCAGTCGGACCGGACGGCAAGAAGGTCCTCCTCGACGTCCCTGACGAGCAGTTCGAGAAGGACGTCAAGGCCGATCCCTCGATCAAGGAGGACGAGAAGGAAGCCACCTTCATCGTCTCCGCCGCTGACGAGACCGACGAGCCCGAGCAGCAGGTCATGGTCGCCGGCGCGACCGCCGATCCGGTCAAGGACTACCTCAAGCAGATCGGCAAGGTCCCTCTCCTCAACGCCGAGATGGAGGTCGAGCTCGCCAAGCGCATCGAGGCCGGCCTGTTCTCCGAGGAGAAGCTCTCCAAGGGCGGCAAGATCAGCCCGAAGATGCTCGACGAGCTCCAGTGGATCTCCGAGGACGGTCGCCGCGCGAAGAACCACCTGCTCGAGGCCAACCTCCGCCTCGTCGTCTCGCTGGCCAAGCGCTACACCGGCCGCGGCATGCTCTTCCTCGACCTGATCCAGGAGGGGAACCTCGGCCTGATCCGTGCGGTCGAGAAGTTCGACTACACCAAGGGCTACAAGTTCTCGACCTACGCGACGTGGTGGATCCGCCAGGCGATCACCCGCGCGATGGCCGACCAGGCGCGCACCATCCGGATCCCGGTGCACATGGTCGAGGTCATCAACAAGCTCGCCCGGGTCCAGCGCCAGATGCTGCAGGACCTCGGCCGCGAGCCCACTCCGGAAGAGCTCGCCAAGGAGCTCGACATGACCCCGGAGAAGGTCATCGAGGTGCAGAAGTACGGCCGCGAGCCGATCTCCCTGCACACTCCCCTCGGTGAGGACGGCGACTCCGAGTTCGGCGACCTGATCGAGGACTCCGAGGCGATCGTGCCGGCGGACGCTGTCTCGTTCACGCTGCTCCAGGAGCAGCTGCACGCCGTACTCGACACCCTCTCCGAGCGCGAGGCGGGCGTGGTCTCCATGCGCTTCGGCCTCACCGACGGCCAGCCCAAGACCCTCGACGAGATCGGCAAGGTCTACGGCGTGACCCGTGAGCGGATCCGCCAGATCGAGTCCAAGACGATGTCGAAGCTGCGCCACCCGAGCCGCTCGCAGGTCCTGCGCGACTACCTCGACTGAGCGGTCGGTCAGCCCTGATCGCGTGCGATGCTGGGGCGGGGTCGCGACCGACACAGGAGCGACCATGCGCGGCGGCCACGCACACAGCAACCAGGGCAACCTGGCGAGCCGCACGGGCGCCGACCGCCCAGTCGACCCACCCTCCCCAGCTCGGCATTGTTTCGTCGACGGCCACCCCAGCCTCCTGGTCGAGTGGCGCCGCGGTTCATCTGGGTGGGAGGGCCGGGTGATCAGTGTCGTCTGGGTCGACGCGGTGGGGTGGGCGAGTGTGGAGCGGTGGCTACCGGCATCTGAGATAGCTCATCCGTAGAACGGACTTTTGCGGCGAGATGTCGGCGAGTGGCACAGCCCAGCCGAGCCACATCTTGGGACTGCCTAGCCATATGGCCCGTTGTGCACCCATTGTCTGTGAGCCGGCCGCTCGGACCGGGTAGCTCACCTCTTGGGAATCGCCACATGAAGAAGACCATCTCCACCGCCCTCGTTATCGCTACCGCTGTGGCCGCGCTGAGCGCGTGCGAGGTGGAAGCGCCCGCCGACGACAAGTCGGGCAGCGGCTCCGGCTCGTCCAGCGAGAAGGCCGACAACTTCACCCCAGCCCAGAAGAACGCGATCCAGGCCGCCGAGAACTACCTCGACACCGGCATGAGGTTCAGCCGGTTCGGGCTAATCAGGCAGCTCACCGCAGAAGTCGGATCAGGCTTCAAGAAAAACGACGCGGTGTTCGCAATCAACCAGATCAAGCCGAACTGGAACAAGCAGGCGGTGGCAGCGGCCAAGAACTACCAGGACACCGGAATGGGCTTCAGTCGCGACGGCCTGATCAGGCAGCTCACCGCCAAGGTCGGCTCAGGCTTCACGCAGGAGCAGGCTGAGTTTGCCGTGAACAAGCTCGGGCTCTGACGCCGTGGCTTACGATCCTCGTGCCGACCTGCGCGGCCGTGGGATGGCTAGTTAGTCTCGTACAAGCTCGCGGTCTGGCGGTACGAAGCGATGACCGTGGAGCGGTGGCTCCAGGCGAAAGCATCGAGCGCTCGTGGGCTTCTGCCCGACTACGTCGACTGAGGGGCTGACTCCAAGGTCTCACCCATTGAGAACCGGCGGTCTCAGGTTTTTCTCAGATTCAGTGACCTTTCCCAGCTCGGGCCCTACGGTCCTGCTCATGACGCAAACTCCAGCTGGTTGGTACCCCGTCGACAATGGCAACGAGCGGTACTGGAGCGGTTCGGAGTGGACCGATCAGATACGACCTGTTCCGCCGCCGACCGCGCCGCCGGCTCCGGTTGCGACTCAGGTCGCGGCCGAGCCTGCCAAGAAGAAGAAGCGCATCTTCTTGTGGGTGTTCCTGGCGATCCAGCTCTTGTTCATCGTCTGGATCATCGGAGGCATGAGTTCGTCGGACGCCGGTGACTGTGGCTCTCTCGACGCGGAGACATGCGAGGCCGCGAACGATGTGGGCACCGGGATCGGAGTGTTCATCATCATCGTGTTCTGGATGATGGTGGATTTCCTGCTAGCAGTTGGCTACGGCATCTACCGACTGGCGAAGCGGCCCTAGGGCCTCACCCGCCAGCGGGTCAGCCTCTGCGGACCCAGGGACTCCAGCGGGGCTTGCGGCTGTAAGGGTCCGTGTTGCTGAAGCCGTCGTCCCGGAAGACGATGTCGTTGGTGGTCTCGTAGAAGTGGAAGCTCCAGGCCTGCGTGCGGACGAACCGCGCGTTCCCGATGCAGGTGCGCGGAATGGTGATCGCGACGACGTTCCGGACCCAGTTGATCGCGAAGCCCCTGGTGCCCGCGCAGCTCTTCGGTTCACCGAACGCGTCGGTGACCCACAGCGTGCCGTCCGGGGATCCTCCCGTCCGATGGTCCGCGCGAACCTCGACGTGCGTCAGTTTCTTGCGACGGTTCTGCAGCCGGAACTGCCACCCCGAGCTCAGCGTCTCGCGCTTGATGTCCCGCAAGGTCATGAACAGCTGCAGGTACTTGCGGTTGTGCTTGAGCCGCACCACGCTGATGTCGCCCTCGCTGTGCTCCGGAGCACGGGTCGACGCCTGCGGCGGGACGCTCTGGCCGACCCATACGTCGCCGGCTGGGTCGCGGCGGGTGTGGCTCTTGGCCTCAGCGAGGCCGGGGGTGAGCAGGACCAGGGAGGCGGTCAGGACACCCGAAACGAGAATGCGCATGACTCTTGATATCCGAGTCAGGCGTTTCTGTCACGGACCCAGACCCGGCCCGGACGGGAAAGTGACCCACCGTCGAGGATTCCTGATAAAACGTCACATAAAGGGTCTGTGACGAGTAGGTTCTCGGCGTTCGGCATCGGCCGGACGCACCCCTCGTGGGGTCCAGTCTCGGGAGAACCTTTGAAGAAGCTCACCTCTGTGCTCGTCGCCGTTGTCGCAGGACTCGTCGTCCTGCAGCCGACCCTCGTGCACGCGGAGTCTTACGTCCGTCGCGACGCCGCCAACGACGTCATCGAGATGGACGAGAACGGCAATGAGGTGAAGGCTCCCGACCGTGCCGACGGTGACATCGTCACGAGTGGTGTGAGCTACGCGGGTCGCAAGCTGTGGCTGGGGATGAGCTTCTCCGACCTCGGTCACGACAGCGACGTCTCCGGCTACCTGTTCGCGATCCGGACCAACGAGGGCCGAAGGAAGATGCGGGTGCTCTCGATCACGGCTGTTCCCGGCGAGGGGTGGCAGGCGCGGCTCGACGGGCGCAAGGGTCGCGTCCGTTGCCGCGGGATGGCGACGCGTGTCGAGTACGTGAACAAGCGCGTCCGTGCCGTGATCCCCAAGCGCTGCCTGGGCTCGCCGCGCTGGGTGCAGGTGAGCATGGCAACGCTCACCATCGACGGCATCGAGGATCTCGAGGAGCTCAGCATCTACGGTGACGACGCCCTGCTGAACGGCGTCCTCGAGGGTGCTTCGTGGGGTCCGCGCGTACGTCGAGGCTGACCATCTGAAACAGCATTGGTTCCCATCTGTCCGGGTGGTGAAACCAGGCGCTGCTTTGGTCTAGTTCACCGCTCGTGTCGCACCGCTGGTTCTTTGCTGCCACGAGCCGTTTGCCCCACTATTTGGTCAACCACCTAAGGGGGCAGCCGGGATGCGAACGATGTACGTCGCAGCCGTCGAAGTTGCGACCAGAAACCAGGTCGACCTGGACGACGCGATGAGGACACTGATCGACTACCGGCCGGCCCTGAGCACCTCGCCGCGCGGTTGGGTCGAGGTCCAGATCAGCTTCCCGGCGACCGGGCTGGCACACGCATGCACGACCGCGGCTGCCATCGCCCGCGCTGCTACGGGTGCCGAGGCGATCGCCTGCCAGGTGATGACCGAGCGGGAGCACGAAGCGCGCAACGGCCTCGACCGTGGCGCAATTTCCGGTGGGCGGCATGCTGCCGACCAGGAGGACAAGCCGTGGGTGCTGCCCAGGCAGTCGACCGAGGCCTGGGAGCACCAGGAGCCTCAGCCCGGCCGGCACTCGGCCTGATCGCCTGCGCGTTGCTGAAGGCGCCTCTTGCGGCGCCTTGAGTCAGCTGTGCCGGCGGTGCGCCTTGCGTGCGGCAGCGGCCCGACGTGCAGACCTCCGGCCCTGAGCGGCGGCGGCCTGGCGACGGTCGTCGTCGATCGAGTTGGCCAGCTTGAGGTCGAGCAGTGAATGCATGGTTTCTTGTCTCCTAGGGTTACATGGTTGAAACCGGGGTGCAGACCGGTTTGTTCCAGTTGTGACCACCGACACCATCGTCCGACGAGGCCGCCCGCTGCTCAGCAGGTGCAGAGGCAGAACGGGTGGCCGGCCGGGTCGGCGTACACCCGCCAGGTGCGTCCGTCCTCGGCCGGCGGAGCCTCGACCGGGTCGAGCGGGGTCGCCCCGAGCGAGGTCACCAGCGCGTGTGGTCCGGCGTACTCCTCGACCGTGAGGTCGAGGTGGAACTGCTGCGGCGGACCGTCCGGCCAGGACGGCGGTTCGTAGTTGAGCGCGCGCTGGAAGCCCAGCGTGCGACCCGCGACGACGAGGTCGGCCCAGTCGGGATCGCTCGAGCTGACCTCTCCGCCGAGCACGCCTTGGTAGAACTCCGCCAGAGCAAGGGGGTCCGGGCAGTCCAGCACCACGCTGCCGAGGCTTACGGCGCTCACGCGGTGCAACCCAGGGGTGAGGACGTCGCGGCGCGTGCGGGCCGCCAACGCACCGGCATCGGGGGGATCTTCGGTATCCAGTGCCGGCGGTCGGGACGCGGCTGGAGCCTCCGCCTCCGGGACTCCGCCTCCTCGATCCGTTCGCGGTTGAGCTGCTTGGCCAGCTCCAGGTAGATCAGTGAGTTCATCATTGCTTCTCCTCGGTAACCAGTAAAACTATGATGCCAGTTACATTGCCGTGACGCAACCGGTAAAACCGCTATGCTGGTTAGGTGACTGACAGTGATCTCGTGGTCGACTTCCTCAACACCCTCGACGTCGAGGACGGCACTGACGCGCTCGACGGCGACCGGAGCTGGCTCGAATGGCTCGAGGAGCACGACGTGCCGGTTCCCGAGGTCCAGCCGCGTCGTCACCGGGCCCGTGCACGGACGCTCCGGGACGAGCTCCGCCGTCTTGCAGAGGGAGAACAGAACGAGGTCCGGGAGTTCCGCCTGACTCTCACGATCGACGGCCGCCAGCCTCGTCTCGGCGGCACTGACGCACTCGAGGAGATCCTCGGGGCGGTCGCGCGCCTCGGCGTTCTCGGCGAGCTCGAACGGGTGAAGATCTGTCCTGCCGACGAGTGCAGGTGGGCGTTCTACGACACCTCGCGCAACGGGTCGCGCCAGTGGTGCTCGATGGCGACCTGCGGCAACCGTGCAAAGGCGCGCGCACACCGCGCCCGTCAGAGTTGACCGCGGCCGGTCGGTCAGCCGAGGGCCACGCACACCACGCTGGCCGCGCACAGCAGGAGGCCGAGTGACTGCGCACGGTGCAAGCGCTCGTGCAGCAGCAGGGTGGCGAGCAGAACGGTGGCAGCGGGGTAGAGCGAGGTCAGTACGGCGGCGACGCTGAGCAGCCCCGCCTGGCGGGCGAGCATGAACCCGACGACCGCGAGGGTGGCGAGCAGCCCGGCGGTCAGCCCCCACCAGTCCCCGCGTCGACGGGGCACGGGGTCTCCGCCGAGCGCCCACGCGGCCACTGCCACGGCAGCCAGCGAGACGACCTGGGTACCGGCCACTGGCCAGTAGCCGGCCTCCTCGGGGACCTGCCCGAGCGCCGCGAACAGCAGCCCGAAGCCGAGCCCGGCCAGCACGCCGTCCAGCAGGCCCTCGGCGCTGCCCGCGGGTGCGTCGTCGGGCGCGGGTTCTCTCGAGACCAGCCAGATGCCCGGCAGCGCCACCACCATGCCGACCCACACGAGGGCGGTCGGTCGTTCACCCGTCGCCACCGCCAGGGCAGCAGGGAGGAGAGCGGCGCCGACTGCCGAGACGGGGGCGACCACGCCCATTCGGCCGCGGGCGAAACCTCGGTAGAGGAACGCCGTCCCGGTGCCACTGCCCAAGCCCGCGAGCAGCCCCCACCCGTAGTCGGCGCCATTCGGGTCACCGGGCACGAGCACGGCCAGCACCACCGTCCCGACGGCGGCGCCCAGGCAGGCGGTCAGGGCGACCGGCCAGACCGACGTACGACGTGACGCGACGCCGCCGATGAAGTCCGACAGGCCGTAGGCGATGGCTGCGCCGAGCGCGAGGAGGACGGCCACGGTCTACGTGATGACCAGGCCGACGACCCAGGTGGCCGCGGCGAACAGGGAGGCGGCCAGCTCGATCAGGATGGACAGCCCGACGGCCTTGAGGGCATGCTTCGTGGCCGGCCACGCGGCGGCGCCGCCGACCCGCTGCAGCTCGGCGAGGTAGACGCCCAGGACGAAGCCGATCAGCAGACCGATCACCGGGATGACGAAGAACCCGACGACACCCAGCAGGCCGCCGAGCACCAGCGTCGAGCTGGGGATGTCGTTGTCCTTGAGCCGGCGACCCGGGACGACGTACTTCACGATGCTGCCCACGGCGATGAACGTCGTGGCGACAGCGAAGACGACCCACGCCGTGGGGGTACCGAGGTCCCACGCCCACACCAGGATCGCGCCGAGCACGAGCAGGGAGCCGGGGAGGACGGGCACGATCACGCCGACGAGGCCGACGGCGATGGCCAGGGCGACGAGAACTTCGGCTCCGGTCATGGGAAGACTCTTTCACCCACCGGCCGGAGAACGGCCGAGGCCCCAGTCCACAGGGACTGGGGCCTCGGATCAGGTCTGGGTGGTGGGCCTCAGGCGTCGCTGGCCGAAGCGGAGGAGGAGTCGGCGAGCCTGCCGGTCTCGTCCTGGACGTGCTCGGCGACCTCGCGGAGCTTGTCGCTGTGCTCACGGGCGTGGTGGGCGCAGAAGAGCAGCTCGCCGCCACTCTTGAGCTGGACGCGAAGGTAGGCCTGGGCACCGCATCGGTCGCACCGGTCGACCGCAGTGAGCGGTGCGGCGCTAGGGGCTGTCGCAGTAGTCACGGTCGGGCCTCACTCTCGTTTGGGTAACGTCTTCAACGACCGAGTCCTGGAAGGGTTCCCCCTCCTCGGGCGCTTCATGCGTTACAACAGTCAACCACGCTGGATACTTCCCCTTCGGACACGCGTCCCCTCGTTGAGACGGGGGTGGCGATGCTCACATGTCCTGAGTCGAGTCTGCCGCGCTATGGAGCAGAACGTGGCGAAACGGACCAACTCACCGGGGATGTACCCGTTCATGCTAGTTCAGCACACCGCACAAGCCCGGCACCGTTGATTCGTCGCTCGGCGTGCCCCGGATTGGTGGCGCGTCGGTGAATCGAGGCGCGGCAGGGGTCGGTAGATTCGGACATACGAGTTCCACCGGCTCGCTCACGCTCAGAGGGAAGACCCATCGACAACACCTACAACGCCCAGCATCTGCTCGTCCTCGAAGGGCTTGAGGCCGTGCGCAAGCGGCCGGGCATGTACATCGGTTCCACCGACACCCGCGGACTCATGCACTGCCTCTGGGAGATCATCGACAACGCCGTCGACGAGGCGCTGGCCGGCTACTGCACCCATGTCGACGTCAGGCTGCATCCAGACGGTTCGGCCGAGGTCCACGACAACGGGCGCGGCATCCCTGTCGACAAGGAGCCCAAGACCGGGCTCGCGGGAGTCGAGGTGGTCTTCACCAAGCTGCACGCCGGCGGCAAGTTCGGCGGGGGCTCGTACGCCGCCACGGGTGGCCTGCACGGTGTGGGCTCCTCGGTCGTCAACGCGCTCTCGGCGCGCCTCGACGTGGAGGTGGACCGCTCGCCGGCCACGCAGACGATGTCCTTCCAGCGCGGGGTGCCGGGCGTCTTCGCGGCGGAGGGTCCGTCCGCGGCGTTCGACCCGCAGTCAGGCCTGCACAAGGGGCGCCGGATCAAGAAGGGCGTCACCGGCACCCGGGTCCGGTTCTGGCCCGACCGCCAGATCTTCACCCGCGATGCCACCTTCGCCTGGGACGAGCTGGTCACCCGCGCCCGGCAGACCTCCTTCATCGTGCCCGGCCTCGAGCTGAAGCTCACCGACCACCGAGGCGACGAGCCGGTCACCGAGTCCTTCCGGCACGACGGCGGGATCGCCGAGTTCTGCGAGTACCTCAGCCACGACGAGCGGGTCACCGACGTGCTGCGCCTGCAGGGCTCGGACGTGTTCACCGAGACGGTTCCGTTGCTCGACGACAAGGGGCACATGACGCCCCAGGACGTGGAGCGGGAGCTCACCGTCGACGTGGCCCTGCGCTGGGGGACCGGCTACGAGAGCGAGCTGCGCTCCTTCGTCAACGTGATCGCCACGCCCAAGGGCGGCACCCATGTGGCAGGTTTCGAGGCGGCGCTGACCAAGACGTTCAACGACGTGATGCGCGGGACCCGCGTGCTCAAGGCCAACGACACCGACGTGATCAAGGACGACGTGCTGGAGGGCCTGACCGCGGTGGTGGCCGTCCGGTTGGCCGAGCCGCAGTTCGAGGGCCAGACCAAGGAAGTGCTCGGCACGCCGGCCGCCCGGTCCGTCGTACGGAAAGTGGTGGCGGGTGAGCTGAAGAACTTCCTCGCCTCGACCAAGCGTGCCGAGAAGGCGCAGGCCAAGCTGGTGATGGAGAAGGTCCTGGGGGCCTGCAAGACGCGCATCGCCGCGCGCCAGCACCGGGACACCCAGCGGCGCAAGAACGCTCTCGAGTCCTCCGCGCTGCCGGCCAAGCTCAACGACTGCCGCACCACCGACGTCGACCGGTCCGAGCTGTTCATCGTCGAGGGTGACTCGGCGATGGGCACTGCCAAGGCGGCGCGCGACTCGGAGTTCCAGGCGCTGCTGCCGATCCGCGGCAAGATCCTGAACGTGCAGAAGGCCACCGTCGCCGACATGCTCAAGAACGCCGAGTGCGCCTCGATCATCCAGGTGATCGGCGCCGGCTCCGGGCGCACCTTCGACCTCGAGCAGGCGCGCTACGGCCGGATCATCTTCATGGCCGACGCGGACTCCGACGGTGCTCACATCCGCTGCCTGCTGGCCACGCTGTTCTTCAAGTACATGCCCGACCTGGTCACGGCCGGCCGGCTGTTCACGGCCGTGCCCCCGCTGCACCGGATCGAGCTGACCAACCCCAAGAAGGGGATGGAGAAGTACATCTACACCTACTCCGACCCCGAGCTGCAGCGAAAGCTCGCGGAGCTCACCAAGAAGGGCGTGCGCTGGAAGGACCCCGTGCAGCGCTACAAGGGACTCGGCGAGATGGACGCCGACCAGCTGGCCGAGACGACGATGGACCCGCGCCAGCGCACGCTGCGCCGGATCACCGCCGACGACGCTGCGCAGGCCGCCGAGGTCTTCGAGCTGCTGATGGGCTCCGACGTAGCCCCGCGCAAGGACTTCATCGTCGCCGGTGCGTATGAAGTCGACACGGACGCCATCGACGCCTGACCGCGGTAGTTTGCGCGCGTGAGTCCTGGAAATCTCAGCCGCCGCGGCTTGCTCCTCGGTGGTGCCGGGGGAGTGGCCGCGGTCGCCGGCGCTGGCGCGCTGGTCGAGTACGACGTGCTGCCCGGCCGGAGCCGCGCCTACACCCTGCTCGGTCTCAAGGACGACAAGGCGCCGGTGCCGGACGTGCAGGGTGGTCCGCGTAGAAACGGCTCATTCGCGTCGGAGGCGCGCGGCGTCGAGGTCGGCTGGGCCATCGCCTATCCGCCGGGGTCACCGACCGATGCCGCCCTCCCGGTGGTCGTCGCGTTGCACGCGGGGCACGGCGACCACGAGACCGTGTTCGACGGTGGGCTGGCGATGGACCGCTTCCTCGCGCTTGCGGTGGCCGCCGGCGTGCCACCGTTCGCGATCGCTGCTGTCGACGGTGCGGACGGATGGCGGGCCCACCCCGACGGCACAGGCGCGGGGGCGATGGTGGTCGAGGAGTTCCTGCCCCTGCTGGCCGACCGGGGTCTCGACGTGGACCGCATGGGCTTCATGGGCTGGTCGATGGGCGGCTACGGGGCGCTGCTGCTCGGGGCCACGACCGGCCCACAGGTGCGTGCCGTCGGGGCAACCAGCCCTGCCCTGGTCAAGGGCGCCCAGCAGCCGGCGTACGACGTGTGGAGGCTGCGGGAGGCGTACGCCGACATCCCGCTGCGGATCGACATCGGCAGAGGCGACTCGTTCTACCGCGCGGTGATGGACTATGAGGAGGGCCTGCCGAAGGAGCCAGCTGGCAGCGTCACGTGGGGCTCACACACCCATGACTACTGGCGGGCAGCCGCGCCGGAGCAGCTGCGGTTCCTGGGCGAGCACCTGACCAGCTGACTCAGCCCTGGTGGTCGGGTCCCGCGCGCTGCGGTGTGATCCGGAGGATGACGCGACGCTCGCGCTCCATGCCGGCGCGGTAGTCGTCCCAATCGTCGGCCTCGCCACTGATCCCGCGGTAGTACTCCACGAGCGGCTCCATCGCCTCCGGCAGCGAGACCACCTCGGCCTCGCCCTCGACGTACACCCACTTGCCGAAGAAGCCGTCGGAGAACACGCAGACCTGCACCCAGGGGTCGGCGCGCAGGTGCTTGGTCTTGTACGCCGTCTCGCGGCTGCTCACCGTCAACCGACCCTCGTCGTCGACGCCGACCAGCACTGGACTCTGGTGGATGCGATCGTGGCTGCGGGTGGCAAGCACCGCGCGGTGGTGGGAGCGGACGAAGTCACGTGCCTGGTCGAGGTCCATGCCGCCAGTCTTGCTCGCGTGACCCCAGCGATGGTCTCGTGCGGCAGCATGGGCCCATGGAGCACGAGGGCGTACGCAGCTGGGTCGCGAGCTACGAGAGGGCATGGCGATCGGCCGGGACGACGACCCTGCCGCGCCTGTTCACCGAGGATGTCAGCTACAGCATGTCCCCCTGGGCGCCCGCGATCGAAGGCATGGCCGCACTCGAGGAGCTGTGGGAGGCCGAGCGCGACGGGCCCGAGGAGTCGTTCGAGATGGCCTTCGAAGTCGTGGCCGTCGACGGTGATACCGCAGTGGTCCGGGTGGAGGTCGACTATGCGAAGGCCGGCGCCGGCCGGTGGCGCGACCTGTGGGTGCTGCGGTTCGGCACTGACGGTCGGTGCAGTCACTTCGAGGAGTGGCCGTTCGCTCCCGAACAGCCCGACGGGCACTGACGCGGTCAGGCGAGCTGGGCGAGCAGACCCGTGTCGACGTCGTAGAGGAAGCCGCCGACGGCCACCGTCCCGGGGATGAGCGGGTGGGAGCGAACCCTACGGACGTCGTCGCGCAGCGTGCCCTCCTGGTCGGTGACCACGCCGAAGTTCTGCCAGGACGCGTCCTGGCCCGATGACTCAGCGACCTTCGCGCGTAGCTCGTCGAGGCTGGAGGTCATCGCGCAACGGGTGTGCGGCACGATCAGGACGCGCTCGACCTGCAGGAGATGCACGCCGAGCACGAGCGCCTCGAGAGCCTGGGTGGTGACCCGGCCACCGGGGTTGCGGAAGATCTTGGCGTCACCGGGGCTGAGCCCCAGCATCCCGAGCGGATCGATCCGGGAGTCCATGCAGGTCACGATCGCGATGCCGGCGTGGGCGACGCCGTCGAAGCCCGCAAGGTCGAAGGTCTCTGCGAACTCGGCATTCGCCGCCAGCAGGTCGTCGAAGTCGTTGGCCACGGGAGAAAACTATCCGGTGCCGAGGAGCGCCCGCTCAGGGGCCACACCCCGGGTGCGGGCACCGCGGAAGCACAGCAACGCGACCACTGCAGCTATGACGGCACAGATGGCAGCGCCGACGAAGATCGCCTGCAGCTGCTCGATGCCGGCCTCCGCGATCAGCCGGGTGTACGCCGCACAGCGCGTTCTGCCGTTCTCGCACACCTCGCTGGGTGACGGGATGTCGACCTGCACCGCGTAGTAGCGGCGCAGCCCGATCGTGGTGAGTACCGAGATCCCGACCAGCATGCCGACCATCCGGGAGACCACCAGCAGCGCACTCGTGACTCCGTGCACGTTGTCGTCAGTGCTCGCGAGCAAGGCCGCGTTGACCGGTGCGAGCGCAAGTCCGAAGCCCAGACCCGCCATCGCGAGCACCGCCGAGGAAGGCAGGTGCTCCAACGACTCGAACTCCCACCGGGCCATCAGCCAGAAGCCGACGGCGGCCATCAGCATGCCGACGGCAGCCACCGGCCCGGCGGCCACCCGACGGGTCAGGACGCCGCCCAGCAGCGCGCCGACCGGTAGCGCGACCAGGAACTCGACCAGCACCAGAGCGGCCTTGATCTGCGAGCCGTCGGCGATCGTGATCCGGGCAAAGATCGGGATGTCGACCAGTGCTGCGATGAGTGCGGCGCCGACGAAGAAGCTGACCAGCAGGGCTCCCCAGGCTGGCCGTTGCGCGAACGCGCCGTGTGGGACCAAGGGCGCGGCAGAACGGCGGTTGTGCAACGCGAAGAGGACGCCGGCGACTGCCGCGATGCCGAGATACCAGGGCCCCGCAGGCGAGAACACCTGCACCTCGGGGTCCGCCGTCGCGAACGCCAGGATGATGCCGCCGAGCGCTACCGAGAGCAGCCCGGCGCCCACGAGGTCGGCCTCGCGCATGGACCGCCACCAGTCGCGCAGGTCGACCAGCGGACGGTCGGCCATCAGCAGCCGCGCGATCAGCACGAGTGCCAGCAGCAGCGCCACCACGCCAAGCGGCGAGAACCAGATCGTCGCCCCGTCGGAGAACGGCACGAACGGCCCGCCGAGGTCGACCGAGCTGACCAGCGACCGCGGCTGCCGCATCACGAGCAGCATCGCCGTCAGGGTCAGCGCGACGAGGAGGAGGCCGATCCAGTCGAGGTGGGTGAGTCGGGTTGCGGTGCGTGGTCTCGACTGACGCTCGCTTCGCTCGCTGCTCGACCCCGGGTCTCGCTTCGCTCGCTGCTCGACCACCTGGTGGTCCGCTTCGCTCGCTCGTCCACCTTGTTTCGATCCCGTCAGGGTGGCGATGGCGGCGGCGAGGACCAGGCCGACGGCGAGGTTGATCCAGAAGATGTCGCGCCAGGTGCCGAAGGAGAGCACCACGGCGCCGTACAGCGGGCCGACGACGCTGCCGAGCTCCTGGACCGCGCCCACCACGCCCAGGGGCACACCGCGGCGGTTCGCCGGGTAGAGGTCGGCGACCAGGGCCAGCGTGACCGGGACGAGCCCGCCTCCGCCGACGCCCTGGAGGAACCGGCCGGCGACCAGGCTGCCGAGGTCGTACGCCGCGGCGGTCACCAGCGAACCGAAGGCGAACAGCACGAGCGCGGCCAGCAGGACCGGGGTGCGCCCGCGCAGGTCGGCGATCCGGCCGATGAGCGGCAGCATCGCGACGTAGCCGAGCAGGAACCCGCTGACGATCGGAGCGGCGCGTTGCAGCTCCTCGATGCTCAGCCCGACCGAGCCCATCATGTCGGGCAGCGAGAGCACCACGACGTAGGTGTCGGCCGCAGCGAAGGCGACGGCGACTGCTGCCAGCCCGAGGAGTACCCGGGCGGCGCGGTCCGGCCCGGTCTGCGGGCTGGCGGAGGACACGGCCGCTGCCGATCAGTCCGTGGGAGCGGTGATCTTGACGCCGGCGTCGTAGTCGGTGAACTTCAGGTCGTAGGTGACGTCGTCGTCGCCCGTGAAGAACGGGCCGGTCACCTTGACGGTGCTCGCATGGCCCTTGTCGTCGATACCGACGCTGGTCTCGTAGGTCGCCTTGGCCACGGCGCTGGGGATGATCTTCTTGACCGCGGCGCCGGGCAGCGTTCCCGTGTAGGTGGTCACGATCGTGTCCCCGACGCGCTCCTCCTCGCCCTTCTTCAGGTCCTCCAGCTTCGTCAGCAGACCGGAGAGACCGTTCTCGGGATCGGCGAAGTCAGCCGGATCCGGGGCGCCGTACTCGGCAGGGTCGATGACCTCGTTCTTGGTCTGGAACGGCAGCTTGGCGTAGACCTTCCCGCCCACGGCAGTGATCGGCACGGTCGCCGTCGCCCCGAACCCTTCGATCACCACCTTCACGTCGCCCTTGAACGCCGGGTCGTGGGTGAGGTCGCCGATCGCGGCGAGCACCCCGTTGCCGGCGGCCGGCATCGACTTGGTCGCGAGCTCGATGTGCACGCTGCTGGCATCGTCGAGGGTCTTCTTCGCGGTCTCCATGACCTCGGTCGGGCTCTTCGCGTCGGCCTTCTTCTCGCCTTCGCCGCACCCTGCTAGCAGCATGGGCGTGACGAGGGCGAACGCGAGCAGAGAGAGCGCACGACTGCGCACAGGGTGAGGCATGCGTTCAGCCTGCCACGTCGGGGGTGGCCCCCGAGGCAGGCGCCCCCGGAAGAGACTCCGTGACCGGCCCGCCACACGCCATGATCGGCTGGCTGCCCGGCTGTCCGGAGCCGTCGCGCCGGGCGATCGGCTCCGGGAGGTCGACCGGGGCACCACTGTCCGCGGCCGCCAGCGGTGGGGCAGCGCCGGCCCAGGCGAAGACCAGCTCGTCCTCTCCTCGCAGGAAGCGATGGCAGCGCACGCCGCCCGTGGCGCGGCCCTTGGGCGGGTACTCCTCGAACGGGGTCACCTTGACCGATCCGGCCTCGGTGCCGGGGAGGGCAGCACTCGAGCCGGAGACCGTGACCACGACCGAGCTGCTGGGGTCCAGCGCGGTGAACGAGACGACCCTCGAGCCCGAGGACAGCTTCACGCCGGCGATGCCGCCGCCGGAGCGGCCCTGCGGGCGCACCTGTCCGGCGCCGAAGTGCAGCAGCTGGCCGTCGCTGGTCACGAAGCACAGGGTCTCGTCACCGGTGCGCAGCTCCGTCGCCCCGATGACCTCGTCGCCGTCCTTGAGCGAGATGACGTCCCAGTCGTCCCGGTTGGAGAGGTACTCCGGGTTCACCCGCTTGACCACACCCTGCCGGGTCCCCAGGGCGAGCCCCGGGGAGTCGGGCTCGAAGCTGGTCAGTGCCAGCGCGCGCTCGCCCTCGAGGGTCACGAACTCGCCGACCGGTGCGCCACCCTGGAGGTTGGGGTGGTTGGCGGTGCTCGGGAGCGTCGGCAGGTCGAGCACGCCGAGCTTGACCACCCGGCCGGCGGAGGTCACCACACCGACCTCGCCGCGGGCGGTCGAGGTGACCGCGGAGACGATGACGTCGTGGCGGGTGCGGCTTCCGCCGTCTCCGGGCCGGTCGAGGGTCGTCGTACGGGCCAGCAGGCCGGAGGAGGACAGGAAGACGTAGCAGGGGTCGTCGGCGACCTCGAGCGGCGTGGCCGACGTGGTCGCGGTCTGTCCCGACGACTCCAGCAGGACCGTACGACGGGGCGTGCCGAAGGTCTTCGCGACCTCGGCCAGCTCGTCGGACACCACGCCGCGCAGGCGGGTCTCGTCACCGAGGATCTCGTCGAGCTCGGCGATGGTGCGCTGCAGCTCGTCGTGCTCCTTGTCCAGCTCGATCTTGGAGAACCGGGTCAGCCGGCGAAGGGGCATGTCGAGGATGTAGTTGGCCTGGATCTCGGTCAGGTCGAAGACATCGATCAGCCGAGTGCGAGCGATCTCGGCGTTGTCGCTGCCCCGGATCAGCTGGATCACCTCGTCGATGTCGATGATCGCGAGGAGCAGCCCGTCGACGAGATGGAGGCGGTCGGCAGCCTTGCCGCGGCGGTACGACGAGCGGCGGCGTACGACGTCGAAGCGGTGCTCGAGGAAGACCTCGAGCATCTCCTTGAGCCCGAGGGTGCGGGGCTGTCCGTCGACCAGCGCCACCGCGTTGATGCTGAAGGACTCCTCCAGGGGCGTGCTCTTGAACAGCTGCTCGAGCAGCACCTCGGGGTGGAAGCCGTTCTTGACCTCGATCACCAGCCGCAGCCCCTTGGTGCGGTCGGTCAGGTCCTTGACGTCGGCGATGCCCTGGATCTTCTTGGTCTGGACGAGCTTCTTGATCGCCGCGATCACCCGCTCGGTGCCCACGCCGTACGGGAGCTCGGTCACGACGATCCCCTTGCGGCGGGCGCTCACCGACTCGATCCGGGTGGTGGCGCGCATGCGGAAGCTGCCGCGACCGGACTCGTAGGCCTCGCGGATCCCGTCGAGGCCGATGATCTTGCCGCCCGTGGGCAGGTCGGGGCCGGGGATGAAGCGCATCAGCGCGTCGAGGTCTGCCTTGGGCTGCTTGACGAGGTGGCGCAGCGCCTGGATCACCTCGACGAGGTTGTGCGGGGCGATGTTGGTCGCCATCCCGACCGCGATCCCGGCGGCGCCGTTGACCACGAGGTGGGGGAACGCCGCGGGCAGCACGGACGGCTCGATCTCACGCCCGTCGTAGTTGGGCCTGAAGTCGACGGTCTCCTCGTCGATGGTCGCGGTCATCGCCACTGCGGCCGGCGCCATCCGGGCCTCGGTGTAACGCATCGCGGCGGGCGGGTCGTCCGGCGAGCCGAAGTTGCCGTGGCCGTCCACCGTGGGCAGGCGCATCGAGAAGGTCTGGGACATCCGGACCATGGCGTCGTAGATGGCGCCGTCGCCGTGCGGGTGGAAGCGGCCCATGACCTCGCCGACGACACGGGAGCACTTGACGTGTCCGCGCTCGGGACGCAGGCCCATGTCGTGCATCGCGTAGAGGATCCGGCGCTGCACCGGCTTCAGGCCGTCGCGGGCGTCGGGGAGGGCGCGGGAGTAGATGACCGAGTAGGCGTACTCGAGGAAGCTCGTGCGCATCTCGTCGCCCACGTCGATGTCGACGATGTGTTCCTCGAAGTCCTCGGGGAGAGGTGCAGTACGACGGGCCATGGGTCGATTCTCCCTACCGTCCAAGGACTTCGCTTCGGGGGCACGCCGTATGACCGCGGACGGTACATTTCACTCGTGACCGCCCAGGGCCTCGAACGCCCCGAACCCTCCCCCCGGGACTACCCGGAGCACTGGGAGGCCGACGTCCTGCTGCGGGACGGACGCACCGCCCACCTGCGGCCGATCCTGCCCGAGGACGCCGGCGGGCTCGTGGAGTTCTACACCCACGTCTCCAAGGAGTCGAAGTACTTCCGGTTCTTCGCGCCGATGCCCACGCTGTCCGAGCGCGATGTCGAGCGGTTCACCAACGTCGACTACCACGACCGGGTCGCGTTCGTGATGACGCTGGCCGAGAAGATCATCGGTGTCGGCCGCTACGACGTCGTCGAGGAGGGCTCCGACCACTCCCGGGCCGAGGTCGCGTTCCTGGTGCAGGACGCCCACCAGGGACGTGGGATCGCGCAGCTGCTGCTCGAGCACCTGGCGCAGGCGGGTCGTGAGCGGGGCGTCCACCGGTTCATGGCCGAGGTGCTGCCCGACAACCGCCGGATGATCCAGGTCTTCCGGGAGCAGGGCTACGCGGTCAAGGGCGGCTGGGACGAGGGGGTGATGCACCTCGAGTTCGACATCGACCCGACCGACACCTCGATCGGCGTCATCGCCGCACGGGAGCACCGCTCCGAGGCTGCCTCCATCGCGACCTTCCTGAACGCGCGCAGCGTCGCGGTCATCGGTGCGTCGCGGCGCAGTGACACCATCGGAGCGCTCCTGGTGCGCAACCTGGTGCTCGGGGACTACGCGGGCCGGGTCTACGTCGTGAACCCCGCCGCCGACTCGGTGGCCGGGATGCCGGCGTACGGCACCGTCGGTGACATCCCCGGCGATGTCGACGTCGCGATCGTCGCGGTCCCGGCGGAGGCCGTGCAGGACGTCGTACTCGAGTGCGCGGCCAAGGGCGTGCACGGACTGATCGTGATCTCCAGCGGCTTCGCCGAGACCGGCGAGGAGGGCCGCAAGCGACAGCGCAAGCTCGTCGGGCTGGCTCGTTCCTACGGCCTGCGGCTGATCGGGCCCAACTGCCTCGGCGTCATCAACACCGCCTCCGAGGTGTCCCTGAACGCCTCGCTCGCGCCGGTGATGCCACCGCGTGGCCGCGCAGGCTTCTTCTGCCAGTCCGGTGCGCTCGGTTCCGCGATCCTGGAGAAGGTCCGGGGCCGCGGCCTGGGACTCTCCACCTTCGTCAGCGCAGGCAACCGCGCCGACGTCTCCGGCAACGACCTGCTGCAGTACTGGGAGGAGGACGACGCCACCGAGGTGATCCTGCTCTACCTGGAGTCCATCGGTAACCCGCGCAAGTTCTCGCGGATCGCCCGCCGCGTCTCCCGCGCCAAGCCGATCATCGCGGTGCGGTCCGGGCGCACCACCCAGGGCGTGCCGATGGGCCATGCCGTGCGCCAGGTCGCCGCGCCGCCGGAGGCCGTCGACGCGATGTTCCGGCAGGCCGGGATCATCCAGGTCGACACCCTGGACGAGATGTTCGACGTCGCCCAGCTGCTCGCGCACCAGCCGCTGCCGACCGGGTCCCGGGTCGCGATCGTCGGCAACTCCGACGCGCTCGGGCTGCTCGCGGTCGACGCCGCTGCGGCCAGCGGCCTGACCGTGACGAGTGCGACCGCGCTGGGTGCGGATGCTACGGCCGAAGACTTCGAGAACGCCCTCGACGCGGCCATCGACGACCAGCACGTCGACGCGGTGGTGGCGGTCTACATCCCGCCACTCGACGCGGGCGGTGAGGAGGTCGCCAACGTGCTCGCCGCTGTGGGCGAGCAGTCCGACAAGCCCCTCGTCTCCACCTTCCTGGGGCGCGAGGGCGTGCCCGAACTGCTGCGCGTGCCTGACCTCTCCGGCCACACTGCCGGCCGTGGCTCGGTGCCCTCGTATCCCGCCGTCGAGGCCGCTGTGCGCGCGCTCGCCCGCGTGGCGGAGTACGCCGCCTGGCTGCAGCGGCACGACGAGTCCGTCGGGGTGCTCCAGGAGATCGACCTCGACTCGGCGAAGCGGCAGGTCAACGAGCTGCTGATGCGCTACCCGGAGGGGCACGACCTGACCGACCCGGAGCTGAAGACGCTGCTGGCCAGCTACGGGATCGAGCTGTGGGACCGGATCCCGGTGTCCTCTGTCGAGGAGGCGGTCGCAGCCGGCGAGAAGGTGGGCTGGGACGTCGTACTCAAGGCGACCGCGGAGCGTCTGCGCCAACGACCCGACCAGGCACACGTGTGGCGCAACATCGACGACGAGGCCGAGATGCGCGACGCCTGGGACTCGCTGAAGGAGATCATCACCGACTCCGACGCCGCCGCGTTCGTCGTACAGCGCACCGCCCGGCCGGGAGTGCCGGTGGCGATCGCGGGGCTCGAGGACCCGCTGTTCGGTCCAGCCGTCTCCTTCGGTGTCTCGGGCGCGCTGACCGACCTGGTCGGCGACCGGGTCTACCGGATCCCGCCGATCAGCGCCCTGGACGCGGCGGAAACAGTGCGCGCGATCAAGGCGGCACCGCTGCTGTTCGGCTACCGGGGGAGCGAGCAGGTCGACGTCCCGGCCGTGGAGGATCTCGTACGACGGGTGGCGCAGCTCAAGATCGACCTGCCGCAGCTCAGCCGTCTCGAGCTGGTGCTCGTGCACGCCACCGCCGACGGGGTGAGCGTCCTGCACGCCTCCGGCCGGGTCGAGCCGATGGCCAAGCCGCGCTCGGACCTGTTCGTGCGGCGGCTGGAGGCACCGTTGGACGACACGCTGCACGACTGACCTGCACAGATGCGTGATTGACTGAGGGCATGCGTCAAGTAGCCCACCGTGACCGGTTCGACGACCTCGTGGTCGCGATCGAGAAGACCGGCTACTACCCCCAGGTCGTGGCGGCCGGTGTCCGGTCGGCGGTGGCGGGGGAGATCGTGACCTCCTTCCTCGTGCACCACGAGCCGACCATCGACCGTGACGAGGTTCGCCGGCACATCACCGTCGTCGTACTCACCGGCACCCGGTTGATCCTCTGCCACACCGACGAGCACGCACCTGACGACCTGCTCCCCGAGCCCTACACCTCGACGTCCACCGAGGCGATCACGCTCACCTCGGTGCGGTCGATCGTGGTCAACCGGATGGTCGCCAACCCGGCCACCTTCGACGGCGGAGTCGAGCCCACGCCCACCGAGGCGGTGCTGACGGTCGGCTGGGGTGGCATCAACCGGATCGACCTCGAGCCTGCGGCCTGTGCCGACCCCGAGTGCGACGCCGACCACGGCTACACCGGCATGGTGGTCTCCGACGACTTCTCGCTCCGGGTCAGCTCGGCCGCCGACGGACAGTCTGCAGTCGACGACCTCCTGGTGTTCGCCGAGAGCCTCTCGGCCCGTACGCAGAGCTGACGGTGGCTGGCGCACCGTTGCCCGGCTTCATCGAGCCGCAATACTCCGGAGCCGGCCCCGACGCCTCGACGGTCAACCTGACCGGTCGGACGCTCGGCGACGTGCTGCCCGCGGTGGCCCGTGCACTCGGTGTCTCCGTCGGCTTCCACGAGACCTCTCTGGTGCTGCCGCCGGCCCCGGCGTACGTCGTGATGCTGGTCGACGGGCTCGGTCACGAACTGCTCGCGGAGCACCGGGTGCAGGCGCCGTACCTCCACTCGCTGCTGGGGGAGCCGCCCGCCACCTGCGGGGTGCCGTCGACGACAGCGACGTCGTTGACGTCCCTCGGCACGGCGCTGACGCCCGGGCAGCACGGTCTCGTCGGCTTCACGTCACGGGTGCCCGAGACCGGTGCCCTGCTGAACTCGCTGTTCTGGGACCAGCCCGTCGACCCGCTCCAGTGGCAGCCCAACCCCACCGCGTTCGCCCGGCTCGAGGAGGCCGGGGTGCACACCACCGTCGTGAGCAAGCGGGAGTTCGCGGTCTCGGGCCTGACCCGGTCAGGACAGCGCGGTGCGTCGTACATCGGAGCCGACGACGTCGCCGAGCGGGTGGCGGGCGCGGTGGCGGGTGCCTCGCGCAGCCCCTCGGTCACCTACGTCTACGACGGCGATCTCGACTGGCACGGCCACCGCGCGGGGGTCGACTCGCAGCGGTGGCGCGCGCAGCTGCGCGACATCGACGAGGACGTCCAGGAGATGCGCGACGAGCTGCCCGACGAGGTCCGGCTGCTGGTCGTCGCCGACCACGGGATGGTCGACTCCTCGCCGGCAAGCCACATCGACGTCGACGCCACTCCCGAGCTGCGCGACGGCGTCGAGCTGCTCGGTGGAGAGGCCCGCTTCCGCCACGTCTACTGCCGGGGCGGTGCCGTGGAGTCCGTGGCCGCGACCTGGCGCGAGACGCTCCAGGACCGTGCCATGGTGCTCACTCGTGACGAGGCGATCGAGCGCGGCTGGTTCGGCCCGGTCGACTCCCGCGTGCGACTCAGGCTCGGCGACGTGGTGGCGGCGGCTCGCGACGACTGGGCACTGATGAGCTCGAAGGACTTCCCCTACGAGATGACCCTGATCGGGCTGCACGGCTCACTCACCCCGCGGGAGATGCACATCCCGATCCTGATCGGCTGAGGGCTGTCGGTTTCCCCGGTCGACCGGGGATTCCTGACGTTGTGTACCGAAGTTTCGGTGCACAAGCGCAAGTTTCACCGGTCGACCGGGGAAACCTGCACCCCTTACGCGAACGGGAGGGGCTCGGCGACCATGGAGATCGAATGGGCGCGGGCGGCGGTCATCCGGCGGCGGTGGTGGGCGCGGCAGAGGACCTCGTAGGCGATGTCGGCCGGTACGTCGCTCTCCACGTCGCCGACGACGATCACCTCGCCCTCGGTCACCATCTCGCCGTTGGCCGTGCGGGCGTTGTGGGTGGCGCGCTTGCCGCACCAACAGAGGGCTTCGACCTGGAGCACGTTCATCCGGTCGGCGAGCTCGACCAGGCGTCGGGACCCCTCGAACAGGGCGGTCCGGAAGTCCGAGAGGATCCCGAAGGCGAACACGTCGATCTGCAGCTCGTCGACGATCTTGGCCAGCTGCTCGACCTGGTCGCCGGTGTAGAACTGGGCCTCGTCGCAGATCAGGTAGTCGATCCGAGCGCCGTGCGTGAGCTGGTCAACGACGTAGCGCCAGAAGTCGAAGGACTCGTCGACCTCGAGGGCATCATGGGTCAGGCCCAGGCGCGAGGAGACCTTGGCGACCCCGGCTCGGTCGTGGGTCGTGAAGATCCGGCCGATCCGCCCACGAGCGGCGTGGTTGTGGTTGGTCTGCAGGGCGAGCGTGCTCTTCCCGGAATCCATCGTGCCGGTGAAGAATTGGAGTTCAGGCATCGGGAAGGATCATGCCATGCAGGCATCCGGCGACCGACCGCTGACCAGCCGACTCGTCGACCCACTGATCGACGCAGACGACCTGGCCTCCCTGGTCGCGACGGGCGGCTGCACGGTGCTCGACGTGCGCTACCGGTTGGGCGGCCCACCCGGCGCGGAGGAGTTCGCGCGCGGACACATCCCCGGTGCGGCGTACGTCGACCTGGACACGGCCCTGGCAGCCGCACCCGGACCGCGTGGCCGGCATCCGCTCCCGGATCCGGACGTCTTCGAGGAGGCGATGCGCTTGGCTGGTGTGTCCCAGGACCGCCCGGTGGTGGTGTACGACGACTGGGCCGGCCGTGCTGCGGCCAGGTGCTGGTGGCTGTTGCGCTGGGCCGGACACGAGGTCGTGCGCGTGCTCGACGGCGGCTGGTCGGCCTGGGTGGAAGCGGGTCACGAACGGTCGGACGTGCAGAAGTCCCCTGAGCCCGGGGATTTCACGGTCCGGCCGGGACAGCTGCACGTCCTGCGGCCCGAGGAGGTGCTCGGGTTCGCCGAGCAGGGGGTGCTCGTGGACGCCCGGGAGGCCCAGCGGTTCCGCGGTGAGGTCGAGCCCGTCGACCCGGTGGCGGGGCACATCCCCGGGGCGGTGAACGTGCCCACCAGCGCCAACCTCGCCGACGACGGCCGGTTCCGCTCGCCCGAGACCCTGCGCGAGCTCTACTCGATGGCCGAGGGACAGTCCGCGGCGGCATACTGCGGCTCGGGGGTCACCGCCACCCACGACATCCTGGCGATGGCGGTCGCCGGGATCGACGCCACGCTCTACCCGGGTTCGTGGAGCGAGTGGGTCACCGACCCGACCCGCCCCGTCGCCACGGGCGACTGAGCTCACCTGCTGAGACGCGACCTGGACCTGAGCGGGGACCACCGCGCCCTTCTCCGGAGTACGACGGTCGCGATCACGCCGCCGACGAAGAAGCCCGCCATCGCGCCGATGAATGACGCCCACTCGGCGTCGAACCCCCGACCGACCCGCGAGCCGGCGTACGCGAGGAGCATCGCCAGGATCGCCAGCCCGAACCGGATGGCCATCTCCCTGACGAACAACGACGTGAACGACTCGGTGCCCCCACGCCTGTCCAGCGGCTGCACGCCGACGACCGCCTTGGGCGAGAGCGGACCGTAGATGTGCGGATACGTCTCGTCGCCGACCTCGTCCTCACGCCACGGCACGCCGAGGCGGTCGGTGTCGATGGTCAGCAGGACGAGCGGCTGGCCGAGGTCGCGGTAGTAGCGGTCGAAGACCCCCGCGACCTGCGTCCGGTGCGCTGCGTGCAGGAACCCCACGTCCTCGAGGGTCTGCCCGACCGTCGAGGTGCTGTAGCTGCCCTCCCGACGGGCTCGCTCCCAGTCCGCAGCCGTGGCGATGTGGAAGACCCGCATGCACGCATCGTGTCAGTCAGGCGGTCTCCGCGTGCTGCACGACGGGCTGCGGCAGCCGGGCGAGCAGGCTCTCGAAGATGCCGGCGGCGTCCTGCAGCGGGAGCAACGCGGCCTCGTGGCCGCGCCACCCGAAGACCGACGCGCCGTTGAGCTCGTGCACTTCGCGAGCCTCGGCGCCCGGGTTCAGCACGATGCGTCCGGTGGCCCCGGCCTGGCGGTGCTCGGCGCAGTCGCAGGCCGCGCGCAGGAGCAGCGTGGTCAGGTCGCTGGGCCGGTAGACGGCGAGGCGGAGCCGGGTGCCGCGGGCGCTGAAGTGCAGCACCCGGCCGGTCACCGGGTCGCCGTCACGCAGCCAGAGTGAGACGGGCACCGCGTGGCTCGAGGGGAGTACGGCGTAGCCGCGTGCGCTCAACGAACGCGTCCAGCTGGGAAAGTTCAAGGGGGACATGGCTGTTCATCGATCCTGTGTGTCGGGGCTGTCGGGCGTCGGAGGACGGCACCAGCAAAGAGGCTGGTGCTCAGCGACAGAGACAACACAGGTGGTTCAGCACGACGCGAACGTTACCAGTGGACACCCTGGAACGCGCGCAGAAGTGCTTGTTGCACGCTGACCCGCTCGGCCCGTGGCTCGTTCTCCCCGCGCGCGGCGGTGGAGTCGGGGAACACCTGGTAGGCGACGTGCAGGATCCGGAACGCCGTCCGCGGCGCCAGGGTGTGGGCGAGCGAGCCGAGGTTGCCGGTCTTGGTGTTGATCTCGTGCGGCCGGTCGACCAGCGCCTTGATCACCTTGCTCGCCGCCTGCGCGGGGGTGATCGCTGGGAACCGGTCGTACATCTTGGTCGGCGCGATCATCGGCGTGCGCACCAGCGGCATGTGGATGCTCGTGAAGGAGACCCCGTCGCTGATCAGCTCGCTGGAGACGACGTTGCTCCAGGCGTCCAGGGCTGCCTTCGAGGCGACGTACGCCGAGAACCGGGGTGGGCTGGTGAGCACCCCGATCGACGACACGTTCACGATGTGCCCCGACTTCTGCTTCCGCATCTTCGGCAGGATGCCCATGACCAGGCGGATCGCGCCGAAGTAGTTGAGCTGCATGGTGCGCTCGAAGTCGTGGAAGCGGTCCTCGCTGAGCCTCAGCGAGCGCCGGATGGAGCGTCCGGCGTTGTTCACCACGAAGTCGATGTGCTCGAAGTCCTCGGACAGCTCCTTGGTCAGGGCGTCGATGGCGTGCAGGTCGGAGAGGTCGCACTGGTAGGCGTGCGCCGTACCTCCCTGGCTCTCGATCAGTCGCTTGGTCTCCTCGAGCTTCTCCAGACCGCGCGCGACCAGGATCGGGATCCCGCCGGCCTTGGCCACCTGCACGGCGGTGACCAGACCGATGCCGGACGAGGCTCCGGTGATCACCACGACCTTGTTGGTCAGCGCCTTCACCGTCGCGGAGTCGCCCTTGATCGAGTCGTCGAGCATCTCCTCCCAGTAGGACCAGAGCGTCGAGGCGTAGGACTCCAGGTCGGGCACCGAGATCCCGGAGCCGGCCAGTGCCTTCTCGGTGGAGCGCGAGGCGTAGACCGACGGGAACGAGACGTGCTCGAGGACCTCCGGGGGGATCCCCAGGCGGCCGATCGTCTGGCTCAGGGCGAGATGCACCGGCGAGGACCGGAGAGCCGTTGCCAGGAGGTTCGCGGGCCGCAGGGCCCGGGGGAGAAAGGCCGTCGGGAGGATGCTGGTGACGCTGCGGTTCACCGGCACGGCGAACTGGGGCGCGTTGGCCGCGGACGCGAAGGTGTTCACCAGGTCGACCGTGCTGATCGGCTCCGGGTTGACCAGGTGGAACGCCTGGCCGTCGAGGCCGGGCTTGTGCGCGATGTGGTCCATCGCCTTCGCGACGTAGTCGACCGGGACCACGTTGGTGTCGCCGAGGTCGACGCCGACCAGCGGCACCCAGCTCGGGAGGTTGTCTCGCAGCGTCTTGAAGAGCGGGAAGAAGTAGTAGGGGCCGTCGATCTTGTCCATCGCGCCGGTCTCGGAGTGACCGACCACCACCGCGGGGCGGTAGACGCGCCACGGCACGGTCGACTCCTCGCGCACGATCTTCTCGGACTCGAACTTCGTGCGGTGGTACGCCGAGGGCAGCCGCTGTCCCTCGTCGAACATCGACTCGTCGAAGACCCCGCGGTAGTCACCAGAGGCGGCGACCGACGACACCTGGTGAAAGTGGCCCACGTCGAGCTTGTCGGCGAGCCCGATGGCGTTGCGGGTGCCACCGACGTTCATCGTCTCGTTCATCTCGTCCGATGCGGTCATGTCGTAGATCGCGGCGAGGTGGAAGAAGTGCTCCACGTCGCCGGCGTGGGCGGTGATCCACTGGTGGCTGATCCCGAGGTCGGCCTGCCCAAGATCGCCGATCACGGGGGTCACCCGGTCGGTGCCCCAGTCCTCGATCAGCGCCTCGAGCCGACCCAGCGACCCTTCGCGGCACAGCGCGAAGATCTCGCCCTCGCGATTGTCGACCAGCTCCTGGACGAGGTAGCGGCCGATGAACCCGGTGGCTCCAGTGACGAAGTAGGACATGGTGAGGTGCACCGCTCTCGCAGGTCGGGAGTGTCTGGCTGTCATTCAACTCGTCGCGTTGCCCTGGGTCACGCGATCGGCCTTATATTACTAGCCGGTAACCTGCCATGTCACCCCACGCGGACGTGGGCGTGGTCACTCGCTCTTGCCGCCGCCGAACATGATCTCGTCCCACGACGGCACCGAGGATCGGCTCTTCTTCTTCGGCGTCTCCGTGGCCGGCTTACCGGCCACGTCTGCGCCCGGCCCGGCGTCGGTCGCGTCGTCGGCGGTCTCCGCGACGGGGTCGACTCCCGGCCCGGCGTCCCGCTGCTGCGGGGTGACCGGCGCCTGGGCGATCCAGTCGGCGTCCGCGGTGTCGGCCGCCGGGTCGGCCAACGACTGGGCCACCGGCTGGGTGTCCTCCTCGAACTCGGTCGCCTCGGTCGGCTCGTCCGCGGCCGGCACGCGGTCGCGGACCAGCTCGATGGCGTCGTCGCCGAGGGGCAGCTCGTCCTGCGAGGGCACCGAGCTCAGTCGCCTGGCCTGGCTCACCCGTCCGCCGGACGGTGCGGCCGATGCGGCGGGAGCGCCCGGCTCGCGGAGCTCGCCAGTGAGGATCCGCGCGTCGTCGTTCTCGGCGATCACGTAGCGGCCGGGCAGGTCGAGGCTGAACTCCGCGCTGCGGGGGCGACCGCCGACGGCGAAGCCGGCCACCAGGGCCCACCGGCCGTCGGCGCGGCGCCAGGCGTCCCACTCGACGTCCTCGTCGTGCAGGGTGTGGTCGCCGAAGAAGATCTCTGCGGCCTCACCGAGGGTGCTGCCGGCCGAGGACGACTCCCCGGAGCGGCGTCGGACCGAGGCCTTCAGTGCGCTCTGGGCTACGTGGGCGCGCTCGGCCAGGACGGGCGTGGCGAAGCCCATGATGGCCTCGACAGTGGTCTGGGCGGCTGCTGCGACGTCCTCCGGGGACTCGCCCGCTCGGATCCGCGCCTGGATGTCTCGGGGCCGCAACGCGCTTTCCATCTTCATCTCCAACTGGCCGAGTCTTACGTTCTCGCCACGCAGTGCGGCGCGCAGCCTGGTGTCTACCGGAACAGCGAACTCCTCGCCCGCAGCGCTGACCAGAACCAGCCTCTTGCCGTCCTTGCTCAGCCCCACCGGGGTGAGGTCCTGCATCCGTAGCTGCTCCTTTGCATCGACCTGCGGCACGAGCCTACTTCAGCGTGACCCGCGCCTGAGGCGGGCGACGCGCCGGATGGCGAACGGCTCGCGCCCTAGGCTCAGCCCATGGCCGAGGAGAGCACGAGCACGCTGCTGCTCGTCTTCGACCTCAGCGGCATCTTCGTGTTCGCCATCTCCGGTGCCCTGGTCGCGGTGCGCAAGCAGCTCGACGTCTTCGGGGTGCTGGTGCTGGCCGGCGTGACCGGCCTCGGCGGCGGGTTCCTGCGCGACGTACTGATCGACGCGACGCCGCCGGCAGCCCTCGCCGACTGGCGCTACCTGCTCGTCCCGGTCGCGGCTGGCCTGGTCACGTTCGTCTTCCACCCACTGGTCGGTCGGGCTGAACGCGTCGTGAACATCTTCGACGCCGCTGGGCTGGGCCTGTTCTGCGTCACCGGCGCCCTGAAGGCGCTGGACTACGGGCTGGGGCCGGTGCCCGCGGCACTGATGGGGATGGTCACCGGGATCGGCGGCGGGATGGCGCGCGACCTGCTGGCCGGCCGGGTTCCGGTGGTGTTCTCCAGCGAGCTCTACGCGACCCCTGCCCTCGCCGGGGCGACCTGGGCCGTGCTCGCCCAGGGGTGGGGCCTGCAGGAGGGCGTGGTCGCAATCCCCGGAGTGATCATCTGCTTCGGGTTGCGCGTGCTGGCCATGTGGCGCGACTGGCGGGCGCCGCTGCCCAGCGGGCCGGCGAGCGTCTGACGGTCGCTACCGGCCCAGCACGCGGTCGAGGTAGGCGTTGGCGAAGATCCGGTCCGGGTCGATCCGGTCGCGCATCGCCTGGAACTCCTGCCAGCGGGGATAGGCCGGCGCGAGGTCCTCGGCGGTGCGGGTGTGCAGCTTGCCCCAGTGCGGACGGCCGTCGTAGCTCCGCACGATGTCCTCGACCCCGTGGAAGTAGCCCCGGTGGTCGGTCTTCGCGTTGGTGTGGAAGGCCAGGTAGACGGTGTCCCGGTCATGGGCGGTGGAGAGAGGTACGTCGTCCGCGGGAACGGCGCGGACCTCGACCGGAAAGCCGATCCGCCAGTCGCTGCGCTCCACCAGGGCCCGCACGTCGCGCAATGCCTGCAGACCGACCTCCCGGGGCACGGCGTACTCCATCTCGCGGAAGACCACCCCGCGGCGCGAGGTGAACACCTTGTGAGGGACGTCGCTGTAGCGGCGCTCGCTCATCGCCCGGGCCGAGAGGTCGTTGATCCGGGGGATCAGGCCGGGCCGGACGTTGCCGAGACGGTTCACCCAGCCGAAGACCCGGTTGGCGAGGAGCTCGTCGTCGAGCCAGCCGCGGAAGCGCGTCAGCGGCTGAGAGGGGTCAGCGGTCCGGTTGTTGCGCTTGGTCAGCAGCCGGTCGGTGTGGGGGAACCAGAACATCTCGAAGTGGTAGTTCTCCGCCACCATCGAGTCGAACTCGGCGAGTGCCTGGTCCCAGCGCATCGGCGCCTCATGGGCGTCGAGGACGAAGAGCGGCTCCACGCGCAGCGTGACCGACGTGAGGATCCCCAGCGCTCCGAGCCCCACGCGGGCGACGTCGAGGATGTCCGCGTTCTCCTCTGCGTCGGCGCGCAGCAGGGTGCCGTCGCCGGTGACCATCTCCAGCCCGGCGACCTGGGCGCTCAGGGAGGCCACGTCGCCGCCGGTCCCGTGGGTGCCGGTGGAGATGGCGCCGGCCACGGTCTGCTCCTCGATGTCACCCATGTTGTGCAGCGACAGGTCGAGGCGCTCGAGGGCGAGGTTCAGCTCGCGTAGCGGCGTGCCCGCGAGGGCGGTGACGGTCAGCGCGTCGCGGTCGACGGCGACGATTCCGCGGAGCCCACCGGGCTGCAGCATCAGCCCGTCGGTGACCGCGATGTCGGTGAACGAGTGCCCGGTGCCGGGCATCTTCACGGTCAGGTTCTGCCTGCGTGCGGCGACCACCGCGTCGGCGACCTCGCCCGCGTCGTGCGGGCTGAGCTCCTGGGTCGGGCTTGCCGTGGCCAGGCCCGCCCAGTTGCTCCACGTCGCCATGCTGCGCAGATTAGCCCTCTGTCAGGTTGGCGGGGTCCACGTCGGCGGGCTGCTCCGCCTTCGCCGGGGTGCGGACGAACAGCCCGGCGAGGCCCGCGAGGACCGCGGACACCGTGCACACCCAGTACGCCGCAGACCCGCCGTGCTCGTCGGCGACCACGCCGCCCAGCCAGGCGCCGGGTGCGATGCCCGCGCTCATCCCGGTCTGCACGAAGCCCATGGCCTCGTTGAGACGTGCCCGCGGCACCGACGACTCGATCAGCGAGAACAGTGAGATCAACGTCGGCGCGAGTGCCAGCCCGGTCAGGAAGAGGGCGATGGTGACGATCACCAGGCCGTTGAGGAATGGCAAGGTCACGGTCCCGATGCTCAGCACGACCAGGCCCGTCCGGGCGCGCTCGAGCGGTCCCCGCTGCCAGATGATCGCGCCGGTGGCCACACCGGCCAGCAGGCTGCCCAGCGAGAAGATGCCCAGCATCAGCCCCGAGGCGGCCTTGTGGCCGGCGTCATCGGCGAACGCGACCGAGCCGACCTCCAGCGCGCCGAACAGGCTGCCGAGTGCGAACGCGCCAACGGTCAGCGGCACCAGGAACGCCCATGGCATCGGGGTCGGGGCCACGTCCGGGTCTCGCGGATTGGCAGGTGGTTCCGTCCGGCGTTGGACGGCGAGCCCCAGGGTGCCCACCGTGCCCACCACCACCGCCACGACGAGCCCGGCCTGGGGCGCGTAGACCGTGGACAGGAACGTCACCAGCGCCGGCCCGGTGACGAAGACGACCTCGTCGGCCACGCCCTCGACCGCGAACGCGGTGTTCCGCTCGCTGTCCATCCGCACCAGGTGTGCCCAGCGTGCCCGAACCATCGTGCCGATCTGGGGGATCGAGGCGCCGGCCAGCGCGCCGAGCAGGTGGGGCAGGGGGAGTGCCCAGTCGTCCGTGATCGAGACGATCATCAGTGCGCTGGACAGCGCGAAGACGACCGAGTCGACGTACAGCACGGGACCCTGGCCGAACCGGTCCGCCAGCCGCCCGTGCGGGACCGCGAAGGCGGCGTTGCCGATGATGTACGCCGCAGACACCTGGCCGGCGAGCCCGTAGGAGCCCGAGAGCGTGCTCACGAGCAGCACGATCCCGAGCGTCATCATCGAGATCGGCAGCCGGGCCACCAGGCCGGTGGCCGAGAAGGCCAGGGCACCCGAGTGGGAGAAGACCCGGCGGTAGGAGGTGAGCACCTCGCAACGATAGGAGACCGGGCCGGCAGTCCGTGCCGATCGATGCGGTGCGACTCTCCTAGGCTGGGGCGCATGCCGTTCGAGACAGTTGCTTCGCGAGGTCCTCAGGAGCCAGCAGACCCGCGTCCGTACGACGCGATCCTGCTGGTGTCCTTCGGTGGTCCTGAGAAGCCGGACGACGTCCTGCCGTTCCTTCGCAACGTGACCGCCGGCAGGAGCATCCCCGAGGAGCGGCTCGAGGAGGTCGGCGAGCACTACTTCCACTTCGGTGGACGCAGCCCGATCAACGACCAGAACCGTGAGCTGATCGACGCCATCGAGGCCGACCTGGATGCGAACGGGGTGAGGGTCCCGGTCTACTGGGGCAACCGCAACTGGGACCCCTACCTGCGCGACACCCTCGAGCGGATGAAGGCCGACGGGATCACCCGCGCGGCAGCCGTCCTCACCAGCGCCTACTCCTCCTACAGCGGGTGCCGGCAGTACCGCGAGAACCTCGCCGCCGCCGTGCAGGAGGTGCCGGGTGCCCCGCGGATCGACCGGCTGCGGCACTACTTCAACCACCCGGGCTTCATCGAGCCGATGGTCGACGCCACCCTGACCGCGTTGGCCGACCTGCCCGAGGACGCCCGCCGTGGCGGACACCTCGCCTTCGTGACGCACTCGATCCCAGTTGACCATGAACGAGTCCAGCGGACCGCGGGGTGGCGCCTACGTCGCCCAGCACCGGGTCGTGATGGCCGAGATCATCGAGCGGGTGCGCGAGGAGACCGGGCACCGCTACCCCTCCGAGCTGGTCTTCTGCTCCCGCTCGGGCCCACCGCAGGTGACCTGGCTCGGAGCCGGACGTCAACGAGCACCTGCGCTCCCTCCGGAACCGCGGCGTCCCGGGAGCGGTCGTGGTGCCGATCGGTTTCGTCTCCGACCACATGGAGGTCATCTACGACCTCGACACCGAGGCCGCTGCCACGGCCGAGGAGATCGGGCTGCCGTTCGCCAGGGCGGCCACGGCCGGCATCGACCCGCGGTTCGTCGCGATGGTGCGCGACCTGCTGCTCGAGCGTGGTGCCGTGGAGCGCGGCGAGTCCCCCGAGCGAGCAGCCGAGGGGTCGGAGGCCTTGTGGGACATCTGCCCTGCCGGGTGCTGCCCGAACCCGCGCGGCCACAAGCCTGCCCTGTGCGGGCAGGACTGAGGCGTGAGCCCAGTTTCGAGTGCCGACACGGGTCCGGCCGACAGCCCCGATGCGCCTCCTCCAGCTCGCCGTCGCGACAGCGCGCGAGGCCGGCGAGCTGATCGCCTCGATGCGTGCCATCGGGGTGGATGTCGCCGACACCAAGTCCAGCCCGATCGACATCGTCACCGAAGCCGACCGCGCCTGCGAGGAGCTGATCATGCGGCGGTTGCTCGACGCCCGTCCCGGCGACGGGTTCCTCGGCGAGGAGGGCGACGACCTCCCGAGCACGTCGGGAGTGACCTGGGTGGTCGACCCGATCGACGGGACCGTGAACTACCTCTACGGACTGCCGCACTACGCCGTCTCCATCGCCGCGATGGTGGACGGCCAGGTCCGTGGCCGCGGTGGTGCGCAGCCCTCTCCCCGACGTCGAGTACGCCGCGACGCTCGGTGGGGGAGCCACGCTCAACGGCGTACCCGTCCCGACGCGCAGCAGCCCGCCACTCGACCGGGCGCTGGTCGCGACCGGGTTCAGCTACGAGGTGTCCATCAAGGAGCGACAGGGCATGGCCGTGGCGCGGATGCTGCCCCAGATCCGCGACATCCGGCGGCTGGGGTCCTGCGCCCTCGACCTGTGCGCTGTGGCCTCGGGCCACTGCGACGCCTACGTCGAGGAAGGCGCCCACCTGTGGGACTACGCCGCCGCTGGTCTGGTGGCGACCGAGGCCGGCGCGACGTTCGAGGTCTGGACCACGATTGCCGAGCGCGACCTCGTGGTGTGCGCACCCACGCCCGGTTGGGGCGATTTCTCCGCACTGGTCAGGTCGTGCGGGTTCCTCGGGGTGACCCGAAGTGACCAGAAATGACCCGTAACTGACCCACCAAGACTGGCTCACGCGATCGGGGAACAACCGTAGGAGCCGGTGCGTTCAGGTCACGTCCGTGCACACGGACAACGCTTTGTGGGGATGGGTGTGCACAATCGCCGTGACTAGTGCACAATCTGCGCCTCACGTGGATTTTGACGCATCAACGAGCACCGGGGCTCGATTTCGGGCGCAAGCCCAACCGATTGCCCGGGGCCCACGCTGGGACTTGGGAGCAGGAGAGAACGCATGGCAACCGATTACGACGCACCGCGCAAGACCGAGGAAGAGCAGAACGAGGACAGTCTCGAAGAGCTCAAGGCGCGCCGTCACGACAAGAATTCCGGGAAGGTCGACGAGGACGAAGCCGAAGCGGCTGAGTCCTTCGAGCTCCCCGGCGCTGACCTCTCGCACGAGGAGCTGGCCGTCGAGGTCAAGCCCAAGCAGCTGGACGAGTTCACCTGCATGAGCTGTTTCCTCGTGCACCACCGCAGCCAGCTCGCGGACGAGAAGAAGCTGATCTGTCGCGACTGCGCCTGACCAGCATCACCGACAGCGAAGGGCCGTCTCCCCACGGGGAGGCGGCCCTTCGCCTGTCAGTACGGGTGAGCTGTGTCAGGTCGTCGGCGCTGGCGCGTCGTCGGCGTCCTGGTCGTCCTTGCGCAGGCCGGGCGGCAGGTGCCCGGTGGACTTCGCGTAGTAGTTCGCCGCCCGTCGCGTGGCCAGCATCCGGGCCAGCTGCACAGCGGTGCCGCTCGCCACGGCCCACAGCACTGCCTCCCACAGGTCGACGTCGGGATCGGCCGGGTTGGCGGGCGGGTTCTTGCCGGTCGCCTTCTGCCATGCCGCGGTCAGGCTCTTGCGTGCGACCGTGGCCCCCAGCAGCGCGGCGGCCAGCGAGAAGATCGACCAGACCTTCGAGCTGTCCTTCTTCTTCTTCTTCGACTTGTCCTTCTTCGACTTGTCCTTGGCCATGTCCTGCCTTTCAGGGAAAGCGTCCGTCGCCTTGGGGGTACCCAATAACCCTAGTCCAGACGCAGTAACCCTAGTCAGGCGCACCGGAGGTCGTGAGGGCAGCCGCCAGCCGGTGCGGGTGGCGGGTCGAGACGAGCCAGTACGGCGTCCGGTCGGCCGGGTCCGCGACCGTCACCTTGACCGACCTCTTCAGGTAGGGGCGGGTCAGCAGGAAGGCCCGTGCGTCTGCGTCCACCCCGTGCACCCGGCGCGTCTCCATCCGCGTCGAGCGGCTCGGCGGGCCCGAGCAGGTCGAGCGGAGATGTGCGCCTGCCCGGCGTACAGCACGCCGTCCAGGACAGCCACCCGGGCACTCCCGACCCACGACGAAGAACCCGAACGTGACCAGGAGGAGCACCCCGGTCGTGGACCACGCCGCCCACTCCGGCATCGAGACGATGAATGCGAGCCACAGGCTGGCCAGCAGCATCGTCGCCTGCACCCACCAGCGCAGCGGCACGAACAGGCGCTCGGAGTAGGCATCGGGGCGGGGCGGCGGCACGGCCAAAGCCTGTCACCCGGAGTGGAGTTGGCCGCGGGTAGGGTCGCGAGCCATGGTGGACATCTCGATCAAGCGGGTCGATCCGGAGCTGCCGCTCCCGTCGTACGCACACCCCGGCGACGCCGGGGCCGACCTGCACTCCGCGGTTGACGTGACCCTGCAGCCGGGAGAGCGGGCGCTGGTGCCGACGGGCATCGCGATGGCCCTTCCCGAGGGGTACGTCGCCCTGGTGCACCCGCGCTCCGGCCTGGCCGCCAGGCACGGCATCTCGATCGTCAACGCCCCCGGCACCATCGATGCGGGATACCGCGGCGAGGTCAAGGTGTGCCTCGTGAACACCGACCGCGACGAACCGTTCTCGGTACGACGTGGCGACCGGATCGCCCAGCTGGTGATCCAGCGGTTCGAGACCGCGCTGTTCGTCGAGGCCGAGTGACCTGCCGGAGTCGGTGCGCGGCGCGGGGGGCTACGGTTCAACAGGGGGATTCACCCGGGCGGCGCACGACGCCGCCCAGCACGAGGCCGCACAGCCGGCCACCCCGACGGCCACGCAGACCCCGGAGCAGATCCGGGCGGGAGGGACGACGACGTGAGGTTCGGCCGCAAGTCAGGCTCGAAGGACTCCGAGGAGACCGAAGTGGAACTCGGCCACGAGTCGGCGGAGGCAGCCGCGACGGGCCCCTTCGACGCGTCGGAGGTCGACCTCGACGAGCGCGACTGCGTCGACCTCGGCAGCCTGCTGATCGCGCCGGTGGGCTCGTTGGAGCTGCAGCTCCAGGTGGACGAGGACAGCGGCCAGGTGATGGCCGTGCTGCTGGTCGGTGAGGACGGCGCGCTGGAGCTGCGGGCGTTCGCCGCGTCGCGAGGCTCCGACGCGTGGGAAGAGCTGCGTCCGCGGATCTCCGCCGAGATGGCCCGCATGGGCGGCACCTCCGACGAGCAGCAGGGCAGCTTCGGCACCGAGCTGTTGTGCATGGTGCCGATGGCAGGCACCCGACGGCCAGGCGACCACCCAGCCGAGCCGGATCGTGGCCCACGAAGGCCCGGCCTGGCTGCTGCGGGCCACGCTGATGGGCCGGCCGGCCGTGGAGCCCGACCTCGCAGGTCCCTGGGAGGAGACGATCCGCCAGGTCGTCGTACGACGTGGGCGTGACGCGATGCCCCCCGGCGCTCCGCTGCCGCTGACGCTTCCTCCCGAAGCGCATCGCGTCGACCCACCTGACGCCTAGGCTTCTGGTATGCCCGAGCACAAGAGCCGTCTGCGCACGTCGATCAGCCGCTGGGCAAACCAGGACCGCGTCGAGGCGCACGAGCTGCGCAAGGACACCGAGAAGGCCGGGCTGGTCACGATCAAGGACGCCCCGGACCGCCAGCGGGTCATCGTGCAGGGCACCCTGAAGACCGTCACCCTGCGTCCGCGGGGCGGCGTTCCCGCCCTCGAGGCAGAGCTGTACGACGGCTCCGGCTCGATCAGCGTGGTGTGGCTCGGCCGCCGGCGCATCGGCGGCATCTCGCCCGGTCGCGGCATCCGGGTCGAGGGACGCATCGGCGTCCAGGACGGCGTCCGGATGATGTACAACCCGCGCTACGACCTGAGACCGCGATGACCCCAGAGAGCCGGCCAGAGAGCCGGCCAGAGATTCAGCCAGAGATTCAGCCAGGGACTCACCCGGAGACCGACGGGGAAGCCCCGAAGGCCCCGCAGCCGCCGACCACCCACACCGTGGAGGAGGTGGTCCGCAAGCAGCTCTCCGACGCGCTCGGCGGCGCGCGCGGCATGCTCGAGGCGGCGGTCCCGACCATCGCGTTCACGGTGCTGTTCCTGACCGTCCACGACCTGCGACTCGCGATCATCGTCAGTGTGGCCTGTGCGGGCGTGCTGCTGGTGGTCCGAGCCGTGCAGCGTTCGACGCCCCAGTTCGTGCTCAACGCGCTGGTCGGCATCGGCATCGGCTCACTGTTCGCCTGGCGAGCAGCACGTGGAGGTGGCGACGCGGGGGAGCAGGCGATGGCCTACTTCCTCCCCGGCCTGCTCTACAACCTCGGCTACGCCGCGGTGATGATGTTCACCGTGGTGATCCGGTGGCCACTCGTGGGCTTCATCGTGGGCAGCGTGGCCGGTGACCCGACGGCGTGGCACGCCGACCGCAACGTCGTACGCCTGTGCAGCCGGCTGACCCTGCTGCTCGCACTGCCGTGCATCCTCCGCGTCGCGGTGCAGGGCCCGATCTACCTGGCCGGCCGCAACGACTGGTGGTCGACCGACTCCGCCGTGGCTGCGCTGGGTGTGGCCAAGCTGACGATGGGCTGGCCGCTGCAGGTCGCGGCGCTGGCGGCGATGGTGTGGGTGCTCACCCGCAACACCATCCCGCTGAAGCCGGGCGAGCCCGAGCCGCACCTGCACGCCTGAGCGGCGTCAGTTGGTGCTGCGGGGCTGGTCGCCGTGCTCGTCGGGCGCCAGCATCCTCTCCAGCTCGTCCTCGAGGTCGGCGGGTACGACGAACAGCAGCTCGTCGCCGGCCTCGATCGGCTGCTCCGGGTCGGGCGTGTAGACCTGCCCGTCGCGCAGGATCGTCACCAGCGCGCAGTTCTCCGGGAACGGGACCAGGCCCGAGGGCTTCCCGACGTACGGCGAGTCCGAGGGCATCGTCATCTCGACCAGGTTGGCGTTGCCCTTGCGGAAGGTGAACAGCCGCACCAGGTCGCCGACGGTGACCGCCTCCTCGACCAGGGCCGACATGATGCGCGGGGTCGAGACGTTCACGTCGACGCCCCAGGCCTCGGTGAACAGCCACTCGTTGTTCGGGTGGTTGACGCGGCCGACCGTGCGCGGGACGCCGAACTCGGTCTTGGCGAGCAGCGAGGTCACCAGGTTGGCCTTGTCGTCACCGGTCGCGGCGATCACCACGTCACAGTCCTGCAGCCGGGCCTCCTCGAGCGAGGACAGCTCGCAGGAGTCGGCAAGCAGCCACTCCGCATCAGGCACCCGGTCGGGCTTGATCGACGACGGGCTCCTTGTCGATGAGCAGCACCTCGTGGCCGTTGCCGATCAGCTCGCGGGCGATCGAGCGCCCCACGGCTCCTGCCCCTGCGATGGCGACCCTCATCAGTCTCCTCCGGGCCGTTCTTCAGTGCCTCGTAGACCACGCTGGCGTTCTGCTCGCGCATCACCAGGTGGAGCATGTCGCCCTCCTGCAGCACCGTCTCCCGGGTGGGCAGCATGCCCTCGCCGAGTCGGTCGATCCACGCGATCCGGCAGCTCGACTGGTCCTGGAAGTGGGTGGTGCGCTCGCCCACCCAGGCCTCGGACACCGGGACCTGGTCGAGCCGGATGGTGCCGGAGGGGTCGCGGAAGTCGGGCTCGGCACCGGCCGGCAGGATCCGGCGGAGCACCTGGTCGGCGGTCCACTTCACGGTCGCGACAGTGGTGATGCCGAGGCGCTGGTAGACCTCGGCGCGACCGGGGTCGTAGATCCGCGCGACGACCTGCTGGATGCCGAAGGTCTCCCGGGCGACGCGGGCGGCGATGATGTTGGAGTTGTCACCGCTGCTCACGGCGGCGAATGCGTCGGCGCGCTCGATGCCGGCCTCGGCCAGAACTGCCTGGTCGAAGCCGTAGCCGGTCACCTTGGTGCCGTTGAAGGACGGCCCCAACCGCCGGAACGCGTCGGGGTTGCTGTCGATGACGCTCACGGTGTGGTTCCGGTCCTCGAGACTCCTGGCGAGCGTCGAACCGACGCGGCCACAGCCCATGATCACAACGTGCACGTGACGAACACTAATGGGTCTGGCCTCGCGTCGGCGCCGAGTGCTCTAGCCTCCCAGTGTGGGAGTAGGGAATGTCTCCAAGCGGATCCTGCTCGGTCGCAAGCTCCGCAGTTCCCAACTGGGCGAGACGTTGCTGCCGAAGCGCATCGCCCTACCCGTTTTCGCCAGCGACGCGCTCTCGTCGGTTGCCTACGCGCCCGACGAGGTCTTCATCATGCTGGGCATCGCGGGCGCCTCCGCCTACGTGTGGTCCTGGAAGGTCGCCCTCGCCGTGGCGCTGGTGATGCTGACGGTGGTGGCGTCCTACCGACAGACGGTCCATGCCTACCCCTCCGGCGGGGGAGACTACGAGGTGGCCACGGTCAACCTGGGGCGCAGGGCCGGAGTCACGGTGGCCAGCGCTCTGCTCGTGGACTACGTGCTCACCGTGGCCGTGTCGATCTCCTCTGCATCTCAGTACGCCGCCTCAGCGGTGCCCGGGTTCGCTGGCCACGAGGTCCTGGTCGCGAGTGCCATGGTGATCGTGCTGGCTGCGATGAACCTGCGCGGCGTGCGCGAGTCCGGCGCCTTCTTCGCGGTGCCGACGTACCTCTTCATGACGGCGATCCTGGGCATGTGTGGCTACGGACTCCTGCAGCTGTTGGGCGGGACCTTGCCCGACGTGGCCAGCGCCGAGCTGGAGCTGATCCCCCAGGAGGGGTGGGAGCAGCCGCTCACGACGATCGGCCTGGTGCTGCTGCTGGCGCGTGCATTCTCCTCGGGCTGTGCCGCCCTGACCGGGGTGGAGGCGATCAGCAACGGGGTGCCGGCGTTCCGCAAGCCCAAGAGCCAGAATGCCGCAACGACGCTTCTCCTGCTTGGTCTGATCGCTGTGACGATGATGGTCAGTGTCATCGTGCTGGCCGATCAGATGGGTCTTCGCTACGTCGACCCCCACCACCTCGACAGCCTGCGCCTCCCCGATGGTGGGCCGTTGCCTCCCGGGTACACGCAGGACACCGTGATCGCCCAGCTGGCCCGCGCGATCTTCGACCACTTCCCACCCGGCTTCTACTTCGTGGTCGTGGTCACGGGAGTCATCCTGGTGCTGGCCGCGAACACCGCGTTCAACGGCTTCCCGGTGCTCGGCTCCATCCTCGCCAAGGACGGGCTGGCGCCGCGGGCCCTCGGCATGCGGGGCGACCGGCTCGCCTACAGCAACGGCATCGTCTTCCTCGCCGTGATGGCGATCGTCCTGATCGCCGCCTTCGACGCGCAGACCACGCGGCTGATCCAGCTATACATCGTTGGTGTCTTCATCTCCTTCAACCTCAGCCAGCTCGGCATGATCCGGCACTGGACCCGCCACCTGAAGACCGAGTCGGACCCTGGGGAGCGCCGGCGGATGATGCGGTCACGCGCCATCAACACCTTCGGGCTGGGGATGACTGCGGTCGTGCTGGTGATCGTGCTGGTCACCAAGTTCCTGGCGGGGGCCTGGATCACGATCCTCGCGATGGGTGTGTTCTACGCGATCATGATCGCAATCCGAAGCCACTACGACCGGGTCGAGGAAGAGCTCGTGGTCGGGGACGAGGACCAGATGCTGCCGACCCGCGTGCACGCGATCGTGCTGGTGTCGAAGCTGCACAAACCAACGATGCGCGCCCTGTACTACGCGAAGGCCAGCCGGCCGAACATCCTCGAGGCGGTGTTCGTCGATGCCGATGGCGCCAAGAGCAACAAGCTCGTCGACGAGTGGGACGCGCAGCGGATCGACGTACCGCTCAAGATGCTGTACTCACCGTTCCGTGAGGTGATCCGGCCGATCGTCCAGTACGCCGCCGAGATCCGCCAGGCGAACCCACGTGGTGTCGTCGCCGTTTACATCCCGGAGTACGTCGTCGGTCGCTGGTGGGAGCAGTTGCTGCACAACCAGACCGCGCTCCGGCTCAAGGCGAGGTTGTTGTTCACGCCCGGGGTGATGGTCACGTCCGTGCCCTACCAGCTCAAGGGGTCGGAGAAAGCCAAGTACCGCGAGGAGCGGGAGCTCGAGCGGCTGCGACCCGGGGACGTACGTCGCGGCCGAACCCGGTGAGCCCCGAGGGTGGGGCGCCTCCCGACGCGCTCGTCGGACGGAGGTTCGACGTCGACATCGGCCCGGTGGCGCACGGCGGTCACTTCGTCGCGCGACACGAGGGACGAGTGATCTTCGTGCGGCACGCCCTGCCCGGCGAGCACGCCACGGTGGAGATCACCGAGGACAGTGGCCGGTTCCTGCGTGGCGACGCGGTCGAGGTGTCGGAGTCGTCGCCACACCGGGTGCAACCTCCATGTCCGCTTGCGCACCCAGGTGGCTGCGGTGGCTGCGACTTCCAGCACGTCGAGCTGGCCGAGCAGCGACGGCTCAAGGCGAGCGTGGTGGCGGAGCAGCTGTCCCGCCTCGCCGGACTGGAGCGCGAGGTGGTCGTCGAGCCGGTCCCGGGGGACGAGGACGGGCTGTTCTGGCGCACCCGGATGCAGTACGTGCACCTGCCCGGTGGCGACCGCGGACTGCGCAAGCACCGATCGCACGAGGTCGTCGTGGTGGAGCGCTGCCTGATCGCACATCCCGAGGCACGTGAGCCCGACCGGACCGGCCCGGTGGTCGAGCAGGTGGACACCGCCATCGGCTCGCAGGCCTTCACCGTCGCGGGCGACGGCTTCTGGCAGGTGCACCCCGGCGCCCCGCGGGTGCTGGTCGAGACGGTGATGCAGATGCTGCGACCCGCAGCCGGGCGAGCGTGCACTCGACCTGTACGCCGGTGTGGGCCTGTTCTCCGGCTTCCTGGCCGAGGCCGTCGGCCACGGCGGGTCGGTGACGGCCATCGAGGGCGATCGCCGGGCCACCGCCCTGGCAAGACAGAACCTCGCCGGACTGTCGAAGGTGACGGTGATGAATGACCGGGTGGACCGCGCGTTGCACCGCTTCGGCAAGCAGGAGAGCCCGGAATCGGTTGACCTCGTCGTACTCGACCCACCGCGCGCCGGGGCGAAGCGGCAGGTGGTGCGGGGGATCGTGGACCGCGCTCCGCGCGCGGTGGCGTACGTCGCCTGCGACCCCGCCGCGCTCGCCCGCGACATCGCCTACTTCGCCGAGGGCGGCTACGAGCTGGCCGACCTGCGGGCCTTCGACCTGTTCCCGATGACCCACCACGTGGAGTGCGTCGCGCTGCTGAAGAAGACCTGCTCTGACCTGCGGTGACGCGATTCGCGAAGCGCTCGCTGACGTTCACGAATCCGCATCAGCCATGGGAACCAGTCCGCGTCGTCGCGTCGCTCAGGCGGGGCGGTCAGTTCCCACAGATTCAGAGCTGGTCTCAAGACGACCTCTCATCGGCAGATCCGTTCGCTTCTCATACGCCGACAGGCGGTAGGACGCGGGTTGCAGGTCGTGCTCTGAGGAGCGATTCGCGGCGGGAGCAACGCGCGGTGTTCGCGCCCCGTGGGTGACGACACGGTCATGACGACTAGGAAACCGATGTACACCACAGGATGGGACTCAATCCGGCCTAGCGCCGGGGTCCCGTCAAGACGGGACTCCGAGCCCATGCGCCGGGACGTGGTCGACCACGAGAGTCGAGCGCATGAAACGAAACCGCACTCTCATCATCTCCGCGCTCTTTGCCAGCCTCGGTCCCCTTGTGGGCAACGGGCTCTACGCCGTCCCGGGTAGCAGCGGCGAGGCCATCCTCGCCGAGGCTCGCGAGGGGCTCCCCACGATCGCCTACTTGGCCTACACGCTGGAGCTGCTCGGGTTCGCAGCGCTCGCTGTGCTCTTCGGCTGGCTCGTGGCGTTCCTGTTCGAGCATGCGCCGGTGGCCGCAGTCGCGACAGGGATCGCCGGCTCGGCGATGCTTGCCGTCAAGGTCGGCTCCGCTGCGACGATGATGACTGTGTACTCCATGCCCGACACCCTCGATCCCATGACGGCGGAGGCGCTGATCTCGATGAACGACCAGTCGTTCGTGGTCTCGGGCTTCCTGATGTCAGTCGCGTTCCTGGCGGCCGGGGTCGGGTTGCTGGCCACCGAGTTCCCTCGCTGGCTTACCTGGTGGGCAACGGTGGCAGGCGGTCTGGGAGTCGTTGCCGGGTTGGTCGGGGTCGTGCGCCCCGAGGCTTATGTGCCCATCCCCTACCTGCTGCTCCTCGTCTGGATGATTGCCGTCGCACTCACGACCGTGATGCGGCCCGACAGCGCTGCCCGGCCGATTCCCTCGAAACAGATTCACCACCAGGTCGCTGTCACAGAATGAATCCATGAATACGACGCGTGGAGCCACGGTTGCCGCATGGTGGCCGTGGGTCGCGCTACCTGCCGTGGCGACGGGCCTCGTCTCGGCGGGCCTGGCGCTCGGCCTCACAGATCCCGACGGCAGCTGGGTCAAGGGCGAGGCGTGGGTCAACGTGCCCCTTGCCATCGGGTTCAGCACCGTGGCGACCGGGATCTGGTCGACTCGCCCGCACCCGATCGGCCTACGCCGTCTGGCTGTTCTCTACACGGTTGTCGGGCTGGGTGCCGCCTGCGTGCTCCCGACCTACGGATGGGCCCGCAGCGACGTGGCGGGCGCCGCGTTCGCTGCCTGGGTCTCGAACTGGGTGTGGTCACTCGGTGCCGCGCCGCTCCTCGGAATCGGGCTTCTGCTGTATCCAGACGGCCACCTGCCCGGCGGCCGGTGGTGGCCTGCCGCCACCCTCGGCCTGACCGGCGTCGCAACGCTCACCGCGTCCGCTGCGCTCAGACCGGGGCCGCTCGAGGATCACCCCGAGTTCTCCAACGCGGCCGGGCTGGGGAGCCGGGACTTCTGGGAGGTCGCCGGAACGGTCGGTTTCGCGCTCCTCATGCTGAGCGCGGCGATCGGGGTGGCGGCCCTGGTGGTCAAGTTCCGGCGGGCTCCCGCTGGCGGTGACGTGCGCGGCCAGATCGGCAGCTTCTCGCTGGCGGGCGCCTTGGTCGTCGTCGCCGCCATACTCCCCGAGAGCGACGACCTGGCCACCACCCTGTTGGGAGTCGCCGCAGTGAGCGCCCTTCCCGTCACGGTCGGGGCCGCCGTGGTACGCCATCACCTGCTCGACCAACGGGCCGACGTGGAGGGACTGAACCGGCGGGTGAAGGATTTGTCTACCTCACGCCGGCATATCGTCAACGAGCGCGAGGAGGAACGGGTGCGGCTGCGTCGGGACCTGCATGATGGGCTCGGCCCCTCGCTCGCGGCGATCGGTCTGGGTTTGCGGCAACTGGAACAGCGGACCGGTGGCGACGGTGGCGTCGTACGCGAGCTGGCCGACGAGGTGCAGCGTGCCGTCTCCGAGGTACGCCGCATCTGCGAGGGCCTTCAACCGGCAGCCCTCAATGAACTCGGCCTCGCGGGCGCGCTCACCGAGTCGATCGAACCCCTCCAGCGCTTCGGCCCGCGGATCACTGTCACCGTCGACAACCTTCCGACGCTGGCTCCGGCGGTGGAGGTCGCCGCCTTCCGGATCGTGATGGAGGCGGTCACGAACGCCGTACGCCACGCTGACGCCGAGCACGTGCAGGTCCGGGTGGGGTACGACAACGGGGTCACCGTGCACGTGGTCGACGACGGCTGCGGACTTGCGAAGGACCGGGTGCCGGGCGTCGGGCTCCGCGGCATGTCCGACCGCGCGGACGAGGTCGGTGGCCGGCTCACGATCAGATCTGGGTCCCCCGCCGGGACCGTTGTCGACGCCCGGCTTCCGACGGCCGACCATGACTGAGTCCGTTCGGGTGCTGGTGATCGAGGACCACCCGCTCTACCGGCAGGCGGTCACCTCCCTCGTCAACGGGATGGACCAGTGGCGGGTGATCGGTGCGTACCCCGACGCGGAGAGTGCGCTTCAGCACGCCCTGGAGGCCGACCTCGTTGTGCTCGACCTCGGGCTACCCGGTGTCGACGGCATCGAGGCGACCCGGCTGTTCAAGGCGACGAACCCGAAGGCGGCGATCCTGGTGTTGACCATGTCGCACGAGACGCCCCTGCTCACCGCGGCCGTGCGTGCCGGTGCGCAGGGCTATCTGGTCAAGGGCGCGGAGCCGGAGGACATCGAACGAGCCCTCCGTGCCGTTGCGCGCGGCCAAGTGGTTTTCGGCGAGCAAGTCGCCGCCGCCGTACTCGCCCAAGCTGGTCGGCGGACGACCGTGGCCGCTGACTCGCTGTTCCCGATGCTCTCGGGCCGCGAGGTGGAGGTGCTCGATCTCATCGCTGCAGGCAAGTCGAACGCCGAGATCGCCTCGTCGCTGTTCGTGTCGCCCAAGACGGCGAAGAACCACGTATCCAGCATCCTCGCCAAACTCGGCTGCACCCGGCTGGAGGCCGTAGCCCGGGCGCGTGACGCCGGCCTCGGGCGAAGTTGAGCCTGCCCTGGTCTCCAGAGCGTCCGGCCGTGCCTGTGACAACTAGGGACCGGTCGACGTCGCTGGTTCTCGGCGACATTGTGGGCGCTTTGAATCGCGGGCGGACGCAGCGAGATTCCGACGCGACGAGGGCCGTTGGCGATGAATCCGCAGGTCAGCGGCCAGTTTGATCTGATGAACGCAGTTGTCGGCAAAGGATCGCGCTCACGCTCAGTAGGTTCGGCGCCTTCCCGATGACGCACCATGTGGAGTGCGTCGCCTTGCTGGTGGCCCAAGGAATGACCAGAGAATGGTGTCGTGAGTGCCATTGCCGACTTCCTCGACCTGATCAGCCAGCTCGAAGAGGTCGAGGTCATCACCCACTCCCGCTACTCCAAGCTCGAGGTCTCCGGGCGGGCCTTCGGCTACCTCTGGGAGCCCACCCGGACCGTGGGACTCAAGCAGACGATTGCCGAGCAGGCGGCGCTCGTCGGCGAGCGGCCCGATCTCTTCGAGGTGCAGTTCACCGCCGGCGGCTTCGGCTGGGTGGTCGTCTACCTGGACGGCATCGCCCGCGACGAGCTGGCCGAGCTCACCTTCGAAGCCTGGCGCCTCTCGGCGCCCCGGCGCCTGGTCGCCGAGCGAGGGGACCGGCTCCCGGTCTGAGACTGGTCCGATCGGTCGTTGGCGTCGTACCCGGACATGCGAATGTCGCTGCCGGGACAGTTGATACTCACGCCAGTCCGGACTGAGACATTGGCATGTCCGGCTGCGATCGTGATATCTTGACGTCAAGATATATCGGGTAAGGGTTGCCTTCCTTTCCACGGCCAAGCGCGCGTGGGCAAGATGGGCCCACCGGACAAAACCCTGACCGAACAGCACCCCGAACCGAGGGAGAATCATGGCCAGCGCCGACAGCTTTGGTGCCAAGGGCACGTTGGACGTCAACGGCAAGTCCTACGAGATCTATCGCCTGGACGCGGTCACGGGTGACGGTCTCGACGTGGAGTCGCTGCCGTTCAGCCTCAAGGTCCTGCTCGAGAACCTGCTGCGCACCGAGGACGGCGAGGACATCACCGCCGACGACATCAAGGCGATCGCTGGATGGGACGCAGACGCGGAGCCCGACAAGGAGATCCAGTACACGCCGGCGCGCGTGATCATGCAGGACTTCACCGGGGTGCCGTGCGTCGTCGACCTCGCCACGATGCGCGAGGCCATGGAGGAGCTCGGCGGCGACCCGTCGCGCATCAACCCGCTGGCTCCCGCCGAGATGGTGATCGACCACTCCGTGATCGCCGACGTCTTCGGCACCCCCGAGGCGTTCGAGCGCAACGTCGAGATCGAGTATGAGCGCAACCGCGAGCGCTACCAGTTCCTGCGCTGGGGCCAGGGTGCCTTCGACGACTTCAAGGTGGTCCCGCCCGGCACCGGCATCGTCCACCAGGTCAACATCGAGCACCTCGCCCGCGTGGTGTTCACCCGAGAGATCGACGGTGAGCTGACGGCGTACCCCGACACCTGTGTCGGCACCGACTCGCACACCACCATGGTCAACGGCATCGGCGTCGTCGGCTGGGGCGTGGGTGGCATCGAGGCGGAAGCGGCCATGCTCGGCCAGCCCGTGTCCATGCTGATCCCGCGCGTGGTCGGCTTCAAGCTGAACAACGACCTGCCCGAGGGCGCCACCGCCACCGATCTCGTGCTGACGATCACCGAGATGCTCCGCGAGCACGGCGTGGTCGGCAAGTTCGTGGAGTTCTACGGACCCGGCGTCTCGGCGCTGCCCCTGGCCAACCGCGCCACGATCGGCAACATGAGCCCGGAGTTCGGGTCCACCATCGCGGTCTTCCCGATCGACGAGGAGACCACGAAGTACCTCAAGCTCACCGGCCGCGACGACGAGCAGATCGCGCTCGTGGAGGCCTACGCCAAGGAGCAGGGCCTCTGGCACGACCCGGACGCGGAGCCGCGCTACTCCGAGCGGCTCGAGCTCGACCTCGCCGACGTGGTCCCGTCCCTGGCCGGGCCCAAGCGTCCGCAGGACCGCGTCTCCCTGTCCGACGCCAAGGAGGCGTTCCGCTCGTCGCTGTCCGACTACGTGGACGACGGTGACGCCGAGGGCGGCTCGGACAAGGAAGGTGTGCCCGCGCAGGAGAAGCCCGACGAGGCGCAGCACTCCAAGGTCGACGAGCAGTCGGACGAGTCCTTCCCGTCGAGCGACGCGCCGTCGCACTCCGAGGGAGGCAACGGCGACGGTGCGCCGCACAACTGGCGCAACCACCCGGCCGGGAGCGGTTCCGGCCGCTCGTCCAACAAGGCGAAGGTGACGCTCGATGACGGCACCGAGTTCGAGCTCGACCACGGTGCAGTTGCGATCGCTGCGATCACGTCGTGCACCAACACCTCGAACCCGTCGGTGATGATCGGCGCTGCCCTGCTCGCGAAGAACGCCGTCGAGAAGGGCCTGACCACCAAGCCCTGGGTGAAGACCACTCTCGCGCCCGGCTCGAAGGTGGTCTCCGACTACTACGAGCGCGCCGAGCTGACGCCGTATCTCGACAAGCTGGGCTTCAACCTCGTCGGCTACGGCTGTACGACGTGCATCGGCAACTCGGGTCCGCTGATCCCGGAGGTCAGCGACGCGGTGAACGAGAACGATCTCGCCGTCGTCTCCGTGCTGTCCGGCAACCGCAACTTCGAGGGCCGGATCAACCCCGACGTGAAGATGAACTACCTCGCGTCCCCGCCGCTGGTGGTCGCCTACGCCCTTGCCGGGTCGATGGACGTCGACCTCTACAACGACCCGCTCGGCACCGACGAGGACGGCAACGACGTCTTCATGAAGGACATCTGGCCGAGTGCCGCGGAGATCGAGGACGTCATCGCCTCGGCCATCACCTCGGACATGTTCACCACCGACTACGCAGACGTCTTCGCCGGCGGGGAGCAGTGGAAGTCGCTGGAGACGCCGGAGGGTGACACGTTCGCCTGGGACGAGGACTCCACCTACGTCCGCAAGCCTCCCTACTTCGACGGCATGCCCGACGAGCCGGAGCCCGTCGAGGACATCGAGGGCGCGCGCGTCCTGCTGAAGCTGGGTGACTCGGTGACCACCGACCACATCAGCCCGGCCGGTGCGATCAAGAAGGACAGCCCGGCCGGCAAGTACCTCGCGGACCACGGCGTGGGGCAGCGGGACTTCAACTCCTACGGCTCACGCCGCGGCAACCACGAGGTGATGATCCGCGGCACCTTCGCCAACATCCGGCTGCGCAACCAGCTCGCCGAGGGCACGGAGGGTGGGTTCACCCGCGACTTCACCGCTGACGCCAATGGTGAGCAGAGCGTCACCACGGTGTTCGAAGCCAGCGAGAAGTACCTCGAGGCTGGCACGCCGCTCGTCGTGCTGGCCGGCAAGGAGTACGGCTCAGGGTCCTCACGCGACTGGGCGGCCAAGGGCACGGCACTTCTCGGCGTCAAGGCCGTCATCGCCGAGTCCTACGAGCGCATCCACCGCTCGAACCTGATCGGCATGGGTGTGCTCCCGCTGCAGTACCCCGAGGGCGAGAACGCCGAGTCGCTGGGGCTGACCGGCGAGGAGGAGTTCTCGATCACCGGCGTCACCGAGCTCAACGACGGGATCCCCAAGACCGTCAAGGTGAAGGCGGGCGAGACCGAGTTCGACGCCAAGCTCCGGATCGACACCCCGGGCGAGGCGAAGTACTACCGCAACGGCGGGATCATGCAGTACGTCCTCCGCAGCCTTCGCCAGAACTGACTGAGCCAACCGCGCGGACGTCATACGGATCGTGGCCTTGAGGCACCGATACGTATGACGTCCGGCGTGGTTGACGGCACTGGTTGAAGGAGTGCTCGCGCGCTGATCCGTGACCGCGGCGATCAAGACCAGGTCAGGCGGACGTGCGGTCGATCGCGGCCTGGCCGTGCACGTCGACCCCTGCCCAGAAGCCGTGTGCTGACTCGCCGTCGCGGGGCAGCGACACCGTGACCGCGGTGCCTGAACCGGGGGCGGAGTCGACCGTGACGGTGCCGCCGTGCTGCGTCACGATCGCGTGCACGATGCTCAGCCCGAGGCCCGTGCCCTGGATGGCGTGCTCGGTGGCCGCCGAGGCCCGGAAGAAGCGTGTGAACAGCTGCTCCTGGTCTTCCGCCGGGATGCCCATGCCGCTGTCGCTGACCGCGATGGTGGCCATGTCCGCCGCGTGCGCCAGGTTGACAGTGATCCTGCCGCCGTCCGGCGTGAACTTGATGGCGTTGCCGATCAGGTTCACGACGACGCGTTCCAGCGCATGGGCGTCGCCAAGAATGACGACGGGTGACTCCGGCACGTCGACCGCGACGTCAAGCAGCCGGGTCCGCAACACCTCGTCGAACATCTCGCGGGCGTCGGTCACCACGGTGCACAGGTCGACCTCCTCCTGCTCCAGCTCGAGTTGCCCCGACTCGGCTTTCGACAGCGTCAGCAGGTCCTCCACGAGCAGTCCGAGGCGCCCGGTGTTGCGACCGATGCGGCGTACGGCGTCGATCTGGCTGTGGTTGAGCTCGCCGAGGCTGCCGTCGCCCAGGAGCTCTGCATAGCCGGCGATGCTGGTGATCGGCGTACGCAGCTCGTGACTGACGTTGGAGACCAGCTCCTGCTTGACGTGGTCCACCTCCTCCAGGCGGAGCACGGAGGCGTGCTCGTGCTCCAGGGCCGCTCGGAGAGCCTCCTCGGTGCGCATCCGCTCGGTGATGTCCTCACCGGCGCCGATATAGCCGATCACCTCACCGTCGGGATCGCTGACCTCGCTCAGAGTCAGGGACACCATCCGCAGATGGCCGTCCTCGCGGACGAACTCCCAGTCCCGGCGCTCTCCGCGCCTGACCATCTCGAGCATGATGGCGTGGTGGTCCGGCGTGACCCAGAAGTGCGCCGCCTGGAGCTCGAGCTCCGCCTGGGTGTGGAAGAACGCGGGCGTACGACCGACCACCGCGGCCGGGGTGTAGCCGAGGGCTTGCTGTGCGCCGGTGTTGTAGTGGGTGATCCGGCCGCTCGCGTCCATGGCGATGATCAGAGCCCCGCTCGCTGCGTCCAGCAGCCGCTCCACGGTCATCGCCGTCCGGGTCGCGTGGCCGCTCATCGTGGACAACCGCTCAACCGCCATCGTCAGGGGCACGGTCATGTAGCACGCCGCCGCCATGAAGAGATACAGCACGGCGGGAGCCAAAGAGTCGGGCACGCCCTCGAGTGGTCCGGCCAGTGGCCCGTGTCCCCGGAACGTCAGGACGTACGCCGCGAGGCACACCAGGAACAGCTGTATGTGGGTCTCGCGACGGGTGGCCCGGATGGCTGCCCAGCCGAGCAGCGGGAAGATCGTGAACGAGACGCCGAGCCCGGTCGTCGGCACGAACACCAGGAGCACGACGGCCATGATCAGGATCCGCTGAAGGAACAGCTCTAGGGATCCCGCAGCGGGCGGACGCTTCGAACCGCGGATCAACAGCGGAAGGACTGCGAGCTGTGCGGTCAGGGCGGAGAGGAAGGACATCAGGCTGGCGACCAGGATCTCGCCCGGCGCGTAGAGGCTCGCGGCTGCGGCGGCCGCCGTGAGGCCACAGAGTAGGGCTGCCAGCGCCGTGACGGCGTGGTACCGCCCACTGTCCACCTCGTCGAGTCGCAGGTACCCGCTCTGCGACCTCGTCAGCGAGTGCTGCGTGAACACCGCCGGACCGAGCACCGCGACGCTCCCGACGAGCGCGAGCCAGATCGAGACGTCGTAGCTCACCATCAGGGCGGCCGACACCACGACGGTCTCGATCGCCACCACCTGCATGAGCCGTTCGGGTCCAGCGACGAGCAGCAGCGCGATGGCGAAGCCGAGGGCGGGCCAGCCGCCGTTGGAGGTGGCGTCCAGACCGTCCACGGACAAGGGCGCACCGATGCACACGAGCAGCAGGGCGCAGAGCCCCCACCGTGCCAACGACATGCCTGCCTCCAATGGGCGGTTTGTACCATCATGACCCGTCTTTCGCCACAAAGTTGGAGTTCACCAGACTCGCTGGGAGTCTGGCTGCATGATCGTGGCGCTCAGCATCAGCCCCTCCGGCCCTCCCGTCGCAGACCCGGCAGGCGGGGGCGCAACCTCGCGCGGGGCCGACGCGGGGGTCAGCGAGGTCGTGGCGGAGGCCGTCAAAGTCATCCGGGCCTCGGGTCTGCCATGTGAGACCAACGCCATGTTCACCAACATCGAGGGCGAGTGGGACGAGGTGATGGCCGTGGTGAAGGAGGCGGTCGACGTGGTCGCGGAGCGCTATCCGCGGGTCGGGCTCGTGCTCAAGGCAGACATCCGGCCCGGGTACGACGGACAGCTGGCCGCCAAGGTGCAGCGCGTCGAGGAGCACCTGCGCGAAGACTGAGGTCGTGACCTTGGGCCCCCTGGATCGTTTTGGTGCACAACCACGACCCCAGGAGAATCCATGGGCCACCCATCCCGCCGTCTCCGGCTCGCCGCCGTGTCCGTCACCACCGGACTCGTCCTCGCGGGCCTCGCCCAGTCCTTCGCCGGCAGCCCCGCCGCCGCCGAGGACACCGTGTTCGCACCGCGCCTCGTCACCGTCGACACCCCGACGCGAGCCGACAAGGCGCGGCTCCAGCGGCTCGGGCTCGACCTGACCGAGCACGCCGGCCACGACTACGTGGAGGTGGTGCTGCACACCGGCACCGACCTCAGCCGTCTCGTCGGCACCGGCCTGGGCTACGACGTCCGCATCGCCAACCTGACCCAGCGCGAGGCAGAGAACAACCGCGTGAACGCGGCGTACGCAGCAGCCACCGTCGTGTCCCCGCTGCCCTCCGGACGCGACACCTACCGGACCCTCGCGGACTACAACAACGACCTCCGGTCGCTGGCCGCCATCCGTCCGTCCGTCGCGAAGCGGATCGAGCTGCCCCACAAGTCGCTCGACGGCCGTTCGGTCTACGGCGTCGAGATCGGCCGCGACGTCCAGGCGGCCGAGGACGGCCGTCCGACGTTCGTGCTGCTCGGCGTGCACCACGCGCGTGAGTGGCCCTCCGGCGAGCTGGCCATGGAGTTCGCCACCGACCTGGTCAAGAACTACGGCTCCGACGCCCGGATCACCCGGCTTCTCGACCGCGCACGCGTCGTCGTCGTACCCGTGGTCAACGTGGACGGGTTCGAGCTCTCCCGCACGGACGGCGCGCTGCTCGACCTCCGCGACCTGAACGAGGCGGACCCGGTCGGGGGCACCACCTCGGTGCTGGCAACGCCGGGCAACGCCTACAAGCGCAAGAACTGCCGGCTCGTGGACGGTCAGGACACCCCGGACGGCAGCTGCCGCGTCGGCAGCGCGACCAGCCCCGGCGGCTACGGCCCCGGCATCGACCTGAACCGCAACTACGGCGGCTTCTGGGGCGGCCCGGGGGCCTCGGACGTGTTCGCGGACCCGACCTACCGTGGCCCGGGACCGTTCTCCGAGCCGGAGATCCAGAACGTGCGCGACCTGGTCAGCAAGCGTCAGGTCACCACCTTGATCTCCAACCACACCTTCTCCAACCTGGTGCTGCGGCCCAACGGCGTGCACCCCGACACGATCGGCCACGACGGCCTGCCGGTCGGCAACGCGCCGGACGAGGACGCGCTCAAGGCACTGGGCGCGCGGATGACCGCAGCCAACGGCTACGCGAACATCCACGGCTGGGAGCTCTACGACACCACCGGCACCACCGAGGACTGGTCCTACAACGCGACCGGCGGCTTCGGCTACACCTTCGAGATCGGCCCGGACGAGTTCCACCCGCCGTTCCCGAAGGTGATCGACGAGTACCTCGGCGCTGGGACGTACGCCGGCAAGGGCAACCGTGAGGCCTACCTCGTCGCGCTCGAGAACACCGTGAACGCGGCCACGCACTCGGTGATCACGGGCAAGGCGCCCAAGGGAGCCACCCTCCGGCTGCGCAAGCAGTTCTCCTCGCCGACCTGGGCGGGGTCGTTCACCGACACCCTGAACAGTTCGATGCTGGTCGGCGCCACCGGGAAGTACACGTGGCACGTCAACCAGTCCACGCGCCCGGTCGTCCAGGACAAGCTGGTGGAGATCACCGAGGACAAGCCAGTGCGGTCGCAGACCTTCACGGGCGGTGCCACGTCGATCGGCGACAGTGTCGACCATGCGTTCAAGGTCACCGAGAGCAACATGGACGTGCTCGAGGTCGCCCTCGACTGGCCGACTCCTGACGACCTCGACCTGGAGGTCTACCGCAAGAACGCGGACGGCACGCTGACCCAGGTCGGGACCTCGGGCAACGCGCCGGGCGAGAAGGAGAAGGCAGAGATCGCTGCGCCGGCACCGGGCGACTACGTGCTGCGGGTGATCAACTACGCGTCGGTCGCTCCGTCGTACACCCTGGCCGCCACGCTGTTCGACTCGACCACGGTCAGCTCCGAGACGGTGCCCGGCCTGATCGAGAGCTGGACGCTGACCTGCGAGAAGGCTGGCAAGGTGCTGCAGTCGGTGCCGGTCGTCGTTGACCGGGGCCAGCAGGCGAAGGTGGACCTGTCGACGTGTGCGAGGCGCTGGACGACTGGCTGAGCCGCCCACGCGCCGTGGGGGTGGAAACCCCGTTGGCTGTTGCAAGGGTGCGCTGACAGGGTGGATCCATGTGGTGGGACCAGCGTCGAGGAGCGGGTGCGTGAGCGGGGTGCCCGAGATCCGCGCGGCCGCGCCCGGTGACGACGTACTCCCGGTGATCCGGTCGGCGTTCGCCGACGAGGGCGAGCGGGTCGCGCGCCTCTGGAGCGAGATCGAGCAGTCGGACTACGTGCGCGGCAGCATCGTCGCCGAGCAGGACGCTCAGATCGTCGGTCACGTCGGCCTGTCGCACTCCTGGCTGGACGCGCGGCGCGAGCTGGTCGACGTGTGGGTGCTGAGCCCCCTCTCCGTCGCTCCCGGAATCCAGGGTCAAGGGGTCGGGACCCGCCTGCTCGCCGCTGCCGTCGAGGCCTCCCGGTCGGGCGGAGCACCGCTGCTGTTCCTCGAAGGAGATCCCGGGTACTACGGCAGTCATGGCTTCGAGCGGGCCAGCGCACACGGCTTCGTGCCTGCGTCGCCGCGCACCCCCGATGTGGCGTTCCAGGTGGTCCGGTTCGAGACTCACGAGGAGTGGATGACCGGCCAGGTGATCTACCGCGACGTCTGGTGGAGACACGACCTGGCCGGCCTGCGGGACCCGCTGCTGGCCCAGGTCGAGGCCCAGCTCGAGGCCGAGATGGAGGAGGAAACACGATGAAGTCCGAGACACGTGACTACCGGACGGGCGACGTCGAGGTCGTCCTCGACATCACCGACGACTGCGCCGAGTTCGTCGCAGGCGAGGGCGACGGCCTGCTGCAGCTCTTCGTGCCGCACGCGACCGCGGGGATCGCGGTCATCGAGACCGGTGCGGGCTCGGACGACGACCTCCTCGGCGCGCTCGGCGACCTGCTCCCCGCGGATGGCCGATGGAAGCACCGGCACGGATCGCCGGGGCACGGCCGCTCGCACGTGATGCCGGCCCTGATCCCGCCGTACGCGACGGTGCCGGTGCTCGACGGCCGCCTCGCGCTCGGCACCTGGCAGAGCATCTGCCTGGTCGACCTGAACGTGGACAACCCCGACCGGCAGGTGCGGTTCTCCTTCCTCACGGGATGAGCGGATGATTCTCGGGGTCGAGGGCGAGGTGGTCGCCCTGGTGGGGTTCGCGCTCGTGCTCGGCGCGACCATCCAGGGGCTGGTCGGCCTGGGCCTGAATCTGGTGTCGGCACCGGTGGTGACGCTCCTCGACCCGTCGCTGATGCCCGAGCTGTTGCTCGTCCTGGCCGTGCTGCTGCCGTTCCTGACCCTGATCCGTTCCCACGACGAGATCGACTGGCCCGGCCTCGGTTGGGTGCTCTCGGCGCGGGTGCCGGGCGTCGCAGTGGGGGTGGGGTTCCTGGCCGTGTTCGCCGACCGCCATATCGGCGTCGCCGTGGCGGTGATGGTGCTGCTCGCGGTTGCGCTGACGATCAGGGCGGTCGAGGTGCCCGTCAACCGGGTCACCTTGTCCGTCGCCGGGGTGCTCTCGGGTGTTGCGGGGACGACCACCTCGATCGGCGGCCCTCCGGTCGCCATCCTCTACCAGCACCGCTCGCCGGCGCAGATCCGCTCCACCCTCGCCGTGCTGTTCACGGTCGGTGCGGGAATGAGCCTGGTCGGGATCTGGCTCGGAGGTGACTTCGAACCTCGGCTGCTCGTGCTGGCGCTGCTGCTCACGCCGTGCCTGGCGCTGGGCGCCTGGGCAGGCGATCGTCTGCGGGGCGTGTTCCCCGAGGATCGGATCCGGTACGCCGTACTGGCGGTGTGCACTGCCTCGGCGATCGTGCTGCTCGTCCGCAGCGTCCTCGGCTGAGGCCGCTGGTGACCACACGCCGCAAGTCGCGGGGCTAGACGTCGTGACAGGCTGGCGGGATGACGACGCGCGAGCAGCCCTGGTCCGATGACGGTCCTGCGGCGGGGCGGGTCGTCCTGCTCACCCGGAACCCGATCGCTGAGGCGATCGACACGATCGCGACGACCGCGGGGCGCGCGGTGATCGTGATCGAGCAGGACACCGACGGGCAGGGGGTGGCGACACTGGCCGGGCTCGGGCTCCGCGAGGGAGATGCGGTGGTGCTGTGCGACCACGACGCTCCGGACGCGCCCCAGGTCCTGCGGGATGCGCTCGCGTCGCCAGCGTCGTACGTCGCGATGATGGCCAGCCGGCGGCGGTCCGAGGGACTGCTCGAGGAGCTGCAGCGAGAAGGGGTGCCGGGGCTGGACAAGCTGCACGTACCTGCCGGACTGAACACCGGCGGGAAGGCTCCTGGCGAGATCGCACTCTCCGTGGTGGCAGAGGTCGTGGCCAGCTCGTACGGCCGTGACGGCGGCCCGATGGGTCGTCGCTGACCCCTGCTTGCGTGCTTCAGCCCGCGTCTGCGGCCCGGCGCAGACAGAACCTGCGGACCGCCTCGTTGTCGACCTGGCCGGCGATCTCCCGGTAGCGGCTCGCGGCCTCGTCACGGCGCCCGGTGCGCCAGCACAAGTCGGCGAGCGCGAACGCCGCATCTCTCCGGGCGTACGACGGACCCTCGTCCGCCAGCTGCTGCAGACCGAGCTCCACCGGACGCAGCTCGCCGTCGCCCGCGAGTGCCAGCTGGGCCCGCGCAGCGAGGAGCGCGACGTCCACCGACGGCGAGGGCCACACCCGTTGCAGCGCGTCGTAGAGGAGCACGATGCGTGGCCAGTCGGTCTGCGCGAGCGACGGAGCCGAGCTGTGCAGGCCCGAGATCGCGGCCTCGAGGGCGAACCGTCCCTCACCGCGTGCCGCGACGGCTGCGTCCGCCAGCCCACCGCGCAGCAGCTCCGGGTCCCAGCTGGAGCGGTCGACCTCGTCCAGCGTGAGCGCGACACCCTCGGCGTCCACGCGACCCGGCCGTCGAGCAAGGCCCAGCCTGATCACCGCACGCAGACCGTGCACCTCGGAGTCGTCGGGGAACAGCGCCACGAGGGCGTCGGCGATCGAGAGCGCCTGCCTACCCATGTCGGCGAGCGCGTCCGGCGGCTCGAGGCCACTGCGGTGGGCCACGGTGAACATGCCGGCCACGCAGTCGAGCACGACTGGCAGCCGGGTCAGGCGCTCGGCGGGGTCCGGCACCCGGAACTCGCCCCGCGCCTGGGCGAGGGCCCTCTTCGCGCGCGTCAGCCGGGCCGCTGCGGCGCTCTCCTGGATGCCGAGGTGCATCGCCGTCTGGGCGATGCTCAGCCCGCACACGACCCGCAGTGCCAGGACCATCCGGGCACCCGGCGCCAGCGCCTCGTCGCAAGCGACGAAGAGCAGGGCGACCCGGTCGTCGAGCTCGTCGGACACGTCGTCCGGGGGTTTCTGGGCAGGCATCGCGTCTCCGGTTGCCAGCTCCCGCGCGAGCCGCGTGAACACCCCGCGCCGGCGGTGGTCGTCGATCCAGGCTCGCTTCGCAACGCTCACGCACCAGGCGCCCAGGTCGTCGACGTCGTCCTGGTCCACGGCGCGGGCCATCGCCTCGGCGGCGTACTCCTCGGCGTCGTCGAGGCTGCCCGACCACGCGGCAAGAGCACGTACGACGCGTGGCCAGGCGGCCCGGAACTCCTCGTCGGTCGGCCGCATGCACCCATGGTCCCAGCGGGTGGTCCAGCGGCCGGTCGCCGGGCTCACTGCATCGGGAAGACCTTGCGCCACTCGATCGTGTGGCCGGTCGGCACCAGGGCGGCGACCTTCCGGGCCATCGCCTCGTCCTCGACCTCGACGGAGTAGAAGCCGGTGATCAGCTCGCTGGAGTCGGCATAGGGGCTGTCGGTGTAGACGGCGTCCTCGATCTTGCGATCACCGTTGCCCGGCTCGACGATCCCGCCGTACTTCGCGGACTGCAGCGCGTTGCCGGCCACGACGCGCGCGCCCAGCTCGACGACGGCCTCCTGGAAGGCCTTGTGCTCGCCGAAGGTCATCCCGAGCTCGGCCTCGTCGGCGGGCTCGGCGCCCGGGAGGTACTTGTCGGAGTCCCAGTCGTTCTCGCGGATCAGAAACATGTAGGTGTCGGTCATCGCCGGTTCCTCTCGCCAAAGAGATCTTCTCAGTGTGGCGACCGTCGCCACATCCCTGTGACGAACTTGCTGCCGGAAAATCGACAGCCCAGAGAAACAGCCCAGAGAAACAGCCCGGAGAAAACGGCCGGGCGGGATCAGGCTGAAAGGAGCTGGGAGATCAGGGCGTCCATCTGGAGGTGGGCGGTCTCCTCGCCCTCGGGGACGATCTCGTAGGTGCTTGCGACGAAGTCGTGCACGAGGCGCGACGGCGCCTGCAGCAGCGCCAGCCCGTCGGGGGAGCAGAGCTCGACGATCACTACCGCGTCGCCTGCGTTGCTCAGGCACGGCCAGACCTGCACGTCGCCGTTCCCGGTCGGCACGTAGAGGCCGTCGGCGAGCAGCTCCCGCGCGAAGGTCCACACGACGGTGCCGGACTTGGCCTCGAGATGCATGGCGACGGCGTAGGGATCGGTGGGGTCGAAGATGAGCTCACCCTCGAGGAGCTCGCTCTGGGCGTCACCCGAGATGAAGGGCACGGTGGCGCGGACGGTGGTGCTGGTGCTACGAGAGGGCTTGTCCATGATGTTCCTCAGTCGCGGTCCGGTGGGACGTGATCCCATGCTGTGAGTGCAACGAGGTCCGACCCGAGGTATGACACGTAACACTCAACTGGTCTAGGAAAGATGGGTTACTGGTCTATTTTGTTCGAACACCTGTTCGCACTGTGCCTACAGTGAGCAGATGTTCGGATATCCACGAGAACCCGCTCCGCAGGGCGGACGCACCAACATCCCCTCGTCCGGCCGGGCCGTCCGGCCACCCGGCTGGCCCGCGCAGGTCCGGCCCCCCGGTGCGCCCGACTGGGAGTCGACCGCGGTCGCCTGGCTGCTCGACCTGTGCCCACCCGAGTACCGCGGCTACCCGGCCCTGCGTCGCCATGCCGTGGTCCTGGCCCGGTTCGCGGTGCTCCACGTCGAGGCGTGTCAGGCTGCGGTCAACCAGGGCCTGAGCGAGGCGCGTGGTGGCCTGCGCGAGGTCGCCGACGGTTCGGTGGTCGAGGCAGCGGTCGAGACCTGGCAGCACGAGTCGGCGCGCCTGATCGGCGTACGACGGGGGGCGGGTCTGGTCGAGGAGGCACTGCGAGGGCGACGCTTCGTCGAGCGGTTGTAACCCCACCCCTAGGGTGGAGCCGATGCCTCGTATCGCAGTCGTGTTCCTCGTCGACCCCCGTGGGCACGTGCTGCTCCAGCACCGGGACGAGCATGCTCCGCAGGCGCCCAACCAGTGGGGCATCGTCGGCGGCCACGTCGAGCCGGGTGAGGACTTCGATGTCGCCGTCCACCGCGAGCTGCTCGAGGAGACGGGCATCTCCACCGGCCCCGGTGACCTGGTGCTCTGGCAGGAGACGGAGTTCAGGTACTCCGACGGTCGCCAGAGCTCCTACCGCGTGTACGCCGGACGGGTGGACCTGACCGACGCCGACATCGTGCTCGGCGAAGGGCGCGCGATCGTCTTCGTCGATCCCGCGCAGACCGACTCGCTCGACAAGGCCGAGTCGTGCGCCCACTTCCTGCCGCTCTTCCTCGCCTCCGACACCTACCGACAGCTTCTCGACGAAAGGAAACCCTGATGAGCAGGTCAGGTCTCGACACGACGAGCACTCCGACCCGGCAGGCGCGGCGGATCGAGGTGCCCGAGATGGGTGCCGAGGACGTGGTGATCGACGGGCAGGGGAACGCCTGGACCGGCACCGAGGACGGCAGCGTCTTCCGGGTCACCCCGTCGGGATCGGTCGAGCGTGTGGGGCACACGGGTGGCCGACCGCTCGGCATCGAGCTCTTCGGCGAGGACCGGCTGCTGATCGCCGATGCCAGGCAGGGACTGCTGGCCATGAGCACCATCACGGGAGTCGTCGAGCGGCTGGTCACCGAGGTCGAGGGCCGGCGGATGCTCTTCTGCAACAACGCCGCCGTCGCGGGCAACGGGGACGTCTGGTTCTCCGACTCGAGCACCGTCTACGGGATCGACCAGTGGAAGGCCGACTTCGTGGAGCACACCGAGACCGGCCGCCTGATGTGCCGACGCGCCGACGGGTCGGTCGAGGTGCATCTCGACGGACTCGCGTTCGCGAACGGCGTCGCGCTCGCGGCGGACGAGTCCTTTGTCTGTGTGGCGGAGTCGGCTCGCCGGACCGTCGTACGACTGTGGCTGACGGGGGAGCGCGCGGGTTCGACCGACCTGCTCGCGAGCGAGCTGCCCGGCTACCCCGACAACATCGCCCGCGGGAGCGACGGCCTGATCTGGGTCACGATCGGCTCACCGGTGGACCCGGTGGTCGAGGTGGTGCGCAACCGCGCGCCGTTGGCCGCGCGCAAGGCGGTCACGCGCCTCCCGGAGCTCCTCCAGCCCAAGCCGAAGCGGAGCGTGCACGTCCAGGCCTACGACGACACCGGCCGGCTGGTCCACGACATCAGTGCCGCCGCGGACAACTTCCACATGGTCACCGGCGTACGCGAGCACGACGGGCAGCTGTGGATGGGCAGCCTGCACGAGTCGGCGCTGGCTGTCCTCAGCCTGCCCACCGGCGCCGTCTAGACTGAACCGTTCACCAAGAAACGCACGAAGGAGCAACCAACCGATGGGTCACCTCGAGCACATCACAGGTCCGCAGGACCTGCGCAGGCTCGACGACCACGAGCTCACCGAGCTCGCCTCGGAGATCCGCGACGAGCTGATCCGCACCTGTTCCCCCCGCGGTGGACACCTCGGTCCCAACCTGGGCGTCGTCGAGCTCACGATGGCCATCCACCGGGTCTTCGACTCGCCGCGTGACCGGGTCGTGTTCGACACCGGGCACCAGGCCTACGTGCACAAGATGCTGACCGGCCGGGCCACCCGCTTCGACACGCTGCGCAGCGAGGGCGGCCTGTCCGGCTACCCCAGCCAGGCGGAGTCCGACCACGACATCGTCGAGAACTCCCACGCCTCCACGTCGCTGTCCTACGCCGACGGGCTCGCCAAGGCCTACGCGATCCGTGGCGAGGACCGCCATGTCGTCGCGGTCGTCGGTGACGGTGCGCTGACCGGCGGCATGGCCTGGGAAGCGCTGAACAACATCGCCGAGGCCCGCTCGAACCAGCCGGGCGAGCGTCGCCTGGTGATGATCGTCAACGACAACGGGCGTTCCTACATGCCGACGGTGGGGGGACTCGCCAACCACCTGACCACGCTGCGCACCAACCCGCGCTACGAGCAGATCCTCGACGTGGTCAAGCGTCGCCTCAACGGCGTGCGCGGCGTCGGCCCAGCGGTGTACGACGCACTGCACGCCATGAAGAAGGGGATGAAGGACGCCCTCGCTCCCCAGGGGCTCTTCGAGGACCTCGGCCTGAAGTACGTCGGCCCGATCGACGGCCACGACCGGGCGGCAGTCGAGCAGGCGCTCACCCAGGCCAAGCGTTTCGGCGGACCGGTGATCGTGCACGTGATGACGCGCAAGGGCTTCGGCTACGACCCGGCGGAGCGCCACGAGGCCGACCAGTTCCACCAGATCGGCCCGTTCGACGTCGAGACCGGCGTGGGCTCGCCCAAGGGACGGATCTGGACCGACTTCTTCTCCGAGGAGATGCTGACCCTCGGAGCCGAGCGGCAGGACCTCGTAGCGATCACGGCGGCGATGCTCTACCCCGTCGGGCTCGACCGGTTCGCTGCGGCGTACCCCGACCGGACCTTCGACGTGGGCATCGCGGAGCAGCACGCCGTGACGAGTGCCGCCGGTCTCGCGATGGGCGGCCTGCACCCGGTCGTCGCGATCTATGCCACCTTCCTCAACCGGGCCTTCGACCAGGTCCTGATGGACGTGGCGCTGCATCGGTGTGGCGTCACCTTCGTCCTCGACCGTGCCGGGGTGACCGGCGACGACGGGGCGAGCCACAACGGCATGTGGGACATGTCGATCCTTCAGGTCGTTCCCGGCCTGCGGTTGTGCGCCCCGCGCGACGGCGCCCGCGTCGCCGAGCTGCTGCGCGAGTGCGTCGCGGTCGAGGACGCCCCCACAGTCATGCGCATCCCGAAGGGACCCCCGCCCGCCGACGTCGAGGCGGTGGGAAAGTCCGGCGGCATGGACGTGCTCGTGCGCGACGGCGCGCGCGACGTGCTCATCGTGGGGATCGGCTCGATGGCGGCCGTGGCGGTCGACGTGGCCGCCCGCCTGGCCGACCAGGGGATCGGGGTCACGGTCGTGGACCCGCGCTGGGTCAAGCCCTGGGATCCCACGGTTGTGGGACTCGCGCGTGACCATCGGCTGGTGGTCTGCGTTGAAGACAACGGCAGGGTCGGTGGATGTGGCTCGACCTTGCTGCAGCTGCTCAACGATGAGCGGGTGGACACTCCCTTCCGGCAGCACGGCATTCCCCAGGAGTTCCTCGACCATGCCAAGCGGGACGCGATCCTCGAGCGCCTCGGCCTCACGGCCCAGACGCTGGCGCGCGGCATCGTGGAGGAAGTCACCTCTCTCGACCGCACCCCCGACGACCTGCCCGGAAACCACGCCGGCAACCACCCCGACAGCCACCCTGACAGCCACCCCGACAGCCACCTTGGCGACCAGCACCACGAGCAGCCGGTCGACCGCGGTGTGGAGGACTGACCGGGCTCGACAACCGGCCGCGATCGTGGCCGCGCTGGTGCTGCTTTTCGGGCTGGTCGCCTGCGGCGGCGACAGTGACGGCGACAGCCTTATCGGGGACGACACGGGTGCCCGGGTCACCGCCGTCGAGGCCCGCACCCAGGAGCAACGGATCCTGGACCAGCGTGTGCGTGCTGTGCGTGAGCGTGACCTCGCTCTGTTCCTGAGACGGGTCGATCGCGGCGACAAGGCGTTGGTGGCCCGGCAGCGTCGCTACTTCAACAACCTCGTGCAGCTGCCCCTGGCCAGCTTTGGCTACCGCGTGCTGGACCAGCAGTGGGACGGGCAGGCACTCGCGCCGCGCTGGGGCGACGACGTGCACATTCCCCAGGTCCGGCTGACCATGCAGCTCGAGGGGTACGACGCCGTGCCCGTCGAGCGGACCGTGGGCTTCGTGTTCTCCTTCCGCAAGGGGCGCGCGGTGATCGTCTCGGACCGCACCAGCACCGGAGAGCCCCTGTTCGAAGGTGCCCCGGCACCGTGGGACCTCACCGCGATCACGGTGCGGGAAGAGCCGGGTGTGCTGGGCATCTTCGACCGGGGCACCCGCGCGTCGGCCGCCACGGTGACCAGCGCGGTGCGCAACGGCATCGACGAGATCGAACGCGCTTTGCCGTTCGACTGGGACGGCAGCGTGGTCGTCTACAGCGTGCAGAGCTCCAACGTGCTGGCCTCCTTCACCGATGTTCCAGGAGGCGCGCTCGACCACCTCGGCGCGCTGACCTTTCCGACGTACGCCGCGAACTCCCGTTCGCAGGTGGCCTCCACCCGGATGCTGGTGATGCCGAGCTCGGTGAAGGCCGGGCAGCCTTTCCTCGGCCGGATCACCAGACACGAGCTGAGCCATGTCGCGATCGGCATCCGGGACGACGGTGCCCCGGCGTGGCTCTCCGAAGGCATCGCGGAGTACCTCGGCGCTCGCGAGATCCCCCTTCGAGACCGCATCATCCCCACCTCGGCGCTGAGTCGTGCCCAGACCGAGGACGCCGGCATGCCGGTCACGAAGACCTTCAACAACACCGACCAGGAGTGGCACTACGCGCTGAGCTGGATGGCCTGCGACTACATCGCCGACACCTTCGGCGAGCCCAGGCTCTGGGAGCTCGTCGACGCGATGCACAACGGCGGTCCGGGCACGACCGACGACGAGCAGGACCGGGTGCTCCAGCAGGTGCTCGGCTTCGACGGCCTGGAGCTCGCCCGGCGTGCGGCTGCCCGGATCCGCAACCTCTACGGCTGACCGGGGCTGCCGGTTTCCCAGGTTATGAACGGAAACTGCCTCTTCACACACAGGGCACGGTGTGTGAAGAGGCAGAACGGGTTCTTAACCTGGGAAACCGGCGCCCAGGTGCTTGAGGCCCTCCCGCTTCGACAGGCCGGAGAGGGTGTCGTCGTGCGAGGACACGAAGGCGCGCACCCACTCGGGGTCGGTGCGGGCGTGGTCGCGGAGCGCCCAGCCGATGGCCTTGCGGATGAAGAACTCCTGCCCGTACGGCGACAGTGCCGGTGTGGTCCGCGAGGAGCCGTCGAGGTTGTCCTCGATCACCTCTGCCAGCAGGTCGTGGTCGCAGCGGTCACGTGCTCCCACCTGGCAGATGATCGCCGCCCGTCGCACCCAGAGGTCGTCGGCCACTGCCCAGACACGCATCACCGGGGTCACCTCCTCTCGGTGGTTCAGCAGCAGGTCGCGCACGAGGTGCCCGGCGGTCTCGTCGACGAGGTCCCACCAGGCGCCGGTGCGGATCAGGTGCTCGTAGAGGTCCAGGGTGTGCACCTGCTGGTGCTCGCGGTAGAACCGGTGCCGGGCGAGTGCGAGCGCGGCGTACCTCTCCTCGCGGAAGGCGGCCCCCTCCCAGAGCTCGAGCACCGTCGCCTGCCAGGTCTCCTCGTCCGGCAGCGGGTGGGCCGACAGGACGGGCCGCAGTGCCGCGCGAAGCACCGGTGCGGAGACGCCCCGGTAGGGCATCGCCGACTTCATGTAGGCCTGCATCGCCCCGGCCCGGGCCGGATCGGCTGACGATGCCACCACCTCGCGAAGCGTGCTCACCAGCTCGGTGTCGGCGGTTCCCATCTGCCGATTCTGCCGCGTTGACACGACGGCCGCAGTCCTCGCCACCGGGTATTCCCAGCGGCAGCGTTCCCGGCATGGACGTCCTGCGCACCAAGTCGATCGAAGCCTCGATGAGCGATACCGAGGACCCGGAGTTCAAGCTCAAGAAGAACCTCACGGCCCTCGACCTGATGGTGTTCGGCATCGGCATGATCATCGGTGCCGGCATCTTCACGCTGACCGGCAAGGCGGCGGCCGAGTTCGCCGGACCCGCAGTGGTCTTCTCCTTCGCGATCGCCGCCATCTGCTGTGGTCTCGCCGCCGTCTGCTACGCGGAGTTCGCCTCGACCGTGCCGGTGAGTGGCTCGGCGTACACCTTCTCCTACGCGACCCTGGGCGAGCTGGTCGCGTGGATCATCGGCTGGGACCTGATCCTCGAGCTGATGCTCGGTGCCTCGGTGGTCGCCTCCCTGACCGCGTTCGCGCTGGTCTCGCTCGCCGTGCCGATCCTGCGCAAGAGCCGCCCGGATCTGGAGCGCTCGTTCAAGGTGCCGCTGAACCCCTGGCTGCCGATCCTCGCGGCTCTGGTGTGCATCTACCTCGCGCTGAACCTGAGCATCGAGACCTGGCTGCGGTTCCTGGTCTGGATGGCGCTCGGGTTCCTGATCTACTTCGTCTACGGCTACCGGAACAGCATGGTCGGGAAGGGCCAGGGAGAGCCGGTGCCTGACTACTCCAGTCACGGGCAGACCGAGGACTGACGGCCGGGCATACCGGCCCCGATCCCGGCGTTGACGTGACTAGGGTGGTCATCCGACCACCCGACGCAGCACCGCTGGAGGAGAGCCCACGTGACCGAGGCACGGTTCGTGCACATCGTCGACGACGTCCCCGAGCTTGCCGGACGAAGCGACGGCCCTGTGCTCGTGACGTCGCTCGACGGCTTCCTCGATGCCGGCAACGCCTCCGCGCTCGCAGTCGGGCACCTGACCGATTCCGGCTCCGGCCGCGTGGTGGCCGTCTTCGAGGTCGACGAGTTCTACGACTACCGAGCACGGCGTCCTCCGCTGACCTTCCTCGAGGACCACTACGCCGACTACGAGGCCCCGCGTCTCGTCGTACGCCTGATGGAGGACAAGCTCGGGTCGCCGTACCTCCTGTTGAGTGGCCCCGAGCCCGACATCCGCTGGGAGGCCTTCGCCAAGGCCGTGCGCACGGTGGTCGAGCACTTCTCGGTGCGGCTGGTGGTCTCGATGGGGTCGGTGCCGATGGCCGTGCCGCACACCCGGCCGGTGCAGCTGACCAACCACGCCACGGCCCAGCGGCTGCTGGTCCAGGAGAACGTCTGGAAGGGCGAGATCCGGGTACCGGCCAGCGCGCAGGCGCTGCTCGAGCTTCGGCTCGGTGAGTGGGGTCACGACGCGATGGGCTTCGTCGCGCACATCCCGCACTACGTCGCGCAGTTCGACTACCCGCACGCCGCGGCGGCATTGCTCGAGGGCCTCGAGGACGTGACCGGCCTCCAGTGGGACCAGGACGCTCTGAAGGAGGCTGGCGACGCGCGACAGGTGGAGATCGCCACGCAGATCGCGGATTCGGACGACGTACGTGACGTGGTCACCGGACTCGAGCAGCAGTACGACGCCTTCCACCGCCAGGACTCCAACCTGCTCGCCGACGATGAGCGGCTGCCGAGCGGCGAGGAGATCGGGGCCCAGTTCGAACAGTTCCTCGCCAAGCTCGAAGAGCCCGAGGACTGACGACTGATGCCTTCCTCCGTCGAAGAGCTGGTCGAGCTGCTCGACCTCGAGGTGATCGAGGACAACCTGTTCCGGGGCCGCCAGCCCGACACGCAGATGCAGCGCGTCTTCGGCGGGCAGGTGCTGGCCCAGTCGCTCGTCGCTGCGCTGCGCACCGTGCCCGAGCCGTTCGCCTGCCACTCGCTGCACTCCTACTTCCTGCGGCCGGGCGACACCAAGGTGCCGATCATCTACGACGTCGAGGACATTCGCGACGGCCGTTCCTTCTGCACCAGACGGGTCGCCGCTCGTCAGCACGGGCGCCCGATCTTCTACCTGACCGCGAACTTCCAGGTGCCCGAGGTCGGGCTGGAGCACCAGGACCGGATGCCGGACGTCCCGTCGCCGGAAGAGTGCGGGCCGACCCCTGAGCAGACCTCGCGCTACAAGGAGGACTGGCTGCGCGAGTGGGCCGCGCTCGACGTCCGTCATGTCGCTGACTCCCGTGAGGGTGGAACGCTGGACAGCACTGACCACCCGGCCCGCTCACAATGGTGGATCCGGGCCAGCGCCGAGCTGCCCGACGACCCCGTCACCCAGCTCGCGGCGTTCACCTACGCCTCCGACATGACGCTGCTGCCCGCGGCCCTGGTGCCGCACAACCTCTACATCGAGTCCCCGGGGATGCAGGCGGCCTCGCTGGACCACTCGATCTGGTTCCACCGGCCGTTCCGGGCCGACCAGTGGTGGCTCTACGACCAGGTCTCACCCTCCGCATCGGGTGGTCGCGGGCTCGCGCTGGCCCGCGTCTTCTCCCAGGACGGCCTGCTCGTGGCGAGCGTTGCACAGGAAGGCCTGATCCGGATGCGCGAGAGCGGATAGCATCGTAATTCGGAAGTTTCAGGCCGACACGCCGAAACATGCGTTACTTTTGTGCACTGGTGTTGCTCAAGTGCTCAGTGAGGTGTGCGCAGATGCGGGGTCGGACATGGCTCAGGACAGGTGCCGCAGCGTTCGCGACAGGAGCCGTGCTCCTCTCGCAGGCGGGTCCGGTCACCGCCGCTGACGGCGGCCACGGCTTCGGCCGGATGGGACCGTCCTCCGCGCGTACGACGGCCGTGAACCCGGCCACCGGGGCGGACTTCGAGATGCCCTTCCTGTGCGGGCAGCGCTGGACCGGGACCACCCGGTCAGGCCACTCGCCGAGCGCGTACACGATCGACTGGAACACCAACAACGACCTGGGCCGGCCCGCGCTGGCATCCGCCCCCGGGGTGGTGACCCGGGCCGTCTCGTTGACCGGCAGCTACGGGCGCTACGTGATCGTCGACCATGGCGGCGGGTACACGTCGCTCTACGCACACCTGAACGCCATCGCGACCACGGTCGGCGCCTTCGTGGACCAGGGCGAGCTGATCGGGTACGTCGGCACCTCGGGCAACTCCACCGGCCCGCACCTGCACTTCGAGGAGCGCCTCGACGGCGCCTATTTCAAGCCCTACCTGCACCGCGCCTACTTCGCCTTCGGGTCGACCGGCACTTCAGCCAACTGCGGCGACCGACCCGTCTCGGGTGACTGGAACGGCGACGGGAAGGCCGATCTCGGTATCTTCCGGCCGACCACGACCACCAGTCAGTTCCATCAGCTGACGGGTGCGACGACGACGACACACGCCTGGGGCAAGCCCGGCGACGTCGCAGTGACCGGCGACTGGGACGCCAACGGCAGGGCCGAGACCGGCGTACGCCCGATGGGCTCGAAGGCCTTCGTCCTCCGCGACGCCGCCGGACAGGTGCGGACCAACTACAACTACGGGCTGCCGACAGACACCCCGCTGATCGGCGACTGGGACGGCAACCGCTATGCCGATCTCGGTGTGTATCGGCCCTCGACGCGGCAGTTCATCATGCGCCCGCCAGGCGGTGGCACGAACACCGTGGTGGTCTGGGGCGCAGCCGGCGACAAGCCGGTCGCGGGCGACTGGAACGGCGACGGACGTTCTGACATCGGTACCTACACGCCGAGCAACGGTTACTGGACACTCCGGGTGCCGACGACCACCGGGTTCACCACCGAGCGGTTCAAGTACGGCGTCGCCAACGCTGACCTCCCCGTGACCGGTGACTGGAACGGCGACAAGGTCACCGACGTCGGCATCTGGCGCCCCGCGACCGCCACGTTCCACCTGCGCAAGCCGACGGTGAACGCGCGCACGTTCGCCACTGCTGAACAGCCCTACGGCAGCCGCCGCTGACGCGCGGGTCTCGCCCCTTGGCCAAAAAGGGCGAAGTGTCCGATATAGCATGATTCATCCACTATCGTGGAGTCATGAGCGGTGGGGGCACAGTAGCGGCGCGTCGGCGTCCATGGCGTACGCGCCTGGTCGGCGTGGCGCTCCTCGGCGTCACCGCACTGATGGCCTCGCTGCTGCCCGGCTCGGCGGCTGCGGCCGCGTCTCCGGCTCGCGGCACCGCCCCGTCCGCCCACCAGTCCACGCACCAGTCGGCCCCGGTTGGTGCAGCTGACTCCGCGACCGCGCGGCAGGCGTCCGAACAGCAGGCGCGGAAGGTCAAGCGCAAGAAAAAGAAGAAGAAGAGGAAGGCGAAGGTCGCCGCCGCCGTCCCCAGGGTCTTCGGGGTCACCCGCGCGGACCAGGACTGGTACAACGGCAAGCTCAAGGTCAAGTGGACGCGCGTCAGCGGCGTCACCTACCAGCTGCGGTGGGCCGACAGCGTCGCCCGGCTCGGCAGCGCACGAGTCGTCGGCACCGCCAGCCCCTACGGCGTGTACGTCGGTCCGCTCGACCGTGGCAAGACCTGGCAGTTCCAGGTGCGGGCTGTCCGCTCCGGCAAGGTCGGAGCCTGGTCCACCGCGCGCGGACTCAGGTTCATCAACTACTGGCCCAAGGGTCCCAGCCTGGCGCCGGACTCGCAGCAGACGGACGCGGTCTCGTTCAAGTGGCCCGCGGTTCCCTACGCGTCCCGCTACCGGGTGCAGTACTCGCCTGCGTGGTTCGGCAGCTGGCCGGGGAGCGCGACCTACACCAGCCCCACGCCGGACGGCTGGGTGTCGCAGTCGGCGCGGAGTACGACTTTGTCCCTGCCGACGAGGCCGGCCTTCGGCGATCGGATGCTCGCCGTCGACTACGCCAACCCGGTCTTCGCCCAGCTCGAGGCGAACAACCAGTACGTGTCCGGTGCCAGCCAACGCTCCGCCTGGACGCTCTCCTGGCCGACTCCGCCGACGCCCGAGGCCGGTGACGCGGTCCACCTGGGCAGCTACAACGTGATGGTTCCGACCGATGCTCGCGTCACCGCAGTCGCGGAGAACATCTCGAGCCACGGCCTGACCATCGTCGCGCTCCAGGAGGCCGGGTACGCCACCGCCGCCGAGATCGTCACGGCCCTCGGTCCGACCTGGTCGCGAGTCGCTTCGGGGAACGGCGCGGCACAGCAGATCCTCTACCGGAACGACCTGTTCACGGTGACCGGCTCCGGGCAGTTCGCCGTACCGAACCCGAAGACGCCGTCCTCGCCCCTTGTCACCCCGTGGGCGAAGTTCGCAAAGGTCGGCGCCATCCCGGATCACAACCAGTCGTTCTACGTCGTGTCAGTGCACTTCAGCGAGGACGCCTCCAAGACCCCGCTCGAGAAGAACCGCGACACCGGTCTGGCGGCCCAGGCGGTGATCGACGCGATGAACGGCGTGAACACGCTGGACGAGCCGATGATCGTGGCCGGGGACCTCCGCTACGGCCGCGAGCCCTATGGCGACATCGCCGGCTACACGGCGGCCCACCCCACCTTCATCAGGGACGGCTTCTACGACTCGATGGCCTCGCTGAGCCGGATCGGGTCCAACTACTCCGGGTTCAATGGCCTCGCTGCGCAGACGCCGCACCCGTCGGGTCTCGGGCCGCGCTCGGACCACATCCTGCTCAAGGGCTTCCGTGGCAGCTTCAAGTACGTGAACGTGGCGAACTGGACGAAGAACGGGGCGATCCCGTCGGACCACAACCTGATCTACTCCGAGCTCGCGATCCCGTTCGACAGCTACTGATCCGGACGCTCAGCCGGTCCGTGCACGCCCGACAAGGTGCGGAGCGCCGTCTCCCGGCTTGGTGAGGGAGAAGTCGAGTCCGTCGTCGACGACCCGTGAGCCGAAGGCGACCTTGCCCGGCAGGAAGATCGGCTTCTTGAACTCCACCTCGACTCTCGCGGAGTCGGCCAGCCGGTTGGACATGGCAGCGACGCAACGCGCCTTGCTCCACATCCCGTGTGCGATGTGGCGCGGGAACCCGAACGCCTTCGCGGTCAGTGGGTAGAGGTGGATCGGGTTGTGGTCGCCGGAGACGCCGGCGTACTGACGACCCAGGTCGGCCGGCAGCTGCCAGACCGTGCCGGTCCCAGCGACGACGTCCATGGAGTCGCCCTCGTGCTTGATGCTCTTGTCGCTCTTGCCGACTCGCAGATAGTTCGAGGTCGACTCCCACACCGTCTCGCCGGCTGAGGTCACCGTGGTGACCAGGTCGAAGACCCTGCCCTTCGGGTGCGGGCGCAGGTTGACGGCAGTCGCCGAGACGTCGAGCTTCTCGGTGGGGGAGATCGGGCGGTGTCGCGTGATCGTGTTGCCCACGTGCACGGTGCCGATGGCCGGGAACGGGAACGAGGAGTCGGTCATGATCCCCATGTGCAGCGGGAACGCCAGCATGTGCGGGTAGGTGAACGGCAGCGTCTGGCTCGGCTCGAACCCGCAGACGTCGGCGTACGCCGCAACGTGGGCCGCATCGATCGCCAGGTCCTTGCGGTGCAGCGTCAGGTCCGGCAGCGAGCTGCCCTTCTTGGCGATGCCCGGGATCAGGTTCACGCCGGGCAGCACCGGAAGCGCGGCCTTGAGCATGGTGGGCAGAGCGCTCGGCTGGCCCTCGATGGTGCGGTCCGGCATCTATGCCCCCAGCATCATCTGGCCGCAGACGCGGACCACGTTGCCGTTGACGGCGGTCGACCCGGGGGAGAGATACCACGCGATCGTCTCGGCCACGTCGACCGGAAGGCCGCCCTGGCTCATGGCGTTCATCCGCTGGCCGACCTCGCGGGTGGCGAACGGAACCGCCGCGGTCATCTGGGTGATGATGAAGCCGGGTGCCACGGCGTTGATGGTGATCCCGTTCTTCAGGTCGCCGGCGAAGCTGTCCACCAGCCCGATGACACCGGCCTTGGATGCCGCGTAGTTGGTCTGGCCGACGTTGCCGGCGATGCCCGCGATCGAGGAGACGCCGACGATGCGGCCGTTGTCCTCGATCAGGCCCTGGTCGAGCAGCTCCCGGGTGATCCGCTCCGGCGCGGTGAGGTTCACTGCGATCACCGAGCTCCAGCGGTCCTCCGCCATGTTGGCGAGCTTCTTGTCGCGGGTGATGCCGGCGTTGTGCACCACCGCGTGCACGTGTCCGAACTTCTCCTTCACGTGGTGCGCGATGCGCTGCGGGGCGTCCTTGCCGGTGATGTCGAGGGTCAGGTGGTCGCCGTCGAGCTCCTTCATCAGCGACTGCAGCTCGCTCGCGGCCTGCGGGACGTCGATGCCGAGCACGGTGGCGCCGTCTCGGTGGAGCACGCGGGCGATCTGTTCGCCGATGCCGCGCGAGGCTCCGGTCACGATGGCGACCTTGCCGGTCAGCGGCTTGGCGGGGTCCGCCACCGGCCCGGCCTCGGTGGTCCCGGTCGCGCCGAGGCGGGCGACCTGGCCGGAGACGTAGGCGCTCTTGGGGGAGAGGAAGAAGGAGAGGGTGGACTCCAGGGTGGACTCGGCCTCCGGGGCGACGTACACCAGGTTGACGGTGCTGCCCTTGCCGATCTCCTTGCCGAGCGAACGGGTGAAGCCCTCGAGCGCGCGCTGCGCGGTGCGCTCGTCGTTGTTCGCGGCCTGGTCCGGGACGGTGCCGAGGACCACGACGCGGGCGTTGCTGGTCAGGCTACGCATCAGCGGGGTGAAGAACTGCTGCAGCGCGATCAGGTCAGTCGAGTGCTTGATGCCGGTGGCGTCGAAGACGAGGCCCTTGTACTTCTCACCCTCGACGGCGTTGCTCACGCTCGAGACGCCGAGGTTGTCCAGTGAGGTCACGATCGCCTTGCCGAGGCGTCCGCTGCCGCCGGTCACCACGGTGCCGTCCACGACCGGGGCGCCCTCGCTCCACCGCTCCAGCGGCGACGGGTCGGGCAGGCCGAGGTTCTTGACGAACAGCCGGCCGATCGGGCTCGCGGTGAAGGTCTGGTAGTGGTCGGTCATCTGTCATCCTCTAGGTCGACTCTCGGAACTGTGCAGCTCATGACGGTGCGACCCACTGTCTACTCATGGGTATGGCACGAATGTAACGAGGGGTGTAACTCGGTGTCCATTCAAGGTGATCTGCCCCTCACCATGTTTGTTTTCCCACCATCGCACGCGAGGATGGTGGTCGCGCATCCCGACCAAGGAGCAGATCACTCACATGCAGTCCAAGACTCGCCGCGTCGCCGTCCTCGGTGGCAACCGGATCCCGTTCGCCCGATCCAACAGCGCCTACGCCAACGCCTCCAACCAGGAGATGCTGACCGCGACCATCGACGGTCTCGTCGCCCGCTTCGGTCTTCAGGGTGAGCGCCTCGGTGAGGTCGTCGCCGGCGCCGTGCTCAAGCACAGCCGTGACTTCAACCTGACCCGCGAGTCGGTGCTGGGCTCCAAGCTCGCCCCCGAGACGCCCGCCACCGACCTCCAGCAGGCCTGCGGCACGGGTCTCCAGGCCGCGATCTACGTCGCCAACAAGATCGCGCTCGGCCAGATCGACGCCGGCATCGCCGGTGGCACCGACACCACCTCCGACGCCCCGATCGCGATCTCCGAGAAGCTGCGCAAGAAGCTGATCAAGGTCAACCAGCAGAAGGACAACGTCTCCCGGCTGAAGGCGCTCGGCGCCATCAGGCCGACCGACATCGGGATCGAGATCCCGCAGAACGGCGAGCCCCGGACGAGGTTGTCCATGGGCGAGCACGCCGCGCTGACCGCGCTGGAGTGGCAGATCACGCGTGAGGCCCAGGACGAGCTGGCTGTCGCCTCGCACCACAACCTCGCGGCGTCGTACGACCGAGGCTTCCAGGACGACCTGATCACCCCGTTCAACGGGCTGGACCGCGACCAGAATCTGCGTGCCGACTCCTCACTGGACAAGCTCGCCAAGCTCAAGCCGGTCTTCGGCAAGGGGGAGGCGGCCACGATGACTGCTGCCAACTCCACTCCGCTGACCGACGGCGCCTCCGCGGTGCTGCTGGCCTCGGAGGAGTGGGCCGAGGAGCACGGGCTGCCGGTGCTGGCCTACTTCGCCGACGCGGAGACCGCGGCTGTCGACTTCGTGCACGGTGGCGAGGGCCTGCTGATGGCCCCGGCGTACGCCGTGCCGCGGATGCTCGAGCGCAACGGGCTCACCCTCCAGGACTTCGACTACTACGAGATCCACGAGGCGTTCGCCTCGCAGGTGCTCTCCACCCTCAAGGCCTGGGAGGACCCGGTGTTCTGCAAGGAGCGCCTCGGCCTGGACGCCCCGCTCGGCTCGATCGACCGGACGAAGCTGAACGTGAACGGCTCCTCCCTCGCCGCCGGCCACCCCTTCGCGGCCACCGGCGGCCGGATCGTGGCCAACCTGGCCAAGCTGCTCAACGAGAAGCCTGTCTCGGGCTCCGGAGGCCGCGGCCTGATCTCCATCTGCGCCGCCGGCGGCCAGGGCGTCACCGCGATCCTCGAGAAGTAACCCCCCACCCCCGCCCCCCGCCGACCCGTCGCATCTGAAAGCCAGAACAACGCCGACCCGTCGTACTTGAAAGCCGAAACAGCGCCGACCCGTCGCATCTGAAAGAGCAGCTCTTTCAGATGCGACGGGTCGGCGGCTTAGCTTCTTTCAGTTGCGACGGGTCGGCGGCTTGACTTCTTTCAGTTGCGACGGGTCGGCGAAGCTCTTTGGGGGGTCAGGGGGCGGTGGCGAGGGCCACGGCGGTGGCGACGACGTACTTGCGGACCTCGACTGCCGAGACCGGGGCGATGGCCGGGATGCCGGGTGCGGACTCCTTGACCAGCATGCCCACGCGGGCGAGCTGGAGGGCGCCGAGGCCGCTGGCGTACATGTGGTTGGCCAGCAGGGTCGAGTCGGGTACGGCGAAGTCGCCGGATGCCACTCCCGCGTCGAGGACGTCGCTGAGCTGGCTCAGGCACGCGGAGATCCCGCGACCGAGCCGGAAGAGCGCGCTCTCACTGATCTCCTCGAGCAGCTCAGGTCCGGGCCGGCGCATCAGCGTCTGGGCGCAGTCGACGAACGCGGGGTACTCGACGCCGAAGTCGATGAACTCCTCGGTGACGGCCACGAGCTGCGACATCGGCGTCCGCTTCCGCTTGGCGGCCGCGGTCAGTCGGGTCTCCAGTTCCTCGAGGTAGCTGACCAGGGTGAGCGCGAAGAGCTCCTCCTTGCCGCTGAAGTGGCGGTAGATGATCGCGCGGTTGACGCCGACCGCACGGGCGATGTCCTCGATCTGCGCGTCGCGCACGCCGGTCTCGTCGAAGAGCTCGCGGGTGGCCCTGAGGATCTCGCGCTCGCGGGCGCGACGTCGTGCAGCGGCGGGCTGCCGCGGCGTACTACGCGTGCTGGTCATGGGGGGATGCTAGTGCAACACCGGGTTACACACGTGTCTGGCAGGTGTCCGCGTCCCGGCGACCGGCGGTCTACATGAAGGCGCGCACTGTGTCGAGGGTGTCCGCCTCGTGTCGCCGCCTTGTCGTCGCGGTAGCGCAGGACCCGCGCGAACCTGAGCGCAACACCGCCGGGGTAGCGGGTGGAGCGCTGCAACCCGTCGAAGGCGATCTCGACCACCTGCTCGGGTCTGACGTGTACGACGTGGCCCTCGCGGTGCGTCTCCAGCTCGAGGAAACGTGCGGTCTGCCAGGCGAGCATTTCGTCGGTCATCCCCTTGAAGGTCTTGCCGAGCATCACGAAGCCGTCACCCTCGCGGGCGCCCATGTGGATGTTGGACAGCCATCCCTTGCGCCGGCCGCTGCCCCACTCCACCGCCAGCACGACCAGGTCGAGGGTGTGCCGCGGCTTGACCTTGACCCAGGCCGAGCCACGCCGGCCCGCGTCGTAAGGCGCATCGAGGCGTTTCAGGATGACGCCCTCCTGCCCGTCGGCGACGGCCCGGTCGAAGAAGCCCTGGGCCTCCTCGGTGGAGGCGGTGACCAGTCGAGCCACGCGCAGCGACTCGGGGACCGCGGAGTCGAGGAGGGCCAGTCGCTCGCTGGTCGGAGCCTCGATCAGCGAGTCGCCCTCGTGGAGCAGGAGATCGAAGAAGAACGGCTGGATCCCCGTCGCACCACTCTGGGTGGCGGTCGTGGACGCCGTCTCCTGGAACGGCCGCGGTCGTCCGGCCTCGTCGAGGGCGAGCGCCTCGCCGTCCAGGATCAGGTCGGTGGCCGAGAGTGAACGCGTGGCCGCGACCACCTCCGGGAGCCGGGCGCCGATCTCCTCGAGGCTGCGGGTGAAGACCGACACCTCGTCGCCGTGCTTGTGCACCTGGATCCGGATGCCGTCGAGCTTCGTGTCGACCGCAAAGGCGCCGGCGACCTTGTCCACGCCGGCCGGCACGTCTGCCGCGGAACCCGCCAGCATCGGCCGGACCGGACGGCCCACCAGCAGGGTGAAGTCGTCGAGCGCACCCTCTCCGCCGACCAGCGCAGCGCGCGCGATGGGACCGGTCGGAGCGCTGAACATGGCGGCGCGGCGTACGGCCACAGGATCGAGGTCCGCCGCCTCCGCGATCGCGTCGAGCATCACCGAGTCGAGCGCTCCCTGCCGGACGTTGCCGGTGACCAGGTTGCGGAGGTAGTCCTGCTCGGCCGCGTTCAGTCGACTGAAAAGCTGGGTGACCGCGTTGCGTCGCGCACCCATCGACCCGGAGCCAGCGAGAACGCTGATCTCCTCCAGAGTCGCGTCGATCTCGGTGAGCCCGACCGACGGCTCGGTTGCGGGCGGCGGCAGGTCGGCGAGCCCACGCCAGCCGAGGCCGGTGCGCCGCTGGCGCAGCGTGCCGGAGAGGTACGACGCGGCGATGTCGATCTCCTCTGCGCCTTCGCTCGCCGCCTCGCGCAGCAGACCAGCGATCAGCTCCCGCTTGGCCAGCCGGGAGCGGGTGGCAGCCACCTGGGTGGAGACGTCGACGAGGCGAGCCAGCAACATGGCGCCCATTCTGTCGGCAGCCCCCGACATAGTGTTCAGACATGCCCACCAGGACGCTGCAGCCGCTCGTGCGGGTGTGGCGACCGGACTGGCCGTGTCCCGTGGGGGCTGTCCTCTCGACCCACCGGCGCGGACCGGCCGACCCGACCTTCCGTCGTACGCCGGACGGCGCGACCTGGCGTGGCATCCGCACCCCGGAGGGCCCGGCCACTCTGCGCCTGGTCCCGCAACCGGCGGACGCGACCGTCACCGGCGAGGCGTGGGGCAGTGGCGCCGCCTGGGTCATCGACCGGATGCCCCGGATGCTGGGGGCGGACGACGATCCGACCGGCTTCGAACCGGTGCACCAGCCGATCGCCGATGTCTGGCGACGGCACGCCAACTGGCGGCTCGGGGCGACCGACCTCGTGATGGAGGCGCTGGTGCCGGCGGTCATCGAGCAGAAGGTCACCGGCAAGGAGGCCTTCGCGGCCTTCCGGACGCTCGTGCACCGCTTCGGTGAGCGCGCCCCCGGACCGCCCAGCGAGCCCGACCCGCTGGTCAGGCTGTGGGTCCAGCCGTCCGCCACCGACCTGCGGGCGATCCCGTCGTGGGAGTGGCTGCGGCTTCCGGTCGACGGCGCCAGGTCCCGCCCGATCCAGCACGCTTCCCGGGTCGCGGCCTCCCTGGAACGAGCCGGCCGAGAGACGCCCGAGGAGTTCGACCGGCGGGTGCGCACCCTGCCCGGCATCGGTGTGTGGACCAGCGCCGAGGTGCGCTCACGGGCCATGGGCGACGCCGACTCGGTGAGCTTCGGCGACTACCACGTGGCCAAGAACATCGGCTACGTGCTCACCGGTGAAGCTGTCGACGACGACGGGCTCGCGACGCTTCTCGAGCCGTACGCCGGGCACCGGCACCGGGTCCAGCGGCTGATCGAGCTGGCCGGCCTCGGCCGCCCACGGCGCGGTCCACGGATGGCCCCGAGAACCCACCTCCCGCGCCGCTGAACCCCTACTGTTTCCCTTCCCGGACTTCCCTGCCCAAGGAGTCGCCGCGTGTCCGTCGTGATCGAGCGCTTCACAGCGATGTCACCAGCCGAGGTCAACGAGTACTTCCGCACCGCACAGATTCTCGAGATCACCGAGATGATCCGCGACGCCTCCGACGACGAGCTGCGGAGGCTGATCGACCTCGAGCACTTCCGGGAGGAGGCGGTGGTCGCGATCCTCGCCAGGTTCGCGGAGTTCGCGGACCCGAAGAGGCTGGCCGAGCTCGAGGGAGTCGTGCGCTTCGAGCTGGCCAGGTCGAAGAAGCAGACCGAGAACCACACGGCGCGATTCTCCCGTGGCACGGTCACGCTCGAGCCGGAGACGGCTCCCGACGTCACCATCGCAGCCGACATCGTCGACTTCGTGCGGCTGGTGACCGGGCAGTCAAACGCCGCCCTGCTCTACCTGGGCGGACGGCTGGGCATCGAGGGCCAGGAGATGTTGGCGCTCGCCGTCGGCACCGTGTTCACCGTGCCCGGTAGCGACCAGGTGGCCGTCGACCCGACCTCGCTCGACCCGGTCGACGTCGCGACCGCGGTGGCCACGACCTCGGGCAAGCACATGAGGTCGGTGATGGAGGGTGGCTTCCGGCCGATCGTGCTGGCGGAGGTCTTCCGGCGGTTCCCCGACTTCATCGACACCGGCAAGGCGAGTGGCCTGCGTCTGTCCGTGGGCTTCCGGATCGGCGGGCGCAAGGACGGCGAGCTCGACCGGTACGTCGTACACATCGAGGACGGGGTCTGCACCATCGAGACCAGCCCGCCCGAGGGCGAACATCGCGACGCGACGATCACCGTCGAGGGCGCCGACTTCCTCCGGCTCGCCACCGGTCAGCTGCACCCCATCCGCGGTGTCCTCACCGGTGCGCTGAAGGTGAAGGGCGACCGCACCAAGGCGCTCGCGCTGAACGCCGTGATGGTCCCGCCTCAGCCGCGCAAGGCGTGATCGTCTCGACTATCCGCTCGCTTCGCTCGCTGCTCGACCACCTATGGGTGGGGGACCGCTCAGCGGCCGACGGCGTAGCCCTGCATGCCGCGCGGGTTCGCTCCGGCCGCGAGTACGCCGGTCCGGCTGTCGCGGGTGACCGCGCACAGTCGACCGAGTGACCACGGGTCCTGGACGTCGACCAGGTGACCGCGGGCGCGCAGCGCGTCGACCACGCCGGCCTCGATCCGGTCCTCGACCACCAGGACCCCGCGTTCCATCTCACGTGGGTGGAACGAGCCGGGGAAGCTGGTGGTGTGGAACGCCGGAGCGTCGATGGCCTCCTGCAGGGTCATCCCGCCGACGACGTGCCGCAGCAGGAACAGCGTCTGCCACTGGTCCTGCTGGTCGCCTCCGGGCGAGCCGCACGCCAGCACCGGCTGACCGTCGCGCAACACCAGCGTCGGGGTCAGGGTGGTGCGCGGACGGGCTCCGGGGACGAGCGACGCCGGGAGACCCTCGTCGAGCCAGAACATCTGTGACCGGCTGCCGAGGCAGAAGCCGAGCTCGGGGATCGTGGGCGAGCTCTGCAGCCAGCCGCCGCTGGGGGTCGCCGAGATCATGTTGCCCCAGCGGTCCACGACGTCGATGTGGCAGGTGTCACCCGAGGTGCTGCCGTCCCGGCTGACGGTGGGCTCGCCCGTAGTGACGTCGGCGGTGCGACCGGTGGGCAGGTCCTCCAGGAGTCGTCGTACGTGCTCGGAAAGGCGGGGCTCACGGCCACGGGGGGATCCGGCGCGCAGCCCGAGGTCGGCCCGTTCGCCCACGAGCCCCGCGCGTGCGGCGACGTACTCCGGAGCGAGTAGCTCCTCGACCGCGACCGGCGAGCGGTCGCCGAACCACGCCTCCCGGTCTGCCATCGCCAGCTTCCAGGTCTCGGCGACCGCATGGATTCCGCGCACCGAGGCGGGGTCGAGCGCTTCGTCGCCGAGCTCGTCGAGCATCGCGAGGACCTGCAGCAGCGCCGGCCCCTGGCCCCACAGCCCGGTCTTCGCAACCTGCACACCGTGCCAGTCCAGGACGACCGGCTGCTCCCAGGTGGCGGTGTACGACGCCAGGTCGGCGCCGCTGACCAGTCCCGGCAGCACCTGACCACCGGAGTGGCGCCACTCGCGCGCTCGGAAGCTGTCGACCGCCTCGGCGACGAAACCGCTGCCCCACTCCTCGCGGGCGGCCTGTGCCTGGGCCGCCACATCAGGACCCGCAGCGGTCGCCGCATCGGCCAGCCGCCCGAGCACCGCCGCGTAGGCGGGGTTCGAGAACAGCTCACCGGCGCGCGGAGCCTCACCTCCACGTAGCCACAGCTCGGCCGACGTCGACCAGCTGTCCCGGAACAGGTCCTGCACGCGGGCGATCGTCTCCGCGACCCGCGCGATCAGAGGGTGGCCGGAGCGCGCGTAGCCGATCGCGGGCTCGAGCACGGTGGCGAGTGGGAGCGTCCCGTGGTCGCGCAGCAGGAGCAGCCACGCGTCGACGGCTCCGGGCACTGAGGCCGCGACCGGACCTGAGCCCGGGACGTGGTCGAGTCCCATCGCAGCGAAGGCCTCAGGTGTCGCACCGGCTGGTGCCGGCCCCTGCCCGCACAGCACACGAGGAGTGGGGTCGGCTGCCGTCGCAACGATCGCGGGCATGTCGCCACCCGGCCCGTTGAGGTGCGGCTCCACCACGTGCAGCACGAACGCTCCGGCGACCGCTGCGTCGAACGCGTTCCCGTCGAGCTCGAGCATCCGCTGCGCCGACTGCGACGCGAGCCAGTGCGTGGAGGAGACCATCCCGAAGGTGCCCTGGAGAGTAGGTCTGGTGGTGAAGGTCATCTGCCACCCCCCGTCGACGGAGTCTCCGGCTGCACCCGCAGGGTGCTCAGAGTCGTGGCGAGCATGTCGTAGTGGCCGACCAGCATCACCAGCTCGATCGTGGTGCGCTCGTCCTCGACCGCGGTCAGCTCGGCCCAGAGCGCATCGTCGAGGTCACGGTGCTCCAGCAGCGACTCGGTCACCCGCAGCAGCAGCGACTGCCGGTCGGTCCAGCCAGCAGCACTGGAGCCGAGCCGCACCCGCTCGATGTCGTGGTCGGACAGTCCCGCGCGGCGGCCCAGCAGCTGGTGATGGTTGAACTCGTAGTCGCTGCCGCGCACGGCGGCCACCCGCAGGATCACCAGTTCGGTGTCGACGCGGGGGAGCCGGCCACGGGGCATCAGCTTGCCGGCGAAGTGCAGCCAGCCCCAGAACACTGCGTGGTTGCGGCCGATCGTGGTGAACACACGCGGTGGGCCGGTGCGGGTGACCCGGCCGGCGATGCGGCTGAACAGCCAGATCCTCAGGCCCAGCTCGCGGAAGCCGCCCGGTTCGATCCGCGGTGTGGTCGACGACTGGCTCACGAGCCCACCCTTCTCGCCCGGCCGACATCCGGCAGCACCCGGTTGGCGGCGCGATTGAGGACCCGCATCGCCAGGGAGTACGCCGGGGGGCAGTACCGCTGCACTGCATGGATGGTCCGGATGTCGCTCGACGTGTAGACGAGGTACCGGTTGCGGCGTACGCCCTTGAGGATCGCCGTGGCCGCCGACTCGGGGGAGACCGCCCGCTCACGGAAGCGCGCCTGTGCCTTGCGGAACCGGGGGCTGTCGTTGTCCACGCCGGCGATCCGGATGGTCTGCGTCAGCGGGGTGTGTACGGCGCCGGGGCACACCAGCGAGACCCCGATCCCGTGCCGGGCCAGGTCGAAGCGCAACACCTCCGAGACACCCCGTAGGCCGAACTTGCTGGCGCTGTACGCCGCGTGCCACGGCATCCCGATCAGTCCTGCGGCCGAGGACACGTTGACCAGGTGGCCGCCGCGGCCGGCGTCGACCATCGGCGGCAACAGCTCCTCGATCACATGGATCGGTCCCATCAGGTTGACCTCGAGCAGCTGCCGCCAGGTGTCGTGCTCCAGGGAGCTGACAGTGCCCCACGCGGAGATCCCGGCAATGTTCATCACCACGTCCATCGCACCGTGGTCGAGGGTGATCCGGCGGGTCAACCGTCGTACTGACTCACGGTCGCTCACGTCGGCTGCCTCGGCCACCACCACCTCGCCGCCGTCGTCCCGGATCGCCTGCACCGTTGCCTCCAGGAGGTCCTCCCGGAGGTCGGTGAGGAACAGACGCGCGCCACCCGCAGCGGCAGCCTGAGCGGTGGCCCGACCGATGCCACTGCCTGCGCCGGTGAGGAAGACGTTCAACCCGGCGAGGTCACGGAGGCGGCGAGGGCGCATCCCCCGACCCTAGGAGAAAGGTCCCCTCGGCATGCGAGCAGGTCGATGCGGTGTCCAAGGTCTGGATTTGGTTGCCCTCGTGCGCAAGGCTCTGGAGACCGCCCACTCGACGGAGGACACCGATGCGCAGCACCATGCAGGACGCCCCGCTCACGATCGGCGCGCTGATGAGGCACGGCACGACCGTGCACGGCGACTCGGAGGTGGTGACGGCCACCAGCGACGGGAGCCGGAGTCAGACGTACGCCGAGCTGGGCAAGCGCGTTGCCCAGCTGGCCAACGGACTGCGTTCGCTGGGGATCGACGGCGACCAGCGGGTCGGCACATTCCAGTGGAACAACGGCGAGCACCTCGAGGCCTACCTGGCGGTCCCGTCGATGGGTGCTGTGCTGCACCCGTTGAACATCCGGCTGTTTCCGGAGCAGCTCGTCTACGTCGCCAACCACGCCGAGGACCAGATCGTCATCGTCGACGACTCGCTGGTCGGCCTGCTCGCCCCGCACCTGGCCGAGATGAAGACCGTGCACCACGTGCTGGTCGCCGGGCCGGACGCGGCCTCGGCGGACCTGGACTCCCTCCGGAGCAGCGGCAAGGAGGTGCTGCTCTACGAGGACCTCCTCGCCGAGCAGTCAGAGGAGTTCGACTGGCCCGAGGTGGACGAGCGTGACGCAGCGGCCATGTGTTACACCAGCGGCACCACGGGCAACCCCAAGGGCGTCGTCTACAGCCACCGCTCCGCGTGGCTGCACTCCCAGATGGTCAGCACGGGCAACATCGCAGGGCTCAGCTTCCACGACCGGGTACTGCCGATCGTGCCGATGTTCCACGCCAACGCGTGGGGGCTGGCCTACGCAGCGCTGATGAGCGGGGCGACACTCTGCATGCCGGACCGCTGGCTGCAGGCCGAGCCACTGGTGCGGTTCATCCAGGAGTCGCAGCCGACCCTGTCCGGCGCAGTGCCGACGGTGTGGAACGACGTGCTCGGCTTTCTCGACTCGCACGAGGACGTGAAGCTGGACTCCCTGCGGCTGATCCTCTGCGGCGGCAGCGCCGTTCCCGTTTCGCTTCAGCAGGCGCTGCAGGACCGCCACGGCCTGTTGATCCGGCAGGCCTGGGGGATGACCGAGACCTCGCCGGTGGCCTCGGCCGGCTATCCACCGGTCGGCGTCGAGGGCGACGACGAGTGGCACTACCGCGGCAGCCAGGGGCGGGTGGCCTGTGGGGTCGAGGGACGCATCGTCGCCGACGACGGGACCGAGCAACCGTGGGACGGCAAGGCCGTCGGCGAGCTCGAGGTGCGTGGCCCGTGGGTCACCGCCACCTACTACAGCTCCGACGACCCCGATGTGGACCAGAAGTTCCACGACGGCTGGCTGCGCACCGGCGACGTCGGCTCGATCGACGAGCTCGGCTACATCCGTCTCTCCGACCGGGCCAAGGACGTGATCAAGTCCGGTGGTGAGTGGATCTCCTCGGTCGACCTCGAGAACGCGCTGATGGCGCACGACGACATCGTCGAGGCTGCCGTGATCGGCATCCCCGACGAGCGGTGGGACGAGCGACCGCTCGCCTCGGTCGTCGTACGCGAAGGGGCGAAGCTGACGCCGGCGGAGCTCCGCGAGTTCCTCAGCAAGGACTTCGCCAAGTGGCAGCTGCCCGACTCCTGGGCCTTCATCGACCAGGTCCCGCGCACCAGCGTCGGCAAGTTCGACAAGAAGGTCATCCGCAAGTGGTACGCCGAGAAGGAGATCGACGTCCTGAAGGAGTGACCTCGCCCCAACCTCACAAGGGGTCGTGCACGCCCCAGGTGTAGGTCTGCTTCTGCAGCTCGAGATAGAGGAACGTGTGGATGGAGACCACGCCGGGGATCGGGCGGATGCGTGAGGTGACCAGCTCGAGCAGGTGGGCGTCGCTCTGTCCCACCACTTCCGCGAGGATGTCGAAGCCGCCGGCCGTGATCACGACGTAGTCGACCTCCTCGATGGCCGCCAAGGCCTCCGCGACGGGCTTCAGCTCGCCCTCGACGATGACGCCGACCATCGCCTGACGGGCGAAGCCGAGCTGCAGGGGATCGGTGACCGCGACGATCTGCATCACGCCCGAGTCGATGAGCTGGGTCACTCGTTCGCGCACCGACTCCTCGGACCGCCCGACCAGCTCGCCGATCGTCGCGTAGGAGCGTCGGCCGTCCTGCTGGAGCTGCTCGATGATCGCCTTGGAGACCGGGTCGATGACCATCTGGGGCACCACTGCGGGTCGGTGCTGGCGTTTGTCGCCTGCCCCGCTCTGTTCGCCCTTGATCACAGTTGTGGAACCCTCCGAGTGACTACTCGTCGCGCACGATACCGGCAAAGGTTCTTCCGTCGTGGCCGATCAAGGCAGCCGTGGCCGACCTGTGTCGCAGTCGAAGCCGGAATTCGGGTCAGTGGCCGCCGGTGAGGGGTGCCATCATCCGCGCGAGCCGGCTCGGGCGTCCGGTCCGTGCCTCCTCGGCGTCGGCCAGCGACATCGCGCGCAGCCCGGCGTTGATGCCCAGCCACCGTAGCGGCTCGGGCTCCCAGCCCCGGCTGTGGTGGTTGACCCAGGGCAGCGTGACCAGGTCGCTCGTCGTGCCGGTGACGAGGTCGGCCAGGGTGCGGCCGGCGAGGTTGGTGGTGGACACACCGTCACCGACGTAGCCGCCGGCCCAGCCGATCCCGGAGGAGCGGTCCAGCCCGACCGACGCCGCCCAGTCCCTGGCGATGCCCAGGCAGCCGCCCCACTCGTGGGTGAACTGCACGTCGCGGAGCTGGGGCAGCATCTCGCGGAGCACGCTGCGGAGGCCGTCGAACACGCGCGGCTCCACGTCGTACGACGACCGGATGCGCGAGGCGAAGTGGTACGGCGCCCCGCGACCCCCGAACGCCAGCCGCCCGTCGGCCGTGCGCTGCCCGTAGATGATCAGGTGCCGTCCGTCGGTGAAGCTCGGCCGCTCTGCCAGCCCGATCGAGGACCAGGTGGCCCCGTCGAGGGGCTCGGTCGCCACCATCAGCGAGTACACCGGTGCCACCCGCCGCCGCAGCCCCTCCAGCCGCGCGCTGTAGCCCTCGGTCGCTCGCAGCACGATCCCGGCCCGGACCGTGCCCACGTCGGTCTCGGCCCGTCCGGGCCCGATGCTGCGCACCCGGGTCTGCTCGAAGATCGGCACCCCTGAGGTCTCGACCACCCGCGCGAGCCCGCGCACCAGGCGGGCGGGATGGATGACCGCGCAGTGCGGTGTGAAGGTGCCGCCCAGCACGTCCTCGGCCGCGAGCATCCCGTGCGCCTCGTCGGGCTCGAGCATCCGCTCGTCCTCCGAGGTGAACCCCCGGGAGTGGGCAGTCTGCACCTCGTCACGCAGCCGGGAGAGCTGCACCGGCGTACGAGCCAGCGTGACCATGCCGCCGCGTTTGTAGTGCGCGTCGATCCCCTCGAGCTCTGCGACCCTGCCGACCTCGCGCACCGTCTCCTGCATCGCCCGGTGCTGGCGCAGGGCGCCGTCGGCCGAGGACTCCCTGACCAGCATGTTCCACGAGGTCGGGAACAGCGCGCTGGACCAGCCGCCGTTGCGTCCCGACGCGCCGAACCCGGCGACCTCCTGCTCGAGCACCGCGATCCGCAGCGAGGGGTCGGCCTTCCGCAGGTAGTACGCCGACCAGAGCCCGGTGAGTCCCGCACCGACGATGACCACGTCGTACGACGCGGGGCCCGGCAGGGCTGCCCGCGGGACGAAGTCCTCCCCGGCGGTGTCGTGCCACAGGGACAGCGACCGGTAGCCGGTCAGCGGACGCCCCACGAGTAGGTCTGCTTGGCCAGCTTGAGGTACATCAGCGTCTCGGTGCTGCGCACGCCGGGCACCGCCCGCATGCGGCCCGAGACCAGCTCGAGCAGGTCCTCGTCATTGGCGCTCACCACCTCGCAGAGGATGTCGAACGCGCCGGCCGTCATCACGACGTAGATGGCCTCCTCCATGCTGGAGAGTGCGTCAGCCACCGGCTGGATCGCTCCGTCGACGTGCACGCCGACCATCGCCTGCCGCCCGAAGCCCAGCTGGAGCGGGTCGGTCACGGCGACGATCTGCATCACCCCGGCCTCGGTGAGTCGCTGGACCCGCTGCCGCACGGCTGCCTCGGACAGCCCGACCGCCTTGCCGATCGAGGCGTAGGAACGGCGCCCGTCCTGCTGCAGCTGCTCGATGATCGACTTGGAGACGTCGTCGAGGGTCAGCGCTCCTGCACCTTTGGGGGAAGCCTTCTCGACCATGTCGGTCATCGTGGGTGCTGATGAGTCGCCATGGCAAGCGTTCCGGGGCCAGATGACGAAGAAAATCGTTTCCGAAAGCCCCCTCTGATGATGTTTTCGTGGCAATAGCGTGTTGCGACAACGGAATCCCTTGTCGGAGTTACGCTCCACGTGCAAAGGTGTGCGCGACACAGGATGGAGCCCGCGTGGTCGGTACAGGCAGCGGTCCGAAGCACGCCGGTCGAGGTCGTAGCCTCGGATCGGGTCCGTCGAGACGCACATTCCTCAAGGGTGCGGGTTTTGCTGCTTTCGGCATCGGCAGCGCCGCGGTCCTTCCTCTCTTCGGTACGCCGTCAGCGGTCCAGGACCCGGCCGACTGCATGGCGAAGGATCTCTCCGAGTCGAGCAAGAGGCTGATCGTCTCGAACTGGCCCGCGTACCTCGACGAGGCGGAGGACGGGGCGAAGAACACGCTCCAGGACTTCGAGGCCGCCACCGGCATCAAGGTCGACTACACCGACGACGTCAGTGACAACGCCGACTTCTTCGCCAAGGTGCGCAACCAGCTCGGTGACTGCCAGCCCATCGGCCGCGACATGATGATGCTGACCGACTGGATGGCGGCGCGGATGATCCAGCTGGGCTGGGTGCAGCCGCTCGACGCCGACAAGGTGCCCAACCTGCACAAGAATCTGATCCCGGCGCTGCAGGGCCGGCAATGGGACAAGGACCGCACCTACTCCGCGCCGTGGCAGAGCGGCCTGACGGGCATCGCCTACAACGCCAAGCTCACCAAGGAGGTCCGCAGCTTCGAGGAGCTGCTGAGCCGGCCCGACCTCAAGGGCAAGATCACGCTGCTCTCCGAGATGCGCGACACGATGGCGTTCATGGTCAAGACGACCGGCGGCAACCCCGACGACTTCAGCGACGACGAGTGGGGCAACGCAATCGACCGGCTGCGCAAGGCAGTCCGGGCCGGCCAGGTGCGCGCGTTCACCGGCAACGAGTACATCCAGGACCTTTCGGCGGGCAACATCGTCGCCTGCGAGGCCTGGTCCGGCGACGTCCTGCAGGCGCAGTTCGACAACCCCGACATCAAGTTCGTGGTGCCCGAGGAGGGGCTGTCGCTGTGGAGCGACAACATGCAGGTGCCCAACAACGCCGAGCACCAGGCCAACGCCGAGAAGTGGATCGACTACTACTACGAGCCGGCGGTCGCGGCGAAGCTCGCGGCCTGGGTCAACTACATCTGTCCTGTCGTGGGCGCGCGTGAGGAGATGGAGAAGATCGACGACTCGCTCGTGGACAACCCGCTGATCTTCCCCTCCGACAAGGATCTTGAGAACACGTTCGACTTCATGGTCCTCGATGACCAACAGACCAAGGTTTACGAAGGAGAGTGGTCGGATGTCACAGGTGGCTGAAGCCCCGGACCGGTCCGACGTCGGCGCCTACGAAGGCCTGCGGCTGCGGAGCCTCACCAAGGAGTTCGCCAACTTCACGGCAGTGAAGTCGCTGGACCTCGACGTACCGAGCGGTTCCTTCTTCGCACTCCTCGGCCCCTCCGGCTGCGGCAAGACCACGACCCTTCGGATGGTCGCCGGCCTGGAGACACCGACGTCCGGCTCGATCGAGCTCAGTGGCAAGGACATCACCTGGGAGAAGCCCTACCGCCGGCCCGTCAACACTGTCTTCCAGAACTATGCACTGTTCCCCCACCTCGACATCTACGAGAACGTCGCGTTCGGGCTCCGTCGCCGCAAGACCCAGGACGTCGACAAGACGGTGCGCGAGATGCTCGAGCTGGTCGAGCTGGAGTCCCAGACCCGCAAGCGTCCGGCACAGCTCTCCGGTGGACAGCAGCAACGAGTCGCCCTGGCCCGCGCCCTGATCAACAGCCCCGAGGTCCTGCTGCTCGACGAGCCGCTCGGTGCACTGGACCTGAAGCTGCGGCGCTCCATGCAGATCGAGATCAAGCGCATCCAGACCGAGGTCGGTCTCACCTTCGTGCACGTCACGCACGACCAGGAAGAGGCCATGACCATGGCCGACACGATCGCGGTGATGAACGGCGGCGTGATCGAGCAGATGGGCGCTCCCGCCGAGCTCTACGACAACCCGCAGACCACCTTCGTGGCCAACTTCCTGGGCCAGTCCAACCTGATCGAAGGGGTGGTCAAGGGCCGCGACGGCGACTTCGTGACGGTTGACATGCAAGGCACCATCGCCTCCATCCCTGCGGACCGGGCACACGTGAGTGGCGCCTCCGGTGACCTGGGCTGGGTCGGGGTCCGCCCCGAGAAGGTCCTCATCGCCGAGGTGGGCGAGAGCATCGACGCCCCGGGCAGCAGCATTCCCGGTGGCGTGGTCAGCGACGTCAGCTTCGTCGGCGTGAGCACCCAGTACCTCGTCCGGATGCCGTGGGGCCAGGAGCTGCAGGTCTTCGAGCAGAACACCGGCCGTCGCCGGCTGTTCCGGAAGGGTGAGTCGGTCGACGTCTCCTGGCGACCGGAGTACGCCTTCCTGCTCGACCACAACCAGGATGCCTCGGCCGGGGTGGACAAGGTGGACTCTGCGCCGTGACCATGACGACCGCCACGCCACCCGTGGCTCCGGCACCGCCGCCGGAGGAGCCGGAAGTGCACGCGCCGCGCAAGCGCAAGCTCACTGGCTACTGGTTGCTGCTGCCCGGTCTGCTGTGGCTGGTCGCCTTCTTCATCGTGCCGTTCTACTCGCTCGTCGCCACCAGCCTGTACGACCCCGACGGGTCGGTGCTCCAGGGCTACGACATGAACTGGGTCTTCGGCAACTACGCGCAGGCCTTGCAGGACTACTGGCGTCCGCTCGTGCGCTCTCTCCTGTACGGCGGCATCGCCACCCTGATCTGCCTGGTGCTCGGCTACGTGCTCGCCTACGCGATCGCGTTCAAGTCGGGCCGCTGGAAGAACCTCATGCTGGTGCTCGTCATCGCACCGTTCTTCACCAGCTTCCTGGTGCGGACCCTGTCCTGGAAGCTGCTGTTGCGCGACGACGGCTTCATCGTGGACACGCTGCAGTTCGTGCACCTGATGGGCGAGGACGGACGACTGCTGGCAACGCCGGTCGCGGTGGTCGCGGGACTCGTCTACAACTTCCTGCCGTTCATGGTGCTGCCGCTCTTCGCCAGCATCGACAAGATCGACCATCGGCTCATCGAGGCCGCGGGCGACCTCTACTCGCGACCGATCGTCGGGTTCTTCAAGGTCACCTGGCCGCTCTCGTTGCCAGGCGTCATCTCCGGCACGCTGCTGACGTTCATCCCAGCGGTCGGTGACTACATCAACGCCGAGCTGCTCGGCAGCCCGAAGCAGCGGATGATCGGCAACGTCATCCAGAACCTGTTCACCGACGCCAACGACTACCCGGCGGCCGGCGCCCTCTCGGTGATGCTGATGCTGCTCATCCTGGCGATGGTGCTCGTCTACGTCCGTCGCGCGGGGACCGAGGAGCTGCTCTGATGACACCATTGCAACGCGTCGGCGCGTGGATCGGCAAGCACCTGGTTCTCATGGGTGGCCTGCTCGTGATCCTCTACATGTTCGTCCCGATCTTCGTCGTGATCCTGATGAGCTTCAACAGGCCCAAGAGCAAGCTGATCTACCGCTTCGACGCATTCACGCTCGACAACTGGCTCAACCCCTGCTCCGACGCGCCCGGCCTGTGTGGGGCGTTGAGCCGCAGCATCCAGATCGGGCTGCTGGCGACGGTGGTCGCGACCCTGCTCGGCACGCTGATGGCGTTCGCCCTGGTGCGCCACCGGTTCGAGGGCAGGTCGACGGCCAACCTGCTGATCTTCATGCCGATGGCCTCGCCCGAGATCGTGATGGGCTCCTCGCTGCTCGCCCTGTTCGTGGCCGCAGGCTTCGGTGGTCAGCTCGGCTTCTGGACGATCCTGATCGCGCACATCATGTTCTGCCTGTCCTTCGTGGTGGTGACGGTGCGTGCTCGGCTCGCCGGGCTCGACGACAACCTCGAACAGGCGGCGATGGATCTCTACGCCACCGAGGCGCAGACCTTCCGCCGGGTCACCCTGCCGTTGGTGTTTCCCGGCATCCTGGGCGCTGCCCTGCTGTCGTTCTCGCTGTCCTTCGACGACTTCATCATCACCAACCTGAACGCCGGCAACACGACCACGTTCCCGATGTACGTGTGGGGCGTGGCGCAGCGCGGAGTCCCGATGCAGGTCAACGTCGTCGGCACGCTGATGTTCGTGATCTCGATCGCGATCGTCGTCGGCGCCGAGGTCAACCGGCGTCGGCAGGAGAAGGCCCTCGTCTAGATGGTTCATCGTCCGACCAGCAAGGCTGCCAAGTCGATCCAGGCAGCCACTCACACGCCGTACTGGTTCGACGACGCTACGAAGCCCTCGATCCTGCAGCGCCTCGAGGGGCCCGACAAGGCCGACCTCGTCGTCGTCGGTGGCGGCTACCTCGGTCTGTGGACCGCCCTGCTCGCCAAGGAACGCGACCCCGGGCGCGATGTCCTGCTGCTGGAGGCGTCGTGGTGCGGGCACGCCGCGAGCGGGCGCAACGGTGGCTTCTGCGAGGCGAGCCTGACGCACGGTTTCGGCAACGGGCTCTCGCGCTGGCCCGACGAGCTCGACGTCCTGACGACGATGGGCCGCGAGAACCTCGACGGCATCGAGCGGACCGTCGACGAGCACGGGATCGACTGCGACTTCGTGCGGGCGGGCTCGCTGGCGGTGGCGACCGAGCCCTACCAGGTGTCCGGACTGCGCGAGGAGTACGACGCGACCCGTGCTCATGGGATGCGGACCACCTGGCTCGAGCGAGACGAGCTGCGCGAGCGGGTCAACTCGCCGACGTTCCTGGCCGGCGTGCACGACCCGGACTCGGCCATCCTCGAGCCGGCCCGGTTGGCCTGGGGCCTGCGCGAGGCCTGCCTGTCTGTGGGCGTTCGCATCGCCGAGCAGACTGCGGTCAAGCGGATCCGCCGGGAGGGTGGCGGCGTGGCAGTCGTGACCCCGTCCGGTCCGGTGCAGGCCCGACGCGTCGTACTCGCGACCAATGCCTACCAGCCGCTGCTGCGACGACTCCGGCTGATGACGGTGCCCGTCTACGACTACGCGCTGATGACCGAGCCACTGTCGTCCGCGCAGCGCGCCGAGATCGGCTGGCACGGTCGCGAGGGCATCTCCGACACCGGTAACCAGTTCCACTACTTCCGCACCACCCGCGACGGCCGCATCCTGTGGGGCGGCTACGACGCGATCTATCACTACGGCAGCAACGTCAAGGACGACTACGACCGCCGTGACAAGACCTACCAGGCCTTGGCCGGGAACTTCTTCACCACGTTCCCGCAGCTGGAAGGCCTGACGTTCAGCCACGCCTGGGGCGGCGTGATCGACACCTGCACCCGCTTCGCGGCCTTCTACGGGACCGCGATGGGTGGCCAGGTCGGCTATGCGCTCGGCTTCACCGGCCTGGGCGTGGGAGCGACGCGGTTCGCAGGCGACGTACTGCTCGACCTGACCTCCGGCGAGGACACTGCGCGCACCCGGCTGGAGATGGTGCGCAAGAAGCCGGTCCCGTTCCCGCCCGAGCCCCTGCGCTGGATCGGTATCGAGGCCACCCGGCGTTCGCTGGCCCGCGCGGATGCCAACGATGGCAAGGAGAACCTGTGGCTGCGGACGATGGACAGGCTGGGTTTCGGCTTCGACTCGTAGTCACGCCGTCGACATCGCGCGATGCGCCGGCGCCACCCCTGCACGCGTGCGGTTCCGCATGGCGCGCTCGAACTCACGGAAGAAGCAGCCGGTGATGTGTCCGCCGGCGAGGGTCAGCGGCGTCCGGCCGAGGCGGGCGACGAGTCCGGCGACCCGAGCGCGAGCGTCGTAGACCAGGGCGGTCGTCCCCGGCGCGTGCCCCTCGTCCAGCCGCACGGACAGGTCGAGCTCCAGCGTGCCGCAGCGTCCGCGACCGGCCACGGAGACCCAGAGCTCCGAACCCGGGCAGGTGTCGTCGATGTCGAAGGTGCCGCGGTAGGTGTCCGCCAGTCGCCCCACCCGGGCGGCCAGGGTCGCCGAGTAGCGCCCGGCACTGACCGGGCTGAGTCGCTCGCAGCCGGGAATGGCCGCGGCGAGCACCTCGCGGTCGTGCAGCGCGGTCCACACTTCCGCAGCCGGAGCCGCTACCTGTCGTACGTCGCTGAAACGCATCGTCCTTGCCTCCCGGTCCTTCAGGCTCAAGGAGACGGCGCGACGGCCCCTGATACAAGTCGATTTCGAGATCTCAGTCGGGCGGTCTTGTCCACCTCGGCGCCGCCCTCTCACCGCTCCTCGCCGGCCTGTTCCCGAGGTGCGTCCGTTCAGGTCGCCGGAGGGATGTTCTGGTTCAGGTGGAAGACGTTGCTGGGGTCCCAGGTGTTCTTGAGGGCGGTCAACCGGGCGAGCTTGGCGGGGGTGTAGGCCCTGCGAACTCCGGCGGCGCCCTCGTCGGTGAGGACGTTGACGTACGCCCCGCTGGCGTACGGGGCCAGCCGCGCCGCGGACTCCCGCGCCTGGGCGATCCGCTCGGCATCCTCTGAAGGGTCGGTCCAGCGCGCCGCAGCGACGTACTCGAATGCCGTTTCGCGCTGGCTGAAAGCGGTCGCCTCGTCGGGCACCTCGGCGATCGCACCGCCGTAGGCCTGCAGGCTCGCCGCCACGGCCGGGTGGTGCTCGAGCAGTGCGGCCAGCGCCGCGTCGGGCAGCTCGCGGAAGTAGTGCCCCTTCCAGTAGCGACGCAGGGCATGGCCCTCCAGGGTGTCCTCACGGCGCTGCAGGTCGACGTACGAGAGCTCGACGATGCGCTCCGCCACCGGACGCCCAAGACTCTGCAGCTCGCGGGCGTGCTGCCGACCCTGCTCCGGGTCCCCGACCCAGACGAAGCCGACGGTGGCGATGCCATCGAGGACGGTGGCGGCGAAGGTGGCCTCTCGGGGCGCGGTGGCGTTGAGGTCCCGCCAGCCGGCAAGAACGCCGGCCGCCCGGTCGACCGGGAAGTCCAGCTCGACGCTGAAGGCCTGGGTGCCGACGGGGTGCAGCCGGAACTCGAACTCGGTCACCACCCCGAAGTTCCCGCCGCCACCTCGCAGTCCCCAGAAGAGCTCGGGGTTCTCGTCCTCGGCTGCGTGGACCACCTCGCCGTCGGCGGTCACCACCTGGAAGGACGCGACGTTGTCACAAGTCAGGCCGTACTTCCTGGCCAGCCAGCCCATGCCGCCGCCCAGGGTGAGCCCGCCGACACCGGTGTGCGAGACGTTGCCCGCAGTGGTGGCGAGCCCGTGCTCCTGCGCGGCCACGTCGAGCGCGCCGAGCATCGCGCCCCCCTGGACCCACGCACGACGTCGGCCGGGATCGATGCGGACTGCAGCGAGCGGGGTGAGGTCGATCATCACGCCGCCATCGGGCACCGACAGGCCGAGCACGCTGTGCCCGCCGCACCGGACGCCGACCTCGAGGTCGTGTTCGCGGGCGAACCGGATGGCGGCGCGTACGTCGTCAACGCTGGCGCAGCGCACGATCAGCTGCGGTCGACGGTCGACCATGGCGTTCCAGACCTGGCGCGCGTCGTCGTACCCAGGGTCACCGGACAGCAGCACCTGCCCGTCGACGTCGGCTGCGGACATGCTCGTGGTCGCCATTGTTCTGCTCCTCGTCCTCGCTTGACTCTGGGTGTGTCGACCCGTTGCTCCGCACGAACTCATCGGCGTGCCGTTGCTTGGCGCCCTCTGGACCCCTGGCTGGGCGCCACGATGATGCAATGGACCCATGACAGCAGCCTCACCCCCCGCGGAGCCGTTGACCTTCTGCGTCGTTGGAGCGGGTGCCGTCGGTGGCCACATCGGGGCTCGGCTTGCCGCTGCCGGCTTTCAGACGAATGCCTTCGCCCGGGGGCAGACGCTCAGTGCCCTGCGCCAGCACGGCTGGCGCCTGGACGCATCCGACGAACGGTTCACCGGGCCGGTGCGCGCTGAAGCCAGCACACAAGATCTCGGTCCGCACGACGTGGTGATCCTGGCGGTCAAGGGCCCGTCGTTGCCGAGCGTGGCACCGCACGTGGCGGCGTTGCTGCACCCAGAGACGGTGGTTGTCACCGCGGTGAACGGGGTCCCGTGGTGGTTCTTCCAGGGCTTCGGTGGCACCTACGAAGGCCTGAAGCTGCGGACTGTCGATCCCGACGGTGTCCTTGCCGCGACCGTCCCGATCGAGCATGTTCTCGGCTCAGTGGTGCACTTCAGCGCAAGCACTCCCGAGCCCGGGGTGTACGTCAACCACGCGGGTCGCCGGCTGATCCTCGGCGAGCCGAGCGGCGTCATCTCGCCGCGTGCGAATGCGATCGCCGATGCCTTGCGAATGGCAGGCTTCGAGGTCGACGTGACGGACTCCGTGCAAAGAGACATCTGGTACAAGCTCTGGGGCAACATGACGATGAACCCCGTCTCCGCGCTGACAGGCGCCACCGCAGACGTCATCCTCGATGACGAGCTGGTGCGGAACTTCAGTGAGGCCGTGATGCGCGAGGCCGCAGCCATCGGCACCGAGATCGGCTGCCCGATCGAGCAGAGCACCGCAGACCGGATCGCGGTCACCCGCCAGCTGGGTGCCCTCAAGACCTCCATGCTCCAGGATGCCGAGGCAGGCAAGACCCTCGAGCTCGACGCGATGCTGTCCGCCGTCCGGGAGATCGCGACCGCCACCGGAACGCCCATCCCGTTCACCGAGGGCCTCCTCGGCCTGACCCGCCTGAACGCCCGCATCCGCAACCTCTACCCCTGGTAGGCCGCACGCCACGCGCCGTTCGCCGGCCCCCCAGGAGGCCTACGATCAGAGCGGGCTCAGTGGTGAGACAGGACGAAGGCCCGAGTCGAGAAGGACGCGATTGTCATGAACAACCTCAAGCGCTTCACCGTCTGCAAATTGGCAGCTCACAAATGGGTGAAGATCCCCTACCCGGCAGGTGCCGACGGGGAGTCATCGGGGACCTTCCTGCGCTGTCTGCGATGTGGCAAGGAGAACCACGACGCAGGAACGGTAGCCCGTGGCGGCGGCAGCTTGTTCTAGCTCGGGTACGCCGACTCGAGCCGTACGCAGGGCGGTGGTTGGGACTGGTCCCTGGCTCTCGGTGCGTGGTCTCGACTGATCACTCGCTGCGCTCGCTGCTCGACCACCTATTGGTTTGCTCTTCGCAGGTTCCCGCCGCACTGGGCCGTTGAGGAGCGAGCGTCCCAAACTAGGTGGTCGAGCAGCGAGCGCAGCGAGCGGATAGTCGAGACCACTCACCGCGAGCCAAACGACTCAGAAAAAAGTCGAGATTCCCTGCCACACAAGGGGATTCTCGAGGAGAAACTGTCAGTGGTCGCTGGTTGAATTCACTCTATGACGACGACCCGGCCGGACCTCGACACCGCAGCAGCGGTGCTCGCCTTCGCCCGGAAACGGCGCGCCGATGCGGATCGTGCCGAGGCCGACGTGCTGTGGCAGCGGTGACCTGGGCCGAGCAGCACCCACCGGAGTCGATCGACCTCGCGGCGACCTGGATTGCAGGCGGCGGTGACACCGGCCTCCCCCTGGCCGGACCCGGGTGCACCGCTGGTCGCGGAGTTCGCCATCGCGGAGTTCGCGCTCGCGATCGGCCGCTCCACCGACTCCGGACGCGCCTACCTCGCCGACGCGATCGAGCTGAAGTACCGCCTCCGGCGGCACTGGACCAGGGTGCAGAACGGTGAGGTTCCGGTGTGGCGGGCACGCCGGATCTCCCAAGCCACCCTCGGCCTCACAGCCGAGGCCGCGAGGTTCGTGGACGCCCAGGTCGCGCCGTTCGCGCACAAGATCGGCCCCGCCCAGCTCGACCGGCTCGTCGCCGACGCGATCGCCCGGTTCATGCCCGACCACGCAGCCCAGGACGCCCAGAACGCGGCCGAGGGCCGGCACGTCTCCTTCCACCACGACCAGGTCTCCTTCAACGGCACCACCCACCTCGAAGGAGAGCTCGACCTGGCCGACGCCCTCGACCTCGACGCCGCCCTCACCCGCGGAGCCGACGCCCTCAAAGCCGCCGGCTCGACCGAGTCGCTCGACGTCCGCCGCGCCATCGCCGCCGGGGAGCTCGCCCGCCACCAGCTCGCCCTCGACCTCGAAAGGGCCGAAGACCGCCCGGCGGGCAAGGCCACCAAGCCGCGCCAAGTCGTCCTCTACGTCCACCTCTCCGAAGCCGCGGTCACCGGCACCGGCGCCGGCACCGACCTCGCCCGGGTCGAGAACACCCGCACGGCGTCACCGCCGAGCAAGTCAAGACCTGGTGCGCCAACCCCGATGCCCAGGTGACCGTGAAGCCGGTGATCGACCTGGCCGAGCACATCCACGTCGACGCCTACGAAGTCCCCGAACGCCTCGCCGAGCAGACCGAGCTGCGCGACCACAGGCGAGTTCTCGGTAGTGACGCAACACCCTCATTGAGGAGTTGCGATGAGGAAGTTCACAAAGCCCGATCTGCCGCGTGAGCACGAGCGGCGGTTCTGGCAGGGGATCCGTTCTGGTTTGAGTGTTGACGAGGCGGCTGTGTCGGCCGGCGCGTCTTGGAGCTGGGGGCGGAGGCTGTTCGTCAAGGCTGGCGGGGTGAACCCTGTTGCAATCGCAGAGCCAGTTGGTCGTCGCTATCTGCGATTCGAGGAACGCGAGGAGATCATGCGGCTGCAGGCCAGTGGTCTGGGCGTTCGGGCCATTGCCCGCGCGATCGGGCGTCATCCGTCTACGGTCAGCCGTGAGCTCAAGCGAGCCGTCGGTGTGCGGGGCTATCGGGCGTCGATGGCCCAAACGCATGCGGATCGAGGTCGTCGTGGACCCCGGAATGCGAAGCTCGCGACAAACCTCCGGTTGCGAAGAGAGGTCCAGGCTCGGCTCGAGCGCCACGACAGCCCGGAGCAGATCGCTGGCAGACTCAAGATGGACTTCCCCGACGAACCGGAGATGTGGGTGTCGCTCGAGACGATCTACCAGTCGCTGTATGTCCAGGCCCGCGGTGGTCTGAACCGTGAACTCACCGCCTACCTGCGCACGGGCCGTTCAATGCGAAAGCCACGCCGGACGCCGGGCCAGCGTCGAACGCGTATCCCCGAGATGGTGATGATCAGCGAACGGCCTCCTGAGATCGAGGATCGCGCCGTCCCAGGGCACTGGGAAGGGGACTTGATCATGGGGTCGAAGGTCTCCGATTCCTCAGTGGGGACGCTGGTCGAGCGAACGACCGGGTTCGTGATGTTGCTCCACTTGCCCGACGGTCACGGCACTCTCGCGGTCCAAGAGGCACTGGTCTCCAAGATGCTGACTCTCGATGAGCACCTACGCCGGTCGCTGACCTGGGATCAAGGCCGAGAACTGACCAACCACCGCGAGATTGCCCAGGCAACCGGCCTGGACATCTACTTCTGCGACCCCCACTCGCCCTGGCAGCGCGGCAGCAACGAGAACACCAACGGTCTGCTGCGCCAGTACCTGCCCAAAGGAAGCGATCTGTCCTTCTACGGCCCCGGAATGCTCGACAACATCGCTTCGGAGCTGAACTCACGACCACGCAAACGACACGGCTTCCGCACACCCGCGGAAGTACTCGAGGAGATACTGATCAAGAACGACAAACACCACGGTGTCGCGTGACTACCTAGAATCCGCCACACCTGCGTCTTCCCCTGGTGCACCCGCCCCGCCCGTCGTACCGACTCCGAGCACTGCATCGCCCACCACCAGGGCGGCACCACCTGCTCCTGCAACATCGCACCCCTGTGCCGACGCCACCACCGCCTGAAAACACACTCGACCTGGACCTACACCACCCTCGAACCCGGCACCTTCCTGTGGACCAGCCCCCACGGCTACCAGTTCCTCCGCGACCACACCGGCACCCTCGACGTCACCGGTCACCGGCCACCACCCCCACCAGGCGACCCACCCCACTTCTGACCACGCCCTCGGCGCGACCGACATCAGCACGCGGGCTGCCCGCCTCCTGGAATGTTGAGACGTCCGGATCTGCCTGCGAGCGTTCTGCTAGGGGGCTTCGATCGCCGTGATGGCAGTGATCGGCTGTATGAGAGCTTCAACGAAGGCGACAAGGCCTGCGGTCTTCGGCCCCTGTCCTGCCTCGGCCCGCGACGAGCGCCCCTCGTACGTCCTGCGGTCTAGCGTGCCCGAGGAAAACCGAGACCAGTTCCATGTCCGTAGGCTCCAGCGACGAACACGCTCGTTCCAGGCTCAGTCCCTACCTGCCGCATTTGGACGCCGACCGACTCGGAGGGCTGTCGTGCCCAGCGCGGCGGCCAGGACAAAGAGCAGCGCCGCAACCAGCACATCCGTAGGCGTGGAGAAGGCCGCCGAGACAGACCCCTCATCCTTGTTCGCAGCGCTGACGACGCTGCCTGCTCCGACGACCGCAGAGTTGAGAGCCAACGACACCAGCACGCCGAATGCAGCACGCCGGGCCGCCGCAGGCCTAGGTCGGGAAGTCATCCAGAACGCCGCACCGATCAGGCCCGACACAATCGCGAAGATCGCGACCAGCAGAAGGAAGCTCAGGTGCTCCGCGCCTCCAACAACATCTCGGAAGCCATACGCGAACAGGAACGAAATGAAGTAGGCAGGCAGTCCGAGGACAGCATTCGTCACGACAACCGGCCAAAACCCATCCCGAAGAGGCACACGCACGCGCCCACCGTGGATCACTGAATCGGACATGGGTCCTCCTGAAACCTGGTTCGCCGCGCTATGGCGCGCCGGCTGAGATCAGCGTGCCCGGCACAGGCCGGACGGCAGAAGGGCGCTTGTACTCAGATCGCACGTCCGGGTACTCAGCTGCGCGGCGTGTCGCACCGGTCCGGCCATGTGCTGCAACTCCCGCAGGCGCTCTTGACCTTTGCGAGCGACCTCGGCGTCTGGACGGCCTGACCACATGATGCACCGAGCGAGCAGCACCTATCGGGAGGCTAGTTCAAGCCATGCGAAGTCTCCGGTGAAGCGCGTCTCGCTCTTCATCGTGGTGTTGGCCCGCACCCACTCGGCGAGCGCGGCGTCCGCTGCCTTCGCGTGCTCCTCGGACTCCCACTGACTGATCGAGACCACTTGGTTGCCTTCGAACATGACCCCATACGAGATGTACCCCGGCGTGCTGGTCACGATTGGGATCACGCCTGCGCGGGCCTTGGCCTCCAACTCGTCCTTGTCCTCGTCGTGTGTGTAAATGACGACTCGTCCATACATGCCTACTCCTCTGCCAGACGTCCCATCGAACGGCCGTCACTTGCGGCCACGTCATTGCAACCTAGCCTCGTCAACGCGGTGGGGCTACAGCCCTGTCGCGCCTCCCAATGCCTGCCGAGGAAGACCGGCCCGGCAGCGGCAGCCGAAGATCCGACGCGAAGGCTGCCATCCGGCCGTGAGTACTCTCGGTGGCTAGCCTGTAGTCCGGAGATTTTTGCGGGACTCACCGAGGGAGGGTCACGACAGTGCTGTCTGACATCGAGATCGCCAATGCCGCCACGCTGCGCCCGATCAGGGACGTGGCCGACGAGACCTTGGGGATCGGGGAGCAGCACCTTGTGCCGTACGGGCACTACAAGGCCAAGGTCGACCCGACGTACCTCGCGTCGCTCGCCGACCGGCCGCTCGGTCGACTCGTGCTGGTGACCGCGCTGTCCCCGACGCCGCCCGGTGAGGGCAAGACCACGACGACTGTCGGCCTCACGGATGCGCTGCACGGACTGGGACACCGCACCGTCGCGTGCCTGCGTGAGCCTTCCATGGGACCGGTGTTCGGCATGAAGGGCGGCGCGGCCGGCGGTGGCTACAGCCAGGTCGTGCCGATGACCGACATCAACCTGCACTTCACCGGCGACTTCGCGGCGATCGCCGCGGCGAACAACCTGCTCGCGGCGCTGATCGACAACCACGTGCACCACGGCAACAAGCTCGACATCGACGTCCGGAGCATCAGCTGGAAGCGCGTGCTCGACATGAACGACCGCGCGCTACGCGAAGTCGTCGTAGCCATGGGCGGCCACGCGAACGGCTTTCCCCGGGAGGACGGGTTCGACATCGTCGTCGCCTCGGAGCTGATGGCGATCTTCTGCCTCACCGAGTCGTGGGCGGACCTGAAACGCCGCATCGGCGACATCGTCGTCGGCTACACGCGGGAGACGCAGCCGGTCACCGCGCGCGACCTGGGCGCGCACGGCGCGATGGCGGCCCTGTTGCGGGATGCGCTCGCGCCCAACCTGGTGCAGACGCTCGAGGGTGCGCCTGCGTTCGTGCACGGCGGCCCGTTCGCGAACATCGCCCACGGATGCAGCTCGGTGATGGCGACCCGCGCCGGCCTGCGGCTGGCCGACATCGTGGTCACCGAAGCGGGGTTCGGAGCGGACCTCGGCGCGGAGAAGTTCGTGGACATCAAGTGCCGCAAGTCAGGCCTGCGTCCCGATGTCGCGGTGGTGGTGGCGACCGTGCGCGCCCTGAAGTACCACGGCGGCGTGCCGCTGGCGGAGCTCAGCAGCGAGAACGTCGAGGCGGTCGAGGCCGGGATGGTCAACCTGCGCAGGCACCTGGACAACATCCGCGAGGTGTACGGCATCCCGTGCGTCGTCGCGGTCAACCGGTTCCCGACCGACACAGAGGTCGAGGTGGCGAAGGTCGTCGAGCTGGTGGCCGCCGAGGGAGTCCGGGCCTTCGAGGCGACGCACTTCGCCGACGGCGGGATGGGCGCGCAGGAGCTCGCGAAGGGCGTGCTGGAGGCGTTCGACGAGCCCTCGCCGTACACCTTCTCGTTCACCTACGAGGACGACCTGTCCCTCACCGCGAAGGTCGAGGCGATCGCGACCAGGTTGTACGGCGCGGGCCTGGTGACGTGGGACGCCAAGGCGCGGCGGCGGTTGCTGCGCGTCGAGCGGGACGGGTACGGCGCACTGCCGGTGTGCGTGGCGAAGACGCAGTACTCCTTCTCGACGGACCCGACCTCGCTCGGCGCCCCGACGGGACACGAGCTCCATGTCCGCGAGGTCCGGTTGTCGGCGGGAGCCGGCTTCGTCGTCGTGGTGTGCGGCGACATGATGACCATGCCCGGGCTGCCCAGCGACCCGTCCGCGTCGCGCATCGACCTGGCCGACGACGGGACCATCCTCGGCCTGTCCTGATTACAGGTGGTCCCAGGCCCGGGTCAGTACGTCGCGCAGGATCGTCTCGATCTCGTCGAAGATCGCCTGGTCGGCAACCAGCGGGGGAGCGAGCTGGATGACCGGGTCGCCGCGGTCGTCGGCGCGGCAGTAGAGACCGGCCTCGAAGAGCGCACCCGAGAGGAAGCCCCGCAACAGCCGCTCGCACTCGTCGTCGTCGAAGGTCTCCTTGGTCTTCTGGTCCTTGACCAGCTCGATGCCGTAGAAGTAGCCGTCGCCGCGGATGTCGCCGACGATCGGCAGGTCGCTGAGCTTCCCCAGCGTGGCGCGGAAGTCACCCTCGGTCGCGCGCACGTGCTCGTTGAGCTGCTCGCGCTCGAAGATGTCGAGGTTGGCCATCGCGACCGCCGTGGACACCGGGTGGCCGCCGAAGGTGTACCCGTGGGCGAAGGACGTGTCGCCCTTGGAGAAGGGCTCGAACAGCCGGTCGGTGGCGACCATCGCGCCGAGCGGTGAGTAGCCCGAGGTCAGTCCCTTGGCACAGGTGATGATGTCCGGCTGGTAGCCGTAGCGCTCGGCAGCGAACATGTGCCCGAGCCGACCGAAGGCGCAGATGACCTCGTCGGAGACCAGCAGCACGTCGTACTCGTCGCAGATCTCGCGCACCCGCTCGAAGTAGCCGGGGGGCGGCGGGAAGCAGCCGCCGGAGTTCTGCACGGGCTCGAGGAAGACCGCCGCGACGGTGTCAGGCCCCTCGAACTCGATGGCCTCGGCGATCCGGTTGGCCGCCCATTGGCCGAACTTGTACTCGTCGTCCTCGGCGCCGGTCTGGAACTGCTCCGGCGCGCGGTAGAAGTTCGTGTTCGGCACCCGGAAGGTCGACGGCACCAGCGGCTCGAACGGTGCCTTCATGCCGGGCAGCCCGGTGATCGACAGCGCACCCTGCGGAGTGCCGTGGTAGGCGATCGCCCGGCTGATCACCTTGTGCTTGGTCGGCTTGCCGGTGAGCTTGAAGTACTGCTTGGCGAGCTTCCAGGCCGACTCGACGGCCTCGCCGCCACCCGTCGTGAAGAACACCCGGTTCAGGTCGCCAGGTGCGTAGCCGGCCACCCGCTCCGCGAGGTCGATCGCACCGGGGTGCGCGTAGGACCACAGCGGGAAGAACGCGAGCTCGGCGGCCTGCTTGGCGGCGGCCTCGGCGAGTTCGGTGCGACCATGCCCAGCCTGTACGACGAACAGACCCGCGAGGCCGTCGATGCAGCGGTTGCCGTTGGAGTCCCAGATGTGTACGCCGTCGCCGCGAACGATCGTCGGCACGTCATGGCTGTCGTACGACGAGTGCCGGGTGAAGTGCATCCAGAGGTGGTCCTTGGCGGCACGCTGGCGGGACTCGTCGTGGCTGCGTTCGGTCATCTTCAGGGCACCTCTGTGATCGTCGTTCCGGAACTCACAGTCTGCCCCGCGACATACCGGACTTGCAAACGATTCAGGGGCATGTCGAGAGTACTTCGATGGAATCGTTGGTGAGTTGGCCTCAGACCTACCGAATCCGTTGTCAGATGACTACGCTCGCCGCATGGCCGACCAGAAGTTCCGCAATGTCGTCAATGGAGAGCTCGTCGACGCGGTGTCGGGGGAGACCTACGACGTGTTCGATCCGACCACCGGCGAGGTCTACGCGGCCGCGCCGATGTCGGGCCAGGAGGACCTCGACCGCGCCTATGCCGCAGCGGACGCCGCCTTCGAGGGCTGGGGTGGTGCCACCCCGCGTGACCGGGCGAGTGCCCTGCTCAAGATCGCCGAAGCAGTCGATGCGCGCGCCGAGGAGATCAACGCTGTCGAGTCCAAGGACACCGGGAAGCCACTGGCCCTGACCATGTCGGAGGAGATGCCCTACGCCTCCGACCACTTCCGCTTCTTCGCCGGAGCGTGCCGGGTGCTCGAGGGTCGCTCGGCCGGTGAGTACATGGAGGACCACACCTCCTGGGTACGCCGCGAGCCCATCGGCGTCGTCGGCCAGGTGACCCCGTGGAACTACCCCCTGCTGATGATGATCTGGAAGGTGGCCCCGGCGCTGGCCGCCGGCAACACGGTCGTGCTCAAGCCGAGCGACACCACGCCTGCCTCGACCACGCTGTTCGCCGAGCTGTGCCAGGAGTTTCTCCCGCCGGGCGTGTTCAACGTGGTCTGCGGCGACCGCAACACCGGCCGTGCCCTGGTGGAGCACCCGACGCCGCAGATGGTGGCGATCACCGGCTCGGTCCGCGCGGGGATGGAGGTCGCCAAGTCCGCGGCCGCTGACCTGAAGAAGGTGCACCTCGAGCTGGGCGGCAAGGCGCCGGTCATCGTCTTCGACGACGCCGACATCGAGAAGGCGGCGCAGGGGATCGCCGAGGCCGGCTACTTCAACGCCGGCCAGGACTGCACGGCCGCGACCCGGGTGCTCGCCGGCCCGGGCGTGCACGGCGACTTCGTCGCGGCGCTGACCGAGGCGGCCAAGGGGATCAAGACCGGCATGCCGGACGACGAGGACGTCCTCTACGGCCCGCTGAACAACGCTGACCAGCTTGACCGGGTCAGCGGGATGGTCGACCGGCTGCCCGATCACGCCACGGTGGAGACCGGTGGCTCCCGGCAGGGTGAGCGCGGGTACTTCTACACCCCGACCGTGCTCTCCGGCCTCAGGCAGGACGACGAGCAGATCCAGACCGAGATCTTCGGCCCCGTCATCACGGTGCAGAAGTTCTCCGACGAAGCCGAGGCGCTGCGCTGGGCCAACGGCGTGCAGTACGCCCTCGCCTCCAGCGTGTGGACCAAGGACCACGCGCGGGCGATGCGGATGTCGCGCAAGCTCGACTTCGGCGCCGTCTGGATCAACACCCACATCCCGTTCGTCTCGGAGATGCCGCACGGCGGGTTCAAGCACTCCGGCTACGGCAAGGACCTCTCGATGTACGGGCTCGAGGACTACACCCGCATCAAGCACGTCATGTCCTACATCGGCGAGTAGACGTCGTGAAACCCGGCACCTGGCTGCGTTGTCGTCGGTCGACGTCCGCTCCGCTGCGCTCCGCTGAAGGACGCCTTCCCTCCTCCGCCTTGCCATGCACCACGTTTGACGACGTCTAGGAAGTAGTCACATGAGAATTCTCTTGGTCGGGGCCGGAGGCGTCGGATCTGCGTTCACCGCGATCGCTGCGCGCCGTGACTTCTTCGAGCTGTGCGTCGTGGCCGACTACGACGAGGCGAGGTCGCAGAAGGCGGTCCAGGCCCTGGCCGACGACCGGTTCGTCGCCGGCCAGGTGGACGCGTCTGACGCCGCGTCGGTCGAGGCGCTGGTGCGCGAGCACGCGATCACGCACGTGATGAACGCCGTCGACCCGAGGTTCGTGATGCCGATCTTCGACGGTGCCTACGCCGGAGGCGCGGACTACCTCGACATGGCGATGTCGCTGTCCAAGCCACATCCCGAGTCGCCGTACTCCGAGGTCGGCGTGAAGCTCGGTGACGAGCAGTTCGCGGTCGAGGGGGAGTGGGAGTCCGCTGGACGGCTCGCTCTGGTCGGGATCGGCGTCGAGCCCGGGCTCTCCGACGTGTTCGCGCGGTACGCCGCCGACCACCTGTTCTCCGAGATCGACGAGCTCGGCGTGCGAGACGGCGCGAACCTCGAGGTCGCCGGGTACGAGTTCGCCCCGTCGTTCTCGATCTGGACCACGATCGAGGAGTGCCTGAACCCGCCAGTGGTCTGGGAGAAGGACCGAGGCTGGTTCACCACGCCGCCGTTCAGCGAGCCCGAGGTCTTCGAGTTCCCCGAGGGGATCGGTCCGGTGGAGTGCGTCAACGTGGAGCACGAGGAGGTGCTCCTGATGCCGCGTTGGGTCGACTGCAAGCGGGCCACCTTCAAGTACGGCCTGGGCAACGAGTTCATCGAGGTGCTCAAGACCCTGCACAAGATCGGCCTCGACCGCACTGACAAGATCCGCGTCGGCGGTGTCGAGGTGAGCCCCCGCGACGTGGTGGCGGCATGCCTCCCGGATCCGGCGACCCTCGGTGACGCGATGTCGGGCAAGACCTGCGCGGGTCTGTTCGTCACCGGCACCGGCAAGGACGGCAACCCACGGGCGACGTACCTGTACCACGTCGTCGACAACGAGTGGTCGATGCGCGAGTACGGTCACCAGTGCGTCGTCTGGCAGACGGCAGTGAACCCGGTGGTGGCACTCGAGCTGCTCGCCACCGGGGTGTGGTCCGGCACCGGGGTGCTCGGCCCCGAGGCCTTCGATGCGAGCCCGTTCCTGGAGCTGCTCACCGCCTACGGCAGCCCGTGGGGACAGCGGGAAGACGAGCCGGGCGCATGATCCTGGCGGGGACGTTCCCGAACCGGCGACGCAGGCCCTCCGCGGAGAAGGCCCCGGTTGCTGCTGACGTTCCCGGCGAGACCCCACCCGACGTACCGCAGCCCCGCGACAGCGGGGACCCGGCCCACCAGTTGCGTGGGCCTGCACCGGAGGACGCGTCGGCCAAAGTACAGTGATCTAGTGGCGTTAACGGGAAAGCGCAGATCGGGCACGCGCTGGCTGGCCCTGCTCGTCGTCGTGCTCGGCACCCTCCTGGTGGGTCTGGCCCCGGCCGGTGCCGCTGAGGAACGCGTCGCCCAGCAGGACGAGCCGGTGCTCCGGGTCGGCACGGAGGGCACCTACCCGCCGTTCACCTACGAGGACCCGCGCAGCAAGAAGCTGACCGGCTACGACATCGAGGTGATGGAGGCCGTCGCCAAGGAGGCCGGGTGGCGTCTGGAGTTCGTGCGGTCCACGTTCGACGCGCTCTTCCCGGCCCTGGACTCCCAGCGCATCGACCTCATCGCCAACCAGGTGACGATCAACCCGGAGCGCGAGGACCGCTACCTGTTCTCCACGCCGTACACCTACTCGCGTGGTGTGGTGGTGACCGCCACCGGCAACGACGAGATCAAGGGTCTCGACGACCTCAGGGGCAAGACCACCGCCCAGTCCGAGACGAGCAACTGGGCCGACGTCGCCCGCGAGGCCGGCGCGAAGGTGCAGTCGGTGGAGGGGTTCGCGCAGGCTGCCGAGCTGCTCGTCCAGGGTCGCGTGGACGCCATCGTCAACGACAACATCGCCGTCCTCGACTACCTGGCCTCGACCGGTTCCAAGGACATCGAGATCGTCGGCGACGCCGGGGACGAGATCGGCGAACAGGCCCTGTTGTTCCGCAAGTCAGACACCGCGCTGCGCGACGAGGCGAACGCCGCGCTGGAGAAGCTCTCGGACGACGGCACCCTGGCCAAGATCTCGAAGAGCTACTTCGAGGCCGACGTCTCCGTCGAGAACCCCGACGACGTCTCGGTCAAGGGGTCCGACTCCGGTCGCAGTGACTTCGAGGTGCTCCGCGATGAGGCCTGGCCGATGCTGCGCGGGGTGATCAAGGGCACCATCCCGCTGACCGTCATCGCCTTCACCTTCGGGCTGCTGATCGCCGTGGCTGTCGCGCTGGCGCGCATGTCGGCCAACCCGTTGCTGCGGCTCCCGGCACGCTTCTACATCTCGCTGATCCGGGGGACGCCACTGCTGGTGCAGCTGTTCATCATCTTCTACGGGCTCCCGCAGGTCGGGATCAAGTTCCCGGGCTTCCTGGCGGCGTGCATCGCGCTCAGTCTCAACGTCGGCGGCTATGCGGCGGAGATCATCCGTGGCTCGATCCTCTCGGTGCCGAGAGGACAGTACGAAGCAGCGACCACCATCGGCATGCCCTTCGCCCAGAGCATGCGACGGATCATCCTGCCGCAGGCGGCCAGGATCGCCGTGCCACCCTTGTCCAACACGCTGCTCTCCCTGGTCAAGGACACCTCGCTGGTAGCCGTCGTCCTCGTCACCGAGGTGTTCCGCCAGGCCCAGATCGCGGCCGCCGTGAGCGGGGCGATCCTGGTGCTGTACTCGTTCGCAGCGTTGTACTTCTGGGTGATCTGCTTCCTGCTCTCCATCGCACAGGACCGACTCGAACGACGCTTGGAGAGGTTCGCCGTATGAGCACCCCGAGCGAGAGGCTGATCGAGGTCCGTGGGCTGCACAAGGCATTCGGCGACCACCAGGTGCTGCGCGGTGTCGACTTCACCGCCGCAGAGGGTACGGCGACCGCACTGCTTGGTCCCTCGGGTTCGGGCAAGACCACCGTGCTCCGATCGCTCAACGTGCTCGAGACGCCGGAGGCAGGCGTCGTGACCATCGCCGATGCGACGGTGGACTTCGGATCCCTCGCGACCGACAAGGCGGAGCGGCGCCGGGAGATCTCGGCCCTGCGCTCGCGCAGCGGCATGGTCTTCCAGTCGCACAACCTGTTCCCGCACAAGACAGTCCTGGAGAACCTGATCGAGGGCCCCGTCCACGTGCAGAAGCGGCCGGTGGACGAAGCGGTAGCCGACGCACGTCGGCTGCTCGAGCAAGTTGGCCTCGCGGACCGGGAGGACACCTATCCGGCGCAGCTCTCCGGCGGTCAGCAGCAGCGGGTCGGGATTGCTCGCGCGCTCGCGCTGAAGCCGCAGGTGGTGCTGTTCGACGAGCCCACGTCCGCGCTCGACCCGGAGCTGGTCGGCGAGGTCCTGGCCGTCATCCGTGACCTCGCGCAGGAGGGATGGACCCTTGTCATCGTCACCCACGAGGTGAGGTTCGCCCGGGACGTGGCGGACCAGGTGCTGTTCCTGGACGGGGGAGTGGTGGCCGAGCGTGGTGGCGCAGAGGTCCTCACCGATCCCCGGGAGGAACGGACCAAGCAGTTCCTGAGCCGCATCCTGGCGAGCGGCTAGCAGACGCCAACCGCGGGCTTCGTGGTTCTGCCACCGCAAGATGTCCGTTTCCCCTATCTTGGCCCGAGACGGATCGGGGGAGTCATGAGGGTGTCAGCTGTGCGGGCGGTGGTCGCAGCGGTCGCGTTGGCGGCGGTCGGAGTGACAGTAGTGCCGCCGGCCAGTGCCGAGCCGGGCGCACACGACTCGTGGCGGGTCCACCAGGAAGCCCTCGGCACCGCACCGGCCGAGGACTCGGACCTCTCGTCGTTGCCCATCACAGTCACCGGGGACCGGCAACACGTCACCATGACGGCCGGCGGGGAGATGAGCGCCGACTTCAGTGCCCCGGCCGGACGCCCGCTTGAGGCGGGTCAGACCTTCATTGCCCGCTCCGATTCGGTCGCGAGCGTGAGTACCCCAGGGCTCCTGGTGGCCCGTCAGGACGTGCACTGCGGAGTGTCGCGGTGGCAGCATGAGCACTACGGCGACCCTTGGCTCGCCATCGGCACGGCTCAGACGAGCCCGAGCGTGACCTCTTCGATGACGTCGAGGGCCTCGTCGAGCAGGTGCTCGGGCATCACGAGGGATGGCAGGAACCGCAGGATGTTGCCGTAGGTGCCACAGGTCAGCGTGAGCACGCCGGCCTGGTGACAGCCGGCGCTGATCTTGCCGGCGAGGGCCGCGTCGGGCTCGATCGTGCCGGGCTTCACCAGCTCGATCGCCATCATGGCGCCGCGGCCGCGCACGTCGCCGATGGCGGGCACCTTCTCGGCCAGGGCCCGTAGACGGTCGGTCATCGTCTGCTCGATCTGCCGGGCCGCGGCGTTCAGGTCGAGCTCTTCCATCGTTGCGATCGCGCCGAGCGCGGCGGCGCAGGCGACCGGGTTGCCGCCGTACGTCCCACCCAGACCGCCCGCGTGCGGTGCGTCCATGATCTCGGCGCGGCCGACGACGCCGGCGAGCGGCATTCCGCCGGCCATCCCCTTGGCCACGGTCACCAGGTCGGGTACGACGCCCTCGTGCTCGCAGGCGAACCAGGCGCCGGTGCGGCACATGCCCGACTGGATCTCGTCGGCGACGAACACGACGCCGTTGTCCTGGCACCACTGCGCGATCGCCGGCAGGAAGCCTTCTGCGGGCACGATGAAACCGCCCTCGCCGAGCACCGGCTCGATCACCACGCAGGCCAGGTTGTCGGCCCCGACCTGCTTCTCGATCACGTCGACAGCGCGGGCCGCGGCCTGCGCCCCGGTCAGCTCGGACGCTTCACGGAACGGGTAGGACATCGGCGCCCGGTAGACCTCGCCCGCGAACGGACCGAAGCCGTGCTTGTAGGGCATGTTCTTGGCGGTCATGGCCATCGTGAGGTTGGTCCGGCCGTGGTAGGCGTGGTCGAACACGGCGACCGCGTCGCGGCCGGTGTGGGCGCGGGCGATCTTGACCGCGTTCTCGACCGCCTCGGCGCCGGAGTTGAACAGCGCGGCCTTCTTCGCGTGGTCGCCGGGGGTGAGCCGCGCCAGCGCCTCACAGACCTCGAGGTAGCCCTCGTAGGGCGCGACCATGAAGCAGGTGTGCGTGAACGCCGCCACCTGCTCGGTGACCCGTCGTACGACCTCGGGCGCGCTGTTGCCGACGCTGACGACAGCGATGCCGCTGGACAGGTCGATCAGCGAGTTGCCGTCGACGTCGACGATGACCCCACCGCCGGCGGCGGCGACGTAGACCGGGAGCACGCTCCCGACGCCTGACGCGACGACCTCGGTGCGCCGCGCCTGGAGCTCGCGCGAACGGGGCCCGGGGATCTCGGTCACCAGACGGCGTTCCTGGGGGAGTTCGGGCCCTCCGGCGAGGCTTGCGGGTGCGGCGGTTTCGGTCGTCATGTGGCCCTCCGGCAAGGGGATCAGTGTGGAATCGGGCGTCCGGGAGCCAGTATTCGCCTGACCGGCAGCCGAGGACAAGCCGAGCAGGGGGCGCCGCCGAACATGCGAATGTGCTGCGGCGGGCTGACGTGGCACTCGGCTGTCCCAGGAGTGACATTCGCATGTCTGGCGACGCGGGGGCCCGACCCGCTGCCCCGCCCGAGCGAGCTGCTACAGCAAGGGGCGCAGCGGCTTCAGGATCATCTCCGTGAAACGACTGTAGACGTCGCGTGCCTCCCACTCCGCGAGGGTCAGCGGGAGGGCGTTGGTGAGGTCGGTCTCGAAGATGCGCTCCATCTCCTCGGCCAGGGAGTCGTCGATGATCTCGACGTTGATCTCGTAGTTGCCGCTCATGCTCAGCCGGTCCACGTTGGCGGTGCCGATCGTGGTCCAGCTGCCGTCGATCGTCGCCGTCTTGGCGTGCACCATCGCGTCGCGGAACCGGTGGATCGCGATGTTGGCGTCGAGCATGCGGCGGAAGTAGCCGCGCGAGATCCAGTCGGCGACGATGTGGTTGGACTTCGCCGGCAGCAGCAGGCGTACGTCGACCCCGCGGCCGGCTGCACCCACCAGGGAGTCGACGAAGCCCTCGTCGGGAATGAAGTAGGCGTGGGTCATCCAGATGTTGCGCTGGGCCCGGTTGATCGCCTCGAGGTACATCCCCCGGATCGGGAACATCCACAATCGCGGCACGTTGCGGTGCACCCGGATGCGGGGCTCCCAGCTCGAGGTGGTCGAGAGCAGCATCGGCGGCTCACTGCGCCGGAAGCGCTTGTTGCGGTGCAGGTTCCAGAAGTCGGCGAACGCGCGAGCAAGGTCCCAGACTCCGGGTCCGGTGATCCGGCAGTGGGTGTCGCGCCACTCGGTGGCGTAGGGCGAGCCGATGTTGTAGCCGCCGACGAAGCCGACCTTGTCGTCCACGACGAGGATCTTGCGGTGGTCCCTGCCGTAGCGGCGCAGGTCGAAGAACCGCCAGCCCGCCGAGTAGACCGGAAACGCGAGGACCTTCACGTTCGACGGGAAGTGCTTGAACGGAGGGCGGACCACGATGTTGGCGAACGAGTCGTAGATGACCCGGACCTCCACGCCCCGGTCGGCCGCGTCGATGATCGCCTTCTTGAATCGCTGGCCGGTCTCGTCGCCCTTCCAGATGTAGGTTTCGAGCAGGACCTGCTTCTGCGCTCCCTCGATGGCGGCGAGCATGTCGTCGTACAGATCCTGGCCGAAGGTGTACGTCGTCACCGTGCCCCCGCCGACCTCCGTCTCCTGCGCCGTACGCGTCGGGAAGGGCTTGGGCTTCTTCCCACGGCGCCGGTAGGAGTCCACCAGGCTCATCCCGATCGCGACCAGCAGCGGGATGCCGAAGACCGTGAACATCACCCTCTTGAGGGCCCGCGCAACCGGGTGTCGCAGGTTGACGAGTGGATGGCGGGCTTGCACCCGGCCATCCAAGCAGAGTGCGCGGAGGGGGTTGTGCCACCGGTGGTTGAGGAGCGAGCGTCGGCGAGCGTCTCGAAACCACTGGACCGGGATTCACCTCGGACCGTAGGTGGTCGAGCGGATAGTCGAGATCACACACCGTGAGCCGACCAGCAGCCAGCCTCGCAGGCTCGGCTGTCGGTGCTCGGACGTACGCTCGGGTCATGCGTCCAGTCACTGATCTCGAGCGCCGGGTGGCGCCCTTCGACGTGCAGTCCGACTACGTCCCTGCCGGCGACCAGCCGACCGCGATCGCGGAGATCACCAAGCGGATGCAGGGCGGCGAGAAGGACATCGTCCTCCTCGGCGCGACCGGCACCGGCAAGACCGCGACCGTCGCCTGGGTCGCCGAGCAGCTCCAGCGGCCGATCCTGGTGATGCAGCCCAACAAGACGCTCGCGGCCCAGTTCGCCAACGAGCTGCGGATGCTGCTGCCGGACAACGCCGTCGAGTACTTCGTCTCCTACTACGACTACTACCAGCCCGAGGCCTACGTCCCGCAGACGGACACCTACATCGAGAAGGACTCCTCCATCAACGAGGAGGTGGAGCGCCTCAGGCACTCCGCGACCAACTCGCTGCTGACCCGCAGGGACGTGATCGTGGTCTCGACCGTGTCCTGCATCTACGGCCTGGGCACTCCGCAGGAGTACGTCGACCGGATGCTGCGCCTCCGGGTCGGCCAGGAGATGGACCGCGACTCGGTGCTGCGCCAGCTGGTCGAGATCCAATACACCCGCAACGACCTCTCCTTCACCCGCGGCACCTTCCGGGTCCGCGGCGACACCCTCGAGATCTTCCCGGTCTACGAGGAGCACGCGGTGCGGGTCGAGTTCTTCGGCGACGAGATCGAGCGGATGATGACGCTGCATCCGGTCACCGGCGAGGTGATCACCGAGGACACTGAGCTGTACGTCTTCCCGGCGACGCACTACGTCGCAGGTGGTGCGCGGATGGAACGGGCGATCGCCGGCATCGAGGCCGAGCTCGAGCAGCAGCTCGCCTCGTTCGAGAAGCAGGGCAAGCTGCTCGAGGCCCAGCGGTTGCGGATGCGCACGACGTACGACGTGGAGATGATGCGCCAGGTCGGGTCCTGCTCGGGCATCGAGAACTACTCGATGCACATCGACGGCCGCAGCCGCGGCAGCGCCCCCAACTGCCTGCTCGACTACTTCCCCGAGGACTTCGTGCTCGTGGTCGACGAGTCCCATGTCGCCGTCCCCCAGATCGGCGGGATGTACGAAGGCGACATGTCGCGCAAGCGCAACCTGGTCGACCACGGCTTCCGGCTGCCCAGCGCCATGGACAACCGACCGCTGAAGTGGGAGGAGTTCGTCGACCGGATCGGGCAGACGATCTACCTCTCGGCCACCCCGGGGAAGTACGAGATCAGCAAGGGCGGCGGGATCGACAACGTCGTCGAGCAGATCATCCGACCCACCGGGCTGGTCGACCCCGAGGTGGTGGTCAGGTCCACCAAGGGGCAGATCGATGACCTGATGCACGAGATCGGGCTGCGCGTCGAGCGCAACGAGCGGGTGCTGGTGACCACGCTGACCAAGAAGATGTCGGAGGACCTCACCGACTACCTCCTCGAGAACGGCGTACGGACGCGCTACCTGCACTCCGAGGTCGACACCCTCAAGCGCATCGAGCTGCTCCGCGACCTGCGGCTGGGGGAGTACGACGTGCTGGTCGGCATCAACCTGCTCCGCGAGGGGCTCGACCTCCCCGAGGTGTCGCTGGTCGCGATCCTCGACGCCGACAAGGAGGGCTTCCTCCGCTCCGACAAGTCCCTGATCCAGACGATCGGCCGTGCGGCCCGCAACGTGTCGGGCCAGGTGGTGATGTACGCCGACCGGATGACGCCGTCGATGGAGATGGCCATCGACGAGACCAACCGTCGACGTGCCAAGCAGGTCGCGTTCAACAAGGCAGCCGGAGTCGACCCGCAGCCGCTGCGCAAGAAGATCGCCGACATCACGGAGATGCTCGCGCGCGACGACGAGGACACTGCGACTCTGCTGCAGACGTGGCAGGGCACCGGAGCCCGGGGCGACAGGAGCAAGAAGGCGCCAGTCCCCGGCCTGTCGAAGATGCGCGAGCGGATGCCGGACACGCAGGGGCTGCCGACCAGCGACCTCGCCGAGCTGGTCCAGCAGCTCTCCGCCCAGATGCACAACGCGGCGGCCGAGCTCCAGTTCGAGCTGGCTGCCCGGCTGCGTGACGAGATCTCCGACCTCAAGAAGGAGCTGCGCCAGATGATGGAAGCCACCAAATGAGCGCCGCCCGGACACGCACGCTGGCGGCGTTGTCGTCGGTCGACGGGCGCTTCGCTCTTAGCCCGCCTTCCCTCCTCCGCCTTGCCATCGCACGCACCGGACGACGCTCATGAGCGCCGCCCGGGAGGTCCAGATCACCTTCGACTGCGCCGACCCGGACGCTCTGTGCCGGTTCTGGGTCGAGGTGCTCGGCTACCAGCAGCAACCACCTCCGCCTGGCTTCGACACCTGGGACGCGTTCCTGGAGAGCGTCGGGGTGCCGGAGGGGGAGCGCAACACGCGATCCGCGGCCGTCCCCGTGGGCGGCGAAGGGCCCCGCATCTTCTTCCAGCAGGTGCCCGAGGGCAAGACTGCCAAGAACAGGGTCCACCTCGACGTCCGTGCCGCGCCAGGCCTGGAGAACGACGAGCGGATGGCGGCCCTCGAGGCCGAGGCGGAGCGCCTGGTCGCGCTCGGCGCCACCCGCGTGCGCCGGTTCGAGCCCGGCACCGAGCTCAGTGCCGGCTTCATCGTGATGGCCGACCCCGAGGGCAACGAGTTCTGCCTCGATTGACCCCGGTAAATTCGGGCGAGTGACCTCAGCCGCCCCCGGGACCTCCATGCGCGGCGCCTGGGTGGTGTGGACCGTCGGGATGCTGGTCTACGTCCTGGCTGTCTTCCACCGCTCCTCGCTGGCAGTCGCCGGGCTGGTGGCGACCGAGCGCTTCGGCATCTCGGCCACCCAGCTGGCGACGTTCACGATGCTGCAGCTGCTCGTCTACGCGTTCATGCAGATCCCGGTCGGCCTGCTGGTGGACCGGTTCGGTCCGCGCAGCGTGCTGCTCGTCGGCACGGTCCTGATGACGCTCGCGCAGGGAGTCTTCGCCTTCGCCGAGAGCTTCCCGCTGGCACTGGCGGCCCGGGCGGTGGTGGGCATCGGCGACGCGATGACCTTCATCTGCGTCCTCCGCCTGGTCAGCAGCTGGTTCCCGGAGCGCCGGATCCCGCTGGTCACGCAGCTCACCGGGACTCTCGGCCAGCTCGGCTCCATCGCTGCCGCGATACCGATGACCTGGGCACTGGGCAGCCTGGGCTGGACCAGTGCCTACCTCGCCACCGCGTCCATCGGCGTGGTCCTGACCGTGGCGATGCTGGTCCTGCTCCACGACGCACCCGACGGACGGACCGTCCGCGGACCCAGGCTGTCCCTGCGGTCGATCGGGGAGAGCCTCGCGGCGTCCTGGGCCCAGCCGGGCACCCGGCTCGGCTTCTGGATGCACTTCACCTCGCAGTTCAGCGCCACCACGCTCAGCCTGCTCTGGGGCTATCCCTACTTCGTGCGCGGCGAGGGTCGCTCCCCGTCGACCGCCGGGATCCTGCTCACGCTGATCGTGGTGGCCATCATGCTCAGCGGACCGGTGCTCGGCTGGATCGTGGGGAATCACCCGTGGCACAGGTCCACGACGGTGCTGTCGATCGTCTGGGCGATCGTCGTCGTCTGGACCGTCGTCCTGGCGTGGCCGGGTCAGGCGCCGCTCGGCCTGCTCGCGCTGCTCGCCTTCGTGGTCGGGCTGGGCGGACCGGCGTCCCTGATCGGCTTCGACCTCGGCCGCACCTCCAACCCGGCACACCGGCTGGCCAGCGCCACGGGCATCATCAACCAGGGCGGGTTCTACGCCACGCTGTGCCTCGTGGTCGCCATCGGGCTGGTGCTCGACTGGCGTACGCCGGGAGGTGGCACCGACTACACGCCCTCGGCCTTCCGCTGGGCGATGGGCGTCCAGTACCTGCTGTGGGCTCTCGGGCTGATGCAGATCTGGCGCTACCGCCGCCGGACGCGGGCCCTGATCCTGCGTCAGCAGGCAGCCGGCGAGGCGGCCCTCGGCTGAGCCACCGCTGAGGCACAACCGGGGCTCACTTGCGCTCGTGCACGGCCAGGGCCACGAGGCGCGAGATCACCATGGCGACGTACAGCAACCCGGCCACTTGCTCGACGATCACCAGCGACCGGGCGTGGGCTCCGACGGGCAGGATGTCCGAGAGCCCGACGCTGGTCAGGTTGGTGAAGGAGAAGAACAGCAGGTCGAAGAAGCGGCCCGTCCCGCTGCTGAGCGGTTCGATCGAGCCGGGCCAGACGATCTCCACGATCACGTACACGAAGGCGAAACCCCAGGCCAGCACGGTGAAAGCCGCCCCGATGGCATAGAGCTCGTCGGTGGTCACCTTGTCGTCGTGGAAGACGTAGCGGATCGTCCCGAAGAAGACGTAGAAGTAGAACGGCGCGTGGAGCAGCGCGCTGGTGAGCACCACCCAGGTCTCGCCGGGAATCACGGCCTCCAGCACGGTCATCGACAGCGCCGGTACGCCGAGCGCGACGGCGATGAAGGTCAGGGCGGGGGTGCTCCGCACGACCCAGAGGGCCAGGCCCACGGCCACCATCGAGATGACGCCGAGGACCGCCGACCCGGCTCGCGAGGACTCCAGGAACGGGTACGCGAGCACGGCCAGAAGCTGCGCGAATAGCAGCAGTGCTGACGGGTGGTGAAACACCCTTGGCCACCTGATGGGCATTCCCCTCGATTCGGTCACCCGCCGGAGTCTAGAGCCGTACGGTGTCACTGCGTTCGTCGTGACTTTCGCGCCCCAACATCGTTGTGAAGTTTCGAAAGCGCATGGCTCGTGTTGCGTAAAACGAGAACACGTTCTAAATTTGGGCGGCCGCGGGGGTGGTCCGTCGGGGGACACCCGAACCAGGGTTCAGGGAGGATGACGATGGGCGTAACTGCTGCGTCGATCGTCCGCGGCCCTGGGGAGATCGCGGCCATGGTCGTGGACGTGACCAAGGCAGTGTTCACCACCAAGTTCCAGGGCCGGGAGTTCATCGAGCAGGCCTGGTTCATCACCAGCGTCACCCTGTTGCCCACGATCCTGGTGTCGATCCCGTTCGGAGCCGTGATCTCGCTCCAGGTCGGCAACCTCACCGGCCAGCTCGGCGCACAGTCGTTCGCGGGCGCCAGCGCGGTGCTCGCGGTCGTGCGCGAGGCGGCCCCGATCGCCGCAGCCATGATCATCGCCGGCGCCGCAGGGTCCGCGATCTGCTCCGACATGGGAGCGCGCAAGATCCGCGAGGAGATCGACGCGATGGAGGTGCTGGGCATCGACCCGGTCGAGCGCCTGGTCGTCCCTCGAGTGCTCGCCACCGTCTTCGTCGCACTGATGATCAACGGCCTCGTGATCGCGGCCGGCATCGGTGGCGGCTACTTCTTCACGGTCATCGTCCAGGGCGGCAACGCGGGTGCGTTCCTCTCCAGCTTCACCGCGTTGGCCAGCCTGCCGGACCTCTACATCTCGATGATCAAGGCGGTGATGTTCGGCTACATGGCCGCCATCGTCGGGGCCTACAAGGGACTCAACGCAGGTGGCGGTCCCAGCGGCGTGGGCCGAGCGGTCAACGAGGCCGTGATCATCGCCTTCATGGTCCTGTTCGCGCTGAACTCGATCATCACGGCCATCTACTTCCAAGTCGTCCCCCAGAACGGCCTGTAGCCCATGTCCACGATCAGCGACATCGGACGCGAGTTCGGCCGGGAACAGCGCCTCAAGCTCGAGCAGCGCGGCGACCAGCTGCTCTTCTACATCAAGGCCCTGGCCTGGACGCCCATCGCCATCAAGCGCTACAAGCGCGAGATCCTGAACATCCTGGCCGAGGTCTCCTTCGGGGTCGGTGGCCTCTCGGTGATCGCGGGCACGGTCGGCGTGATCGCGTTCATGGCCTTCTTCGCCGGCACCGAGGTCGGTATCCAGGGCTACGCGTCGCTGAGCCAGATCGGTGTCGCGAAGTTCACCGCGTTCATCTCGGCGTACTTCAACACCCGCGAGGTGGCGCCGCTGGTCGCCTCGATCGCATTGGCCGCCACCGTGGGCTGTGGCTACACAGCGCGCCTCGGTGCGATGCGGATCTCCGAGGAGATCGACGCACTCGAGGTGATGGCAGTCCCCTCCATCCCGTTCCTGGTGACGACCCGGATGGTCGCCGCCTTCGTGGCCGTGATCCCGCTCTACATCGTCGCGCTGGCGGCCTCCTACCTCTCACCGCGACTGATCACCACCCTGATCTACGGGCAGTCAGCCGGCACCTACGACCATTACTTCCTCCAGTTCCTGCCACCGATCGACATGCTCTGGTCGTTCTTCAAGCTGCTGTTCCTGGCCGTCGCGGTCATCCTGATCCACTGCTACTACGGCTTCACGGCCTCGGGCGGCCCGGCCGGAGTGGGTACGGCGGTCGGTAACGCGATCCGCACCTCGATCGTCACGATCGTCGTCGCCGACTTCTTCCTCAGCTTCGCCATCTGGGGCTCCACCACGACCGTGCGGATCACGGGGTGATCGCATGTTCGTGAACATCACCCATGACACCCCGGCGGAGCACCGTCGGCTGCTGCTGGCCGGCGTCGTCTTCGTCACGCTGATGGCGATGCTCGTCGCGCTCTCGATCGCTGTCTACCAGAAGGTCTTCACCTCGGTCACGACGGTGACCGTCAAGGCCGAGAATGCCGGCCTGCAGCTGGCCAAGTTCGGCGACGTACGACGTCACGGCGCTCTGGTCGGACAGGTGCGCGCGATCGGCCACGACGGCAAGGAAGCGACCATCAAGATCGCCTTCGTGCCATCGGCCGCCAAGAACATCCCGGAGAACATCCGCATCGAGATCCTGCCCACGACGCTGTTCGGTCAGAAGTACATCTCGATCGTCGACCCGGACGACCCTTCCGAGAAGTCGCTGAGCGACGGTGACGTCATCCCCTCCTCGCGCGTGACGACGAACGTCGAGCTGCAGAAGATCCTGGCCGACCTGTTCCCCCTGCTGCGCTCGATCCGCCCCGCCGACCTGAGCTCGACTCTCTACGCCCTGGCCACGGCACTACGCGGTCGCGGCAACGAGCTGGGCGAGACGATGGTCAAGCTGGACAGCTACCTGACCACGATGAACGTCCACCTGCCGACGCTCCAGAAAGACCTCGTGCTGCTCGCCCGCGTCAGCCGGTCCTACTCCCTCGCAGCCCCGGACCTGGTCCGCCTGCTGCGCAACGCCACGACTACGGCAAAGACCTTCACCTCCAAGGAACCGCAGCTGCAGGCCTTCATCGGCGACGTGACCGGTCTGGGTGAGACCTCGACGCGAGTGCTCACCAAGAACGAGACCAACATCGTCCGCGCTGGAGCGGTCTCCCGGCCACTTCTGCGCCTGCTGGACACCTACTCGCCGGAGTTCCCGTGCCTGCTCAAGGGAGCGGCGCGCTACGCCGGGCGGCTCAACGAGATCTTCAAGAACGCCAAGGTGTCGCAGAGCATGACGCTCGCCGCGACCCAGCGCCGCGCCTACGACCAGCGAGACCTCCCGCAGTACGGCGAGCAGGGCGCTGGACCGAAGTGCTGGGGGCTGCCCTACCCAGTGGTGCCGCTGAAGCCGCTGATCAACTACCGGAACGGCACCGAGCTCGACTCTCCGGCCGGGGGTAACCCGGAATGAACACCCCAGAAAACTGCGCAGGCGGCTCGCTGCGCTCGCTCCCGGCCCACTTGTGCGGGGGCCCCGCATGAGCACCTCCCGGAACACCACGACCATCCTGGCCGCGATCAAGCTCGGGATCTTCGTCCTCGTCAGCGTGATCGTCACCGGCACGCTCACGGCGATCATGGGTTCCTTCGCCTTCGGCAGCCAGTCCGAGTACAAGGCAACGTTCTCCTCGGCCAGCCTGCTGACGAAGGGGGACGACGTCCGGGTTGCCGGTGTCACAGTCGGCTCGGTCAGCGGTGTCGAGATCAAGAACCGGGACCAGGCCGAGATCACCTTCAAGGTCAAGGACGACGTGCCCGTCACCACGGCCACGCGGGCCGCGATCCGCTTCCTCAACCTGGTCGGTGACCGCTACATGGCACTGGAGGAGGGCGAGCCCGGCGCCAAGCGGCTCTCCGACGGGGGCACCATCCCGGTCTCGCGCACGACGCCGGCGCTGAACCTCACCGAGCTGTTCAACGGCTTCCAGCCGCTGTTCCAGGCGCTGACCCCGAACGAGATCAACGACCTCTCCCTGAACCTCGTCAAGGTGCTCCAGGGCGAGGGCGGCACGATCGGCAGCCTGATGAGCAACACGGCCTCGCTCACCAACGCGCTGGCCGACCGTGACGAGCTCATCGGTCGCGTCATCGACAACCTCTCGGCGATGCTCGAGACCGTCGACGACCGGCACGCCCAGCTCACCGAGCTCGTCGTCGGGCTGAAGGACTGGATGACCAACCTGTCCCGTGACCGCAAGGCCATCGGCGCCTCGGTGGCCAACCTCTCGGGCCTCACCGGCGAGGTGGCGCGCTTGCTCACGCTGGGCAGGCCCTACCTGAAGGCCGACATCGCCCAGCTGCGACGGGTGATGAAGAGCCTGAACAAGCCCAGCAACCAGGCTGCGCTGGACGAGGTGCTCAACCGGCTGCCGGTGATGCTGAAGCGCCAGACCCGGACCGGCACGTACGGCTCCTGGTACCAGTACTACCTGTGCGACTTCGACGGCAAGATCATCCTGCCCAGTCTGGGGTCGCCCGAGCTCGATGCTCTGGTCAAGCCGATCCAGGACAAGCTCAGCGACATCTCCTTCTACAGCGACGCCCCGAGGTGTGATCCCTGATGGCTCGGCACACTGAAGGATCCATCCTCCGGCTTGGCGCGATCAGCCTGGTCTTGCTGCTCGTGGTCGGGGCGGCGGCATTCAACCTCCAGAAGTTCCCCGGCTTCAAGGGCACCGACTACCACGTGCAGCTCGCCGACGCGAGCGGCCTGCACAGGGGCAACATGGTGCAGGTTGCCGGCATTCGGGTCGGGCGCGTCAGTGGCATCCGCATCGGCGGCGACCACGTCACCGTCGACGTGAACGTCAAGGGCGCCACGCTGGGTGACAAGACCCAGGCATCGGTGCAGGTGCTGAACCTGCTGGGCGAGAAGTACCTCGAGCTCACTCCCAAGGGCAGCGGGAAGATGGACGGCGGCGACACCATCCCGGTCAGCCGCACCAACGGCAGCTACGACATCGTCGCCACCCTCAGCGAGCTGACCACCACCACCGAGGCCATCGACATCCCCCGGCTCTCCCAGGCACTGACCACGCTGGGCGACACGGTCAACGCCGCCAGCCCGCACGTCGCGTCGACCTTCTCCGGTCTCTCCCGCATCTCCCGCGCCATCGCCACCCGCGACGAGTCGATCCAGCAGCTGCTCGGTCGGGCCGACCGCGTCACCAAGCTGCTCGCGGACCGCCGGGGAGACCTCGTCGTGCTGATGAAGCAGGGTGAGCTCGTCTTCAAGGAGCTGATCAGTCGCCGCGAAGCCATCCACTCCCTGCTCGTCAACGCTGAGCGGCTCGCCGTCGAGCTCCGCGGGGTCGCCACCGACAACCAGGCCCAGATCGGCGACGCGCTCAAGCAGCTCGACACGGCGCTGGCCTTCCTTCGGGGCCGCGAGAAGCAGATCGACGAGACCTTGACGAACCTCGGTCCGTACGCCTCGATCCTGATCAACATCATCGGCACCGGTCCCTGGTTCGACGCCTTCGTCCCCAACCTCACCAGCATCGCCAACCCCGACGAGTTCAAGCAGGGGAGGCGGCCGAATTGATGAACCGTATTCCGGTCAGGCTGATCGCCGCCGTCTTGTCAGTCCTCGTGCTCGCGACAGTCTTCGTCACTCTCACGGGCAACGGCTCGGGCACGCGCCGGGCCACGGCGTACTTCGACCGCACCGTGAGCCTCTACAAGGGCTCCGAGGTGCGGGTGATGGGCGTCAACATCGGAACGGTCACGGCCGTGGTGCCCGAGGGCGACCGCGTGCGGGTGAGCATGGAGTACAGCGACGAGTACAAGCTGCCGGCCGACGCCAAGGCCGCGATCATCACCCCCACGCTGACCGCGGACCGCTTCGTGCAGATCGCACCGGCGTACACCGGCGGCCCGCTGCTGAAGGACAACGCCAGGATCGACCTGCCGAAGACCGGCACCCCGGTGGAGCTCGACCGGATCTACAAGAGCCTCTCCGACCTGACCCAGGCGCTCGGTCCCAACGGTGCCAACAAGGACGGCGCCCTGAACACCCTCCTCACTGCGGGCGCCAAGGCACTGCGCGGGAACGGCAAGGCCGGTAACGAGACGCTGCTCAACCTTTCGCAGGCTGTCCAGACCTTCGGTGACAACAGCGGTCCGTTGTTCAACTCGGTTGAGAACATGGCGCAGCTGACCGACACCCTGGCCGCCAACGACCGGTTCGTGGACGCGTTCATGGGCGATCTGACCACAGTGTCCACCCAGCTGGCAGCCGACCGCGGCGCCCTCGCGAAGGCGCTCGCGGCGCTGGCCCGCGCGGTCGGGACGGTTCGCACCTTCGTCCACGACAACAAGACCATGGTCACCAAGGACGTCAAGGCGCTGACCAGGCTGCTCGGCGTGACGGCCCGCCACAAGGACGATCTGAACACCCTGGCCCGCATCGGTGCCCTGGGCCTCGACAACCTCACGATCGCCTACGACAACAAGACCAGATCGATCGGGTCCCGGCTCCAGAGCACCCCCAACGGCGCCAACCTCGGCAACATGCTCTGCGACATCGTCGTCAACTCCGGGAAGTTCGGGGAAGAGGGTGACTACAACGCGCCCGCGGCCCATCAGACCTGCGAGCTGCTGCGGACCATCGTCAGGCCCTTCGCGGACCAGATCGGCGCCGACCCGTCCCAGAACCAGAGCCAGCCGGCCCAGCTGCAGCTGGGCGGGACGACACCCCCGAAGACCCTCGAGGGCCTGCTCAACTCGTTGAAGGCGGGGAACGCGTCATGAGGCGATCCCAGCTCCTCGTGTCCCGGCCCATCACCGCGGTGGTCGTCCTCCTGGTCACCGTCCTGTTGGCGTCGGGCTGCAAGTTCGACGGCGCGTACGACCTGCCGCTGCCGGGCAACAAGGTCAGCGAGGACGACGCCTACGCGGTCACCGCCGACTTCGCCGACGCGCTCAACGTGGTGCCTCGCACGGCCGTGTACGCCAACGACGTCGTCGTCGGCCACGTCACGGAGGTCGAGCGGGTCGGCTGGCACGCCCGGGTCAAGTTCATCGTGCGCAAGGACATCGACCTTCCCGAGAACATCGACATCGACGTCCGCCAGACCAGCCTGCTGGGGGAGAAGTACATCGCCCTGGTCAAGCCGGCTCCTGGGACCGAGAGCGACAAGCGCCTCTCCGACGGGGACTTCATCCCGCTCTCGCGCACCAGCCGGAACCCCGAGGTCGAGGAGGTGCTGGGCGCCCTCTCGATGCTCCTTGCCGGCGGCGGTGTCGGTCAGCTCAAGACGATCAGCCACGAGCTCAACAACATGATGAACGGCCGCCAGGACGAGGCGCGGCACCTGCTGGGGAACCTCGACCGGATGATCGGCGGGCTCGACGACCAGAAGGAAGACATCATCGCCGTGATGGCGTCGATCGACCGGCTCTCGTCGACGCTGGTCAAGGAGAAGGACGTCATCGGCGCGGCCATCGACAGCATGGGCCCAGCGCTGAAGGTCCTCAACCGGCAGCACAAGGCGCTCATCAAGATGCTGCGTCAGCTCGACGAGCTCGGCACCGTGGGCACCCGGGTGCTGAACGCCAGCACCGACAACATCGTGGCCTCGCTGCGCCACCTGCAGCCCGCCCTCACCAAGCTGGGCGACGCCGGCGACTCGCTCGCGAGCGGCCTGTCCATGCTGGCCAGCTTCCCGTTCCCCAAGGAGGCGGCCAACATCGTTCGCGGCGACTACGCCAACGCGCTGTTCCACATGGAGATCGACCTGAGAAAGGTGATCACGTCCCCGGGCGAGGTCCTGCCCAACATCCTCGACCTGTGTACCGTGACGCCACTCGACCCGGTGTGCCAGGCGCTCACGGACCCACTGAAGGCGAGCGTCTGTGCCGTCGCTCCGCAGCAGGTCGTCGACCTGTTGTGCCCACCCGGCAGCAATGCCGCGACCGCGAAGCCCGCGCCGCTGCCCGACCTGGGCGCCGTCACGGGCGGCTCGGGATCCTCGACCAACCCGGGAAGCAACGGGCTCGGCGGACTCCTCGGGCTCGGGGGAGGTGGCTGAGATGAGTCATGGCGTCAAGATCCGGCTGATCGCGTTCCTCGTGCTCAGCGCAGTAGGCATCGTCTACGTGGCGAGCAGCTTCCTCGGGCTCACCGACCGGGTGCTCGGCCGCGGGCTCACGATCGATGCCACCCTGCCCTCCTCCGGAGGTCTGTTCACCGGGAGCGAGGTCACCTACCGGGGCGTCAAGGTCGGCAAGGTCTCCGCGATGGACGTGACCCCCACGGGGCTCCGCGTCCGCCTCGCCCTCAAGGAGGGCACGAAGATCCCGCTCGACACCAAGATGCACGTGCACAACCTCTCCGCGGTCGGCGAGCAGTACCTCGACTTCGAGCCGCCGGACAACGACCCGCCGTACGCCAAGGCCGGCGACGTCCTGAAGGGTGACGAGTCCAGCCTGCCGACGAGCGAGGAGCTGCTGCTCACCCAGATGAACTCTCTGGTCGAGTCGGTCGACGGCGCCGAGCTGTCCACCGTGATCAGCGAGGCGGGCACGATGTTCCGGGGCACCGCGAACCCGCTCCAGCGCATGGTCGACTCCGGCACGCAGTTCGTCGACGAAGCAGCGGCGAACACCGACTCGACGATCACGCTGCTCAACACCGGGCGCACCGTGCTGCAGACGCAGGCCGACCACGAGAAGGACATCCAGACCTTTGCGCGCGGCCTGGCCGATCTCACCGGCACCCTGCGCACGTCCGACAAGAACATCCGCACGATCCTCGAGGGCGGCCCGCCTGCCGTCCGCGAGGTCAACTCGCTGCTCCGTGGCCTCGAGCCCACACTGCCGGTCTTCCTGTCCAACCTGGTGACCACCAACCAGGTGCTGACCGCCAACATCCCGGCGCTGGAGCAGATGCTGGTTGTCTTCCCGCACGTGATCGCGGCCGGCTTCACCGGCACGCCGGGTGACGGCTACGGTCACATCAACCTGCAGTTCAACAACAAGGTGCCCCCGTGCACCAAGGGCTACAAGCCGCCATCGACGTGGCGGCCGGCCGTCGACGTCAGCGATGCGCCGATCTATCCTGCCCAGTGCCGAGACGAGCGCGCCCAACCCGGTTACAACCCAACGGAGCAGAAGCCGGCGATGAGCATGCGCGGGTTCAACCACGCGCCGAGCTCGGGTTCCAACGGCTCACCCGGCAACGCCTATCGCGTCTCGACGTACGATGCGAAGACGGGCCAGGTGGACACCGGCGACGGGCAGACGCTGATCATCGGCCAGGGAATGGGCTCGCGCTCAGTGTTCGAGGACGACGGATGGAAATGGATGTTGACGGGACCGGTGACGGCCAATGACTGATCCTGCAACCGTTGCAGGACCAGCAGGTACGTCGTGGCGGTGGTTCAACATCGCGCTGATGGTGCTCGCCCTGGTCCTCGTGGCCACGACCGCCCTGCTGTTCTCCCAAGGCGCAGCCGCCACCCCTGGGGACTCGAAGGCAGAGGTCCTCTCCCGGCAGTACAAAGAGGTGACGAGCTCGGCCCGCAAGGAGACGCTCGCGTTCCTGACCGTCGACTACAAGGACATGGACCCGCTCATCGAGAAGGTCCTCGCCGGCGCCACCGGCCCGTTCAAGGAGCAGTACGAGGGCGCCAAGAGCCAGCTCAAGACCACGGCCGAGGCCGGCCAGGCGGTGGCCACCGGTGAGGTCAAGGAGGTGGGCATCGGCGACATCGACGGAGACACCGCGGTCGTGTTCGTCGCCGCCGACGGTTCGGTCAAGAACAAGTCCACGAAGGGCAAGGCCATGCCGCGCCACTACCGGTTCAAGCTGACCCTGGTCCGCAAGGGCGACAAATGGCTCACCTCCGACCTGCAGATCCTGGGCTGACATGAGTGCCCTCCAGCCCGACGAGAAGGTCTGCCCCTACTGCGCGGAAGTGATCAAGGCCGCCGCGGTGAAGTGCCGCTACTGCCAGAGCGACCTCGCCGACGCCGCTGCGCCGGCGAGCGCCCCGGCCAGCGTGGACGTCGAGCCGGCGCCTGAACCCGCGGCTGAGCCCGAGCCGACGGACGTCGGTGAGGACTCGGACGGGGACGCGCTGGATCCTCCGCCGCCGGAGTCGTGGAACAGCGACCCCGGGCCGGAACGGATCCCGTTCCTGGCCAGCTTCCGGTTGCTCGTCGGCCTCGTTGTCCTGTGTCTCGTGCTGGCCGGCGTGGCCGGGTTCGCCTGGTGGCGCAGCGAGAACCCCGACGCGGGGGCCGCTCCCGACGGGGCGATCACCTCCTCCCAGGCGCGCGACGCCGGCATGCAGGCCGCGGCCCAGCTGACCCAGAAGGTCCTCTCCTACGACTGGCAGACGCTCGACGCCGACATCAAGGCGGCCGAGGCGGTACTCGCGCCGAGCTTCCGCAGTGAGTACGCGAAGACCATGGCGGGGGTGAAGGACCAGACGATCAAGAACCAGGTGAAGCTGGCCGCCGACGCCGCCGCCACCTCGATCGTCTCCGCCACCGAGAACAAAGTGGTCGCGCTCGTCTTCGTCAACCAGGTGACGACCGCGAAGGGAACAGCAAACCAGCGCGTCGACGGGAGCCGGGTGCTGGTGACGCTGACCCGCGGTGGTGGAGACTGGCGGATATCGAAGTTGAAGGCGTTCTGATAAACTAGAACACGTTCCAGTTCTGTCCCGCGTCGAAAGGCTCTGCCGTGCTGGAGACCGACCTGCTCATCGTGGGTGCGGGACCCTCCGGGCTGTTCGGGGCCTACTACGCAGGCTTCCGCGGCATGAGCGTGACGCTGGTCGACTCGCTGCCCGAGCTCGGCGGCCAGGTCTCGGCGCTCTACCCCGAGAAGTCGATCCTCGATGTCGCCGGCTTCGTCAACGTCAAGGGCCGCGAGCTCGTCGAGCAGCTGGTCGAGCAGGCAGCCAGTGCGAAGCCGAACTACCTGCTCGGGCGCACGGCGACCTCCCTCACGGCGGACGACGAGGCCGTCACCATGGAGCTCGACGACGGCACCGTCGTACGCGCCAAGGTGCTGATCATCACCGCGGGCATCGGCAAGTTCACGCCGCGGCCGTTGCCGGCGGGTGACGGTTGGGAGGACCGCGGGCTCGTCTTCTTCGTGCCGTCCTTCACCGAGTACGCCGGCCGCGACGTGGTGATCGTCGGCGGTGGCGACAGCGCGTTCGACTGGGCTCAGAACCTCGAGCCGATCGCCTCGTCGATCACCCTCGTGCACCGGCGCGACCAGTTCCGCGCCCACCAGGCCACGGTCGACTCCGTGCTCGCCAGCGACACCGAGGTGATCACGAAGGCGCAGGTGACCGCGCTGAACGGCGACGGGCACGTGGAGAGCGTGGAGATCACCAGGGCCGACGGGGAGGTGCTGGTGCGCCCGGCCCAGAGCGTGGTCGCCGCCCTCGGCTTCATCGCCGACCTGAGCGCCATGCAGGAGTGGGGCATCGAGTTCGACAAGCGCCACATCCGCGTCGACACGGCGATGCGCACCAACCTGCCCAGAGTCTTCGCCGCCGGCGACATCACGGAGTACGAGGGCAAGGTCCGCCTGATCGCCGTCGGCTTCGGGGAGGTCGCCACCGCCGTCAACAACGCGGCCGTGCTGGTGGACCCCGACGCACACGTGTTCCCCGGCCACTCGTCCGACGGCTCCTGAGAGATGGCGAGCCGGCCAGATCCCAACCCACCGACCAACCCAGGCAAGTGACGGAGGAAGCATGAAGAAGATCAAGGTCGACTTCGACCTGTGTGAGTCCAACGCCATGTGCGAAGCGCTGGCTCCCAGCCACTTCCAGGTCGACGACGACGACTTCCTGCAGATCCTCGACGAGAACGTCACCGACGAGGACCTGGCGAGGGTGGAGCAGGCCGTCGCCTCGTGTCCCAAGTCGGCCATCAGCATCGTCGACGTGTAGTCGCCCCCGACTCTTCACGCGCACAGCCCATCGAATCAGGAGCCCGGACCGTCATGCCCCAGAACATTGACCAGAAGAGTGAGCTGTCCCTCGAGGGCCGCGTAGCTGTCGTCACCGGCGCCGGCGCCGGCCTCGGCCGCGCGGAGGCGCTCGCCCTCGCCCGGGCCGGCGCGAACGTCGTGCTCAACGACCTTCCCGGGGCGGCCGAGGAGGCAGCGGAGGAGGTCCGCAGCACCGGCGTCGAGGGGGTCGTCGTGGCCGGGGACGTGGGGGAGAGCTCCACGGCGCAGGCGATGCTGCAGGCGGCCACCGAGAAGCTCGGCGGGCTCGACATCGTCGTGAACAACGCGGGCATCACCCGCGACAAGATGCTGTTCAACATGACCGACGAGGAGTTCGACCTCGTCCTCAAGGTGCACCTGCGCGGCCACTTCCTGCTCTCGCGCAACGCTGCGTCGTACTGGCGCGGACGCTTCAAGGAGACCGGCGAGACCGTGGACGCGGCAGTCGTGAACACCGCCTCGGAGGCGTTCCTGGCCGGCTCACCGGGGCAGGCCAACTACGCCGCTGCGAAGGCCGGGATCACCGCGCTGACCCTGTCCACGGCTCGTGGCATGTCACGTGTCGGCGTACGCGCCAACGCGATCTGTCCCCGCGCCCGAACGGCGATGACCGCGGACGTCTTCGGCGCGGACGAGTCGGGCGCAGCCATCGATCCCTACTCGCCGGATCACGTGGCGCCGCTCGTGGCCTACCTGGCCTCGCCGGCGGCCGCCCGGATCACCGGCCAGGTGTTCGTCGTCTACGGCGGGATGGTGGCGCTGCTCGCCGCACCTGTCGTCGAGCAGCGCTTCGATGCCACCGGCGATGCGTGGGACCTCGACTCGCTCGATGCCAGCCTGGGCGGCTACTTCGCCGACCGGGACCCCGCGATCGGCTTCTCTGCCGACGCGATCATGCAGCTGCAGGCCAAGGAGCCATCGTGAACAGACTTGCTGGCAAGCGCGCCATCATCACGGGCGCCGCCCAGGGACAGGGCGCCGCGATCGCGCGCGCCTTCGTCGAGGAGGGCGCCCAGGTCGTGATCGCCGACATCGCCGAGGAGGCCGGACAGGCCCTTGCGGACGAGCTGTGCGCCGTGCGCCCCGACGCGGCGTACTTCCGGCTGCACGACGTCAGCGACGAGGCCTCGTGGACATCGCTCGTCGAGGAGGCCAACGAGCGCTTCGGCCCGGTGAACGTGCTGGTCAACAACGCAGGCATCCTCCGCTTCGGCGAAGTCGAGAAGATGGAGGCCTCGGAGTTCGAGCTGCTCTTCCGGGTGAACCAGCTCGGTTGCTTCCTCGGGATGAAGTCGGTCACGCGCACGATGCGCAAGAACGGTGGCGGCTCGATCGTGAACGCCTCGTCGATCGAGGGACTCGCCGGCATGGCGTTCTGCACGGCGTACGCCGCGACGAAGTTCGCCATCCGCGGGATGACCAAGTCGGCCGCGATGGAGCTCGGTCCCAAGGGGATCCGGGTGAACTCGGTGCACCCCGGCATGATCGACACTCCGATGACCCGCGTGCACGGTGGCGACGCGGCGATGGAGTTCGGCGCGAGCAAGGTCGCCCTCAAGCGAGTGGGCCATCCTGCGGACATCGCACCGGCGTACGTCTATCTCGCGAGCGACGAGTCCAGCTTCGTGACCGGAGCAGAGCTGGCCGTCGACGGCGGGGCGACTGCCACCCACGCGTTCGGGGGGTAGAGCAGCTGAGCGAAGCGCGATCGGTGAGGTCCGACGGACCGATGAGCTACCGACTCTCTTGATCGCTGCCTGCTCAGACCGGTTCCGCGATCGACTGGATGTGCTTGGTCGCCAGCTCGATCATCACCTGAGCTGCGGGTGACAGCACCGCACCCTTTCGGTGCACGATTGCCATCACGTCGTACTGCTTGGGGCGCAACGAGACGTAGCCGACGTGCGGCGCCAGCTGCGGGATGAGCTGCTCGGCGCCACCGCGGGGGATGACCGAGTCGCCGAACCCGCGGCCGACGAGGTCGACCGCCGTCTCCACTTCCTCGACCTCGATCCGGGTCTGCGGGTTGTGGCCGGCCTCGTGCAGGAAGCGGCGCAGCACGATCCGGACGGAGTCGCTGGACCGCCACGTCGTCTCCGGCATGATCAGCGGCGCCTTGGCGAGCCGTGCCGCGGTCACGGGTGAGGTGAGCCGCTCGGGGTCGGCCGAGATGTAGACGAGCTCGTCGCGGGCCACCGGGGTCACGGTCATCCCCTCGCTCTCGACGCTCGTGGCGGCGATCATCGCTGCCTCGAGATGTCCACGTCGGAGCTGTTCCTGCACCTCGTTGGAGTGCTGGCCGATCAGCTCCACACGGACACCGGGGTAGCGCTCGAGCACGTCGGCGACGATCTGCGCGCCGGCGTACAACCGCGCGGCGCCGAACATCCCGAACCGGATGGTCCCGCTCTCCAGAGACACCGCGCTCTGCACCGCCCGACGCGCCTCCTCCGCGGCGGCGATCGCCTGCTCGGCGTAGGGACGGAGGGTGTCGGCCAGCGTGGTCGGTACGACGCCCCGGCCGACCCGTCGGAACAGAGGCACGCCGAGCGTCTTCTCGAGGCCCCGGACTTGTTCGGACACAGAGGGTTGCGCGTAGCCGAGCTCGTCGGCCGCGGCGGTCAGTGAGCCGTGTTCGTAGGTGGCCAGGAAGCAGCGAAGCTGATGCAACGAAAGCATAGGAATCTCCTTTGGATGCCTCTGGAAAGCGAGGCTACCCCTAGAGATACACATCCGCGACCATGGACCTACTCAACTGATCTGAGGAGGTCAACGATGTTCGACAACAACTGCCAGGTGTGCGCCGGCCGAGTGCTCATCTTCCCGAGCCAGGTCACGTCGCTGACCAACACCGCCGACGGCATCGTGGTCTCGTTCACGTGCTGGTGCGGCACGGAGCAGACCCAGGTCACGGGCAGGGCCGCCGCCCGCGCAGCCCGCTCCGTCGCCGCCTGAGTCAGGCGCCGCCGGGTTGCACACCGCGCCGCCGCTCTCCGCAGGCTTCCGCCTGTCAACGCCGGCGGAGGTGGCAGCGGTTCTGCGTCGCGGCGGTGTGCGTGCCCTCCGTGGCATGTCTTCGCGGATCGCAGCTGCTGGTTGTCCGCAGGTAGCCCCCAAGACGTCATACGAATTGGGGCTTCAAGGTCACGATTCGTATGACGTACGGCGCCTCGTCGGCGCAACGCCAACATCTGCTCATCCCAGATCCGGACGTCCGCGTTCACTGGCGACGAGTGCGTCTTTGTTGGCGAGCGCAACCCGCTTCGATGCTCGCTCGGCTGGGCCTCTAGCGGAGGATGAGCTCGACCGCGGTCTCGAGGTGCTCGGAGACCTCTTCGGCCGAGGTGCGGCCGGTGACCCAGGAGACGAGGGCGGCCAGCCAGACGTCGCTGATGACGCGGGCGACGGCGATCTCATGGTCGGTGGGCTCGTGGCCCTCGACGTACTCCTCACCCTGCAGCGCGCGGTTGAGCATCGCGGTCAGCTTGAGCCCGACGACGTGGATCTCGCCGGCGACCGTCTTGTCGGCGAACATGAACGCGCGCGTGAGCGCCTCGGTCAGGTGGGGCTCGCGCTGCATGCCCCTGGTGGCGCGGGTGAGCACGTAGGTGACCCGGTCGGCCGGGTCCTCACCGGGGATCGGCCGGCGACCCAGGCTGGCCTCGGTCTCCTCGAACTGACGAGCGAGCGCGGAGACGAGCAGGTGGATCTTGGAGGGGAAGTAGCGATACAGGGTGCCGAGGGCCACATCGGCCAGCTCGGCCACGGCGCGCATCTGTACGGCGTCGAACCCACCCTTGGAAGCCAGGGCGGTGGTGGCGTCGAGAATCCGCCGGCGGCGGTCGCGCTGGGCGGCCGATCCGAGGTCCTCATAGGTCAGGGAGCTGACAGTGGCCAAGATCTCAACTCCCCGGACGTGATATCGGCGGCTCCGGCCCCCAGACTGAACCGCGGACCTGTGGTCCAAGGCTATCAGCGGGATCCGGCATAATAGAAACACGTTTCAGTTACGAACTGGCGGTCCCACACCGGAAATACACCGGACCGGGGCCAGAAAGGCGCCTCTTGCGCATCGCCCTCCTGTCCTACCGCAGCAAGCCACATTGTGGCGGTCAGGGCGTCTACATCCGCCACCTCAGCCGTGAACTGGTTGCCCTCGGGCACTCCGTCGAAGTCTTCTCCGGACAGCCCTACCCCGAGCTCGACGAGGGCGTCACGCTGACCAAGGTGCCCAGCCTGGACCTCTATCGTGAGCCGGACCCGTTCCGTACGCCGAAGCCCTCCGAGATCCGCGACCTCATCGACGTCGAGGAGGTCCTCACCATGTGGACCGCCGGCTTCCCCGAGCCGAAGACGTTCTCCAAGCGGGTCGCCCGCCTGTTGCGCGACCGGGTGGGGGACTTCGACATCGTGCACGACAACCAGGTGCTCGGCTACGGCATGCTCGACATCGCCGAGATGGGCCTGCCGCTGATCACGAGCATCCACCACCCGATCACCTTCGACCGGCGCATCGACATCGAGGCGGCGCCCACGCGCCGCAAGAAGCTCACCCTGCGCCGGTGGTACGGCTTCTTGAAGATGCAGGGCAAGGTCGCGCGCCGCGTCGGCAAGATCCTGACCGTCTCGGAGTCCAGCCGGCGCGACATCATCACCGACTTCGGCGTCGACCCGGCCAACCTCCAGGTCATCCCGCTCGGGGTCGACGAGGTCTTCGGCCCGCCGAGCGAGCCCCGGGTGCCCGGTCGCCTGGTGGCGATGGCCAGCGCTGACGCCCCGATGAAGGGCATCGCCACCCTGCTCGAGGCGTTCGCCAAGCTGCGCACCGAGCGCGACCTCGAGCTCGTCCTGGTCACCAGGCCGACGCCGGGCGGCAGGACGGAGAAGCTGATCGACCGGCTCGGCATCTCCGAGCACGTCAGGTTCGTCAGCGGCATCAGCGACCCCGAGCTCGCGATGCTGATGGGCTCCGCCGAGATCGCCTGCGTGCCGTCCCTCTACGAGGGCTTCTCACTGCCCACCGCCGAGCTGATGGCCTGCGAGACCCCGCTCGTGGTGAGCCGTGCCGGCGCCATCCCCGAGGTGGTGGGCCCCGACGGCGAGTGCGCCGACCTGGTCCCGCCCGGCGACGTGGGGGAGCTGGCGTCGGCGATCGCGGCGATGCTCGACGACCCCGAACGCCGTGCGCGGATGGGGCAGGCCGGCCGCCGCCGCGTTCTCGAGCTGTTCACCTGGCACGCGGTGGCCGCGGCCACCGCTGCGGCGTACGACGAAGTGATCGCCCGTTCCACCGACCAGACATTCCACCCCGCCCAGGGCACCCATGAGGAGACCGCACGTGCTGACCGTTGACTTCCCCCGGCTCGGCCTGCAGCCGGGTGACCGCGTCATCGACATGGGCTGCGGCGCCGGCCGGCACGCCTTCGAGATGTACCGCCGCGGCGCCGACGTGATCGCGTTCGACCAGGACGCCGACGAGCTGGCTGGAGTGCTGGAGCTGTTCGGCGCGATGAAGGAGGCGGGCGAGGTCCCCGAGGGAGCCGAGGCCGACATCAAGGAGGGTGACGCCCTGGCCCTGCCGTTCGCCGACGGTGAGTTCGACCGGGTGGTGGCCTCCGAGGTGCTGGAGCACATCCCCGACGACGAGGCGGCGATCGCGGAGCTCGTCCGGGTGCTCCGTCCCGGAGGCACCATGGCCGTCACGGTGCCGAGGTGGCTGCCGGAGAAGATCTGCTGGGCACTCAGCGACCAGTACCACGAGGTCGAGGGAGGCCACGTGCGGATCTACACCGACGACGAGCTGGTCGGGAAGCTGCAGAGCGCGGGCATGGTGTTCGAGGGCAAGGACCATGCCCATGGCCTGCACTCGCCGTACTGGTGGATCAAGTGCGCCGTCGGCGTGGACAACGACAAGAACCCGCTCGTGAGGGCCTATCACCAGGTCCTCGTGTGGGACATCATGAAGACGCCGCGCTGGAGCACGCTGACCCGCGGTGCCGAGAAGGTGCTCAACCCGGTGATCGGCAAGAGCATGGTGCTCTACCTCCGCAAGCCGGCATGAGCCTCCGACAACACCTGGGTCGACACTCGGGCAGCCACGACATCCCGTCGGTCGCGGGCGTGCTGACCCGCGCGCAGGTCGCCGAGACTGCAGCCACCATCGCCGCCATGCAGGAGTCCGACGGGGCGGTCCCGTGGACCATCGGCGAGCACGTCGACGTCTGGAACCATGTCGAGGCCGCGATGGCGATGCTCGTCGCCGGCGAGGTCGAGTCGGCGGAGGCGGCGTACGACTGGTGCGTGCGTAACCAGCGCCACGACGGCTCGTGGGCGATGAAGATCGTGGCCGGCAAGGTCGAGGACGCCAGCGGCGAGACCAACATGTCGGCGTACCTCGCCGTCGGTGTCTGGCACCACTGGATGTTGCGTCGCGACCTGGGCTTCGTGGAGCGGATGTGGCCAACCGTACGACGCGCGCTGGAGTTCGTGGTCGCGATGCAGCTGCCCTTCGGCGGCATCGCGTGGTCGCAGGAATGGGACGAGCAGGGTCCGGCGCGGGTCAACCGCGACGCACTGCTCGCCGGCTCGTCGAGCATCTACCAGTCGCTGCGCGCGGGTGTGGCGATCGCCGAGCTCGTGGGCGAGGCCCAGCCGGAGTGGGAGCTGGTGGGTGGACGCCTGGGCCACGCGCTCCGTGAGCACCGCGGCGAGTTCCTGGAGAAGTCGAGCTTCTCGATGGACTGGTACTACCCGGTGCTCGGCGGCGCAGTCCGTGGCCAGGCCGGGATCGACCTGCTCGCTTCGCGCTGGGACGACTTCGTCGTAGCAGGCCTCGGGATCAAGTGCGTCGACACCAACCCGTGGGTGACCGGTGCCGAGACCTGCGAGCTGGTGATGGCGCTGGACTGCGTCGATGACCACGCGCGCGCCCTGCAGCTGTACGCCGACATGCAGCACCTGCGGCACGAGAACGGCAGCTACTGGACCGGCTACGTCTATCCCGAAGACGTCAACTGGCCGGGGGAGCAGACGACCTACACCGCAGCAGCGGTGATCCTGGCAGCCGACGAGCTCTCGCGGACCTCGCCGGCGTCGGGGATCATGCGCGGCGAGACGCTGGCTGCGCACTTCTCGGAGATCGGGCTGGAGTGCGGCTGTTCCGACGACGCCTCAGCCGACGTGCTCTCCCGGCGATCCTGAGGTCCGGGTCAACACCCGCATCGACCCGACTGTCCGTCCCGGCTCGAACGAACCACTCGCGACCGCGCGCTGCCAGATGTGGAAGGGCGCCTGACCCCCGTCCTCCGGACGCTCGAACACGTCGTGGATCACGAGAGCTCCTCCCGGCAGCACCCACCGGGCGAAGCCGGAGTAGTCGTTCTGCGCATGTTCCTCGGCATGCCCTCCGTCGATGAACAGCAACGACAGCGGCGTCCGCCAGTGGGCGGCGACGGTGGTCGATCGCCCCACCACGGCGACCACCTCGTCCTCGAGCCCGGCGAGCGCGATCGTGCGACGGAAGACCGGCAGCGTGTCCATCACGCCGAGCTCCGGGTCGACCAGGGTCGGGTCGTGGTGCTCCCACCCGGCCTGGTTCTCCTCGGACCCGCGGTGGTGGTCGAGGGTGAACACGACACTGCCGACCGCTCGCGCAGCCGCACCGAGGTAGATCGCCGACTTCCCGCAGTACGTGCCCACCTCCAGCCCGGGGCCCTCGCCGAGATGCTCCAGTGCCGTGGCGAACAGGAAGTCACCCTCGTCCTCCGGCATGAACCCCTTCGCCGAGCGCGCGTGGGCCAGGAGCTCGTCGGGCAGCTGCGTCACGGGCGGGAGGGGCGGCACGGGCGGGACGGACGTCACAGCCCGCAGCCTAGGTGCTGGTCCCTTCCGCCGACCCGTCGCAACTGAAAGCAAATACACCGCCGACCCGTCGCATCTGAAAGAAGAAACTGCGCCGAGCCGTCGCATCTGAAAGAGCAGCGGTCTTTCAGTTGCGACGGGTCAGCGTGTTCTGGGGTTTCAGTGGCGACGGGTCGGCGTGTTCTGGGGTTTCAGTGGCGACGGGTCGGCGTGTTCTGGGGTTTCAGTGGCGACGGGTCGGCGTGTTCTGGGGTTTCAGTGGCGACGGGTCGGCGTGTTCTGGGGTTTCAGTTGCGACGGGTCGGCGTGCTGTGGAGTTTCAGTTGCGACGGGTCGGCGGTTGTTCCGGCCGGGGGAGGAGTCGTGGCATGATTGGAACACGTTCTAGTTTTCGCGAGAGGAGTCCCTGTGCCGATCGGGATCAGCGACGACCACGTCGAGATGGCGGACGCCTTCGGCAAGTGGGCGAGCTCGCTCGGCGGCATCGACGCGGCCCGGCTCGCGGAGAACGACCCGGATGCCGGGTTCGCCGCCCAGTCCGAGGCGGTCGCGCAGATGGGGCTCGCCGGGATCGCCGTGCCGGAGGACATCGGCGGAGCCGGAGGGTCCGTCCTGGACCTCGCGGTCGCCCTTGAGGCCGCCGCCGGCTCACTGGTTCCGGGTCCGCTGCTCGGCACGGCGGTCGCGTCCGTGGCGCTCGGTGAGCTGGCGGGTCCGGTGGCCCAGGGGGAGATGCGGGTCGCGCTGTCGTTGGGCGCGGACGGCGTTCTGCATGACGCACCGGGTGCAACTCATGCACTGGTGGTCCGCGACGAGACCGTGTTGCTGGTGCCGCTCGACGGTACCGATCTGGCGCCCGGTTCGACGCCGGACCTGACCCGTCGTACGTCCATCGGGGAGCTGTCCACGAGCGACGCCACCGTGGTCCCCGGTCTCGAGCCGGAGCGGTTGCGAGCACTCGTGGTGACGCTCGCCGCCGCCGAAGCCTCGGGGGTGGCGCGCTGGTGCCTGGACACGGCCGTGGAGTACGCCGGGGTGCGCGAGCAGTTCGGGAAGAAGATCGGCGCCTTCCAGTCGATCAAGCACCTGTGCGCGGAGATGTTGGAGACGAGCGAGTCGGTCACGGCAGCGGCGTGGGACGTCGCGAGCGGCGCGTCGGATGACCCGCAGCAGCAGGAGTTCGCGACCCTCGTCGCCGGCACGATCTGCTTCGACGGTGCCGTCGACGTGGCCAAGCACTGCATCCAGGTCCTCGGCGGGATCGGGTTCACCTTCGAGCACGACGCGCACCTCTACCTGCGTCGCGCGCTGGCGCTGCGCAGCCTGGTCGGCACCTCCAGCTCGTACGCCGCGCGGCTGGCCGACCTCGCCGCCACCGATGTGCGCCGCCACGTGCACGTCGACCTCGGCGACGCCGACGAGAGCGAACGCGGCGAGGTGCGCGAACAGGTACAGCGGATCGCCGACCTGTCCGGCGACGAGCAGCGAGCAGCCCTCGCCGAGAGCGGCTACCTGACACCGCACTGGCCCAAGCCGCACGGCTTGGGCGCGGACCCCACACACCAGCTGGTGATCGACGAGGAACTGGCCCGGGCCAAGGTGCAGCGACCCGATCTCAAGATCGGCGCCTGGGCCGCACCAACGATCATCGCCCACGGAACCGATGAGCAGTGCGAGCGCTTCGTCGGGCCGACCCTGCGCGGCGAGATCGAGTGGTGCCAGCTGTTCAGTGAGCCCGGCGCCGGCTCCGACCTCGCGGCGCTGCGCACGAAGGCCGTCAGGGACACCGACGGTTGGCGGCTCTCCGGCCAGAAGGTGTGGACCTCACTCGCGCACCAGGCCGACTGGGGTGTCTGCCTGGCGCGCACGAACCCCGACGTCAAGCAGCATGCGGGGATCACCTACTTCCTGGTCGACATGACCAGCGACGGCATCGACACGCGGCCGCTGCGCGAGCTCACCGGCGAAGCGATGTTCAACGAGGTCTTCCTCGACGACGTCTTCGTGCCCGACGAGTGCGTCGTCGGCGAGGTGGATGGCGGCTGGAAGCTGGCCCGCACCACGCTGGCCAACGAACGTGTCGCGATGGCCGGCTCGCACCTCGGTGACTCCCCGGAGCGAGCGGTCGGGCTCCTGTCCGAGGGCGCGGCCGAGGACCGCGTAGCCGTCGGTCGGTCCGTCGCCTGGGCCACGGTGGTGTCCCTGCTGGCCACGCGGTCGACGCTCAGGTCGCTGGCGGGACAGGGACCGGGGCCGGAGTCGAGCGTGGCCAAGCTGGTCGGCGTACGCAGCCGCCAGGACTCTGCTGAGCTCGTCGTCACGCTCCTCGGCGACCGCGTGTTCAGCGGTGACGAGCTCTCGCGTGCGGCGCTGCACGAGCAGCTGATGACCCGCTGCCTCTCGATTGCCGGCGGCACCACCCAGGTGCTGCGCAACGTGGCGGCCGAGCGGATCCTCGGGCTACCTCGCGGCTGAGCTGGTCTCGCGCTCGGCCGAGAGCCAGCGCGAGCGGTGGTGCAGCAGCCAGCGCTCGACGGCCTTGATCACGTGGTGGCTGCGGATCGAGCCGAACACCTCGAAGGCGTGCTGGGTTCCGGGGAACTCCGCGTAGGTCACGGTCGCCTTCGACTCGGTCTTCAGGTTCTCCACGAACGCGCGTGCCTGGCGTACGTCGACCAGCGAGTCGTTGGCGCCGTGCAGCACGAAGAAGTCCGGCGCGTCGGGTGAGACGTGGGCCAACGGCGAGGCCTTGACGAAGTCGTCGAGGTGCGTGGCCGGGTTCTTCTTGAACACGCGCGGCCCGAGGAAGTAGTCGCGCAGCATCACCGCGGCCTTGTCCTCGGTGAGGCCGGCCATGTCGTAGACGCCGTAGAACGGCACGCAGGCGGCGACGCTGGTGTCGGCACCCTCGAAGCCCGGCTGGTACTCCGGCTCGCCGGGCGTGAGGGCTGCCAGCGCCGATAGATGGCCCCCTGCGCTACCCCCGGTGACGACGAGGTACGACGGGTCCCCGCCGTACGACGCGATGTTCTCGCGCGTCCACGCGATCGCCCTCTTGACGTCGACGATCTGGGCCGGGAACGGGTGCTTGGGGGCCAGCCGGTAGTTCATCGCGACGCAGATCCAGCCGCGCTGGGCCATCCGGTTCATCAGCAGCTGGCCCTGCTGCTCCTTGGTGCCGATCGTCCAGCCGCCGCCGTGCACCTGGACGAGGACGGGGGCGTTGTCCAGGTCGACGTCCTTCGGCCGGTAGATGTCGAGCCGCGCACGCTTGCCGCCGGCGGTGTAGTTGATGTCGCGGATGACCTCCACGTCGGGCTTGGCCATCTTGAACGGCCGGGCGAGCTCGCGGACGCGGGTCTTCAGCTCTTCTCCGGTGGGCGGCTCCTCGAGGGCATCGAGGTAGTCGTCGCCGAGGCTGTCGCGGAGGTTGGTCTCGACGTGCGTGGCCGCGCGGTTCGCGTTGACGATCAGGTAGGCGAGCCCTCCGGTGGTCACCGCGGCGAGTGCGAGGCCGGTCCGGCTGGGGCCACCATTGCGGCTGCGGCGTACGGTCAGCTCGGTCGCCGTGTCGACCAGGGTGCCCGCGAGCAGCTGCGGAGCCAGCTCGCTGGCCAGCCACCCTGCGAAGAACGCGGGGATCGATGCGTACCGCCCACCGATGGGACGCAGAGCGTTGGCCGTGAGTGCGGCGGCGACGAGCTGGCGGCGACGGTATGGCATGACGTGCAGGTTACTGGGGAGTCATGCTGCAGTGCGTGTGAGAAGGGCGACCGTGGAATAAGTAGAACGTGTTCCAAGATGCACCTAGACTCCGCCCATGGAACGTCTCAGTGGACTCGACGCAAGCTTCCTCTATCTGGAGACCTCGTCGCAGCTGCTGCACGTGTGCGGGGTGATCCTTCTCGACCCGGACACGGTCCCGGGCGGGTACTCCTACCCAGCGTTCAAGGACGAGCTCGAGCGTCGCATCTCCGGCGTACCGATGTTCCACCGCAAGCTCAAGCAGGTCCCCCTGGGGATCGACCACCCGGTGTGGGTCGAGGACGAGGACTTCGACATCGACCGGCACGTGCACCGGATGGCGCTGCCCTCTCCCGGCGGCGCTGCCGAGCTCGCCGACCTGTGCGGGCACATCGCCGGCATCCCCCTGGACCGTTCGCGTCCGCTGTGGGAGTTCTTCGTCATCGAGGGGCTGGAGTCGGGCCAGGTCGTCGTCTTCACCGAAGATGCACCACTGCACCGTCGACGGGGTCTCGGGCGCCAACGCGATCTCCTACATGTGCAGCCTCGAGCCGGATGCCCCGCCGCTGGAGAGTGCTCCCAACGGTCGGCAGAGCCGTACGCCGAGCGACACCGAGCTGCTCGCCCGTGGGGTGCTCACCAACCTGACCAAGCCGGTCCTGGCCGCCAAGCTGGTCGCACCGACCGCCGGCGTACTCACCAAGACCATCGGCCGTGCACGCAGCGGTACGGCGATGGCCGCACCTCTCACCGCGCCGCGCACGTCGTTCAACGGCACCATCACCGGCCACCGCACGATCGCGATCGAGGACATCTCCCTCGACCGGATCAAGGAGATCAAGAACCTGGTCGAGGGTGCGACCGTCAACGACGTCGTCATCACCGTCTGCGGCGGCGCCCTGCGGCGCTACCTCGACGAGCGCGGTGAGCTGCCGCGCAGCTCGCTGGTCGCGTCGGTCCCGGTCTCGGTCCGGGGCTCCTCGACGAAGAGCGGCGGCAGCAACAAGGTCTCCACGATCTTCTCCCGGCTCGGCACCGACATCGCGGATCCGCTCGAGCGCCTGGCTCTCGTCTCGGAGGGCAACACCAACGCCAAGGAGCACCACAAGACGATCCCAGCCGACACCCTGCAGGACTGGGCCGAGTTCGCGGCCCCGCGCACCTTCGGGCTCGCCGTACGGATGGTCTCGTCGCTGAAGCTCGCCGACTCCGGCCCAGTGATCCACAACCTCGTGATCTCCAACGTCCCCGGCCCGCCGGTGCCGCTGTTCTTCATGGGCGCGAAGATTGAAGGCCTCTACCCGCTCGGCCCGATCTTCCACGGCGCCGGTGTGAACATCACCGTGATGTCCAGCGAGAGCAAGATGCACGTCGGCATCATCGGCTGCCGCGAGCTCGTGCCCGAGCCCTCGAAACTGGCCGAGAAGTTCCCCGAGGAGCTGGACGCGCTCTACGAGGCCGTCAAGAAGAGCCCGAAGAAGAAGGCTCCTGCCAAGAAGGCCGCCGCGAAGAAGAACCCCGCGAAGAGGACTGCGAAGAAGGCGACCGCCAAGACCGGATAGTCCGGAGCAAACGGCCCCTCGGCAGGCCGTCCGGAGGTGCCAAACGCTCCGGACTATCCGGCTTGTCTGGCTCAGCGCAGCGTCAGGGTCCAGTTCTGGCCGACCAGGTCGTGCCCGAAGCTGTGGTGCCTCTCCTCGTCGACCAGGACGAAGCCGGCCGCATCGTAGATCCGTCGGGCTGCCGTGAGGACGTCGTTGGTCCACAGGGTGACCTGCTCGTAGCCCGCGTCCCTGGCGAAGTCGAGGCACTCGCGGACCAGGCGGTTGCCGAGTCCGAGGCCGCGCGCCTCGCCCGCGACCAGCAGCACGCGGAGGCGGGCCACTGAGGCGTCATCGGGAGAGGCGACGCAGAACACGCAGCCGACCCGTACGCCGTCCTTCTCGGCGATCCACGCCGCCTCCCGGGACTCGTCGTGGCCGGCGGCGTAGTCGGCCACGATCCGGGCGATCAGCGCCTCCATCTCGGAGTTCCAGCCGTACTCCGCGGCGTACAGCTCGCCGTGCGCCATCACCACCCAGCCCAGGTCTCCGGGCGCGCCCAACCGGCGGATCGTCACGACTGACTCGACCATCGCCACCTCGCTACTGACTCGACTGCCCCAGCCGGACCCACGCTACGACCGACCGGCCCCCAAGACCGGACAGTCCAGATCACGTGGCCGCCCGGCAGCGGGCGCACCGGCCGAACGATCTGGACTATCGGGCTCTAGGCGTCGAGGCGCTGCCGGTCGCGCATCCGCGCAGCGGTCACGAGGGCAGCCTCGACGAACACCGGCACGAACTCCTCGGGCTGCAGGACACACCCGGCGTGACCACAGGGCGTCTCGTGGACCGTTGCGCCCGGGATCCGACTCGCGAGCCTGCGCTGGCGCTCGGCGGGGATGACGCGGTCGTTGCTCGGGATGACGACGGCGGTGGGTACGTCGATGCGGGACAGCCAGGGTGTGGAGTGGTGCCGCCCGAGTGCCGCGACCGCCTGGGCCATCGCCCACGGACCGGTGCTGCGCCACTCGTTGAGGGCCCAGGTCCCCGTGTCGGTCGGGCCGATGTCCAGCGCCTCGGCCGTCGACCGGGTCGCCCAGCGCACCGTTCGCGACTTGGCGAGCGTGCGCAGCGACCCCATGGCCACCTCCATGCCGGAGTGGAAGGCCGTCTCTCGTCCGTTCGTGCGGAACCGGTCGGTGGTCGCGGCCAGGACCAGGCCGCCCACCAGCTCGGGGTGCTGGCGCCACACCCGCTGGGCGATGATCGAGCCCATCGAGTAGCCGGCCACGATCGGCCGGTCGAGCTGGAGCTCGGTGATCACCGCCGCGACGTCGTCGGCGCAGTCGTGCACCGAGAAGCTCTCGGAGATGATGCCGCGGCCGTGCCAGCGCTGGTCGAAGACGACCACCCGGAAGTGCTTCGCGAGCTCGTGCACGCTCGGGAACCAGGTGAGCATCCCGGTGCAGCCCACGGCGTGCAGCAGCACGATGGCCGGTGCCCCCTTGGGGCCGGGCAGCTCGGTGACCCAGGTTCGTCCTCGACGGGGCAGCTCAAGCCACCGCCCCTCGGGGATCTCCACCTGGGTGATGTGCACGTGCTTGTCGACCTGTTTGCGGATCGAGTCGCCGAGACACCGGCCGAGCTTCTGCATGGGCTGGATCCTTGGGGTCGGTGACGCGGTGGTTGCGGTTGTCCGAGTGATCCCTAGACTAGAACAGGTTACAGTTTCTGCCGTGATAGGGGCCCCGATGAGCGACGACGCTGTCGAAGATCTCCATAAGGAGATCCGTTCGGTGCTGACGGACGTGGTGGAGAAGGGTCCGGAGGACGTCGGGGAGAGCTGGAAGGCCGCCGCCGAGGCTGGTCTTCTGGGTCTGGCCGCGCCGAGCGACCACGGCGGCGAAGGCATGGGCCTGGACGAGGTGGCGGTGCTCGTCCGCGAGGTCGGTGCCCGCGCGCTCGACCTGCCCTTCCGCGAGACCCTGGTCTGCGGGCTGCTCACGCTGACCCGGTCCGGTACGCCGGAACAACAGGAGACGTTCATTCCCCGGATCGTGGCCGGTGACCTCCTGGTGGCGCCCGCGCTCAACGAGGTGGGAGTGGCCCTGCCCGAGCGGCCGACCACGCGCCTCGAGGACGACCGGCTCACCGGGCGCAAGCTCGCTGTCCCTGTCTTCGACGACCTTCCCGACTCAACCACGGTGCTGCTCGTCTCAGCGACTGATGCAGGCGGTGAACCGGTCGTCGTACTCGTGGACCCGCAGAGCGACGGGGTCACCCGCACCGCCACGCCGAGCTCGCGGGGAACCGCCGAGGCCACGTACGAGTTCGAGGGCACACCGGTGCTGGGCGTGCTGACTGCTGGCGCCGCCGAGGTGCTGCGGCAGCACGCCATCGCTGGGCTGCTGCTCCACGGCGACGGGCTGCTCGCCGGCGCCCGCGACCTCACCGCCGGCTACGTCAAGGAGCGGACACAGTTCGGCCGCCAGCTCGCCGAGTTCCAGGGTGTGGCGATCCAGATCGCCGACGTCTACGTCACGTCCAGGATGGTCTCGCTCGTCGCGGACGAGGTCGCCCGGCGAGTGGCCGCGGACGAGCCGGTGGCTGACGACCTCGGCGTGGGGACCTTCTGGTTCTGCGACCGGGCGCCCGCTGCGCTGCAGACCTGCCATCACCTGCACGGCGGGATGGGGGTCGACGAGACCTACCCGTTGCACCGCTACTTCGCCCGGGTCAAGGACGTCGCCCGGCTGCTCGGAGGAACCGGCGCCGCTCTGGCGGCCGTGCCGGCGGGCGAGCCCACCGAGGCGGCCAACGCGGAGCTCACCCCCGACCAGCGCGCGTTCAAGGACGAGGTCCGGGCCTACTTCTCCGGCCTGGTCGCGCCCGAGGACCGCCTGGAGATGATGAGCGACCGCCACGGCGAGGCCTACCACCGCACCATCCGGCAGATGGGGACGGACGGCTGGATGGGCGTCGGCTGGCCGGTGGAGTACGGCGGCAAGGGACTCGGCGGCATCGAGCAGCAGATCTTCGCGAACGAGGCCAGCCGCGCCGACGTACACCTGCCCTCGGTGACGCTGCAGACGGTGGGTCCTACCCTGCAGGCGTTCGGCACCCAGAAGCAGAAGGACAAGTTCCTCAAGGCGATCCTGGCCGGCGAGGTGCACTTCGCCATCGGCTACTCCGAGGCCGACGCCGGCACCGACCTTGCGTCACTGCGCACCACGGCGAGACGAGACGGCGACGAGTACGTCGTCAACGGCCAGAAGATGTGGACCACGGGTGGCCACGTCGCCGACTACGTCTGGCTGGCGGTGCGGACCGACACGGATGCGCCCAAGCACAAGGGGATCTCGGTGCTGATCGTGGACACGAAGGACCCCGGATACTCCTGGACACCGATCATCACCTCCGACTCCTCGCACCACACCAACGCGACGTACTACAACGACGTGCGCGTGCCCCTCGACATGCTGGTCGGCGAGGAGAACGAGGGCTGGCGCCTGATCACCACGCAACTCAACCACGAGCGGGTGATGCTCGGCCCGGCCGGCCGCATCGAGGGGTTGCGCGACCTGGTGGCGGAATGGGCCCGCGAACGCACTGACGCCGACGGGACGCCACTCCTGTCCGTGCCCGCGGTCCGGGACACCCTCGCGCGAGCGACGGCCGCCTTCCGCGTCAACGAGCTGCTCAACTGGCAGGTGGCCGGTGCTGGCTCGACCGGCACCGAGGCCATCGCCGACTCGTCTGCATCCAAGGTGTTCGCCTCCGACGAGGTGCAGTCACTTGGACTCGCGCTCGAGCAGGTCGTCACGTCGTACGGCGACCCGACGGATCCTGATACAGCGCGGCTGGTGCAGTACCTCGACGCGACCTCGAAGAGGAACCTCGTGCTCACCTTCGGTGGCGGGGTCAACGAGGTGCAGCGCGAGCTGATCTCGATGTTCGGCCTGGGCCTGCCGAAGGTGCCCAGATGAATGACCAGGTGAGTGACCAGGTGGCGGCGGCCGAGCCCGACCACGACTGGATCATGGCGGAGACGGAGCGGCTCAAGGCACTCGGCGAGACCACGCGGCGACTTGCGCGTGACCCGGTCAACCAGCCGATGATCAACAACTGGCTGGAGGCGATCGGCGAGACCGACAAGCGCTTCAGTGCAGGGGAGGCGCCGCCTGCGATGGCGCAGGTCTGGACGATGTACGGGCTGAACCCGACCCGACCCGAGGGCGACCCGCTGCACGGCGCGATGCGGATGCTCGACGCTGCGGGCTTCACCTCGGTGCTCGGCACCAACTGCGACCAGACCTACGAGCGCTACCTGCGCGAGGGCGAACGAGTGTCGATCACGACGCGGCTGGAGTCGGTCGTCGGGCCCAAGAAGACCGGGGTGGGCGAGGGCTACTTCGTCACCACGCAGAACAGCTGGTGGGTCGGTGACGGCGACGAGCGCGAGCTGGTCGCGACCATGCTCTTCCGGGTGCTCAAGTACAAGCCTTTGCTGGTTGAGGAACGAGCGTCAGCGAGTGTCTCGAAACCACAGGACGAAGGGCCGGACCGGTCCCTGATCATGCGGCCTGTGCGCAACCGCGACAACGAGTTCTTCTGGGAGGGCACTGCTGCGGGCGAGATCCGCATCCAGAAGTGCAACGCCTGCGGCGAGCTGCGTCACCCACCGGGCCCCGTCTGCCCGGCATGCCACGCGATGGACCGCGGCCATGTGGTGGCCACGGGTCGCGGCACGATCTTCTCCTTCCTCGTGCACCACGCGCCGAAGATGCCCGGACGCGAGCTGCCGGTGACCCTGGCCCTGGTCGAGCTCGAGGAGGGCGTGCGGATGGTCGCCACGGTGACCGGTGCTCCCGAGGACCTCGCCATCGGTGACCGGGTGGTCGCCGGCTTCGACAGGCTCGACGAGGACACCACGCTGCCGACGTGGGAGGTCGAGCGATGATCGCCGTCGGCACCGAGCTGCCCGCGTGGGAGCTGCCCGTCACCCCCACCCTGGTCGTCTCCTCGGCGCTGGCCACGCGGGACTTCCAGGACGTGCACCACGACCGCGACCTGGCGATCCAGCGGGGCTCGAAGGACATCTTCCTCAACATCCTGACCACCACCGGGCTGGTGCAGCGCTACGTCGGCGAGTGGGCTCGCGAGAGTGTCGGAGAGGGATTCCTGATCCGCTCGTGCGGGCTTCGGCTCGGCGCCCCGGCGTACCCCTATGACACGGTGCGCTTCACCGGCACCGTGACCGCGGTCGACGACGGCACGATCACGGTTGACGTGGTCGGCGCGGTCTCGCTCGGCAACCACGTCAACTCCCAGGTGGTGCTCTCGACATGACGCTCTCGGGCAAGGCGGCCATCGCCGGGATCGGCGCGACGGAGTTCTCCAAGGAGTCCGGCCGTTCGGAGCTGCAGCTGTCGTGTGAGGCCACCCTGGCCGCGCTCGCAGACGCGGGGCTCGCACCGGCCGACGTCGACGGGCTGGTCACCTTCACGATGGACAACAGCGCCGAGATCGCTCTCGCGCGCGAGCTGGGCATGGGCGAGCTGAGGTTCTTCAGCCGGATCAGCTATGGCGGCGGCGCGGCGTGCGCGACCGTCCAGCAGGCAGCGATGGCGGTCGCGACCGGCGTCGCCGATGTCGTGGTCTGCTACCGCGGATTCAACGAGCGTTCGGGCCAGCGGTTCGGCCAGGTGCAGAACTGGGCGGGCGCCCAGGCGAACACCAACGGCCTCGACAACGCATGGTCCTATCCGCACGGCCTCTCGACGCCCGCTGCGACGGTGGCGATGCAGGCGCGTCGCTACATGCACGAGTACGGCGCCACCTCGGCCGACTTCGGCACGGTGGCCGTCGCTGACCGGAGGCATGCGGCCACCAACCCGGACGCGTTCTTCTTCGGCCGGCCGATCACCCTCGACGACCACCAGTCCTCGCGGATGATCGCCGACCCGCTGCGCCTCCTCGACTGCTGCCAGGAGAGCGACGGTGCCGTGGCGATCGTGGTCACCACTCCGGAGCGGGCAGCCGACCTCCCTCAGGCGCCGGTGTCCATCACCGCGGCAGCACAGGGGAGTGCGTCCGACCAGTTCGTGATGACGTCCTACTACCGCGACGACATCGGCGTGCCCGAGATGGGCGTCGTGGCCCGCGAGCTGTGGCGCCAGTCCGGGCTGAAGCAGGATGACATCGCGTCCGCGGTCCTCTACGACCACTTCACGCCGTACGTCCTGATGCAGCTCGAGGAGCTCGGCTTCTGCGGCCGCGGCGAGGCACCCGGCTTCATCGCCGACGGCGCCATCGAGCTCGGCGGGCGGCTGCCCCTGAACACGCACGGCGGCCAGCTCGGCGAGGCCTACATCCACGGCATGAACGGCATCGCCGAGGCGGTGCGCCAGATCCGCGGCACCGCGGTCAACCAGGTCCAGGACGCCCAGCACGTGCTGGTCACCGCCGGGACCGGCGTCCCCACGTCGGGACTGATCCTCAGCAAATAGCCGACCGGTCACTCGAGGTACGCCGTAGGACGCCGACCGGTCACTCGACGTACGCCGTGAGAACGCCGACCGGTCACTCGACGTACGCCTTAGGACGTCCACTGGTCAATCCGCGCACGTCGTTCCCTCGAAGCCCGGCACGACGGGCAGCGAGTGACCGCTCGGCGGGCGAGAGCGCGCATCGACTGACCGGTCGGCGGGCTAGAGCGTGCATCAAGTGACCGCTCGGCGGGCTAGAGCGTGCATCAAGTGACCGCTCGGCGGGCGAGAGCGCGCATCAAGTGACCGCTCGGCGGGCTAGAGCGTGCATCAAGTGACCGGTCGGCGGTTCGGGGCCACGGCTCGGTCCCGTTAGACTCGTACGCTGTGCCCGACCTGGTCGGGCCCCCCTGCTCCGGCCCCGACATCACGAAGGCGCGATAGACGCATGGCAACGACGAACGACCTGAAGAACGGCATGGTGCTCAACCTCGACGGCCAGCTCTGGCAGGTCATGTGGTTCCAGCACCACAAGCCCGGCAAGGGCGGCGCGGTCGTGCGCAGCAAGCTGAGGAGCATCAGCTCGGGCAAGACCGTCGACAAGACGTTCAACGCCGACGTCAAGGTGGAGATCGCCAACGTCGACAAGAGGACCATGCAGTACCTCTACAACGACGGCACGTCCTTCGTGTTCATGGACACCGGCACCTACGAGCAGCTCGAGGTGCCGCCGGAGGTCGTCGGTGACGCCACGAACTTCATGTTGGAGAACCAGGAGGCGATCGTCGCCACCAACGAGGGCTCCGTGCTCTACATCGAGCTGCCGGCCTCGGTCGAGCTCGAGGTCAAGTACACCGAGCCGGGCCTGCAGGGCGACCGCTCCACCGGCGGCACCAAGCCGGCCACGCTCGAGACCGGTCACCAGATCAACGTGCCGTTGTTCATCACGACCGGCGAGCGGATCAAGGTCGACACCCGGGACTCGTCGTACCTGGGTCGCGTCAGCAGCTGATGGCGAGCGCTCGTTCCAAGGCGCGCAAGCGGGCCCTCGACGTCCTCTACGCCTCCGAGATGCGCAACCGGTCGACGGTCGACGCGCTCGTGGACCAGTCGGAGGCCGGCCAGGTCAACGACTACACGGTGACGCTCGTCGAGGGCGTGACCGATCACCGCGAGCGCCTCGACGAGGTGATCTCCACCTACGCGGAGGGTTGGACGCTAGCCCGGATGCCGGCAGTGGACCGCAACGTGCTCCGGATGGCGACCTTCGAGGTGCTGTACGTCGACGACGTGCCCAACGCGGTAGCCGTTTCCGAGGCCCTCAACCTGGTGCGGGACCTCTCCACCGACGAGTCGCCCGCTTTCGTGAACGGGGTGCTCGGCAACATCGTCCGAGACCGGGACTTGCTGGCCCGGTGAGGACCTGAGTCCGGCAGGATGTGCGCGTGACCTCTGACGCCGAGCAGGTTCCCGCCCCGACTCCGCCGGAGTTTCCCGACGGATGGACGGCGCGGGTGCCCGAGCTCGCCGACCTCGACGTGCTGGTCAAGCTGCGTGGCGCCGACCGGCTCGCGCACACCGGGTCGGCGTCGGTCGACCGCGAGGCCATCGAGTCCGAGGTGGCCGGGCCGGCCTCGTGGACCCGTCGTCAGCTGCTCGCGATCGATCCCGAAGGCCAGCCCCGCGCCTGGGGCAGCGTGCACGACCGGGCTGCCGGTCGCACGATGGTCGCGGTGTACGTCGACCGCTCGGTCGACGACGCCTCCCCGGTTGCTGGGGGCCTCTACGCCTGGGCCGAAGAGCGGGCCCGCGAGATCTGCGCGCTCCGGGAGGTGACCGAGACCAGGCTCGACGCCAGCCCGTTCGCCGACGACACCCTCCAGCAGCAGTGGCTCGCCGACGCCGGCTACACCAAGCGCCGCACGTGGCCGCAGATGACGCGTCCGGTCACCGCGGACGAGGCGACCTCGCTGCCCCCGCCGCGTGAGGGAGTGACGATCCGCCGGGTCGCCAGCCACGAGAACGGGCTGCCGATCGCCGGCGACCTCCACCTCGTCCACGAGATGCTCGAGGCGTCCTTCGAGGACCACTTCAACTCCTACCGCGAGAGCTTCCCGGAGTTCGTGCAACGCCTCCGGGAGGACCCGGGTCATCGCTGGGACCACTGGTGGTTGGCCTTCGTCCCCGGCGACGACGGTGAGCCGCTCGCCGCCGGTGCCGTGGTCGGCACGGTCCTGCAGGAGAACGCCGAGGGCCACGAGGGGAGCTACATCGAGTACATCGGCGTACACCGTCATGCCAGGGGCCGTGGCGTGGCCAAGGCGTTGCTGCACGCCGTCATCTCCGACGCGGCCGAGCGTGGCCGCGACCGCGTCGGCCTCGAGGTCGACGCGGACTCGCCCACTGGTGCCGATGGCCTCTACGCGTCGATGGGCTGGAAGACCGACTACGTCCTCGAGTCATGGTTCAAGGAACTCGAGTTCCCGGCATGACCGACCCCGAGGAGATGGGCCGTCAGGCCGAGCAGAGCGACTGGCTCGACACGGCCGCACGGTTGGGCCTCGTGGCGTACGGAGTGGTGCACCTGCTGATCGGCTGGCTCGCCGTACAGCTCGCGCTCGGCAACCGCGAGGAGGAGGCCAGCGCCAAGGGCGCCTTGAACGAGCTGTCCCAGCAACCGTTCGGCAGTGCCCTCGTGTGGGCGGTGGCGGTCGGCATGCTGCTGCTTGTCGTGTGGCGGGTGATCGAGGCCGCGTTCGGCCACCGCGAGGAGGACGACGCCGAACGGCTGCGCAAGCGAGCAGGGTCGACGCTGAAGGCCGTCATCTACGGCGCTCTGGGCGTCACAGCCCTCAAGGTCGCCCTCGGGTCCAGCTCCGGCGGCGGCTCGGAGGGCCTGACGGCCAAGCTGATGGGGCTCCCCGGCGGCCAGTGGATCGTCGTCGCTGTCGGGCTCGCCATCATCGTGTACGCCGGAGCACTCGTCTGGCGCGGCTGGACGGAGAAGTTCGCCGAGAACCTCGAGACGGAGGGCAAGCTCGGCTACAGCGGTGCGGCGTACCTCATCCTCGGGAAGGTCGGCTACATCGCCAAGGGGGCCGCACTCGCGGTCGTCGGCGGGCTGTTCTGCTACGCCGGCATCACCCATGACGCCGACGAGTCCGGCGGACTGGACGGAGCGCTGCAGAAGGTCCTGACGCAGCCGTTCGGTCCTTACCTACTGATCGGGATCGGCCTCGGCATCGCCTGTTACGGGCTGTTCTCCTTCGCGCGGGCCAGACACCTCGACCGCTGAGCCAGCCCAGGGGCGTGAGTGTTCGCCGATGTGCCCTACGCGTTGGGACTATGGTGCAACGACGACCAGGACGAGGACGGCCGCCTAGCTAGCTCTGGTCGCCAGAGAGCAGTCCCATGCCTGTGATCGAAGAGTCGGTCGTCATCGAACGTTCCGTGGCCGACGTGTTCCGCTACATGTCCGACGGCACCAAGCTGACCGTGTACGACGCATCGGTGGTCCTGTGTCGACAGGTCGGCGACGGCGAGACGGTCGTCGGCACGCGGTGGCACGGGGTCACCAAGGTGCTTGGCCGCGACTTCGGCTGGACCAGCGAGTGCGTCGTGCTCGAGCCGGACCGGAGGATCACCGTCAGGTCCATCGAGGGCAAGCTGCAGTTCGAGATCACGATGGCCTTCCGCCCGACGGACGTGGGCACCAGGCTCGAGTACCGCCTCGACGTGGCGAGTGGCCTGGGCGGCGTGTTCGGCCGGCTCACCGACTCGCTCGTGGTCGGGGTCCAGACGCGCACCCTGAAGGGCAACCTGGGAACCGTGAAGGCGCTTCTGGACAGTCACTCGGAGTAGGTCCCTCGCGAGGTGCCGGTGCAAGACTGCCTCCATGGCGACGAACGCATGCGACGTGGTGGTGATCGGCCTCGGGCCGGGTGGTGAGGCGACGGCGACCGAGCTGGCCAAGGCCGGGCTCTCGGTGGTCGCCGTGGACGAGCGGCTGGTCGGGGGTGAGTGTCCCTACTACGGCTGCATCCCGAGCAAGATGATCGTCCGCGCGGCCGACGTGCTCGCCGAGGGTCGCCGGATCCCCGAGCTGGCGGGCGAGTCCGACGTACGCCCTGACTGGAGCGAGGTCGCGGACCGGATCCGGGACGAGGCCACCGACGACTGGAACGACCAGGTTGCCGTCGACCGGCTCGAGGCCGCGGGAGCCACGTTCGTACGCGGACATGCCCGTCTCACCGGCGCACGCACCGTCCAGGTGGGCGACGAGGTCTACGAGGCGAAGCGCGGAGTCGTGCTCAACCCCGGCACCTCGCCGGTCGCGCCCCCGATCGAGGGGCTCGCCGACACGCCGTACTGGACCAACCGCGACATCCTCCGGATCGAGTCCGTGCCCGGCTCGCTCGCTGTCATCGGCGGCGGTCCGATCGGCGCCGAGCTCGCCCAGGCGCTCTCGCGCTTCGGGGTGCGGGTGACCGTGCTGGAGGTCGGGGACCGGATCCTCGGGCCCGAGGAGCCTGAGTCGAGCCGGCTGCTCGGCGATGTCTTCGCCCGCGAGGGCATCCAGGTGCTCACCGGCGTCACGATCAGCTCGGTGTCGTACGACGACGGCAGGTTCCAGATCGCCCTCGACGGCCCGGAGATCGACGCGGAGAAGCTGCTCGTCGCCGCCGGCCGCCGGCCGAACCTCGCCGACCTCGGCCTCGACACCGTGGGGCTCGACCCGTCGGCACGCTCGATCGAGGTCGACGAGCACATGCGCGCGGCTGAGGGGCTGTGGGCGATCGGTGACGTGGTCGGCGAGGGCGCGTTCACCCACGTGTCGATGTACCAGTCGGCCATCTGCGTACGCGACATCCTCGAGCAGGACGGCCCGACGGCCGACTACCGCGCGCTGCCGCACGTCACGTTCACGGACCCCGAGGTCGGGTCGGTCGGGATGACGGAGAAGCAGGCGCGCGACGCGGGTCTCAACGTCCGGGTCGGGCTGACCGACCTGGCCTCGTCCACCCGAGGCTGGATCGCCAAGGCCGAGGGCCTGATCAAGCTGGTCGAGGATGCCGACCGCGGCGTGCTCGTCGGCGCCACGGCGGTCGGACCCAGCGGCGGCGAGATGCTCGGGATGCTGACCACCGCGGTGCACGCCGAGGTGCAGACCGACACGCTGCGCTCGATGATCTACGCCTACCCGACCTTCCACCGGGCCGTCGAGAGCGCGCTGAAGGAGCTCGCCTGACTATCCGGTCGTGAGGATCAGGCGGCGCGCACGCAGCTCGTCGTACGCCGGGCGGCAGGTCTCGGCGACGGCGGCGTCGTGCGGGCTGAGCTCGACGGTGCGGGGGTGCCAGGGCTCGAAGCCGGTGGACCGGACGACGGCGTCGTACCAGTGCGGGGCCCAGACCCCGTCGGAGTCACGCGGGCCCTGCGGCCAGGACAGCATCCGGTCGGTGAAGTCGATGCCCAGCCAGTCGCACAACCAGCGCAGGTGTGCCTCGGGGTCGCGGAGGAAGTCGCCCGCGTCGATCACGGGGGAGTCGTCGGGCAACGCCGCCAGCAACGGCACCTGCTGGAGCAGCCCGATGTCCTCGGCTTCGCAGGTCTCCCGTGAGCGGACGTACGACGCCACGACCTCGGCCGGGTCACGGATCAGCAACACGTTGCGGAAGGCGCTGACCCAGTCGAGGTCCATGCCCTCGGCCAGGTGGTGCGTCATGTGCTTCGCATAGTGCACCGGCGCGGAGTCGTCCGTGCTGAGCTGTCGGACCACCTCGAGCGGGTCGGTCGACTGGGAGGCGATCACCTCGTCGCGGCCCGGATGGTCGAGGCCGGTGCGTGCGAGGTACTCCGCGTAGAAGGGCTCGTCGACCACGACGGTGTCCGGCCGGTTCTCCCAGGAGCGCATCATCGCCGTGGAGATGTTTCGTGGTCCCGACCACATCGCGATCCGGACCACTGGCCGAAAGGTCGGCCGGTCTCTCATCGTCGCGAGCCCACGTCTGCTGCGACGTACTGCTGGTAGAGCGACTGCAGCCGCGTCACCACCGGGCCGCAGGCGCCGGTGCCGATGGTTCGGCCGTCCACGGTGCGCACCGGCACGACACCCGCGAACGTTCCGGTGACGAATGCCTCGGCCGCGTTGTAGACGTCGGTCAGGCTGAACGTCGTCTCTCGCGCGGGGATGTCGTTGGTCCGGCAGACCTCCAGGACATTCGCGCGGGTGATGCCGGCCAGGCAGAACCGGCCGTCGGAGGTCCATACCTCACCAGCGCGGGTGACGATGAAGAAGTGGGTGCTGTTGCAGGTGGCCACGAAGCCGTGCGGGTCCAGCATCAGCGCCTCGTCGGCCCCGGCAGTGTAGGCCTGGATGCACGCCTGGATGTCGTTGAGCTTGCTGTGCGCATTGAGCTTCGGGTCGAGGGTGTCCGGGGTGGCCCGGCGTATGTGCGTGGTGAAGACCGTGATCCCCTCGGTGACCGTCGAGGGCATCGGCTCCTTGTGCTCGGCGATGATCACCACCGTCGCCCGACCTGTCGTCACGCGCGGGTCCTGGTAGGGCGTGGTCTTCACCCCGCGGGTCACCATCAACCGGACGTGGACCCCGTCGATCATCTCGTTGGCCCGCAACGTCGCGTAGATCGCGGCGGTGATCTCGTCGCGGCTCAGCCCGAGGTCGAGCATCAGCGCTCGGGCTCCTTCCTCGAGCCGGTCCAGGTGCTGCTCGAGGAAGGCCGGATGCCCGCCCGAGACCCTGAGCCCCTCCCAGACCCCGTCGCCGAGCACGAAGCCGGAGTCGAAGACCGACACCACGGCTCGTTCTCGTGGGAGGAGCTCGCCGTTGACCCAGATCAGGATCTCGGCGTTACGGGGGTCGTCGCTGCTGTGCTGGGTGCCGGTCGACATGGCGTGAGCCTAGGACCGGGGCGACGTTGCTGGTTTCCCCGGTCGACCGGGGAATCCGGTCGTGGTGCACCGATACTTCGGGCCACAACGACCGGAATCGGCGGACAACCCAACCCGGTTTGTCCGAGGGGCGTCCGCCGATGCCTCGCTCAGGCGAGCAGCGCGCGGCACCAGAGGTCGGTGACCACGGCGACGTAGTGCCCGGGAGTCCGGCCGCGGGCGGTCGTCAGCAGGTAGAACTCCGGGCTGTTCGTCGTCCACACCAGGTGGGCGACGTCCTCGTCGGTCAGGTCCTCGCGCACCTCGCCGGTGCTGCGGAGCTCGGCTGCGAAGGTGAGCATGTTCGCAGCCCGGCGCGCGTTGAGCCCCTCCCAGACCTTTCGGCACTCCGGGTCGCTCTGGGCAGCCACGCGAAGCGACTCGGCGAGCGGCACGGTCTTCGGCAGCAGCCGGCCGAGCGCCTCGGCGTACGTCGTGAGCTTGGCCCTGGCGCCGCTCGCTGCCTGGACTGCGAGCACGTAGTCCCGCTGCTCGGCGGCGATCGGCTCGTCGGCACTGCCGAGCACCATGTCGTGCACGGCCAGGAGCAGCTGCGGCTTGCGGCCCACGCTGGCGTAGAGGGTGTCGACCGAGACCCGGGCTCGCCGTGCCACCTCCGCGACCGTGGTCTCCGGGTAGCCCTGCCTGGTGAACAGGTCACGAGCTGCCCGCAGCACGGCCAGCCGGGTGGCGGCCGCCTGCTGCTCGCGCCGGGGAGAGCGGTAGGCGCGCGGGCCATTGACGGGAGAAGGCACGAGTCCTACGGTAGCAGTATTCGTCCGAAGTCAGTTCGGACTAAATCAGGGAGTCACCGTGGGCGAAGACGTCGTCGTGCACCAGGTGGGCGAGGGACCCGGCACCTGGGCCATGGGCTCACTCTTCGAACACCTCGCGACCGCCGGTGACACCGGCGGCCGGTTCGGGATGTCCCTGGTCACCCAGCCGCCCGGCATCGCGACGCCGCTGCATCGACACACGCAGGAGGCCGAGGCGCTGTTCGTGCTCGAGGGGCAGATCGAGTACCGAGCAGGGGACCAGACGCACCTCCTCACGGAGGGCTCCTTCCTCTATCTGCCACTCGGTCTCCCGCACGCCTTCCGCATCCGCGGCGACAGCCCCGCTCGTTTCCTCGGCCTCACCGCGCCAGGCGGCCTGATGGGGCTGTACGACGAGGTCGGCGTGCCCGCCCACGACATGCGCATCCCGGGTGAGGGTGAGGGTCTCCCGATAGCCGAGGAGATCAGCCGATGGAACGAACTCGGACCTCGTTACGGCCTCGAGGTGATCGGGCCGCCGCTCCCCGAGTAGCACGCCGACCGGTCAGTCGATGTCCGCTTCAGCTCGCCGACCGGTCAGTCGACGTCCGCTGCAGTGCGCCGAGCGGTCATCATCGGTACACCCACCGGACAGGCAGTGACCGATCGACGCAGTTTGAGGTCCATCGATTGACCGCTCGGCGTCGTACGGCGTGCATCGAGTGACCGCTCGGCGTCGTACGGCGTGCATCGAGTGACCGTCGGCGTCGTACGGCGTGCATCGATTGACCGGTCGGCGAAATTGGGGTCGAGTCGGTTCTGCGACGAGCCGGATCGGCTGCTACTGTCACCCTCGATCGACATCCTTTAACGAGCCGTCCTGTGAGGCGGAGAAGGAGGTCCGGTGCCGATGGCTCCTGTCCAACCCGCATCTGTTCCGACAGCCCCCGACGGGGCGGCACCACCCGAAGGACGCACAGTCCTCGACGCCCGTGACATCTCCCGGGCCCTCACCCGCATCTCGCACGAGATCCTCGAGCGCAACAAGGGTCTCGACGACCTCGTCCTCCTGGGCATCCCCACGCGCGGCGTCCATCTGGCCAAGCGCATCTCCGACCGGATCGCCAAGGTCGAGGGCGAGCAGGTCCCGCTCGGCACCCTCGACATCACGATGTACCGCGACGACCTGCGCAAGAACCCCACGCGCGGGCCGCACCACACCGTGATGCCTCCTGGCGGTGTCGACGGCAAGGTGGTCGTCCTCATCGACGACGTGCTGTTCTCGGGCCGGACCGTCCGCGCTGCTCTGGACGCGATGAACGACCTGGGCAGACCGGCGACAGTGCGGCTCGCCGTACTCGTCGACCGCGGGCACCGCGAGCTGCCGATCCGCGCCGACCACGTCGGGAAGAACCTCCCCAGTGCCCGCACCGAGCGCGTGATGGTGCGCCTCGACGAGTCCGACGGGTACGACGAGGTCCGGATCGCCCCGATGGGAGAACCCGCATGAACAAGCACCTCCTCTCCATCGACGACGTCGCCGTCGACGACGTCGTCGCCCTGTTCGACACGGCCGCCGAGATGCACGACGTGCAGAACCGGTCGGTCAAGAAGCTCCCTGCGCTGCGCGGCCGCACGGTGGTCAACCTGTTCTTCGAGGACTCCACCCGCACCCGTTCCTCCTTCGAGATCGCCGGCAAGTGGCTCTCCGCGGACGTCATCAACGTCTCCGCCAAGGGGTCCAGCGTCAGCAAGGGCGAGAGCCTGCGCGACACGGTCCTCACGGTCGCCGCGATGGGTGTCGACGGGCTGGTCATCCGCCACGGAGCCAGCGGGGCCGCCCAGCAGGTGAGCCAGTGGACCGACGCGGTCGTGATCAACGCCGGCGACGGGATGCACGAGCACCCCACGCAAGCACTCCTCGACGCCTACACGCTGCAGCGTCGGATGGGGACGCTCGAGGACAAGCACGTCGTGATCGTCGGCGACGTCACCCACAGTCGGGTGTTCCGCAGCAACGTGCTGCTGCTCACCAAGCTCGGCGCCCGGGTGACCGTGGTGGCGCCACCGACGCTGATGCCGGCCGGAGTGACCGCCTGGTCGAAGGACGCCGGCTTCGAGACGACGTACGACCTCGACGAGGTGTTGCCGGAGGCCGACGCGGTGATGATGCTGCGCGTCCAGCGGGAACGGATGAGCGGCGCCTTCTTCCCCAGCGCTCGGGAGTACACCGTCGGCTACGGGCTGACGCGTGACCGGCTCGCCGTGCTCAAGCCCGACGCCCCGATCTGCCACCCCGGACCGATGAACCGCGGGCTCGAGATCGCCGCCGACGCCGCAGACGCCGCCCAGTCGGCGGTGCTCGACCAGGTCTCCGCCGGGGTCGCGGTCAGGATGTCCGTGCTCTACCACCTGCTGGCCGGAGAAGGGAGCGCCACGTGAGTCTCGTGGTGAAGGGAGCGTCGCTCCTCGGGGACAAGACCACCGACCTGTACGTCGACAACGGGGTGCTCGTCGCCGAGGAGCCCAAGGGCGCCCAGGTGATCGATGCCGACGGGCTGGTCGCGCTGCCCGGCCTCGTCGACCTGCACACCCACCTGCGCGAGCCCGGCCGCGAGGACGCCGAGACCGTGCTCACCGGCTCGAGGGCGGCCGCGCTCGGTGGCTTCACCGCCGTGCTCGCGATGGCCAACACCTCACCGGTCACCGACACCGCCGAGGCGGCCGAGCGGATCCTCGACCTGGGCCGGCTGGCCGGGCTGGTCGACGTACAACCGGTCGGAGCGGTCACCCACGGGCTCGGTGGCCAGGAGCTCGCCGAGCTCGGCCTGATGGCCAGGTCGCGGGCCAGGGTGCGGGTCTTCTCCGACGACGGCAAGTGCGTGCACGACCCGCGGGTGATGCGGCGGGCGCTGGAATACATCCGGGCGTTCGGCGGCGTGATCTCGCAGCACTCGCAGGACCCCGACCTCGCCGGCCCCACCGCGTGCTGCCACGAGGGCGAGCTCTCCGGCCGCCTCGGGCTGCCGGGCTGGCCGGGGATCGCCGAGGAGACGATCGTCGCGCGCGACGTGATGCTCGCGCGGCACACCAACAGCAGGGTGCATGTCGCCCACGTCTCCACCGCCGGGTCGATCGAGGTGATCCGGTGGGCCAAGGCGCAGGGCATCGACGTCACTGCCGAGGTGACACCGCACCACCTGCTGCTCACCACGGACCTGCTCACGGGCTTCGACCCCGTGTACAAGGTGAACCCGCCGCTGCGTCCGGACGAGGACGTCGCCGCGCTGCGGGACGCACTCGCGGACGGCACCATCGACGCCGTCGCCACCGACCACGCTCCGCACGCGCGCCACGACAAGGAGCACGCGTTCGTCGACGCTGCGTTCGGCATGCTCGGTCTCGAGACCGCGCTGTCGGTGGTCAGTGACGTGATGGTCGCCTCCGGCGCGATGACGTGGACCGACGTGGCCAGGGTGATGTCGCAGAACCCTGCACGCATCGCCGGCCTGACCGGGCACGGCGGCACGCTCGCCCTCGGCCAGCCGGCCAACATCACGCTGGTCGACCCGGCAGCCGTCGTGGTCGTCGACCGCGCGACCTCGGCCTCGCTCTCGCGCAACAACCCGTGGCACGACCGGAAGCTGACCGGCGCTGTGGTCGCCACGGTGCTGCGCGGCGTGCCGACCGTGCTCGACGGAGCGCTGTCCGGCTCTGCGGCCGGGGGCACGGTCTGATGCGACTGCTGGGCAAGAAGCGGGAGCCAAGGTTTCCGACCCTGACTCCGGTGCCGGCGATGTCCGACCTGCCCGCGCCGAAGCTCCAGTCACCGGCGCGCTACCTGGGCACCGTGACCGAGGCAGGCGACGAGGTCATCGGACAGAGCCTCTCGGTGCAGAGCGCGTCCCGGCTGAACCTCTCGCCCGAGGCGCTCGACGTGGTCCGGATCGCAGGCTCGTTCCGGATACCGGCGGACGCATTGCGGGGCGCCACCAGGTCGGAGGAGTTCCGCGGCAAGCCGGTCGAGTCCCTGCTCGTGGTGCGGTGGGAGCACGGCGAGCACCAGTGGCGCACCGGGTTCCGCCTGGAGGCAGGCAAGAAGAAGGCCAAGGGCGAGGCCCCACCGCCGCCCGATCCCGCACAGTGGGTGCGGACGATCTCGAAGATGTCCCGGGGACAGAAAAAGGGAGAGGCATGAGCGACGCGATCCTCGTTCTCGAGGACGGCCGGGTGTTCCGCGGGGACTCCTACGGAGCCACCGGTGAGACTTTCGGCGAGGCGGTGTTCTCCACCGGCATGACCGGCTACCAGGAGACACTCACCGACCCGTCGTACCACCGGCAGGTCGTGGTGATGACCAGCCCGCACATCGGCAACACCGGCATCAACGACGAGGACCCGGAGTCCCGGCGCATCTGGGTCAGCGGGTACGTCGTCCGCGACCCCGCGCGAGTCCCCTCCAACTGGCGCTCCGTCCGCACCCTCGACGACGAGCTGCGCGACCAGGGCGTGGTCGGCATCAGCGGCATCGACACGCGTGCCCTGACCCGTCACCTCCGCGAGCGCGGCGCCATGCGCGTCGGTATCTCTTCTGGCACCTCAGCCCCCGACGCCGACGGGCTGCTCGCCCGGGTCAGGGAGTCGGCAGAGATGGCCGGCTCCGAGCTCGCCGACGAGGTCACCACGAGCGAGTCCTACGTCGTACCCGCGGTGGGGGAGAAGCGGTTCACGGTCGCGGCGGTCGACCTCGGCATCAAGGCGAACACCCCGCGGATGATGGCCGAGCGCGGCATCGAGGTGCACGTGCTGCCGGCCACCTCCTCGCTGGACGACGTGCTCGCCGTGCAGCCCGACGGCCTCTTCTTCTCCAACGGCCCTGGCGACCCGGCGGCCACGACTCACCAGATCGCGCTGCTGCAGGGGGCTCTCGAGCGCGGGCTGCCCTACTTCGGGATCTGCTTCGGCAACCAGCTGTTCGGCCGCGCACTCGGGTTCGGCACCTTCAAGCTGAAGTATGGCCATCGCGGCATCAACCAGCCCGTGATGGACCGGACGACCGGGAAGGTCGAGGTCACCGCGCACAACCACGGGTTCGCCGTCGACGCCCCGCTCGAGGGATCCACCGAGACGCCCTACGGCACCGCCACGGTCAGCCACGTCTGCCTCAACGACGACGTCGTGGAGGGGCTCGAGCTCCGCGACACCGAAGGCAGGCTGAAGAGCTTCTCGGTGCAGTACCACCCCGAGGCTGCTGCTGGTCCGCACGATGCTGCCTATCTCTTCGACCGGTTCATCGAGCTGATGACCGAAGACCTCCCAACCGACGACGACGACGACGACGACAAGGACGGCAACGCCTGATGCCCAAGCGCACGGACATCAAGAGCGTTCTCGTGATCGGCTCCGGGCCGATCGTGATCGGGCAGGCGTGCGAGTTCGACTACTCGGGGACGCAGGCCTGTCGGGTGCTGATGGCCGAGGGGCTGCGGGTGATCCTGGTCAACTCCAACCCGGCCACGATCATGACGGACCCCGAGTTCGCCGACGCGACGTACGTCGAGCCGATCACCGCCGAGTTCGTGGAGAAGGTGATCGAGAAGGAGCGTCCCGACGCGCTGCTCGCCACGCTGGGTGGGCAGACCGCCCTGAACACGGCGATGGACCTCGACCGGCTCGGTGTCCTGGAGAAGTACGGCGTGGAGCTGATCGGCGCCAGCATCGAGGCGATCAACCGCGGCGAGAACCGCGAGTCGTTCAAGAAGATCGTCGAGGAGCTCGGCGGCGAGGTGGCCCGCTCGGTCGTCTGCCACACCCTCCAGGACTGCTTCGAGGCGTCCAAGGACCTGGGCTGGCCGATGGTCGTGCGGCCCAGCTTCACGATGGGCGGCACCGGCTCCGGGATGGCGTACGACGAGGACGACCTGCGCCGGATGGCCGGAGCAGGGCTGGCCGCCAGCCCGACCACCGAGGTGCTCCTCGAGGAGTCGATCATCGGCTGGAAGGAGTACGAGCTCGAGGTCATGCGCGACACCGCCGACAACGTGGTGATCGTGTGCTCCATCGAGAACCTCGACCCGATGGGCGTGCACACCGGCGACTCGATCACCGTGGCGCCGGCGATGACGCTGACCGACCGCGAGTACCAGCACCTGCGTGACCTCTCGATCGGCATCATCCGCCTGGTCGGCGTCGACACCGGCGGCTGCAACATCCAGTTCGCGGTCAACCCCGACGACGGTCGCGTGGTCGTGATCGAGATGAACCCGCGGGTCTCGCGGTCCAGTGCGCTCGCCTCCAAGGCGACCGGCTTCCCGATCGCCAAGATCGCCGCCAAGGTCGCGATCGGCTACACCCTGGACGAGATCCCCAACGACATCACCCGCGAGACGCCGGCCAGCTTCGAGCCGTCCCTCGACTACGTCGTGGTGAAGGTGCCTCGGTTCGCGTTCGAGAAGTTCCCGGCGGCCGACCCGACGCTGACCACGCACATGAAGTCGGTCGGCGAGGCGATGGCGATCGGCCGCAACTTCACCGAGGCGCTGCAGAAGGCGCTCCGCTCGCTGGAGGACAGGAAGGCGATCTTCGACTGGAGCCACCGCCACGTCGACCTCGACCGCGACGCGCTGCTCGAGGAGATCCGCAAGCCGCACGACGGCCGGCTGCGCAAGGTGATGGATGCCCTCCGTGCCGGCGCGACGGCCGAGCAGGTGCACGACGTCACCGGCATCGACCCGTGGTTCGTCGACCAGCTGTGCCTGATCAACGAGGTCGCGCTCGAGGTGATCGAGGCCGAGGAGCTGACTCCGTCGCTGCTGCGCCGGGCGAAGCGTCACGGGTTCTCGGACGCCCAGCTCGGCCGGATCCGCGACATGAACGAGGACGTCGTCCGGGGAGTGCGGCACGCCCTCGGCGTCCGGCCGGTGTTCAAGACGGTCGACACCTGCGCCGCCGAGTTCGCGGCGCGCACGCCCTACCACTACAGCTCCTACGACGAGGAGACCGAGGTCGAGCCGCGCGAGAAGCAGGCGGTGATCATCCTCGGGTCCGGGCCCAACCGGATCGGCCAGGGGATCGAGTTCGACTACTCCTGCGTGCACGCCAGCCTGGCGCTGCACGAGGCCGGCTACGAGACGGTGATGGTCAACTGCAACCCGGAGACCGTCTCCACCGACTACGACACCTCCGACCGGCTCTACTTCGAGCCGCTCACGCTCGAGGACGTCCTGGAGGTGGTGCACGCCGAGACCAAGGCCGGGCCCATCGCCGGCGTGATCTGCCAGCTGGGTGGGCAGACGCCGCTCGGGCTGGCGCAGGGGCTCGAGGACGCCGGGGTCAAGATCGTCGGCACGCCACCCTCCGCGATCCACCTGGCGGAGGAGCGCGGGGCCTTCGGCCGGGTGCTCGCGGAGGCCGGTCTGCCTGCCCCCAAGCACGGCATGGCGACGTCGTTCTCCGAGGCCCAGCACATCGCCGCCACGATCGGCTATCCCGTGCTGGTGCGTCCGTCGTACGTCCTGGGCGGCCGTGGCATGGAGATCGTGTACGACGACGAGTCGCTCGAGGGCTACATCCACCGAGCCACCGAGATCAGCCCGGAGCACCCGGTGCTGGTCGACCGGTTCATCGACGACGCGGTCGAGATCGACGTCGACGCGCTGTACGACGGGACCGACCTCTACCTCGGCGGGGTGATGGAGCACATCGAGGAGGCCGGGATCCACTCGGGTGACTCCTCGTGCGCACTGCCCCCGATCACGCTGGGCAAGGAGGAGATCGGCCGGATCCGTGAGGCGACCGAGGCGATCGCCCGCGGGGTCGGGGTGCTCGGCCTGCTCAACATCCAGTTCGCGCTCGGCTCCGACGTGCTCTACGTCCTGGAGGCCAACCCGCGGGCGAGCCGGACGGTGCCGTTCGTGTCCAAGGCGACTGCCAGGCCGCTGGCCAAGGCGGCAGCGCGGATCATGCTCGGCGAGACGATCGCCGCCCTCCGCGAGGAAGGTGTGCTCGCGGCAGAGGGTGACGGCGGAGATCTCCCCGGCGACGCCCCGATCGCGGTCAAGGAGGCCGTGATGCCGTTCAACCGGTTCAAGACGATCGACGGCAAGACCGTGGACGCGATCCTCGGTCCGGAGATGCGCTCGACCGGCGAGGTGATGGGCCTCGACGCCGACTTCGGCAAGGCGTTCGCCAAGGCGCAGACTGCCGCCTACGGCTCGTTGCCGCTGAGCGGACGCGTGTTCGTCTCGATGGCCAACCGCGACAAGCGGAGCATGATCTTCCCGGTGAAGCGGCTGGCCGACCTCGGCTACCAGATCCTGGCGACCGTGGGGACCGCCGAGGTGCTGCGGCGCAACGGGGTCTCGGCCGCCGTCGTACGCAAGCACAGCGAAGGGGACGCCGAGGGCGACAAGACCATCGTCGGCAGGATCCTCGACGGTGAGATCGACCTCGTCGTGAACACGCCGCACGGCACCACGAGCGGCGGCTCACCGCGGCTGGACGGCTACGAGATCCGCACGGCGGCCATCCTCAACAACATCCCGTGCATCACCACGGTGCAGGGACTCGGCGCCGCTGTGCAGGGGATCGAGGCGATGCGCGCGGCCGACATCGGCGTGCGCTCGCTGCAGGACTGGGCCCGTCCGCTGGACCAGCAGGCCGCCGGCAACCACGAGAAGCTGGACCTCTGAGTGCAGCCCTACCGTCTGCTCTTCGACCGGGTACTGACGCGGACCGACCCCGAGAAGGCCCACCACCTCGCCTTCAGCGCCATCCGGGCGGCGCAGCCCGTCACGCGCCACATCGGTGGCCGGGTCAGCAAGGTCGGAAAGGGACGGACCCGCCGGTTGATGGGGCTGGAGTTCCCCGGGCTCCTCGGTCTCGCTGCCGGCTTCGACAAGAACGCCGTCGGCATCGACGCGCTCGCAAACATGGGCTTCGGGTTCGTCGAGATCGGCACCGTCACCGGCGAGCCGCAGGAGGGGAACCCCAAGCCGCGGTTGGCCCGGTTGCCGGCCGACCGCGCGGTGGTCAACCGGATGGGCTTCAACAACGACGGGGCCCAGGTGGTGGCCCGTCGGCTGGCGGCCAGGCGGCTCGACCGCACCGGACGCCGCGTCGGTGTGCCGCTCGGGATCAACATCGGCAAGACCAAGGTGGTCCCCGAGGACGACGCGGTCCGCGACTACGTGAAGAGCACCTCGCTGCTCGCCCCGCACGCCGACTACCTGGTCGTGAACGTCTCCTCCCCGAACACGCCCGGCCTGCGCGACCTCCAGGCGGTCGAGCGCCTGGACCCGCTCCTCCGTGCCGTACGCCGCCGCGCGGATGACGTCACCGACGGCCACGTGCCCCTGCTGGTCAAGATCGCCCCCGACCTCAGCGACGAGGACGTGCTGGCCGTCGCCGACCTGGCAACCGGGATCGGGCTCGACGGCATCGTGGCGACCAACACGACGATCTCCCGCGCCGGTCTGACCTCGACCACCGCACAGGTGGATGCCGCGGGTGCGGGTGGGCTCTCCGGCCCGCCGCTCCGCGACCGGGCCACCGAGGTGATCCGCCTCCTCCGGGACCGGGTGGGAGGCGACCTGACGCTGATCGGCGTCGGCGGCATCACCACGCCCGCCGACGCGGTCGAACGGCTGGACGCGGGCGCTGACCTGCTCCAGGCCTACACCGGCTTCATCTACGAGGGCCCCTGGTGGCCCGCGCGGATGAACGCCCGGCTCTCGACCCGGCTGCAACAGGCTCCTGGGTCACAGGAGAGCAGGTCATGACCGAGCCCCTGACCTTCGGCGCGCGACTGCGCGCGGCCATGGACGGACGCGGCCCGCTCTGCGCGGGCATCGACCCGCACGCCGGCCTGCTCGACGCCTGGGGTCTCACCGACTCGGTCAACGGTCTGGAGAAGTTCGCGCTCGGCGCCGCGGAGGCACTGGCTCCCCGCGTCGCCGCCGTCAAGCCGCAGTCGGCGTTCTTCGAGCGCTTCGGCTCCCGCGGCATCGCCGTCCTCGAGCGCGTGGTCGAGACCTCCCGCGAGGCCGGAGCGCTGGTGGTTCTGGACGTCAAGCGCGGCGACATCGGCTCCACGGCACAGGCCTACGCCGACGCCTACCTCGACCCCAGGTCCCCGATGGCGGTGGACGCGATCACCGCGACGCCGTACCTCGGGTTCGGCAGCCTCGCGCCGATGATCGAGACCGCCCGTGAGCACGGCAAGGGCGTGTTCGTGCTCGCCCTGACCTCCAACCCCGAGGCCCCTGCGTTCCAGCACGCCCGCACGGAGGCCGGGCAGAGCGTCGCCGGCACCGTGCTGGAGGAGCTGCGGGCGCTGAACGCCGGCGTCGCGCCGATGGGCTCCTTCGGCGCCGTGGTCGGCGCGACCATCGCCGACACCACCGAGGACCTGGCGGTCAACGGCCCCCTGCTGGTGCCGGGGATCGGCGCCCAGGGCGGGACTGCTGACGACGTACGCCGGATCTTCGGTGACGTGATCGACCTCGTGCTCCCGTCGAGCTCACGGGAGATCCTCGGCGCCGGACCCGACGCGGGATCGCTGCACGCCGCTGTGGAGCGTTCGCTGGACGCCTTCCTCGCACTGCGGGGGAGTCGCTGATGCGCGGGAAGCCGGCGCGCCGGGCCGCGGCAGCCCTGGCGGTGGCCCTGCTCCTGCCGCTCACCTCCTGCGGGGGCGAGACCTACTGCGGCGCCCTCGAGAAGAACAAGAAGCAGATCGCGGAGATGACTGCGTCCACCTCGCCGTCGGCCCTGCTGGACGGCCTGCCGATGCTGCGCGAGCTTGCCGACCAGTCTCCCGACGACCTGGCCGACGAGTGGCAGACCCTGATCGGGGCGATCGAGGGGCTCGACGAGGCGCTCGAGGATGCCGGCGTGGACCCGGCCGACTTCCAGGACGGCAAGCCGCCGGCCGGCCTCAGTGTGACCGACCAGAAGGCGATCGCCGACGCCGCGGGACAGGTCGGCACCGAGGAGGTCGTCGCGGCCACCTCCGGCATCGAGCAGCAGGCCCGAGACGTCTGCAAGATCAACCTCGGCCTGGCCTGACGCGTGTCATCGAGTGAACGACCCAGGTGACGTTCGTCTCGGGGTGACCAACTGGGCCCCTCCCGCGTTGCAGGGCTCCCCGCGGCGTGGCTAGATTGCCCGTGTCCGGAAACCCCTGCACCAACAGACGTTCCCCACCCGCTCGAAGCAGATGAGCAGGAAGTCGAGGAAACCTCAGTGGCCTTGCCGCCTCTCACGCCCGAGCAACGCCAGGCTGCTCTCGACAAGGCAGCTGCGTCCCGCCGTGAGCGAGCCGAGGTCAAGAACCGGCTCAAGCACTCGGGTGCGACCCTCGCCGAGGTGGTCGAGGAGAGCCGGACCAACGAGGTCATCGGCAAGATGAGGGTCAGGGAGCTGCTCCAGTCCATGCCGGGGATCGGCAAGGTGCGCGCGCAGCAGGTGATGGAGAAGCTGAAGATCTCCGAGACTCGTCGCGTGCGTGGGCTGGGCGCCAAGCAGGTCGCCGCGCTCATCGACGAGTTCTCCTCGTCTGAGTGACCGTGAGCCCTTCCACGTCTCGGCTGACCGTTCTCGCCGGGCCCACCGCCGTGGGGAAGGGCACCCTGACGGCCTGGGTGCGCGAGCACCACCCGGAGGTCTGGATCTCCGTGTCCGCCACCACTCGGCGTCGCCGGCCCGGCGAGCAGGACGGGGTGCACTACCACTTCGTCTCGGAGACCGAGTTCGACCGGCTGGTGGCTGACGACGAGCTGCTCGAGTGGGCCGTCGTACACCGGGGAGCCCGCTACGGAACCCCGCGGCAACCCGTCGAGGAGGCCCTCGCAGCCGGTCAGACCGCGCTCTTGGAGATCGACCTCCAGGGTGCGCGTCAGGTCCGGCAGCGGATGCCCGAGGCGCTGTTCGTCTTCCTGGCCCCGCCCTCGTGGGAGGAGCTGGTACGCCGGCTCGTCGGCCGCGGCACCGAGGACGAGGCCGAGCGCGAGCTGCGCCTGGAGACTGCCAAGCAGGAACTGGCCGCGGAGCCGGAGTTCGACGTCACGGTGGTGAACCGTCGGATTCACGATGCTGGCGAGGAATTGGTAGAGTTGATGCGGTCCGGGGCGTCCCCCGGGCAGTGACGGGTCCCCGGGTCGTCTTCCGTGACCGTCGTTGGCAGAACCAATCTTCGTTAGTGAGGCTCAATGAGCGCGTCCGGTGCCCAGCCAGTTGCCGAGGGAATCACCAATCCCCCCATCGACGACCTGCTGACCAAGACCGACTCCAAGTACAAGCTGGTGCTCTACAGCGCCAAGCGTGCGCGTCAGATCAACGCCTACTACTCCCAGCTCGGCGAGGGCCTGCTGGAGTACGTCGGGCCGCTCGTGGACACCCACGTGCAGGAGAAGCCGTTGTCCATCGCCCTGCGCGAGATCAACGAGGACCTGCTGACCTGCGAGGACATCGACCCCGACGAGCTCGCCGCCGAGGCGCTCGCCGCCGCGGTCCCCGCGCCGCAGACCCCCGCCGCCGACCCAGTGGTCGAGTGAGCTAGCAGGCTTTCGTGGACCCAGTCGTCCCAGAAGCTGTGTCCCGCCCTCGTGTCGTTCTCGGCGTGAGCGGCGGGATTGCTGCGTACAAGGCCTGTGAGCTGCTGCGCCGGTTCACCGAGTCCGGGCACGACGTCACGGTCGTCCCGACTGCCTCCGCGCTCGAGTTCGTGGGCGCGGCCACCTGGGCCGCGCTGTCCGGCAAGCCGGTCAGCACCGACGTGTGGACCTCGGTCCACGAGGTGCCTCATGTGCGGATCGGCCAGCAGGCCACGCTCGTCGTGGTGGCCCCAGCGACCGCGGACCTGCTCGCCAAGGCGGCACACGGCCTGGCCGACGACCTGCTCACGAACACCCTGCTCACCGCACGCTGCCCGGTCGTGTTCGCCCCGGCCATGCACACCGAGATGTGGGAGCACCCGGCCACCCGGGCCAACGTCGCCACCCTGCGCTCGCGGGGCGCGGTCGTGATCGAGCCCGCCGAGGGCCGACTCACCGGTGCCGACACCGGCAAGGGTCGGCTGCCCGACCCCGACGAGATCTTCGCTCTGGCCACCGACCTCCTCGCCCGCGGCGAGGACCACGGCGGGGCGACCGTCCAGGACCTCGCCGGCAAGCGCGTCGTGGTCTCGGCCGGCGGCACCCGCGAGTACCTCGACCCGGTCCGGTTCATCGGCAACCGGTCCTCCGGCCTCCAGGGCTACGCACTGGCGCGTACGGCGGCCGCCCGCGGCGCCGAGGTCACCCTCGTCGCAGCCAACGTGACCCTGCCTGACCCGGCCGGCGTCAAGGTCGTCAGGGTGGAGACCACCGCCCAGCTGCAGGAGCACGTGCTCGAGTCGAGCGCGGCGGCGGATGCCGTCGTGATGGCCGCGGCACCGGCCGACTTCCGTCCGGTCGGCGTGTCCGGCACCAAGATCAAGAAGTCCGACGACGGCAGCTCGCCGGAGATCCGGCTGGCCCAGAACCCCGACATCCTGGCCGGCCTCGCCCACGAGCGGCCCAACGACCACATCGTCGTCGTGGGGTTCGCCGCCGAGACCGGCGATGAGACCGGCACGCGTGATGGAGCACGCGCGGGCCAAGCTCGCCCGCAAGGGATGCGACCTGCTGGTGGTCAACGACGTCGGCGGCGGTGCCGTCTTCGGTTCGGAGGACAACGAGGCCGTCGTACTCGCTGCGGACGGTAGTGCCGTGAGCGTCCCGCTCGGGTCGAAGTCGGCGCTGGCGCACGTGATCTGGGACCGCGTGCTCGGCCTGCTCGCCCGCCGACGCGACCCCGGACACACACTGAGACCGGCGTCCCACCACTGGGACGGTCGGTTAGGCTCGGCCACGCCGAGACCCGGCCCATCGACCGCCACAAAACCTGGCCCACCGCGTAGGAGAACACGACAGTGACCGGACGCCTTTTCACCTCCGAGTCCGTGACCGAAGGTCACCCGGACAAGATCGCCGACGCGATCAGCGACACGGTGCTGGACTACCTCCTCGCCAACGACACCGACAAGGCGAACCTGCGCGTCGCCGTCGAGACGCTGCTGACCACCGGCCTGGTCGTCGTGGCGGGCGAGGTCCGCACGAACGCCTACGCGCCGGTCGCAGAGCTGGTCCGCAAGAAGATCCTCGAGATCGGCTACGACTCCTCGCTCAAGGGCTTCGACGGCAAGTCCTGCGGCGTGCAGGTGTGCATCGGCGGCCAGTCCGCTGACATCGCCGCTGGCGTGGACCAAGGGCACGAGGCCCGGGTCGGCTCCTCCGTCGACGAGCTGGACAAGCAGGGAGCCGGCGACCAGGGCCTGATGTTCGGCTACGCCTCGGACGACACCCCCGAGCTGATGCCGCTGCCGATCACGATCGCGCACCGGCTCGCCGAGCGGCTGACCGAGGTGCGCAAGGACGGCACGATGGCCTACCTGCGTCCCGACGGGAAGACCCAGGTCACCATCGAGTACGACGAGCAGGACAACCCCGTCCGTGTCGACACCGTGGTGCTCTCCACGCAGCACGCCGAGGAGACCACGCTCGAGACGCTCGAGTCCGACATCAAGAAGCACGTGATCGACCACGTGCTCGCCGGCTTCGAGATCCCCTCCGAGGACTACCGCCTGCTGGTGAACCCCACCGGTGTGTTCGTGGTCGGTGGCCCGATGGGCGACGCCGGACTGACCGGTCGCAAGATCATCGTCGACACCTACGGCGGCATGGCCCGTCACGGTGGCGGCGCCTTCTCCGGCAAGGACCCGTCGAAGGTGGACCGCTCCGCGGCGTACGCCATGCGCTGGGTCGCCAAGAACATCGTCGCCGCGGGCCTCGCCCGGCGCGCCGAGGTGCAGGTCGCCTACGCCATCGGCAAGGCCCAGCCGGTGGGCGTCTTCGTGCAGACCTTCGGCACCGGCGTGGTCGCTGACGAGGTCATCCAGAAGGCCGTCCTCGAGGTCTTCGACCTCCGCCCCGCCGCGATCATCCGCGACCTCGACCTGCTGCGCCCGATCTACGCCCAGACCTCGGCGTACGGCCACTTCGGCCGCGAGCTCCCCGACTTCACCTGGGAGAAGACCGATCGGGCGGACAAGCTCAAGGCTGCCGCCGGCATCTGAGGTTTCCCGCGTTAGCACGGGGAGCCTCGCGCCCGCCAGCGCGGGCTAGAACGGCGGTTCCACGGCGCTGACCTCCGGTGCTACTTTCGCCGAACCCTGCCCCGGCGCAACGGCGCCGGTGGGGGTCGGATCCGGAGGCTTTCCAATGCGCCGTGCCCCACGTCTTCTTCTCGGACTCCTCGCGATCTCGCTCGCCGTCGCCCTCGCCGGCATGTCGGCGACCGCTGGCAACGCGAGCCCACCGAAGGCGCACACGCCGAGCAAGGTCGTCGTCATCGTCGTGGACGGGCTCTCCACCGAGATCGTCGAGAAGTACAAGATGCGCAACGTCCAGGCGCTGATGAAATCCGGTGCCGACGCGCCCAACGCCTACCTCGGCCACCTGGGCGCCGTCACCGTGGTGACCCACAACGTGATCACCACTGGCGCTCTGCCCAAGAACATGGGCTGGACCGATGAGGGCTACCGCGACGTCGACGGTGTGCTCCCCGACGACCTCACCATCCCCGGCAAGATGTGGCTGACCAGCAACTGGGGCTCCGAGGAGATCTTCCCGCTGCAGGAGCACGCGGGCTACCCGAAGCTGGCCGAGTACCTCCACGCGAAGCGTCCGGGATCCAAGGTCGTCGCGATCAGCCCGAAGACGTACGCCGCCTGGGGGCTGGGCGGAGAGCACGCGGACCGGACCATCACCTTCTCCGGCCGGGCATTCGACTGCGACGGCGACGCGACGGCCGACCCCACCTGGCGTGGGCCCGACGGCATCGAGGTCCCGGCGTACCTCTCGGCCCCAGAGTGCGGCCGGTTCTACGTGGACTCCGACTCGGGGGAGCGGTACGACACGGGGATCTCGCCCGCATGGCTCTACCCGTTGGACAAGAACCGCTACACGGTTGGCTTCGACCCGAACCACCAGGGCGGCGACGTCTGGGCAGCCGACGCGGCGATCGCGACCATGAAGAACGAGAAGAAGTGGAGCGGTGTGTTCGTCACGCTGCCCGGCGTCGACAAGGCCGCGCACATGTGGGGCGGCATCGACGACCCCGGCGGCGCGGTCCCGATGACGCACATGAGGGCCTCGGCCAAGGTCGCGGACGAGCAGGTCGGCAAGATCGTCAGGCACCTGCACAAGACCGGGGAGCTCGACGACACCCTCGTCGTACTCACCTCTGACCACGGCTCGGTCCCAGGGCGGAACTTCCACGGCGTCGACGCCGACGGCCAGGGGTTCTACAACTGGTACTACGGCACGATGGAGAACGACGAGTACCTCGACCCGCAGCCGGCGTTGCAGCCGCTGGTGAACACCGGCAACGTCGCGATGACCTACTCCGACTCGATGGTCCGGGCCTGGTTGAAGAACCAGTCCTCGGCGAAGGTCAAGCAGGCGGTGGACGTGATGGCGAAGATGCCGGACGTCTCGGCGGTCTGGAAGCGGAGTGCCGACAACCGCCGCTTCGAGCTGGCCTCGCCGGTGCGCTGGGACCGGATGCCGTCAAAGGGCGAGCGTGACTGGTTCAAGGCCCACGCACAGGAGCTGCTGGACACCACTGCTGCCAAGCACGGCGCGAACGTGATCGCCACGCTGATCGACGACACGACGTACTCCGTGGCCGGCGACCACGGCGGCATCCAGCGCCGGGCCCAGGACATCCCGATCGTGTTCGCGGGCGGCGGTGTCGGTTCCAAGGACCTCAAGGGCGGCGTCCGGTCGGTCGACATCATGCCGACGATCCTGAAGGCGCTGAACATCAAGCCGACCCACAAGCTGGACGGGAAGGCGTACGAGCTGCCGAAGGCGCACTGAAGGGCGGACGGTTTCCCCGGTCGACCGGGGAAACCTGACGTTGTGCCCCGAAGTTTCGGTGCACAACCACCGGTTTCACCGGTCGACCGGTGAAACCTGCAGCCCAGACTGTCGCCCCCGGGTGAAAGCATGCGCGTGTGACGACGGGAGACGAGGAGCAGCCGGCGCTGCTCCCGGCACCTGAGCGGGTCAAGGCGGTCGCGCGGAGGGCGAAGCCGCCGAAATTGAAGTTGCCGGTCCCGATGGCCGAGGTCGACCCGGTGGCCCGGGTGCTCGTCGACGTGGCGCTCGCGCATCTCGACCGGCCCTTCGACTACGCCGTACCCGAGACCATGGCGGCCGACGCCCAGCCGGGGGTGCGCGTCAAGGTGCGGTTCGCCGGCCAGGACGTCGACGGGTTCCTGATCGAGCGGGCCGCGTCGACCGAGCACACCGGCCGGCTGCAGCCGCTGCGGCGCCTGGTCAGCCCGGAGCAGGTGCTCACCCCCGACGTGGCCGCGCTCACCGGGGCCGTCGCCGCGCGGTACGCCGGCACCCGGTCCGACGTGCTCCGGATGGCCGTCCCTCCGCGGCACGCGACCGTCGAGAAGCAGCCGTCCGAGCCGGCGCCACCGGTCGCGGCCGAGCGTCGCCCCGAGCTCGCCGCGCACTACACCGGCGGAGAAGCGTTCCTGGGCGGCCTAACGACCGGAGAATCGCCCCACGCTGTCTGGACGGTCGTCCCGGGCGACGACTGGGCCGAGCTCCTGGCCGAGGCCGTCGTCACCACGGCAGCGTCGGGCCGGGGTGCGCTGGTGTGCGTCCCCGACTACCGCGACGTCGACCGGCTCGACGCCGCCCTCACGCGGCGGCTCGGCGAGGGACGACATGTCGTCCTCGCGGCAGACTCGGGACCTGCCCAGCGCTACCGCGCCTTCCTGGCGATCAGCCGCGGCGCCGTACGCATCGTCATCGGCACCCGCGCCGCCGCGTTCGCGCCCGTGCGCGACCTCGGCCTGGTCGCGATCTGGGACGACGGCGATGACCTCCACGACGAGCCGCGAGCGCCGTACCCACATGCCCGCGAGGTGCTGCTCATGCGTGCCCAGGAGACCGGGTGTGCCGCCCTGCTCGCAGCGCACGCGCGCAGCGTAGAGGCGGAGTACCTCGTCCGCACCGGCTGGGCCACCGAGGTCGTCGCCCCGCGCGACGTCGTACGACAGCGGATCTCGGTTGGTCTCACCGGCGACTCCGACCGCGACCTCGCGCAGGACCCTGGCGCGCGCTCCGCGCGGCTGCCCAGCGAGGCCCTGACCCTGGTCCGCGACGCCGTCCGCGACGGCCCCGTGCTCGTCCAGACGCCGCGAGCGGGCTACGCCACCCGGCTCGCCTGCGACCGCTGCCGTACGCCGGCCCTGTGCGCCGTGTGCCACGGACCCCTCCGGCTGCGCGGCCCCTCCCGCCCCCCGGAGTGCGCCTGGTGCGCCACCCGGGTCCCCGGCTGGCGTTGTGCGGCGTGCGGGGGACAGGGGCTGCGCGCTCCGGTTCTCGGCGACGCGCGTACGGCCGAGGAGCTCGGTCGGGCACTGCCGGGTGTGCCCGTCCGCACCTCCTCCTCGGGCGACCACGTCCTCGCGAACGTCGACGCCCGCCCGGCGATCGTCGTGGCCACCCCGGGTGCCGAGCCGGTCGCGGAGGGCGGCTACGCGGCGGTCCTGCTGATGGATACCTGGCTGCTGCTCGCGCGCTCGGACCTGCGCGCGACCGAGGAGGCCGTACGACGCTGGGCCAATGCCGCCGCGCTGGTCCGCCGGGCGAGTGAGGGCGGCCGGGTGCTCGCCATCGGTGAGTCGAGCCATCCGGGGCTGCAGGCCCTGCTCCGCTGGGACCCCAGCGGTCTTGCCCGGCGCGAGATCGACGAGCGCCAGTCGGCACACCTGCCCCCGGCGTCGCGGGTCGCGACGATCACCGGTGAGGCCGACGACCTCGAGCAGGCGCTGGCCACGCTGAGCCTGCCCGCGGGTGCGGAGGTGCTGGGCCCGGTCCCGGTCGAGGGTGTCCGGGGCGCGCTCGACGAGCCGACGGTCCGCTACGTCGTACGCGTGCCCCGCAGCTCGGGTGCTGCCCTCTCCGCCGCCCTCGGAGCACTCCAGGCTCAGCGGTCCACGCGCAAGCTGCCGCACGTGCGGGTCGAGGTCGATCCCGCCGAGCTGGGGTGAGCCCTCCTAGACTGTCCTCTCCGTCGTCACCGCAGGAGGAATTCCCTTGTCCATCAGGCCGATCCGACTCTTCGGCGACCCGGTGCTGCGTACGCCGGCCAAGCCGGTCGTCGACTTCGACAAGGAGCTGCGCACCCTCGTCGCCGACCTGACCGAGACCATGATGGACGCCCCCGGCGCCGGCCTGGCCGCGCCGCAGCTGGGCGTGGGCCTGCGCGTGTTCACCTGGTACGTCGACGACGAGCTGGGCCACCTGGTGAACCCCGACCTCACGCTCTCCGAGGACCTCCAGGACGGGCCCGAGGGCTGCCTGTCGATCCCGGAGCTGCGGATCGACTGCAAGCGGGCGTTCTCGGTGGTCGCCCGCGGGTTCGACATGTACGGCGAGCCGGTGACCATCGAGGGCACCGAGATGCTCTCCCGCGCGATCCAGCACGAGACCGACCACCTCGACGGCATCCTGTTCATCGACCGGCTCGACCGGGAGGCGCGCAAGGAGGCGATGAAGTACATCCGCGAGGCGGAGTGGTTCGGCCAGACCTCGCCGACGGTGAAGGTCTCGCCGCACGCCACCAACGGTCTCGGCTTCTAAGGCCGTGACTCCCGACCCCATGTCCTGCTACGCGCCGCCCCGCGGGCACCTCGCGGCGTTGTCGTCGGTCGACGATGCTCCGCAATCGCCTCCCTCCTCCGCCTTGCGATGCACTTCGCGGGCCGACGCTCGCGACGGACGAGGGTCGGGAGGCATGGCCTAGTGCGCCTCGTCTTCGCCGGCACTCCCGAGGTCGCCATCCCCGCCCTCGACGCCGTTGCCGCCAGCAGGCACGAGCTCGTCGGGGTGGTCACCCGCCCGGACGCGCCAGCCGGACGCGGACGCAGGCTGGTCGCTTCTCCGGTGGCGCAACGGGCCGAGGAGCTCGGCGTACCCGTGCTCAAGCCGCTCCGCCCCCGCGACGCCGATTTCCAGGTGGCCCTGCGCGACCTCCGTCCCGACTGCTGCGCGGTGGTGGCCTACGGCGCCCTGCTTCCCCAGCCTGTGCTCGACATCCCAGAGCACGGCTGGGTCAACCTGCATTTCTCGGTGCTCCCCTCCTGGCGGGGCGCCGCACCCGTGCAGCACGCCATCTGGGCCGGGGACGAGGTCTCCGGCGCGACGACGTTCCGCCTGGTCCGGGAGCTCGACGCCGGCCCCACCTTCGGCCTGATGACCCAGACGATCCGGCCGGAGGACACCGCCGGCGACCTGCTGGAGCGGCTGGCCGAGGGCGGAGCGGGCCTCCTCGTGCAGACCCTCGACGGCATCGAGGACGGCACCCTCGAGGCACGTGAGCAGCCCGCGGACGGGGTCAGCCTCGCGCCGAAGATCGCCGTCGAGGACGCCCGGGTCGACTGGACCGAGCCCGCCATCGCCGTCGACCGCCACATCCGCGCCTGCACCCCGGAGCCCGGCGCCTGGTCGACGTTCGAGGGTGAGCGGATCAAGCTCGGCCCCGCCCGACCCGTCGAGCGCGAACGGCTTGAGCCGGGGCGCGTCGAGGTCACCAAGAACGCCGTCTACGTCGGCACCGGCACCGGTCCCGTCCAGCTGAGCCGGGTCACCCCACGCGGACGCAAGGAGATGCACGCGGCCGACTGGGCCCGCGGCGCCCGGCTCGCCGCCACCGCACGCCTCGGCGAGTAGCGTCGCGCGCATGGCTGCACGCAAGCCCCCGAAGGCAGGTCACGGGGCCCGTCCCGAGGACGTCGACGAGATCTGCAGCGGCCTGCCCGAGACCTGGTTCGGCACCTCGTGGGGTGACGTCCCCACGTGGCTGGTGCCGCTCCGCGAGAAGGGCGACAAGGGCCGCGGGTTCGTGCTCCACCGCAAGCCGCACAAGAGCGCGGTCGACCCGGAGACCGGGGAGGAGTACGACGACCTCCTGGTGATCCGCACTGCCAACCCCGACGACAAGCAGGCACTGGTCGACGGCGACGGCCCGTTCTTCACGATCGATCACTTCCGCGGGTTCAACGCCGTGCTCGTGCAGCAGTCGAGGCTCGGCGAGATCACCCGCGACGAGCTCGCCGAGGTGATCACCGACGCCTGGCTGGCGACGGCGCCGAAGAAGCTGGTCCGTGAGTTCCTCGCATGAGCCGGGGTGGCCAGGGCAGCAGGCAGAACGCGCCGTCGGTGGACCCGTCCCGGCTGGCGGCGTACGACGTGCTGGTGGCGGTCCGCGAGGACGACGCCTACGCCAACCTGGTGCTGCCGCAGCTGCTGCGTGAGCGCCGGATCGAGGGACGCGACGCCGCCTTCACCACCGAGCTGGTCGGCGGCACCCTCCGCGGGCTGCGCAGCTACGACGCGGTCATCGACCACCTCGCGGGACGCAGCCCGGACGCGGGTGTGCGGGACGCGCTGCGGCTCGGCGCCCACCAGCTGCTCGGGATGCGCGTCCCCGACCACGCTGCTGTCGCCAGCACCGTCGAGCTGGTCCGCGCGCGCGTCGGCCACAAGCCGGCTGGGTTCACCAACGCGATCATGCGCCGTATCGCCGCGCACGACCTCGACGGCTGGATGGACGCGCTCGACGCCACCCAAGCAGTACGCCGCTCGCACCCGGACTGGATCGTCGAGGCACTGAGCCGGGCCTTGGATCGCCCCGACGAGCTGGATGCCCTGCTGACGGCCGACAACGAGCGACCAGGCGTCACCCTGGTGGCCCGTCCCGGCCTGTCCACGGTCGAGGAGCTGGGCGGTCAGCCGCTCGCCATCTCCCCGTTGGCAGCGGTGATGGACTCCGGCGACCCCGGGGCCGTCCCGGCGGTCCGCGAAGGCAGGGCCGGCGTCCAGGACGCCGGATCCCAGCTGGTCGCCCTGGCCCTCACTCGAGCGGTCGTCGATGGCCGCGACGAGCGCTGGCTGGACCTGTGTGCCGGCCCCGGCGGCAAGGCGGCACTGCTCGGTGCAGTGGCGACCGAACGAGGTGCCAGGTTGCTGGCCAGCGAGCGCCTGCCGCACCGCGCGAAGCTGGTCGCCCAGGCGATCCGGGCGACGCAGGGCGACGTCGTCACCGGCGACGGCACCCGTCCGCCCATGGCTCGACGGGACGTTCGACCGCGTCCTCGTCGACGCACCCTGCTCGGGACTCGGGGCGCTCCGGCGACGCCCGGAGAGCCGTTGGCGGCGCACCGCGCAGGATCTGGAGGCGCTGGTCCCGCTGCAGCAGGCGTTGCTGCGCAGCGCGCTCGACTCTGTGCGACCGGGGGGAGTGGTGCTCTACGCGACCTGCTCACCGGTGGTCGAGGAGTCGAGCGGCGTGGTCGACGCGGTGCTCGCCGACAGGCCGGACGCACGGCTCGAGGAGCTGCTCTCGATGGTCCCGGAGGCCGAGGACGCGGAGTCCGCCCACCTCGCGGGGGCCGTCCAGCTCTGGCCGCACCGGCACGGCACCGACGCGATGTTCATGGCCCTCCTCCGCCGGGGGTGAGCTCAGGGAACGGCGACGCGGGGTGCGCTCGACAACGCCATGGCTGACGCGACGAATCCCGCCGCGCCGGCGGCGAGCAGGAGCAGCCCCACGGTGAAGATGGCGAGCAGGCCCAGCATCGAGACCAGGACGCTGGCCGCCATCAGCACGGCCCCACGGCGGGGGCCGCTGGTCACGCCGTAGCCGAGGCCGGCCATCGCCACGACGAGCAGCGCCACGAACCAGCCAGCGGGAGAGTCGCCCTGGTCGGCGGTGATCCGGTAGATCGCCACCAGCACGCCCAGGGTGAGGACCGCTGCTACGGCTGAGATCAGACGGGAGGCCACCTCTCGAGTATGCGCCCGGAAGGCGCCGCGGACTCTAGGATCGACCCACCATGGCCATCCAGATCACGCCGAGCATCCTCAATGCCGACCTGTCCCGTCTCGCCGACGAGGTCGGCCGCATCCCCAGCGCAGACTGGGTGCACGTCGACGTGATGGACAACCACTTCGTGCCCAACCTGACCATCGGGCTGCCGGTCTTCGAGAGCCTGGCGAAGTCGACCGACCTGCCGCTCGACGCGCACCTGATGATCGAGGATCCCGATCGCTGGGCCCCGGCGTACGCCGAGGCGGGTGCGGGGTCGGTGACGTTCCACGCCGAAGCCGCTGCCGCGCCAGTGCGGCTGGCTCGTGAGCTGCGCGCCAAGGGCGTCCGCGCCGCGATGGCGCTGAAGCCGGCCACGCCGGTCGAGCCGTGGGCCGACATGCTCGGCGAGCTCGACATGCTCCTGCTGATGACCGTCGAGCCCGGTTTCGGCGGCCAGAAGTTCCTGGACCTGTGCCTGCCGAAGATCCGCCGGGCACGCGAGCTCATCTCGGCGGCAGGGCTCGAGGTGTGGATCCAGGTCGACGGCGGGATCTCGCTGGAGACCATCGAGCGATGTGCTGAGGCGGGAGCCGACGTGTTCGTCGCCGGCTCGGCCGTCTACACCGCCGACGACCCGGACGGCATGGTCAAGCAGCTGCGCGACCTCGCCGCTCGTGTGTCCCACGACGCGCGCTAGCGCGTTCTCAGGCACAACAATTGCAGTCTTCGGGGCGTGACCCCGGGTGATTTGGGTCGTTGTGGGGGCATGCGACTGCGTATCCCCACGTCCCTGGCCGCCACAGCTGCCGCCGTCCTCGCGCTCGGCCTCGCCGCTCCGAGCCCCGCCACCGGGGCTCCCGAGCAGGCGGCGGTCTCGCCGTTCCTGAGCAAGCAGCTGACCAAGCTGACCGGGAAGACCACCGTGCTCGTGCACGGCGCGACCCTCGCCGACGCCACCCGCGCGGTCACGGCCGCGGGCATGTTCAAGACGGTGACCTTCCGCAAGATCGACGTCGTCGGCGCCCGGGGAACCAAGGCCCAGATCCAGCAGCTGCGCACGCAGCCCGGCGTCGAGTACGTCGAGGGCGGCGCCCAGCCGATCGAGTTCTACCAGGAGACGTCCAACACGGCGACCCGCGGGCTCGAGGCGACGCAGACGGTCACCGGAGCCGACGGAACTCCGCTCACCGGCAAGGGCGTCTCCGTCGCCGTGATCGACTCCGGCGTCGACCCGACCCACCCCTACCTCAAGGAGGCCGACGGCAGCAACGTCGTCGTCGCCAACCTGAAGACACTCTGCGACCTCACCGAGACGCTGTGCTCGGTGCAGAAGGTGCCCGCCAACGTCGACACCGACACGTTGTCTCTCGGCGGCCACGGCACGCACGTGAACGGGATCGTCGCCGGACGGCCGACGAACCTCACGTCCGGTGAGAAGCTCCAGGGTGCGGCGCCCGGCGCCAAGCTGGTCTCGCTCTCGACTGGTGCGGGCATCGTCATCCTCGGTGCCGACGCGGCTCTGAACTGGGTGCTCGAGAACCACCAGGCCCCCTGCGGTGCCGGCGTCTCTGCCGCCACCTGCCCGCCGATCAAGGTGTCCAACAACTCCTACGGACCGACCGGTGGCGGCGCGTTCGACCCGCAGTCCGCGACCGTGAAGCTGCAGCGTGAGCTGGCCGCCGAGGGCGTCCTCACCGTGTGGGCCAACGGCAACGACGGTGGCGACGGGTCCGCAAGCCTGTCCAACCCCCCGGGCATGGACCCGACCCCCGGCGTCATCTCCGTCGCGTCGTACTTCGACCAGGACAACGGCACCCGCGACGGCAAGGTCTCCGAGTTCTCCTCACGCGGCAAGGCCGGCGACCAGTCGACCTACCCGGACATCTCCGCGCCCGGGGAGAACATCACGTCCTCCTGCCGGCTCTACCTCGCGATCTGCATGACCGGGCTCGACCCCCGTAACGGCCCCGGAGCCACTGACATCGGGACGTTCAACACGATCAGCGGCACCTCGATGGCCGCACCGCACATCGCCGGCATCGTCGCTCAGCTCTTCCAGGCCAACCCGTCGGCGACGCCGGCCCAGGTCGAGAACGCGCTGAAGACCACCGCTCACAAGTACGCCGACGGCGCGGCGTACGAGAACGGCCCGCTCGGCACCACCAGCTTCGACAAGGGCTACGGCCTGGTCGACGTGGTGGCTGCTGCCGCAGCCGTTCGCTGAGACTCCGCTCGCGGGTCCGAGAAAGCAACCCGTCCCGCCTACTCGGACCCGCGACGCGGTCTCACTGGCCCGAGCTTCTCCGAATTCCCAGGTGATGAACTCTTTCTGCCTCTTCACACACCGTGCACCGTGTGCGAAGAGGCAGTTCGGGTTCTTAACCTGGGAAACCGCCCGCCCGGTCCGCTACACCGCTCCGAGCTTCTTCGGGAAGCTGAAGCGTCGACCGGTCGTGAGGCAGGTCACGGAGCGGGTGCGCCCTGTTGTGGCAGACTGGATCTGACGAGTGATGAGCTCGCGTGCTCTGGGGGCGGTGAAACTCCGCACCGGCGGTTACAGTCCGCGACCCGGTTGCCGAAAGGTGGCTGGTTGACCAGGTGGAACTCCTGGACCGACGGTCAAAGTCCGGATGAGAAGACGCACGCAGGTGGTTTGCGACGCGCGATGTTGCGAGCCGTTCTGTCCCCGGAGTCCGTGACGGACCAGTGAGGACAGGACGATGGGATTCTCCCCGGCGGAGCAGCGGGCGATGCGTCGCGCGCTCGAGCTGGCGAGCACCCCAGGCGTACCCCTCGGACCGAACCCGCGCGTGGGTTGCGTCCTGCTGACCCCGGACGGCACCGAGGTCGCCGAGGGTTACCACCGTGGCGCCGGCACCGCCCACGCCGAGGCCGCGGCCCTGGCCGAGGCCGGCAGCGATGCGCGAGGCGCCACCGCGGTGGTGACCCTCGAGCCCTGCCACCACACGGGACGCACCGGGCCATGCTCGCAGGCACTGATCGACGCCGGAGTCGGCCGCGTGGTCTTCGCCCAGCCCGACCCGAACCTGGTGGCCAAGGGTGGGGAGGCTGCGCTCAGGGCGGCCGGGGTCGCGGTCGAGTTCGGCCTGCTGGAGCGCGAGGCCCGGTCGCTGAACCGGGCCTGGACCTTCGCGATGGAGCACCACCGGCCGTTCGTCACCTGGAAGTTCGCGACCACCCTGGACGGCAGGAGTGCTGCCGCCGACGGCAGCAGCCGCTGGGTCACCTCGCGTGCGGCACGGGTCGACAGCCACCGCCTGCGGGCACAGTGCGACGTGATGCTCGTCGGCACCGGCACGGTCGAGGCCGACGACCCCGAGCTGACCGTGCGCGACGAGTACGACGGCGTGCTGGCCCACCAACCGCTGCGAGCGGTGATGGGGCTGCGCGACATCGACCGTGCCAGCAGGGTGCTCAACGACCGCGCCGAGAGCGTGCGGCTGCAGACCCGCGATCCGCACGAGGCACTGGCCGTGCTGCACGCGCGCGACCTCCAGCACGTGTTCCTCGAGGGCGGTCCGCGCCTCGCTGCCGCGTTCCTGCGGGCCGGACTCATAGACGAGGTCGTCGCCTACGTCGCGCCGGCGCTGCTCGGTGCCGGCACCAGCTCCGTGGCGGATCTCGGCATCACGTCGATCACCGACGCGCGGCGGCTGCTGATCACCGACGTCACAACTGTCGGCACCGGGACCGAGGCGACCGTGCGGATCACGATGGGCCCGACCGCGGGCGCCCCATCCACCGAGAGGAGGGACTGAGATGTTCACCGGAATCGTCGAGGAGCTCGGCACCGTGCACTCGCTCGAAGACCAGGGAGACGCGATCCGGCTCACCGTGCGCGGCCCGCTGGTCACCAGCGACGCCGGCCTGGGCGACTCGATCTCGGTGAACGGCTGCTGCCTCACCGTCGCCACCCGGGACGACGAGTCGTTCACGGCCGACGTGATGCACGAGACCCTGGCCAAGACCTCGCTCGGCGCCCTCCAGCCCGGCGCCCGGGTCAACCTCGAGCGCGCTGTCACGCCCACCACCCGGCTCGGCGGCCACATCGTGCAGGGACACGTCGACGGCACCGGAACCGTCGTACGACGCACTCCGAGCGAGCACTGGGAGGTCGTCGAGATCTCCCTGCCGACCGACCTGGAGCGCTACCTGGTCGCGAAGGGGTCGATCACCGTCGACGGCATCTCGCTCACTCTGGTCGACGTGAACGCCGAGTCGTTCACGGTCAGCCTGATCCCCGAGACCCTGGCCCGCACCACCCTGGGCTTCAAGCAACCCGGCGATGTCGTCAACCTCGAGGTGGACGTGATCGCGAAGTACGTCGAGAAGATGGTGAGCAGATGAGCGAGACCCGAGCACCCGGCGACGGGAAGATCCGCCTCGACACGGTCGAGGAGGCGATCGCTGCGATCGCCGCCGGCGAGGCGGTCGTGGTCGTCGACGACGAGGACCGCGAGAACGAGGGCGACATCATCTTCGCTGCCAGCAAGGCGACGCCGGAGCTGATGGCCTTCACGATCCGCCACTCCAGCGGGGTGATCTGCGTGCCGATGCCGGCGGAGATGCTCGACCGGCTGGAGATCCCGCTGATGACGCCGCACAACAAGGACAAGCTGCGGACGGCGTACACGATCTCGGTGGACGCGCGCGACGGCGTCTCCACGGGCATCTCGGCGGCCGACCGCGCCCACACCGCGCGCGTGCTGGCCGACTCGGCCACCGAGCCGTGGGAGCTCACCCGACCCGGCCACGTCTTCCCGCTGCGCTACCGCGAAGGCGGCGTACTGAACCGTCGGGGGCACACCGAGGCCGCTGTCGACCTCGCCCGGATGGCCGGGCTGACGCCGGCCGGCGTACTGGTCGAGATCGTCAACGACGACGGGTCGATGAAGCGAGGGCCGGAGATCCGCGAGTTCTGCGACGAGCACGGCCTGAAGATGATCTCGATCGAGCAGATGGTGCACTACCGCCGCCGCTACGAGACCCATGTCAAGCGGCTGGCCGAGACGGTGCTGCCGACCCGCCATGGCGAGTTCACCGCGTTCGGCTACCGGATCACTGTCGACGGCTCCGAGCACGTCGCACTGGTGTACGGCGACCCGGCGGACCTCCGAGACGGCGAGCCCGTGCTCACCCGTGTGCACAGCGAGTGCCTCACCGGTGACGTATTCGGGTCCGAGCGGTGCGACTGCGGTCCGCAGCTCGACGAGGCGATGGACGTCATCGTCAAGGAGGGTCGCGGGGTGGTGATCTACCTGCGCGGTCACGAGGGCCGGGGGATCGGCCTGCTCGCCAAGCTGCAGGCCTACCAGCTGCAGGACGGAGGTCGGGACACGGTCGACGCCAACCTCGACCTCGGCCTGCCGGCGGACGCGCGGCACTACGGAGCAGCCACGCAGATCCTGCGCGATCTCGGCGTCACCTCGGTGCGACTGCTCACCAACAACCCGGACAAGACCCTGAGTCTGGAGTCCTACGGCATCCCGGTCAGCGAGCGGGTGGGGCTGACGCCGCGGCCCAACGACCACAACCTCGCCTACCTGATGACCAAGCGCGACCGGATGGGCCACCACCTCGCGGACCTCGAGAGAGACCACGAAGGCACCTGGGAAGGAGCACCCCAGTGAGCGGAGACGGCAGCCCCGACGCCGCCCCCGTCGACTGCTCCGACCTACGGGTGGCCGTGGTCGCGGCCAGCTGGCACGAACGTGTGATGGGTGGCCTCGTGGCCGGCGCGCAGGTAGCCCTCGAGCGCTACCAGGTCAGGTCGTCCGAACTCGTCCGCGTGCCCGGTTCCTTCGAGCTCCCGGTCGTGGCGCAGGCGCTCGCGCGGCAGGGGTACGACGCAGTCGTCGCCCTCGGTGTGGTCATCCGTGGCGGCACCCCGCACTTCGAGTACGTCTGCTCGGCCACCACCGACGGGCTCAGCCGGGTAGCCCTCGACACCGGCGTCCCGATCGGGTTCGGCCTGCTCACCTGCGACGACGAGATGCAGGCGCTCGACCGGGCGGGCCTGGAGGGAAGCAGCGAGAGCAAGGGCTACGAGGCGACGGCCGCTGCCCTGGTGACCGCACGGGCCCTGCGCGAGATCGCCCGCTGAGGCCGCACATGACTCGCGCCGTCACCGAGTCCTCGCTCGGGGCCTGGTTGGTGAAGGCCACCCCAGCGGGCCTCCGCATCGACGAGACGTTGCGGACCGGCTTCCGCAGCGTGACCAGCCGGTGCGTGCGGCCGACCTACCGCGCCGAGCTGATCCGCGAGGGACAGCCGGTGCTGCTCTGGGTCAGTGGCGGGGACGCTCGCCATCCCGCGGGCATCTACGCGTCCGGGCACACGACCGGACCGGTGCTGCGGGGCGAGGAGCTGGCCATGCCGGTCAACCTGCGAAGCCTGGATCCCGTGGTCGCGCGCGACGAGATCCTCACCGAGCCCGCACTGGCGTCCCTCGAGGTGATCCGGATGCCGGCCGGGAGCAACCCGTCGTACCTCGACACGGAGCAGTACCGCGCGTTGCTGTCGGCCTTCCCGCAGGTCGAGCCACGCCAACGCCTAGGCTGACCCCCGTGAAGACGTTCGAGGAGCTCTGGGTCGAGCTGAGCGAGAAGGCCGAGACCCGTCCGGAGGGTTCCGGGACGGTGCAGGCGCTCGACGCCGGGGTGCACGCCATCGGCAAGAAGCTCGTGGAGGAGGCCGCCGAGTCCTGGATGGCCGCCGAGTGGGAGGGCCATGATCGGGCGGCCGAGGAGATCAGCCAGCTGCTGTACCACGCGCAGGTGCTGATGCTCGCCGCCGGAGTCTCGCTCGACGACGTCTACGCACACCTCTGAGGAACACCATGAGCAGTACCCCTGACCTGACCCAGCCGCTCCTGCGGATCGCGATCCCCAACAAGGGCTCGCTGTCCAGCGCCGCCTCGGAGATCCTGCGCGAGGCCGGCTACCGGCAGCGCACGGACTCCAAGGAGCTCTCTCTCCTCGACCCCGCCAACGGGGTGGAGTTCTTCTACCTGCGCCCCCGCGACATCGCGCTCTACGTGGGTGAAGGCACCCTGGACGTGGGCATCACCGGCCGAGACCTGCTGCTCGACTCCGGCGCCAAGGCCGACGAGGCCCGCCAGCTCGGCTTCGGGCAGTCCAGCTTCCGGTTCGCCGCCCCACCCGGGACGCTCGAGTCGCTCGACGACCTGGCCGGCAAGCGCATCGCCACGTCGTACGTCGGAGTGGTGCGCCGCTATCTCGAGGAGCGCAGCATCGATGCCGAGGTGGTCCGCCTCGACGGTGCCGTCGAGACCAGCATCCAGCTCGGTGTCGCCGACGTGATCGCCGACGTCGTCGAGACCGGCAGCACGATGAAGGCCGCCGGGCTGGAGATCGTGGGCGAGGTGATCCTCGAGTCCGAGGCGGTCCTGATCACCCGGGCCGGCACCGCTGAACCTGTGGGCTTCGAGGTCTTCAAGCGGCGCCTCGACGGAGTGCTCGTGGCCCGCACCTACGTGATGATGGACTACGACTGTCCCCAGTCCGCGGTCGAGGCGGCGGTCGCCCTGACCCCGGGTCTCGAGGGACCGACCATGTCGCCGTTGCATCGCGAGGGGTGGGTCGCCGTCCGCGCGATGGTTCCCCGCGAGGGTGCCCAGCAGCTGATGGACGACCTGTACGAGACCGGCGCGCGAGCGATCCTGCTGACCGACATCCATGCCTGCCGACTCTGAGCGACCTCCCGCTACTGCTGCACCGGCCCTGCCGCACACGTGGCGACCGCTCGGCGTGCGCATCGCGGTCTGGGTGCTCGGTGGCATGCTGCTCGCACTCGTCGTCGCGGTGTGGATCGGGATCGGCGCCGACACCAGGAGCCAGTTCACCACCTTCCAGCGCAGCACGCTGGTGCTGATGGGACTGCTGCTCTTCGGGACCTGGAACGCACTCGTGCGCTCGCGGGTGAGTGCCACAAAGGATGCACTCACGGTCGTCAACGGCTACCGGAAGCGGTCCTACGAGTGGTCGCAGGTCATCGGGATCTCACTGCGCCGCGGCGCCCCGTGGGGCACCCTCGACCTCTCCGACGGCACCACTGTCTCGTTGATCGGCGTGCAGGGCTCCGACGGTGAGCGGGCGCGCCGGGCCGTCCGCGAGATCCGGGCAGCGATCGAGGCCAACACCCCCACCTAGCCACGCCGACCGGTCAGTCAATGCACGCCTAAGCACGCCGACCGGTCAGTCAATGCACGCCTAAGCACGCCGACCGGTCAGTTGGTGCACGAAAACGGGGTGCCTCGCCCGGCGTCGGGGTCCTACGATCCGAACGTGAGCGACTTCTCGACCAGACCGGTGACCCGCGAGGACGCGGCCGCGGTGAACGACCTGCTGGCAGCAGCCGAGACGGTGGACCACACCGAGGAGCACTACAACGTCGACGACGTGCTCGAGGAGCTCGAGAACCCGATGATCGAGCTGTCCAAGGACTGGCTGGTGGTGGAAGCCGACGGCCAGGTGGTCGCCCACTCGCGGCTGCTCCCGCGTGCGCCTTCGGACGGGTCCCTGAGCGTGTCGGTGGACGGCACGGTGCACCCGGCGTACCGGCGACGCGGAATCGGGTCCCGGCTCGTGCCGACGATGGTCACGCGAGCCTCGGAATATGTGCGCGAGCGCGGTGAGGAGCTCCGCCAGGTCATCACGAGCAGCGCGACGTCCGACAACACCGACGCCGCCTCGATCTTCGAGAAGGCGGGCCTGCGCCCCGAGCGCTGGTCGTTCGTGATGCTCGCGGACCTGAAGAGTGGCGCCGGGTCAGAGGTGCCCGGGCTTCCTGAGGGCTACACGCTGCAGACCTGGGACGGCATCGACCACGACGAGACCATGGATGCCCACAACCGAGCCTTCGTCGGGCACCCCGGCTTCACGCCGTGGAGCGAAGAGATGTGGGGCCAGTGGGTGTCGGAGAGTCGCTCGCTGCGTCCCTCGCTGAGCCTGCTCGCGCGCGACCGCGAGGGTGCGATTGCGGCGTACATCCAGACCAGTGAGTTCGACGCGGTCCTCGAGGCAACCGGACTGCGGGAGGCGTACGTCGCCAAGGTCGGCACCATCCCCGAGCACCGCCGCCGGGGCCTGGCGGGCGTGCTCCTGCGGATCGCGCTGGAGCGCTACCGCGAGGACGGGTACGACCGGGCTGCGCTTGACGTCGACTCGGAGAACCCGACCGGTGCCTTGGCGATCTACGAACGTGCCGGGTTCCGGACCACGATGCGCTGGACCAACTACCGGCTCATGGACTGACCCAGGGCAGCTCTGCGCGCACCCGGCCGCCGGTCGGCGTGCTCCCGGCCACGAGAGTGCCGCCGAGCTCCTCGGCGCGCTCGCGCATGGAGCTGAGTCCCACACCTGGGTGCCAGGTACCCGTGCCGTGCGCACGGTCGGTCACCTCGACGGTCAGGTCGGTCCCCGACCGCGCCAGGACCACTGTCGCCTCGGGGCTGTCGGTGTGCCGGGCGACGTTGGTCAGGGCCTCGACAGCGATCCGGTATGCCGCCACCTCCACTGCCGCCGGCAGCTGATCGATGTCGTCGACCCGCACCACCGCCCGCAACAGCTCACCAGAACGACCGCGCAGTGCCCCGGCCGCCTGGGTGACAGCCGCAGCGAGACCGAGCTCGTCGAGTGCCGGTGGGCGCATCGCGTAGACGAGCTCGCGGATCGACCCGATCGCTGCTGTGGTCTCCGCGCGCAGGGTCTCGAGCAGGCGCTCGGCGGCACGAGGGTCGCTCTGGGCGAGGTTGCGCGCTGCGTCAGCGGTGAACGCGATGCCGGTCAGTCGCGGGCCGAGACCGTCGTGCAGGTCGCGCCGCAGCCGGCGGCGTTCCTCCTCGCGGGCCGCGATCGTCTGCTGCCGTGACTGCTGCAGGTCCGCGGCCAGGGCAGTGGCACGGAGCGACTGCGCCAGCAGGGGAGTGGCGATGTCGAGGACCTGCTTGTCGGCGGCCGAGAGACCGACGTCCCCGGCCCGCAGTCCGACCTCCAGCTCGACCGTCCGACCCGCGGCGGACGGCAGGGTCCGCAGCTCGGTGCTGGTGACCCGATTGCCGGAGGCGACGGTCACCTCCCCGTCGACGCGCAACGCGGCGTACGGCAGCACGAGCGCCTCCCGGATCGCCCGCAGCGCGACGATCGGGTCGTCGCCGATGCGGCCAGAGACAAGCCCTGCCGCGTCGAGTGGATCGGGTCGTACGCCGAACAGCAGCTCGTCCACGACCCCCCGGAACAGCACCCGGACCGGATGGAAGGTGGCGGCGAGGACAGTGGCGTACAGACCGAGAACGGCGACCGACGGGCTCGTCCCGTCGCCGAGCTCCTCGACCACCGCTGCGGCACCGACGAAGAGTGCGAGATAGGCGATCCCTGCGGTCAGGTAGGTGACCACGGGCACGATCAAGGCGCGGGCATCGGCGATGTCCGGTCGCGCGACACCGACGTAGAGCGCCGGGCCGACGACCACGAAGAAGATCTCTGCTCCGACGGAGCCGGTGGCCCCGTCGGCCGCGAAGCTCACCAGGCCGGACACCAGTGCGCTGCTGCCGAACGCCAACGCCATCCAGGTCAGCGCCCGACGCTCGGGCGCCGCCGCCCGGTCAAGCCGCCACCAGAGGTGTGCCGCGACAGCGATCAGCACCACCAGCGCGCACGTGACGACGGTTTCGGGTGCGATCATGCCCAGGAGGCCCGCCGCCGCCAGCGCCACGATGGTGACGAAGTCGAAGGGCTCGCGCCAGTGTGCGACCGGGTAGAGCACGAGAGCGAGAGGCCCGACCAGCACGGCGGCGGCCAGCCATGCGCGATCGGCCCCGGCCTGGATGCCGTTTGCGTCGAAGACGAGGCCGACGAGCAGCACGAGCGCGGTGAGCACCATCAACAGCGCGGACACCCGCGCTCGACGAAGACGCAGCAGCCCGATGGCGGGCACGACCTGCGAGACGGCCACCGCGACCAGGGTGAGCTGGTGGAGCCGCGTCACTGGTCCCGCCCGAGGCCACCTTCGCGGGCACGGATGATGGCCGCCGCGCGGTCGGCGACCTCGAGCTTGGCGAAGATGTTGGTGAGGTGGTTGCTCACGGTCTTGGGAGACAGGAACAGCTGCTCGGCGATGGTGGCCGTGCGTCGCCCCCCGGCGAGCAGGTCGAGGATGTCGCGCTCGCGGGCGGTGAGTGTGGGGAAGGGTGAGTCCGGCGCGACCGGGGGCGTGGCGAAGAAGCCGAGCATCCGTGCTGCGACGGCGGGGCCAAAGATCGCCTGCCCGGCGGCGACAGCGCGGACCGCGTTCACGATCTCGTCCTGGGTGGCGCCCTTGAGCAGGTAGCCCCGCGCACCGGCCTGCATCGCGGTGAAGACGGTCGCGTCGTCGTCGTACATCGTCAGCATGAGTACGGCGGTCTCCGGCGCGGCCGCGCGGATGCGCCGCGTGGCCTCGACGCCATCGACGCCGTCCATCCGGACGTCCATCAGCACGACATCCGGTCGCAGGAGCAACGTCTCCCGCAACGCCTGGTCGCCGTCGGCGGCCTCGCCCACGACCTCCAGGTCGTCGATGGTGTCGATGAGTGCGCGCAGGCCGGCACGCACCACAGGGTGGTCGTCGGCGAGCAGGATCCGCAGGGTCACCTGTCCATCATCGGGGTGGAAGGCATCCCGGCGCGCGGGAAGTTCTTCCTGACATCTTCGGGCAGAGCGAGGAACATGTGCAGGAAGCTCGCACCTGTCGCAGGGAACGGCGAACGACTGATGGTGAGGCGTCCGCTCGACCCATGGAGGTAGTCATGAGCACCACCAGCAGCGTCCGGGAAACCGGCCCAGCCCTGAACACCCGCAACAAGGTCGGCCTGGTCATCGCCGGGCTGATCAGCCTCGCCAACCTGCCGAGCGTGCTCGGGGGCGGCGCCCCGGAGGGTGAAGTCGGGCCACCCATGGTGGTGCTGCTCGCCGACACGATCTGTGGCGCGATCGGCATCGTGGCCGTGGTCATCGCATGGCGCACCGGCAGCAGGACCGCGATGAGGGTCGCCGCTGCCTGTCTCGTGGTCGCGCTCGTGACCGCGCTGCCGGCCCTGTTCGTCGACGTGCCCGCCTTCGTCAAGATCCTGGTCTCCGTGTTCACAGTGGTCACGTTCGCGGCGCTGGTCCTGATGTTCTCCGGCGACCGGCGTCGTGCGCCGGTCGTGGACTGAGGGGGTCTGCGATGATCGCCGTCGTCACGATCCTGCTTGCCCTGCCGCTCGGTTACGGGCTGCGCTCCCGCCTGGCCGCGAACACGGCGTATGCAGTGGCCTACCTGTGGGCGTTCACGTTCCAGACGCTGTACCTGATGCTCGACGCGTTGCAGCCCGACGCAACGGACCCCGCGTTCGGGACCAGTGAGTTCCCGCTCTCCTACGGGCTGGTGACACTCGCGATCTTCGGTGTCGGCTTCGCCCTGGTCGAAGCTGGCCACCGGGTGGCCGGCAGGCGGTCTGCGAGACGCGAGCCGCAGCCTGCCTGAGCGTCAGTGAAGCGGGCCGGTGCCGTCGACGACGACATCGGCCCGCTCGCGGGTCCGCTCATGGGCAAACAGGGCGGTCTCGTCCTGCGCCCACTGCTCCCAGTGCGGAGCGAAGGTGTCGCCGTCTCGAGCGACTCCGCGCTCCATGCGCAACTCGTACGGCGCCTCGATCCAGACGAGGACCGTGACCAGATCCGCGAACCGGGCCGCCCCGCTGCCGACGCCCTCCAGCACGAGCAGCGGCACCGGGTCCACGTCTACCTGCTCGGCGAAGTGCCCGGCAGCCCAGTCGTAGCGCTGGAAGGAGCCGGGCTGACCCTCCGACAGCGGAAGCAGCAACCCGGACAGCTGGACGTCGATCTCGGAGAGGCCGGACCAGCCGGGGTAGAGGTCGTCCATGTGGATGACCCGCGCGCCCGGCGCGAGGTTCGCGAGTCCCGACGCCCAGGTCGTCTTGCCCGATCCCGCAGGCCCGTCGAAGCAGACGAGCCTGCCGCCCCCGAGCGTCGGGGGGCGTCCCAGCGCGAGCCGCAGCACCGTCTCAGGCGTCGGGGTTCCTCGCGGGACGACCTTCACCAGGCCAGTCGCAGTCCGCGGTAGGAGGGCACGGTCTGGACGATCGCGGTGCCGGCGAGCAGGTGCACGTCGTTGGTGTGCTCGGCGAGCTCGCCGGACTTGGCGTGCCGGAACCACACCCAGTCGCCGATCTGCAGCAGCCGCGCGCCCGATCCGGTGAGCGGGGTCTGCACCTCACCGGCGCCTTCGAGGCCGGTCAGGTGGAGGTCCGGTGGCGCCCACGGGATGGGCAGGCGGTCCTTGCCGCTCGCCCCGCTGGCGATGAACCCACCTCCGGCGACGGTGGCCAGGCCGCCGCCCGGGCGGCGTACGACCGGGACACCGAAGTACGCCGCAGGCAGGGGCTCGAAGCTCTCGTAGTGGTCGAACAGGCCCGGGACCAGCAGCCCCGAGCCCGCAGCGACCTCGGTGACGACCGGGTCGGCGACAGTGGACTCGACGCTGCCAGACCCGCCGGCGTTCCAGAACTCGAGCTCGACGACCTCTTGCAGGTCACGCGCGATCGCGGTACGCCGCTCCTCGAGCTGGGCGAGCGACGCGGCCTTGAGCTTGCGTACGACGAGCGAGCGTGCCCGCTGGTTGGGTACGTCGTCCGGGACACCGGCCACCTGGCCCTCGTAGGTCATCACGCCGACCAGCGCGAACCCGCGGTCGAGCACGTCCTGGGCGAAGCTCACGACCTCGCTCACGTCGTGGAGCGGCGACCTCTTGGGCCCGACGTGCGAGCGACCCAGCTTCAGGCCGGCGTCGATGTCGATCGCGATCCGCACGCCACGCACGTCGTCGCCGGACGCCTCGACGAGCGAGAGGTGGGCGGGGGAGTCGACCATCAGCGTGATCCGCGACCGTGCCTGCTCGTCGGCCAGCAGCTCACGCAGGGCGCCGCGGTCGACCGTGGGGTAGCCCATCACCACGTCGTCGGTGACTCCCTCACGCGCCAGCCACAGCGCCTCGCGCAGTGAGTAGGCGAGCACGCCGGAGAAGCCGGGCACCGCCAGCGCCCGCTCCACCAGGGCCGGAACCCGGAGCGACTTCGAGGCCACCCGGATCGGCTTCCCGTCGGCCCGGCGGACGAGGTCGGCGGCGTTGGCATCGAAGGCGTCCAGGTCGACGACCACCATCGGCGTCGACGCGTCGTCGAGCCCGGCGACGGCGGCGTTGAGCCGACGGGCGAGGTGATGGCGCGCAGCATCGCTGCTTGCGGGTGCGGATGACATCCCCTAGATGCCGTGCTTCTTCAGGATCGCCTCGATGTCGTCGAGGTCATCGATGTCGTCGTCCGTGCGGGCGGGTTTCCTCCCGGGCTTGGCTGAGGGTGCCTGTTTCCTGCCGGACGGGAGCTCGCCGCCCTCGCGGACGCCGATCCCGCGTGCCCGCATCACTCCCGAGGCCAGCCACAGCACCGCCGCCGCGGCGGCCACGATGATGCCGAGCCAGACGACGGGGGAGAAGACCAGCTTGGCGGCCCAATCGAGCACAGCGTTCAGAATGTTGGCGGCCAGCTTGAGGGTGCCGGTGAGCCATGCCGCGATCGGGATCAGCGTCCAGGCGAGGCCGCGCACCCCGGCGGCCAGACCGCGGCGACGCCAGGACACCCAGGCGTACCCGGCCGCGAGGACCGTCAGCACCAGGGTGAGCGCGCCCCAGGTGGTGTTGTCCAGGGTGACGTTGGCGGCGAGGGGCATGGGTCCAGCCTACGTAGGTCGGCCCACCTCTGGTCTGGAAGGATCGCTGGGATGCGCTCCATCCCCGACCCGGGTTTCGCCGGCGACGACGGTTCCGTTGATCCCGCCCTCTCGACTGCGCTGGCGGCGTACGACCTGGCGCCGGAGGCGGAGCAGGCGGACCGGCACCACGCGACCCTCGCCGCACTGCAGGACGCTCGCGTGCTCGTGCCGGTGATGGCCGTGCTCGGCGAGGTGGAGTACGACGAGCAGGGGCTCGCGCACGACAAGACCAGCGACATGTCCGCCGTACTCATGACCGGCCGGGACGGGCGGACCGCGCTGCTCGCCTTCACCGGGTCAGAGACGCTGACCAGCTGGACCGAGTCGCTCGACGGGGGTGAGGGAAGGCCGGTGCCGGTCACCGCCCGGCAGGCGGCCCAGGCCGCGCTCCACGACGGCGCCTCGGCGCTCCTGCTCGACGTGGCCGGGCCGGTGCTGTTCGTGGTGGAGGGCGAGGACCTCGCCGCCCTGGCCGAGGGGCACCGCCTGGTCCGGCTCGACGACGGCCGCTGGGCCTGGGCGCAGGGCTCGTGATCTCGTCACCAGGCCTGCACTTGGTCCGCCGACCGGTCACTCGATGTCCGCTGTAGTCCCGCGACCGGTCACTCGACGTACGCCTGAGCTCGTCGAGCGGTCATTTCGCGCTCGCCCGGGGCCGCCCCGGGGCCACGAAGTGACCGCTCGGCGTCGTACGACGTGCATCGAGTGACCGCTCGGCGTCGTACGCGTGACATCGGCTGACCGCTCGTGCATGGACACGGGATGTGCATTAACAGCCGGTCACTTGTACCCTTGTGCGTGACCGATCAGTCATGCCCGCAAGGGTGCGGCTGGTCCGACAAGCGGAGGCCTCCTCCCACCCGCATCGACCGAAGCACCATCAGGTCGTCGGGTCTGGTCAACGAGCAGGGTGACGTACGCCGTCGTCCCTACTCGACGACAGGGGCTTCCGTGCATTGCGCGGAGGCCCTGTTGCATGTTCGGGCCTGAGGCTCGGAGACAGACCTCCGCGGGCGACCCCATCGTTCCATCACAGGAGGACATATCAGCACCGAGCTGCGAATCAACGATCGGATCCGGGTACCGGAAGTCCGGCTCGTTGGACCCAACGGCGAAACCGTCGGCATCGTCTCCACCAGCGACGCCCTTCGCCTGGCCCAGGAAGCAGACCTCGACCTCGTCGAGATCGCGCCGATGGGTCGACCCCCGGTCTGCAAGCTCATGGACTACGGCAAGTTCAAGTACGAGAACGCGCAGAAGGCCCGTGAAGCCCGTCGCAACCAGACCAACACAGTCATCAAGGAAATGAAGCTCCGCCCGAAGATCGACCAGCACGACTACGAGACCAAGAAGGGCCACGTCGTGCGGTTCCTCCGGTCGGGCGACAAGGTCAAGATCACCATCATGTTCCGCGGTCGCGAACAGCACCGTCCCGAGCTCGGGTACCGGCTGCTGCAGCGTCTGGCCGAGGACGTGACCGAACTCGGTTTCGTCGAGTCATCGCCGAAGCAGGACGGCCGCAACATGACCATGGTGATCGGGCCGCACAAGAAGAAGTCCGAGGCCAAGGCCGAGGTGAAGGCCGAGCGTGACGCCCGCGCCGCCGAGCGTGAAGCCGAGCGTGAGGCAGAGCGTGCCGAGCTCAAGGCAGCACACCCGGTGCCCTCGCCGAAGAAGGAAAAGGGTCGCTCAGAGAACCTCGACCCCGAAATCGAAGCGTAAAGAGAACAGGAATACAGATGCCCAAGAACAAGACGCACTCCGGTGCCTCCAAGCGCTTCCGGGTGACCGGGACCGGCAAGATCCGTCGCCAGAAGACGGGACTGCGCCACAACCTCGAGAAGAAGTCCTCGAAGGTCACCCGTCGCATGTCCGGCACCACCGAGGTCGCCAAGGCCGACGTACCGCGCGCCAAGAAGCTGCTCGGCCTGTAAGGCACCCCACCCCTGTCACACCGGGTGTTCCGCACCCGGGTGGTCGCAAGGCCACGCTGAATCTTGAAGGAGTACTGAAATGGCACGCGTCAAGCGGGCAGTAAACGCCCACAAGAAGCGCCGGGTGATCCTCGAGCGCGCCTCCGGTTACCGCGGACAGCGCTCGCGCCTCTACCGCAAGGCCAAGGAGCAGGTCACCCACTCGCTGGTCTACAGCTACAACGACCGCAAGAAGCGCAAGGGCGACTTCCGCAAGCTGTGGATCCAGCGCATCAACGCCGGTGCCCGCGCCAACGGACTGACCTACAACCGCTTCATCCAGGGCCTCAAGGCAGCGGGTGTCGAGGTCGACCGCAAGATCCTGGCCGACCTCGCCGTCAACGACGTCCCCGCGTTCGTCGCGCTCGTCGAGACCGCCAAGGCCAACCTGCCCGAGGACGTCAACGCGCCGGCTTCGGCCTGACCTGACCTGCTGTCGGTTTCCCAGGTTATGAACCCGTTCCGCCTCTTCACACACCCTGCACGGTGTGTGAAGGGGCAGTTTCGGTTCCTAACCTGGGAAACCGGCAGGTCCGCACAGTGACCCTGCCGCCGTCCGAACGGCCACTCTCTGCGAAGAGTGGCCGCGTCAAGACGGCCAGGAGGCTCGCTCGTCGCCATGCACGGGCAGAGCAGCGGCTCTTCCTCGCCGAGGGTGCCAAGGCGCTGGCCGAGGCGCTCCATCACCCCGGCGGAGTGATCGAGGTGTTCGCCACCGAGGCCGCGGGGGAGGAGTACGCCGCCCTCCGCAAGGCCGTCGACGACGCGGGAATCCCCTGGTTGTCTTGCGACGACGGAGCCATCGCCGCGCTCAGTGGCGCGGTCACCCCGCAGGGGATCGTCGCCGTCTGCCGCTTCCTCGACGTGTCCCTGGACGCCGTGCTCGCCCCCTCGTCCGCCCTCGTCATCTGCGCCGACGTGCGCGACCCCGGCAACGCCGGCACCGTGATCCGCTGCGCTGACGCCGCGGGCGCCCGGGGTGTGGTGCTCGCCGGCAACAGCGTCGATCCCTACAACGACAAGACCGTGCGGGCGAGCGCGGGCAGCCTCTGGCACGTCCCCATCGCGCTCACCGACGACCCCGCCGAGGCGGTACGACGAGCACGGGCCGCCGGCTTCGTCGTACTCGCAGCCGACGGCGCGGGGGAGACCGACCTGTTCGAGGCCGAGGCATCAGGCCTGCTCGAGCAGCCCGTCGCGTGGCTGTTCGGCAACGAGGCCTGGGGCCTGCCCGAGGAGCTCGCCGCTCTGGCCGACCACCGGGTCTCGATCCCGATCTTCGGGCGCGCGGAGAGCCTCAACCTGTCCACCGCCGCTGCGGTGTGTCTCTACGCGAGTGCACGCGCCACCCGGAAGTGACCCCAGAAATAGCCGAGCGCTGACAGGTCAGTCGAAGAGCTCAGAGAGCCAGTGCTCCTTCTTCTTCGGCCGCCGGCCACCCGACTGGTAGCCGCGTTGCGCATCCCCTTGGTAGACCTCGTTGGGGTGCTGCTGCCGGTAGTCAGGCGCGGGTGCGGCCGCAGCTGGGATGTCCGCCGCGGCGCGGTCGAGGATCTTGTCGAGCTCGCCGCGGTCCAGCCAGACCCCGCGGCACTCGGGGCAGTAGTCGATCTCGACACCGCTGCGCTCGCTCATGGTCAGGGTGGCGCCGTCGTTGGGGCACTTCATGGGACCTCCTTGGTCGTCACTGCGTCGAACGTGCGAGCCGTGCCACCCGTTCCATCGGCCCGGCTCCTTGGTCAGGGATGGAGGTGTGCGCCCTTGAGGATCTTGTCGACAGCGTTCTTCGGCCCGTGCACCGCCAGACCCACCAGGTCCAGGTCCGCCCCGGACACCGAGCGGACCACAGCACGGTTTGCCTCGTCGTGCCCTGTGCGAAACATGTCGCGGGTGTACACAGCCACCGGCAGGTCGCGTCTCAGCGCCCGATCGCGGGCGGCCGCCAGGTTCTCCCGCGAGCCCTCGAAGACGAGCATCGGGATCCCCAGCAGCGGCAGGTAGTGCTGCCGGTCGGCGTCGAGGTAGGCCTCACCCACCAGCTGCGCATTGGCGGCGGTGATCCCGCTTGCCAGGAAGGCAGTGACGTTGAGGCGTTGCCAGGTCTCGAGGTCCTCGCGGACCAGGAACGCGACCTTGGTGTCGAAGGGCGGAGTCAGGGCGTCGTTCACCGCCCCATCTTCGATGCTCCGAGTGGAGCGGTCTTGTACGTTCCTGACGTGCAGCCGTCGCCGTCCGTCAAGGCCTGGCGCCCGAACGTCCCCGGGGTGAGCGAGGTGCTGCACGCGTACTTCCCGGACCACGCGTACCCCCTGCACACGCACGACACCTGGACGCTGCTCCTGGTCGACACCGGAGCGGTTCGCTACGACCTCGAGCGGCAGGAGCACGCGGCCCTCCGGTCTCGGGTCACGCTGTTGCCGCCGGGGGTTCCGCACGACGGTCGCGCTGCCACGGCCGAGGGCTTCCGCAAGCGGGTGGCCTACCTCGACGCCGACCTCCTCGACGTACGACGCATCGGCCGCGCGGTCGACCACCCCGGATGGGTCGACCAGGTGCTCCGGCAGGAGTCGCACCTGCTCCACGAGGCGTTGCGGCACCCGGGTGAGGAGTTCGAGGCCGAGGTCCGGCTCACCCTGGTGACCGACCGGCTCAACCGGCACCTGGCGGACATGGAGGAGCCAGCGGCCCGGTCAGACAACGCGTTGGCCGTCAGGCTGCAGGAGCTGCTCGATGCTCATGTGGTCGAGGGGATCTCCCTGGCGACTGCCGCGACGATGCTGGGTGCCCATCCCACGCACCTGGTGCGGTCGTTCCGCCGGACCGTGGGGATCCCGCCTCACCGCTACCTGACCGGCCGCCGGGTGGACCGGGCTCGCAGCCTGCTGCTGGCCGGACGCCGGCCGGCGGAAGTTGCGGTGGAGGTCGGCTTCCACGACCAGGCGCACCTCACCCGGCACTTCAAGCGGATGCTCGGCGTCACGCCCGGCGTCTTTGCCGCCTCCGCCTGAACGCGAAGTCATCTCTCGGCGAGCCAGGTCTCCCCACGACGCCGTGACGCCCGGGAGAGCCAGGCGTCCTGGATCAGCTCGGTCAGCTCGTCCACGTCGACCTCGCCGATCCGGCTGCCCCGGATCAGCACGGACAGATGGCCGTTGAAGTGCGGTGTCGTGAAGTACGGCGACTGCTCGTCCAGGACCAGCGCCTGCTTGTCGACCTCGGAGGCGACCCAGATGACGATGACGTCGTCGTACCGCGCGCCGGTCTCCGGGTCGAAGGCGTCGGCCCGGGCGTTGCGGAAGAACACGAACGACCTGTTGCCGACCTGGTAGATCGGTCTGCCCTTCGTCCCCTCGACCTGCACGACGTGGGGCATCCCGGCGGCGATCCGGTGCACGTCGGCGATGCGGGCTGCGCGAGCCATGGCGTGACTGTACGACGGGGCGCGGGGCGGGCGCCGACGCGTCCGATCTGCACACAACCTTCACGTTGCGCGCACCCATCCCGACCCCTCGCGCTCCTACGCTCCTGACATGGACCCGACCGGCACCCGCGCGACGACCGTGCTCGTGGTCGAGGACGAGCCGCTCATCAACCAGGCAGTGGGTGACCGGCTGCGCGCCGAGGGACACCAGGTCGTCTCGGCGTACGACGGGCCGGGCGCCGTGGCGGCGTACGAGCAGCACCAGCCCGACCTGGTGATCCTCGACGTGATGCTGCCCGGCTTCGACGGGCTCGAGGTCTGTCGGCGGATCCAGCAGCAGCGGCCCGTGCCGGTGCTGATGCTGACTGCCCGCGACGACGAGGCCGATGTCCTGGTCGGGCTGGGTGTGGGCGCGGACGACTACCTGACCAAGCCGTTCCGGATGCGTGAGCTGGTGGCCCGGGTGGCCGCCCTGCTCCGCCGGGTGGAGCGGGCGGAGCAGCTCGTGCGTGAGTCGGCCGCCAAGCCGCAGGCGGTGGTGACGATGGGCGGGCTCCGTCTCGACGCCGGCGCCCGCCGTACCTGGCTGCACGACGAGGAGGTGCACCTGACCCCGACGGAGTTCGACCTGCTCTGCGCGCTCGCGTCGGCGCCGGGCCAGGTGCTGACCCGCGAACGGTTGCTGGCCGACGTCTGGGGCTGGGACGGCGGTGCGGGTGCGACCCGGACGGTCGACAGCCACGTGAAGGCACTGCGGTCGAAGATCGGTGCCGAGCGCGTGCGGACGGTGCACGGCGTCGGCTACGCGCTCGAGGAACGATGACGACCGGACCGGGCGAGCAGCTGCACGCTGGCCCGCTCGAGCCGCTGGGGCGGGTCACCTCCATCAAGGTGAAGCTCGGTCTGCTGGTCGTGGCCAGCGTCCTCGTGGCCGCTGTGCTCGCGACGATCGGCGCGGGAGCCGTGCCCGCTGGTCTCAGCATCCCGGTCACCGTGCTGCTGGCGCTGGGAGTCACCCAGCTGCTGGCCGTCGGGATGACCTCACCGCTGCGCCAGATGACCCTGGCCGCTCGACGGATGGCTGCCGGCGACTACGACGTACGCGTCGACACCTCCTCGACCGACGAGGTCGGCGAGCTCGCCCGGGCCTTCAACCGGATGGCGGCCGACCTTGCCACGGTCGACCGCCAGCGCCGCGACCTCGTGGCGAGCGTCTCGCACGAGCTGCGGACACCGCTGGCCGCGCTGGTGGCGGTGCTGGAGAACCTCGACGACGGCGTGACCGAGCCGGATCCCGCGACCATCCGGGTAGCGCTCGACCAGGCCGAGCGTCTGAGCACCCTGGTCGGTGACCTGCTCGACCTCTCGCGCGTCGACGCGGGTGTGGTGGCGCTGGACCGGGTCGAGGTGCCGGTCGTCACCCTGGTCGGCGAAGCCGTCAACATGGCGCGTGCAGGCATGCGCGGGGTGTCGTTCGACGTACTCATCGAGCCTCCCGGCCTGCTGGTGAACGCGGACAGCTCGCGGCTGCACCAGCTGCTGGCCAACCTGCTCGACAACGCTGCCCGGCACAGCCCGGAGGGCGGGACGGTGCGCATCTGGGCGGGCCGGGTCGGGGACGCCGTGCGCCTCGAGGTCTCCGACGAGGGCGCCGGCATCGCACCGGAGGACCGCGAGCGCGTCTTCGAGCGCTTCGGCACCCTGCAGGACCCGGCGGGCGGCGGCACCGGGCTCGGCCTCGCGATCGCCCGCTGGGTGACCGATCTGCACGGGGGGCGGATCGGTCTGGTCGACCCGGTGCCGGGGGAGTCCGGCGCCCGGTTCCGGGTCGACCTCCCCCAGCCGCGGCCGGCTCCCGGCTCCCGTCCGGCCACCACCGCGACCACTGCCCGCCCGCCCGAGAGGACCCATGCGATGACACCACCGACCGCCACGCCAGGACCGGCGCCCGCCATGCCGGAGCACCTGACCAGAGCACCCCGGCCCCTGGCCACCGGCTCCGTCGTGGACACTGCGTTCGGCTCGACCTGGCCCGACACGGGCACCCCGGCACGGCGTGAGGTCCTGCTGGGCTGCGTGGGCATCGGGATCTTCGCCGGCCTGTCGATCCCCTACGCGAACGCCGGCCTGGCGCTGGCGTTGGTGCTGCTGGCATCCGGGCTGCTGGTGCTGTGGGTCAGTCGCCACCGCGCGAGTCCGTTCACCTGGGCCTGCGCGGCCCTGGCGTTCGGGTTCGCGCTGCTGGTGGTCCTCCGGGACGCCGAGTGGATCGTCGTACTCGGCCTGTTGACGAGCGCGCTCCTCACCGCCGCAGCGCTGACGAACGCCCGGTCCGCCCTCGCGATGGTGCTGGGCGCGATCTCCTGGCCCGTGTCCGGTCTGCGGGGGCTCCCGTGGCTGGGGCGCACGTTCCGGGCTCTCGGCGGCGGCAACAACAGCGCTGCAGTGGTCCGGACCGTGCTCCTGTCCGGCCTGGCGCTGCTCGTCTTCGGGGTGCTGTTCGCCACCGGGGACGCGATCGTGGGGCACTGGCTGAGCGTGGTCCTGCCCGACGTCGAGGAGGGGCTGGTACTGCGCGTGTTCATCGCCGTCGCGGTGACCGGGACGGTGCTGGCTGCGTCGTACCTCGCCCTCAACCCGCCCACGGTCGAGACCCAGGGCGTACGACGACCCGCACAGCACCGCTTCGAGTGGCTGGCGCCGGTGCTGCTCGTCGACGGGGTCTTCGCGCTGTTCCTCGCCGCCCAGGCCGCGGCGTTCCTCGGGGGGCACGACTACGTGCGGGACGTCACCGGGCTCACCTACGCCGACTACGTCCACCAGGGCTTCGCGCAGCTGACCTTCGCCACGGCGCTGATGTTCCTCGTCGTCTGGGCCGCCTCCCGCAAGGTCGGCGACACACCGGCGGACAAGTTGTGGCTGCGCGCCTCGTTGGGCGCGCTCTGCATGCTCACGCTCGTCGTGGTCGCCTCCGCTCTGCACCGGATGGACCTCTACCAGGACGCCTACGGCTTCACCCGGCTCAGGCTGCTCGTCGACGTCTTCGAGGGCTGGCTGGGACTGGTCGTCGTCGCCGTGATGGTGGCCGGGATCCGGCTCCGCGGCTGGTGGCTCCCGCGGATGGCGCTGCTCTCGGGTGCAGCGCTGCTGCTCGCTCTCGCCCTGGCCAACCCGGACGCGTGGATCGCGCGGCACAACGTCGAGCGCTACGAGGCGACCGGCAAGGTCGACTGGTCCTACCTCCGCGGGCTCAGCAGTGACGCGGCTCCCACGTTGGCGAAGCTCCCACCGGAGCAGGCGGCCTGCGCCCTGAACGACCCGTCACCCGAGAAGGACGGCTGGACGGGGTGGAACCTCTCCCGTGCGCGCGCCGTCGATGCACTGGCCGACTTCAAGTTGCCGGCGGCAGCGGGGTGCAGTGAGGTCGTCGTACCGCCTGAGTGACCTACGCTGGCGCCGTGGATCCCGAGGCCGCTGCGCTGCTCGACACTCTCCCTGACGGGGTCGTGGTCGCCGACGCCGACGGCACCGTGACCGTGGTCAACGAGAGGGCACGCAGGCTCCTGGGCTCCGGCGCGGTCCCGGGGCGCCATCTTCGCGAGGTGATCGCGCTCCAGGACCAGGAGAGCTGTGAGTGGTACGCCACCAACAAGCCGTACGACGGGCTCGGCAACCGGGTCGGGCTGACGGAGCAGTCGTGGCTCACCTCCGAGGGCACCGAGGTGCTCGTGACCGGGCGGATCAACCGGGCCGGCAGGTTCGGGCCGGTCGAGAGCGTGGCGCTGGTGATCCGCTCGGGACGCGGCCGCGCCCGGCTCGACCGCGACCGCTCGGACCTCGTGGCCACGGTGGCCCACGAGCTGCGCTCGCCGCTCACCGGGGTGAAGGGATTCGTCTCGACCCTGCTGAGCAAGTGGGACCGGCTCAACGACGAGCAGAAGAAGCTGATGCTCACCACCGTGCACTCCGACTCCGAGCGCCTCTCCCGGCTGATCACCGAGCTGCTCGACGTGGCCCGGATCGACACCGGCCGGCTGCCGCTCTACCCGCGCCCGGTGGACACGAGAGCTGTGGTGGAGCGGTGCGTGGAGTCGGTGCGTGCGGGGACCCATCGACGGATCGAGTCGTCGTACGCCGAACAGCTGCCGCAGATCTCCGCCGACCCCGACAAGCTCAGCCAGGTGGTGACGAACGTGGTGGACAACGCGATCCGGCACGGGGACGGCACCGTCAGGGTCAGCGTGGAACCGGTGAGCACACCGTTCGACGGGGTGCTGATCCGGGTGGACGACGAGGGGGACGGGATCGCCGAGGAGATCCGGGCGCGGGTGTTCACGAAGTTCTGGAAGCACGGCGTGCGCGGCGGGACCGGCCTGGGGATGTACATCGTCAACGGACTCGTGCGCGTCCACGGCGGCGAGGTGCTGATCGACGACTCCGAGACCGGCGGCGCCCGGCTCGACATCCGCTGGCCCGTCGCCGACCGCCGCTGATCCAGACTTCCGGATAGTCCGGAGCAAACGGACCCTCAATTCGGCCGGGCGAGGGTCCGAACGCTCCGGACTATCGAGTCCTCAGGCAAACCGGTTGGCCGGGCGAGCAGCGCACTTCCTAGACTGGCCCGCGCACGGTTCGTGCAGAGCAACGAGAGGCAACGATGTCGGGCCCCAACTCCGAGTACGACCCGGTCCAGGTGACCCCGCTCGACGAGGAGCACGTGACCGCGATGCGCGAGGACGCCCTGGCCGCGATCGCCGCAGCCGGCGACCTCGACGCCCTCAAGCAGGTCCGCTCCGAGCACACCGCAGACCGGTCGCCGCTCGCCCTCGCCAACCGGGAGATCGGCGCGCTGCCGCCGCAGGCACGCAAGGACGCCGGCCAGCGCGTCGGACAGGCCCGCGGGGCGGTCAGCCAGGCGCTGGCGAAGCGACAGGCCGAGCTCGAGGTCGAGGCCGAGGCGCGGATGCTCGTCGAGGAGACCGTCGACGTCACGCTGCCGTGGGACCGCGCCACCCGGGGTGCCCGGCACCCGATCACGATGCTTTCCGAGCGCATCGCCGACGTGTTCGTCGCCATGGGTTGGGAGGTCGCGGAGGGGCCGCTCGTCGAGGCCGAGTGGCTCAACTTCGACGCGCTCAACCTCGGACCGGACCACCCCGCCCGGACCATGCAGGACACGTTCTGGATCGACCCGCCCGAGCAGCACCTCGTCCTGCGCACCCACACCTCGCCTGTGCAGGCCCGCACGATGCTCACCCGCGAGCCACCGATCTACGTCGTCTGCCCAGGTCGGGTCTTCCGCACCGACGAGTACGACGCCACGCACAGCCCGGTGTTCCACCAGGTGGAGGGGCTGGTCGTCGACAAGGGGATCACCATGGCCCACCTCAAGGGCACCCTGGACAACTTCGCCGAGGCCATCTTCGGGTCGGGGATCACCACCCGGTTCCGTCCGTCGTACTTCCCGTTCACCGAACCCAGCGCCGAGGTCGACCTGCGCTGCTTCGTCTGCCGCGGCCAGTCCCCGGCCGTCGAGGACTGCCGGACCTGCAAGGGCGAGGGCTGGATCGAGTGGGGCGGCTGCGGCGTCGTCAACCCGCGGGTGCTGACCGCCTGCGGCGTCGACAAGGACCGCTACACCGGCTTCGCGTTCGGCATGGGCATCGACCGCACCCTGATGTTCCGCCACGGCGTCGAGGACATGCGTGACATGTTCGAGGGCGACGTCCGCTTCTCCACCGCGTTCGGAAGTGAACTGTGAAGGCGCCTGTCTCCTGGATCCGTGAGTACGCCGATCTCCCGGCCGACGTTTCCGCCGAGAACCTCGCCGCTCGATTGACCGCGCTCGGGTCTCAAGCTGGAGTCGCTCGAGCGTCCGGGCCACGACATCACCGGTCCGCTGGTGATCGGGCGCGTGTTGACCATGGAGGCCGAGCCGCAGACGAACGGCAAGACCATCAACTGGTGCAAAGTTGATGTTGGTCGGGAATTGTCCAGTCAACATGGCTCAGGCCCTGCCGAAGGCGTGGGGATAGTGTGCGGCGCGCACAACTTCGCCCCGGGCGACCTCGTGGTCGTCGTACTCCCAGGCGGCGTGCTGCCCGGCGGCTTCGAGATCTCTGCCCGCAAGACCTACGGCCACGTCTCCGCCGGGATGATCTGCTCGTCGAAGGAGCTCGGCCTCGGCGAGGATCATTCCGGCATCATCGTGCTGCCGGCCGACGCGGGGGAGCCGGGGGACGACGTCTTCGAGCTGCTCCACCTGCGCGACGAGGTGATCGAGTTCGAGATCAACCCCGACCGCGCCTACGCGCTGTCACTGCGGGGTGTCTCCCGCGAGGCGGCCTTGGCGTACGACGTGGCCTTCCACGACCCGGCCGACCGCGAGATCCCACCGCCGGACGACGCCGGCTACCAGGTGGTGGTTGACGATCCCGAGGGCTGTCCTGTGTTCGTCGCCCGGACCGTGACGGGCTTCGACCCGTCCGCGCCCACGCCGACCTGGATGACCCGCCGGCTGCTGCTCTCGGGTCAGCGCCCCATCTCGCTGGCCGTCGACGTCACGAACTACGTGATGTTCGAGCTCGGCCGGCCCATCCACGGGTACGACGCCGACAAGCTCTCCGGTGCGATCCGCGTGCGCCGCGCGACTGAGGGCGAACGGCTGACCACGCTCGACGGCAATGACCGCAAGCTCTCGACCGAGGACCTCGTCGTGACCGACGACTCCGGCATCATCGGCCTCGGTGGCGTGATGGGCGGCGAGAAGACGGAGATGTCCGGCTCCACCACGCACGTGCTGATCGAGGCCGCTCACTGGGACGCGGTGTCAATGTTCCGCACTGGGAGACGGCACAAGCTCACCTCCGAGGCCGGCAAGCGCAACGAGCGCGGCGTCGACCCGACCATCTGCGAGGCGGCTGCCGACCGGGTGGTCGAGCTGCTCGCGGAGTACGGCGGTGGCACCGTCGAGCCCGGCGTGACCGTCGTCGGCGAGCCGCCCGCGCAACGCACCCTCACGATCCCGATCGACCTGCCCGCACGCGTCAGCGGCATGGACATCGCCTCGCACACAACGATCGCCAACCTCGAGGCCGTCGGCTGCAACGTCGAGGCCGAGGCCGACACCCTGACGGCCACCGTCCCGCCCTGGCGACCCGATCTGACCGACCCGTTCGACCTGGTCGAGGAGGTCGCCAGGATCGTCGGCTACGAGGACATCCCGAGCGTGCTGCCCCCGGCCCCGTCCGGTCGGGGACTCACTCCCGCCCAGTCGATGCGCCGTCGGGTCGGCCGCACGTTGGCGGGCGAGGGCTACGTCGAGGTGGTCAACTTCCCGTTCATCGGCGAGGACGACCTCGACCGGCTCGGGCTCGAGGAACCCGACCCCCGTCGTACGACGCTCGGGCTGGCCAACCCGCTCAGCAACGAGCAGCCGCTGATGACCACCACCCTGCTGCCCGGCCTGCTCCGTACTGTCGCGCGCAACGTCAGCCGCGGCACCAGCGACCTTGCCCTGTTCGAGCAGGCGCCGGTCACCCTCCCGCACTCAGGTGAGGCCGCGCCGATCCTGCCGGTCGACCGGCGGCCGACCGCGGGGGAGTGGGACGACCTGAACAAGGCCGTCCCTGAGCAGCCTCTGCACCTCGCCTTCGCCGTCACCGGCGACCGAGACCGCGGCGGCTGGTGGGGCAAGGGTCGTCCGGCCGGGTGGAGCGACGTGATCGAGACCGCCCGGGTGGTGGCGTCCGCGCTCGGGCTGGAGCTGACCGTTCGCTCGGCGAACCTCGCCCCATGGCACCCGGGCCGCTGTGCCGAGCTGCTGGTCGGGGAGACCTCGGTCGGCCACGCCGGCGAGCTGCACCCCAAGGTCTGCCGGGCGTTCGGCGTACCCGATCGCACGTCCGTCGCCGAGATCGACCTCGACGCCCTGCTCGCGCGCGCCGTCGCCGTGCCGTCGGCTCCCGACTTCTCCACCTACCCGGTCGCCAAGGAGGACGTCGCCCTCGTCGTGGCCGCCGACCTGCCCGCAGAGGAGCTGGCGGCGACGTTGCGAGAAGGTGCCGGCCCGCTCTGTGAGTCGGTGCGACTCTTCGACGTCTACACCGGCGAGCAGGCCGGCGAGGGCCACAAGTCGCTGGCGTTCGCGCTCCGCTTCCGCGCCCCCGACCGCACGCTCACCGAGCGCGAGACCGCAGCTGCACGGGACGCCGCCGTGGCGCTCGCCGAGCAGCGACACGGGGCCCAGCAGCGCTCCTGAGCCCGGACGTCATACGAATCGTGGCCTCGAGGCCACGATTCGTATGACGTCCGATCAGGAAGGTGTTCCGCGCACCGCCCAAGCGCGAGCGCTGAGGTGGATCCGGCCGTCCTCGTCGGGGTTCAACCTGTTCTCGAGGGCCTGGCGCAGCGTTTCCCGGCCAGGGTCGTCGAGGGTGGCGACGTACGCGGGAGCCGGGCCCTGGCCGCCGAGGAACGGTTCCCAGAAGTCCTCGAAGCTCTCGAACACGGTCGGCACCGGGACGGCTGTCGTCTCGACATCGGTGAGTCCGGCGCCCGTCCAGAGCGCGGCAAGCGCCTCGGGGTTGGCGAAGGAGAACCTGTGGCCCTCGTTGAGCTCGGCCACGGCGGGTACGAGCGCGACGGCCACGTCCCAGAAGGTCCGCAGCATCTGCATCCCCTCGGCGTAGTCCCAGACGTATCCCGCGACCACACCACCCGGCGCTGCCTGCGCCATCGAGACCAGGGCGGCGCCGGGGTCCGGCACGAAGTTGAGGACCAGCCCGGACACGACCGCGTCGAATTCGCCGGCCGGGAGGTCCTCGGCCACACCGCGCGCGAAGGTGACCCTGGGGTCGACGACCTGGTCGAGCGCATGGTCCACCTGCGCTGCCGATGGGTCGACGCCGAGCACGGAGGCGGGGGAGGCCAGTTCCAGGATCGAGGCGGTCAGCGCCCCGCTGCCACTGCCCACGTCGGCCCACCGCAGACCCTCTGGCTGGTCCAGCCACTCCAGGAAGTGCGGTGCGACCTGGCGGCTCCAGCGCCCCATGAACCGCTCGTAGGCGTCGCCCTGGGACCAGATGTCCTGCATGTGGACCATGCTCCCGCGTCCCGGCCGCGCGCGGAAGCAAAACGACGTGAATCCAGCAAGACTGACCCAGTTCGACCGAACATGCAGCCATCTGTATAGTCATGCACATGCCGACCACACGTGTTGCCGTCGCCGGAGCCAGCGGGTACGCCGGGGGCGAGGTGCTGCGCCTGCTGCTCTCGCACCCCGAGGTCGAGATCGGCGCACTCACCGGCGGCTCCAACGCCGGCGAGCGACTCGGCGTGCTGCAGCCACACCTCGTGCCGCTCGCCGACCGAGTGCTCGAGGAGACCACGATCGAGACCCTGTCCGGCCACGACGTCGTCTTCCTCGCGCTGCCGCACGGACAGTCCGGCGCCGTTGCCGAACAGCTCGGCGACGACACCGTGGTGATCGACTGCGGCGCCGACTTCCGGCTCACCGAGGCGAGCGCCTGGGAGCAGTTCTACGGCTCCGAGCACGCGGGCTCGTGGCCCTACGGGCTGCCCGAGCTGCCGGGCCAGCGCGCGTTGCTGGAAGGCGCCCGCCGGATCGCCGTACCAGGCTGCTACCCGACGGTCTCCACGCTCGTACTCGCACCAGCTGTCGCCGCGGGCCTGGTGCACGCCGACGACCTGGTGGTGGTCGCGGTCTCCGGAACCAGCGGGGCCGGCAAGGCGCCCAAGACGAACCTGCTCGGCAGTGAGGTGATGGGCTCGGCCTCGGCGTACGGCGTCGGCGGCGTGCACCGGCACACTCCCGAGATCCTGCAGAACCTCGGTGGCCTGACCGACGACGAGGTCAAGGTCAGCTTTACCCCGGTCCTCGTCCCGATGCCACGCGGCATCCTGGCGACGGCGAGCGCGTCGGTGAAGGACGGCGTCACGGCCGACGACCTCCGCGCCTGCTACGACAAGGCGTACGCCGACGAGCCGTTCATCCACCTGCTGCCCGAGGGGCTCTGGCCGGCCACCAAGTCGGTCACCGGCTCCAACAGCGTGCACCTGCAGGTGACGCTGGACGAGGCGGCCAGCCGGATGGTCGTGGTCGGCGCCGTCGACAACCTGGCCAAGGGCACCGGGGGAGCGGCCGTGCAGTGCATGAACCTCGCGCTCGGCCTGCCCGAGCAGACCGGCCTCTCCACCGTCGGGCTGGCGCCATGAGCGAGCCCGTCAACGAGAGCGACATCCTCCAGACGTTCACCCTCGAGCAGTTCCCGGAGAAGCTCGCTGTCGTCCGGCTCGGCCCCGGGGCAGAGGTGCCGGCCTGGGCCGAGTCGTCGTCGCTCTTCTCGATCACCGCGACGGCGCTCGAGACCAGCGTGGTCTGCGCGATGCGCAGCGTGCCGAAGAAGGCCAAGCAGGCAGGGCCGTTCACAGCGTTCGCCGTGAAGGGTCCGCTCGACTTCGCCCTGACCGGCGTGCTGTCCACACTGCTGCTGCCGCTGGCAGCGGCGGAGATCAGCGTCTTCACGATCTCCACCTTCGACACCGACTGGGTGCTGGTGCCCATCAACGACGCAGAGCGCGCCGCCGAGGAGTGGCGACGATCCGGCCACGAGGTCGTCATCGCCGTTCCAGTCACCACCCAGGAGAGCAACAAACAATGAGCGTCACCCACCCAGCCGGCTTCACCGCAGCCGGCGTCGAAGCAGGCCTGAAGACCAGCGGCGGGAAGGACATGGCCCTCGTGGTCAACGTCGGTCCCGCCCATGACTCCGCGACCGTGTTCACCGCCAACCGTTGCAAGGCCAACCCGATCTTGTGGAGCCAGGAGGTCGTCAAGGACGGCGTCGTGCGCGCGGTCGTGCTGAACTCAGGTGGTGCCAACTGCTACACCGGCGCCGAGGGGTTCCAGACCACGCACGCGGTGGCCGAGCAGGTGGCCACTGGCCTCGAGATCGGTGCCCTCGACGTGGTCGTGTGCTCCACCGGCCTGATCGGGCTGAGCAACCCGCGCGAGAACCTCCTCAAGGGGGTCGACGACTGCATCGCTGCTCTCTCGGACGAGGCGGGAACCGACGCCGCCGAGGCGATCATGACCACCGACTCGGTGTCCAAACAGGTCGTGGTCGAGGGCAACGGCTGGTCGATAGGTGGCATGGCCAAGGGCGCCGGCATGCTGGCCCCGCAGCTGGCGACCATGCTCGTCGTACTCACCACCGACGCCGTCGTCCCCGCGGCCGATCTCGACACCGCACTGCGCAGGGCCACGGCGGCCAGCTTCGACCGGCTCGACTCCGACGGGTGCATGTCCACCAACGACACGGTGACGATCATGGCCAGCGGCGCCAGCGGAGTCACACCCTCGCTGACCGACTTCACCGACGCGCTGACCCAGGCCTGCACCGACCTCACGATGCAGCTGCTGAAGGACGCCGAGGGTGCCGACCACGAGATCGCGATCACGGTGCTGCACGCCGCCACGGAGGCCGAAGCCGTCGAGGTCGGCCGCAGCGTCGCCCGCAGCAACCTGTTCAAGGCCGCCGTGTTCGGCAAGGACCCCAACTGGGGACGTGTCCTGGCCAGCATCGGTACGACGAACGCGGCGTTCGACCCCGCTGACCTCGACGTGGCGATGAACGGCGTCTGGGTGTGCCGCAAGTCGACCCCGGCGGACGACCCTGCAGGTGTCGACCTGAGCGACCGGGAGGTCAGCGTGACCATCGACCTGAAGGCCGGCACCGAGCGGGCGACCATCTGGACCAACGACCTGACCCACGCCTACGTCCACGAGAACAGCGCGTACTCATCATGAGCAACGAGAAGCCCTACTCCAACCATCCCGCGGAGACGCTCGCCAACGCCCTGCCGTGGCTGATGAAGTACCACGGCAAGGTCGTCGTGGTGAAGTACGGCGGCAACGCGATGATCGACGAGACGCTGAAGAAGGCGTTCGCCGAGGACATCGCCTTCCTCCGTTTCGCCGGCTTCAAGCCGGTCGTCGTGCACGGCGGTGGACCGCAGATCTCCACGATGCTGGACAAGCTCGGCATCGAGTCGGAGTTCAAGGGCGGCCTGCGCGTGACGACTCCCGAGGCGATGGACGTCGTCCGCATGGTGCTCGTCGGCCAGGTCCAGCGAGAGCTGGTCGGCCTGATCAACGCGCACGGCCACATCGCGGTGGGGCTGTCCGGCGAGGACGCCGGCCTGTTCACCGCCAAGGCGACGAACACGGTCGTGGACGGCGAAGAGGTCGACCTCGGCCTGGTCGGCGAGGTCGAGCACGTGCGTCCCGAAGCGGTCGAGGACCTCGTCCACGCCGGGCGGATCCCGGTGATCTCCAGCGTCGCCCCGGACCGTGACGGCCTGGTGCACAACGTCAACGCCGACACCGCGGCCGCCGCCCTCGCGGTCGCACTCGGAGCCGAGAAGCTGATGGTGCTCACCGACGTCGAGGGCCTCTATCGCGACTGGCCGGACAGCGACGACGTGATCCAGGAGATCAGCCCCGAGGCACTGGCCGAGCTGATGCCCACTCTCGACAGCGGCATGGTCCCGAAGATGCAGGCCTGCTACGACGCCGTCACCGGCGGCGTGCCGCGGGCCACCGTCGTGGACGGGCGCGAACCGCACTCCGTGCTGCTCGAGCTGTTCACCGCGGAGGGTGTCGGCACCCAGGTGCTTCCTGGTGTCGAGACGCGGATCCGCAAGGCCTACGCCACCGGGGAGGTGAAGGAGTAGCCATGACAGACCTCCACGCCCGCTACGCCGAGTCGCTGATGAACACGTTCGGCCCGCCCAAGCTCGTGCTCACCCGCGGCGAGGGCGCGAACGTGTGGGACGACAACGGCAAGCAGTACCTCGACCTGCTCGGCGGCATCGCCGTCAACTCGCTGGGGCACGCACACCCCGCGCTGGTCGACGCCGTCACCACGCAGCTGCAGACCCTTGGCCACGTTTCGAACTTCTTCGCCACCGAACCCCAGGTCACCCTCGCCGAGCGCCTCCTCGAGCTGCTCGGCACTCCGGGCAAGGTGTTCTTCGCCAACTCCGGCACCGAGGCCAACGAGGCCGCGCTCAAGCTCACCCGTCGGACCGGCCGCACGCACGTGGTCGCCACCGAGGGCGCGTTCCACGGGCGCACGATGGGCGCGCTCGCCTTGACCGCGAAGGCGGCGTACCGGGAGCCCTTCGAGCCGCTGCCGGGTGACGTCACCTTCGTGCCGTACGGCGACACGGCCGCCCTTGCCGACGCAGTGACCGACGCGACCGCCGCGGTGATCCTCGAACCGTTGCAGGGCGAGGCCGGCGTGGTCGCACCACCACTGGACTACCTCCAGCAGGCGCGGCAGATCACGACCGAGCATGGGGCGCTGCTGTGGCTCGACGAGATCCAGACCGGGATCGGCCGCACCGGTGCGTGGTACGCGCACCAGAACCCCGAGGTCGCCGCGCCGATGGATGCTCCCGCCGACATCGTGACCGTCGCCAAGGGGCTCGCCGGAGGGTTCCCGATCGGTGCGTGCATCGCCACCGGGGACGCGGCCGACCTGCTCGGCCCGGGCAACCATGGGACCACGTTCGGTGGCAACCCGGTCGCGGCGGCAGCCGCTCTCGCGGTCCTGGACACGATCCACGACCGGGGCCTGCTCGAGCACGTCACTGCGCTGGGCGACCACGTTCGCGAAGGACTTGCCGCCGACGACCGGGTCACCGAGGTGCGCGGTGCCGGGCTGCTCATCGGTCTCGACCTGAGCAAGCCGCTCTCCGCCGAGGTCACCGCCGCCGCGCTGGATGCCGGCTTCATCATCAACAACCCGACGCCCGAGCGGATCCGGCTGGCACCACCGCTGGTGCTCACCGGGCCGCAGGCCGACTCGTTCCTGGCAGCGTGGACCGGTCTGCTCGACACCGCCTACGCGAGCTCGCCATGACCCGCCACTTCCTGCGCGACGACGACCTCGACCCCGCGCAGCAGGCTCGGGTGCTCGAGCTGGCCGCCCGCCTCAAGGCCTCGCCGTACGACGAGCAGGTGCTGGCCGGACCCCGCACGGTGGCGGTGCTCTTCGACAAGCCGACCCTGCGCACCCAGGCGTCCTTCGCCTCGGGCATCGCCGAGCTCGGTGGCTTCCCGATGATCATCGACGGGTCGCTCGCGCAGATCGGTGTCCGGGAGTCGATCTCGGACACCGCCCGGGTGCTCGGACGGCAGGCCTCGATCGTGGTGTGGCGCACCCACGAGCAGACGCGCCTCGAGGAGATGGCCCAGCACGCCGGAGTGCCCGTGGTCAACGCGCTCACCGACGAGTTCCACCCCTGCCAGGCCTTGGCCGACCTGCTCACGATCCGCGAGCACCGCGGTGACCTGGCCGGCCAGGTGCTCACCTTCGTGGGCGATGCCGCCTGCAACATGGGGCACAGCCTCCTGCTTGCCGGGGCCACCGCGGGGATGCACGTCCGGGTCAGTGGTCCGGCGGGCTACGAACCGGACGCGGCGGTGCTCGCGCGTGCCCACGAGATCGCCGGGATCACGGGCGGTTCGGCGGAGTTCGTCGCCGACCCGGCCGAGGCAGCCACCGGGGCCGACGTACTCGTCACCGACACCTGGATCTCCATGGGTCGCGAGGCGGAGTCGGCCGCACGGGCCGAGGTGTTCGCGCCCTGGCAGCTCAACGAGACACTCCTGGCCGTCGCTGCCGACGACGCGATCGTGCTGCACTGCCTGCCCGCCTACCGGGGCAAGGAGATCACCGCCGAGGTGATCGACGGGCCGCGCAGCGTCGTCTGGGACGAGGCCGAGAACCGCCGGCACGCGCAGAAGGCCGTCCTCGTCTGGTTGCTGGAGGAGGGCGAATCATGAGCGAGCACTCCCACTTCCCGGTCACCAAGGGTGCCCGGCAGCAGCGCATCATCGAGCTGCTCGAGACGGGTCAGGTGCGCTCGCAGTCGGAGCTCGCCGAGAGACTCGACGCCGATGGACTCTCGGTCACGCAGGCGACGCTCTCGCGTGACCTGGTCGAGCTCGACGCGGTAAAGGTGCGTTCGGCGAGCGGTGCCCTGGTGTACGCCGTACCCGCCGAGGGCGGTGACCGCACCCCGACGGTCGGCCGCGAGTCTGCGGCCAGCGAGGCACGCCTGTCCCGGTTGTGCGCCGAGCTGCTCGTCTCCGCGGACTCCTCCGCCAACCTCGTCGTCATCCGAACGCCGCCTGGCGCGGCCAACTTCCTGGCCGTGGCCATGGACAAGGCCGAGCTCGGCGACGTGCTCGGCACCATCGCCGGCGACGACACCGTGCTGGTGATCGCCCGCGACCCGGCCGGGGGAGCGGCACTCGAGCAGCGCCTCCTCGACCTCGCCAACGGCACCAGCCGAATCCCCAACTAGGTGGTCGAGCAGCGAGCGAAGCGAGCGATCAGTCGAGACCACGCACCGCAACCACCACCACCCACCTACCGAAGAACCTGAGGAGCAACCCACATGAGCAAGGTCCTGACCTCACTGCCCACCGGCGAACGGGTCGGCATCGCCTTCTCCGGCGGCCTCGACACCTCGGTGGCCGTGGCCTGGATGCGCGACAAGGGGGCGATCCCGTGCACCTACACCGCCGACATCGGGCAGTACGACGAGCCGGACATCGACGGCGTCCCGGACCGCGCCCTGCTCTACGGCGCCGAGATCGCGCGCTCCGTGGACTGCAAGACCGCCCTCGTCGAGGAGGGGCTCGCGGCTCTGGCCTGCGGGGCCTTCCACATCCGTTCCGGCGGCCGCGCGTACTTCAACACCACGCCGCTCGGCCGTGCCGTCACCGGCACCATGCTGGTGCGCGCGATGCACGAGGACGGCGTCGACATCTGGGGTGACGGCTCGACGTTCAAGGGCAACGACATCGAGCGGTTCTACCGCTACGGCCTGCTGGCGAACCCCGAGCTGCGCATCTACAAGCCGTGGCTGGACGCTGACTTCGTCGCCGAGCTCGGCGGCCGTGCGGAGATGAGCCAGTGGCTCACCGAGCACAACCTGCCCTACCGCGACAGCAAGGAGAAGGCGTACTCCACCGACGCCAACATCTGGGGCGCCACCCACGAGGCAAAGATGCTCGAGCACCTCGACGTCTCGCTCGAGACCGTCGAGCCGATCATGGGCGTGAAGTTCTGGGACCCCGACCTCTACATCGAGCCCGAGGACGTCACGATCCGCTTCCAGGCAGGCCGCCCGGTGGCGATCGATGGCAAGGAGTACGACGACCCGGTCGCGTTGGTCCACGAGGCCAACGACATCGGCGGACGTCACGGGCTCGGCATGTCCGACCAGATCGAGAACCGCATCATCGAGGCCAAGTCGCGTGGCATCTACGAGGCTCCGGCGATGGGGCTGCTCTGGATCGCCTACGAACGGCTGCTGAACGCCGTACACAACGAGGACACCATCGCCAACTACCACGCCGAGGGCCGGCGCCTGGGACGTCTGCTCTACGAGGGCCGCTGGCTCGACCCGCAGGCCCTGATGATGCGTGAGGCGATCCAGCGCTGGATCGCCTCCCTGGTGACCGGCGAGGTGACCCTGCGGCTGCGGCGCGGGGAGGACTACACGATCCTGCGCACCGACGGCCCCGCGTTCTCCTACCACCCGGACAAGCTGTCGATGGAGCGCACCGAGCACGCCGCCTTCGGCCCGAGCGACCGGATCGGCCAGCTCACCATGCGCAACCTCGACATCGCCGACTCGCGCTCCAAGCTCGAGGCTTACGCAGCCCAGCCGCTCGACCAGGGCCAGGTGCTCGTCGAGAACGGCACCCTGTTCGGCGAGATCGAGCAGGGCGGCGCCGACCGGATCGCCAGCAACCCCTCCGCCGAGGGCGACGACAGCGACTCCGCCCTCGACCACGTCGCGATGGAGATCGGAACCGACTGATAGACATCGGAACCACCTGACCAGCAACGAAAGGCGCCATGACCGACAGCACCGACGAGGGTAAGACGAACGCGGGCGCGCTCTGGGGCGGCCGGTTCGCGGGTGGCCCGAGCCCCGAGCTCGAGGCGCTCTCGCGCAGCACCCACTTCGACTGGAGGCTGGCGAGCTACGACCTCGACGGTTCCCGTGCCCACACCCGCGCGCTGCACCAGGCGGGCCTGCTCACCGACCACGAGCGCGACGGGCTGCTCACCGGGATCGACGAGCTCGACCGCCGGGTGCGCGACGGCGAGCTGCTGCCCCAGCCGAGCGACGAGGACGTGCACGGCGCCCTCGAAGGTGCCCTCGTCGAGCTGGTCGGACCCGATCTCGGCGGCAAGCTGCGCGCCGGCCGCAGCCGCAACGACCAGATCGCCACCCTGTTCAAGGTGTTCCTCCGCGACCATGCCCGGGTCGTCGCCGGCCAGGTCCTCGACCTCGTCGACGCGCTCGCCGACCAGGCAGAGCGCCACCTCGGCGCGATCATGCCCGGCCGTACCCACCTCCAGCATGCGCAGCCGGTGCTCCTCAGCCACCACCTGATGGCCCACGCCTGGCCGCTGGTCCGCGACGTCGCGCGCGTCCGTGACTGGGACGCCAGGGTCGCCGCCGACTCGCCGTACGGCTCCGGAGCACTCGCCGGTTCCAGCCTCGGCCTCGACCCGGAAGCGGTTGCCCGGGATCTCGGCTTCACGAGGAGCACCCCGAACTCGATCGACGGCACCGCGGCGCGCGACTTCGTCGCCGAGTTCGCCTTCGTCACCGCGATGATCGGCCTCGACGTCAGCCGGCAGGCCGAGGAGATCATCCTGTGGGCCACCCGCGAGTTCGGCTTCGTCGCGCTCGACGACGGCTACTCGACGGGGTCGAGCATCATGCCGCAGAAGAAGAACCCCGACATCGCCGAGCTCGCCCGCGGCAAGTCTGGACGGTTGATCGGCAACCTCACCGGCCTGCTGGCCACGCTGAAGGCCCTGCCGCTGGCCTACAACCGCGACCTGCAGGAGGACAAGGAGCCAGTGTTCGACTCCGTCGACACCCTCGAGGTGCTGCTACCGGCGTTCACCGGCCAGGTCGCCACCCTCCGCTTCGACACCGCGCGGATGGCCGAGCTCGCCCCGCAGGGCTTCTCCCTGGCGACCGACATCGCCGAGTGGCTGGTCCGCGAAGGCGTGCCTTTCCGGGTTGCCCACGAGCTCGCGGGGTCTTGCGTACGACGCTGCGAGGAGCTCGGCATCGAGCTCGACGAGCTCACCGACGACCAGTTCGCCGAGATCGACGCCCGCCTCACCCCGGACGTCCGCGACGTACTCACCGCCGAGGGCTCGGTCTCCTCACGCAACGGCCGCGGGGGCACCGCGCCCGACCGGGTCTCCGAGCAGCTCGCCGAGCTCCGCACCGCGGTCGCCGACCACCGCTCATGGCTCCGCTGACCCTGCTCGACGTCCTCGAGCTTCACGTGCTCGAGGCCGCCCAGCGCCTCCTCGGCGCCACGTTCACCCACGGCGGCGTCACCGTCCGCCTCACCGAGGTCGAGGCGTACGACGGGGCCAACGATCCCGGCTCCCATGCACACAACGGCCGCACCAACCGCAACGGAGTGATGTTCGGCCCACCCGGCCACCTGTACGTCTACTTCACCTACGGCATGCACTTCTGCTGCAACGTCTCCTGCGGACCCGACGGCGAGGCCAGTGCCATCCTGCTCCGCGCGGGCGAGGTGGTCGACGGTGTCGAGACCGCCCGGGAACGACGGCCCGGCTCGAGCGACCGCGACCTCGCCCGCGGACCCGCACGACTGTGCAAGGCCATGGGGATCGACCGCGACGACAACGGGTTCGACCTGCGCGACAGCATCACCCTCGGCCCGGCGCCCGAGCAGATCAGTGCTGGACCGCGCGTCGGCCTGCGACTGGCAGCCGACCGGCCCTGGCGCTTCTGGGTCACCGGCGACCCGACGGTCAGCCGCTACGTCTCCGCGAAAGCGCGCCCGCGCTAGGAAGAGCGGCGGTAGAGCGACCGGGCGGCCGCCGGAGCGTCCGCCACCACGGCATCTGCTCTCATCGCCTTGGTCATCTGGATGTCCGCAGCGGTGCGAGCCGTCCAGCCCCACACGCGCAGGCTCGCTCCGTGGTAGGCCCGGACCCGTGGGATCGTCAGCGCCGACACCGGCGTGGCTACCCCTGAGGCGCCCATCCCGGTCAGAGCGCGCGGTGACGGTGTCCCGCGGGACACCAGGATCATGCGCAGCCGGGGCTCGAGCCTGCGAAGTGCCTCGAACCGGCTGCCGTAGACGGACTGGACCCAGGCGCGGCGGGCGAGGCCGTGCGACCTGATCACCGAGGCCACCTTCGCGAGGTCGGCGGAGCTCATCGTCGCGTCCTTCAGGTCGGGCGCGATCGGCTTGCCAACCGACGCGGCGTACTCCGCCACCTCGTCGAAGGTCGGCACCACCTGCGCGCCGACCCGGCACTGCGCGCGAAGCTCGGCGGCCGTCCAGGAGGAGACCCTCCCGGTGCAGTTCGTCGTCCGGTCCAGTCCCTGGTCGTGCATCAGCACGAGCTCGTGGTCCCTCGTCACGCGCACGTCGAACTCCAGGATGCCGACGTGCGGCCGAGCGGACCGCATGGCCCCGAGCGTGTTCTCTCCCGTGCTGGTGGTGACCTGTCCGCGGTGGCCCACGATGGTGGGTGCTGGGGCGGCCGAGCGGCGCCCGGCCTCACCGGAGATCAGGTTCCAGGTATGACGGTTCACGCGCCCGGACGTCGGCAGTCCGAGCCGCCACTGGAACTGCCGGACGGCGTTCACCGTCGCAGCCTTGTACCGCTTGTCCACCGCTGAGCGTGGCAGGAAGTACAGGTTGGCCAAGCGCGCTTCCAGGAGCTGCACGGCGGGGCCGCGGCTGCCCTTGTGGAGGTTGAGCCGCCTGGCGTCAGCTGGCGCGGCAGAGAGGGAGAGGAGGGACAGGACCAGGCTGGCGAGGACAACACCCGAGACACGCCGGCGGAGATTCATGAAAACGGCCTTCAGTTGGGAAAGCAGGCGGATTGGCCGCGAGCGTACGACACCCGACCGGGTATTGGCGTGCACTGAGCCGCGAGCCGAGACAGACCCAGGCAGTGTTGACGCCACGGGATGGGTAGCGTGATCGTCAGACCTGACCACGAGCTCGCAAGCCGATCGAAAGGCGCACCATGGCCACCCGGGACCACATCTACAGCGTCGTTGCCAGCCTCCAGCCCGTCGTCTACGGGGTCTCCCCGCTCGAGATGGAGAACCCGACTCCGTGCACCGATTTCGACGTGCGCACGGTCGCCAGCCACCTGCTCGGCACCATCGAGGCGATGCGCCGCGTCGGCGCCTCGGAGCCCCTCGACCCGAATGACCCCTGGGGCACCAACGGGGACAACGTGCGGGAGCAGTGGCGCGACGACCTGGGACGCAAGCTCACCGAGTTCGCCGACGCGTGGAGCCAGGCCGATGCCTGGGAGGGTGACGCGATGGACGGGGCGATGCCCAAGGAGCTGGTCGGCGACATGGGTTTCGTCGAGGTGATGCTGCACGGCTGGGACCTTGCCAAGGGGACCGGCCAGGACCTCGAGTACGACGACCAGGCCGTCGAACGCGCCCTCGAGATCCTCGAGGTGATCGGCGAGCAGGGCCGGTCAGGCGGAGCCTTCGGACCCGAGGTGCGGGTGCCCGACGACGCAGCGCCGTTCGCCAAGGTGCTGGCGAAGTCCGGGCGCGACCCGGAGTGGTCGGCAGGCTGAGCCGACCTGCCGGTCAGACGGCGGGGTGGTACATGGTGCGCGCGCTCCGCGGGATGTCGGTGAAGACGCCGTTCACTCGCAGGTTCCATGCCGTCTTGAGCTCGGCGGTCGTGAGGGCCGTGTAGGACCAGACCTTCAGTCCCGCCCGCTGGTACTCAGCGACCGTGGCTGCCGTCAGGCCCTCCAGGTTGAGACCCGCGATCGTCGCTCCGAACTCCTTGACCGTGGCCGGGGCCACTGGGGCCGCGCGCGCGATCAGGAACACGAAGGTCAGCCCTGGTTCCAAGGCGTGCAACTTGGGGAAGTGCACCTCGTGGAAGGACTGCACGTATGTGCGCTTGCTCAGTCCGTGCGCCCGGATCGTCGCCACGACCGAGGCGAGGTCCGCGTCACTGAGCTCCTCCATCTTGAGCTCCGGGGAGATGGCAGCTGACTCGGTGGCAGCGTACTTCGCGACCTCGTCGAAGGTGGGGATCGTGTGCCCGTCCACCTTGCAACCCGAGCGCAGTGACGCCAGCGTCTTGGAGCTCACTGGACCGGTGCAGTTGGTGGTGCGGTCGAGGGTCTTGTCGTGCATGAGCACGAACTTGTGGTCCGAGGTCAGCTGGAGGTCGAACTCGAGGACATCGGCGTGGCCCAGTGCGTACCGCATCGACGCCATCGTGTTCTCCGGCGCGGAGGCCGTGACGGCGCCGCGGTGGCCGAGGATGACCGGGGCGGGCGGAGGAGGTGTCGGCTTCGGCGGCGGGGGCTTGACCACTACTGGCTTCGGAGCCGGACGCCGAGTGGTCGCCTTGACGAGCAGGCTCCAGGTGCGTGCGTTGACCCGGCCGGTGGGCCGCACCCGCTGCTGACGCTGGAACGCCTTGACGGCGCGGACTGTCGGGCGCTTGAACCGCTGGTCGACAGCGGACGCGGGCAGCAGCCGAAGCTGGTTGAGCTTCACCTCGACGGCGCGCACCTGCGGGCCCTGGCTGCCGCGGTGCAGGTTCAGGCCCCCAGCGGACGCGGGGACGGTGCCCGCCAGGCCCAGGGCGCAGGCGACGGCGAGGGCGGCGGTGAGAAGGCGCAGGCAGCGGGGCATGTTGCTCACTTCGGGGGAAAGTGTGGAGTCCCAGCCTAGGCGTTTACATACGATTTGGGGCGATTTACGATGAATTGCGACTACGCCGACCGGTCACTCGACGCGCGCCGTACAACGCCGACCGGTCACTCGACGCACAAGCCGTCACGAGCAGCGGACATCAACTGACCGCTCGGCGAACCAGAGCGGACATCGACTGACCGCTCGGCGAACCAGAGCGGACATCAACTGACCGGTCGGCGGGTTGGAAGTCCAGCTTTTGCTGGCCTGGGTGGACCCTGACTCGCAGACCGTGCCTTCTCGCGGACCCGGGCGTGGCAGGCTGGGGCCGACCATCCGACGTCTCGTCCACCGCGGCCCGGAGCCGCGCACGACCCACCAGGAGAAGCCCAGCGTGAGCATCGACCCGACCCTGCTGGACGACCTCGAGTGGCGAGGGCTGATCGCGCACTCGACCGACCCCGACGCGCTGCGCGAGGCGCTGAGCGAGCACTCCGTGAGGTTCTACGTCGGCTTCGACCCCACCGCTCCGAGCCTGCACCTGGGCAACCTCGTGCAGATCCTCACCGCCAAGCGGCTGCAGCTGGCCGGCCACACGCCGTACGCCCTGGTCGGCGGCGCCACCGGCATGATCGGTGACCCTCGCGAGTCCGGCGAGCGCAGCCTGAACTCCCTGGACACCGTCAAGGAGTGGGTGGAGAAGGTCCACCGGCAGATCGAGCCCTACCTCGACTTCGAGGGACACAACGCCGCGACGATGGTGAACAACTACGACTGGACCGCGAGCCTCTCGACCATCGACTTCCTGCGCGACATCGGCAAGCACTTCCCGGTCAACCGGATGCTGGCGCGTGACGTGGTGAAGAGCCGCCTCGAGGCTGGCATCAGCTACACCGAGTTCAGCTACGTCCTGCTGCAGTCGATGGACTACCTGAACCTCTACCGCGACCACGGGGTGCGTCTGCAGTTCGGGGGCAGCGACCAGTGGGGCAACCTGACCGGCGGCGTCGAGCTGATCAGGCGCGCGGAGGGCGGCAAAGCGCATGCGTTCGCCACGCCGCTCGTCACGAAGGCCGACGGCACCAAGTACGGCAAGACCGAGGGCGGGGCGCTGTGGCTCGACAAGGAGATGATGCCTCCCTACGCCTTCCACCAGTTCTGGCTCAACGTCGAGGACGAGAAGGTCGGCGAGCTGCTGCGCGTCTTCACCTTCCTGTCCCGGGAAGAGATCGGGGACCTCGAGGCCCGGACCGCGGAGAAGCCGTTCCTGCGCCTGGGCCAGAAGGCGCTCGCCGACGAGGTCACCACCCTGGTCCACGGCGTTGAGGAGACCGAGCACGCGAAGGCAGCCGCAGCAGCCCTGTTCGGTACCGGTGACCTGCGTGAGCTCAAGGGCGAGACCCTGGCGGCCGCGCTGAGGGAGGCCGGCGCCACCCACGCGACGAGGGGCACGGCCGTGGTCGACCTCCTCGTCGACACCGGCCTGGTCAAGAGCAAGGGGGAGGCACGCCGGACCATCACGGAGGGCGGCGCCTACCTGAACAACGAGCGGATCACCGACGTCGACCACGTCCCTGGCGACGACGACCTGCTCGACGGCAGCTGGCTGGTGCTGCGGCGCGGCAAGAAGAACCTCGCCGGCGTGGAGCTGCGCTGAGCGATTCGCCTGTGCAGGCAGGGAATTCGAGGCTGGGATGCCTCTGACCTGCGTGAACGGCAGGTGTGACCCGGGCCACTCGAAGGCGATTTGACGGAGCCACGGGCGACCCCTAATGTTTCACCTCGTTGGCCCGGAAGAGCAGGACGCAAGACCGAGAGGTCGGGCGGCCGGACCGGGTCAAAACCCCACAACGTTCACCTCAGCCGAGGTGGTCCGAGAGCGCCCCCAGGGTGGCCCGGAACGCCCAGGTCGAGAGTGCTGCGCGAGGGGGCTGGGCAGGGCCGAAGAGATTTGACTCGGAGGTGCCAACCCGGTAAGTTTTGTTAGGTTGCCCCCCGGAACGGCTGAGAGGCCTGACTGCGGTGCGCGCTTGATCCTTGAGAACTCAACAGTGTGCCAAAAGTCGACGAATTAATTTATACCCGTCCGACTGACCAGGACCGGCCTTTGGCCGGCGATGAGACGTCGGCGGTTCCTTTGGTAAGACAAACGATGATTCTGACAATAGTCAGTGAAATCGTTCTCTTGCCGGGAGATAACACCAAGAATTGACAGTTGCGAATCTGTAGCTGTCGCAAGAATTCAACGGAGAGTTTGATCCTGGCTCAGGACGAACGCTGGCGGCGTGCTTAACACATGCAAGTCGAGCGGTAAGGCTCCTTCGGGAGTACACGAGCGGCGAACGGGTGAGTAACACGTGAGCAATCTGCCCTTCACATCGGGATAACCCCCGGAAACGGGAGCTAATACCGGATACGACCACTTCAGGCATCTGATGGTGGTGGAAAGTTCTGGCGGTGAAGGATGAGCTCGCGGCCTATCAGCTTGTTGGTGGGGTAATGGCCCACCAAGGCTTCGACGGGTAGCCGGCCTGAGAGGGTGACCGGCCACACTGGGACTGAGACACGGCCCAGACTCCTACGGGAGGCAGCAGTGGGGAATATTGGACAATGGGCGAAAGCCTGATCCAGCAACGCCGCGTGAGGGATGACGGCCTTCGGGTTGTAAACCTCTTTCAGCGCAGACGAAGCGAAAGTGACGGTATGCGCAGAAGAAGCACCGGCCAACTACGTGCCAGCAGCCGCGGTAATACGTAGGGTGCGAGCGTTGTCCGGAATTATTGGGCGTAAAGGGCTCGTAGGCGGTCTGTTGCGTCAGGAGTGAAAACTCGGGGCTTAACCCCGAGCCTGCTTCTGATACGGGCAGACTAGAGGTATGCAGGGGAGAACGGAATTCCTGGTGTAGCGGTGAAATGCGCAGATATCAGGAGGAACACCGGTGGCGAAGGCGGTTCTCTGGGCATTACCTGACGCTGAGGAGCGAAAGTGTGGGGAGCGAACAGGATTAGATACCCTGGTAGTCCACACCGTAAACGTTGGGCGCTAGGTGTGGGACTCATTCCACGAGTTCCGTGCCGCAGCTAACGCATTAAGCGCCCCGCCTGGGGAGTACGGCCGCAAGGCTAAAACTCAAAGGAATTGACGGGGGCCCGCACAAGCGGCGGAGCATGCGGATTAATTCGATGCAACGCGAAGAACCTTACCTAGGTTTGACATATACGAGAAGCCTCTAGAGATAGAGGTCTCTTTGGACACTTGTATACAGGTGGTGCATGGCTGTCGTCAGCTCGTGTCGTGAGATGTTGGGTTAAGTCCCGCAACGAGCGCAACCCTCGTCTTATGTTGCCAGCACGTAATGGTGGGGACTCATAAGAGACTGCCGGGGTCAACTCGGAGGAAGGTGGGGATGACGTCAAGTCATCATGCCCCTTATGCCTAGGGCTTCACGCATGCTACAATGGCCGGTACAAAGGGCTGCGATACCGCAAGGTGGAGCGAATCCCAAAAAGCCGGTCTCAGTTCGGATTGGGGTCTGCAACTCGACCCCATGAAGTCGGAGTCGCTAGTAATCGCAGATCAGCAACGCTGCGGTGAATACGTTCCCGGGCCTTGTACACACCGCCCGTCACGTCACGAAAGTTGGCAACACCCGAAGCCAGTGGCCCAACCGTTTACTCGGAGGGAGCTGTCGAAGGTGGGGCGAGCGATTGGGACGAAGTCGTAACAAGGTAGCCGTACCGGAAGGTGCGGCTGGATCACCTCCTTTCTAAGGAGCATCAACTGGCAGTCTCAAGCTGTCCAGGGCGCTTGTTTACGTTGACGTTCGTTCAACGAACAAGCACTGCTCACTAGTGGAACGTCGACTATTTGGTCTGCTCTCATGCGAAGAGCTCGTCAGTACTGCAACCCGGTTCGCCGGCGAGCGTGGAACCTCGAGCCCCGAGCGCGGGAGCTCTCCAGGCACACTGTTGGGTCCTGAGGGATCGAGTTGATCGATTCTTCTGGGCCTCCACCCCCTCGAACTACCCGGCCACTACGTCGTCAAGACGGAGGGCCGCGTCAGCGAGGATCTGGTGGTAGGAGCCGCCCGTAATTTGAGAACTACACAGTGGACGCGAGCATCTTTGTAGCAAGACAAGCTACTAAGGGCACATGGTGGATGCCTTGGCACCAAGAGCCGATGAAGGACGTAGGAGCCTGCGATAAGCCCCGGGAAGTTGGCAACCAAGCTGTGATCCGGGGATTTCCGAATGGGGAAACCCAGCTGGAGTCATGTCCAGTTACCTCTGCCTGAACACATAGGGCAGTTGGAGGGAACGTGGGGAAGTGAAACATCTCAGTACCCACAGGAAGAGAAAACAAAAGTGATTCCGAGAGTAGTGGCGAGCGAAATCGGAAGAGGCCAAACTCAACTAGTGTGATAGCCGGCAGGCGTTGCTAGTTGAGGGTTGTGGGGCCGCTTAGTTGGTTCTGCCGAACCAACACAGAGTAAGAAACCATCGTTGAAGTCGAAGTGGACTGGAAAGTCCCGGCATAGAGGGTGATACCCCCGTATACGTAAGACGATGGCTCTGAAGCGTCACCCCAAGTAACACGGAACCCCTGAAATTCCGTGTGAATCTGGCGGGACCACCCGTTAAGCCTAAATACTCCTTGGTGACCGATAGCGGACAAGTACCGTGAGGGAAAGGTGAAAAGTACCCCTGGCGGGGAGTGAAATAGTACCTGAAACCATGTGCCTACAATCCGTTGGAGCGAAGACTTCGGTCTTTGTGACAGCGTGCCTTTTGAAGAATGAGCCTGCGAGTTTGCGTTGTGTCGCAAGGTTAACCCGTGTGGGGAAGCCGTAGCGAAAGCGAGTCCTAATAGGGCGTCTGAGTGGCACGACCAAGACCCGAAGCGAAGTGATCTATCCATGGGCAGGTTGAAGCGCGGGTAAGACCGCGTGGAGGACCGAACCCACTTAGGTTGAAAACTGAGGGGATGACCTGTGGATAGGGGTGAAAGGCCAATCAAACTTCGTGATAGCTGGTTCTCCCCGAAATGCATTTAGGTGCAGCGTCGCGTGTTTCTTACCGGAGGTAGAGCACTGGATAGTCTAGGGGGCCTACAAGCTTACCGAAATTAACCAAACTCCGAATGCCGGTAAGTGAGAGCGCGGCAGTGAGACAGTGGGGGATAAGCTCCATTGTCGAGAGGGAAACAGCCCAGACCATCAGCTAAGGTCCCTAAGCGATAACTAAGTGGAAAAGGATGTGGAGTCGCAAAGACAACCAGGAGGTTGGCTTAGAAGCAGCCACCCTTGAAAGAGTGCGTAATAGCTCACTGGTCAAGTGATTCCGCGCCGACAATGTAGCGGGGCTCAAGTTATCCACCGAAGCTATGGCATTCATGCGTAAAACTAGGCCTTCGTGGTCCAGGTGCATGGATGGGTAGGGGAGCGTCGTGTGGCGAGTGAAGCAGCGGTGTGAACCAGTTGTGGACGCCACACGAGTGAGAATGCAGGCATGAGTAGCGAATGAAGAGTGAGAAACTCTTCCGCCGAATGATCAAGGGTTCCAGGGTCAAGCTAATCTGCCCTGGGTAAGTCGGGACCTAAGGCGAGGCCGACAGGCGTAGTCGATGGACAACGGGTTGATATTCCCGTACCGGCAAAATAGCGCCCATGACGAACCCGGTGATGCTAAGTGCCCAAAACCTTGGGGATCCCTTCGGGACGATGAAGGCGGAGCGCACGACCCAAACCAGTAGTAGTCAAGCGATGGGGTGACGCAGGAAGGTAGTCCAACCGTGGCGATGGTAGACCACGGCTAAGGGTGTAGGGCGCAACGTAGGCAAATCCGCGTTGCACATGCCTGAGACCTGATGGGGAGTCCGTATGGACGAAGTGGATGATCCTATGCTGTCGAGAAAAACCTCTAGCGAGCTATGCGCCGCCCGTACCCCAAACCGACTCAGGTGATCAGGTAGAGAATACTAAGGCGATCGAGTGAACCATGGTTAAGGAACTCGGCAAAATGCCCCCGTAACTTCGGGAGAAGGGGGGCCGGATGCGTTAGTGGACTTGCTCCACGAAGCGTTGATGGCCGCAGAGACCAGGCCCAAGCGACTGTTTACTAAAAACACAGGTCCGTGCGAAGTCGTAAGACGATGTATACGGACTGACTCCTGCCCGGTGCTGGAAGGTTAAGGGGACCTGTTAGCTCTTCGGAGCGAAGCGGAGAACTTAAGCCCCAGTAAACGGCGGTGGTAACTATAACCATCCTAAGGTAGCGAAATTCCTTGTCGGGTAAGTTCCGACCTGCACGAATGGAGTAACGACTTGGGCGCTGTCTCAACCGTGGACTCGGCGAAATTGCACTACGAGTAAAGATGCTCGTTACGCGCGGCAGGACGGAAAGACCCCGGGACCTTTACTATAGTTTGGTATTGGTGTTTGGTTCGACTTGTGTAGGATAGGTGGGAGACTTTGAAGCTTGGACGCCAGTTCAGGTGGAGTCAACGTTGAAATACCACTCTGGTCGTATTAGATATCTAACCTAGGTCCATTATCTGGATCAGGGACAGTGCCTGATGGGTAGTTTAACTGGGGCGGTTGCCTCCTAAAATGTAACGGAGGCGCTCAAAGGTTCCCTCAGCCTGGTTGGCAATCAGGTTTCGAGTGTAAGTGCACAAGGGAGCTTGACTGTGAGAGTGACATCTCGAGCAGGGACGAAAGTCGGAACTAGTGATCCGGCGCTGGCATGTGGAAGCGGCGTCGCTCAACGGATAAAAGGTACCCCGGGGATAACAGGCTGATCTTCCCCAAGAGTCCATATCGACGGGATGGTTTGGCACCTCGATGTCGGCTCGTCGCATCCTGGGGCTGGAGTAGGTCCCAAGGGTTGGGCTGTTCGCCCATTAAAGCGGCACGCGAGCTGGGTTTAGAACGTCGTGAGACAGTTCGGTCCCTATCCGCCGCGCGCGCAGGAAACTTGAGAAAGGCTGTCCCTAGTACGAGAGGACCGGGATGGACGAACCTCTGGTGTGCCAGTTGTTCCGCCAGGAGCACGGCTGGTTAGCTACGTTCGGAAGTGATAACCGCTGAAAGCATCTAAGCGGGAAGCACGTTTCAAGATGAGGTTTCCCACCGGGTTAACCGGGTAAGGCCCCCAGTAGACGACTGGGTTGATAGGCCGGAGGTGTACAGCAGAAATGCCTAGCCGACCGGTACTAATAGGCCGAGGGCTTGTCCCTCAAAGATGTTGCGCGTCCACTGTGTGGTTCCCGAGTTACGGTCGGGAGCCTTCAAGAGATCTCGAGAGATCTGTGATGGCTTTTGCATAACTCCATAGAGTTTCGGCGGCCATAGCGAAAGGGAAATACCCGGCTCCATTCCGAACCCGGAAGTCAAGCCTTTCAGCGCCGATGGTACTGCAACCGGGAGGTTGTGGGAGAGTAGGACGTCGCCGGACATATTCTTTCTAAGGGCCGCCCCTCACGGGGCGGCCCTTAGTCTTTTCCAAGCATCGACTCGAACCGTGCAGTTCACGTAGGAGCAGTCGTGCCCGAAGATCGCCAACCGCGCAAACCCCGCAGCGGGGGCCGGCCCCGGTCAGACCGCGCGGGGGCGTCCCAGCAGCGGCGGCGGCCGCGACCGCACAAGGGCTTCGACAAGGAAGGCGCCGCGCAGGGACGCCGCCCAAGCGTGACTTCAGCCGCCCGCGTCGCGACGAGCGCTCGGACGAGGCCCGGACCGAGAGCCAGGCGCGGTACGACGGGCCGCCGATCCCCGAGGAGATCACCGGCAAGGAGCTCGACCGCTCCGTCCAGGCCCAGCTGAAGTCGCTGCCCGACAAGCTCGCGCCTGCGGGTGGCCCGTCACCTGGTCGCCGCCGGCCTGCTGATCGACACCGAGCCGAAGACGGCCTACGAGCACACCCTCGCCGCCCGGGCCCGCGCGAGCCGGCTTGCCGTCGTACGCGAGGCCGTGGGTGAGGCTGCCTATGCGGCCGGGGAGTACGCCGAGGCGCTGGCCGAGCTGCGCGCCGCGAAGCGGATGAACGGTGTCCAGGACTACGTCGCGATGATGGCCGACTGCGAGCGCGCCCTCGGCCGACCCGACCGTGCGCTCGCGCTGGTGCGCAACGCGCCCAAGGACAAGCTCTCGCCACGCGCTGATCGCCGAGCTGACCATCGTCGAGGCCGGTGCCCGCCGTGACCGCGGCGAGCTCGACGCCGCGCTGCGGACGCTGGAGACCTCGCACCTGAACTCCAAGGCGCGCGAGCCCTGGGTGGCGCGGCTGCGCTACGCCTACGCCGACGCGCTGCTCGAGGCGGGCCGGGCGAAGGACGCGCTCGCCTGGTTCCACCGCACCGAGGCCGTCGACGGCGAGCAGATCACCGACGCCGCCGAGCGCGCGGCGGAGCTCGAGAAGTCGCTCGACGCGGGGGAGTGACCGTGCTGGGTTCGAGCGACCAGCCGCTGTCGTCGGCGTACGACGTCGCCGTGCTCGACCTCGACGGCGTCGTGTACGTCGGCCCGGACGCGGTCGACGGCGCGCCGGAGGCACTGAACCGGGCGCAGGCGGGCGGGATGCACCTCGCCTTCGTCACCAACAACGCCGCGCGTCCGCCCGGAGTGGTGGGCGAGCACCTGCGTGAGCTCGGTGTGGAGGCCCGCGACGAGGACGTCGTGACCAGCGCCCAGGCGGCGGCACGGCTGCTGGCCGGTCAGCTCGAGCCCGGCAGCAAGGTGTTCCTGCTCGGCGGCCAGGGCCTCGACGAGGCGCTGCGCGAGCGCGGCCTCGAGCCGGTCACCGAGCCGTCGGACGACGTCGCAGCGGTGGTGCAGGGCTACGGGCCCGACATGCCGTGGAAGCAGGTGGTGCAGGGTGCGATCCTGGTGCGTTCCGGCATGCCGTGGGTGGCGAGCAACATGGACCTGACCATCCCCACCGCGACCGGGGTCGGGCCCGGGCAACGGCGCGCTGGTGCGCCTCATCGCGGACTTCGCCGGAGCGCAAGCCGCAGGTCGCCGGCAAGCCGATGGCGCCGCTGTTCGAGGAGACCATCACCCGGGTCGGCGGCGAGCCGCCCGCTGGTGATCGGCGACCGGCTGGACACCGACATCGAGGGCGCGGTCACGATGGGCTGGGACAGCCTGCTCGTGCTGACCGGCGTGACCGGGCTGGAGGAGCTCGTCGGCGCCCGTGAGAAGGAGCGCCCGACGTACGTGTCTCCGGGTCTGGAAGCCCTGGCCGAGCCGCAACC
>CAWJGP010000003.1:0-35044 GCA_963842535.1 uncultured Actinomycetota bacterium
ACGCTCTCCGCGGCAGATGCGGACGTTGCGAGAGGCCAGCAAGGGCCGCCCACATCAGCCGAGCGCCTGCAAGAGCATGAATGCAAGGACAAGGGTCGCGGGGACCAATCCGCAAATAATCCCGGCGACGGCTGCTGCAAAGGACGCCCCTGGGGACTTTCGCCTGATCATGTGAGACAGTCCCAGTGAAATCAGCGCTGCCGCCGTGAAGAAGCCGAAAAGTCCCGCAACCCCAGCCTCGAATACCCCACCAAATTCTGATGTGGGCGCGAGCTGCTGCGACCTTACGAAGAAGTAGAGCGTCAGCGTCAGGCTGAGCGCAGAGAGTCCGATCCCAAGAGCCGTAGGCGAAGGGCGTTGGACCAGCACGTCGCCTACCAGCCTGTCTTGTCATTCGCCACTCGGGTAATCATGCCTCTCTTGTTCCTTGCACGTGAGGGATCGGCACATTGGCACGTTGGCATGCAGCGCGGATCGCGGGCAGATGCGGACGTTCGGCTAGAACCGAGATGGTGCTCACACGCGCTACGGCACCAGGGATGAGTTGACGGCCGTCCGCGCGTCCGCCCGTTTCTTACCGCTGACACTCGCGAACGCGCCGATACCCAGGCCGATGAGAATGAGGCCTGAAGCTGGGGCTTTGCGAGCCTCGCGGTGGCTGTTGCAGGCCGCGAACTCCGAGGAGCCGGCATAGCCCTCGGAGTTGTCGTAGTGGAACGCTGTGCCGCAATGAAAGCTCTCACTGTCGAAAGTTCCCCTGACAGGCAACAGGGCCAGTACTGCACCCGCCAAAAGGACGACCGCCGCCGCGATGAGCCATCGAACTCGGAGAACCATGACGACATGATGTCCCAAGAACGGCGTGCTCAACGCGGATTGCGCTCGGATCGCGGCAGATGCGGACGTTGGGTCAGGCATGATCAGAGACATGAGCACCTTGGGGACACCGTGGAAAAGGGTGCTGCGCGCAACAGAGGGCGTCTTGGCAGAGTCGGTACATGAGCCGATCTCATCCACCCCATCGTCGGTGAGGGATCTGCTGTCCGCAGGCGAAGACGTGGTGGCTTACGAAGTCCTGTGCGCCAACCTGTACGAGATCGACGCCCGCATTCCCGTTGATCTCCGCCGTGAACTACGGCAGGCGGTCCTCGATGCTGGAGCCGATCCCTCGCCTGCGGACCTGCTTCTCGGCTGACTGCGCAACGCGAGCTCGGTGGCATGACCGCCCGGATCGCGTTAGATCCGCGCGTTGTACTGCTCCTGCTCGGCGGGTCCCCCGGCGAACGTGATCGAAAGTGTTTGTGGGGTCAGTCGGCATCTCGAGCGGACATGACCAGTGGGTTCGCAGCAGCGATCTCCTCTGTGAGGATCATGTCGCCGAAATCTGCGCGGGCCTGGGCAACGGTGGCGGGATCAGGAGACTCGTAGCGCTGCCATGCGTTCTTGTCGTGGGTTGCGAGCCAGGGCGTGAGGTCTTTGGCCTGGACGAGGAACCTGTCGGTGGCGACTTCGGTGATCAGCCAGTTGGAGAGGTCGCGGGCGTGGTCAAGGTGGCCAGACGTGAGGAGCTGGATACCGTTTGCGTCGCAAACGCGTGTGGACCACAGGTGACGATCTAGGCGCCATCTACCCGACTGACCTGGGTCAAACCATCCCGGGTTAGTCAGATGAGCGAGCCGGATGGCGCCGACATCCAGTTCGGTCGCATACGCGGTGAGCAGCCTGGTCAACTGCGCGGCGGCGGCGAGCTTGTCGACCTCCGGCTCGAGGGCTGTGAACGTCGCCTGGCCCCAGCTTGAAAACTCCGCAGTTCGGATTCGTTGGGGGTCGACGGCGGCGTTGGAGACGAAAGTGGATGCGACATTGTGCTGACCACTAGCAAGCATGGTGCTCATCACGTCGGCGACATCGGCGTGCGTTGCGGGCATGCCTGGGTGCAGGCCAACGACGCCCACATCACCGGCACGGGCAAGCCAGTCGGCCGTGTCTGCGAGCACGGCCGATGTCGTCGCGTTGGGAACGCCCCATCTGTACTTTGGCCGGCCCCACACGTTGATGTCCCCGTCCTCCACCAGTGGCTCGATACGGAACCCGAGGAGCGCGGCTGGGCGAGGCGTCTGCTCGAGGAACACATCAAACGTTCGGCTCCTGATGTTGCGGCGGGGCGGGGGCGTGGTCACGCTCCCGTTCAAGCCGCGCGCGTCGAGGCCTCGGGTGAGCTGATCCACGAGCGCTTCCCACTGCTTGGCGTCATTCAGCAGTAGATAGGTACCGACGGCCGTGGGATAAACGGTCCACTCCGGGAATGAACTGCCACTCGCTTCATGCAGGTGAGCGGGTGGCTCGCCGAGCGTTTCGGCCACTGTTGCGGCTGCCTGCGAGTCGGTCCAAGGAGTCGAGGAGTATCCAGAGCGCGATCGAGGCGTCTCCGCTCGCGCGACTGATTCTGCTCCAGCGATCAGCAGCGTTATCGTCGACCTTGAATGGCATCAGGCTTGTTCCTTCCCGCAGGCGGCACGATCTGTCCGTCTCGCCATCAGCCGGCGAGTTGGCCCAACATCCAGCCGCCAGAGCGGGCGACGGAGACGTGCATGGGTGTCCGGGATCAGTCCAGCGCCTCCTCAGCCTCCTCGACGAGCCCGAACCGGTGGCCCCTGACGTACCAGTTGGCCCGGGCGTGAGAGACGACTTCTGGGTCGTTGGAGGCCTTGTCGAGGAACCAGGAGACTGCGGCGCACAGCGCGGCTTCAGTTGTCTGGAGAGCTCCCTCATTCTCGTCCTCATCCTGAGGCTCCGCGAACCAGCTGGCTCTGTTGGTGTCGTTGTCGAACGCCCCGGCATCAAACGCCGCCCGCCGAAACTCAACCTCGTCCTCGATGCGGACCTGCAAGACAATCGGAACTCGGTACTGGGTCGCCATGCGAGCAGGGTATGCACCTCACCACGGTCCTGGCGCGAATTCAGTCTGTTCAAGTGTGCGCAGACAGGCAGCACGCTCCGACTTGACCCTCCATCGGCCGATGGCTCGGCGTGCAGCGCGGATCGCGGCAGATGCGGGCGTTCGGTGAGAGCCGCTTTGCGATACTCAATGCATGCGGATGAGTCAGTACGTCTACTTCGCCCTGACCAGCAGGGAGACGACTGCTGCTGAAATCGCCATTCACCTTGGCATGGAACCCGACGAGGCGGCGGTGCGCGGGAGCGACAGCGCCGACCCGCCTCGGCCTGGGCGCCACTGGTGGCAGATCACCTGCGAGACGCCCGGCCTCCGGCTGGACGAACAAGTTCCAGAGGTGCTCGATCGCATCGCCCCAGTCGCAGATCGCGTGCGCGCTCTCGTTGACACCGAGGTCGTGACCGCGCACCTCCAGATAGTCCGATACTTCAACGATGAGGACGGCGAAGAGGAGTTCTTCGATGACCCCATCACCACGGACGACGGTCACGTATTGGAGAAGCTGCCCGGCCAACACCAACTACTGGGATGGCAGCTTGAGCGCGAACAGCTTGGACTCCTCGTATCCATGGGCGCCTATATCGATGCAGACGAGTACGGGTGACAAACACTCGAAGGCACGACCGGCATACGCACCGTGGGCCTCACCGAGCAGGTCCGCCCCAACAGCGGCAGACCGGATGCTCCTGCGGAGCCTCGGCGGACACGGCATCATGGGTGAATGTCAGTCAGTGCCGCTCATGCCGACGCGTTCTACAAGGAAGTTCTCAAGCGAGACGAGGTCTGGGCGATCCGAGACGACGAGGGCTTTCCGGCCCCACCATCCGATGGCAAACGAGTTATGCCCTTCTGGTCCGCCAAGAGTCGAGCGGAACGGATAGTTGCCAACGTCGAGGCATACCGAGGGTTCGAGGTCGTTGCCCTGCCTCTAACCGAATGGCGTGCGCGATGGCTTCCTGGCCTCGGCAAGGATGGCCTCCTTGTTGGTCTCAACTGGTCGGGGGGCCTCGCGACCGGCTACGACCTGGAGCCAAGCGACGTGGAGCGGAACCTGAGCGCCAGGCAGTCTCTCTAGCGCGAGATGCGAACGCCCTCATCTCGGGGTGGTCTCAATGGGTCAGCGCAACACTTCCTTGATTCGAGGAGGTTGTGATGGCGCGTGGTTATCGGAGGTTGTCTCTCGCGGATGAGGATGAGATCTGGTCGCGGCTGCGAGCTGGCCATGCGGCCAAACCGACAGCTCGTGCTTTGGGGCTCTCGACCGGGACGGTGCGGGCCTATCTGGTGCGGTGTGGCGGGATCCGGCCCGATCCGCGGCGACGCTCACCGGGTCGGTTGAGCTTCGCTGAACGCGAGGAGATCTCTCGTGGTCTGGCAGCCGGCCGGTCGCTGCGTGCGATCGCGGCCGGGCTGGGTCGAGCCCCCTCGACGGTGAGCCGTGAGGTCGCCGCCCGCGGTGGCCGATACCGGTACCGGGCCGCGACCGCGGACCAGATTGCGTGGTCGCGCTCGAGGCGTCCCAAGGTCTGCAAGCTGGCGAGGAACCCAGCCCTGGCTGGTGTGGTGGCCGAGAAGCTGGCACAGCGGTGGTCGCCCCAGCAGATCGCCGGCTGGTTGAGGACCACCTACCCCGAGAATCAACAGATGCAGGTCTCCCACGAGAGCATCTACCGCACCCTGTTCATCCAGTCGCGCGGTGCACTCCGCAGGGAACTCACCGCGCATCTGCGGACCGGGCGAGTGATCCGACGTCCTCAAGGAACCCGGCTGCCCGATGGCCGTGGCGGCCGCCCGGGGATCCTCAACATCTCCGAACGACCCGCCGAAGCAGACGACCGGGCGGTGCCCGGGCATTGGGAAGGCGACCTCGTCTTCGGCAAACACATGAGCCCGGTGGCCACCCTGGTCGAACGCTCCACCCGGTTCGTGATGCTCGTCGAGCTGCCCGGAGGCCATCACACGGCCGACGTCGTCGCCGACGCCCTGGCCGCCAAGATCACCACCCTGCCGGCGGCGTTGACCAGGACCCTGACCTGGGACCAGGGCCACGAGATGGCCCAACACGTCCGGTTCACCAAGGAGACCGGGGTCGAGGTCTACTTCTGCGATCCCAAGTCACCCTGGCAGCGCGGCAGCAACGAGAACACCAACGGGCTCCTGCGCCAGTACCTACCCCGGACCCTCGACTTCCGCACCCTGACCCAGACCGACTTCGACGCCATCGCCGACCAGCTCAACGGACGACCTCGACAGACCCTCGGCTTCAAGACACCATCACAGGCACTGGCCGAGGTGTTGCGTTGACCGCCTGAGCCCGCAGGCAGATTCGGGCGTTCACGACGATGCCTCTTAGCCACGGCACACGTGGGCCGTACCCTCGGCCTGGCGTGGTTAAGACCCGTACCCCGACCCCGTACCTGGGTTTCCCTCAGGAGCCGAGCTTCGCGACGCGACGCTCGCCGACCTCACCTCTCCACTGCACTCACCGAGCGTCCCTATGACTGACTACCGATGACAGTCGACGGCACCAAGAATCTTGTCCAGAAACACCGCCGAGCCGCTCTGGACCAGAAGCCAAATACGTCGGCACGCATGCTACGAACGTAGGTGAGTCGGGCCGCCTTCGGGCGGCCCGATGAGTCATTTATCGGGCAGTTGTTGAACGTCGTTGGCGGTGAGATTCGTGCACGGTGGGATGAAGTTCTACCGCGGATCACCCGGCGCTGCGCGTACCTACGTCGAGCAGGACCGATCCCGTGCCGATGACTACTACCTGGCCGAGGGCAGCGGCGTCGCGACCCGTTACGTCGCCTCACCACTGACCGGTGTGACCCCGGCCGGGAGCCTGACCGGTGAGGCCTACGAGACGGTGGGTCGCCGGCTTCGACGTCGAGACCGGTGTTGCGAAGGGGCGGCTGCGGACCGACGCGAAGGCGCTGCGGTTCGTCGAGGTGGTGGTGAACGGACCCAAGACCTGGTCGCTGGCGGCCGCGCTGCATCCCGAGATCGCCGACGCCTTGGATGCGGCCCAGACCCGGGCGGCCGAGCAGATCATCGGCTGGGTCGCCGAGCACGCCACCACCCGGGTCGGACCCAAGGGCCGCCAGGTCCAAGTGCCGGTGACCGAGATCGAGGCAGCTGTGGTGCGGCACTACACCTCCCGGGCCGGTGACCCGCACCGCCACCTGCACCTCCAGATCAACGCCCGCGTCCTCGCCGAAGGTGCCTGGCGGGGACTGCACTCGGTCGGGATGCGCGACAGCCTCGCCGCGATCAACGGCATCGGCCACGCCGCCGTCGCCACCGACCCCGAGTTCCGCGCCGTGCTCGCCGCGCACGGGTTCACCCTGGACCCGGCCACCGGTGAGCTGGCCGAGCTGGCGCCCTACGTCGGCAAGTTCAGTGCCCGCACCGCGCAGATCGGCCGCAACCTGGACCGCTACGAGGCCGAGTGGCGCCAAGCGAACCCCGGCGCCGAACCCGGGCCCGGGCTGCGGCAGGCGTGGGACCGTCGCGCCTGGGCGCAGGCCCGCCCGGACAAGGTCGTCCCCACCGACGGCGCCGCACTGGTCGGCAGGTGGAACGAGGAACTGCACGCCCTCGGCTACCGCGACCCGCAGCAGGTCGGGCTACCGATCGTGGCCGGCGCGCCCGCGGGTGGGCGCGATCGACCGCGACGCAGGTGGTCGAGGTCGTCCTGTCTCGGTTGGGGGCACGGCGGTCGGCGTGGAACGCCGCCGACATCCGCGGCGAGGTCGAGCAGTGGATCGCCGGCACCGGTCTCGTCGCCGACGCTGCGGTCCGGAGCGATCTGGCCGAGGACCTCACCGCCCGGACCCTGTCCGCCTGCGCACCGCTCCTCCCCCGCACCGACGTGCCCGAACACATCCGCGCCCTCACCTCACGTGAGGTGCTGGCCGTCGAGGCCGACCTCGTCACCCGGCTCATCGGCCGCGCCGAGCAGCCCGCCCACGTCGCCGCGTTCGCCGACCCTGACGGCGAGCCCCAGCCGACCCGACGCAGGGCCCGAGGGCTTGGATGTCGCGCAGCGAGCGGCCGTCGCCTCGCTCGCTGGCGAGCGCCCAGCTCCTGGTCGTCGAGGGGGCCGCCGGAGCGGGCAAGACGAAGACCCTCTCCGCAACCCAGGAGCTGCTCGCCGAGCGTGGCCACCGGATGGTCGTGGTGACCCCGACGCTGAAGGCAGCCAAGGTCGCCGGCCGAGAGACCGGGACCAAGGCGTTCTCCGCCGCGTGGCTGGCCCACCAGCACGGGTGGCGCTGGGACGACGACGGCCGCTGGACCCGCGAGGCCGCGACCCCAGTCGCGGACGCCGTGCTGCAACGCGGTGACCTGCTGCTCATCGACGAGGCCGGGATGCTCGACCAGGACACCGCCCGCGCCATCCTCACCCTCGCCGACGAAACGCAGGCCCGGGTCGCGCTGGTGGGCGACCGGCACCAGCTCCCCGCCGTCGGCCGCGGCGGCGTCCTCGACCTCGCCGCCCGCTGGGCCCGACCCGAGACCGTCGTGCCCCTCGACGTGGTGCACCGGTTCACCGACCCGCAGTACGCCGAGCTCAGCCTGGCGATGCGTACCGGGGTACGGGCCGGCGAGGTGTTCGACGCCCTGGTTGCGGCGTACCAGGTACGCCTCTACCCCACCGAAGCCGAGCGCACCCAGGCACTCGCCGACCTCGCCGCTCAAAGCAGGCTGAGCGGCGAGACCGGCGTGCTTGGTGATGGCCGACACCCGCGAACAAGTCGCAGCACTCAACGGCGCGATCCGGGACCGGCTCGTCGCCGCCGGGCACGTCGATGACCGTCGCGGGGTCGTCACCGGTGCGGGCGAGCGCCTCGGCGTCGGGGACCGGGTGATGACCCGACGCAACGACCGCGACCTCGCGCGTCGCCAACCGCGACACCTGGACCATCACCGGCATCGACTCCGACGGCACCCTGACCGTCCAACGGCGACGGCCGCGCCGGGTCCCGGTCCCTCCCAGCCGGCCTACGTGCGCGAGCACGTGGAGCTCGCCTACGCCACCACCGTCCACGGCGCCCAGGGCGAGACCACCCACACCGGCCACCTCCTGCTCGGCGAGCACACCACCGCCGCCGCGGCCTACGTCGCGATGACCCGCGGCCGCGAGAACAACGTGGCCCACCTGGTCGCCGAGGACCTCGACGACGCCCGCCAGCACTGGGTCGAGACCTTCGGCCGCGACCGGGCCGACCTCGGACCCGCCCACGCCGCCACGCGCGCAGCCGAGGACCTCGAGCGGTACGCACCCCACCGCCCCCTCGAGGCCGCGCTGGGCGACCTGCGCGCCGCCTGGACCACCGAACAAGACCTGCGAGGTGCCTTGGCCCGCTGCCGAGAGCCGCCACGACTTCATGGCCGGCATACGGCGAACCTCCCGCGACCTGGGCCGCCGACCACCGCGCCCAGATCGACGAGCTTCGTGACCAGCTCACCACCGCCACCGACCAGGTGCGCGCCCTCCTCCACGAACCCGCCATCCGGTCCCTGCCCGCGGGCCGGGTCGAGCAAGAACACGCCGACTGGCTCCAGCACCGCCGAGCACGAACAGCAAGCTGGCCCAGGCCGGCTGGGAGCACGTCAACCGTCCCGCGGCCCAGCCGCGGCCGACCGCCGCCACGGCTACCCGAGCACACCTGAGCGAGGCAGAGGCATCAGCCGATGACCCTCACCACAGATCTACCCCCACAGCGCCAGCCGTGTGGTGAGCCATGTGGTGAGGACCGCTGCACGGACAGTTGATCGCTCGAAGGCCCTACTGGGCCCTGGGAGTACACAACGGAAACCGCCGGGCCCGAAAGAGCCCCGGCACCCACACCAAGGAGAAGGACATGACCGCCACCCCGCACCGACCCACCACACCCGAAACCCCGCACGCGAACGACGAGCTGCTCACCCTCTCCGAGGTCGCCGACCTCGTCCGCGTGCCCGTCGCCACCCTGCGCTACTGGCGCCACCTCGGCTCCGGCCCACAGAGCTTCCGGATCGGCCGCACCGTCCGCTACTGGCGCAGCGACGTCCTCCAGTGGCTCGAGGAGCAGTCCAGTCGTCCACAGGGCCCGTCGCTGAGGCTCGCGCCCTGTCGGCGACGAGAGGGACGATGAAACATGGCCAGCATCGAGAAGCGCACTCGGCGGACGGCCGCACGTCTGGCGTGCGCACTACCGCACGCCAGCGGGCGACCAGCGCAACAAGACCTTCAGCCGCAAGACCGACGCCGAGCGGTTCCTGGCCGGCGTCGAGAACTCGAAGGCGACCGGGGCCTACGTCGACCCCGCGCTGGCGAGGGTGACCGATCGGCGACTGGGCAGATCGCTGGCTCGACGGACAGGCGCACCTCAAGCCAACGACGCACGAGCGGTACGCCGGGATCCTGCGCAAGCACATCCAGCCGAAGTGGGGCAACGGTGAGGCTCGCCAATGTCTCCCACGCCGACGTGCAGGCCTGGGTCACCGCGCTGACCAAGGAGCACTCCCCCGCCACCGTGCAGAAGATCCACCGGGTGCTCTCGCCTGATCCTCGACATGGCCGTCAAGGACGGGCGACTCGCCCGCAACGTCGCCGACGGGAGTGAACCTCCCGCGCGTCGTCAAGCACGAGCAGCTCTACCTCACCCACGACCAGGTCGAGGACCTGGCCCACGCCTGCGGCTACCCGCCCGATGCCAGCAAGCACAGCAGCTACGACACCCGCACCAACGAGATGTACCGGCTCGTCGTGCTGTTCCTCGCCTACACCGGCGTCCGGTTCGGCGAGATGGCCGCGCTGCGGGTCGCACCGCCTCGACCTGCACCGGCAGCCGCGCGGTCATCGCCGAGTCGGTGACCCCGTGGCCGGGCAAGGGCATGGTCTGGGGCACCCCGAAGACCCACCAGCGCCGCGAGGTCCCGATCCCGCGCTTCCTCGTCGAGGAGCTGCGCAGCCCACGTCGCGCGGCAAGGAGCCCGACGACCTGGTGTTCGCCGGCATCCGCAACGGTGCAGCCGCTGCGGGTCAGCACCTTCCGGACTGCGTTCGGCTGCCGCCGCGGCCATCGGCGTCCCCGACCTGCACCCGCACGAGCTGCGCCACACCGCGGCCAGCCTCGCGATCGCCTCCGGTGCGGATGTGAAGGTCGTCCAGCAGATGCTCGGCCATGCCTCGGCCACCATGACGCTGGACACCTACGGGCACCTGTTCGAGGACCGGCTCGACGAGGTCGGCGACGCGCTGGACGCGGCCCGCACGGCAGCCCGAGAGCTTCGCAGCAGCCGGGAAGTGTTGCCTGCGTGTTGCCCGAGTGTTGCCCGAGCCCAATTCGGAGGCGACATGGCGAAGGGGCCCCATCCAGCGTTTCCGCTGGTCAGGACCCCTTTTCGCCTCTGTACCCCCGACGGGATTCGAACCCGCGCTACCGCCTTGAGAGGGCGGCGTGCTAGGCCACTACACAACGGGGGCCTGTTTGTTGGTGCTGAGAGCCGACGAGACTCTAACGTTCCCGCGAAGGGACAGCCAAATCGTCGTACTCGCTGGGGTACTAGGACTCGAACCTAGACTAACTGGACCAGAACCAGTCGGGCTGCCAATTACCCCATACCCCATGGGTTCGGCTCGCTCCTTGACAGCGCATCGTTCCGGGCTGTTTTCCGGGCGAACCGAGGGTCAAAGATACACAAGCGCCGGTTCCCCCACCAATCGGGGCACTGTGACCTTGGCGGCCCGTTCCCGAGCCGTTCGAAGAGCTCAGCCGACGTGCTGCGGAGCTGCCTGCGACACCGGCGGGGAGGTCTTGTTGCGCAGCCCCATCCTGCGCGCCACGAGCAGCACCAGCGCCAGGTAGATGCCGTTCTGTACGACGGTGACCGGCAGCTGCCACCACGAGACCTCGGAGACCGTCAGCGCACCCTGGAGGTCACCGAACGCGATCGCGATCCCGAACGCGACCAGGTTGTTCAGGATGTGCAGGGCGATCCCGGCCTCGAGCCCGCCGACGAGTACGACGGTCAGGCCGGCCATCAGTCCGAAGGCGAAGCGGTCGAAGAACAACGGGAAGTTCTGCGTGCCGTGCGCCAGCGCGAACAAGCCGGAGGTGAGGACCAGGGCGATGCCGATCGCGATCCCCCGGGCGACCTTCGCGCTCGTCCCGAGGCTCTCCGCGATGCCGTGGGTGAAGGACCCGAAGGCCTGCATCAGATAGCCGCGGAAGGCGTACTCCTCCCCCAGTGCCTGCAACGGCGTGGTCAGCAGGATCACGATGCCCGTGGCGATCAGCCTGCCGGTGAGCTTGTTCGGCTCGCCACCGAGGTCGTTCGGGTCGCTCGGCAGCAGCAGACTGATCAGCACTGAAGAGATCAGGGCCACGACGGACAGGCCCAGGCAGGCGAAGAAGAACCTCCACCGCATCCCGGGCATGACCGAGGAGAGCCAGCGCGGGCGGAGGCGGTGCACCCACCGGACGATGGCCATCACGACCAGGGTCAGCGCCGCCAGGCTGAGATTGAGGAAGAGCATCGAGGAGGGGGTGACGTCGTCCAGGGACAGCGACTCGGCGAAACGGTCCGCATAGGTGCCAGACCCGCCCTCCAGCGCGACTGCGACCGCCAGCACCGGCATCAGCAGAAGCGGTGCCACGACGAAGCCGCCGACCAGGAGCAGCAGGAAGCCGACGACCGGCTTCCACCAGGCGTAGTCCCAGGTCCGCAACATCAGCGGGTAGAGCCGTGGCTCGGGGTGCGGGTGGGCGACCATCTGCGGCTCCCACTGTCGCTGAGCCGGGTATGGCTGTGGCGGGTACGACATCAGCTCGTCGCCGGGTTGGCGGCCGCAGCCGAAGGCGCGGCCTCCAACCGGGACAGCGACGCCTCGCGCCCGAGCAGCTCGAGGGACTCGAACAGGGGCGGTGAGATGCGGCGTCCGGTCACCGCGACCCGCACCGGCCCGAACGCGTTGCGCGGCTTCAGGCCGAGCTCGTCGACGAGCTTGGCGCGCAGCGCCTCGTCGATGGCCGCTGTCGTCCAGTCGGTGATCCCTGCCAGCGCTTCGTGTGCCGCGGCCACGACCTTCAACCCGTCGTCGTCGAGCACCTTGGCCACGTCGGCCTCGTCGTAGACCACGTCGTCGAGGAACAGGAACGCCAGCATGTCCGCGCCTTCACCGAGAGTGCCGACGCGCTCGTGGATCAGCACGCTGCCCTCGGTGAGCTTGAGCGTCTCCTCCGGCGTCGGCGGGTCCTCGATCAGGTCGGCCTCCACGAGGAACGGTACGAGCCGCTGCTCGAGCTCCTCGATGCTGAGCAGGCGCATGTGCGCGGCGTTGATGGCCTCGAGCTTCTTGAGGTCGAACCGCGCCGGGTTGGGGTTCACCCGACGGATGTCGAAGGCCTTCGCCATCTCCTGCATCGTGAAGACGTCGCGGTCCTCGGCGATGCCCCAGCCGAGCAGGGCCAGGTAGTTGAGCAGTCCGGCGGGGAGGAAGCCACGCTCGACGTACTCGCTCAGCCCGGAGCCCGCGTCGCGCTTGGAGAGCCGCTTGTTGCCCTCCCCCATCACGATCGGCAGGTGGCCGAAGCGAGGCGAGCCGGTGCCGATGCCGATCGCCTCGAGCGCCTCGTAGAGCGCGATCTGCCGCGGGGTGGAGGACAGCAGGTCCTCGCCGCGCAGGACGTGGGTGATGCCCATCAGTGCGTCGTCGACAGGGTTGACCAAGGTGTACAACGGGTCGCCGTTCTTGCGCACGATCGCGAAGTCGGGCACGTGCTCCGGCAGGAAGGTGACCTCGCCACGCACGAGGTCGTCGAAAGTGATCGGGCGGTCCTGGATCCGGATCCGCACGACCGGGGAGCGCCCCTCGGTCTCGAACGCCTGGCGTTGCTCATCGGTGAGCTCGCGACAGAAGCCGTCGTACCCCTGGACCTTGGAGCCGGACGCCTTGCGGCGAGCCTCGACCTCCTCGTTGGTGCAGAAGCAGTCGTACGCCGACCCGGACTCGCGGAGCTTCGCCACGATGTCGCGGTAGATGTCGAACCGCTCGGACTGCTTGTAGGGCCCGACGTCGCCGCCGACGCCGGGGCCTTCGTCGTAGTCGATGCCCAGCCAGGACAGCGCGTCGATGATCGAGGCGTAGCCCTCGGGGGTGTTGCGCGCGAGGTCGGTGTCCTCGATGCGCAGCACCAGCGTGCCGCCGTAGTGGCGCGCGAAGGCCCAGTTGAACAAGGCGGAGCGCACGTTGCCGACGTGCAGGTTGCCGGTCGGCGAGGGTGGGAACCGGACCCTGACCTGGTCTGGAGAGAGATCGCCGAGCACTGGATCAACCACGGAGGGCCACCTTGTTGGTCAGGTTGCCGATGCCCTGGATCGAGATCTCGACCTCATCACCGGCGTTCATGGGACCGACACCCTCAGGGGTGCCGGTGAGGATCACGTCACCGGGCAGCAGCGTCATCACGCTGGTCACGTAGGCGATCAGCGTCGGCACGTCGAAGATCAGGTCGGAGGTGCGGCCGTCCTGCTTGACCTCGCCGTTGAGGAAGGTCTGCACCCGCAGGTCGCTGACGTCGAGCTCGGTCTCCACCCAGGGGCCCAGCGGGCAGAACGAGTCGAAGCCCTTGGCGCGAGTGAACTGACCGTCCTTCTTCTGCAGGTCCCGGGCGGTCACGTCGTTGGCGATGGTGTAGCCGTGGATCACGTCGGCCGACTTCTCCTTGGGGACGTCGCGGCAGATACGGCTGATCACCACTGCCAGCTCGCCCTCGAAGTGCACGTTCTCGCTCTGGTGCGGGTAGAACACGGGGTCGCCGGGGCCGACCACGCTGGTGTTGGGCTTGAGGAACATCAGCGGCTCCTCGGGCAGGTCACTGCCCATCTCCGCTGCGTGGGCCGCGTAGTTGCGGCCGATCCCGACCACCTTGCTCCGCGGGAGCACGGGGCTCAGCAGCCTCGCGTCTGCGAGTCGCACCACCTCGTCGGTCGGCTGGAGCCCGACGTACAGAGGGTCGCCGACCAGTGCCGTGATGACGGAGTCCTCGTCGGCGATGCCGTAGTCGTCGATGTCTCCCGTCACAATGCCGAAGCGGGGGTCGTCACCGGTCGTGAACCTTGCGATACGCACCAGAGGAGCCTATCGACCGGGTGGTTCCGCCCACGAACCCGCGGGGTGCCCTGTGGAGGGGACGAATGTTGTCGGACCCGATGCGTAGGTTGTCGGGCATGGTCCGCGGACGCCCCGAGCCCGATCCACGGCTCGTCGCCCGGGTCGCCGAGATCGCGCTGCGCCTCCCCGCGGCGTACGAGGAGGACGCCTGGACAGGTGTGCGGTGGCGGGTGCGGCAGCGGACCTTCGCCCACGTGGTGGGACTGCACCACGACAATGCTGCCGAGCGACTGGGGATCACCGACGGGCGCACGGTCACGGTCGTCACCCTGCGCAGCACTGGTGAGGAACGAGCCGCCCTGGCGGCGATCGGGCCACCCTTCCTCAACTCGTGGGCCGACGACGTGGTCGCCGTCGTGCTCGACGACGACACCGACTGGAGCGAGCTCGGGGAGCTGGTCGCCGAGAGCTACCGCCTGCTCGCCCCGGTCCGGCTGGTGCGCCAGCTCGACTCCTAGGCTGGGCTCCATGGAGGTCCCGGACGTCATGGCCGAGTCGACGTGGCGCGCCCGCGCGTCGGCACACGAGGCGCGCGTCGACAGGTGGGTCGAACCGCACCTCTCCCGTCGAAGTCGCGGGGAGAAGCACCCGGTCCACGACTTCCTGTTCACCTACTACTCCCAGCGCCCGGCCGCCCTCCGCCGCTGGCACCCCGGCTGGGGCGTCGTACTCCTCGATGCTCCGGAGTACGCCGACCGATCCGGGTACTCCCTGACGTTCTGGCCGCCCAAACCGGACACCAAGGGACCAGAACGTCAGGGACTATCCGTCTCTGTCGAGCACCTTCGGTCCGCAGCTACCGGTGATCGACTCCATCCACCGCCTGCTGGTCGCAACCGCGGGTCGTACGCCGACCCTGGGCTGCTTCGGGCTGCACGAGTGGGCGATGGTCCATCAGACCGACTCCGTCCGGCATGACTGGCCACTGCGGCTGGGGTCCTCGGGCACCGACGACGTCGTCGAGGGGCACCGGATCACCTGCTCGCACTTCGACGCGTTCCGGTTCTTCACCGACAGCGCGCGTCCGCTGAACACCCTCCAGCCGGGGCGCGACGACCGACCCGCCTTCGAGCAACCCGGCTGCCTGCATGCGGGGATGGACCTCTACAAGCACGCCTTCCGGCTCACGCCGCTCGTCCCGTCCGAGCTGGTCGCCGACTGCTTCGAGCTCGCGTGGGACATCCGCGAGCTCGACATGCGCGCGTCGCCGTACGACTTCAGCGATCTCGGCTTCGCACCCGTGCGCATCGAGACGCCCGCCGGCAAGCAGGAGTACGTCGCGGCGCAGCGCGCGTTCGCCGAGCGCGGCGCTCCCCTGCGCCAGCGGCTGATCGAGGAGTGCGCCCGGCTGCAGGTCGCCGCGGAAGTCGCGCTCGGCGCGTAGGGCGCGCAGGCGCGCAGCCGGACATGCGAATGTCGCTCCTGTGACGTGGGACCGCACCTCGCGCCCCGCGAAACACATTCGCATGTCCGGCTGCGCGCGCTCTAGCCTCGACCCATGGACGAGCTCGTGGCGCGGTTCATCAAGAACGGTCGACTGGTGATCATTCCCAGCAAGCGCAGCAAGCTTCGACCAGTCCTCGACCACATCGCCCAGGAGTTCGAGCCCGGCCGGAACTACCAGGAGCCCGAGGTCAACGACATCCTGACGGGCTACCACGACGACTACGCCGCCCTGCGCCGCTACCTGGTCGACGAGGGGTTCATGACCCGCGAAGCCGGTGTCTACTGGCGCAGCGGCGGGACCGTGGAGATCTGACTCACCAGCAGGGTGGCGTCCGGTCGAGCCACGGTGACTGTTCCTCGACCTGGGCCGACAACGAGAGCAGGGTCGCCTCGTCGCCGGGACGGGTCGCGAGCATGATGCCGACCGGCAGCCCGTCCGGCGTCTCGTGCGTCGGAAGCGAGATCGCGGGGCTGCCGGTGACGTTCCACAGCGAGGTGTACGGCGTGAACCGCTTCTGTGCCTCGAAGTCGGCGGCCGGGTCGTCGTCGTTGCGGATAGCGCCGACCGGCAGCGGTGGCGCGGCGAGAGTCGGCGTCAGCACCGCGTCGTACGACGAGAGGGCGGCGAGCGTCCGCGCCGCGACCCTCCTGAGCTCACCGATGGCGAGACCGAACTCAGGCCCGCTGACCGCCATCCCGCGCTCGGCGAGCCAGGTCGTCAGGGGCCGCAGGAGCGCGCGCTTGTCGGCGGGCAGGTTCACGAAGGAGAGCGCGGTGAGCACGGCCCAGCAGGTCTCGAACACCTGGACCACATCGCGCGGCATCGGCACCTCGACGTCCACGACCTCGTGGCCGAGCGACTCCAGCAGCCGGCTGGCGTCCTCCCATGCCTCGAGACAATCGGGGTGCACAGAGGCGTCCGCGATGACCGGGTCGCTGAACCGCGCGATCCGCAGGCTCCCGGGAGACCGGTCGCAGGCAGCGAGGTAGCTCGACTCCTCCTCCGGCGCCCAGAACGGGTCGCCGACGGCTCGTCCCGCCAGCACGTCGAGGAGGGCAGCCGCGTCGCGGACGGTTCGAGCGAGCGAACCGTTGGTGGCCAGGCCGATGGGGTCGCCGTACATCGGTGCGCCGGAGATCCTCCCCCGCGTCGGCTTCAGCCCGACGATCCCGCAGCAGCTGGCCGGGATCCGGATCGATCCACCGCCGTCGGACCCCAGCGCCAGCGGAACCAGTCCCGCCGACACGGCCGACGCGGACCCACCGCTCGAGCCACCCGCCATCCGGCTGGTGTCCCACGGGGTCACAGCCGGTGGCGCACCCGCCGGCTCGGTGTAACAGGGCGAGCCGAACTCAGGCGTGCTCGTCTTGCCGAGGCTGACCAGCCCGGAAGCGGCGATGCGCCGGACGACCTCGTCGTCGACGTCGGGCACGTAGTCGGCGAAGGCAGGCGACCCGAAGCTGGTGCGGACGCCCTTGGTCAGGTTGAGGTCCTTGATCGCGGTCGGTACGCCGGCCAACGGGCCGTCGCCCGGCACCGAATGCGCCAGCTTCCGGGCCTGGGCCGCGGTGACCGTGACGAACGCGCCGAGCTCCTCGGAGCACCGGTCGATCCGCGACAGGTAGTGCTCGACCAGCTCGGCGCTCGACACCTCACCGGCCCGGACGGCAGCACCCTGTTCCAGCGCGGTCAGGTCGTGCAGCTCGGTCATGACCGCGACGCTACCGGTCGGCCGAACCAGAGTCCGCGTATCTTCGCGGCATGCGGAGATGGCTGCCGGTGCTGCTGCTCCTGGCTGCCTGCGGTGGCGAGCCAGCGGCCGATCCCAGGCCCTCGCCGGCGCCGGCTCCGAGCCCCCGCCCGAGCTCGACGCCCGCGCAAGCTCCCTCACAGACAGCCACCGTCCCGCCGACCCCATCACCCACGAAGGCGTCACCCACTGAGAAGGCCGACCCGCGGTGGAGCTTCTTCACGCCGGACACCACGAGGTACTCCTCGCCGTGGTTCGAGGGGCAGCACCGCGTGATGATCAACTACGGCTGCACGTCCGCGCCCTACTACGACCCCGACCCGAGATGTTCAGGGCGGCGTTCGGGGTTCCACCACGGAGTCGACATCGCCATGCCGTGCGGAACGCCGTTGTTCTCCGCAGTCGCCGGGGTCGTGCTCGACCCGTCGTCGAGCGGCGCCCCCGGCGCGGCGTACGGCCAGCGGCCGTTCCGCATCCGCACTGGTTCCGTCGACGTGCTGGTCGGACACGCGCGGCAGGTCTTCGTCGAGCCCGGAGACCGCGTGCGCAAGGGCCAGCGGATCGCGCTCGCCTCCGACAGCGGCGCGCCCGACGGCTGTCACCTGCACTTCGAGGTACGTCGAGAAGGTGGCGGGGTCAGCGACGCCGTCAACCCGGCACCTTTGCTCCAGCTCTCCTGACTCCGCCGTAGCGTCATACGAATCGTGGCCTAGAGGCACCAATTCGTATGACGCAAGGCCTCAGGCCCCGTGCCGCCGCAGCCCGAAGGTGAGGCTGTCGAGCAGCGCCATCCACGAGGCCTCGATCACGTTGTGGCCGACGCCGACGGTGACCCAGGAGCTGACGCCGTCGCTGGTCTCGATCAGCACCCGGGTGATCGCGTCGGTGCCGTGTCCCTGGTCGAGGATGCGCACCTTGTAGTCGATCAGCTCGAACTTCACGATCTCCGGGTACAGCTGCTGGATCGCCTGGCGCAGCGCGTGGTCGAGCGCGTTCACCGGACCGTTGCCCTCACCGGTGGTGACGATGCGCGCGCCACCGGCGAGCAGCTTCACCGTCGCCTCCGAGATCGCCTCTTCCCCTGGGCGGGTCTCGGTGATCACCCGCCACGACTCGGTCTCGAAGTACGACGGACGCGCACCCTCGACCTCCTCGAGGAGCATCAGCTCGAAGGACGCGTCGGCAGCCTCGAACGTGTAACCACGTGACTCCAGCTTCTTGACGCGCTGGGTCACCCGCTGCACGAGCTCCGGCTCCAGCTCGAAGCCGAGCTCGCGACCCTTGAGCTCGATCGAGGCACGACCGGCCATGTCGGAGATGAGCAGGCGCATGTCGTTGCCCACGCCCTCTGGATCCATGTGCTGGTAGAGGTTCGGGTCCACCTTGATCGCGCTGGCGTGCAGCCCGGCCTTGTGGGCGAACGCCGAGACACCGACGTAGGGCTGGCGCGACGCGGGCGGGAAGTTCGTGACATCCGCGACGGCGTGCGCGATCCGGGTGGCCTCACGCAGCAGGCCGTCCGGCAGCACCTGACGACCCAGCTTCAGCTCGAGGTTGGCGACCACGCTGACGAGGTCGGCGTTGCCGGTGCGCTCGCCGTACCCGTTCAACGTGCCCTGCACGTGCGTCGCACCGGCGTCGACGGCCGACAGCGTGTTCGCCACCGCGCAGCCGGTGTCGTTGTGGCAGTGGATGCCGACGCGTCCCCCGGTCGACTCGAAGACGTCGTTCACCACGTCGGCGACCCAGTCGGGCAGCATGCCGCCGTTGGTGTCGCACAGCGCGACCACGTCGGCGCCGGCGTCGAAGGCGGTGCGCAGCACCTCGATGGCGTAGTCGCGGTTCTCGCGGTAGCCGTCGAAGAAGTGCTCGGCGTCGAGGAACACCCGCTGTCCCTCGGCGCGCAGATGGGAGACGGTGTCGCGCACCATCGCGAGGTTCTCCTCCAGCGTCGTCCGCAGCGCGAGCTCGACGTGCCGGTCGTGCGACTTCGCGACAAGAGTGACCACCCCCGCACCGGAGTCACGCAGAGCCGCGATCAACGGGTCGTCGGCCGCCTTCAGGCCGGCCCTGCGCGTGGCGCCGAAGGCCGCGAGCTGCGCGTGCTTGAGGTGCAGCTCCTCGCGCGCACGCCGGAAGAACTCCGTGTCCTTCGGGTTCGCGCCCGGCCAGCCGCCCTCGATGAAGCCCACGCCCAGGCCGTCGATCTGCCGTGCAATCGCCAGCTTGTCCGCGACGGAGAGGTTCAGCCCCTCCTGCTGCGCGCCGTCGCGCAAGGTGGTGTCGTAGACGTGGAACAGGTCGCTCGTCATGGCCCGGTCTTCCTTCTGGGGGTGCTGGGGCTGGGCAAACAAAAAAACCTCCCGTCAGGACGAGAGGTCAGCGCGGCGGGCTCTGGAGTCCAGAGGCCGTCGCGCTAGTCGATAATGATGTCGAAGTGCTGCACGGCCACGAGTCTGCCACAGCTCAACGTCAGGTCACCAGCCGGTCAGCAGCCGAGACACGGCGGTGCGCCCCGCGCCGTACCTGTTCACCAGGTTGACCCGGTAGCAGGTGGTGCCGTCTCTGCCACCGGCGTTGTCCTGCCACTTCAGCGCGGTCGGCGAGGCAGCGTACGACTCCGCCCACGCGGGTACGGCGCCACAGGTCGACGCGCGCCAGACCCGGATCTCGGTCCGTGAGCCCGACGGCAGGTAGGTCGGTTTCGTCCATCGGACCTCAACTGGGGTGTCCGTCCCGCCCGTGAAGGCGACACCGGAGAGCTGCGAGGGAAGCGGGTCGATCAGGCACCAGGAGCCCGGGTACTTCGCCGTACCTCCGTAGGCACGCACGAACGTGACGACGAGGGCCGGGTCGATCGTGCGGCACTTGTGATAGCCGGGCAGGCTGTCCGGCGCCATGTAGCACGCGCTGATGTCGAGCACCGGCCGCATCAGCGAGCACTTCGTGCTGGTGTGCCCGAAGCCGAGGACGTGGCCGATCTCGTGCGCGAAGAGCGCCATCACCTCGACCCGTCGCCACGGGTCGACAGCGTCGATCGAGCTGTACTTCGAGCTGAGCCGCACCCACGCTCCGGGCGTAGCGCCCACGGTCGCCATGCCGGCTGCGCTCCCGGTGTTGCCGTAGGAGATGAACACCCTGGCCCGGCTCTTGTCAGTGGTCCTGGCGAGCTTGATCCGGGCGCCGGTGCCGTTCCACTTCGCGACCGCGGTGGACAGGCTCCAGTCCCACTTGGTCGGGATGGTCTCGTAGTAGTAGAGCGTGCTCAGCTTCCAGGCACCGGCAGAGCGGGCCGAGCGATGCGCACTGGCGTCCCCGTGCAGGTCCACCGGCGCCGGCCGCGCTGCCCTCGGCTGCGTCGTTGCCTGCGGCACGGGGTCGGCAACAGCCGCCGGGGCACCTGTCAGCAGGAGCGCGCCGGCGATCAGGAGCGCCGCAGCGGCGCGCAGGGAGGCAGGGAAATCGGGCATTTCACCCATTCTGCGCCATGGAGCCGAGGCGACGAGCCCGAATGCACTATTTGCTACAAAACGGTCAGGACCAGGGCGCGCCCGAGGCCGGCGCCCAGTTCGGTCCCCCGCTGAGCAGCAGCCCGAGCAGCACCGCCGTCCCCAGCACGCACATGACCGCCACGAACCAGCCGCCGAACTCCGACCTGGCCGTTCTGGCCACCAGCCCTCGGGTCATCTCGCGCACCCGGCCGGACCCCGGGCCCCACCACAGGGCGGGGGTGAAGCCGATCCCGGCCATCACCATCCCGATCGCGACCGGCTGGCCCAGCAGGTAGCCCAGCGAGAACAGTGCGAGCCCCGAGAGGCTGGCCATCGCGACGACGGCGAGCGCGCCGAAGAACGCCAGGAGCAGGTAGCCCGGCAGGGAGAGCGTGGTCGTCGGCACGTCGTACCACCTGGCCCGGCCGCGGACGAGGCGACGCCGACCGTGCCGCTGCCGGGTGACGGACGCCGTCCGCAGCAGGAGCACGAGCGTCGCGACCAGAGCGGTGCCGGCGTACGGCGCGTAGCCGACGACGGCGCTGGTCAGCGCACCGAGTCCGAGCAGCTGCAGCACCTGCTGGGCCCGGCTGCTCTCCCGGTGTGGGGCCGGGTAGGGCACCGGTGGTGCGTCCGCCCGCGGCAGGTCGGGTCGCGGCGGGTTCGCCGGCAGGATCCTCGTGGGCGGGGCAAGCGACCCGTCCGGTTCGATCGGGGGCGCCGGCTGGGGCACCGCCTTGCTGGCCGGGACCTCGGCGCGGTCGGTGAGCAGCGGCACCTGGTCGGTGGCGGGCGTCGCGTCGGCAACCCCCGCATTGGGAGCGAACGGCATCGTCCAGAGGTCGGGCTCCGGCGCCGTCCGGGAGGCGAGGTGCGAGCTCTGCCGCAGGTCATCGAGCCGCGAACGCAGCTCGCGGACGGTCGGCCGCTCGAGCGGCTCCGGGTCGAGACACTCACGCAGCAGGTCGCCCAGCGCCTCCGGCACGTCGGACAGGTCGTACTGCCCGCGGCGGACGCGGTCCATGATTCCCATCACCGGGCCCTTGCCGTACGGCGGCCGCCCGGTCGCCGCGAAGGCCACGGTCGCCGCCCAGGAATGTACGTCGGAGGCGACGGTCGCGTCGTCGCCGTACAGGATCTCGGGGGCCAGGTAGCCGGGCGTGCCGAGCAGCCAGCCGGTCTGGGTGAGGCGCGGGTCCTCGGCCACCCGGGCCAGGCCGAAGTCGATCAGCACCGGCGAGCGGCCCTCCATCAGCACGTTCGTCGGCTTGATGTCGCGGTGCAGCACCCCGACCAGGTGGACGGCCTGGAGCGCCTCCGCCAGCGCATCGGCGAAGTGCAGCAGGTCGGCGCCGCCGATCGGGCCCTCCTCCGCCACGTGGTGGTAGAGGGAGAGACCCGGCACGTAGCGGGTGACCACGAACGGCACCGGACCATGCGGGTCCGCGTCAAGGATCTCGGCGATCCGCGGGCTGGAGATGCGCTGCAGCGAGCTGACCTCGCGCGCCAGCCGCTCCCGGGCCTCGACGTCACCCACGATGTGCGGGCGCAGAACCTTCAGCGCGACTCGCTTGCCGTCGGGACCCTGGGCCAGGTGGACCACGCCCATGCCGCCCTCACCGATCGGGGTGAGCAGCCGGTAGGAGCCGACGCGCGTCTCCTCCGGCGGCTGGCTGTGCAAGGTGGTCACCCGGACAACGGTAGCCGGGCACGGCGTCCGATCAGCAGACCTGGTGCATCCAGCCGAACGAGTCCTCGGCGCGGCCGTACTGGATGTCCACCAGCGCCTGGCGGATCTCCATGGTGAGCGGACCGGCTTCAGTCGATCCCAGGACCTCGCCACCGTCCCACTTCAGCGTCCCGACAGGCGTGATCACGGCAGCCGTGCCGCAGGCGAACACCTCGGTGATCTCGCCGCTGGCCACGCCGTCGCGCCACTCGTCGATGGAGAACTTCCGCTCCTCGACCTTGTGTCCCTTCTTCTGGACGAGGTCGATGATCGCCGAGCGGGTGATTCCCTCGAGGATCGTCCCCGTCTCCGGGGTGACGATGTGCCCGTCGGCGAACACGAAGTACATGTTCATCCCGCCGAGCTCCTCGACGTACTTGCCCTCGGCGACGTCGAGGAACACGACCTGGTCACAGCCCTGCCCGATGGCCTCCTGCTGCGCCACCAGCGAGCTCGCATAGTTGCCGCCGGTCTTCGCCGCACCCATGCCGCCACGGCCCGCACGGGTGTACTCCTCGGTGAGCCACAGCGTCAGCGGCGTGATGCCGCCCTTGAAGTAGGCACCTGCCGGAGACGCGATCACCATGAACGTGACGTGCTGCGCCGGACGCACCCCGAGGAACACCTCGGAGGCGATCATGAACGGCCGCAGGTAGAGACTCTTCTCCCCCGCCCCTTCAGGCACCCACCGCTGGTCCACCTCGACCAGCGCGTCGACGGCCTGCACGAAGTCCTCGGGGTCCAGGGCAGGGAGCGCGAGCCGGTGGGAGGAACGCTGCATCCGCTTCGCGTTCTCCTCCGGCCGGAACGTCCAGATCGACCCGTCCGCGTGGCGGTAGGCCTTCATCCCCTCGAAGGTCTCCTGCGCGTAGTGGAGTACGGCGCTGGCCGGGTCCATGCTCAAGGGCCCGTACTTGGTGATCCGTCCGCCGTGCCACCCCTCGTCGGGCGTCCACTCCAGGGTGAACATGTGATCGGTGAAGTGGATGCCGAAGCCGGGGTTGGCCAGGATCTCGGCCACCTCGGACTCGCTGCGCGGAGTCTCCGAAGCAGTCGTGGTGATGTCGAGGGTCATGGGGGCACGTTATCTCTCGGTCGGGGGATGGCGGTGTGGCGGTTTGGCGGTTGCCGGTTTCCCAGGTGATGAACCCAAACCGCCTCTTCACACATGGCGCGCGGTGTGTGAAGACCCAGTTTGGGTTCTTAACCTGGGAAACCGGCAGGTACGGCGCCCGCTACCCCGCTACTCGCCCGGCGATCGAGTCGCCGATCTCCGTGGTGGTGCCGCGCTCGCCGTCGGCCCGAGCGGCAAGGTCGGCCACTACTGCTTCCTCGACCACCTTCGCCGGGTCCTCGAGACCGAGGTGGTCGAGCATCAGGCTCACCGACAGGATCGCTGCGGTGGGGTCGGCCTTCTGCTGGCCGGCGATGTCGGGGGCGGAGCCGTGCACGGGCTCGAACATCGAGGGCGCCGTGCGGTCGGGGTTGACGTTGCCGCTGGCGGCCAGCCCGATCCCACCGGTGATCGCGGCGGCCAGGTCGGTGATGATGTCGCCGAACAGGTTGTCGGTGACGATCACGTCGAAGCGGGCGGGGTCGGTGACCATGAAGATCATGGCTGCGTCGATGTGCATGTAGTCGACGGTCACCTCGGGGAACTCCGCCGCCACCTCCTGCGTCAGCCGCCACCAGACCGCGCCGGCGTTGACGAGCACGTTGGTCTTGTGGACCAGGGTCAGCTTGCCGCGACGCTTCTGCGCCCTGCGGAAGGCATCGCGTACGACGCGCTCGACGCCGAACGCGGTGTTCACGGATACCTCGGTGGCGATCTCGTGCGGCGTACCGACTCGCAGCGCGCCGCCGTTGCCGGTGTAGGGCCCCTCGGTGCCTTCACGTACGACGACGAAGTCGACGTCGCCAGCCCCTTCCAATATGTGGGGGGCCAACGGCGATGCGGCGCCCGGGAAGATGCGCGAGGGCCGCAGGTTGACGTAGTGGTCCAGCTCGAACCGCAGCCGCAAGAGCAAGCCGCGCTCGAGGATGCCGGGCGGCAGGTTGGGGTCACCTGGCTTGCCGCCCACGGCGCCGAGCAGGATCACGTCGTGCTGACGGATCTCCTCGAGCACCGAGTCCGGGAGCACCTCGCCGGTCGCGAGGTAACGCTCCGCGCCGAGGTCGTAGCGGGTCGGCTCGAACTTCACTCCGGTCGAGGTGGCCTCGAGCACCTTGAGTGCCTCGGCGGTCACCTCGGAACCGATGCCGTCACCTGGGATGACGGCAAGCTTCACGGACTCGTTCAGGGAGGGCATGCCCGCGATGCTAGTTGTCGTCCGGGCGCTCGCCGCCGTTGTCTCGCAGGTCAAGCGCCGCCTGGACGGCCGTGCTGCGCGGGTTGTCAGGGTTGTTCTTGGCCGGACCCCACTCGGGATACATGTCGTACATCGTGCTTCTCCTCGGACGGATATGAATGGCTGGGCGTTGCTCCGGGAGGAGGTGAACGGAGTCGACGGCCACGGATCACACGGCCGGATCGCGTTCGCGAAAAGTAGAGGGTGGAACTTCTCTGTCTCGCTCGCGGAGGGGGTGACGGGCCTGGTGGCGGGGTACGCCGAACTCCGCGGCGAGGTGGCCTATCGAATCAGGCCCCGCCACGGCGGCAAATAAGTACGAAGTTCCTCCGCATGGTGAGTCGATCGTAGGCCCGGGCGACTCACGCCGCTGCAAGTCGGCTCAGGCGTCCCAAGATTCGAGACGCTGGTCTCAGGACTGGTCTGCACCAGTGGATTTGCGAGACTCAAGACATGAGCGCGCCGCCGGACGTACCCGCGATCGTCTCCAGGGCGTTCGCCGTGTCCCGTCGCGCGGGCTACGTGTCGTTCTGCCGCAACGAGACCGGCCGGCTGCTGGCCACGCTCGCCGCCACGCGGGGCGGAACGATGGCGGAGTTCGGCACCGGCTGCGGGGTCGGCACGGCGTGGCTGCGCTCCGGCGTACGGCCCGGGACCCAGATCCTCTCCGCCGAGCTCGACTCGGACCTCGCCAACGCGGCGCAGGAGATCTTCATCGACGACCCGCAGGTGGAGGTGCTCGCCGCCGACTGGTCGACCCTGCGAAACAAGGGTCCCTACTCCCTGCTGTTCCTCGACCCGTCGGTCCCCCAGGACGCCAGTGTCGACGCGGTCGCCGACCTGGTCGAGCCGGGAGGGATCGTCGTGATGGACGACTTCGCGCCGTGTGAGATGTGGCCGCCGATCACCGATGGCCGAGTCGACATGCTCCGCGAGAACTGGCTGACCGACGAGCGGTTCACCGCCGTCGAGGTGATGGTCGCGCCCGACGCGTCTGCGCTCATCGCGACGCGGCGCTGACCTCGCTGGTCGGGGCCGGCACGTCGAGCTCCACGATGAACCGCGGCAGCATCAGCTGGACCAGCGGGCCGATCGCCACCGCGTACAGCACCGTGCCCAGCCCGACCATGCCGCCGAGCAGCCAGCCGATCGCCACCACGAACACCTCGATGCCGGTGCGCACCAGCCGGATCGAGACGCCAGTACGACGGTGCAGGCCGGTCATCAGCCCGTCCCGGGGACCGGGCCCGAACTGCGAACCGATGTAGAGAGCCGTCGCGAGAGCGTTGAGCACCACCCCACCGGCCATGAGCAGCGAGCGTTCCCAGAGAGCCTCGGGCGCATCGAGCAGCCAGAGCGCGAGGTCGGCGACGATCCCGACCACGAACGAGTTGGTGATCGTGCCCAGCCCCGGCATCTCGCGCAACGGGATCCACAGGAGCAGCACCACGATGCTCATCACGATCACGGCCGTGCCGATGCTCATCGGCAGGTGGATGGCCATGCCCTGGTGGAGCACGTCCCACGGAGCGTTGCCGAGCGTCGCGCGGATCATCATCGCGAGCGTGACGCCGTAGAGCGTCAGCCCGACCGCGAGCTGGAACAGCCGACGGGGCAGCCGTCCAGCCCGGATCTGCGCGATCGGGCCGAGAAGGGCGAGCTCGCGCACTTTGCGACCCGGCTCCCCCTGGGCGCTCTCGAGGCCGACGTCGCTGGTCATGGAGCCAGTCCACCACGAAGTGGTCTGGTCCGAAATAGCCAATCGTGCTTCACTGGCCCCCATGACACGCGTTCTCGCCGCCTCCCGGATAGCCACTCTGCTGGGCGGGTTCGACCGGTCGCCGGCGTACAAGGGGCTGGCCGAGGGCCTGCGGGTGCTGATCACCGACGGCCGGGTGCCGGTCGGCGCCCGGCTGCCCAGCGAGCGGGAGCTCACCGACGCCCTCGCCGTCAGCCGCACCACGGTGACCCGCGCCTACGCAGAGCTGCGCGACCACGGGTTCCTCGTCTCCCGGCAAGGGTCGGGCAGTGTGGCCAGCCTGCCCGCCAGTCGCGGCCACCGCGGTGACCACCTGCTCCCTCCCGGCGACCTGCCGGAGGACAAGATCGACCTCACCTGCGCCGCTCCCGTGCCCGGCCCCGGCGTGCTCGCCGCCTACGAGCGCGCGGTCGGCGAGCTGCCGGCCTACCTCGCCGGTACTGGCTACTACCCCTCCGGCCTCCCGGCGCTCCGCGACGCCGTCGCCAGCTCGTACGACGCCCGCGGACTGCCCACGAGCCCGGACCAGATCATGATCGTGCCGGGTGCCCAGGCCGGTGTCGCGATCGCCGCGCGGGCCCTGCTCTCCCCCGGGGACCGGGCCGTGGTCGAGAGCCCGACCTACCCCAACGCGATCGCCACCCTCGCCCACTCCGGCGCGCGCATCGTCGGGGTGGACGTACCTCCGGACGCAGCGCTCACCGGGCCGGACACCGACGAGCTCGCCGCGACCCTGCGCCAGGTCAGGCCACGGGTCGCCTACCTGATCCCTGACTTCCACAACCCGACCGGCGCGTTGATGGATCAACGACGGCCGGCGACAGGTCAGCGAGGTGCTGGCGCGCACCCAGACGACTGCGATCGTCGACGAGTCGGTGGTGACCCTCGCGCTGGACGGTCAACAAGTGCCGGCTCCGTTCGCGTCGTACGCACCCGACACCGTGAGCGTGGGCAGCCTGAGCAAGCCCTTCTGGGGTGGCCTGCGCATCGGCTGGCTGCGCATCCCGGAGCCACGCGTGGACGCGTTCTTCCGGACGCGGCTCAGTCTCGACCTCGGCGCAGCGCTGCTCGAGCAGCTGGTGGGGGTCGACCTGATCACCTCCGCCGACGCGCTGCTCGACCACCGGCGAGAGCAGCTGCGCTCCTCACGCGATGCCGCACTCGCGGCCGTCGCGGAGCACCTGCCCGAGTGGCGGGTCAGCCGCCCGTCCGGCGGCCTGAACCTGTGGTGCGAGCTGCCGCAGGCGCTGTCCTCGGCACTGGTCCCGAAAGCTGCACGCCACGACGTGCTGATCGCCGCCGGACCCAACTTCGCCCCCGAAGGCGGCCTCGACCGGTACGTCCGGCTGCCCTACACCCAGCCCGCCCACGTGCTGACCGACGCGATCACCCGTCTAGCCCAGGCGTGGCGGGAAACCCTCGAAGACCCCGGCTTCACGGCCCGGAAGGCGCCCACGTTGGTAGCGTGATCGCGGAGCGCGAGTCGGCGCCCTTCCTCCACAACGATCTCGGACGCGTGGTCCGGAACGTTATTGCAAACGGGGGTTGGCGGTGCAGACATCTCGCAGGGTCCTGATGCGGACCGGCCTGGTCACCGGGGCCGCGGCGGTCTTGGCAGCTTCTCCACTCGACACCCGCGCCACTGCCGCGGTCACGCCGCCCAGGACCAACCCGTTCACCCTCGGAGTGGCGAGTGGTGACCCGATGCCCGACGGGGTGGTGCTGTGGACGCGGCTGGCCGTCACGCCGCTTGCGGACAACGGCAAGGGCGGGATGTCGACGAGCACCTACTCGCTCGCCTGGCAGGTGTCGCAGGACGTGCGCTTCCGCACCCTGTCCCGGTCCGGAACCGTCTCGGCCACCTCCGCCAACGCTCACTCGGTGCACGTCGAGGTCAGCGGGCTGCTTCCGGACCGCGTCTACTACTACCGGTTCAAGCTGGGCAGCTACACCTCACCGATCGGACGCACCCGCACGGCCCCGTCGGTCACCGCCCTGCCCGGTGCCCTCTCGATGTCGTTCGTCTCGTGCGCGCAGTACGAGCAGGGCTGGTTCACGGCGTACCGCCGGCTCGCCGAGGACCAGCCAGACCTGATCCTGCACCTCGGCGACTACCAGTACGAGTACAAGCCCAGTGGGCAGGCCGCCAACGTGCGGGCCCATCGCGGTCCCGAGACCGTCACCCTGGCCAACTACCGCCAGCGGCTCGCGCAGTACCACTCCGACCCCGACCTGCAGGCGGCCCATGCGGTGGCCCCGTGGCTCGTGGTCTTCGACGACCACGAGGTCGACAACAACTGGGCCGACGAGATCCCCCAGGACGCCGCGTCGGTGCCGGGCTTCATGAACCGCAGAGCCGCAGCGTTCAAGGCGTACTACGAGAACATGCCGCTGCGCCGCGCCTCGATCCCCATCGGCCCGGACATCCAGATCTACCGCCGGCTCCAGTGGGGCCGGCTGGCCAACTTCCACATGCTCGACACCCGGCAGTTCCGGAGCGACCAGGCCTGCGGGCTGGGGGACGCGTACAAGGACTGCGCGGATGCCGACGACCCGACCCGCTCGCTGCCGGGCACGGCGCAGGAGCAGTGGCTCGCCAATGGGTTCGCAAGCAGCCGCGCCATCTGGGACCTCATCGGCCAGCAGGTGTTCTTCGGCCGGCGTGACTCGACCTCGACTCCCGACAACACCGTCTCGATGGACGCGTGGGACGGCTACCGCGCTTCGCGCGCCCGCGTGATCGACTCCTGGGTGCGGGCGCAGGTGCGCAACCCGATCGTGCTCTCCGGCGACGTGCACGCCCACTGGGCCTCCGAGGTGCTCTCGGACTTCACGGCGCCTGACTCGCCAGTGGTCGGTTCGGAGTTCGTGTCCTCATCGGTGTCCTCCGGCGGCGACGGGTACGACGAGGCGACCGGCCAGCACCCGTGGGCGGCGTACAACCCGAACCTGAAGTTCTGGACCAACCTGCGTGGCTACGTGAACACCAGGATCACGCCCCAGTCGTTCACCGCCAACTACCGATGCGTGCCGAAGGTGTCCGTGAAGGGTGCCGCGGCGTTCACCCGTGCGAGCTTCGTCGTCGACGACGGCATCCGCGGCATGCGCCAGACCGCCGACAGCCCGAGCGCCGTACTGAGCAGGCTCGCGCCGCGCACGGATGCGCAGAAGATCCGGGACACCCTCGAGGCCGAGTCCCACTGACTCGAACGGGCCGCAGCGAGGCCCGGCGCGAGGCGCTCGAAGATGTTGGTTTCACCTCCCTGACCACGCCCGCGTTGGTAGCGTGACCCGCGGGACGCGCCGTCCGGAATGTCCCGTAACGGGAGTTGGTTGGCGCCATGCAGACCTCACGCAGGGTGCTGCTGCGGACCAGTCTGGTGAGCGGGACTGCCGCGCTCCTGGCGACCCACCGGCTCGACACCCGCGCGTCCGCGGCGGCCCCACCGCCGGTGAGGAACCCGTTCACCCTCGGCGTCGCCAGCGGCGACCCGTTGCCCGACGGGATGGTGCTCTGGACCCGGCTGGCGGTCAACCCGCTCGCGGACAACGGCCTCGGCGGCATGGCCTCGAGCACCTACGAGGTCCGATGGATGGTGGCCACGGACTCACAGTTCCGCAACATAGTCAGGCTGGGCACGGTGGCTGCCGGGCCTGCGACCGCCCACTCGGTGCACGTCGAGGTGAGTGGACTGCTGCCGGGACGCGAGTACTTCTATAGGTTCAAGCTGGGCGCGTACAGCTCCCGGGTCGGACGGACCCGCACTGCGCCGTCGTTCGACTCCGTCACGGGTTCCCTCGCGATGTCATACGTGTCGTGCGTGAGCTACGAGCGCGGCTGGTTCACGGCGTACCGCCGACTGGCCGAGGACCAGCCCGACCTGATCCTGCACCTCGGCGACTACTACTACGAGTACCAGCAGGGCACGACGGCCGGCAGCACGGTGCGCGCGGTGCGCGGTCCCGAGACCCTCACCCTGGCGAACTACCGCCAGCGGCACGCGCAGTACCGCACCGACCCGGACCTGCAGGCGGCACACGCAGTGGCGCCGTGGATGGTGGTCTTCGACGACCACGAGGTCGAGAACAACTGGGCCGACGAGATGCCGGAGAAGCCCGCCGAGGCGCCGAAGTTCAGGGCGCGGAGGGCCGCAGCGTTCAAGGCGTACTACGAGAACATGCCGCTGCGCCGCGCCTCACTCCCGAACGGCCCGGACATGCAGCTCTACCGCCGACTGCAGTGGGGCCGGCTCGCGAACCTCCACATGCTCGACACCCGCCAGTACCGCAGCGACCAGGCCTGCTCCGACGGCTACAAGGACTGCCCGGCGGCCGCCGACCCCGCCCGGTCGCTGCCTGGCATCGCCCAGGAGCAGTGGCTCGCGAACGGCTTCGCGAGCAGTCGCGCGACCTGGGACATCCTCGGCCAGCAGGTGTTCTTCAGCCGTCGGGACAGGACCCCGACGCCCGACGTGACGGTGGAGATGGACTCGTGGGACGGCTACCCGACCTCGCGGGCGCGGGTGATCAACGCCTGGGTGAATGCCCAGGTCCGCAACCCGATCGTGCTCACCGGCGACGTGCACGCCCACTGGGCCTCCGACGTGCTCCAGAACTTCGACGACCCGGACTCGCCCGTGGTGGGGTCAGAGTTCGTCACCACGTCGATCACCTCCGGCGCCGACGGGTACGACGAGCCGACCGGCCAGCACCCGTGGGCGGCGTACAACCCGACCATGAAGTTCTGGACCAACCTCCGCGGCTACGTCAACACCAGGATCACGCCCGAGTCGTTCACCGCCGACTACCGCTGCGTGCCCAAGGTCACCGTCAAGAACCTCGCCGCGTTCACCCGGGCCCGGTTCGTCGTGGACGACGGGGTGCGCGGCCTGCGACAGACGCTGGACAGTCCGAGTCCTGCCGGCACCACGCTCGCGCCGAGGAGTGACGCCCAGAAGATCCGCGACACCCTGGTGTCGGAGGGCCACTGAGCGGACGCGCTAGCCCGTCGGCTGTGTCTTGTCCGTGAGAGTGACGCCCCGGACGGTCCTGGCGTCGATGGCGCCACGGATCTCCTCCAGCACCTCGGCCGGGACCGGGGAGTCGACCGACAGTGCCACCAGGGCCAGACCGCCCTTCTCGGCGCGGGAGACCTGCATGCCCGCGATGTTGACCTGAGCGTCGCCGAGGATCTTGCCGACAGTGCCGACCATGCCGGGACGGTCCTCGTAGGTGAAGAACGCGAGGTGCTCGGTGGGTTCGAGGTCCACCACGAAGTCGTTGACCTCGACCAGGCGCTCCTTCTGGGCGATGCCGATCAAGGTGCCGGAGATCGAGACCTGCGAGCCGTCGGCCAGGGTGCCCCGAATGGTGATCAGGTTGCGGTGGTCGGGGCTCTCGGCGTCGGTGACCAGGCGAACCTCCGTGCCGCGCTCGGCCGCGAGCAGTGGCGCGTTCACGTAGGAGACCTGGTCCTCGACGATGTCGGAGAAGACACCCTTGAGGGCGGCGAGCTCGAGCACCTTCACGTCGAACTCGGTGATCTCGCCACGCACCTCCACATCGATCTGCTGCGCGACCTCGCCTGCCAGCGCGGTGAAGATGCGACCGAGCTTCTCCACGAGCGGAATCCCCGGACGGACGTCCTCTGCGATCACGCCGCCCTGCACGTTGACCGCGTCCGGCACCAGCTCACCCGACAGCGCGAGGCGCACCGAGCGGGCGACCGCGACGCCGGCCTTCTCCTGCGCCTCGGCGGTGGAGGCGCCGAGGTGCGGGGTGGCGACCACGTTCTCGAGCTCGAACAGCGGCGAGTCCGTGCACGGTTCCTCGGCGAACACGTCGAGGCCGGCGGCAGCGATGCGACCGGTCTTCAGGGCGTCGTACAGGGACTTCTCGTCGACGATGCCGCCGCGCGCCGCGTTGACCAGGACCAGGCCCGGGCGGGCACGCGCGAACTCGTCGGCACCGATCAGTCCCACGGTCTCGGCGGTCTTGGGTAGGTGCACGCTGATGAAGTCGGACTCGGTCATCAGCTCCTCGAGGCTGACCATGCGCACGCCCATCTGAGCGGCACGTCCGGCCTGCACGAACGGGTCGTAGGCGATCACGTCCATGCCGAACGCGGCCATCCGGTGCGCGACCAGCACGCCGATGCGGCCGAGGCCGACGATCCCGACGGTCTTCTCGAACAGCTCGGTGCCGGAGTACTTGCTGCGCTTCCACTCCCCGCGGGTGAGCGCGGCGTGTGCCGGGCTGATGTGACGGGCGGCGGCCAGCATCAGCGCCACCGCGAGCTCGGCCGCGCTGGTGATGTTGGAGGTGGGCGCGTTCACCACCATCACGCCGTTCTGCGTGGCGGCCTTCACGTCGACGTTGTCGAGTCCGACACCGGCGCGGGCCACGACCTTGAGCCGCTTGGCCGCCAGCAGGGCTTCCTCGTCGACCGCCGTGGCCGAGCGCACCAGGATCGCGTCCACGTCGGCGATCGCGCTGAGCAGCTCAGACCTGTTGGATCCGTCGCAGTGCCGGATCTCGAAGTCGGGGCCCAGGGCGTCCACGGTGGCGGGGCTGAGCTCTTCGGCGATGAGTACGACGGGCCGGGCCACTGTTGGGGGGGTCGGAGAGAGCGTCACAACGGTCCTGACATGGGTGTGGGGGAAATCTGCCGCACGACGCTGTGCGTCTGCCAGCGTACTTGACGCGATCGGGACCACCCGGCGCCGACCCAGCGACGAACCCTCCCCGGACAGACATTGGCCGGGACAGGCGAAAGGCCCAGCAAGTATGAGTTGCTGGGCCTTTCAGTTGACCGGAGAACGGTGACCTTCCGATCGATCACTCGTGCCGTCCGGTTCCGGTGGCCGTCACCTGCACACCGCAACGAGTTGCCCCGTCGTACGAACCTTCTTATCCGAGTGATCCGCTCTCCCCGGAGGGAGGGCGTAGGAAGATTTCTACGCGCATCAGCAGCGCGCCACAAGGGCTTTCCGGGCCTAGTTTCGGGGTTTTTCTCGCTGTCGGCGTGTCCTCCACAGAACGTGCTCCGTCGTCCACAGAAGTTGGCCTCCGTCCACAGATTCTGGCCGTTGCCTGTGGATTGGCGAGAGTCAGATTCGCCCAGATGACGTCACCCGTCCAGGCCCTCCGCTCTCGTCTCCGCCCCAGGGGACCCCTAGACACCTAGGGGATCAGTCAGGGGTGAGTCCAGCACCCTCCCTGATGTGCCCGGGACCCGATCACGGCGAGGCTCTGCCCATGATCACGATCGATTCCCTCACGAAGAGGTACGGCCGCTTCACCGCCGTTGACGATGTCACCTTCACCGCCAGCCCGGGACGGGTGACCGGCTTCCTCGGCCCCAACGGGGCCGGCAAGTCCACGACCATGCGGGTGATGGTGGGGCTCACGCCGCCCACCGCCGGGGGCGGTCACCATCAACGGTCGGCGGTACGCCGACCTGCCCAACCCCGGCTTCGAGGTCGGCGTCCTGCTCGACGCCTCTGCCCAGCACGCCGGGCGCACCGGCCGGGAGATCCTCACCATCGCCCAGCGCACGATGGGCCTGCCCGAAGCTCCGGGTCGAGGAGATGCTCGACCGGGTCAGCCTGACCGAGACCGAGGCCGGTCGCCGGGTCCGAACTACTCCCTCGGCATGCGCCAGCGGCTCGGCATCGCGACCGCGTGATCGGCGATCCGCAGGTGCTCGATCCTCGACGAGCCGGCCAACGGGCTCGACCCGGCCGGCATCCGCTGGATGCGGGACCTGTTGAGTCCTACGCCGACCAGGGCGGCACCGTGCTGCTCTCGTCGCACCTGCTCCACGAGATCGAGGTCATCGCCGATGACCTGGTGCTGATCGGCAACGGACGCATCGTGGCCCAGGGCACCAAGGTGGAGCTTCTGCACGCAGCCGGCACCGTCGTACGCAGCGCCCCCGGCAACCCTCGCAGGTCGCTCGAGGCTGCCGGGATCGCCACCACGGTGTCGCCGGACGGCGCCGTACGCACCACGGGAGCCGGGCGCGTGGGGCAGGTGGCCCTCGCCGCCGGCCTCGCGCTCACCGACTCCGGCGCCGACGCAGCAGGGCTCGAGGAGATGTTCCTCGAGCTCACCGCAGAGACACAACGAGAAGGAGCAGCGGCATGAGCACCATCACCGTCGAGCGAGAGGCCGGTCGCGCCGTCGCGACCAGGGCCGAACCGAGCACGATCCCGATCACTCGGATCATCGGTGTCGAGCTCCGCAAGATGTTCGACACCAGGTCGGGGTTCTGGCTGATGACCAGCATCGGCATCACCGCGCTGCTGGCCACGGGCGCAGTGATCCTGTGGGCCCCGGACAGCGAGCTGACCTACAACAGCTTCGCGGCAGCCATCGGGGTCCCGATGACCATCA
>CAWJGP010000004.1:0-39622 GCA_963842535.1 uncultured Actinomycetota bacterium
CTCGGGTGTAGTCGTCGAAGTCGGGGTCGTCCGCGTGCTGCTTCGCCAGCGCTCGCTTGGTCGCCTCGTAGCGGTTCCGCTCGTCGGGGTGAGCACGCAACCAGTCGCGGAAGCGCACCGTGTGTCTGCCCCACGGGGAGTCGCTTCGTCGTACGTGCAGGACGGTGTCGGGATCCTCGGCCGTGAACAGCCGCTTCTCCCAGACCTCGTCGAGCACCTGCTCCGAACCACGCGGATGGTCACGGTGTACGCCCGGGGAGGCTGGGATCCGATGCGGCGTCGGTGGATCTCGACCGTCGACAGGTCGGCACGACCAGGCCCACATGGTCCGCAGGACAGGCAATCGACGGCGTGGCGCAGGCAACGGTGTTTGACCGGCAGCGCCGACCCGGTTTTGCTGGGACCATGACGCTCACTCGGGGCGCGTCCGCCCTCCTCGTGCTGCCCGTTGACCGCCGGCCTTGCTGCCCCGAGCGGGGGGAGGGGTCCTGTGGCTGAGAGCGTAAACCGTCGAGGCGTGCTCGCGGGCCTGGGAGCGACCGCGGCCGCGGGTCTCCTCGACTCCCCGGCCGTTGCGGCGCCTCTCCGTCGCCGGGGTGGCACGATGACGTGGTTGGGCAACGCCGGCTGGCGGGTGCTGGCGGGGGACACCGAGTTGCTGGTCGACCCCTACTTGTCGCGTTTTCCCACCGGCCTCGCGGCGGGTGCGTTCGACCCCAGCACGCCACTGCAGGTCGACGCGGCGGCGGTGTCGGCGGCAGTCGTCGACCCCGACCTCGTGCTGGTCACGCACACCCATTGGGACCACATCGCCGACGTGCCGCACATCGCCCGCACCCATGACTCGCGGGTGGTGGGGACCCTGACGACCCACCGCGTCTGCGAGGCCATGGGGGTGCCCGCGTCCTCGCTGCTGGTGGCGAAGGGCGGGGAGCAGCTCGACCTCGGGGACGTCGTGGTCAGGGTGGTTCCATCGCTCCACAGCCGCACGGGGTCGGGAGGTCTGCTGTTCCCGGGTGTTCGGATCGACGTCCCGCCCCGACCTCGCACGATCGCCGATCTGCCCGAGGGTGACACCCTGGCCTTCGTCGTCTCGCGGCCCGGAGGGCCCAGGGTCTACTTCTCCGGGGCCAGCGACCTCGACGACCAGGTACTCGCCGGCCTCGAGCCGGACGTCGCGACGATCGCTGTGGCCTCGAACGACCTGGTGGATGAGTACGTGCCCCGCCTGCTCGAAGCGCTCGGACGCCCGCGCACGGTCGTGCCGGTGCATCGGGACGACTTCGAGTCGCCGCGTACGTCCCCACCGACGGCCTCGGCGCAGAACCGGGCACGACTGGAGAGCACCGTCGCGCAGGTACGGCGGGTATCGCCCCGCACCCGGGTCGTCGTGCCCGACTACGAGACACCGCTCGACGTGCTCTGACGTCGTCGGGTCCTGCAGAACTGATCCATCCAAGGACCCACGCACAGCCCGGTCGTCCCGAGGCACCTCTACGTCCGGGTCGCGTGCGGGTGCTGACCGCAAGGCATCTCGGTCGAGCTGAGGCCGCCGGACCTGTGCCGGTTGGCCGAGGAGCTGGGTGCGTTGCCGCCCCGGTGCCCGCCCAGACGCGCAGCGCCACCACCGGCTTGCGAGAATGTGCAGGTGACCACGCCCGCCGCCACATCGCACACCGACGTCCTGGTCGTGGGCGCGGGTCCGGCTGGGTCCGCTGCCGCGGCGTGGGCGGCTCGGGCCGGGCTCGACGTGGTCCTGGCTGACGCGGCGGTGTTCCCGCGCGACAAGACCTGCGGGGACGGGCTGACCCCGCGTGCCATCGGTGAGCTGGAGCGTCTCGGGCTGGGGGACTGGATCCGCGCGCACACGGTCAACCACGGGCTGCGGGCGCACGGCTTCGGCCAGACCCTGCTGCTGCCGTGGCCCGGCGGGTCGCTCCCGGCGTACGGCTCCGCAGTCGCGCGCACCGAGCTCGACGACCACCTCCGGACCACCGCGATCAAGGCGGGTGCAGTCGGCATGGACGGCGCCCGTGCAGTCGACGTACGCCGCGACGGCGGTCGGGTCTCCGCGGTCGTCTTCCAGCGCGACGGTGAGCGGTTCGAGGTGGCCTGCCAACGGCTGGTCGTCGCCGACGGAGTGCGCTCACCGCTGGGCAAGGTCCTCGGCCGCGAGTGGCACCGCGACACGGCGTACGGCGTGGCCGCCCGCTCCTACATCGACTCCGGGCAGCACGACGACCCCTGGATCAGCAGCCACCTCGAGCTGCGCGGCGAAGGAGGCGACATCCTCTCCGGCTACGGCTGGATCTTCCCGCTGGGCGACGGCCAGGTGAACATCGGAGTGGGCACGCTCGCCACCGACAAGCGCCCGGCCAACGTGGCACTGCGCCCACTGATGGAGTTCTACGTCGACGAGCGCCGCGAGGAGTTCGAGCTCGACGGTGAGCTGCGGGACCCGGCCTCGGCGCTGCTGCCGATGGGCGGAGCGGTGTCCAACGTGGCCGGTCCCAACTGGGCGCTGATCGGCGACGCTGCCGGCTGCGTCAACCCGCTCAACGGTGAAGGCATCGACTACGGCCTGGAGGGTGGTCGGCTCGTGGTCGACCTGATGGCCGAGCACACCGATCTCTCGACGGTCTGGCCGAACCTGCTCCGGGAGCACTACGGCGAGGCGTTCTCGATCGCGCGCCGGCTGGCCGGCCTGGTCACCGTGCCGCGGCTGCTGCCGACCCTCGGCCCGGCCGGTATGCGCTCGGACTGGCTGATGACCCTGGCCCTGCGCTGGATGGGCAACCTGGTCACCGACGAGGACCGCGACCGTGCCGCCCGGGTGTGGCGCTGGGCCGGTCGGCGCTCGGTGCGGCTCGACGACAGGCCGCCGTTCAGCTGAAGTCCGCGCGCAGGACATAGGTTGTCCGGCGTGGATCCTGTCTACCGGCTCGTCAACGGCATCGGGCGGGCAGCGCTGTGGTCGTTGGGGCTCGACGTGCAGTGGACCGGGGCCGAGCACCTGCCGCTGGAGGGTCCCGTGATCCTGGCCGCGACCCACGCGTCGTACCCGGACTTCGTGTTCATCGAACGCGCAGCCGTGAGCCGCAAGCGCTACGTCCGCTTCATGACCCGCCACGACGTCTGGAACGTCAACGCGGTGCGGCCGTTCATGAACAACATGAGGCACATCCCGGTCAACCGGGAGGCGCCCGTGCACGCCTACCTGAGAGCGCGACGACTGCTGGAGGAGGGGGAGGCCGTCGGCGGTTTCCCGGAGGCGGGCATCTCCTACTCCTACACGGTGCGACCCCTGATGCGCGGGTTCCTCTCCCTGGCGCAGCAGACCGGCGCCCCCGTCGTACCCCTGGCGGTGTGGGGTTCCCAACGCATCTTCTCCGTCGGCGACCCGGAGCCGCCGATCGACTGGACCCGCAAGCGCCGGATCGACCTCGCCTTCGGCTCCAGGTTGTACGTCGCCAAGGGGGACGACCTCACCGAGAAGACCCACGAGCTCGGCCACGCCCTGACCGGGCTGCTCGAGGGTGTCCAGCAGCTGCCCCACCACCGGCCGAGACCCGGTGAGGTGGCGACGTGGTACCCCGCGCACCTGGGCGGCCAGGCCCCCACCCGTCAGCGAGCCAGAAACCTCGACGTGGTCCCGTTCAACGCGGTCACCCCGACTTGGGGGCCTGACCTCGACGCCTACGACGAACCGCACCAACCGGATCCACCAACACGTTGAGCCGCGTCGACACCGGCGCCCACGCGAGGATCAGCGCGAGGAGCACCGCGGTCACCGTGGTCAGCACCCACGCGAGCGGCATGTGGTCGGGGGCCCATCCGGGGAACCCGGCGAACTCGGCTCCGAGCACGACGAAGCCGTGGAACAGGTAGACCACGAGCGTGGCGCCGCCGAGGGCAGAGAACCAGGTCTTCATGCGGGGCACCACCGCGAAGAACGCGAAGGAGCCGACCAGACCGGTGATCAGCAGCGCCATCCGGATGGTGATGGCACGCACGTTGTCCGGGTCGAGGGCGTCGTACCGGGTGCGGTAGTAGAACCACTCGGTCTCGAACCAGCCGCCGGAGAACCGCGCGAGCACGAACAGACCGAGCAGCACTGCAATGCCGTACCAGCGCGCCCGCCGGGTGCGGAGCAGGTTCCAGTGACCGTCGTGCATCTTCAGCCCGAGGACGAAGAACGGCAGCAGGCCGAGGATCCGCGCGTTGTCGATGATGTCGTTCGCGTAGAGGCCAGCCAGCAGGCTGATCGCCACCGCGACCACGACCTTGCCGGGCATCCGCTTGAAGATCGGGGTGATCAGGCGCCAGAAGAACATCGCGGCGAGGTACCACATCGGCCAGTGCGGGTTGGCCCACAGCCGCTCGAACTCCACACCGCCGACCTCGTGCCGGAACAGCGCGTAGACGCCCTCGAAGACCACGTAGGGCAGCGCCACGGTGGTGAGCAGCGACCACATCCGCTTGCGGGTGTACTCGAAGGACCGGGACAGGTAGCCGGTGACGATCACGAAGGCCGGGATGTGCCAGGCGTAGAGGAAGTCGTAGGTCCAGCTGTCCAGGAGGTGGTCGGCGGGCAGCAGGGTCCAGGAGTGCCCGATCACGACCAGCACGACCAGCGCCATCTTCGCGTTGTCGAACCACGGGTCGCGCTGCCTGGTGGCGGGAGCAGGTGCCGGGCTCGGGGCTGGAGGAGCGGCTGCGTCGTGCACCGGCTCAAAATAGCCGGTCCCTAGACTCCCGTTCATGTCGGAGTCCTCGGAGCTTCCCCGCCGTCAGCGGGTGGCGGCGTACGCCGTGATCGTGCGCGGCGGCGAGATCCTGCTCGCCCGGATCGCTCCCTCGATCTCCGAGACCGAGCAGTGGACGCTGCCCGGCGGGGGGATCGACTTCGGCGAGCACCCCGACGACGCCGTCGTGCGCGAGGTCTACGAGGAGACGGGGCTGACCTGCGAGCTGGGAGGTCCGATCTGGATCGGGTCGGCGCACCGGGTCGTGGACAACGACGCCCGGGGAGACGTGGGCCTGGACCTGCACTCCATCCGGATCGTGTACGACGCCTGGGTGCCCACCGACGCTGCCGAGCCCCGAGTCGTCGAGATCGACGGCTCGACCGTCGACGCGCGTTGGCACCCGCTGGTCGACGTCGAGAAGGGCCGGGTCCCGACCGTGCCAATGGTGCGACAGGCGCTCGCCCACCACCGCCCGCCTGCGCTGCAACGTCTCGCCGCCTACGCCCTCGTGCTGCGTGACGACGATGTGCTGCTGACGCGGAACTCGGCCCGCGGCCCGCACCCGGGCACGTGGACCCTGCCGGGCGGCGGGATCGACCACGGCGAACGGCCCGCGGACGCAGTCGCTCGCGAGATCAGGGAGGAGTGCGGTCTGGAGGCGACGGTCGGCGAGCTCATCGGGGTCCATGACGCACACTTCACCGGCACTGCTCCGCACGGTCGCGAGGAGGACTTCCACGGGATCCATCTGGTGTTCGCGGCCGAGGTCTCCGCGGGCGAGCCGCAGGTGCACGAGACCGACGGCACCACCGACGCGGTGGCCTGGGTCCCGCTCGGCGACGTGCGCTCGCGGAGCCTCCCGGTGTCCGAGCGTGGTCACTGCTGCGCTCGCGATGACACCCGGCCGTTAGATTTGGGGCATGAGTGAACCACCCCACACCCCGCTGAACTGGCAGGGCGCTCGCTTCGCTCCCGATTCCGCGGGGACCCCGGATGAAGCCTGAGTCCGTCTTCACCTACGGCGCACCCGGGCTGAAGTTCGGGGAGGGCGCTTCCGACGAGATCGGCTACGACCTCTCCCAGTACGACGTCCGCCGGGTGCTGGTGATCACCGACCCCGGCGTCGCCGCGACTGGTCATCCGCAGCGGGTCGCGGACCAGATGGGCCAGTTCGGCATCGAGGCCAGCGTGTACGACGGCGTACACGTGGAACCGACCGACGAGAGCATGGAGGCGGCGATCGCCCATGCTCGCGACACCGGCCCGTGGGACGCCTTCGTCGCCGTGGGCGGCGGGTCCGCGATCGACACCGCGAAGTGCGTCAACCTGCTGACCACCAACGACGGCGCGCTGATGGACTACATCAACGCCCCGGTCGGCAAGGCGCGTGCACCGAAGAACGCTCTCAAGCCACTGGTCGCGGTGCCGACCACCACCGGCACCGGAGCGGAGTCGACCACGATCTGCGTCCTCGACGTGCTCGCCCAGAAGGTCAAGACCGGCATCAGCCACCCACGGCTGCGGCCGACGCTGGCCGTGGTGGACCCTTCGCTCACCCTGACCCAGCCGGCCGGCGTCACCTCAGCGGCCGGGATGGACATCCTGTGCCACGCACTGGAGAGCTACACCGCGCGGCCGTTCAGCTCCTACGACCGCAAGCAGCCGGAGCAGCGGGTGCCCTACTGCGGCGCCAACCCGATCTCGGACATGTGGTCGGAGAAGGCGATGTCCCTGCTCTCGGGGGCCTTCCGGCAGGCGGTGCACCACGGTGACGATGCCGACGCGCGGCACGAGATGGCGCTCGCGGCCACCTTCGCCGGGCTGGGCTTCGGCAACGCCGGCGTACACATCCCGCACGCCAACGCCTACCCGATCGCCGGCCGGGTCAAGGACTTCCACCCCGAGGGCTATCCGGCGGACGAGCCGATGGTGCCGCACGGGATGGCCGTCTCCTTGACGGCACCGGAAGCGTTCCGCTGGACCTTCGAGTCCTCGCCGGAACGCCACCTGCGCGCCGCGAACCTGCTGGCGCCCGACCACGCGTACGACGGTCCCGACGCACTCCCGTCCGTGCTCGCCGACCTGATGCAGGACATCTCGATCCCCAACGGCCTCGGCGCAGTGGGGTACGACGAGGGCGACGTCGACGACCTGGTCGAGGGCACGATGAAGCAGCAACGGCTGCTCGCGACCGCGCCCCGCGAGGTGACCGAGGACGACGCCGCCGCGATCCTCACCGGCTCACTCGAGCTGTGGTGAACGAGAGCCTGGTCGACGCGCTGCGGCGGCAAGGACTCACCGACGTCGACGACTCAGCACTGGCGAAGTCGCTCTACGCAAGCGACGCCAGCATCTACCGGATCCCGCCGCAGGTCGTGGTCCGCCCCCGCGACACCGACGAGCTGGCCGCCACGCTCGCCGTCGCCCGGGAGACCGGGGTGCCGCTGACGATGCGGGGAGCCGGCACGTCGATCGCGGGCAACGCCATCGGCCCGGGGATCGTGGTCGACACCAGCCGGCACCTCAACCGGGTGCTCGAGCTGGACCCTGAGGCACGCACCGCGCTGGTGCAGCCGGGGGTCGTGCACGCCACGCTGCAGCGGCAGGCCGTGCAGCAGGGGCTGCGGTTCGGCCCGGACCCCTCCACGCACACCCGCTGCACGATCGGCGGGATGATCGGCAACAACGCCTGCGGCTCGCGGGCCCTGGGCTACGGCCGCACCGTCGACAACGTCGAGGCGCTCACCGTGCTGCTGGCCGACGGGACGGTCGCTCGGCGCTGGCGACCGCGAGACCACCAGATCGACGCGCTCAACGCCCTCGTGGACCAGCACCTCGACATCGTCCGCACCGAGTTCGGCCGGTTCGGCCGCCAGGTGTCGGGCTACTCCTTCGAGCACCTGCTCCCCGAGCGCGGCCGCCGGTTCGACCGCTTCCTGGTCGGCACCGAGGGGACCCTGGGCGTCGTCCTGGACGCCACCGTCCGGCTGGTCGAGGATGCGCCCGTTCCGGGCGCTGGCGGTGCTGGGCTACCCGACGATGGCGGACGCCGCGGACGCCGTACCCGCCCTGCTCGAGCACCACCTCGTCGCCTGCGAGGGACTCGACCAGCGGATCGCGCCATGGTCAAGGAGCACCCCGAGCTTCCCGAGGGCGGGGGCTGGCTGTTCGCCGAGGTCACGGCCGCGACGGCGGAGGAAGCGGCTGCGCTCGCGAACGAGGTCGCCCGCGCCGCCGGGGTGCCGCACCGCATCGTCACCGACACCGTCGAGCAGCTGGCGCTGTGGCGGATCCGTGAGGACGGGGCGGGGCTTGCCGCTCGCTCGCTGAGCCGGCCCGCCCAGGCCGGCTGGGAGGACGCGGCCGTGCCGCCCGCGAAGCTGGGCGCCTACCTGCGCGACTTCGACGCCTTGCTGAAGCAGAGCGGGCTGGACGGCGTCCCCTACGGCCACTTCGGCGACGGCTGCGTGCACGTGCGCATCGACTTCGAGCTCGAGGAAGCCGGTGGCCGGTCGCACGTACCGCGAGTTCGTCGAGAACGCTGCCGACCTCGTCGCCTCCTACGGCGGCTCGATGTCGGGCGAGCACGGCGACGGCCGCGCCCGCTCGGAGCTGCTCCCGCGGATGTACTCCCCGCAGGCGATCGCGCTGATGCAGCAGGCCAAGCGGATCCTCGACCCCGGCAACCTGCTCAACCCCGGCGTGCTCGTCGACCCGGCGCCGTTCGACTCCGACCTGCGCCTGGCCAGTCCAGCCCGCCCATTGCGTACGACGCTCCGGCTCACCCACGACGCCGGTTCGTTCTCGCGGGGCGGTGCACCGTTGCACCGGGGTGGGCAAGTGCATCGCCGACAACACTGCCTCCGGCGGCGTGATGTGCCCCTCCTACCTCGCCACCCGTGACGAGAAGGACTCCACCCGCGGCCGCGCGCACGTGCTGCAGGACGTCGCCATGGGCGTGATCGGGTTCGACGACCCGGCAGTGGAGGACGCCCTGGACCTGTGCCTGTCCTGCAAGGGCTGCGCGAGTGACTGCCCGACCGGCATCGACATGGCCACCTACAAGTCCGAGGCCCTCTCCCAGAAGTACGCCGGCCCGCGCGGCTTCCTGAAGCGCCCGCGGTCGCACTACGCGCTGGGGCAGCTCCCGCGCTGGGCGCGGATGACCCCACCGCGGCTGGCCAACGCGATGCTGCGCAGCAAGGCCGTCGGCCGGGTCGCCAAGGCCGCCGCCGGCGTCGACCAGCGCCGCAGCCTGCCTCGTTTCTCCGGGAAGCCGCTGCGGTCGGGCGGGACGCCGCTGGCCGCGAACGTCGACGTCTGGATCTGGGCCGACTCGTTCACCGACCGCTTCGCCGCCGACACCGGTCGGGCGGCGATCGCCCTGCTCGAGACCATGGGACTGCGGGCCGCGGTCATCCCCGAGCCGGCGTGCTGCGGCCTGACCTGGATCACCACCGGCCAGCTGACCGCCGCGCGTCGGATCGTCGGCCGGGCGGTCGAGACGCTCCATGGCTACGTCGCCTCCGGAAAGCCCGTCATCGGGCTCGAGCCGAGCTGTCTCGCGGCGATCCGCGAGGACGCCGGCCAGCTCGTCGACGACCCCCGGGTCGCGGAGGTGAGCGCCGGGCTGCGCTCGCTGGCCGAGTTCCTCGCGGAACGGGTCTCGGCGGGTGCGTGGACGCTGCCTGACCTGACCGGGGTCGAGATCGTGGCCCAGCCGCACTGCCACCACCATGCAGTCATCGGGTGGGAGACCGACGCCGCCCTGCTGGCCGGCACGGGTGCGACGGTGAAGCGGGTCGGCGGCTGCTGCGGTCTGGCCGGCAACTTCGGGGTGGAGCTCGGGCACTACGAGACGAGCGTCGCCATCGCCGAGCACGACCTGCTGCCCGCCGTACGCGCCGCAGGTCCGGACGCGGTCGTCCTCGCCGACGGGTTCTCCTGCCGCACCCAGCTCGACGACCTCGCCATGCGGCGGGCCCTGCACCTGGCCGAGCTGCTCCTCGACGGAGTACGACGCAGCTAGTCGCCGGGCCGGACGAGACCTGACTCGTAGGCACGTACGACGGCCTGGACGCGGTCGCGCAGACCCAGCTTCATCAGCACCCGCGCCACATGGGTCTTGACGGTGTTCTCGCTGATGAACAACTCTGCGCCGATCTCGGTGTTGCTGAGGCCCTTGGCCACGAGCTGCAGTACCTCCACCTCACGGTCGGTGAGTCCCTCGACCCGCACCGGCTCCACGTGTCCCCGGCGGGCGAACTCCTCGATCAGCCTTCGTGTGACGCTCGGCGCGAACAGCGAGCCGCCGTCGGCCACCACGCGGATCGCCGTGGTGAGCCGCTCCTCGGGGGCGTCCTTGAGCAGGAACCCGCTCGCCCCGGCCCGGAGCGCCTCGTAGACGATCTCGTCGAGGTCGAACGTCGTGAGCACCAGCACGCGCGGGGGAGCCGGCATCACCGTGACGAGGCGGGTGGCGGCGATCCCGTCCATCACCGGCATCCGCACGTCCATGAGTACGACGTGCGGTTGCTGCTGCTCGCAGATCTCGACCACCTCGGCCCCGGTGGCTGCCTCCCCGACGATCTCGAGGTCGGCCTCCGTCTCGAGGATCATCCGGAGGCCGGCGCGGACAAGCGGTTGGTCGTCCGCGACGACGACCTTGATGGTGTTCATGCGTCCACCGAGTAGGGGAGCCTGGCGCGGACCTCGAACCCGCCGTCCGGACCGGGACCGGCCTCCACCTCGCCTCCGACGACGGCCACGCGCTCCCGGATGCCGAGCAGTCCGTGTCCGTGGCTCCCGTTGACGGCGGAAGCGGACCGGCCGTCGTCGCTGACGCGCAGGGTCAGGTCGTCGCCGCCGTAGGTCAGCTCGACCCGTGCCGTCGCAGGTCCCGCGTGCTTGAGCACGTTGGTCAGCGCCTCCTGGATGATCCGGTAGGCCGAGAGGTCAACGCCCGGTGGCACATCGAGGTTGCTGCCCGTCGTGCTGACCTCCACCGGGAGTCCGGATCCGCGGACGTCCTCGAGCAGCTCGTCGAGCCGGGACAACGAGGGCTGTGGTGCGGTCGCCGCGTCACCCTCGGTGTCCCGGAGGACCGCGAGCAGGCGCCTCATGTCGCCGAGCGCCTGGGTGTTCGTGTGCTCGATGGCGTCCAGCGCGCGGCGTACCTGCTCCTCGTCGCGGCCGAGCTGCCGGCGTGCGCCTCGGGACTGCAGCACCGTGACGGAGATGGCGTGCGCCACCACGTCGTGCAGCTCCCGGGCGATGGTCGAACGCTCCTGCGCGACTGCGCGCCGCGTCTTCTCCTCCTGCTCGACCCGCAGCCGCTCGTTGGCCACCGCGAGCTCGCGCCGCAGCCGCAGTGCCAGCCCGGTGGCCCACGGTCCTCCCACGAAGACCGTGGCGAAGACGGCATCACCGATGGCTGGGCCGTCGGAGTCGGTGGCGACGAAGACCACGATCCCGAAGAGCACCAGCAGCACGGAGACGGCCACCTCCCGCCCGCTGGTATGGGCCCCGAGCGAGAACAGGCTCAGGAAGTAGATCACCACGAAGGCCGAGGAGCCGTTGTCGAATCCGGGAACGAAGTACGTGGCGCCGAACAGGCCGAGCCAGCAGACCGCGAACGAGGGGATCGGCTGGGTGCGTCGTACGACGAGGGCGGCGGAGGCCAGCACCAACATCAGCACACCGGCTGGAATGTCGCCCTTCCAGAACAACACCTCGACGACGAGTGCCACCCCGATGCCCACGGCGAGCAGCACGTCGCCGTACCGCTTGAGCCAGGCCTTCCATCGCACAAGGACACGGTAGGGCGCCTGCATGTGCCACGGGGTCCCTCGTGAGGATGACGACACCGTCACCCACGTCGGTGACCTGATTTCGCCGTGCAGGGCGACGCGTGATGGGTGGGTGGCGCCACATGCTCGATGGGTCAGCAGTTCCCAGCCCAGGAGGTCGTCATGACCAGCACATCCATCACCTCGACTCACCACACCCCGCTGCCCGTTCGACCGGCCGCGGTCGCCACGGTCCTCGGCACGCTCGCGTTCGCGGCGTTCGGCACCTTCGCCGACGGCACCAAGGGCACCGGGGGAGCGAGCGCCGACGCGATGGAGCTCGTCGTCATCGGTGCCTTCGTGGTCGCGCTCGCAGCCCTGATGTTCGCCCTCGTCGTCCCGCGCGCCCTTCGCTCGGGTCGCACCGCCAACCTGGGACTCGGCCTGGCGATCGGCTCGCTGCCGTTCGTGCTCGTGTTCTGGTCAGGCATCACCCCCGTGCTCGCCGTGTCCGGCATCCTGTTGGGATCGGCCGCTCGTCGTACGCCTGAGGGTGCCGGCAAGGGCGTCGCCGCGGTGGCGATCGGGGCCCTCGCGCTGCTCGGGTACGTCGCGATCTACGTCTCTGACTGGATGGCGACGAACAACATCGCCGGAATGTGACAAACCCTCACCTGGACGGCCGTCGGCCCTCGGGCCGGCGGCCGGTGCTCGTTTTGACCCGAGAACCACCAGCCGGTAATCTCGTTCCTTGTGTCTGGGCCATCCAGGCCTGTCTGCGTGCCCTCATGGCAACGCACACCACCGCACCAAGGAACGAGCGTCATTTTCGTGCCCGGCAAGGCGTCGGGTACTGAGAGCAGAAAAGAAAGGGAACCAACCAGGTGCCCACCATTCAGCAGTTGGTCCGCAAGGGCCGCCAGGACAAGGTGTCGAAGAACAAGACGCCTGCCCTGAAGGGTTCGCCCCAGCGACGCGGCGTCTGCACGCGCGTCTACACCACCACCCCGAAGAAGCCGAACTCCGCCCTCCGCAAGGTCGCCCGCGTGCGCCTGAGCAGTGGCGTCGAGGTCACCGCTTACATCCCGGGCGTGGGCCACAACCTCCAGGAGCACTCGATCGTGCTCGTCCGCGGCGGCCGGGTGAAGGACCTTCCCGGTGTCCGCTACAAGATCATCCGCGGCTCGCTCGACACCCAGGGTGTCAAGAACCGCAAGCAGGCCCGCAGCCGTTACGGCGCGAAGAAGGAGAAGAGCTAATGCCCCGCAAGGGTCCGGCCCCGAAGCGGCCGATCGACATGGACCCGGTGTTCGGGTCCCAGCTGGTCTCCCAGCTCGTCTCCAAGGTGCTCCAGGACGGCAAGAAGCAGGTCGCCCAGCGCATCGTCTACAGCGCCCTCGAAGGCACCCGTGAGAAGACGGGCACCGACCCGGTCGTCACGCTGAAGCGTGCCCTCGACAACGTCAAGCCGGCCATCGAGGTCAAGTCCCGCCGCGTCGGCGGCGCGACCTACCAGGTGCCGATCGAGGTCAAGCCCAACCGCAGCACCACGCTGGCGTTGCGCTGGCTCGTCGGCTACGCCGCGGACCGTCGCGAGAAGACGATGTCCGAGCGCCTGATGAACGAGATCCTGGACGCTTCCAACGGCCTCGGTGCCGCTGTGAAGAAGCGCGAGGACACTCACAAGATGGCCGAGTCCAACAAGGCCTTCGCTCACTACCGCTGGTGATCCCCGGGAGGGGAACACCGCGCCAGCCGCGCGTGTTCTCTTCTCGTATCCCAGACATCTACCTCTTAAGGAACTGACTTTCAGTGGCCGTCGACATCACCACGGACCTCAACAAGGTCCGAAACATCGGCATCATGGCGCACATCGATGCCGGCAAGACCACCACCACCGAGCGGATCCTGTTCTACACCGGCATCACCTACAAGATCGGTGAGGTCCACGAGGGCGCGGCCACCATGGACTGGATGGAGCAGGAGCAGGAGCGCGGCATCACGATCACGTCCGCCGCGACGACCTGCTGGTGGAAGGACCACCAGATCAACATCATCGACACCCCCGGGCACGTCGACTTCACCGCCGAGGTCGAGCGCTCGCTGCGCGTCCTCGACGGCGCCGTCGCCGTCTTCGACGGTGTGGCAGGTGTCGAGCCGCAGACCATGACGGTGTGGCGCCAGGCCAACAAGTACTCCGTCCCGCGGATGTGCTTCGTCAACAAGCTCGACCGCACCGGCGCCGACTTCTGGCGCTGTGTCGACATGATGGTCGAGCGCCTCAACTCCACCCCGCTCGTGCTGCAGCTTCCGATCGGCGCCGAGGGCGACTTCATCGGTGTCGTCGACCTGGTCGGCATGCGTGCCCTGACCTGGCGTGGCGAGACCACGATGGGTGAGGACTACGAGATCGAGGAGATCCCCGCCGAGCTGGCCGAACAGGCCGCGGAGTACCGGGAGAAGCTCCTCGAGGTGCTGTCCGACGCCGACGACGAGATCATGGAGAAGTTCCTCGACGAGGGCGAGTTCACCGTCGGCGAGATCGAGGCCGCTATCCGTCGCGCCACCCTGGCCGACAAGATCAACCCGGTCCTGTGCGGCACCGCGTTCAAGAACAAGGGCGTGCAGCCCCTGCTCGACGCCGTCGTGAAGTACCTCCCCTCGCCGCTCGACATCGACGGCATCCAGGGCCACTCGGTCAAGGACGAGAACGAGGTCATCGTTCGCCAGCCGTCCGACGACGAGCCGTTCTCCGGCCTCGCCTACAAGATCGCGACCGACCCGCACCTCGGCAAGCTGATCTACGTGCGCGTCTACTCCGGCAAGCTCGAGGCCGGTACTTCGGTGCTGAACTCGGTCAACGGCAACAAGGAACGAATCGGCAAGGTCTACCAGATGCACGCCAACAAGCGTGAGGAGATCGCGTCGGTCGGCGCCGGCCAGATCGTCGCGGTCATGGGCCTCAAGCAGACCAAGACCGGGCACACCCTGTCCGACCCGCAGCACCCGGTGATCCTCGAGTCGATGACCTTCCCGGCCCCAGTGATCGAGGTGGCCATCGAGCCCAAGACCAAGGGTGACCAGGAGAAGCTCGGCACGGCGATCCAGCGACTGTCCGACGAGGACCCCACGTTCACCGTCAAGGCGGACGAGGAGACCGGCCAGACCATCATCGCGGGCATGGGCGAGCTCCACCTGGAGATCCTCGTCGACCGGATGAAGCGCGAGTTCCGCGTCGAGGCGACGGTCGGCAAGCCGCAGGTCGCCTACCGCGAGACGGTCCGCCGCAAGGTGGAGAAGCACACCTACGTGCACAAGAAGCAGACCGGTGGTTCGGGCCAGTTCGCGAAGGTGCAGATCTCCCTCGAGCCCAACATCGACCCGGAGACCGGCCACGGCGCCGGCTACGAGTTCGTGAACAACGTTTCCGGTGGCCGGGTGCCGAAGGAGTACATCCCCTCGGTCGACCAGGGCGGCCAGGACGCGATGGAGTTCGGCGTACTCGCCGGCTACCCGATGGTCGACGTGAAGTTCACGCTCGAGGACGGCGCCTACCACGACGTCGACTCCTCCGAGCTGGCCTTCAAGATCGCCGGCAACCAGGCCTTCAAGGAGGCCGCACGGATGGCCAAGCCCGTCCTGCTGGAGCCGATGTTCGCGGTCGAGGTGGTCACCCCGGACACCTATCTGGGCGACGTGATCGGCGACATCAACTCGCGTCGCGGGCAGGTGTCGGCGATGACTGAGCGCTCGGGTGACCGCGTGGTCGATGCCCTCGTGCCGCTCTCTGAAATGTTCGGGTACGTTGGTGACCTTCGGTCGAAGACCTCTGGTCAGGCGTCGTACTCGATGGAGTTCGACTCGTACGCCGAGGTTCCCCAGAACGTCGCAGACGAGATCATCAAGAAGGTTCGGGGCGAGTAGGGTTCGCACCGGTTCTCGGCAGCACCAGCACCTGCTTCACATCAAGACAGCAACAACACACGAGTCAAGTTCAATCAACAGGAGGAGCCCCAGTGGCTAAGGCGAAGTTCGAGCGGACCAAGCCGCACGTCAACATCGGAACCATTGGTCACATCGACCACGGCAAGACGACGTTGACCGCAGCGATCACCAAGGTGCTGCACGACAAGTATCCCAACCTGAACGCAGCCTCGGCCTTCGACGAGATCGACAAGGCCCCCGAGGAGCGTCAGCGCGGAATCACGATCTCGATCGCGCACGTCGAGTACCAGACCGAGTCGCGTCACTACGCGCACGTCGACTGCCCCGGTCACGCGGACTACATCAAGAACATGATCACCGGTGCCGCGCAGATGGACGGCGCGATCCTGGTCGTGGCCGCCACCGACGGTCCGATGCCGCAGACCCGTGAGCACGTCCTGCTCGCCCGCCAGGTCGGCGTACCCGCCCTGGTCGTCGCGCTGAACAAGTGCGACATGGTCGACGACGAAGAGCTGGTCGAGCTCGTCGAGATGGAGGTGCGCGAGCTCCTCACCGAGTACGAGTACGACGGCGACGAGATCCCGGTCATCAAGGTTGCTGCCTTCCCGGCGCTCCAGGGTGACGAGAAGTGGGGCGAGTCGATCCTCGAGCTGATGGACGGCCGTGGACGAGTTCATCCCGCAGCCGGTTCGCGAGACCGAGAAGCCCTTCCTGATGCCCGTCGAGGACGTCTTCACGATCACCGGTCGTGGAACCGTCATCACCGGTCGCATCGAGCGCGGCATCGTCAAGGTCAACGAGACCGTCGACATCATCGGCATCCGCGACGTCAAGCAGACCACCACGGTCACCGGCATCGAGATGTTCCGCAAGCTGCTCGACACCGGCGAGGCCGGCGAGAACGTCGGGCTGCTGCTTCGTGGCACCAAGCGCGAGGACGTCGAGCGCGGCATGGTCGTGATCAAGCCGGGGACCACCACCCCGCACACGAACTTCGAGGCGTCGGTCTACATCCTCTCCAAGGAGGAGGGCGGCCGTCACACGCCGTTCTTCAACAACTACCGCCCGCAGTTCTACTTCCGTACGACGGACGTCACGGGCGTCGTGACCCTCCCCGAGGGCCGCGAGATGGTCATGCCCGGCGACAACACCGACATGATCGTCGAGCTGATCCAGCCGATCGCCATGGAGGACGGCCTCCGCTTCGCCATCCGCGAGGGCGGCCGCACGGTTGGTGCCGGTCGAGTCACCAAGATCACCAAGTAACAAGGCGAAGGGCCCCCGAGACCTCTAGGTCTCGGGGGCCCTTCCGTTTTACGTGTGACTTCAGCCGAGCCGTCGCCTAAACGCCTCTCGTACGAGGTGGTCGAGCAGCGAGCGAAGCGAGCGGATAGTCGAGATCACGCACCGTGACCGTGCTCAGCGGCCCGCAGCCACCACAGTCAGTACGCCGCGGCGTCCTGCTGACCGGCCACACAGAACTGGTTCCCCTGGGGATCGGCGAGGGTCACCCAGCGGAAGCTCTCGTCGCCGCGGCGCTCGACGAGCGTGGCCCCCGCGGAGAGCAGCCGGTCGACCTCGCTGTCGAGGTCCGGGCTCATCAGGTCGAGATGCACGCGGTTCTTGCCGGGCGTCGGATCCTCGACCTTCTGGAAGGCGAGCCACACCGGCAGTCCACCACCCTTGAGTACGACGAACCAGCCGTCGTTGGTCTGCGCGATCTCCGCGCCTGTCTGCTCGGCCCACCACTGCGACAACGACGTGGCGTCGCTCGTGTCGATGGTCACCATTCCCAATGTCAGCGTCATGTAGGCGAAGTTAGCGGGGCCCCCTGACAGATGCGACGGCTCGGCGCGTTCCGGCCTTTCAGATGCGACGGGTCGGCGGGTTTTGGCCTTTCAGATGCGACGGGTCGGCGGGTTTTGGCCTTTCAGATGCGACGGGTCGGCGGGAATTCAGGGGAGGAGGGCGGCGACGGCCTCGGCGAAGACCTCTGTGTGGCGGTCGACGTCGGCCTCGGTGTGGTGCGGGCTGAAGAGGGCCATGTTGTGGAACGGGGTGAGCAGGACGCCGCGGTTGAGGGCCCAGAGGTGCATGAAGCCCTCGAGCTCGTCGTCGACCGCTGCGGCGGCAGCGGCGCCGTCGCGGGGCGGAGGGCAGAACCAGTACTCCGCGCGGCAACCGAGCCGCTGCACGTGCCAGGGGAGGCCGTGCCGTTCGATCACGGCCGCGACGCCTTCGGTGAAGCGTTCCGCCAACGGGACCGCGACTGCGAAGTCCTCGTCGCGCAGGCAGGACGACAGGGTGGCGCGGATCGCGGCCAGCGCCAGGGCGTTGGCGGTCAGGGTCCCGCCGACCCCCGCGACGTCGATCTCGTGCCCGAGCATGGGGCCGGAGAGCTGGTCGGCGATCTCCGCAGTCATGCCGTACGCCGCCGACGGGACCCCGCCGCCGATGGGCTTGCCGACCACCACGAAGTCGGGCTCGAGGTCCCACGCCCGGGTGCATCCGCCGGGCCCGGCGCACAGGGTGTGCGTCTCGTCGATCACGAGGAGCACCCCGTGGCGACGGGTGATCTCGCGGACTCCTGCGAGGTAGCCGTCCTCGGGCAGCACGATCCCGATGTTCGTCAGGGCCGGTTCCATCAGCAGGCAGGCGACGTCGCCCTCGGCCAGCCGTCGGTCGAGCGCGTCGAGGTCGTTGAACGGCACCACGGCCGTGGTGACCGCGACGTCCACCTGTGGGCCGAGCGCGCCGGGCCGGGGAACGACCCGGCCACCGTCGAGGACAGCGAGGGTCTCGTCGACCGTGCCGTGGTAGCACCAGTCCATCACCGCGATCCGCGGCCGCCCGGTGAGGTGGCGAGCGAACCGGAGCACGAACCTGTTCGCGTCGGTGGCCGACATCGCCAGCTGCCACGTGGGCAGACCGAACCTGCGGGCCAGCTCCTCGCCCACCCAGACGGCGTCCGCCGAGGGGAGCATCGTGGTGATGCCGAGCGATGCCTGTCTCGTCAGCGCTTCGGTGACCTGGGGCAGCGCATGGCCCGTCATGGCGCCAGTGTCGCCCAGGCACAGGTCGACGTACTCCAGCCCGTCCACGTCGACCATCCGCGCCCCAGCCGCGGACGCGCAGAAGACCGGGAAGGCTCCCGGCCACCTGGTCATCCAGGGCATCGGCACTCCGGCGAGCAGCGAACCGTGGGCCTGCTCGGCCAGCTCCGCGGATCGGGGGTGCAGCTCGACGAAGCGGTGCTCCTCGGTCCTGCGGAGCTCGGTCAGGCGCTGGCGATCGATCATCCCCGCAATCTAGTGTCCCGCGCCCAGAGTTCCTTGGCGCTTCGCGCCACCAGAGCACGCACCTCGCTTCGTTGTCGTCGCTCACAGGAGGTCAACTACAGCCGTCGCTCCTCCGTCTCGCGCTGCACGCACTCTGAAGACGCCGAGCATCAAAGGACTCCAGACGCGGGACACTAGGCAGCCCTGCTCGCGCGCCACGGTGAGTCGCGCACAATGGCGCCGTGGACAACTCCCTTCCCCCTGCGGACCCTCGGCAGCAGTACACCGAGGACGGGCTTCGGAAGCGTGAGGTGCTCAGCTACGCGCGGCGGGGCGGGCGGTTCACCCCGTCGCAGCAGCAGTCGTGGGACGCGCACCATCGCGACTGGGTGATCCCTGACGAGGCCGTGGACGATCCCGCCTTCAGCTGGGTCGACCTCTTCGGGCGGGACGCGCCCCGGATCGTGGAGATCGGGTCGGGAGTCGGTGAGGCAACGGCGGTGCTCGCGGCCCAGCGTCCGGCGTACGACGTCGTCGGGCTGGAGGTGTGGCGACCAGGCGTGGCGCACACGCTGGGCCTGCTCGCCGAGGAAGGCGCGGACAACGTCCGGCTGCTCGCGGTCAATGCCGTGTGGTGCGTCGAGCACCTCTTCGGACCCGGGGAGGTGGAGGAGCTCTGGACGTTCTTCCCCGACCCGTGGCCCAAGAAGCGGCACCACAAGCGGCGGCTGGTCACCCCCGAGTTCGCCGCGCTCGCGGCCTCGCGGCTGCGCCCGGGCGGGGTGTGGCGGCTGGCGACCGACTGGGCCGACTACGCCGCGCAGATGTGCGCCGTCCTCGATGCCGAGCCGCTGCTCGAGGGTGGCCGGGTGGAGCGCTGGGCGGACCGCCCGCTCACCAAGTTCGAGCGCAAGGGAATTGCCGCTGACCGCGAGATATTCGATCTCACCTACTGCAGAAGTGACAGGGTGTCCCCATGAGTCAGTACCCGCCGCAGTACGGCCAGCCGCCGCAGAACCACCCGCAAGCGACGACCGTCCTGGTCCTCGGCATCCTGGGCCTGGTGCTGTGTCAGGTGCTGGGCCCGTTCGCCTGGTCCATGGGCAACAAGGCGCTGCGCGAGATCGACGCCTCGCAGGGCGCCATCGGTGGCCGCGACACAGTCAACATCGGCCGCATCCTCGGGATCGTCGCCACGGCCCTCCTCGGGTTCGCCATCCTGGCGCTCGTGCTGGTGGTCGTCATCGCTGTCATTGCGGCGGGCACCTCCGCCTGACCCACCCGCCCTCAGGGGCGCTGTCCCGTCGGCTCAGAGGCGGCGGACGCGCCAGCTGAGCCCGGCGAGCTCGAGGGCGTGCTCGAGACGCAGCCGCTCGGCCTCGTGGTCGAGGCCCTCCGGTACATCGGCGAGGGTCGTGGGCACGCCGAGGGCCGTCGCCGCCTGGACCAGCACGCCGTCGTACTCCGCCACGATCGCGCGGTGCACGGTCACCGCCAGCTCGGGACGGGGTGAGCGCACCTCGGGGCGAAGCCGGCGCAGCTCCGCCGCGATCCACTGCAGCGGCGGGCCGGCCGGCGGCGGATCCGGGGTGTTGAGCAGGTGCGCCCGGCGGCCGAGGTCGACGAACCGTGCGATCAGGACGCGGGCGTTGACGAAGGCGGCCACGATCCCCAGGGGGACCAGGGCGATCGCAATGACCTTGAGGAGTCCGAACAGGACCGTGCCTTCCATGTACTGACGCTAGGCCGCCGTGCCGACCCGGACAAGTGCCGGGCCAGGCAGAGCGTGGCCGGAACCCGACGCAATCCGGCAGCCACCACGAGTGCAGCGGCGGCGGACGCTTCCTAGACTTCACGGGTGGCCGGGACGGTGGTGGGGGACGTGCGCATGAGCGTGCGCGCCTGGTGGGTCGCGGCGGCGACGATGGCCGCGCTGGTCGCGGCTGCGGGGTTCCGTTCCTCCACCGGCGCCCTGCTCGAGCCGCTGGAGCAGGAGTTCGGCTGGTCCCGGGCCACCACCTCGGGTGCGGTCAGCCTGAACCTCATCCTCTACGGCCTGACGGCTCCCTTCGCGGCGGCCCTGATGGAGCGGTGGGGCGTACGACGGGTGGTCGCCGCGGCGCTGGCCCTGGTCTCGCTCGGTGCCGGGCTGACCCTGGTGATGACCGAGGCCTGGCAGCTCTGGTTCCTGTGGGGAGTGCCGATCGGGCTGGGCACCGGCGCGATGGCCCTGGTGTTCGGGGCGATCGTGGCCAACCGCTGGTTCGTCAAGCACCGGGGCCTGGTCACCGGACTGTTCTCGGCGGCCAGCTCGACCGGTCAGCTCATCTTCCTGCCGCTGATCGCCCAGCTCGCCAACGGTCCCGGCTGGCGGTGGGCAGCCGGGGTGGTGGCGGTGTTCTCGCTGCTGCTCGTGCCGGTCGTCCTGCTGGTGCTGCGCGACCGGCCCGCCGACGTGGGCGAGGTGCCCTACGGTGCGCCGGCGTCGTACGTCGAGCCGCCACTGGACCGAACCGGACCCGGGGCAGCGACGGTCGCCATCACCACGCTGCGACAGGCGGGGCGCACCTGGACGTTCTGGGCCCTGTTCCTGACCTTCTGGATCTGTGGCTGGTCCACCAACGGCCTGATCGGCACCCACTTCATCCCGGCGGCGCACGACCACGGCATGCCCGCCACCACGTCGGCCGGGCTGCTCGCGCTGATCGGGATCTTCGACATCGTGGGCACGATCGCGTCGGGATGGCTCACCGACAAGGTCGACTCCCGCTACCTGCTGTTCGGCTACTACTTCCTGCGGGGGCTCTCGTTGCTGGTGGTGCCGGTGCTGCTGGGACCGCACGTGCACCCGAGCCTGTTCCTGTTCATCGTGTTCTACGGGCTGGACTGGGTGGCCACGGTTCCGCCCACGGTGGCGCTGTGCCGTGCCCACTTCGGGCTGGAGAGGTCCGGCGTGGTCTTCGGCTGGGTGTTCGCCTCGCACATGGTCGGCGCGGGGGTCGCTGCGTCGTACGCCGGGTGGATCCGGCAGGGGACCGGCGACTACTTCTGGGCCTGGATGACCGCCGGCGGCCTGTGCCTCCTCGCAGCCATGATGTGCCTGTCCATCCCGAAGCTCCGGAGCACGCCGGACGACGCGCTCGCGCAGGTCGGTCAGGAGTCGCCTCAGATCTGACGGTGGGTGAGCCGCCAGCGCAGGTCGGCCTCGCGCCAGAGCCGGTGCTCGTCGCGGCGGCGACGTTCGGCCGCGACCGCCGCGAGGAAGTCCTCGGGGTGGGTGCCCGGTGGCGGTGGCGGCGAGACGTGCCGCTGGACCTCGGTGAGGATGTCGGTGACCAGCAGGTGTCTGGCCTCCGGGCTCAGCGTCCGGGTGCGCCCCAGGAGCAGGCGCAGTGCCACCGCCAGGGAGTCGGGCAGCGGCGCGATGTCGGCGCTGGCGGCCCAGCGGGCCAGGTGTGGCGGCATCTCCACCGGCCACGGCAGCCGGAGCTTGAACCGGTCCCGCACCACGTAGGTGCCGGCGACGAGGTCGCCGAGCCGCTTGCCCTTGGAGCTGACCAGTGCGCACACCAGAGCGGGTACGCCGCTCAGCACCCAGATCTCGAACACCCCGATCAGGTGGCGCACGAAAGCGTGGTGGAAGGAGATCGGTCCAGCGTCGTCGCGCACGGTCCGGATGCCCAACGCGAACTTGCCGATGGTCCGGCCCATGGTCAGCGTCTCCAGGATCGCGGGGCCGATGACCAGCGTGAACGCGATCAGCAGCACGCTCGCGACTCCGAAGAGCGCGTCGTCGGAGGCCATGTATGTCGCCACGATGATGCCGACGATCAGGATGCCGAACTGGATCGCCACGTCGATCAGCCCGGAGGCGACCCGCAGGCCGAGTGAGGCAGGGGGCAGCTCGAGGGCCACTGCCTCGCCGGTGACCAGCTGGTCGATCCCGGCGTAGGAGGCAGAGCTGGTGTTCCCGGACGTGGGTGTCGTCATCGCCCCCGAGCCTAGGTCGTTCGACCCTGGAGCGACGGCCGATCGCCGTACCCTGTGCCGCATGGACCTCGACGCCTACGTGCGCGCGCACCAGCCCGCGTGGCAGCGTCTGGACAAGCTGGGCCGGCGACGCCCCCGCGACGGGGCCGAGGCCGACGAGCTGGTCGACCTCTACCAGGAGGTCGCCACCCACCTCAGCGTGATCCGTTCGACGGCACCGGACCCGGCGGTGGTGTCCTACCTGAGCAGCCTGCTGGCGCGGGCGCGCACGAGAGCGAGCGGGACCAGGACGGCTGGCTGGAGCGGGGTCGCGGACTTCTTCGCGCGTCGGTTCCCGGCGGCGCTCTACCGGACCCGGCGATGGTGGCTGACCACGATGATCGCGAGCTACGCGATCTCGGCGCTGATGATCTGGTGGCTGCTGCAGCATCCCCAGGTCGAGCAGAGCTTCCTCGACCCTGCCGAGATCAACCAGCTGGTCAACTCCGACTTCGAGAACTACTACTCCGAGTCGGCGGCCTCGCACTTCGCGGCGGAGGTGTGGACGAACAACGCGTGGGTGGCCGCGATCTGCATCGCGTTCGGCGTGCTGGGGGCGCCGGTGCTCTACGTGTTGTGGGAGAACCTGCTGAACCTGGCGCTGATCGGGTCGATCATGATCCGCCACGACCGGGGGAGCCTGTTCTTCGGGTTGATCCTGCCGCACGGGCTCCTCGAGCTCACCGCTGTCTTCGTGGCCGCCGGTGTCGGCCTGCGCCTGTTCTGGTCGTGGGTCGCGCCGAGTGAGCGGTCCCGAGGGCAGTCGCTCGCGGCCGAGGGCCGTTCTGCCGGGGGTGTGGTCATGGGGCTGGCCGTAGTGCTGCTGGTCTCGGGCGTGATCGAGGCCTTCGTGACGCCGTCGGGACTGCCGACGTGGGCACGCATCGCCATCGGCGTCGCTGCCGAGGTTGCGTTCCTCGCCTACGTCTACGGGCCGGGCCGCCGGGCCGTCCGCAACGGCTGGACGGGCGACATCGACGACTCCATGCTCGAGGACCGGGTCGCGACGGCGGGCTGACTTCTACAGCAACCCGCGCGCCTTGAGCGCGAGGTAGTGGTCGGCCAGCCGCACCGGCAGGTCGTCGGCATCGGCGTCGAGGACCTCGACGCCGAGAGTCGACAACAGGCGTGCGGTGCCGTCACGCTGTGCCGCGGCCTGCTCGGCGGCCGCTGCCGCGTAGGTCGACCGGGCGTTGCCGCGCTCCCGCGCGAGCCGGTCGATCTCGGGGTCGCGCACCGATGCCACGAGCACCCGGTGTCGCGAGGTGAGCGGTCCGACGAGGGGCAGCAGCCCGCTCTGGATGGCCGAGGGCTCCAGAGCGGTGAGGAGTACGACGAGCGCCCGCTGCCGTCCCAGCGAGTCGACCGCCCCGACGAGCCGGCGCCAGTTGGTCTCCGCGAGCACGGGCTGGAGGGCGGCCATCGCGTCCTGCACGTGCTCGACGCCGTCGCGGCGGTGCGAGCCCTGCAGCTGGCTGCGCACGCCGAGGTCGCCGGCGACGAACGAGACCCGGTCACCGGCGCGTGAGGCCAGGGTGGCCAGCAGCAGCGCGGCATCCATCGCCGCGTCGAGCCGCGGAGCGTCGTCCACGCGCCCGGCCGAGGTGCGGCCCGTGTCGAGGACCAGCACCAGTCGACGGTCGCGTTCGGGCTGCCAGGTGCGCACCACCACCGACCTGCTGCGTGCGCTCGCGCGCCAGTCGACACTGCGGACGTCGTCGCCGCTGACGTACTCGCGCAGTGAGTCGAACTCCGTCCCCTGCCCGCGCACCCGCACCGCGGCCCGGCCGTCGAGCTCGCGCAGCCGTGCGAGCCGGCTCGGCAGGTGCTTGATGGACGGGAAGGCCGGGAGCACGCGCAGGGTCCCGGGGACGTCGATCGCCCCTTGCCGGCCGGCCAGCCCGAGGGGACCCAGCGTGCGGACGGTCACCCGGTCGGTGCGCAGGTCGCCGCGTCGGGACGGTCGCAGGCCGCTGGTGAGGTCGGTGCTCGCCGACGGGGCGAGATGCAGGCGGTGCCGGTTGCCGCTGGCTCCGGCGGATGGCTGCCAGGCATCGCGGAGGATGCCGCGCACCGTACGACGCCCGGTGTTGGTGAGCTCCAGCGTGGTCGAGCCCGGATCGCCCTGCCGGGTGCGGCCGACCGGGCGTCGTACGACGTGGAGCGCGGAGCGCGCGGGGGCTACGGCGACGTCCACGACGACCGCCACCAGCACCAGCCCGAGCCAGGCCCACACAGTGCTGCCGTCCGGGCGCAGCAGGACCGGACCGATGCCGAGCAGCATCAGCACGGAGACCCGCCACGTGATCGCCATCAGCGGGGGACCGGCACCGACCCGAGTGCCGTGGCGAGGACCTGGCCGACGGCGACACCGTCGAGCTCGGCCTCGGGTCGCAGGGACAGGCGGTGCACGAGCGTCCCGTGGGCCAGCGCCTTCACGTCGTCCGGGGTGACGAAGTCACGACCGTTGAGCCAGGCCCACGCGCGCGCCGAGCGCAACAGGGCGGTGGCGCCGCGAGGGCTCACGCCCAGGCTGAGTGAGGGCGACTCCCGGGTGGCCCGCGCGATGTCCACGATGTAGCCGGCCACGTCGTCGGAGACCCGGACGGTGCGGACGGCCGCGGCGCCGGCGTGGATGTGCGCCACGTCGGCCACCTTGCCGACCCCGGCAGCCGCGATGTCGTGCGGGTCGAACCCGTCGGCGTGGCGGCGCACGATGGCGAGCTCGTCGCGACGATCGGGCAGGGGCAGGCTCACCTTGAGCAGGAACCGGTCGAGCTGGGCCTCGGGCAGGGGGTAGGTGCCCTCGTACTCGACCGGGTTCTGGGTGGCGGCCACCAGGAACGGCGTCGGCAGCGTGTGCGTGCGACCGTCGGCCGAGACCTGGCCCTCCTCCATCGCCTCCAGGAGTGCCGACTGGGTCTTGGGTGGCGTCCGGTTGATCTCGTCGGCGAGGAGCAGGTTGGTGAACACCGGCCCCCGTCGGAAGGTCAGCTCGCGGTCCCCGCCCTCGATCACCATCGAGCCGGTGATGTCGCCGGGCATCAGGTCCGGGGTGAACTGCACCCGTCGGGTCTGCACGTCCAGGGCCGCCGCGAGGGTCCTGACCAGCAGCGTCTTCGCGACGCCGGGCACACCCTCCATCAGCACGTGCCCACCGGCGAGCAGGGCCACCAGCAGGCCGGAGACGGCGGCATCCTGACCGACGACGGCCTTCGCCACCTCGGTCCGGACGCTGGCCAGTGCTTCCCGCGCCTCGTCCGCGGAGACGTGGGAAGCGGTGGTGTGGTGTTCGGTCATGGGGTGCGTACCTCGTTCTCGAGCTCGATCAGTTGTTGGCCGAGTTCGACCAGTTGGGAGTCCTTCGTGACCGCCGGGTCGCCCAGCAGGTCGAGCACCGTACGCGGGTCGCGCCCGGTGCGGTGTGCCGCGGTCGCGGCGAGCGTCTCGATCGAGGTGCCGCGGGGCAGCTGCAGTGCCTCGGCCAGCCTCCGCCGCGCAGCACCGACCAGGATCCTGGCGGCGTGCCGGCGGTCGCCCGTGCGGCGGTAGATCCGACCACGGCTCTGCGTCGACTCGGCCGCGCGTACGACGACGGGCAGCGGCTCGGTGACCAGCGGACCCAGCCGGCGTGCGCGCCAGAGGATGAACCCGAGCGTGCTCGCCAGGAACAGGTAGAGACCCGGGATCAGCCAGGACGGAAGCAGACCGGAGAGTCCGACCCCGTCCGAGGCCGAGGTGTCGCCCGCGTCGGCGACGTACCAGACCAGCCGGTCCTGCTGACCGAGCAGGCGCAGGGCGAGCGCGCCGTTGTCGCTCTCGAGCACGTGCTCGTTGCTGAAGGATGTCCGCGCGGTCATCAGCCACAGGTCATCGCGTCTTACGAGCACCGACGTGCCGTCCGAGCCGAAGCAGCCGGACGTCTCCAGCCCACCGGCCTCATGTGTCCGTACGACGAGCCCGCGGGCCAGTGGCTCGTCACAGTCGGCGGGCTGTCGACCGTCGCTGACGGAATCGGGCTCGATCCCGAACTGCGCGCCGAGCACCTCGTGGTGCCCGACGACAACGACCGCGCCCGCCCCTTGCGCATGGTCGCGGAGTTTCTCCAGCGTGCTCTGGCCAAGCTCCTCCGGGTTGGTCACGACCACCGCCGTCCCGTCGTCGACCTGCTGACCGAGCAGCGCCGCCTGCCCTCGGGCGATGCGGACGTCGACACCGTGGTCCTCGAGCACGCGCGCGAGGGCCTGGCCCCCGTCGTGCTCGGGGTTGCGCGGGTCGAGCGGGTCGGGGAACGGCGCATCGTCGCGGGTGAGGATGGAGAGAGCCAGGAGTGCCAGCAGGATCCCCAGCGCGACGAGGAGGCTGGTACGCCCTGAGGAGCGGCCGACGCTGCGGGTCCCGGTGCTCACGGCCGTCATCGGGGCACCACGTTCGCAGGTGCGCGGGCGCCGGTCCCCTCGGGGCTTCGGGATCCGAGCTCCTCCGCGAGCCCCACGATGTCGCGTGCGCGAGCCTCGTCGGCCGGGCGCTCGCCGTACCTCGTCTCGTCGAAGACCACCGACATCGTCTCGAGGCGGCGGCGCTGGTCCGGGAACAGCTCGGCCGCGCGCCAGCTGATCTCGTGGGCGGTGACGCCGGACTGCTCAGCGATCAGGTCGCGCTCGACCAGATCGGTGGCCAGGGCGCGCACCGACTCGATCACCGCTTCACCCCAGCGCTCCTGTCCGAGCGCGGCGTTCGCGCGACGGCGATGCTCCGCCGAGGTCTCCGGAGCCTGCGAGAAGACCGCAGTGCCCGGCGCCGGCGTGGTCGGGTTGGCTCGCAGACGGGAGAGCAGCACGGCGATCCCGGCCGCGAGCAGAGCCAGGAGCACGAGCGCTGCGACCGGGCTCAGGCCGCCGCCGGTGGCGGTCGCGTCCCGGACGGTCTCCACCAGCTCGTTGAACCAGCGGGCGATGCGCTGGAGGAAGGGCTCCTGGTACTCCGGACGGGCGAGCTCCTCCTGGAACCACTCCCGCGCTGTCTCGGGGTCGGGAAACAGCGACCCCGGCAGTGCCGTTGCGATGGCCGTCGGGAGGTGGGTCACCGCGGCCCCGCGTGCAGCGACTGGTTGAGCAGCTGGATGTCCAGCCCCTCCTTGCGGAACCGCTGGTCGTAGTACTGCAGGGCCAGCACCGCGGCGTTGAACGGTGCGACGAGTGCCCCGGTCAGCACTGTTGCGATGTTGGTGGCCAGCAGCATCCCGGCGAGGGCCCAGCTCTCCGGCAGCACGAAGATGAGCAGAACGCCGACGATGCTGAACGGGATCGCGATCACCTGACTCACCAAGGAGGTGGTCACGTTGGCCAGCAGGTAGATGCCGAACAGGCGCCAGAACTGGCCGCGGGAGAGCTCTCCGGCGCGACGCAGCGACGCGAACACCCCGCGTCCCTCGAGCACCAGGCTCGGAGCGGCAAGGAGCAGGTAGCGGGTGAACAGGAAGACGGTGCCAGCCACGCCGACGAGCCCACCGAGGATGCCGAGGAGCACCGTCAGCGGAGTGCTGTCCAGGGCGATCCCGACCCCCACGCCCAACGCGACCGGCGCCGCGAGGACGAGGGTGAGCCCGAACCCGACGAGCAGGGTCAGCCCCAGCAGGGGGAGCAGCCGTCCCCGGCTCAGCCGCCATGCCTCGCCGGCGCTGATCTTCGCTCCCACCAGCGCCTGCTCGACGACCCGCACGATCAGGCCGGTGACCACGATCGAGGCGAGCAGGCTGAACACCCCGCTGACGAGGCTGGACACGAGCAGGCCGATGTCGCCCGCGTTCATGGCGTCGGAGTCCTCGGCGGTGAGGTCGTAGGACGGCATTCCGCCGGTGGCGCCGAGCACCACGGTGGCGAGGATCGGGATCAGCATGAAGCCGAACGTCACCACTGCGGCGATGCCGACGGTCGCCCTCGGGTTCGCGCGGACCGTCTGGAGGGCACCGCCGAAGATGTCGCCCAGCGTCAGCGGTCGCAGGGGCACCACACCCGGCTGGTGGACCGGTGGTCCCCATGGGGCGGGCCCAGGCGGCACCGGCCCTCCGGCCGTCGGCGGGATCGGGTTCGGCCCGCCCGCTGCGGGTGCCGGCGCGCCCGGGGCTGGCCAGGATCCCGGCCAGGAGCCGGGGGGTGGCACGCTTTCCGGTGCGCCCGGAGGCGGGTACTGCGTCATGGTGGTTCCCCCGAGTTCTGGCGGGGCGGCGCCCCAGAACGGCCATCCTGCCACCCGATTTGGCGCTTGGCGGCAGTCTCTGTCAAGATAGTGCGGTTGCTCCGGCGGGATTGCCGGGGCGCGGACATTGACTACTGAACAGGTTCTCCTGAGCTGCTGATCGGCAGCAGAAGTGGTCGCGCGTCCGCGCCGCACCAGGAGATCCCGTTCAGCCCGGCCCCCCGGGCGCCACTCCAGACAACGACCCGCACGAGATTCGTGTGTGCCGCGCGCGTTCACCACCAGCCGCGACACGCCCGACCGCGGGGGTCGGAGACCGAAGTGGGGTGGGAGCAGGGCGGACATCCTCACCGAGGGAGTCCGAGACCAGTCGTGAGGACTACGAAGTAAGGACGTTGTTTGATGGCGGGACAGAAGATCCGCATCAGGCTCAAGGCCTATGACCACGAGGTGATCGACACCTCGGCGCGGAAGATCGTGGACACCGTGACCCGTACGGGCGCGAAGGTCGCCGGCCCGGTGCCGTTGCCGACCGAGAAGAACGTCTACTGCGTCATTCGCTCGCCCCACAAGTACAAGGACTCCCGCGAGCACTTCGAGATGCGCACCCACAAGCGCCTCATCGACATCATTGACCCCACGCCCAAGACAGTCGACTCGCTGATGCGCCTCGACCTGCCTGCCGGCGTCGACATCGAGATCAAGCTCTGAGGTCCACACATGAGCCCTTCAACTGGTAGAGCCGAACGCAACGTCAAGGGACTGCTGGGCACCAAGCTCGGCATGACCCAGACCTGGGACGAGAACAACCGCATCGTCCCCGTGACCGTGGTCGCGGCAGGCACCAACGTGGTGACGCAGGTGCGCACCCCCGAGAAGGACGGCTACAACGCCATCCAGGTCGGCTTCGGCGAGATCGATGGCGCCAAGGTGACCAAGCCGGTTGCCGGGCACTTCGGCAAGGCCGGCGTGACCCCCCGTCGCCACGTGGTCGAGATCCGCACGAGTGACGCCCCGTCGTACCAGGTCGGCCAGGAGCTCAGCCCCGAGCTGTTCGCCGCCGGCCAGGAAGTCGACGTCACCGGGACCAGCAAGGGCAAGGGCTACGCCGGTGTGATGAAGCTGCACGGCTTCCACGGCGTCGGCGCCTCCCACGGTGCCCACAAGAACCACCGCAAGCCGGGTTCCATCGGCGCCTGCGCGACCCCCGGCCGTGTCTTCAAGGGCACGCGCATGGCCGGTCGCATGGGTAGCGACACCGTGACCACGCAGAACGTCACCGTGCACGCCGTGGACGTCGAGAAGGGCCTGATCCTGCTCAAGGGCGCCGTTCCCGGCCCCAAGGGTGGACTCATCGTCATCCGCTCGGCTGCGAAGAGGACCGAGGAGGCCGGCGCATGACCGCCAAGACCGTCAAGGTTGATCTCCCAGCTGAGATCTTCGACGTCGAGACCAACATCCCGCTGATCCACCAGGTCGTCGTGGCCCAGCAGGCTGCTGCTCGTCAGGGCACCCACTCCACCAAGACCCGCGCCGACGTGCGCGGCGGTGGCCGCAAGCCCTACAAGCAGAAGGGCACCGGCCGTGCCCGTCAGGGCTCGACCCGCGCGCCTCAGTTCGTCGGTGGTGGCGTCGTCCACGGCCCGCACCCGCGCGACTACGACCAGCGCACGCCCAAGAAGATGAAGGCCGCCGCCCTGCGCGGTGCCCTCTCGGACCGGGCCCGTGCCGGCCGCATCCATGTGGTGGAGTCCCTCGTCGGTGGCGACAAGCCCTCGACCAAGGACGCCGTCGCCGCGCTCGCCGGCCTCGCCGATGACCGTCGCCAGCTGGTCGTGCTCGTCCGTGACGACGCGATGACCTGGTTGTCGCTGCGCAACGTGGCTTCCGTGCACCTGCTCGCCGTCGACCAGCTCAACACCTACGACGTGCTGCTCTCCGACGACGTGATCTTCACCAAGGGTGCCTACGACGCGTTCGTCAACGGCACCGCGGCGTCCAGCACGCGCAAGGCGACCATCGTCGAGGCCCCGGGCAATCGACGCGGTGGTCGAGGACGCACCGGTCGAGGAGCCCAAGGCTGCGAAGAAGGCCGCCAAGAAGGCCGAGCCCGTCGAGGAAGCCCCCGCCGGCGAGGCAGTGGCCGAGTCCGGTGTCGAGGCCGACGAGTACGACGGTTCCGCCAAGCCGCTGGAGAGTGGCGAGGCGCCCGAGGGCTTCGAGATCAAGGGCAACAAGGACTCGATGAAGTTCCACGCCCCTGGTGGCCAGTGGTACGACGCGACGGAGGCCGAGGTCTGGTTCAAGACCGCTGCCGACGCAGAGGCAGCCGGGTTCGTCGAGGCCGGCTCCAAGGAGTCGGTCGAGCAGACCCACGCCGAGGAGGAGCGACAAGTGAGTACCTTGCACAAGGACCACCGCGACGTACTGATCGCGCCGGTCGTGAGCGAGAAGAGCTACGGCCTGCTCGACGCGAACAAGTACACCTTCCTGGTCCTCCCGGACGCGAACAAGACCGAGATCAAGGTCGCGGTCGAGAAGGTGTTCGACGTCAAGGTCACCTCCGTCAACACCCTGAACCGCAAGGGCAAGACTCGTCGGACCCGCACGGGCACCGGCCGCCGCAAGGACACCAAGCGCGCGATCGTCAGCCTGGCTCCGGGTCACCGCATCGACATCTTCGGAGGTCCGGTCTCCTGACCGGGCGCCGACTAAGGAACTGACATGGCAATCCGCAAGTACAAGCCGACCACCCCGGGCCGTCGTGGCTCGTCGGTCGCTGACTTCGTCGAGATCACCCGCACGACGCCGGAGAAGTCGCTGGTCAAGCCGCTGCACAAGAAGGGCGGCCGCAACAACCAGGGCCGCATCACCACGCGTCACCAGGGTGGCGGTCACAAGCGCGCCTACCGCGTGGTCGACTTCCGTCGCTACGACAAGGACGGCGTCCCCGCCAAGGTCGCGCACATCGAGTACGACCCCAACCGCACCGCCCGCATCGCGCTGCTGCACTACGCGGACGGCGAGAAGCGCTACATCATCGCGCCGCTCGGCGTGAGCCAGGGCACCGCGATCGAGGCCGGCCCGACCGCCGACATCAAGCCCGGGCAACAACCTGCCGCTGCGCAACATCCCCGTCGGTACGACGATCCACTGCATCGAGCTCCGGCCCGGTGGCGGTGCCAAGATCGCCCGCTCCGCCGGGAACAGCGCGCAGCTCGTCGCCAAGGAAGGCTCCCGCGCCCAGCTGCGGATGCCGTCCGGCGAGATGCGCTACGTCGACGTCCGCTGCCGCGCCACGGTCGGCGAGGTCGGCAACGCCGAGCAGTCCAACATCAACTGGGGCAAGGCCGGCCGCATGCGCTGGAAGGGCAAGCGCCCGACCGTCCGTGGTGTCGTCATGAACCCCGTCGACCACCCGCACGGTGGTGGCGAGGGCAAGACCTCCGGTGGCCGCCACCCCGTCTCCCCCTGGGGCAAGGCCGAGGGCCGCACGCGCAAGCGCAAGGCCAGCGATGCCCTGATCGTCCGTCGCCGCAAGTCCGGCAAGAGGAAGTAGCGAGATGCCACGCAGCCTGAAGAAGGGCCCGTTCGTCGACGACCACCTGATCAAGAAGGTGGACGCACAGAACGAGGCCGGAACCCACACCGTGATCAAGACGTGGTCGCGTCGCTCGATGATCGTGCCGGCCATGATCGGCCACACGCTCGCCGTGCACGACGGCCACAAGCACGTGCCGGTGTTCGTGACCGACTCGATGGTCGGCCACAAGCTGGGCGAGTTCGCCCCGACCCGCACGTACCGCGGCCACGTCAAGGACGACCGGAAGGCACGCCGCCGCTGACGCGGCGACGCTAGGAGAGATGACAGCTATGACAGTTGGAGATCGCAGGCGCACCAGCGCCCGCCGTGACTCGCTGCTCGGCGACCAGCCGGGCGCGTTCGCCAGCGCGCGCTTCGTCCGGATCACCCCGATGAAGGCGCGTCGCGTCGTGGACATGGTCCGCGGCCTGCCGGTGGACGACGCCCTGGCACTGCTGCAGTTCGCGCCGCAGGCCGCCAGCGAGACCGTCTACAAGGTGCTCGAGAGCGCCGTGGCCAACGCCGAGACGACCGAGGACCTCGACCGGGGCACCCTCGTGGTCAGCAAGGCGACCGTGGACGAGGGCCCGACGATGAAGCGTTGGCGCCCCCGTGCGCAGGGCCGGGCCACCCGGATCAACAAGCGCACCAGCCACATCACCCTGGTGGTGCAGCCCGCCGACGAGTCGAGCGCCACGACCGGGACCAAGACGAAGGGACGGAAGGCCTGATGGGTCAGAAGATCAACCCGAACGGGTTCCGCCTCGGCATCTCCACCGACCACAAGAGCCGGTGGTACGCCGACAAGCTGTACAAGGCGTACGTCGGCGAGGACGTCGCGATCCGCAAGCTGCTCTCCAAGGGCATGGAGCGGGCCGGCATCTCCAAGGTCGAGATCGAGCGCACCCGTGACCGCGTGCGGGTGGACATCCACACCGCCCGTCCCGGCATCGTCATCGGTCGCCGCGGCGCCGAGGCCGACCGCCTGCGTGGCGAGCTGGAGAAGCTCACCGGCAAGCAGGTGCAGCTGAACATCCTCGAGGTCAAGCAGCCCGAGATCGACGCACAGCTGGTCGCCCAGGGCGTCGCCGAGCAGCTCTCCGGCCGCGTGCAGTTCCGTCGCGCCATGAAGAAGGCCATGCAGACCTCGATGCGCTCGGGTGCCAAGGGCATCCGGATCCAGTGCTCGGGCCGCCTCAACGGTGCGGAGATGTCGCGCTCGGAGTTCTACCGCGAGGGCCGCGTGCCCCTGCACACCCTGCGCGCCGACATCGACTACGGCTTCTACGAGGCCCGCACCACCTTCGGCCGCATCGGCGTCAAGGTGTGGATCTACAAGGGCGAGGTCGCCGGCACCCGTGCCGAGCGTGAGGCCCAGGCCGCTGCGCGCGCCGGTGCTCCCGGCCGTGGCCGCGGCGGCGCCCGCGGCGACCGTGCCAGCGACCGTCCGACCCGCGGCACCCGCGGTGCCGGTGCGGGCGACCGCCCGACCCGCGCGGACCGCGCCGACGCCCCCGCCCCGGAGGCCACCGCCGCTGCAGCAGCTCCCGCCGCTGCCGAGGCGCCGGCCACCGCCGACCGCGACGACCCAGGAACGGAGGGCTGAGCACGATGTTGATGCCCCGCAGGGTCAAGCACCGCAAGCAGCACCACCCCAAGCGGACGGGTGCTGCGAAGGGTGGCACGAAGCTCGCCTTCGGCGACTACGGCATCCAGGCGGTCGAGTCCAGCGTACGTGACCAACCGCCAGATCGAGTCCGCTCGTATCGCGATGACCCGTCACATCAAGCGAGGCGGAAAGGTGTGGATCAACATCTACCCCGACCGTCCACTGACCAAGAAGCCGGCCGAGACCCGCATGGGTTCGGGCAAGGGCTCCCCCGAGTGGTGGGTGGCCAACGTCAAGCCCGGCCGGATCATGTTCGAACTTTCCGGAGTTACTGAGGAGACCGCCCGCGAGGCCATGCGCCGAGCGATGCACAAGCTCCCCATGAAGTGCCGGTTCGTCAGCCGTGAAGCAGGTGAGTTCTGATGGCAACCGCACATGAGCTCGACGATCTGAACGACGTCGACCTCGAGGGCAAGCTGCGTGAGGCCAAGGAGGAGCTGTTCAACCTCCGTTTCCAGGCCGCCACTGGTCAGCTCGAGAGCCACGGCCGCCTGAGCGCGGTCAAGAAGGACATCGCCCGGATCTACACCGTGGTGCGTGAGCGTGAGCTCGGCATCAGGTCTGCGCCGGACACGAAGACCCAGTCTGAGGAGGTTGGCGCATGAGCGAGAACCCAGTAGTTGAGAGCGCCGAAGCTGAGAGGCCGTCGTTGACAGCGCAGTGGCTGAGACCTCTGTCGAGGAGCGCTCGGCGCGCAAGGTCCGTGAGGGCCTGGTCGTCAGCGACAAGATGGACAAGACCGTGGTCGTGTCCGTCGAGGACCGCGTCAAGCACGCTCTCTACGGCAAGGTCATGCGCCGTACGAGCAAGCTGAAGGCCCACGACGAGCAGAACGACTGTGGCGTCGGAGACCGCGTCCTGATCATGGAGACCCGCCCGCTGAGCGCTACCAAGCGCTGGCGCGTGGTGGAGATCCTCGAGAAGGCGAAGTAGGGGAACGAAAAACTATGATCCAGCAGGAGTCGCGACTCAAGGTCGCCGACAACACGGGTGCAAAGCAGATTCTGTGCATCCGCGTTCTCGGTGGCTCTGGTCGGCGCTACGCCGGCATCGGCGACGTCATCGTCGCCACCGTCAAGGACGCGATCCCGGGCGGCAACGTCAAGAAGGGTGACGTCGTCAAGGCCGTGATCGTGCGCACCGTCAAGGAGCGCCGTCGTCCGGACGGTTCCTACATCCGTTTCGACGAGAACGCAGCCGTGATCCTCAAGACCGACGGGGAACCCCGCGGAACGCGCATCTTCGGCCCCGTGGGCCGCGAGCTGCGCGAGAAGAAGTTCATGAAGATCATTTCGCTGGCCCCGGAGGTGCTCTAGATGAGCGTCAAAATCAAGAAGGGCGACACCGTCAAGGTGATCGCCGGCAAGGACAAGGGTGCCGAGGGCAAGGTCATCCAGGTGCTCCGTGAGGAGCAGCGGGTGATCGTCGAAGGCGTCAACCGGGTCAAGAAGCACACCAAGGTGGTCAACCAGGGTGGGCGCGCCGGCAAGACCGGAGGCATCGTGACCGCCGAGGCCCCGATCCACCTCTCCAACGTGATGGTCGTCGACGGCAAGGGCATCACCCGCCTCGGCTCCAAGCGCGTGGAGACCACCAAGCGTCGCTCCGACGGCTCGACCTACCCGGCCAACCGCAGCGTGCGTATCTCCCGCAAGTCCGGAGAGGAGATCTGATGAGCGACGCAATGACCGAGATCAACACCGACCAGGCGGCCGAAAACTCCGCCGGGCCGCGGATGAAGGCGCGCTACCGCGAGGAGATCGTCCCCGCGATGCGCGAGCAGTTCAGCTACGCCAACGTGATGCAGGTTCCCGGCCTGACCAAGATCGTGGTCAACATGGGTGTCGGCGAGGCGGCTCGCGACTCCAAGCTGATCGAGGGTGCGGTCAGGGACCTCACCGCGATCACCGGGCAGAAGCCGCAGGTCACCAAGGCCCGCAAGTCCATCGCCCAGTTCAAGCTGCGCGAGGGCATGCCGATCGGCGCCCACGTGACGCTGCGTGGCGACCGGATGTGGGAGTTCCTGGACCGGCTGCTCGCCCTGGCGCTGCCCCGGATCCGTGACTTCCGCGGACTCTCGGACCGGCAGTTCGACGGTCGCGGCAACTACACCTTCGGGCTCACCGAGCAGGTCATGTTCCACGAGATCAACCAGGACAAGATCGACCGCTCGCGCGGCATGGACATCACCGTGGTGACCACCGCGAGCAACGACGACGAGGGTCGGGCGCTGCTGAAGAGGCTCGGGTTCCCGTTCAAGGAAGGCGATAACTGACATGGCGAAGACCGGACTGAGGGTCAAGGCCGCACGCAAGCCGAAGTTCGCGGTGCGCGGCTACACCCGCTGCCAGCGCTGCGGTCGCCCCAAGGCCGTCTACCGCAAGTTCGGCCTGTGCCGGATCTGCCTGCGGGAGATGGCACACGCCGGCGAGCTGCCCGGCGTGACCAAGAGCTCCTGGTAACAACCACAAACAATGATCGCTACAGGTCGCCCTGAGATGCAGGGCGAAACCGGAGTGGAGAAAGGGCCGACACGGCCATGACGATGACTGACCCGATCGCAGACATGCTGACGCGTCTGCGCAACGCCAACCAGGCGTACCACGACTCGGTGTCGATGCCGTACAGCAAGCTGAAGCAGGGCGTCGCCGAGATCCTCAAGCAGGAGGGGTACATCACCTCCTTCGAGGTCTCCGACCACGACGACGTGGTGGGCAAGACGCTCGAGATCCAGCTCAAGTACGGCCGCAACCGCGAGCGCTCCATCGCCGGCGTACGCCGGATCAGCAAGCCCGGCCTGCGCGTGTACGCCAAGCACACCGCGCTGCCCAAGGTGCTCGGCGGCCTCGGTGTCGCGATCATCTCGACCAGCCAGGGCCTGCTCACCGACCGTCAGGCCAACCGCAAGGGCGTAGGTGGGGAAGTCCTCGCCTACGTCTGGTGACCAGGAACCAGGAGGAATAGCAATGTCGCGTATTGGCAAGCTGCCCGTCCCGGTTCCGTCCGGGGTCGACGTGCAGGTGGAGTCCCAAACCGTCACGGTGAAGGGTCCCAAGGGGACTCTGAGCCACACGGTCGCTGCTCCCATCACCGTCGAGAACGGTGAGGGCGCCCTCGAGGTGAAGCGTCCCAACGACGAGCGGGAGAGCCGGGCACTGCACGGCCTGACCCGTTCGCTGATCTACAACATGGTCGTCGGTGTCACCGAGGGCTACGAGAAGAAGCTCGAGATCGTGGGCGTGGGCTACCGCGTGCTCTCCAAGGGCCCGACGCAGCTGGAGTTCCAGCTCGGCTACTCGCACTCGATCACGTTCAACGCCCCCGACGGCATCACGTTCACCGTCGACGGGCCCACCAGGCTCGGTGTCCAGGGCATCGACAAGCAGCTCGTCGGCGAGGTCGCTGCCAACATCCGCAAGCTGCGCAAGCCGGAGCCCTACAAGGGCAAGGGCGTGCGCTACTCCGGAGAGCACATTCGCCGCAAGGTCGGAAAGGCTGGTAAGTGACGATGGCTATCGCACTCAAGACTGGCAAGCACACCTCGGCTCGGGTGGCGTCGCGCATGCGTCGCCAGATCCGGGGTCGCAAGAAGGTCAGTGGCACCACCGAGCGTCCGCGCCTGGTCGTGACCCGGTCCTCGAAGCACATCACGGTGCAGCTCGTCGACGACCTGGTCGGGAAGACCCTCGTGTCTGCCTCGACCATGGAGGCCGACGTCCGCACCATCGAGGGCGACAAGACCGCCAAGGCCCGCAAGGTCGGCGAGCTCGTCGCCGAGCGCGCGAAGTCACAGGGCGTGGCGTCGGTGGTCTTCGACCGTGCCGGCAACAAGTACCACGGTCGCGTCGCGGCCCTTGCGGACGGCGCCCGCGAGGGCGGCCTGACCTTCTGATCGTCCACCGAAATCGACAGAGTTTTAAGCAACGGAAGAGGTAGAACTCATGAGCGGACCCCAGCGCGGAGGACGCGCCGGTGGTGGCGAGCGCCGTGGAGGCCGCGACAACCGCGGCCGCGACGGTGCCGACAAGAGCGCCTACATCGAGCGCGTTGTCGCCATCAACCGCGTCGCCAAGGTCGTCAAGGGTGGTCGTCGCTTCAGCTTCACCGCCCTGGTGATCGTCGGTGACGGCGACGGCATGGTCGGCGTCGGCTACGGCAAGGCCAAGGAAGTCCCGGCTGCGATCGCCAAGGGTGTCGAGGAGGCGAAGAAGTCGTTCTTCCGCGTCCCCCGCATCCAGGGCACCATCCCGCACCCGGTCCAGGGCGAGAAGGCCGCGGGCGTCGTACTCCTGCGTCCGGCCGCTCCCGGTACCGGTGTGATCGCCGGTGGCCCGGTGCGTGCGGTGCTCGAGTGCGCCGGCATCCACGACGTACTGAGCAAGTCCCTCGGCTCCTCGAACCAGATCAACATCGTGCACGCCACGATCGAGGCCCTGCGTTCGCTCGAGGAGCCCGCGGCTGTCGCCGCCAGGCGTGGCCTGGCCGTCGAGGACGTCGCACCCGCTGCGCTGCTCAGGGCCCAGGCCGAGGGCATCGAGGCGGCGAAGGCGCAGACTGCAGGAGCGCAGTGATGGCACACCTGAAGGTCGAGCAGATGAAGTCCACCATCGGCTGCAAGCAGAACCAGCGCGACACCTTGCGCTCGCTGGGTCTCAAGCGGATCGGTGACGTGGTCGTCAAGGAGGACCGTCCCGAGGTCCGGGGCATGGTCCACACCGTGCGTCACCTCGTGACGGTCACGGAAGTTGACGGAGAGGTTGACTCCAAATGAGCTTGAAGTTGCATCACCTGCGCCCGGCTCCCGGCGCCAAGACCGCCAGGACCCGCGTGGGTCGTGGTGAGGCGTCCAAGGGCAAGACCGCGGGTCGCGGTACCAAGGGCACCAAGGCCCGCTACCAGGTCCCGGCGTCCTTCGAGGGTGGGCAGATGCCCATCCACATGCGCCTGCCGAAGCTGAGGGGCTTCAAGAACCCGTTCAAGGTGGAGTTCCAGGTCGTGAACCTCGACCGCATCAGCGAGCTGTTCCCCGAGGGTGGCGCCGTCACCGTCGCCGACCTGGTCGCCAAGGGCGCCGTCCGCAAGGACAAGCCCGTCAAGGTGCTGGGCCAGGGCGACATCTCGGTGGCCGTGCAGATCACCGCGGACAGGTTCTCCGGCTCCGCCAAGGAGAAGATCGCGGCGGCCGGTGGCACCGCGACCGAGCTCTGAACAAACCCATGTTCGTCGCCGACAGGGCAGGAGATCACACGGCCCCCGAGAAGGGGCCAGTGGACGGTCGTCCTGCCCTGTTAGGCTTCCACGGATTTGGTCCGACTGAACCAGTCCCTGAAGCCAACCCGCGGCCCTGACCACCGGGCCCGACCAGTCGCTATCCGAAAGAGGAG
>CAWJGP010000005.1:0-1076316 GCA_963842535.1 uncultured Actinomycetota bacterium
CCACCCCGACCGCAGCCAGGGTCGGCGCGATCACCCAGTCGCGCTCGACACCACGGGCGGAAAGCCAGGTCGACAGCTCGTCCTCCAGCTCCGAGACCTCGAGTGCGTCCAGCGCCGTTGCGGGTGGCTCGACCTCCCGGCGCAGGTTGTCGAGGGTGGTGAACTGCTCCGCGGAGATCTCCCCGTGGGCCAGCCGCCCCAGCGACGAGAGCAGCGACTCACATGCGTCCTCGAGCTGCTCGACAGCCCGGGTGGCCGCGGCCGCCGGGTTGTTGATCTCGTGGGCCAGGCCGGCCGCGAGAGTGCCCAGGGTGACAAGGGACTCGCGCTGGCGCGCCGTCGACTCGATGCTGCGCGCGGTCTTGTACAGCCCGCCGATCAGGTGCCCGGCGAGGGGAAACCACGCGTTGGACCGGTCACGCAGCAGCTCGGCCGGAATCCTCAGCACGCGTCCGGGTTCGGCCCCTCGGCCCGTTGCGAGGTAGACGCCGTGCTCGTCCCAGGCCCTGAACCCGCCGGCCCAGCGCCCCGGTGCGTCCATCCGGCCGACCACCACGTGCTCGCGGCCCACGTGCCGCAGCAGATCGATGGCGCCGTCGACGAGCACCCACCAGTAGTCCGCGTGCTCGCCCTCGTGGAACAGCTCGACACCGGGTTCGATGTGGACCTCGGTCCCTCCGTCGACGAGTTCTCCCAGCTGATCGTCCGACAACCCCTCGAAGAGGTTGAGCGAACGCAGGTCCCCGACGTCCATCACGTCGTCGCCAGGTAGCGGTGCACGAGATAGACCGACATCGCGCCCTCACCGACTGCCGAGGCGACCCGCTTCATCGAGTCCAGCCGCACGTCGCCGGCAGCGAACACCCCCGGCACGCTGGTCTCCAGGGCGTACGGCGCCCGCGGCAACGGCCAGTGCTCCGCATGGGCGGGGCTCTGCAGGTCCTGCCCGGTGACCACGAACCCCTTCTCGTCCCGGACGACCTCGGCACCGAGCCAGTCGGTCCTTGGCGAGGCACCGATGAACACGAACAGCCAGTTGGCGAGCACCTCCTCGCGCGCGCCGGTGTCCCTGTCGCTCAGGGTGAGCCGCTCGAGGTGGTCGTCGCCCGCGCATGCCACCACCTCGCTGCGGAAGCGCACCTCGATGTTGTCCGTGGCGGTGATCCGCTCGATCAGGTACAGCGACATGCTCTGCTCCAGCGACGGGCCGCGCACCACCAGTACGACTCGCTTCGCGAAGCGGGACAGGTTGAGTACCGCCTGACCGGCCGAGTTGGCAGCACCCACGACGTAGACATCGTCGCCCTCGCACTGACTGGCGTCACTGGCGTTGGTGCCGTAGTAGACGCCACGACCCGTCAGCGCATCGATGCCATCGGCCTCCAGCCGTCGGTAGGAGACTCCCGTGGCCACGATGATCGCGCGCGCCTCGACCTCGCCGGATCCCTCGAAGATCACAGCCCGCACTGGCCCGCGTGTCTCGAAGCCGACGACCTCGCGAGGCAGCACCATCTCGGCACCGAACCGCGCGACCTGGGCGACCGCTCGTTGGGTGAGGTCGGAGCCGGTCAGTCCCTTCGGAAAGCCCAGATAGTTCTCGATCGCCGCGCTCTGGCTGGCCTGTCCGCCCGGCCCCTCACGCTCCACGATGACCGTGCTCAGCCCTTCCGATGCGGCGTACACCGCGGCGGCGAGACCGGCGGGCCCACCCCCGACGATGCACACGTCGTAGAGCGGCTGCTCTGCCGTCGTACGAAGTCCGAGGGCCGCTGCGAGCTCGAGTGGCGTCGGTGAGCTGAGCGTCTCGCCGTCGGGGATGAGCACGAGCGGGAGGTCCTCGGGCGTTGCCTGCGCGAGCTTGCTGAGCCGCTGGCCCTCGGCGTCGAGCTCGATGTCGTACCAGCGGTAGGGCACGTGGTTGCGGACGAGGAAGGTCTTGACGCCGTGGCTGCTCTCGGACCACCGGTGACCGACAACACGCAGCTCCGAGGTGTGGTCCGGGTTGGTCTGTCGCCAGTCACTGAGCAGGTCGTCGGTGACCGGGTACAGCTGTTCTTCAGGAGGGTCCCAGGGCTTGAGCAGGTAGTAGTCGATGCCGATGTCGTTGATCGCCTTGATCGCGACGTCGGTGTCGGCGTACGCCGTGAGCAACAGGAACTTCGCTCCGGGTGCCTGGACGCGGGCCTGCTCGAGCATCTCGATGCCCGTCATCTCCGGCATCCGCTGGTCGGCGGCGATCAGCGCAACCGGCTGGTGTCGCAGGGCCAGCTTGGTCAGTGCAGCCAGCGCCTCGGCCCCTGACGTCGCACGAACCAGGCGGTACTCCGCGCCGTAGCGACTGCGCAGGTCGCGGGTGATGGCGGCAGAGACCATGGGGTCGTCATCAACCGTGAGGATGACTGGTTTGCTCATCGGTCCGCCTTCTGGCGGCCACGGGGGCTGCCCGACCAGCAGGCTAGCCCTCCAGGGTCATCGAAGGCGAGAGACAGAACAGGCAGGCTTGACGCATGACAGCGGACCCCACCGGCTCCTACTTCGAGACGCCACGCCTTCTCGTGCGTCCCTTCGTCCCAACGGACCTGGACGCCTTCGTGGCCTACCGGGCGCACCCCGATGTCGAGCGCTACCAGTCCTGGACCGACTACGCCCGTGAGGACGGCCTCGCGCTCATCGAGTCGATGCAGGAGCTCAGGCCGGGCATCCCGGGTGAGTGGTACCAGCTCGCGCTCGAGGAGCGCACCGAGGGCACTCTCGTCGGTGATCTCGCCCTCAACGTGAACGAGGCTGAGCCGCGCGAGGCAGAGATCGGCTTCACGCTCGCGCCCGAGCAGCAGGGCAAGGGATACGGCACCGAGGCCTTGCGTGCGCTGCTCGGCTACACCTTCGACGTGCTCGGGCTGCACCGCGTCATCGCCATCACCGACGCACTCAACGCGCCAGCGGCTGCCCTGCTCGGCCGGGTAGGGATGCGGCAGGAGGCGCACTTCCACGAGAACGTCTACTTCAAGGGCGCCTGGGGCAGCGAGTTCCTCTTCGCGATGCTCGAGCAGGAGTGGGCAGAGCGCGCTTGGGCCTGATCCGGAGGCGAGGTCGAAGCGCTCATCCTGACCCCGTGGGTGGGGGGTTAGGAGTATTACCCGCGTTCTAGTCGTGCCTTGAGTGCGTTGAGGTTGTCGGGCATCTCTTTGCGCGCTTCGCGACGCACGATGAGCGGGACAAGGACCCTGCCTATCCCATGCCCGTTGAAGTCAACGCTGATGGTCAGACGTGACCGGTTCTCGCCGAGCGGTTCGACGTTGAGGTCCACGATCGCCCTGATCGGGCCGTCGGTGCCCCGCACACCCCAGGTTCTGGGCGGGTCGATGTAGGCGAGTTCGGAGGTCGCGGGACGTTCAGCCCTTCCGATCCGACGTGTGGTGATGCATCGGTCACCCACGGTCGGGGCGCCGGTGCTTTCCATGTGCCCCGCGGTGACGCCCTTTTGCCACTCGTGGAAGCGGGTCGGGTCGGTGGCGTAGGCGAAGACGTCCTCGGCTGAACGATTGACCTCGGCGGTGGCGACTGTCGGCGACACCTACTTCGCACCTGACAGCAGGTCGGCGTAGCGGTTCAGGTAGAGCGGCCATCCTTGGCTGCCGTCGATGCCTTCGTGCACTGACTCCCAGCCGGGTCCGTGGCGCTCGATCAAGCGGTGTTCCAGGACGACCCGGGTGTGCTGGTCATCTTCGGCGCTGAAGCGGACCTCGACTTCGCTGGTGTTCTCGAGGTCACTCTCGATCTGCCAGGTCGGGCCGATGTCCCAGCTGAACACGACACGGTGCGGTGGCTCGTAGGCGAGGATGCGCGCCCACCGGCACTCGCTGCCGTCCACGCCCCGGTCCACGATGAACCCACCGACCTCGGGCTCGAAGACGGTCTCGGCGATGGGGACGCGGAGCAGGTTGTGCTCGGGTGGCTTGAAGTCTCCGAACCGTTCGGTGAACACCGCGAAGGCACGCTCGATCGGCGCGTCCACGATGATCTCCTTCTGCACCACCGGGGCTGCTGTTTCGGTCATGTCTGCTCCTCTGTCGATTCCTCAGTCAGGATCGAGTAGCCGGTCAGGGCGCGGTTCCAGAACGTGTCGAGCTGGTCGCGCATGGCAGCGACCCCGTCCGGGTTGAGCCGGTAGATGCGACGGGTTCCCTCAGCGTGCTCGCTCACCAGCCCGACGCTCTTGAGCACCTTGAGGTGCTGGGAGACGGCAGGGCGGGTCACCGGAAGCACATTCGCGAGTTCACCGACTGCACGCGGTCGTTCTGACAGGCACTCGAAGATGGCGCGCCTGGTGGGGTCCCCCAGCGCGCTGAGCCCATCCACCTGTCGGTTAGTCACCACGAACGGTAAGTTACTGCTTACCGTTCAGGTTGGTCAATGCCTCTCCCGGTCCGACAGCCACAGACGCGAAATGGCCGGTCACCCCAACCACTGGGGACCGGCCTGCTTCGCTGGGAGGTTTCGCGAACGTAGAGGCCACGTTCGCAACCCTGGTGCGCGAGGGGGGAGTTGAACCCCCACGCCCTTTCGGGCACACGGACCTGAACCGTGCGCGTCTGCCTATTCCGCCACTCGCGCCAGAAGCAGCCGTCAGGTTATCCCACCGCGTCTCAGCCGCCCAAACCGGCTCCGGGGGCTGCCGACGCGCCCGATACCATCGCCTGAGCGCCCGGCTGGAGGACAACCTGAGGGGAGGCATCGTGAGTGGACTGCAGCGATTCGAGAACAAGCTGGAACAGATGATCTCAGGTGTCTTCGCGCGGACTTTCCGAAGCGCAGTGCAGCCCGTGGAGATCGCCTCGGCGCTCAACCGCGAGGTCGACAACTCCGCCCAGATCCTCAGTCGCGACCGCCGGCTGGTGCCCAACACGTTCGCAGTCGAGCTGTCCCAGGCCGACCACGAGCGCCTGTCGAGCTTGGGGCCACAGCTGCCGCGCGAGCTCACCGAGATGCTCCGCGAGCACGCCGCCCAGCAGTCGTACGTCTTCACTGGTCCCGTCAGCATCGACCTCCAGGTCAGCGACGAGCTGACTACGGGGCGCTTCCGGGTGCGCAGCAAGGCGGTGTCGAGCTCGAGCCTGGCGGGCGGTGACCCCTCCGACACGCAGGTACGCCGCGCCACCGCGACCCTCGAGCTGAACGGTGAGCAGCTCCCGCTCGCGCCGCCCGGGATCGTGATCGGCCGAGGCAACGACGCCGACCTGCGTATCGATGACCCCGGCGTCTCGCGCAAGCACATCGAGATCCGGGTGGAGGAGCCCCAGGACCTCGGTGGCGCGCCGCGCATCACCGTCAACGACCTCGGCTCCACCAACGGGGTCTCGGTGAACGGCAAGCGCGTCGAGCAGGCCACGCTCGCGGATGGTGCGACGATCAGGATCGGCAACACGACCATGTCCCTGCACCTCAAACAAGGGTGAGTGCGACTTGTCCGAGCTGACCCTCGTCCTCATCCGATTCGCCTACCTGGCGATCCTGTGGATCTTCGTCCTCTCCTGCATCTCCGTGATCCGCTCCGACATGTTCGGCGCGCGCGTCGCCCGCCAGGGTGCGGGCCGTGGCCAGTCACGGCCAGAGCGTCGCGAGAAGAAGAAGTCGAAGCCCGCGAAGCCGCGTCGAGGCGTGCCCACGCAGGTCGTCATCGTCGAGGGCGGCAACAAGGGTGAGGCCATCTCGCTGGAGCAGGCGCCGCTGCTGATCGGGCGGGGCAACGACGCAGCCATCCGTCTCGACGACGACTACGTCTCGACCAGGCACGCGCGCATCGCCAGCTCCGGTGAGCAGTGGTTCGTCGAGGACCTGGGCTCGACCAACGGCACCTATGTCGGCTCCAGCCGCATCTCCCAGGCCACCGCGATCCAGCTCGGCACCCAGGTCCGCATCGGGAAGACGATCCTGGAGCTGCGCAAGTGAGACTGCGCTACGCCGCATTGTCGGACGTCGGCAGGGTCCGCCGCGACAACCAGGACTCCGGGTACGCCGGGCCGCACCTCCTCGTCATCGCCGACGGGGTGGGCGGGGCCGCGCGCGGGGACATCGCGAGCGCCGCCACCGTCGAGGTGCTGCGCCAGCTCGACTCGCCCCCCGACAACGACATGCTCGGCGCCCTCGCCGGCGCCATCCACCGCAGCCACGACCGCATCGCCGGCCTGGTGGCGGAGAACCCCGAGATCGAAGGCACCAGCACGACCGTCACCGCGGTCATCTTCGACGGCACGCACCTGGGCGTCGGCCATGTCGGCGACAGCCGCGGCTACCTCCTCCGTGACGGCGCGCTGTCCCAGCTGACCACCGACCACACGTTCGTGCAGAGCCTGATCGACGAGGGCCGGATCACCGAGGACGAGGCGCGGGTGCACCCGCACCGCAACCTGATCCTGCGTGCCGTCGACGGGGTGCACGAGCCGGAGCCCGACGTGTTCACCCTCGAGCTCGCCACGGGAGACCGCATCCTGCTCTGCTCCGACGGCTGCTCAGGGGTCCTCTCCGATGAGGACCTGGCCCGGCTGCTCGGCGAAGGCACTCCCGACCACGCAGCGGTCACCCTGATCAGCGCCTCCCTCGACGCCGGCAGCTCCGACAACGTCACCGTCGTCGTCGCCGACGTGGTGGACGACGACGCCGTCGATGACGCCGAGACCTCGGCAGCGATGGCCACCGGCCCGATGCTGGTCGGCGCTGCGGCGGAAGCCCCGCGTCGTCGCGGCATGGGATCCGGCCGGTCCGCGCGTGCCGTCGACACCGGTGAGCTCGCTCCCGTCGGCGACACCGGAGACACCGCTGACGACCTCGACCCCGAGGAGATGCGCTATGCCCCTCGCCCCCCGCGCAGGTTCACCTGGACACGACGAGTGGCCGTGGTCGCTGTCCTCGCTCTCCTGGTCGCGATCATCGCGGTGGCCGGCTACCGCTGGACCCAGACCCAGTACTACGTGGCCAACGACGGCGACCGGGTCGCGATCTTCCAGGGCGTCGAGGTCGACATCCCCGGGTTGCGGATGCACCACGTCAAGGAGGACAGCGACCTGATCCTTGACCAGCTGCCGACGTACAACGCCCGGCAGGTCCGCGACGGGATCAGCGCCAACAGCCTCGCCGACGCGCGCAGCATCGTCAGCCGCCTCGAGCGCCTCGAGCTGTGTCCCGAGCCGGCCGAGCAGAGCCCGTCCGCCTCGCCCAGCGCCAGCCCGAACCCGACGAAGCGCCCGAGCGCGAGCCCGAGCCCGTCAGCGAGCCCGTCGCCGACCAATCCCCTGTGCACCGAGGCGCCATGAGCAGCGCCCGCGCCGAGGGACCACAGGGACTGATGGGTTTCGTGCACCGGCGCCGCCGCGGCGCCGAGCTGGTCCTGCTCATCCTGAGCCTGGTGGTGGGGATCGGCGCGTACGCCGCCGTCGACCTGGGCGTGAACGGCGCGCTCCCGGTCAACCTGTTCACGTACGGCGCCTGGCTGGCGGGCCTGGTCATCGGGTGCCACATCGTGATCCGGATCTTCGCGGAGTACGCCGACCCGATCCTGCTGCCGATCGTCTCCGCGCTCAACGGTGTCGGCCTCGCGATGATCCACCGCATCGACCTGGCCAACGAGGCCAGGGACGCAGGCGCCCGGACCTTCGCCGGCACCCAGCTGGTCTGGATGACGATCGGGGTCGCCCTCTTCGTCGCGGTGATCATCGGCCTGCGTGACCACCGCCGTCTCCAGGCGTTCACCTACACCGCTGGGCTGGCCGCCATCGTGCTGCTCCTGCTGCCGCTGCTCCCCGGTATCGGTCAGAACATCAACGGCGCCCGCATCTGGATCCGCCTCGGGCCGATGAGCTTCCAGCCGGGCGAGGTGGCGAAGGTGCTGCTGGTGGTCGCGTTCGCCGGCTACCTCGTGCTGCACCGCGACGCGCTGGCGCTGGCAGGTCGCCGGTTCCTGTTCGTCGACCTGCCGCGCGGTCGCGACCTCGGACCGATCCTCGGGATGTGGCTGCTCTCGCTGGGCATCCTGGTCTTCCAGCGCGACCTGGGGTCCTCGCTGCTGTTCTTCGGCCTGTTCCTGGTGATGCTCTACATCGCCACCGAGCGGCCCGGGTGGCTGGTCGTCGGAGGATCCCTCTTCGCGGTCGGTGCCTACTTCGGCTACCTGGCGATGAACCACGTCCAGCTGCGCGTGGCGGCCTGGCTGGACCCGTTCGACCCTGACGCCCGCGCCTTCCAGATCGTGCAGGGCCTCTACGGCATGGCCTGGGGCGGGCTGGTCGGCCGCGGCCTCGGTCAGGGCAGCCCCCAGATCACGCCGTACTCCTACTCCGACTTCATCGTGCCCTCGATCGGCGAGGAGCTCGGGCTGACCGGAGTGATGGCGGTGATCCTGCTCTACGGGGTCCTCGTCGAGCGGGCGCTGCGCACGGCCCTGATCTGCCGTGACAACTTCGGCAAGCTGATGGCCGCAGGCCTCGCGGTCGTGCTCGCGCTGCAGGTCTTCGTCGTCATCGGCGGGGTCACCAAGCTGATCCCGCTGACCGGTCTCACCACCCCGTTCCTGTCGTACGGCGGCTCCAGCCTGGTCGCCAACTGGGCGATCGTGGCGTTGCTGCTGCGCATCTCCGACCAGGCCCGCCGCCCACCGCCGGAGCTCCTCGAGCCCGACGAGGACTACGACGCCGACGCCACCCAGGTGGTGAACATCCGCCGATGAATCACCCCACAAAATCGCTCGCTGCGCTCCCGATTCCGCGGGGACCCCGAATATGAACAAGCCGATCCGCAACCTCGCCGTCGCCTGCATGCTGCTGTTCGTGTCGCTGCTCATCAACGCCACCTACGTGCAGTACTGGCAGGCCGACGACCTGACCTCACTGAGCAAGCACCCCGACAACAAGCGGGTACGCGACGCCGAGTTCTCCCGCGAGCGCGGCGCGATCCTGGTGCGCGGCAAGGCAGTCGCGGAGAGCAACAAGTCCGACGACGCCTACAAGTTCCAGCGCGTCTACCCCGAGGGTCCCGAGTACGCCCACCTGACTGGCTTCTTCTCGCGCGACTGGGGCCTCGGCGGCGTGGAGGCCACACAGAACTCCGTGCTGTCCGGCAGCGACCCTCGGCTGTTCATCGACAACCGGGTGATCGCGCTCCTCGGCGGCGAGGACCCCAAGGGCGGCAGCGTCACCCTGACCGTGGACCCCGACGCCCAGCGGGCGGCGTACGACGGGCTGAACGCACTCGGCGACAACGTGCGCGGAGCCGTGGTGGCGATCGAGCCCCGCACCGGCAGGATCCTGGCGATGGTGTCCAGCCCGAGCTACAACCCCGACCGGCTGGCCAGCCACGACTTCAACGAGGTCGGCAAGGCCAAGCAGCGCCTCGAGGAGAACGAGCTCAGCCCGCTGAACAACCGAGCGATCGAGGAGGTCCTTCCTCCGGGTTCGACCTTCAAGCTGGTGACCGCGGCTGCGGCGCTGGACTCCGGCAACTACACGCCCGACACGATGGTCCCCGGCGGCGCGAGGCTCGACCTACCGCAGACCAGCACCGATCTCGTCAACGACAGCGGGGGCGGTTGCGGCGGCGACCGGATCACACTGACCAGGGCGCTCCAGGTCTCCTGCAACGTCTCCTTCGGCGATGTCGGTCTCAAGCTCGGCGGCGACGCACTCCGTGAGCAGTCCGAGAAGTTCGGCTTCAGTGCGCGCAGCTTCCACGACCTCGACGACGCCCTCACCCGCGAGGCCATCAGCCGCTTCCCCGAGAACCCTGACAAGCCCCAGACGGCGCTCTCCGCCATCGGTCAGTTCGACGTCGCTGCCACCCCCCTGCAGATGGCGATGGTCGGAGCCGGCATCGCCAACGACGGCGTGGTGATGAAGCCCTATCTCGTCGACGAGATCAAGTCACCCAAGCTCGACGTGCTCGACAAGACCGACCCGGAGCAGATGCCCGACCAGCCGGCGATGAGCTCCTCGGCGTCGCGCGACCTGCGCCAGATGATGGTCGCCGTGGTCGAGGACGGCACCGCGCGAACCGCGCAGATCGACGGCGTCGACGTGGCCGGCAAGACCGGTACGGCGCAGAGCGCGCCCGACCGGCCGCCGTACGCCTGGTTCGTCTCCTTCGCCCCAGCGGAGACGCCAGCAGTCGCGGTCGCCGTACTCGTCCAGGACGCCGGCGTCGCGCGCGACGAGATCTCCGGCAGCGGCCTGGCCGCCCCGATCGCCAAGGCAGTCATGGAGGCGGTGATCGGGAGATGACCGACGACCAGGGCAACGGACTCACCGGCGACTCGGGCGAGCGCTACGAGCGCGGCGAGCGGATCGCCACCGGCGGCATGGGCGAGGTCTGGCGAGCCCGCGACACCGTGCTCGGTCGCGAGGTGGCGGTCAAGATCCTCAAGCGGGAGTACGCCGACGACCCCACGTTCCGGGCCCGCTTCGAGGCCGAGGCCAGGCACGCAGCCGGACTCCACCACCCCGGCATCGCCTCGGTCTTCGACTACGGGCTCCTCCCCGAGGGCACTCCCTACCTGGTGATGGAGCTGGTCGACGGCAAGCCGCTCTCCGACCTGCTCGCCCGCCGACAGCCCTTCGACCCCGAGCAGGCCCGCCTGCTCGCGCTCCAGACTGCCGAGGCGCTCGCGGTCGCGCATGCCGCTGGCGTCGTACACCGCGACGTGAAGCCTGCCAACCTGCTCGTCACGCCCGACGGCCGGATCAAGATCACCGACTTCGGGATCGCCCGCGCCACCGGGTCCGTCGCGTTCACGCAGACCGGTCAGATCGTCGGCACTCCGCAGTACCTCTCCCCCGAGCAGGCTCGCGGTGACTCAGCCACAGCAGCCAGTGACGTCTACGCGCTGGGCGTCGTGCTCTTCGAGTGCCTCAGCGGTCGTCGGCCGTTCGTCGCCGACACCCCGATCGCGACGGCGCTCGCCCAGATCCAGCAGGACGTGCCGCCGCTGCCGGACAGTGTCCCCTCAGCCCTCGCCGGCGTCGTCACCCGTGCCCTCGCCAAGAACCCTGCGGAGCGCTACGCCGACGGTGCCGCCATCGCCGACGCCCTCCGCGCGGCAGGCGAGGACCCCGACGCGGCGCCCGTCCCCCTCCCGGTCCCGGCGGTCGACCAGACCCAGCTGCTGACCGGAGTCGCTGCCCCGGTGGCCCCTGCTCCGGCCGAAGACCCTCCGTACACGGACACCGCCACATCCAGCGCGCCCACCAAGAGCCGCTCGCGCGGGCCGCTCATCGCAGTGGGTCTGCTCGCCCTCGTCCTGCTGGCCGCTCTGCTGATCACGCATCCATGGACCGACGACACCCCGTCGAGCTCCGACGGCGACGGTGCGTCTCCTTCCGCCGACGCCGACACGGTGCGAGTCCGGCGCGCGGCATACATCGGTGAGCCTGTCGACGAGGTCGTCGAGGCGCTCGAGAACAAGGACCTCAAGACCGAGACCGAGACCCAGGAGAACCCGGGCGGCGAGGAGCCCGACACGGTCGCGGACCTCGACCCCACCGGGCTGGTCGAGAAGGGCTCCACGATCACCATCCAGGTCTGGGGGGACCCTCCGGAGGAGCCCACCGACGAGGAGACCGAGGAACAACCCGACCAGGGGAACGACGGCAACCAGGGGAACCAGGGCGAGGAGAACCCGCCGGAGCCGGACACCTCCGACGAGGCCAACCCCGACAACGGCAATGGCAACGGCAACGGCAACGGAGGGGGCAACGGTGGCGGTGGCCCGTCTGGCGATGCCTCGCCGGGCGGCAAGGCTTCGGCGGACAGCGGCAAGGCCCAGGAGAAGGGAGACGGAGGCCAGGATGACTGAACCGCACCGGATCGGTGGCCGCTACGAGGTGGGTGAGCTGCTCGGACGCGGCGGGATGGCCGAGGTCCGCAAGGGCATCGACGTCCGGCTGGGTCGCACTGTCGCGATCAAGCGGCTGCGCACCGACCTCGCCAGCGACGCCACCTTCCAGGCACGGTTCCGGCGCGAGGCCCAGTCGGCCGCGTCGCTCAACGACCCCACGATCGTGTCGGTCTACGACACCGGCGAGGAGATGTCGACCGACGGCAGCAACGTCGCCCAGCCCTACATCGTGATGGAGTACGTCGCCGGCCGCACCCTGCGCGACGTGCTCCGAGACGGCCGCAAGATCCTGCCCGAGCGGGCGCTGGAGATCACCTCGGGCGTGCTCCGGGCGCTGGACTACAGCCACCGCGCCGGCATCATCCACCGCGACATCAAGCCGGGCAACGTGATGCTCACCCCCGCCGGCGACGTGAAGGTGATGGACTTCGGCATCGCTCGCGCCGTCTCCGACGCCTCGAGCACGATGACCCAGACTGCTGCGGTCGTGGGCACCGCGCAGTACCTCTCCCCCGAGCAGGCCCGCGGCGAGACGGTCGACTCCCGCTCCGACGTCTACTCCACCGGCTGCCTGCTCTACGAGCTGCTCACCGGCCGGCCGCCCTTCGTCGGCGACAGCCCGGTCTCCGTGGCCTACCAGCACGTCCGCGAGCAGGCCCAGCCGCCGTCGGCGTACGACGAGGACCTCACGCCCGAGCTGGACTCGATCGTGATGAAGTCGCTGGCCAAGAACGTCGGCGACCGCTACCCCAGCGCCGCCGCGATGAAGGCCGACATCGACCGCTACCTCGAGGGCAAGCCGGTGCAGGCGCCTGCGGTCGCAGCGGCCGCGCCCACCAGCTTCTTCCCGGCCGACAACCTGAGCCAGGACACGGGCTCGCTGCCCGCGGACGACGAGGAAGAGTCGGGACGCAAGCGTCGTGGACCGCTCGTGCTGCTCCTGCTCCTCCTGGTGGCGCTGATCGTCGCTGCCCTCGTCTTCGGACCCAAGCTGTTCACCGCCGCCCCCGAACAGCAGTCCGTGCCCACGATCACCGGACTCACGCGCGATCAGGCCGAGCAGGCGATCCGACAGGGCGAGCTGCGGGTGGGCGAGGTGACCACTGCGGCCAGCCGGGAGGTCGCGGAGGGACGTGTCATCTCCCAGGATCCGCAGGCCGGCGACCTCGTCGACCCCGAGTCGACGGTCGACTTCGTCGTCTCGGAGGGCAGGCCACAGGTGGAGCTGCCCGACGTGCTCGGCCTGAACAAGGACGACGCCGCCGACCAGCTGCGCAGTGAGGGGTTGCGGGTCGTGCTGACCCAGCGCGACTCCGACGAGCCCAAGGACGAGGTCGTCGAGATGCAGCCGCCCGCCGGCACCGAGGTCGCCGACGGCTCGAAGGTGACGCTCTTCTGGTCCGACGGGCCGGAGCAGGTGCCCAACGTGGTCGGCAGGACCGAGGCCCAGGCGACCCAGCTGATCGAGGATGCCGGGTTCGAGGTCAGCCGGGTGACGGACTCCACCACCGAGTCCACGAAGGGCACCGTCCTGCAGCAGAGCCCGGCCGCCGGGCAGACCCTGGACAAGGGCAGCACCGTGACGATCGTGGTCTCGACCTTCGAGGAGCCACCACCGCCCTCGCCGTCGGGGCCGACGTCGGTGCTGCCCAGTCCCTAGCCAGCAGAGTCCTTGGCCAGCAGAGTCCTTGGCCAGGTCAGTCCCGGTCGAGCTCGTCGGTGGGGGTGCCGGCCTCCGCGTAGCGCAGGTCGCTGCTGCCGCCGTACGCCGGCATCGTGACGTCCCTGTCCGTGCTCACGTCGTAGCCGAGGTTGTGTGCCTCGACGTAGGTCTTGTAGCCCGCGATGTAGTCGCTGGAGTCCAGGCTGACGCGAAGTGACTCCAGGTCGCCGATGGCGGTGATCTCGTACGGCGGGGCGTAGGGCACGCCGTGCAGGACCACGGTGTTGCCCACGCACTTGATGCCGGTCGTGCTGATCACGCGCTGCTTCTGCAGCGTCATCGCCTCCGCGCCGCCGGCCCACAGGGCGTTGACCACGGCCTGGATGTCTTGCTGATGCACGACCAGCTGGTCGGCGGTGACCTCACCCTGCTCCACGGCCTTGTCGATGTCCTCCTTGGGCGCGTCGCGGAGCACCACTGTGATCGCCGGGCCATGGACCTCCTCGAAACCCGCAGGCCCGCGCAGCTCGGCCACCTGGCGCTGCAGGTTGGCGACCTGGGCGTCGTCAACGCCCTTGCCCAGGGTGTCGACGTCGCGGGTCAGCTCGGTGACCCGCTGCTGGAGGGCGTCGGTGCGCTGCCGCTCCTGGCGTACGACGGTGTCCAGGTCGGTCACGCTGGACGCACGCAGGTCCAGGCCACCGGAGGCGAGGCCGCTCGTCACGAACAGCACTCCGGCCACGACGAAGACCACGACGGCGACCAACCGCCAGCTGTTCCGCTCGCGATGACTGGGGGTGCTCAACGGGGCGCCTGCTCTCAGTTGGACGTGCCTTGACTACGCTAGCCGACGAGCGCCAGCCGACAGCTCGTGCCCGAACTGACCAGGAGTTGACCCCCCGTGTCCAGACCGTCCGCGCGAAAGCCCACTGTCATCTCCAGTGGCTACCAGACCTCGATCACCCGAACGGCGATCGCCGCGCTGTTGGTCGTGCTGGGCATCGTCTGGATGGCCGTCTACATCAACTACGCCAAGGACGCCGCCGAGTTCTCGGCCTTCCCGGGTGCGAAGAAGCCGTCGAACCCGCTGCCGTGGATGGCCGACTGGGAGCGCTGGAACTTCCTGATCGGGTTCGTGCTGATCTTTCTCGGGCTCACGGTCTCGGCGCACAAGACCACCCCGCTCGGGCGCGGCCGCGGCGTGGTGATCGGGATGCTCGGCTGCTTCCTGATCGGCCTGATCTGGATCGTGGCGTTCTACTTCGCCGGTTCGGACGGCCCGATCCCGGTGATGAAGGACCTCGACCAGTACAACCTGCTGGTCGGGATCGGGTTCATGGCGGTGGGCTTCACCTTCGCGACCAAGTGGGAGTAGTTACACGGGTGTAGTTCTCCACAGGGTTCTGCACAGCTGTGGACAACTTTCGCACCTGTCATTTCAGCTGTTCAGGCCGATCGCGCGTACGACGATCAGCGCGAGCGAGGCCAGCAGGATCAACCCAGTGACCGTCCACTGCACCAAAGCCCGGCGTTGCCGTGGGGCGTAGGCCATCGCAGTCCCGATCAGGGCACCACCGACCAGTCCACCGATGTGACCCTGCCAGGAGATCCCGCTCACGGTGAAGGTGAAGACCAGGTTGAGCCCGATCCAGAACAGGACCTGCTGCACCTGACCGCGCACCTTCAGCGCGATCACGGCCAGCGCCCCCATCAGCCCGAAGATCGCGCCCGACGCGCCGAGGGTCTGGGAGTACGGGACGGAGAACAGCATCACAGCGGCAGATCCTGCGATCCCGGAGACCAGGTAGAGCGCCAGGAACCGGGTCCGGCCCAGGACGTTCTCGAGCATCGGGCCGAGGAAGTACAGAGCGAGCATGTTGAAGCCGATGTGAATGGCCATCTCGTGGGTGAACACGGACGTGGCGACCTGCCACCAGGCACCGTCGGCCACGCCGGGGAGCCAGTCGAACCCGGTCGTGCTGCACTGTGCCTCGGTCGCGCTGGGGAACAAGCGATTGGTGCCTGGCTGGAGGCACGCGCCGTCAGGACGCAGCGCCAGCGTGTCGATCAAGTTGCTCGCGCGCCCGCCCGTGGCCTGGATGACCAGCCACACGACCACGTTGATCCCGATCAGCACGAAGCTGGTGATGCGCGGGTCGGCGACCCGCTGTCCGCCGTACGGCGTGCGGTACTGCCGGCTGCCCTTGTTGCCCTCCTTGACGCAGTTGGGGCACTGGAACCCCACCGACGCGGAGTTCATGCAGTCAGGGCAGATCGGCCGCTCGCAGCGCTGACACCTGATCCAGGTCTCCCGGTCGGAGTGGCGGTAGCAGGTGGGTGGGGCGTCCGGGACACTCGCTGCCCCGCCCGGCCCGCCAGCGGGGGGCTCAACCGGGGGCCCAGTCGGGGGCAGGGTCACCCGCGCTCGATCTCCACCGACTCGATGACCACCGGGTCGACCGGGCTGTCGCCGCGAGCGGTCGGCGTGCTGGCGATCGCGTCGACCACGTCACGCCCGGCCTGGTCGCTGACCTCGCCGAAGATGGTGTGCTTGCGGTTCAGGTGTGGGGTCGGGCCGACGGTGATGAAGAACTGGGAGCCGTTCGTGCCCGGGCCGGCGTTGGCCATGGCCAGCAGGTAGGGGCGGTCGAACTGGAGCTCGGGGTGGAACTCGTCCTTGAACTTGTAGCCCGGTCCGCCGGTGCCGGTCCCGAGAGGGCAGCCACCCTGGATCATGAAGCCGTCGATGACCCGGTGGAAGCCGAGACCGTCGTAGAAGCGCTCCCCGGAGCGGCCGGCGTCGTCGTTGTAGTCCTTGGTGCCCTCCGCCAGACCGGTGAAGTTCTCCACAGTCGCCGGGGCGTGGTCGGGGAAGAGGTTGATGACGATGTCGCCACGGTTGGTCTTGAGCGTGGCCTTCAGGTCAGACATGACAGCCTTTCTTGAAAAATCTCGGGGGAGCGTTCGGGCACGATCCTCCCACGGGGCCCCACACGGGACCCACGACGCCCTCCTACCGGCGATACCCACCGCCCGCCTGCTGACACGGGTTTAATTACCCCGCCGAGACGGGCATGATCGGGACCTACGTTCGAAACCCGAACTCCGCAGAGAGGGAGCCTCGCAACCTATGTTCGCCAAGACTCGCAAGGAGAAGTTCGTCGAGCAGGCACAAGACCTCGCTCGCGACGTGTCCGAGGCCATCGCACCCCACGTCGAGCGGGCGCGCGAGGAGATCGCCCCCCGCCTCGCCGATGCTCGTGAACAGCTCGCCGACGCCCGCGACCAGGTCGGTCCCAAGCTGGCGGAAGCCCGCGACCAGGTCGGCCCCAAGCTCGCCGAGGCGCGCGAGGAGCTGGCCCCACGCATCGCCGAGGCCCGCGACCAGCTCGCGCCCCACGTCGAGGATGCCCGCGGCCGCATCGCCAAGGGTGTCGCCACGGCCACCGCCGCTGCCGCTCCCGTCGCGGCGGAGGCACGCCGCCGCGGTGTGAACGCGACAGCCGCCCTCAAGGGTGAGGAGCCGGTCAAGCGCAAGGGCCGCAAGCGGAAGTTCTTCGTCTTCGCCACGCTGGCCGGCCTCGGCGCCCTCGCGGTGCAGAAGCTCCGCGGCGGGGAGTCGTCCAACTGGCAGACGTCCTACTCGCCGTCGCCTGCGCCTGCTGCTCCCCCGACGCCGGTGACCCCAGCGGCGCCGCAGGCGGGTTCCCACTCCGCAGACGTGCCCGTCGACTCGGACAGCGTCGACGCGGACCAGGCTGACGCCGTTGGCGCCAGCCCCGGTGAGTCGCTCTCGGACGCTGCCGAGGAGCCGCACCCGGTGACCACGCCGGACGCGCCTGCCGAGGACGTGGAGATCCCGAAGCCGAAGGCTCCCAAGAAGTCCTGACCTGACGTACGACGGCCCGCTGCATCGGAGGTGCAGCGGGCCGTTGTCGTTCTGACTTCGGGTCACTTTCGGGGCAGGTCCACCGGCCGGTGCTGGTCGATCCACTGGTCGATCCTGTGCCACCACTCGAAGAGCCACTCGATGCGCTCCTCCCGGCCGTCGGGGATCTCCTCACGCGGGACCCGCCACCAGCCCATCAGCAGGCGCTTGTCCATCGGCAGCGAGTGCCACACGTCAGCGAGGCTGACCACGTGGTCGAGTCCCGTGTGCGCCACCAGCAGTACGTCCGCCTCGGGTGCGGCATCGAGGGCGGCCATCACGCCGCCCGGTCGGGGCGCCAGCACGTTGATCATCTCCTCCGCCCGCTCGGCCATCCGGTGCAGACCCAGCCGGTTCAGTCGGCTGATGGCGCGCTCCCGCCGGTCCTCGGTGAAGTTGCCGCCCTCGGGGAAGATCACGAACGCGTCGTTCTCGTCGAGGTTCCGGGCGAGCTCGCCCACCTCGGTCTCCAGGTCGCGACCGGGCGCGGGCCGGGGAGAGATGAACCGGCTCGGCAACCGGGTCAGCAGCACGCCGACCATCGGGTCCCACGCCAGCATCTCCTTGAGTACGACGCGCGGCTCGCGGCCGTACCAGTGCATCAGCGCATACATCAGCGTGAACGAGTCGCCGGGTCCCGCGTGCCGGCAGAACACGAGCAGTGGCTCACCCGGATAGGCGTCCGGCGCCGGTCCCACGGTCTCGATCTGGAGCCGCAGCACCCGGCGGGCCTCGCGGAAGAAGATCACCAAGTAGGCCTGCGCGATGTCGTAGTGGATCCGCTCGAAGAACGGCGACCTGATCTTCCAGCCGAAGCCAGAGGCGATCCAGAGCCCGAACAGCTCGACGAGGGCGATGCTCTCGAAGGTCAGGTGCACCACCGCCACCCAGAGCAGTCGCACCGGGCGCAGCCATCCCGGCACGAACGGCGAGACGATCCCACCGACGACCAGCCACAGCGGCAGCGTCGTCCAGAGCAGCACCGTCACCACGATGAACAGCGGGGCGATCACCATCCGCCGGAGCAGCAGCGTGACCAGGCGTCGCATCAGAGGTGCTCGTCGAGGTAGGCCAGACTCGCGTCGTACGCCGCCTCGATCCGCCCCGCCACCTGCGAGGTGTCCCGGTAGGCGAGCGGTGAGTCGTCCTTGGCCGAGCCGGCCGCGGGCAGCACGTGGGCGACCACACCCTCGGGAAGCTCGGCCAGCTCGCGCACGAAGCGGTGTCGGCGGGCGATCTCGAAGGAGACCCGGGCGACCTCCCACGGCTTGCGAGGAGCCTTCAGCGGCCGGTCGATCCGGCCCACCTGCAGCACGAAGACCCGGTCCGCCCCCAGCTGGACTGCACGGGCGAGCGGGATGGAGTTCACGATCCCGCCGTCGAGGTAGTGCTCGTCGCCCACGCGTGCCGGCGGCAGCAACCCGGGGACGGCGGCGCTCGCCATCACGGCCGGGACGACAGGCCCCTCGCTGAACCAGTGCTCGGCGGCCCGCTCGATGCTCGCGGCGCAGCACTGGAACTCCACAGCGAGGTCGGCGAACTCCACGCCGCCGAACTCCTGCTCGAGCCGCTCACGCAGCGGCTTCGCGGAGTGAAGGTGCGTGCCCGTGCGGAACGCGCGGCTGACCTGGCGCCAGGTGCCGTCGCTGTAGACGTCGTTGCTCTCCCCGACCGACTGCCAGAGGTCGAGCAGCCGGTCGACCACCCCGGGCGTCGGCTCGCTCGCGACGACCAGCCCGTTGAGCGCGCCCACCGAGGTGCCGAGGACGAGGTCCGGCGCGATGTCGCGTTCGAACAGCGCCTGGAGCATGCCCACCTCGACCGCCCCCAGCAGGCCACCACCACCGAGCACGAACGCGGTGCGGCCCGCCTCGTGGTCGGTCACGCTCAGCCGTTCGTACCCGTGGACGGGCCTGAGGAAGCGGCGGTCTCCCCGGCCTTGTCCGCCCACTCCCTGCGCACCCGCGCAGTCGCCCGGCGCTCTGCCCAGAAGCTCAGGACCGGGACGGTGCCGCACAGGAAGGTGACCAGGGTGAAGCCGATCGGCCAGAGCGCCCGACGGGACAGCAGGAACGCCGTCAGCACGAAGATCATGTAGAGGTAGCCGTGGGCGACACCCAGCACGGTGGTGATCCACTCGCCGACGTCGTGGGCCTGGCTGCCCTCGGTCCAGATCACCGGCGTGGAGTCGAAGATCCCCCACATCGCCGTACCGTCGAAGTTCGCGAGCGGTACTCCGATCAGGCAGAGCACGATCAGCAGCACGCCCACGATGTTGGCCATCACGCGGTAGCGCAGGAGCGCGCCGCGAATGTTGTCGGGCAGGTCCACCTGGGTCACGAGTCTGACGCTACCGGCTCGGGCTGGACGGCTTCGGCGCGGGACGCCTCGACCACGTCGCGGCACCACCGGACCCAGATGTAGACCGCGAAGCCGCCGAAGATCCACCACTGGAAGGCGTAGAGCAGGTTGCGCAGCGAGGTCGAGTTGGACACCTTCGGGACCGACTCGGGGGTGACTGCCTGGAGGCCTTCGGTCGGCTCCCGGTCGACGACGTAGCCGCTGTAGAGGTCGGCGTCGACGTGCTCGACGATGCTGGGGATCCGCATCTCGGGGATCACGTCGTCCTGCGGGTCCTGGTCACTCCTGCCGGTGCCCTCGGAGGCCTGCAGCCAGCCCTCGACCTCGACCTCCCCGTCGGGAGCCGGCGCCTCGGCCAGACGCGACCATCCGCGTACGACGGGCATCGCGCTGTCCTCGACCAGCACCGGCGTCACCACCCAGTAGCCGCGCTTGCCGCCGAGATCGCGGTCCGCGACGTACAGCGTTGCCTCGGGGATCCACTCGCCCGTGAAGGAGACTGGCTGACCGAGGTACTGGCCGGGGAACGGGCTGTCGCCGGTCATCACCTCGTCGAGGGGCATCGGCTCCGCGTTGGACAGGTCCCGCGCCTCGGAGGCCCGCGCCGCCTCCCACACGTGCAGCTGCCAGAGCCCCAGGCCCACCGCGGCGGCGACCGCGGCCACCATCAGCAGGTGGGCGCCCCAGTAGCGCGGAGCGAACAGGGTCGGCACGCGGCAAGAGTACGGGCGCGCCTTCAGTCGGCCGTCCGCCGCATCCACAGGTGCAGGATGCCGTCCTCGTCGTACGGATCCCCCACCGGCTCGAAGCCGAGGCTCCGGTAGAACTCGGTCAGATGGGCCTGCGCCCCGAGCTCGACCGGCTGGCCGGGCCAGTGCTCCTCGCAGCAGGCGAGTGCCCGCTCCATCAGCTGTCGGCCCAGCTGTTGTCCCCGCGTCTCGCCGCTGACGATCACCCGGCCGATGCGGGGCGTGGGCAGCTCCCGGTCGGGCGCCAGGATCCGGGCGTACGTCGCGATCGCTGCGCCCCGACCGATCAGGTGCCGGGTGCCCTCGAGCAGGTCGAGCCCGTCAGGGTCCTGGTAGGCACACTCCTGCTCGACGACGAACACCGCCGAGCGCAGCGCGAGCACGTCGTACAGCGTGGGGACGTCGAGGTCCTCCGCGGCCACGTCGGACCAGGTGATGGAGTCGCCTGGGCTCATGTGGTCAGTATCGCCATCGTGCACCGCCCGACTGTGTGGAGGATCGCACGTACGTGGTGCATGGGATCCTCCACCTAGTGCCAAGTGCGGACTCGGACCAACGCGTGACCCGTCAGGAACTCTCCGAGTACTTGCTGGAATAGTCCACAGGCGCCTTTGCGGTATCCGGCCCAAGGAGCTGTCTTCCGCCGGGTGGTTGACCCAGGTCAAGTGGCATTTGCCCGTTGCGCCATGGATCGAACCGTCCGTTACCCGCGCCGATTTCCGACAGGTCCGACATGCAGGTGCTGGTGCGGCCCGGCGTCGCTGCAGCGTTTGCCCAAGCCAGGCAGACGAGCCTCTCGGCCTCCGCGCTCGCCGGCGTTGCGGTCGGGGCTGACCGGGCGCATGGTGGCTGGGAACCGACCGCAAGGGGAGAGCCATGCAGTGGATAGGGCCTGAGGACGCCGGGTACGACGAGCGGCGTGCACTGTTCAACGCGATGATCGACAAACGACCCAGGCTGATCGCGGCCTGTGAGACAGCCGCAGATGTCAGAGCCGCCCTGCAGCGAGCGGAGCAGGACGACCTCGCAGTCGCGGTGCGATCCGGCGGGCACTCCGTGGCCGGACAGTCGACCAACGACGACGGACTCGTGATCGATGTCCGCGCGATGAAGCAGATCGACATCGACGCGACAGCCCGGCGGGCCCGTGTCGGCGCAGGCTGCACGTGGGCCGAGTTCGACACCGCGGCGCAGGCGCACGGTCTCGCCACCACCGGTGGACGGGTGTCCACGACTGGCGTCGCCGGTCTGACCCTGGGTGGTGGCTCCGGCTGGCTGGAGCGCAAGCACGGTCTGGCGTGCGACAACCTGCTGGCCGTCGAGCTGGTGACCGCCAACGGTCGGGAGGTGCGCGCGGACGAGAGGCACAACCAGGAACTGCTCTGGGCGAGCAAGGGCGGCGGCGGCAACTTCGGCGTCGTCACCGCACTCGAGTTTGCGCTGCACCCGGTTGGGCCGACGATCCAGGGTGGACTGATGGCGTGGCCGGCTGACGCCGCACCCGACATCGCCCGCGCGTACCGGGACTGGGCCGACGACGCACCTGACGACCTCGGTTCAGGGCTGGTGTTCGTGAACGGACCACCCGAGGAGTTCGTGCCCGACCACCTCCAGGGCCAACCGATGATCGCGCTGGCCATCATGTGGGCGGGCGACGAGGCGGAAGGGACCGAGCTGATCCAGGTCGTGCGCGCCCTGGGGCCTGATCTCGATCTGGTCGGCCCGATGCCGTACGTGCAGTTCCAGTGCATGATCGACGACCCACCCGGGCTCCGGCAGTACTGGAGTGCCGACTACCACGACTCGTTCCCAGACGCGGCCCTCGAGGTGTTCATCGACGCTGGCGTGCGACGCCCCTCGCCCCTCACCCAGCACCTGCTGCTGCCGTGGGGTGGAGCACTGGGACGCATCCCGGAGGACGCCACCCCACTGAGCCAACGAGGAGCTCGCTGGGTCAGCCATCCCTTTGCGACGTGGGAGGACGCGGCCGACGACGAGGCCAACATCCGGTGGGTGCGTGAGTATCGAGCTGCAAACGCGCCGTTCACGACCGGTGGCGTCTACCTCAACTTCATCGGCGCGGAGGGCGACGAACGCATCGTTGCGGCCTTCGGCAGGAAGAAGCTCGACCGCCTTGCGGCGATCAAGGGAGAGTACGACCCCCGCAACGTGTTCGCCGGTAACCAGAACATCCGACCGATGATCTCGGCATAGAAGACTGGATCGGTGAGTCAGGCCAGCCGCTGGCTGCTGTGCTCGGCGCGGTGGAGTACGGCGAAGAACAGGCAGATCAGGAGTGCGCCCCAGAAGCCCTCGGCCCCCCGAGCCGTGTAGTTCACTGCGTCGCCGACGACGCCGCCGATGTGTTGCCGGTTGGCGAACAGCATCAGTGCCGGCCACACCGCCAGGAACACCCAGTAGCCCGGTGCCCAGGAGTCCCGTGCGCGCGGCTGGAGGATGGAGCGCTGGGCGTAGTCGACGGCGATCGCAACTGCTGCGAACGAGGTGACCGTCTCCGCCTGGTCGATCACGAGGGGCAGTTGGTAGCCCACCACGACGAGCACCACCATGGTTGCGGGCACGATCCAGGCCTTGGGCCAGGCACGCCTGACGCCGAGGTAGATCGTCAGCAGGGTGGCGCCGGCCAGTGGCTCGTTCAGGGTTCCGAGTGTGGGAACACCCGCCAGGTAGTAGACGACCAGCGCCAGTGCGAGCCACAGGGCAGCAACCGCAAGCACGAGAACCCAGTTGGTGTGCTCCCTCTTGCTGCCCGTGAACCATCGAGGCCGTGCGAACTGGATGGTTGCCACGACCGTGAGAGCCAGGAGGAACGTCTCGCTGTTGTGCCCGATCTGGTTGGCGATCCCCTCGGGCAGGAAGGTCTTCTGCAAGCGCGTGACCAGCGCCAGCAGCACCAGTGAGCACCCGAGATAGAAGCCCAATGTGACGACGCGGGGGACATCGACCGTGCGGTTCTCGGAGGCCGTTGGATAGGCAGCCATGGGGCAATAGTCTGCGCCAGCGGCCGCGAGAAGTCACCAAGGATTCACCATGCGGTTACCCGGATCGCGGATGCCATCGCGTGCCCTCCGCTGCCACGGCGCAGGGATCAGGGCGTACGCCGCAAATCGCCTTGCTTCGGCTCGGTCCGCGTCGGTCACGCAGTAGTTGGCGCCCGACTTCACCCGGAGCCAACCGCGGACCGGGGTTTCAGACGGTGGAGCCTAGGGGACTCGAACCCCTAACCCCCTGCTTGCAAAGCAGGTGCGCTACCAATTGCGCCAAGGCCCCGCGTGGTGGCTCGAGACGCTCGCTGCGCTCGCTCCTCAACCACCTTGGTGAGTGACTACGCCTTGTCGACGTTGTCGGTTGCCTGCTGCCAGAGGGCCTGCTCCTGCTTGCCCTGGTCCATCTTCTTCTTGGTGATCACGGCAGCAGCAGCGGCTACCGCGACGAGCAGGATCTTCTTCATCGTGCGGGCCCCATCTGTTGGCTGATCTGGTCGCTTGGCCGGTCTGCGAGGATCGCGAATCGACCACTCACTGTAGTGCGGACTCGGACCGATCCTGCCACCCGGGGTCAACCGGTTCTGGTGGGCCTAAGAGGACTTGAACCTCTGACCTCTTCCTTATCAGGGAAGCGCTCTAACCGTCTGAGCTATAGGCCCGGGTGGATGCACCCAGCACTGCTCGCCCGGGTGGACCGAGAGGGAAGGCTACCCCATGCTCGGGAGCCCCCACAAAACGAGTCAGTTGTCCTCGGCGAGGGTGACTTCGATGCCTCCGAGCAGGGCGGCGGAGAGGTTGTAGAGGAAGGCTCCGAGGGTCGCGATCGCGGTGATCAGGATGACGTCGAGCACGGCGACGATCATCGTGAAACCGAGGACGCGGGAGGTGCCGGCGTACTCCTGGATGTCGAAGGGCTCACTGTTGTCGCCGCCGACGGCCTGCTGGACGATCGAGTTGATCGACTCCCAGACCCCGGCCGCGCCGAGCACCGACCAGATGATCGCCACGGCGACCACGAGCACGATGCCGAGCGCGATCGAGAGCAGGAACGAGGTCTTCATCACCGACCAGGCGTCGACCTGGACGAGACGCAGCTGCGCCCGACGGGTACGACGCGGGCCACCCGGCCTCGCAGTGCCCTTCGACTTCTCCGGCTTGGGGGCCTTCGGGGCGCGGGTGGGACGACGCTCCTCCTTCTGCTGGGCCTTCTCCTGGGCCTTCTCCTGGGCCTTCGTCATGCGGGCCTGCTCTGCCAGAGCCTGCTTCTCCTCGAACAGCTGAGCCTGCGACGCCTCCCGAGCGGCCTGCTTCTCCGACTGCGCGCGCTCGGCAGCGGCCTTGTCCGCCTCCGCCCGCCGCGCGTCCTCGGCCAGCTCCGGCGGAGGGGGCGGCAGGATCGGCCCACCCAGCCCCCGCCGGGGTGCGATCGAGCCGTCGTCGCGGCGCTCAGACATCAGCCCTCGTCTCCCGGTTCGCCGTCGGTGTCGGCGGTGCCGTCGGGCTCGATTGTTGCACCGTCCCCGTCGGCATCCGTCTCGGCCGAGGCTGACTCGTCTGCTGCCTCCGCCTCGGCTTCGACCGCCTCGTCGACGGCCTCCTCGACCGCGGCGTCCTTCTCCACGCTGCGCGCCACCACGGCGACGGTGTCGTCGCCCTTGGGCGTCACGAACTTCACGCCCATCGTGGAGCGTCCGGTTGCGCGGAACTGGTCGTTGATCGGGCTGCGCACGACCTGGCCGCCCGAGGTGATCGAGAGGATCTCGTCGCCCTCGACCACGATGAACGCGCCGACCAGGCCACCGCGGTCCTCGTTGGCCAGCGACATCGCCTTGATGCCGAGACCGCCGCGCGACTGCGTGCGGTAGTCGGAGATCCGGCTGCGCTTGGCGAAGCCGCCGTCGGTCATCGTGAAGACGTACTGCTCGGCGACCTCGGGAGACTCAACAGCCGGGTCTGTCTCGGACTCGTCAGCGGATGTCCCCTCGGCCACTGCCTCTTCCGCGGCCACCTGCTCGGCGCGGATCACCGACATCGACAGCACGGAGTCGCCGTCACGGAACTTCATCCCCATGACACCACTGGTGGCGCGACCCATCGGACGCAGCTGGGTGTCGTCGGCAGTGAACCGGATGGCCTGACCCTTGCGGGAGACCAGCAGGATGTCGTCGTCGGCGTTGACCAGCTCGGCGCCGATCAGCTCGTCGTCGTCCTCGCGGAAGTTGATCGCGATGACGCCGGCCTGGCGCGGACTGTCGTAGTCGCCGAGGCGGGTCTTCTTGACCAGACCGGCGCGGGTGGCGAGCACGAGGTACGGCGCCTGCTGGTAGTCGCGGATCGCCAGCACCTGCGCGATCTGCTCGTCGGGCTGGAAGGACAACAGCCCGGCGACGTGGCCGCCCTTGGCGTCGCGCGAGGCCTCCGGCAGGTTGTAGGCCTTGGTCCGGTAGACGCGTCCGGCCGTGGTGAAGAACAGCAGCCAGTGGTGGTTGGTGGTCGCCATGAAGTGCTCGACCACGTCGTCGCCGCGCAGGGCTGCCCCGCGGACGCCCTTGCCGCCGCGCTTCTGCGTGCGGTACTGCGTGGCCAGGGTGCGCTTGGCGTAGCCACCCCGGGTGATCGTCACCACCAGCTCCTCGTCGGGGATCAGGTCCTCCATCGAGAGGTCCCCGTCGGAGGCGATGATCTGGGTACGACGGTCGTTGCCGTACTTCTCGACGATGGCGGCCAGCTCTTCGGAGATGATCTGACGCTGACGCTGCTCGTTGGCGAGGATGTCCTCGAGGTCGGCGATCTCGAGCTCGATCTCGGCCAGCTGGTCGATGATCTTCTGACGCTCCAGGGCCGCGAGCCGGCGCAGCTGCATGTCGAGGATCGCGTTGGCCTGGATCTCGTCGATCTCGAGCAGCTCGATCAGGCCCACCCTGGCGTCGTCGACCTCGGGCGAGCGACGGATCAGCGCGATCACCTCGTCGAGCATGTCCAGGGCCTTGGCGAGACCACGCAGCACGTGGGCGCGACGCTCGGCCTCGGCCAGGCGGAATCGCGTCCGGCGCTGGATGACCTCGATCTGGTGGCTCACCCAGCCCTTGATGAACTGGTCGATCGTCAGCGTGCGCGGCACACCGTCGACCAGGGCCAGCATGTTGGCGCTGAAGTTGGTCTGCAGCTCGGTGTGCTTGAGCAGGTTGTTGAGTACGACGCGTGCGACGGCGTCGCGGCGGAGCACGACCACCAGGCGCTGGCCGGTGCGGCCGGAGGAGTCGTCACGGACGTCCGCGATGCCCTGCACCTTGCCGCCGCGCACGAGGTCGGCGATCTTCTCGGCCAGGTTGTCCGGGTTGACCATGTAGGGCAGCTCGGTGATGGCCAGGCAGGTGCGGCCCTTGTTGTCCTCGTCGATCTCGATGACCGCGCGCTGGGTGATCGAACCGCGGCCGGTGCGGTAGGCCTGCTCGATGCCCTCGCGGCCCACGATGAGCGCGCCGTTGGGGAAGTCGGGGCCCTTGATCCGCTCGACGAGAGCGTCCTGCAGCTCCTCGCGGCTGGCGTCCGGGTGCTCCAGGGCCCACAGTGCGCCGGCGGCGACCTCACGCAGGTTGTGCGGAGGGATGTTGGTGGCCATGCCGACCGCGATCCCGGCGGAGCCGTTGACCAGCAGGTTCGGGTAGCGCGCCGGCAGCACGGTCGGCTCCTGCGAGCGCCCGTCGTAGTTGGCCTGGAAGTCGACGGTGTCCTGCTCGATGTCGCGGACCATCTCCAGCGCCAGCGGGGCCATCCGGCACTCGGTGTACCGCATCGCGGCCGCGGCGTCGTTGCCCGGCGAGCCGAAGTTGCCCTGACCGTGGATCAGCGGCGCGCGCATCACCCAAGGCTGCGCGAGGCGCACCAAGGTGTCGTAGATCGCGGTGTCGCCGTGCGGGTGGTACTGACCCATCACGTCGCCGACGACGCGGGAGCACTTGGAGAACCCCCGGTCGGGACGGTAGCCACCGTCGTACATCGCATAGAGCACGCGGCGGTGCACCGGCTTGAGGCCGTCGCGTACGTCGGGAAGCGCGCGGCCGACGATGACCGCCATCGCGTAGTCGATGTAGGCGCGCTGCATGGAGGTCTGCAGCTCGATCGGCTCGATCCGGCCGCCCGGGCCGGGTCCGATGGGGCTGTCAGTGGGAGTCTCGGTCACGTCTCGTCTCTCTGGTTGGTGCTGGTCGCATCACGGCCGGGAGCAGGGGCTAGATGTCGAGGAAGCGAACGTCCTTGGCATTGCGCTGGATGAAGCCACGGCGGAGTACGACGTCCTCGCCCATGAGCACCGAGAACACCTCGTCTGCCTGCGCTGCGTCGTCGAGAGTGACCTGCAGCATCAGTCGCTGCTCGGGGTTCATCGTGGTCTCCCACAGCTCGTCGGCGTTCATCTCGCCCAGGCCCTTGTAGCGCTGGACGGGGTTCTCCTTGGGCAGCTTCTTGCCCTGCTCCAGACCGTCGCGCATGAGTGCGTCGCGCTCGAAGTCGGAGTAGACGAACTCGTGCTCGGCCGGCTTGTTCCAGCGCAGGCGGTAGAGCGGCGGCTGGGCCATGTAGACGTAGCCGCCCTCGATCAGCGGCCGCATGAACCGGAACAGCAAGGTCAGCAGCAGTGTGTTGATGTGGTGGCCGTCGACATCGGCGTCAGCCATCAGCACCACCTTGTGGTAGCGCAGCTTGTCGACGTCGAACTCCTCGTGCACGCCGGTGCCGAGCGCGGAGATGATCGACTGGACCTCGGTGTTGGCGAGGACCTTGTCGATGCGGGCCTTCTCGACGTTCAGGATCTTGCCGCGGATCGGCAGGATCGCCTGCACCCGCGAGTCGCGTCCCTGGCGCGCCGAGCCACCGGCCGAGTCGCCCTCGACGATGAAGACCTCGCACTCCTCGGGATTGGTCGACTGGCAGTCCGAGAGCTTGCCGGGCAGCCCGCCGCCACCGAAGAGGTCCTTGCGGGAGCGGGCCAGGTCGCGGGCCTTGCGGGCAGCGACCCGCGCCTGCGCGGCGGCCTGCGCCTTGCGGACGATGTCCTTGCCCTCGGCCGGGTTCTTCTCGAACCAGTCACCGAGCTGGTCGTTCACGATCCGCTGCACGAAGCCCTTGGCCTCGGTGTTGCCGAGCTTGGTCTTGGTCTGGCCCTCGAACTGCGGGTCGGCGAGCTTGATCGAGATGATCGCGGTCAGGCCCTCGCGGATGTCGTCGCCCTTGACCCGGTCCTCGGCCTTCTTCATCAGGCCCCACTCCTCGCCCCAGGTGTTGACCAGGGTGGTGAGGGAAGCGCGGAAGCCCTCTTCGTGGGTGCCGCCCTCGTGGGTGTTGATGGTGTTGGCGAAGGTGTGCACCGACTCGTTGTAGGTGGTGTTCCACTGCATCGCGAGCTCGAGGCTCATGTGCGTCTCGTGGCTCTCCGGGGTCTCGGCCTCGAAGTTGATGATCGACGGGTTGGCGATCGTCTTGCTGCGGTTGAGGTGGTCGACGAAGTCCACGAGCCCGCGGTCGAACTTGAAGCGTCGCTCCATCACGCCGTCGGAAGAGCGGTGTGCGGCCTGGTGACCCTCGCCGCCGTCCTCGACCTCGTCGGAGACGGTGTCGTCGTCGATCGCCTCCGCGATCTGCGCAGCGGCGGGCCGCTCGTCGCGTACGACGATCTCGAGACCCTTGTTCAGGAAGGCCATCTCGCGGAAGCGGTTGGCGAGCGTCTCGAAGGAGTAGCGGGTCGTCTCGAAGATGTCGCCGTTGGCCCAGAAGCGGGTCGTCGTACCGGTCTCGTCGGTCGGCTCCCCCTTCTCCAGCGGACCTGTGGGGACGCCCATCTCGAAGGCCTGGGTCCAGTGGTAGCCGTCGCGCTTGATCTCGACCTCGAGCCGCTTCGACAGCGCGTTGACCACCGAGACGCCGACGCCGTGCAGGCCGCCGGAGACCTTGTAGCCGGACCCGCCGAACTTGCCACCCGCGTGCAGGACGGTGAGTACGACGGTGACCGCCGGCAGCTCCTGGCCCGGCGGGATGTCGACCGGGATGCCGCGGCCGTTGTCGGAGACCTGGACGGCACCGTTGGCCAGCAGGGCGACGTCGACCCGGTCGCAGAAGCCGGCGAGGGCCTCGTCGATCGAGTTGTCCACGACCTCCTGCACCAGGTGGTGCAGGCCGCGCTCGCCGGTGGAGCCGATGTACATGCCCGGACGCTTGCGGACGGCCTCGAGACCCTCGAGGACCTGGATCGCGCTGGCGTCGTAGTTGCCCGCCTCCACCGAGTGGCCCTCGAGGATGCTGGCCGTGACCACGTCGGGGGCGTCCGGGTGCTCGGCCAGAACGTCGGCCTGGACATCGGCCAGGGCGTCGTTCGGCGCGTCAACGGGTGGGGCTTCGGAAGGTGTTGTGGTGGTGGGCTCGTCGGCCACTAAGGCTTCCTCTTCTGCTGTACGCCCCCGTGCTGGACCAGGGGCGAGGGCTGATGTGGGTGGCACTCTCCGTGCAACACAATGGCCGCCTCACGTTGGGTCGGCGACCAATGCTCAGTCTACCCGTCACGGCCCCACAATCACGCACCCTGTCCGGGGAATGTGGGGATCCGGCCCGAAAAGTGCCCCTCAGAGGCCCGGAACGGGGTGCGACAGGCCGTGCGAGGGGGTCGGCTGACTCCCTATACGGGCGCGAGGCCGTTCAGGGCTCATCCTCGAAGCGCTGGCGTGATCACCCGTAGGTGTCCCGGGGCCCACGACCCTTGACCCGGAGGCGGCCGCGTTTCCACGACGGAGCACGGGGTCCTTCGACGTCGATCGCCTGCACGGTCCCGTCGCCGAGAACCTCGTTGAGGCGGCGTACGACGTCGGGGGCGAGGAGCTTCATCTGGGTGGCCCACGCCGTGGAGTCGGTGCGTACGACGAGCCGGCCGTCGGCGTACGACTGGGGGGTGACGTGCTGGCCGACGTCGCGGCCGACGATGGCCTCCCACCGCGAGAACACGCCGTGGACCCGCAGCTCGGTCTCCCAGCCCTGCTCGCTGACGAACCGGCCGAGGGTCGCGTCCATCGTCTGGGGGTCGCGGTCGTCGGGGTGCGCCCCGCTCGAGCTGGACTCCCGGAACGCGCGCCACCGGCGAGCGGCCTTGCCCGCGCCGCCACCGCCGGTGCGCGGGGCCCGCTGGGACGTCTTGCCGGCCAGCCCACGCGCGATCGAGCGCGCAAGGTCGAGCCCCGAGTCGTCGTGCTCCTCCGGAGTCGGCTTCGCAGCGTCCTGCGCCGGCTCCGGCTCGTCATCCGGCAACGAGGGTCACCTCCCCCTCGGCCACGTCGAAGCGCCGTCCGCGCAGCCCCTCGGGGATGTCCTCGGGTACGGCGGCCGTGACCAGCACCTGCTCGGCACCGGAGACCAGCTCGGCGAGCTGGGCGCGCCGGCCCGTGTCCAGCTCGGCGAACACGTCGTCCAGGATCAGCACCGGGTCGTCCCCGGTCGAGCGCAGCAGCTCGTAGGAGGCCAGCTTCATCGCCAGCGCGAACGACCACGACTCCCCGTGGCTCGCGTAGCCCTTCACCGGGAACTCCCCCAGCGAGCAGATCAGGTCGTCGCGGTGCGGGCCGACCAGGGAGACGCCGCGCTCGAGCTCGTCCGGGCGGCGGCGGGCGATCTCGGTGAGCATGGCTTGCTCGAGGTCGTCGACCGACCCTGGTTGCGCCAGTTGTTCGGCTTGCGGTGTGTGGTCTCGACCATCCGCTCGCTCCGCTCGCTGCTCGACCACCTGGGGCTCGAAGCTCGGCTTGTAGGTCAGGGTGGCGTCGTCGCTTCCTGCGCCCCGGGCGACTGCCTCGTAGGCCTTGCCCAGCAGCGGGTTGAGCTCCTCGACCAGGTGGCCGCGGGCGGTCATGATCTCCGCGCCGAGCGTGGCGAGCTTGGCGTCCCACACCTCCAGGGTGGAGAGCGCGCCCTCGGCGGAGGACCCGCGCAGGCGCGCCGTCTTCAGCAAGGTGTTGCGCTGCTTGAGCACCCGGTCGTAGTCGGCGCGGGTGCCGGCGTAGCGCGCACCCTGGTGCAGCACCAGCAGGTCGTCGGTGAAGCGGCGTCGCTCGGTCGGGTCGCCCTTGACCAGGGCGAGGTCGTCGGGGGCGAACAGGACCGTGCGCACCAGCCCGAGCAGCTCACGAGCGCGTGGCAGCTGGGCCCGGTTGACCCTGGCCCGGTTGGACCTGCCGGGGTTGATCTCGACCTCGAGCACCGCCCGGCGGTCGTCACGGACGACGGCCGCGCGCACCACCGCATGGGTGGCACCGTGTCGGACGAGCGGGAGGTCGGCAGCGACCCGGTGCGAGCTCAGCCGGGAGAGGTAGTCGATCGCCTCGACGATGTTGGTCTTGCCCTGCCCGTTGCGTCCGACGAACGAGGTGACGCCCGGCTCCAGGTCCACCTCGAGGACGGGGTAGGAACGGAAGTCGTGCAGCGACAGGTGGGCGACGTACAAACGGTTCGACGACTCCTGCCGGGCTACTGGTCGGCCGAGGTGTTGTCAGCCGGTGAGTCGACGTCTTCGGTGGTCGGCGGGCCACCCGCCTGTACGGCGTGACCGCCGAACTGGTTGCGCATCGCCGCGACCGCCTTCATCGCCGGACTGTCGTCCTGGCGAGAGCTGAACCGGGCGAACAGTGACGCCGCGATCACGTGCATCGGTACGGCGTTGTCGATGGCGGCCTCGACCGTCCAGCGGCCCTCGCCCGAGTCCTCGGCGTACCCGCGGACCTTGTCGAGGTGGGTGTCCTCCTTGACCGCCGCGACCAGCAGGTCGAGCAGCCAGGACCGGATCACGGTGCCCTCGCGCCAGGAGTCGAAGACGTCGGTGACATTGTCGACCAGGTCGACCTTCTGGAGCAGCTCCCAGCCCTCGGCGTAGGCCTGCATCATGGCGTACTCGATGCCGTTGTGAACCATCTTGGAGAAGTGCCCGGCGCCGGGCTTGGTGCCGGCGTGCACGAACCCGGCCTCACCCTCGGGGCGGAGCGCGTCGAAGGCCGGCTGGACCTTGGCGATGTCCTCGTCGGACCCGCCGCACATCAGCGCGTAGCCGTTCTCCAGGCCCCACACGCCACCGGAGACACCGCAGTCGACGAAGCCGATGCCCTTCTCGCCCAGCGCCGCGGCGTTGATCTCGTCGTCGGTCCACCTGGAGTTGCCGCCGTCGACGACCAGATCACCCTCGGAAAGCAGCTCACCGAGCTCGTTGATCGTGGCGCGGGTCGGGTCTCCCGACGGCACCATCACCCAGACGACCTTGGGGCTGGGCAGCTTCTCGACCATCTCGGCCAGGCTACCCACGTCGCTGATGTCGGGGTTGCGGTCGAAACCGACCACTGAATGCCCGGCGTTGCGCAGGCGGGTGCGCATGTTGCCACCCATCTTGCCGAGGCCGACGAGTCCGATGTCCATGCGAGGTTTCCCTTCCGGGTGGTCGTCAGGAGAGCAGGCGACGAGGCATCAACAGGTAGCGGAAGTCGCTGTCCGCCTCCCCCTCGAGGGAGTCCACACCCGAGAGTACGACGGGCTTGGAGGCCTGTGTGAAGGCGAGTTCCACGAACGGCGACTCGATGGCGGTCAGGCCGTCGAGGAGGTACGCCGGGTTGAACCCGGTGGTGATGTCCTCGCCGGTGATGTGCGCCTCGAGCGACTCGCTGGCCATCGCCTCCTCGCCGGATCCGGCGTCGAGGGTGAGCACGTTGTCGGAGAAGGCGAGCTGCACGGCCGTGTTGCGCTCGGCCACCAGCGAGACGCGCTTGACCGAGTCGACCAGGGCCGCCTTGTCCACGCGCGCGACGGTCAGGTGCTCGCTCGGGAACAGCGATCGCACCTTCGGGAAGTCGCCGTCGAGCAGCCGGGTCGTCGTACGACGGATGCCGCCGCCGGCGTTGCCCTCGAAGCCGATGATGCCCTCGCCAGCACCGCCTGCGGATCCGGTGGACAGCGCGATCGAGATCTCGCTGCCGCCCACCAGCGCCTTCGCGGTGTCCGCGAGCACCTTGGCCGGCACCAGGGCGGCCGAGTCGATGTCGGGCGCCGCAGGCGACCAGGTCAGCTCACGCTGGGAGAGCCGGAACCGGTCGGTGGCCAGCATCGCGATCGACTCGCCGTCGAGCTCGAGCCGGACACCGGTGAGCACGGGCAGCATGTCGTCTCGCCCGGCAGCAGTGACCGCCTGGGAGACGGCGTGGGAGAACACCGAGCTGCTCACGGTGCCGCGCGCCTCGGGCATCTGCGGGAGCGTCGGGTAGTCCTCGACCGGCATCGTCTGCAGGCTGAACCTCGCAGAACCGCAGGTCAGCGTGACCTTCGGACCCTCGATGCTCATCTCGACCGGCTTGTTGGGCAGGCTGCGACAGATGTCGGCGAGCAGCCGACCGGACACGAGTGCCCGGCCTTCGTCGCTGACGTCGGCGTTCAGGGTTGCCCGGGCCGAGGTCTCGTAGTCGAAGGTGGACAGCTGTAGCCCGTCGGTCCCTTCGAAGTTTCCGGCCTCGATGAGGAGGCCGGCCAGGACGGGCGCACTCGGGCGGATCGGAAGCGCACGAGCCGTCCAGGCGACGGCATCGGCGAGAACGTCACGTTCGACGCGGAACTTCACGGATGGTTCCTTCCATCTGGTGCATCGGCTGAGTGCCGGGGTGAGCATCCTGCCACGCCACGGCCCGTCCACAGGCTCGCGTCTCCCCGGTTATTGCGCGACGAGGAATCAATTGGGAATTCAGTCGTAGTAGTAGGTGCGGTGGATTCTGTGGACAACCCCTGTTCTCGCAGGTCAGCGGGCAGAAGTTGTGCAGACCAGCCTGTGGACGCAGCCGGGGCGAACCACACGTTCCTGTGGTTCCGGGCGCGACCTGTGGGCGTCGCGCACTGGCTGTCCACACGTTGTCCCGGGGAAGTCCACTCGAATTCGTGGCCTGGAACCACATCTTGCACCTGTGTGATTCAAGACTGCTTGGCCTGCTGCTTGATGCGTGTGGTGAGCTCGGTGACCTGGTGGAAGACGTTGCGGCGCTCGGCGAGGTCCTTGCGGATGCGGCGGTCGGCGTTCATCACCGTGGTGTGGTCGCGGCCGCCGAACTGTTGCCCGATCTTGGGCAGCGAGAGCTCGGTCAGCTCACGGCACAGGTACATCGAGATCTGGCGCGCGGTCACCAGGGCACGGGTGCGGCTCGGGCCGCAGAGGTCCTCGATGCTGAACCCGAAGTAGGTGGCCGTCTGGGCGATGATCAGTCCGGCGGTGACCTCCGGCTCGCCGCCCTCGGGGATCAGGTCCTTGAGCACGATCTCGGCAAGGGTCATGTCGACCTCCTGCTGGTTGATGCTCGCGAACGCCGTCACCCGGATCAGCGCGCCCTCGAGCTCGCGGATGTTGGTCTGGATCCGCGAGGCGATGAACTCCAGCACGTCGGCGGGCGCGGAGAGGCGGTCGGCGGCTGCCTTCTTGCGGAGGATCGCGATGCGGGTCTCGAGGTCGGGCGGCTGTACGTCGGTCAGCAGGCCCCACTCGAAGCGGTTGCGCAGCCGGTCCTCGAGCTGGGTGAGGCGCTTGGGCGGCCGGTCGGAGCTGATCACGATCTGCTTGTTGGCGTTGTGCAGCGTGTTGAAGGTGTGGAAGAACTCCTCCTGGGTCTGCTGCTTGCCCTCGAGGAACTGGATGTCGTCGACGAGGAGCACGTCGACGTCGCGGTAGCGGCGCTGCAGTGCTGCCGTGTTGGCGTCCTTGATCGCGTTGATCACGTCGTTGGTGAACGCCTCGGAGGAGACGTAGCGGATCTTCGCGCCGGTCCACAGGTTGCGCACGTAGTGGCCGATGGCGTGCAGCAGGTGGGTCTTGCCCAGCCCCGAGTCGCCGTACACCAGGAGTGGGTTGTAGGCCTTGCCCGGCGCCTCGGCCACGGCGACCGCGGCGGCGTGCGCGAACCGGTTGGAGGACCCGATCACGAAGGTCTCGAAGGAGTAGCGGGGGTTCAGCGGGCTGTCCGGGATGCCGGTGGTCAACGAAGCACTGGACATCCTTGTCGACGAGTCACTTTGTCGACTTGTCTGTTGATCGTGCTGCGGGGGGCGTACGTCATGGGGGGACGCGGCCGGAATGCTGGAGGCTCCGCTGGGCGCCCCATGGGCGTTCGGAGTCATCGAGGCGCCGGGGCCTGGCATCCCGCCGGCACCACGCGTGGCGCCGGGACCGGTGGTCACGGGCGCCCGGGTGGGTGCCGGGTGGTCGCCGGCGGGCCCTTCCAGGCTCGGGTCAACGCTGACGGCCAGACGCACCGGCTTGCCCAGGCGTTCGCTCAGGGTGTCCTCGATGCGGGTGCGCAGGCGTCCCTCGAGCTGGTTGCGGGTGAACTCGTTGGGCACCGCCACCACGGCGGTGCTCTCGGCCAGCATCAGTGGTTTGCTGGAGGCGAGCCACACTCGCTGGTTGGGGGGAAGACTGTCGACGATGCCCGGCCAGAGGACCTCGAGCTCGCTTGCCTGGTTGCCACCTGTGCTCTGTGTTGCGTCCACGCCCCGTTGCGCTCCCCTTCGATGGCTGTGCCGCCGTGCCTGAAACCCGGAGATCCGAGGGGCTCCACACCTTTGTCCACAGGTTGTGCAATATCGAGCGATGTTCCGATCTGGGGACGCCGCCGATGAAAGTGCTGACCGATTACTCCCGGTTGGTCCCTCACACCCGCGATCCGGCGACGTCAAGGACGAGGTCGTGACCGAGGGATCGACGCGATGATCGCTGTAAGCGGGCGATCAGGCGTGGGTGAGGCTGCCCGGGACCATGGACGCTAACAACCTTCGTACCTGTGGATCAACCGTTGTCCACAGGTATCGGCGCTGATTGTCCACAGGACCGGCGTGTCGGTGGAAAAAGGTTCCCACCCCGGTGCCACGCTTTCGGGTTTCCCCCGACCAGCAAGGGGAGTTCGGTCGAATTGACCCTGTCGCGGCGCAGCGCGTACCGTTGGCAGGTCTGAACCGGCGTCGACCGGTGCCGCATGTCCATGAGCGTCCGCAGATCATGGGTGAGCGGTGCCCGTTGACTCACAACTCCTGGCGACTCAATCGCCCGCACGACCCGGTGTGATCGGACTGCTGTCCAGCCCCCCTGAGTGGAGTGAATACGTTGAGCAAGCGCACGTTCCAGCCGAACAACCGCCGCAGGCACAAGACCCACGGCTTCCGTCTGCGGATGCGCACCCGCGCCGGCCGTGCCGTGCTGGCCTCCCGTCGTCGCAAGGGTCGCAACCGCCTCGCTGCCTGAGGCGTGGGCAGCCGGGCGTGCTCTCCCCCAGCAATCGCCTGACCTCACCAGTTCATTTCCGGGAGGTCGTGCGCCGTGGCCGGCGCAGCGGTGGACCACTGATGGTGGTCCACCTGCTTGCGCCCGAGGTCGAACGCGCCCACGCAGGCGCGCCCACAGAACCCCGGGTGGGTTTCGTCGTCTCCAAGGCAGTCGGCCAGGCCGTCACCCGCAACAAGGTGTCGCGCCGGTTGCGCCACCTGGCCAGGGAGCGCACCACCTCCCTTCCCCCGCATGGCATGCTCGTGGTGCGTGCACTCCCGGGGGCGGCGCACGCGTCGTACGACGAACTGGCGAATGAGCTGGACCGCTGTCTGGCCAAGGTTGGCGTCTCCGCAGATCTTGCGGTTACCGCGGAGGTGGGCGGGTGAAGTTCCTGTTGATCGCGCTATCTGCGCGGATATCGGTTCGTCATCAGCCCGTTGTACGGACAGGTGTGCAGGTATCACCCGACCTGCTCGGCCTACGCGCTCGAGGCGATCACGGTGCACGGCAGCATCAAGGGCACCTGGCTCGCCGTGCGACGAGTGCTGCGGTGTCACCCCTGGGCACTGGGCGGTTATGACCCCGTTCCTCCGCATACGAACGTGACTCGAGGAGTCTGAGTGTCCTTCTTCGTCGAAATCGGCAGCTTCATCATGAGGCCGCTGTACTTCGTGATCAGCGCCATCCTGCTGGCTTTCCACAATGTCTTCGGGAACATCTTCGGGGACGCCTCCGGCGCCTCCTGGGCGCTGTCGATCATCGGGCTGACCCTGGTGATCCGGGCACTGCTGATCCCGTTGTTCGTCAAGCAGATCAAGTCCAGCCGGAACATGCAGCTGATCCAGCCGCACGTGAAGGAGCTGCAGAAGAAGTACGGCCACGACCGGGAACGTCTCGCCCAGGAGACGATGAACCTCTACCGGGAGACCAAGACCAACCCGTTCGCCTCGTGCATGCCGCTCCTGCTGCAGATGCCGATCTTCCTCGCGCTGTTCCGGCTGCTCGACCAGGCTGCCGACGGCAAGGCGCACGGCCTGCTCAGCAAGACCGATGCCGACCAGCTCGCGAACGCCAAGCTGTTCGGCGCCCCGATCTCCGCGACCTTCACCAAGTCCGGCGGCGATCCCACGGTGCAGGTGATCGCGATGACCCTGGTGGTGGTCATGATCGCCACCACGTTCCTGACCCAGCGCCAGCTGATGAGCAAGAACATGCCGGCGGATGCACTCACCGGTCCCTACGCCCAGCAGCAGAAGATCCTGCTGTGGATCCTCCCGTTCGGTATGGGCATCAGCGGCTTCTTCTTCCCGATCGGCGTCCTCCTCTACTGGACCACCTCGAACCTGTGGACGATGGGCCAGCAGTTCTGGGTGATCCGGAACAACCCGGCGCCGAATACCGAGGCCTTCGCCGCCAAGCAGCGCCGCGACGAGGCGAAACGCATGCGCAAGGGCCTGCCCGCCGTCGACGAGGCTGGCAACGTCGAGACCGAGCCCGAGCCCAGGCCAAGCCGGCGCAGCGCCAGCAGCCCAAGAAGATGACGCGCGAGCAGCGCAAGAAGTCGGGCGGCAAGCCCGGCGGACCTGCCGCGCAGAAATCCCCCAAGTCCGATGACCAGAACGACCCCCAGAGCAATCAGGGAGAGAAGAAGTGAGCGAGCCCGTGAGAGAGACCGTGCAGGAGAACCCCCAGACCGACGCCGACACCGAGCCCGAGCTGCCCGCCGCGGACACCACCGAGGCCGACGAGGCGAAGGAGACCGAGCAGGTCGACGACGCCGAGCAGGCCGACGCGTCCGGCGACGCCCCCACAGACAGCGACGACTCAGAGGACGACTCCGATGACTCTGACGACTCGGATGACGAGAGTGGCGACGAGGACGACTCGGCCGCCCGCCCACCCCGCCGCGAGCGCCTGGAGCAGGAGGGTGACATCGCCGCGGACTACCTCGAGGAGCTGCTCGAGATCACCGATCTCGACGGCGACCTCGACATGGATGTCGAGGGCGACCGGGCGACGGTGTCCATCGTGGGGGCGAACCTGCCCCAGCTCGTCGGCGACCAGGGGGAGGTGCTCGAGGCGCTGCAGGAGCTGACCCGATTGGCCGTCTACCGCGAGACCGGCGAGCGCTCGCGGTTGATGCTCGACGTGAGCGGCCACCGTGCCGAGCGTCGTACCGCCCTGGAGGTGCAGGCGGCCGAGGTCGTCGCCCAGGTCAAGGAGTCCGGTGAGCAGGCCGCGCTGGAGCCGATGTCCCCCTTCGAGCGCAAGGTCGTGCACGACGTGGTCGCCGCAGCCGGGCTCCGGTCCGAGTCCGAGGGGGCCGAGCCGCGCCGCTACGTCGTGGTGTTGCCGGCGTGACGGTCTGATCGTCGGTGAACGACGACGTTTCACGTGAAACACACACACCCCCGGCGCCCGAAAGTGCGCAGGGGGTGTTTTCACACGCCCTGCCGACAGCAGAGCTCTTTGCGGAGCTGCTGACCCGCGAGGCGACGGTCCGGGGCCTGATCGGCCCGCGGGAGGTGCCGCGCCTGTGGGAGCGGCACATTCTGAACTGTGCGGTGATCACCGACCTGATGCCCCCGGACAGCACGGTGTGTGACATCGGCAGCGGGGCCGGCCTGCCCGGGATCGCCCTCGCGATCCGGCGACCGGATCTCCACGTAACTTTGGTGGAGCCTTTGCTGCGTCGCACCACGTTTCTGGACCTCGCTGTGTCCACAATGGAGTTGACCAACGTGTCCGTCCGTCGCGGTCGGGCCGAAGAGCTCCATGGGGAGCCAGAGATAGGTCAGGGGTTCGATGTGGTGACGTCGCGAGCGGTGGCCCCGATGGACCGCCTCGCTCGATGGTCGCTCCCGTTGGTGCGCGACGACGGTCTGTTCCTGGCGATGAAGGGGTCCTCGGCGGCCGAGGAGCTCCACTCCGCGACGTCGGCGATCCGCCGGCTGCGCGGCGTCAATCCGCAGGTCAGGACGGTCGGCCAGGCGTGGCTCAGCCAGCCGGTCACGGTGGTTCAGATCGAGAAATCCGGCATACCCCAATGAACCGGACACACGGGAGATCCAGATGACCGCGGCGGTGGAACGGCCACTGGGGTGGCCGCTCCGGGACCGGTGGAAGTTATCCACCGACCTGGGATGGCCACGTGAGCGTAGGAATCCACAGACGGGGAGGGGTTATCCACAGGACCTCCCTGTTTCACGTGAAACAACGCACGAGGACGGCACGGTGAATCAGGTGGAGTCAGCAGCAGTACGGGCAATTCGACACCCAGGGGTGCGTACGGCGGGGGAATTGGCGGGGGAGAGCGTGAAATACGACGACACCACGCCATTGGCGCGGGCCGTCGAGCAGCGCCTGATGGTGCGTCAGGGTCGCCGCGGAGACGACCTGCCGCGTCCGGACCACACCCGAGTGATGGTGGTCGCCAACCAGAAGGGCGGCGTCGGCAAGACCACGACCGCCGTGAACATGGCCGCGGCGCTCGCCCAGCACGGTCTCCGGGTGCTGGTCATCGATCTCGATCCCCAGGGCAACGCCTCCACGGCCCTCGCGGTCGACCACCACCGCGGCACCCCCTCGTCGTACGACGTGATGGTGGACGGCACGCCGCTCGCGGACGTCATCCAGCCGCACCCCGACCTCGCGAACCTCTTCGTCGCGCCCGCCACCATCGACCTGGCCGGCGCCGAGATCGAGCTGGTCAGCCTGGTCGCGCGCGAGAACCGCCTCCGCAGGGCGATCTCCGCGCACCCGCTGGTCGGGGCAGGCGAGGACCGGTTCGACTACGTCCTGATCGACTGCCCGCCGTCCCTGGGCCTGCTCACACTCAACGCCCTGGTCGCCGGTGCGGAGATGCTGATCCCGATCCAGGCGGAGTACTACGCGCTCGAGGGGCTTGGTCAGCTGCTGGAGACGGTGGAGATGGTGCGCACGCACCTCAACCCCGAGCTCACGGTGAGCACCATCTTGCTGACGATGTACGACTCCCGGACCAACCTGGCCGCGGGCGTGGCCGCCGAGGTGCGCGAGCACTTCCGCGACCAGGTCCTCAAGACAGCCATCCCGCGCTCGGTGCGGGTCTCGGAGGCGCCCAGCTACGGCCAGAGCGTGATGACCTACGATCCCGGCTCGCCCGGGGCCCTGTGTTATCTCGAAGCAGCACGTGAACTGGCGCTGCGTGGCGCCGGCTCCGCCATGTCCACCACCACAGGCAACGACCTCGGAGGATCGCAGTGAGCAACAAGACCACCCCGCGGCGCGGACTCGGACGAGGACTCGGCTCGCTGATCCCCACCGGTCCCCCGGAGCAGCCAGTGGCCCGGCAGGACGAGATGGACGCCTCGGCGCCGGCGGGCGGGTACGTCGGCGCCCATGCTGCCTCCCCGGATGCCACGGCGGAGGTTCCCGGGTCGCGCGTGGACGCGCCTGCGACGGCCACCCTGGTGGCCGAGCGCCCAGCCGAGGTCGCCGGCGCCTACTTCGCCGAGCTTCCCGCCTCCCCGATCACTCCCAACGCACGCCAGCCACGACAGGCGTTCGAGGAGGAGGCGATGGCCGAGCTGGTGCACTCCATCAAGGAGGTCGGCCTGCTCCAGCCGGTGGTCGTACGACGAACCGGTGAGGCGTCGTACGAGCTGATCATGGGTGAGCGCCGCTGGCGGGCCACCCAGGAGGCCGGCCTCGAGACCATCCCGGCCATCGTCCGCCAGACCGGCGACGATGCAATGCTGCGTGACGCGCTCCTGGAGAACCTGCACCGCTCCGAGCTCAACCCGCTCGAGGAGGCGGCCGCCTACCGGCAGCTGCTCGACGACTTCGGCTGCACCCACGACGAGCTGGCGGGCCGGATCGGACGCAGCCGACCGCAGATCAGCAACACCCTGCGGCTGCTGAACCTGTCTCCTGCCGTCCAGCGTCGCGTAGCCGCTGGCGTTCTCAGCGCAGGACACGCCCGGGCCCTGCTCGGGGTGAGCGAGCCGACAGCCCAGGACCGGCTCGCCGGCCGGGTCGTCTCCGAGGGCATCTCCGTGCGCGGGCTCGAGGAGCTGGTGGCCGTCGGGGAGCTGGGCGAGGACGCCGACCAGCCCCGCGTGCGACCTGCTCGTCCGACGGCTCCGGGTCTCACCGAGCTCGGCGACCGGCTCAGCGACCGCCTCGACACCCGCGTCAAGGTCACCCTGGGCCGCAACAAGGGCAAGATCGCCATCGAGTTCGCCTCCCTGAGCGACCTGGAGCGGATCGTCTCGGTGATCGACCCGCGCAACCGGGACGACAGGCCGATCTGACGATCCGGCGACAAGCCGATCCGTCGATCTGGCGGCTTGTCTCTTTGTCGACAAAGCAGTATCCCGGCTCTGACTTGGGGCGGTGTCGTCAAGTCGACAAAGCGACTTGTCGCTCAGCCGACAGCCGGGTCGCCGTCCTGCTCGCCGTCCTGGTCGACTTCTGGGTCGACTTCCGGGTCGACTTCTGGGTCGGCCCCACGGTCGGCTGGGCCGGTTTCGGCCTTCTGGGCCTTGCGGGCTGCGCGGGCAGCCTTTTCCTCACGGTCGAGCTGCGCGGCCCTCTCCGGCGAAGGAGCGATGCCGCCCCGTGAGGCCGGCAGCCACCAGGAACCGGGCGGCTGCTCCTCGCCGGGGTAGGCGTCGATGGCCTGTTCCACCAGCGTCGAGAGCCGGCGGTGCAGCTCGGCGGTCTCGCCGATCGGGTTGTCGCCCGTGGGGTACATCGGCTCCCCGACCCGGATCCCGATGGTCTTGCCGCGGGAGAGGTCGCGCGGATGGTCCTTGGTCATCAGCCGCTGGGTGCCCCACAGCGCCACCGGGATCAGCGGTACGCCGGCCTGGGCGGCGATCCTGGTCGCGCCGGACTTGAGCTCCTTGACCTCGAACGAGCGCGAGATCGTGGCCTCGGGGAAGATCCCGACCACCTCACCGGCCTCGAGGTAGCGCAGGGCCTCGTCCATCGAGCCGCCGCCGTCGGCCCGATCGACCGAGATGTGGTGCATGGAGCGCATCACCGGCCCACCGATCGAGTGGTCGAAGACCTCGCGCTTGGCCATGAACCGGACCAGCCGCTTGGAGGGCTGCGCGGCCAGGCCGCCGAGGACGAAGTCGATGTAGGAGACGTGGTTGAACGCGAGCAGCGCACCTCCGCTCCGCGGCACGTGCTCGGTGCCGTGCATCTGGAAGCGCAGGCCCAGCACCCGGAAGAACACCTTGGCGGTGCCGATGACGGCCGGGTAGCTGATGTCGCGCATGTAGGTCCTCGTGGTGGAGCGGTGTGGTTGGCCCGATCGTGCCATGGGCACCGGCGCGACACGAGCGCCCGGCCTGCGACACTTGTGCGTATGCGACCGATCGTCCAGAGCCGCAAGCTCCAGCACGTGCGTTACGACGTACGCGGCCCGATCCTCGTCGAGGCACACCGCCTCGAGGCCGAGGGACACAAGATCCTCAAGCTGAACATCGGCAACCCGGCGCCGTTCGGCTTCGAGGCCCCCGAGGCGATCGTGGCCGACATCGTGCACAACCTGCCCGAGGCCCAGGGCTACTCCGACTCCCAGGGCATCTACTCCGCGCGCACCGCTGTCGCGCAGTACTACCAGTCGCACGGGCTCACCGAGACCTCCGTCGAGGACATCTACATCGGCAACGGCGTCTCCGAGCTGATCTCGATGGTGCTGCAGGCCTACCTCGACGACGGCAACGAGATCCTGGTGCCGGCGCCGGACTACCCGCTCTGGACGGGGGCGATCACCCTCTCCGGGGGTACGCCGGTGCACTACCGCTGCGACGAGGAGAACGGCTGGGACCCCGACCTGGCCGACATCGAGTCGAAGATCACCGAGAACACCAAGGGCCTGGTGATCATCAACCCGAACAACCCCACCGGCGCCGTCTACAGCGAGGGCACCGTGAAGGGTCTGGTCGACATCGCCCGCCGGCACGAGCTGGTGGTGTTCAGCGACGAGATCTACGAGAAGATCCTCTTCGACGACGCCGTACACCACCACACGGCCTCCTCCAGCGGCGACGACGTCCTCTGCCTGACCTTCAGCGGGCTCTCCAAGGCCTACCGGGTCTGCGGCTACCGCGCCGGCTGGGTGATGGTGTCCGGCCCCAAGCATCTCGCCGAGGACTTCCTCGAGGGGCTCACCCTGCTCGCCAACATGCGGATGTGCCCCAACGTGCCCGCGCAGCACGCGATCCAGACCGCGCTCGGCGGCTACCAGTCGATCAACGAGTACATCCATCCCGGCGGCCGCTTCTACGAGCAGAGCAAGGCGGCCTGGCGGATGCTCAACGAGATTCCCGGGGTCAGCTGCGTGGAGCCGATGGGGGCGCTGTACTGCTTCCCGAAGCTGGACACCGAGATGTTCGGGATCAAGGACGACGAGCAGTTCGTGCTCGACCTGCTGCGGGCCAAGAAGATCCTGGTCACCCACGGCACCGGCTTCAACTGGTTCGAGCCCGACCACTTCCGGCTGGTCACCCTGCCCGACATGGACACCCTCACCGAGGCGATCGGTCGCATCGCGGACTTCCTCGCCACGCAGCGCTGAGCGGCTGCAGGTTTCCCCGGCCGACCGGGGAAACCTGACGTTGTCGGCCGATACTTCACCCGACAACGTCAGGGAATGCCCGACAACCCTGTCCGGTTTGCGACCTGCTTGCCCGCACACCGGCCGATCGGCGGCGCCTAGGATGACCACGTGGGACGCAAGATCGAGCGGTTGACCCTGGACCACCTGGACCAGCTCCAGGGCGGGTGCGGGGAGTGCGTGTTCTGGGAGCTCGATCCCGTACGACGCGACAAGGTGCGCGGGCACGAGGCCGAGGAGAAGTCGGCCTGGGTCTCCAAGGTGTTGCTCGAGTGGGGCTCCTGCGGCCGGGTGGCAGTGGTCGACGACGTGGTGGTCGGCCACATGATCTGGGCCCCGCCGGTGCACGTCCCGGCGGCCGACGGGTTCGCGACCTCACCGGTCAGCAGCGACGCAGTCATCCTGACCACGGCGTACGTCGACCCGGACCACCGCGGCGGGGGACTGGGCCGGATGCTGATGCAGGGCATGGCGAAGGACCTCGTCCTGCGGGGCGGGGTCAAGGCGGTCGAGGCGTTCGGTGACACCCGCGGCCGCAACGCCCACTGCGTCGTACCCGCTGACTTCCTGCTCGCCGTGGGGTTCTCCACCCATCGGGCGCACCCGGTCAACCCGCGGATGCGGATGGACCTGCGCACGACGCTGTCCATCCGCGAGGAGCTGGAGAAGGGCCTGGAGTCGCTGCTCGGCGCTGTGTCCGGGAAGCGGGGCCGGCGACCGGTGACCGGAGGCACCGGCCGCGCGACGCGCGCTCCGAAGCCGCCGACGAAGCCGACCGACCCGATCTCCCCCACCTGGTAGGCGCGGGCCCGCGCCAGAGCCAGGTGGCGTGTCGGAGCGATCCGGCGCCAGTCCTCGGAGAGACAATGCCGTCGTTCGCCGTACGACGGAGGTGTCCGATGCCAGAGCAGCCCGGCTACACCATCAAGACCTACCGCTACCTGCGTCTGGCCATGCTGACCATGCTGGTGCTGATCGCGGCCGGAGTCCTGATCGAGCGCGCCAACAACCCGGCGGACTGCTTCCAGCCCTCGATCAGCGACTACTACTACACGCCCGCACAGGCCGTCTTCGTCGGCGCCCTGGTCACCATCGGTGTCTGCATGATCGCGCTCAAGGGCAGCAGCGAGTGGGAGGACATCCTGCTCAACCTCGGCGGCATGCTGGCGCCGGTCGTGGCGTTCGTGCCCACGCCGGCGGGGGCCACCTGCTCCTCGGTGCCGAACATCGCGCCGGACATCCCGGCGAACGTCGCCAACAACATCCCGGCGCTGTTCCTCGCCGGCGTGGTCGCCGTCGCCACCGTCCTGGTGCTTGCTCGACGAGACCGCAGGTTGGACAGGAGCAACTGGAACCACCGGCACACGATCGGGATGGCGACGTCCCTCGCAGTCCTGCTCGGTGGCTTCGGCTGGTTCCAGTGGGGACGCGACAGCTTCATCGGCAACGCGCACTACGCGGCGGCCCTGCCACTGTTCGTGGCGATCATCCTGGTCGCGGTGATCAACGCCCGGGAGCTCACCCAGCAGAAGACCGGTGCGATGGCAGCCAAGGACGTGAGCACCAACCGCTACTTCGTGGTGGCGGCGCTCCTGGTGGTCCTGCCAGTCGCCGAGTGGCTGGTGTCGAAGGCCGTCGACACCAACCACCTCGTGCTCTGGATCGAGGTGACGGTGCTGGTGCTGTTCGCGTGGTTCTGGCTGCTGCAGACCGCGGAGCTGTGGAGTGAAGGCGTGCGCAAGAACGCGGCTGCCTAGGCGCCCTGGAAGCTGTCCCGGATCTCGCTGACCTGGAGCACGCCCGTGTGCGCGTCGACCTCGGGGCTGAGGTAGAAGCGCTGGACCGAGACCACGATCGACTCGGCCAGTACGTCGCGGAAGGCGGGGTCGCCCAGCCGTTGCGCGTCACCGGCGTTGGTCAGGTAGCCCGCGTCGAGCCGGATCGCCGGCATCCGGGTGCGCCGCAGGAGGTCCCACGTCTTGGGGTGCCAGCGCAGGTCGACCAGGTCGCTGCGGGCGATGATCTCGCGCTGCACCAGGCCGGCGAAACGCTCGCCCACCGAGGACCAGGTGTCGTGGTTGGTGTCGCCGAAGAAGTACGTCGAGACACCGCATGCATCTGGGTTTGCCGAGGCGTCCAACGCCAAGGACAGGAACAGGTCGGCGCCGGTGCGGTTGGCGAAGTCGGCACGCTCGGTCTCCTCGCCGGGGGCAGCCCAGCGCGGCGTGGTCAGGAACGCCTGCACGCCGGTGGCGACCAGTCGGCCCTCCACGCGCTGCGCCAGGTCGTGCAGGATCGTGTCGGAGTCCTCGGCGTACTGCTCGGGCAGGTTGTGCCCACGCCCGACGTCGATGACCACGATCTTTCCGCCGAGGTGGGGCCCGGCCTCGCGGATCCGCTCCTGCGCCCGCAGCGCGTTGGGAGCTCCGCCCCGGACCATCGGGCTGAGCCGGGTGAGGGCCTTGAGGGTGGCCGGGCCGCAGGTGCCGTCGGGCGGGATGCCGAAGTTGCGCTGGAACTCACGTACGCCGCCCTCGGTCTCGGGCCCGAAGTAGCCGTCGATCCGGCCCACCCGGAAGCCGAGGTCGAGCAGGCGTCCTTGCAGGGTGTAGACGTCATCACCGGCCATCAGGTTGCCGGGGAGATGCGTCAGGATCCGGTCGCCGAGCCGCCATCGGGCCTCGTCGAGGCGGCGGAAGGTCAGCGGTCCGACCACGCCGTCCACGGTCAGGCCACGTTGCTGCTGGAAGGTGCGTACGGCGAGCTCGAGCTGGTCGTCGTACACCAGGTCACCGGTCAGCTCAGCCGGATCGGGCTCCGAGACAGCATCGCCCAGAAGACCGATCCGCTGGAGCAGACCGGTGATCTGGGCGACGGCGGGGCCCGAGTCCCCGAGTCGGAAGACTGCGTTCACGCAGCGACTGTAGCCCGCTGCTGCTGGTTGGGCAGACTGCCGGGCGTGGTCGTGGACGCTCAGGCGATGTAGTCCGCGAGCTCCTTGAGCAGGGCAGCCTTGGGGCGCGCGCCGACGATCTGCTTGACGACCTCGCCGTTGCTGTAGAGGTTCAGCGTGGGGATGCCGTTGACCCGGTAGGTGGACGGCGTCACGGGGTTCTCGTCGACGTTCATCTTCACGAAGGTGACCTTCTCGCCGTGCTCGGCGTTGAGCTCGTCGAGGATGGGTCCGACCTGGCGGCACGGGCCACACCACTCGGCCCAGAAGTCGACCAGCACGGGCTTGTCGGACTTCAGGACCTCCGCCTCGAAGTTGTCGTCGGTGACGGCCTGCAGGTCAGACATCGGTTCTCCTTGGGTGTCGAAGTCTCGTAACGGTGATGGTCATTGAACACCCCTCGCCCGACATTTCTTCCCGGGCGAGAAGTGGCGCAGAGGTGACTCAGGCCCCCGCGCCGACGGTGGCTGCGCCGGCGGGGGTCTTGGTGGCGAAGTCGAGGTCGGACAGGTAGCGCTCGGCGTCGAGGGCGGCAGCACTGCCCGTCCCCGCCGCCGTGATCGCCTGACGGTAGTGGTGGTCGACGAGGTCGCCGGCCGCGAACACCCCGGGGAGGTTGGTGCGGGTGGACGGGGCGGCGACGAGCACGTAGCCCTGGTCGTCGAGGTCCACCTGGCCGGGCAACAGCTCCGAGCGGGGATCGTGACCCACGGCGATGAACAGGCCGGTGGCCTCGAGCTCGCGGGTCTCGCCTGTCTGGGTGTCGCGCAGCGTGACGCTGGTGAGCTTGTCGTCACCGTTGATCGCGGCGACCTCGGAGTTCCAGGCGAACTCGATCTTCGGGTCGGCGAACGCGCGCTGCTGCATGATCTTGGAGGCACGCAGCTCCTCGCGGCGGTGGATCAGGGTGACCTTCGAGCCGAACCGGGACAGGAAGGTGGCCTCCTCGATCGCGGAGTCGCCACCGCCCACGACGGCGATGTGCTGCTCGCGGAAGAAGAATCCGTCACAGGTGGCACACCAGCTCACGCCATGGCCGGAGAGGCGGTCCTCGTCGGGCAGGCCGAGCTTGCGGTAGCCCGAGCCCATCGCGAGGATCACCGCGCGGGCACTGAAGGTGCCCTCCTCGGTCTTCACGATCTTGGTCTCGCCGGTCAGGTCCAGCTCGATGACGTCGTCGGAGACGATCTCGGCGCCGAAGCGCTCGGCCTGGGCGCGCATCTCGTCCATCAGCGCCGGACCCTGGATGCCGTCTCGGAAGCCGGGGAAGTTCTCCACCTCGGTGGTGGTCATCAGGGCACCGCCAGCGGTGACCGAGCCCTCGAACACGAGCGGCTTCAGGTCCGCGCGGGCGGCGTACACCGCAGCCGTGTAACCGGCCGGTCCGGACCCGACGATGATGACGTCGCGAATCTCGCCGGCGGATGAGCTGGACTGTTCGGTCACTGCGACTCCTGCTTGTGGTCCTGGGTTTCTTGAGAGCTCTGGGAGAACAGATCCTAGGCACCGCGCATTCCGCTGCTGGTAGCGGCGCGGTGGCAGATCACCTCTGGGTCAGGTGAGGGAGACGAGGCTGGTGAGGTCGTCTCGGGGGAGGTCGGGCAGGGCGGTGGCGGTCACGTTCATGGTGGCCAGGTCGGCGCGGCCCGACTGCACGGTGAGGAACGCCGTGTCGGAGGCGTCGCGGCCGGTGGAGATCCGCACCAGGCTCTCGCGGGGCGCCAGCGTGGTGGCGTCGACGGCGCGCCACTGCCCGTCGATGGCGGCCTCGACGACGGCGTGGAAGTCCATCGGCGAGAGGCCGGGCGCGTACACCGCGACCAGGCGTGCCGGCACGTTGCGGGCGCGCAGCATCGCGATCACGAGGTGGGCGAAGTCGCGGCACACGCCCTGCCGCAGGAGCAGGGTCTGGGTGGCCCCGTCGGTGGGCCGGCTGGAGCCGCTGACGTAGTAGAGCTGCGTGCCGACCCAGGAGCTCACGGCGTCGAGCAGCTCCTTGCCCTCGCGCGTGGAGAACTCCGCCCAGGCGGTGGGGCCGAGCTCGTCGGACTCCGCGTAGCGGCTCGGCCGGCGGTAGACGATGTCGTCGACCGGGTCCACCGTCGCCGGTGCGGCCCGACCGGCCACCTCGGCGGCGTAGGAGAGCTCGAGGTGTCCGGGAGGGGCGGTGCAGACGTGCAGCCGGCCGCCGTCGTTGACCTCCAGCTCGGACAGCTCGACCTGGTTGCCGTCGACGGTGACCGTCAGGGACTCAGACGCCAGCTCGGGTCCGTGCGCCACGGCGACCGACCAGACCAGCTCGGCCTCCTCGCGGACGTCGAGCTCGACCTGGCAGGACACAGTCCGGGTGCGGGTGCTCATGGCCCCAGTGTTTCCCACCCGTGGTTCGCGGGTCGCGGGCGGGTCTCGGCGGGTCTCGGGCCTACCGGGTGATGGTGGCGTTGGCGAGCTTGCTGTTCCCGGCACAGGTCCACACCTCGACCAGCTGTCGACCCTCGCTCTCGGGGTGTACGACGAGCACGGCCAGCTGTCCGTCGTACTCCACCGCGTTGGGTACGCCGCCGTCGGTGATCTCCGGTCCGGGGCAGTCGCGCGCCTTCAGCGTGCTGATCGCGCCGTCCTGCTTGGCCTGCTGAGGCGTCTCCGTGCCGGGGGTGTTCCCGCCCGAGTCCTCGTCTGCTCCCGAGGCAGGACTGGGCGCCGCGTCGGGCGCGACCAGCGACGTGCGGCTCTGCAGCAGCCTGGTGACGTCGGAGGCGAAGGAGTCGGCGCTGAGCGACGGGAGCCCGGCTGTGTCCAGGGTGCGCTTGCGAGCGGAGACGTCGCCGCCCGCACTCGGGGTCGGCTCAGAGTCGGGGGCGGACTCGACCTGCCCCTCACTGGCGCCGCCGGCGCTGCTGTCGGAGCTCATGGTGGAACCGTTGTTGTCGAGGAGGCCGAGGTTGGCGGCCGCGACGCCACCGATCCCCAGGACCACGACAGCCGCCGCAGCGGTGGTCGCCCGGGAGCCCCATCGTCGGCGCAGGGGTACCACGTTGCCGGAGCCGACCTCGTCGTCGACCTCACCGGTGCTGGCGCGCTCGGCGACCAGCCGGGCCAGGGTGTCGTCCAGCCGGGCGGCAACCTCGGGGGGCATCCGCTCGCCGTCGGGACCGGAGCCGAGCTCGGCGAGCAGGGCGCGGATGTGCGCGTCCTGGCCCTCGTCGAGGGTCTCGTCATCGGGCTCGCCATTCACGTCTGCTCACCTCCTCGCGCGGTCGGGTCGTGTCGGTCGAGGACCTGCCGGTCCCCGGGCGGGTCACCTGACTGGGACGCAGCAGGGGCCTTCGAGGTTCCACCCCGGTCGCCGACGGGATCGAGATCGGCGAGCAGCACAGCGAGCCGTGCGCGTCCCCTGGCGCACCTGCTCTTGACCGTGCCGGAGGGTACGTCGAGCATCTCGCCGACCTGCTGGACTGGGTAGCCCTCCATGTCCACCAGCACCAGCACGGCCTTCTGGTCGGGTGGCAGTGCATCGAGTGCGGCCAGCACCCGGCTGCGCCGGTCGCCGGCGAGCGCGTGAGACTCCGGATCGGCGGCCAGGTCTGGCGAGGCGAGCACCGTGCCCCTTGCGGCGTGGTCCTCGAGGTCGTCGGGCAGCGGGTCGGCCGCGCGCACCTTCGCCCGGCGCAGCCGGTCCAGGCACGCGTTGACCACGATCCGGTGCAGCCAGGTGGTCACGGCGGAGTCTCCGCGGAAGGACTCCGCCCTGCGGAAGGCAGAGATCATGGCGTCCTGGAGCGCGTCGGCAGCGTCCTCCGGGTTTCCGGTGGTGCGCAGCGCGACGGCCCACAACCGGTCCCGGTGCCGGGCGAACAGCTCACCGAACGCGTCGGGATCGCCCGCGACGTGCGCCTCGACCAGAGCGGCGTCGTCGCGCTCCCCATCGAGGTCCGGGGTCACGACCTGACCGTGATGTCCGTGATCTCGCCCCGGAAGCCGCCCGAGACCTCGGGCAGCTTGGTCAGCCACACGAGCAGGTAGCGGGTCGTCGGGGCCGGGTCGAGCTCGATCGTGGCCCGCTGGGAGGCGTCGGCCTGCGTTGCGACCTTGTCGAGCTGCTCGATGCTCTCCGGAGACTCGTTCACCCCGGCCGGGGCGGCGTACACCTCGAACGAGGTGGGCTCCCCCTTGAACCGGATCGACACCGACTGCGCCTCGACGTCGCTGCCGAGATCGACCATCAGGCCCACGCCGTCCTTGAGCCCACCGAGCGCGGGATCACCGCGGTAGGTGCTCGTCATCCACGAGGTGGCCGGGTCGCGGTCGATGGCGTTGGGTGCGCTGTCGGGGTTCTCCTCCGGCGGGTCGGCCTCGGGGTCGAAGTCGCGTACGCCGGCCAGCTGCACCGGCGAGCCCTGCGCCTGGGCGGAGGCGCTGGGTTCTTCCGAGGACGCCGGGGGGTCGTCGCCGTCCTGACGGCCCCGGTTGAAGGCGATGGCCATCGCCACCACGAGCACGAGGAGTACGGCGACCGCGATCGCGGTGCGCAGCCAGCCGCGGCCCTCCTTGCCGGTGTGGGTCTCGTTCTCCTCCTCGGGGGCGCCGGTGAACGGCCAGTAGCCCAGCGGCCCGCTGCCCGTGTCGTCGTCGGAAGAGGGGCGGCCGTTCTGGTCGCCGGTCCTGGTGGAGGCACCTGTCGTTGCGGCCCCGGCACCCGTCTGGGTGGACCAGGGGGACGACGTGCCGGTCGCCTGCCCGGCGCGGGCTGCCGCCGGCACCCGTCGCTCGGTCGGGGCGTAGAGGGGTCGCTCGGGGAGGTCGGGGAACGCAGGCGGTGGTGAGCCCTCACCCATCGGCGCGTGCAGCGGGGCGAGCGCGTCGGGCCCGTCGACCGGCGCCCGGAAGGTCTGGGTGGCACCCCCGTCGACCGGGCCCTGCTCGGTCGCCAGCGCTGAGGAGACCTGGGTGGCCTCGGCGTCGACCGGATCCGGCTCTTCGGACACTGGCACTGCGTCGGAGTCGGTGTCGGCATCGGCCGGCTCCGCTGCCTGCGCTCCTGCCTGCACTGTTGCCTCTACTGCGGGGCCCTCGGCCAGGTCGAGCCCGGTCAGGTCAGGTAGGGCCGAGGGCAGCGCGTCGCGGTGGATCGAGACCGTGGGCTCGGCGTGCATGCCGGCCGCGTCGATGGGCGCGGAGAGAGCGGGGTCGCCGACGTAGTCGGCCAGGGCGGCGGCGATCTCGTGGGCCGTCTCGATCGGCATCGCGTGCTGCGAGGCCTCCTTGTGCAGCACCCGCTCGCAGATCGCGTCGAGCGTGCGGGGCACACCGGCGCGCACCTGGCGTGGGCGCAGCGGACGGCGATGCTCACGCGGGGCCTTGGGTACTGCGGAGCGCGCGACTCCTGGCCACCGGCCGGTCAGCGCGGCGTACAGGATGCCGGCGAGGTTGATCACGTCGGCCTCGCGCTCGTCGAGCTCGCCGTACATCGGGTCGGGAGCGCGGGACATCTCCAGGCTGGCATCCACGACGTACCCGATCAGCTTGACCGCGCCGGCGTGGGTGACCAGCACCGCCTCGGGGTTCAGCCGGCCGTGGGCCACGCCCTGGGCATGCCCGGCGGCGATCGCCTCGGCGACCTCGCGGGTCAGCCATGCGGCGCGCGAGGGGGGCAGGGTTCCCTGCTGGAGCATCAGGTCGAGCGAGATGCCCTCACCCCACTCGTTGACCACCCAGGTGATGCCGTCGGCGTCGTCGCAGTCGAGCACGCGCAGCAGGTGCGGGTCGATGACGGTCGCGGAGACGCGGGCGGCCTCGAGCAGGCCGGCGGAACGCGGGTCGTCGCTGGGCAGGGCGTGGATGGCGACGCTGCGCGCGAGCACCGTGTCGGTGGCGCGCCAGAACCGTGCCCCTTCACTCTCGGTGAGCAGGTCGTCGAGGCGGTAGCGGCCCGCGAGGAGGGTGCCGGGTCCGATCGAACCGGTCGTCACGTCACGCACCTCCCCGGTGCCATCTTCTTGTTCATACGTCGTCGTTCAGCTCTGCGTTCATTCTCGGTCCAACTTCTGGGCGCCGCGCGGTTTCCGTGCACGAACGATGTTCCCCCGCGCCCATCGTAGGGCGGCGGCGAATGTGGGCCCGACGCGCGGTTTCGCATCACTTCCTGTTCATGAGACGGCGGGTGACCAGCCTCATGACGTCGGTGACCTCCGTGATCCGGAGCGCTCGCGCGACGCCGAGGTAGATCGCGACGAAGCCGAGGCCGACGACCGCCAGGTCGAGGATCGCCTCCAGCTTTCCCTGCCCCCTGGCCAGTTCCTCCATGCCCTCGCGCAACCCCCAGGCCGCCGCTGCACTGATCCCCACGGCGATGAGCAGCCGCACCAGGAAGCGCACCAGCCGCCGCCCGCCGAGGCCGCCGACCGTGCGCGACAGGATCACGTAGGAGGTCAGCGCACCGACCGCGTAGGAGCACGTGTAGGCGATCACGAGGCGCGGCGCCGTCTCCGCCGGTGGAGCACCGCGCACGAGCAGGATCGCCGCGACGATGTTGGTGACCGCGATGCCGCACTGAATCAGGAACACCCGGCGCGTCTGCTCGAGGGCGTAGAACCCGCGCAGCATCAGGTAGTGGGCGGTGAACAGCACCAGGCCGAACCCGAACAGGGCCAACGTGGGCGCGAAGTTGTCGAAGTCCGTGGCCGCGCTGCCGTAGCCCCAGATCACGTTGGCGATGTCGACCGACATCACCGAGAACATCACCGCGACCGGGATCACCAGCGCATAGGCCGACCGGAGGGTCGAGGACACGGCAGATCCGACGTCCGCGAGCCTCCCGTCCGCGGCGTACGACGAGAGCAGCGGCAGCATCGCGGTGGCCAGCGACACGGTGATGATCGAGTGGGGCACCATCGTGAGCAGGAACGAGTTGGAGTAGATGGTGTAGCCGGTGCCCTCGGTCGACCCGGCGGCACCGCTGGCGAGCGGGTCGACGGTGCCTTTGCTCGCCAGGCGTACGACGACCGTGTAGGCGATCTGGTTGACCACCACGAACAGCACCGTCCAGATGCCCAGGCGGAAGGTGTGGCCCAGCCCGCTGCCACGGAAGTCGAAGCGCGGGCGGTAGGAGAAGCCGGCCGCCTTCAGGTAGGGCAGCAGCACGAGCAGCTGCACGACGATGCCGATCGTCGAGCCGATGCCCAGCAGCGCCTCGGCGCCGGTCCCGAACCCGCCCTGCTTCTCGGGCCCCTCGGCCGGACCGAGCGTGAGCAGGTAGGTGCTGAGCACGGCGACCGCGATCACGTTGTTGGCGATCGGCGCCCACATCATCGGGCCGAACCGCCCCCGGGAGTTGAGCACCTGCCCGACCAGCACGAACATCCCGTAGAAGAAGACCTGCGGCAGGCAGTAGCGGGCGAAGTCGATCACCGACTCGAGCTGCTCCGAGCGCGAGGGGTCGAAGAAGTGTGGGTCGAGGAAGAGCCGCATCAGCCAGGGCGCGGCGATCACCAGGGCCACGGTCACGACACCGAGGAAGAGGATCGCGAGAGTGATGATCCTGTTGGTGTAGGCCTCGCCGCCGTCCGCGTCGTTCTTCATCGACCGCACCAGCTGCGGCACGAGCACCGCGTTGACGATGCCTCCAGCCATCAGGATGTAGAGCATGTTCGGCACCGTGTTGGCGATGTTGAACACGTCGGCGTGCAGCCCGACACCGAGCGCTGCCGCCAGCAGGATGCCGCGCACGAACCCGCTCAGCCGCGAGACGATCGTCCCAGCCGCCATCACGGCGCTGGAGGAGAGCAGCGACTGCGACCCGTTCTCCGAGACGCCGGGTGGCTCGGACCCGGGCGTGGTGCCGCTCACTCGGACTCGCTCCGGCGCCAGCGGTGACTGCGCACACGCAGCACGATCCGGCGCACGATCATCACGACGAGCAGGGTGCCGCCGGCGATGATGATGTACCAGATCAGTCGGCCGACCTGGCTGGTGCGCAGGCTGAAGGTCAGCGGGGTGCCGGCCTCCTCGCCCTCGGTGGTCACCGGGTAGATGGTGACGTCGTGCACGCCGACCCCGCTGGTCACCTGCAGCCGCAACGTCGTCCGCTGGCCCGGCTGCATGCTCACCGGCTCGGGGGTCTCGATCCGCACCTGGGGGCTGTCGGTGCGAGCCTTCAGACCCACCACGATGGGTTGTTCAAGACCGTTCACCAGGGTCACCGTGAGCGAGCCGGAAGCGCCCGAGAGAGTGACGAACTCGGTGCCGGTGACATGCACGCGCCCCATCTGCGCCCGCGCGAACGCGTCGAGGGAGAGCACCTGTTCGCGGGCGAGCTCAAGAGTGGGCCGGGCGCTGTAGGCCGAGGCCTGCAGGGCGGCACCGCTGAGCCGGTCGGTCACGTCGTTCTCGTTGGCCAGCAGGTGTCCCAGCACTGCACTCGTGCGGTTCAGCGTGCGGGTGGCCACGACGTTGGGCTCAGGGATCTCGGTGGCCAGCTGCGCGCGGCCGTAGGGGAGCTCGTCCTCGTACGGCTCGGTCGGGCCGCGCGGAACCGGGACGATCCGCACCCACGGGGTCTGCAGGCCGCCGAAGAAGTCGGCCTGCCGCCAGCTGGGTCCGGGGTCCCAGCCGTAGGGGAGCGTCACCACGATCGGTCGCGTGGGTTCGTCGCCCTTCGCCACCTCGAGCGCCGCCTCGGAGAGGATGCGCTGGCGCAGCGCCAGTGGGTCGCGCGGCTCTGCGGGCCTCGGCCCGCCGGCGATTGCGCGAGCGTCGGTGAGCAGCAGCTCGTGGCCGCTCGGGAGACGGGACAGGGTCGGCTCCTGCAGCCGGCCCCGGTCACTGAGCATCATCAGGGTGTCCCTGGGCACCTCCGAGAGCAGCTCCGGGTCGAAGTAGCCGTTGGGCGGTGCCGTGACTGGTGAGCCGGTGAGACCCCAGGCCTCCATCCGGATCGCGGCGAGGTCGTCGGCGCGCTTGATCAGGCTGGCTCGTCTGCGGGCCAGGGAGACGACGTCAGGGTCGGCGTACCCCAGGGTGAACAGGGTCTGGCTCCGGGCGGTCGCCACGAACGAGTCCAGCACGCTGGCTGCCCGGCTGCGCTCCTCCTCGCTGGGGGAACCGGCCTCGGGCTCGGGGGAGGGGCTGGGCGACGCGTCCTGGCTCGGTTCATCCTCGGGTTCCTCGTCGCTGCGCCGTGCCGAGCCGAGTGAGAGCGGGGGGTTGCCGCGGCGGAAGTCGTCGAGGGCGTCGAGCACCGCCGGGTCGACCAGCCACGAGACCGGCGCGGTCCCGGCGGAGGCGCCGAAGTCGACCACGCGGGAGAGCTTTCCGTCAACCTTGGTGAGGTTCACCCAGCGGGTCGGGCCGTTCAGGCTGCCGTCCTCGGCCCTCCGCGCCCGCGCACGCAGGGGGAGTACGACGGAGACCGGGACGCTGCGCAGCCGTGCCTGCCGTGCCGTGACCAGGGGGATGAACGTGCGCGCCCGCCCGTCTGCGACCAGGTCCCGCCCGTCGGTGTTCGTCCCGAGCGCGTGCACACCGATCCAGTACACGCCGGGGGCACCGGAGATGAGCACCGAGAGTGAGGCGACCGGCACGCGGATCAGGAAGGGCGCGCGCTGCCGTGGCTCGAGGTCGCCCACCGCGGCCGACGTGCCGTCGGCGGTGAGCCGTTCTCCGACCGCGAGGTCCGGGGCCGTGAGCGCTGCCTCGGTGAGGCCGTCCCGGGTCGTGATCGGCTCAGCAGAGATGAACGGGGCGACGTTGACGTCGGCCCAGTCCTCGTCGGAGGTGTTCGTGACCACCCCGGTGAGGGTGATGTTCCCCTTCCGCGGGATCTCGGCCGGCGTCAGGGACGTCAGGGTGACCGAGAGCGGAGTGACCTCGTCGTCCTCCTCGGCACTCGGCAGCTGCTGGCGACCGGTTGCGGTGTCGGCGACGGCAGAACCGACCAGGAACGGCCCCGCCACGAGGGTCCCTGCGACGAGAGCGATGCCCAGCGCACGGGTAGTCCAGCGGGCGCGAGTCACAGCCGCGATCGTATCCAGCCAGGTCCCCGCACCTCGCGAGGCCGGGCCGCACCGCCCGCACCGGTAGCGGGCAGGCGGCGGCGAGCCGATTAGAGTGGTCTCTCGTGTCCGAGGAGCCCCTGCTGATCAGCGATGTCCAGGCTCGTGTGGTGGCAGAGCTGGAGCGGCTCGCCCCGGTCACCGACGAGCTGGGCCGGCGTTTCGCGGCTGCCGGCGAGGAGATCGCGCTGGTCGGGGGTCCCGTCCGCGACGCGATGCTCGGCCGTCTCCAGAACGACCTCGACTTCACCACCTCGGCGCGTCCGGAGGTCACCGAGCGGCTGCTCAAGGGCTGGGCCGAGGCGACCTGGGACATCGGCCGCGCGTTCGGCACGATCGGCTCCCGGCGCGGGGAGTGGCAGGTGGAGATCACGACGTACCGCTCGGAGGCGTACGACCCGGAGAGCCGCAAGCCGGAGGTGCAGTACGGCGACTCGCTCGTGGGCGACCTGGCCCGCCGCGACTTCACCGTGAACTCGATGGCGCTCACGCTGCCCGACCAGCAGCTCGAGGACCCGTTCGGTGGTGTCGTCGACCTGGCCCATCACGTGCTGCGCACGCCGGGTCGCCCCGAGGACTCCTTCTCCGACGACCCGCTGCGGATGATGCGGGCCGCCAGGTTCTCCGCCCAGCTGGGCTTCACCGTCGCGCCGGAGGTCATCGCCGCGATGACGGACATGGCGGAGCGGATCTCGATCGTCTCGGCTGAACGAGTCCGCGACGAGCTGGTCAAGCTGATGCTCGCGCCCGATCCGGTGAGAGGGCTCCGCCTGCTGGTCGAGACGGGCCTGGCCAGCCACGTACTGCCGGAGGTGCCGGCCCTCGCCCTCGAGCGCGACGAGCACCACCGGCACAAGGACGTCTACGAGCACAGCCTGACCGTGCTCGAGCAGTCGATCGACCTCGAGGACCGGCTCGCCGACCTCACCGGGGGCGGGCCGGACTTCACCTCCCGCTTCGCCGCGCTGATGCACGACGTCGGCAAGCCGAAGACCCGTCGGTTCGTGGAGGACACCGTGGTCACCTTCCATCACCACGACGTGGTCGGCGCCAAGCTCACCCGCAAGCGGATGCAGGCGCTGAAGTTCTCCAAGGACCAGACCGATGCGGTTTCGAAGCTGGTCGAGCTGCACCTGCGCTTCCACGGCTACGGGTCGGGGGAGTGGACCGACTCAGCCGTACGCCGCTACGTCCGGGACGCCGGCAACCAGCTCGAACGGCTGCACGTCCTCACCCGGGCCGACTGCACGACCCGCAACAAGCGCAAGGCCGAGCAGCTGCGTCGTACCTATGACGACCTCGAGGTGCGGATCGCCAAGCTGTCCGAGGCCGAGGAGATGGCCTCGATCCGGCCCGACCTCGACGGCAACCAGATCATGGAGATCCTTGGGATCGGTCCCGGCCGCGAGGTCGGCGAGGCCTACCGCCACCTCCTCGAGCTGCGCCTCGACAACGGCCCGATGAACGAGGAACAGGCGAAGGCGGCCCTCCTCGAGTGGGCCGCCAACCGCATGTAGATCGGGGTCATGGACGTGGACGCACAACACGGGTTATCGCCGACCCGTCGCATCTGAAAGCCGAAAACCTGCCGACCCGTCGCATCTGAAAGACACGACCTTTCAGATGCGACGGCTCGGTGGCCTCTGGGCTTTCACTTGCGACGGCTCGGTGGCCGTCAGCTCAGCACCCCAGCCCCACTGGAGAAGGCGGCCGAGCGCGGCAAGCGGAAGGCTTTCCGCTACACCTGAGCGCCCGAGAGTTTGCTGGCGGGTCGTGGCCGGGGAGTCGTGCGTCACTCGACGATATCCGTGACCCGGCCCGGGTTCTCACGTTGAAGGACCTGCCGCTCCATCAACGAAGGGATCCACCATGCCGCTCACTGACGTCGCACCGCTCGAGGCCTCCATCGAGATCGCGGCGCCACCCGCCGAGGTGTGGAACCTGGTCTCCGACCTGCGCAACATGTCGCGGTGGAGCCCCCAGTGCCGCAAGACCATCGTCCGCGGCGGGGTGATGCGCGAGGGCGCGAAGGTGCTCAACCTCAACCGGCGTGGGCTGCTCTTCTGGCCGACCCAGGCGATGGTGACCGAGTTCGTGCCCGAGCAGAAGATCGCTTTCCGGATCAAGGAGAACTGGACGATCTGGTCCTTCACCCTGACCGCGACCCCGACGGGTGGCACCCGCCTGGTGCAGCGACGGGAGGCGCCCAGGGGCATCTCCGACGTGTCGGTGCGCCTCACCAGGGTGGCCCTCGGTGGCGTCGAGAACTTCACCACCGAGCTCCAGCATGGAATGAGCCAGACCCTGCAGCAGATCAAGCAGGACGCCGAGGCCCTCCCCCGGACCGCCTAGGGGAGAGAGCCCCACCGCCGCAGCACCCATCCGTCGGCGTCGCGGTCGAGCTCGATCGACTCGCCGTTCGCGAGCTCGTGCTCGCGCGCCCAGGCGGGTGACACGTCACGCGCCAGAAGAGGTACGACGATCCCGAGCGCCGTCTGGTGACCCACGACGAGCACCGTCTCGCCGCGGTGGAGGTCGGCGATCTCCTCGAACTGCGCCCGGTGTCGTTCGACCACCTCGGTGCCCGACTCCCCATCCGGGAAGCGGACGTCGAGCGACCCGGCGTACCACTCGTCAGTGACGGCGTCGATCCGGCTCACGTCGAAGGCACCATTGACCAGCGTGCCGATCGACACCTCACGCAATGACTTGCACGCGGTGACGGCGACGCCCAGCCGCGCGGCTGCGATCTCCGCGGTCTGCACAGCGCGTGAGAGGTCACTGGAGTAGATCGAGGCCACGCGACGTCCCTCGAGCGAGTCCGCCAGCGCGCGTGCCTGGGCTCGACCCTCGGACGTCAGCGAGCCGCCCTCGTCGGAGAACCAGTCCTCGACGAAGGCGGCTTTCGCATGGCGCGTGACGACGAGCGTCGCCGGGCAGTACAGATCAGACACGGGTCACATCAGACACCCGAGAAGTCGCGTCAGCCTTCCTTGACGACCCTCGTGCCCGCGAACCTGTCGGTCCAGGGCCTGTGCTCGGGGTCGCTGTTGATCTGCACGGCGATCATGATGACGGCGACGAGCGCGAGCAGGCCACCGATGATCCCGAGGAAGGGCACCACGCCCAGGATCGGGTAGGCCAGCCAGATGTTGCGCTTTGCCGCCTCATCCAGGCTCGGGTTGCCACCCGAGGCGCCCTCCACGTGCAGCTTCATCACCATCTTGCCAACGGTCTTGCCCTGGGTGGACTCCATCAGGGCGAAGTAGCCGAGGTAGATCACCGCGGTGACCAGCGCGCTCACCACCGAGTAGGCGCCGAAGCTGCCGCCGAAGCCCATGCTGCCGGCATTCCCGGAGGTGAAGATCGCCGTGAAGAGCACGGCGTTGAGGATCAGGATGACCACGAACAGCAGGACGTGGTCGATCAGCCTGGCGACGAAGCGGTCGAGCAGCTCGCCGGGACGTGGCCCTGCCTGCGGCGGGGGTGGCGGGGGCGGAGCCGGTTCGCCGTACCCGCCGGGACCCGCGGGTGGCTCGTTCGAAGGAGGTGGCGGCGGTGGCGTGGTCCCACCGGCGCCGTAGGGGGACTCGGGGGGAGGGGGTGGTGGAGTGCCTTCGCTCATGGGCGAACCTTAGAAACTCCTGAGACGGAAGTCGATGACCCAAGCGGTTAAACATTCGGTGTCGGACGGAAGCGGACAGCACGAAACCGCGGTCCCGGGCGGGATCCGCGGCCTCGTGGGTGGCGTCTCGTGGCGCTCTGTGAACGCTGGGTCAGCGCTCGACGTCCCCGCGAATGAACGCCTCGACCGAGGCGCGGCCCTCGTCATCGGGGCGCTGCACCGGCGGGGACTTCATCAGGTACGACGAGGCCGACAGCAGGGCGCCGCCGATGCCACGGTCCTTGGCGATCTTCGCCGCCCGGATCGCGTCGATGATGATGCCGGCCGAGTTGGGGGAGTCCCACACCTCGAGCTTGTACTCCAGGTTCAGCGGCACGTCGCCGAAGGCGCGTCCCTCGAGGCGCACGTAGGCCCACTTGCGGTCGTCGAGCCACTGCACATAGTCCGACGGACCGATGTGCACGTTGCGGGCGCCCATGTCGTGGCTCATGTTGGAGGTCACGGCCTGGGTCTTGGAGACCTTCTTGGACTCCAGGCGGTCGCGCTCGAGCATGTTCTTGAAGTCCATGTTGCCGCCGACGTTGAGCTGGTAGGTGCGGTCCAGCACCACGCCGCGGTCCTCGAACAGCTTGGCCATCACCCGGTGCGTGATGGTCGCGCCGACCTGGCTCTTGATGTCGTCGCCGATGATCGGGACGCCGGCGTCCTCGAACTTCTTGGCCCACACCGGGTCGGAGGCGATGAACACCGGGAGCGCGTTGACGAAGGCGACCCCTGCGTCGATGGCGCACTGCGCGTAGAACTTGTCGGCGTTCTCCGAGCCCACCGGGAGGTAGGAGACCAGTACGTCGACCTCGGCCTCCTTGAGCACCTGCACCACGTTGACCGGGTCGGCGTCGGACTCGTCGATCGTCTCGCGGTAGTACTTTCCGAGCCCGTCGAGGGTGTGGCCGCGCTGCACGGTCACCCCGGTCGGCGGCACGTCCGCGATCCGGATGGTGTTGTTCTCGGAGTTGTTGATCGCGTCGGAGAGGTCGAAGCCGACCTTCTTCGCGTCGACGTCGAACGCGGCGACGAACTCGACGTCGTTGACGTGGTAGTCACCGAACATCACGTGCATCAGGCCAGGCACTGCGCCCGCCGGGTCGGCGTCCTTGTAGTACTCGACGCCCTGGATCAGGGAGCTGGCGCAGTTGCCGACTCCCACAATGGCTACTCGTACCGATCCCATGGGGTTCTCCTCTTCGCTGACGACTTAGTGCTCTGGCTGTGTGGTTGCTGGTGCAGGTGGGGTCGCCCTGTTCGGCGGCTTCTCCCGTGGTGTGGCCCGTGGTGCGGCCGGTGGTCGGGGTGCCGGGGACCCACCCCGCGTCTCGGGTCCTCGCTCGGCGGCGATCAGGTCGGTCAGCCAGCGCACCTCGCGCTCGACCGACTCGATGGCGTGACGTTGCAGCTCACTGACATAGCGGTCCGCCCCGGCGGGCCCGCGGCTGCTCCGGGCCCGGTCCAGGCGCTCCTGCAGCCGCGAGCGGCGACCTTCCAGGATCCGCAGGCGTACGTCGGAGTCGGTGCGCGAGAAGAACGCGAACCTCATGTTGAAGTCCTCGTCCTCCCAGGCAGAAGGTCCGACGTCGGTGATCTTGGCGCCGAAGTACTCCGCCCCGGCCGGAGTCAGCTGGTAGACGATCCGCTGGCGGCGCGAGACCCCCAGCGAGGCGGTGGTCACCTCGGTGACCAGGCCGGCGCGCAGCATCCGCTTCAGGGCGGGGTAGAGCGACCCGTAGGAGAGCAACCGGGTCCAGCCGAGCAGGAGGTTGAGCCGCTTGCGCAGCTCGTAGCCGTGCAGCGGGGAGTCGTGCAGCAGGCCGAGGACTGCCAGCTCGAGGGTCGCGCCCTTGCTCACCATCTGCTGCCCTCCCTCCGTGTCTGCGCGTGCCTGCGATTCGTGGGTCCGACCGGTCCGCATAGCGACTTGTTCTATCGGGATAACCTATCGCATCGATATATCACCGGTGAACCGGCACGCGGGTCCGGACATCGTGTCCCTCGCCGTGGAGCAAACCCGTACGCTTCGTCAGCAGACCGACATCGCGACCCGAAAGAGTGAGTAGTGAGCGGCAACCGAAGCACCCCCGCGCCGAGGAAGAAGGCAGCCGCCGGGTCCGGTGCTGCCCAGAAATCCGCTGGCAGGGGCTCCGGCAGCGGCTCGGGCAAGGGTTCCGCGAAGGGCTCGGGAGGGAGCCGTAGCTTCGGTGCCCGGATCCGGACCGGGTTGAAGTGGCTGCTGATCGTTGGCTTGGTCTGCACCCTGGTCCTGGCCGGGATCGGCTACTTCGCCTACCGGAACACCACGATCCCCGATGCCAACAAGGCCTTCGAGGCCCAGGCGACCTACGTCTACTACTCGGGGAGCAAGGGCCGGATCGGCCGGTTCGCCGACCAGAACCGCGAGTCGATCCCGCTCGCTGACATCCCGCAGTCCATGGAGGACGCAGCGATCGCCGCGGAGGACCGCACCTTCTACACCAACAGCGGCATCGACCCGAAGGGGATCCTGCGCGCGGCGTTCTCCAACGCCAAGGGCAACGCGACCCAGGGCGCGTCCACCATCACCCAGCAGTACGTCAAGATCCTCTACCTCACCCAGGAACGCACCCTGAGCCGCAAGGTCAAGGAGGCCTTTCTCTCACTGAAGGTGCAGCAGGAGAAGTCCAAGGACACCATCCTCGAGGGCTACCTGAACACCATCTACTTCGGCCGCGGCGCCTACGGCGTGCAGGCGGCGGCGAACGCGTACTTCAACAAGCCGGCCAAGCAGCTGACCGTGCCCGAGTCGGCGATGCTGGCGGCAGTGCTCAACTCGCCCAACTACCTCAGCCCTGACCGGGGCGCGGAGGGTCGCGATGCCCTTCTCGAGCGCTACGGGTACGTGCTTGACGGCATGGTCTCGATGGGCAACGTCGACGCGGCCGTGGCCGACAAGTTCCGCGGCGAGCTGCCCCCGGTGGGCAAGGCCCGGGCGAGTGACATGTACGGCGGACAGCGCGGCTTCATGCTGACCATGGTCAAGGACGAGCTGGTCCGGCTCGGGTTCGACGAGGCTGAGATCGACGCCGGCGGGCTCCGGGTGGAGACGACCTTCACCAGGAAGGCGATGCAGGCCGCCGAGCAGGGCGTTCTCGAGCAACGCCCGCAGGGGTTGAAGAAGCTGCACGTGGCGACCGCGTCGGTCGACGTGGAGACCGGCGGCCTGCTGGGCTTCTACGCCGGCCAGGACTACCTCGACAGCCAGCTGAACTGGGCCAGGCTGGGCGGCTCCCCGGGTTCCTCGTTCAAGCCGTTCGCACTCGCCGCAGGTCTCAAGGACGGGTTCGCGCTCAAGGACACCTTCGACGGCAACGCCCCCTTCGAGCTGCCCGACGGTGGCGGCGAGGTGGGCAACCAGGGCGAGGGCCAGGGTCGGAGCTACGGCTCGAAGATCAGCCTGATCACCGCGACCGAGAACTCGGTGAACACTGCGTACGTCGACCTGACCACCGCGATGGAGGACGGCCCGCAGAAGGTGGTCCGGATGGCCAACGCTCTCGGCGTACCCAAGAATGCGCCTGGCCTGAAGCCGTTCCCGGCAGTCGCGCTCGGGTCCGCCACGGTGAGTCCGATCGACATGGCGAACTCCTACGCGACCATCGCCAACGGAGGCGTGCACCACGACTGGTTCACCGTGAAGAAGGTGACCCGCGCCGCGGACAGCAAGGTGCTCTACAAGGCTCCGCGCAGGACCAACCGCGTCCTCTCGGGAGACATCGCCGCCGACGTCAGCTACGCGCTGCAGCAGACGGTCCAGAACGGCACGGCCAGCACCGCCCTGAACCTGGGGCGCCCCGCTGCTGCGAAGACCGGCACCGCGACGAACGACGACGAGGACGTCTCGTCGTCCTGGTTCGTCGGCTACACCCCGCAGGTGGCGACGGCCGTGATGTATGTCCGCGGGAAGGGCAACGAGGCCCTGAACGGCTACCTCCCGGTGTTCTACGGCGGGGCCTTCCCGGCCGACACCTGGACAGCGGTGATGGAGCGGTTGATGGAGGGCATGGAGGAGGAGGACTTCCCCGAGCCCGCCTTCGTCGACGGAGAGGCACCAGCCGAGGGGCACGCGCCGTACACACCGCCCCCGCCCCCGCCGAAGAAGACGAAGAAGCCCAAGCCGGCCGAGACCCAGACCGTGGCTCCCCTGCCGGACCCCCCGACGCAACCGGAGCCGGACCCCCCGGCGCCGAGCCAGGGCGGCGGCGGTGGCAACGGGAACGGCAACCCGGGTCCCGACCCCTGCGACCCGACTGATCCCAACTGCCCGTGACCGTTGCCCCCACCAGCGAGGACCCGTTCGCTCGCAGGATGAGCGAGGTCGTCGGCGGCCCTGCCGGCAGGCATGGCCGGCCGCACCGGTGGTGGGTGCCGGTGCGCGTGCTGCTCGCCCTGTTCGCCGTGGGGTTCGCGCTCACGGTCGTGCAGCACCAGCCGTGCCTCAAGACCAACTGGACCGGTGACGAGGCCCGCTACGCCAAGATGTGCTACTCCGACGTGCCCTACCTCTACATCACCCGGGGGTACGCCGAAGGACGCTGGCCCTACTCCGACTCGGGGGGCCGCTACGAGGTGACGGAGTACCCGGTCGGCATCTCCTACCTCGCCTGGGGTGCGGCGAAGGTGACCCAGGTCGAACCCATCGGGCCGCCAGTGGCCCAGCGCAAGTTCGGCGACCCCGGGCAGCTCTGGTCGCTGCCCGGCATGACGGAGGAGGTGAACCAGTACTTCCTGGTCACCGCGCTGCTGCTCTGCATCTGCGGCCTGGGCGCCACCTGGTTCCTGGCCGGCACGCACCGGGGCCGGCCCTGGGACGCGCTCTACTTCGTGCTCTCGCCGTGCCTGCTGGCAACCGCGCTGATCAACTGGGACCTGATGGCCGTCGCCCTGGTGGCCGCGGCCCTGTGGGCGTGGTCCCGGGAGAGACCGCTGCTCGCCGGGGTGATGATCGGGCTGGGGGTGGCGACCAAGCTGTTCCCGCTGTTCCTGCTCGGGCCGATCCTGGTCGTGGCCTGGCGCCGACGGCAGCTGGCCGACTTCGGCCTGGTCGCAGTCGGCGCCGCGACTGCCTGGGTGCTCGCCAACCTGCCTGCCTGGCTCACCGGCTACGAGCAGTGGAAGGTCTTCTGGTCCTTCAACGCCGACCGAGGTGCCGACCTCGGCTCGCTGTGGCTGGTGCTCCAGCACTCCGGCCGCACCGTCTCGCCCGACTCGATCAACACATGGTCCTGGCTGCTGTTCGGGGTGATCTGCGCGGCGGTCGCAGTGCTGGGACTGACCGCGCGCCAGACGCCGCGCGTGGCCCAGCTGGCCTTCCTGGTGGTGGCCGGGTTCCTGCTCGTCAACAAGGTGTACTCGCCGCAGTACGTGCTCTGGCTGCTGCCGCTCGCGGTGCTCGCCCGGCCGCGGTGGCGCGACCTGCTCATCTGGCAGGCCGGCGAGATGGCCTACCTGGGCGCGGTCTGGATGTTCCTCGGCGGCTGGCTGGCACCGGCAGCCGGTGCGGATGCCCCGGCGTACGACCTGGCGATCTGGGTGCGTGTGGCCGCCCAGCTCTACCTGATGGCCGTCGTTATCCGCGACATCGTGCGGGACGAGCACGATCCGGTTCGTGATGAACGCATAATCCGGAGCGATCGGACCCTTGCGGACGACCCGGAGCGGTCTGTTCGCTCCGGACTATCCGGTTAGCAGATCTCGCTCAGCTGATCTCGACCTGGTCGAAGTCGGTGGCGGTGAACCGCACCCGGCACTCGATCTCGTCGCCGACGGCTGGCACGGGGGTGCCGTTGGGGATGAACAGCATCGAGGCCTGCATGTGCGGTGGTTCGGCGAACAGGCGCTGCTTGCCGGCGACGGTGTACGGCGAGCGCACCAACCCGGCAGCGTCGAGCCCGCCCCGGGCGATCGAGGCTGCCTTCGCGCGGATGGTCGCGTCCCCGGTCGGGGCCTCGAGACCGATGCCGTGGGAGGTGCCGCCGGAGACCACCAGGATGGTGCCGTGGCGCGGGGCCGACCGGCCGCGGTAGCCGTAGGTGTCGCCGCGCTCGACCGCGTGGGCGTCGAGGACCGTGGCCCGCACCGACAGGGCGCCGCGGTCACCGAGCCAGAGGGCGGTGCCGACGCGTGGCCGGAAGGTGAAGTCGGGGTACTTCTGCGCCAGCAGCTCGAGCTCCACCTCGGTGAGGTGGGAGACCCAGATCGTGCGGCTGCCCTGCTTGTCGATGCCGGCGGCGACGACGTCGTTCATCAGCCGTTCGACCTCGTTCATGTGCGAGGTCCCACGACTTCTCGGGGCGAGCGGGAGGTGCAGCGCCACGCCCTCGACCTTGACGCCGCCGTCGTGCGCGACGAGCCGGACGGCTTCCCGCAGCCCGGCGGCGGTGAAGCCGTGTCGGAGCATCGAGGTCATCCGTTCCAGCGCGACCCGCGGGCGCTCGCCGGTCGAGGAGCCGTGCTCGGCGAGGGCCTTGAGGTCCTCGATCCGGCCCACGGTGTGGATCACCCGCGGGTTGTCCGGCGCCGGGCTGCCGGGTCGCCACGGGGTGAGCACGAGCAGCGACCCGTCGTAGCGCTGCTCGACCTCCGGGATCTCCTCGTAGGTGCCGACCGCCATCGTGTCCACGCCGAGCCACTGCGCCTTGCGGGCGAGCCGGCCGAGCCCGAAGCCGTAGCCGTTGCCCTTGGCGACCGGCACCAGGCCGGGGTGCCGCTCGTGCACGTCCTTGAGGTGCGTGCGCCAGCGGTCGCCGTCGACGCGCAGGATGAGGGCCACCGGCTCAGCCCCGGCGTTTCATGTAGAGGTCGAAGGCCTTGTAGATCGCCTTGTTGAGCGGGAGGTCCCACTCCCCGGCGTACTCCACGGCCTCGCCGCCGGTGCCGACCTTGAACTGGATCAGCCCGACATGGGCGTCGTCGGCAGTCGAGGGTCGCGGTGATCCCGCGCAGGTCGTAGATGTGCGCGCCCGCCGCGAGCGAGTCGCGGATCATCTGCCACTGCACCGCGTTGGACCCGCGCACCTCGCGCTTCTCGGTGGAGGAGGCGCCGTAGGAGTACCACGTGTGCGTCCCGACCCGGATCCAGATCGTGCTGGCGACGAGGTCACCCTCGTGCCGGGCGAGGTAGAGCCGGATCCGGTCCTGTTCCTCGGCGCCGAGTGCCTCGAACATCGTCTGGAAGTAGCTCAGCGGGCGAGGCGTGAAGCCGTCGCGGGCGGCGGTTGCGACGTAGAGCTCGTGGAACGCCTTGAGGTCGGCCGACCTCGCCGCGCTCGACCTCGACGCCGAGCTTGGTGGCCTTCTTGATGTTGCGGCGCCACTGCTGGTTCATCCCGGCGAGCACGTCGTCCTCGCTGCGTGGCGTGCCCGTCGTCGTCGACGAGCGGGATCCAGAAGTTGTACTGCGGCTGACCGGCCGCGAAGCCGCCCTCGGCCGACTGGTGCTGCCAGCCGAGGTCGCTGGAGCTGGGAGACCACGCGGGCGCCGGCCTGGCTGCGTTCGGTGGGCGGCAACGTGTCCAGCGACACGATGGTGTCGTCGGCGATGCCCTCCTTGATCTGCGCGGCGCTCCATCGACGGGTGACCACCGCGGGACCGATCCGGATGCCGAAGGCTCCTTGCCGGCGCAGGTGGGCGGCCATCGGGTCCAGCCAGCTGCGCAGGTCCTCGCTGTCCCAGTCGATCAGGGGCCCCTCGGGCAGGTAGGCGAGGTAGCGCTTGACCTTCGGGAGCTGGCGGTAGAGCACCAGGGCGGCACCGACGATGTTCTCGCTCCCGGTGCTGCTGCGGGCGATCCAGCCGATGGACTCGCCCTTCCACTCCGGCTTCACCGCGGCCCACGCCGGGGTCTGCAGGAAGCTCGCCGAACCCGACGGTGATCCCGCCGCCGGCCGGAACATGGACCGGACGAAAGCGAGATGCTCCTCCGCGGTGATCGTGCGCACGGTCAAGGCATCGGAGGTCACACGGCGAGCCTAACGGCGCTCGGAGCTGGTCAGGACGACGCCTCGACGACCAGGTCACGGATCGCCGGGAAGCACGACGCGGTCGGGTCGATCACGGCGAAGTGGTCGCCCGGGACGACGACGCGTTTGACCGTCGCCGCCGGCTGCGCTGGCGAGGGCGACGTACGCCTGCTCTGCTCCGGCGGGACTGTCCCGTCCCTGTCTGCGTGCACCGCCCAGACCGGGCAGCTGGCCGGCACCAGCCGGGCAGGATCAGCGAGGGCATAGTCGCTCGGGTATCTCGGTCGGGGAGCCCCCATGAACGCGCTCACCGGGACGGTCGAGCCGGCGGCGGCGCCGGCGCGCATCAGGTCGAGGACGCCGGCGAGCGAGATCGCCCCGTCGTGGCTGCACTTTCGGCTCCCCTCCGGGGGTCCGGTCGTTGCGCGAGGCGGCCCAGACGGCGAGGTGTCCACCGGCCGAGTGTCCGACCAGCACGACGTTCTCGCTCAGCCCCTCGGGCAGGTCGTCGCCGACGAGCGCGGTCGACCGCCGCAGCGACGTCGCTGAGCGTGTTCGGGAACCCGCCGCCGGCACCGGTGCGGCGGTACTCGACGTTCCAGGTCGCGAAGCCGAGGCCCGGTCAGGCTCGCGGCCGATCGGGTGCATCTGGTCCAGGCCGTACTCCGGGTACCAGTAGCCGCCGTGGAGCAGCACCACGGTGGCACGCGGCCTCTCGGCCGGCATCCGCAGCTCGGCGAACTGGTTCTCGGTGTCCTCGCCGTACTGGACCCGCCTCGACCCCTCCGGGGCCGGACGCGGCGACGGGGCCGTGCCGGAGCGCGACTCCCCGCAACCGACGAGGAGCCCGGAGACAGCCGCTGCGGCGAGCAGTCCCCGGCGGGTTGGGTTCAGACGCCGTGGCCGCGCAGCCACGCGAAGTCGGCCTGGTGCTCGGCCGCCCCCCCAGGCGTCTCGCAGATGACGGGTGCCCCGGCGGCACGTACGACGCCCGCGAAGTCGTCCTCGTCGAGCTGGCCGTTGCCGAAGTTGGCGTGCCGGTCGGCCCCGGAGTCGAAGGCGTCCCGGCTGTCGTTGGCGTGCAGCAGGTCGATGCGGCCGGTGATGGAGCGCACCTTCTCGACCGCGGTGGGTAGCTCGATGCCACCCGCCCAGGCGTGGCAGGTGTCCAGGCAGAACCCGACCCGGTCGGAGTGCTCGGCGGCGGAGATCGCGTCCCACACCCCGGCGATCCGGTCGAGGTGGCGGGCCATCGCGTTGTCGCCACCGGCGGTGTTCTCGATCAGCAGCGGGATCTTGATGTCCGTGGCCTCGATCGCCTTGCGCCAGTTGTCGAAACCCTTCGCGGGGTCGTCGGACGCGTTCACGTGGCCACCGTGCACGATCAGCCCCTTGGCGCCGATCTCCGCCGCTGCGTCCATGTGCTGCTGGAGAAGCTTGCGGCTCGGGATCCGGATGCGGTTGTTGGTGGTGGCGACGTTGACGATGTACGGCGCGTGCACGTAGAGGTCGATGCCGGCGGTCTCGGCGTCCTTGCGGAGACCGGCCGCGCCGCCGGCGTACCTGATCTCGGGGCCCTTGTAGCCCTGCGGGTCACCGAGGAAGAACTGCACCAGCGTGGTCTGGCGCGCCTGCGCCTCGGCGATCGGGTCGCTCTGGTCGACGTGTGCTCCGATGGCGATCTGGCTGCTGGAACTCATGGCCCCAGCCTAGGTCTCGGTGCTGACAGCGGAAGGGGCTGACCACCATTGCCAACGACGGGACGACTGCCCGCGGCTGGCCTGTGGACGACGATTTCCGTCCTGGGCCGTACCCGCTTGTTAACCTTGCGCGTCGCTCACCCCCGATGGGAGAGCGACACCGCACAGCCCTCCTGCCACGGAAACGCCGTGGCCGCCAAGTCCGAAGGAGGTGGAGAACGCTATGCGTGCCTATGAACTGATGGTCATCCTCGATCCCAACCTCGAGGAACGCACCGTCCAGCCGTCGCTCGACACATACCTCAACGTCGTTCGCAACGACGGAGGAAGCGTCGACAACGTCGACATCTGGGGTCGTCGTCGTCTCGCCTACGAGATCGACAAGAACGCCGAAGGCATCTACGCCGTCGTGTCGCTCCAGGCCGAGCCCGCGACCGTCAAGGAGCTCGACCGCCAGCTCACGCTGAACGAGTCCGTGCTCCGCACCAAGGTCATCCGTCCCGACGCTCGCTGAGCGCCACCGACCGCACCCGTTGATCCACTAGGGAGACCCACATGGCAGGCGAGACAATCATCACCGTCGTCGGCAACCTCGTTGACGACCCGGAGCTCCGCTTCACCCCGTCGGGTGCCGCGGTGGCCAACTTCCGGATCGCATCGACACCGCGGACCTTCGACAAGCAGACCAACGAGTGGAAGGACGGCGACGCGCTGTTCCTCTCCTGCTCGGTCTGGCGCCAGGCGGCGGAGAACGTCGCCGAGTCGCTCCAGAAGGGGATGCGCGTCGTGGTCCAGGGGCGGCTGAAGCAGCGCTCCTACGAGACCCGTGAGGGTGAGAAGCGCACCGTCGTCGAGCTCGAGGTCGACGAGGTCGGTCCCAGCCTGAAGTACGCCACGGCCAAGGTCGCGCGCGTCCAGCGCAGCGGCGGTGGCGGCGGCTACAGCGGCGGTGGCAACACCAGCGGCGGCGACGACCCGTGGGCCTCGAGCTCCCGCCCAGGGCGGCCAGGCAGCTCAGCAGCCTGCTGGTCAGCCCGCCGGACAGCCGTCCGGTCAGGGAGGCCAGGCCTGGGGCGGCCAGCAGGGCGGACAGGCTCCTTCGGGCCAGCCGCAGAACGACCCCTGGGCGACCGGTGGCTCGGACGAGCCCCCGTTCTGACCCACAGACAACTCAACATTCACCAGTCCATCCCCTAACCATTCCGGCGAGAGTCGGGCTCACGAAGGAGCACCACAATGGCCAAGGCAGTGATTCGCAAGCCCAAGAAGAAGGTTTGCCAGTTCTGCAAGGAGAAGGTGTCCTATGTCGACTACAAGGACACCAACCTCCTGCGCAAGTTCATCTCCGACCGCGGCAAGATCCGTGCCCGTCGGGTGACCGGCAACTGCGTGCAGCACCAGCGCGACGTGGCCACGGCCGTCAAGAACGCCCGTGAGGTCGCACTGCTTCCCTACACGTCCACGGCTCGCTGAGAGGAGAGGGAGAGATGAAGCTCATCCTGACCCAGGAAGTGACCGGCCTCGGTTCCCCCGGCGACGTGGTCGAGGTCAAGGACGGCTACGGCCGCAACTACCTCATCCCGCGCGGCTTCGGCATGCGTTGGACCCGCGGCGGCGAGAAGACCATCGAGTCGATCAAGAAGGCCCGCGACGCGCGGTCGGTGCGCGACTCCGACCACGCAGCCGAGGTCAAGGCCAAGCTGGAGGGCTCGACGTTCAGCGTCAAGGTCCGCGCCGGCGAAGGCGGCCGCCTGTTCGGCGCCGTCACCGCAGCGGAGATCGCCAACGCGATCAGCGAGGCGGGTGCCGAGGTCGACAAGCGCACGATCGTGGTCACCAATCCGATCAAGTCGCTCGGTGCCCACACCGTCACGGTGCGGGTGCACGACGACGTCGAGGCGCAGGTCAACCTCAACGTGGTCTCTGCCTGATCAAGTCCCAGCTCGTTGGCCGTCCCCCTCAGCTCGAGGGTGGGCGGCCTTCGCGCTTCTCCTCGCCCTTGTGGACGTCCCCTTCCCCGTCCTTGCTGACGTCCTTCCGGGGATGGACCTCCAAGGGACCGGGCCCGCCGAGCCATTCGCGCCGGTGCACCCGGAACAGGAGATAGATGAAGGCAACGTTGACCAGGGCCGAGACGACGAGGGTGGGCGACTCCAGCTCGGTGAGGTTGCCGCCGAGGGCGAACACCGGGAGTACGCCGGTCAGGCCGAACCCCCAGACCAGGAGCCCGAACCTCTTGGCCACGTAGGGGTCCCCCGTTCGCTGCTCCCAGCATGCCGATCTCCCGGGCCAGGAACAGGCAGAACACCAGCTGCGGCAGCGAGGCGAACCACTCTCCGGATGCGTCGAGCTGGTGGTGCAGCTGCGGGAGCCACATCGGCACGCTCACCGCTGCGGCGAGGCCGGCCATCCAGCGGATCGAGTCGAAGGTGTCGTCCACGCGGGCGAGTCCGAAGACGCCGGAGAGCACGAGCACCCATCCGAGCGGATCGGCGAGGGCGTCGTACATCTCCCACGACGGGGACGGGTTGGCCGGGAAGTAGGCGCTGCCGACCACGATCACCATGCCCATGGCGATCTTCTGGAGCGGCGACATGGCGCAACTGTAGGCTCCCCAGCCATGACGAAAGCACCAGTTCTGCTTGCGCCAGACGTGTGGCGGATCCCGCTGATGGGCGACTACGTCAACGGCTTCATGATCCGTGACGACGACGGTCAGATCACGCTGATCGACATGGGGATCGCGTCCTCGGGCGCCAAGGTGATCGCGGCAGTGCGATCGATCGGCGCCGATCCGAGCGACGTGACCAGGCTGATGCTGACGCACTGCCACCCCGACCATGCGGGCGGTGCGGCGTACGTGTCCCGGGAGACCGGGCGGCCCGTCGACGTCCATGCCGACGACGCCGAGTTCGTCAGGTCCGGCACCCAGCCCGACGTCGACCCCACCTCGCGCATCGGCAAGCTGTTCCGGAAGCTCCCCGAGCCGAAGAACGAGAAGGTCACCGTGGGTGAGGAGCTGACCGAGGGGCAGGTGGTGCCGGTCGGCGGCGGCATCCGGGTGGTGCACACCCCGGGGCACTCACCGGGCCATGCGTCCTACCTGCTCGAGGAGTCCGGCGTGCTGATCACCGGCGACGCCATCTTCAACATCCTCGGCAGGCGCTGGCCGCTGAAGATGCTCTGCTCGAACTTCGCGATGACGAAGAAGACCGCGCAACGTCTGGGCGAGCTGGAGTACTCGACGGCCGCGTTCACGCACGGTCCCGAGATCCGCGACAACCCTCGCGATGCGATCCGGAAGTTCCTGTCCAAGGCTGGCTAGGCCCCCAGCCGCATCCAGCGGTCTCCGTGGGCGCGCAGCAGCAGCGTGACCGCGCGGCCGCCCATGAAGCAGACGGCGAACGCGGCCCACAACCAGGGCAGTCCGCCGTCGAGGACCAGCCACGCGACAGGTGCGAACAGGACCAGGGTGATCAGCTGCGCCCAGGCCAGGTAGACCCCGTCACCCGCGCCGATCAGCACGCCGTCCAGGACGAACACGATGCCGGCGATCGGCTGTGCTGCCGCTGCCACGAGCAGCACCGGCACCAGCAGGTCGAGCACGGCCGGGTCGCTGGTGAACAGCCGCCCGAGCACCGGCGCGAGTGCGGCCAGCGCGAGGCCGGTGACCACGCCGCTCAGCCAGCCCCACCGCTCCATCCGGCTGGTCACTGCCCGGGTGCCGTCGACGTCGGCGGCGCCGAGGTAGCGCCCGGTGATCGCCTGCGCCGCGATCGCGACGGCGTCGAGGGTGAAGGCCAGGAAGGTCCAGATGGTCAGGGCGAGCTGCATCGTCGCCAGGTCGTCCTCGCCGAGCCTGGCCGCGGCGTACGTCATCACGAGGAGGGACGCGCGCAGCATCAGCGTGCGCATGATCAGCGGTACGCCGGCCCGGCCCGCCTGCCGGATCCCGGGCAGGTCCGGTCGCAGCGAGGCCGACTCGCGCCGCGCAGCCCGCACCACCACCCAGACCAGAGCGACGGCCGAACCGACCTGAGCGAGCAGGGTGCCGAGGGCGGATCCGGCGATGCCCAACCCGTCGAAGGGGCCGACGCCGTAGACGAGGACGACGTTGAGCACGATGTTGGCGAGGTTGCCGACGACCGCCACGACGAGGGGCGTACGCGTGTCCTGGAGGCCGCGCAGCACTCCCGTGGCCGCCAGCATCAGGAGGAGCGGGACCACCCCCAGCAGCGCGATCTGCAGGTAGGTGACCGCGAGCTCTGCCACCCGAGGGCCGGGCCCGAACAGGTCGACGATCGACCCGGTCAAGGGCAGCACGACCGCGGTCAGCAGGGCGCCGATCAGGGTCGCCAGCCAGAGACCGTCGACGCCCTGGACGAGCGCGCCCCGGGTGTTGCCCGCGCCGACCTGACGGGCGACCGAGGCGGTGGTGCCGTAGGCGAGGAAGATGCACAGGCTGATCAGGGTCCCTAGCACGGCCGAGGCGATGCCGAGCGCCGCCAGCTCGGGGGTGCCGAGGTGGCCCACGACCGCCGAGTCGGCGAGCAGGAACAGCGGCTCGGCGACGAGCGCCAGGAAGGCGGGTACGGCGAGCCGGAGGATCTCCCGGTCCTGGGCGCGGTTGCGATCCTTGCGTTCGAGCCTCGCGGATTCCCGGGCGCGTCGCCTGTCGTCCCGAGCCGTTACCACGGGGTGAGGCTAGGCGCTACCAAAACCTGTGTAAAACCCGGAGTTTCTGTGGGTATCCCAATGTGCGAAGGGCTTTGTCGACAAACTCACTGGCCCGTCCCAGATGGCGAACTGGTGAACACCAGTCGACCAGAAATCTTCTCTCCACAGGCTGTGATCACGTGTTCGCGCAGGTCAGAGGCGGTATTGCCGAATGAACTTTTTCGCCGTCCACAGCGGCGCCAACAGGCTGTGCACCGACCTGGCGGCGTGTTCCACACGATCAACAGGGTTATCCACAGGGGCCTGTGGATGACCGGCTGGTGGACCCGGTCGAACGGGCCTAGTGTGCGGCGTCCGGGTCTGCCGAAACCCTCCAGTTCGGCTGACCCGGGCACACCACCCGGGCAGGGTCACCGGGTCATCGAAGCGACGCGTCGATCGAGCAGTCGACGAAAAAGTTGCTGTCGGTGCCCGACCCTAGCCTCGGTGGTATCGGGAGCGAGGAGAGGGCCACGCGATGAGCATGACCGAGCCGGGCGCCGGATCCACACCAGGGTCCGCGGGAGTCGCGATGAGCGAGTCCTGGGCCGGTGAGGCCTTCTCGAGCGGCTACCCCAGCAGCTTCGCCGACGACCCGGCCGGCAACCAGGAGCACTGGTCCGGCCGGATGCCGCCGCAGGACTCCGACGCCGAGCAGAGCGTGCTGGGCTCGATGCTGATCTCCAAGGACGCGATCGCCGACGTCAACGAGCAGATCGGCGGGGGTGACTTCTACCGTCCGGCCCACGAGACGATCTACGACGCGATCGTCGACCTCTACGGGCGGGGCGAGCCGGCCGACCCGGTCACCGTCTCCGCGGAGCTCCACCGTCGCGGGGAGCTGCAGAAGGTCGGCGGCGCGCCGTACCTCCACACGCTCTCGGCGAGCGTCCCGATCGCCGCCAACGCCGGCTACTACGCGACCATCGTGCGGGAGAAGGCGATCCTGCGGCGGCTCGTCGACGCCGGCACCAAGATCGCCCAGATGGGCTACGCCGGCGAGGGCGACGTCGACCAGACCGTCGACGTGGCCCAGCAGGAGATCTACTCCATCGGGGAGAAGCGGCAGCAGGAGGACTACGCGCCACTGTCCGCGATCATGGAGGGCACCCTCGACGAGATCGAGGCGATCGACAACCACGACGGCACCACCGGCGGTGTGCCGACCGGTTTCGCGGACCTCGACGAGCTGACGAACGGATTCTCCGGCGGCCAGATGATCATCGTCGCGGCGCGTCCGGCCGTCGGCAAGTCGACGCTGGCCCTGGACTTCTGTCGCGCCGCCTCGATCCACAACAACCTGACCAGCGTGATCTTCAGCCTGGAGATGTCCAAGAGCGAGATCACCATGCGGCTGCTGTCGGCGGAGGCGCGGATCGCGCTGAACAACATCCGCAAAGGCGGCATGAATGACGATGACTGGGCCAGGCTGAGTGCCAAGATGGGCCAGGTCTCCGGGGCGCCCATGTTCATCGACGACAGCCCCAACATGACGATGATGGAGATCCGCGCCAAGGCCCGCCGCCTCAAGCAGCGCCACGACCTGAAGCTGGTCGTGATCGACTACCTCCAGCTGATGAGCAGCGGCAAGAAGGTCGAGTCCCGTCAGGTCGAGGTCTCGGAGTTCTCCAGGCAGATCAAGCTGCTGGCCAAGGAGCTCGACGTACCGATCGTGGCGCTCTCCCAGCTCAACCGTGGCCCCGAGCAGCGCTCGGACAAGCGCCCGATGATGAGCGACCTGCGTGAGTCCGGCTGCCTGACGGCGGACTCACGCTTGATGCGGGCGGACACCAACGCTGAGGTCACGATCGGCCAGCTGATGCAGTCGGGGGCAACGGACGTGCCCGTCTGGGCCCTCGACGACCGGCTGCGCCTGGTGCCGAGAACACTGACCCACGCATTCTCCAGCGGAGTCAGGAAGGTCTACGAACTGACGCTGACATCGGGTCGCACGGTCACGGCGACGGCCAACCACCCCTTCCTCACCTACGAGGGCTGGATGCCTCTCAGTGAGCTCGTTCCGGGTGCCCGGATAGGTTCGATCCGGCACGTTCCCCCGCCGATGACGATCAAGCCGTGGGACGACGACGAGGTGGTCCTGTTGGCACACCTGATCGGCGACGGGTCGTTCGTGAAGCGCCAGCCGATCCGCTACGCCAGCATCGACGAGCAGAACCTGGACACAGTGGCCTGGTGCGCGCGCAACCGGTTCGGCATCACAGCGGTTCGAGACGAGTACCCTGCGGCCAGGGTCACCACACTGCGCCTGCAGGCCCCCTACCGACTGGCTCGGGGAAGGCGCAACCCGATCGCAGCCTGGCTCGACGGGCTGGGTCTGTTCGGTCTCCGCAGCCACGAGAAGTTCGTGCCTGAAGGTGTGTTCAGCCTGCCGAAGGAGCAGGTGGGCTTGTTCCTTCGCAATCTGTGGGCCACCGACGGCTGCGTTCACGAAGGCAAGGACGGGCAGGCAGCGGTCTACTACACCTCGACCAGCCGGCGGCTCGTTGACGACGTGGCGAGGCTGCTCGGGCGATTCAATGTGTTCAGCAGGATCAAGACCGTCCACAAGGCGGGCTACCGGCCGGGCTACCAGCTCTTCATCTACGGTGCCGCGAACCAGCTGCGTTTCCTCGAGGACATCGGCGTGCACGGCGCCCGGGGCAAGATCGCTGACCGGCTCATCCCACGTCTGCGCGAACTGAAGGCCAACACCAACGCGGACACCGTCCCCCGCCAGGTGTGGGACGAAGTGCGCGACGTACTTCAGGACAAGGGGATCACCCACCGGGAGTTCGCAGCGGCCATGGGCACGCAGTTCTGCGGGTCGGCGATGTGGAAGCACTCGCCGAGTCGTGAGCGTCTCGGTCGTGTTGCCGAGGTCCTGGGGAGCGCCGAGCTCGAGGTGATGGCCACCAATGACGTCTTCTGGGACGAGGTCGCGTCCATCAGCCCCCTGGGTGAGCAAGAGGTGTACGACGCCACCGTCCTCGGGGTGCACAACTTCGTCGCCAACGGCATCCCTGCACACAACTCGATCGAGCAAGATGCCGACATCGTGATGCTCCTGCACCGTGAGGACATCTACGAGAAGGAGTCACCCCGCGCCGGCGAGGCCGACATCATCGTCGCCAAGCACCGCAACGGCCCGACCCGCGACGTCACCGTGAGCTTCCAGGGCCACTACTCCCGCTTCGTGGACATGGCCCACTGAGCTGACGCCAGCGGCGAGGACCTGTCCGAGGGGTCAGGCTTGGGTGGCTGGAGCGAAGCGCGCCTTGGCGAGGCCCGTCGAGGCTGCGCCTCGGCGGTAGGCGTCGAGGGCTGCCCCCGAGTCGCCGGCGTCCTCGAGGAGGGCGGCGAGCTCGAACCACAGCTTGGCGATGTCCTGGTCCACACCGAGTCCCGAGAGAACCTGGACGGCCGCGCCGTACGCCTCCCGCGCCTCGGCAGTAGAGCCCTGCGCAGCCAGGATCTGCCCGGTCAGGACATGGGTCTCGGCGACCAGGACAGGTGACTGGTCACCGACGACCTGCTGGCTGAGCTCGAGGCGCTCGATGGCCTCGCGATGCTCGCCGAGCAGCAGGTGGGCCTTCGCAAGCGCAAGATGGTGGTCTGCCTTGTCCAGGGCTCCCGCTGCCGACCAGGCGAGCTCTCGCTCGGCCTGGCGCAGGGTGTCCTTGGCTCCCTCGGGATCGGGTGGGTCGAGACGGAGCTGCATGAACCCGACCTGGGTGCGCAGCCTGCCGAGGTTGCGGGAGTCCTCACCCAGCTCGAACAGCGCCATCGCCTTCTGCGCCAGCTGCAGGGCCGCGGCGGAGGAACCACGCCGGGACTCGATCACGCTGGCATTCCAGTACGCCGAGCCCTTCGCGACGGGCGAGCCGACGCGCTCTGCCTCCTCGATGGCGCGTTGGCACATGCGCATCGCGTGAGCGGCGTCGCCCTGTTGCAGATATGCCCCGGCGACGGTGATGGTGAGCTGGATGGCCTCGGTCGTGCCGCCCAGCCCGAGCTCCTCGATGACGGTCGAGGCCTGCTCGCCGACGGCGATTGCCCGGGCGTAGTCACCCATCTCGCGGTGGCAGCGGCTCAACGCGATCAGCGCCTTCAGCCACGACGGGTCAGCATGGGCATCCTGGACCAGGTCCTCCAGCAGACGGATGGCGGCATCGGTTTCTCCGACCGCTTCGAGCGCGAACGCCCGCACCTGGCGAGCGGCCCGCCGGAGCTCCTCGCTCCCGCTCGACGAGAGAGTGGCGAGAACCCGGTCGGCTCGCCCGAGGGCTGCCTGGGCGTCCCCGGACGCCAGCGACAGCTCGGCATAGTCCACCTCGAGCCTCAGCTCGTCGTGGGCGTCATCCCGTGCTGCCACGAGCAGCTGCTCGAGACCGACGCCGAGGCGTTGCGCCATCTTCTCCAGCAAGCCTGCTTCCGGCCGGCGTTGGCCCGCCTCGATGCGGGAAACGTAGGCGGTCGAAACGTCCTCCGCCGCCAGTTGTCCTTGCGTCATCCCGGCAGCGACCCGGGCGTTGCGTATGCGCCGACCCAGTTCCGCAGCGTCGATTGACCGGCTCAGCTCAGCAAGATGCATGTCCACCTTGTCATTCTGCCTTGCGCAGGGAAACAAGTCAGACAACTCTGGCAACCTGCTCCACGATGAGACGGTCGCCTTCCGTGCCCGATCATGGACCACGACTGCTGAAACAACAGGCAAGACAGAATTGCCAAAGTGTTCTGATCTGTCCCGCTAGCAGGCACACTGTTGCCCGTGGGAAACGGCTCCAAGGGCGGAACTCAGGTCTTCAGAGGCCCGCTGGCGGCTGTGCGGGGCGAGGTTGTCGGGGCTCTCTCCGCGCCGAAGGCAGCAGGCAGGGCGGGCTAGTCGCCTATCCGGAGCGCGTCCAGCGACGCGACACCGAGCCAGGCAGGCTCCCCCCAAATGCCGTCCAGGGGGAGCCTGTCTTCGCGTCCTCAGCAGCAGATGCGGTCCCCGGACGTGACGAGGGACGCCGGCGACTGGAGTGCGGTCACCCCCAGCACGGCGGTTGCTGCGATCAGGGCTGCGACGAAGGAACGCTTGACTCGGGACATGGCTGTTGCCTCCTTGTGTCACACGCCGGGCGCGTGTGTCAGCGTCAGGAGTAACATCTAGATAAGTCCAATGACCAGACATGTCCGCAGAATTGCCAAGACTTGTCTCGTTTGGGATAGCTAGTCCCACTGGACGCCGGAAATGTCCGAGGCGTCTCGCCGCGACCCGCGCGTCGCCGTGCACAGCCCGACCCTCGACCCGCCCGAGGGCAAGGAGTGGCCCGGCGACGCCAAGCTGGCTGGGCTGCTCGAGGAGCTCCCGCCGGGAGAGGACGCCGAACCGGGTTCCGGTCTCTTTCGCCTCGACATCCGCGAGGTGGCGCTCACCTACGTCGGGAAGCCGGCCGACCACCTCGTCATCGAGTCCTGGCATGCCGATCGAGGGTGGGAGCGGCGTACGCACTGAGCACGCCGGTCAAGGCCCTGAGCTATCGGCAGTGTCGAGGCGGTCGAGCTCGTCAGCGGACACGGCGAGGTCGGCGGCGGCGATGTTGCGCGCAGGTGACTGACCCGCGTGGTTCCCGGAAGGGGTACGACGGAGAGGTCCCACCGCCAGCCCTGACAGTGCACCCAGGCGAGTGCGACCTGCCCGGGCGCGACCTCGTGCGTCGCGGCGATCTCGTGCAGGGCGGTCCGAAGACCGACGGGCGTCGAGTTGCCGGGGAGACCGCCCTCCGTCGAGTGCAGCAGCCCGTGGCTGCACGGCGGTGATCGGGTGCACCGCGCTCGCCCGGCGCAGGTCGGCCGCAGTGACGTTGGACAGACCGAGGGCTCGGATCTTGCCCTGCTCGACGAGTTCCGCCATGGCGGTCCTGCGGGCTCAGGGTCATGTCCGTGTTCGGCTCTCGCGCATGAGCCTGCACGCTAGAAGGTCAACCAGGGTTGAGGTCAACCTGGCCCGGCCCCGTCACCTGACGGCGACGTCGCGGCGCGTCCAGGCGACGGCCGGCAGGAGCAGCAGGGCGAGGAACCCGCCGGCCAGCGAGAGAGTCGCATAGCTGGTCCCCGCCACGATGAAGCCGGACAGTGCGCCCCCCGAAGCGCCGGCGAACGCGATCAGGACATCGACAGAGCCCTGGGTCCTGGCCCGGGACTGGACCGGGGTGGCGTCCACGATGAGGGCGGTGCCGCTGATCAGGCCGAAGTTCCACCCGAGCCCCAGCAGCGCGAGCGCAAGCGTCAGCCAGCCCAGCGACTCACCGGGCGCGACGGCGGACACCAGACCCGCAGCGAGCAGGGTCGCTCCGGCGACGAGCGTCATCGTGGCGCGACCGAGTCTGTCGACGAGGCGGCCGGTGACCAGGGACGGCAGGAACATCGCGCCGACGTGGACGCCGATGACGAAGCCGACCTCGCCGAGGGAGTGGCCGTGGTGTCGCATGTGGACCGGGGTCATGGTCATGATGGCGACCATCGCGATCTGGGTGAGGATCATGACGGCAGCGCCGAGGACCACCCCCTGGTTGACGGATCTCCGGATGTCAGCGCTGGGCTGGGCAGGGGACTCGCTCGGCCTGCGGCGCTCGATGGCCATCGCCACCAGGTAGGGGTCGGGCCGCAGGAAGATGAACAGGACGGCGCCGGCCAGACCGTAGGCGACGCTGGCAAGCAGGAACGGCCCGGCCAGCGGTGGGATCCCGAGGGACGTGGCCACCCTGCCCATCAGCTCCACCAGGTTCGGTCCGGCCACCGCCCCGAAGGTGGTGGACACCATGGCAATGCTCACTGCCGTGCCCCGCTGGTCGACCGGGGCGAGGTCGGTGCCGGCGTACCTCGCCTGCAGGTTGGTGGACGTCCCGGCCCCGTAGACGAAGAACGCGACGAAGAGCAGCGTGGGACTGTCGATGACCGCAGCGACCACCACGCCACCGGCGCCGACGGCCCCGGCGAGGAAGCCGGCGGCCAGCCCTTGACGTCGCCCGGCTCGTTGGGAGTGCCGGCCGACCAGGTAGGCGGCCAGCGCGGAACCCAGCGTGAACAGGGCGACCGGGAGCCCGGCCACCCCGGCGCCGCCGAGCATCTCCTGCGCGAGCAGGGCACCGACGGTCACCCCCGCCGCGAGTCCCGCTCCGCCGAAGATCTGCGAGACGAGGACAACCGTCAGCGAACGGCGGTACAGCGCGGTTCGAGCCTCGGCCGAGTCGACGTACCTCTCGGTCATGGCGCCATCACGTTCAGGTCGGCCGGGCCGGTGATCCCGTCGATGGTGGCGCGGTCGTCGCGCTGCCAGATCCACCAGTCGCGGTCGGGAGGGGTGCTGCCGATGCGGCGTACCCACTGCTGGCGCTCGAGGACGGTCGCGATCCGGTAGCGGGACTCGAAGTCGGGATAGGCGTAGACGACGATCCGCTGGCCGGTACGACGCTCCACGACGTCGATGAAGTCCCGGACCTCGCGGAGGAGAGCGTCGCGCGCCGGCGGGTCGGAGCAGTTGCCGAGCAGCTCGAGGTCGATGGCCGGCGGCAGCGAGCTCGCTCCGGCCTCCTCGAGTACGTCGACGAAGTGCTCGGCCTGGGGAGCTCCCGGGGAGCAGAGCGTGAAGTAGTGGTAGCCACCGACGCGCAGCCCCGCCTGCTTCGCAGCCCTGGCATGTACGACGAAGCGCGGGTCGGTGAAGGAGCTTCCCTCGGTCGCCTTCAGGTAGGCGAACGAGATCCGGTCCCGGCGTACTCGGACCCAGTCGATCGCCCCCTGGTGGTGCGAGGCGTCGACACCGCGGACCGGGCGGACGAGGGGCGTCGACGTCGCTGTGGGGGTGGGGACCGCGAGTGTGGAGGGTTCTGTGGCGGGACTGCGCTCGGGCGTTGCGGAAGGGGAAGGGGGCTCGGGTCGCTGGCGGGCCTCCGGCTCCGCACCGCACGCGAGCACGGAGAGCAGCATGAGCGGCGCGAGCAGGAGTCGACCCACCCGCGCCTGCTCGGGAGCCGAAGACATGCAGGTGAGACTAGATGCGTAGGCGAGGACTGGGGACCTGAACGACGGCGACGCAGCACGCCGCGTAGGTTTCGGGCATGACACGCACTGCACTCGTTCTCGGTGGTGGCGGCATCACCGGCGTTGCCTGGGAGCTCGGCATCCTCAAGGGACTCGCCGACGCGGGCGTGGACCTCAGCGGAGCCGACCTCGTGATCGGTACGTCGGCGGGGTCGGTCGTCGGGGCCCAGCTCACCAGCGGCCGCCCCATCGAGGACCTCTACGCCACTCAGCTCGAGCCACCGGACCATGAGATCGGAGCCAAGCTCTCCCGGTTCACGCTGCTGCGGATGGTGCCGCCGATGCTGTTGCCGGGGAGCGGGCGGAAGAAGCGCGCGCGCATCGGGGCGATGTCCATGAAGGCGCACCCCCCGGGCGGGGCGAAGCGGATCGACGTGATCCGCTCGCGCATCGGCGTCGACGCGTGGCCCGACCGCGAGCTCAAGGTCACCGCCATCAATGCCGAGACCGGCGAGTTCGTGGTCTTCGACAAGGGCAGCGGTGTCGACCTGGTGCACGCCGTCGCGGCGAGCTGCGCCGTACCTCTCGTATGGCCGGCCGTGACGATCGGCGGCAAGCACTACATCGACGGCGGCATGCGGTCGGTGGCCAACGTCGACCTCGCGAAGGGGGCCGACCGGGTAGTGGTGATCGCCCCGCTGTCCCAGTCCTTCAGCAAGGCGACCTCGATCGAGGCGCAGCTCGAGCGCACCGGAGCGGGGGCCACGGCGGTGGTCACCCCCGACGCCCAGGCGCTGGCCGACATCGGCAAGAACGTCCTCGATCCGGCGAAGCGCGCCGACGCGGCGCGCAGCGGCCTTCGCCAGGCAGCCGAGGTCGTCGACACTGTCCGCGGCGCCTGGAGCGTCACCGCCTGACAACCGCGGACGTCATACCAATCGTGGGCTCGAGGCCACGTTTCGGATGACGTCCGGGTGCACGGTTTCTGTCGGTGGCGACCCCTAGTCTCAGGCCATGCCCGAGACACCCACCCCGATCCTGTTCGTCAGTGGCGCCGGCCTGCCGACGTGGATCTGGGACGGAGTGCGGGCCAACCTGACCGATCGTCCGACGTACGTCGCCGACCGGCCCGCCGACGCTGGTGCATCTCTGGCCGACCACGCGGTCGCCGCGCTCGAGGCGGTGTCCGCGGAGCAGTTCGTGGTCGTCGCGCACTCGGCCGGTGGCATGGTCGCCTCGAAGATCCTCGAGCTGCAGCGCGAGCGGGTCATCGGCCTGCTGGGCGTCTCAGCGTGGGTCCCCGCACCTGGCGGCTCATTCCTCAGCTCGCTGCCGTTCCCCAACCGTCTCGTCCTCAGCCTGATGATGCGGGTGCTGGGCACCCGTCCACCCGAGAAGGCAATGCGTGCGCAGGCTGCCGGGCTCACGCCAGCCGTTGTCGAAGACCTCGTCAGGGACTTCGTCCCCGAGTCCCAGCGCTACTACCGCGACCCGGCAGGAGAGGCGCCGTTCCCGTGGCGCACCGGCTACGTCTGCACGACGGCTGACCGTGAACTACCGGTCGCGCTGCAGCGTTCCTTCGCCCAGCGCCTCGGCGTCGAGCGACCCCAGGAGCTCGGCACCGGTCACCTGCCGATGCTCGAGCAACCCGCCGTGCTGGCCCGCATGGTCGGAGCCTTCACGGACAGCGCTGAGCGCGCGAACGCCGGCTGACCTCGGCGCTCTGCGACCGTGCCGCGTCTAGCTGGTGGCCGCGGAGCTGCGCGCCTCATCACCGTGACGCCGGTGACGACTTCAGGGTGCTGCGCGGGGAGCGGGTCGACCTCTCACTTCAGCTGGCCAGGACGCCGGTGACCGCCCGTGACCAGATGCACCTCGACCTCTACAGCGACGACGCCTTCTCCGAGGTGGACCGCCTTGTCGCCCTGGGGGCGGTGCGGGTGCGCGAGGTGGACGACCCCGACGACACGTACGTCGTACTCCTCGATCCCGAGGGCAACGAGTTCTGCGTCTGCTCGGTGGAGTCTGTCGCTGAGCTTGATCGCTGACTGGGCAGTGGCCTGCGCTCGCCGAGCAGGATCATTGCCATCACTCCCGTCCGACGACGGCTCCCGTCGTCTCTGGGTCAGGAGTGCTGTCGACGGCCGCTGATACAACCCGCCTGATCAGGTCGGCCATGCAGCCTTTCTACACCGGCGTCAGGCGTTGATCTGCTTGTTGCCCTTGCCGCCGGTGACGGCCTCGGCAGTGCCGATCAGCAGCACAGAGGCGACCAGCGCGAACACGACGCCGAGGAAGTCGAGCTCGAAGATGCTGCCGGTCCCGATGAGGGATGCGAGCAACCCACCGATCACGGAGCCCACCAGGCCGAGACCGAGCGTCGCCGGGATGCTCAGGTGCTGCCTGCCGGGCTTGATGAGGCGCGCGAGTGCACCGATGATCAGCCCCCACACGATGAAACCGATGACATCAAACATGACGAGTCCTCCCATAGCGTCGGTCCCTCCACGGTAGCCGTGGGGTGGTTGCACCAAGCGCAACTTGGCCGTGTTCTGGAGACTGGCCCGATGGACGGGACCGGAGAGCCGAGCGTGATCCGCAGGATCGCCTGGGCCGGCGCAGCGCTGGTCGCCGTTGTCGTCCTGGTCTTCTCGCTGGCCGTGGTGGTCGGGCTTCCTGGGTTCCTCCCGGGCGTGGCGGACTGCACCGTGACCGCTGGCGACCGCACGGTCGAGCTCGACGGTCAGCAGGCGGAGAGCGCGGCCTCCGTCGCGGCTGCGGCGGTGCGAGGCAAGCTGCCGCTCGACAGGACGGCCGACGCCCTGGCCGAGCTGCTGGACTCCTCGGACGAGGACGCACTGCTCGTCGCGTCGGCGCTGACCGGTCGGACGCCGCACGCCCTCAGCTGTCAGAAGGGCGGTGCGGACGAGGAGGAGCGAGACCGGCTCGACCGCGCTGGCCTGACCGGCCGCGCCGCCAGCGTCCGCGGTGACGTCGAACGTGCCTTCGGGTCGCAGAAGCTCGGCGGCTTCGCTCCCGGCGGCGTCACGGATGGGCACATGCCGGGGTCGGCGCACTACGAGGGTCGCGCGGTCGATGTCTTCTTCCGGCCGGTGACCCAGAAGCAGCGGACGCGCGGATGGGCGATGGCGCAGTACCTCGTGGCCCACGCCGAACGCCTCGAGGTGAACACGGTGATCTTCGACGGCCACATCTGGACCGCGCGGCGCTCGTTCCAGGGATGGCGCACCTACAGCCCCGACACCTCGAAAAGGTCGGCCAAGGTCGCAGCGGTTCTCGAGCACCGCGACCACGTGCACGTCGACGTGGCCGACTGACCCTCTAGCCGCCCTCCCCGGAGAGGCGTTCGAGACGCGCCTGGAGACCTGCCTGTCGGTGGACGTTGCCGCGCAGGTCGACGTAGGCGGACCCGTAGGCGGCGAGCAGTGCATCGTCGAGACGGCGGACGGCGCCGGGCGGGTAGCGGTAGTCCATCCGGGTGCGGATGGTCTCCTCGTCACCGGCGCGCAGCACCTCGCCGAGCTCGTCGAGCGAGGTGATGCCGAGCTCGAGGAGCAGCCCGGAGATCCACGCGTAGTGGTCGGTGCGCGACCAACCCGACTCGGCGTACTGCCCGGCGAGGAAGGCGGCCAGCTCGCGGGGGTCGATCCTCGGGTCGTTGTCGGGCACGCCGTCGGGGTCGGTCGCGCTCGACGCCGACGACCGCAGGGTGTCGCGGATCGTGGAGAACTCGCGGTCGGCGAGCTCCAGCAGACCGGCCGCCAGGGTGAAGCGCCGGTCGAAGTCGCGGGCGTGCTCGTCGGGCATCGTGCCCTTGTAGCGGATGTCGTGCTCGAACTCTGCCCACGCGTGCTGCAGCACGGTCCGGATCTGGATCTGGGCCGTGAAGCCGCGCATCATCTCGTACGACGGGTGGCCCTCGCGGGCAGCATCGAGCGCGATCAGCAGGTGCCGGCTGGCATAGCCGAAGCGTCCCTCCTGCGCCGTCTCGCGGCCCATGTCGCGGTCGTCCTTCACCACCACCTGGTCACGCAACAGGTCGGCCACGGCGGACACGTCGCTGTGCACGTAGGTGATCACCCGGATACCGATCGTGTCGGTGATCTCGCTCAGCGGGTCGGTGTAGAGCGCGGCACCGTCGCGGGTGCGACGGGCCTTCTCGGCGAAGGACGCCACGGTCTTCGTGCGCCCGGTGACGCTGAGGTAGTTGATGCCCGCGTCGTCGAGGATCGAGGTGACCAGAGCCAGGAACTGCTCACTTGCGGCGATGCGCGCGGGATGCCTCACGGTGTACTCCCGCACCGGGTCGGTCAGCGCTGCTGTCGGCTTGGGTGGCCGCGGGCTGGGCACGAGGTCCTCCGGGAGGGTGGGGGTGACGATGTAGCCGGTCTCGAAGTCGCCGTAGGTAGTGGTGTCCGCGGGTCTGCTGACCGCGAACAGGGCGACGTAGGCACACACGACCGCGTCGACCTGGTCCTCGACGACCCGGAGCTGGCTCTTGCGGGTGGCCGAGACGACCTGTGTCCGCAGCGCCGCCCAGCCCGGATCGGCCGTGACATGCAGGGCCGGTTCGGCGGTGGCCAGCCCCTCCAGCAGGTCCATCAGGGTGAGCAGCTCCATGCGGAGGCTCTCCAGGTCGCGACCCGGCTTGTTCTTGTACTTCAGCGTGCGACCCAGGTCGAACAGCGCGACGGTCGCCGGGTGCGGGTACACCTCGATGGCCCGGCACCGGCGGCCCGATCGCGGGTTCATGTCGAGGCCGAGCGCCTGGGACAGGCGTGCCCCGCGCGGGGTGCCGCTGAACTCGGGCTTCGCGGTGTTCGACGGATGCGCGCCCGCGTCGAACCTCGCGAAGTCACGGTTCAACGCCGCCTCGGCGGGGCGGTTCCCGGTCGGGTTGGTCACGATGAGCGGGGCGTCGATCGCCACCAGGCACTCGTCATCGACGTACGGCGCCAGCGCGGCCAGGATCTCCTCGTCGGTTCGCACGGCCGAGACGTGCACCAGCCGCCCGGCGTCGTCCACCACGGCAAGACCGGTGGGTCGCTTCACCCCCCACGCAAGGTCGACGCCGATGTGGAACACACCGCCCACCCTGCCCCATCATGGCCGTGAGCGTGCGGCGCGGCGCTACAAGGTGGTGGGGCGTCCTGGCCTCGGTGGTTGAGGAGCGAGCGCCAGCGAGCGTCTCGAAAACCACTGGATCGGAAAGCGAACCCATAGGTGGTCGAGCAGCGAACGGAGTGAGCGGATAGTCGAGACCACGTTCCGGAACGGGCGCGTGGGCGGTGCGCGGGGAGTGCAGGGCTCGTGCCGGACTGTGAGCTTGCGGTGTGTGGTCTCGACTGATCACTCGCTTCGCTCGCTGCTCGACCACCTAGGGGTGCGTGTCGCACCCGTCCGCCGCCGTGGGTGGGCGCAAGCACGAACCCCATAGTGAGGCAGCGACCTCAGCCCGGGCCGTAGGTCGCCAGCGGATGGAGCAGCTCGCTTTCCTCGTAGGACAGGTGTGAGAGCAGCGTGTCGGCGAGCAGGTCGACGGTGCCGGCGAAGTCCTCCAGAGCCGCACTGCTGCCAGCGGGCTTCGCGGAGACCAGTCCGACCAGCGCCCGGTCGACGCGCTCGAGCACCTCGGCGATCACCTCGTGCTCCTCATGCAGTCGGTCCACGACCGGAACTGCCGCGGGGTCGCTGGTGCGCAGGTGGCGGAACAGGCTGTGGTCCTCGAGGCTGTGGTGGCCGGTCACGATCCGGCAGTAGGACTCGCAGTAGGCGCCCAGCGTCCAGTTGTTCTGCCGCATCGTCATCGTGTTGATCACCGACCGGGCCTGGCCCACCTGCATCAGTCCCCGGCGTACCTGATCGACCACGTCCCGCAGCTGCGCGAGCTCCGCACGAAGCGCGTCGTGGATGTCGATGAGGTGCTGGGGGTAGGCCTGCTGGGCCTGGGTGTACGACGCGTCGGCCGGCGCCGGGTAGGTCGGCCGGGTGGACTCGTCCCACGGGAGCTCGTCACTCAGGCGGCGTGCTGGTGGTGGCGTCGGGGTGACCCGCACCTGCGCCTGGTCTGCGCGGTTCCGAGTGTGGTCTCGACTGTCCGCTCGCTTCGCTCGCTGCTCGACCACCTTGTCGGTCCCGCTGGCGCGCAGCTCCCGTTCGGCCTCCACCTGTTCGCGCACAGCCGGGACGACCTCGAGGGCGAACCGGCGTACGTCGTCGGCCCGGTCGGTGCCCAGGATGAACGTGCTGATGCCTTCGTCAATGGCGAGTCCCGCGAGCTGCTCGGCCCAGTCGGTGACGCTGCCCTGCAGGAAGCCGGCTCCGTTGCCGAACCGCCCGTTGACGTTGTACATCCGGCGGATCGCCTGCGGACCACGACCGTTCGCAACTGCTGCCTCGTCGATGATCGCGTTCAGCTTCGAGAGCTCGGCGGGCTCGGCGTACGGCATCGACGGGATCCACGCGTCCGCGAGGTCCGCGGTGAGCCGGAGCATCCGGGGCTTGTAGGAGCCGACCCAGATCGGAATGTCGTGGGCCGGCTGCGGACCGGCGTGCAGCCCGTTGACCTGGTAGTGCTTGCCGACCGCGCGGACGGTGCCCGTGCCCCACACCGCGCGGATGATGCCGATGGCCTCGACCAGCGCTTCGACCGCCTCGCCAGGGGTACGTCGCGGGCCGCCGGCCGCGACGATGGCGTCCCAGAAGGCGCCTGACCCGATGCCGAGCTCGACCCGGCCACTGCTGAGGAGGTCCAGGGTGGCGGCCGATCGCGCGAGCACGACCGGTGGCCGCAGGGCCAGGTTCGCCACGTTGGGAGCCACTCGGATCGCGCTCGTCCGGGCCGCGATCACCGAGAGCAGGGTCCAGGTGTCCAGGTGCCTCGCCTGGTAGGGGTGGTCCTGCAGCGAGACCAGCTCGAGTCCGCTGACCTCCGCGAGCTGGGCCAGCTCCAGCGTCTGGTCGGCGCCAGCGGCATCGGGACTGGGGAAGATGCCGAACTGCAGGTCGTGGCCGTAGTCGGGCATGCTCCGAGCCTAGTCAGCCACCTGGGAGAGTTTCGTGAGCAGGCGGCGCATGGTCGGTACGCCGCGCGACGTGACCCGCACCCCGAGCCGAGCCTCGAGAACCCAGGTGGCCCCACTGGAGTTCTCGAGGTCGTCGATCGAGACCGCATGCTGCGCGTCTGCGCGTATGACGACGAGACCGCCGCGCGGCGCCTCCCAGGGCAGCGACTCGGGGAACGGGTCAGGGCCTTCGAAGAACGAGACCTCGGCGTTGGCCGGCACATCTTCGAGGTCGAGCTGGTTGAGCCATGGAACTGGACGCGCGACCGCGATGTCGTCGTACCCGCAGACTGGCGTGAGCAGCCGCACGGCCTCGTCAGCGAGTCCTTGCGCGGACCTCGTCCCGGGCTCGAAGATCACGGTGCCGTTCGACTGGAACGAGACCGCGGAGGGCGCCCCGGCCCGCGCGAAGGCGTCGAGCAGCTCGGGCCTCGTCGGGCTGCGGCTACGACGCTGCCCGAGGTTGAGGTTGCGGAAGAACGCGACCGAGGAGTAGGCCTGCCCACTCACCCCTGGGCGGAACCCACGATGTTGACCATCCACTGGATGCCGTACTTGTCGCTGAACTGGCCGAACTCGTCGCCCCACACCTGCTTCTCGAGCGGCATGAAGACCTCGCCGCCCTCGGACAGCTTCTCCCAGTAGCCGCGCAGCTTCTCGGCGTCGTCGCCACTGAGGCTGACGGTGATGCTCGAGCCGCTCGATGCCTCCATCCCCGGTGGTGTGTCCGACGCCATCAACGTGTACCCGTCGGGCGTCTCGAGGTTGGCGTGCATGATCTTGTCGCCGTCGGGGCCGGCGTCTCCGTACTCGCCGAACGTGTTCAGCCCGAGCTCACCGCCGAGTGCGGACTGGTAGAACTCCATCGCCTCCCGCGCGTTGCCAGAGAACGTGATGTAGGGATTGAGCCGCGAAGCCATGGCGGTGGTCCTCTCATCCGGGTGTGGTTCTCGCAGACTAGGCCTGACCGGTCATGGCGTCGAGAGGGCGCCCGAAGCCCTGGCAGTGCTGTGCTACCTCACCGACACCACTGTGGAGAGTGGAGCCCTGCGAGTCATCCCGGGATCGCACACGTGCGGGCAGCCACGCTGTTGCTGCCCTGCTCCCCGAGTTCTCAGGGGAGCGCCGTGACCTCGCGCTGAACCGCAAGGCGCCCGCACACTTCAAGGCCGCCGGCGACTAGGCGGGAGCCAGCACTCCTGACGCCCGCGCCGCGTCGACCATCCGGTCGCGCACGTCCATGAGCAGACCTTCCATGTTGCACAGCACCACGAGGTTGACGTCGAGGTCGGGCCAACGACTGGCCACCACCTCGACGCCGGGGTCACCGCCGGCGTGGCCGTAGCGGCCATCGGGGTAGTTCACGACGCCGTAGCCCATGGAGAACCCATCGCCGGTGTCGGCGTGCGGGGCGAGGACGGTCTCCTGGAGGTCGCCGAGCAACGTGCCGTCTGCGTAGGCATGCAGGAAGCGGTCGAGGTCGCGAGCAGTGCTCTGGGAGCCTCCGTCCGCACCTCCCAGCACCGGTACGCGATAGATGTTGGAGCGCCACAGTGCATCCGTGCTCGTCCTGGGCAGGTAGCCGACGGCCACGTCCGGGACGGGTTCGTCGAAACGGAAGAAGCCGCTCGCGTCCATCCCAGCTCGGGCGAACACGCGCTCCTGCACCACGTCGTGGTACGTGCGGCCGGTCACCTCCTCGACGATCAGTCCGAGCAGGATGTAGCCGGCGTTGGAGTACTGGTGCTGCTCACCCGGTGGCCGGTACGGCGGCAGGTCCTTGAACAGCGGGAGGTAGTCGGCCGGCCGCTCGATGGAGTACGACGGGAGCTCGTCCCACAACGAGCCGTAGTCCTCGAGGAAGTTCGGCGCGTCCTCGTCCTCCTCGCAGTAGTCCGCGATGCCGGACGTGTGGCAGAGCAGGTGGTGGACCGTGACCTCTGGCAGGAGTGTCGACGGGCGCCGGTCGGCCGGCAGCACGTCGACCACGCTGGTGTCGAACGCGAGCGACCCCGCGGACACCAGGTCGGCGATGGCGACCGCGGTGAACATCTTGGTCAGCGAGGCCAACGCGAAGCGGGTCGCCGGGGTGACAGGTGCGCCGTTGGCGCGGTCGGCGTACCCGCAACAGTGCTCGAAGACCACCTCGCCACCACGGGTCAGCAGGAAGGAGCCGGACAGGTCCCGCTCGCGTGCCCAGCGGTCGAGCTCGTCGGCGAGGGCGCTGAAGGTGTCGGTCGGCATGGCCTCACGGTCGCACCGGTGCGCGCTGCTGACAAAGGCTTTTAGGGGCGGCCGGAGTCAGCGGGCGACCGCGGCAAAGATCCCCTGGCCCACCCACCGGGGCAGGGCACGGCGGACCTCGGTCGGGCCGTCGACGATGAGCGAGCCGTCACGGATCGCGTGCTCCCAGGACCGGTCACCGCGCCAGATCTCGGTGAGCGTGCGCAGACTGGTGTGCACCGAGGCGGCGTTCTCGAACCCGGGGTCGAAGTCGCAGACGTCCACCTCACCGGCCGTCGTGACCAGCCACCACGCCGCCACCCGCGCCGGCACGTCGTCGAACCGGATCCCCACGACGGTGCGCTCGCGCGGCCACTCGTCCACCGGGACGTTCCTCTTGATGTCCCACATCAACAGGTGCGGGTCGAGGTCCTTGTCGCCGAGGTCGCCGATCCAGCGGGTGCCCCATGCCCCCAGCGAGAGCACGATCTCGCGGAGCTCCTCGCCGCCGTCGGTGAGGGTGTACGACGGTTGACCGCCCACCATCTCCCGTCGTACCAGGCCGGCGCGCTCGAGCGAGCGCAACCGCTTGGACAACAACGCAGGTGACATCCGCGGGTTGCCCCGCCGCAGGTCGTTGAACCTCGTGCTGCCCAGCAACAGCTCGCGGATGACGAGCATGGTCCACCGCTCGTCGAGGACCTCCATCGCCTTGGCGACCGGACAGAACTGGCCATAGGTGGACATGGGCTGCTCCTTCGCTCCGATCCCCAGTAGACCCCTGAACCGAACCCGTGACCAGTACAGATCCGTAACTGGATCGGGGCCGCGTGACGTCGGACGCTGGACCCGACCAACCGAGCGTGAGGGAGCAACCATGAGCACGAGCACCAGGAACCAACCGACGGTCCCCCAGCAGAGCGGCGACGCCACCGCCGACCGCGAGCTGAAGGCCAAGCACCGCACCATGTGGGGGCTCGGGGACTACGCGAGCGTCGCGAGCGAGGTCGTCGGCGACCTCGGCCCCATCCTCGTCGAGGCGAGCGGGATCACCAGCGGTGACCACGTGCTCGACATCGCAGCGGGCAGCGGCAACGCGGCCATCCCCGCCGCCGAGGTCGGCGCCCACGTCGTGGCCACCGACCTCACCCCGGTCCTGCTCGAGGTCGGCCGTGCCGCAGTGGGCGACCGGCTGCCGATCACCTGGCAGGAGGCCGACGCCGAGGCGCTGCCCTTCGAGGACGGCTCCTTCGACGCGGTCATCTCCTGCCTGGGCGTGATGTTCGCGCCGCACCACCAGGTCACCGCCGACGAGCTGCTCCGGGTGACCCGGAGCGACGGCAGGCTCGGCCTGCTCAGCTGGACACCGGAGGGCTTCATCGGCCAGATGTTCGCCACCATGAAGCCCTACGCCCCGCCGCCTCCTCCCGGTGCGCAGCCGCCCCCGCTGTGGGGCTCCGAGGCCCACGTGCGCGAGCTGCTCGGTGACCGCGTGCGCGACCTGGTGGCGACCCGCCGGAAGCTGCCGATCGACAACTTCGCCAGCCCTGCCGACTTCCGCGAGTACTTCAAGGCCCGCTACGGACCCACGATCGCGGTCTACCGCGCCAACGCCGAGGACCCGGAGCGGTGTGCTGCTCTGGACCGGGACCTCGACGCGCTCGCCGAGCGCTTCGGTGCGACCGAGGGAACGATGGAGTGGGAGTACCTGCTGGTCACCGCGACCCGTCGCTGAGACCTCAGGGCGCTGGGACGAGGTCGTTCAGGGCCGCCATCCAGTCGACGAGCGTCGGCACCGCGGAGTCACCGACCGCGGTGTCGAGCCCCAGGTAACGCAGGCCGATCAGCGCGAGCGTGGCCAGCGAGAGCACCAGGCCCACCGAGGCGAGCAACCCGCCGGCCACGGTGGGCCGGCTCGACCGCGCCATGCCCACGACTGAGCTCACCAGCGCGAGGGCGGACAGCCCGAGACTCAGTGCCATCGTCAGCGAGAACGGAGCTGTCAGGACAGCGAACAGTCCCGCCACGAAGGCGATCTCGGCGGCCGCCGAGGTGTGCACGAGGCTCGCGGGTGAGCTGTCGAACAGTGCGCCGAGGCGATCCTCGTGGGACAGCCCCGGCCCTCCGGACTCAGGGCCCGTTTCATGGCCCAGCCCGTGCCCGAGATCCTGAGTCGTCATGCGCGAATTCTAGGTCTGCCGGGCCGGCATCGACCCGCCCTGGAGCGTGTCGCGGACGGGCGGTTCAGCCCCGCATCGTTGCGGCGAACCAGCGGGTTGTCCAGGGGCGGTCGATCCGGACGCGCTTGCCGCTGCCGGGAGAGTGCACCATCTGGGCGCGGCCGTTCTTCCACCGCAGGAACATGGCGGCGTGGTAGACGCCGCCACCGTTGGTGAAGAACATCAGGTCACCGCGGCGCAGCTTGCTCTTGGCGATGCGGTGGGCACGTCTCGCCTGCGCGGAGGACGTGCGCGGGATCCGGATGCCGGCCTTGCGGAAGCTGTACTGCATCAGCCCGGAGCAGTCGAAGGAGCGCGGTCCGGAGGCGCCGTACCGATAGGGATCACCGACCTGTTGCAGCGCGATGCTCGCGGCGCGGCTGGTGCGCTGTGCTCGCGAGGCCGCCGAGGCGTCGGCCACGGGACCGAGGGCGGTGACTGCGGCGAGCACTGCCAGCGTCAGGAGGGGGAGCAGGACGAGGTTGCGGGTGCGCAGGAGTGACGGCACGGGTGATTCCTTCCCACGCCTGTGAGGTGAGCTGTCGGGTTGGAGCTGGAAGTGCTCCGCCACCTGTCGGTGACTTCACCCCGAGCGCTTGCGCGCGTGGAACCTGTGGGTCCCCCACTCCTGCCCGTCGTGGTGTGGATGGACATCCGGGCCGGGCAGGATTCGGCGAAGCCCGGATGTGGGTCGACCGGGGAAGGCTAGCCCACACTCAGGACCGGCGGATCGGCGGCGGGCCGGAGAGAACGGGCTCGATGGAGATGGACGGCCGTCGGCTCAGGGGAAGCTGGAAGGAGAACGTGCTGCCCACTCCGGGTGTGCCGTCGACCGTGATGGAACCGCCCATCAGCCGCACGAGTCGACGACAGATGGCCAGCCCGAGACCGGCGCCCTCGTAGGATCGGGAGGTCGACGGGTCGACCTGGCTGAACGAGTCGAAGAGTCGGTCCCGCTGCTCGGGAGCCAGCCCGATGCCGGAGTCCTGGACCACGAACCGGACGTCCACGGCGGTCGGGCGGAGCTCGGCCAGCTCGAGGGAGAGCCGGACCCAGCCGCTCTCGGTGAACTTCACGGCGTTCTCGAGCAGGGCCACGAGCACCTGCGAGATCCGCTCCACGTCTCCGCTGACCGCCTCTTCCAGCGCCGGGTCGACGGTCCAGGAGAAGTCCAGTCCCTTGTCCTGCGCCGCGGTGCCGATGCTGTCGGCAACCGACACGGCCAGCGAGCGCGGCAGGAACTCCGAGGTCTCCAGCTTCGTCCGGTTCGACTCGAGCTCGGAGAAGTCGAGCAGGTCCTCCACGAGCCGCAACAGGCGTCGGCCTGCGCGGTCAGCGGTGTCGGCGAGCTTGGTCTGGTCGGGGGCCAGCGATGTCTCCTGCAGCATCTCGATCGCGGCCAGGACGCTCGTGAGCGGCGTGCGGATCTCATGGCTCACGTTGGCCACGAAGAGCGACTTCAGCTCGCTGGTGTGCTCGGCGTTGAGCCGGGCGCTCTCCAGCTCGGCGAGGACGCGGACGCGTTCACCGATGTCCTGCGCGATCCCGATGAGGCCGACCACCTCGCCCTGGACGACTATGGGCACGCCCGTGAGGTTCAGCTCCACCCGGCGTCCACGCTTGTGCACGATCCTGGTCCTGAGCTGCAAGGGGCAGCCTGAGAACACTGAAAGGAACGCCTCGGCTGCCTTGTCCTGGTCGCTCGGCGCCACCAGGTCCACGAAGCCCTTCCCGGTCAGCTCCTCGAGGGTGTACCCGCAGAGCTGCTCGGCGGCTGGGTTGCCCGCGACGAACCGACCTTCCAGGTCGAGTGAGAAGACCCCGGCCGGGTTGTACTCGAAGAGCGACCTGAAGTGCTCGGTCTTCGCGGCCAGCACCCGCTCGGTGGTCTCCAACCGGGTGGCTTCTGTCTGGGTGTCTCGGTAGCGGCGCCAGGCATAGACCGCGAACCCGGTCATGCCGGCGATCGCAGGCATCACGACCTGGTCGATCCCGAACCGTTCGTAGTGCATGGACCAGTCGTGGAAGGCCTTGAAGAGCTGCAGCTGCTCCGAGGCGACCCAGGTCGCCACGATCACGACCCCGAGCAGGACGAGCTCAAACAGGGGGGACATTCGCCGTCGGCGGGGGGTGACGGTCTGGTCCATCACACAGCCCCTCAGCGTCGGTAGGCGGAAGTCGCCGCGTCCAATCTAACCCGAACGTCTGATATGTCCGGGCCGATTGGCGGAAGGCACTCCGGAAATGACCCACCTGATGCGAAGTCAGGCAAAAGCATCTCAAACCGGCACCTTCTCCACTAGCGTCCCCGCATGAGCCTCTCCCGCCGCAATGTCCTGCGTGGAGCCGTCGCCCTCGGAGCTACTGGTGCCGTCGCCCCTCTCACCGCCCGGTCCGCCTCGGCAGCCGACACCGCCGCGGTGTACGACGCCGTCATCGTCGGCGCCGGCCTGTCCGGCCTCGCGGCTGCCCAGCGCCTCGTGGCGGCGAACAAGAACGTGCTGATCGTCGAGGCCCGCAACCGACCCGGTGGCCGCGTGCAGACCGTGTCCACCCTGGGTGGTGGCCTGCACTTCGATGCGGGCGCGGAGTTCCTCGGGCCGACGCAGAACCACATCCAGGCGCTGGCCGACCAGTACAACGTGGCCACCCTCCCGACGTACAACACCGGGACCAACCTCTACTGGCGCGACGGCACCGTCACGACCTACCCGGCGGCGATCGGCATCCCGATCAACCAGTCGATCGGGGAGACGGCGCTGGCGATCGCCAAGCTGTCGGCCATCTGTCTGACGATCAAGCCGGGCGAGCCGTGGAAGCACCTGCTGGCCGGCTACTGGGACTCGATCACCTTCAAGCAGTGGATCAACCAGACCGCGCTCACCGCAGATGCCCGGCTGCAGCTCTCGCTGATCTGCAGCTCGACGCTCTCGGTCGGGCCGGACGAGATCTCCGCGCTCTTCATGTTCAACTACATCGCCGCGGCCGGTGACCAGAACAACCCGGGCACGATGTTCCGGCTGCTGAACACCAGCGGCGGAGCCCAGGAACGGTTCTTCGAGGGTGGCGCCTATCGCATCCCCGAGGCCATGGCCAACGGGCTCGCGGGCCGGATCGTGTACGACGCCCCGGTGACCTCGATCGACACCCGCTCGGGCAAGGCAGTGGTCGCGACGGCACAGGGCACCTTCACCGGCAAGCGCGTGATCGTCGCGATGAGCCCGGCCATCGCCGGCCGGATCAGCTATCCCGGTGGCCTGAGCACCGCTCGCAACCGGCTGCACACCGGCATGAAGATGGGCTACGAGGGCAAGTTCCAGGCAGCGTACGCGACGCCGTTCTGGCGCGCGGCCGGCCTTACCGGGCAGGTGATCGGCAACGGTGACCCGCTGGACGTCACCTTCGAGACCTACAGCCAGGGCAAGTACTGGCTGATGGGCTTCATCTCCGGCAAGAACATGCAGCGCCTCGACAACGCTCCCGAGACACAGCTGGTCGAGGAGTGCACCCAGAGCCTGGTCGACTACTTCGGACCCGAGGCGCGGAACGGGATGCTCGACAAGGGCTACAAGCGGTGGGACACCGACCAGTACTCATGGGGCGGTCCCACAGCCGTGGCCGGCCCCGCAGTCCTCACCCGAGCCGGTACGGCGTTGCGCCAGCCGATCGGACCGATCCACTGGGCCGGCACGGAGTCGGCGATCTACTGGCAGGGCTACATGGACGGCGCGGTGACCGCTGGTCACCGGGCCGCCGACGAGGTGGCCGCGGCGCTCAGCTGAGCCACGCGAACACCAGGCCAGCGAGCACCAGCCCCGCGAGCCGCCACGCGAACAGCCGCAGCCACGGTCCGTTGCCGGGCGCTTCGGTGACCACCCGGGCGGTTCCCGTCGCCCTCTCGGTGGCCTGGCGCGGCACCGGGATGGTGAGCGGCCTGGCACGTGCGGGTCGCTCGGCACCGATCAGCGAGGCGAGGTAGCGGCGTCCCAGGACGGCATGGCGTTGCGGCAGCGCGACCCCGGCATCGGCAACCACCCAGCGCGGCCGGGACCGTGGGCCAGGCCCGGTCTCGACCCAGGCCTCGTGCACGACGGCGGCACCCTGAGTCGAGGCAAGGGCGTTCTGCCTGGTGTCGCAGCGGTAGACCATCTCGGCCAGCGGCAGCCGGCCGTCCCTGGGCACCGGCTCCTTGCTCCACACCCCGAGCAACGGACGGGCGGCCCGGCTCTTCGGGTCGCTCAGCAGCACGACGAACGCGTGGCGGGGCTCGGTGGCCGCGCTCTCGAAGGCGCGCTGCGCGGCCCACACGCCGAACAGCCGTCGGGAGACCCAGGCGAGTGCAGCAGTGCCCAGCAGCACGACGAGGACGAGGACGCGACCAGTGGCGTTCACGGCGACCCCACCCAGGGCCACCACCCCGGTAGCAGCGGCCCAGGCGAGCGACCGGTCGCGGTCCGCGACGTACTTCTCCCCCAGGACAAGGCCCACTCGCGGAGTGCGTCGGGCACGGACCGGTGCGTCCTCGCCGGCCGGCCGGCTGACGGACAGCTCCTCGGAGGCTGCCACGTCCTCCTTCTCGACGAGGTCCTGGGTGATCCGGGAGTAGTGGATGGTCGAGGCTGTCGGCAGCAGGACGCCGGTGAGGATCCCGCACAGTGCGGCGCCGGCCATCGCAGGGCCGCCGGCGAACGACGCGAGGACGAGGAACACGATCACCAGCTGCAGCAGCCAGGTGCGCGGGGCCACCGGGTTGCCGCGCAGCCACGGCCGCAGTGCGTCGACCCAGACCACCGCCTCCAGGCAGGCCATCACCCCGAAGGCGGCCACGAGTCCGACGGCTCGGTCCAGCGAGCTGGCCGAGGCGACGAGGGCAGCGGATCCTGCGAGGGAGGCAAGGCCGCACCCGAGCGAGACCGCGAAGGCGCCCTCGGGCCAGACCCGGTCGTCACGGTGGAACGCTGCGGCGTCACTCACAGCTCGCATGCTTTCACGCGCCGGGCGAACAGCCGGCTGTCACACCTCTGGCGCACCTCGGGTTCCGACCGCGGGTGATGGGTACGTTGCTGGCATGGTGCCGTTCGGGGAGGGACGACGCACGTGGCGCGAGCGCGCGGTCTCCCGTGGGTTCGACCCGGTCCTCGTGGTCGAGCTGCTGCAGAACGCCAAGGCCGCGCTGGCCGGTGTGCTGGCGTGGGTGGTCGCCGTGGACGTGCTCGGGCTGGAGCAGCCGTTCCTCGCCCCATGGGCAGCAGTGCTCGTCGTGCACGCGACCGTCTTCCGGACGCTCTCACGCGGAGGCCAACAGGTCGCGGCGACCTTCGCGGGCGTCTTCCTGGCGTGGGGCTGCGGATCGCTCTTCGGGAGCGGGCCGACGGGCATGGGCGTCATGCTGCTGGTGGCCTTCCTGCTCGGAAGGCATCGCTGGCTGCGTGACGAGGCCACGACCATCGCGACGACCGGCATCGTCGTACTGGCCACCAACGTCATCGGCGAGTCCAACCTGCTGGCCAGCCGATTGCTCGACACCACGGTCGGCGTCGCCGTGGGACTCGTGGTCAACCTGCTGGTCTGGCCACCTCTGCGCGACCGCGCAGCCTGGACACGCGCCGTGGAGCTTCCTGCCGAGCTCACCGGCGTGCTGCGCGAGATGGCCGAGGGACTCGGACCGGGGCTGGAGTCCACCGATGTGGAGCGCTGGGTCGGACGCCTCCGCCGCCTCGACGAGCGCATCGACGAGGCATGGCGGCTGCTGGGGCAGGCCAGGGAGAGCGGCCGGCTGAACCCGCGGCGCAGCCGGCCGGCTGGGCTGGAAGACCTCGTGCGGACGTTGCACCTGCTCGAGCAGGCCGTGGCCGACACCCTGAGCATGGCCAGGACCATGGCCACGAGCGCCGAGAACGCGAACATCTGGGACGACCGCTTCCGGACGCCGTGGAAGCGCCTGCTCGCGGACACCGCCGCTGCCGTGTCCGACGGCGACGAGAGCCGGCTGCGCGAGATCCGCGCCGAGCTCGGGCGACTCGCCACGGAGCTGTCCACCGACGACCTGGCCGGCTCCGCCTGGCAGGAGTACGGCGGCCTGATGGTCAACCTGCGAAACGTGGTCATCGCCCTGACAGAAGTCACCGCATCGAGCCGGGGCTCCGGGCCCAGCCCGCCGCGGAGCCGGCGGCCAGGCCTTCGTTTGCCGCAATGACAGCAGGGGTACCCGTACCACGATGGATACCCCACTCCCTGAGCACCAGCGTCCCGACGGCGTCACCGACGAGACCATCTCCGCGTTGGGCAAGCTGTCCGAGGCCCTCGAGGTGGTCGAGGACGCCCGTGGCCGCCTCTACTCCTTCCATCGCCTGACCGGGATGGCCGACCTCGCACTCGGTGAGGCCGTCGAGGAGCTGCGGGCTGCCGGCCACACCGACCTCGCCGAAAGAATCGACTGCGAGCTGGTCGGGCGCAACATCCTCGAGGGCCGTTGGACCTTCCAGCTCGTGGAGGAGTACGACGACACCTACTACTCCGTCTTCAGGCAGCTCGACCAACAGGCTCGGGACGAGCTCGTGCAGGGCAGGCGGCACCTCTACGAAGCTGAGATGAAGGAGGATCGTCGTACGCACGGGGCGCGGCACCATGAGGCGGTCCCGCCCGATCGTGGAACCCAGGGCGACGGCACCCGAACCGACAGACACACGACGAAAGGCACCCGATGAAGCTGCAGCGCAGTGTCGAGACCCAAGCCTCCCCGGAGGTCGTATTCGCCTACCTGAGCGACTTCACCAACACCAACGAGTGGGACCCGGGCACGGTCCGCACCGAGCGGGTCTCGGGCGACGGCGGCGTCGGCACGACGTACCACAACGTCTCGAAGTTCATGGGCCGCGAGACAGAGCTGACCTACGAGGTCGTCGAGCACGTTCCCCACGCGCGGTTCGCCCTACGCGGGGAGAACAAGTCCGTCGTGGCCAACGACTCGATGGACATCGCGCGACTCGGCGAGGGCTCTCGGGTCACCTACACCGCCGACTTCGAGTTCAAGGGACTCGGCAAGCTCGTCGGCCCGCTCCTGGCGCCCGCCCTGAAGAAGCTCGGCGACCACGCCGAGCAGGGGCTGCGCGAGGCACTCGCGAATCTCTGACCCGACTCGCCCGGCGGCGAGCGGCCGACCCGCTCAGGTCACCGAGCCGACCAGGATCTGGCCGAGGGCGATACCCCCGTCGTTGGGGGGCAGCAGGTGCGGACGCAGGACGCTGAACCCTGCTGCCCGCAACCTCTCCACGGCTGCACCGAGCAGCCAGGAGTTCTGGAAGACCCCGCCCGACAGCGCCACGACGTCGAGCCCGGACAGTGCGCGTTCGTGCTCGGCAAGCTCGACCACCAGCGCCGCAACTCCCGCGTGGAACCGCGCAGCGATCTCGGGGACCGGTACGTCGTGACGCAGGTCGTCCACGACCGAGAGGATGACGTCGGCGGCGTCGGGCTGGAGGAATCCGTGCCGAACGTCGAGGCCGAAGCTGTAGGGCTCCGCTCCGCCACCGAACGCCCGGGCCTGGGACTCGAGCTCGATCGCCGCCTCGGCTTCGTAGTCGACGCGGTGGCGCACGCCGACCAGCGAGGACACGGCGTCGAAGAGTCGTCCCATGCTCGAGGTGGGCAGGCAACCCAGACCAGTGTCGAACTGATGGGCGAGCACGTCCCGCTCGGTGGGAGGGCAGGCGGCCACGGCCGGGATGTCGTCGGCCCAGGTGATGCCCGCCGAGCGCAGGTGGGACAGGGCCATCCGGTAGGGCCGGTGGACACTGACGTCACCACCGGCCATCGGGACATAGCTCAGGTGGGCCACCCGCCGGAACGACTTGTAGCCAGCGACGAGAACCTCGCCGCCCCAGACCGCACCGTCGAGCCCGTAGCCGGTCCCGTCGAAGGCCACGCCGATCACGGTGTCGTCGAGGCCGAGGCCGTGCTCACCCATCACCGAGGCGACGTGGGCGTGATGGTGCTGGACCGTGCGCACCGGCCTGCCGCCGGCGTGCTGGCGGGCCCACGCGGTCGAGCGGTAGCCAGGGTGGTAGTCGGCCACCACGACCTCGGGCTGCACACCGGTGAGCTGCTCGAGGTGTCGCACGGACGCGGTCAGGGCGTCCTGGGTGGCCATGTCGTCGAGGTCGCCGATGTGCTGGCTGAGCCACGCGTACCGACCCGAGGCGACACCGCAGGTGTTCTTCAGGTCGGCGCCCGATGCCAGCACCGGGGCCACCTCGAAGGGTAGGGCCACCGGCAGCGGAGCGTGGCCACGCGAACGGCGGAGCGGCAGCTCGAACCCGTCCACGATGCGCGCGACCGAGTCGTCACAGGGCACATGGATGGGCCGGTCGTGCCGCAGCCACGCGTCGGCGATACCTCCGAGCCGCTGCACCGCCTCCTCGTCGTCGGTCACGATCGGTTCTCCGGTGACGTTGCCGGAGGTCATCACCAGCGCATCGGGACCATCCCCGAGCAACAGCCAGTGCAGCGGCGTGTAGGGCAGCATCACGCCGAAGTCGGGATTGCCCGGTGCGACCGCGTCGGCGAGCCCGGCCTCCGGACGACGCGGGATCAGCACGACCGGCTTGCGGAAGCCGCTGAGCAGCTCCGCCGCTGCAACATCAGGGGTGACGATCTGTGCCGCAACCCCGAGGTCGCGGACCATCACGGCGAACGGCTTGTCGCCCCGCCGCTTGCGTTGGCGCAGCTCCTCGACGGCCCGGGCGTTGCGTGCGTCGCAGGCCAGGTGGTAGCCGCCCAGGCCCTTGACCGCGATGAGCGCGCCGGCGACCAGCAGCTCGTGGACCGCGTCGAGGGCGTCGGCGCCGGTCTCCTTCAGACCCGGCCCCATCAGCTCGAGGGTCGGCCCGCACTCGTGGCAGGCGATCGGCTGTGCGTGGAAGCGACGGTTCGTGGGGTCGTCGTACTCCGCCCGGCAGGCGTCGCACATGGCGAATCCGGCCATCGTCGTGGTCGCACGGTCGTAGGGAAGCGCGGTGATGATCGTGAACCGGGGACCGCAGTTGGTGCACGAGATGAACGGGTGGCGGAAGCGCCGGTCGTGCGGATCGGCCAGCTCGCTCAGGCACTCGGCGCACACCGAGACATCGGGAGAGGCCAGGGTGCGGCCCACGCCTTCGGCCGTGCGCTCGATGGTGAAGCCGGTGCCGCCCTGGAGTGCGATGTCGGACTCCTCGACGCGGGCCAGGTCCGCCATGGGCGGCGCGTCCTCGAACAGCAGCCGCCGGAAGGTCTCGACAGCCTGGAAGTCGCCCTCGACCTCGGCGACAACCCCTGCCGGGGAGTTGGCGACCATCCCGCTCAGGCCCAGCCGGGAGGCGGTCACATAGACGAAGGGACGGAAGCCCACGCCCTGCACAAGGCCGAACACGTCGAACCTGTGGCGGACCCGACCGACTGTCACTGCGTCTGCCTTGCCCATGGGCCGGACCACCGTTTCCCGGGCGGGGTCCTGGCCCTTCTCGAGCGCCGGGGCCGTCTGTTCGGCCGCATTCGCTACGCCTTTTTCATTTAGCGCCCGTTGCTGACGCAGTGTCAAGGAATCCCATTGCGCCTGCCCTCGGAAGCCGTGCGTCGGTACTACGTTGGGCAGATGGAAACCCGTCGCGACGAGACCGACGCGGAGCGCTACGACCGCAACTGGACGGATCTGGTCCAGGAGCTACGGGTTGCGCAGACCGGCGTCCAGGTGCTCGCCGGCTTCCTGCTCACCCTTCCGTTCAGCAGCCGCTTCGGCGACATCGCGGAGCCGCACCGGACCATCTATCTCGTGGCGTTCAGCCTCGCGGTGGTGACCGTCGGTCTGATGACCGCACCGGTAGCGGTGCACCGGTTCCTCTTCGGCCGCCACGAGAAGGACGTGCTCGTCCATGCGGGTGATCTCTTCGCCAAGGCGGGCCTGTTCTCCATGGGCCTGACCCTGGTCACGGTGGTCATGCTGATCTTCGGGATCGTGCTCGACGAAACAGCGGGTCTCGTCGCCGCGGCACTCGTGCTCCTGTTCTTCGTCTCAGCCTGGGTGGTGCTGCCGTTGAGTCTGCTGCGTCGGGGTACGAGGGCACCGTGACCAGTCGATCCCCGTCCCAGAAGTCAGCCCGTGAAGTCACGGACCAGGAGCTGGCGATCGCGGAGCGCCGCGGTGCCGAGCGGGTGCGCGCCCAGGTGCGCGACGTACTCGCAGATCGCCGACGGGTGGTGCGTCTCGGCGACGCCCAGATCGAGGTGGTGGAGGTGTCCGCGATCGCGGAGGTCCTCGGGGGCGAGCCGGAGTAACCGCTCTCAGTCGACCTGTACGTCGTGGGGTCGTCCGGGATCGTCGTACACCGGCTCGGGATGCCCGCCGCGGACAGCCTCGAGCTGCGCGCAGAGTGCGGCGCCGTAGAACACCGCGATCGCCGACAGCAGTGTCCAGAGCAGCAGCGCGAAGACACCGGCGAGGGGTCCGTAGATGTCACCGAACGACGGGCTGAGGTGGACGTACGCCGCGAGCAGTCCGGTCGAGGCCATGCTCAGTGCGACCGCTACTCCGGCGCCCAGGGCAAGCCAGGACAGGCTTGGTTGCCTTCGCCGAGGTGCGTGGTCGAGCACGACTGCGATCGTGAAAACGAGCAGCGCGACCCCCACGGGCCAACGGGCGATGTTCCAGCCGGTGACGAAGCCGTCGCTCCAGCCGTAGTCCTCCGCCATCGCGTCGGCGAAGGCGCCACCCGCGACAAGCAGCAGGAAGCCGACCCCCACCGGTGCGGCCAGCACGGCCGTGAGCACGGCAGCCCGCCCGTACTTCGCCAGCGCCTTGCGGTCGCGCCGAATGCCGTAGATCCGGTTGGTTCCGCGCTCGATCTGACCCATCGCCGTGGTCATCGAGAGCAATGCGAAGATCAGGCCGAACGCCAGCGCGAACTCGCCCGCACCCTCGCTGGACTGCGAACCGGTGACAGCGCTCGCCAGCGCGTCGCGGGTGCCGGAGCCTGGCGAGACCGCCTCGATGGTGCGGGCCAGGACTCGGGCAGGACGCTCCTCGTCGATGTCGGCGGCCAGGCCGGTCAGCGCGAGCATGAACGGCACCACCGCCAGCGCTGCCTGCAGGGCAAGGGCTCGCGAGCTGCTGAACCCGTCGCCGTAGCGGAACCTCAGGAAGGCGTCGGTGAACAGACGCCGCAGCCCGATGCGTCGGACGACGGGCCAGGCGTCCTCGGCGTCGAGCTCGTCGCCGTCCATCTCGGTCGTCACCGGGACGGTGCGGGCTGTGGTCATGGGCGACGGCTCAGGGGCGGAGCGTCGACTGCGTCGGCCGCGCCTCCACGCCGATCGATCTCGGTGCGCGCCCGGTCGATGCCCCCGTGCTCGAGAGCTGCGACCCGGGACACGCCCTCCCAGACGAGCCGGCCACGGCGACGAACACTCACCGTCATCGTGGCGCCCAGGTGCTCGATCGCGCCGGGCACGTTTCGCCGTTCGGCGGGCAACGGCACCGGCAGCACGTGAGCCGCGTCGAGAGAGCCGACGCCCTCGAGGTCCACCTGCCACTGCGCGCTGCGGCCGTGCAGCAACCAGCGCTCGTCGCTCACCTCGGCGTGCACCGGGGAGACCACCGGGTCACCCAGACGGAGCAGCCGACCGCCCGGCAGCAGTACGACGATGGCGGTGACCCTGGTCCGCAGCGGGCCGGCGGTGACGTCCCCTCCCGCGAAGGCCACGCAGACCTGGGGGTCGTCGAAGGCCTGTGCCTGGCCCCACCACCAGGAGTCGGGGAAGCCGCCCTTGCCCCAGTTCTTCTCGCCGTAGACCTGCCACCCGTCGAGGTCCCAGGTCTGGTCGCCGATGACGGCCCGGCCGTGTGCCGACCCCCCGAGTAGCCAGGGATGCCAGTACTGGTTCAGCGCAGGCACTGTCTGGAACACGCTGGAACCGCCGACGATGCGCCGGGGCCACGGGGTGGCCATGCGCACCTCCACGTCGACGCGGGCGTCGGGCCCGAGGTCGACGTGTAGCCGGTCGGCGGTGCCGGCGAAGGCCTCTCCTGCGAACGCACCGAGCCCGTCGGTCGCGGCCCGGCCCACGGGATGTGCGGTCGTGCGCAGGAACCCGGTGGGGTGCGAGGCGAGCCCGAGCGTCGCCCAGTGGGACCCCGCAGAGTCGCGGTTGACCCCGTTGAGGGCGATCAGCACCCGGCCCGTGCCGGGGTCGGTGAACCGCCAGAAGTACCCCTCCATCGCGACCCCGTGTGCCGGCAGCGGGTCGCCGAAGGGCAGGTCCGCTCCGGTGGCACGGTAGGCCGCGAGCCCACGGCGTGCGGTCGTGTTGTGCAGGGCCATGGCGGCATGATGTCAGCGTTGACCATGTGCCGTGACCCGACGGGGTCCGGCGGGAGGGCATGCATGCACACCGACTGGCTTCTGACGGCGTCCGAGAGGGCCAACTCCAGCACCCGGCTGGACGATCGACACCCGGGCGACCAGGCCTGGTCCGAGGGCAACCTGGTCCGGGCGTTGATCCACGGGACGACCTACTTCGCCGAGCTCTGCGAGCGGCTCAGTGAAACCCGGGCTGGCGACCTGGTGTTCTTCACCGACTGGCAGGGCGATGCCGACGAGCAGCTGACCGGCGAGTCCGGCAGCGAGGTCGTCGAGGTGCTCGGCTCTGCGGACGAGCGCGGTGTCGACGTACGCGGCCTGATCTGGCGCTCGCACATGGAGATGCTCAACTTCAATGCGTCCGAGAACCGGCTCCTGGGCCGCCAGCTCCAGGCGCGTGGCGCCGAGGCCCTGCTCGACATGCGGGTGCGCACGGGTGGCTCGCACCACCAGAAGCTGGTGGTCATCCGGCACAAGGACCACCCCGAGCGCGACATCGCCTACGTCGGGGGGATCGACCTGTGTCACTCACGTCGCGACGACGCCGAGCACCTCGGCGACCCGCAGGCCCTCAAGATGGCCTCGGAGTACGGCGAGACCCCGCCCTGGCACGACGCCATGGCGGCCATCACCGGACCCGCCGTGTACGACGTCGAGACCGTCTTCCGCGAGCGGTGGGAGGACCCGACCCGCCTCACCCGGCACCCGGTCTACTGGACCCAGGACAAGATCCTGCGGATGGACATGACCCCCGACCCGCTCCCGGAGCAGGCGCCGCCGCCGCCGTCCCCCGAGGGCGCGACGCAGACCGTCCAGCTGCTGCGGACCTACCCCAACCTGCGTCGCGGGCGGGACTACCCGTTCGCGCGCGGTGGCGAGCGCAGCGTCGCGCGGGGCTACTCCAAGGCGATCGCGCGGGCCCGGCACCTGGTCTACATCGAGGACCAGTACCTGTGGGGACAGCACGTGGGTGACGCGTTCACCGACGCGCTGCGGCGGCACCCCGACCTGCACGTGATCGCGGTCGTGCCGATGTTCACCGACCAGGAGGGCTTCACGGCACGGACCCCTCAGCTGCTGGGCAGGGCGCGCGCCATGCGCCAGATGGCGGAGGTGGCGCCGGACCGGGTGGCGATCTTCGGGATCGAGAACCACGAGAGCACGCCGGTCTACGTGCACGCCAAGGTCTGCGTGATGGACGACTGGTGGACCACCATCGGCTCGGACAACTTCAACCGCCGCTCGTGGACCCATGACTCGGAGCTCTCGGCCGTGGTCGTCGACCCGAGCGGGGACGACCACAGCCCCTTTGCCCGGCGGCTCCGGCTGACCCTCGCGGCGGAGCACCTGGACCGGGTGGTGGACGATGACTCCCTGCTCGAGGTGATGGATGACTGTGTCGACCCGGCAGGCATGTTCACGGCGTACGACCGAAACGGCGCGCCGACTCGACGCATGGCACGACGGTGGCCGGAAGGGGGAGCGGCCACCCGGGCGCCTCCGGAGGCTGAAGCCGCCCGAGCTCTCGCGGCTGACGCGGGCCGCCGCGACGGTGCCCTACCTAGTGCTGCACGATCCCGACGGCCGGCCGAAACCGTTGCGACGCAAGGACGGCTTCTGAGAGAGGCCGCGGTGACGGAGGGTCACGAACGACCGGGAGGGTCAGCGCGCGGCGGTCACCGTGATCTCGACGGCCATCCCGGGCACGGCGAGGGCCTGCACCTGCGTGGCGATCCCTCCGGCCGGCACGTTCCCCGCCTGGGCGAACCGCTTGGCGACCTGCTCGTGGCCACCGCTGATGAAGTAGTCCTGCAGGTCGGTCGCGTAGACGTCGTAGCGAACGACGTCGGTGAGGGTCATCCCGGCCGCTGCGAGAACGGTCTCGACGTTGTCCATGGTGAGTGCCGCCTGACCGGCGACGTCGCCTTCGTGGACCAGGTTGCCCTCGGGGTCGATGGATCCCTGCCCGGCGGCGTACAGCGTCTGGCGGGGTTCGGTGACCAGGACGGCCTGGGAGTAGCCGTGCGCGTCCTGCCAGGTCCAGGGGTTGACGGTCTGCTTTTCCATGATGAGTTCCTCTCGGTGGGGCGGTTCGCTCAGGGACGGACGGGGCGGTTGCTGCGGATGGTCTGGAGGGGGTCGGCGGCCTGCTTCGCGCGGACGAGGCGCTCCCGCGTCTCGGGCGACCACCAGCGACCCGGGTCCTCGGTGCCGTCCAGGAAGTTCAGCAGCGTGCGACCGCTGGACACGTGCGCCACGGCAGCGCTGATCCTCCCGAAGAACATGCCGATCACCTCGACCAGCTCGGGCACGGCGGGGACGCCGAGCGCGAACAGGTTGTAGGGCTCGGTGACCGGACCGTGTGCGCCGCCGTTCGCCGGCGTTCGGCCGAACGCACCGCCGAGGTGGCGGATCTGGACGACCGGGAGCGGGGAGCCGCTGTCCGCGCCGACGACCGCCGTGAGGGCGGCGATCGCGTCGTCGTCCAGGCTGGTGAGCAGGCCGGACTGCTGCATGCCCGGCATCGGGTCGGTGGGCTCGTCGGCGATGCTGCTCAGGTCGGCGATCGACACCTCACCCATCAGGTCCATCACCAGGCCGGGCAGCTCGCGGAAGGGTGCGAGCAGATCCTCAGCGTCAGCTCGAGATCCGAGGTAGGCGACGGCGATGGAGGCGAACCCCTTGCCACGCAGGGGTTCGGGCACCTCGGGGAACGGCGGGAACTGGTAGGTGTGGTACCAGATCGTCAGCTCCTCGGGAGCCGACTCGGTCACGGTGCGGAAGGTCTCGAGCACCTCGCGCATCTGCTCGATCGGCCACAGCAGCCGGCCGCCGTACACCTCCGGCGCGGGGTGCAGCGCGACCTCCATCCGGGTGATGATCCCGAAGTCGCCGCCGCCACCGCGGATCGCCCAGAACAGCTCCGACTCCTCCGTGGCGCTGACCGAGCGCAGCCGGCCGAGGCCGTCGACGATCTCGATCGTGACGATGTTGTCCGAGCCCAGACCGAGGCTGCGGCTGAACCAGCTGATGCCGCCGGTGATCGTCATCCCCACCACGGTCGGGTCTGCGTTGGACCCAGCCAGGAAAGTGAGGCCGGTGCCGTCGAGCTCGGCCAGCAGCTCGCCGGCCTTGACTCCCGCGCCGACCCACGCCGTACGACGAGTGAGGTCGACGGTGATGCCACCCAGCGGGCGGGTGCGGAGGAGCAGCACCTGCTCCAGGCTGTCGGCTGCGCCGTGGCCGGTCGGCTGGGCGGTGACCTGTACGCCGTGGTCCACGGCCCAGCGAACCGCCGCGACGACGTCGTTGGCGTCGTGGACCTCGAGCACCGCCATCGGGTGCTGCGGGACGTTGACGAGCCACGGTGTGCGGGCCGAGTCCCACGTGGGGTCGGCCGGGGTGTGCAGCGCGCCGACCACGCGGCGACGCAGGTCCCCGAGAGCGTGCGACTGGTTCGCAGCCGGCGCGGGGGGCTGGGCGGGGATGGTGCCCGTGTTCGTGACGGGAAGGGTGTCGGACATGGGTGGTTCCTCTCGGTGTCATCGGTTCGTGGTGTGAACCGGTGAGACAGAGGTTGCGCGCAGCTGCTTGCACGGCTCTTGCGCCGCACTTGCGTGGCCGTGCAAGTGGCGCTATCCGGAGAGTCGGGCCACCAGCGCCTCGGACCGCCTTCGCCAGGGAGCGCACTGCAGCCGCTCGTTCAGTACGACGGCCCGCTCGGCGTACTCCAGGGCGCGCGGGTCCCCCAGGGCGGCGTACCCGTAGGCGAGGAAGTGGTCGGCGCCGCCGAGATGGTCCACCGAGCCGTAGGTGCAGGCCTCGCCGGCATACGGTTCGATCCGCTCGACCGCTGCCCTGACCTCCTCGGGACTGCCGGTCTCCGCGAGGACGATGACCCGGAGGCAGTGCCCCGGAAACACCGAGTAGTCGCTCGCTGTCGCCGGCGCCGGCTCCCCGAGCAGCTCCCGTGCCGTGTCCGGGTCGCCCGCTTCGAGCACGGCGTGGGCCACGATCGACCGAAGACCCGGGTTCGCCACGCGGGCGTGCTCCAGGGCCCGATCGTCGACGGGGGCCCCGGGCGGGTTCAGGCGAACAGCCGCAAGGCACTCGAGGTCCTCGTTGGCGATGTAGCCGCTGGCCCGATGCAGTTCCACGGCGGCACGAGCCAGTGCCGGCCCCTCCGGGTCGTCCAGGTCCCTGGCACGGGCGAACCACCACCACGCGAGGGGGATCTCGACACCGGTGTGTGGGAGGGCGGCGGCCGCTGAGGCGCACTGCCGCATCACGTCATCGCTTTCACCGGGCCGACCGCACTCATAGAGGGTGTGGCCACGCTGGAACAGGACGAAGACCTGGAGCTCGCCCTGCAGGTCGTACTCCGCGAGCTCGTCGAGCAGGGCGAGACGCTCTTCGGCGAGCCCCGGTCCGTAGGTCGCCAGCACCCGCATGAGCACCACCTCGATCAGGACCGCGCTGTCGCCGGACTGCCGGGCCACCTCGACGGACTCCCGGCCGATCGCGTCACCGACCGAGCTGTCCCAGCCGTAGTAGTGCTCCACCTGCAGGGTCGCCAGCACCGATGCGCGTTCTGGACCCCCGAGGTGTTTCGCGGCCTCGGTCAGGATCGCGATGAACGCGTCGTCCCTGACGCCGTGCTCGCGCCAGGTCCACACCCCCGCCCCGTTGAGGATCGCCGCCCCGCGTGCCACGAGATCCCATCGACCCAGGTCCCGCCCGAGGCGCACGGCACGGTCCATGGCCTGGCGGGCCTCGGGCGTGCGCGCCATCCGCAGCAGCGCCGCGGAGACACCGCACAATGCCTCGGCCGTCGTGACCGAGTCGTGCGCGGCGTGGTCGACGACGGACTCCCACAGCTCCAGCGCCTCGGGGTGTGCGTGCCGGACGGTCGCGACCTCGGCGGCACGTGCCAGCCAGGTGCACGCCCGCTCGGCGTATGCCGGCCCCAGGGGTGCAGCGAGGTGGGTGTGGTGAGCGATCGCCGCGGCGGCGTCCGCGACGTCACCGTGCAGGTTCTCGATGACCCGCCCCGCCCGGTCGTGCAGTCGCATGCGACGGGCAGTGCTCGGTTCGGCGTACAACGTCTCGCGCGCCAGCGCATGCACGAAGGCATAGCCGGTGTCGTGCTCCTCGACGAGTCCGCTCGTCATCGCGAGGTCCAGCAGGTCGAGGCACTCGTCGACCGGCGTGCCGGTGAGCTCCGCGACGAGGTCCGGGTCGATGCGATGACCGAGGACAGCGGCCGAGGTGAGGGCACGCACCGCTTCGTCCGGCAGGCGCTGGATCCGCTGACGCAGCACGTCACGGATGCCGTCCGGCACCGGGAGCGCGGCCGGGTCCACGCGCTCGAGGTCGGGGAGACCGGCCAGCACGCGTGCGTACTGCAATACGAAGAACGGGTTGCCCCCGGTGGCGTCGGCGACGATGGTGTCCAGCTGCGGGTCGTGCGCTCCCACGGAAGTCTGCAGCAGCGCACTCACCGCAGCGGCGTCGAGCCCGTCCAGCCGCACGCGCTCGGCGCCGGCGCGAGCCAGGGCAGCCATCGTGTCTACGAGGGCGTCGCTGGTCGTCGCCTCGGTCGTACGCCGAGTGCACACGACCGCGATCGGAGCCTGGACATCGGATCCGGCCAGGTGCCGAACGAGCTGGAGTGATGTGGCATCGGCCCAGTGGATGTCCTCGACGACGAGGAGCAGCGGCTGTGCGGCCGCAGCTCGTGTCAGCATCTCGACGACCGCGTCGAACATCCGCAGGCCGGTGCCGCCACCCTCTGCAGGAACGGTGACGGCGCCGTCCAGCAGAGGCGCCAACAGCGGGTCAGGCCCGCCCGTGCCTTGGTCGTCGGCCAACGCGCGGACGATGCCGAGCCACGGCCACAGCGCAGGGGCGTAGTCACCCTCATGACACCGTCCGACGAGGATCCGGAAGCCCGCGGCGTCGGCCTCTTCTGAGAGGTCGTTCACCAGACGTGACTTCCCGATCCCCGGTTCGCCGGCAACGAGCAGGAAGCGGGTCGTTTCCGTGGAGCGTGCGTCCTCGAGCAGTGAGACGGTCAGGTCGAGCACGGATTCTCGCCCGACCGTCCCGGTCGAATCCCTCCTGCGCTGAACAGGCGGCACCTTGGCCGAAGCCGCCACCGTGGCAGGCTGGCGGGGTGTGGCGGCGGCCAGTTCGGGATCCTGGCGCAGCACCGCCTGCTCGAGCTGCTGGATCTCGGCCGACGGATCGACACCGAGCTCGTCGGCCAGCGCCTGTCGGAGCGTGCGCAGGGTCTCCAGGGCATCGGCCTGGCGTGAGCACTGGTACTGCGAGAGCGCGAGCAACGACCAGAGTCGTTCGCGGTAGGGGTGCCTGGGGCTCAGGTCGGCGAGTGCCCGTTGGGCCTCGTCGGGACGGCCGAGATCGATCAGGGTCCGTGCGCGGTGCTCCTGCACGGTGAGGAGGAGCTCCTCGAGACGGCCGACCTCGGCCCGGACGAGCGGGGCGCCACACTCGGCGTACGGCGTGCTCGTCCAGAGCGCAGTCCCCTCCTCGCTCAGCTGCAGCCGCTCGGCGGGTGAGGCAGCCGCGAGGGCCGCCTCGGCGTACTCCTCGAACCGCCAGGTGTCCACGTCCCCTACCTCGGCTGCCAGGGCGTACCCGGCGGCCGTGCTCACCAGCCGCGAACCCTTGCGCGCCTGCCGGTCCGGCTCGAGCAGGGTTCGCAGCCGGGACACCGCGACCTGGAGCGCACTCAGCGTCTGTCCCGGTGCCTCGTCGCCCCAGACCTCGGCGAGCAGCCGTTCGGCGGCGACCGGGGCACCGTGGTTGACCAGCAGCACCGAGAGGACGTCGCGCTCACGGCGCCGGGTCAGCGGCTGCCGGATGCCGTCGACCCGGAGCGCCATCTCACCGAAGGCGACGTACTCCACAGTCACCGGGCACATGCTAGAGACACTTGGAGCGGGCCGTCACGATGTGGCCATGGCAGATGTCGAGATCGAGCACAACGAGTCCGAACAACGCTACGAGGCCTCCGTCGACGGCAGGCCCGCCGGCTTCGCGGCGTACCAGCTGACCGACCTCTTGGTGGTGTTCACGCACACCGAGGTCGACGACGCCTTCGAGGGCCAGGGCGTCGGCTCTGCGCTCGCGCGCGGCGCGCTGGACGACGTACGACGGAAGGGCTCGCGCAAGGTGCTGCCGTTGTGCCCGTTCATCAAGGCCTGGATCGAGAAGCACCCGGACTACCAGGACCTCGTGTACGGCGCCCCGCGTAGCACCGCCAAGGACTGACGCACTCGCGCGAAGCCGGGCCAATTCTCTGGGCGCTAACGTGCGGGCATGACCGAGACGCCACAGCCAGCCGTACTCACCGAGCTGCGCGGGCACGTGCTGGTCGTCACGCTGAACCGGCCCGAGGCGCGCAACGCGGTCAACGCGGAGCTCAGCCAGGGGCTCGGCGACGCTCTCGAGCGAGCCGACACCGACCCTGACATCAGGGCCGTGGTGCTGACCGGCGCGGGTGACAAGACCTTCTGCGCGGGCGCGGACCTGAAGGCGATCTCGCGCGGCGAGGCCCTGAACCCGCCGGGCACCGAGCAGTGGGGCTTCGCCGGGTTCGTGAACCACCCGATCAGCACGCCGGTGATCGCGGCCGTGAACGCGACCGCCCTGGGCGGTGGCACCGAGCTGGTGCTGGCCTGCGACCTGGTCGTCGCGGCCGAGTCGGCGAAGTTCGGTCTGCCGGAGGTGCGCCGCGGGCTGATGGCCGCGGCCGGCGGGCTGATCCGGCTGCCCGAGCAGCTGCCGCGCAAGGTCGCGATGCACCTGATCCTCACCGGTGAGCCGATCGACGCGCAGACCGCCCTGCGCTGGGGGCTGGTGAACGAGGTAGTTCCCGACGACCGGGTGCTCGCCGTCGCCATCGAGCTGGCCGAGACGATCGCAAGCAATGCGCCCCTGGCCGTGCAGGCCAGCAAACGGATCGCCCTTGGCGTGCTCGACGGCGAGCTTCCCCACGAGCGTGCCGCGTGGCGGGCCAACAACGACGAGATGATCGCCCTGATGTCCAGCGAGGACGCGATGGAGGGGCCGATGGCGTTCGCCGAGAAGCGCACCCCTGTGTGGAAGGCCCGGTGACCATGTCCGAACACCATGACGTCGTGGTCGTCGGGGCCGGGCTCTCGGGGATCGGTGCGGCGTACCGTCTGCAGACCGAGTGCCCCGGACGGTCGTTCGTCGTACTCGAGGCCCGTGAGGTGATGGGCGGGACCTGGGACATCTTCCGCTACCCGGGTGTGCGCTCGGACTCCGACATGTTCACGCTCGGCTATGAGTTCAAGCCGTGGCGGGCGGAGAAGTCCATCGCGGACGGACCGACGATCCTGCGCTACATCCACGAGACCGCGGCGGAGTTCGGCATCGAGCAGCACATCCGCTACCGCACGAAGGTGGTCGGCGCCGACTGGTCGAGCGAGCAGGCGAGATGGACGCTGCGGCTGGAGACCGCCGACGGTCCGCGGACGATGACGTGCGACTTCCTCTACTCCTGCGCGGGCTACTTCGACTACGACGAGGGCTACGACCCAGGGTTCCCCGGGATCGAGTCGTTCGCGGGACGCGTCGCGCACCCGCAGTTCTGGCCCGAGGACCTGGAGTACGACGGCAAGCGGGTCGTGGTCGTCGGCAGCGGAGCGACCGCCGTGACCCTGGTGCCGGCGATGGCCGGTGACGCCGCCCACGTGACGATGCTGCAGCGCAGTCCCACCTGGATCGGCTCGGTCCCCGCAGCGGGACAAGGTCGCCGACCGGCTCCGTGACCTGCTCCCGGCCAGGCTGGCCCACCGGGTGATCCGGACCAAGAACATCGTGTTCATGCTCGCGGTCTACAACTTCTGCCAGCGCTTCCCCAACAGGGCGCGCAGGCTGCTGCTCGGGATGAACGAGAGGATCCTCGAGGATCCCGCGATGGTGGCCGAGCACTTCACCCCGTCGTACGACCCCTGGGACCAGCGGCTGTGTGCCGTTCCCGACGCCGACCTGTTCCGCTCGATCAAGCGCGGTGAGGCCGAGGTGGTCACCGACCAGATCGAGTCCTTCGTCGCCGAGGGGATCCGGCTCGCGAGCGGTCGCGTGCTCGAGGCCGACGTCGTGGTGACGGCCACCGGGCTGAAGCTGATCCCGTTCGGTGGGATCGCGCCGTCGGTGGACGGCCAGGAGGTCGACCTCTCCGAGCAGTTCGTGTGGCAGGGCGCGATGCTGACCGGCCTACCGAACTTCGCGGTCTGCATCGGCTACAGCAACGCGTCCTGGACCCTCCGCGCCGACCTCACCCACCGGCTGGTGTGCCGGGTGCTGAACAACCTCGACCGGCGCCACCACGCAGCAGCAGTGCCGATGCCGAGGCGCGAGCTGTGGAGCGACCGCTGCTCGCCCTCAGCTCGGGCTACATCCAGCGCTCGATCGACCAGTTCCCGCGGCAGGGCGACCGGGGACCGTGGCGGGTGCGCCAGAACTACCTGCTCGACTCGCTGACCACGATGCGCCGCGGGCTGAGTGGGTCCCTCGACTTCACGCCGCTCTCTGCTGTCGCCGGCGCTCGACGCCGGGCATCGGAGCGCGCGACCGACCACGTCGTGCCTGCCTGACCCTGAGACCGCTTCATAACCTCGACCGGCTCGGCGCGTTGAGTGCACATGCCCACCACGCGCTTTCGGATCGCTGCTGCCACGCTCTCACTCGGCCTCGTCCCCGCCCTGCTGGCCTTCTCGGGCCAGGCTGACGCCGCACCGGCCGTCGGGAAGACCGCAACGCCGCCCGCGCCGTACAGCGCCAAGATCACCCGCACCAGGTACGGCATCCCGCACATCGAGGCCAAGGACTTCGGCTCGCTTGGCTTCGGCTCCGGCTATGCCGCCGCCGGCACCTCGATCTGCACGCTGGCCGACACGGTGCTCACCGGCCGCGGCGAGCGCTCGCGCTACCTCGGCGCGGATGGCCTCTACAACGACCAGGTGTCGATGACCGGCACCAACCTCCAGGTCGACACGCTCGTCGGCGACCTGCACAACCGCCGGGTCGTGGAGAACCTGCTCGCCTCGAAGGCCGGCCCGGGCACCGAGGCGCGCGCGATGGTCTCGGGGTACGCCGCCGGGGTGAACGCCTGGCTGCGCAAGATCGGCGGGTCCTCGAAGATCACCGACCCGAGCTGCCGCGGTGCGGCGTACATCCAGCCGAACGCGACCGCCAACGACATCTGGTACGGCGTCTACCTCGCCAACCTGATCGCCTCGACCGGGCACTTCCTGCCCCAGATCACCGAGGCCACCCCGCCGAGCGCCAGCGACCCCGGGATCCCCGAGCTCCCCGTCAGCGCGAGCTTCGCCGCAGCGCCGAAGCAGCTGCCGGACCGGCAGAAGCTGCTCGCTGCCCTGGGCAAGGACCCCAAGTCGCCGTTCGGTTCCAATGCCACTGCCATCGGCGGATCGTCCTCCACGACCGGGCGCGGCATGGTGCTGGGCAACCCGCACTTCCCCTGGCGCGGTCGCTACCGGTTCACCCAGCAGCAGCTGACGATTCCTGGTTCCTACGACGTCGCCGGGGCCAGCCTGATCGGGTCGCCAGTGGTCAACATCGGCTGGAACAAGAGCGTGGCCTGGAGCCACACCGTGTCGACGGCGTACCGGTTCACGCCGTACGAGTACCAGACGCTCGGCACCGGGACCTCCTACCTGACCACCGAGGGCGTCAAGCAGCTCGACAAGCGCGAGGTCAAGGTGGTCGTACGCGGCGCCGACGGGCAGCCGACCACGGTGACCAAGAACCTCTACCGCACCGAAGAGGGCTACGTGCTGGACGACCCGGCCAGCTTGATGAACTGGACGCCCACCAGCTTCTTCGCGATCCGGGACGCCAACGGGGAGCAGCTGCGCACCATCGACACGTTCCTCGAGATGGGCAAGGCGACCAGCGCCAGCGACCTGCTCACGCGACAGGACCGTGCCGGCGGGATGCCGTGGGTGAACACCACCGCTGCGGACCGTTCCGGGAACGCGCTCTACGCCGACCACTCCGTCGTACCCAATGTCTCCAACGCCCTGGCCCAGAAGTGCATGACGCCGGTCGGCCGGGTGCTCTTCGAGGTGGCCGGGCTCCCCGGTCTCGACGGCACCCGCGCGAAGGCGGACTGCGCCTGGGGCACCGACGCCGACGCACAACGACCGGGGATCTTCGGACCGAAGAACCTCCCTGTGGCGCTCCGTCGTGACTGGGTGGTCAACGCCAACGACTCCTACTGGCTGCCCAACCCGGCCCAGAAGCTCGAGGGCTTCGCCCGGATCATCGGCTGCGAGAAGTGCCAGCGCACGCTCCGCACCCGGATGGTCTACCGCTACGTGATGGACGACCTGAAGACCGGCAAGGTCAGCCCGACCGACCTGCGCGGCTTCGAGCACCAGAACCGGGTGATGGGCGCCGAGGTGATGGGCGCCGGGAACGACCTGGTCAAGGTATGCGAGGCGGCCGCCGGCGGCGACGCCTGCCCCGTGCTCGCCGCGTGGGACAAGACCTCCAACGTCGGTAGCCGTGGCAACCAGATCTTCGAGGAGTTCGTGACCCGGCTGCCCACGTTGCCTCTCGTCGGCACCCAGGCCTACTGGAAGGTGCCGTTCAGCGAGGCCGACCCGGTGAACACCCCGCGCGACCTCGACGAGTCCAACCCGCAGGTTGTGCAGGCGATGAAGGACGCGATCGCCCACCTACGCAGCGAGAACGTGCCGATGAACGCAACGTGGGGCTCCCTCCAGGTCGCCGGCGACAACGGCGCTCCGCCGATCGCACTCGGTGGCGGGATCGGTGACGAGGCGGGCAACGCCAACGCGCTGGCCTCGCGCGACCCGGTGCACAACGACGACCGCTACAAGCCGGTCACCTACGGCTCCTCACACATCGAGGCGATCTCGTTCCTCGACGGCGGCGCCGTCGACGCCCGCACGATCCTCACCTACGGCCAGTCCGAGGACCCGACCTCGCCCTGGTCGAAGGACCAGACCGAGCTGTTCAGCCGCAAGCAGTGGGTCAGCTTCCCCTTCACCCCCGCGCAAATCAGTGCGGACAAGGTCACGACCCTGACAGTCACCGGGGCTCGCTAATTCGCCGACCGGTCACTCGATGCACGCTGGGGCCCGCCGACCGGTCACTCGGCGTACGCCTGAGGACGGCGACCGGTCAGTCGATAGCGCTGCGGCGTACATGAATCGACCGCTCGGCGCAGTGGGGTGTACATCAAGTGACCGGTCGGCGTTGTGGGGCGTACATCAAGTGACCGGTCGGCGTTGTGGGGCGGCCCTGGAGTGACCGGTCGGCGTTGTGGGGCGTACATCGAGTGACCGGTCGGGATCAAATGAGCTCGCTGACGAGCTGCTCGACCCGGCGGCGGATCTCGTCCCGGATCGGGCGGACCGCATCGATGCCCTGCCCTGCCGGGTCGTCGAGGACCCAGTCCTCGTAGCGCTTGCCGGGGAAGAACGGGCACTCGTCCCCGCAGCCCATGGTCACCACGACGTCGGAAGCCTGCACCGCTTCTGGGGTGAGCACCTTCGGCTGTGCGGCTGCGATGTCGATGCCCTCCTCCGCCATGGCCGCCACGGCGACCGGGTTGATCTGGTCGGCCGGCTGCGAGCCGGCGGAGAGTACGTCGATCCGCTCGCCTGCGAGGTGCTGGAGGTAACCGGCCGCCATCTGCGAGCGGCCGGCGTTGTGCACGCACACGAAGAGGACGCTGGGCTTCTCAGGCACTGACGGCCTCCTTGGCCGGGGCGGGGAACAGCACGCGAACCAGCCCGAGGGCGATGGCGCCCCCGACCAGCTGCATCAGCACGAACATCGGCGCCGAGGACGGGTCGATCCCGGCGAAGGTGTCGGACAGCATCCGCGCAGCCGTGACTGCAGGGTTCGCGAAGCTGGTCGAGCTGGTGAACCAGTAGGCAGCTGCGATGTAGCCGCCGACGGCGAGGGCCACCGTCTCGCTACGTCCGGAGCGCAGCGCCCCGAACACCATCAGCACCAGCCCGATCGTGGCCACCACCTCACCGAGCCAGATCCCGGCACCGGAGCGCTCCTGGGTCGAGAGCGTGACCGCCTCGAGGTCGAACATCAGGTTGGCCACCACCGCACCGAGCGCGCCGCCGGCGACCTGGGCGCCGGACAGTGCCAGCGCCTCGCGGGTGGAGACCAGCCCGAGAGCTCGCTCCACCAGGGTCACCACGGGGTTGAACGACGCCGATACGGGTTGGAACGCGAGGATCAGGGCGACCAGTACGGCGCCGGTGGCGAGGCTGTTCTCGAGCAGCTGGAGGCCGACGTCGTCCGGCGAGAGCCGGACGGCCGCGATGCCGGAACCCACCACCGCTGCGACGAGGAAGGCCGTGCCGACCAGCTCTGCCAGTGCCCGTCGGCCGAGACCTGGGTCGGGGGGGATCACGCCGCGACGCCACCGAGCAGTGCACCGAGATCCGCCAGCGCCTCCGAGCGCACCCGGTAGTAGACCCAGACGCCCCTCTTGCTGCGATCGAGCAGTCCCACCTCGTGCAGCACCTTGAGGTGGTGGCTGATCGTGGGCTGGGAGAGCTCGAAGGCGTCGTTCAGGTCGCACACGCACGCTTCCTGGTCGGCGTACGACGCCACCAGCGAGAGCAGCCTCAGCCGGACGGGATCGGCGAGCGCCTTGAGCAGTGGCGCGATGCGGCCCGCCTCGTCCGCAGACAGCGGCTCGTTGAGCAGCGGTGAGCAGCACGCGACGGTCTCGGTGGCGGTGAGCAGCGGCAACGACTTCGACATACATCGATATTGACAGACGTCTATCTTTGTGGCAACTTCAACACATCGACAAACATCAATGTCTACCGGAGGTTCCCATGTCCCGTGTCCAGCTCGCCCTCAACGTCGACGACCTGCAGGAGTCGATTGCCTTCTACAGCAGGCTGTTCGGCACCGAACCGGCGAAGATCCGGCCCGGCTACGCCAACTTCGCGGTCGCCGAGCCGCCGCTGAAGCTCGTGCTCCTCGAGAACCCCGGCCGGGGCGGCTCGCTCAACCATCTCGGCGTCGAGGTGGTCGACACCGACACGGTCGACTCCGAGCAGACCCGCCTGGCCGAGGTCGGCCTCGCGTCGACCGACGAGCGGGACAGCACCTGTTGCTACGCCAAGCAGGACAAGTTCTGGGTCGAGGGCGCGCCCAACGGTGAACGATGGGAGATCTACACCGTCCTGGCAGACAGCCCGGAGTTCGGCAGCCATGCCGGGGAGAACGAGATGAGCGAGCAGCAGCAGGACGGATCAGTCTGCTGCGCCTGAGGACCTCGCGGCGACGAGCCGGTAGCGGACGAAGGCGGGGAAGGCCACCGCTGCCAGCACCGTCGCAACGATCACCAGCAGGCCTCCGCCGGCTGCGGTCGCGGCCGCTCCGATGGACGCCGCGACTGCTCCGTGGGCCACGTCGGCGATACGGGGACCACCCACGACGACGACCGTGAACACACCCTGCAGGCGACCCCGCACGTCGTCGGAGGCAGCGCTCTGCAGCATGCTCATCCGGAACGCCGCCGAGGCCATGTCTGCTGCGCCGCCGACGACCAGCATCAGTACGGCGGCCACCAGCATCGGCCATCGCCACTGGTCAGCCAGGCCGACTGCAACACCGAAGCCGAGCATCGCCAGCCCCCAGACCAGCACCGAGACGATGACGGCGAGACCGTGGCGCTCCACCCGGGAGACCCAGCCCGAGAAGACGCCGCCGAGCACCGCGCCGATCGGGATGCCCGCGAACAGCAGCGCAAACGCCATGCCTCCGCCGGCGGGGCCACCGAAGTCGATGTGCGCGATCTCGGGAAACAGTGCGCGCGGCATCCCGAAGACCATCGCGATGATGTCGACGAGGAAGGACATCAGCAGCACCGGCTGCCCACGCAGGTAGCTCAGTCCGTCCAGCACCGCCTTGATGCCGAGGCTCCCGGTGACACCCTCGATCGGCAGCGGCGGCAGCATCAGCACGGCGGCGAGCGTGGGGATCAGCGTGAGGGTGTCGATCAGGTAGAGCCATGAGAAGCCGAACACAGGGATCAACGCCCCAGCGATGAGCGGTCCGCCGATCGCGCCTGCCTGCATCACCGTCATGTTCAGCGAGTTGGCGGCGGGCAGCAGCGACAGCGGCAGCAGCCGGGGGAGTACGGCGCTCCGCGTCGGCTGGTTGACCGCGAAGAACGCCTGCTGGACCGAGAACAGCCCGAGCAGCAGCCAGACGTTCGTGTCCCCCATCCACGCCTGCAACCAGAACAACGTGCTGGTGACGATCAGACCGACGGTCGTGACGACCAGCAAGGTCCGCCGGTCGATGACATCGGCCAGCGCACCGCCCCAGAGGCCGAAGACCACCAGCGGGACCAGTCCGAAGACACCGGTCAGGCCGACGTACGCCGAGGAGCCGGTCTGCGCGTAGATCTGCGCCGGCACCGCCACCACGGTGAGCTGGGCACCGACGACGGTGACGATGTTGGCGACCCAGAGCCGCCGGAAGTGCGGGTTGTGGAGCGGCCGGGTGTCGGCCATCCAGGACTTCAAGCGACGGGTTTCAGGAACCGTCGACCAGCGCGCGCACCTGCTCCGTGCTTCCGCAGCCCTCGGCGAGCATCCGGTTGCGCTCGGCCAGCCAGGCGGCACCGAGCTCCGCGCGGTCCTGCTCGCTGACGTCCTCGCGAGCCGGGTTCAAGATGTCGCGCTCCTCCTCGTCGAGGTGGTGCAGCAGGGTCTCGCTGAACTCGTGCAGGAAGTTGTTGAACTCCTCGTCGTACAGCTCGGTCGCCTCCAGCAGGGGGAGCAGTGCCTCGTAGCCCTCCTGGTGCTCCTTCTCCCCGTGCTCGGCCTCCTCCTCGTCGATCGCCTTCTTGCGCTCGAGCTGCGGGTAGACCTCGCTCTCCTCGGCCTCGCCGTGCGCCACCAACAGCTCCGACATCTGGCGGCGCAGTACGTCACGGTCGTTCTGCTCGTTGCGCAGCTCGCGCAGCAGGTGCTCGAAGAGGCGGTGGTCCTCCAGGATCGCCTCGACGACATCGCCGGACTCAGGACGGGGGATCTCGATGGAGGTCTCGGTGGCCATGTGGCCAACTCTAGGCATGTGGTTTCGTCGTAGCCTCCTCACATGACGCCTGAGGAGATGCTTGCCCACTGCCTCAGCAAGCCGGGGGCGTGGCCGGACCACCCGTGGGACCACGTCCATCCGGTGGTCAAGGTGCACGACAAGATCTTTGCGTTCATCGGTGCCGACGGGGTCGGGGTGAAGAGCGGGCCTACCCGCGAGGTCGCCGACGAGTGGCTGGAGCGCTATCCGGACGACGCCAGCGTGATGGCCTACATCGGCCGCTCGGGGTGGAACGACCTGCGGTTCAACGGGGCGATCCAGGACGACGAGGTGTGCGAGGCGGTCGACGAGTCCTACGCCCTGGTGGTCGGCAAGCTGGCCAGGAAGAACCGTCCTGACGGCTGGGACGCCTGAGGCTCCAGTGACCTGAGCGGCTTGTTGCGTCCCCCATCGTGAACACGGGTGCCGCGGGGCGTGACAAGATGCAAGATGCAGTCGGACTCGAGAATCCGGGAACGAACCTCTGCCCGCCCCATAGAGGATCTCTCACTATGCCCACGCCCTTTCCCCCCGAACTGCTGACCACGTTCAGCGCCATGGCTGAGATCGTCTACTCCGGTGAGTCCTACGAGAACGTCTACGAGACGTTGTGCCGCAGCACCGTCGAGTTCGTCGACGGCGGCGGACCACGCTTCGCTGATGCTCCGCCGCAACGGGCGTACTGCGACAGTCGCCGCCTCGGACGACGTCGCCACCGCGATCGACGCCATCGAGAACGCGCTTGGCGAAGGACCCTGCCTGGACGCCATGGACGAGTCCGAGCCCGACCAGCACATGTGCTCGGACCTCACCACCGGGAGCCAGTGGCCGACGCTGGCCGAGGCCATCATGGAGCGGACCGAGGTCCGGGGGATGGCCGGGTTCCGGATCCGGCAGGACGGCGCCAAGGTCGGCGCACTCAACGTGTTCAGCGACACTCCCGGTGCGCTCACCGAGCACTCACTCGAGCAGGCGATCATGCTCACCGCATTCGCGTCGGTCGCGATGGCGGCTCTTGATCGCGGCGAGGAGGCCACCACCCTGCGCCGCGGGCTGGAGAGCAACCGTGAGATCGGCAAGGCCATCGGCCTGCTGATGGCGATGCACGACATCGACGACGACCAGGCGTTCCAGATGCTTTCCAAGGTGTCGCAGGAGATGAACATCAAGCTCGCCCAGGTCGCCAGCCAGGTCATCGACCATCACCGCAAGAGCGGCGCCTGACCGGCCCGTCCGCGCTCGACGACGGCGTCCAACATCGAACGTGCTCGTTAGTCCTCCGATGATGCGGGTACACGGAGGTCCGGTCGTCCAGCACAGGGCGCCCGCGACTGTGCGGCGTACGCCCGGGTGGCTCGGACACGCTCCGCGTTGCACCTGCGTCCGTCGCACGACCGGTTCAAGTCGAGAAACCTCGGAGGAGTGCACCTGATGGGTATAGACGACAAGGCCAGCAACAAGGCCGAGGACCTCAAGGGCAAGGTCAAGGAGTCCACTGGCAAGGCGACCGACGACGAGTGGCTCGAGGCGGAGGGCAAGGCTGACCAGAGCAAGTCTTCCTTGAAGCAGGCCGGCGAGAACATCAAGGACGCGTTCAAGGTAGGCGCGCTGCCACGAGACCTGTGTCGCGCCGGAAGCCCCTTTCCGCCTGGGCTTCCGGCGCGGCACAGACCATGGCCGCCACCGATTTGTCTGCCTCCGCGCGGCATGGTCGGATCGAGCGCATGCGTCACACGCCAGCGCCCAGGTCGACCTTCTCCTTGGCCGTAGCGGGGATTCTGCTGCTCATCCTGACGTCATGCAGCGTCCCCGGGTTCGGTCCCGATCCCGACGACGCCGCGGACCGACTGGCGAAGGCCCTCACTGCGGGGGACCTCAAGGGCGTCGACTTCTTCGGCGGCAACGCTGCCGCGGCCAAGGAGTACGCCGCCGTCACCGACGATGTCGGTGACGCCAAGGTCTCCGCGGGCAGTGCTTCCGCGGACGGGGACTCCGCCACCGCCCGCCTCGACTGGCGCTGGCAGGTCGGCTCGAAGACGTGGTCCTACGACACCGAGGTGAAGCTCACCCAGGGCGAGACGTCCGACGGGAACGGCTGGCTGGTGCGCTGGAGCCCGACGATCGTGGAGCCGTCGCTGACGGCCGGGGAGACCCTCGCCCAGAGCACGATCAAGCCCGAGCGGGGGGAGATCCTTGGCGCAGGCGACGAGCCGATCGTCACGCAGCGTCCGGTGCTCCGCGTCGGGCTCGACAAGAGCACCCTGAAGCCGGCCGAGCTGACGTCGTCGGCGACCGCCCTTGCCCGGCTGCTGGACATCGGCGCTCGCGACTTCGTCAAGCAGGTCACCGCCACCGGTCCCAAGGCGTTCGTCCTGGGAATCGTCTACCGACGCGACGAGGCGCCCGCCGAGGTGATGAACGCGCTGAGCGACATCCCCGGTGCGCGGTCCATCTCCGACCACCTGCCGCTCGCACCCACCAAGGACTTCGCGTCCGCGATCCTCGGCACCGTCGGACCGGCGACTGCCGAGCTGGTCAAGGACAGCGACGGGCGGATCAAGCCCGGTGACGACGTGGGCGTCTCCGGCCTCCAGAAGAGGTACGACGAGCAGCTGTCCGGCGTCCGCGGAGCAACCGTCGTGGCAGTGGACGACAAGGGGGAGAGACGCACCCTGTTCACAGCCGACGCCGAGCCCGGCAAGCCGCTGCGCACGACGCTCGACGCCGGCACCCAGCTGGTCGCCCAACGCGTGCTCGCCGGCATCGGTCCTGCCAGCGCGTTGGTCGCCATCCGCCCGTCCAGCGGTGACCTGTTGCCGTGGCCAGCGGGCCGGGCTCGAAGGGCTACAACACCGCCACCATCGGGCAGTACGCACCAGGTTCGACGTTCAAGGTGGTCAGCGCGCTGGCACTCCTCCGCAACGGCGTGACCCCGCGGACCGAGGTGCCGTGCCCGGTGACGACCGTCGTCGACGGCAAGACCTTCAAGAACTACGACGACTACCCGGCCTCCGGCCTGGGCCGGATCAGCTTCGAGGACGCGCTCGCCAACAGCTGCAACACCGCCTTCATCTCGCAGCGCGACAAGCTCGCACCCGGCGCGCTGGCCAGGCTGCCGCCGCGCTCGGCCTCGGGGTCGACCACGACACCGGCTTCTCGTCGTACTTCGGCGAGGTCGGGCAACCCGGCAGCGAGACCCAGGCCGCCGCCAGCATGATCGGGCAGGGCACCGTGCTCGCCTCCCCGATGGCGATGGCCACGGTCGTGGCGTCCGTGGTCAAGGGCTCCGCGGTGCTGCCGCGGCTGCTGCCCGACCACCAGGTCAAGCAGAAGGCGCCGGGGCAGCCGCTGACGGCCACCGAGGCAGATCAGCTCCGGACGATGATGCGGGCAGTGGTCGAGCGCGGCAGCGGCAGCGTCCTGGCCGGTCTCCCCGGCGGACCGGTGATCGCGAAGACCGGGACCGCGGAGTTCGGCGACCAGCCGCCGCTGCCCACGCACGCCTGGATGGTGGCCGGCCGGGGCGACCTCGCCGTCGCGGTGTTCGTCGAGCGTGGCGACTCCGGGTCCGGCACCGCCGGACCGATCCTGCGGCAGTTCCTGCAGGACGTCCGCTGATGGTGTCCCCTGAGGAGGATGCCGATGGGGTACGCACCTTCCGCCCCGTCGACCCGGCCAGCCGCCCGGTGCGGCGCCGGCGTACGGCACGGGTGCTGCTCGTCGACGACCTCGGGCGGATCCTGCTTTTCTCCGACTCCGACCCTGGGATCCAGGGACTGCGGTGGTGGATCACCCCCGGCGGCGGCATCGAGCCAGGTGAGTCGGAGCGCGAGGGCGCGGTGCGCGAGATCCTCGAGGAGACCGGTCACGTCACCGACACCGAGGCGTTGACCGGGCCGATCGCGCGACGCCGGGTCCGGCACGGCTACACGGACGTGGTGGTCGACCAGGAGGAGGTGTTCTTCGGCCTCGCGGTGGCGGCGTTCGACGTGGACGACGCCGGCCACACCGACGAGGAGCGGCTCACGATGACCGAGCACCACTGGTGGACCCGCGCCGAGCTGGCCGGCACCACCGAGACGGTCTGGCCGGCGCAGCTGCTCGAGCTGTGGGACCGGATGGACGCCGGGTTGCCGCCCCTCGATCTCGGCATGCAAGAGGAGTCGACGGTGCCCGTGGAGGAGGTGCCGTAGTGTGACGTTGACAGTTTCACTGTCAACGTCGACTCGATCGCCGAGGAGGTGCCCGATGCTGCCCCGCAACCACTGGGTCCGCCGCAGCGAGCAGCTCGACCCGGTCCGCGACAGCCACGAGATCAGCCTGCACGTCTCGAGTCTGAGCCGGTCGGACCAGCCGATTCGAAACGACGCGGAAACCGCTCGCACCTAGGGTGTCCGGCATGCCGAGCCTGCAGCACGCCGTCGTCAGCCGGGTGATCCCGATCCTGCGTCGCAACATGTCGCCTGACGACGTGCCAGCGATGCGGGCGGCGATGACGCGGGACAACCGGGCGGCCCAGGAAGGCCCTCCCCGCGACGTACGCCGGACCCACGAGGAGTCGATCAGCAACGACCACGGCTTCCCGGTGGTCACGCTCTGGCCGGCCGGGACCGATGCTCCCGAGCGGACGGTGATCTACCTCCACGGCGGCGCCTTCGTGCGGCCCTCGGCCGACCGGCACTGGCGGTTTGCCACCAAGCTCGCCGACGCCATCGGCGCCCGCGCGGTGCTGCCGCTCTACCCACTCGCCCCGGAGTTCACGGTCCGCGACTCCTTCGAGGAGATGGTCGCGATCTTCGAGCAGGTCGCCGCCCAGTCACCCGGGGGCGTCGTACTCGCAGGTGACTCCGCAGGCGGTGGCTACGCGCTCGCACTGGCCGAGGCGCTGCGAGACCGCGGCGGCGCCCAGCCGGAGCACCTGGTCCTGATCGCCCCGTGGGTGGACCTCACCGGCAACACTCCGGGCACGCTGGAGGCCTCGGCGCGCGACCCGTGGCTGTCCTACGCGCACCTGTCGATCTACGCCTCCTTCTGGGCCGGGACCCAGGATCCCTACCAGCTCGCCGACCCGCGGGTCAGCCCCGGGCTCGGCGACCTCGCCGGGCTGCCCCCGTCGCTGATGCTCTGCGGGACCCGTGACCTGCTGCAACCGGGGTGCGAGGCGTTGTTCGAGCGTGCCGATGCTGCAGACTGGCCACTGGAGTACGTCGTGGCACCGGGCCTGATCCATGTCTATCCGCTGCTGCCGATCCCGGAGGCGCGGGAGGCATTTGACCAGATCGTGCACTTCTGCAGGCACGACTGAGCCTGCGCGGCAAGCGGTTTGGCAGGTTCGGGGGTCGACCGACCCGGCGTGGTCCATACCAAGGAATGTCCGGATCTGTACCCCACGCTCGGGCGGGTGATACTCACCACAATGGACGGCACCGACGTGGCCGTGATCGGCGCAGGAGTCGCCGGGCTCACCTGCGCACGGGCGTTGGAGGAGTCCGGTCTGTCGGTGCGCGTTCTCGAGCGTTCGGCGCGGGTCGGTGGCCGCGTCGGCACCGACGTCATCGACGGCTTCCGGTGTGACCGCGGGTTCCAGTGGCTGGATGCCGGCGACCCGGACGTGCGCGAGTCCGTCGACGTCGCCGCCCTCAACCCGCGGCCGATCGAACGCGGCATGGTGCTGGCACACCCCGACGGCTACCGCATCCTCCAGGGTTCGCAGACCGCGCTGATCGCCGCGATCCGGTCCGGGATCGGGCAGCCTCAGGACATCGCCAGGCTGATGCGGTGGAGCGACCCGATGCGCAAGAGCAGGGAGCGTCTGCTCGCCGGCGCGGACATGACCCTGCAGGAGTCGCTGGACAAGCACGGCATCTCCGGCCGCATCCGGGAAGAGGTGCTGCGGCCGTTCTTCCGGCTGATCTTCGCGGACGAGGACCTGCGCACCTCCTACCAGTACGCGATGCTCACGATGCAGGCGCTGCTGATGGGGTCGCCGGCGTTGCCGGCCCTGGGCATGCAGGCGTTGCCCAACCAGCTCGCGCTCAGTCTCGAGCAGCCGGTCGAGCACGGCGTGGACGTGATGGGTGTCGTGCGCAGCGTGGGCGAGGGCGTGCGGATCCTCACCGACGGCGGGGAGATCCATGTCCGGGCCGGCGTCGTGGCCACCGACCCGTTGAACGCCTCCACGCTCCTCGGCCTCGGCATCCCGGCGATGCGCGGCCTGGCGACGTGGTGGTTCTCGACCCAGGTGCCGCCGACGACGATCAAGATGCCGTTCATGAACCCGGTCGGCCCGTCGGCCGGACCGATCTCGCACGCGGTAGTCGTCTCCAACATCGCCCCGCGCTACGCCCCGACGGGCAGTCATCTGGTGGCTGCCTGTTCGGTCGCCGCCGTGGGCGGAGACGCCGGCACCGAGACCGAGGCAGAGGTCCGTGCCCAGCTGAGCCAGATCTTCCGCACCGATGCAGGGACCTGGGGCCTGGTCACCCGGCACGTCAAGTCAGCGGCCTGGCCGATCTCTCGACCGCCGCTCATCCTCGGCCGGGAGGTCGACCTAGGCGACGGCCTGTTCGTGGCCGGTGACCACCGCGAGACCGCCGGCATCTCGGGGGCGATGCGCGCCGGCCGGCGCGCGGCGGCCGCGGTCCTCGAAGAGCTGGGCGAGCCCGCCAAGCGCCAGGAGTCCTAGTCCAGCGCCAGCTTCAGCGCCCGCTCCGCAGCCGGCCGGGCCAGCTCGACGTCCGCGGGCACCAGCCCGATGCGGGTACGACGGTCGAGCAGATCCTCCACCGTGGTGGCGCCCTCGTGGGTGATCCCGAAGACCAGCTCGGCCAGCGTGGCCGGGATGCTCGGGGCGATCGGGGCGAGCAGCTCTTCCTCGGAGAGGCCGGTGGTCGCCACCGCATCGGCGAGCACGGCTGGCGCCTCGGCGCCGAAGCGGCGCACCAGTCGCTCGGGCGCGGCCAGGGCGGCGAGCATCGATCGTGGCGCGGCACCGACCAGGGGCAGCGTCTGCGTCTGGCAGGGCCCGGCCTGGAGACCGGTCGTCTTGACGGCCTTGTCGACGGCGTCCTCCGCCATCTGCCGGTAGGTGGTCAGCTTGCCGCCGACGACGGTCACCACGCCGCTGCTCGAGACGAGCACAGCGTGGTTGCGGGAGAGGTCGGCAGTGGTGGTTCCGGTGTCGAGCAGGGGTCGGAGTCCGGCGTACGCACCGACGACCTGGTCGCGTCGTACGTCCACCTGGAGCACGCTGTTGATCACGCCGAGCAGGAAGTCGATGTCCTCCTCCGGCGGCTGGGGCACGTCGGGGATCGCGCCGTCGACCTCCTCGTCGGTCAGGCCGACGTAGAAGGTCTGGTCGGGCTGGGGAAGTGCGAAGACGAAGCGGTTGCTGGAGCCGGGCACGGGCGCCATCAGCGCACACCGGACGCCGGGCAGGGTCTCCTTGCGCAGCACGATGTGGGTGCCGCGGCTGGGGCGCAGCCTGATCTCGGGGACCAGGTGGCCCGCCCAGACACCAGTGGCGTTGATGACGGTGCGAGCGCGGATGGTGCGGGACTCTCCGGTGCGCGCGTCGGTGAGCACGGCACTGTCACCGACGGGCTCGCTCACCCGCACCCGGGTGTGCACGCGGGCGCCGTTGGCGGCTGCGGTGCGGGCGACCGCGAGGACGAGGCGTACGTCGTCCTCGAGCTGGCCGTCCCACGAGAGGATCGCGCCCCGCAGGCCCTCACGTCGTACGACGCCGGCGAGCGTCAGCGTCTCGGTGACCCCGATGCGGCGCGGCCGGGGAAGTGTCTCGCGACGGGTGCGTGCGAACAGCCGCAGCAGGTCGCCGGCGCGGATGCCGGCATGGGCCAGAGCCGCCTGCGTCCGCCCCACCGCAGGCGTCAGCGGCATCAGCATCGGCAGCGCGTGGACCAGGTGGGGCGCGGTGACCTGCATCAGGATGCCGCGCTCGACGGCGCTCTCGTGGGCGACGTCGAGCTGGCCCTTGGCCAGGTAGCGCAGGCCGCCGTGCACGAGCTTGGAGCTCCACCGGCTGGTCCCGAAAGCCACGTCCTCGGCGTCGACGGCGACCACGCCGAGGCCGCGGGTGGCAGCGTCGAGCGCGACCCCGGCGCCGGTGATGCCGAGCCCGATGACCAGGACGTCGGTCGACTCGGGGATGCCGGCGAGCCCGACGTGGATCCTTCCAGGGGTGGTCTCGGGGGTCATGGCTGGAGGAACCGTTCTACGAGGTGGGCGAGCTCGGCGTCGAAGGCGGTGACGTCGGCGTCGGGGGTCGGTTCGTCGGTCATGGTGTGCGCGGAGAGCGCGAACCCGTGGCAGGCGAGCAGGAGCGAGCGCGCGATCACGTCGGCATCGCCGTCGCGGATCGAGCCGTGGCGCTGTCCCTTGCGGATCAGTCCGGCCAGGGCAGTGGCGAGGATGTCCTGGCTGCGCCCGCGGCGCTCGAGCAGGTAGGGGAGCAGCAGGTCGGGGTCGACCTCGATGATCCGGCGCAGGAGTGCGTCGGCGCGCAACCCGCGTACGGTGGCGACCACACCGTCGGTGATCCGGCTCAGCGGGTCGGCGGCCGGGTCCAGACCGCCGACTGCCTCGTTGACGACGCGTCCCCACTCGCGGGTCATCAGGTCGGCCAGCATGGTCTGCGTGTCCGGCCAGCGGCGGTAGAGCGTCATCCGGCTCACCCCGGCTCGGCGGGCGATGTCGGTGAGCGTCGTACGACTCCAGCCGACGGCCAGGATCGCGCTGCGGGCAGCGTCGAGGTAGGCGTCGTCGGCGGCTGAGGAGGACACGGAGGATCGAGCGGTGTTCTCGGCGGGTAGTCCCGCGCTCTTGTGACGGGTTGACGTCATGTGTCACACTGTAACACATGAGCCCATCACAGACCCCGGAGATGCACTGGTCGCGCTGGGGCGACCCGGCCAAGGCCGCGCCGCTCGCGCAGAGCGCGTTCGACCTGGTTGACGCCTTCATCGGTACGTCGGACACACCGGCCGTCGACCCCGCCGAGGTCAGGCTCTCCGAGCCGCTCGCCGAGAACCTGCTCGCCGAGCTGGCGGGCATCGTCGGCGCCGAGCAGGTGCTCACCGACCACGAGACCCGGCTGCACCGCACTCGCGGGAAGTCCACGCCCGACATGCTCAAGCTTCGCGGCGGTGACGGCTCGGACTCCCCGGACGCCGTCGTCCGGCCCGGGACCCATGAGGAGGTCGAGGCAGTGATCGCGTGGGCCGTCGAACGCCACGTCGCGCTGGTCCCGTTCGGCGGCGGCACCTCCGTCGTCGGCGGCCTGGTCGCGCGCCGTGAGGGGTTCGCCGGCGTCGTCTCGCTCGACCTGATCCGCTTCGACAAGCTGCTCGCCCTCGACACCGACTCGATGACCGCGACGCTCGAGCCTGGGCTTGCGCGGGCCCCAGGCCGAGGCGCTGCTGGCCGAGCACGGGCTGACCCTGGGCCACTTCCCGCAGTCCTTCGAGTACGCCTCGATCGGCGGCTTCGCCGTCACCCGCTCCTCCGGTCAGTCCTCCGCCGGCTACGGCCGCTTCGACGCGCTCGTGGTCGGCCTCCGGGTCGCCACCCCGCAGGGCGAGCTCGTGCTGGGCAGCTCGCCGGCGAACGCCGCCGGTCCCGACCTGCGTGAGGTCGTGATGGGCTCCGAGGGCGCGTTCGGCGTGGTCACTGCCGTCACCGTGCGCGTGCGGAAGGTGCCCGTCGTCAAGGTCTACGAGACCTGGCGCTGGGACTCCTTCGCCGACGGTGCCGCCGCGATGCGCACCCTCGTCCAGGCCGGCGTACTGCCCACTGTGCTGCGCCTCTCCGACGAGGCCGAGACCTCGATCAACCTCGCCAAGCCGGCTGAGGTCGGCGGCGAGACCGCTGGCGGTTGCCTGATGGTGACCGGCTACGAGGGCACCCAGGAAGCGGTCGACGCCAAGCGCGCCGCCTGCACCGCACTGCTCTCCGGGCTGGGCGGCAGCTCGCTCGGCGAGGACGCCGGCTGGTCCTCGGGTCGCTTCCACGGGCCCTACCTGCGCGACTCGATGCTGGACGTCGGCGTGCTGGTCGAGACCCTCGAGACCGTCACCTTCTGGTCGCGCCTGCACCAGGTGTACGACGCGGTGAAGGCTGCGCTCACCAACTCGCTCGGCGAGGGCACGCTGGTGCTGTGCCACATCTCGCACGTCTACGAGACCGGCGCATCGCTCTACTTCACCGCAGCGACGAAGCAGGCCGAGGACCCGGTTGCCCAGTGGATGCAGGCGAAAGCCGCTGCGTCGGACGCGATGATCGACAACGGCGCCTCGATCACCCACCACCACGCAGTAGGTCAGGACCACAAGCCCTGGCTGGCCCGCGAGATCGGCCCGGTCGGGGTGCAGATGCTGCGAGCGATGAAGGCCGAGCTCGACCCGACCGGCGTGCTCAACCCTGGGGTTCTCGTCCCTTAGCAGGCAGCGGCCCTGAAGGCCCACACCACGAGGTGGGCGTCGTCCTCGGCGGTGACCGTTCGAGCGCCCTCCTCCAGCAGCCGGGCCGCGCCGCCCGGCTCGAGCAGGCGCTCGCCCAGCATGGCCCGTCCGCGCGCGACGAAGACGTGCAGCCGCGGTGCGTCCGGCAGCGCGAGCCGCTGACCCGTGACGAGGTCGGCAGCATGGAGCGAGGCGCCCTGCGCCGCGATGGGTACGACGCCCCGGCCGTCGCCGTCTGCCACGCAGGTCCAGCCCTCGCCCATCGTGACGTCGGCCGACAGGTAGTCCGGCTCCAGGTCGGGCTCGTCGGGCCGCACCCAGGCTTGGATGAACCGGGTCTCCTCGGGACCGTCCGCGACCTCGGAGTGCACCACCCCGCTGCCTGCGGAGAGCCGCTGCACCTGCCCGGGCCCGACCACTCCTGACCCGACCGAGGACGTGTGCCGGAGCGCCCCGCCCAGCACCCAGGTGACGATCTCGAGATCGACGTGCGGATGGTCGGCGTACCCCGTGCCCGGCGGCAGCAGCTCGTCGTTGTGCGCGACCAGGCTCCCGAACCCCACATTTGTCGGCTCGTAGTGGGCGCCGAACGAGAACGAGTGCCACGTCGTACGACCCTCTGCGTCCGTGCGGAACCGCTCGCCCGCCAGGCCGGTACTCGATCACCCGACCCATGCTGTCACCAAGAGCCGGATAGTCCGGAGCGAACGGACCCTTCGCGACCGCGAACCGGGGTCCAAACGCTCCGGACTATCCGGGATCGCGGTTCGCTTGTTTACTCACTCACCATGGGAGACAACTTTCCGCAGCTGCCGGCCGGGTTCGTGTTCGGCACCAGCACGGCGTCGTACCAGATCGAGGGTGCGTGGGACGAGGACGGCAAGGGTCCGAGCATCTGGGACACCTTCACGGCGATGCCGGGAACGATCGAGGACGGCAGCAGCGGCGTGGTGGCGTGCGACCACTACCACCGCTACGCCGAGGACGTCGCCCTGATGAAGGACCTCGGGCTCGACGCCTACCGGTTCTCCATCTCCTGGCCGCGCATCCAGCCCGACGGTCGAGGTGCTGCCAACGAGAAGGGCCTCGACTTCTACGACCGGCTCGTCGACGAGCTGGTGGCCGCTGGCATCGAGCCGATGGTCACGCTCTACCACTGGGACCTGCCGCAGGCGCTTCAAGACGTCGGCGGCTGGGAGGCGCGCGAGACCACCGAGCTGTTCGCGGAGTACGCCGCCCTGTGCGCCGCGCGACTCGGTGACCGGGTCGGCAAGTGGGTCCCGATCAACGAGCCCAACGTGGTCACGCTGGTCGGCCACGCTGTCGGCATGCACGCCCCAGGCAAGCAGCTCGGCTTCGGCGCCCTCCCTGTCGCCCACCACCTCAACCTCGCCCACGGACTCGCGGTGCAGGCGCTCCGGGCCAACGGCGCCACGTCAGTCGGTACGGCGACCAACCACGCGCCCGTGCAGCCGGCCTCGGAGGAAACCCGGGACGTGGATGCGGCCGACCTGTTCGACTCGTTGTGGAACCGGATGTACGCCGGTCCGATGCTGCTCGGCAGCTATCCGGAGGGGCTCGCGGACCTGCTCGAGGGTCCGATTGCCGAGGATCTCCGCACGATCGCGCAGCCACTCGACTTCTACGGCCTCAACTACTACAACCCGATGCGCATCGCCGCCGCGAAGGCCGGCGCGGAGGTGCCGTTCGAGTGGCGCGAGGTCACTGGCTACCCGACGACCGACTTCGGCTGGCCGATCGTCCCCGAAGGCCTCGGCGAGGTGATCGGCCAGCTCCGCGAGCGCTACCCAGACATCCCGCCGATCTACGTCACCGAGAACGGCGCCTCCTACGGTGTCGGCCCCGACGAGCACGGCGAGGTCGACGACCAGGCACGCATCGACTACCTCGCGAGCCACCTCGGTGCCGTGGCAGACGCGATCACGGACGGTGCCGACGTACGCGGCTACTACTGCTGGTCGCTGATGGACAACTTCGAGTGGGCCGAGGGCTACACCCAGCGCTTCGGGCTGGTGCACATCGACTACGACACCCAGGTCCGCACCCCCAAGCGCTCCTTCGGCTGGTACGCCGACCTGATCCGGGCCACCCACGAGTCGGACCTGTGAGTGTTTCTGGTCAGCCACCCGGCCCGGCCGACCTGACTGCGCTGAACGAACCCACCCACCCGGTCAGCAAGCTGTGGGTGCTGTGGCTCGCCCTGATCAGCATCGGTGTGTGGTCGGGCTTCTTCGGCCCGATCCAGGTGCTCCTCGCCCAGCAGGCCGAGGCGCTCAACCCAGCGCACAAGGAGGCCACCCTCTCCCTGGTCACGGGCGTCGGAGCCGCGGTCTCGACGGTGCTCAACCCGTTGTGGGGAGCGTTCAGCGACCGCACCATCCTGCGCGTCGGCCGCCGCTTGCCCTGGGTCGTCGGCGGCCTGGTCGGCGGCGTGGTCGCGATGGTGATCCTCTCCGGCGCTGGCTCGGTGCTCGTGATGGTGCTCGGCTGGGCGCTGGCCCAGGCCTCCCTGAACGCCATGCTCGCGGCCATCACCGCGACCGTCCCCGACCAGGTGCCGAGCCGGACGCGCGGGACGGTCGGCGGCTGGCTGGCGATCGCCCAGACCCTCGGCGTCGTCGCGGGATCCGGCATCGCCGCGGCCACCGGAAGCATCGCCGTGGGCTACCTCTCGACGGCCGCCGTCCTCGTCGTACTCGCGCTGCCGTACTGCCTCGACAGCCGCGACATCGCGCTCGACCCCGCGGTCCGCGAGCCGTTCGAGCTCAGCCGCTTCGTTCGCTCCTTCTGGATCTCACCGCGAGCGCACCCGGACTTCGCGTGGGCCTGGATCACCAGGTTCCTGATCAACCTCGGCAACGCCGTGGTGATCCTCTATCTCCTCTACTACCTCCAGGACGCGGTGCAGCTCACCGACGACGAGGCCGAGGACGGCGTCTTCCTGCTGACCGGTGTCTACGGGGTGTGCACCGTGCTGACGGCGGTCGTCGGTGGCTACTGGTCTGACCGGCTGGGGCGCCGCAAGATCTTCGTGATCGCCTCGGGACTGGTCGTGGCGTCGGCCCTGTTGCTGCTCGCGTTCGTGACCACGTTCGCCGCCGCCTTCGTGGGTGCGGTGATCCTCGGCGTCGGCTTCGGCATCTACACAGCGGTCGACTTCGCGATGATCACCGAGGTGCTGCCGTCGGCGGACGACCGTGCCAAGGATCTGGGCGTGATCAACATCGCCAACGCGCTCCCGCAGGTGCTCGCTCCGGTGGTCGCCGCCGGCGTGCTCGGCCTCGACCTCGGCTACTCCACGCTCTACGTCCTGGCTGCTGCCTTCAGCGTGCTCGGCTCGGTCCTCGTCGTGAACATCAGGTCGCTGGACTGAGTCACGCGGCCGACGTACCGAACTGGAACCGCGCGAGCACTGCCCCGTCCGGCCCCAGCAGCATCGCCTCCCGGGCATGCACCTCGAGTGGCGTCGTCACGGTCTCCAGCGCCTCGTCGCTGAGGGGCAGGTGCGGGATCGAGCCGTGCAGCGACGTGGGATGCCCGATCACCTCGGGGAAGGTGCGCCTCAGACTGGCGGAGATCCGCCGGAAGACGCCCACGGGCTGGGGAGGGAGGTATGCCGCCCCGCTGGGGAACCGCGCCGGCTCCCCGAGGACGAACGCGAACGGCACCAGCTCGGAGAAGATCTCGCGCAGCTCACCCACGACGCCCGCGTCCACCGCCGACACAGGCAGGAACGGGTCGAGCAAGGCGATGTGTGCCCCGGCCACGTCCGGGAGCTGCGGCACGGGCAGCACCAGCCGGGTGAGGCCGTCCGGCTCCTGCTCGTTCACGACGGCCTGCGGCGGGGAGGTCGCTTGTCCGCGTCGTCCGACGGCGCAGTCCTCGAGACGAGCAGCAGGACGGCCAGCGCAACTGCCACGACACCCGTGACGAGAGTGTCCACGACGTACGTCGCAACGATGAAGACGACGAGCACCCCGGTCAGCAGCATCTGCGACTGATTGCTCAGGGTGGGGCGTCTCATGGGCGAATCCTAGTGATCCGGTCCAGACCAATACCCTTTGTCCATGGGATCCGGACACGACCACTCACATGGCTCCGGCCGTGCGGTGGACCGATCCCGCCTGCGCCTCGTGCTCCTGGTGACCCTCACCGTCGCGGTCGCCGAGCTGGTCGGCGCGTTCCTGTCCGGCTCGCTCGCGCTGTTCGCGGATGCCGGCCACATGTTCACCGACAGCACGGCCATCGTGATCGCCCTGTCCGCGTCGTACGTCGCCACCCTGCCTGCCTCCCCGCGCCGGACCTTCGGGTTCCACCGCGCCGAGATCCTGGCAGCCCTGGTCAACGCGTTCGTGCTGCTGGGGGTCTGCGGCTATCTCGCGTACGCCGGGATCGTCCGCCTGTTCGACCCGGTTGCGATCGAGGCCGCACAGATGCTGGTGTTCGCAGCCGTCGGGCTGGTCGCCAACCTCGTCGCCATGGCGCTGCTCTCGTCGCGTCGCGAGGAGTCGCTGAACATGCGCGGCGCCTTCCTGGAAGTGCTCGCCGACGCGATCGGGTCGGTGGCCGCGATCGTCGCCGGCCTGGTGATCCTCACGACCGGCTTCGACCGCGCCGACTCGATCGCGTCCCTGGCCATCGCTGCGATGATCCTGCCGAGGGCGGGGTCGCTGCTGCGTGACTGCCTCGGGGTGTTGCTGGAGTCGGCACCACCGGGAGTCGACGTGGAGGTCGTGCGCCAGCACCTCGCCGGCGCCGACGGCGTCACCGACGTCCACGACCTGCACGCGTGGTTGATCACCAGCGGGATGCCGGCCCTCTCCGCACATGTCACGGTCACCGACGACGCGCTCCGGAGCCGGGGTGTCGGCCAGATCCTCGACGAGCTCGGCGAGTGCGTCGCGAGCCACTTCGGCATCGACCACGCCACCTTCCAGGTCGAGCCGGAGAGCCACCGCGACCACGAGCCGGGCGAGGCCCACCGGTAGAACGACGCGCGAGCAACCTGAGTACGAACGCTCATGCGCCCGGGCAGCACCGTCCGTCACCATCAGGTCATGAACTCAGCCATTGCCGACCACGTCGTCGACGCGCTCATCGCCGCGCGGCTCGTCGACCCGGGCACGCGCCAGGACTCGATCGCGGTGGTGGGTGGAGTGCTGGACGACCCGCGCTCCTCGGCGGCTGCGGCGAACGGCGGCCGCGGCCTGCCCCAGCTCGTCGAGGTGGTTGCCTACCTCGGTGGTGCCCTGGTGCTCGCCGCTGGCTCACTGTTCGTGTTCCAGCAGTGGGGCGACCTCGACCTCGCCGCCCAGGTGAGCCTCCTCGCTGTCGTGGCCGTGGTCCTCGCGATCGCGGGAGGCGTGGCCTCGCGCGTGCCGGCCGGTGCCCCGCCGCTGCGTCGACGAGGTCCATGACTCGCGCCGCCGGCTGTCCGGCACCTTGCTGACCGGTGCTGCGCTGACGTTCGCGTTCCTCGTCGGTTGGGTCGTCGACGACGTGACGACCGTGGGCTCCTCGGACGTCTACTGGCCGGCCGTGTTCGGCGCCGGTGCCGGCGTACTCGTGGCAGCGGTCGCCTACAGGGTCGCGCCGACCGCCGTCGGCGTGGTCGGCCTGCTGACCGGAGTCATCACCGTGGTGGTGGACCTCGTCGGTGCCGTGGACCGCAACGAGGGCGACGCCATCGCCGTCGCCCTGTTCCTGGTCGGCGTCGGATGGCTCGCCCTCACCGAGCTGCGCTGGTTCGACCAGGTCACCGTCGCGCGGACCCTGGGCGTCACGACGGCGCTCATCGGGGCGCAGGTGCCCGTGATGGGTGGCGACCACTCCTGGCTCGGCTACCTGCTGACCGCGCTCGTGGCCGTCCTGGGCATTGCGATCTACCTCGGGAAGGTGGCCTGGCCCTATCTCGCTGGCGCGGTCGTCGCGGTCACCCTGGTCGTGCCCGAGGCGGTCTCGGACTGGACCGACGGCTCGTTCGGCGCGATCGGTGCCGTGCTCGTCTCCGGGATGACGCTGCTGGGCGCGTCGTTCGCCGGATATCGGGTGCCGGGCCCAGGCAATCGACTGAGGCCATCTCCGAGACGGCCTGGGCAGAATGGTCGATCGACTGGGCCCCGAACCCGAGCGCCGTGGGTAGAGGATCTCCGACCCGACGAGCACCTGCTCGTCGCCCACCCCGTGTCAGAACCTGGCCATCTCCGAGCCTTGGTCGTCCCCTACCCACAAGCTCGTGGATGTGACGCTACGACGGCGAGCCGCGTGTCGGCCCTGCCCTGATCGAGGCATTGACACTGACCGAACGGGTCAGCGCGCGTGACCCGCAGTGACTAGAGCGGCAAGAGTCAGGCCCCTGCGGCGAGCCGGAAGCCCTGCTCGATGGCGCGCTTCGCGTCGAGCTCTGCCGCGACGTCCGCACCACCGATCAGGTGGGCATCCTGGCCGGCGGCCACGAGCGCGTCGTAGAGGTGCCGCACGGACTCCTGCCCCGCACACACGACGACGTCGTCGACGGCGAGCAGTCGAGGCTCCCCGTCGACGGTGAGGTGTAGACCGGCCTCGTCGATCTTGTCGTACGACGCTCCGCTGATCTGCTCGACGCCGGACTGCTTCAGCACTGCCCGGTGTGCCCAGCCAGACGTCTTGCCGAGGTCCTTGCCGATCATCGTGGTCTTCCGCTGGACCAGAAAGACCTCGCGCGCGGGAGTGCGCGGCTTCCGCTCGGTCAACCCGCCCACGACGGTGCCCTCGAAGTGCGCAGCCGGTGGTACGACGCCCCAGTGCGCCAGCCAGTCGTCGAGGTCCTCCTCGGTGTGGGTCAGCCAGTGCGCCACGTCGACACCGATGCCGCCGGCTCCGATCACCGCGACCCGTCGACCCGGCGTCGCCGACCCGTTGAGCACCTCGGCGTAGGAGAGCGCGTGCTCGATGCCGGGGATGGCAGGCATCCGCGGCTCGACACCGGTGGCCACCACCACCTCGTCGAACCCGAGGAGCTGGTCGACGCCGGCCTCGACACCGAGGCGGACGGTCACGCCCAGCACCTCGAGCCGGCGCGTGTAGTAGCGCATCGTCTCGGCGAACTCCTCCTTGCCGGGGATCTGCATGGCCAGCCGGAACTGTCCGCCCAGGTCGGGGTCCTTCTCGAACAGGGTGACGGCGAAGCCGCGCTCGGCGTACGACGTCGCGGCGCTGAGGCCAGCCGGTCCGGCACCGACCACGGCGACGGTGGACCGCCGCTTCGTGGGCAGCAGCACCAGCTCGGTCTCGCGACAGGCTCGCGGGTTGACCAGGCAGCTGGCGCGCTTGTTGGCGAACGCGTGGTCGAGACAGGCCTGGTTGCAGGCGATGCAGGTGTTGATCTCGTCGGCTCGCCCGGCGGCCGACTTGTTGACGAACTCGGGGTCGGCGAGGAACGGGCGGGCCATCGAGACGAGGTCAGCCGTGCCGTCCGCGATCAGCTGCTCGGCGAGCTCGGGGGTGTTGATCCGGTTGGAGGCACAGACCGGGATGCCGACCTCCTTGCGCAGACGGCTGGTCGTCCAGGTCCACGCACCGCGCGGCACCTGGGTGATGATCGTCGGCACCCGCGCCTCGTGCCAGCCGATGCCGGTGTTGAGCACCGTGGCACCTGCCTGCTCCACGAGCAGAGCGAGCTCCACCACCTCGTCCCACGTCTGGCCGTCCTCGACGAGGTCGAGCAGCGAGATGCGGTAGATGATCGGGAAGCCGTCGCCGACGACCTCACGAGTACGACGCACCACCTCGACCGGGAAGCGCATCCGCCGTGTCGGCGTACCTCCCCACACGTCGTCGCGGTCGTTCGTGCGAGCGGCCAGGAACTGGTTGATCAGGTAGCCCTCGGAGCCCATGATCTCGACCGCGTCGTACCCCGCCCGCTGTGCCAGGCCGGCGGTCTCGGCGAAGGCGGTCGCGGTCCGGTCGACCTGCCTGGTCGACATCGCGCTCGGCCGGAACGGGGTGATCGGCGACTTCCTGTCGCTCGCCGCCTGCGAGAACGGGGTGTAGCCGTAGCGGCCCGCGTGCAGCACCTGCAGTGCGATCGCACCCTCCGCCTCGTGCACCGCCTCGGTCACCTGCTTGTGCCGCTCGGACTGCAACCGAGAGGTCAGGTCGCCGGCGAACGGCTTCAGCCAGCCGCGCCTGGTCGGCGCGTAGCCGCCCGTGATGATCAGGCCGGCACCGCCGCGAGCACGCTCGGCGAAGTACGCCGCGAGCTTGGGCAGGTCCCACGTGTGGTCCTCCAGCCCGGTGTGCATCGACCCCATCACCGCCCGGTTGCGCAGCGTCAGGTCCCCGATCGTGATCGGCTCCAGCAGGCGTGGGTAGTGGTTCATGCGAAGGCCCTCCTGTGGGCGTCGACGTACTCGGTCAGCCACTCGACCCAGAACTGCTCCTGCTTGATGCCCCCGCGCAGGACCAGCCAGGTGTCGAGCTGCTGGCCGGTGAGGGTGGGCGGGTCGGGGAACTGCTCGCGCTCGAGCTGCTCGAAGTGCGCTTGGCGGGCGCGGTGCTCGGCGACCAGGTCCTGGAGGTGGGCGAGCAGCAGTGTGCGGTCGCCGTACGACGCACCGCGCATCTTCACTGCGACCTCGGAGCGCAGCGCGCGGCAGGGGTGGGGGTCTCGATCCAGCTCGCGAGCGCGGCGTGCCCGGTCGGCGTCACGGTGTAGCGGCGCTCGGTGCTGCGCGCGTCACCGGCGCCGGCACTGAGCCAGCCGTCGGTTTCCATCCGCCGCAGCACCTTGTAGATCTGCTGGTGGGTGGCCCGCCAGAAGAAACCGATCGAGCGGTCGAAGCGCCGGGTCAGCTCGATTCCGGTCGCCCGGTCGCTCGCTGAGCGAGACCAGCAGTGCGTGCTCGAGGGCCATGCAGGGGAGTCTGGGCCACTTTCATTCCTTGTGCAACTAGTTGCACAGGTGACGTCCACAACGCGGAATACCCCTAGGGGGTATATGGTTCAGGCGGCATGAACGTCGAACACGACGACCTGGTCCACGGCGATCAGCGCGACCCTGCACTGCCTCACCGGCTGTGCGATCGGCGAGGTGCTCGGGCATGGTGCTGGCGACCTGGTGGGGCTGGGGCGACCTGGCGAGCATCGCCCTGGCGATCGTGCTGGCCTTCTTCTTCGGCTACCTGCTCACCTACACCTCGGTACGCCGCCACGGCGTCTCGCGCCGCGAGGGCGTCCGGCTGGCGCTGGCCTCGGACACGGTCTCGATCACCACGATGGAGGTCGTCGACAACGCGATCCTGCTCGTCGTACCCGGGGCGATGATGGCCGGCGTCGCCTCCGGACTGTTCTGGGGCAGCCTCGCCTTCGCCCTGGCCGTCGCCTTCGTCCTGACCGTCCCGGTCAACTACTGGCTGATCGCCCGCGGCCGCGGCCATGCCGCCGTACACGGCCTGCACGGGCACCACGCCCACGGTCGTTGAGGAGCGGATGCAGCGAGCGTCTCGAAACCACCTACCCGGCGCACCCTGACAGTTCTGCTGTCACAATCATCGGCATGACGTACGCACTCGGACAGGGGACCGGACCCCTCAGGGGCATCAAGGTGGTCGAGATCGCCGGCATCGGGCCCAGCCCGCACGCCTGCATGATCCTGGCCGACCTCGGTGCCGACGTGATCCGGGTGGAGCGGCCGGGCGGGCAGCTGCTGACCGGCGGCCCGAACGACCTGCTCAACCGGGGCCGCCCGAGCGTGGCGCTGAACCTCAAGGACCCCGACGCGATCGCGACCGTGCTCGACCTGGTCGCCGAGGCCGACGTCCTGGTCGAGGGGATGCGGCCGGGCACCACCGAGCGACTCGGCCTCGGGCCGGATGAGTGCCTGACCCGCAACCCGCGGCTGGTCTACGGCCGGATGACCGGCTGGGGCCAGGAGGGTCCGCTCGCGAAGTCCGCCGGGCACGACATGAACTACATCGCGATCACCGGCGCCCTGTTCGGGATGGGCCAGGACAAGTCGCGGCCGCACTTCCCGAGCAACCTGGTCGGCGACTTCGGCGGCGGGTCGACGTACCTCGTCATCGGCATCCTCGCCGCGCTCCTCGAGGCCCGGATCAGCGGCGAGGGCCAGGTCGTCGACGCCGCCATCGTCGACGGCACCTCCCACCTCAACGCCATGGCGGCGGGCATGCTCGCCGGCGGCAACTACCGCGAGGAGCGCGCGGCCAACCTGCTCGATGGCGGCATGCCGTTCTACGACGTCTACGAGACCTCCGACGGCCGGCACCTGTCGGTGGGGCCGCTGGAGCCCCAGTTCTACGACGAGTTCGTGAAGCTGCTCGGCATCGAGGGCGCCCCCGACCGCTACGACCTAGCCCGGTCAGAAGAGCTGCGGACCCAGATCACCAGAGGCGTTCGCCGCGCGGACCCAGGCCGAGTGGTCCGAGGTGTTCGAGGGCACCGACGCCTGCGTCGCGCCGATCCTGCCGATCAGCGAGGCCATGGAGCACCCGCACATGTCGGCCCGGGAAGTGTTCGTCGAGCGCGAGGGCGTGCGCCAGCCCGCGCCCGCTCCGCGCTTCTCCCGTACGACGGCCAGCCTGTCCGCTCCGCCGCCGGTCAAGCCCGGCATCCACACCCGGGAGGCGCTCACCGCCTGGGGGATCGAGAACGTCGACGACCTGATCGAGCGGGGCGTCGCCGTACAGGCCTGAGATGGCGGGAACTCCTCGGGATCCCGGCGCGTTGAAACTACGCCGCCACCCCCGACCCACAGGAGTCACCCATTCCCTCGTTCCAGCAGCAGGTCGACCGGCTCGTCACCCTCGGTTACCCCGGTCTTTCCGACAGGTCCGAGGCGGAGTTCCTGGAGCTGGTCGAGCCGCTCCGGGACGCAGCAGAGAGGATCGAGGGCGAGGCCACTCCGTCCCACACAGACTTCGTCCTCGTCGTGACCCGCGACATCGTGGCGCCCGAGGCAACCGTGCCGCTGCTGCGGCTGTGGGGTCCCAAGGGCCTGGGCAGCAAGCCGGGGAAGGTCGACCGGAACCACGGCGAGGGTGACCTCGCCGGCTACCACCCGATCCAGGGCTGCGAGCCACCGGGCAAGGCCTACCTCCTCCTCGACGTCGAGCGCGGCGAGGAGTTCTGCAACGTGCGGCCCGAGGAGGCCTCGAAGGTGGTGCGCAGCCGGGGCCGTTCGCAGCTGACGATCGACGAGGGGATCGCGCTGGTCACCCAGGTGCCGCAGGTCCTGGAGAAGAACAAGTGCTTCATGCTCGCCGGGTCACGCAGGCACGACCGCCGGGTCCCCGCGATGTGGATCAGCGAGCGCGCACCGAAGCTCGGCTGGTGCTGGGACGGCAACCCGCACACCTGGCTGGGCATGGCGTCCGCCGGCAGCGCGAGGTCGAGCGGCTAGACACCCGACGCCGGGGCAACCAGCACCCCGACCAGGTCGTGCCGGCCGGATGCACCTCGAGACGGAGTACGTCGGGCCGCGCGTAGTGCCCGACCGCGTCGAACTGACGCCGCGCCTCGGCCAGCTCGGCCAGGTCGATCGTGGTGACGAGCATGCCCGCGCGGTCGAACAGCGGTCCCTCGAGCACACGGCCGTCCGGTCCGACGATCGCCGAGCCACCTCGCGACATCAGGTCGTCCTGGCCGCCGTACATCGCGTCCGCACCCGGCAGTGTCCTCGGGACGTCGGCACCGGTGAGGAACGAGTTGGTGCCGACCACGAAGACCCGACCCTCCCGGGCGATGTGGCGAAGCGTCGAGAGCCAGACCTCGCTGTCGTCCCAGGTGGGCGCGAGGAAGATGTCGACGCCCTGCTGCCACATCGCCGCGCGCGCCAGCGGCATCAGGTTCTCCCAGCAGATCAGTCCGCCGATGCGGCCGAACGGTGTCGGTACGACCGTCAGCGTGGGACCGACGCCGTTGCCCCAGACCGTGCGCTCCCCACCGGTCGGGCACGAGCTTGCGGTGCACGCCGGCGACCTCTCCGTCCGGGTCCAGGTAGACGAGTGAGTTGTAGACGGTCCCCGACGTGCTCCGCTCGGTGACCCCGACGACCACCCACGCCTCCGGCGGCGCGGGCCGCCTCGCCGAGCCGCTGCGGTGACCGGGCCGGGCACGTCGACGGCCTGGTCGTACAGGCGTCCGTAGAGCCCGCTGTCCGCCCACGCGTGCCGCCGCCAGACCCAGTCGGGGTAGCCCGGGCACCACTGCCTCGGGAAAGACGACCAAGCGGGCGCCTTGCTCGGCCGCGTGTGCGATGTCGGCGACCAGGCGGTCGACCGTGGCGTCGCGGTCGAGGAACACCGGCGTCGCCTGGACCGCCGCCACCGTCAGGTTGCCGCGGCGCGGTCATCGAGTGCCGCGTACGACGAGCAGCTCGCATGGGCCGACGAAGCCGTCCGAGGTCTCGTACTGACGCAGCTCGTCCTCCACCTCGGCCCACACGCCCTCGCGCTCCTCGGCGGGTACGCCGGCCAGCATCTGGTGCAGCGCCCCGAAGGACTCGCGCTCGAACCGCAGGCACTCGGCAGCCGACGACAACCGAAGAGGCGCGTCCACCGTCTCCACCGCGATGTCGCTGAACCCTGCTGTGCGCAGCGCGCTCTCCACGACGCCGGGGGCGCCCATGCTGAATGGTCCGGGCAGTCCCGGTCCGGGCGTCGGGAGCCCGGCCCGTCGGCGGATCACGCCGACCGGTCCGGCGAAGAACCCGTTGCGGTCGGGAGTCGAGTAGACGATCGCGGACGTGCGGCCCCCGTCCCGGAGCGCCCCGTGGAACCCGGCTAGTGCTGCTGCCTGGTCGGGGAAGTAGATCAGTCCGAGGCGGGAGATCACCGAGTCGAAGTCGCTCGCCGACGACCTCGCCGAGCCGTTCCCCGTCGGCCTCCACGGTGTCCAGCCTCAGGCCGAGCTCCGCGGCCTCCTTCGCGGCGTACGTCAGGATCGTCGGCGAGATGTCGGTGGCCACCACCCGACCCTTCTGCGCCGACGCGTCGGGCGGCGGCGATGCTCTGGCCACCCGCGCCCGCTGCCACGTCGAGCACGCGGCTGCCGGGACCGACGCCGGCGCCGTCGAGCATCAGCTCGGTGGCCTCGGACAGCCAGGTCGTGAGCGTCGGGTCCCAGCGGTGCCAGGCCTCGGCGGCGTCCTCCCACTGCTGGCGGGTGGTGGTCTTGTACTGCAACGGGTCGAAGGTCATCACGTTCTCCTCGGGTTGAGTTTGAGCTGTCACCCCTAGGGCGTCAGACCTGGTCGGGAAGCCGGAAGATTGCGATCTGGCGGATCGCCAGACGCACGCAGTCGCCACAGCCACGTGGCAAGGCCAGAATGGGCTGATGGAGAGCGGCCAGCGTCGATGGCTGGTGGGACGCGACGACGCGTTCGCGCGGCTCGCCGACGCTCTCGACGCCGTACGCCGGGGGAGCGGCGGCATGCTCCTGGTCAGCGGTGCGGCAGGAATGGGCAAGACGTCGCTGCTCGGGCGGCGGTGGAACCGGTCTCCGACCTCACGGTCACGTGGGGGACCTGCGTCGAAGGTGGCGGGCGCACCGGGTTTCTGGCCGTGGACCCAGGCGTTCAACGGGCTGGTCCGACAGGTGGGTGTGGAGCCCGCGCGAGCCGCTGCGGGCGAGGACTGCGAGCTGGGTGGCGGCTCTCGCCCCTGCCCTCGGTGCGGCGACGACGCAGGAGAGCAGTCCGAGCGCGGCCGCCATGCTGCTGCTCGACGCGGCGGTCGCGTGGCTGCAGGCGATCGGCACGATCCGGCCGGTGGTGGTCGTGCTGGACGACCTGCAATGGGCGGACGAGTCCACGCTGACGCTGCTGGAGCTCCTGGTCCGCTCGCCACGTCCTGGGCCTGTCTGTGTCCTGGGCGCCTTCCGGCCCGACGAGGCGGCGCGCGGAGTGCACGCGCGGCTCGCCGCCCTGGTCGAGCATGCCGAGCACCTGGCGCTCACCGGGCTCGACCGGGATGCGACCCGACTGCTTGCCGAGGCGACGATGGGCAGGGCCCTCGAGCCGGCCGAGGTCGACCACCTGTTCCAGCGTGCGGGCGGGCACCCGTTCTTCACCCGCGAGCTCGCCCGGGCGCAGTCGGTCGCGCAGCCCACCGAGGAAGTGCCGGTGGCGGTACGCGACGCGATCGAACGTCGCGTCGTCGGCCTGGCGCCGCGCACCCAGGAGCTCCTCCGCGTGGCGGCGGTGACGGGACAGCTGCTGCTGCCCGACGTGCTCGCGACGGTCTCGGGTCATGCGCTGGCCGAGGTCGAGGCCGCCGCCGCCGAAGCAACTGCAGCGGGGCTGGTCCGGCGGGTCGACAGATTGGGGGACGGCCTCCGGTTCGCCCACGACCTGTTCCGGGAGACCTTGGCCCAGGGCGTCGACCCCGCCGACCGACCGGCACTGCACCACGCGATCGGCCAGGCGCTCGCCGCGAGGGCAGAGCGCGCCGAGGTCGCCGCGGCGGAGATCGCCCGGCACTTCCGGTCCGGCGTGTCAGCGGGTGGCGAGGCCGACGCGGTGTCGTGGACGTTGCGCGCCGTGGAGGCCGATGTCGCGACGCTCGCCCTCTCCGAGGCGGCCCAGCACCTGCGGCGGCTACGACGAGCGGTGGCCGATGCCGGCCTCACGCTCGAACCTCCTGTGCTCATCGAGGTGCTGCTGACCGAGGCCGACGTACTCGCGCGCAGTGGGCGTGCCGAGGAGGCCCGCGGGCTGCTGGTGACCGCGCGGACGGCAGCGATCCGGGCCGGCGACAGTGCGGGTGTGGCCCGCGCGGCGCTGGCAACTGCGGGACTCGGGTCGCGATTCGCGACCCGCCGCGACGAGGTGGTCGGCGTACTGCGTGAGGCGCTCGACGCGCTGGGTGAGGGGAGCATCGAGCTGCAGGCCAGGGTGACGGCGACCCTGGCCCGCGAGCTGACCCACTCCGTCGCGGAGCAACGTGACCTCGCCGGGCCGCTCAGTCAGCGCGCGCTCGAGCTGGGCCGGTCGACCGCGGACCCCGACGTGATCGCAGCCTGCCTGCTCGCCCGCCACGACGTGCTGTGGACGCCCGGCCAGACTGCGCGCCGGGCGGAGGTCACCGAAGAGCTGGTCGAGCGTGGCCCATGCGTCGGGCGACCGGGAGCTGCAAGGCCAGGCGTTGCTGCTGCACGCCAACGTGCTGCTGGAGAGCGGGCGAGCCGGCTTCGACCCGGTTCTCCGCGAGTGCCTCGAGGTGCTGGAGGAGCGCGGTGAGCTGCGGCACCGCTACACCGTCGAGACCCGTCGGGCGTGCGTCGCGCTGCTGCGCGGAGGCCTGGACGAGGCCGCGGCACGCATCGACGCCGCCGTCGTCATCGGCGAGCGGATGCGCGAGCCCGACACCGGCAACGTCCGGATGTCCCAGCAGCTCGAGCTGGTCCGTGCGCGCGGTGTCCCCGACGAGCTGGGGCCCTTCGCGTTGCGGGCAGTCGAGCACTGGACCGGTGCTCCCGTGCACGCGCACGCGGTGGCCGCTGGCTTCAGCGCCCGGGCCGGCGACCTCGACGGCCGCCCGGCGCCACGTCGCCGCGGTCCGGGACCTCGGCACCTGGCGGGCGGACCGCTCCTACCTCTGGTCGGTGTTCGTTCGCGAGCTGGCGTACGCCGCCGTGGCAGCTTGACGATCGCGACCTGTGCGCCGAGCTGCTCGCGGAGCTGGAACCGCTGGCCGGCACCTGCGGGGTCAACGGAGCACTCGTCGCCTTCGCCGGCTGCCACTCGCACACAGCAGGCAACCTCGCCGCTGCCCTCGGTGACGCGCGGCTCGCGACGGCGTCTGCTGGAGGAAGCCTGCGACGTCTACGAACGGCTTGGTGCCGCGCACCTCGACGAGGCGCGTGCGGACCTTGCCAGCGTGCGCGGACCGACACTCCTCGAGGCCTGACCGGGCGATGCACTGGCAAGGAGACATCTGGGAGGTGACCTTCGACGGACGGACTGCGAGCGTGCGCGACTGCAAGGGTCTGCATGACATCGCGGTCCTCGTGCAGCGTCCCGGGAGCGACGTACACGTTCTCGACCTGGTCGCCTCCAAGGTCGCCTCGGACACGTCGGGTCCCCTGCTGGACCGCACGGCTGCGGACCAGTACCGCCGTCGACTGACCGAGCTGTCCGAGGAGCGGGAGGCGGCGACCCAGCTGGGGGACACCGCTGGGCTCGAGGCGGTCGAGGCCGAGCACCGGGCCCTCGTCGCCGAGCTGCGCGGCGGCAGCGCCCTCGGCGGACGGGCTCGGGAGTTCGCCAACCATCCAGCCGAGCGGGCCCGCAAGGCGGTGACCGGCCGCGTGCGTGACGCCGTACGACGCCTGCAGGTCGTGCTTCCCGAGCTCGGCGCCCATCTCGACGAGCACGTCGTGACCGGCATCCGCTGTCGCTACACCGGCGAGCAACGCTGGCGCGTCGAGGCGTCGTGATCTCGCCCACATCGTGTCCACATTGACGATGACAGTATTACTGTCACAATGAACAGCACCTCATCGCCGCGCCCCGTGTGCCCGCGTGAGTCCGCCCGCGAGTCCTCGGGACTCCACCGAGAAGTTGGGATAACGCATGAGCTCAGAAGCGTTCGTGTACGACGCGCTCCGCACGCCCCGCGGCAAGGGGAAGAAGAACGGAAGCCTGCACGAGGTCAAGCCGGTCGACCTCATGGTGGGGCTCCTCGACGCGGTCAAGGACCGCAACCCCTCCCTCGACGTGAACCTCGTCGACGACGTCGTGCTCGGTGTCGTCTCGCCCGTCGGTGACCAGGGCGGCGACATCGCCAAGACGGCTGCCCTCGCGGCCGGCTACCCCGACACCGTTGCCGGCGTACAGCTGAACCGCTTCTGCGCCTCCGGCCTCGAGGCCGTCAACCAGGCTGCGTCCCGCGTCCGCGGCGGCTTCGAGGACCTGATCCTCGCCGGCGGCGTCGAGTCGATGAGCCGCGTCGCCATGGGTAGCGACGGCGGCAGCTGGGCGTCCGACCCCGCCACCGCGTTCGCGACCACGTTCGTCCCGCAGGGCATCGGTGCCGACCTGATCGCCACGATCGAGGGCTTCTCCCGCGAGGACGTCGACACCTTCGCCGTGGAGTCCAACCACCGCGCCGCCAAGGCGTGGGCCGACGGCCGGTTCGCCGGCCAGATCGTCCCGGTCAAGGACAAGAACGGCGTGACCGTCCTCGATCACGACGAGTTCATCAAGCCCGAGTCGACCGTCGAGGGCCTCGCCCGGCTGAAGCCGTCGTTCGCCGGCATCGGTGACCAGGCAGGCTTCGACTCGGTGGCGCTGGAGAAGTACCACTGGATCGAGAAGATCGACCACGTCCACCACGCCGGCAACAGCTCCGGCATCGTCGACGGGGCCGCGCTGATGCTGATCGGCAGCGAGCAGGTCGGCACGGACCTCGGCCTCACCCCGCGGGCGAGGATCATCGCCACCGCGGTCTCGGGTGCCGACCCGACGATCATGCTCACCGGTCCCGCGCCGGCCAGCCGCAAGGCGCTCGCCAAGGCCGGTCTCGAGGTCAAGGACATCGACCTGTTCGAGATCAACGAGGCCTTCGCTGCCGTTGCGATGCGGTTCATGAAGGACATGGGCATCGACTCCGAGATCACCAACGTCAACGGTGGCGCGATCGCGATGGGCCACCCGCTGGGTGCGACCGGCGCGATGATCCTCGGCACCCTGATCGACGAGCTCGAGCGTCGTGAGCTCAAGCGCGGCCTCGCCACGCTCTGCGTCGGCGGCGGCATGGGCATCGCCACGATCGTCGAACTGATCTGACTTTCGCCAACGGTGGTTGAGGAACGAGCGTCTTGAGACCACCACTCCCGATCTCTCCCAAGGACTGACATGACTGACTCTGCAGTGAAGTACGAGAAGGGCGACGACGGGATCGTCGTACTCACCCTCGATGACCCGACCTCGAGCGCCAACACCATGAACGAGCTCTACAAGGAGTCGATGACCAACGCCATCGACAAGCTGTACGCCGAGAAGGAGGACGTGACTGGTGTGGTGATCACGTCCGCCAAGAAGACCTTCTTCGCGGGCGGCGACCTCAAGGCGATGCTGAAGGCCACCCCCGAGGACGCACAGGCGATCTTCGAGACGGTCGAGGCGATCAAGGCCGACCTGCGCCGGCTGGAGACCCTCGGCAAGCCGGTCGTGGCCGCCATCAACGGCGCTGCGCTCGGTGGCGGACTCGAGATCACCCTCGCCTGTCACCACCGCATCGTGGTGGACGACGCCAAGGTCGAGCTGGGCCTGCCCGAGGCGACCCTCGGCCTGCTTCCCGGCGGCGGTGGCGTCACTCGCACCGTCCGGATGCTCGGCATCCAGTCTGCGTTGATGGACGTCCTGCTCCAGGGCACGCGCTTCAAGCCGGCGCAGGCCAAGGAGAAGGGGCTCGTCGACGAGCTCGTGGAGAGCCGTGACGACCTTGTCCCTGCAGCGAGGAAGTGGATCGAGGCCAACAAGGATGACGCGGCTGCGGCCACCAACCCGTGGGACCGCGACGGGTTCAAGATCCCCGGCGGAACCCCGTCCAGCCCCAGCCTTGCCGCGTTCCTGCCCGCGTTCCCGGCGATGCTGCGCAAGCAGACCAAGGGCGCGGAGTACCCCGCACCTCGCGCGATCATGGCAGCGGCCATCGAAGGTGCACAGGTCGACTTCGAGACCGCCAGCCGGATCGAGTCGCGCTACCTCGCGCAGCTGGTCACCGGGTCGAACAGCAAGAACATGATCCAGGCGTTCTTCTTCGACCTCTCCGCGATCAACTCCGGGCTGCTCCGGCCGAAGGACATCGCGAAGTTCACGCCCACCAAGGTCGGCGTACTCGGTGCCGGGATGATGGGCGCCGGCATCGCCTACTCGTGCGCACGCGCGGGCATGGAGGTCGTGCTCAAGGACGTCGAGCAGGCCTCGGCGGACAAGGGCAAGGCCTACAGCGACAAGATCCTCGCCAAGGCCGTCGAGCGCGGCAAGATGGACGAGGCGAAGAAGGCCGAGATCCTCGATCGGATCACGGCCACCACCGAGGCCAACGACTTCAAGGGCTGCGACCTCGTGATCGAGGCCGTCTTCGAGGACCCGACGCTCAAGGCGAAGGTCTTCGGCGAGATCCAGGACGTCGTCAACTCTGACGCCTTGCTGTGCTCCAACACCTCGACGCTGCCGATCACCGAGCTCGCCGAGGGCGTCAACCGTCCCGACGACTTCATCGGGCTGCACTTCTTCTCGCCGGTCGACAAGATGCCGCTGGTCGAGATCATCCGTGGGGCCAAGACCTCCGACGAGGCTGTCGCCAAGGCGCTCGACGTGGTGATGGCGATCCGCAAGACGCCGATCGTGGTCAACGACAGCCGCGGCTTCTACACCAGCCGCGTGATCGGCACGATGGTCAACGAGGGCCTGGCCATGCTCGGCGAGGGCGTGCACCCGATGTCGGTGGAGCGGGCCGCGACCCAGGCCGGCTACCCGGTCGGGACGCTGCAGCTCTCCGACGAGCTGAACATGGAGCTGATGGCCAAGATCGGCAAGGCCACCGCCGACGCCGCGGGTGCCGACTACAAGCCGCACCCGGGCACCGCCGTGGTGGACACGATGATCAAGGAAGGTCGTCCCGGCCGGGTCCGTGGCGCGGGCTTCTACGACTACGACGAGAACGGTCGCCGCGGCTCGCTGTGGCCCGGACTCAAGGAGCTGTTCCCGTCCGACGACGAGCCGGCCGACATCGAGGACCTCAAGGACCGCTACCTGTTCATCGAGGCGATCGAGACCGCGAAGTGCTTCGAGGAGGGCGTCATCGAGTCCTCCGCCGCGGCCAACATCGGCTCGATCATGGGCATCGGCTACCCGGCACTGACCGGTGGCACCGTGCAGTTCATGCAGGGATACGACGGCCGCACGGGCCGTGGCCTGAAGGGTTTCGTCGCCCGGGCGAACGAGCTCGCCGAGAAGTACGGCGAGCGGTTCACCCCCACGGCCAAGCTGGTCGAGATGGCGGAGACTGGCGAGTCCTTCCCCGCCTGACCCTCAGCGACCCCGACCGTCAGCGACAGAGGCCTTCTGGACGCCCGGACCGAGCCGTCCCCGCCGATCCGCATCAGGCGGCGGGTGGCGGCTTGGTGGGTGGCGTGTTGGCGAGCGGCTTGAAGGTCGTACGCACCGGCGCAGGGACCAGCAGGCTCCACAGGACGAGACCCGGCATCGCGAACCAGCCGACCGCCTCCGACGCAGTCAGCGAGTCGGTCGAAGCGCCGCTGTTGCCGACCGCGATGGCCACGATGGCGACCAGGACGATGGCACCAGTGATCGCGATGACCACACCCCGATGGAGATCCGCGTTGGTCTGGGTCAGGGTGCGCGCGACCAGCGCCGCGATCACGGCACCGACCATCAGCACCAGCGGCACGATCGTGCTCGCCTCGTAGGTCTCGGTGTCGACGATGATCAACAGCCGCCCGACCGCTGACAGGGCCAGGCCTGCTGCTGCGACCACGAAGGCGAGGCTGGCGGTCTGTACCCAGGACGCAACGCGTTCGATCGGTTTCAAGGTCGACAGCACGGCGCGGGCAACTGCGAGTGCTGCTGCGGCGGTGATCAGGAAGTAGCCGGTCGGCGCCGGACCGAAGAAGCCCTCTCCTGTGATCTTGGTCAGCGGCGCGTCGTAGAAGCTGCTGTCCCCGTCGCCGACGGTCGCAAGGAACGCCACGGCCAGCAGGCTGAAGCCGACGGTTGCGAAGACCCTGGCGGCTGGGCGGCTCCTGGTTGCGTAGGGCGCGAGCGGCAGGATGACGACCAGCGCGTTGGCGCCGACCAGGAGCAGCACGACCCCCAGGAAGGACAGCACCGAGTCGTTCGCGTCCCCGATGTTGCTGATCACGAAGATGACCGTGCCGAGCGCAACGAGGACCAGGCCAGCCGTCGCCAGCAGGACACTGGTGCGGTGCCACGCGGCCCGGTTGGGTGCGGTCGCGTCATCCTCGACCGCGCGTGGCTGCAGGGCGAGCAGTACGCCTGCCAGCCCGACACCGACACCCGTGCCGATGCCGCCCGCGAACTCGTCGGTCAGGTTGATCAGCTCGTTGATCACGACGACCAGCAGGCACACGGCGTACGGCGCGCAGGCGGCGAGCTTGGCGAGACGGACCTGTGGGCCGCCCCAGCCCGGGATCACCCTGGCGGTCGTCAGGTAGGGCAGGGCCAGCGACAACGCCGCCGCGATCGTGGCCAGCACCACCCACCAGCGGTCTGATGCCTGGTGACCGGACTCCCAGGGCAGGGCTAGCGAGCCGAACAGCAGGAACAGCGCCCCGGCGTCGCGCGCCAGGTCGCCGACGGGCAACCCGGCAAAAGGATTGGCCGCAGCTGCAGTGGAGTGCGCGTCCGGTGGAAGTGGTCGCGCCGCGGGTGCGGCCGGTTGCCCAGGCGACGGTGCAGGTGACGGTGCAGACGGCTGCGCAAACGACGGTGCGGGCGACGGTTCCGGCGGTGGAGCGGTGGGACCGGTGGCGGCACCTGCTCGAAAGGGGTCGTGGCTGGCTCCTGCACTGGTTCGACGTCCGGTGGTGGCGTCGGGGCGACCTGTTCGGGGGTGGAGGCGGGTGAGTCCTCGACCATCGGGGCGCCGCACTCCTCGCAGAACCGCCCGCCGGCGGAGGGTGCTCCGCACATTCCGCAGAACTTCTGGGTCACGGACACTCCTTCTCGAAGCCTGTGAGTCGGGCGAAAGTTAGCATGCACCGGCACCGATTCTGTGAGAGATCGGGTGGATTTCCAGGGGGCGACATTGAGCGAGCCGCGAGGCCCGGCGCAAGCACCCTGGTGGTTCCTCCTCGGACAGGTCACGGCGGGCGTGCTGCTCTTCTGCCAGGTGTTCCTGCCGTGGGCCAGGCATGGGTCGCTCTCACAGTCGTCGTCGCTGGACGCGGTGGTCCTGATCCGCACCGGCACCGTGGAAGAGCTGGTCCCCACCGGCGCTGCCGCTCTGCTGCTGGTCCTCCCAGTGCTCGGCCTGATCCTGGCCTTCCTGGCTTTCGCGACACGCCGATGGGCCCGGAACGCCGGGTTTGTGACGCTGGGACTGGCCGCAGTGGTCTGGACCGTGCTGTCTCGTGTCCTGGGAACTCTGGAGTTTTCGCGGTGGGGCGCGGGCGGATTGGTGACAATGCTAGGCGTCGCGCTCGGGGTGGTGATCTGCGTTTCCTCGCTCGTGCAACTTGTCCGCCCGAGCCGAGGAACCCGATGACGACCTGTTCTGCCTGCGGTACCGCAGCGACCCGCGAGGGTCAGAAGTTCTGTGCCGGCTGTGGCGCATCCCTGGCCGAGAGCCACGACACCAGCGTTCTCCCCACCACACCCGATCCCGTTGTGCATCACCCGGTCGCGCCCCCCTCTGCCCAACACCCGGTCGATCCACCCCTGGCCGGTCAGGCCCCCTCAGGTCAGCCCCGGTCCGGTGGGCGCTCGTTGCGCAGATGGGCACTGGTGATTGTCGCCGCGCTGGCGATCGTCGGCATCGGGTTCGTGTCCTGGCGCCTTCTGGTGGACCGCGGGGGCGCTGCGTCTCCGGAAGAGGCCGCGACCCTGTTGCTCGAGTCCGCGGCTGGCCAGGACGGCGTCGGCGCGCTGCGGGTGCTCAACCCAGGCGAGGTCGAAGGGCTGGACGACCTCTACGGGAGCCTGCAGGAACGGCTGGCCAAGTCGGGCCTGGCCAGCGGCGGCGACGGGGCTGTCCTCGATGCGTTCGACATGACCTTCGAGAACCTCACGACAGACGTGGACGAGCTTGACGAGAACGCTGCTCGCGTCTACCTGACCGGCGGAAGGCTCGAGGTCGCTCTCGACTCGGGGAAGCTCCCCGACCGGTGGAAGTCCATCGCCGAGCGCTACCCCGACGGCAAGACGTGGAGTTTCGACCTCGACGAGGTCTTCGAGGGGTTCCAGAGCGGGAACGAGGAGCGTCCCTTCCTCACCACCATCAAGCAGGGAGGGCGTTGGTACGTCTCTCCGCTCGCCACAGCGGGTGAGTACGTGATCGAGAGCGAGCAGTTGGACGACGCCGACTATGCAGCCATCGACGAGAGCGAGAACGAGGACCCGACCGTCGCCGAGGACCCAGAGGATGCGTTGCGCACGCTTCTTCGGGCCATCTCCTCCGACGACCCGGCAGACGCCTTGCAGGCATTGCCCCGTGACGAGGTCGGCGTCCTGGCGGCGTACACGGACATCGCTTCGGACCTGATGGACCAGTACGGCGTGAGTGTCGACCTCGACGCGCAGGGCGGCATCGAGACCGAGTTCGACGAGCAGGGTGACCTCGGCAGGCTGACGGTCAAGGAGCTCGCCGTGGACGTCGCGGGAGATGCGGACGGTGACAGCGGGGCGGGCACCGTGGCCATCAACGGCAAGTGCCTGGAGGCGGACGGCGACGAGGCCTGCCTGACTGGTGACGTCAAAGGGTTCACGGGGCTCGACTCGTGGTACGTGATGCTGCGCAAGAACGGCGACGGCTGGCAGGTCGACCCGCTGGCGACGGCGGTCTCCTACGGCAAGACGCTGGTCGAGAGCCTGCCTGAGGACCTGGTCCTGGACGGGCTCGAGCTGCCGGAGCTGATCGAGCCCACCGAGACCCTGCAGGCCGGGAAGCCGCAGGAGCTGACCTTCAGCTCCGCGGGACTCGTGATGGCGAGCATCGAGGTCAAGGAGGGTCAGGTCGTGGTGCCCACCACCCCAGACGACGTCTACACCGAGGCGTTCGCGCCGGACGCGCGCATCGGCTCTGGCGACTACGAGTACGACTCGTTCGTTGCCCAGAAGTCCGGCACCTACCGGGTGCTGTTCAATGCCAGCGAGCAGGAGGCGTCGTCGTTCACCGCCGAGGTGGACGTGCTCGATCCCAAGCCGGCTGCCAAGGGTGCGAAGCTGTCCCGGGCCGCCGGTCAGAAGGCGGGCGCGTGGACCGTCGACTTCGAGAACGGCTACTTCAGCGGTCTGGGGGAGGAGGACTACACCGTCCTGGACCCGAAGGACGGCGAAGCGGTCTACGACGAGGAGCTCGACGGGCCCTACGTCGTCGTGGTGCGGAGCGACGGCGTCACCCTGGCGCCGAGCGGGCCGTCGTTCACGGACGGAAGCCGTTCATACTCCGGGACCGTGGACGGATCGACAACAGTCGACCTGCGCCTCGTCGCAGGACAACCGACGACCATCACGGGACAGTCCGTCGACGACATCCGCCTGGTCCTCGGGGACGAGATCGTCGACGACACCTTCGACGGGGAGGAAGTCATGTACGTCACCCCCGACACCAGCGGGGTGGTCACCCTCGAGATCTACAACTACGAGTCGCTCCCCAGTGACTTCACCCTCGACCTGTCCTGAGTGACCCGACCGGAGGATCAGATGACCTACTGCACCAACTGCGGCACGGCCCTGTCTGGAACAGGCCGCTTCTGCGGCACTTGCGGCACGCCGGTCGAGGTCCCCACCGCAGCGCCGGCCCCAGCGCCGGCCCCGACTCCGGCCGCGGTTCCAGCCCCGCCACCGGCAGCGACACAGCCCACCCACCCGCCGTTGGCGACCGGGGACGAAGCGTCGTCGGACGTCCCCGCCCGGAGCCGATCCTTCCCCAAGAAGACCCTTGCCGTGTTGGCCACTGTCCTTGTCGTCGCGGGCGCTGCCTTTGCCGGGGCCACGGTGCTCGGCGGCGGCTCGTCCGAGGATCACCTGGTGAGCTACGGCGGCAGGTCCGCGGTGCCGCGAGCGGTGGACTCGGAACCTGCCAAGGCGTGGGAGTTCCAGGCACCGGACGACGCAACCGTCGTCGGAGCTGCTTCCCAGGGGGCCCACACGATCGTGTCGTGGTCCGGCGAGGACAGCTCGGGGGTCGGCGCCGTCGACGACTCCGGAGACCTGAGCTGGCAGGAGGACGTGGACAGTCCCTGCTACCCGGCCTTCACGTCGTCGGACGACGTTGTGGTGTGCCAGACCGAGGGCGAGGAGGGGGCGAGCGAGATGTTCGCCTTCGACACCAGCTCCGGTGACCAGCTGTGGACCTCGGACTTCGGCTACCTCTACAACGCCGGTAGCGGCGAGGGTGCCCTGCTGAGCAGCGGCACGAAGCTGCGATTGGTGGACAACCGCAGTGGCGAGACACGTTGGACGGTGTCCGGCGACACCTACGCGCTCACCGACGATGCGGTCTACGTCCTGGACGGGGAGGACCTCAGCCGGGTCGACCTCGGTTCCGGCAAGACGAAGTGGAGCACGCCCAACGTCGCGGAGATCGACGAGGAAGAGGGGAGCGCATCAGTCGCGGCGACGGACGCGTTGGTGGCGGTCGGTTCCCTCGACGGGGTGGCGCTGTACGACGCGGGCGGCGGCGACGAGAAGTCGTCGGCCACCGGGGATCAGCCCGACATCCTGCTCCCCTTCGGGGACGGTTTCGCCTCGGTCCTGACCGAGTACGACGACGAGGGCGAGAGCAGTGAGACCACCGTCTCCCTCATCGGCGAGGACGGCGAACGTGACTCGGAGAGCGTCGACTCGGAGACCTCTCCAGACGGCGTGCTCGTCACTGGAGGTGACGAACTGCTGTTCAGCTCGTCGGGCGGCGACCTCTACGACACGAAGCTCGAGTCGCGCGGTCGGTTGCCGGACGATGACGAGGCCTACGTCAATGCGACCGGTGGAGGCTTCTACCTGACCAGCGAGGAGCGGACCCGCTTCTACGACATCGATGGTCAGTCCCAGTGGACGCTCGACCACGCCGCTTCGACCGGACAGGTCTGGGTGGTCGACCGTGCCCTGCTGGTCTCCGAGAACGACGCGGAGTCCCTCTCCCGCTACGAGTAGCTGACGCCTCGATCGTCCCGGATGCGTCGAAGTCCTCGGCGCAGGAGAAGCAACCCGGCCACGAGGGAGACCAGGACCGCCACCAGCAGGGGCAGCAGCCACGGTGGCGCCGCAGCGGCCACGTCCACGCCGGCGGCAGCGGTCACGGGATTCCCGTCCCCGTCGAAGCCCAGGGCCTGGACATGGTGGGGTCCGGGTGCCAGGTCCCGCGGGAAGGAGATCGTCCCTTCACCGCGGCCCTTGCTGTCCAGCCGGATGCTGCCCACCATCCGGTTGCGGGATGCGACCCCGATGTGTACGTCGCTCTCCGGGGCGCCGGCACTGACCTTGACCACCGCCGTCTGGCCGGCCCTGACGTCAAGGCCTTCGGCCGAGAAGCGACCCGTGGACAGGTCGAGGGCGATGGTGTCCTCGAAGTTGACCAGCCGATCGGTCAGGCCGGTGAGCGTGTCGACCAGGCCACCGAGCACCCCCTTCCGCTGCCCCTGCTCCCACTCGTCGACGCCGGTCGGAAGCTCCTCGTCCAGGCTGCTCGACGAGGCGATGATGATGTTGGTCTCCGACCGGTAGCCCTTGACGTTGGGGTGGAACAGCTCCTTGCGCGTGTCGGCTGGGACCAGTTTGGCGGGCTGTACCGGAGGCACCAGGTACTTCTCGTTGCCGGGTCGTGGGCAGAGCGTGTTGTTCGGCAGGAAGGCTTCCTGGGTCGACCGGATCATCTGTATGCGATACCCGTCCTTGTGCATCTCTTCGACCGTGTCCTGGATCTTCCAGTCCAGGTCGTCGACGAGCTTGTTGGCGAAGTCGATCTCCTGGCCGTCGAACACGAAGCCTTCGACCCCGCAGTTCTGGTTGTACTGGGACTCAGGGAACGCCTGGGGATAGGCCAGGACGTAGAGCGGCGCAACCCTGCCGTCACGTTTCTCGACAGCCGACTCGGAGTTCAGGACGCCGTACACCTGTTTGTAGGTCTCCACCAGGTCGTCGTCCAGCCCGTCGACGAACCCGTACACGCCCTTGATCCAGTCCGAGTCGTCCGAGCATCGTCTGTCCCACCGAAGTGCAAGGTCCAGCGGCGAGTTCTTCAATGGGGTGAGGGCGATCAGGGGGTTCACCGGTCTGAGGTGTCCCCCAACACAGCGCATGATGATCGAGGCGAAGCCGATGTCGTTGCCGCCGATCGTCATGAAGGCGGCCTCAACGGGATCCTCATCCACCTGGTCGGCGAAGGTCTTGATCTGCTCGTCCTGGACGGCATTGGTGGTCGCCCCCTGCGACCCGTAGCGCATCACTGCTCCGCTGCAGGCGATCAGCTCCACGTTCTTCTTCTGGAAGAGCGGAGCCATGTAGGTGTTCATCGACTTGTGGCAGCCGTTCCCTCCCTTCGCCAGGGTTCCGCTGATGTAGCTCCCCGAGCCCTCGCCGGAAGAGTAGGAGTCACCCAGGATCGCGATCCGCTTGCCCTTGAGGCCGCCGATGATGCCTCCGGCGTCGCTCAGCGTCTGGTCGGCCTTGATCACGCTCACCGAGCCGTCCTGCGACACTGGCTGGGAGTTCGACCCCCACGTGGTGACCCGGTAGTTCGCGGTCCCGATGGTGCTGGGGCGGCCGAAGCCGATCAGCCAGGTGTGCGAGCTCGTGGCCCCTGCCTGGAGGTCGCCCAGGCCCAGCCGTGGCGGCAGCGCCGAAGGGATCACCGGGGTACCGCCGGTGCCGCCGCTGTTGGTGAAGCTCAACGCCAGTCTCACGTTGGAGATGTCCTGGGCGGTGTTGTTGGTGACAGTCACCTTGACGTTGCGGGCGCCGCCGGCCGGGATGCGCGTGGGCATGCCCTGGACGTCCAGGGTCAGCTCGGTGTTGGTCGCGTCGGTCACCACCTCGTTCAGCTGCTCGGTGTCCGCGGCCTCGTAGACCTCGCCGCCGGTCGCGTCAGCGATGCACTGCAGCTCGGCGAACCCCTCGGCCGAGGTCTGGAACCCCGCTGGGTAGACGGTCAGGTCGAAGCCGTCGGCAACGATCTCCTTGGCCACATCGCAGGGGTCCGGGTCACAGGTGTGCAGCCCGTCGGAGATGAGCAGCACCGTCGCCCCGTCGGACTGACCCTTGATGGAGTCAACCGCGGCGCGTAGGGCGGTGCCGGTCGGGGTGCCGCCGCTGGCTTCCAGCTCCCGGATGGCCGGGATCATCACCCGCTGGTTCAGCGGGCCCATGTCGATGGTGCTGGTGCCCGAGCCGCAGTCGCCGTCGTTGGGGAACGTCCACAGGCCGACCTTCGAACCGGGCCGCTGCTGCCGCAGCACCTGGGTCAGGGCCGCCTGGGCGCCGGCGAGCTTGATGGTGCCGGTGCCGTCGTCCTCGGCCATCGACCCAGAGGTGTCGAGCACGATCAGAAGGGGCCTGGGGCCGCTGTCCTCGTCGGCCGTGCGCACCTTGATGGAGGGAGCGCTCGACCGCTCCAGCGAGGGTGTTGCCCCGGGGACCCGGGCGCTCGCCGACGGCGTGGTGGTTGCCAGGAAGCTGGACAGGAAGCAGCCCAGCAGGACTGCGGCGGCGAGCCGGGTCGTCCGGCGGGAGACGTTCATTCGTCCGCGACGAGGGCTTGCAGCGTCGTCGGGTCGCCGATGACCTTCAGGCCGCCGATGCCCGCGACGCTGTAGTCATCCGTGCGAGAGGTGACCCTGAGGGTGATCCGGAGCGCGCCCGTGACCTTCACCGAGAAGGGGGTGAGGGCGCCGTACTTGCCGTCGAAGGTATCGACCACCTTTCCGTCCGCGAGCACCTGGAGACGGACGAGCTGAGAGGGCTCCTGGTCATTGGGGATGCCCAGCACACCCTGCACAGTGTCTCCGCCACGGTTGATCACGTAGGTCTGGTCGGTGGCCTCTCCGGGGTAGGGCTCACAGGTCAGACCGGTCGCGAAGGTCCGGGTGTTGAGCGCGAGCTCGCCCTCGGTCGTCGTGTAGCAGCCGCCGCCGTCGACTGCCTCCACCTGGGTGAGATCCACCTCGCCGGGCAGGGTGGCGATCACGACGCGCACCTTCTCGGGCAGCGGCGAGCCCGGCGCAGGCTGGATCGAGGAGATCTCACCGGTCGCTGCCCCGGGCACGTAGCGGGAGATGGTCTGCACCTGTGCACCGAGCTGCTCGAGCTCGGAGAGCACCGCGGTTGCCTGCTTCCCCTTGATCGTGGGCACTTCGGCCTTCGCCGAGACCACCAGGTTGATGGCGCCCGTGGCGTCGTACCCGTAGACCGGGTCCTGGGTCAGCACCACACCGGTCTCCCCGGCTGCGGGCTGCTGGGTCACCTTGACCGAGCTGGGCGGGACACCGATGTCGGCGAGGATCTGGCGCGAGGAGCCGAGGTCGATCCCGCGAAGGTCAGGCATGGTGAGCGCCGCCGCACCCGCAGTCGGGCCCGGCTTGGTCGACGGCAGCGACGACTTCTCGGCGAGGTTCCGGTCGGAGGCCAGCCACCAGCCGAGCAGGATCCCGCCACCGGCCACGGCCAGGAGAAGCAGGCAACCGGCGATGGCGAGCGTCCGCCTGGCGCCGAGCCACGAAGTACGACGGGGCGCACGCTCCGCTGGTCCGGCAGCACTCTCGGACTCGTCTGGTTGGTCGGGCTCGCTTGGCTCGAGTGCGCCGGGCTCGACAGCAGGTTGGACCGCGGTCTGCTCTGCGTCGGGTGCGGGGGTGGACAATCCGGTCAGGGCGGCACCGCAGTGACGACAGAAGGGAGCGTCGGGACGAACTTCGGATCCGCACGTGGGGCACAAGGTCACGCGTGATCCTCCTGAGGACAGAGTGGCGGCATCACTGTAGGGGCATCCGCGACCCGTCGGGAATGCCTTGTCCGCCCGCGCGAGACGACGTTCGGGCCGGGAACGCCAGGCTCGGGTGCTGATGCCCGCAAATACCTGTATTTCGGACCCGAGCGGCCGGGTCTCAGCGAGAATGGCGACGTGGAGGACTCCAGATCTGCCCTCGGGCACACCCGCGAACGACGCGTCGAGATCCAGGGGCTGTGGGTCCGGTTCGGAGCCGTGGCCGCCGTCCGTGGCATCGACCTGACCGCAGAGGCCGGCCGGGCGACCGCTCTCCTCGGGCGCAACGGCGCCGGCAAGTCGACCACGATGCGGGTGCTCGCCGGGGTGATCCCGCCGACCGAGGGACTCGTCGAGGTTGCCGGGGTCGACGTCCGCCACGACCCGCTCGCGGTGAAGCGGCTGACCGGGTACTGCCCCGATGTCGGCGGGTTGGTGCCACGCGCGACCCCCTGGGAGCACCTCCAGCTCTCGGCGCGGCTGCGCCGGCTCCAGGACTGGGAGGGCCGTGCCCACGACCTGCTCGAGCGCTTCGAGCTCGGTGACGCAGCCCATCGGGTGACGTCCGGGTTCAGCCACGGCATGGGCCGACGACTCTCCGTCGTCCTCGCGACCTTCCACGAGCCCGCCGTACTCCTGCTGGACGAGCCGTTCGACGGTGTCGACCCGATCGGTGTCGAGGCGACCCTCGAGGTGATCGCCGACGCTAGGGCCCGCGGCGCCGCCGTACTCGTCTCGACGCACCTGCGCGACCTCGCGATGCAGGCCTGTGACAACGCCCTGGTGCTGCGGGGCGGCGCGAGCGTCGCCGAGCTGCACGCCGACGAGCTGGTCGGTGAGGAGGGCGCAAGTGTCTACCGCGCTCTCCTGGACTGAGCTGCGCGCGAGCCGCGAGGACCTCGGCTCGCTGCTCGCGTTCCGCAGCTCCGGACTCTCCAGGAACGGCAGGCTCCGAGTGCGCGTTGGCGGCGTTCTCGTAGGTCTCCTGACGGTCGCCGCTGTGGTCGGACCGGCGTACCTCGGTGGCGAGACCCCGCGCCCCAGGAGCGGCGAGCTGCTGGCCCTGATGCCCTCGCTCTGCCTGGGTTTCCTCGTCCTCGCCGTGTTCACGGCCGTCGCCTCCGCCGGTGGTCGCGAGATCGTCCCTCGCGAGCAGGCCGTCTCCTTTCCGGTCTCCTCGACCACCGACCACCTCGGTGCACTGCTCCTCGCTCCGCTGAACATTGCGTGGATCGCGCAGGCGTGGGCCCTGCTGGGCATCACGTCGTACTCCCTCGGGCCGATACGACTGTGGGTCTACGTGCTCCCCGTCCTGCTCTGGATCCTGGCGGCCACCGCCCTCGCCCAGGTCGTGGGCTGGATCGCCGAGGGCGTACGACGCGGCCCGCACGGCATCGCGGTCTTCCGCACCGTCGTACTGCTCCTCGGCATCGGCGCGGCTGCCCTCGTGGTGACCGACCGGATCACGCCGCTCCTCGACCGCAGCCCGACCACCCGGATCCTGGTGATGGTGCTCGACGGCCAGGGCGGTCGCTGGGGCACGTGGGCGACCGGGGTTGCCGTGATCGTCCTGCTCGGTCTCGCGGCCACTGTCGTCGGGGCGCTCCCTGCGCGCTGGGCACTGAACCGTCCGATGCGCGAGGAGCTGCGCCTGGAGTCCGGCCGGCATCCGGCACGTCCCGACGTCGGCTCCGACTTCATGATGATGCTCCGTATCGACCGGGCTGCCGTGTGGCGTTCGGTCCCGCTGCGACGGGGCCTGATGGTGCTGGCGCTGATGCCCGGCGGCGTCGCCCTGGCCGGAAACCTCGAGTGGCAGATGCTGACGATCCTGCCGGGCCTGGTCGCGTCCGGCTGCGCACTGCTGTTCGGCGTGAACACCTGGTGCCTCGACGGACGCGGGGCACTGTGGCGCGACAGCCTCCCGGTCTCGCCGAGGGTGGCCTTCGTCGCCCGCGGGATCGTCCTGCTCGAGGTGCTGCTCTGCTCTGCTGCCCTGACGCTGGCACTGGCAGCGCTGCGCGCCGGGCGCCCGACAGCCGCCGAGGTGACGGCGCTGCTGTGCTGCACCCTGGTGGTGTCGATGCAGGTCGTCTCGGCCAGCATGCGCTGGAGCATCGCGCGACCCTTCTCGGTCGACCTGAGAAGTGCGCGCGCCACTCCCGCGCCGCCGGTGGTGATGGCCGGCTACAGCGCCAGGCTCGCCATGGTCACGACCGTCACCGGCCTGGTCTTCTCCGGGTTGGCCCAGCTCGACGACATCAGGTACGCCGTGGCGACGGCCCTCCTGCTCCTCCTCGTGTCCTTCTGGCGACTCGCGTGGTCCGCGCAGCAGTGGGACAACCCGGTGACCCGCTCGCGAGTGATCTCCGTGGTCGCCGGATAGCCACCGAGATGGCAAGTCAGGACACTGGCGCCACGGTCCGTACACGAACACGCAAGCGCCAGAGCAGCCAGACCACGGCCAGTGCCCCGAGGGTCAGGTCGTAGCGACCGAACAGCCCGCTCCCGATCGCCAGCAGGCACAGGCCGCCGAGGCCGAGGCCGTGGTGTCGGGCGATCTCCCTGCACAGCAGCGCCCCGCAGCCGTAGAGCGAGACCATGAGTACGAACGCCGGGGGCCACAGCAGCATCTCGAGCGGCGAGGTGGCGGTCGAGAGCCACCCGCCGAGGACCGGGGCGAGGAACAGCACGACGACCGCGGGGTGGCGGAGTCTGCGCACCCGGGCATCACACCATGACCCGCCCGAGCATCCGCTCGCACGCACGTTGGGGAAGGGGGATACTCACGGAGTGGCGGAGCACCCGGTCGACGAGCTTTCCGAGCGTCAGTGGTCCCTCCTGCTGGAGACCTACACCCACAGCCAGCACCTGATCGTCTCCAACGAAGACATGGGGGAGCGCAGGTTCCAGGTTCTGATGACCGTGGTCGGAGCGGTCGGGATCGCCCTGGGTCTGGTGGCGGACACGTTTGGTGTGGACTCGCTGCGGACGACTGCGTTTCTGCTGGCCGTGGTCCTCACGGCGCTGGGGTATGCCACCACGATGCGCATGGCCCGTCGAGACGTGACCACCAGTCGTCTGAAGGCCGAACTGCAGGGGATCCGTAGGTTCGTGGCCGAGGGACGGCCGGAGCTCGTCGCCGTGCTGCCGCTCATGGCGGAGCAGCCTGCGGGCATGCGCTACCGGCCGCTGTACCCGTCCGGCGGCCTGGTTGATCTGGTTGCGTTGGTGACCTCGGCCTTCGCCGGGATCGCGGTCGGGGCGTCCCTCGGCGGGCAGGTCCACAACCTCGTGACGGTCGCCGGCGTAGTAGGCGCGGCGGCGCTGGCTTGGCTCGCGATGATCGTGCGGGTCCGACGGCTCTATGACAAAGAGGAGGTCCTGAAGCACAGCCCGAAGGCGACCGAGGTGAAGTCCGAGACGTTCCGGGCCAATGTCGGGGTCGTGCTGCATGACGGCCGGGGCCGAGTCCTGATGTTCGAGCGCAGTGGGGAGTCGGACGCCCTGCAGTTTCCCCAGGGCGGCATCGATGTCGGTGAGGACCGCACGGCCGCTGCCTGGCGCGAGCTTCGTGAGGAGACCGGCCTGACGGAGGCCGACGTGCGCCTCGAGCGTGAGCTCGGGCGATGGCTCAGCTACGAGATACCCGCGCAGATGCGCTCGGAGAAGACAGGTCTCGGCCAGACACAGTGGTGGTTCCTCGCAACTGTGACCGACCCGGGGCAGCTCCCGGCCGTTCCGAGTGGGGAGTTCGTCCGCAGCGAGTGGACTTCCTGGGAGAACGCAGTCGACCGCGCCGTGGACTTCAAGCGCCCTGTCTACGCCGAGCTGGCGCGCGCCTTCGCCCCTTCTTCGGAGCCCGGCGCGCCTCGGTAGGGTCGGCGCCATGGACTTCTCCCCCTCACCGCGCGCCGCGGAGCTCGTCTCGTTGGTCTCCGAGTTCGTGACCGAGGAGATCGAGCCGGTCGCAGAGGAGTACCACCGACAGGTGAGCGCTGCGGCCGCCTCCGGTGCGTGGGCAGAGTCGCCGATCATGGACGACCTCCGCGCCAAGGCCCGCGCGAAGGGCCTGTGGAACCTGTTCCTCCCGGTGGAGCACACGGGTCACTACGCGAAGCAGTTCGGCACCCATGGAGGAGTCGGTCTGTCGAACTCCGACTACGCCCCGCTGGCCGAGCAGATGGGCCGCTCGACGTTCCTCGCGCCGTACGTCTTCAACTGCAACGCGCCGGACACCGGCAACATGGAGGTGTTGCTCAAGTACGGCACCGACGCGCAGAAGACCGAGTGGCTCGAGCCGCTGCTCGACGGCAAGATCCGCTCCGCGTTCACGATGACCGAGCCGGGTGTCGCGTCCTCCGACGCCACCAACATGGAGGCCACTGCCGTCGTGGACGGCGACGAGGTCGTCGTCAACGGCCGGAAGTGGTGGTCGACCGGCGTCGGTCACCCCGACTGCAAGATCCTCGTGTTCATGGGGCTCTCGGACCCGGACGCCGACCGGCACCACCGGCACACGATGGTGCTCGTCCCGCGCGACACCCCCGGCGTCAAGGTCGAACGGCTGCTCACGGCCATGAATGCGTACGACGAGCCGGTGGGCCATGGCGAGGTCAGCTTCGACGACGTCCGCGTGCCGAAGGACAACATCCTGCTCGGCGAGGGACGCGCGTTCGAGATCGCGCAGGGACGGCTCGGACCGGGACGCGTGCACCACTGCATGCGCCTGATCGGCCAGGCCGAGGTCGCCCTCGAGCTCGCCATCAAGCGCGGACTCGAGCGCTCCGCCTTCGGCAAGCCGCTCGTCAACCTCGGCGGCAACCGCGAGCGCATCGCCGACGCCCGGATCGCCATCGACCAGGCGCGGCTGCTGGTGCTCAACGCCGCGTGGAAGCTGGACGTGGGCGGGCCGCTCAACGCCCTCAGCGAGGTCAGCCAGATCAAGGTGATCGTGCCCAACATGGCGCAGCAGGTGATCGACATGGCGATCCAGCTGCACGGAGGCGGCGGACTCTCCGGCGACTTCCCGCTGTCGGCGATGTGGACCAACGCCCGCGCGCTGCGCCTCGCCGACGGTCCCGACGAGGTGCACCGAGGCGTCGTCGCCCGCCTCGAGATCAGCAAGCACCAGTCATGAGGGTGCTGGTCACGGGAGGCTCCTCCGGCCTGGGCGCTGCCCTTGCCGCGGCGTTCCTTGATCGCGGCGACGAGGTGCTGATCGGCGACATCAACGAGCCGGACGTACTAGGTGGTCGAGCAGCGAGCGAAGCGAGCGGTCAGTCGAGACCACACACCGCAACCACCGAGCCAGCGTTCATCCACCTCGACGTCCGCTCCGACGACGACTGGGCCGCGGCACACGACTGGGTCGCGGAGCACTGGGGCGGCCTCGACGTGCTGGTGAACAACGCCGGAGTCGCGGGCGGTGGCCGCATCGATGTCGCGGGCATGGACGAGTGGCAGTGGATCACCGAGATCAACCTGTTCGGCGTGGTGCGGGGGACGCGCACCTTCGTGCCGATGTTCAAGCACCAGCGCTCCGGCCACGTCGTCAACATCGCGTCGCTCGCTGGTCTGGTGCACCCGGCCGGCATGGGCTCCTACAACGCGGTGAAGGCCGGGGTCGTGGCGTTCAGCGAGACCACGGCGCACGAGCTCGCGGAGTACTACGTGCGCTGCTCGGTGGTGTGCCCCTCCTACTTCCGCACCCGTTTGATCGAGAACATGCAGGGCACAGACACGGCGGTCGGTCAGGTCATCGGCGGCCTGGTCGCTGGTGCTCCACTCGGTCCCGAGGAGATCGCGGCTGCGGTGCTCGAAGGCATGGAGCGCGGCGAGGAGCTGATCCTGCCCGACGACGCGGCGAAGGCGGCCTACGACCTGAAGCTGAACGACCGGGCGGCCTACGACCAGGTGATGCGCAGGCAGGCCGTCCGGCTGAACGCGATGAGCGAGAGCGGTGACCAGGGATGAGTGAGATCGACGGGGCGTCCGGCGTACGCGAGGAGGACCAGTTCGACCTCGACGCGGTGCGGACCTGGCTGGCCGAGCAGGGGACCGAGCTCGGCGATGAGGTCGACGTGAAGCAGTTCGGCGGCGGCGCCTCCAACCTCACCTACTCGCTGCGCGACGGCACCCAGGACCTGATCCTGCGGCGGCCGCCGAGTGGGCAGAAGGCCAAGGGCGCGCACGACATGGGCCGCGAGTACCGCATCCAGGACGGGCTCGCCGGCGTGTTCCCGCTCGTGCCCGAGATGGTGGCGCTGTGCGAGGACGAGTCGGTGATCGGCTGCGACTTCTACGTGATGCAGCGCGTCGACGGCATCATCCCGCGGCGCGACTTCCCGCCTGGGGTCTCCCTCGACGAGGCACAGGCCCGGTCGCTGTGCACCAACGCCCTCGAGGTGCTGATGGACCTGCACCGGATCGACGTCGATGCGACGCCGCTGGAGTCGATGAACAAGGGCGAGGGATACGTCGAACGCCAGATCTCCGGCTGGTCGAAGCGGTTCCGCAACGCGCATACCGAGGACATCGGCGACTACGAGAAGGTGATGACCTGGCTGGACGAGCACCAGCCGAAGGACGTCGCGAGCTGCCTGATCCACAACGACTTCCGCTTCGACAACCTGGTGCTCGACCGTGACGACCCGACGAAGCCAGTCGGTGTCCTCGACTGGGAGATGGCGACGGTCGGCGACCCGCTGATGGACCTGGGCGGCACGATGGCCTACTGGGTGCAGGATGACGACGACGAGTTCTTCCGCATGTTCCGCCGCCAGCCGACGAACCTGCCGGGGATGCTCACGCGCGACGAGGTGGTCGACTACTACTGCGATCGGATGGGCTACTCCCTGACCCCGGAGGACTGGCGCTTCTACGAGGTCTACGGCCTGTTCCGGCTCGGCGTGATCGCGCAGCAGATCTACTACCGCTTCTTCCACGGACAGACCACCAACGAGGCCTACGAGATCTTCGGGCCGGCCGCGCGCCACCTCGAGGAGCGCTGCAACGCGATCATCGGGTCGCCTTCATGAACGGCACTGCATAGTGGGGCAGGTCCTGCTCGTACGCCACGGCCAGGCGTCCTGGGGATCCGACGACTACGACGTCCTCTCCGAGACCGGGTGGGAGCAGTCGAAGCTGCTCGGCCAGGCGCTCGCAGCGCGGGACATCGTGCCCGACGTTGCGATCATCGGCGGGATGCGGCGGCACCGCGAGACCGCGGAGGCCTGCCTGGGCGAGCTGCCGGGTGAGCACGAACCGGTGGTCGACACGGACTGGGACGAGTTCGACCACGTCTCGATGCTCGCCAAGCTCAAGCCGCCCTTCGAGGGTCGCGAACCCAGCAAGGCGGAGTTCCAGGAGTGGTTCGAGGCGGCCACCGAACGCTGGACGGGTGGCGAGTACGACGACGACTACACCGAGCCGTTCACGGCCTTCACCGACCGGGTCGGCGTCGCGCTCCGTCGTACGGCGGAGGAGGCGGGGTCGGGCACCGCGCTCGTGTTCAGCAGCGGCGGCCCGATCGCCTGGGCCACGGCCAGCCTGCTCGCCGAGGACCGCGATGTCGCCGGCCAGCTGTGGCGCAAGCTCAATCCGGTGTGCGTGAACTCCGGTGTCACCCGCCTGGTCACCGGCCGCCGCGGCACCACCCTGGTCAGCTTCAACGAGCACGCGCACCTCGACGGCGTACCGGACGTGCTCACCTACCGCTGACCGCCGGCACCTTCCGCGGCCACCAGAACCGGTCGCCGAGCAGCAGGGCGAGGGCGGGCACGAGGACCGTGCGGACGACCAGGGTGTCCAGCAGGACGCCGATGCAGATCACCACGCCGAGCTGGGCGAGTACGACGAGCGGCAGCACGCCGAGGACCGCGAAGACCGCGGCCAGCAGGATCCCGGCGCTCGTGATGACACCGCCAGTCGCGGCGAGCGCGCGCAGCATCCCGTCGCGGGAGCCGTGCCCGGCCGTCTCCTCCCACGTGCGAGTGACCAGGAAGATGTTGTAGTCGACGCCCAGGGCGACCAGGAACAGGAACGCCAGCAACGGCATCCCGACGTCCACGCCGCTGAAGTCGAAGACGCCCTTGAACAGCCACCAGCTCACGCCGATGGAGGCGAGGTAGGTGCCGAGCACGGTGAGCACGAGCAGGACCGGCGCCACCAACGAGCGCAGCAGGAGCAGCAGCGCGCCGAGCACCAGCACCAGGATGACCGGGAAGATCACCCAGCGGTCGCGGGTGGCTGCGTCTCCCTCATCGAGCGCCTCCGCCGCGGTCCCGCCGACGTAGCTCTCGCGCTGCACGTCTTCGAGCGCAGCCCGCATCCGCTCCACGGTCCCGCGCGCCGCTTCGCTGTCGGGGGTGTCCTGGAGCACCACGCTGAGCTCGGTCCACCCGTTGCCCGAACCGCCCGGCATCACCGAGTCCACGCCGTCGAGGTCCTCTAGAGCCGATGTCGCCTTGTCCGGCTCACGGGTCATCACGTTGGCGGGGTCCGAGCTGCCGGCGGGGAAGTACTTCGCCAGCTCCTGACCTGCCGAGATCGCCTCCGGCTTCTGCAGGAACTGGTCGGCAGTCGGCAAGCCCAGCTTGATGTCGACGAGACCGGCGGAGAGGGCAGCCAGGACGATCACGGTGCCGGCGACGAAGAGCGTCGTACGCCGGCTGACAGCGTCGCCCACACGGCGCCACAGCGAGCGACCGTCGGCCAGTGACTTCGAGCCCACCCGCGGGACCTTGGGCCAGAACACCCAGCGACCGAACAGCACCAGGGTGGCGGGCAGCGCCACTAGGGCGAAGAAGGCCGCGACCACGATCCCCACTGCGCAGGCGATGCCGAGGCCGCGCGTCGTCGGGAACAGGGACAGGGACAGGGCGAGCACGCCGAGGACGACCGTGGTCGCGCTGGACAGCACGGCGTGGGAGGTACGCCGCAGCGCGATCGCCATCGCCTCACGTCGGTCATCGAACGTCCGCAGCTCGTCCCGGTAGCGCGAGATCAGGAGCAACGCGTAGTCGGTCCCGGCACCGAACACCAGCACGGACAGGATCCCGGTCGTCGACTCGTCCCACGGCACGTCCAGCCCGGCCAGTGTCTGGGTCGCGAGCACGGAGGCAGCCTGGTCGGCAATGCCCACCACGAGCAGCGGAACCATCCACAGGATGGGGCTGCGGTAGGTGATCACCAGCAGGATGGCGACCACCGACGCGGTGGCGGCCAGCAACCGGAAGTCTGCCCCGTCGAAGACGGCTGCAAGGTCCGCCTGGATGGCAGCCGGGCCGGTCACCTGCGCCTTCACCCCGTCGGGAGCCTGCTCGTCGAGCTGCTGGCGAAGTTCCTTGACGCCTTCGGCGACCGCGGTCGCACCGGTGGCCTCCACGGACAGGATGCTCAGCGCCGCTGAGCCGTCCTTGCTCGGGACGACCGCGGCCCCCTTGCTCGGCACAGTGACGCGGTCGACCCCGAGGTCCTTGACGAGCGCGTCGAGCTCGCTGACCTGGCCCCGGTCGAGCCCGGTGAAGAGCACCACGGCGATCGAGGCGTCCTCGTCGGGGAGCTGCTCTCGCAGCTGTGCAGCCCGGGTGCTGTCGTAGCCGGCAGGCAGCGAGTCGTCGACCGCAGGCGAGTGGTTGGCCTGTCCGAGGCCGACGATCAGGAAGCCGCCGAAGTCCGAGCACCAACACACTGACCAGTGCACTCGCGCGCCCGACGATGGCCCGCTGCAGAGTCCTCACGGCGCTACACTCCCCATACGTCTCGGTTGATGACTAACTAAGTGAGCAATCTGGTGAGTGAATCTAGCACTGGCCACAAGGGACCACCCAACGCCCACGACTTCTCCGGGCAGCTGGAGAGCTCGACCATGAACTCCCTCCGGGCGCTGACCAGGCTTGCTGAGCAGGTCGCTCCAGCTGTCGCGCGCCGTGCCTCGCTGACGCACAACGAGCTCCGTGCGCTTGAGCACCTGATGGACCAGCCGATGGGACCCGGCGAGCTGGGCCGGATCCTCGGCGTCAGCTCGGCCGCGGCGTCGGGGATCATCGACCGGCTGGAGACGCGCGGTCACGCCCAGCGCGCGTCGCACGAGAGCGACGGGCGTCGTACCTCCGTCACGATCAGCCCCAGCGGCCGCACCGAGGTCGTGGGCTTCCTGATGCCGATGTTCCGCGAGCTCGCCGCCCTCGACGCTTCGCTCAGCGACACCGAGCGGGTGGTGGTCGACCGGTTCCTGGAGGGGGCCATCCGCGCTCTGCGTGCTGTCACCTGACCGTCGATCCGCATAATCCGGAGCGTTTGGCCCCTGAAACCGCTGCGGTGAGGGGCCGATTGCTCCGGACTATCGGGAGTTGGGCAGGATGACCGGCATGGCGACCACGCGACAGAACGTCCTGATCACCGGAGCGAGCGCTGGGCTGGGGGCCGAGATGGCCAAGCAGCTCGCGGCCAAGGGCCACGACCTGGCGCTGTGCGCGCGTCGTACAGAGAAGCTCGACAACCTCAAGGCCGACATCCTCACCACCCATCCCGACCGCCGGGTCGAGATCCGCGCTCTCGACGTCAACGACGACGAGCAGGTCTTCGAGGTGTTCCGCGCGTTCAAGGCGGACTTCGGCACCATCGACCGTGTGATCATCAACGCCGGCATCGGCAAGGGCGCCCCGCTGGGCAAGGGCGACTGGGCGGCCAACCGCGAGACCGCGATGACCAACTTCGTCGCCGCGCTCGCACAGTCCGAGGCCGCGATGGAGATCTTCCGCGAGCAGAACGCCGGCCACTTCGTGATGATCAGCTCGATGTCGGCCATGCGGGGGATGCCCAAGGCGATGACGACGTACGCCGCGACCAAGGCCGGTGTGGCCCACATCGCCGAGGGGCTGCGCTACGAGCTGCACGGCAAGCCGATCAAGGTGACCGTGCTCTACCCGGGCTACATCGCCTCGGAGATGAACGCCGGCGCCAAGACCCCGCTGATGGTCTCCACCGAGAAGGGTGTCCGCGCGATGGTCGACGCCATCGAGAAGGAGAAGGACTCGGCCTGCGTACCGCCGCTCCCGTGGGCTCCGCTGAGCAAGCTGATGAAGCACGCCCCGATCCCGGTGCTGAAGAAGCTGATGTGAGTTCTGGCGGGCCGCTTCAGCTGTCGCAGGCGATGTTGTCGGAGTCGCGGTTCAGGTCATAGACGTCGTCGCCCACGACCGTGACCGGGCCATCGACGTACTCCGGGCCGTCGCCGCTGCCACCAGCACAGTCCACGTCACTGGCGATCGGCACACACGCGCCCGTGTAGTTGGGGTCGCAGTTCCCGCCACTCGAAGGTTCGCGGTCAACTCGCGTGCCGACCAGCAGCACCTTGGTGACAGGCTCGCGCGACACGAATCTCCTGACGAGGTTGCGCTCGATGACCTTGCCCAGGCGCGTCGTGAGTCGCACGATGCGCATCTGCACGCCCGCACGACCCTCCTGCTGCACCTGGGTTTCTCCCTCGGCGAGCTCGGCGGTCTCGATGACCTCCGTGTCAAAGGGGATGCGCTTCGGCACCTCGATCTCGCGATGGTTGACCTTCGCCTGCTTCTTCTTCGGCTGGTCCGCTGCGCTCTCGGTGGGGGCAGCGCTCGGCGCTGCTACTTCCTCGGCGCAACCGGTGAGCGTCAGCGTCAGCCCCAGGAACAGGACTATGAGCCCGCGTCGGAGCGCGGTGAGTGATTCTCCGAGAGTCCCAAGCATCCGCATCCCTTTCGATACGACAGTTGCCAAGATGACGTCCGGGGCGGCGTCAGGGAACCCTTGATTGGCTCCCGGACCCCGCCCCGTTCGAGGTGCTACCTCAGTCCGAGGGCGATGTAGGCCTCGCCACCGCCGAAGAGGTCGCTGACCTCGAGCACGCCGCCCTTGACCTTGGCCGGCGGCACGTCGAAGACGAGCTTGCCGGTCGTGGGGAGGTCGGGCTGCATGTCGGTCAGGAACAGCGGCTCCTCGCCGGTGCCCATCACCGCGATGGTGCCCTCGCTGTCGGTCGAGTAGCTCTTGCCGTCAGAGGTGACGAACTTCGCGGCTGAGTCCGAGAACGTCTTGGTTTCCGACTTCTTGTTCTCGATGGTCAGGGTCACCGTGACGAAGGTGCCGTCGGCGTTCTCCTGCATGAACTCGCCGCCGACGGCCGCGCTCTTGCGGACGGACTTGACGGTGTACTGAGTCCCTTCGAGCTTGACCGTCTGCCCGATCTTGATCGGGTTCGACTCGGTCCCTGCCTTGGCCTTCGCATCTGACTTCGTGTTGTCCGACTTGGTGTCGACAGCCTTGGTGTCTGCAGCCGCGCCGGACGTGTCCACCTTCTCGGGACCGCCTGCGTCTGAGCCGTCTGTGTCCGAACCACCGGCGAGCGAGCCGATGACCATGAGCCCGACGATGACCATCGGGATGATCCACCGCTTCTTCTGGTACCAGGGGCGCGTCGCCTTGGCATACGCCTTCGCGGCCGCAGCCGCCGCCTTGGGGTCCTGGTAGGGGGTCTGGTTCCCAGTCCAGGGAGCGGGAGGGGCTTGGTTTGTCATTTCTGTTCTCCGAGTTCAGGCCTTGTTGCCGCGGGCAAAAGTAGGTGGCCGTCAAGAGATGCGCGAAGCGGAAGGCGGAAAGTCTCAGAAAACAGTGTCTAGAGGTCGTTTCCCGGCGATCTGGACTAGTTGTCTCATCCCGGGTACCTCGCCCAATTTGCCGTCGAGCACCCGTGCATTCAGGGACGTCGGGCATGGCACGGTCATCGCGCCCCGACCCGGTGGCGAAGAGGGTGATGTGTGAAGCGGATGGTCCGCTCAGGCAGTGACGATGTTGGCGCCGATCGCCTCGAGCATCTCGGGGGTGACGTCGGCTACGCCGTGGTCCTCGCGAGCATGGACGGCGACCAGCTCCAGGATCCGTTCGCGACTGTCTTCCTCGAAACGCGCCGAGCAGCCCGGCATCGCATCTCCACAGGAGAGTGTGTACTTCATCGGTTTCCTTCCTCGTCGCGGCTCGGTCCTGGCCCTGCTGGCTCCGGACCTGCCGGTGGTTCACGCGGCAGCCGTGCCAGGAGCACGGTGCTCTCGTCGTCGCCCTCGGCCCCGACGAATCCGCCGTGCGCCACGGTCAGGGCCCGGGCCATGTAGAGGCCGATGGTCACGCCGGTCGCGTCGTCGTTCGCGTCGAACGGGTCGAACAGGGCCTGGATGACCGTCGGGGCGATCGGGCTGCCTTCGCGTACGACGCGGATCTCGTGCCACGACCCGGCCTCCACCACGTCGATGGCGACGCTGTCGGGGGCCGGCTCGATGTGGGCGGTGTCCCACAGGTCGCGCACCACCCGGCTGAGCAGTCGCGGGTCCGCGTTCACGGTCACGTCCGCGCCTCGTCGTACGACGGGACTGCCGTCGAGCTCCTTGCAGAGACTGGCGACGACGACGGGCTCGACGTTAACCCGGATCCGGCCGAGGGAGACGGACGCCGTCATCTCGACGTCGTGGATGTGCTCGGAGAGTCGGGTCAACGCGTCCGACAGTCGCGCGTGTGACTCGGCAATCTCCTCCTCGGGCACGTCGCCTTCCTCGAGGACCATCGCCCAGCCCCTCGCCACGGCCACAGGTGTGCGCAGCTCGTGCGCGAAGGCGGCCAGGAAGCGGTCACGTTGGCGGGCCTCGTCGGGCTCCGGCCGGTTGGTGATCACGGCGGAACCGGCGGAAAGGAAGTCGCGCACCCAGCGGTGCAGGAGCGTGTTCTCGATGTCCCACTCCTGCGCCACGTCCGCGACAGATCTGCCGCCCAGCACAGCGAGCACCATGGAGACGCGCATGTCGACCGCAGCTGGTGCCGCGACGCGAGCATCGCCCTGCCCGGGGATCTGTCCGCCCGGGAGCAGCCGCGGCCGCACAGGCTCCGACGTCTCACTCATCGTGTTCCCTCGATCCCGGCACGCCACCCTCTTGACGTACCTTCCGGACCGCAGCCCCGAGAAGCATGCTGGCCCAGAGCCACGCTACGCCGTCCACTCAGCCGCCGTAGGGGGTTGGCATGCCGAACGGGTAGGCGATCGGCGCTGCATCGCCCTTGTGGACAGCGCAGTAGGCATCGCGAGAGGCGGTCGAGGTGAGCGGCGGGGTGTAGGACTGGGTCAGCAGGACCAGGTTGGCGACCGCGGACGCCCTGGACTCGATGTCGGCCGCGACAGCAGCGCGGATCGCCGGGTTGGGCGCGTTCACCAGTGCCTCTGCGTTGCGCCAGGCGTTCTCGCGCCATCCGGTGAGCATCTGCATGATCGTCCCGTAGGAGACTCCGAGCGGGTCGTTGGAGTCGTCGACGGTGGGGTCGAACCGCGCCGCGAGCTCGGCCATCATCGCCGCGGACGCGTCGTTGAGAAACTGGTTGGCCTTGTCGAAGTCTGCCTTCCCGGACTGCCCGTTCGGACGCACCAGCCCGCTCGCCGCGAGGACGAACGGCAGGTCCCGGTTGACGTGGGCGCTGATGCCGAGCAGCAGGTCTCCGGTCGCCGTGACCCGCTTGTCCCGCGCGGCGTCGAATGCCTTCAGCCAGGCGCTGGGGACGGCCGAGCGGTTGCCGGCCTTGTAGGCGTAGTAGGCGTCGGTGTAGTACTTCGCGAACACGGCGTCCATGTGGTTGATGTAGGGCACGTCCTGGTAATAGCCGGGGATGTCGCGGCTCCAGCCGTAGGTCTGCGTGATCCGTGTGTAGGCCAGCGCGAAGATGGAGGCGTGCGTGCAGTTCTGCGCGTTCTCCTTCAGGATGCGACCGAACTCCTTGCGCGTCTGTCTCAGACAGGCGGGTCTCCCGGCGACGCAGTCGTTGGCGCTGCTCGGGACGTACTCCTCGGTCCAACCCGGTAGGTAGACCGACCATGCGACGTACGGAACATCCGCCTGCGCCGGGCTCACCGCCGTCCCGGCCACCAGAAGCGGGAGCGCGATGACTCCGACCAGTCCCGCGACAACCAAACGAACGCGACGAAGTACCCTCTTTGCGAGCACAGCAACCCCTCCAAGGAAGCCCCCCACACGACACCCCGAAGTGTTCCAGCATTTGAGACGGATGTCCGCAATTCTGCAGAAACTTGCAAACCGTCCCCCGCAGTCCGGCCGCAGTGTGGGCGTTGCGGCAGCGGCAGAATGCTGGCCATGATCGAGACGGTGACCGGGGACTCGGCCGGCGACGGGCTACTCGCCGCGGCCCAGCTGTTGCACGACTTCAACCTCGAGTACGACGAGCCGTCGCCCCCTCCCGACCAGCTGGCAGCTCGACTGAACGAGCTCATCGAACAGCGCCAGGTCGTCGTACTGCTGGCCCGAGCGCAGGAGACCGATGAACCGGTCGGCGTCGCGGCAATGCGCGTGCAGCCATCGTTGTGGAGCGAGGCACACGAGGCCTACCTGGCCGAGCTGTACGTCGTACCAAGCCGGCGCGGCCAGGGCTACGGCCGCGAGCTGATCACCGAGGCCATGCGGGCCGCGCGCGACTGGGGCGCCGACTACGCCTTCCTGATCACGAGCGAGGAGGACCAGCTGGCCCAACGCCTGTACGAGGCAGCCGGCTTCCGCCGCACCGAGGGCCAGGGCGGTCCACTCATGCTGGCCTTCGAGCGCGACCTGTAGGCCGCCGGCGTTGATGCGCCTATCGGAGGCGAGTCTTTGCGCGTGTGGCTGCACTGCGGTGCCCGCGCGAAGTCATTGCGGCGTCTGACATCAGGTGAGGGTCAACCCGGCCCCCGCCCAGGCGCACACTTTCGGCGTACGCCCTTCCCGTCCTTGACCCTCTGCCTACTTGAGCGCATGGTGGAGTGAGACCTAGCGTGACAGCAGGAGGAACTCATGCTCCCCGCGAAGCGGTCGGCGGCCTACCTCGTCATCAATCTGGCCCTCATCGGCGTACTCATGGCGGCACTCGCTCCCGCAGCGACTGCGAAGGACATCTACGGCACTCCTGGCCCTGATCGCCTGACCGGCACGCGTGGAATGGACTTCATCGCTGGCCGGGCCGGCGACGACAGGATCTGGGCCCTCGGTGGCGTATTTGACAGCATCGACGGTGGGCGCGGGGACGACGTCATGCGCGGAGGGCATGGCACCGATGAGTACAGCGGCGGGAACGGGAACGACCGCATGATTGACAACGGAACCGACTACGGCACCGCCGGTGTCGGCGACAGCTTCAATGGCGGGAACGGGAACGACAGGATGGTCGACCGCGTAGGGCAGGGACACATGTTCGACGGGAACGGAAACGACGTTCTCTACTCCGGTCGTGGACGGGATTTCATACTCCTGGGGAACGGAGCGGACCGTGCGCAGGCCGGCTTCGGCGACGACACAGTGCAGGTGGAGTTCGATAACCACGTCGACCTCATCCAGTGTGGCCCTGGTGAGGACCACGTGCAGTTTTTGCGTCGCGACCCCAAAGACCGCTACTCCGGCTGCGAGCACCTCACCGTGATCCCGCCCCTGGGCGACGAAGGCTAAGACCAGCAGTCAGACAATCGACGCGCAAGAAATCGAACCAGCCTCGGGTTTCGCCGCACCACAAGGCCTTCGACCTAGTGAACAGCGGAAACCGCCCAGCCTCGATCTGGACCGGAGTGGGCGCATCGCTGGACAGCAGTTGCGATCAGGGAACGGCTACTGCGCGATTCATGCTCGATGACCATGTTCGAGTCGACGACGCCCCTCCTCATCCGGTACCGGCACGAGGTGTCGGAGGGGCTTGTGGCGTCGGGACGAGTGTCCTCAGGCCGTTCGACTACATCGTCGCCCGACCGCTGTGCTCTGCCTGTCCGACAGCGTGTCGGTGGCACCCTTCAGAATCTGTGCATGGCATACGACGAGCGCCTGGCAGGGCGGGTCCGCGACCTGCTCAGCGGCCAGGTCGAGGCGGAGAAGAAGATGTTCGGCGGCCTGGCCTTCATGGTGGGGGGCCGGATGGCCTGCTGCGTGAGCGGCCAGGGACTGCTGGTCAAAGTCGGGCATGATGCGTTTCCCGAGCTTGTCGAGCTCGATCATGTCGAGCCGATGACAATGCGCGACGCAGTCTCGGACTCCTGGGTCAACGTCGGCGACGCCGCCCTGATCGATGAACGCGCCCTGCGCCTGTGGGTCGACCGCGGTCTCGCGGCAAACCCGCCCAAGCCTCGGTCGTAGAGTCTGACCGACTGCCCGGCAGGCCCGACTCCGATGGACGTGGCGTCGCCCACTTGCGGACGAGAAACTGCGTACCTCCTCCTGCAACGTCTGAGTCGTTGAAGGATCGGCCCCCGGGACTCCCCGTTCTTGTTGTGCACGTGATCTGGCTGGCTTCGACCAGCGTCATACCGCGAGTGAGCTCTTGATGGCGGGCCGACGGACATCTAAACGTCCGGATCTAGCTCGCGAGCGGACGACTCAGGGCCGGCTCCACGGGCTACAGCGCCTGCCCATACGAGCGTGGTGATCTCGTCCTGGCGCTCATGCCGGCCCCAAATGTGCCGGAGGTGGACAGTACCGGTCTTTGCGGAGGCCACTTCGTGGGCGCACCATGAAACGACCGTTTCGCGAGGAGGACCCGTGACGATTTTCTGGATAGGGCTCGCCGTCGTTGTCTTGGTCGCTGGTTGCGCGGTCTTCTACCGCCGGGTCCGGCGCGATCCGGCGGCGCGAGTCCGCGGTGGACAGATTGGCCGCTTGAGGCGTGGGGCCCATATGGACGCTGAACTCAAGAAGTGGACTGACGGCTAATGCCCACAAGGGACCGGCCGTTAGAACTGCCGCAGAGCCGAGGTGTGCGCTGCCGACTGAAGTAGTGCAAGAGCACTCGGCAGGGAACGCCAACCATGACGTGCTCATTTGGCAGCCGCGATCCGCTTGTTCGGCAGGGTGCGTCACACCGCCGCGAGACGACCATGGCAGGAGCGGATCTATGACAATGGCGAGTGGCTGGTCGAACCCACCTCTCCTCGTGACAGTTCGGCTCGCCACCAGGCACCGCTCTCGAGCCGCTCGACTCGGCGCAGGATGACGTCGCCGATGGCAAACTCCTCGAGCTCTGCACGTGTCAGAGGCCACGGCGGGCCCGTCACCTCGGAGCCTTCGTCCCGTGTGGTCGCCAAGACCAGCAGAGTGCCTTCTGGTGCCACCAACGCGGCAATGTTCCGCGCCGCCACTGTGTGGTGCTCGAACGGCATCGACTGCACGGTCAGACTCTCTACGACCAGGTCGAACCTGCCCTGCCACTCGCGGGGAAGATCCAAGACGTCGGCAACGAACCAATTCACCTCGCTGGCTGGGTACTTCCGCCGCGCTCCAGCAATCGCAGTCGGCGCGAAGTCAAACCCCGTGGTGCGAAATCCCAACAGCGCAAGGAACTCGGCGTCGGCGCCGTAGCCGCACCCCACCACCAGCGCCTCGCGGCCGCTACCAGCTAGGTTTCGCGCCTCGGCCCACTCCACGAGCTGGGGTCGAGGGGCGCCGTAGTCCCACGGCGGCTTGGCTCCACCGGCCTCCGCGCCTGTGTAGATCGCCTCGAACATGCCGGATGGCTCGCCCGTCACGACTTGAGAATACCTACCAGCTTGTCCCGCGGGACAAGTCGAGACCTGGTCTGAATTTCTATCCGATCGATGCCGCAGGGCCGCGGTCAGCACACCTCAGTCTTACCACCGCAAGTGTTGCTCTGGCGCGGCGTCTTACCGTGACTTAAGCCTCAGAGGTAGTCCGACGAGGACGAGGAGTAGGACGGTTGCGCTGAGCCACACCCACCAGGAGAGATCGAGTGCAGCGGCCGCAATCACTAGTCCAACTGCGGGGACGGCGGACGCGGACGCGCTTCGGATCATCGTGTGGCGAATCGAGCGACGCAGCCGAACGACCGTGTCGGGTGGGATCTCAAGTGCATGTCGGACAGACGATGACACCCAAGCTCGTAGATGCTCAGGGGTTTCGAGGCGGAGCATTGGGTGTGTTTTAGTGCGCCAGCGCGCTGGTCCGGTTGACGCCCCTTCACCGGAGGCTTCGCCGGACGGGTCTTGCGGGACGAGAGGGGGGTCGCGCGGACGGCTGACCGCCAGTTTCCCGCAGGAGGTTCGGCTTACGGGACGGCGGGATCCGGCGCGGCCCGCGTGTCGTGGTGTGGATCGCTGTGACGCGAAGCGGTCGCCGGGGGTCGCGTTAGCATCGCGGGGTGACCGAGGTGGTCGCCCTCGCATTTAGGGTGTCGACATCTGGTTGGGCGACAGAAGGCAGGCGTCATCATGGCTGATGAGCGTTCAGTTCAAGCTCACTACCGTGCTGTCGGATTGCTCGATCGCATCGTCGCTGGTTTGCGCGAAGCGGGTAAGGACCCTGACGCGCCGACTGTGGATGACCTTGCGCCGGCCGATGAGTTTCACTCGGCCGGGCGCGCTGCTACGAAGGATCTCGCCGCACTCGCTGCACTCAAGCCCGGAACACGGGTGCTTGACGTGGGCAGCGGCCTGGGCGGCCCGGCACGATTCCTCGCCGCGACGTACAGGTGTGACGTCACCGGTATTGACCTTATGCCTGAGTTTTGCACCGTGGCCAACGAGCTGTCCCACATGACGCGCCTTGCAGAGCGGACCCAATTTCGTCGAGGCAATGCTTTGGCGCTACCGTTTGATGATGGCGCGTTCGATTGCGTGTGGACGATTCAGACGCAGATGAACATTGCCGAAAAGCGCCAATTCTACGGTGAAATAACGCGCGTCCTGCGACCCGGCGGTCAGTTCGTGTTCCAGGACATCTGTGCGGGCAACGGACAGCCGCTCGATTTTCCCGTTCCCTGGGCGAGTGAGCCGGGGCAGAGCCACCTGATTTCCCCGGAAGACTTGCGAACACTCTTGCGCAAGTTGGGCCTCAAAGAGCACACGTTCCGGGACGTCTCTTCGACGATCCTTGCCTGGCTGGACGCAAACCGACCGCCGGCGGGCATTTCGCCTCCTCTTGGAATGCACCTGGTGCTTGGCGAGCGACATGCCCAGAAGCGTGCCAATTCCGGCAGCGCCTTGCGTGATGGGCGGGTGAGGTACGTTCAGGGTGCGTATCTCAAGCCCGAGTGAGTGCCGATGACAGGTTCTTGGAGCCCTTCGGCCGCACTGGGTTGCGGTGCAGCTCGCGCAATCGCTGCAAAAGTCGCCCAACTACCCGGTGGAGCGGACCGCTGGCTCGCATCGGGTCGCCGCGGCCGCTCACCGCAGCGTTGAGTTCATGCACAACGACGATAAGGACCATCCAACACGCTGGCCTGCGGGGGAGCTGAGGAAGGTGAACCCGTCGAGCATCATGCGGCTGTCTGTCATCCCGGAAGGGGATCGTCTTTCGGAGCATCCGGATCTGGCTCCCCTCTGTGTCAAGGAGCTGCTGCGAAGTCGTTCTTCCGGTCGTGATCGTGGAGTTGTAGCGTCGGTTGTGCGGGTCCGGGAAGTGGCTGATCCGAAGTGTCGATGTGCGGGGGCAGGTCGACCGCGCTGGATTGAAGAGTCGCCCCGCAGTGCCCTCCCGGGCCCGCGTCACGTCTGCGCTGGTCGGCGACGAGCTGGCGGTAGATGACATCGGAGAGGCGCCGCTTCAAGCAGCGCAGTGCTTCCATCGACGTCTTGCCGGCGGCGAGCTTGCGTCGGTAGTAGGCGCGGCCCTCGGTGTCGTGACGGATCTGCACGATCGCGGCGATGTGCACGACGTGGTTCATCCGCCGGTTCCCGGCCCGGGAGAGCCGGTGGCGGATCTGTTCGCCGGAGGAGGCGTCCAGGGGGGCGGTGCCGGTCCAGGACGCGAACCGGTTCCGGTCTGCGAAGCGGGCGATGTCGCCGACGTCGGCCAGGATCCGGGCAGCACCAGCGGGACCGACGCCGGGGAGGTCCATCAGCGTGGACCCGCGGGCGATGACCGTCGCCTTCAGTTCGGCCTTCATCTTCTTGAGCTTGGCATCGACGGCGACCAGGTCTGCGAGCTCCTCGACCGCCATCCTCCGTCGCGTCTTCCCGGCGACGTCGCGCGGTCGCACCGTGGCGAGCATCGCCTTGGCCTGCAGGGCGGAGAGATCTTTCTTGCGTTGCCCGGGGATCAGCTCGCTGAGCAGCCTTTGGAGGCGGTTCACGGTCTGGACCCGTTGGCGGGCGAGCTCGTCGCGGCGGTCGGTGAGCATCCGCAACGCCTCGAGCTCACCATCAGCTGCCACCACCCGCAGGCCTGCAGTGCGGACCGCGACGACCGCGATCGAGTGCGCATCTAGGGCGTCGGTCTTGCGGTTGTGGCCGGTGTCGAAGAGCCGCACCCGGGCGGCCAGCTTGGCCGGAACATCAACCACCTGTTCGCCGGCCTCGACCAGTCGTTGGGCCAGCGGACGCCCGGCACCGTTGGCGCCCTCGACCGCCCAGACCCGCTCTGGCCACTGCTTCACATAACGTCTCAACGCGGCATAACCCGCGTTGTCGGTGGCGAACCTGCCCGACCCGAGGAGCCGTTCGGAGGAGTCGACGACCTCGATCGTGGCCGAGAGCTTGTGGGGATCGACCCCGATGATCACGCCTTTCATGTTGCTTCACCTGCCTGCCGTTTTGGAACCAATAGGACGGCGAGGTGGGCAGTGCTACTACGAGCTGGGCAGTCCCCTCTTGAGCCACGCCTCGTCACGGTGCTCGGCGGGTCGCAGTCCAGATGAGAGCCACACCCAACAAGGTGGGCAGCCGCAATTGCGAGCATCCCGCCGAACACCTGGATCGAGTCTGGCCAGACACCGATCCTGCGTGAAGTCTCTTAGTAGCCGCGATGAGTGGACTCCATGAGGCGCGTCTTATCGCCGCGAGCCGGACGCGCGGATCTGCCTGCGGACGTCTGCGGCGGCGACGAGCCTGCACTGACACCACGGCCGCGACTGACCGACGATGGTGCTTATCGATTATCAATGTTATCGTTCATCGATAACCCCGATTTGGCTGGAGGCCAGCATGGTCACGTCGTCCACCTCCCAGGCAGTGCGCGCGGCGCGCGCCATTACCATCGCTCTCTTGATTCTTTCAATCGGGTTCACCGCACTCGTCCTCGTATCAGTCATGACGGGTCTGCTGCGACACGGCGAGTCGTTGCTCTACGGCGACTCCATCACCGTCCCCATGCAGGCGTCGGCCGACGACCTTGTCCAGTTCCCCGACGGGATCTCAGCAGACGACTGGATCGCCGTTGACGTCACGATTCAAAATCCGACGACTTCGCAAATGCTTCTGAGATCCGCGCAGGACCTCGCCCCGGCGGTGGTGATCGTCTGGGCACTCTGGTTGCTGACCGCAGTCCTGAATGCGGCTGCACACGGCGATCCGTTCGGGCGTGACACCGCCCGTCGCTTCCGCAGTCTGGCAGTTCTTCTCATCGCCGGAGGCTTCGTACTCAACATGTTGAACTACGCGGTACTCAACGCGTTCTTCACACAGGTGCCCCAGTACCCCTCGCTTGAGCTCGCGTCCGGGCCGTTCACCCCACTCCCTGGGGGCATGCTCATTGGCGGCCTGGTCGCCTTCGCGCTGGCCGCGGTCTTCGCCGACGGCGCTCGGCTTCGCGAGGACGTCGAAGGGATGGTCTGATGCCAGGAGACGGACACGCCATCGTTGTTCATCTGGACGAAGTGCTCCGCGGCAGGGACATGACACTCACCGAACTCGCATCTCGCGCGGACATCACGATCGCCAACCTCTCGGTGCTCAAGAACGACCGCGCCCGCGCTATCCGATTCTCGACCCTTACCGCCTTGTGCGCGGTCCTCGACTGTCAACCGGGGGATCTCATCAGCTATGCGCCGGGCCAGCACTGAGCGCAGCCGTTGTGTGCGAAGTAATCAGACGTCGGGCATGCCTGCGATACGTGCGGTCGCTATGCGCGTCCTTCCGCCGCCAATGCGCCCAGCAAGACGCGGCCCCGCACCTTGGCCGTGCGCAGCTAGGCGTTGACCAGGGTGCGTACGTCGCTGCCAAGGTTTGTCCGATCACACACCGGGGCACCTGATTGGCGAGTGCACACCGCCGAGGAGCCGCCCATGAGCGCCACCGAACCACCCCCTGCAATCGTTCACTGGACCCGACGGCTCGAGGATGCCACTGCGCTCGACGCGCCGGTGCGTGCTCTGGAGCCTTCGATCCGCGCATTGTTCGGAACCGGGACGCGAGCCTCGGTGCTGCGCGGCGACTGGCTCGGCCATGCGGTCCACCCACTGATGACCGACGTCGTGATCGGCACTTGGACCTCCGCAAGTCTGCTTGACCTGTTTGCAGGACACGACTCGTCCCTCTCGGCCCAGAGGCTCATCGGCACCGGTCTGCTCGCCGTTGGTCCGACTGCCTGGACCGGATGGGCGGAGTGGTCGGCTGCCGGGTCACGCGACAAGCGGGTGGGCCTCGTCCACGCTGTTACCAATGGCCTCGCAATCGGCGTCTACGCCGCGTCATGGATTGCCCGTCACCGGGGACGGCACGGCGCCGGAGCCCGGCTGGCCCTTGCCGGAGCGGCCGTCTCGGGCGTCGGCGCCTACCTGGGCGGCCACCTTGCGGCGGCGCGCAAGGTGGGAAGCCACCACTCTGCCTACGACGAGGCTCCGCTAGGGGTCTGACGGCTTCATCCACATGTTGGGGCGGCTGAGCCGTCTAGCAGCCGCGTTTGGACCGCTTGCCCATGGCCGGCCCCGTGTGTCATGACCCCGGTCCGGGTCGTGGCGCGACCCTCAGGCAAGGAACGGCGCAATCAACCCGGGCACAGCCTCGTCAGCAAGAGCGATCGCGAGGCACTCCGGGATGTCGATGGCCGCGTATGCCTGCTGACCCGCAGCTGTCGTGGCGACCAGCGTGGCGAGGCCGACGCGGCGCTGGAACCAGGACTGCTGGATGTTCCAGCCGATGATGCCGGAGCGCTGGAGGATGTCGCGGCGGCCGCGGAGGCTGCCCGAGCGGACGATCAGGTAGTCGTCCGTGAGCGCGTGGCCGAGGCGGGCGTAGCGGTCGCCGGCGAGGAAAACGGCTACCGGCAACAGCAGCAGGGTTGGCAGGATCACCCACCAGTCGACCGGCGTCGTAAGAACGAGGACCAAGGCGACAGCGGGGAAGAAGAGTGCTCCCACCAGGGCGCGGACGTAGCGGCGCCGTCGGGCCGCGGGGCCGTGCTGGGTCAGCGTCAGGTGGAGTGGCTCGGAGACCTCGATGACCTCGGAGCCGACTGTGTCGATGACGCCGCGAGGAGCCGGGGGTACGAGCTGGGCCTTGCTGGACCCGCTGCCTCCGACCCCGGTGACGATGGCGGCCAGGCGTCCGGCTCCGGCAACGCGAAGACCAAGCGGTTCGATCACCTCGAGTCCTCGTACTCGCTCGCGTTCGAGGCTGGTCTCCGACGTGGTCAGCAGCCCGCGGCTGACGTGGAACGACCGACCCTGCGCATCCCGCGACAGCGTGAAGCCCCAGTTGGTGACCAAGTAACCGAGTACGGCGAACACCGCGCCGAGGATCAAGAAGAGGACCACGAAAACGGCGATGGCTATCGGGATGACCGTGGCCAGCGACTGCTCGGTGAACCAGTCGAACATGCCCATCTCGATCGACAGTCGGTCGCCCACGCTCTCGCCGAATTGGCCGAGGACCGCGAGGAGGCCGGCGGCGATCACGTTGCCCGACGAGGTGAGCGGGGCGTAGCGCACCCAGCGCTTGTCGAAGGTGAGCAGTACGACGTCCGGCTGCGGGGCGGTGACCTCGGTCGGCCTACCCGTCCCCGGAGTTCCCCCTGTCGCCGGTGCCGCCCGATGCAGGAGCGCGGCGCGCATCTCGCGTGCCTGCTCCATGGGCAGGCCGTCGAGGACGAACTTGTCGCTGCCCTCCGTGGCCGCACTGGCGGTCCCGATCTCGACCTTGCCCAGGCCAAGCACCCGGTGGATCGGTGACGAGGTCAGCTCGACGGCACGCACCCGGTCCAGCCGGGCGGTGAGCACCTTCTGGCCGACCAGGCCACGCCGCAGTTCTACTTGCGAGGACGTGATCCGGTAGCTGGTGGTGATGAAGCGCATCACGCCGAGCGCGATCGGGACGCCGACACCGGCGAACTGCCACCAGTTGACGCCGTCGCCGCCGCTCCCGACCACGAACGCGCCGATGATGAACGGGAGGAACTTGACCATCTCCAGGACCGGGTGGACCAGGAGCATCCGCGGGTCCAGCCGCCGCCACGGCTCGGGCTCGACCAGGGGAGCGGCCGGTGGCGGCAACTCCTCGAGGGAGAGCTCGTGCGTGGCGCGCTCCTCCGGGGGCGGCTCGGTCACGTGGCGTCCCCGGCCTCTGCTTCGGTACGACGGGTGAGGTCGTCGACCAGCCGGTCGGCCACCGGCTTGTCGATCCCGCTGATCGTCAGCGGACCCGACGCGGACGCGGTCGTCACCGTGACCGAGGCAAGCCCGAGCACCCGGTCGAACGCGCTCTGCTGGAAGTCGACGGTCTGCACCCGCGACATCGGCGCGATCCGGCGCTCCCGGGAGAGCCAGCCGGTCTGCGTGTAGACGGCCGAGTCGGTGCTCTCCCAGCGGTGGATCCGGTAGCGCACGACCGGCATCCCGACGATGTAGGCGACCGCCACGACGGAGTACAACGGCCACGCCCAGATCGGCACGTCGAACCAGTCGAAGATCGCGGCAGCGATCAGCACCCCGAGCAGGAACAGCGCCCGCACGGTCGCCCAGAACGCCCACAGCACCGGCGCCTTCGTCGAGACCTGGTGCGCGGGCTCGCGCAGCGCTGGGTTCTCCGAGGCGGATGCCACGGGCTGGGACTCCGGTGCTGATTCGGTCACTGCTCCACCTTGCCACCCCGTGGTGCAGTATCACCGGCATGGACGCTGACGTCATCGTCGTGGGAGCCGGCCTCGCCGGTCTGGCCGCCACCGCAGAGCTCGCCGATGCCGGCAAGACCGTGCTGCTGCTGGACCAGGAGCCCGAGCAGAGCATCGGCGGGCAGGCGTTCTGGTCGCTCGGCGGTCTCTTCCTCGTGGACACCCCCGAGCAGCGGCGCATGGGCATCAAGGACTCCTACGAGCTGGCGCTGCAGGACTGGATGGGCAGCGCGCAGTTCGACCGCGAGAGCGACTACTGGCCGCGGCGCTGGGCGGAGGCGTACGTCGCGTTCGCCGCTGGCGAGAAGCGGCAGTGGTTGCACGACCAGGGACTGCGCGTCTTCCCGGTCGTCGGATGGGCCGAGCGCGGCGACGGCCGAGCGGGTGGGCACGGCAACTCGGTGCCGCGGTTCCACCTCACGTGGGGCACTGGTCCGGGCGTGGTCGCGCCCTTCGAGCGGCGCGTCCGCGAGGCGGCCGACAAGGGACTCGTCACGTTCGGGTTCCGCCACCGCGTCGACGACCTGGTCAAGGAAGGCGGCGTCGTGACCGGCGTACGCGGGGCCAGGCTTGCACCCGACGCCATGGAACGTGGCCGCGCCTCCAACCGCGACGAGATCGGCGACTTCGAGTACGCCGCCCAGGCCGTGATCATCACCTCCGGCGGCATCGGCGCGAACCTCGACCTGGTCCGCCGCAACTGGCCGGTCGACCGGCTCGGTGAGCCGCCCAAGTTCATGGTCTCCGGCGTCCCGGCGCACGTTGACGGGCGGATGATCGCGATCACCCAGTCGTCCGGGGCCGAGGTGATCAACCCGGACCGGATGTGGCACTACACCGAGGGCATCCGCAACTGGGCGCCGATCTGGGAGAACCACGGCATCCGGATCCTGCCCGGCCCGTCGTCGCTGTGGCTCTCGGCGACCGGCGAACGCTTCCCCGCGCCGTACCTTCCCGGCTTCGACACCCTCGGCACCCTGGGCGCGATCATGCGCACCGGCTACGACTACTCGTGGTTCGTGCTCACCCAGAAGGTGATCGAGAAGGAGTTCGCGCTGTCCGGCTCGGAGCAGAACCCCGACCTGACCGGCAAGGACATCAAGCTGTTGCTCAAGCGGGTGCAGTCCGGTGCGCCGGGGCCGGTCGAGGCGTTCAAGGAGCACGGCGAGGACTTCGTGGTCGCTTCGGCGTTGCCCGAGCTCGTGGCCGGGATGAACAGGGTCAGCGGCGACAACCTGATCACCGAGGAGTCGCTCCGGAGGACGATCACCGAGCGCGACCGGCAGCTGGACAACCCGTACTCCAAGGACACCCAGATCACCTTCATCCGCGGGCACCGCAAGTACCGCGGCGACAAGCTGATCCGCGTTGCCTCGCCGCACAAGTTCCTCGACCCCGAGAACGGACCGCTGATCGCCGTACGGCTGAACATCCTCTCGCGCAAGACGCTCGGCGGCCTGCACACCGACCTCGACGCCCGCGTCCTCCAGCCCTCGGGCGACCCACTCCCCGGCGTCTACGCGGCGGGCGAGGTGGCCGGCTTCGGCGGCGGAGGCGTGCACGGCTACAACGCGCTCGAGGGCACCTTCCTCGGTGGCTGCATCTTCTCCGGACGCACCGCTGGGCGGGCTGCGGCTGCTGCGATTGGCTGACTGCCTGCTTGCTGGGTGACCGTCGCCCTCGTACCCGGACATGCGAATGTGGCCAGAGGGAATGGACGGGTGGTCATCCGTCGCAGGCGCGACTTTCGCATGTCCGGCGTACGTGATCCTCGAGCAGCTCGAGCTTGGCGATGGCGGCATGCGCTGAATCGGCGCCAGGCAGATCCCTCACGTACCCGGACATGCGAATGTGGCCAGAGGGAACGGACGGGCGGTCATCCGTCGCAGGCGCGACTTTCGCATGTCGGCGTACGTGATCCTCGTGCAGCTCGAGCTTGGCGAGGGCGGCATGCGCTGAATCGGCGCCAGGCAGATCCCTCACGTAGCCGGACATGCGAATGTGGCCAGAGGGAACGGACGGGCGGTCATCCGTCGCAGGCGCGACTTTCGCATGTCCGGGCGCGACCTGCTCACCCGACCACCGGACGGTCTCCGGCTGGCGCGGTGGCCAGGCATCCAGTACGACGGGACCCTTGCGGCCACCTCAGGTAGGGCGGCTAGGGTCGGCCGCATGAGTGGAAAAGTCGTGCACTTCGAGATCCCGTTCGACGACGCCGAGCGGGCCCACACGTTCTACTCCGAGGCGTTCGGGTGGACGATCACGCCGATCCCCGACCTGCACTACACGATCGTGCAGACCGGGCCCACCGGTGACGACGGCTTCCCGACCGACGCGGGCTACATCGGCGGCGGGATGCTCAAGCGGGAGAGCCCGGCGGACCGGCCGGTGATCACTGTCGACGTCGAGGACATCGACGAGGCGCTGAAGAAGATCGAGAGCCTCGGCGGGATGACGGTCCTCGGTCGCCAGGACGTCGGCGAGATGGGTTGGGCGGCGTACTTCAAGGACGTCGAGGGCAACCTGATGGGCCTCTGGCAGTCGCGCCAGCCCTGACCGACGGCCAAACTCAAGAAAGCATCGAGTCGATCAGCTTCCGCAGCCGCGGGAGCTCCGGCTCCAGCCCGAGCGGCACGGCCTGGTCGTCCATCATTGCGCGGAACAGCAGCGCGTGCTCCACGATGCGCGGGTCGATGTGGCCGAAGACCTCGAGGGTGACGGTGCCGTAGAGCCCTGCCCACGCGCGCTCGAGCAGCCAGATCAGCGGCCGCATCTCATCGGGTACGCCGGTCAGGTCGGCCGGCACCTTCGGGTCCCGCAGGATCGCCACGAGCCGAGGGTCGAGCTCGTCGAGCCGAGGGACCGGGAACTGGTAGCGCGCCCACACCTGGAACAGCAGCTCGGAGAACAGCAGCCCCGTCTTCGACTCGGCCTGGAGCTCCTCGATGCAGCTCACGTCCAGGTTGGTGAACACCAGCGAGAACTCCTCGCGGTTGCCCAACGCCCATTGGCGAAACGCCACGGCTGAGGCAACCATCCGGCCGGCCGGGTCGTCCTCGGGCTGGGCGTCGCGCGCGGCGGCAATCTGGGCTGCGGCGCTCGCATCGATGTCCATGGCCACGACCCGCACCAGCTCCTCGTGGCTGTCCACGTAGCGGTAGATCGCGGGCGGTGTCATCCCCACCTCGTGGGCGACTGCACGCAGGGTCATCTCCCCGGTGCCGGTGACGAGTCGGCGCGAGGCCTCGACGATCCGGCGCATGGTGTCGGTGCGGTTCTGTTCGCGAGTCGTGGTCACGTCGGGTGAGCACCTTTCCGAGAGCCAGGGTTGACAGGACAAGAGTTTACACCGTTAACTTGTTAACACCGTTCACCATACCTCGCAGGAGTCACCATGTTGCACCGCTGGTCAGAGTTCCTGGTCCGAAGGGCCGGGCGCGTCCTCGCCGTGGGAGTCCTCGCCACGATCCTCGCGGGTGTGTTCGGAGCCGGCGTCTTCGGCTCGCTGAGCCAGGGCGGCTTCGACGACCCCGGCTCGGAGGCGTACCGCCAGCTCGCCAAGGAGCAGGAGGTGTTCGGCAACAAGTCGGTCGACGTGGTCGCGATCTACCGCAGCCCTGACCTCAGTGTGAGCGACCCCGAGTTCAAGGCCGAGGTCGACGAGACGCTGGCCCGGATCCCGGAGGGCACTACCACCTCGGTGGCGACGTACTGGGACACCAAGGACCCCTCGATGGTGAGCACCGACAAGCACGCCACCACGGTGCTGATCTCCCTGTCGGGGGAGGGGCAGGCCGAGCAGGCCGAGCGCAACGACGAGGTGACCCCGACCCTCGAGGCGGACAACCTGGAGACCGAGCTCGCCGGGACGTGGGCCGTCTATGACGGCGTCAACGAGACCGTCAGCGAGGACCTCGCCCGCGCCGAGATGGTGTCCCTCCCGCTGGTGATCATCCTGTCCCTGCTGATCTTCGGTTCCGTGGTCGCAGCCCTGATGCCTGCACTGGTCGGCGCGATCGCCGTGCTCGGGGCGATGTCGGTGGTGCGCCTGATCACCGGCGTCACCGAGGTCTCCGTGTTCTCGATCAACGTGATCACCCTGCTGGGCACCGGTCTGGCGATCGACTACGCGCTCTTCGTGATCAGCCGGTTCCGTGAGGAGCTCGCGCGTCTGCCCGAAGACGACCCACAAGCCTCGGCCAAGGCGATCCGGGTGACGATGGCGACGGCCGGCCGGACGGTGCTGTTCTCCGGCCTGACGGTTGCCGCGGCGATGGCGTCGCTGCTGATCTTCCCGCAGAACTTCCTGCGTTCCCTCGGGTACGGCGGGATCGCGGCCGTCCTCGTGGCAGTCATCGCCGCCCTGACCGTCCTCCCGGCGATCCTGATGCTGCTCGGCCGCCGGATCGACGCCGGCCGGTTGCCGTGGCGCCGGCACCGCCCGGTCGCGGTCAACAGCGACCACGGTGCCTGGGCACGACTCGCCCACGCCGTCATGCGCCGCCCGGCGGTGGTGATGGTGGTGGTCGTCGCCGCACTGCTGTTCGTGGCCTCGCCGTTCCTCGGGGTCAAGTGGGGCTCGGTGGACTACCGGGTGCTGCCGCCTGACAGCCCGGCCCACGTCGCCGCCGTTTCGCTGAACACCGACTTCGGCGAGGAGCGCTCGACCGCGAACATCCTGCTCCCGAGCCACCGACGAGGCCGAGGTCGCGGCGTACACCGAGAAGGTCAGGGACGTCGACGGCGTGCTCGACGTACGCACCCTCGGCCAGGAGGACGGCCTCACCCTGCTGCGCGCAGCCTGGACGGGCAACAGCCAGACCGAGACCTCCCAGGACGCCGTCCGAGCGATTCGCGAGATTCCCGGACCGGGGACTGAGGCCGTCCTGGTCGGTGGCCTCGCTGCCGACACCGTCGACCTGCTCAGCTCGCTCGAGGAGAAGCTGCCGTGGATGGCTTTGATCATCGCGGCGGTGATGATGGTGCTGCTCTTCCTGGCGTTCGGCTCGCTCGTGCTGCCCCTGAAGGCGATCGCGATGAACGTGCTGTCGATCGGGGCGTCGTTCGGAGTGATCACCTGGATCTTCGCCGACGGCCACCTCGAGGGACTGCTCGACTTCACCTCGCCCGGGTTCCTGGACGCGACCCAGCCGATCTTCATGCTGGCGATCCTGGTCGGGCTGTCGATGGACTACGAGGTCTTCCTGCTCTCCCGCATCCGCGAGCAGTGGGACCTGACCCACGACAACACGCTGTCGGTGGCGACCGGCGTGCAACGGACAGGGCGGATCATCACGAGTGCAGCCCTGCTGCTCGCCGTCGTGATCGGGGCGTTCTCGACGAGCGGCATCGTGTTCATGAAGATGATCGGCATCGGCATGCTGGTCGCGCTGCTCCTCGACGCGACCATCGTCCGCTCGATCCTGGTGCCCGCCACGATGAAGCTGCTCGGCGACTGGAACTGGTGGGCGCCGCGCGGCCTGCAGCGCTGGTGGGAGCGCTACGGCCTGCGCGAGCACGATGTGGCTTCGCCAGAGCCCTCGCCGGACCGGGAGAGCGTCCCGGCCGGGTGAGTCTTCCTGTCCGACCCCTGCGTTAGGTTGACCGGGACCTGAAGAAGGCGAACTGGTCATCTCAAGTCTGGGGGGAGGCACGGTCGGTGAGCTTGATCCTCCACCGTGCCGCGCGTGCGGATGCTCTGGCCGACGGGCTTGCTGACCTGCTGCGCACGCCGCTGGAGGACCCCTTCACCCAGGAGCTCGTGCTGGTCCCGGCGCGTGGCGTCGAGCGATGGCTCAGCCAGCGACTCTCTCATCGGCTCGGGCACGCTGAGGGCCGCGACGACGGAGTCTGCGCGGGTGTCGAGTTCAGGTCCCCGGCCAGCCTGGTCGCCGAGCTGGTCTTTGGGTTGGCCGGCACGCGGGAGAACGACCCGTGGGCCCCCGATGCGCTGGTCTGGCCGCTGCTGACGGTCGTCGACGCCAGTGCCGGCGAGCCCTGGGCGCGCACGCTGAGCGCGCATCTCGGCCACGGCAAGGAGGGTGAAGAGCGGGAGCTTCGTCGCGGTCGCCGCTATGCCGTCGCCCGGAGGCTCGCGCGTCTGTTCGCGTCGTACGCCGCGCAACGGCCGACGCTGCTTGCCGGTTGGGAGCGCCACGACGACACCGACGGAGCCGGTCGCGCTCTCCCGCCCGACCTCACCTGGCAGCCCGAGCTCTGGCGCCGGCTGGCCGCCGAGGTCGGCGAACCGACACCCGCCCAGCGGCACGAGCGCGTCGTCGAGGTGCTCCGCCGGGGCGCCGGAGCCGAGGACCTGCCGCCGCGGCTGTCGCTGTTCGGGCACACCCGGATCGCCGTGACCGAGGTGGAGCTGCTGGCCGCGCTCGGCGAGCAGCGCGACGTCCACCTGTGGCTGCCACACCCCTCCGAGGCCCTGTGGTCCTCGCTCGCAGGCAAGGCCGGAGCGGTGCCACGAAGGGATGACGACTCGCACCTGGAGGTGGGCCATCGGTTGCTTGCTTCGCTCGGTCGGGACCTGCGTGAGCTGCAGCGGACCTTGCAGGGAGCATCCAGTGGTTTCGAGACGGGCCCGGGAGGGCCTCCTCAACCACCGAAGGGCGACACCCTGCTCACCTGGCTCCAGGCCGACATCGCGACCAACGCCCAACCCGACCGCGCCGGGCGCTCTCTGAGCCCCAGCGACCGCAGCGTGCAGGTGCACGCGTGCCACGGACCGGCCCGGCAGGTCGAGGTGCTGCGCGAGGTGCTGCTCGGATTGCTCTCCGACGACCCCGCTCCCGGCCAGCCGCCGCTCGAACCCCGCGACATCCTGGTGATGTGCCCCGACATCGAGGCCTACGCGCCGCTGATCGAGGCGGCGTTCGGCATGGGCGAGGCCGTCGCCGGCGGCCACCCGGGCCAGCTGCTGCAGGTGCGCCTGGCCGACCGCGCGCTCACCCAGACCAACCCGCTGCTCGGTGTCGTCGGCAAGCTGCTCGACCTGGCTGGCGGACGCGCCGAGGCGAGCGCGGTGCTCGACCTGATCGGGTCGGAGCCGGTGCGCCGACGGTTCGGGTTCGCCGAGAGCGACCTCGAGACCATCACCCGCTGGGTGGAGCAGGCCGGCGTGCGCTGGTCCTACGACGAGCAGCACCGGGCGCCGTACGGACTGGACGGCTACGTCCAGAACACCTGGCGCTTCGGCCTCGACCGGGTGCTCGCTGGCGTGGCGATGTCGGACGACGCCGAGCGCTGGATCGGTACGACGCTCCCCGCTCGACGACGTCGGGTCGACCAGCATCGAGCTCGCCGGCCGGCTTGCCGAGCTGGTCGACCGGTTGCAGAACGTCACCGACCAGCTCACGGGCAGCCACCCCGTCGGCCACTGGCTCGACGCGCTCGCGCGAGGGCATCGACTCACTGACGGCGGTGGCCCGCGGTGACGAGTGGCAGACCGGTCAGGTGCAGCGCGAGCTGGCCGGGCTGTCCGACGACGCGGCCCGCCAGGGAGGCGAGCTGGAGCTGCGGCTGCCGGACGTCCGGGCCTTGATGTCCGAGCGCCTCGCCGGCCAGCCAACCCGCGCCAACTTCCGCACCGGCACACTCACCGTCTGCACCATGGTGCCGATGCGGTCCGTGCCCCACCGGGTGGTCTGCCTGCTCGGGCTCGACGACGGCGTCTTTCCTCGCGCTCCGGCCATCGACGGCGACGACGTGCTCGCGCGCACCCCGCTCACCGGCGAGCGCGACCTCCGCAGCGAGGACCGCCAGCTGATGCTCGACGCGATCCTGGCCGCGCGCGAGCAGCTGGTGGTCACCTACAGCGGGGCGAACGAGACGACCGGCCAGCTGCGCCCACCCGCCGTCCCTCTCGGCGAGCTCCTCGACGCCCTCGACGACACCGTCGACGGCGGCCGCGACCACGCGCTCGAGCGGCACCCACTCCAGGCGTTCGACCCCAAGAACCTGCGACCCCCGTGTGCCGTTCTCCTTCGACAGGGCAGCACTGGCCGGCGCGCAGGCAGCCGCGGGACCCGGGTCCCGGTGCCCTCGCTGGCCGGCGAACCTCTGCCGCCACGCGACACCGCCGACATCGAGCTCGGGTCGCTGGTCGCGTTCTTCCGGCACCCAGTCAGGGCGTTCCTGCGCGACCGCCTCGGCGTCTCGCTGCTCGACGAGGGCGACGACGTCGCCGACGGGCTCCCCGTCGAGCTCGACAACCTCCAGCAGTGGGCGGTCGGCGACCGGTTGCTGCGTGACCAGCTCCGTGGCCGCACTCCCGACCGCGCGCTGGGGACCGAGTGGCGGCGCGGAGTACTCCCTCCCGGACGGCTCGGCTGGCGTCTCGGCCAGCGGCTCACCAAGGCGGCGTCCCCGGTCGCCGAGATGGTCGAGTCGGTCACCCAGGGGCAGGAGCCGCGCGCGGTCGACGTCGATGTCGACCTCGGCGGCGGACGCCGGCTGCGCGGCACCGTCACCGGGCTGTACGGCGAACGCATCGTGATCGCTACCTTCTCCCGGCTCGGTCCCCGGCAGTGGCTCGAAGCGTGGATCCCGTTGCTCGCGCTCTGCGCGACCCATCCCGGCCGGCACTGGTCGGCCGGCGCGATCGGCAAGGGCGAGAAGGGGCGCTACGGCGCCCCCGACACGGAGGTCGCCCGGGTCGCGTTCGCCAGCGTCGACGGGGCGACCGAGCTGTTGCGTGACCTGGTGGCGATGTACGACGCGGGCCAGTGCGAGCCGCTGCCGCTCCCACTGCAAGACCGGCCACGCCTGGGCCGCGCGCCGCCGGCCGGGCAACGACATGGCCGTCCGCAAGGACGCCGAGTTCAAGTGGCTGACGAACAGGTTCTCCGGCGAGAACGACGACGCCGCCCACGTCGCGGTCTGGGGGGCCGGTGCGCCGCTCGAGGTGCTGCTCGGTCAGCCCCGCCCCGGCGAGGAGTACGACGGCGAGACCACCCGCCTCGGCGCGCTGTCCATGCGGCTGTGGCGACCGATGCTGGAGCGGGCCAACCGATGACCAGCGATCCGGCTCCCTTCGACGTCCTCGGACCCTTGCCCGAGGGGCGGTCCACCACCGTGCTCGAGGCCAGCGCAGGCACCGGCAAGACGTTCACGGTCGGTGCCCTGGTGGCGCGCTACGTCGCCGAGGGCATCGCCACCCTCGACGAGATGCTGGTGATCACCTTCGGCCGCGCGGCCAGCCAGGAGCTGCGGGAACGGGTGCGCGAACAGCTGGTCGCTGCGGAGCGCGCACTGTCCGATCCCTCGACGGTCACGCCCGAGCGACGTACTGCTCAACCATCTGGTCAGCGCCGACGTCGACCTGCGCCACAAGCGGATCACCGACGCGCTGGCCGGCTTCGACGGCGCCACGATCGCCACCACCCACCAGTTCTGCCAGCTGGTGCTGCGCTCGCTGGGTGTTGCTGGTGACACCGACTCGCACGCCGAGCTGGTCGAGAGCCTCGACGACCTCGTCGTCGAGGTGACCGACGACCTCTTCCTCCAGCGCTTCGGGTCCGAGCCCGAGCCGCCGCCGTTCGGCCGGTCCGTCGCTCTCCAGCTGGCCCGGGCAGCAGTGGGCGACCCGCAGGCAGTGCTCGCGCCCGGCGACGCCGAAGCCGGGAAGCCCGGCGCGGGCCAAGGTCGACTTCGCCGAGGCCGTCCGGGTGGAGGTCGAACGGCGCAAGCACCGCCGCGGCGTGCTGTCGTACGACGACCTGCTCAGCCGGCTCGCGAACGCGCTCGTCGAGGAGGACGCCCCCGCCCGCGAACGGATGCGGCAGCGCTGGAAGGTCGTACTGGTCGACGAGTTCCAGGACACCGACCCGGTCCAGTGGGACGTGCTCGACCGGGCCTTCACCGGCCACGCCACGCTGATCCTGATCGGTGATCCCAAGCAGGCGATCTACGCGTTCCGCGGCGGGGACGTCGTCGCCTACCTCCGCGCCGCCGCCACGGCCGCGACCCGAAACACGCTGGCGACCAACTGGCGCAGCGACGCACCCTTGGTCGATGCGCTCCAGGAGCTGACCCGGGGCGCCGAGCTGGGCGACCCCCGGATCACCGTCCTCGACGTCACGGCCCACCACCCGGAGAGCCGTCTGTTGGGCGCTCCCGCACCTGCCCCGCTGCGGGTCCGCCAGCTCCGCGCGGCCGACTTCACGACCGGCCGTGACGGCACCGTCCGCATCGACGCCTTGCGCGACCACATCGCGGTCGACCTGGCGGCCGACGTTGCGCGTCTCCTCGGATCGGGTGCGACGTTCGAGGGCCGGCCGATCGAGGCAGGCGATGTCGCGCTGCTGATCTCGAGCGTCAAGCGAGTGGAGCCGATCCGGGCCGCGCTCCACGCACAGGGCATCCCTTCGGTCGTGGCCGGCGGAAGCAACGTGATGCTGAGCCTGGCCGCCGACGAGTGGCTGGCGCTGCTCGAGGCGCTGGAGCAGCAGCGCACCAACCGCATCCGCGCGGTCGCGTTGACGTCATTCGTCGGCGAGACGCCGCAGTCGCTCGACTCCGGCGGCGACGCGCTGGCCGACAAGGTCGCCGAACGCATCCGTGGATGGCTCGACCTGTTCCGCACGCGTGGTGTCGCGGCGGTCCACGAGGCGGCACGAGCTGCGGGCCTGGCTGGTCGCGTGCTGGCCCAGCCCGATGGCGAGCGGCTGCTGACTGATCTCGAGCACCTCGGCCAGCTGCTCCACGAGACCGCCCGCCGCAACCGGCTCGGACTTCCTGCGCTGCTCGAGTGGTTCCGTGCGGAGCGGCGCGACGCGTTGGCCTCGACCGAGCGCACCCGACGGCTCGACACCGATGCGGCCGCCGTGCAGATCCTGACCATCCATGGGAGCAAGGGGTTGCAGTACCCCGTCGTGTACCTGCCCCACTTCTTCGACTGCTACGTCCCCGACCCCACCGAGCTGTTGTTCCACGACGACGACGGGACCCGTCGTCTCGACCTTGCCGGTTCGGCCGACGCCATGCGCCGGGCCCGTGCCGAGAGCGCTGGTGAGGAGCTCCGGCTGACGTACGTCGCGCTCACCCGCGCGCAGTCGCAGGTGGTCACCTGGTGGGGCCCGAGCCAGAACGCCGCCCACTCCGGGCTGAGCCGGCTGCTGTTCGGTCGCACTGCCGGTGAGTCGACGGTGCCCGACCGCATCCCGGTGCCGACCGACTTCGAGGCGACCGCCGCACTGGTGGCCTGGCAGGAGGCGGGTGCGATCGCGCACGAGCAGTCGGCCCGGGAGTCGGGTCCGGTGCTGCGGGTCGGCGAGGACGCGGGGCGGGTCGCCGTACGCCAGTTCACGCGCACCATCGACACCGACTGGCGGCGTACGTCCTACTCCGGGCTGATCCGTGCGGAGGACCAGGTCTCGACCACCGCGGTCGACGTGGAGCCAGAGGTTCCGGGGACGGTGGACGAGGAGGGGGAGGAGGCCCTCGAGGCAACTGGTGGTTTCGAGACGGTCGCTGGCGCTCCCTCCTCAACCACCGACACGGACGTTGCCTCTCCGATGGCGGATCTCCCTGCCGGCCCGACGTTCGGGTCACTCGTCCATGGGGTGCTCGAGCACGCCGACCCGCAGTCTCCTGACCTGCGGGCCGAGCTGCTCCGCCATGTCGAGGAGCAGCGGCGCTGGTGGCCGGTGGACACCGGGTCCGACGAGCTGGCCGAGGCGTTGCTGCCGATGCAGCACACCTCGCTCGGCCCGCTGGCCGGCGGGCTCACCCTCCTCGACATCGGGATGCGCGACCGGCTGCGCGAGCTGGACTTCGAGTTCCCGCTCGTTGGTGGTGATCGTCCGGAGAGGGCGCTCCCGGAGGTGCACCTCGGTCTCCTCGCCGACGTGCTCCGCCGACACCTCGGCGCCGACGACCCGATGCGGACCTATGCCGACCGGCTCGAGGCCCCGTCGCTCGGCGACCAGCTCCTGCGCGGCTACCTCAGCGGCTCCATCGACGTGGTGCTGCGGGTGCCGGTCGGTGACGACCACCGCTACGTCGTCGTGGACTACAAGACCAACAAGCTCGGCGATCCCGAACGCCCGTTGACGGCGCTCGACTACACGCCCGAGCTGATGACCGAGGCCATGCTGCACTCGCACTACCCGCTGCAGGCACTGCTCTACTCCGTCGTCCTGCACCGCTACCTCCGCTGGCGGTTGCCCGGCTACGACCCGGAGCGCCACCTGGGCGGGATCCTCTATCTCTATGTGCGCGGCATGTGCGGCCCGGAGACCCCGGAGGTCGACGACCAGCCGTGCGGTGTGTTCGCGTGGCAGCCGCCGGCAGCGATGGTGCTCGAGCTGTCCGACCTGCTGGCGGGGGAGGTGGTGGCGCCGTGATCGACGACCGGCACGACCGCCGTCTCGCCCTGCAGGCTCGCGGCCTGCTCGCCACCTTCAACCAGGCCGAGGTGCTGACCGCTGCCGACGTCCACGTCGCGACCCGGCTCGGCACGATGACGGGCGAGACCGACGAGCAGGTGCTGCTCGCCACCGCCCTCGCGGTGCGCGCCGTACGCCAGGGCTCCACGTGTCTCGACCTCACCACGGTCGCCGACCTGCCCGTCGAGGACGAGCCCGAAGCCCAGGAGCTGCCCTGGCCCGAGCCCGACGCCTGGCAGGCCGCAGTGGCTGCCAGTCCGCTGGTGGCGCAGGAAGTGCTCCGGTTCGACAACGCGCTGCTCTACCTCGACCGCTACTGGCGCGAGGAGGTGCAGGTCTGCCGCGACATCGTCGGGCGTCTCGAGCGTGAGGCTCCGGAGGTCGACCTGGCCGTCCTCGACGCCGGTGTGCTGCGGGTCTTCCCCGAAGAGGGGTACGACGAGCAGCGGGCCGCCGTCCGGGACGCCGCCGTCCGGTGGACCACCGTGCTCACCGGGGGACCAGGCACCGGCAAGACCACGACGGTCGCCGGTCTGCTCGCCCTGCTCGCCGAGCAGGCCGAGAACGCGCAAGCCGGCACCGGCCGCAACCTCCGGATCGCGCTGAGTGCGCCCACCGGGAAGGCGTCGGCCAGGCTGCAGCAGTCCGTCGACGAGGAGACCCGCAAGCTGCCTCAGGCGGACCGTGACCGGCTCGGCGACCTGCAGTCCTCGACGCTGCACCGGCTGCTCGGGTGGCGTCCCGACAGCAGCATCCGGTTCCGACACAACCGCGACAACCGGCTGCCGCACGACGTGATCGTGGTCGACGAGACCTCGATGGTGTCGCTCACGATGATGGCCCGGCTGGTCGAGGCGGTCCGGCCTGACACCCGGCTGGTCCTGGTGGGCGACCCCGGACAGCTGGCGTCGGTGGAGGCGGGCGCGGTGCTGGCCGACCTGGTCGACGGCTTCGGCAGGCGGTCCGAGTCGCCGGTGGAGCCGCTGAGCACGTCGCATCGCTTCGGCGGCGGGATCGCCGACCTCGCGCAGGCGCTGCGCGATGACGACGCCGACCGGGTGATCGAGGTGCTCCGGGGTGGCGGCGACGTCGAGCTGATCGACCCCGACGACGAGGTGGCGATGGCGGAGTTCCGTGCGGTCACGACGCGGGCCGCGCTCGCCGTACGCGTTGCTGCCGAGTCCGGCGAGGCGCAGGCCGCGGTCGACGCCCTCGACCAGCACCGCCTGCTGTGCGCGCATCGCGAGGGTCCTTACGGGGTCGCCGGCTGGAACCGCCAGGTCGAGCGGCTGGTCGCGGAGCGCACCGGCGTCACCCACTACGACGAGTGGTACGCCGGGCGGCCGGTGCTGGTCACCGCCAACGACTACGGGCAGGGGCTCTACAACGGTGACATCGGGGTGACCATCCGGGCGGGCGACGGCAGGCTGCGCGTCGTCGTACCCGGAGCAGACGGACTCAAGGAGTTCGCCACCACCCGGCTTGCAGGCGTGCAGACCGTGCACGCGATGACCGTGCACAAGTCGCAGGGCTCTCAGGCCCGGGAGGTCAGCGTGATCATGCCGCCGGAGGACTCCCGCCTGCTGACCCACGAGCTCTTCTACACAGCGGTGACCCGCGCGCAGGACAAGGTGCGGGTGATCGGCACCGAGGAGTCGGTGCGGGCAGCCGTGTCCCGCAAGGTGCAGCGTGCGTCGGGACTCGCCCGGCGCCTCCAGGACTGACGCGGCTACTTCAGCTCCGACTCCGCCTCATCGATCTGCGCGAACTCCTCCTCGGGTGCGCTCGCGACGAGATGGTGCCGGCTGTAGAACCAGAAGTACGCCAGCGCGGCAACGAAGACGGCTGCCGTGATCCCGGCCGCCTTGATGTCGACGAAGAACGTCGCGACCACCGCGACCAGGCTGAGCAGCAAGCCGACCCCGGTGGTCGCGACGCCGCCTGGCGTCCGGTAGGCGCGCTCCAGGTCGGGCTCGCGACGACGCAGCATGATGTGGCTCAGGTTGAGCAGCACGTAGGACGTGGTCGCACCGAAGACGGCGATGTTGATCAGCAGGGCGCCGTCCTTGGTGGTCGCGGCCAGGATGAAGCCGATCGTGCCGGGCACGATCAGCGCAACCCACGGGGTGTTCCGGCCGCTGGTCAGGGAAAGCACCTTGGGCAGGTAGCCGGCGCGAGACAGCGCGAACAGCTGGCGGGAGTAGGCGTAGATGATCGAGAAGAAACTGGCGATGAGCCCGGCGAGGCCCGCGTAGTTCACGAAGTCAGCGAGCAGTGAGCCGTCGCCGTACGCCGCGCGGATCGCCTCCGGCAGCGGGTTGTCGGAGGTGCGCACCGTCTCCGATCCGGCTGCTCCCGGTACGACGAGCAGCATCAGCGCCGCGAACACGAGCAGCACCAGCATCGCCGTGATGATGCCGCGCGGCATGTCCTTCTTGGGGTCCTCGGTCTCCTCGGCAGCGAGCGGGACGCCCTCGACGGCCAGGAAGAACCAGATGCCGTAGACCAGCGCGGCGACGACCCCGCTGATGCCGTAGGGCAGGAAGTCGCCGGACAGCGTCGACCCGTCCGGCTTGATGTCGAACAGGTTGCTCGTCGAGAACTTCGGCAGGAGGCCGACGACGGCGGCGATCAGGGCGACGACCGCGATGGCCGTGACGCCGAACATCAGCTTGAGTGCCTCGCCGACGCCGTAGAGGTGGACGCCGATGAACACGACGTAGGCGATCAGGTAGACGAGCCACCCGTTGGTGAGCCCGAAGAGGCCGAGCGACTCGACGTACCCACCGATGAACACCGAGATGGCAGCGGGGGCGACGGCGTACTCGATCAACACCGCCATGCCGGTGGCGAAGCCGCCGATCGGCCCGAGCGCGCGACGCGCGAAGCCGTAGCCCGCGCCCGCGACCGGGAGGGCCGAGGACATCTCGGCCAGGCCGAAGACCATGCAGCTGTACATCAGCCCCATCAGGACGGTGGCGATCAGCAGGCCGCCCCAGCCGCCCTCGTCCAGCCCGAAGTTCCAGCCCGCGAAGTCGCCGGAGATGACATAGCTGACGCCGAGGCCGGCGAGCAGCACCCAGCCGGCGGCGCCCTTCTTCAGTGAGCGATGCTCGAGGTAGTCCTCGTCGACGTCCTGGTAGTCCACTCGGGATCTGGCCATGGCCTCGTGTTCCCACTCCGGGAATACCCAAACCCGCCATGTAGTTGTACAATCAACTACTTCTGGAGGCACATCACATGGAGTTCGGCATCTTCACCGTGGGTGACGTGACCACCGACCCCACCACCGGTCGGACGGTCACCGAGCACGAGCGCATCAAGAACACGGTCGCCATCGCCAAGAAGGCGGAGGAGGTCGGGCTCGACGTCGTCGCTCTCGGCCAGCACCACAACCCGCCCTTCGTAGCGAGCGCCCCGACCACGACGATGGCCTACATCGGCGCGCAGACCGAGCGGATCAAGCTCTCCACGAGCACCACGCTGATCACCACCACCGACCCGGTGCGGATCGCCGAGGACTACGCGACGCTGCAGCACCTGCTCGACGGCCGGATGGACCTGATGCTCGGCCGCGGCAACACCGGCCCGGTCTACCCGTGGTTCGGCAAGGACATCCGCGACGGCATCCCGCTGGCGATCGAGAACTACGCCCTGCTGCGTCGCCTGTGGCGCGAGGAGAACGTCGACTGGGAGGGCAAGTACCGCACGCCCCTCCAGGGCTTCACCTCCACGCCGCGGCCGCTCGACGGCGAGCCGCCGTTCGTCTGGCACGGCTCGATCCGCAGCCCCGAGATCGCCGAGCAGGCGGCCTACTACGGCGACGGGTTCTTCTCCAACCACATCTTCTGGCCGGCCTCGCACACCGCGAAGATGGTCGAGTTCTACCGGCAGCGCTTCGAGCACTACGGGCACGGCAAGGCCGAGGACGCGATCGTGGGGCTGGGCGGTCAGGTTTACATGGCCCGCAACAGCCAGGACGCGATCAAGGAGTTCCGCCCCTACTTCGACAACGCCCCGGTCTACGGACACGGCCCGTCGCTGGAGGACTTCACCCGTGAGACCCCGCTGACCGTGGGCACGCCCGAGCAGGTCGTGGAGCGCACGCTCTCGTTCAGGGAGTACGCCGGCAACTACCAGCGCCAGCTGTTCCTCGTCGACCACGCGGGCCTGCCGCTGAAGACAGTCCTGAACCAGCTCGACCTGCTCGGTGAGGTCGTCGCGGAGCTGCGCAAGCACGATGCGGAGGCAGTGGCATGACGAAGCTCAAGCTCGCCAGCTCCAGGCCCGATGACGTACGTCGCATCGCGGTCGTGACTGCCGGTCTCTCCGAACCCTCCTCCACGCGCCTGCTCGCCGACCTGCTCGGTGAGGCCACGCAGGACCGCGCTCCTCGAGGGTGGACACGACGCCGAGGTCGAGATCATCGAGCTGCGCCCGCTCGCTCACGGGATCACCGACGCCCTGCTGACCGGGTTCCCGACCGGTGACCTCCAGGCTGCCGTCGAGACGGTGGCTGCTGCCGACGCGGTGATCGCGGTGACTCCGGTGTTCAGCGCGTCCTACTCCGGACTCTTCAAGTCGTTCTTCGACGTGCTCGAGGACGAGACGCTGGCCGGCAAGCCGGTGCTGATCGCGGCGACTGCCGGATCGGCTCGGCACTCACTGGTGCTGGACCACGCGCTGCGCCCCTTGTTCGGCTACCTGCGCGCGGTCGTCGTACCCACTGGAGTGTTCGCCGCGAGCGAGGACTGGGGCAGCACTGGCGTCGACGGCGAGCTGCGGGCGCGGGTCGACCGTGCTGCCGGCGAGCTCGCCGACCTGGTGCTGGCGCGGCCGCCGCTGCATCGGGAGGACCCGTTCGGCGACGTCCCTGACTTCGCCAGCCTGCTCGACGGCGCCTGAGACTCCTGCTCAGGCAGACTCGGCTGCCCGCTTCATGCCCTCGGCTTCGAGGTCCATGTAGCGGTTGGTCAGCTTCTTGTAGAACAGAGCGACGATCGGGATCAGGAAGCCGCGCATCTCGATCGTCAACGTGAGACGTGCCCGGCCCTCGCCCAGCGCTTCGACACGATGGCCGGCGACGCTGGTGGCGCCGGTCGCCCTCTGCGTCCACTCGAAGTAGGACGGCGCATCCCAGACGGTGATGTCCCAGTCACCCTCGGGGAGCTTCGGCTGCTTCAGGCGCAGGCGGCTGCCCTTGGTGATCGGCGCGGGCGTGAGGAGCTCGACGCTGTCGACGGTCTCGATGCGCTGCGGCCAGGCCTCGAGGTCGCTGAGCACGTCCCAGACGCGCTGCTGGTGAGCATCGATCTCGATCGACTTCTCGAAGCGCATGTCGGGCCGTCAGCTCCGGCGCTCGACCTGACGGGCCAGCTCGTCGGGCATCAGCTCGTAGTGAGCGAAGGCCCGGGTGAAGGTCCCCGCCCCGTGGGTGGTGGCGCGCAGGTCGACTGCGTAGCGGAGCAGCTCGGTCTGCGGCACGTGGGCCTTCACCGCTGCCCGGTCCGCGCCCGCCTCCTCGGTGCCCATCAGCCGGCCCCGGCGTGCCGACAGGTCGCTCATCACGGAACCCACGTGAGCGCTGGGTACGACGACCGTGACCTCGTCGTACGGCTCGAGCAGGGCGACCTCGCCTCCCTCGGCGGCCTCGCGAAGCGCGAGTGCTCCCGCGCTCTGGAATGCCGCGTCGGAGGAGTCGACGCTGTGCGCCTTCCCGTCGGTGAGGGTGACCCGGATGTCCACGACGGGGTAGCCCTTGCTCACCCCGCGCTCCATCTGGGCCCGGATGCCCTTCTCGACCGACCCGATGAACTGCCGCGGCACCGCACCGCCGACCACCTTGTCGACGAACTCGAACCCGGCCCCCTGCGGTAGTGGCTCGACCTCGACGTCGCAGATCGCGTACTGCCCGTGGCCGCCGGACTGCTTCACGTGTCGGCCGTGCCCCTTCGTGAAGGCGGTGAAGGTCTCGCGCATCGGGACCACCACCTCGTGGGGCTCGACGGCCACGCCGTAGCGGTTGCGCAGCCGGTCGAGGGCCTGGTCGGCGTGGGCCTCGCCCATCACCCAGAGCACCACCTGGCCGGTCTCCGCGTTCATGTCGACCCGGAGGCTTGGATCCTCGGCCCGGAGCCGACTCAGTGCCGGGGACAGCTTGTCCTCGTCAGAGCGGGAGAGCACCTCGATGGCGACGGGCAGCAGCGCCGTGGGCATCGTCCACGGCTTGAGCACGCGGGGTTGCCCAGGCGTGGACAAGGTGTCGCCGGTCTCGGCACGACTGAGCCGGCCGATCACCGCGATGTCGCCGGCGACCACGCGTGGCGCCGGCACCTGGTGTTGTCCGAAAGGGTGGGCAAGTCCCCCGATGCGCTCGTCCTCGTCGTGGTCCTCGCGGCCGGTGTCCTCGCTGAAGAAGGCGGAGAAGTGGCCGGAGACGTGCACCGAGGCATCGGGGACGAGCGTCCCGGAGAAGACCCGCACGATGCTGACCCGGCCGACGTACTGGTCACTGTTCGTCTTCACGACCTCGGCGACGAGCGGTCCGTCGGCGTCGCAGGTGACCGTGCCCGCCTTGGCACCGGTGGGTGAGTAGGCATCCTGGGCCGGGTGCTCGGAGGGAGCGGGGAAGCCGCGGACGCACAGGTCGAGCAGCTCGAGGCAGCCGCGCCCGTCAGTGGCGCAGACCGCGATCACCGGGTGCAGCCGCGCCATCGCGACCGCCTTCTCCAGGTCGCGGACCAGGAGGTCCTCGTCCACCTTTTCGCCGCCGAGGTAGCGCTCCATCAACGACTCGTCCTCGGACTCCTCGATCACCGCCTCGATCAGCGCGTCGCGCCGTTCGTCCTCGGCCGAGCCGTCCAGCAACGCGGTCACCTTGCCGCCATCGGGTACGACGACCGGCAGCACGCCGGCGCCGAACGCCTCGCGAGCAGCGCGCACGGTCGCGTCGAAGTCGGCGCGGGCATGGTCGAGCTTGGAGACCACCACGGCGCGTGGCATGTTCACGTCGGCGCACTCGCGCCACAGCTGGCGGGTGCTCTCGTCGACGGGCTCGTTGGCGGCCACCACGAACAGCGCGCAGTCCGCTGCCCGGAGCCCGGCGCGGACCTCACCGACGAAGTCGGCGTAGCCGGGGGTGTCGATCAGGTTGACCTTGCAGCCCGCGTGCATCGTCGGCGCGACTGCCAGCGAGCTGGACCGCTCGTGGGCGCGCTCGCTCTCCTCGAAGTCGCAGACAGTGTTGTGATCCACGATCGAACCGGGGCGGTTGAGCGCTCCCGAGGCGACCAGCAGAGCCTCGACGAGGGAGGTCTTGCCCCCCTGGCTCGGCCCGACCAGGACGACGTTGCGCACCTGTTCGGGTGAGGACACGTCGAGTCGGTGGCTGGTCTGCCGGCCGCTGTTGCGCTCCACCATGGGTCAAACCAACTCCGATCCGGCGCCACGCACAACCCCCCAGCGAAATCAGTCTGGCCAACGAGTCAGCGGCCGTTCTGCGAGAAGTGCTGGTAGTCCTTGAGCGATCTCCACTCCCCGCCCCAGGGCCAGCCGATCTCGGCGAAGGCCGTCACGACCGGACCGCTCGCGGTGATCATCCCGGGGCGCACCCAGCCCCGGTCGAGGTACGACGACGCCAGCTCGGGCAGCACCAGGTCGCCCTTGACGTAGGGGTTCTGGAACGGGTTCACGTCGATCGCCAGGCCGTAGGCGTGCTGGGAGTACGACGACCCGCCGGTCGTGGGCCGGCACGCGAACATCCCGGTGTTGTTGCCGTCACCTGTCGGAGGAGCGTCCAGCTCGTCGAGGCGGGTGATCCGCATCTCCTCGATCGGGTACCGCTCGTCGTACAGCCTCCGGAAGACCGTCACCATCTCGTCGGCCACCGACCTGTTCACGAGCAGCTCACCGGTGTGCCGCCGCTTGTCGAAACCCCAGAACGCCAGCCGCACCCAGGACAGGTCTGTCGCGGCGACCGGGCAGCCCTTCCTCCAGGTGGACCGCGCGAGCACGTCGGCCGGCGGGGGCGTGGTCACCTGGGAATCGAACCCGTCACCGGGCAGCGCCGGCACGTGGTCGGGCAGCGTGAACCGCCGCTGCTTCAGCTCCGGCGGAGTCGGTTGCACCTCCCCGAACCCGGCGGCTGTCTCGGGCAGCACTCGCGTCCCCAACCAGGGCGGCGGCGCACCCCCGAGGACCGGCCGCCCACTGGGCCGCGGGAGCTTCGGAGTGGGGGACGTGCTCACAGCCGGGCTCGCAGTCGGGCTTGCGGAGGGCTGCGTCCCCGGCGAAGCAGCAGTCGGCTCCCCGCCCTCGTCCGCGCCACAACCAGCCAGCAGCGAGGCGATCGTCATCGCGGCCAGGAGACGCAAGGACAAGCGACGTTCCACCCCCCGACCCTAAGCGAGTGGTGCCCCGTGGGTGGTCTCGACTGATCACTCGCTTCGCTCGCTGCTCGACCACCTGGTGGGTGAGGCCACCTATCTGCTGAGCAGGGCCCCGGCGTGCGGCGGTAGGTCGAGGCGGCCGTTCGACAGCACCGGAAGGCTCGGGGTGCGGAAGACCAGGTCGAGGTCCTGGTCGACGAGCAGGTCGACCGGCTCGTCGCCGAAGTTCACGGCGATCAGCGCGTCCCCGCGTTGCATCGTGAACAGCCGCGAGTCCTCGTCGGCGGTGCAGGTGACCGACTCGAAGGACGGGTCGGTCAACGAGGGGATCGAACGGCGCAGCTCGATGAGTCGTTGGTACGCAGCGAGCACGCGCGCGTGCATGCCTGACTCCAGCTCCGACCAGTCCAGCTTCGAGCGCTGGAAGGTCGCCGGGTCCTGGGGGTCCGGGACGGCCGCCGGGTCCCAGCCCATCGCCTCGAACTCCCTGATGCGACCCTCCGCCGTGGCCTTGCCCAGGTCCTCCTCGGGGTGCGAGGTGAAGAACTGGAACGGCGCCGAGGCGGCCCACTCCTCGCCCTGGAAGAGCATCGGCGTGAAGGGCGAGGCCAGCGTGAGCAGCGCCGCGCACACGAGCTGGTCCTCGTCGAGGTGCGCGCTGAGTCGGTCACCGACAGCGCGGTTGCCGATCTGGTCGTGGTTCTGGTTGGCGACAACGAGCCGCCAGGTCGGCATCTTCGCGGTGTCGATGGGGACTCCATGGTCGCGCCCCCGGAACGACGAGTAGGTGCCGTCGTGGAAGAAGCCACGCTCGCAGACCTTGACGAGCGCCTCCAGCGGCTCGAAGTCTGCGTAGTACCCGTCGGTCTCACCGGTCAGTGCGACGTGCAGGGCGTGGTGGAAGTCGTCGCTCCACTGCGCGTCGATCCCGAGCCCCCCGTCCTCGCGCGGCGTGACCATCCGGGCGTCGTTGAGGTCGGACTCGGCGATCAGCGTGAGCGGCCGACCGAGCTGCTCCGACAACGCGGCGACCTCCGCGGACATCTCCTCGAGCAGGTGCGTCTCGGACTCGTCGGAGAGCGCGTGTACGGCGTCGAGACGAAGCCCGTCTACGTGGAAGTCGGTGAACCACTGCCGAACGCTGTCGAGGATGTAGCGGCGTACCTCCGCCGATCCTTCACCGTCGAGGTTGACCAGCGAGCCCCAGGGGTTGGAGCCCTCCGTCTTCAGGTAGGGACCGAAGACCGGCAGGTAGTTCCCGGACGGACCGAGGTGGTTGTGTACTACGTCCTGGATCACGCCGAGTCCTGCTGCATGCGCGGCATCGACGAAGCGCTGGTACGCCGCGGGCCCGCCGTACTCCTCGTCCACGGTCGACCAGAGCACTCCGTCGTACCCCCAGTTGTGGGTGCCGTTGAACGCGTTCACCGGAAGCAGCTCGACCAGGTCGACGCCGAGCTCGACGAGGTGGTCGAGCTTTGCAGACGCGGCGTCGAGGGTGCCCTCGGGGGTGAAGGTGCCGAGATGCAGCTCGTAGAGCACCGACCCCGCGAGCTGGCGCCCGGTCCACGCGTCGTCTGTCCACTCGAAGGCATCGGCGTCGAACGTGCGCGAGCGCTCGTGTACTCCGCTCGGTTGGCGTCGCGACCGCGGGTCAGGGAAGGCCTTGTCCTGGTCGTCCACCAGATAGCCGTAGTCGACCTCGCCCTCGGGCACTGGTCCGGCCGGCGTCCACCAGCCGTCGTCGCCGCGCTTCATCTCGACGACGTCGTCGCCCGCGCTGAGGCGCAGCCGCTCAGGACGCGGTGCCCAGACGTCGAACCGCCCGCGGCTCATCGGTACACGACCATCACGGCCCCGCGGTCGCCGAGGAGGCGGGCGACGTCGACGGTTCCGACGGAAGGTATCCGGACCGTGGTGTTGCCCCAGCCGCCCTTGGCCGCCAGGCCGAGCGGCAGGCGGGTCACGACGGTGACAGCACCACCGCGGTCGAAGGCGAGCACGTGGTCGGCGGCGGGACCCTCGGCGACCAGTCGGGTGTACGACGTGAACAGCTCCGGCCGGTCTCGGCGCAGCCCGAGTGCCTCCGCGGTGATCGCCTGCTTGGGGTTGGACCCATCGGCCAGCGAGGTGGCGGCCGCGTCGAAGTCCACCGGGCGTCGGTTGTCCGGGTCGACCAGGCTCAGGTCCCAGAGCTCGGTGCCCTGGTAGACGTCGGGTACGCCGGGTGCGGTGATCGCAATGAGCTTCGCCGCGAGGGAGTTGCTGCGGCCGGCCGGGGCGATCCGGGTGACCAGCTCCTCGATGACGGCGCCGACCTCCGTGTCGTCGTAAGCCTTGTCGAGGGCGGCGTGCACGGCATCCTCGTACGACGCGTCGGGGTCGGTCCACGTGGTGTGGTCCCCGGCCTCGCGCATCGCCTTCTCGGCGTAGGCGTGGATCCGCTCGCGCTCGATCGGCCAGGCTCCGACGAGGGCCTGCCACAGCAGGCCTGCGAACGCCGGGTCCGGCATCGGGGCGAGCTGGTGCAGGTTCTCGAGAGTGGAGGCCCACAGGTCCGGCACCTCCGCGAGCGCGGTGATCCGCGCACGGACGTCCTCGCTGCGCTTGGTGTCGTGCGTGCTCAGGGCGGTCAGCGCGTGCGGCCACTCGGCCTGGCGCGTGGCCATCGCTGCGTGGAAGTCGTCCGGCGCCACCGAGAACACGACCGGATCGCCGCCGACCTCGGTGAGCGAGGTGAGCCCGGTGGTCCGGTAGAACGCGCAGTCCTCCACGCCCTTGGCCATCACCATGCCGCTCGTCTGCTGGAACCGCTGCGCCGCCTCGCTCCCTGGGTCGGCCAGCACCCATCCGAGGTCGTCGAGGACATGGGTGAGGTCGGGACGCTCCTGACGCGCGTGCGCCAGCGCCTCCTCGAGGTGCGCCCTGCCGACGGGCAGGTAGGAGCGGTAGACCGGGAAGCACGCGAGCACCTCGGCCACCGCGTCCTCCAGTACCTCGTGGTCGTGTGGCAGCAGGTCGGGCAGCTCACGGACGATCCGCCGGGTCTCGGCCAGCAGGCTGCCGTCGGCGACCGCGCGCTTGCGGTCGTGCACGAGCCGGTGCCACCTTTCCGCCGGCTCGCCGAGACGCTCGGCGGCGGACGGGTCGGTGAGCACGCGATCGATCAGCCCGAGTACGTCGTACCCGGTGGTGCCGTCCATCGCCCAGCCTCGGGGCAGCTCCTCACCGACCTCGAGGATCTTCTCCACCAGCGTGTAGGCACCGGAGGTGAGGCTCGCGAGGTGCTCGAGGTAGCCCTCCGGGTCGCGCAGGCCGTCGGGGTGGTCGATGCGCAGGCCGTCGACGAGGTCTTCGTCGAACCAGCGGCGCACCTCGGTGTGCGCAGAGGCGAACACCTCCGGCACCTCCACCCGGACTCCCGCCAGGGTGGTCACCGTGAAGAAGCGGCGATAGTTGAGCTCGGCGTCGCCGCGGCGCCAGCCGATCAGCTCGTAGTGCTGCCGTGCGTGCACCTCGTCGGGCGTGCCGTGCTCGGTGCCGGGCGCGATCGGGAACCTGTGATCGTGGTAGCGCAGCTCGCCTTTCCGCAAGGTCAGGTGGCCGATCCCCGCGCCTTCGTGGGGCAGGTCGTCGTCGCCGAGCACGGGCAGCCGGAGCCGGCCGTGGCCGAAGTCCCAGTCGATGTCGAACGCCTCGGCGTGCACCGAGTCCCGACCGTGCTCGAGCACGTCCCACCACCATGCGTTGGCTGCGGGAGTGGCCACCCCGACATGGTTCGGGACGATGTCGACCAGCACGCCCATGCCGAGCCGGCGGGCCTCGGCCGACAGCGCGGCGAGCCCCTCGGCGCCACCCCTGGACACGTCAACGCGGTCGGTGGCGACCACGTCGTAGCCGTGCGTGCTGCCGGGCTCGGCGGCGAGCAACGGTGACAGGTAGACCCAGTCGACGCCGAGGTCGTGCAGGTACGCCAGTCGCCTGGTCGCCTCGAAGAGGTCGAAGTCCTGGGTGATCTGCAGCCGGTAGGTGCTGGTCGGCGTCCGGTGCGCAGGGCTCACTGTGCCTCTCCGCTGTATCCCGCCAGCGAGGCGGCGACCGAGTGGTCCGGCTCCTGCTCGGGCTCGCGGTGCTCACGCAGTACGACGGTGGAGTGCGACTTGAGCTCGAACTGGTCGCCGGCCGCGTAGGTACGGGCGTCGTCGGCCACACCGCCGGTGTCGATGATGACGTCCCACGACTCGGCGTACTCCGCGGAGGGCAGCGTCAGCTGCACGGTCTCGTCGGCGTTGAAGAACAGCAGGAAGTGGTCGTCGAGGATGCGGTTGCCGCGGGCGTCGCGCCCGGCGATGCCGTGGCCGTTGAGGTACATCCCCAGCGTCTTGCCGCCGCTCTCCCAGTCGCCGTTCTCCATCGGGCGACCCGCGGGGTGCAGCCAGACGATGTCGTTGAGGCGTTCGCCGCTGCGCACGGCCTTGCCGGTGAAGAACTGCTTGCGCCGGAAGGTCGGGTGGTCGTGGCGCAGGTGCATCAGCGTGGCCGTGAACTCGGTGAGTGGCTTGTCGGTCTGGTCCCAGTGCACCCACGAGATTTCTGAGTCCTGGGCATAGGTGTTGTTGTTGCCCTGCTGGGTGCGGCCGAGCTCGTCGCCGTGCAGCAGCATCGGGACGCCTTGGCTGAGCAGCAGGGTGGCCAGGAAGTTGCGCTGCTCGCGGGCACGCAGCGCGCGGATCTCCGGGTCGTCGGTAGGGCCCTCGACGCCGTGGTTCCAGGACCGGTTGTGGCTCTCGCCGTCCTTGCTGTCCTCGCCGTTGGCCTCGTTGTGCTTGTCGTTGTAGGAGACCAGGTCGCGGAGGGTGAACCCGTCGTGGGCGGTGACGAAGTTGATGCTGGCGAAGGGCCGTCGGCCGGAGTTCTCGTAGAAGTCCGACGAGCCGGCCAGGCGCGACGCGAACTCGCCCAGGCTGGCCTCTCCGCGCCAGAAGTCACGGACGGTGTCACGGTAGGCGCCGTTCCACTCGGTCCACTGGGGCGGGAAGTTGCCGACCTGGTAGCCACCTGGGCCGACGTCCCAGGGCTCGGCGATCAGCTTCACCTGGCTGACGATCGGGTCCTGCTGCACGAGCTCGAAGAACGTCGCGAGGCGGTCGACCTCGTAGAACTCGCGCGCCAGCGTCGACGCGAGGTCGAACCGGAAGCCGTCGACGTGCATCTCGGTGACCCAGTAGCGCAGCGAGTCCATGATCAGCTGCAGCGAGTGCGGGTGACGCACGTTGAGGGAGTTCCCGGTGCCCGTGTAGTCCATGTAGTACTTGGGCTCGTCCTCCATCAGGCGGTAGTAGGCCTGGTTGTCGATGCCCTTGAAGCTCAGCGTTGGCCCGAGGTGGTTGCCCTCCGCCGTGTGGTTGTAGACCACGTCCAGGATGACCTCGATGTCGGCGGCGTGCATCGACTTCACCATCGACTTGAACTCCTGCACCTGCTGGCCGAGGTCCCCGGTTGCGGCGTACGACGCGTGCGGGGCCAGGAACGCCAGGGTGTTGTAGCCCCAGTAGTTGCGAAGCCCCTTCTCGAGCAGGGTGTTGTCCTGGACGAACTGGTGCACGGGCATCAGCTCGATGGCCGTGACGCCGAGCCTGGTGAGGTGCTCGGTGATCGCGGGGTGCGCCAGGCCGGCGTACGTGCCGCGAAGGTCCTCGGGCACGTCCGGGTGCAGCTCGGTGAGCCCCTTGACGTGAGCCTCGTAGATGATCGACTCGTTGTAGGGGATGTCGGGGGAGCGGTCGCCCTCCCAGTCGAAGAACGGGTTGATCACGACGCCGTGGGTCATGTGCGACGCAGAGTCGTCGTCGTTGCGCGAGTCGGGGTCGCCGAAGTCGTAGCCGAACAGCGACTGGTCCCAGTCGATCTCGCCGGCCGTCGCCTTCGCGTAGGGGTCGAGCAGCAGCTTGTTCGGGTTGCAGCGGATGCCGTTCTCCGGGTCCCACGGGCCGTGCACCCGGTAGCCGTAGCGCTGGCCGGGCTGGGCGGTGGGCAGGTAGCAGTGCCAGACGTAGGCGTCGACCTCGGTCATCTCGACACGGGTCTCGTTGACGGCACCGCGCGGGCCGATGTCGAACAGGCACAGCTCGATGCGCTCGGCGACCTCGCTGAACAGTGCGAAGTTGGTCCCGCTGCCGTCGAACGTGGCGCCGAGCGGGTAGGCCTTTCCGGGCCAGATCTCCACTGCTGTACTCCTCGGATGGTGAGTCTTGGAACGTTCAAAATACCTTCTTGCCTGTACCCCGCATGTACCCGGTCCACGCGCAGGACGCCTGGCTACCTGTCAGTAATGTGCGTCACTACGATGGCCCCATGAAGCGCACGCTCTACGACGACGACCACGAAGCCTTCCGTTCCTCGGTCCGCGGATTCCTCGACCGCGAGGTGACTCCCCACTGGGAGGAGTACATCGAAGCCAAGCAGTTCCCGCGCGAGATGTGGAAGGCGTTCGCGGCCCAGGGGCTGCTCGGCCTGGAGATCCCCGAGCAGTACGGCGGCTCCGAGGCCGGGGACTTCCGCTACAACGCGGTGCTCGCCGAGGAGCTGGGTCGGGTCTCGATGGCGCTCGGGTCCTGCCACGGGATCCACGCCGACATCGTGGCGCCGTACCTCGTCGAGCTGACCACCGAGGAGCAGCGCGAGCGCTGGCTGCCCGGCTTCGTGAGCGGCGACATCCTGACCGCCATCGGGATGACCGAGCCCTCCGGCGGGTCCGACCTCGCTGCCCTGAAGTCCACGGCCGTGCGCGACGGTGACGACTGGATCCTGAACGGCTCGAAGACCTTCATCACCAACGGCTACTCCGCCGACCTGATCGTGGTCGCAGCCCGGACCACGCCGGAGAAGAAGGCCAAGGGCATCTCGCTGTTCGCCGTCGAGTCGGGCATGGACGGCTTCAGCCGCGGCCGCAAGCTCGACAAGGTCGGCCAGGACGAGTCAGACACCGCCGAGCTGTTCTTCGAGGACGTCCGCGTCCCCGGGAACAACCTGATCGGCGAGCTCGACATGGGTTTCATCCACATGATGAATTGGCTGCCGCAGGAGCGCCTGTCCAACGCGGTCGGCAACGTGGCCCAGGCCGCGCAGATCCTCGAGGAGACCCTCGTCTACATCAAGGAGCGCAAGGCGTTCGGCCAGGCGATCGGCTCGTTCCAGTACAACAAGTTCATCGCCGCAGAGCTGGTCACCAAGATGGAGGTCACGCAGGCCTTCATCGACCAGGCAGTGCTGGCCCACACCGAGAAGCGGCTGACCCCGATCGACGCGGCCAAGGTGAAGTGGTGGGCGGCCGACGTACAGAACGAGGTGCTCGACGCCTGCGTGCAGCTCTACGGCGGCTACGGCTACATGAACGAGTACCGCGTCGCCCGCGCCTGGCGCGACGCCCGCGTCTCGAAGATCTGGGCCGGCTCCAACGAGATCATGAAGGAGCTCATCGGGCGCGACCTGGGGCTGTAGTGGTGCTGCAGGATTCCCCGGTCGACCGGGGATCCCGGTCGTTGTATGGCGATACTTCACCCCACAACGTCAGGGATTGCACCACAACCCCGTCTGAAATGTCATGACGCGCATGTTCGTAGCGGTGATCCCGCCCGAGGAGGTCGTCGAGCACCTCGAGGAGTTCCTCGCGCCGCGGCGCGAGGCGGCGCCGTACCGCTGGACGATCCCGGAGCAGTTCCACCTCACGCTGGCGTTCGCCAAGGACGTCCCCGATCGGGCGTACGACGACCTGGTGGCGCGGCTCGAGCGGGCGGGCCGGAAGCGGAGCCCGATGGAGGCGCGGATCGCCGGCGGCGGAGCGTTTCCCAACGTGGGCAGGGCCAGGGTGCTCTTTGCCGGTGTCGAGACCGAGGGCGAGGAGCTTGCCCGGGCAGCCACCGGCGCCCGCGCAGCTCTGGTGAAGGCGGGCGCCGAGGTGGACGGCCAGCGGTTCCGGTCGCACCTGACGCTGGCGCGGATGGGGCGTCCGGTCGAGGCGTCGAACTGGGTGCGGCTGCTCGACGGGTACGCCGGTCCGACGTGGACCGTCGACGAGATCGCGCTGGTCGCCTCCTACCTCGGCGAAGGCCCGCGCAACCGTCCGCGGCACGAGGTGGTCGAGACCTTCACCCTCGGCCGCGGTGGTAGCGATCCAGCGCGACCTGACGCTCCTCCGCGTGGTCGATGATCCGTTTCGGGTAGCCGTGGTCGTAGCCGCCGTCGGCGTCCCAGGGCTCGTGCACAGCCTTGCCGGACAGGTGCGCGAGCTCCGGCACCCACCGGCGCACGTAGTCGCCGCGCGGGTCGAACTTCAGTCCCTGCGTCACCGGGTTGAACACCCGGAAGTACGGCGCCGCGTCCGTGCCCGTGCCGGCGACCCACTGCCAGCCGTGGTTGTTGGAGGCGAGGTCGCCGTCGACGAGCTGGTCGAGGAAGTGCCGGGCGCCCACCGGCCACCAGGCGTGCAGGTCCTTGGTCAGGAAGCTCGCGGTGATCATCCGCACCCGGTTGTGCATCCAGCCCTCGGCGAGGAGCTGGCGCATCCCCGCGTCCACGATCGGGTAGCCGGTGTTCCCTTCCCTCCACGCAGAGATCGCGTCCTCGTGGTCGTCGTACGTCAGACCCGGCACCGGCCGGAGGTCCTGCCACGCCGACGCCGGGTTGTGGTGCAGGACGTCGGCGTAGAACTCGCGCCAGGCGAGCTCGGACTCGAAGACGCGGGCACCCTCGCCGCGCAGGCTCGAGGTCGAGGCGAGCAGTTGGCGGGGGTGCAGCACGCCGAGCTTGAGGTACGGCGAAAGGCGCGAGGTGAGGTCGGCACCGGGGTCGTTGCGCTGGTCGGCGTAGCCGTCGACGTCCCTGTCGAGGAAACTGCGAAACCGGCGCCACGCTGCGTCCTCGCCTGCCGTCGGCATCCCCTCCGGGGCGTCGCGCAGGGCCTTGTCCAGCATCGCGTCGACGCGTTCGTCGTCGTCGGCGGCCACCCAGCTCAGGCCCCGGGGAGCCTGCAGCGGGTCGTCCCACCCGGCCGTCCGCCAGGCCCTGCTGAACGGCGTGAACACCTTGTAGGGGTCGCCGGTCCCGTTGCGGACAGTCCCCGGCGGTACGGCGTACGGCGAACCCGTGGCCACCCCGCTCACACCGTCCGGCAGCGCATCGACGACGGACCGGTCACGCCGGCGTGCGTACGGCGTGTAGTCGTTGGCGACGTGCAGCTGGTCCGCCTCCACCTCGCGAGCAAGCGCCGGCACCACCGACGAGGGGCGGCCTGTGCGGATGCAGAGCTGGCCGCCCATCGACTCGTCCAGCGACCGGAGGTTGGCCGCCAGCCAGGCACGTCGAGCCGGGCCGGCGCTGCCCCACAGCACGGGGTCCACGACGAACAGACCGAGCACAGGTCCGTCGGCAGCGGCCTTCCGGAGCGCGGGGTTGTCCCGTAGCCGGAGGTCGCGCCGGAACCACATGATCGAGGTCATTCCACGACCCTACGAGGGGCGCCCCGACGGCATGTGAGACCGGCCACGCGCGGGTTTGCCCGGCGGTGCTGACGGCTAGGGTCTGGCAATGCGACGCCTCGGACTCCAGCTGCGCCACACGCTCTGGGACATGACCCCCCGGGACCACCGGCAGTCCGACCGCGCCTTCCGTCGCCGCCAGCTGGTGAGCCTCGTCGTCGTGGTGGTCGGCGCGCTGGTGCTGGCGTTCGCGCTGCGCCGTACGGACACCGGCAGCGCGGAGTTCTACGGAGCGACCATGCTGCTGGCGCTCGTGTGGACGATCGGCGCCTTCGCCTCCGGCCCCATCCATCTCGGCCGGGTCGGCGTCGACGAGAAGGCGGCCGCCCGTCCGATCCTGCAGCCGATCCTGATCGGGGCGGCTCTGTCCCTCGTCTTCGTCGTGGGCGCCTTCATCGTGCGGCTGATCCCGCCGCTGGCCGACCAGGTCCGCAACGTCCTGGAGTTCGCGGGCGAGGGCTCTTCGGCGCTGCCGCTGCTGGTCGTCACGGTGCTGAACGGGATCGCGGAGGAGCTGTTCTTCCGCGGTGGCCTGTACGCCGCGATCCGGCAGCACCAGGTGCCGGTCACAGCTGTCGCCTACGCCATCGCCACAGCCGCCACCGGCAACGTGATGCTCGCGTTCGCCGCGCTCGTGCTGGGCGTGGTCGTCGGCCTGGAACGCCGCGCCAGCGGCGGCATCCTCGCGCCCGTCCTCACCCACCTCGTGTGGTCGGTGACGATGCTCTACGCGCTGCCGGCGATCTTGTAGGTGGGGGTGTGCAGGTTTCCCCGGCCGACCGGGGATACCGGACGTTGTACGGCGATACTTCACCCCACAACGTCAGGGATGGCCCGACAACCCCATCCGAAATGTCAGGTCACGTCCTCGGCGAGCGCTCGGCGCACCGCCTCGGCGTACGTCAGTGGCTCCCCCGGGACGATCTCGCGGATCCGCTGCTCGGTCACGAGCACCTCGACGCCCATCGAGTCGATCAGGTTGCGGCCGGTGGTGACGTCGACATCGGTGACCAGCGCCAGCCAGTACGACGACAACCGCGGCGTCAGCACGGGGACCTGGATGATCGTCGCCACCCGACCGGTGCCGGACTCGGCAGCGACCCGCAGCATCTCGATGTAGGTGAGGCGGTCGGGGCCGCCGATCTCGAACGCCTGCCCGAACGCGGCCTCGTTGCCGCACACGCCGACCAGGTAGCGGATCACGTCGTCGACGGCGATCGGCTGGGTCTTCGTCGCGGCCCACTTGGGCACGATCATGGCCGGGAGGTTCTTGACCAGCTGGCGGGTGATCTCCCACGAGATGCCGCCGGCACCGACCACGATCGCCGCCCGCAGCACGGTCACCGGCACCCCTGTCTCGGCGAGCAGCGACTCGACCTCCCTGCGTGATCGCAGGTGCGCCGAGAGCTCGCCGTCGTCACCGAGGCCGCCGAGGTAGACGATCTGCTGCACCCCCTGCGCGCTGGCCGCGGCCGCGAACGCCCGAGCAGCGTCCGCGTCCTTGCGCTCGAAGTCGGCGTCGTCGAGCGAGTGCACGAGGTAGTACGCCACGTCCACGCCCTCGAGCGGCCCGGTCAACGACTCGCCGTCGTTGACGTCCCCCGCGACGGGTTCGCCGGGGCCGTCGTACGACTCCGGGCGCCTTGTCATTGCGCGTACGTCGTGACCCTCGCCGATCAGGGCGGGAACCAGTCGGCGACCGATGAAGCCGGTGGCTCCGGTGACGAGAATGCGACTCATGGCGCAACCCTAGGGGCAAATCGGTGCACTCCCGCGACCGGCTGCGGCGGCCTACGCTCGGGGGATGAGGATCGCGATCATCGGAACCGGCACCGCCGGACGGACCCTGGCACTCGGTCTGCAGCGGATTGGACACGACGTGGTGGTCGGGACGCGGGACCCCGACGCGACCGCCGGGCGGGAGGAGTGGGTCGGCCTCGACATCCCGCTCAGACCGCTCGGGACGGTCGCCGCCGACGCGGACGTCGTCGTCAATGTCACGAACGGGATGGCGAGTCTGGCTGCCCTCGGCGAGGTCGGGTCGGACCATCTCGCCGGCAAGGTGCTCATCGACGTCTCCAACCCGCTGGACTTCTCCCAGGGCTTCCCGCCGACCCTGAGCGTCAAGGACACCGACTCCCTCGCCGAGCAGATCCAGCGCGCCTTCCCCGATGCGCGGGTGGTGAAGAGCCTCAACACGGTGACCGCCTCGGTGATGGTGAACCCTGACTCGGTCGGCGACGGGGACACCACGATCTTCGCCGCCGGGGACGACGCGGAGGCACGCCAACAGGTGGTCGGCCTGCTGCGCGAGCTCGGCTGGGAGGACGTGGTCGAGCTCGACGGACTGCACAACGCCCGCGGCCTGGAGATGTGGCTGCCCCTCTGGGTCCGGCTGATGGGTGCGCTCGGAACAGCCGAGTTCAACATCAAGGTGGTCCGCTAGGTCGCGACTGCCCACTCGCTGCTCGACCCACCGAGCCGACATCGCGCGGTAACACCCGTTGGCTAGGGTCAGACCATGTCGTACCTGCTCCGCGTGGAGCTCCCAGACGTTCCGGGTTCGCTGGGACGACTCGCCTCGGCGATCGGTTCTGCCGGGGGCAACATCGACGCGATCGAGATCGTGGAGCGGCACGGCGGCCGCGCGATCGACGACGTGTTCCTCGCAGCCGAGGCAGGGGTGATGCCGGACAGCATCATCTCGGCGTGCACCGCGTTGGAAGGCGTCAACGTCCTCTGGATCTCCCACTACGGAGCAGGCTCCAACCTGACCCGTGACCTCGAGGTGGTCGAGGCGATGACGTCTGACCCGGTGGCCGCTCGGGACACCTTGGTGGACCTGCTGCCCGCGACCTTCGTGGTCGACTGGGCGCTTCGGGTACGACGCGCCGGCGACGGCGCCAAGGTGGTGCACGGTTCCCCGGCTGCGCCCTCGGAGATCCCCGACGACTTGTTCTGGCCGGTCGACCTCAAGCGCGGCAGCAGGATCGAGGTTCCCGAGCGGATGTCGGAGATGCTCGTCGCCGGCTGCTCCTTCGAGGAGGACGAGATGATCGTGATCGCCCGCCGCGGAGGGCCCGAGATCCTCGACTCCGAGATCGCCCGCCTGTGCCACCTGGCAGCGCTCGCCACCTCGATCTCGAACTGACCGAGGGACAACCCACCCGTCGGACGACGCCACCGTGGGCAGGCCTGACCGGGCCTCCGACTCCTGCGCGAGTCGTCGAAGGCCCGGCCGAGGCGGGTGGCCGTGGTATTCACCCGCCCCGCCGCCCTTGGGGCGCCGGGTCGCCGGGGTGGGAAAACCCGGCGCCCGGGGGCGGCAGCTCAGAGCGCCTGCGCGACCCCCCCGACCGCGCAGACGCCCGGTACGTGCCTCGCGCCGACCCGTGAGCAGGCCGAGGCCGAGGAGCAGCATGGCCAGGCCGAGCAGCGCCCAGAGCAGCAGTGCGGCGGAGGCGCCGGTCTGCGGCAGGATGCCACTCACGAGGCCACCGGAGAGGATGGCCGCCGCGGGAGCAGCCTGGGCGCCGGAAGCCGCCGCTGCTGCCGCAGTCCAGTCACCTGAGCCGTCGGCGCCCGGGGAGGACTCGCTTCTCGGCGTGCCTTCCGAACCCTCGGCGAGATCGCCGGGGGCGGCAGTCTCGCCGTCCTCGGGAACGTTGCTCTCGGTCGTGTTGCCGTCTCCGATGACCGTCATCTGGTTGTCGGAGGCGTCCACCGGAGCGAACGCCTCGAGTCCAGTGTCGACCGGGTCTGCTCGACCACCTTCGTGAGGTGGGAGCTGACGGTGTCGGACACCTTGGTCACGATCGGCCCAGCCGGAGTGCTCTGGACCGCAGCGCGGGTTTCGGAGAGGACCGGGGCGGTGTGCTGGCGAACCTGGTTGACCACCTTCGTCGGCGCTGCCCGGTGGGCCCGGACCTCGTCGGCCGCACGGCGGACCGGGTGCGCGACCTGGTCGGCGGTGGCACCTCGGAGCGCTGTCCTATGGAGGCTTGATACCCGTTCTAATGGGTCGATAATCCCCAAAACGAACAAACTGTCAGAATGAAGCCTGGCTCAGTCCCTGGGCGTGAGCTTGAAGACCGGGATCTCGCGCTCCGTCTTCTTCTGGTACTCGCCGTACGTCGGCCAGGTGTCGACTGCGAGCTGCCACAGGTCGGCGCGCTCGTCACCCTCGACGAGCTCGACCCGGTAGGTCTTCTTGACGCCGCCGTCCTGGAGGTCGACCTCGGGGTGCTCGACGAAGTTGTAGTACCACTCCGGCTGGTCGTCCGAACCGCCCTTGGAGGCGATCGCCACGTAGGTGCCATCGCGCTCGACCCGCATCACCGGGTTCTTGCGGAGATTGCCGGACTTCGCTCCTCGTGAGGTGATCACCACGATGGGGTAGCCGGTGTCGCGCAGGGTGTTCGCCTCGGCGCCGTCAGTGGCTTCGTACTTGTCCACCTGGTCGCGAACCCACTGAGCCTTGCTGGGGACATATTCACCTTGAAGGGTCATACAAGTGCCAACAGCGCGAACCACCTCAAGATTCCACCTCTACTCACTAGTGTTCAGGCCATGAGTGCCATCGAAGGGGTCAGCGAGATCTTCGACCCGGCCGACTGGGACGACGTCCCCGGCTTCGCCGACCTGACCGACCTGACCTACCACCGTGCCCGTGCCCACGGGACCGTCAGGATCGCCTTCGACCGCCCGGACGTGCTCAACGCTTTCCGGCCGCACACGGTCGACGAGCTGCTGCGGGTCCTCGAGCACGCGCGTACGACGAGCGACGTCGGCTGCGTCCTGCTGACTGGCAACGGACCCAGCGACAAGTCAGGCAAGTGGGCCTTCTGCACCGGAGGCGACCAGCGGATCCGCGGCAAGGCCGGCTACCAGTATGCGGAGGGGGAGACCGCCGAGACCGTGGACAAGGCGAAGCTCGGCCGGTTGCACATCCTGGAGTGCCAGCGGCTGATCCGGTTCATGCCGAAGGTCGTCATCTGCCTGGTCAACGGCTGGGCGGCCGGCGGTGGTCACTCGCTGCACGTGGTCTGCGACCTCACCCTGGCGAGCGCCGAGCACGGCCGGTTCAAGCAGACCGACGCCGACGTGGGCAGCTTCGACGGCGGCTTCGGGTCGGCGTACCTCGCCCGTCAGGTCGGCCAGAAGTTCGCGCGGGAGATCTTCTTCCTCGGTGGCGAGTACTCCGCCGAGGAGGCGCACCGCATGGGCGCGGTGAACCGGGCAGTGCCCCACGCCGAGCTGGAGAAGGTCGGACTGGACTGGGGCAGGCAGGTCAACGGCAAGAGCCCCACCGCGCAGCGGATGCTCAAGTACGCCTTCAACATGATCGACGACGGCCTGATCGGACAGCAGCTCTTCGCCGGCGAGACGACCCGGTTGGCCTACATGACCGACGAGGCCCAGGAAGGCCGCGACCAGTTCCTGGAGAAGCGCGAGCCGGACTGGTCGCCCTTCCCCTGGTACTACTGAGGCCGGATCGCCATCGATAGCCTGCGACCGTGAAGGTCGTCGTACTCACCGGGGCGGGGATCTCCGCCGAGAGTGGCCTGCCCACGTTTCGCGACGCCGACGGCTTGTGGGAGGGCCACGACCCGATGGCGGTGGCCACACCGGAGGCGTTCGCTGCCGATCCGGACCTGGTGCAGCGGTTCTACGACGAACGCCGCGCGCTGCTCGGGCGGGTCGAGCCCAACGCCGCGCACGCCGCGCTGGCCACGCTTGGAGGAGCACCTGCGCGAGGACCTCTACCTGGTGACCCAGAACATCGACGACCTGCACGAGCGCGGTGGCTCCAAGCGGGTGCACCACATGCACGGCCGGCTCCGCGCGGCGTGGTGTACGACGTGCGACCGGCGGCACGAGTGGACCGGCAGCCTGGGCGATCGTCCTGGCTGCCCTTCCTGCGGCCACGCAACCCTTCGCCCAGACGTGGTCTGGTTCGGGGAGATGCCCTACGAGATGGACGCCGTGCAGCAGGCCATCTTCGACTGTGACCTGTTCGTGGCGGTCGGCACCTCCGGGCTCGTGTACCCCGCTGCGGCGTTCGTGCACTACGCCATCGGCAACGGTGCTGACACGCTGGAGCTCAACCTGGCTCCGGAACCGCTCAGTGACTTCGCGCAGGTGCGCGAAGGCCCGGCGACCGAGACCGTTCCCGCGTGGGTGGAGGAGATGCTGCGATGAGGAACCTCGGTAGGAAGGTCCCGCTCGTCGTGCTGGTCGTGATGGCGATGATGCTGCTCGCCGGCTGCGGGGCGGAGATCAAGGTCAACACGAAACCCGACAAGCTCGAGGGCGAGACCCTCGCATCGCGGGCCAACACCCAGCTGGAGAAGCAGAACCCCGAGCTGGTCCACGGCGAGCTCACCTGCGCCGACGTCAAGTTCGAGGTCGACGCCACGTCGAGATGCCTGCGCACGGTGCTGCTCGACGACGGCAGGCTCGTGCGGATCGGCGCGACCGTGACCATCGACGAGACCAAGAGCGGCGGTCACTTCCTGATCAAGATCGACGATGCCGCCCAGGAGTTCGGCGTGGTCGGCAAGGCGGTCTTCGACGACCTCGCCAAGCAGTACGCCGCGAAGTACAAGGCCAAGCTGCCCACCGGAAGCTGCCCGGACTTCCTCCCCGGCAAGGTGGGCGCCCGGATGCGCTGCACCCTGGTCACCAAGCAGGGCAACCTGCCCGTCGTCGTCACGGTCACCGGCGTGGATCCGAAGACCTTCAACACGACCTACACCTTCAAGGCGGCGGGCTGAGCCAGGGAGGACTCAGAGATGAGCCCAGCCTGCCCTTCGTTGCGGGGGCCCACGCGACGAAGGACGATCGACCCATGACCACCCCGACCGCGCCGAGCTTCCCGCCGATGGGTGAGCACCCCAACGAACCGCACTCGGACTCGCTGAGCGGCAAGCTCAACTCGCTGAGGGCGGCGGTGCTGGGGGCCAACGACGGCATCGTCTCGGTCGCCGGCCTGGTGATGGGTGTGGCCGCGGCCACCAGCGACCGCCACACGATCCTCGTCGCCGGGATGGCCGGCCTGGTGGCGGGCGCGCTGAGCATGGCGACGGGCGAGTACGTCTCGGTCAGCACCCAGCGCGACACCGAGCTGGCGCTGATCGCCAAGGAGACCCGCGAGCTGGCGGAGGAGCCGGAGGACGAGCTGGCCGAGCTGGCCGAGCTGTACCGGCAGAAGGGACTCTCCGAGCAGCTCGCCAAACAGGTCGCCCTCGAGCTCACCGGCGGTGACGCCCTGCGGGCGCACCTGGAGATCGAGCTCGGGATCGACCCGGACGAGCTGACCAACCCGTGGCAGGCCGCCCGTGCCTCGATGATTTCCTTCACCCTCGGCGCGCTCCTGCCCCTGGCGACCATCCTGCTGTTCCCGCCGAGCCTCCGGGCGGTCGTCACCCTCGCCGCTGTCGGACTGGCTCTGGCCGGCACCGGCCTGGTCAGCGCCCGGATGGGCGGTGCGCCTCCTCGCCCCGCCGTGGTGCGCAACGTCCTCGGTGGGGTGCTGGCGATGTCGGTCACCTACGGCGTCGGCACCTTGGTCGGCATGGGGATGTCCTGACCAGCCAGCACGTCCACTAGGTTCTTGTGCGTGAAGATCGCAGTAGCAAGGGAAACCCGTGAGGGCGAGTCCCGGGTCGCGATGGTCCCCGAGCTCGTCGCCAAGCTGACCGACCTCGGCTACGAAGTACTGGTCGAACCCGACGCCGGCGCCCGCGCGGAGTACGCCGACGAGCTGTACGTCGAGGCCGGTGCTGTCGTCTCCGAGCGCGCGCTCCCCGAGGCCGACGTCGTACTCGGTGTCAACGCGCTCAGCAATGACCGGGCTCGCCAGCTGCGCGAGGGCGCGGCCGTGCTGTCCTTCCTCCCCGTCAACTCCTCCCACGACCTCGTCGGGGACCTGCGCGACCTCGGCGTGACCGCTTTCGCGATGGAGCTGGTGCCACGTATCTCCCGAGCACAGTCGATGGACGCACTGTCCTCTCAGGCGCTGGTTTCCGGCTACCGGAGCGCGATCGTCGCCGCCGGACTGCTCCGTCGCTTCTTCCCTCTCAACATGACCGCCGCCGGCACGGTGCAGCCCGCGCAGGTCGTCGTACTCGGTGCCGGCGTCGCCGGCCTCCAGGCGATCGCGACCGCCAAGCGGCTCGGAGCGGTCGTGCAGGCGTACGACGTGAGGGCGGCCGCCGCCGAGGAGATCCGCTCCATGGGCGCGAAGGCGATCGACCTCGAGCTGGAGACCCTCGAGGGGTCGGGTGGCTACGCCAGAGAGATGACCGAGGACCGGGCAGAGCGCCAGCGCGAGATGCTCACGCCGTACATCGCCAACGCGGACGCGCTGATCACCACAGCTGCCGTCCCCGGCCGGCAGGCGCCGATGCTGGTCACCGCCGAGATGGTCGAGCAGATGAAGCCGGGCTCCGTGGTCGTCGACCTCGCGGCCGAGAGCGGCGGCAACGTCGAGGGTTCGGTGGCCGGCAAGGTCGTCCGGATCGGCCACGCGCAGGTGTGGGGCGGTGACAACGTCCCCTCGCAGATGCCCGGGCCGGCCTCGAAGCTCTACGCCCAGAACCTCGTCAGCCTGCTGACCCTGATGACCAGCGAGGGCGAGTTCGCTCCCGACTTCGAGGACGAGGTCGTGGCCGGCGCCGCGGTGACCCACGCCGGCCGGATCGTGCACCAGCCCACCAGGGAAGCGATCGAGGGCCCGGACCCCGAAGCGAACCTCCCCGACGAACAGGAGGACGACCAGTGAACGACGCCGTCGTCTGGCTGACCATCTTCGTGCTCAGCGTCTTCGTGGGCATCGAGGTGATCTCCAAGGTCTCCTCGACCCTGCACACCCCACTGATGTCCGGGGCGAACGCCATCCACGGGATCATCCTGCTCGGCGCGATCATCGTGACCGGCACGACCGAGAACGACCTGGCTGTCGCCGTCGGGCTGGTCGCGATCGTGCTCGCCGCGGTCAACATGGTCGGCGGCTTCGTGGTGACCGACCGGATGCTGCAGATGTTCGTGCGCAAGAAGAAGAAGCCAGTGGCCGCCTCCGGTGCTGATGAAGCGGGGGCCGCGAAGTGACCGCCACTCCGACCTGGGTGCAGCTGACCTACCTGGCCTGCGCGGTCTGCTTCATCCTCGCGCTCAAGGGCCTCTCGGGACCGAAGACCGCACGCACGGGCAACCTGATCGGTGCCGCCGCAGCCGTCGTCGCGTGCATCGTCCCGTTCTTCTACCTCGATCTCCTGCACATCCCGCTGATCCTCGGCGCCATCGTGGTCGGCACCGTCGGCGGTGTCTTCGGTGCCCAGCGGGTGCAGATGACGCAGATGCCGCAGATGGTGGCGCTGTTCAACGGTGTCGGTGGCGGTGCGGCGGCGCTGGTCGCGCTGCTGGAGCTGCGCGAGCTGGTCATGCTGCACGAGATCACACCTGAGGACGCCGACCCCAGCTGGTTCATCCTGCTGGCCACAGCGTTCACCATCTTCGTCGGGGCGGTCTCCTTCGCCGGCTCGCTGGTCACCTTCGCCAAGCTGCAGGAGCTGATGACCTCGGCTCCCGTGGTCTTCCCTGGTCTCGCGCTCGCCTTCGGAGTGGGCCTGCTCGGAGGCATCGGCCTGTCCACCCAGCTGGTGCTCGACCCGACGATGTGGGTCGGGATCGTGCTCGGCCTGGTCGGTCTGGCGTTCGGGCTGCTGCTCGTGCTGCCGGTCGGCGGTGCCGACGTACCGATCGTGATCTCGCTGCTCAACGCCTTCACCGGCCTGACGGTGGCGGCAGGCGGCTACGTGCTGGACAACGTGGTGCTCCTGGTCGCAGGCACCTTGGTGGGTGCCTCCGGAACGTTCCTGACACTGCTGATGGCCAAGGCCATGGGGCGTTCGGTGGCCAACATCCTGTTCGGTGCGCTCAAGGGCGGCTCCACGCTCGGCGCAGGTGTGGCCTCGGACCGTCCGGTCAAGTCCGCGAACCCCGAGGACGTCGCGATCATGCTGGGGTACGCCGACCGGGTGATCATCATCCCGGGCTACGGACTGGCGGTCGCCCAGGCCCAGCACACCCTGCGTGAGCTCGTCGACGTTCTCGCCGAGCGCGGCACCCAGGTCGACTACGCGATCCACCCGGTCGCGGGGCGGATGCCCGGCCACATGAACGTCCTGCTCGCCGAGGCCCAGGTGCCCTACGAGCAGCTCAAGGAGATGGACGACATCAACGGCGAGTTCAAGGACGCCGACGTGGTCCTGGTGGTCGGCGCCAACGACGTGGTGAATCCCGCGGCGAAGACGACGCCCGGTGCGCCGATCTACGGCATGCCGATCCTCAACGCCGACGAGGGCAAGCAGGTCGTGTTCATGAAGCGGTCGATGCGGCCGGGCTTCGCCGGCATCGAGAACGAGCTGCTCTTCGAGGAGAACACCACCCTGCTCTTCGGGGATGCCAAGGACTCCATGAGCAAGCTCCTGAACGCGGTCAAGGCCCTCTGAACTGCCGCTGACCCCTCCGGACCTGTTGCGCGCCTCGCGGTTTCGTAAAACTGGCCCGACACGCCGCCAATGACACATAATGGACAATGGCGGCAATGTGTCGTCCTGCGTCGTGAGGGGGGCCGTGCGCTGGGGTGTCTCTTCGTCCAGCTCTGACCTGCAGACGACGACGAAGAGAGCGACAGCAATCGCACCGCTCCTCACCGGCGCGCAGGCGGTCCGGCTCTCGCTGCTCCTGCTCGCCGTCCTCGCTTCCGCGTGGGTCGCGGCCACCGTCGTCTCGGGTGCCAACCAGGTCCCGGCCATCTGGCCAGCAGGCGGTGTGGTCGCCGGGCTGCTCCTCACCTCGCCGAGGCGGCTCCGGTCCGGGGTCCTCGTGGCCAGCCTGCTGCTGATCTTCGCCGCGTTCCTCGCCAACGACTACGACGCGGTCACTGCGTTGGGTTTCAGCGCCAGCTTCGTGGCGGCAGCCTGGCTCACCCGCGAACGACTGGTGGCCGGCCTCGGCAACCGCCGGGCCGTGCTGCGCGACTCCGGGGACGTGTCCCAGTTCGTGGGCGCGATGGCCGCAGGTTCCGCGCTCGCTGGCGTCGGCTGCGGACTGACCCTCTGGGTCACCGGGCACGCGCATGCGTTCCTGGGTGCCCTCGAGGCGTTCGGTGCGTACGCCGCTTCCGTGATGGTGCTGCTCCCGCTGTTCCTCCGGGCCGTCAGCTTCGAGCCGATCGCCGGGCCACGGGAGCGCGTCATACAGGCCACTCTCACGATCGGTACGACGCTCGCGGTGTTCCTCAGCACCGACGCTCCACCGGTGGTCTTCGCGGTGATGCCCATGTTCGCGTGGCACGCGTTCCGCGGCACCCTGCGCGAGGCGACCGTCCTGCTCACCGTGGTCGCGGTGATCGGGTCGTCGGTGACCGCACTCGAGATCGGACCCATCTTCGCCCTCGGCGAGCGCTACGACCTGGCGCCCGAGCTGGTGAGCGGCATCCTCAACCTCTTCCTGCTCGACTGTGGCCTGATCCTCCTGCCCCTCTCCGTGATGGTCACCCAGCAGCGGATCGCGACCGCCCGGGCCGATGCCGGGCGCGAGACGCTGCAGCGTCTGGTCGCCTCCGCCACCGGTACGGCGATCATCGCGACCGGGCCGGACGGCACCATCACGTTGTTCAACCCGGGCGCCGAGGCGATGCTGGGGTACTCCTCGGAGGAGGTGCTCGGGAAGCGGCCGGACATGTTCCACCCGGCGGACGAGATCGGGCACCAGGCGGCCCGGCTCGAGGCATTGCCCAACTTCGCCGACATCTGCCGCGCGACGGTCGCCGCCGAGGTCACCAACCGGTTGTGGCTCTTCCGCCGCAAGGACGGTGAGGAGCGCATCATGCGGATGACCCTCACCGCCGTACCGGACCAGAGCGGCGAGCTGTCGGGCTACCTCGCGACCGCGGAGGACGTCACCGAGCGGGAGCACGCCCACCGGGCGATGCTGCTGACCTTGCAGCACCAGAAGACGGCGGTGGAGCGGCTGCAGGAGCTGGAGCGGGTGAAGGGTGACTTCGTCTCGACGGTCAGCCACGAGCTGCGTACGCCGATCACCAGCATCATCGGCTACACCGAGGTCCTGGAAGACGGGATGGTGGGCGAGCTGACCGACGCGCAGCGTGAGGTGGTCGACCGGGTCGATCGCAACGGTCGCCGGCTGCTGCTGCTCGTGGAAGACCTGCTGACCCTGTCCCAGATCGAGTCCTCGAACCTGAAGATCGAGCCGGTCGTCACCGACATCCGTTCCGTGGTCACCAACGCCCACGAGGCTCTGGCGACGACGCTCGCCAAGCGATCGCTCACGGTCACCGTCTCGACGCCACGCGAGCCGGTCGTGCACCACGGCGACCCGGTCCAGCTCGAGCGGATGGTGGCCAACCTGATGACCAATGCCGTGAAGTTCACCCCCGACGGCGGCAACGTGGAGGTGGCGCTGAGCTCCGACGGGGAGGTCAGCCAGATCGTGGTCAAGGACGACGGCGTCGGCATCGCCGTCGACGACCAGGCGAAGCTGTTCACGCGGTTCTTCCGGTCCACGTCCGCGACGGACCAGGCCGTCCAGGGGACCGGGCTGGGGCTGACCATCGTCCAGGCGATCGTCGCACTGCACGGCGGCAAGATCGGCGTCTCCTCGTCGCACGGCAAGGGGACGACGGTCACCGTCACTGTTCCCCGCGTGGCGGTGGCGACTCCGCTGGCCGGGGCTGCCTCGGTCACCTCGCGGACCGGCTGAAGAACGGAGCAGGTCGAGAGCTACTCGGCCAGGCCGTAGAGCCGGTCTCCCGCGTCGCCCAGGCCCGGCACGATGTAGCCCTTCTCGTTGAGGCGCTGGTCGAGCGCGGCGGTGACCACGGTGACCGGGACGGCGACGTCCGCCAGGCCCTTCTCCAGGTTGGCCACGCCCTCGGGCGCGACGAGCAGGCAGATGCAGGTGATGTGGTCGGCACCGCGCTCGGTGAGGAACTGGATCGCGGCTGCGAGGGTGCCGCCGGTCGCGAGCATCGGGTCCAGGACGTAGCACTGCCGCCCCGAGAGGTCGGCCGGCAGGCGCTCGGCGTACGTCGAAGCCAGCAGTGTGTCCTCGTCGCGCACCATGCCGAGGAAGCCCACCTCGGCGGTCGGCATCAGCCGCATCATCCCCTCGAGCATCCCCAGCCCTGCCCGCAGGATGGGTACGACGAGTGGCCGCGGACGGCTCAGGTTGACCCCTTCGGCGGGGCCGACCGGCGTCGTGATGGAGACCGGCTCGACCCGGACGTCCCGCGTCGCCTCGTAGGCCAGCAGCGTCACCAGCTCCTCGGTGAGCCGGCGGAACTCCGGTGAGGCCGTGCCTTGGTCGCGCAGCGTGGTGAGCTTGTGCGAGACGAGCGGGTGGTCGACGACGTGCAGGCGCATGGCCTACACCGTAGTGGGCACTGATGTCGGTGGTTCTTGGTGGCTTGTTCTGCAACGATGCCAGTGAGCATCCAGGAAGGCGGTGCGTGATGGCGGAGATCACGGACGCCGAGGTCGGCGAGATCGACCTCGCCGTCGTTGCCTACCGTGACGAGGGCGACTGGAACCTCGCCGAGCTGCCCGACCGCTCCCTCGACACCGTCGACACCATTGCCAAGGAGCTCCGCCGCTACCCCGGTGAGAACGGCGCGCTGGCCCTGATCTCGGTGGCCGAGGACTTCGTGCTGATGGTGCGGGCACAGGGCTCGCTGGTGCGCGTGCTGCTCTCCGACGCCACCGCGGCGACCGACTGGAGCCTGGCCCGCTCGGCCATCGACACCATCGGGGTCCACGTCGATGACGACGACGACCAGGCGCCTGCCGGTGACCTCGCGATCTGCGCTGACATGGGGATGTCGGCGCAGGACATGGGCGCTCTGCTCGACGACTACGACCTCTACCCCGAGGAGATCCTCAGCGACATCGCCGCCAACGTGGGCTTCGGCTCGAAGTTCGACGACCTGGTCGGCATCGCGGAGTGAGCCCGGTGGGCACCTGGGACCCGGCGATGCGCGCTGCCCTGGACCAGGCGCACCTGGCCGCGTCCTCGGGGGACGTTCCCATCGGCGCAGTGGTGCTCTCGGCTGCAGGTGACGTGATCGGCACCGGCCACAACGTCCGCGAGCGCGACGGCGACCCGACCGGCCATGCCGAGGTGGTGGCCCTGCGCGCCGCGGCAACATTCGTTGGGCAGTGGCGGCTGACCGGCTGCACGCTCGTGGTCACCCTTGAGCCCTGCACGATGTGTGCCGGGGCGGCTGTCCTGTCCCGGGTCGAGCGCGTGGTGTTCGCGGCGTACGACGACAAGGCGGGTGCGGTCGGCTCGCTCTGGGACGTCGTACGCGATCGTCGGCTGAACCACCGGCCTGAGGTGATCGCAGGGGTGCTCGCGGACGAGAGCACCCTCCTGCTGGAGGCGTTCTTCGCCACCCAACGCTGATTTCGGCCGCACCGATGGAGTCCGGTAACCTTCCCGGCGGTGGCGTGTCCGAGCGGCCTAAGGAGCACGCCTCGAAAGCGTGTGTGGGTGCAAGCCCACCGTGGGTTCAAATCCCACCGCCACCGCGGCAGATCGGCGGCATCTGCGCAGGTCAGAGACCTGTGCGGGTGCCGCCGACGTCGTTCCGGACCCCGCCAGAAGGTGGTGGCCGCGACCGTGGCCTGCGGGAGCGTCTCGCCGGGACATCTGCCCCAGCGGTCACGCGGCCCGGTCAGCGCCCTTTCGGAGCCGCTCCTGCCTACGCTGGGGCGATGGTCGTCAACCGGAGTCGCAGGGCCCGGGTCGCCCGGCGGCGGAAGCGCCGGATGAACCGCGTCGAGCACGACCTCAGCGCCGAGCAGTGGGCTGCTCTGCAGGCCGCGTGGGGCGGATGTGCGTACTGCGGCGCCACCGACAAGCCGCTGCAACGTGACTGCGTGCTGCCGATCTCTCGTGGTGGTCGCTACACGCTCGACAACATCGCGCCGGCCTGCGGCTCCTGCAACGCCAGCAAGTGCAACGACGAGGTCACCGGCTGGCTGCGGCGCAGGAAGCTCGACGAGCGCGCGTTCCTGGTGCGCCACTACGAGATCAACGCGGCGCTCGGACTGCAGTTCCCGATCGGCCCGGCTGGCTAGTGGCGCTCTTCCAACCCGATCGCCTCACGCAGCTTCTCGGTGGCCTCCTCGAGCTCGGGGTCGGTCCGCGAGTGTGACTCCATCAGCTCGGCCAGCGCCTCGGCGAGCACGTTGAGCTTCTCCTGTGAAGCCTCCTCAGCCCGCCGGCCCGCGTTCTCGAGGAGCACGAGCAGCAGGATGGACAGCACACTGGCGAAGGTGTGGATCGCGACCTGCCACTGCTTGAGGTCCGGCCACAACGGGGCGCTCACCAGCCAGATCAGCACGACCGCGAGGCAGAACAGGAAGAACGGCGCGCGGCTCACCCGTTTCTGGACCGCCTCGACGAACTTCTCGAAAGGGTTGCGTCCGTCGTCCTGCTTGCGGTCGTGCGCCGCGTCGTTGCGATCCATGCCCGAAGGTTAGGTCACTCGTGACCAGCCGGGTGTCACGATGGCGCGCATGGAGAGCACCAAGATCCTGGCCATCATCCAGGCGGGTGGCGCGGGCGGTCGCATGGACGTGCTGACCCTCGAGCGGGCCAAGCCTGCGTTGCCGTTCGCGGGCAGCTACCAGCTGCTCGACTTCCCGCTGTCCAACCTGGTCAACTCCGGGATCGACGACGTCTGGCTCTCGGTGGCCTACCAGGCCTCCGCGCTCGAGGAGCAGGTGCGCAACGGCCGGCCATGGGACCTCGACCGGACCCACGGGGGCCTGCGGCTGCTGGTGCCGCAGGAGGGCTCAGGGTCCATGGACGAAGAGGGCTTCGCCAAGGGCAACGCCGACGAGCTCTACCGGATCCGCGACCAGATCAGGACGGCGGACCCCGATCTCGTCCTGGTGATGAGCGCCGACCACGTCTACCGGCTCGACTACCGCGACGTCGTACGCACCCACCGGGACAAGGGCGCCGAGGTCACGCTGGTCACCACCGATCTCTCCGGGACGTACGCCGAGGACGCGTCCGATCACGCCGTGGTCGAGGTGAACCGCCTCGGGCGGGTGACCTCCTTCGTCTACAAGCCGGACAAGCCGGCGACCACCACGGTCGCGACCGAGGTCTTCCTCTACGAACCGGACGTCCTGATCGAGATGCTCGAGGCTTTGCACCACGAGCTGTCCGACGAGCCCCACGAGGGGGACGACGACGAGGGCGACTCCGGGCTCGGCGACTTCGGTGACCTGCTGCTGCCCCGGATGGTCGACCGCGGCAAAGCCTACGCGCACGACCTCGGCGGCTACTGGCGCGACCTGGGGCAGCCGCACCACTACCTCAACGCCCACTTCGAGCTGGTGAACGCGGAGGCGGGCCTGTTCGACAGCTCGTGGCCGATCCGGACCCAGCAGCCGCAGCGAGAGCCCGCTCGCGTGCACGAAGGTGCCGAGATCGACGAAAGCCTGATCAGCTCCGGCTGTGTGGTCGGGGGCGTGGTGAGGCGCAGCGTGCTGGGCCCGGGAGTGGTGGTCGAGAAGGGAGCCGAGGTCGTCGAGAGCGTCATCTTCAACGACACCGTGGTCCGCTCGGGCGCGACCGTGACGCGCGCCATCGTCGACAGCGACTGCGAGCTGTCCGACGGGGCGGAGGTCGGTAGCAGCGACGTGGCGCTCGACGACCCGGACGCGATCCCGATCGTCGGACGGGAGAGCCGGGTCAGCTCGAAGCTTCCCGCGGGTTCACGGCTGCCGCCCGGGACGACGGTCTAGCGCCAGCGCCCGCGCAGGTACTGGTCCGGCCAGGGCACGTCGTCGTCCGAGACCCCGAGCTCGTGGGCAGCACGCAGCGGCCAGGACGGTTCGCGCAAGGCAGCACGCGCCAGGAACACCACGTCGGCCTCGCCGTTCGCGAGGATCTTCTCCGCCTGCTCCGGTTCGGTGATCAGCCCCACCGCTCCGGTGGGCAGCCCCGCCGCGCGGACCCCGGCGGCCAGGGGCACCTGATAGCCGGGCTCGAGCGGGATCGACGCGGGCGCGTTGCCGCCCGACGAGACGTCGACGAGGTCGACGCCCCGTTCCTTCAGCAGTACGGCGAGCCGGGTGCTCTGCTCGAGGTCCCACCCACCGTCGATCCAGTCGGTGCCGGAGATCCGGACCAGCAACGGTGCGGTCTCCGGGAGCGCTGCACGCACGGCGTCCACCGTCTCCAGCAGCAGCCGGGTGCGGTTCTCGAACGAGCCGCCGTAGTCGTCGTCGCGCAGGTTGGACAGTGGGGAGAGAAACTCGTGCAGCAGGTACCCGTGTGCCGCGTGGATCTCCACGGTGTCGAACCCGGCCTCGATGGCGCGGCTGGTGGCGTCTGCGAACGCGGTCACCACTCCGGCGATCTCCTCGATGGTCAGGGCTGCCGGGTCGGCGTACCCCTCGAACGGGACCCGCGACGGGGCCACTGCCTGCCAGCCGCCCTCGGCCTCGGGGACCGATCCCTGCTGCTCCGCCCACGGCCGGTAGGTCGAGCCCTTGCGGCCTGCGTGCGCGAGCTGGACGCCGATCGAGGCGCCCTGGCCGTGCACGAACTCGACGATCCGGCGCCACGCCTGGGTCTGCTCGTCGTTCCAGATGCCGGCGTCCTCCGGAGAGATCCGGCCCTCGGGGACCACTGCCGACGCCTCGGTCAGGATCAGCCCGAAGCCGCCGGTCGCCCGCGACCCGAGGTGGACCAGCTGCCAGTCGTCGGGCATGCCGTCGGTGGAGGAGTACTGGCACATCGGCGCCAGCCACACTCGGTTGCGCAACGTCAGGCCACGAAGGGTGATCGGCTCGAACAGCTTCGACAAGGGTGCTCCTCCGGATGAGACGCGGACGTCGTTGGCAACCGTGCGGCTGCCGTTAGTGTTCCCGCTTCGGTCAGCGGGGACCGAAGCCGGACTCGAGCAGCGCCTTCAGAGCCGCGAGGTCCTTCGTGTTCGCGCGCCGCATCGCCAGCGTCATGGCTGGTGCCGCGATCCCGGTGAAGCCCGAGGGCTCGCCATGGTTGCGCAGGGTCATCCTGGTGGCAGTCTCGCCCTCCGCCGACCAGGCGTAGGTCGTCTCCATCGCGAACGGACCCTGCGACGTGCGCATCACCAGGAGCTCTCGGGGCCGCAGGTCGGCGATCTCGTAGGTGTAGGTGAGCCGGCGTCCGAGGAACCGGGCCACGAACGCGACCCGCGAACCGACGGCCAGCGGCGGCGGGGTCTCCCACCGCACCTGGAGGATGTTCGCGTACCACTCAGGCGCATGGCTCGGGTCGATCGTGTAGTCCGCCACCACGTCGAGAGGACGCCGGATCACGGTCTCGGTCAGCACGTCTACCACCATCGGCCCTCCTCCCGTCAGACGCTACGCGGAGTCGAAGCGCGAGGTCAGTGTCCACTAGCGTCTGTCCATGCGCGTGCGGCCCTGCGGGGAGTCCTCCCGGGGACCGGTGCGCGTGCTGACCATCGGCACCGAACCCGGACCGGTCCTCGAGGTGCTCGACCTCGGCGCCACCGTCCACCGGCTGTTCGTGACCGGGGGTGACGGCGTACGACGCAACGTGGTGCTCGGTCATGCGACGGCGGATGAGTACCTCGAGTCGATGGAGTACGTCGGCGGCACGATCGGTCGCTACGCCAACCGAATCAAGGGAGCCCGGTTTCCCCTCGACGGCGACACCGTCGAGCTGGACGCCAACGACCGCGGCAACACCCTGCACGGCGGACCGGACGGCTTCCACAGGCGTCTCTGGGACGTGGTTCGCCACACAGACGATCAGCTGTCGCTGGGGCTCACCAGTCCCAGCGGGGACCAAGGGTTTCCCGGCGAGCTGACAGTCACCGTGGCGTTCGAGACCACCGCCGACTCCGTGGGCGTGCGTCTCGAGGCGACCTGCGATGCCCCGACCGTGGTGAGCCTGACCAGCCATGCCTACTTCAACCTCGACGGCGACAGCACCGGCCCGGTCGACGACCACCTGCTCCGCGTGGCCGCCGACGCCTACCTGCCGGTGGACGACGTCGGTATCCCGCTCGACGTGCTGGGAGTGACCGGCACGGCGTTCGACCTGCGGGAGCCCGTGAGTCTGGGCGATGCGATCGCTGCCATGGGAGGTCTCGACCACAACTTCGTCATCGACGGCTCGACCTGGCAGACCGCGGCCGTGCTCGACTCCCCGTTGACGCACACGCGGATGACCCTCAGCACCGACCAGCCGGGACTGCAGGTCTACACGGCGGCCGGGTTCGACGGCGCGCGCCTTTCGACGACTGGCACACCGTACGAGCAGGGCGCCGGGGTGGCGTTGGAGCCGCAGCGATTCCCGGACACCCCCAACCGGCCCGACTTCGGCTCGGCCGTCCTGCGGCCGGGGGAGACCTACACCTCACTGATCGAGTGGCGCTTCCTCTCGCTGGTTCCGGCCCGCGAGGACTGATGCTGTAGGACTGGAACGGCACACGCGACTAAGGAGCGACACGATGGAGCAGCGTCTGATGGGCCGGACCGGACGGACGGTGTCGGCCGTAGGGCTGGGCACCTGGCAGCTCGGTGCGGACTGGGGAGACGTCAGCGAGTCCGATGCCCGTGCCGTTCTCGAGGCTTCTGCCGAGGCCGGCGTCACGTTCTACGACACCGCCGACGTCTACGGCGACGGCCGCAGCGAGCAGATCGTCGGCCGCTTCGCCGCTGCCCACCCGGACGCCGGCTTCACCGTGGCCACCAAGATGGGCAGGCGTCTCGACCAGGTCCCGGAGAACTACGTCCCCGAGAACTTCCGCGCCTGGATCGACCGGTCACGCAGCAACCTGGGCGTCGACCGGCTCGACCTCGTGCAGCTGCACTGCCCGCCCAGCGCAGTGATCGAGGACGACGCGACGTACGACGCACTCGACTCGCTCGTCGAGGAGGGCGTCATCGCGGCGTACGGCGTCAGCGTCGAGACCGTCGACCAGGCCCTGGCCGCGATCGCGCGACCGCACCTCGCCACGGTGCAGATCATCCTGAACGCGCTGCGCCTCAAGCCGCTCGAGCAGGTCCTGCCTGCCGCGGAGGAGGCCGGTGTCGGCATCATCGCCCGGGTGCCGCTGGCCTCGGGGCTGCTTTCTGGCAAGTACGACGAGAGCACCAGCTTCGCCGACGACGACCATCGCAACTACAACCGCGACGGCAGTGCCTTCGACGTCGGCGAGACCTTCTCCGGTGTGCCCTACGACGTCGGGCTCCAGGCCGCCGGTGACTTCACTCGGCTGGTCGACACGTCCTCGCCCGGCCCACTGACGCCGGCCCAGGCGGCGATCGCGTGGGTGTGGCAGCAGGCCGGCGTGAGCACGGTCATCCCCGGCGCACGCAACGAGGAGCAGGCGCGATCGAACGCGGCGGCGGGCGAGGCGCGGAACCTCGGCGTGGAGTTCATGGACGGTGTCCGGCACATCTACGACGAGCGGGTGCGAGGGCTGGTTCACGACCGCTGGTGACCTGCGCACGAGAGGCGTGGGTCACAGCCCGCGTTCAACCGACGAGGTCACGGGCACAATGAACCGGTGACCCAGAAGTCGACGTGGTTCGAGTCCCCGGTGGATGCCGACAAGCGGCTGGCCGCGGTCGGGTATCTCTCCGACACCGCGACTGCCACCACGACCTTCCTCGCGGGCGCGCTGGAGAAGCCGTTGCTCGTCGAGGGCCCGGCAGGAGTCGGCAAGACCGAGCTGGCCAAGGCGATCGCCCGCGCGAGCGGCGCTGACCTGGTGCGGTTGCAGTGCTACGAGGGTCTCGACGAGGCGCGTGCGCTGTACGAGTGGAACTACAAGAAGCAGCTCCTGCGCATCCAGGCCGCTGGCGACCAGTCGTGGGACGAGACGCACGACGACATCTTCACCGACGAGTTCCTGCTGACCCGGCCGCTGCTGACCGCGATCCGCCGCGAGGAACCGACCGTTCTACTGATCGACGAGGTCGACAAGACCGACGTCGAGGTCGAGGGGCTGTTGCTGGAGATCCTCAGCGACTTCCAGGTGACCATTCCCGAGATGGGCACGATCGCGGCCGTACGCCGACCGCTCGTCGTACTCACCTCGAACGCAACGCGCGAGCTGTCCGAGGCAATCAAGCGGCGCTGCCTGTTCCTGCACATCGACTACCCCGACGCCGAGCGCGAGCGGGAGATCGTCGTCTCGCAGGTGCCGGAGGTGGAGGAGCAGCTGGCCCGCCAGATCGTCGAGGTGGTGGCCAAGCTCCGCGGCATGGAGCTGCGCAAGGCGCCGTCGATCGCGGAGACCATCGACTGGGCCCGCACCCTCGTAGCCCTCGGCACCGGCACCCTCGACTCGGCCGCCATCGACCGCACCCTCGGAGTCGTGCTGAAGCACGCCAGCGACCACGACCGGGCGGTGCGCGAGCTCAGGCTTCGCGCGACATGACCCTCCTGGACCGGCACATCGAGTTCGTCGAAGCACTGCGCGACGCCGGACTGCCGGTCTCGCTCGCCGAGGGACTGGACGCCGTCCAGGCGATCGATGCGCTCGGCATCGAGCAGCGCGAGACCCTGCGGGCGGCGTACGCAGCCACGTTGGTCAAGCGCCAGAACCACCGACCCGGCTTCGACCAGGTCTTCGACCTCTACTTCCCGCTGCTGATCGGTGATGGTCACGACCCGCAGAACCGGATAGTCCGGAGCGAACAGACCCCGGATCCCCTCGAAGAAGGGTCCGAACGCTCCGGACTATCCGGAATTGAGGATGGCCCCCAAGCGCTCGCCGACTTCCGGGAGGCACTCACGACCGCGATGGCGATGGGTGACCCGGACGCGATGACGATGCTGGCGCGCGACGCCGTGCAGCGGTTCGGGATGATCCGGGGGCGGGGCCCGGGTGAGCAGCGGTGGTCGTCGTACAACGTGATGAATCGGGTCTCGCCCGACGAGCTGGTCGAGAAGGCACTGCGCGCGATGCTCGGCGACGACGCGTGGGGCGACGACCCGTCCGTGCACCGGCTGGTGGAGGCGCAGTCACTGGCGTTCGAGCGGCTCGTGGACGCAGAGGTACGCCGCCGCGCAGCCGAGGTCCGCGGGCCGCAGCATGTCGCCCGGCACACCATCCGGCCGGCCATCGAGCAGGTCGACTTCACCTCGGCACGCACGACTGACCTCGAGCTGATGCGCCGCGAGATCCAGCCGCTGGCCCGTCGTCTTGCCACCAGGCTCAGTCGCGAGCACCATGCTCGATCCCGTGGCCCGCTCGACTTTCGTCGTACCGTCCGCGCCTCCATGTCCAGCGGCGGCGTGCCAATGGAGACCCGGCACAAGCCGAAGCGTCCAGGCCGTACCGACCTGGTGGTGCTCTGCGACGTCAGCGGCTCGGTCGCCAACTTCGCGAGCTTCACGCTGATGCTGGTCTTCGCGTTGCGTGAGCAGTTCAACCGGGTGCGCGCGTTCACCTTCGTCGACGAGATCCACGAGGTCACCGACCGGTTCACGACCGGCGCCGACCCCGCGCGGACGATGCGCGAGCTCGCCGAGAGCGCGCGATACTCGACGCTGTGGGGGCGCACCAACTACGGCAGGGCGTTCACCCGGTTCGCCGACCAGCACCCGGACGCATTGACGCCCAAGACCAACCTGCTCGTGCTCGGCGACGCCCGCTCGAACCACACCGACCTGGCGCTGCCCGTGGTCAAGGATCTGGTGTACGCCGCCCGCCACAGCTGGTGGCTCAACCCGGAGTACCACCGCAACTGGAACACCGGTGACTCGGCGGCGCGCGAGTACGGTCGGCTGGTCCCGATGGTCGAGTGCCGCAACCTCAGCCAGCTCGGGGACTTCGTGCACGATCTGGCGTGAGCCGGAGCGAGTTTTGTAGCCTCGGCAGATGAACGTCTCGGGTCTGCGCCACCTCATCCTGGCGACCGCCTCGATGCTGCTGCTCGCGGCCTGCGGTACGACGGAATCCAGCTCCTCCCCGACCACCAAGGACCGGCTCGCTCCCGTGGCCGCCGCGCCTGCTCCTGTGCGGGTCGTTGCGGCCGGAGACATCGCGTGCAAGCCACGTTCGAAGGTGCGACCCAGGAAATGCCGACATGCGGCGACCGCCACCGTCGCAGCACGGTTGAACCCGCATGTCGTGCTGCCGCTCGGCGACACGCAGTACGAGAAGGGGGAGCTGCGGAACTACCGCCGGTCCTACGCCCGCACCTGGGGCAAGCTGCTCTCCCGGACTCGTCCGACCGTCGGCAACCACGAGTACCGAACGCGTGGCGCGCGCGGCTACTACGCCTACTTCCGCAACCGGCAGCCCGGCCCGCCCGGCTACTACCGGACGACCGCGGGGAGCTGGGCGTTCTACCACCTGAACAGCAACTGCACGAAGGTCAACTGCCGCGGCCAGGCCGTCTGGCTGGACCGGCAGATGACCGCGAGGCCGGCTCGTTGCACGCTGGTGACGATGCACCACCCGCGATTCTCCTCAGGCAGTGAGGGCAACAGCCCCTTCGTGAAGGGGCTGTGGGACGTCGCGCACAAGCACGGCAACGACCTGGTGCTGTCCGGCCACAACCACATGTATGAGCGGTTCCAGCCGATGGACGGCGCCGGCCGGATCCAGCCCACCCGCGGGATGCAGAGCTTCGTGGTCGGCACTGGCGGCAAGAGCCTGTTCCGCTACGGCACCCGCAAGGCCGGCTCGATGTACCTGCAGAACCGCATCCACGGTGTGCTCGCCCTCACCCTGCGATCCGACTCGTACTCCTGGGCGTTCAAGGCCGTCAGCGGTCGGATCCTCGATCCGGCAGCCGCCGGTGCCGCTAGCGTTTTCGCGGTCCGTGACCAGTCGGCGTCTGCGCACGCGGCCCGGTGCGCGGTAAAGTAGTCGATTCCCCGAGAACGACTGCTCCGACGGAGGACTTCGGCGTTGAACAGTGATGTTGCCGCGCGTGAGGTTGCGCGCGAGCAGGAGTACGTCGACACCGTCTACAGCCAGCTCGACAAGGCGGCCCTGTCCGCACAGGAACTGGCGAAAGAGGGTCTCGCCCGCGGACGCATCGGCAACGAGGGCGGCCTGGTCGAGCGCGACGCGATGGTCTTCCAGGCGGCTCGCCGGATGGCCACGCTCGACGCGGCCCACGAGGGACTGGTCTTCGGGCGGCTCGACATGGGCGCCCAGGTCGACGTGGAGCCGCGCTACATCGGCCGGATCGGCCTGCGTGACGAGAACTACGACGTGATGCTGATCGACTGGCGTGCCCCTGCGGCAGCGGTGTTCTACCAGGCGACGCTGGCCGATCCGCAGGGCGTCGTACGACGTCGGATCCTGCGCAGCAAGGGCGTGCACGTGCTCGGTGTCGAGGACGACCTGCTCGACCCGGAGGACCCTGCCGCGGAGACGCTGCCGGTCGTGGGGGAGGGCGCGCTGCTGGCCCAGCTCTCGCGAGCGCGCGACCGCTCGATGCACTCCATCGTCGCCACGATCCAGGCCGAGCAGGACAAGGCGATCCGCGCGCCCAACAAGGGTGTCGTCTCGATCACCGGGGGTCCCGGCACCGGCAAGACGGTCGTGGCACTGCACCGCGCGGCGTACCTGCTCTACGCCGACCGGCGGCGCTACGAGCGCGGCGGTGTGCTGGTCGTGGGTCCATCGGGTGTGTTCATGCGCTACATCGAGCGGGTGCTGCCCTCGCTCGGCGAGACCGCCGTGGCGCTGCGATCGCTCGGCGAGGTCGTCGACGGTGTCCGGGCGACCCGCCGCGATGAGCCGGCGGTGGCAGAGGTGAAGGGCTCCGCGGCGATGGCAGAGGTGTTGCGTCGTACGGCGCGACAGGCGGTGCCCGACGCGCCCAGCGAGTTCCGGGTCTTCTACCGCGACGACGTGATCACGCTCGGTTCGCGCGAGCTCGGCGGGCTGCGCCGGCAGCTGCTGTCGATGGGGCTGCGCAACCGCTCGACCACCCGGGTCGCCTCGACGCTGATCGACGCGATGTGGCGACAGGTGCGGAGCGAGCGTGGTCGCGAGCGCACCAAGGAGGAGTTCTCCGAGGAGATCCGCACCGACGACAAGTTCCTCGAGTTCGCCGCCGCGTGGTGGCCGGTGCTGGACGCCGCGACGGTGCTTGGCTGGCTGCGCGACCCCGACGTGCTCGCGCGGGTCAGTGAGGGCGTGCTCGACGACGAGTCGATGCGGCTGCTGTCCAAGTCCTGGGGACCGAAGGAAGACGTCCGGGCACTCTCGGTCGACGACGTGGCGCTGCTCGACGAGCTGCGCTACCTCCTCGGCGACCCGCCGATCGTGAACACCGGGTCGGTCGACGACGAGTACCTCGGCGCCGAGGACTCGTCGCTGCAGGAGCTCTGGACCGCCTCCGACCGGGAGTACGCCGGCCCGCGCGGCTGGACTCCGCCGACCAACCGGGTCGAGGACGACGCGTTCGCGCACGTGCTCGTCGACGAGGCGCAGGACCTCACTCCGATGCAGTGGCGGATGGTCGGGCGCCGTGGTCGCGGCGCCACCTGGACGATCGTCGGCGACCTGGCCCAGTCGTCCTGGCCGAACCCCGAGGAGTCCGCGACTGCTCGCTCACAGGCGCTGGGCGACAAGCCTCGCCACGACTTCCACCTCTCGACCAACTACCGCAACTCCGCGGAGATCTACGAGTTCGCAGCGGAGTACGCCAAGCGGGTCGGGCTGAACGCCGACCTGCCCGATGCCGTGCGCACGACTGGTGTGCATCCGGCGCACGTGCGCGTGGACGACCTCGAGCTCGCCGTCCGTGAGCACCTCTCCGACCTCGCCGGCTCACTGGCCGGAACCATCGGGATCGTGGTGCCGACCGCGCGCCTCGGTGAGGTCACCCGCTGGGTGTCGTCGTGGCCCGAGTACGCCGACGAGACCGGCGGACCCGACTCCCGGATCGTCGTACTCACTGGGCTGGACACCAAGGGCCTCGAGTTCGACGGGATCGTCGTCGTACAACCCCAGGAGATCGAGGACGAGGCTCCGACCGGCAAGGCCACCCTGTACGTCGTCTACACCCGTGCCACCCAGCGCATGATGACGCTGACGGTCTGATGCTGATCCATCCCTGGGACGAGGCGACCCGCGAGGAGTGGCAGGCCGTGCTGTCCTCCGGCGACTTCGGCCAGCTGGTCACCGCTGGGCACGTCGACGGCTTCCCGGTCGTCGTACCCACTCACTTCCTGTACGACGGCGACGCATGCGTCCTGCTCCACCTCGCCCGCCCGAACCCGGCCTGGAAGGCGATCGAGGCCGACCCGCACGTCGTACTCGCGCTGACCGGCGACTACGCCTATGTCGAGGCGGAGTGGAACGCCAACCCGGGAGACGACCCGGCGTACGGCGTGCCCACGTCGTACTACACCGCCGTCCAGCTGCTGTGCCGCGCCGAGATCGTCGACGACCCGGACGAGAAGGCGGCGATCCTGGCGCAACAGCTCGGGCACTTCGAGCCGGCCGACTCCGCCCGCGTCACCCCGACCACGGCCAACGAGAGCGACCGCCGCCAGCTCCCCGGCATCCGCGGCCTCCGCCTGCACCTGGAGGGCGTGCGCGCCAAGATGAAGTACGGCGGCAACAAGACCCCCGACCACCGCCGCGAGATCGCCGACCACCTCGCCGACCGAGACGGCCCCCTCGACGCCGCCGCCCGGACCCACCTCCTCCGGCGCCTCGACGTAATTCGCCGACCGGTCACTCGATGTGCGCTGTGGTGTGCCGACCGGTCACTGGATGTGCGCTGTGGTGACGCCGACCGGTCACTCGATGTGCGCTGATGACATTGCTCCACCGCCCCGCGTGCATCCGTTGACCGCTCGGCGTCGTACAGCGTGCATCCGTTGACCGCTCGGCGTCGTACAGCGTGCATCCGTTGACCGCTCGGCGTCGTACAGCGTGCATCAGTGACCGCTCGGCGTCGTACAGCGTGCATCCGTTGACCGCTCGGCGTCGTACAGCGTGCATCGAGTGACCGGTCGGCGGTCTAGTAGCGTTCCCGGCATGCCCGAAGACCTGTCCGCCAGCGACGCGCTCGAGGAGCTGCTGGGGCATCAGGCGTGGGCGGTGGTCCGGCTTCGGGAGAGCCCGACGGTGACCCTGGTCGGCGGGTCGCTGGACCGGTTGGAGCGGCTCGCGGACATCCCCCTGGAGGAGGGTGTTCCCGAACACGGGCGGCGGTTCGACCGGCTGGTCGCCGTGCCGTTCCGGCAGGTCACCGAGCGCGGGTTCGTGGCCCACGACGACGGTACGCCGCTCGCCGTGGTCGACATCGAGACCGAGCGCGAGGTCCCGCTCGCCGAGCTGATCGACGCCCTGCCCGACGAGGAGGTCGCCTTCGAGGACGAGGGCGGCTTCGACACCTCGGACGAGGACTACGCCGAGGTCGTCGCGCGGATCATCCGCGAGGAGATCGGCAACGGCGAGGGCGCCAACCTCGTGGTCGGCCGGCACTACCGCGCGCAGCTGCGCGACTGGGACGCGGCGAAGGCACTCACCGTGCTCCGGCGGCTGCTGACCAGCGAACGCGGCGCCTACTGGACCTACTGCTTCTGGACCGGCGACCGGTTCCTGATCGGCGCCTCACCCGAGCGCCACGTGAGCGTGCACGGCGGTGACGTGCGGATGAACCCGATCTCCGGGACCTTCCGGCTGCGTGGCCCCGCGACCGGCCCGACACCGGGCGGCGCGATCATCGCGGAGCCCGATCTCAAGGCTCGCCTGCTCGAGTTCCTCGCCGACGAGAAGGAGATCTTCGAGCTTTTCATGGTGGTGGACGAGGAGCTGAAGATGATGTGCGACATCTGCCACGAGGGTGGCCAGGTGCTCGGACCGTTCCTCAAGCCGATGACCCACCTGGTGCACACCGAGTACCTCCTCGCGGGGCGCACCCGGTCCGACGTACGCGACGTCCTGCGCGACACGATGTTCGCCGCCACCGTCACCGGTGCCCCGGTGGAGAACGCATGTCGGCTGATCCACGAGTACGAGTCGGAGGGACGCGGGTACTACGCCGGCGCCCTCGCCCTGATCGGTCGCGACGAGGAGGGCGCCCCGACCGCGGACTCACCGATCGTGATCCGTACGGCGGACGTCAGCCCCGAGGGAGCGATGAAGGTGACAGCCGGGGCCACCCTGGTGCGCGACTCCGAGCCGGACCACGAGGTGGCGGAGACCCTCGCCAAGGCCGGCGGCATTCTCTCTGCGTTCGGGCTGGTGCCCGGCGCACCCGGAGCGCCCTCCGACATCGCCGACCTCACCCAGGACGAGGACGTGCTGATTGCGCTGAACTCGCGCAACCAGCGACTCGCGAAGTTCTGGCTCACCGACCAGGCGGGCGCACCGCCTGCGCCCTCGCTGGCCGGCAGGACGATCGCGATCCTCCATGGCGAGGACGACTTCGTGAACATGCTCGCGCACGTGTTCTCGGTGCTGGGCATGGGCTCGCGCGTGGTCCGTCATGAGGCCCTCCTGGATGAACAGGGCGCAGACGGGGTGTTCGACGACGTCGACCTGGTGGTGATCGGTCCCGGCCCCGGCGACCCGCGTGAGCGGGACCACCCGAAGATCGCGGCCTACCGCAAGGCGATCGACGGGCTGCTCGCGTCGGACAAGCCGTTCCTGGCGGTGTGCCTGGGCCATCAGGTGCTCTGCGACCGGCTCGGCATCGACCTCGACTACAAGGACATCGTCTTCCAGGGCACGCAGTCCTCGGTCGACATCGACGGCCGGGTCGAGCGGGTCGGCTTCTACAACACCTTCGTCGGACGACTGGGCGAGAACGACCTGCCCGACGGAGTCAGGGCCGAGTCCGACCCGGCCACCGGCGACATCCACGTCATCTCCGGGCCGACCTACCGCGGCGTGCAGTTCCACGCCGAGTCGATCCTCACCGAGAACGGGTTCGCGCTGCTGCGCCAGCTGTTGCTGGAGCTGTTGGGGTGACGCCCCCGTGACCTCGGGGGTGCTCGTGGTCGACCACTACGACTCCTACACGTGGAACCTCGTGCACCTGATCGCCGCGGTCACCGGCGCCCTCCCGGAGGTCGTCGAGCACGATGCCACCGGTGTGCTCGATCGGGCGAGGGGGTCGACCCACGTGGTGCTGTCTCCCGGACCGGGGCACCCGGCGGAACCCGCCGACTTCGCCCTGGGGGCCGCAGTCTTCGAGCTCGGGGTGCCCGTGCTCGGTGTCTGTCTCGGGATGCAGGCGCTGGTCACGTCGTACGGCGGAACGGTGGCGCGGATCGAGCCCGCCCACGGTGAGGTCGCGCATGTGACCCACCGTGGAGCCGGCGTGCTCGCAGGCATCCCCTCGCCCTTCGAGGCGGTGCGCTACCACTCACTCGCCGCCGTCCAGGTCCCCGGGTCGCTCGAGGTCACTGCGATGACCGACGAGGTCGTGATGGCCGTGCGGCACCGCGAGCTACCGCTGGAGGGCGTGCAGTTCCACCCCGAGTCGATCCTGTCGCGCCACGGTGAAGAGATCATCCGGAACTTCCTGGGCAGCCATGACTGAGGCCGTGATCGACGTGGTGCGGGCCGGTTTCGCCCGCAGCGACAGGGTTTTCTGGCTCGACGGCGGAGGCTCGCGGGACTGGTCGGGCCGCCGGTCCCTGGTCGGCGTACTCGAGGAGGACGACGTCTCCCTGAGCTTCGACGCCGGACGCCGTCAGGTGACCCGGCACCAGGGAGGCAAGGACGAGGTCGTCGGCGAGGACGTCTTCGCGGTTCTGGAGGAAGAGATCGGCCGCGACGCCGGGGACCCGGACGTGCACTGGGTGGGCTGCTTCGGCTACGCCTCGCGCCCGGACCTGCCCGCGCGGCCGTGGGACCACGGACCTGACGCCATCTGGATGCGTTCGCGGGACATCCAGTTCTTCGACCACGGTCGTGTGCCTGAGCACGCGCCAGAACGCGTCGAGGGGCACACGACTGCGACACCCACGTGGTACGCCGACGCGTTCGCCCGTGTGCAGGAGCAGCTGCGTGCGGGAAACTCCTACGAGGTGAACCTGACCTACCGCGAGGAACTGGGCGCGTTGACCAGTCCGCTCGAGGCCTACCTGCGGCTCCGGGCGAGCAACCCGGCGCCGTACGCCGGACTGCTCAGCCACCGCGGCACACACCTGCTCAGCAGCTCGCCGGAGCGCTACGCCACGATCGACCGCCAGCGCTGGCTGGAGACCAAGCCGATCAAGGGCACCACGCCGAGAGGGACGACCGAGCAGGAGGACGAGCTCCTGCGCGTCGAGCTGGCGCACGACCCGCGGTTCCGCGCGGAGAACCTGATGATCGTCGACCTGCTACGCAACGACCTCTCGATGGTGTGCGCGGTCGGCACGGTCGAGGTGCCGAGCCTGATGGAGGTGGAGTCCTACGCCAGCGTGCACCAGCTCGTCTCGACCGTCCGCGGCCGGCTGCGCGACGACGTGTCGACGATGGGTGCCCTGCGTGCCCTCTTCCCGGCCGGCTCGATGACCGGCGCCCCCAAGCTCCGCACGATGTCGATCATCGACGACGTCGAGCTGACGCCGAGGGGCCTGTACGCAGGGGCGTTCGGCTGGATCTGCGCAGACGGCCGGGCCGACCTGGGCGTGGTGATCCGCTCCCTGTACGCCGGCCCGGACGGCGTGTGGCGGGTCGGCACAGGGGGTGGCATCACCGTCCGGTCCGACGTGGACGGCGAGTGGGCGGAGACGCTCTGGAAGGTCGAGCGGATGCACTCTGCAGCGAGCGGAAACTAGACCTCAGCCCTGGCTGCCTCCGGCGCGCGGGGAGCTGGTGAACCAGGGGTGGTGGAGGTCGAGGTACTTGACGTCCTGCATCGCGGACATCTCCTCGGAGTACTGCTGCTGGATCTCGTCGGGCATCTCCTTCTGTTCACCCTCGCGTGCCTCCTCCTCGCTGCGGAACGCCACGGTCTGGGTGAACCAGCCGTCCGCCTCGATGGCGATCGTGCCGCCGATGATCTCGGGCCGCGCCTCCTGCAGCGCGTCCATCGGCTGCTCCATGAAGTCACGGAACTTCTCCGGGTCGGTGATCCGGCCCTGGATGATCTGCACGAAGCCGGCGTCGTCCGAGCCTCCGCCGAGGAACAGCATGGCGTTGTCGCAGTCGTGGAAGGCCACCTCACCGTCGAAGCAGGCCTCCATCCGCTTCCACCACTCGCCCTGCTCGGGCCGGTCGGAGTTCTTCGCGGCGGCCTCGCGTGACTCGAAGCGCACCACGCCGATGAACTCGCCGTCGTCGGTGACGCCGTAGGTCCCGCCGAGGAATCCCTCCGCCGTCGGGCCCAGCTTCTCGTGCCATTCGTCGGTGACCTGCCGCAGGCGGTCGGCGTCATGACAGCGACCTTGCATGATCTGGATGAACATGGCTTCCCCTCTCCGAGAGGCCGCTCCCGGCTGGAGCGACGCACCTTTGGACGTTACGCCGGTGGGCGGGTCGTGTCACCGGGCTCCGGACGGTGCAGCGTCCGACCGGTCTTTCGTGCTTTACCGGACACATCGTCTGATCCGCTCATATCGTTGGAGTCACCGCGCGGCCAGAGGAGGTCCAGATGGCGATCGCCGTGGCCGCGCTCGACGCCACCGAGCTGGCGCCTCCACCGGTACGTCGTACGACGTGGACGCGCGCCGCCCTCTTCGGGACCACCGCGTTCGTCGGAGCGGGTCTTCTGTTCGTGGTGCAGCCGTTGATCGCGAAGCTGATCCTGCCGTCGTACGGCGGGTCGGCAACCGTCTGGAGCACGAGCTCGCTGTTCTTCCAGGTGCTGCTGCTGATGGCCTACGGCTACGCCCACTGGTCCACCTCGCGGCTCGGTCCGAGGTGGCAACCGAAGGCACACCTGGTCCTCCTGCTGCTTCCTCTCGTGGCACTGCCGCTCGCGATCCCTGCCGACGCCGCGCCGGCGGCGGACGCGTCGCCCGTGTTCTGGCTGCTGCGCACCCTGGTCCTGGTCATCGGCCTGCCCTTCGCCGTCGTGGCCACCACCGGGCCACTGCTGCAGCGGTGGTACTCCTGGGGTGACCATCGCCGTTCCGAGGACCCCTACTTCCTGTTCGCAGCAAGCAACCTCGGCAGCTTCGGCGGGCTGCTCGCCTATCCGCTGCTCATCGAGCCCAACCTCACCCTCGCCTCGCAGCGTGCGTGGTGGTCCGTGGGGTTCTTCGTGTTCGTGGCCCTCACGGCGACCTGCGCGCTCACCGTCCGCAGAGCACCACGTGGCGCGCCGGATCCTGTCGCCGTGCCCGTCCCGACCGCCGGCCGGCCGGGTAGGGCTCAGGTGCTGAGGTGGACGGCGCTCGCGTTCCTGCCCTCCTCGCTGATGCTCGGCGTCACGTCGCACATCTCCACCGACGTCGCGGCCATCCCGCTCCTGTGGGTGGTTCCGCTCGCGATCTATCTCGCGACGTTCGTCGTCGCGTTCGCGCGGACGTCACGCGTCCCACCGAGAAGGGCGACGCAGGTCGCCGTGGCGATGGCCTTCGCGGTTGCCGTCACCTCGGTGAAACCGGCGGCGTTCGGCATTCCCCTGACGATCGGCCTGAACCTCGTGATGCTTGCGCTGGTCGCCTACGCGGCCCATGCACGCCTGGCCGCCGAGCGACCCTCCACCGAGCACCTGACCGGCTACTACATGGTCGTGGCGACCGGTGGTGCGCTGGGCGGCCTGCTGAACGGGCTGGTCGCGCCGATGGTGTTCGACCGGGTCCTGGAGTACTCCCTGGCCCTGATGCTGGTGCCGCTCCTGCTCGTGGGGATCCCCGGAGGTGGCGGAACCCGGCTGGCACGTCTGCTCGAGATGAAGCGTGCACGGGCGGCCGCCGTCGGCATCGGCTACCTGCTGGTCGTTGTGCTGCTCGGCCTGACGTTGTGGTCGGACGTCGCGTGGGTGCGCACCGGGGTGTTGTTGTTCCTCGCGATCACCGTCGGGTGGTGGCTGGCACATCTCCCCAAGGTGATGGCCGTCGCCCTGGTCGTGTTCTTCGCGGTCAGCCAGCTCACCATGAGCGGCGAGGTGCTCGAACGGAGCCGCACCTTCTTCGGCAGCTACACCGTGACCGAGCGGGATGGCGTGCATCGGCTCGTGCACGGTACGACGCTGCACGGCACCCAGTTCCTCGATGCAGCCCAGCGGGACACGCCCACTACCTACTACTCCGCGACCGGGCCGCTGGGCGACGTCTTCACCCGTGAGCCGGCGAAGTTGGCGGTCGTCGGTCTCGGGACCGGGACCGTGGCGGCGTACGGGCAGCCCGGCCAGGCGATGACCTTCTTCGAGATCGACCCCGAGATCGTCAGGATCGCCCGCGACCCTGACCTGTTCTCCTACCTGCCGACAGTGCGGCCACCATCAAGACCGTGGTCGCCGACGGCCGGCTCGGCGTCGCGAAGGCTGAGCCGGGCTCCTTCGACACGATCGTCCTCGACGCGTTCAGCTCGGACTCCATCCCGGTGCACCTCCTGACCGAGGAGGCCATCCGGACCTACATGGACCGGCTCTCGCCCGGTGGACTGCTGGTGGTGCACATCAGCAACCGGGTCTTCGACCTCGAACCAGTGCTCGCCGGCGCAGCGGAGAAGCTCGGGCTGGCAGCCGTGACTCGCCAAGGCGGCGGCAGTGGCGCAGGAGCCACCCCGAGCACCTGGGTGGCACTCGGGATGGACTCCTCCGCAATCGCGCCGCTCTCGTCCCGGCCGGGGTGGCGGGACCTCGGCCCTCGCCAGGTCCACTGGACCGACGACTACTCCTCGATCCTGTCGGTGCTCCGGTAGCGCCGAGCCTGCGAACCGGGCCCGGTCAGGACGCGGTGTTGTTCTCGTCCGAGCCGAGGGTGGCAGTCGTGGTGCTGGTCTTCCCGTCGCGCAGGTAGGTGATCTCGACCTGCTCGCCGGGTCGGTGGCCGCGGACCGTCGCCACGAGCGACTCGGAGCCGTCGATGACCTGGTCGTCGACCTTGGTGATCACGTCACCGTTCTTCAGGCCGGCCTTCGCTCCCGCGCCGCCGTCCTCGATCGACTGCAGCTGCGCCCCCTGAGTGAGGGTGTCGCCTGAGACGTCGGAGACCGAGACCCCGAGCCGCGCGTGGGTCGGCTTGTCGCCGTCGGTGATCTGGTTGACGATCGGCAGCACCTCGTCGATCGGGATCGCGAAGCCCAGCCCGATGGAGCCGCCGGAGTCACTGGACAGGCCGCCGCTCGAGGCGGTGCGGATCGAGGAGTTGATGCCGACCACCCGACCGGACATGTCGACCAGGGCCCCACCGGAGTTGCCGGGGTTGATCGCCGCGTCGGTCTGGATCGCCGGGTACGTCGTACTCAGGTTCGGACTCGTCTGGGGTGCGTCCTGCTCCTCACCGAACGGGTTCTGCGGCTCCTGCTGCTCCTCGCCCGGCACCGAGACCGGTCGGTTGAGGGCGCTGACGATGCCGGAGGTGACAGTCGCGTTGAGCCCGTACGGCGAGCCGACCGCGACCACTGCCTGCCCGACCCGGAGGCTGCCGGACTTCCCGAGGGAGGCCGGGACCAGGCCGGAGGCATCCTCGACCTTGATCACCGCGATGTCGACCAGCGGGTCGGTGCCGACCACGGTGGCCTTCTTGGTGGTGCCGTCGTTGAAGCTCACCGAGATCGAACCGTCCTCGCCCGCACCGGCGACGACGTGGTTGTTGGTGAGGATCTCGCCGTCCTCGCTGAGCACGATGCCCGAGCCGGAGCCCGCGCCCGACTCGCTGCGGACGTTGACCTTCACCACCGAGGGGAGCACCGCGTTGGCGACCTTCTCGACAGTCCCGTCCTCGACCAGGGTGGTCTTCGTGGCCTGGAAGTCACCGGAGGTGTTCGTGACGTTCGTGCCGCCGGGCTCGTCGTTGAACGCGCGGAAGGCGGCGGAGCCGCCGACGCCCGCAGCACCGCCGAGGACGAGTGCACCGACGAGCACGGCAGCGGTGAGGCCGCCTCGCCCGCGCTGGGTGTGGCCGTCTCCGGAGGGGCGGTGCTCCCGTAGAAGGGACCGACGACGGGCGGCAGCGGGGGCTGCTCCGTCTGGTACGGCGGTAGCGGCCGGGTGTGCTCGTCGTTCGAGTCGCCGGTGGGTTCGTGGGGGTAACGGTTCTGCTCGTCCATGGTCCCAGTCTCGGCAATCATCCTGAGAGCGACCTTTGTATTGGCTACGACCCCGCATAAACCTCTGGGCGAACCTCTGGCTACACCTCGGGCGGGGCCATCGTGCCGGGCACGTGGAACCAGAACGCGGCGCCACCCTCGGTCCGGTTGCTGACGTTTGCGCTGCCACCGTGGCGGTCCGCGACCGCCTTGACGATCGAGAGACCCAGCCCGGACCCGGGCATGCCGCGTGACTCCCTGGACCGGTAGAACCGGTCGAAGACGTGCGGCAGGTCCTCCGCCGAGATGCCCGGGCCCTCGTCGGCGACCATCACCGTTCCCCGGGTCAGCTCGATGGTGACCTGGCCGCCGGCGGGGCTCCACTTCGCTGCGTTGTCGAGCAGGTTGGTGATCGCGCGCTCGAGTGCAGCGGAGTCACCGGTCACCCACCACGGCTCCGTGCGTACGACGAACTCGGCGGTCGGCGCGCGTCTGCGGACCCTGGTGACTGCCTGACCCACGACGGCCGCGAGCTCGACCACCTCGACCGCCGGGGCAGCCGACGGGTCGTCGCGGGCCAGCTCGACCAGGTCGCCGATCAGCGTGGTCATCTCCGAGATCTGGCTGCTGACGTCGGCCAGCAGCTCCTTGCGCGACTCCGCCGACAGCTTGGCGGAGGTGTCGGCCTGGGCGAGCAGGTCCAGGTTCGTACGCAAGGAGGTGAGCGGCGTGCGCAGCTCGTGGCCGGCGTCGGCGACCAGCTGGCGCTGACGGGCCTGCGAGGCGGACAGCGCGGTGAGCATGGCGTTGAACGCGACCGCGAGCCGCGCGACCTCGTCACGACCCTCGACCGGGATCGGGTCCAGCCGCTCGGTCCGGGCGATGTCCTCGACCGCGGTCGTGAGTCGCCGGACCGGGCGCAGGCCGTTGCGGGCGACACCCCACCCGGCCAGCCCGGCGCTGATCATCCCGGCGAGCCCGAAGAGCAGCATCACCAGGCCGAGGCGGTCGAGCATCTGGTCGTTGGACTGCAGCGACTGCGCGAGGATCAGCGCCTGGCCCTCCTGGGCGCGGACGGCGACCACCCGGTAGCGCTCGCCGTCCATCCGGACCGTGCGCGCCGACCACTTCCGCTGACCGAGGGCGACCTGCCACTCCGGTGTGCCGATCTGTCCGGCCGAGCTGCTGGTGACGCCGCGGACCGTGCGGTTGATCGCGTCCAGGAAGATGATCTTCACGTCCGCGGCGCCCAGCGCCCACGGCGGGATCTCCTCGCGGGAGAGCGCGTCGAGGGTGTCGGCACGGGCCGCCTGGGCAGCGCGCGAGTGCAGCGACTGGTCGAGGCTGTTCATGCTCTGCATCCGCACGGTGGCGAACGCCGCGAACGCGACCCCGGTCACGGCGAGACCGACGGCCATGGTGGTGAGCAGCGTGACCCGGCTGGCCAGCGAACGCCGGTAGTGGATCGGTCCCCAGGAGACGCGTGGACCCATTACTGGGTCTCGCGGAGCACGTAGCCGACCCCGCGAACCGTGTGGAGCAGCCGGGGCTCCTCGGCGGCCTCGGTCTTGCGGCGCAGGTAGCCCACGTAGACCTCGAGGCTGTTGGCCGTGGTGGGGAAGTCGAAGCCCCAGACCTCCTCGAGGATGAACGAGCGCTCCAGGACGCGTCGGGGCCGGCGCAGGAAGAGCTCGAGCAGGGTGAACTCGGTGCGGGTGAGCTCGATCAGCCGGTCGCCGCGTCGTACCTCCCGCGAGGCCAGGTCCATCGTCATGTCGGCGAATGCCAGGTGCTCCTCGGGGTCCTCCCCGGGACCCGGCGTTACTCGTCGCAGCAACGCCCGTAGCCGCGCGAGCAGCTCCTCGAGCGCGAACGGCTTGGTCAGGTAGTCGTCCGCGCCGGCATCGAGCCCCTCGACGCGGTCACCGACAGCGTCGCGCGCAGTGAGCACCAGGATCGGCACCTTGTTGCCGACTTTGCGCAGGGCCTTGGTCGTCTCGAGACCGTCGAGCCGCGGCATCATCACGTCCATCACGACGGCGTCCGGGTTGATCCCGCTGATCCCCGCCAGTGCCTCGGCCCCGTCGGAGGCGGTGGAGACCTGGTAGCCGTTGAACTCCAGCGAGCGCCTCAGCGACTCGCGTACGGCGCGGTCGTCCTCGACGACGAGCACGTGCTGCCGGGCAGCGGTGGGCGAGTCGGCGGCGGTCACGGGCACAAGGGTGCCACCCAGCCCTGAGCAATCGCTGAGACGGCGCGAAGACCCGCTGAAGTACGCCGGCCAGGTCCGCCGGTCACAGCCGCCGGGCCACCTCGCCGGCGCGCTCGCCGTAGTGGCCGCCGAACAGCGCGGCATGCACGAGCAGCGGGAACAGCTGGTGCAGCGGCTGCCGCTCCTCCCACCCGTCGGCCAGCGGGTTCTCGTCCTGGTAGGCGTCGACCAGCCGTTGCAGGTGGGGCAGCCCGAACAGGGCCAGCATCGCCAGGTCGGTCTCGCGATGACCGCCGTGTGCCGCCGGGTCGATCAGGGTGCCGTGCTCGATGGACCACACCACGTTGCCCGACCACAGGTCGCCGTGGATCCGCGCCGGCGGCTCGTCCGGCCCCGCCAGGCTGGTGATCCGGCCGATCAGCGACTCCACCGCCTGTACGTCCCCGCTGCCGATGTGGCTGCGGTCCGCGGCCACCTTCAGGTAGGGCAACACCCGCCGGGTCGCGTAGAACTCCGGCCACGTCGGTGCCGTCTTGTTCGGCAACGGGAGCGAGGCGATGAACCCGTCCTGCTCGGCACCGAACATGTCGGCGCCGCTCGCGTGCAGCTGGGCCAGCGAACGACCGAGCTTGGCCGCGCTCTCGGGACTCGGTCGCGCGGGCTCGATCCATCGCAGCACGAGACAGTCCTGCTCCACGGCCAGCACGTCGGCGACCTCGATCACGCCTGGCTTGGCCAGCCAGTCGAGACCCCGGGCCTCGGCCGCGAAGAACCCCTCGGGAGCTCCGGCGCGGGTCTTGACGAGTGCGGAGCTGCCGTCGCTGAGGCGCACTCGGGTCGACGTACACACGTCGCCGCCGGCAACCGGTGTGGTCGCTACGACGGCCTGTGCGAGCAGCTGCTCCACCCGTTCCGCGATCCCACGCATCCGCGCCATCGCTCCACCCTGCCCGTCCCGGAGCCCAGGCGCCAGCGGTCCGCTAAGTCTCGCTCCGTCCGAGGTGGGCCAGCAGGCGCGTGCTCGTGGGTGCGGAGTGGGGCACTTGCACCGCTGGCCCGAACCGCTGGCCGCGTTCGTCCGGCGTCACCACGGCGAGCGCCACGTCGTACAGCCGGACCGCGAGATCCTCCGGCAGCCGGGTGTTCTGGCCGGTGGCGCGGGCAACGTCCCAACCGTGCACGGCGATCTCCAGTGCGCCGACCAGCGCGACCGTGTCGCGCCCGAGCGCGAGGTCATCGACCCCGATGGGGGCCGACGTGATGCGTTGCTGCCAGGCCGCGCGGGTCCGGCACGCCCGCTGCACGATGCGGTCGACCAGCTGGCCCGGATCGGTCGGGCGCGACCCGGGGTCCACGGCGATGTGGCCCAGCGCCGCGGCCTCGCCGATGGTCTCCAGCGACTCGTCCATGTGGGCGAGCAGCTGCCCGAGGTCCCACTCGGCGCAGGGGGTGGCCAGTGACATCGGGCTGGTGCGGGCGAGCTGCAGGCAGCTCCCCGTCCAGGTGACGGCGCTGTCGAGCACCGCCACCGATCTCGGCGGCGAAGTCGTCGACATGTTCAGGCCATCGTGTACGACGCCGGGAGCGTCGCCGGCAACCCGAAGGTCTCGAACAGCTCGAGCTCGAAGAAAGCGACCACGTGCTGCACGCGACCCTCGACGAGCTGCAGCACCTGGAGCTGGAACGGCTCGAAGTGCCCGTCCGGCTGGCGCATGTAGAGGCCGAACGCGGGCTGGCCGTTGGCCGTGGTGCGGATCATCGGCATGTCGTAGGCGCCGCCAGGGCAGTTGTGGTCGATCAGCTCGGCGATGTTCTGGGCGCCGGCGTACCAGCCGGTGAACGGCGGCATCTCCCAGATTGCGTCGTGCGCCAGCATCGTCACCAGTGCGTTCACGTCCTTGTCCCAGAACGCCCGCACGTAGCGCTCGAGCATTGCCTCGAGGTCCGGCGTGAGGTCGTCCTCCACCGTGCCCTGGCTCAGCTGCTTCTCGGCGAGCTGCGCGTGCGCTCGCTGGAGGGCGCTGTTCACGGCTGCGGTGGTGGTCTCCAGGGCGACCGCTGTCTCCTTGGCCGACCAGCGGAGGACGTCACGCAGGATCAGCACCGCGCGCTGACGGGCGGGTAGGTGCTGCAGGGCAGCCACGAAGGCGAGCCGGATCGCGTCCCGGTTGCCGACGACGTGGGCGGGGTCGACGTTGGCGACGTCCACCATCACGTCGGGCACCGGCTCGAGCCACGGCACCTCGGTGGCCTGGACGAGCTCGTCCTGGGCCTGCGCACCCGGCATGCCGAGCCCGGTCGGCAGCGGTCGGCGCGACTTGTTCTCCAGGTTGGTCAGGCAGACGTTGGTGGCGATCCGGTAGAGCCAGGTGCGCAACGAGGAGCGGCCCTCGAAGTCGTCGTACGCCCGCCACGCGCGGAGATAGGTCTCCTGCACCATGTCCTCGGCGTCGTACACCGACCCGGTCATGCGATAGCAGTGCGCGGTCAGCTCGCGGCGGTACTGGTCAGCGACCTGCGGGAAGTCGGCAGGCGCCGGCTGAGGTACGGCCTGGGCGACGGCCCGTGCCGTGGCGCGCCTCGCCTGCGTCTGCTGGTGCGTGTCGACCGTCGGCATGGGAGCTCCTTTGCGTTCCAACTCTAGGCATCAATACCGACCAGCGTCAGGGCCAGAACTCATCGGTGTTCCGGAGATGGCTTCAGAGATCCAGTGCCTGGAGCTCGCCCAGCAGGCTCCGGCAGGTGCGTTCGACCATGCCGATGACCTCGACGAAGCTGTCGTCGCCGGCGTACCAGGGGTCGGGGACGTCCAGCTCGCCCGGCCCGGGAGCCGCCGGTGCGAGCGGGTCGAAGGAGCGGAACATCCGCACGGAGTCGCGGCTCCCGCCTGCGGTGATCTCGGCCAGGTTCTTCTCGTCCATGGCGAGCAGCAGGTCGTAGTCGAGCCATTCGGGGCTGAACAGCTTGGCCCGGTGACGTGAGGGGTCGTACCCCGCCGCGGACAGCTGCGCTGCCGCGCGGGGATCCATCGGCTCGCCGAGGTGCCAGGTGCCGGTGCCGCAGCTGGTCACCTCGACCTTGCCGGCGAGACCGCTGCCCTCCACGAGCTCGGAGAGGATCACGTCGGCCATCGGCGAGCGGCAGATGTTGCCGAGGCACACGAAGCCGACGCGGTACGGCGTGCCAGTGGGCGCGGGAAGTGTCACCGGTCAGCGGCGGTCGGGATCGGGGAAGACCGCCTCGAGGACCATCGAGGCGAGCGAGATGACGATGGAGCCGAACAGGGCCACCCAGAAGCCCTCGACGTGGAAGCCGAGGTCGACCGACTCGGCGATCTTGCTGGTCAGCAGCAGCATCAACGCGTTGATGACGAGCAGCATCAGGCCGAGCGTCAAGATGATGAGCGGCAGCGAGAGCAGCTTCACGATCGGCCGCACGAACGAGGTGATCAGCCCGAAGATCGCTCCCACCACGAGCAGCGTCACGAGCTGGTCGGAGTCGCTGCCGCCGGTCAGGGTGATCCCGTCGAACAGCCAGACTGCGGCGCCGAGGGCCAGGGCGTTCACGGCGAGCCAGATCACGAACCTCATGGCGTCAGGGTAGTGGTGCGCGGGCTGCCGGCCGCCCTACGGGGCTCTCTTGCTGACCGCTTCCATCATCGATGCCTCCGCGCCGCCGAGATGTGCGGCGAGCTCGTCCGCAGCGGCGTCGAGGTCGCTCTTCTCCAGCAGGGAGAGGAGGTCGGCGTGCGAGTGGACCTGTTCAAGGGCATTGCCTCGGGCCCGGTCGACGTGGGCCAGGGCAAGGCGCACCTCGGCGTGCAGCGACTCGGCCATGGCGACCAGCCGGTCGGATCCGGTGAGCGCGGAGAGAGCCCGGTGGATGTCGAGGTGGGCGGCGGTGAACTCGGCCGCGCTGTAGTCGGTGGAGGTCAGGTCGGAGAAGGCCCGCAGTGCGCGTCGTACCTCGTCGCGCAGGGCTTCGTCGGCCTCGTTCCAGCGGAGGATGCCGGCCGTCTCGATCACCACGCGTGCCCGGCAGACGTCGCGCACCTGCTCGGGGTCGAGCCGGCGCACCTGGGTGCCCTTGTTCGGGATCCGGTCGGCCAGTCCCTCGGCCACGAGCATCCCCAACGCCTCGCGCACTGTCGAGCGGGAGACCCCCAGCGCCGCGGCCATCGCCACCTCGCGCAGCGGGGTGCCGGGTCCGAGCTCGCCCTCGAAGAGCGATCGCCGCAGCTCTTCGGCCACCCGGTCGACCGTGGAGACGGGTTCCAGGCTGAGCGTGGCGAACGGGCCGGAGCTGGCTGTGTCGTTCATGACACCTCGATTGTCCGACAATTTCTTGCGTTTGGCACCCTTCGTGCCGCACACTGGGATTGTCTGACAATCCGGCAATCTGCCTGCACGATGACCAGTCCGAGGGAGGGCACATGAACACGGTTCACCCGGTGAGCGGCGAGCTCCGGTGGGGTCACGACTACCTGATGGTCGAGCCCAACCACTTCCGAGTCGACTACGCGATCAACCCGTTCATGCACCTCGACGACCAGCCGGACCCGGTCCGCAGCCGTGCCCAGTGGCTGGCGATCGGCAAGGCGATCCGGGCGGCGGGCGGCCACGTCCAGGTGCTGCCGCAGGTGCCGGACGCCCCCGACATGGTCTACGCGATGAACCTCGGGCTCGCCCTCGAGAACGACGGCGGTGCCTCCCGCCAGGTAGTGATGTCGCACATGCGCTACCCCCAGCGCCGGATGGAGACACCGGCAGCAGACGAGTGGTTCGCCGGACACGGCTTCAGCCGTCGGTCGATCGGTCGCGACGGCGTCGGCGCTCACTTCGAGGCGGGCGACGCGTTCGCCTGGCGTGGTGAGCTGGTCGTCGGCTACGGGCCGCGCACGGAGGAGCTCGCGCTGAAGCACCTCGCCGGCGACCTCGGCGTGAGCGTGCGGGGCTTCCGGATCACGCACCCGGGGATGTACCACATGGACATCGGGTTCTGCCCGCTCGACGAGACCCGCGCGATGGTGTGCCCGGCTGCGTACGACGACGCGTCCGCGGCGGCACTGCTGGCGCTCGTGCCCGATCCGCTCGTGCTGACCGAGCAGGAGGCGCTGACCTTCTGCGCCAACTCGATCGTGCTCGGGCGCACCATCGTGATGCCGGCCTGCCCCGGTCGCGTCCGTGCCCAGCTGGAGGAATGGGGCTTCCACGTGGTGGTCGTCGAGGTCGGCGAGTTCCTCAAGGGCGGCGGCGCGATCCGGTGCCTGACCAACCCGCTCGACGTACGCCTCGGTCGCGACCTGGCTCCGGTCCCAGGTGGCCGGCTCACCCTCGCCTGAGCCGCGTCCTAGGGTGCAGGGGTGAGCAACCAGAAGCCTCCCCGACCACGCGAGAACGTCCTGGCCATCCCGGCGTACGTCGCAGGCAAGCCACCCGCCCCCCGAGCCGGCCAACAGGTCTTCAAGCTGTCCTCGAACGAGAACCCCTACCCGCCGTTGCCCGGTGTGGTCGAGGCGGCGCAGGCCGCGGTCGCGCAGATGAACCGCTACCCCGACATGGGCAACAGCGCGCTGTACGACGGCCTGGCCGACCGGCTCGGCGTACACCGGGAGCAGCTGGCTGCCGGCACCGGTTCGGTGGCCGTGCTCTACCACCTGCTCCAGGCGTTCTGCGAGCCCGGCGACGAGGTCGTCTACGCGTGGCGGTCCTTCGAGGCCTACCCGATCGCGGTCTCCGCGTCCGGTGCCGTCTCGGTGCAGGTACCGGTCACCGCCGACGGCCGCCACGACCTCGACGCCATGGCTGCGGCGGTCACCGAGCGCACCAGGCTGCTGATCGTCTGTACGCCGAACAACCCGACCGGCCCGTCGGTGACCGACACCGAGATCCGCGAGCTGGTCGCGAAGGTGCCCGACGACGTGCTGGTCGTGGTCGACGAGGCCTACCGGGAGTTCGTGCGCAGCGATGACCCGGTTGACGGCCTGGCGCTGCAGGCCGCGCATGCCAACGTCGCGGTGATGCGGACGTTCGCCAAGGCCTACGGGCTCGCGGGCCTGCGCGTGGGCTACCTGGTCGCCCACGCCGAGGTCGCTGCTGCTGTTCGCGCCTGCGCCCTCCCCTTCGGTGTCTCGTCGGTCGCCCAGGCCACGGCCGTCGCCAGCCTGGCCGTCGAGGCGGAGCTGTTCGAGCGCGTGGACGCGATCGTCGTCGAGCGGGACCGGGTGGTCGCGGGGCTGCGCGAGCAGGGCTGGAGCTTTCCCGAGTCGCAGGGCAACTTCGTCTGGCTGCCGCTGGGCGACCGCACGGCTGACTTCGTGGTCGCCGCCGAGGCAGCCGGGATCACCGTGCGGCCGTTCGCCGGAGAGGGAGCCCGCGTGAGCATCGGCGAGCCGGCCGCCAACGACGTGTTCCTCGGCGTGACCGGGGACTTCGGAGCGTCCCAGGGCGGGTGACGTTGCTGCGCGCAGGTGATTGAAAGCGGTCACATCCGGGCACAACAAGGTCATGGCAGAACGCGACTCGACCTACGTGGAGCAGGGCAAGGGCTTCGAGCGGGACATGGACTACCTCTCCGACCGGATCGCCCGGGACGGCGAGGAGTGGCCGGTCGAGCCGGGCCGCTACCGCCTGGTCGCGGCGAAGGCGTGTCCCTGGGCCAACCGCGCGATCATCGTGCGGAACCTGCTCGGCCTCGAGGACGCCGTCTCTATGGGGCTGTGCGCTCCCGTCCACGACAAGGAGAGCTGGACCTTCGACCTCGACCCCGACGGTCTCGACCCGGTGCTCGGCATCCACCGGTTGCAGGAGGCCTTCCTCAAGCGCGACCCGGACTACTCCCGAGGCATCACTGTCCCGGCAATGGTCGACATCGCGAGCGGCCAGGTCGTCACCAACGACTTCCCGGCGATCACCCACGACTTCTTCTTCGAGTGGCGTGACCATCACCGTCCGGACGCGCCGAACCTGTGGCCCGAGGACGTCCGCGAGGAGATGGAGTCGGTGATGGAGCGAGTGTTCACCGAGGTCAACAACGGGGTCTACCGCTGCGGCTTCGCCGGCTCACAGGAGGCGTACGACGATGCCTACGAGCGGCTCTGGAGCACACTCGACTGGCTGGAGGAGAGGTTGGCCGGCCGGCGATTCCTGATGGGCAGTGAGATCACCGAGGCCGACGTACGCCTGTTCACGACGCTGGCGCGCTTCGACGTGGTCTACCACGGTCACTTCAAGTGCAACCGCAACAAGCTCACCGAGATGCCCAACCTCTGGGGCTACGCGCGCGACCTGTTCCAGACCCCGGCCTTCGGCGAGACGATCGACTTCGAGCAGATCAAGCAGCACTACTACATCGTGCAGAGCGACGTGAACCCGTCGGGCATCGTGCCGCAGGGTGCCGAGACCGACGTGTGGCACGAGCCCCACGACCGCAAGGCGCTGGCCTGACCCTCGGGGCCTGACCCGCGGACCTCGCGCGAGTCGAGCAGTCCTAGTCTGAACTGAAAGCACAGATGTCGCGGGACGGGGGAGCGCATGGCGAGCGGCCGGCACCTCCCGCTCGTACCCGCAGCGGGCTTCGTGCTGGTGTGGTCCTCGGGCTACATCGCGGGACCGTACGGCGTCGAGGCGATGTCACCGCTGATGCTCGTCGCCGTGCGGTTCGTGCTCGCAGCCGGGATCGCGTGGGCTCTCGCCCGAGCACTTCGCGGACCTCTCAAGATCACCCGCGCCGACGCCGTCCGGATCGGGCTCTCCGGGTTCGTGCTCAACGGCGTCCAGTTCGCCGCGATGTACCTCGCGTTCGACGCCGGCCTCGGGGCGACGCTCGGCTCGCTGATGCACTCCCTCAGCCCGGTGCTCACCGCGCTGCTCGCGGCCGTCTTCCTCGGCGAGCGCCTCTCGCCCCTGCAGGTGCTCGGCTTCGTGATCGGGGTCGCGGGCGTCGTACTCGTCCTCGGGCCGGACATCGAGGAGGCCGGCGGTGCGGTGGGAGTGGTCTGTGGCGTCATCAGCGTGCTCGGCCTGAGCATCGGCACGCTCGGCCAGCGGTGGATCGGGCATGCGCCTGACCCGCTGTGGTCCGGCACGATCCAGTTCGGGGTGGCCGCGCCGCCGTTGCTCCTGCTGGCGTTCGTGGTGGAGGGCACCGGGGTGGTGCGTGACCCTGCCGCGGCAGGGATCGCCATCGTCTACCTGGCCGTCGTGAACTCGATCCTCGGCCTCGGCCTGCTCGGCATCCTGGTCCGTGCCCGGGGAGCCGGGGCAGCCGCGAGCATCTTCTTCCTGATGCCGCCGGTCACCGCCGTACTCGCCTGGCTGATCCTCGGCGAGACGCTCAACGCCCGGGAGATCGCCGGCCTGGTGATCACCGTGGTCGGCGTGGCGGCCGCGACCCGGAGCGCCAAGCCAAGGGACTTCGAGCCCGCCTGAGAGCACCAGTTGATTGTGTGGGGATCGGTCTCGTCCGCTACCTTTTGGGTGAGCGATGTGGCCCCCGTCACAAGGCCAGGCGCTCGTCTCACACCATCGGGTCGTCCCGGTCGCGCCATCCCTGCGTCCATCGGCCCGCTGCATGCCACGCGAAACGCGGAGACCCCGCACTCGCCCGGACACAGGAGTATTGAATGCCGGATTTCGGTCCTGACCTCGCCGAGGTCTTCGGCCCCTCGCAAGCCGACGGCGGCCCCGATCTCATCCAGCTGCTGACGCCCGAGGGCGAGCGGGTGCACCACCCCGAGTTCGACATGGACTTCAGCGCCGAGCAGCTCCGCGGTTTCTACCGCGACATGGTGCTCACCCGCCGCATCGACACCGAAGCAACCGCCCTGCAACGCCACGGCGAGCTGGGCATCTGGGCCCAGCTCCTCGGCCAGGAGGCCGCGCAGATCGGCGCCGGTCGCGCGCTGCGCCCGCAGGACTACGTCTTCCCGACCTACCGCGAGCACGGCGTGGCCTACTGCCGCGGCGTCGACCCGCTCGCGCTGCTCGGGCTGTTCCGCGGCGTCGACCACGGCGCCTGGGACCCCAAGGACTACAACTTCGGGCTCTACACGATCGTCATCGGCTCGCAGACGCTGCACGCGACCGGCTACGCCATGGGCATCCAGCGCGACGGCGCCGTCGGCACGGGCGACCCCGACCGCGACGCCGCAGTGATCGCCCACTTCGGGGACGGTGCGAGCAGCCAGGGCGACGTCAACGAGGCGTTCATCTTCGCCGCCTCCTACAACGCCCCCGTCGTGTTCTTCTGCCAGAACAACCAGTGGGCGATCTCCGAGCCGATCGAGCGCCAGACGCGGATCCCGCTCTACCAGCGTGCGCTCGGCTTCGGGTTCCCCGGTGTCCGCGTCGACGGCAACGACGTGCTGGCGACGTACGCCGTCACGCAAGCCGCCCTCCAGCGCGCACGCGACGGCAGCGGCCCGACCCTGGTGGAGGCCTACACCTACCGGATGGGCGCGCACACCACGACCGACGACCCGACCCGCTACCGGCTCTCCGACGACGTACAGCACTGGAAGCTCAAGGACCCGATCGCGCGGCTCGAGGTCTACCTGCGCCGCAACGGTCTCGTCGACGACGGTGACTTCATCGACAGCGTGAAGCAGGAGGCCGACGAGCTGGGCCACCACCTGCGCGAGGGCTGCAAGGCGCTGGCCGACCCGAAGCCCATGGACATGTTCGACCACGTCTACGCCGAGGAGACCGAGGAGCTGCGTCAGCAGCGCGAGGGCTATGCGGCCTACCTCGCGACCTTCGAGGGGGCGCACTCATGAGCGAGCTCCAGAAGATCACCCTGGCCAAGGGCCTCAACATGGGCCTGCGCAAGGCGATGGAGGACGATCCCAAGGTCCTCGTCATGGGCGAGGACGTCGGCAAGCTCGGCGGCGTCTTCCGGATCACCGACGGCCTGCAGAAGGACTTCGGCGAGGACCGCGTCATCGACTCGCCACTGGCCGAGTCCGGCATCGTCGGCACCGCGGTCGGGATGGCATTGCGCGGCTATCGGCCAGTCGTCGAGATCCAGTTCGACGGCTTCGTCTACCCGGCGTACGACCAGATCGTCACGCAGGTCGCGAAGATGAGCTACCGCTCCAAGGGTCGCTCGCCGATGCCGATGGTCATCCGGATCCCGTTCGGCGGTGGCATCGGCGCGGTCGAGCACCACTCCGAGAGCCCCGAGGCGCAGTTCGCGCACACGCCTGGCCTCAAGGTCGTGGCGTGCTCGAACCCGGTCGACGGCTACTGGATGATCCAGCAGGCCATCGCCTCCGATGACCCGATCATCTTCTTCGAGCCCAAGCGGCAGTACCACGCCGACAAGGCCGACCTCGACGACTCGGTCGAGCCCGATCCGCTGTTCGCCAGTCGCGTCGTACGACGTGGCACCGACGCGACCGTGCTGGCCTACGGCCCGATGGTCAAGACCGCGATGGCCGCGGCCGAGGCTGCGGCGACCGATGGCACCTCGCTCGAGGTGATCGACCTGCGCACCCTCAGCCCGTTGGACATGCCGCCGGTCTTCGAGTCCGTGCGCCGCACCGGCCGGGCGATCGTCACCCACGAGGCCCACGTCAACCTCGGCATGGGCTCCGAGGTGGCCGCGCGGATCCAGGAGGAGTGCTTCTACTCCCTGGAGTCGCCGGTGCTTCGCGTCGGCGGCTTCGACACCCCCTACCCCGCCTCCCGGATCGAGGAGGACTTCCTGCCCGACCTCGACCGGCTGCTGGATGCCGTCGACCGATCGATGGAGTACTGACGTGGCCGACTACCTGCTGCCCGACGTCGGTGAGGGACTCACCGAGGCCGAGATCGTGTCCTGGCGGGTCAAGGAGGGCGACGTCATCGAGATCAACGACATCGTCGTCGAGATCGAGACCGCCAAGTCGCTGGTCGAACTGCCGTCGCCGTACGCCGGCACGGTGACCAAGCTCCTCGTCGCCGAGGGCGAGATGGTTCCCGTGGGCACTCCGATCATCTCGATCGGCGACCCCTCTGCCACGCCAGCGGCCCCCGCCGACTCTCCTGCCGACATCGGCGAGATTGATCTCTCCAACCCGGCGGCCAGTGGAGGCGGCGAGGGCGAGAGCCTGGTCGGCCGCAACAAGGCCGACCGTGGCCCGCTGCGCCGCGCACGGAAGGGCACGGCGTCGCCGAGCACCGAGGCAGGCGCTGCCACCCAGCTGCAGCTGCAGGGTGCGTTCGCTCCCGGCGGTGCCCAGTCCGACGAGGTGGCCCCGGCCGACGAGCCGCCAGTGCCGGCCACAGCGGCTCCTGCCCCCGAGTCCGCGCCTGCGCAGGAACGAGCCGGGTCCGAGGTGCGGGTGCTGGCCAAGCCGCCGGTGCGCAAGCTGGCCAAGGACCTCGGCGTCGACCTGGGCCGGCTGACCGGCAGCGGTCCGCAGGGCTCGATCACCCGTGAAGACGTGCACTCGGCGACCGCATCCACCCGGACGTCATACGAATCGGGGGCTCAAGGCCACGATTCGTATGACGCAAGCGGCGGGCAGGCAGAGCGGGAGCGGCGCGAGCCGATCAAGGGCGTGCGCAAGATGATGGGCCAGGCGATGGTCGACTCGGCCTTCACCGCCCCCCATGTCACCGAGTGGGTGACCGTCGACGTCACTCGCACTTCTGCGTTCGTGGAGCGACTCAAAAAGCGAAGCGACTTCCGCGAGGTCAAGGTCTCTCCGTTGCTGGTGCTCGCCCGGGCGGCGATGCTGGCGATGCGGCGTACGCCGGAGATCAACTCGTGGTGGGACGAGAAGGCCCAGGAGATCGTCTTCAAGAGCTACGTCAACCTCGGCATCGCCGCGGCCACACCGCGCGGGCTCGTCGTACCCAACATCAAGGACGCCGAGCAGCTGCCGCTGGTCGAGCTCGCGGGCGCCCTCAACCAGCTCGCTGCCACGGCCCGCGAGGGCAAGACGCAGCCGGCCGAGATGTCGGGCGGCACGTTCACGATCACCAACGTGGGCGTCTTCGGAGTCGACGCCGGCACGCCGATCATCAACCCCGGTGAGTCGGCGATCCTGTGCTTCGGCGCGGTGCGCAAGCAACCTTGGGTGGTGGACGACGAGATCGTCGTCCGTCAGGTCACCCAGCTCGCGCTGTCCTTCGATCACCGCCACGTGGACGGCGAGAAGGGTTCGCGCTTCCTCGCAGACGTCGCCGCGATCATGGAGGATCCAGCGACCGCGCTGGTGTTCTAGCCGTCCTTGAACCGCACCAGCCCGGCCATCGTGGGCATGTACGCCGCACCGTCCGGGCCGAGGTAGATCGACGCGTAGTGGTTGTTCCACTGGATGCCGTTGCCGGTGCGCTGGTCCCACTGCGTGCGGCCGGTGCGGACGTCGATGGCAGTGAAGTACCAGCTGTCGTCGAGCGGGGTCGAGGCCTTCTTCGTGTAGGCGTAGAGCAGGCCGTTGCCCAGCGAGACCTTCGGCACGGAAGTGGGCGCCGAGACGTTGCTGGTCCAGGCGACCTTGCACTTGCCGTTCACGAGGTCGACCTTGGCCACCCCGGGTGAGGTGGTCGTGCCGCCAAGGGTCGACTGCGGTCCCTCGTAGCCGTAGTTGTTCTCCACGATGACCGAGGTCTTCCCAGCAGTGACGAGGCTGTTCTCGGTCGCGGACGTGCCGCTGCCGAACACCGGCGCCTTGCAGATCAGCCGGTTCTTCGCGTTGCCGTCGCGCTTGTAGAACAGCACGTTCATCCTCGGCTCGGCGTTGTCGGTGATCGCGACGATGTCCTTGCCCATCAGGGTCGGCGTCGTACCCGACCCCTGCGAGAGCTGGCCGGGCTTGGTGCGCGTGCCGCGGTCGTACGCCGCCGACCAGCGCACCTGCGGGTAGCCGGTCTCGTCGGCGACGAGGGTGAGCAGCCGGTGGTCGGTGACCGCGTAGACGGCGCCGGTCTCGTCGGCCGCCATCGAGTTGAAGATCGCCTCGCCGGGGAATGCCCTGATCCTGGAGATCCCGGTCGCTGAGTCGACGGTGCCGATCCGGCCACCCTTGGTCGCGAAGAAGATCCGGTTCTTCCAGTCGGGCATCGTGGCGATCATGCAGTCGCCCTCGGGGATGTCGGGGGAGTAGGTGGCCGTGTGCTTCAGCCCCGTGGCGGTGATGGTGACCTGCCAGATCTCGTTGGTGGTGGTCAGCACGTAGGCGCGGTTCCACTTGTCGAGGTAGAAGTACGCGCCACCGCACAGGTCGCTCAGCGGGTTGTTGCCCGTGGTGAGGTCGCGCGCGGGCATGTCGAGGGAGGTGATCTCCTCCAGCGTGGTGGGGTCGATCAGCCGCATGGTGAATCCCTGGAGACCGCCACACAGGCCGACGATCCGGCGCTTGGCGTCGAAGCCCATCGTGGCGCACTCCGAGACGCCGTACGTCGCCGAGCGCACCTGCAGGTTGCGGCCGAGCGGACCGCTGACCTCGTAGGCGTCCGACGCGTAGGGGTCGTTGTGCATCGAGTTGGTGCCGTTGGGCGAGAGGTACGGGTGCTCGGGGACCGCCGAGTGGGGGACCGGCTGCTTCGTCGCGGGCGTGCCCGTGAACGACTCAGTGAGCAGGTCGGTGGGCAGTGGCGGGATGGGCGGTGCGGCTGCCTCCCCGAGTGCCGGCACCAGCAGCGCGGCGGCTGCCAGCAATGTCGAGAGGGCCAGTCGGGTTTGCCTCATGCCGACTCAACGAGTCCGGACCGTGCGAGTTACCCCATGCCCTCGGGCTTGAGCGGGTGGAGCAGGGCGTCGGTGCCGCCGTCGGCGAAGACCACGGAGCCGACGAGAAGGCTGGCCGCGTCGGAGAGCAGGAAGGCCACCAGGGCCGCGACCTCTTCCGGTCTGCCGGGCCGGTTCAGCGCAGTCGGGTAGGCGTCGGCGAAGACACCGAGCTCCGGATCCTTGCGCAGCTGCTCGGTCATCGGGGTGGCGATCATCCCGGGCGCGACCGCATTGAGCCGGACCCCGGCGCCTGCCCACTCCGGCTTGATGCCCTCCCGGCGCGCCCAGTGGGCGAGCGCGGCCTTGGTGGCCGGGTAGATCTGCACGGCCTCGTCGGCGGCGGCGAGTCGCCGGGCGAGCTCCTCGTCCTCGCCGAGGCACGCAGCCGCCACCTCGGTGTTCCAGCCCGGCTGGCAGGTCACCGAGTTGGAGCTGATCAGTACCACGCTCGAGCCATCGTCCATCAGCGGCCGCAGGCCCGTCACGAGTGCGATCGCTCCGAAGAAGTTCAGCGAGACCACGAGCTGGCTGTCGGTCCCGGTGAGCCCGGCGACTCCCGCGCACGGGACGACACCGTCGACGTGGTCGGTCAGCTCGCTCACCGCAGACACCGCGCTGTCGCGGCCGGACGCGGTGGACAGGTCGCCGAGGACCTCGGCCTCGCGCAGGTCGACGCCGATCACGGTGTGGCCCTCGTCGCGAAGGCGCGCGGTGATGGCAGCGCCGATGCCCGACGCGGAGCCGCTGACGACGTACGTCTTCATCCGGCTGCCGGGGCGTTGAGCGACGCACCCAGCTTCCCGATGAACTTGCGGACCTCCTCGGGGGACTTGTCCGGCAGGCCGAACAGCACCTCGTCGACCCCGATCTCCTGCCACCGCTCGAGCTGTCCGGGCTCGAGCCGACTGGTCAGGAGTACGACGATCCGCGGGTCTCCCGACCGGCCGGCGGCGATCCAGGCCTCGTTGAGGGCAGACACCCGGTCCTCGATGTCGGTCTCGATCGGGGTGGTGATCCAGCCGTCGGCATTGGCGACGATCCAGTCGAAGTTCTTCGGCGTACCGCCGGCACCGACCAGGATCGGGATCCGTGGTTGCTGCACCGGCTTGGGCCACGCCCAGCTCGGCTTGAGGTGCGCGAACTCGCCCTCGTAGGAGGCGACCTCCTCGGTCCAGAGCTGCTGCATCAGCTCGAGGTACTCGCGCAGCACGGTCCGCCGCTTCCTGCCCGGCACTCCGTGGTCCTCGAGCTCCTCGACGTTCCAGCCGAACCCGACGCCCAGCGTCACCCGGCCGCCGGAGAGGTGGTCCAGGGTCGCGAGGGTCTTGGCCAGGGTGATCGGGTCGTGCTCCATCGGCAGGGCGACCGCTGTGCCCAGCCGGATCGTGGACGTGACGGCCGCGGCGGTGGCCAGCGCGATCCACGGGTCGAGGATCCGGAGGTAGCGGTCGTCGGGCAGGTCACCGCCGGTCCCGGGGTGGGCGGAGTCCCGGCTGGTCGGGATGTGCGAGTGCTCGGGGACGTAGAACGCGTGGAACCCGGCGTCCTCGGCCGCCTTGGCCGCGTCGGCCGGGGTGATGCCGCGATCGCTGGTGAACAGCACGACGGAGAGATCCATGGGGACATCAAAACTGAAACACGTTCTAATGTCGAGTGCGGTGCGGCTGGCTCGGTCAGGCGCGCGTCCGCCACTGGTCGAGCACGTCCCGCTCCTCGGCGCGGGTGAGTCCGGTGCGGGGAGCGTCGGGCTCGGCGCGCAGCCAGGCGAGGGTGTCCGCGGCGGACTCCGCGATGGGCCGGGTGGTCAGGCCGGCGGCGAAGACGGCGCTGACGTCGTGGGAGGCGATCCCCAGGCTGTCCTCGGGCAGCCACAGCGGGAGCGAGCGCGGACCCGCCCAGTGGCGCACGTCGTGCTCGGCGAGGAAGTCGCCGTCGGCCCAGATCACCTCGGCGCCGCCACCGACCTGTCGGGCGATCTCGTCGAGCACGGTGCCCAGACCGGAGACGTGACCGGTCGCGTCGTACACCCCGGTGTGCCGCTGCTCGACGCTGGTGACGATCCATGCGGCCAGGTCGCGTACGTCGATCATCTGGGCCGGCCGGTCGGGAGACTCGGGGGCCAGCACGTCGCCGCCCTCGGCCAGCCGCTCGGGCCAGTAGCTGAACCGGCCGCTGGGGTCACCGGGTCCCACGATCAGACCGGGTCTCACCACCAGCCACTCGCGGGCCCGGGTCTGCACGTCCTGCTCGCAGCCGACCTTGCTGGAGCCGTACTTGTCGGGGGTGTCCTGCTCGACGTCCTCGGTGATCGGCGGAAGGAGCGGCAGCGTGTCCTGACTCCCGCCGGGAGTCGCGTGGTCGGCGTACACGCTGATCGAGGACACGAACGTCCAGTGCAGGATCCGATCGGCCAAGGCGTCCAGCGCGCCGGCCACCCAGGACGGCTTGCGCGCCACGTCCACCACCGCGTCCCACTCGCCGTCCAGCGCCGACCAGTCCGGCGCCTCACGATCGAGTACGACGTGTCGGGCTCCCTCCGGGACCGACCCGGACTCGCCGCGCGCGGCGCAGGTGACGTCGTGGCCCCGTGCGACGGCCTCGGCCGCGATCGCGCGGGACAGGAACAGGGTGCCTCCGAGAACGAGAAGTCGCATCTGCCCAACCTGAGCACTGTCCACCACCTTCCGCAACTGCTGTTCGCGGATGGCGGATTGGCCCTACTGTTCAGCGGGTGAAGAGACTGACGACCGTGCTGGTGGCTCTCTCGGTCGTGGCCGCGTCCCTGCTTCTGGCGGCCCCGGCAGGCTCCGCCCCGCCGCCGTGGCGCGGCGTGATCACCTTCGACAAGAACTGGCAGAGCCCGTCCAACTCGCGCCTGGTCTGGCAGCTCTTCCAGCGCCAGGCCGACGGGAAGTGGAAGGTCGTGGAGACGCAGAGCTGGCGTTCCGGCTCCGGCAAGCTCGGCAAGCGAGGGCGCAACTCGTGCGTCAACAACAAGGGCTGGCTGCCCAACGGCACCTACGCGATGAGGCAGTACAACGACTACCACGGCAACCTGATCAAGGGCCGTGCCTTCCGGCTCGAGGACAAGGCCTGCCCAACGGGCAACCGACGCTTCGACCTGTTCATCCACACCGAGCAGGGCGCCCGCAACAGCCAGTGCCGCAACCGTCGGGGCGACCAGGTCTGCCGATGGGAGTTCCCGCGCTTCAACGACTACAAGTCCGCCGGCTGCATCAAGCTGGCGCCGGGCCACCTCGCCCAGCTGGTCGCGCTCTACCAGCGCCACTTCGTCGCGGGTGTGCGTTACCCGAAGGACCAGGTCGTCCTCCGGGTCATCAACTGACCCCGGTCACTTTCCCAGGTCACTCGCCGGAGCTGACCCGCTCCCGCAGCTCGTCGCTGCGGTCCCACTGGTTGACGTGCAGCGCCGCGACCACCCGTCCGTCGCGTCGCCACCAGCAGGCGAACGTGTCGTCGGAGTCGCCGGGCTCGAGCTGTGCCTCTGCCCCCTCCAGGACGTGACCGAAGAACTCCATGCCGAGGTCGTACTGGTCGCTGAAGAAGTACGGCAGCTCGTCGAAGGACACCGGTTCGCCGAGGAGCGCGTGCGCGGCTGCCCGCCCCTGGCTGATGGCATTCTGCCAGTGCTCGACCCGGATCCGGGTGCCGAGCAGAGGGTGCTCGGCGTGCGCCACGTCGCCGGCGGCGAAAACTCCGGGGTGCGTGGTCCGCAGCCCGCTGTCGACCAGGATGCCGTTGTCGACTCCCAGGCCGGCCGCGCGGGCCAGCTCGTCGTTGGGCACCGCGCCGATCCCCACCAGCACGGTGTCTGCGCTGATCCGGGATCCGTCGCTGAGCACGGCAGTGCCGCCGTCCAGCCGATCGAGCCCGGTGCCCAGCCGCAGGTCGACGCCGTGTGCGCGATGGGCGTCGGCGAACCTCGCTGCCACCAGAGGGCCGAGCGCCGCCAGCAGCGGGAGCTCGGCCGGCTCCACGACGGTGACGGTCGTGTCCAGGGTCCTGGCCGACGCCGCCGCCTCCATCCCGATCCAGCCACCGCCGAGGACCACCAGGTGCCGGTCGGGACCGAGTCGTTCGCGGAGCCGCGTCGAGTCGTCGAGGGTGCGCAAGTAGCGCACCTCGATCTGGTCGGTGGACTCGAGGTCGAGCGTGCGTGGCCGGGCGCCAGTCGCGAGCAGCAGCTGGTCGAAGGGGGTGGTGCCGCCCGTGGACTGCACGGCCTTTCCCTCGAGGTCGAGGCTCTCGACCTGCTCACCCGTGCGCAGGTCGACGCCGTTCTCGGCGTACCACTCGGGCGGCTGGACGTACGTCGATTCACTCGCCTCCTTGCCCTGGAGGTAGCCCTTGGACAACGGCGGACGTTCGTAGGGGACGACGTCCTCCCCGGCGAAGAGCACGACCTCGCCGTCATGACCGGCGTCGCGGAGCTCCCGGACCGCTCGCCCGGCCGCGAGCCCACCGCCGACGATGACGATCGGAGCAGTCATCGTCGTCCCGAGGAGGCAGCCGGCGTCGCCAGCCGGGCCAGCGCGAGGGCGCCCACGAGCAGGCCGAAGTCACGCAGCGCGACGTCGTAGAAGTCACCGAGAGTCACGAGATCGAGGATAATCCCCGCCAGCCAGAGGGTCACCACGTAGCCGCCGATCCGGGGCCGGACGGCGACCAGGAGGCCGGCGACGATCTCGACGACACCGACCGCGAGCATCGCCTGGTGCGCGGTCCCGGGTACGAGGTCGTCGATCCAGGGTGCGAGGTACTGGTCCCAGTCAGTGAGGACGCCGAAGAACTTGTCCAGGCCGAAGGCGATGGGTGCGACGGTGAAGACCGTCCGGAGCAGCAGGAACGCCTCGTGGGCGCCTCGGCTCTCGTGGGTCGGGGTGGTGACCGGGGTGCCGGTGTGAGTGGTCATGGTGACGGCCTTTCTAAAGGAGAAGTATTGCGACGTTAGAAGACGAGGCTGTCTTTCGTCAAGTGATCTATCCTTTAGAAATGGCCAGTACGCCCGACCCCCTGCCGGACGCGATCGAGGCGGCCGCCTCGAGCATGGCGGCGCTGGCCGACCCGACTCGTCGCCGGCTCTACCGGCTCGTGGCGGGTGCGGTGTCGCCCGTGAGCCGGGAGCAGGCGGCCGAGGTGCTGGGCGTGCCTGCGCACAAGGCCAAGTTCCACCTCGATCGCCTGGTCGATGAGGGTCTGCTGGAGGTCGAGTTCCGCCGGCTCAGCGGCCGAACCGGCCCTGGGGCGGGGCGCCCGGCCAAGCTCTACCGGCGCTCGGCGCGCGAGTTCACGCTGTCCCTGCCCGAGCGGCACTACGACCTGCTCAGCGAGATCCTGGCCCGTTCGGTCGAGACGGCGGTGGCCGAGGACGAACCGGTGGGTCGGGTCGCTGCCAGGATCTCGCGGGAGCAGGGTCGGTCCATCGGCGAGGAGGCCGCCGCGACCGGGTCAGCGGGCGACTCCCTGGAGCGACTCGCTGCGACCTTGCAGCCGCACGGCTACGAGCCGCGCATCGAGGACGAGCGGATGGCGCTGGAGAACTGCCCGTTCGACAAGGTCGCCCGCGACCACACGGCGCTGGTGTGCGGGCTCAACCTCGACCTCGTCAGCGGGGTGACCGAAGGCCTCGGCTGCACGGACCTCAGCGTGAGCCTCCGGCCGACCGACGGCCGGTGCTGTGTCAGTGCGAGTCGGGACTAGCTGAGGCAGTCTGGGACGGCAGCGGCTTGAGGAACATCGAGACCAGGTGACCGCTGGAGACGCGCTGGCCGACCTCGACGAACCCACGGGCGCGGTGAAACGCCAGCGAGCCCTCGTTGGGTGGGTCGATGTTGACCTCCAGCGCGAACAGCGGCCGTCCACAGGTCGACTCCAGCTCGTCGTACACCTGTGAGCCCAGTCCACGGCGCCGGAAGTCCTCGTGGATGACCACCCGGTCGAGGTAGCAGAAGTCGCCGTAGCGGTCGGAGAACCAGGCGAGGTTCTCCCCGTCGTACGACGCACCGGCGCTGAACGTGATCACGAACCCGGCAAAGGCTCCGTCGACCTCGATGACATCGGCGGAGTCGGCTGCCGCGACCAGCTCCTCGAGGCGGGCCTGGTCGAGCTCGGCGAGCAGCTCGACGTTGCGGTCGTTGAGCGCCAGCACCTCGGCGTGGTCGCCCGCGACGATGGGTCGCAGGTTCACGAGTCCAGGAACCTCACGCCGGTGGCCTCCTCGCTGATCTCCCACAGCCGGTCCTGGGCCTCGCGGTCCAGCGCCAGTCGCCGGGGATTGACGATGCGCGGGTAGCCCTTCATCTGGCCGGGTCCGCTCGGGCCGATGTAGGTCGAGCCGGGCAGGTCGGCGGTGGCCGCCATCAGCGTCGGCAGCGCGCCCATCTCCGCGGGCTGGCCGATGGCCGAGAACAGGGCCTGCATGATCGTCGAGCTCCGCGAGGCCTTCTCGGCGGTGCTGCCGGTGCTGATGCCGGTGCCCATCAGGCCGGTCGCTGCATAGCCCGGGTGGGCGGCGAGACCCCTGACCGGGACGCGCTGCTCGCGGGCCCTGCGATCGAGGGTGAAGACGAACATCAGGTCGGCGAGCTTGGATCCGGCGTACGCCCGCCAGCGGCTGTAGCTGAGCGACTCGTCGTTCGGGTCCTCGAGGGGTGCCCGTGGGGCGACGCGGCTCGCCTGGGAGCCGACCGCCACCACCCGTCCGTCGCCGGAAGCGGCGAGCTGCGGCAGGAGCAGGCCGGTCAGCGCGAACGGTCCGAAGTGGTTGGTGGCCATCTGCAGCTCGAGGCCGTCGGCCGTGCGGTGGTAGGGGGTGGCCATCACGCCGGCGTTGTTGACCAGCAGGTCGAGCGGACCCTCCACCTGGCCCACAGCTCGTCGGATCGAGGAGAGGTCGGAGACGTCGATCGCCAGCGGGTGCAGGACGGCGTGCGGGACGAACTCGGTGATCGTGCGGATGGACGCTTCCAGCTTGGCCGGGTTGCGCGCGCCGAGGATGACCTCCGCGCCGTGCCGAGCGAGCTCGATCACGGTCTTCTCACCGATGCCGCTGGTCACGCCGGTGACCAGCGCGCGCTTGCCGGTGAGGTCGGGGATGTCGGCTGAGGTCCAGGGCCTGGTGGCGCTCACGGCGTCACGGCCATCGACTGGACCAGCCGACGACCGAGGTCCTGGTCACCCTCGATCACCGGGTCGGTCGCCTCGGGAGTACGACGGCCCCCGGCGAGCACCACGAAGTCCTCGGGGCTGAGTGTCACGGTCGCCGTGGCCGGGTCTCCGTCGCCTGCCGGGGCGGCGCGGCCGTCCTCGCCAACAGCCACGGTCCAGCACAGACCGGCCTCTGGCACGGCGACGCGGACGGTGGTGCCGGGCGCCGGAGCTACCCGCTTGCCCACCACCATCGGCAGCGCCCTCCCGAAGACGCCGAGGACGTGCTCGACAACGGGGGAGTCGAAACCGCCGGGCCGCTCGATCGCACGACGTACATCCTGCTCGTGCATCCACACGTCGACGGGGCGGTTGCTGAGCAACGTCCGGTAGTCCCACGGAACATCACCGGGGGTCTTCGGCGGTGCCGCGGACGGGTCCGTCGGGGGCTCGGCCTGAAGGGCGGCATAGCGGGTGGCCACTGCGCGTTCGATCTCGTCGACCAGCGCCTCCATGTCACGGTCGCGTCGGGCGAGGACCCCCTGCTCGGTGTAGTAGTTCATCAGCCCCTTCAGGTGCGGAGCCTCCTGCACCTCGATCGTCTCCTCGGGTGTTCCTGCGAGGACAGCCTCGAGGTGCGCCGTGTGCGCGACGTTGTCCTTGACCGTCCACCCGTCGAGGTCGGTCGGCAGGTCCCACTGTTCGCGCGGGATCTCGCGGACGAGGGTCACGAAGTCGGTGCAGGCGCGGCGCCAGATCTCGACCAGCTCGACCAGTCGCTGGTCCGCTGGATTCTCTGGGGCGTCAGTCATGGCGCACAGCGTACGGCGGCCCGTCCGCTCCTGATCGAGGGGAGCGAGACGGGCCGCCGGCAGTGCGGAGGTGGGGCTAGGCCGGCGGCTCCACCCGGCGGTCCTCCACCACGCGGGTGGTGCGCGTGCGCTGTGCGTTCATCACGAGCGCCAGCACGATGGCGAGGGCACCCACGATGATCAGGATCCAGCCCAGGGTGTTGGTTGCGACGACGTCATCCATGCTGGCGGGCAGGTCGATCACGCCCAGAGCGAGGATGAGCCCGATCAGCAGGAGGACGACTCCAAGTCCGATTCCCATGGCAATGCTCCCTTCGGTTGGGCTGAGTGTGCCCCAACCGAGGCCTCCGCATGCGCTTCCAGTGGGTGAACCAGGCAACGAGTTAACTTGTTAAAACCTAGCGACTTAAGCACATTAAGCTCAGGCCGACCTCCCCGTCGCCACGCAGGTAAGTACCGGGACGTCATACGAATTGGGGGTTCAAGGCCCAATTCGTATGACGCAACCGGCTGGGCGAGGTCAGAAGGCTGCCTCGTCGAGGTCCATCAGCGAGAGGTCGGTGGCCTCGGCGATGGCCAGCTCGGCGCTCAGCTTGGGCAGGTTGTACGCCGCGAAGAACTGCGCCGCGGCCACCTTGCCCTCGTAGAACGCCTTGTCCTGGGCGGAGACCTCACCGGACAGCTTCTCCAGTGCGACCTCGGCGCCCTTGAGCAGCAGCCACGCGCAGACGACGTCGCCGAGCACCATCAGCAGCCGGGAGGTGTTCAGCCCGACCTTGTAGATGTTGCGGATGTCGCCGCCCTCGGCCGACTCGTCGGCGCTCATCAGGGTGTTGATCATCAGGCCGACCAGCGCCTGGGCGTCCTCGAGCGCCTTGCCGAGCAGCTCGCGCTCGACCTTGAGGCGACCGTTGCCGGCTTCGCTGTTGATGAAGCCCTCGATCTCGCCGGCGAGGTGGCCGAGCGCCTTGGCCTGGTCCTTGACGATCTTGCGGAAGAAGAAGTCCTGGCCCTGGATCGCCGTGGTGCCCTCGTAGAGGGTGTCGATCTTGGCGTCGCGGACGTACTGCTCGATGGGGTACTCGGTCAGGAAGCCCGAACCGCCCAGCGTCTGCAGCGACTCGGTGCCGAGCAGCACCCACGAGCGCTCCGAGCCGTAGCCCTTCACGATCGGCAGCAACAGGTCGTTGACCCGCATCGCGAGCTCGTCGGTCTCGCCGTTGTGCTCTGCCATCTGGACCCGGTCCTGCCAGGACGCGGTGTAGAGCACCAGTGAGCGCATGGCCTCGGAGAACGACTTCTGCACCATCAGCGAGCGGCGCACGTCGGGGTGGTGGGTGATCGTGACGCGCGGCGCGGTCTTGTCCGCGGACTGGGTGAGGTCGGCGCCCTGGACGCGGGTCTTGGCGTAGTCCAGCGCGTTGAGGTAGCCGGTGGAGAGCGTGGCGATCGCCTTGGTGCCCACCATCATCCGGGCGTTCTCGATGACCTGGAACATCTGCGCGATGCCGTCGTGGACCTCGCCGAGCAGCCAGCCCTTGGCGGGCTCGCCGCCGCCGACGCCGGGGTCGCCGAAGGTGAGCTCGCAGGTGTTGGACACCTTGATGCCCATCTTGTGCTCGACGTTGGTGACGTAGACGCCGTTGCGCTCGCCGACCAGCTCGCCGGTCTCGAAGTCGAAGTGCTCCTTGGGCACGATGAACAGGCTCAGGCCCTTGGTGCCCGGGCCGCCGACGCCCTCGACGCCCTGTGGGCGGGCGAGGACGAGGTGGATGATGTTCTCGCACAGGTCGCTCTCGCCGGAGGTGATGAACCTCTTCACCCCGGTGATGTTCCAGGAGCCGTCGTCGTTCATGACGGCCTTCGCGCGCCCGGCACCCACGTCGGAGCCGGCATCGGGCTCGGTGAGCACCATGGTGGTGTTCCAGCCCTGGTCGACGATGATCTGGGCGATCTGCTTGTCACGGTCGTTGCCGTTGCGGTGCATGATCGCGGCGAAGCCCGGGCCGGCGCCGTACATCCAGATCGGTGCGTTGGCGCCGAGCACCATCTCGCCGAGGGCCCAGATCAGGCTGGACGGGGCGGGGGTGCCGCCGAGCTCCTCCTGGAGCTGCAGGCGCCAGTACTCCGCGTCCTGCCACGCCTGGTAGCTCTTCTTGAACGACTCGGGCACCGGCGCGGTGTTGGTCTCGGGGTCGAAGACAGGCGGGTTGCGGTCGCTGTCCTCGTACGACGCGGCGAGGTCCTCGCGAGCCAGCCGCTCGACCTCGGTCAGGATCGACCGGGCGGTCTCGCCATCGATCGCCTCGAAGGGTCCCTGCCCCAGGACCTCGTCGCGGCCGAGCACCTCGAAGAGGTTGAACTCGATGTCGCGGATGTTGCTCTTGTAGTGGCTCACGGACACACCTTTTCTGGCAGTCGGGGACTCGGCCGTGCGGGCGCTACTGGCCGGTAACAACCAGTATCTGTCCCGAAACGGGCGGACGCAAGCACTTCGGGCAGTTATGTGACGAAGGACAAACTTCGGCCCAGGTGGGCCGGCAGCGTGAGATCGAAGCGACGGCGCCGAGTCGATCAGGTCAGGTAATCCGAGCGATCTGACAGACTTCCCCCATGCGCGTCTCCGCCAAGGCTGACTACGCCCTCCGGGCCCTCATCGAGATCGCCAACCGTGACGACGGTCGGCCGGTGAGCGCTGAGGAGATCGGCAAGCTCCAGGAGATCCCGCACGGCTTCCTCCAGGCGATCCTCGCCGACATGCGGCGCGCCGGGATCGTGGTCAGCCAGCGCGGCCAGTCCGGCGGCTGGCGACTGGCCACCAAGCCTGCCGACGTGACCGTCGCGGACGTCATCCGGGCCGTCGACGGGCCGCTCGTGAGCGTCTACGGGCTACGACCCGAGGCGGTCTCCTACAACGAGTCCGCCAAGATCCTCCAGCACGTCTGGATCGCCGCACGGAGCAGCCTGCGTGAGGTGTTCGAGAACGTCAGCATCGCGGCGCTGGCCTCCAGGAGCCTGCCCGACGAGGTCGAGGCGATGACCAAGGACGACGACGCCTGGCGGCCGCACTGACCCGTCCGGTCACCCGCAGTTCACCTGCGGGTCTCCTGCGTCGTTCACGCTCGAGTCATGTCACGACGAAAGCTCATCTGGCACATCGGCCTGGCCGACGCGCCCCGCCCGCTGATCGCTGCCAACCTCCGCGAGCACGGCGAGGCGCTCGAGGCGACCGGCGCACAGGTGGCGGCCACCGCTGACGAGGCAGGACTGGCCACCCACGAGCTGCTGCGTACCCATCGCGAGGCCGGTCTCTCCCGGCGCGACGTCGAGGGGCGCTGGGCCCGGATCTGTGACCGGGTGTGGGCACACAAGGGCGTGTCGGTGATCTCGACACCGGAGCTGTGCCTGGCCGACAAGGACCAGATCAGGCTCGCTCTCGACCCGCTGATCGGCGTCGAGGTGCACCTCGTGGTCACCCTCGACTCGTTCTCCCAGCAGATCTACGGCGGCTGGCTCGCCGAGCTGCGCTCGGGGCGGACCACCGGGTGGGACAAGTACGTCGCGCGGGTGCTTTCGCCTTCGCCTGAGCACCGTCAGGCGGAGCGGTTCTGGACCGGGCACGACCTCCCGGCGCTGCTGAGCCGTTGGGGATGGACCTTCCGCGGCGACCGGCTGCACGTGTTGGCCGAGCCCGATGCGGCAGAGCACTGGCTCCAGCTTCTCGACGTCGCGGGTGTCCCGGAAGGTGCCCTGACGCCGGTCGTCCCGTCGTACGCCGACCCGGCTGGTGTGGCCGTGCTCCGCAAGGTGAACCGCCAGCTCGACGAGCCGCTCAACCCCGGCACGCTGGAGCTCCTGACCGAGGCCGACCACGAGGGCCAGGCAATGCCGGTGGCGAACACAGCCGCACTTGCGCCCCTGGTCGAGCAGTGGACGGCCGCCCTCGCAAGTGCAGGTCACGACCTGCGCGGCGACCTCGCCACGCTGGTCGACGAGGGCGAGGACATCCCGTTGCCGGGTCGGCGCGACCAGCTCGAGGTGGCCGTCGACGCACTGGCGGAGGCGCTCGCCGAGAACTCGCGACTGCAGACCGCAGTGGCGGGACTCGAGTCCGAGCGGCAGCGCCTCGACCGGAAGCGACGCAAGCTCAAGCGCCGCCTCAAGCGGGGGCGCTCAGAGGGTTCTCGGAAAAACTGAAACACGTTACAGTTCTGGGATGATCGAATCCGAGTTCGTCTCCTGGGAGGCGCCCGACGGCGACCACCCCGTGCGCCGGCTGTCCCAACGCTCCTACGACCTCGTCTCGCGCAAGCAGAAGGACGAGTGGCTCTCGCTCTGGGCCGAGGACGCTGTGATCGAGGACCCGGTCGGCCCGTCGTTCTTCGACCCCGAGGGCAAGGGCCACCACGGCATCGAGGGCGTCAGCGCCTTCTGGGACATGGCCATCGCACCGGTGAAGTCCTTCAAGTTCACCATCCGCGACTCCTTCGCCAACGGCAACGCGTGCGCCAACATCGGCACCTTCAGCACCGAGCTGGAGGACGGCAGCCTCGCCGACACCGACCTGATCGCCGTCTACCGGGTCAACGACGAGGGCAAGCTCGTCTCGATGGCCGCACACTGGGAGATGGACCGCACGCTGGCGACTGTGCGCAAGCCGGAGTAGGGCTGCAGGTTTCCCCGGTCGGCCGGGGAAACCGGACGTCGTCGGCTGATACTTCGGCCGACAACGTCAGGGATTGGCCGACAACCCCGCCCGTTTTGTGAGTACGCCGCCGGGCCGGTCAGCCGACGATGTCGACCCGCGCCCGCACCCACTCGACGAGCGGCCTGAGCGAGCGCCAGTCGTCGCGGACCCGGTCGAGCAGCGCGGGAGTGTTCAGGTTCTCGAAGCCGTAGGACTTGCCCAGTGCCATCGACTTGTAGCGCAGCAGGTCGATCCGGGGGTGATCCACCAAGTAACCGCGCGGCGTGGTCTTGAGCTGCTCGCCGCGGATCTCGAACCCGTCCTTCTCCAGGCCGCGCACGAGCCGGTCGAGCTCCTCGCCCGAGTGCTCGGTGTCGATGGCCGCGCGGATGCGGGCCAGGTCGGGTCCGCCTGCGTGGTAGTAGCCACCGCCCACGCGCACGCCTGGCGAGCCGATCTCGACGTACCAGCCCGTGGCCGGTCCCACCGAGACGAACGCGCCTTGGGCGGTCTTGTACGGCGTCTTGTCCCTCGCGAAACGCACGTCGCGGTAGGGGCGGAAGACCTTCGCGGTGCCGAACTCCTCGGCCAGCGCAGCGGTCAGGGCCAGCATCGGCAGGCGCACGGCCTCGTCGTAGACGTGCTTGTGCGCCTCCCAGAACGACTTCGTGTTGTCGAGCTCGAGGTCGTCGTAGAAGTCGAGTGCCGCTTCGGGAAACCCTGTGAACATGGAGCGGATGACGAGATTCGAACTCGCGACATCGACCTTGGGAAGGTCGCGCTCTACCAACTGAGCTACATCCGCATGTCGGCCCGGAACCGCAACGAGGGCTGACGAAGGAGAGATTACCCGAACGAGGAGACGGATCAGATCGGGGCCAGCACGGGGCGTTTGGGGGAGATGCCGTCGCCCGAGGACCGACCGGTGAGCCGACGGTGCACCCACGGCGCTGCGTGCGTCCGGGCCCACTCCACGTTCTTCGCGCGCAGCTCGCGCCCGCTCAGCTCCGGGTGCTCGGTCGGCGGCAGCGGCTCGAGGCCGTGCGGCACGCCGAGGGTGTCCAGCACGGCCATCGCCATCCGCTGGTGCCCGGCCGGGCCGAGGTGCATCCGGTCGGTGTCCCAGTAGCCCCAGTCGCGGTACTCGCGCATCCGCCAGAAGTCGACGAGGTGGGTGCCGTGCCGTTCGGCGATCTCGCGCACGGCCTCGGTGTAGAGCGCGAACCGCCCACGCAGCGGACGGTAGATGGCCGAGCCGCCCGGGTCGAAGGCGGTGAAGAGGACGAGGGTGGCTCCGGTCTCGGCGAGACGACCGACCGCTTCGTCGTACGACGTGGCGAGGGCGTCGATGTCCACGCGCGGCCGGATGATGTCGTTGGCGCCGGCGTACGACGTCACCAGGTCCGGCTCCATGGCCAGGGCTGGCTCGAGCTGCTCGTCGAGGATCGGGCGGAGCTTGCGTCCCCGGATGGCGAGGTTGGCGTAGCCGAAGCCGGCGCCGAGCTCAGGACCGGTACCGGCCAGCACCTCGGCGACGCGGTCCGCCCACCCCCGCAAGCCGTTGGGCCTTCCGGGGTCGGGATCGCCGACTCCCTCGGTGAACGAGTCACCGATGGCGACGTAGCGGGCGAAGCTCATGGAGGCCATTGTGGGACCCCGGTCGCCGGGCCAGCTGTCGGGGTAGGTTTGCCGCGTGCTGCTCTCCGACCGCGACATCCTGGCCGAGATCGAGTCCAAGAGGGTCGTCGTCGAGCCCTACGACCCGGCGATGATCCAGCCCTCCAGCATCGACTTCCGGCTGGACAGGTACTTCCGGGTCTTCGAGAACCACCGCTACCCCCACATCGACCCCGCCGCCGACCAGTCCGACCTGACCCGCGAGGTCGAGCCCGACGGCGACGAGCCGTTCATCCTGCACCCGGGCGAGTTCGTGCTGGGCTCGACGCTCGAGGTGGTGACCCTGCCCGACGACTTGGCCGCGCGGGTCGAGGGCAAGTCCTCGCTGGGCCGGCTGGGCCTGCTGACGCACGCCACCGCGGGCTTCGTCGACCCCGGCTTCAGCGGCCACGTGACCCTCGAGCTGGCCAACGTGGCCACCCTGCCGATCAAGCTCTACCCAGGCATGAAGATCGGCCAGCTGTGCTTCTTCCGGCTGTCCTCGCCGGCCGAGCACCCCTACGGCTCGGCGAAGTACGGCTCGCGCTACCAGGGCCAGCGCGGCCCCACCCCCTCGCGCTCCTACGCGAACTTCCAGCGCACCCGGATCTAGGCGCATCGCCCAACGAGACCAAACGCTGGTACCGATTTCCTGAGTTGATCAGGTGAGGTTAGGCTGCCCTAACTTAGCCCTTCCAACTCAAGGACCTTCGATGAAGCGACTGCGCAGCCTCGCACTTGCCGTCAGCCTCGGCGCGCTCAGCCTGACCGGCTGTTCCACCGGCTCGACCGACTCCGGCGACGGCGCCGGCACCTCCTCCACGAAGGCCGAGGCCGACGCTTTCCCGGTCACGATCAAGCACGCCTTCGGCGAGACCACCATCGACAAGGAGCCGACGCGGGTCGCCACCCTCGGCTGGAGCGACCAGGACCATGTCGCCGCGCTGGGCGTCGTACCCGTCGGCGCCACCAAGATCACCTACGGCGGCAACAAGAACGGGTCGACCGACTTCTTCGACGCAGCCGTCGAGGAGCTCGGCGGCGAGGCGCCGGCACGGTACGACGACACCGACGGCATCCCGTTCGCCGAGGTCGCCAAGGTCAGTCCCGACCTGATCCTGGCCACCAACAGCGGGCTCACGAAGGGCGACTACGACAAGCTCACCAAGATCGCCCCGGTCGTCGCCTTTCCCGAGGTGCCGTGGGTCACGCCATGGCGCAGCTCCCTCGAGACCATCGGCAAGGCGCTCGGCCGCTCCGACGAGGCCGAGAAGGTGCTGAAGGAGACCGAAGCGACGATCAGCAGCGCCAAGGACGAGTACTCCGACATGGAGGGCAAGACCTTCATGCTCACCTACCTCTCCACCACCGACCTCTCCACGGTCGGCATCTACGGCTCGGAGGACACGCGGGTGCAGTTCCTGCGCGACTTCGGGCTCGAGGACGCCCCGTCGGTGGCCAAGGTGGTCAAGCCCGGCGAGTTCTACGGCACCATCTCCGCCGACGAGGCCGACACCCTCGCCTCCGACGTGGTGCTGGCGTTCACCGACGAGGGCGGCACCCTCGAGACGTTCGAGAAGCACCCGCAGGTCAGCAAGATCCCGGCGTTCGCGAACGGCAACGTCTACACCGAGGCCGACACCGTCGTCTCCGAGGCGATCACCAACCCGACTCCGCTGTCGATCCCGGTGGTCATCGAGACGGTGCTCCCCAAGCTGGATGCTGCCGTCCAGGGCTCGTGACGACCGACCTGCTGGCGCCTGAGACGCCCTCCGACGCACCCGGCAACGGCCGGGTGCGTCGCGGGGCGTCCGCTGTCGTCGTGGTGCTCGTCCTGGTGCTGCTCGCCGCGTCGTGCGCGTCGATGGTGATCGGCGCGCGCATCATCCCGGTCGAGGCGATCTTCGACAGCACTCACCGGCTCCACGGCATCGCCGACGTTCGCGTGGCCCGGACCCTGCTGGGCCTTGCCGTCGGCGGCGCGCTGGGTCTGGTCGGAGCGCTGATGCAGGGCCTGACCCGCAACCCCCTGGCTGACCCCGGCATCCTCGGTATCAACGCCGGTGCCTCGCTCGCCATGGTGCTGGCGATCTCGCTGTTCGACTTCTTCGACCTGCGCACCTATGTCTGGTTCGGGTTCGCCGGCGCCGCTGTGTCGATGGTGCTCGTGCACCTGGTGGCTGCCCTCGGTCGCGACGGGGCAACCCCGATGAAGATCGCCATCGCCGGCGCCGCCCTCACTGCCGCGGTCACGTCGTGGACCCAGGCGATCCTGCTCACCGACGGCCAGACCATCGAGGCCTTCCGGCTCTGGTCGGTCGGCACGATCGGCGGCCGAGACACCGACGTGCTGCTGGTCGGGCTGCCGTTCCTGCTGGCGGGCGCAGTGCTGGGACTCTCGTCGATCGGCAGCCTCAACGCGCTCGCCCTCGGCGACGACCTCGCCCGAGGGCTCGGGCGCCGCCTGGCTGTCGACCGCCTCGTCATCGGCCTGGCGATCGTGCTGCTGGCCGGGGCGGCAACGGCACTGGCCGGTCCCATCGCCTTCGTGGGCCTGATCGTGCCGCACGCCGTACGCGCTGTGGTGGGTCCTGACTACCGCCTCGTCCTCCCGCTCAGCATGGGGTTCGGCGCGGCGCTGGTCCTCGTCGCCGACGTGATCGGTCGCGTCGTACTCCCCCCGAGCGAGGTGCAGGTCGGCATCATGACCGCGGTCGTCGGGGCGCCGTTCTTCCTCCTGCTCATCCGGCGTGGTCGCATGGGAAGCCTGTGAGTACGCCGTGAGCGACCATCGGGACTCCGCGACCGTGCTGCTCGAGCGACCTCCGGCGTCCGCGCGCGAGGTCGTACGACGCGCCCGTCGGCGTCCGGCGCGCCGCTACCGCGCGGTGATCGCGGCGCTCTGCGTCGTACTCGGCCTGGTGCTCGTCTGCCGGGTGACCCTGGGCGACTTCATCATCACCGTGCCCGACGTGTTCCGGATCCTGTCCGGCACCGAGATCCCTGGCGCCAGCTTCATCCTGATGGAGAGCAAGCTCCCGCGTGCGGTGCTCGGCGTCCTCGTGGGAGTTGCCTTCGGGGTCGGAGGTGCCATCTTCCAGTCGACCCTGCGCAACCCGCTGGCGAGCCCGGACATCATCGGGGTGAGCACCGGCGCGAGCGCCGCGGCCGTGTTCGCCATCGTGATCCTGGAGCAGCGCGGCTCCGGTGTCGCCGTCGCGGCCGTGGTCGGGGCCCTGCTGACCGCGCTGCTGGTGCGCTCGCAGGCCGGCCCCGGGGCGAGCACCCGCCTGGTGCTGGTCGGGGTGGGCGTCAGCGCTGCACTGTTCTCAGTGGTCAGTTACCTCTTCGTCCGCGCCGACCAGTGGGACGTCCAGATCGTGCTGCAGTGGCTGACCGGCAGCCTCAACCGGGCTGACTGGCCCAGCATCCGGCTGCTGGCCCTGCTACTTCTCCTTCTCCTGCCCGTGATCGTCTGGCTGGGTCGCGCGGCCCGCGCAGCCGAGCTGGGCGAGGACACCGCCGCTGGGCTCGGCACCACTGCCCGGCACACCGAGCTGTTGCTGTTGCTCGCCGTCCTCATGGTCGCGCTGGGCGTAGCCGCCGCGGGCCCAGTCGCCTTCGTCTCCTTCCTCGCCGGCCCGATCGCCCGTGTCCTCAACGGCGGCCGCTCGACGTTGGTGGGCGCGGCCCTGGTCGGCGCGACCATCGTCGTGGGCGGCGACCATCTCGCGGCGTACGCCGTGCGCGACGTCAACTACCCGGTCGGCGTCGTCACCGGCGCCTTCGGGGCCCCGTTCCTGCTGTGGCTGCTGGCCACTGGACGCACCTCGAGGAGGTCGTGATGAATCCCGACGAGCAGACCCTCGGCCCCCCGGGGAGCAACCGCCTGGTCGCCAGGGACGTCAGCCTGGGGTACGGCGACCGAACGGTGGTCACGGACCTGTCCACGGAGGTGCCCGACGGGCAGACGACGGTGATCGTCGGCGCCAACGCTTGCGGCAAGTCGACCCTGCTGCGCGGGATGGCCCGGCTGCTGCGGCCGACCTCCGGCGTCGTGCTGCTCGACGGCCACGAGGTCGCCAGCATGCCCTCGCGGCAGGTCGCGCGGACCCTGGGTCTGCTGCCGCAGAACCCGGTCACCCCCGAGGGGGTCACGGTCGTCGACCTGGTCGGTCGCGGTCGGCACCCCCACCAGAGCGCGTTCCGCCGCTGGTCCGCCGAGGACGAGCAGGCGGTCGCGGAGGCACTCGAGCTCACCGACACCCTCGACCTTGCCGACCGGCTGGTCGACGAGCTCTCCGGTGGTCAGCGCCAGCGGGTCTGGATCGCGATGGCCCTCGCCCAGCAGACCGACCTGCTGCTGCTCGACGAGCCGACGACGTACCTCGACATCGCCCACCAGGTGGAGGTGCTCGACCTGCTCTCCGACCTCAACGAGGCCCGCGGCACCACGCTTGTGATGGTGCTGCACGACCTCAACCTCGCTGCGCGCTACGCCGACCACCTCATCGCCATGCGCGAGGGGCGGATCGTCGCGGCCGGCCCCCCGCCCGAGGTGATCACCGAGGACTGCGTGCGCGGCGTCTTCGGCATGCAGTGCCGGGTGATCGAGGACCCCGTCACCGGCACCCCGATGGTGATCCCACTGGGTCGCCGCTCCCGCACCAAGCCCGACCGGAGGACCGCATGACCACCCAGGAGACGAGCACCCCGAGCGTGCTGCTCACCGAGGCGGAGGTCCACTCCGCCGTACGCCTGAGCCCGGCGTTCGTCCGCGTCGAGCTCGCCAGCCCGGCGTTCAGCGATCTCGGCGACGAAGGCTTCGACACCCGCTTCAAGGTGATCTTCCCCGGCAGGACTGGCGAGCTGCCGCCGATCCCGGAGGTCGCGGAGGAGTACTACGAGACCTGGATGAGCGCCCCTGACGAGAAGCGCTCACCGATGCGGACCTACACCGTGCGCGACATCGTCCGCGCCGGTGACGACGTACGTCTGGTCGTGGACTTCGTCGTCCACGACGACGATTCGCAGAACGGGGGCCACGGGCTCGGGCCCGCGTGCCGCTGGGCCCTCGAGGCGGCCCCGGGCGACGTGGTCCAGGTGATCGCGCCGCACCGGTTGACGGAGTACGGCGGCACCGAGTTCGACCCCGCCGAGCGCCGGCACCTGCTGCTGATCGGAGACGAGACCGCGGTCCCGGCCATCGCCCGGATCCTCGAGGACCTCCGGCCCGGGTACTCGGGCGACGTGTTCATCGAGGTCCCGTCCAGTGAGGACATCCTCGACCTGCACGTGCCGCCCGGCTTCGAGGTGAAGTGGCTCGCGCGCAACGGCGATGCCAACGGGCGTCGTCTGGTCCAGCAGGTACGCCGCCACCTGGACCTGCCGCCGTCGACGGAGTTCGCGGCGTTGCCCGAACCTGAGCTGCCCTCCGACCTGGACATCGATGTCTGGGAGACCCCGAGGTACTCCTCCGCCGGCGAGGACGTCGAGGCGCAGCTGCACACCCGCTCGCTCGGCCACGACCTCGACGACACGTACGCCTGGATCGCCGGTGAGTCCTGGATGGTCAAGGCGCTGCGCCGCAGCCTCGTGTCCGAGCTCGGCGCCGACCGATCCCAGGTCGCCTTCATGGGCTACTGGCGCGAGGGCGTCTCGATGAAGTCCTAGCCCCGGCTCAGTTGAGTCGGTAGGCCCACAGGCCGGTCGACCAGACCCGTTCGGCTGTCATTTCCTCAGGCTCCTCGACTTTGCGCCAGTCCGTGCCGCCGAGGACGAGCAACGTGTTGCCCGCCCAGACGGACGTGCCTGGCTCGGGCGGTGCGCCCTTCGGCCGCGGAAGTCGGTTCCACGTGCCCGCTGCGTCGTCGTACAGCCAACCCTCCGCGGCGATGACTGGACCCTCGGGCGCCTCCACGGTCCATCCTCCGGTTGGCTCCTCCGGGGCGTCGGGAAGGCGTGACCACGTGCCGGTGACTGGGTCCAGCCTGCCGCCGTACGGGATCGTCCGGCCGTAGCCGTTGACCTCTCCGCCGTCCGCGCCGCCGAGCGACGGGTCGACCATCGACTTTCCGGTCCACACCCAGCGCGCTCCGCCGAGCTGGTCGCTGTCGGGCAGGCGCGTCCACCGGTCGGACCCGGGTGGGAGCAGCGCTGCACGCAGCAGGGCCGGATCGGCGGGGTTGCCCTCGGAGTCGATCTCCTTGGACGTGAGCACCAGTCCCGCAGGTGTGGCTGTGATCGACCGGTCGAAGGACAGCTCGAACGGGTCGTCGGGCAGGGTGGACCACTTCCCGGTGCGGGTGTCCAGGACCCGGTCGGGCTGCTCGCCCTGCTCGTCACTGCCGGCGGGCAACACCAGTCGAGCCCCGTCGGGAACGAGCGACTGCCACTCGGGGGTGCCGGTGGGCACCTCGACCGTCGACCAACGGTCCCGTGCGGCCGCGTAGTCGAGGATAGACCCGCCGACCCGCACAAACAGGTGGGTGCCGATCACGGCGTGCGGCGCGGAGTCGGGGATCGGGACGGGTGCGCTGGCGATCGGCTCCCAGCTCCTCCTCGCGAGGTCGTACGCCGCGCCATCCGCGGCGTACGTCGGGGGCGCCACGCAGTCGGCGGTCGGTGGACACGGAGGGCCCCTGTAACCCCCGACGAACACCGCCCGGCCGTCGACGAACGCGGCCACCACACCGTGCCTGGCGGAGAGTGGCGAGTCCTCGAGCCGCGACCATCGCTGAGCGGCAGCCCCCTCGGGACTCGCGTTGGCTTCATGGCGCGCCTGCGGGCTCGACGGTTCGGCCTGCCCGCAGCCGACGAGGACCAACAGGAGGAGCCCGGCGAGTGCGCGCATGGGTGTCAGACGCACCCGGCCGGCCGACGGTTCCGTGCTAGCGGACCACGGGGATCGTCAGCTCGGACGGGTACAGCTTCGAGTTGTGGATGGTCATCGGCAGCAGCGAGCCGGGAAGCTGCGGCACGGTCGGGGCGAGGTGGGGCGTGTCGAAGGCCTGGATGGCGATCCGCAGCCGGTGGCCCTTCTCGATCGAGGCGCCGGTCGGGAACACCTCCACGTCCACGGGTGCCACGACACCAGCAGGCAGCGGCTTCTCTGCAGCCCTGGTGAACGGGTGGAAGGCCTGGATCAGCTTGCCGCCGAGGTAGCGGGACTGCTTGGTGTCCAGCGCCCGGTGCGAGATGACCTGCCAGCCTCCGGTGAGCCGCTTGACGGTGCCGTCGGGGGCGACGTCCTCGACCGCGACCGAGAGCATCCCGTTGCCGCCGGGCGTCGAGACATACAGCCTCGCGTTGATCGGGCCTTGGAAGCGGACCGCGCTGGTCACGGGCGCGGAGTCGAAGGTGACACCGGCTAGGTCGTTGATCCGGTTGTCCTCGAGGCACGGGTTGGGGATCGGACTCTGGCCCATCAGTCCGGCCGTCCATTGGTTGGTCGACCGGGTGCACAGTCCGGCGACCGGGATGGGCAGCACGGTGGCGGTGCCGGTCTGGCCGGCGCCGGCGGTGAGAGCGCCGGGGGTGCCGTTGGAGGCGTTCCCGGACAGCTTCCAGCTCGAGGCGACCCGGTCGCTGCCGACCCAGTTGCTGGCCTTGCGCCAGGCGCCGGTGCCCTGCTCGTACCAGGTCAGCGGGGCGATGTCGGTGTCCAGGCTCGCGTCCTTCACACCCTTGACGTAGTGGTCGAACCAGCGCAGCTGGAGCTCGTTGAGCGGTCCGTAGCCGGCGTTGCCGACCTCGGCGCCGGACGATCCCTTGAGGTGGTCCCAAGGACCGATGATCAGCTTGGTGGGCACACCGCGCTTGCGCAGCCGCTCGAACAGCAGCGGGGTGCCGCGCTGGAACAGGTCGTACTCACCAGCGATCAGGAAGGTCGGCACGTCCACCTTGTCGATCACGTTGATCGGCGAGCGCTCCTTGTAGAACGGCCCGTCGTACGCCGTCTCCTGGCCGGCGATCGCCTTGACCAGGGTGGGGCCGGTGAACGTGGTCGCCGTACCGATCCGCGAAGCCATCGCGCCGATGGCCGACTGCGGGTCGGTCGTTGTGACGGCCGGGGGGATCAGGCCGGTCGCGGTGACCAGCCCGAGCCACAGCGGCATGAAGCCGGAGTCGATCTGCCCACCGGAGGCGGTCACGTCGCGGTAGACGTCGGCAGCGGGGACCTGCGGGAAGATCGCCTTGAGCCCGGCCGGCTTGCCGGCGGCGGCGAAGATCTGGCCGATGCCCATGTAGGAGGCGCCGGTCATTGCGGTGTTGCCGTTGCTCCACGGCTGCTTGTGCGCCCAGGTCATCACCTCGGCGGCGTCCTTGTTCTCGCGGCTGTCGAAGGCGTTCCACTGCCCCTCGGAGGAGCCGGTGCCGCGCGCGTCGACGGTGAGCTGGGCGTAGCCGCGCTTGACGAGGTACGCCGGGTCGGCGCCGGCCAGCGTCCCGCCGAACCCGCCCGCGATCACGGTCTTGTTGTAGGCGGTGATGGTGACCACGACCGGCACCTTGGCGCCGATGGGGGTGCCGTCAGCGTTGGCCGGGAGGGTCAGGTCGCCACGGAGCTTCACGCCGTCCGACATCGGTATGGCGAGGTCCTTGACGCTGCTGGTCTGGGTGTACTGCTCGGGGCGGGGCTTCCAGCTCGGCGCTGCCGCCACGGCAGCAGCGGGGACCTGGCTGGGTACGGCCGCCTGGGCAGGCGCAGCTGGCCCGATGGTCAGTGCCCCGGTGGCCAGTACGCCGGCAACCGCCGGCACGGTCATCAGTCGAACGATCGCGCGTCGCGACATGTGGTTCCTCCCTGGAAGCCTCACGGGAGAAACGAGCGGCAGCCGCACCGGTTACAGAACGTGACCCGGGTCACGCGGGTCGGCGGTCCGGCGGTCCGGGGGTCCGGGGGTCCGGGGGTCCGGGGGTCCGGGGGTCCGGGGGTCCGGGGGTCCGGGGGGCCGGGGGTCCGGGGGGTCCGGGGGTCCGGGGCGCGTCGTACCCGGACATGCGAATGTCGCTGCCGGGACTGGTGGGGTGGTCGCACGGCTCTGGAGCGACATTCGCAGGTTTGGCTCCGAGGTGGGGCTGTGCGCGTCCGGTCGGCGGTGCTTGGGTCGCCGGTCGTCGTACCCGGACATGCGAATGTCGCTTCCGGGGCTGGTGGGGTGGTCACCTGGCTCTGGAGCGACGTTCGCAGGTTTGGCTCCGAGGTGGGGCTGTGCGCGTCCGGTCGGCGGTGCCTGGGTCGCCGCTCGTCGTACCCGGACATGCGAATGTCGCTGCCGGGGCTGGTGGGGTGGTCACCTGGCTCTGGAGCGACATTCGCATGTTCGGCTTCGAGGTGGTTCGTGCGTTCGTCGCTCAGAGGTCGAAGAGTGAGCCGCCCTCGCCGATCTCCGTGTCGGTCCGGGGCTGGTGGGCGTCACCTGAGGAAGCGGCCGGCTTGGGCTTCTCCTCCTCGGTGTCCTCCTGCTCGTCGGTGTCCTCGTCGTCAGACTCCTCGGACTCGTCTGCCGCCTCGTCCGATGCAGGCTCGGGCTCGGCCGAGTCTTCGGCCTCGTCGGCCTCGTCCTCGGTGGGCTGATCGTCCGTGTCCTCGTCGCTGTCGGCCGCGATCGTGCTCGACGCGGTGCCGTCGGCGTACTTGGCCTTGATGTCCTTCAGCGAGGTCACCGGGGCGTCGGAGCTCTCCTCGGCCTTGGCGTCGGGCTCCTCGTCCGCGATGTCCTCGTCCTTGGCTTCGGGCTCGGGTTCCGCGTCGTCCTCGGCGTCATCCTCGTCTGGTTCGACGTCGGTGTCGGCGTCGTCCTGGCTGCGGTCGGTGTCGCCGTCGGTGGTGGAGTCGGCGGCTGCGTCCTCGGTCTGCGGGGTGTCCTCCTCGTCGGAGGGCGTGGGTGCGGGTTCTTCGGCGGGTGCCTCGATGTCGAAGAGGGATCCGCCTTCGGGGATCTCGTTGGCCGGGGTGGCGGTGGCGCCGCTCGAGGCTGGCTCGGGCTCGGGCTCGGGCTCGGGCTCGGGCTTCGCTTCGGGCTCGGGTTCCGCGTCGTCCTCGGCGTCGTCCTCATCTGGTTCGACGTCGGTGTCGGCGTCGTCCTGGCTGCGGTCGGTGTCGCCGTCGGTGGTGGAGTCGGCGGCTGCGTCCTCGGTCTGCGGGGTGTCCTCCTCGGAGGACGCGGGTGCGGGTTCTTCGGCGGGTGCCTCGATGTCGAAGAGGGATCCGCCTTCGGGGATCTCGTTGGCCGGGGTGGCGGTGGCGCCGCTCGAGGCTGGCTCGGGCTCCGGCTCGGGCTCGGGCTTCGCTTCGGGCTCGGGTTCGGGTTCGGCCTCGTCCTCTGCGCCGTCCTCGTCCGGTTCGACGTCGGTGTCGGCGTCGTCCTGGCTGCGGTCGGTGTCGCCGTCGGTGGTGGAGTCGGCGGCTGCGTCCTCGGTCTGCGGGGTGTCCTCGTCGGAGGACGCGGGTGCGGGTTCTTCGGCGGGTGCCTCGATGTCGAAGAGGGATCCGCCCGCGGGGACCTCGGCGGCGGGGGTTGCCGCGGTACCGCTGGCCTCAGCCTCAGGATCTTCGGGCTCAGGCTCGGGCTCGGGCTTCGCCTCAGCGTCCGAGGACTCGTCCGAGTCGTCTCCGCCGATGTCGAAGAGCGATCCGCCGGACTCCTTGGCGGGCTCCTCGTCGGTCTTGTCCTCGGTCTTGTCCTCTGTGTCCTCCGGAGCCTTTTCGGGAGCCGGGGTCTCCTCGGCGTCGTTGCCGAGGTCGAACAGCGAGCTGCCGCCGCTGGCCTTCGCGGCCGGCCCGACGTCCTCGGTGTCGGTCACGGTCTCGTCGGTCTGGGTGGCGTCCCCGGCCTCAGGCTCGGCTTTGGTGGCCTCGTCGTTGGTGGCTGAGTCCTCGCGCTCGATGGTCGCCGTCGCAGTGGCCCCACCGCTGGCGGCAGCTCCTGCCTTGGCCTCGCTCGATGCGGCTGCCTTCTTCGCCGGCTTGCCGGACTCGCCCTTGACCGAAGCGAGCAGCATCTGCGCGATGTCGAGGACCTCGACCTCCTCGCGGGCGTCGCCCTTGCTCTGCGCAGCGGTGAGGCCGTCGGAGAGCATCACCCGGCAGAACGGGCAGCCCACGGCGATCTGATCGGCGCCGGTCTCGACGGCCTCCATGGTGCGGGTCTCGTTGATCCGCGCGCCGATCGTCTCCTCCATCCACATCCGGGCCCCGCCGGCACCGCAGCAGAAGGACCGCTCGGAGTTGCGCGGCATCTCCGTCAGCTCGGCGTCCGGGATCACGGCCAGCAGCTCGCGGGGCGGGGAGTACACGCCGTTGTGACGGCCGATGTAGCAGGGGTCGTGGTAGGTGATGGACCGCTTGTCGCCGCCACCGTTGGAGGCGACCGGAGCGAGCTTCTTCTCGCGCACCAGCCGGTTCAGCAGCTGGGTGTGGTGCACGACCTCGAGCTCGATGCCGAGCTGCTTGTACTCGTTCTTGAGTGTGTTGAAGCAGTGCGCGCAGGTCGAGACGACCTTCTTGACCTTGTACTCCTTGAAGGTCTCGATGTTCTGCGCGGCCAGTCCCTGGAAGACGAACTCGTTGCCGGCCCGCCGGGCGGAGTCACCGGTGCAGGTCTCGCCGTTGCCGAGTACGGCGAACGAGACCCCGGCCATGTCGAGCAGCTCGGCGACTGCCCGCGTCGTCTTCTTGGCGCGGTCCTCGTAGGCGCCGGCGCAGCCGACCCAGAACAGCCACTCGACCTCGTCGAGGTCCTCGACGTCCTCACCGACGACCTTGACGTCGAAGGGCAGGTCCTTGGCCCAGTCCATCCGCGCCGTGGGGGACATGTTCCACGGGTTGCCCTTGTTCTCCAGGCCCTTGAACAGCCCGTTGAGCTCGCTCGGGAAGTTCGACTCGACGAGCACCTGGTAGCGCCGCATGTCGACGATGTGGTCGACATGCTCGATGTCGACCGGGCACTGCTCCACGCACGCGCCGCACGTGACGCACGACCAGAGCACGTCGGGGTCGATGACTCCGGCCCCGCTGTCGGGCATGTAGAACCAGTCCTCACCGGTGTCCCCGACGAGCGGACGCTCCACCTCCTTGGCGAGCTTCTCGTTGCCTTCGAGCAGTGCGTCGCGCTTGTCCTCGCTGGCCAGGAGGTACGGCGCCTTGGACAGCGTGTGGTCCCGCAGGGCCATGATCATCAGCTTCGGGGACAGCGGCTTCTCGGTGTTCCACGCAGGGCACTGGTCCTGGCAGCGGCCGCACTCCGTGCATGTGGCGAAGTCGAGGATGCCCTTCCAGCTGAAGTCCTCGGCCGCTCCGACACCGAGCTTGGTGTCCTCGTCGAAGTCCTCGAGGTCGTCGAGGCTGAGCGGCTTGCCCTCGCTCATCATCGGCTTGGCAGCGCCCAGGGCCTTCGGCTGGCGCCCGAACAGGACGTTGAGCGGCGCGAGGAAGATGTGCAGGTGCTTGGAGTTCAGCACGAAGATCAAGAAGACGAGCATGACGCCGATGTGCAGGAGCAGGCCGATGCCCTCCAGGGCCTCCAGGGGCTCGTGCGACATCCCGTCGAGGGCGTTGCCGAGCCCGATGGAGATGAAGGCGCCGTTGTCGTAGGGCAGGTTGCCCAGCGCGGACGAGGCGCCGCGGAACAGGAACATCGTCCAGATGACGTTGAAGATCATGCCGAGCGTGATCCAGGCGCCGCTCAGGTGGGAGCCGAAGAACCGGGACCTGCGGCCGAGGTTCGAGGGCTGGTTCCGCATCCGGATCATGAAGAACGCGAACAGGCCGAACAGCGCCATCATCGCGATGAAGTCCTGGGCGAAGCCCAGCACCGCCCAGTGACCGACGATCGGGATGGCCCAGTCCATGGGCCCGTCGCCACCGGTGAACAGCAGCTTCGCCAGCGAGCCGTAGGCCTCGAGGTAGACCGTGGCCAGGATCAGGAACGCCCAGAAGACGAAGAAGTGGGCGGCACCCGGCACCGACCACTTGAGCAGCTTCTTCTGACCGAAGACCTCGACGACCTGGCGCTTGAGGGCTGCGCCCATCCGGCTGGTGACGCCCTCGACGCGGTCCGGCGCAGGCTGCCCGACCGTGATCGCGCGGAAGAGGAAGAACACCCTCTTCGCCGCCAACGGCAGGGCCACTGCGTTCATCAGCAGACCGAGGATCAGCACCAGCGTCACTAGAAACTCCCAACTGATCCGGCAGACCCGCCGGGTGTCTGGATAACGGCGTTGAGACTACTGCTCGACCAGGCGGGAGGTCAGCCTGCCTCGGTGTGAGAAATACTACCTACGGGTAACTTGGCTGGTCTCACCCGGTGCGCTCCAAGTACGTGGAAAATGACCTACATGTCTGGAATGCGCCTTGCGGCCGTGCGTCTCGCGACCCTCGCGCTGACCGCGACGATGCTCGCGGGCTGCGGCAGCCAGGCCAGTAGGTCCGACGCCTGGGCGAGCAGCTCCGCTCCCGGGGCGGTGTTCAAGACCGAGGCCGAGGCGTCACCGATCCCCACCGAGTACGACGAGGAAGCGGACGCCACCGCAGACATCAACGCCGCGCTCGATGCCTCGAAACGCGACGGCAAGGAGGTGCTCCTCGAGTTCGGCGCGGACTGGTGTCCGGACAGCCGTGGGCTGGGGCTGCTCTTCCAGCAGCCGGCCATGACCCGCCTGCTCACCTCCGACTACCACCTCGTGCTGGTGAACGTGGGCGAGCTCGACACCAACCTGGACGTCGCCGCGCGCTACGTCGACCTCCGGACCAGCGGACTCCCCGCGTTGGCGGTGGTCCGCAACGGCCGGACCGTCTACGCGAGCGACAAGGGCCAGTTCGCGATCGCTCGCACCATGAAGGCGCCCCAGCTGCGCGCGTTCCTCAAGCGATGGGCTGCCTGACGGTTCAGGGCCGGACCACTCGAGCGACCCGGCCGGCCGTGTCGAACTCCACGCGAACCGTGCCGCCGGTCGAGCAGTAGGTGAACGTGCTGCCGAGCCTGCGGCTGGGCTGCCCGATCGCCTGGAGCGTCGCCCAGCTGCTCATCCCGGTCTTGACCCGGGAAGCAATCACGCTGGGGGACAGGCGCGAGCTCGCGTCGGTGCAGGCGTTCGACTTGATGCCGTAGGCGCGCTCCCACATCTGCAGGTAGGCCTCAGGACCGCGGGACATGTCCTTCACGATGTCGTCGCCGGCCAGCATCTTGAGGTCCTGGATCCAGTCCGGGTACAGGCCGTAGTGCGACACGCCGTCCTTGTTGATGTCGTAGACCCGCTGGCCGCTGACCTGCTTGTCGACCTTGACCCCACCCAGGGTGGTGAACGGGTAGGTCACCGGGCGGTCGGTGGCCGCGTTGGGCCGGGGGTCGCCCTGTGCGCCGAGGCCGTTGATGTCCGCGCCGAAGCCGATGCCCCAGTAGGTGCTCGGGTTGGCCCAGGTCAGGTGCTTCTGCCACTTCTCGACGAAGCCGGTGCTGTCGCCGGCGTACGGCGTGATGAAGCCCTTGCTGTCGTAGATCCGCGGGTAGGCGTCCGGCGTGGACCACGAGTGGCTGGACAGTACGCCGCTGTAGTTCATCGACTCGGTCAGGTCGAGAGCTGCCTGGCGAGCCTTCACACTCATGTGGTCGGGATCGAAGAGCATGTGCCGCTTGGCCAGGCCACGGATGGTGTGCTCGCCGAGCTCGGTCAGGCCGAGGCTGTTGCAGTGGTGCTTGGCCGGGTAGACGGGGACCGCCGGGAGGGTGATCCCGGAGATCTTCGCGACCGCCCCGAAGAGGGCGTCCTGCGACGGCATCTCGGCAGGCACCGAGTTGTCCTGGTCCTTGTCGTGGACCTCGTCGTCGTTGGGGTTGCAGGTCTGCATCCGCCACGGCGAGCCGGTCTCCAGCGTGTTGGCGCTGTTCACCAGGTAGCCGGTGGCGCCCTCGTCGCCGGCAACACCGGAGAGCGCGTTGTCGAACTTGTTGACCAGCTCCATCTGCGAGACACCGAGCTTGCGGACCTCGTCGAGCTGGCGGTCGATCGATGCCTTCGAGCAGCGCAGGTCGGGGATGCCGAGCTTCTGGGTGCAGTCGAACGGGACCGAGGTCTCGATCCCCATCACTACGGCCATCTTGCCGGCGTTGATGGCGCTGCGAGCCTGGTCGGGGCTGGTGACGATGCGGTACCAGCCCTTGCCGGGACCGCCGTGCTGGGCGTCGATGTAGCGCTCGAAGGCACGCATGTCCTGTGCCTGCAGGCGGATCGAGTCCATGTCGTTGCACGAGTTGCGCTTGAGCGGGTAGAGCTCGCACAGCTTGTTGTTCTCGACGAGGAGGTTCACCAGCAGCCGCTGGCCGGCGCGCCAGGAGCGCTCCATCCACTTGTAGTAGGTGCCCTCGTGGGTCAGTGACTCGGGAGCGGGCCAGTCCTTGAAGGTCGGCCAGCCGACCGGGTCGTGGGTCGGCTCGCCGGAGAGGAACGCCTCCATCACGGCACCGTTGCCGCCGGTGGCCTCGTGGTCCACGCAGTCACGCAGGGCCTCGGTCACGCCGTAGCGCGACCATGGCTTCCCGCAGTGCACCTGGCCGCCGAGGAACTCGAACGCCATCCCGTGCGTGTGCGCGTCGATGAAACCGCGCACCTCCTGGATGCCGCTCGTTCCGGAGAAGGGGTTCCCGGTGACGTTGGTGCCGATCTCGGGGAAGCTGGCGCAGCCGGCGCGCTTCTGCAGCCGGAACTGGGTGCCGGTGGGGGTGAGCGTGGCCTTGCCGGCGCTGTCGGTCAGGAATCCCTTGCTGGGAACCTGGAAGCGGAACAGGCCCTTGCTGGGCATCGTGGTCACCCAGTCGTTGGTGGGGCCGGGCTTGGCGGCGTACGTCACGGCGGGCTGTGCTCCGTCGAGGAAGGTCCCGGCCCGGCTGTAGAGCAGGTAGCGGCCGAGCTCGGTGGGCTTGAAGTAGAGGGGCTCACCGGCACCGATCGTGGTGGCGGTGAACGCCGGCGTGGTTCCGGGTGCGAGCCAGCGGCCGGTGCGGCTCGACTGCACGCCGTAGCAGGCGTTGAACATGTTGTAGCGGTCCGTCGGCGTCGACGCCTGTGCAGCGCTGACCGGCACGTTGGAGAGCCTGGGCTCGGTCTGGGAGCGCTGGGCCGCGGCTGCCCCGACGGCAAGCTGGGCCTGCTCCGGCGTGGTCGGGTCGGCGGTGTCGCTGTCGGTGACAGGGGCGCTGCGCGAGATGGAGTTCTTCGTCTTCGGGTCGCTGTGGTCGTGCCCGTGGCCGTCGGCGAGCCCGTTCGGGTGGAGATGGGTGCCGTCGGCCAGGAAGATGGTCCCGGCTGCCTGGGCGCCGGAGGTCTTCTTGTTCGTGGCAGCGGCGTACGCCTTCTTGTAGCCGTCCGGCTTGCCCTCGAAGGCGGAAAGCGCGCCCGAGGGGATGACGACCGCGGCGAGCACCGCACCGACGGAGACGCCGACAGCTACGGCCAGCCGTTGGGCGGCGCGCGCGTGATCCGTGCTCGAACGGGGGGTGTGACGACGCATGGGACTCCTTGCGACAAGTGAGGTCAGGGGAGCAACGAGCGGGGATACCGATCAGTCACGCGGCGTGCTCGAGGGTTCCCGCTCTGCGCTGGACTCGTCTCGACGGGGGACCAGGAAGCAGGCGAGGAGCGGACACAGGGCCGAGAGTGCGAAGACCGCGGCGTACCCCCAGTGCGTGATGGCAAGACCGGCGACGGGAGCGACCACCGCGGCCGCGAGGTACTGCGCTGTGTTCTGTACGCCGAGTGCCCGGCCCGACCAGTACGACCCCGCCCGCTCGGCGACGCTCGTGAACGCCAGCCCGTTGTCCGCCACCGTCACGGTGGAGGCGACCACGAGCAGGACCACCGCCACCGCGAGCGGCTCGGTGAGCCCGAGCAGTCCCATCGTCACGGCCGCCGCGAGGGCGACCCAGCGCAGCGGCCGGACGCGGGAACCGACCACGTCGGAGAGGTGCCCGACGGCGATCCGGCCGAGAGCACCGAGCACGTGCGTGGCCGCGACCAGGGCACCGGCAGCCGCCGGCGACCAGTCCCGTTCCTGGACCAGCCAGGTCAACGAGTAGGTCCACACCAGGAACTGCGGGACCACGAGCAGCACCGAGACGCCGTGCACACGCTTCAGGAAGCCGTCGGCGCGGTAGGGGTTGGCGGTCAGCGCGGCTGTTGCGGTCGGCCTGGGTGGGTCGAGCACGATGAACAGCACCGTCACCAGCGCCAGGGTCACTGCGACCACCGGAACCCAGAGCGCCGCCTGCAGTCCCGACCGGTCGGCAGTGACGGCGATCGTCACGGCGGCGACGGCCACACCGAGCGGCTGGGCCATCTGCCGGATGCCCATCGCCAGTCCGCGGCGCTGGGGCGGGAACCAGCCCACGACGATGCGCCCGCTGGCCGAGCTGGTGCTCGCGGCCGCCATGCCCACGAGGAAGAGCACCGCGGCCAGGGTCACCGTCGACTCGACGAACGTCGCGACGAGGCTGAGCAGCGCGGTGCCACCCAACCCGAGTAGCAGGACTGCGCGCTCGCCGATGCGGTCGACGGCCAGTCCCCAGAGGAACAGCGAGACCATCACGCCGGCGACGGGCGTCGCGGCCAGCGTTCCGGCCTCGGCCAGGGACAGTCCGCGGGTCTCCTGAAGCGACGGGATCAGGAAGGCCGGGCCGTTGATCGCGACGGAGGCGCCCGCCTGAGCGGCAACGCTCGCGCCGAGCATCGACCATCGTCGTGCCGTCCCGATGGAGGCTTCATCGGGCGTGGTCACCGGCTCACGCTATGCCCGCGCTCCTCCGACCCGGCGGCTGACCGAGTGTGCTGTTGCCGACACTGCGTCCACGAGTGCGGGGAGGTCCACCGACTCTCGCGCGTCGTACGTGGTCGCGATCCCGCCCACCGGTGTGCCGTTGTGGTCGAGCACGGCTGCGGCGACGGACGCGAAACCTGGGGTGACCTCGCCGTCCTCGGTGGCGTACCCACGACGGCGGGTCTCGCTGAGCACGCTCCGCAGAGCGCTCAGGCTCTGCGGGCCACGCCCGTGGCGGTCGACGAACGCGCCCTTGTCCGGGTACAGCGCTCGCACCTGGCTCGCGGGCATGGCCGCCAGGATCGCCCGTCCGCTGGCGGTCAGGTGCGCGGGCAGTCGTACGCCGACATCGGTGACCAACGGCGCCCGTCCCGGCGCGCGCTCCTCGAGGACGTAGAGAACGTCGCGCCCGTGCGGGACGGCGAGGTGGGCCGACTGGCCGATCCGGTCGACCAGGAGGGCAAGCGGCCGGTGGGCGATCCGCTGCAGGGGAGCCTGCCGCGCGTAGCCGATGCCGACCTCGAAGGCGGCCACCCCGAGGCAGTAGCGGCGCTCCTCGGCGATGTGGGTCACGAAGCCCTGCTCGATCATCGCGTTGACCAGGTGGTAGGCCGTCGACCTCGGCAGGTCCAGTGCGCCGGCGAGCCGCTCGAGCGGCACCGGGTCCGGCTGGGAGGCGAGGAAGCGCAGCACCATCAGGGTCCTGGTGGCGGCGGGAACCTGGCTCATGCCGTGAACCTAACGTTCCACGGACTGGTTGACCTGAGTGTTTCGGCGCGGTTCGGCCACGCGATGTCGCAGGATGGAGTCGACGACCGGGCGTCGTACGGCGCTCGCCCCGACAACAGGGAGTGTTCCCCGTGCACCGACGGCTCTTCTCCGTGGCGCTGCTCGCCACCGTCCTGGTCATGTCCGTGCTCGTGGCACCGTCTGAGGCTGCGGCGCCGGGCAAGAGGAAGTGGCTCAAGGACACCCGCGCCGCGATGTACGGCTCGCGGGCCTACGTCGACGACCGCGTGAAGCCCGGGGACACCAAGCTGGTGATCAACCTCGACATCGACAACACCAGCCTGGCGACGTACTACAAGCGCGGCAAGGCCGTCCCCGTCGTACGCCGCTTCGCGCGGTATGCCAACAGCTTGGGTGTGCACGTCTACTTCAACACCGGCCGGAACGAGAAGGACCTCGGGCAGGCAGTCGCGGGCCTGCGTCGCAACGGCTTCCCTGTCTCCAGCATCTGCGGCCGACGGAGCGGCGAGTCGCTCCGCTCGAGCAAGCAGCGTTGCCGGCAGCAAGTCGTGAGCCGCGGCTACACGATCATCGCCAACGTGGGCAACCGCAGCACCGACTTCGTGGGCGGCAACTACGAGCGTGCCTTCAAGCTGCCGAACTACGGGAACCGCCTGGGCTGAGCCCTCGATCGGGGGCGTCAGTACTGGTGGAACCAGCGGGCCATCATCGCCGAGTTGTTCCCGCAGGTGACGTTCTGGTCCCGGCCGTCCTCGACCCACTGCGACAGCACCGGTTTCCCGCCCTGGAACATCCGGTCCGCCCCGCAACGACGTAGCGCCTCCGCCCGCGAGGTCTGCCCGGCTGCGCGCCATTCGGGGATGCCGAGCACCAGGTCGCCGACGACGTGCTGCCACAGGGCCTGCGTCGAGTAGGCGCCGATGGCGAACCCGGAGTCGGTGTAGCCGCGCGCGGCTCCACGCACCACGGCCGCGTTCGCAGCGAGGTCGCGGGGCCAGTCGAACTCCGGCACCGGCTCGACGTCGAGCCAGACGATCGGGGACTGCAGCCCGGCATTGCGCATCGTGGCCAGGTTGAACTTCGCCTGCTGGTAGCCGACGTTGCTCAATGCGCCGAGGCGGGTGCCGGCGTCGAACGGACCCTTGTCCTTGTAGGCAGCGAAGTGGCGGTCCTCGGGATAGCTGATCACGGAGTACGCCGCCGCCATCAGGCCGCGGCTCTTCACCCAGTCGGTCTGGAGTTTCAGGCAGGGGTTCGGGTAGAAGCCCGGGCCGTTGGTGAGGCCGATGATCACGTAGCGCGCGGCCTCGATCGGCATCGGCGATCCCTGTGACCGCTTCTGCGGGATGCCCATGCCTTTGGGGCACTGCGGCCAGCTGATGTCGGCGCCGAGCACCGGGGCCGTCTGCTTGGGCGGGATCTTGATGGTCGGGACCTGCAGCGACGGTGTCGGCTCCGCCGGGCGCTCGGACGAGACGCCCGACGGGCTTGCGGCCGCTGACGGGCTGCCTGCGGCTGTCGGCGACGGGGTGGACGCGGCGCCCTCGGTCTGCTTCGACTTCGGCTTGAGCGGTGCCTCGCACCCGGTGCCGGCGAGGACGACGACGGCAAGCAGCAGTCCCAGCACGCTGTGCTTCCGCATGGTGACCACACCCCTCCTCGCCTCGCGCCGCCTCATGGTGCCACGGTTCCACGTGTCTCGGGTCCGAGACTGCCACGCTCGCCAAGCTCTGGTCCCACACGGCGAGACGTTGTTGCATGAAGTCATGCCTGAGCACGGTTCGTCGGTCCCGGAAGTGGCCCCTGATGTTGTCCCTGAAGTCGTCGCTGTCGGAGTCGGTCCACTCTCCTTCGAGGACGTGGTCGCCGTCGCGCGCGGGGGTGCCCAGGTCCGGCTGACCGACGAGGCGCTGCACGCGGTCGTCCGGGCGCGGGTCACGGTGGACGAGCTGGCGGCCGCGGCCACCCCCGCCTACGGCATCTCGACCGGCTTCGGCGCGCTGGCGACCAGGCACATCCCGACCGAGATGCGTGCACAGCTGCAGAAGTCGTTGATCCGATCGCACGCCGCAGGGTCGGGCCCCGAGGTCGAGCGTGAGGTGGTCCGCGGGTTGATGCTGCTACGTCTTTCGACGCTGGCGACCGGCCGGACCGGCGTACGCCCGGAGGTGGCGGAGCTGATCGCCGCGGTGCTGAACGCTGGCATCACCCCGGTGGTCCACGAGTACGGCTCCCTCGGCTGCTCGGGCGACCTCGCGCCGCTCTCGCACTGTGCCCTCGCCTACATGGGTGAGGGCGAGGTCCGCGACGCCGACGGCGTGCTGATGCCTGCCGCGCAGGCGCTCGGCAACGCCGGGCTGGCCCCGGTCGAGCTGGCCGCGAAAGAGGGCCTCGCCCTGATCAACGGCACCGACGGCATGCTCGGGATGCTGGTGATGGCGCTGACCGACCTCGCCGTCCTGCTGCGTACGGCGGACATCGCGGCCGCCATGTCGGTCGAGGGGCAGCTCGCCACCGACCGGGTCTTCGCCCCCGAGCTGCAGGCCATCCGGCCGCACCCGGGCCAAGCCCTGTCGGCCGCCAACCTCGCTGCGATCCTGAAGGACTCCGGCGTCGTCGCCTCGCATCGCGGACCGGACTGCAACCGGGTGCAGGACGCCTACTCGCTGCGCTGCTCGCCCCAGGTGCACGGTGCTGCACGGGACACCCTCGACCACTGCGCGACCGTGGCCGGGCGCGAGCTGGCCAGCGCGGTCGACAACCCGGTTGTCCTCGAGGACGGCCGGGTGGAGTCGAACGGCAACTTCCACGGCGCACCGGTTGCCTATGTGCTGGACTTCGCGGCCATCGTGGCTGCCGATGTCGCCTCGATCAGCGAGCGTCGTACGGACCGGTTCCTCGACCGGTCCCGCAGCCACGGACTCCCGCCGTTCCTGGCCCACGACCCCGGCGTCGACAGCGGACTGATGATCGCGCAGTACACCCAGGCCGCGGTCGTCTCGGAGCTGAAGCGGCTCGCGAACCCGGCGAGCGTCGACTCCATCCCCTCCAGCGCCATGCAGGAGGACCACGTGTCGATGGGTTGGTCGGCCGCGCGCAAGCTGCGACGTTCCGTCGACGGGCTGACCCGGGTGATCGCGATCGAGGTGCTCACCGCGGCCCGCGCCCTCGACCTGCGCCGGCCCCTGGAGCCTTCACCCGCCACCGCTGCTGTGATCGACCTGCTGCGGGCCAACGGCGTACAAGGTCCCGGTCCTGACCGCCACCTCTCGCCCGAGATCGAGAACTGCGTCAACCTCGTCCGTGACGGCCGCGTAGTCGCAGCCGTCGAAGCCGCGATCGGAGAACTCAAGTGACCGTCGACAACCCGCGCCTGCCCATCCATGCCGCTCACGGCACCGAGCTGACCGCACGGTCGTGGCAGACCGAGGCGCCGCTGCGGATGCTGATGAACAACCTCGACCCGGAGAACGCCGAGAACCCCGCCGAGCTCGTTGTCTACGGCGGCACCGGCAAGGCAGCGCGCAACTGGGAGTCGTACGACGCCCTGGTGCGCACGCTGACCACACTCGCCGACGACGAGACCATGCTCGTGCAGAGCGGGAAGCCGGTCGGGGTGATGCGCACCCACGAGTGGGCACCGCGGGTGCTGATCGCCAACTCCAACCTGGTCGGCGACTGGGCCAACTGGGAGGAGTTCCGGCGGCTCGAGGACCTGGGTCTGACGATGTACGGCCAGATGACCGCCGGGTCGTGGATCTACATCGGGACCCAGGGCATCCTGCAGGGCACCTTCGAGACCTTCGCCGCCGTGGCCGACAAGCGGTTCAACGGCACCTTGGCCGGCACGATCACGCTGACCGCCGGGCTCGGTGGCATGGGTGGCGCGCAGCCACTCGCGGTCACCATGAACGACGGCGTCGCGATCTGCGTCGATGTCGACGACAGCCGGATCAAGCGGCGGATCGAGCACCGCTACCTCGACGTACAGGCCGACTCCCTGGAGCACGCGGTCGCGCTCGCGGTGGAGGCACGGGACGGACGAAAGCCCTTGTCCATAGGCGTTCTGGGCAACGCAGCGGAGCTGTTCCCGGCACTGCTCGAGCAGGACGCGCCCATCGACATCGTCACCGACCAGACCTCGGCGCACGACCCGCTCTCCTACCTCCCCGTCGGCGTCGCGTTCTCCGAGTGGCACGACGCGGCGAAGCGCGACCCCGAGGGCTTCACCAAGGACGCGCAGGCCTCGATGGCCACGCACGTGCGGGCAATGGTGGAGTTCCAGGACAAGGGCGCGGAGGTCTTCGACTACGGCAACTCGATCCGCGACGAGGCCCGCAAGGGCGGCTACGACCGTGCCTTCGAGTTCCCGGGCTTCGTCCCGGCGTACATCCGGCCGCTGTTCTGCGAGGGCAGGGGACCGTTCCGGTGGGCGGCGCTGTCCGGCGACCCGGCCGACATCGCGGCGACGGACAAGGCGATCCTCGAGCTCTTCCCGGACAATGAGCGCCTGCACAAGTGGATCAAGATGGCCGGCGAGCGGGTCGCGTTCCAGGGCCTGCCGGCGCGGATCTGCTGGCTCGGGTACGGCGAGCGCCACCTGGCTGGGCTGAAGTTCAACGAGATGGTCGCCTCCGGTGAGCTGAAGGCGCCCGTCGTGATCGGCCGCGACCACCTCGACTGCGGCTCGGTCGCCTCGCCCTACCGAGAGACCGAGTCGATGCTCGACGGCTCCGACGCGATCGCCGACTGGGCACTGCTGAACGCGCTGGTGAACACCGCGTCGGGTGCGTCCTGGGTCTCGATCCACCACGGCGGTGGCGTCGGCATGGGCCGCTCCATCCATGCCGGACAGGTGTGCGTCGCCGACGGCACCGACCTCGCCGCCCAGAAGATCGAGCGCGTGCTGACCAACGACCCGGGCATGGGCGTCATCCGGCACGTCGACGCCGGCTACGACCGAGCCGTCCAGGTGGCCGAGGAGCGCAGCGTGCGCATCCCGATGTCCGAGGTCTGAGGTTCGCGCGTCGGCGACCAAGTAGGTGGTCGAGCAGCGAGCGAAGCGAGCGGAGAGTCGAGACCAACGGGGCCGGAACTGACCAGGTGGTCGAGCAGCGAGCGAAGCGAGCGGATAGTCGAGACCACACTCCGTGAGCCAGACAGCAGCCGCGCCCACCCGCGGGTGGGCGGTTCGCCGTCCGATCTGAGCGAACCGGGCCAAGGGTTGGGCTGGTCGGGCAGAATGCGCCACATGTCTGAACGTCCGGTACGTGCCCGTATCTCCTTCCCCGGGATCAGCTCCCGCGCCTGGGAGCACCCGGCTGACCGGGGCGCTCTCGTCGCCCTGCGCAAGCTGAAGGGTTTCGACACGCTCCTCAAGGCGCTGTCCGGGATGTTCAACGAGCGCGCTGTCCGGCTGCAGTTCCTGGGCTCCGGGATCCTCGTCGACGACCGGCAGTTCCAGCGGCTGCACCGTCTACTGACCGAGGTCGGCGCGACGCTGGACGTCGCGGAGCTCCCGGAGATGTACGTCGTCGCGGATCCCTTCCTGAACGCGGTGACGGTCGGCATGAACAAGCCGATCATCGTGCTCAACAGCGCGCTCGTGGAGCTGCTGGACGACGACGAGATGCGCTTCGTGATCGCCCACGAGCTGGGCCACGCCGTGAGCGGTCACTCCGTCTACCAGACCCTGCTGCGCAGGCTGCTCGTGCTCAGCGGCATCTTGTACTCCGTGCCGCTCGGCGGGCTCGGGATCAGGGTGATCGTCGCCGCGCTGAAGGAGTGGTCCCGCAAGTCCGAGCTGTCCGCCGACCGGGCCGGCGTACTCGCCACCCAGGATCCGGCGGTGGCGTTCCGTGTGCACATGAAGCTCGCCAGCGGTGGGCATCTCGACGACCTCGACACCACGTCGTTCTTCGCCCAGGGCATCGAGTACCAGGAGGCAGGGGACCTGCGAGAGTCGCTGATCAAGCTGATGCTGGTGGAGAACCAGTCCCATCCGTTCGCCGTCGTCCGCGCCGGTGAGCTGCGGCGATGGGTCGACAGCGGTGAGTACACGCAGATCCTGGCCGGCGCCTACCCGCGACGTGACGAGGACGCGGCTGCCAGCATGACGGACTCCGCACGCGAGGCCGCGCAGAGCTACTCGGAGACGTTCAAGAACACCCAGGACTCACTCGGCCGTCTCGTGCACGAGACCGCCGGGGCGCTGGGCAGCCTCAAGGGATGGCTGGACGAGGCCTTCCGCCGCGGCAAGGAGTAATCCGGCGGTCAGGACGACCTGCGCCACCAGCGCTTCGGCCTGGGTCGTTCCGGGTGAGCCTGCTGCGGCGCGCGTCGTACCCGACGCCGCTCGCTCCACCGCTCCACCTCCGCCTCGACGTCACGGGTGGGGGTCACGACGGGCGGCCCACCCTGCAGCTGACGGCGCGCCTCGATGATGCGGCGGTTGAAGTCCTCGACCTCCTCGCGCACGCGCTCCTCCAGCGCCTCCCGGTCGAGAAGGTCGTCGAGCTCGAGGTCCTCCTTGCGCAGCTGCAACGCGGCCGGGAGTACGCCGGTGATCTGCTCGCGCTCGATCAGCTTCTTCAGCCACCAGTCGCGGTCGTCCGGCGAACCGAGGTCGCCCAGCGGCTTGCCCTGACCGGGCAGGTTGTCGAACTCACCGCGCTCCATCGCCCGCTTGACCTGGAGGTCGACCCAGCGCGCCTGCTGAGTGATCCGCGCCGCCGCTGCGTCCGCGCCGGTGCGCGAGTCGCGCTGGCGCTCGCGGACCGGCTGCTCCGGCCGGTCCGGCTGCTCGTCGTCGTGCACCGTGCTCATCTCGCGACCAGCCTACAAATCTGCCCAACCCGGCGCGAAGGCTTCAGTCCGCGAACGCACCCTTGGGTACGACGAGCAGACTGGCCGCCGCGACCAGGGCGGTGAGCGAGCAGACCGCCCAGACGGTGAGGTACCCGGAGAGCGGGGCGTGGCCGGCCTCGACATCGGCGATCGAGCCGGTGGAGGCCAGGGCGATCGCGAAGATGCTCGAGGCGATCGCACCGCCGATCGTCTTGGTCGTGTTGGTCATGCCGGTGACGAACCCGGTCCGGTCCGCCGGCGCAGCGGCGGCGGCTGCCGCAGGGAGCGCCGCCACGAGGGCGCCCGAGCCGACACCCGCGATCGCCATGTTGACGATCGCCTGCCCGGAGGACTCGTGCAACGGCAGGAACAAGCCGTAGCCGAGCGCGATCAGCAGGCACGCGGCGACCATCGTGCGATGGGTCCCGATCAGCCGGCCGACCACCGGCAACAGCAGCGCCCCGGCCACCAGCGCGAGCACGTAGACGACGATCAGCACGGTGACGAACGAGGCCGACGCCCCGAGCCCGTAGCCGGTTTCGTCAGGGTCCGTGCGCGCAAAGGTCGAGAGCGGGATCTGGGCGCCGAGCACCGACATCCCGAAGAGGAACGCGGTCAGCTGCACCGGCCACTGTGCCGAGGTGGCCATCAGCCTGACGTCGACCAGTGGTTCCTCGATGCTCATCTCGAAGCGCGCGAACGGCCAGAACGCGAGCAGCCCGAGCGCGAGCACCACCCAGGGCAGGACCGAGCCGGGCCCCTCCAGGCGCACGAGGATCAGTCCCGCCATCACCAGGCCGAGCGCCACGGTGACCAGCCCGAAGCCCTTCAGGTCCAGGCGGCCGGTCGCGACGATCGGAGTGCTCGGCACGCCGAACCAGATCACCACGAAGCAGAGCGTGACCGCGATCGCGGGGACCAGCAGCAGGAACGTCATCGAGGTCGCCTCGACCAGGAGGCCACTCGTGACGGCGCCGAGGATCACGCCGAGCTCGAGTGCCGCCACCAGGAAGGCTGCGGCCTTGCGGGTCAGCCGCGCCTGGGCACCGGTGTTCGCGGTGCGCCGATGGATGATGCACACCTCGAGTGGCAGCCAGACCACGTAGAAGCCCTGGATCGCCCAGGCGACGAGGAACAGCGAGAAGTTCGGTGCGAAGGCCAGCGCGAACGATGCCAACGCGGTCACCGCGGTCGAGATGAGCAGCACCTGTCGGTGGCCGATCAGGTCGCCCGACCGGGCGAGCACGGGCACCGCCAGAGCGGACACGATCAGCTGGGCGGCCTCGAACCAGTTGACGTCGGCATCCGCGATGGACAGGTGGTCGGCGATGTCGCTGAAGATCGGGGTGTAGTAGCCCTGCAGGATCCCGCTGGCGATCTCGACGCAGACCAGGAAGCCGATGATGGTGGCCAGCCCCTGCACCTTGCTCGGCAGACCCCCCGACACGTTCGGGCCGCCGGCGGTGGTCGTGGTCATTGGGGGAGCCTCTCGATCAGGCGGGTGTACCAGCGCACACCCGCGACGAAGTCCTCGACGCCGATGTGCTCGTCGTAGCTGTGGATGCTCTCCCGCTGCGCCTTGGTCATCCGGAACGGCGTGAACCGGTAGACGCGCGGGCAGATCGCTGTGAAGTGGCGCGAGTCGGTGGCCGCCATCATCACGTACGGCGTGGGCACGGCGTCGTCGAACAGCTCGGTGATCGTCGACGTCAGCAGCGCGAACGCATCGTCGTCGGTCGGCGAGACCGGACTCGGCTCATTGGCGTCGATCACCTCCAGCCTGATCGAGTCGTCGGCGATGGCCTTGCGGACGTGCTCGGTCGCGGACGCCACGGTGTCGCCGACGAGGATGCGCAGGTTGACCGATGCGGTGGCGCTGGACGCGATCACGTTGTGCGCAGGTGAGCCCGAGAGTGTGGTCACCGCCATCGTCGTACGCACCAGGGCGGCGGGCTCCGCTCCCGCGGCCAGCAGCGCCCGCTTCAGCAGCGGCTGCAGTCGCCGCGCGTTGGCGAAGATCGGCCGCAGGGCAGCCGGGGCGTGCGGCGCGATCTGCGTGAACATCTCGAGTGTCGGCTCGGGGAGCGTCGGCGCGAACTGCCGCTTCTCCAGCCGTACGACGGCACGGGCGATCCTCGCGGTCGGGCCGTTCGGGGACGGCGTCGACGAATGACCACCGCGACCCGCTGCCCGGAGCTCGATCGTCGTGGTGCCCTTCTCCGAGACGCCGATGACTCCGAGCGGCGGCTTCACGCCAGGGAACGCCTCGTGCGCGATGGCGCCGCCCTCGTCGAGCACGAACCACGGCGTGACGTCATGCCGGCGCAGCTCCTCGACCGCGGCGGCCGCGTCGGGACCGGAGACCTCCTCGCGGGCGCCGAAGGACAGCCAGATGTCGCGCGCCGGGACGACGTCGCGAGCCAGCAGGTCTTCGACCGCTGCGCAGATGCCCACCAGCGAACCCTTGTCGTCGAGGGTGCCGCGACCCCAGATCGCTCCGTCGTGGATCTCGGCGCCGAACGGTGGGTACCGCCACGGCGCGGACTCGTCGACCGGAACGACGTCGAAGTGGGCCATCAGCACCACGGGCTCGGAACCGGAGCCGACATCCCAGTGGAAGAGGAGGGAGTGCTCACGCACCCGGTGGAGCTTCAGCTGCCCGTGCAGCAGCGGGAACGACTCGGCGAGCGCCGCGACGAACTCCTCGAACGGTGCCAGGTCGGTGGCGCCCTCATCGGCGTGGGAGACGGTCGGGATCCGGATCAGGCGTCGCAGCTTCTCGACGTCCTCGCTCCCGCCGTTTTCCCGTCCCACGAGCGAAGGTTAGTGCCGCGCGTCCCGCTGGTCGGTGAGCCAGGTCGGGTCAGACAGTGAGGAACCCCGGGAATCCGCGTAGGTCCCGGGGCCCTCAGGTTCTGGCGGGTCCAGCCCGGCCACGAGCAGCATTGCACCGATCGTGGTGAGAATCGAGGGCAGCAACCCGGGCAAACCGGGAGGAGTGTTCTCGAATACGAGACGGCGGGGTCCCCTACGAGGTGGCGCGACACCCCGCGATTCGGGAGTCTTACCCACATGCCAGCCCGGTGCGCGTCCTCACCAGGAGCCGCGGTGCACCACCTCGTCGGTGTCCTTGCGGCGCCGTCGGCTGGGCGACCCCTGGGCGCCGGGCCGGGTGGCAGGGTGCCCCAGGGTGATCGCGCCGACGGGGTCGAAGGCCGGGGGGATCGCGAACTCGGTGCGAACGGCCGCCAGCTTCTCGGGCGGGACGCCGAAGAAGCAGCCGCCGAGCCCGGCGTCGACCGCCGTCTGCAGGATCAGCAGCGAGGCCATCGCCGCGTCCATGTGCCAGAACGGCATCGGCCAGCGGGCCTCGTCCCGGTCGGTCCAGCCCTTGTCGGGCTCCGCGTAGCGAGCCAGGTAGGCGGCCTTGCTCGAGCAGGGAACCACCACCACCGGTGCGCGCATCATCCCTCGAAGCCACTCGTCCGGGTCGTCGATGCCGTCCGCAGTGGCAGTCCAGTAGCGGCGCACGTCAGCTGGGGTGTCGAGCACCAGGAATCCCCAGCCCTGACTGAAGCCGGCGTTGGGTGCCCGGGTCGCGTTGGTCAGCGCGCGGTCGACGATGGCCTTCTCGACGGGCTCGTCGGTGTAGCTGCGCACCATCCGTCGTCGTCGTACGACGTCCTGGAACTCCATGGGCCCGAGCATGACTGACGAACCCGACGACTTCGAGCGGATGTGGCGTGATCTCGCGCCGCTGGGCCGTTCGGCGGCCAGCGGCGGCTACTTCCGCCAGCCCTACACGTCGGTCGAGACCGAGCTCCGTGCACTGGTTCGCCGGGCAGTGCGCTGTTCGCGGGCTTGAGCTCGAGGCCGACGGCAACGGCAACCTGATCGCCTGGTGGAGTCCGCCGCGCGAGCGGCTCGAGACTGTTCAAGCCGTCCTCGTCGGGTCGCACCTCGACTCGGTCCTCGACGGCGGGGCGTACGACGGACCGCTGGGCGTGGTCTCCTCCCTGGCCGCGGTGGACCTGCTCCGCGAACGGGGCGTCGTGCCGAGTCGTCCGGTCGCCATCGGCGCCTTCGCCGAGGAGGAGGGATCGCGCTTCGGCATCGCCTGCCTCGGCTCGCGGCTGGCCAGCGGCTCGACCACCCCCGAAGCTGCTGTCGAGCTGCGTGACCGCGATGGTCGTCCCGCTGCAGGATGCGATGGCCGCCGCTGGTCTGGAGCCGACCCTGGGTCGCGCCGCGTGGCTGGACCGGATCGGCACCTTCGTGGAGCTGCACGTCGAGCAGGGCCGCGACCTGGTCGACCGGGACGTCCCGATCGGGCTGGCGACGCGCATCTGGCCGCACGGGCGCTACCGCTTCGACTTCACCGGCGACGCCAACCATGCCGGCAGCACCCGGATGGAGGACCGCCACGACCCGATGCTGAGCTTCGCGATGACGGCCCTGGCGGCGAGCAGACAGGCCACCGCGTCGGGTCAACGGGCGACCTTCGGCCGGATGGACGTGGCACCCAACGGGACGAACGCGATCCCCTCGCGGGTCACCGCCTGGCTGGACGCGCGCTGTGACACCGACGCCGAGCTGGTCCGCCTCGTCGCGGAGATCAAGCGCCAGGGCAGCGAGCGCGCCGACCGCGACGGGACCCGGTTGCAGGTCACCGCCGAGTCCGTGTCGGGGGAGGTCGCCTTCGACCCGCTGCTCACCGAGGACCTGCGCAGGGGGCTCGCCGCGCGGTGGGGGCCGGTGCCGGTGATCCCGACGATGGCCGGTCACGACGCCGGCATCCTCGCCGCGGCCGGTGTGCCCACCGCGATGATGTTCGTGCGCAACCCGACCGGTGTCTCGCACTCCCCGCTCGAGCACGCGGAGATGGCGGACTGTCTTGCCGGCGTCGAGGCACTGGCGGACGCACTCGAACTGCTCGTCGCATGAGGCTGCGCCTGGAGCACGCCCTGCTCGAGTCGGGTGTCGAGTCCGACGTACTCCTCGAGATCGAGGACGGGTGGATCAAAACGGTCAGGGTTGAGGGGCAATCCCTGTCGTTGTCGGGCGATGTTTCGGTGCACAACGACCGGATTCCCCGGTCGACCGGGGAAACCGACACCGACACCATCCCCGGCCTCACCCTCCCGGGCTTCGCCAACTGCCACTCGCACGCGTTCCACCGGGCACTGCGGGGGCACACCCAGTGGGAGCGGGGGTCGTTCTGGACCTGGCGGGAACAGATGTACGCCGTCGCGGCCGAGCTGACTCCCGACACGTACTTCGCGCTGGCCCGCGACACCTATGCGGAGATGCGCGCCACCGGGATCACGGCGGTGGGCGAGTTCCACTACCTGCACCACCAGCCCGGCGGGACGCCCTACGACGACCCCAACGAGATGGGCAGGGCGCTCCTCGCCGCCGCCGACGACGCGGGGATCCGGATCCGGCTGCTCGACACCTGCTACCTCGCCTCCGGGTTCGGCCGACCGCCCGAAGGCGTGCAGCTGCGCTTCTCCGACGGTGACGCCAGCGCCTGGGCCGAACGGGTCGCGGCCTTCGGCGACCCCCGGGTGGGCGCGGCCATCCATTCCGTGCGTGCGGTGCCGCGCGACCAGCTGCCCGTCGTGGTCGAGGCGGCCAGGGGACTACCGCTGCACGTGCACCTGTCCGAGCAGGTCGCCGAGAACGAGGCCTGCCTCGAGGCACACGGCCTGACCCCGACGCAGCTCCTCGCGGAAACGGGAGCCCTCGGCCCGATGACGACGGCAGTGCACGCGACCCACCTCACCGACGAGGACCTGAGGCTGCTGGGGGAGTCACGAACCAACGTGTGCTTCTGCCCGACCACCGAGCGCGACCTGGCCGACGGGATCGGACCAGCGCGCCGGTTGCACGATGCGGGCGCCACCCTCACGCTGGGCTCCGACAGCCATGCGGTGATCGACATGATCGAGGAGATGCGCGCAGTGGAGATGCACGAGCGCCTGGCCTCCCAGCAACGCGGCCACTGGTCCGCGGTCGAGCTGCTCGCCGCGGCGACGTACGACGGCCACCGCTCGCTCGGCTTCGAAGACGCCGGCCGGATCGCCCCGGGCCAGCGGGCGGACCTGGTCACGATCGGACTCGACAGCATCCGCACCCGCGGCACCGGTGCGTCGGCGGAGACGGCAGTGTTCGCTGCGACGGCCGCCGACGTGCGGACGCGGCCATGACCTCGCTGCTGCTCACCGGGATCGGCGAGCTGGTCACCAACGACCCTGTCCATGACGGCACCTCGGTCGGCCTCGTCCAGGACGCCGCTGTGGTGCTCGAGGGTCACCGGGTGGCCTGGGTGGGGCACCGGCTCGACGCGCCCGACGCGGATGATGCCCGTGATCTCGGAGGCCGAGCGGTCATCCCCGGCTTCGTCGACTCCCACTCCCACCTCGTCTTCGCCGGCGACCGGTCGGGGGAGTTCGCCGCGCGGATGGCGGGCGAGAGCTACGCCGCCGGAGGAATCAAGACCACCGTCGCCGCCACCCGCGGCGCGACCGACGAGCAGCTGTACGCCAACGTGGCCCGGCTCGTCGCCGAGATGCGCCGCCAGGGCACCACGACGGTGGAGATCAAGAGCGGCTACGGGCTCAGCGTGATCGACGAGGCCAGGAGCCTGGCGGTGGCCCGGCAGTTCACCGACGAGACCACGTTCCTCGGCGCGCACGTCGTCCCTCCGGAGTACGAGGACGACCCTGCCGGCTACGTCGCCCTGGTGACCGGCCCGATGATCGACGCGGCCGTCCCGCATGCGAGATGGATCGACGTGTTCTGCGAACGGGGGGCGTTCGACGAGGACCAGGCGCGCACCATCCTGCTGGCCGGCTGGGTGAAGGGGCTCGAGGGCCGGCTGCACGCCAACCAGCTCGGCCCCGGTCCCGGCGTACGACTGGCCTGCGAGCTCGGTCTGGCCGCCGTCGACCACTGCACCTACCTCGAGGACGCCGACATCGACGCGCTCGCGGGCTCGGGCACGGTGGCCACGCTGCTCCCGGGTGTGGAGTTCAGCACCCGCTCGCCGTACCCGGACGCACGACGGCTGCTCGACGCCGGTGCCACGGTCGCCCTCGCGAGCGACTGCAACCCGGGCTCCTGCTACACCTCCTCGATGCCCTTGTGCGTCGCTCTGGCCGTGCGCGAGATGCGGATGACCCCCGCCGAGGCGGTCTGGTCGGCGACCGCGGGCGGTGCTCGCGCCCTCGCTCGCGACGACGTCGGCGTCCTCGCCCCCGGCAAGTGCGCGCATCTGACGGTGCTCGAGGCCCCGTCGTACATCCACCTCGCCTACCGGCCCGGCGTCCCGCTGGTTGCGGAGGTGATCGCCTGACGCCGGACGTCATACGAACTGTTGTCTCAAGGCCACGATTCGTATGACGTCCCGGGCAGTCGCAGCGATGAGTTCTGCCGACGTCGCTGGTCAGTAGAGGCACCCGTGACACCCCCATGCATGCAGAAAGAGGATCCCGTCATGAGCGAGACGACAACCGGCGCCACGCAGACCAGCACGCTGGGCAGCGGCACAGCGACTGTGACGTACGACGTGCACGGTGACCTCGCTCAGGCCACGCAGGACCGCCCGACGCTGCTGATGATCGGCTCGGCGATGGACGCAGTCGGCTTCACCACCCTGAGGTCCCACTTCACCGATCGTCCCGTGGTGACCTACGACCCTCGTGGTGCCGGTCGCAACCCGACCGACACCACGTCGATCACGGCCGACGAGCACGCCGACGACGTACATCGGGTGATCGAGGCGATCGGCGGCGGACCTGTCGACGTCTTCGCCAGCAGCGGGGGCGCGGTCAACGCGCTCGCGCTCGCAGCCAACCACCCCGAGGACGTACGCCAGGTGGTCGCGCACGAGCCGCCGACCGCGGCGCTGCTGCCCGACCGTGAGGCAGTGCTGGCTGTCTGCCGCGACATGCGAGCCACCTATGACGCCCACGGCAGCGGTCAAGCGATGGCCAAGTTCATCTCGTTCGTGATGTACGACGGGCAGGTGCCCGATGGCTACCTCGACCAGCCCGCGCCGGACCCAGCGATGTTCGGGATGTCCGGCGAGGACGACGGGAACCGCGCCGACCCGCTGATGCGCAACATGCCGGACTGCCACACCTACGAGCCCGACATCGAGGCACTCTCGGCGATGGGCGACCGCCTCTTGGTGGCCGTCGGTGTCGAGTCCGGCCAGCAGCTGGCCGCCCGTGGCGGGCGGTCAGTGGCCGAGGCACTCGGGGTTCCGGTCACCGAGTACCCCAGCAACCACGGCGGGTTCCTCGGTGGCGAGTACGGCCAGCAGGGCGACCCGAACGCCTTCGCAGCCGCGCTACGGGCGTCGCTGGACTGAACCCGCGGGACGTCATACGAACTGTTGCCTCAAGGCCACGATTCGTATGACGTCAGGGAGTCGGGCCAGCGGCGGCTCGCACCAGCGCGTCGAACAGCCGCTGGTCGCGGCCGGCCTCCGGGTGCCACTGCACGCCGAGGCAGAACCGGGAGCCCTCGGCCTCCATCGCCTCGAGTGTCCCGTCGGGCGCCCAGGCGGTCGCGACGTAGCCCGGGTGGGAGTGCACCGACTGGTGGTGGTGGCAGCGCACTGTCACCGCCGGTCCGAGGATCGTGTGCAGCACGGACTCATCGGACGTGGTGACCTCGATGTCGCCGAAGACCCCGGGTTGCGGGTTGTGCTCGTCGTGGCCGACGAGGTCCGGCGTGTGCTGGTCCAGCGTGCCTCCGGAGGCGACGGCCATCACCTGCATCCCGCGGCAGACACCGAGCGTGGGCAGGTTCGCGGCAGCGGCGGACGTGAGCAGCGCTAGCTCCCAGGCGTCGCGGTCGGGACGCGCGGCGCCGGTCCGGGCGTGCGGCTGCTCGCCGTAGTGCGCTGGGTCGACGTCGGCCCCGCCGCTGATCACCAAACCGTCGAGCCGCTCCACCACAGCGGCAGCGGCGTCTGGGTCGTCAGTGGCAGCAGGCAGCAACAGGGGTACGCCGCCCGCCCGCGAGATCGCGTCGGCGTACGACGCGGGCAGCAGGTCGGCGCCCTGCGACCACACGCCCCACTGGGCCTGCTCGCGGTAGGCGGTCAGCCCGATCAGCGGCTTCACGTGCCCACCACTCAGAGCGGAGTCACGTAGGCGCCGGAGATCCCGCCGTCGACGAGGAAGGTGCTCGCGGTCATGAAGCTGGACTCGTCCGAGGCCAGGAAGAGTACGGCGTTCGCCATCTCCTCCGGCTCGCCGAAGCGTCCCATCGGCACGTGCACGAGACGGCGGGCGGCGCGTTCGGCGTCGCTGGCGAACAGCTCCTTGAGCAGCGGAGTGTTCACCGGACCGGGGCACAGCGCATTGACCCGGATCCCGTTGCGCGCGAACTGCACGCCGAGCTCGCGGCTCATCGACAGCACGCCGCCCTTCGAGGCGGAGTAGGAGATCTGGCTGGTCGCAGCCCCCATCACCGCGACGAAGGAAGCGGTGTTGATGATCGACCCGGACTGCTGCTCGAGCATGTGCTTCAGCGCCGCCTTGCAGCACAGGTACACGCTGGTCAGGTTGACCTCCTGCACCCGTCGCCAGGCGTCGAGGTCGGTGTCCATGATCGAGTCGTCGTCGGGCGGCGAGATGCCGGCGTTGTTGAACGCGATGTCCACCGAGCCGTAGGTGTCCTTGGCCGTCTGGAAGAGAGCGTCCACCTCGTCCTTGCTGGTGACGTCGACGTGGGCATAGGTCACCAGGTCCTCGCCCCCGAGCTGCCCGACGAGCTCGTGCCCGCGCTGGTCGTCGATGTCGCCGATCACGACCCGGGCGCCTTCCTCGACGAAGCGATTGACGGTGGCCAGCCCGATGCCCGAGCATCCGCCGGTCACGACCGCGACCTTGCCGTCCAGCCGTCCTGCCATCGGTGTTCCTTCCGTCGTCACGGTGAGTGGTCTCGTCTGACCGCTCACTTCCTATCTCGACTGTTCGTTCGCTTCGCTCACTGCTCGATCACCATCGCTGCACGACCACCTAGTGCTCACCGTTCTCGTAGGTGACTCAGTGGGCGATGAAGACGTTCTTCTCCTCGGTGAACGCGTTGGGGGCGTCCGGGCCGAGCTCCCGGCCGAGGCCGGACTGCTTGTAGCCGCCGAAGGGTGTCCAGTAGCGCACCGCGGAGTGGCTGTTGACGCTCAGGTTGCCGGCCTCGACACGACGCGCGACACGCAGCGCCCGGCCGAGGTCATTGGTGAAGATCGAGCCGGACAGGCCGTACTCGGTGTCGTTGGCCAGAGCGACTGCCTCGTCCTCGTCGTCGAACGGCATCACGGCGACGACCGGACCGAAGACCTCCTCGCGCCACACCGCTTCGCTGGTCGACTTCGACTCCACGACTGTGGGTTGCAGCCAGAAACCGTCACCCTCGGGCCGGGAACCGTTGAAGGCGACGTCGGCGCCGTCGATGTAGCGCTGCACCGAGTCTCGCTGGGCTGCCGACACCATCGGGCCCATCTCGCTGTCCTCCTGGGCCGGGTCCATCACCCGCATCCCCTTGACGGCCTCTTCGAGCCGGCCCACGAACTCGTCGTACGCCGAACGCTGGACGAGGATCCGCGAGCGGGCGCAGCAGTCCTGCCCGGCGTTGTCGAAGACCGCTGCCGGTGCGGCTGCTGCTGCGGCCGCGACGTCGGAGTCGGCGAAGACGATGTTGGCGCTCTTGCCGCCCAGCTCGAGGGTCACCCGCTTCACCTGGTCGGCACAGCCCGCCATGATCCGCTTGCCGACCTCGGTGGAACCGGTGAAGCACACCTTCCGCACGTCCGGGTGCGTCACGAAGCGCTCGCCGACGACCGAGCCCTTGCCTGGGATGACCGTCAACACTCCCTCCGGCAGCCCGGCCTGTACGGCGAGCTCGCCGATCCGGATCGCAGTGAGTGGAGTGATCTCGGCGGGCTTGAGCACGACCGTGTTGCCGGCCGCGAGCGCGGGTGCGAACCCCCAGCCCGCGATGGGCATCGGGAAGTTCCACGGCACGATGATGCCCACCACGCCGAGCGGTTCGTGGAACGTGATGTCCACGCCACCGGCGACCGGGATCTGCTTGCCGAACAAGCGCTCGGGGGCGGCGGAGTAGTAGTTCAGGCAGTCCCTGACGTTGCCGGCCTCCCAGCGCGCGTTGCCGATCGTGTGGCCGGCGTTGGCCACCTCGAGCTGCGCGAGCTCCTCGACGTGCTCGTCCACCACCGTCGCGAACGCGCGCAGCAGCCGGGCGCGTTCGCCCGGGGCCAGGTCACGCCACGCACCGAACGCCTCCCCGGCGCGGGCGATGGCGGCGTCGGTCTCCTCGACGCTGGCGGAGCCGACCTCGGCGATCTGCTCGCCGGTGACGGGGCTGATGACAGCGGTGGCCACTACTCACATCCTCTCGAAGGTCCGACCGAGCTCCCAGTCGGTCACGGCGGCGTCGAAGGCCGCAAGCTCGACGTCGGCCATGTTGACGTAGTGGTCCACGACCTCCGCACCGAGGGCCTCCTTGGCGACGTCGGAGCTCGCGAACCGCTCGCGGGCGTCGCGCAGGGTGTGCGGCACGTGCGGCTTGTCCGAGGCGTAGGCGTTGCCGACCAGCTCGTCCTCGAGCTCCAGCTTGTTCTCGATGCCGTGCAGCCCCCCGGCGAGCATGGCGGCGAGCGCCAGGTAGGGGTTCACGTCACCACCGGGCAGCCGGTTCTCCATCCGGGCAGACGGCCCGTGGCCGACGAGGCGTACGGCGCAGGTGCGGTTGTCGGTGCCCCAGGCGACGGCCGTCGGCGCGAAGGAGGCAGACGCGAATCGCTTGTAGGAGTTGATGTTCGGGGCGTAGAGCAGGGTGAAGTCCGCCATCGTGGCGAGCACGCCGGCCACGAACTGGTCGTAGAGCTCGGAGCGGTCGTGGCCCTCGCCGAAGACGACGGTGCCGTCGGCCCCACGCAACGACAGGTGGATGTGGCACGAGTTGCCCTCACGCTCGTCGTACTTCGCCATGAACGTGAGCGACTTGCCGTGCTGGGAGGCGATCTCCTTCGCGGCGGTCTTGTAGACCGCGTGGTTGTCGGCGGTGACCAGGGCTTCGGCGTAGAGGAAGCCGATCTCGTGCTGGCCGAAGTTGCACTCGCCCTTGGCGCCCTCGACGTCCATCCCGGCGGCGTACATGTGGTTGCGGATGTCGCGCAGCAGCGGCTCGACCCGGGAGGTGCCGATCAGGGAGTAGTCGACGTTGTACTGGTTGACCGGGGTCAGCTCACGCCAGCGGCGGTCGTGCGCGTCCTCGAAGGTGTTGTTGAAGGCGATGAACTCCAGCTCGGTCCCGGCCAGGGCGACCATGTCCATCGCCGCGACCTTCTCCAGCTGGGTCTTCAGGATGGTGCGCGGGGACTGCGGCACGGGTGCGTGGTCGAGCCAGACCAGGTCGCACTGCACCAGGGCGGTGGCGGGCAGGTGCGGCAGCAGGCGCAGGGTGTCCCAGTCGGGCACGAACTCCATGTCGCCGTAGCCCTTCTCCCACGAGGAGATGGTGTAGCCGTCGACTGTGTTCATGTCGATGTCGACGGCGAGCAGGTAGTTGCAGCCCTCGGTGCCCGCCTCGAGCGCTACGTCGAGGAAGTAGCGGCCGTGCAGGCGTTTGCCCTGCAGCCGGCCCTGCATGTCGGTGAACGCCAGCACGACGGTGTCGACCTCGCCGGACTCGATCCGCGTGCGCAGCGACTCGAGGGTGAGGTAGCGGTCGTTGGGTGTGCTCATCGTTGTCTCCCATGGGTGGTGGCGTGGTTCATCCGAGAAGGCCGCGCAGCAGTGCGGCGGTGTCGTCGCAGTGTTCCTCCATCACCTGTCGCGCTCGTTCGGCGCGGCCGGCCAGGATCGCCTGGACGATGCGGGCGTGCTGGATGTCGGAGTGGGCGATGTTGGCGTCGAGCACGGGGATCGCGCTGAGCATCTCGTGCAGCGTCGACTGCACAGCGGTGACGGCTTCGATCACGCGGGGGGACCCGGTCACGGCCGCAATGGTGAGGTGGAAGCGCGAGTCGGCCTGCCGGTGCTTCGCTGCTCCGCTCGCGGACGAGACAGCCGCGTAGGCGGTCTCGAGCTGCGCCTTCTGGGCCTCGCCCAGCGAGACGGTGGCGGCCAGGCTGGCGGCGCCGGGCTCCACGATCCGCCGGAAGTCGAGGCCGTCCACCCAGTCCGCCAGCCGGGCCGTCGTACGCCGGGCGGCGGCGCGCGCCGTCGGGGTCGCGGGGCGCATCGTGACCACCGTGCCACCACCGCGCCCGCGAGTGGTCTGGACCAGTCCGGCCTGGCGAAGGGCGGCCATCGCCTCCCGGAGGGTGGCTCGGGACACCTTCAACCGGTCCGCTAGCTCACGCTCGGAGGGCAGCGCCGACCCGTGTGGGAACACGCCGAGCCGGATCAGGGTGGCCAGCTGCTCCACGCACGCCTCGAAGGCGTGATGCCCGCGCACCGGTCTCAGGACAACCTCGGACAAACCCGAACTACCGCCGCTATGCCGCGTCGGTTCGGGGGAAGAGGCTGTCACCGGGCCAAGTGTTCGAGTCAAGTAAGCGCGTGTCAATGGTCTGGACTCAAACCTTTTACGTGCAGGCTATGGACGGCGACGAAACCTCGGGTCTAGCCTCCGAACCACCCGACGAGCCCCGGAGCGTGCGACATGCCTGATGGACCCGAACAGCTGACCGAGGACGAGCGGCTCCTCGCCAAGCTCGGCTACAAACAGGAGCTGAACCGTTCCTGGTCCGGCTTCTCCAACTTCGCCATCTCGTTCTCGATCATCTCGATCCTCGCGGGATGCTTCACCACGTTCGGTCAGGGCTTCAACAACGGGGGCCCGGTCGCGATCTCGTGGGGCTGGCCGATCGTCGCCAGCTTCATCCTGCTGATCGGGTTCACGATGTCCGAGCTGGTCTCGGCCTATCCCACCTCGGGCGGCATCTACTGGTGGGCCTCGAAGCTCGGGGGGCCCCGCGCAGGCTTCTACACCGGCTGGCTGAACCTCATCGGACTGATCGCAGTGACTGCCTCGGTCGCCTACGGGTGCGCGACGTTCATCGACCTCACGCTCAGCACCTGGTCCTCGGGCTATGCCGAGGGCTATTCGCTGACTCGCGTATTCCTGATCTTCCTGGTCGTGCTCGGCCTGGCGGCACTGCTGAACATCTTCAGCGGGCACCTCATGGCCGTGCTCAACAACGTCTCGGTGTGGTGGCACGTGGTTGGCGCCGCTGTCATCGTGGCGCTGCTCATCTTCGTACCTGACAACCACCAGAGCTTCAGCTATGTGTTCACCGAGCGCTTCAACAACTCCGGCTACGACGGAGGTTCGGCAGACGGCGTGACCTACTGGCTGCTGGTGGTGCCGTTCGGACTGCTGCTGACCCAGTACACGATCACCGGGTTCGACGCCTCGGCGCACCTCTCGGAGGAGACGACCGCGGCATCGCAGGCGGCCGCCAAGGGCATCTGGCAGTCGATCTTCTACTCGGCCATCGGTGGCTGGATCCTGCTCCTCGCCTTCCTGTTCGCCATCCCTGACAAGGACGGCGTCGCGGACAACGCCGGTGTCGGTGCTGGAGGAGTGGCCTACATCTTCACCGAGTCCCTGGGCAGCAACCTTGCCGGCCTGGTGCTCTTCATCTCGGCGTCTGGGCAGTTCTTCTGCACCATGGCGTGCATGACGAGCGCGTCCCGGATGACCTTCGCGTTCTCCAGGGACCGGGCCATCCCAGGCTCGCACCTCTGGTCGAAGCTCACGGTCGGCCGGGTGCCCGCCAACGCGGTGCTCCTGGTCGCCGCGGTGAGCATGCTGATCACCCTGCCCGCGCTGATCGAGGTGAACATCGGCACCGCGGAGGAGCCGCTGATCGTGCCGACGGCGTTCTACGCGGTGGTCTCGGTGGCCGTGATCGGGCTCTACCTGGCCTTCCTGATCCCGATCTGGCTGCGCTGGAAGATCGGCGACGCGTTCGAGGCGGGCCAGTGGAACAACGGCTCGAAGTACAAGTGGATGAACCTCGTCGCAGTCGCCGAGATCACCGTCATCTCGATCTACTTCATCCTGCCCTTCGTGCCCCAGGGCAGCCCGTTCAACGAGGACTTCTCGTGGAAGTTCGTCAACTACGCGCCCATCCTGACGCTGGGGTCGCTGCTGCTGCTCACGATCTGGTGGGAGGTCTCGGCGAAGAACTGGTACACCGGCCCGAAGCACACCATCGACGAGGAAGTCGTCAAGGTCTTCGAGGAGGGCTGAGCCAGCGTTCGGCCCACGTGGTCGCAGCCGACCGGGGCGTCCCGCACACCGCGGGGCCCCGGTCTGGTGCGTTCCGGTTCGATTCGGCAGGATCGGGAACGAGAAGGTACGGCGCGCAGTGCGCCGCACCATCACACAGGAGGCAGTAGATGACGGACGAGCCGCTCAACGACGACGACATGGACACCACCTCGCCGGGTGACGACCCGACCGCATCCACCGGCGGTGACGCGGACGGCACCGATGGTGGCGACGCAGATGGCACCGACGGCGGCGACGGGGACAGCACCGACAGCACCGACGGCGACAGCACCGACGGCGGCGACGCAGATGGCACCGACGGCGACAGCACCGACAGCACCGACGGTGGCAGCACCCCGTAAGTGGTGGTGGACGCGCTCGAACTGCTGAGCGGGGACGCCCAGAACTTCGTGGAGAAGGTCTGGGCGTCTCACGTTCACCTGCACAAGGCCGATCCAGCTGACCTGGTCGGCCTGCTCTCCTTCGACGACGTCGACCAGCTGCTGACCTCGACGGCGATCCGCACTCCGGCGGTGCGCCTTGCGAAGAACGGGTCGGTGCTGCCGACGTCCGACTTCACCCGCAGCGGAGCCACCCTGGCCGGCCAGCCGTTGACCGGGCTGGTCGACGCACGCAAGGTGATCGACCTGTTCGAGGGCGGCGCGACCGTCGTACTCCAGGGGCTGCACCGGTACTGGCCGCCGCTCACCCGCCTGATCGCAGAGCTCGAGCTCGCACTCGGCCATCCCTGCCAGGCCAACGCCTACCTGACCCCGCCCGGTTCCCAGGGCTTCGCCGTGCACAGCGACAGCCATGACGTCTTCGTCTTCCAGACGCACGGCGCCAAGCTCTGGGAGGTGCATCCAGCGCCGGGTGAGGACGAGGACGGTGTGCGCGAGGTGCTGCTCGAGCCGGGCCTGAGCATGTACCTCCCCACTGGCACGCCGCACGCCGCGAGGGCGCAGGACGCCGTTTCCCTGCACGTGACGATCGGGATCAACCAGCTGACCTGGCGCACCCTGCTCGACCGGGCCGTGCGCCAGGCGATGGACAGCGTCGAAGCTGACGAGCACCTGCCCGCTGGCTACCTCGACCGGCCCGAGCTGCTCGCCGAGGGTCTCGGCGAGCGGCTGCACGGGCTCGGTGAGGCGCTGGCCGGCACCGACGTCGCCGCTGTCGCCGACGCACAGACACGGTCCTTCCTCGAGCGTCGCCCCGGCGGCCTTCGGGGCGCGATGGTGGACCGGATGCACCTCGACCGCGTCGCCAACGACACAGCGTTGCGCCGCCGCCCCGGCAGGCCCTGTGTGACCCGATCCGACGGCGACCGGCTGCACGTCTTCCTGGGCGACCGGCGCCTGACCGTTCCGGCCCACATCAGCGACGCAGTCGAGCGGGCGCGCACCCTCGAGGTGTTCACGCCCGACGACCTCGGTCTCGACCCACAGTCCGCGCTCGTGCTCTCGCGACGACTGATCCGTGAGGGCCTGCTCGAGGTCGTCCGCTGACTGCGATGACCGGTGGGGCGCGTGGTGGCGACTTCCGCTGCGCCGCGGCGGCCGAGCGGCGCCTCGACGACCTCGCCGGGACCGCGACGCAGGTTGCGGCGTTCCTGCTGGTCGAGCACCAGGGACCGTGGGGGGCGAGTGCTCCGCGGGACAGTCGGCTGCCCGACTCGGTCAAGGCCCATCTGGCCACGCACAAGAACGTCAAGGTGCTGCTGGCCCGGCGCCACCACCGCGCCCACCGCACGCCGCAGTACCGGGTGTTCCTCGCCTTCCCGGCGCGCGGGCTGCTGCTCGCGTCCTCCTACGAGGACCCCGAGGAGCTGACCGCGCTCGATCTCGACGCGGTCTCCCGGGGTGAGACGCCGGACTGGATCGAGATCGAGGGTCCGCTGTACGGCGTCTGCACCCACGGTCGGCACGATGCCTGCTGCGCCGAGAGGGGACGGCCGGTCGCGGCGGCGCTCACCGCCTCGCACCCGGCGCAGACGTGGGAGATCTCGCACATGGGCGGGGACCGGTTCGCGGCCAACATGGTGGTGCTGCCGGAGGGTCTCTACTACGGGCGGATGGAGCCCGGTTCGGCGAGCCAGGTCGCCTTCCTGCACGAGCAGGGGCGGGTGGACATCGAGCGCCTGCGCGGCCGGTCGTCGTACCCGATGCAGGTGCAGTACGCCGAGATCGCGCTGCGTCGTCATCTGGAAGACGATCGCCTCGATGCCCTGCAGCTCGTCCGCAGGCATGGCCACACCAGTGTGTTCCGGCGCGACGGCGTCGAGTGGGCGGTCATGCTGCGCAAGGTGTTCCGCGGAGAGGCGCAGCTGACCTGCGCCGTGGAACGGCTGAGCCCGCTGCCGGTCTTCGAGGTGCTGTCGATCTCCCCGTTGTGAGGGGCCGTCAGTCCAGGCGAGCCACGAGCGGCAGTCGAGAGCGCGCTGTCAGCCCGACGATCGCCGCAGTGAACAGCGGCAGCAACACGACCAGGCTCACGATCAGCAGCCAGGGGATGTCCAGGAACGGGCCGGTGCCTCCTGCCGCGTCGGCGACGCTCGTGACCGTGCCGGAGCCACTGATGACCGAGCCGGTCGCCTTGGTCAGTGGGTAGGTGATCGCGATGCCGGGGATGAAACCGACCACCGCTCCGAGCGCGGCCCCGACCACCCCCACCACGAGGGCGTAGGCCGCCGCGACCCCGCGCCGGGTCCGCGGCGATGCTCCGACCGCAGACAGTGTGGCCAGGTCCGGGCGAGCGTCGGAGAGGGCCAGGAAGGTGGCCGTGAGGGTTCCGCCGAGCATCAGCACCGCTCCGAGGCCGGCCAGGATCAGCTGGACGATGCGCGTCTCGTCGTCAGCCTGGTAGCCGCGCTCGACGCCGAAGTAGACGTCCGGAGAGATCGCTGCCAACCCCTCGGTGATGGCTTCCTCCTCGGCCCTCGAGATCACGACGTCGCTCACGACCAGGCCGACCTGGGCAACCGGGATGCCCAGCGACTTGGCGGCGGCGCTGGAGGCGATGGCCTGCGGTCCGGCCGGTGTCCCCTGCAGCCGGACGAAGGTCGCCGGCACGGTGACCTCCCGCTCGGTTCCCTCCGACCCGTCGCCCACGGTGTCGTAGGTCGAGATCTTGGCCCGCACCCGCTCGGTCCCGGCCGGGAGGTCGGCGTTGCTGAACACGACCAGCCCACCGGCTCGAAGGGAGGCTGAGGCGCGCGACCGTGAGTCGGGCCCGATGCCGAGCAGACCCGGAGGGAGCCCGTCGTCACTCACCAGGAGGTCGGAGCCCAGGGCTGCCCCGGAGCTGGCGAGCAGCGGTTCCTCGGTGTCCGGAAGCGTGAACTGCACGTACGTCGAGCTGCCGTCCTCGGCGACCGATGGCAGTCCCCGGACCGCGGTCAGCCTGGCGTCCGGGACCTCCCGGGTCACGAGTGTCCGGAACGCCGGCCAGTCGGGGTCGGCGCCGTAGCCGTTCAGCGCGCCGATTCCCGCCGTGGTCGAGGGCTCGTACGTCGCCTCGTTCTCGGCGGCGTCGCTGGCGTTGGCAATGCCGAGCGCCACCACTCCGGCAACGGTCGCCGCCACGGCGGCGACCGCAGGCACCGTTCGGGTGCGGTGCCGCGCGGCGTCGCGTAGGGCGTAGCGCAGCGTCAGCGGCAGCCGTCCGGAGAGCCGGGAGAGGCCGGCGAGAAGCAGCGGGACGAGCAGGATCATGCCGAGGACCGAGAAGATGGCAGAGGCGGCGATCAGCGTCTCTCCACCGGACTGCGTTGCTCCGGCCACTGCGCCGGCGACACCGAGGCCGACCAGCAACAGCCCGACCAACGGGGAGCGCAACGACGGTGCGCGGTCTCCCCGGCGTCCGGCCAGGACCGCCACGATGTCCTGACGCGACGCGATGTGTGCCGGTACGACGGCTGCGAGCAACGCACTGACCAGGCCGAAGGCAGCGATCCCGCCGAGCTGCAGCCAGGGGACCTGGAACGGTCCGAACCAGGTGCTCGAGAACAGCTGGAGGATCGGCAGCACGACGGCCGCGACGGCGATGCCCAGCACGGCTCCGAGCACGGCTGCGGTCGCGCCCAGCACGACGGCGCCGGCGAGGACCACGCGCCGTGCCTGCTTCGGCGTGCCACCGGTGGCCGCGAGCAGGGCGAGGCTGCGTGCCTGGCGCCTGGCCCCGACGGCGAAGGCCGGCCCGGCGAGCAGGACGACCTCGATCAGGGCCATCACCACGACGAGGACGAGGACGGCCAGCATGGCCTCGTCCAGCCCGCCACTCGCCGAACGGACCTCCTCGGGGATCTCCGAGGCCGGTGGCGGGTTCAGCATGACCTCCCGGGACAGCACGGTGGCTCCCCCCGCGTTGAGCCGCCGTACCTCCTCCCAGGTCACCGGGTCCCCACCCACCAGCCAGGTGGTGCTGCCCTCGATCTTCTTGCCCAGGCTGTCCAGAGGTCCCACGGCGACGGGGTAGTCCCGCACCGTGGTCGACTCGACGATGCCCACGATCCGCGGAGTCAGGGTCGCGTCGCCCTGGAGCTCGAGGCGGTCACCCACCGCGTAGCCCTTCGCGAGCAGAGCCCGGTTGACCACCACCTCCGCGCGCGATCGCGGAAGCCGGCCGGAGGTGAGGTCGAACAGGCCGGCCGCGACGGGATCGTCCAGATCCACCTCGGTTGCCTCCGCCAGGGCCGCCCCGTTCTCCGAGACGACCCGGAGCTCTCCGCTCCTCAGCTCGACCAGCCGTGCGTCGCGCAGGGCGCTCTCCACCTCGGCGGCGGTGAGGGCCGGGGACTCGCCCTCACCGCCGGTGCTGAAGGAGTTCTCGTCCGGGTCCGCTGCCTGGAGGTACTCGCCGGCACCCGTCTCGGAGGTCACGCGCGCGGCAGCCGCGCCGAGCCTCCGGTCGAGGGACTCGAGTCCTCGCACGTCCTGGGTGTGCATGACGACATCTGCCGCGGTCACCGCGAGGACCGGCAGGGCGATCATCACCAGCACCAGGATGCTGCGCCCTCGTGCGCGCTGCGCGTCGCGTCGGGCGATCCGCAGCGGCACCCGCCAGGCACGGAGCCAGGCACGCAGCTGGGTCACCTGACGGCTCCCTGCTCCAGCAGGGTCTCGGGCTCGCTGGAGTGCGACTCGTCCACCACGACACCGTCGCGGAGAAAGACCACGCGGTCCGCCCAGGCCGCGTGCCTGGCCTCGTGCGTGACCAGCACACCGGCCGCACCGGCGTCGCAGCGTGCACGGATCAGGCGCAGGATGTCCTCGCCCGTCTCGGTGTCCAGCGCGCCCGTGGGCTCGTCGGCGAGGATCAGCCGGCGCTCACCGATCACGGCCCGGGCGATGGCGACGCGCTGCTGCTGGCCCCCGGACATCTCGTCGGGGAAGCGGTCCGCGAGGTCGGCGATCCCGACCTCCTCGAGCGCGGCCAGCGCCGCCACACGCGCGACGGACGTGCGTTCGCCGTCCAGCTCCCGCGGCAGGGCGACGTTCTCGATCGCCGTCAGAGCCGGGATCAGGTTGAAGTCCTGGAATACGTAGCCCACCGAGGTACGCCGGATCCGGGCCCTGCCCTTGTTGCCGAGCCCGGCCAGGTCGACTCCCTCGACGAGGACCTGGCCAGAGGATGGCTGGTCGAGTCCGCCGGAGAGCGTGAGCAGGGTGGACTTTCCCGAGCCGGAGGGCCCCATCACCGCCACCAGCTCGCCCGCCTGCACGGTCATTGAGACCGATCGCAGCGCGTGGACCTCGGTCTCGCCCTCGCCGTGGATCCGGTTCACCTCGACCAGCTCCAGCACCGGGCGCATGACCGGGTTCACGAGCGGGTCCCCTCAGGCGTGTGGGCGTTCTGATCGACCCGGTCGACAGCGGGGCGCTCCGTCCGCGCCCGGCGCAGGCGTGACTCGCAGTGGTCCAGCCATCGGATCTCGGCCTCGGCGGCGAAGACCAGGGAGTCCAGGACCAGGCTCCAGGCCAGGTCGGCGGTCTCGCCCGTGTGATCGTTGCGCTTCAGGCGGGTGTAGTCCTGCAGTGACGTCATCGTCGCGGTGCGCTGCTGCTGGATCAGGCGCACGACGTCCACCCCCGGGACCGTGACCGCCAGGGCCAGCTTGATGGCCAGCTCGTCGCGCGGCGGCTGGGTGCGACCCACCGGCGTGCTGAACCAGGTCGCGACCTCCGCGCGGCCGGGGTCGGTGACCCGGTACATCACGTGTCCTTGGGCGTCGGCCCCCTCACCCTCGACGAGCCCGTCGCGCTCCAGCCGGGCCAGGGTCGTGTAGACCTGCCCGACGTTGAGCGGCCAGGTGGCTCCGGTGCGCTGCTCGAACTCCGCGCGCAGCTGGTAGCCGTACATCGGTCCCTCTTCGAGAAGCGCCAGAAGTGCCTGCTTCACCGACATGTGTGCTCCCCAGGGCGTGAGTTCTACGTGGTGCCTACCGGGTATGTATACCACGTATGCATCTCGAATTCGTGAATCTGAGGCGCCTCAGGGCCTGACTAAGGCATCTGCCGATGTCCGCAGGCACGCCTTAGGGATGAACTCGAGTCACGACCCGAACCAGGGATCAAGCCCGAGGAGATGAGTGACATGTACAGCCCCCTCAACGAGGACTACATGTTCCAGGAGATGCACGACCGAGTAGCCCGGATCAACCCCCGCGCGGACCGCAGGCGTGGCCGGGACAAGCTGCGCAGCGACTCGCTGCCGAACCGCCGCTGGTGGCACAAGGCGACTCCCGTTGCGGGATGATGACCGATGTGCGGATCGACCGGAGCAGGACCGAGAGCATCGTCGGCCGAACGGCTGAGCTCGAGGACCTGCTCAGCGCCGGCTCCGACGCAACCAGGATGGTGCTGCTCTCCGGCGACGCCGGCGTAGGCAAGACCCGGCTGCTGACCGAGGCGCTCGGCCGGCTCGCGGCACAGGGGTGGCACCCGCTCATCGGTCACTGCCTCGACTTCGGTGACACCTCGATGCCCTACCTGCCGTTCGCCGAGATGCTCGGCCAGGTGGGCGACGCGACCGGCCCCGCCGACGACCAGGCTGTGGCCCATCCCGCGCTGTCGCGGCTGCGGCACCAGGTTGCTGCCGAGGAGCACTCCGAGGGACTCGATCGCGCCGAGGTGTTCGAGGCGGTCTACGCACTGGTCCAGCAGCTCACGGCGCAAGGCCCTGTCGTGATGGTGGTCGAGGACGCCCACTGGGCCGATGCGAGCACCCGCGACCTGATCAGCTTCCTGCTCTCCCGGCGGTTGCAGGGCCGCTTCCTGCTCGTGGTGACGTTCCGCTCCGACGAGATGCACCGACGTCACCCACTCCGTCAGCGCGTGGCCGAGTGGGTGCGGCTGCCCGGTGTCGAACGCATCCAGCTCGACCCGCTCCCGGCCGGCGCTGTCCGCGGCATGGTCGAGCAGATGCTCAGCAGCCCGGGGGAGGCGATCGGTGCGCGCTACGACGAGGACATCGAACGCATCGTGCAGCGCTCCCAGGGCAACGCGTTCTACGTCGAGGAGCTGGTCGGGGCCTTCCTCGGGGGAGGCTGGAGCCTGCCCGAGGACCTCGCCGACCTGTTGCTCGTGCGCCTCGACCGGCTCGACGAGAGCGCGCGCGACGTCGTACGAGTCGCCTCGGCCGCTGGACAGCGCGTCTCCTACGACCTGCTGGCAGCAGTCGCCCCGGTCACGCAGGACCAGCTCGACGTCGCACTGAGAGACGCGATCGACGCCAACGTCCTCGTGCGGACCGGTGGTGAGGAGTACGCCTTCCGTCACGCGCTGCTGGGTGAGGCGGTGTACGACGACCTGCTCCCCGGCGAGCGGATGCGACTGCACACGGCGTACGCCGGAGCAGTGCGCGAGCTCCACGGCAAAGAGGGGGCAGCGGACCTGGCCCGGCACGCGCTGGCGTCCCACGACCTGCCCACCGCGCTGCTGGCCAGCGTCGAGGCCGGCGACCAGGCCCTCGCCGCCGGTGGTCCCGACGAGGCGGCACGGCACTTCACGAAGGCCCTGGAGATCTACGAGCGGGCGTCGCCGCAGCTCGACGACCCCCCGGACGAGTCGGAGCTCGTGGCCCGGACCGTCGATGCGCTGTGCAGCTCGGGTCGTCCCGAGACGGGGCTGGCGCTGATCGACTCCCACCTCGGGCGGCTCGCCCGCGACACTCCTCCCGTCTCGAAGGCGCGGCTGCTGCTCGCCCGGGTCGAGGCCCTGAGATCCACCGAGACCGACGCCAAGCCGAGCCTGGTCAGTGCGGAAGCCCTCGAGCTCGTGGGTCCCGAGGAGACCCAGCTGCGCGCGCGGATCCTGGCCATCCACGCCCAGGCACTCGTCTGGGACGACAGCTTCGACGCGGCACGCCAGACGGCGGACGACGCCCTCGAGCTGGCGGACCGACTGCGGCTTCCTCGCCTCGCGGCCGAGGTCGGCGTGACCCTCACCTGGCTCAGCCAGCACCTCGACTTCGGCGAGGGCAGTCGGGCCGAGCTGAAGCGGATCATCGAGGACGCTCGTGCCCGCAAGGACGGCTTCAGCGAGATGCGCGGTCACCTGCGCACGGGTGGGCTCGAGTACGACTACGGCGCGCTGCCCGAGGCCCAGGAGGCCTTCCTGGAAGCGGCCCGTCTGGCCCGCGGGCTGGGACGCCCGTGGACCATCCATGGCATCAGCGGCCGGATGCACGCGGCCGTGATCGCGTACATGCGCGGCGACTGGGACCTGGCGCTGAAGCTCGCCGACTACAGCGCGGAGAACCCACCACCCACGCCGCGCGCGATGCTCGACGCCGTCCGCCTCCTGTTGGCGGCCGGGCGTGGTGAGGTCTCCGCCCTGGCTCGCGTCCCGGCTCTGCGCGAGCGATGGCACCGGGAGGGAATGATCGCCGTGGTCGGTGGCGGCGCCGCGATCGAGCTGCTGTCGATGCGCGACGGCGCTGCCGATGCCGTGGCGATGTACGACGACATCTGCGACGTCATCGTCCCGTTGTGGACCGAGAACTTCGGAGCCCGGCTGCGGCTGGCGACCCTCGGTATCGCTGCCCTGGCCGACGAGGCACCCCGGACCCCGTCCGCCGGCCGGGACGAGGTCCGGGCCACGGCGCAGCGACTTCGCGACGACGCCGAGCGCGTCATCGCGAGCCGGGAGACGCGAACCTTCGAGATCGAGGGCAAGGCGTGGGAGGCGCGCTTCCGGGCCGAGCTGCTGCGCCTCGACTGGCTCCTCGGAGCGAGCGTCGACCTGACCGAGATGGTTGGCCGGTGGCGCGAGACCGCGGACCTCTTCGCGACACTGGGCCATCACCTCGAGGAGGCTCGAGCGCGCACCCGTCTGGCCGCCGTCCTGCGTGCGTCGGGTGACGCGGAGGGCAGCCAGGAGCAGGCGGAACTGGCGCGGGCGCTGGCCACCCGACTGCGGGCGACCCCGCTGCTCGAGGAGCTGGGTGTCGCCCGGGTTGGTGCCGACGTCGGCGTCCTCACCCCGCGGGAGAACGAGATCCTCGCCCTGGTGGCCACCGGTCGCAGCAACGCCGAGATCGGCAAGCAGCTGTTCATCTCCGCGAAGACGGTCAGCGTGCACGTCTCGAACGTGATGTCCAAGCTGGGTGCCTCCAGCCGCACTGAGGCTGCCGCGCTGGCGAGACAAGCGGGACTGCTCGACTAGCGCCGGGACACCACCCGACATCACCTGAGACGACGAAGTCGTAGACGTTTCCACCACCAGAAGCCGGGTAAGTGATCGGGACACACCCACCTTCGGGAGGACTGCGGCATGTCGTTTCTGGACAAGAACAGCACGATTGCCAGGCCCGGCTACAGCAAGTGGCTGATCCCACCAGCAGCGCTCGCTGTGCATCTCTCCATCGGTCAGGTCTACGCGTTCTCGGTCTTCAAGACCTCGCTGGTCGACCACTTCGCCTCCTCGCAGACCGCGGTCGCCTGGATCTTCTCGATCGCGATCGTGATGCTCGGTCTCTCGGCAGCAGTGCTCGGGACCTGGGTCGAACGCGTCGGGCCCCGCAAGGCGATGGTCGCGGCCGCGTTGTGCTGGAGCTCCGGTTTCATCATCGGCTCTGCGGGCATCGCGATGGAGAGCCTGCCGGTGCTCTATCTCGGGTACGGCGTGATCGGTGGCATCGGCCTCGGCATCGGCTACATCTCCCCGGTCTCGACGCTGATCAAGTGGTTCCCCGACCGTCCTGGCCTGGCCACCGGCATGGCGATCATGGGCTTCGGTGGTGGTGCGCTGATCGCGTCGCCGGCCTCCAACAAGCTGATGAGCATCTACGACTCGGGCTTCAGCCCCGACGACAAGAGCGCCGTGGCCAACGGCACTGCGCTGAGCGCCACCTTCCTGACGCTGGGCATCATCTATCTCGTCTTCATGCTGATCGGCGCTGCGCTGGTGCGCGTCCCTCCCGGTCACGCCGAGGGCGAGGACACGGTGCAGCAGCCAGGCAAGAACGGTGCTCTGGTGAGCGCCTCACAAGCAATCCGGACGCCGCAGTTCGCGTTCCTCTGGGTGGTGCTGTTCTGCAACGTGACCGCAGGAATCGGCATCCTGGAACAGGCGGCCCCGATGATCCAGGACTTCTTCCGCGTCGACGGCGACTCCTCGGTCTCCGCCGCGGAGGCGGCCGGCTTCGTCGGCATCCTCAGCCTGGCCAACATGGCCGGTCGGTTCATCTGGTCGAGCCTGTCCGACGTGATCGGGCGCAAGCCGACCTACATGATCTACCTCGGCGTCGGGCTGGTGCTCTACGTGCTCCTCGCCACTGTCGGCCAGCAGTCCACGGCGATCTTCGTGATCCTGGCGGTGGTGATCATCTCCTACTACGGCGGTGGGTTCGCGACCGTCCCGGCGTACCTCAAGGACCTGTTCGGCACCCTCGAGGTCGGCGCCATCCACGGTCGGTTGCTCACCGCGTGGGCCGCAGCCGGTGTGGTCGGGCCGCTGGTCGTCAACGGGTTCCTCGACGCCGCCGGCGAGCCGGGCAGCCTGGTCGCGGACGACTACCACCTGGCCCTGTTCACGATGGTCGGGATCCTCGGCGTGGGCTTCCTGGCCAACCTGCTGATCAGGCCGGTGGACGAGAAGCACTTCGACGAGGAGGCCGTCCGGGCCCGCTCGCGCCATGACGAGCCGCAAGCCGAGGCCGCGATGTCGAAAGGCGGGAACTGACCATGAGCAACGACACCCATCACGCCGCAACGAGTGACGCGGACACCCGACCCACGAGCGTGGTGCTGGTCGTCCTGGCCTGGCTGATCGTCGGGGTCCCGTTGGCCTACGGCTTGTGGCAGACCGTGGTGAAGGCGTTCCAGCTGCTCGGCTGAGCGGCGCGCGCTGAAGGGCGGACCGGCCCTCGAAGTCTGCGCCGTGGCGCGGCATACTCTGCGTATGTCAACTGCCAACGTGACCGAGAAGCGCTTCGCCAAGATGCGTCCGGTGCCAGTGGACGGCGGTCCGCAGATCAGGGCAGACGACCTGCCGCGCGGGCCCCGGATGCCAGGTATCCTGCAGAGTGTCGGCCTGCTGCGTTTCCGGCACCGGTTCATCCCCGCGCTGCACCGGCGCTACGGCGACGTCTTCTCGATCAAGATCCTGCCCGAGGGCCGGCGGCTGGTGGTGTTCAACCGCCCCGAGCACGTCAAGGAGATCTTCGCGGGCGACCCCGAGGTGTTCCATGCCGGCAAGGGCAACGCCATCCTCGGTCCGGTCATGGGCGAGCACTCGCTGCTGCTCGTGGACTCCAACCAGCACAAGCGCGCTCGCAAGCTGCTGATGCCCGCGTTCAACGGGCACGCGCTTCGTGGCTACGAGGACCTGGTCACCGGGCTCACCAAGGCCGAGGTCAGCGGCTGGCGTGCGGACGAGCCGTTCGAGTCGCTCGAGCGGATGAACGCGCTCACCCTCGAGGTGATCCTGCAGGTCGTCTTCGGCGTCACCGACGAGTCCCGGCTCGCGGAGCTGCGCCCGCTGGTGAACCGGACCGTGAACATCCCGCCGCTGGTCTTCCTCGGCTGGGGGTTCCCGCGGTTGCAGCGGTTCGGCCCGTGGCGGCGCACCATCGAGAACCAGATCGAGCTGGACCGCGTCATCTTCGCGGAGATCGCCCAGCGCCGACTGGCCAGCGACCTGGCCGACCGGTCCGACGTACTCTCCCGGCTGCTGCAGGTCCGCGACGAGTCAGACGCGGGCCTCACCGACGAGGAGCTGCGCGACCAGCTGGTGACCCTGCTGCTGGCCGGGCACGAGACCACCGCGACCGCTCTCGCCTGGGCGCTCCACGAGCTCGGCAAGGACCCCGCGCAGGAGACCAAGGCCCGCGATGCCGCCTCGGCCGGTGACACGCCCTACTTGGAGGCGGTGCTGAAGGAGTCGATGCGGCTGCACCCGGTGATCCCGATGGTGGTGCGCCACCTGATGGCGCCGGCCACCATCGGCGGGATCGACCTGCCCCGCGGCACCAACGTCGCGGCCTCGATCATCCTCGCCCACGAGTCCGAGGCCAGCCACCCCGAGCACACCCGCTTCCGCCCCGAACGGTTCCTCGAGGGCGAGGTCGCCACCAACACCTGGATCCCCTTCGGCGGCGGCGTACGACGCTGCATCGGTGCCGGGTTCTCGCTGATGGAGGGAGTCGCCGTGCTCCGCGAGGTGCTCTCGACGTACGACGTCGCGATCCCGGCCGGCGTGACCGAGGAACCAAGGGTCCGCAACATCACCAGCGTGCCGCGGCATGGTGCGCGGATCGTGGTCTCCCTGCGGAGAGCCGAAGACCAGACCTGACGGGGGTTGGCGACCGGGGGACGGTCCACCCGCCAGGCCTGGCGTTCGAGGTGCCTCGTGCGGCACCTGGCAAGTCTGCGTGGGCTCCGCCCGGCACTCCTGATGCCTCGGTGCCGAATTTGCGTGGTACCGAGGTGCTAGGGCTGGGACCAGTCGTCAGCGGTCCGGCAGCAGGCCCTCGCGGACCGCGATCGACAGCGCCTCGAGCTTGGAGTGCGCCCCGAGCTTGCGGGACAGGTTGGCGATGTGGTTGCGGATCGTGTGGACGCTGACCACCATGCGCTCGGCGATCACGGCATTGGTGAGCCCGTCCGCCAGCAGGCCGAGCACCTCCCGTTCACGCTCGGTGAGCTCCTGGAGACGGGTGCCCCCGGTGCGGCTCAGCCGGGGGAGCAGCCGGGCCAACAGCTCCGGAGAGATCAGCGCCTCACCCTGTGCCGCCGCGCGCACCGCCGACGTGACCTCGCCGACGCTGCGCGTCTTGGAGACGAAGCCGGAGGCCCCGGCCTCGATGGCCTGGACGAGCACGTGCTCGGCGGCACTGGCCGTCAGCACCACGATCTGCATGCTCTCCCGGATCGCGCGAAGCTCGCCGATGGCGCCCACACCGTCCCCGTCCGGGAGCCGGTGGTCGAGCAGCAGCACGTCGGGCGAGGTGGTGCCGATGAGCGACCTGGCCTTCTCCAGCGAGCTCGCGATACCGACGCAGCGGAGGTCCGGCTCGGTGTCGAGAACGTGGGCCAGGCTCGAAGCCAGCACCTCGTGGTCGTCCACGATCAGCACCCGGATCGGAGCCGCGCTCGTCCCCGTGTGATCGGGGGAGGCTGATGAGTCCACAGCGGCTCCTTGGGAGACCGAGCGCCACCCACAGCACACAGGGTGACTGGTGCCAACGTACTAGAACAGCTAGTGCGAGCAGGTGTGCCCGGACGGCGCCTGCTTGCACAAGATGGGGACGGAACCGGATGGAGGAGCACTCATGCGCGTGATCCAGGTTGCGGTTGCCGACGACGATGCTGCGTTCCGCGCGGCGCTCGTCGACGTCCTCGAGGCCGACCCACGGTTCGCCGTTGCGGCGGCTGCGTCGAGCGGGTCCGGCATCGGCCAGCTCGTGCTCGAGACCCGGGCCGACCTCGTCGTACTCGACGTACGCATGCCCGACGGTGGTCCCGTCGCCGCGCGCGCCATCCGCGAGGCGATGAACGGCTCGGCGAGACCGCCCGTCATGGTCGCCCTGTCGGCCGACTCAGCGATCCACACGGTGGTTTCGATGCTCCGTGCAGGTGTCGTCGGCTACCTGGTCAAGGGACGGATCGGCGCGGCACTGCCGGATGTGCTGGCACGCTGTGCCGCCGGTGAGGTCGTACTCGCGGTCCCGTGCGGTGCCGAGGCCCTGCACGAGCTGACGCGGACGGGGACGCTGCCGCCGGAGCCGTGACCTGATCGGCGGTGCCGGGCGTAGCGTGGCAAGCACCCTCTGCACCAGTCCAGGAGCCCGGCCATGACCTCGCCTGCGTCCCAAGTGCCTGGGGCAGCCGCGGTCTTCACGATCCTGGAGGCGGCGCCCACTCCGGTGGTCGCGGTCGAGGAGAGCGGCACGATCGTGTACGTCAACGAGCTCGCCGTCGACCTGTTCGGCTACGCCTCCGACGAGCTGGTCGGTCTCCGCGCCGACGTGCTTCTGCCGGAGGACCAGAGGGACGAGGGTGTCGACAACTGGGACGGGTTCGTGACCGGTGCCAGGGTCCGCCTCATCGAGAGCGAGGACAACCTCTTCCTCAGGCGCCGCGACGGCAGCACCTTCCCGGCGGAGGTGAGCCTCACGCCTCTGGAGACCGAGGAAGGACGCCTGCTGGCCGCAGCGGTGCGGGACATCACCCGGCGGCGGGAGCGTGAGGCAGAAGTACTGACTCTCGGCCGGAACTACCTGGCACTCATCGAGCTCTACCAGGCCATCGTCCGCGCCCCCGACGAAGCAGCCCTGTTCTCGGAGTCCTGCCGGATCGCTGTCGAGCACGCCGGCTACCTCGGCGCCTGGGTGGCCGTGGCAGACGAGGCCGGGGTGGTACGACGGGCGGCGTGGGCCGGCGAGATCGACGAGTTCCTGAAGCGTCTACAGGTCACGCTCGATCCCGCCCAGCCTGAAGGGACGGGTCCCACTGCCGTGGCGCTGCGTGAGGGGCGACCTGTCTTCAGCTCCGAGTTGCCCGAGGACGAGGCGCTTCCCTGGCGGGTACTGGCGAACGAGTACGGGATCCGGGCGGCTGCGACTCTGCCGCTCCGACGCGATGGGCGCAGCGCCGTGGTGCTGACCCTCTACACCGACCGAGCCGACCTGCTCGACGAGGAGATGCGCACGCTCGTCGCGGCCGCCAGCGAGAACGTCTCCTTGGCACTCGAGCGGTTCGTGGCCGCCGACCGGTTGCGCTCGGTGGCGGCGCAACGCCAGGAGCTCTCGCAGCGCCTGGTCGTGGCCCAGGAGGAGGAGCGAGCCAGGATCGCGGCCGACGTACACGACGACTCGGTGCAGTCACTGGCTGCCATGGACCTGCGGCTGGGGCTACTCCGACGTCAGGTGGCGGAGGTCGCCCCTGAGCTGGAGGCAGCTGTCGAGCAGGTCCAGGACACGCTGGTCTCCGTGACTGCGGGGCTGCGCGACCTGCTCTTCGACCTGGAGAGTGCCGACATGACGATGGCGCTGTCAGACCTGTTGCGTGAGGCCGCGGACCACGTCTTCGAGGACACCGGCGTGCACTGGACCGTCTCCGTCGACCCCTCCGGCTGGGACGGGCGCAGCACCTTGTCGCCCACCCATCGCGGGCAGGCGCTGCGGATCGCCAAGGAGGCACTCATCAACGTCCGCAAGCACGCGAACGCCCAGCACGTGCTGGTCCGGCTGTTCCCCGGCCCCTTGGGGGTGCAGGTCACGGTCAGCGACGACGGCGCCGGGTTCGACGTCGACGCCGTCTCCAGCCCCAAGGGCCACCGGGGGCTGGCCAGCATGCGCGACCGGGCTGCGATCTCCGGTGGCTGGTGCCGCATCGAGAGCGACGGGCAGGGTGTCACCGTACGTTTCTGGATCCCCTACGACGACTCCGCGCCGCCCTGGATGGCACCTGGGTACTAGGCAAGACGACACCTGCGTACCTCCCGTGCGTCTGGCGCAGGCACGAGGATCGGGGTCATGTTGCCTTCTTGCCTCCCGGTCTCGACAGCGATCCTGCCGTGACCGCTGCCACCCTGTCCCGGAGGAGGGAGAGTCCCGTTCTCGCGGCTGCCCCGACCGGGCGCAGGATGCGGAAGGTTCGCGCAAGCCGGCTGCTGAACCACCATGCGCTGGCGTCGCGGGTGGCGTCCCGCGTGCGCGCCGTACGGGCAGAACGCAAGGAGCTCCACGCCGAGCAACAGCGTCAACAGTGGGTGGACGAACGGCGTGAGGTGATCGCGTCGGTCAGCCACGAGCTGCGCACTCCGCTGACGAGTGTCGTGGGCTACAGCGAGATGCTCCTCAGCGGCGATGCCGGCCCACTCAACGACGAGCAGACGCTGATGCTCGAACGCGTCGCGGACAGCGGTGGGCGCCTCGTCGACCTGGTCGAGGAGCTGACGCGCGCCACCAGCGAGTGCCTTGCCGATGACCTTGCCGTGGACATGGCCGACGCGGTCGTCGACGTGATCCGCGGCACTAGTCCGAACAGGTGAACCTCGAACACAAGCGCATCCTCATCCTGCGCGCTGCCCGCCGCTGACGTGACGCAGGGCGCGGTCCTGACCCGCGCCGGGCTCGGTGGGTCGTTCTGGCGGCTGTTCGCCTCCAGCAGCGCGTCCAACCTCTGCGACGGCATCCTCCAGGCAGACCTGCCTCTGCTCGCCGCGACGCTCACCCGTGACCCGGTCGCCATCTCCGTGCTGGCCGCATTGGCGTTCTTGCCGTGGCTGTTGTTCGCACTCCCCGCAGGGACGCTGGTCGACCGGATGAACCGGCGAGCGGCGATGGCCGGGGCCAATGCCTTCCGGGGCGTGCTGGTCGGCGCTCTGGCCGCGGTCGTCGGCGTCGTCACCTGGGCGGTCCTGCACTCGCACCGCCACGAGATCGCCGCTGCGTTCGCCGAGGAGTCGACCCCATCTAGTCTCACGGGGTGCGGCGAACCGTCTGGTGGCTCCTGGTGGCGGCGCTGCTCGTCGGGCTGGGTCCGTGGGTGCTGGTCGCCCTGGTCCTCGCGCTGCTCGTGCCGGCGGTCAGACGAGAGCTTCGTCCCGCGCACCCGTGGCGGTCTGCGGGTCTGATCACCCTGACCGTGGTGCTGGTCGCCGCGGCGGTCGTGGTCATCCCCGACGGCCGGCTGCCGATCCCACCCGGTCCCGGATTCCTCGTGGCGCCGGCGTACGTCGGCAAGCCGGCCGCGCCCCAGCCGATCACGATGGCTGTCCCACGGCACCCGCATCTCGCCGCCAACGGCCGGAACTCGATGCACAACGACGGCTGGGCGACTGACTCCTACGAGGGCCCCGGCCCGCTCGGTCGTCATCCCGAGGTCGACACGGCCTGGTACGGGCTCGAGGAGTGCGCCACCCTGGCCTTCGACTCGCACGAGCGGATGGTCGCGCTCTGCGGTGACCTGCAGGGCCCCGTCCTGCACGTGCTCGACAGCGAGAGCATGCGGCCACTCGCGACCAGGCGACTGCCGGACCGGCCCGAGGTGCCGGGCAAGAGGGCCTGGGAGAACCTGTGCGCCGGCGCGTACTTCTACCTCGACCCCGATGACCGGGCAGTGGTCGCGACCACGGACCGGCACATCCTCGAGCTCGCCACCTCGGACGCGGCTGGGCGTCCCGGGCTCCGGGTGACGCGCGACTTCCCGGTCGCAGGCGCGGTGCCGAGGGACGACTGCCTGGTGGCGTTGATGCCGGACTGGTCGGGTCGCATCTGGTTCGTCACCCAGGAGGGGCGAGTCGGCACCGTCGACCCGTCGACGGGTCGGGTGGCCGTGCGTGCGCTCGGGGAGGAGGTGGCCAACTCGCTCGCGGTGGACGAGGGCGGGGTGTACGTCGTCACGGTGGGCGCGCTCTACCGGATGGTGGTGGACGAGTCGGGGAGTCCAGACATCGACTGGCGTGCGGCGTACGACCGGGGCAACAGGCAGAAACCCGGACAGCTGTCCCGCGGCAGTGGCACTACGCCGACGGTCCTCGCGGGTGGACGGGTGGCCATCACCGACAACGCGGAACCCCGCATGAACGTGGCGTTCTACGACACCGCAACGGGGCGCATGGTGTGCAAGGCGCCGGTCTTCGGCAGGGGCGAGAGCGCCACCGAGAACTCGCTGGTGTCCGTGGGCGAGGGCGGCGTCGTCGTGGAGAACAATTACGGCTACGCCGGTCCGGGCAGCACCCTGCTCGGGAGGGCGACCAGTCCGGGGCTGGCCCGCGTCGACCTCGACGGCGAGCGATGCCGCGTCGCGTGGACCAGCCCGGAGATCGCACCGACGTCGGTGCCGAAGTCGTCTCTCGCCAACGGGCTGGTCTACGCCTACACGAAGCGCCCGACCTGGTGGGGTGCTGCTGCCTGGTACCTCACCGCGATCGACGTACGCACCGGCCGCACCGCCTTCAGCGTCCGCACCGGCCTCGGCGCCCTGATGAACAACCACTACGCGGCGATCACCCTCGCTCCCGACGGCTCGGCGTACGTCGCGACGCTCGGCGGGATGGTCCGCGTCCGTGACCGCCCCTAGAACCGGATAGTCCGGAGCAAACGGCACCTGTTCAGCCCCCGGGAAGGGGCCAAACGCTCCGGACTATCCGGTTCTTCAGGCGAACGCTGCGCGCACCTCGTCCTCGGTGAGCCCGTAGTCGGCGAGGTCGTACTCGTGCGAGGGACGACGTCCGCCCTGGCGGGACTCGGCGTCGAGCTGGGTGACCGCCTCGTTCACGGCCGGGGTCCACTCGAGACCGAAGGACTCGTAGATGCCCCTCGTCGTCGCGACCGGATCGGTGACGAACTCGCGGTAGTCGATGTCCAGGAACTGCTCGGAAGGGTGGTTGGCCCGCTCGCGCTCGTAGCGCGCGACCGCCTTGCTGAGCATGTCCAGCTGGGTGCGGCCGATGGTGTCGCCGACGAACGTGGTGGACCAGCCCTTGGTGGCTTCTGCCGACAGCGAGCACGCGGACGCGATCGCCACGACCGGGTCGCGGTGGGGCTGCACGATCAGGGCGTCGGGGTAGACGGCCATGATCGCGTCGACTCCCACGAGGTGTGAGGGGTTCTTCAGCACCCAGCGCTTCTCGGGGTCGTTGAGCCCGATCAGCTGCAGGTTGGCCTTGTGTCGCTCGTAGGCATCGGTCCAGTCCTGCTTCTCCAGCCAGGCGGAGTAGTTCGGGATGTGGGCGAGCGACTCGAAGCCGATCGACTTGCCGGACTGGCGCAAGATCCGCCAGCACTCCTCCACGCTCGAGGCGTCCATGAAGTGGATCCCCATGAACTCGGGGTTGTCGATGTGGTGCTCGGAGAACGCAGAGTTGAGCGCGCTGTAGATCGGGTTCTCGTCCCACGTCTCGCGCGGCGGCCGGGGTTGCGGCACCTCGGTGAGCCACAGCTCCAGCCCCTGGTGGGCCGGGTCGGCGTTGAGCAGCCGGTGCAGGGCGGTGGTGCCGGTGCGGGGCAGGCCGCAGACGAAGATCGGTCGCTCGATCGGCACGTCGGCGTACGACGGATGCTGGTCGAACCCGTGCTCGGAGAGCAGGCGACCCACGAGCGCGCTCTTGATGAACGTGCGCTGCATGTAGTTGCCCTCGGGCGTCAGCCCGCCGTTCTCGGTCAGGTCCTCGCAGAGCAGGCGCAGGCCCTCCTCGTGCTCGGTGCCCCCGAAGTCGTCCAGCGCGGTGGTCCGGACGGCAGCGGCCAAGATGTCATCGAACGAGCCCAGATCTTCTCTCGTCCTAGTAGCCATGAAACTCACCACAGCTCACGTCGAGGGTGATCCCGCTGACCGCGGAGGCCAGGTCGGAGGCGAGGAACAGCGCCGCCTGCGCAACCTCCTCGGGCGTCGCCAGCCGCTTGAGGTCGGTGAGGTCGGCGGTCTCGCGGTAGATGTCCTCGTGGGTGACGCCGCGCTCCTCGGCCATCCAGTCGAAGTAGGCCTTGTTGACGTCCTCGTAGATCCAGCTCGGTGCCACGGTGTTGACCCGGATGCCGCGCGGACCGAGCTCGGTGGCCAGCGACGAAGCGATGTGCACCAGCGTGCCCTTGGTCAGCTTGTAGCCGGCGAACTCTGGCTGGGACTGCCGCAGCACCGCCGAGTTGACCATGATGATCGAGCCCTTCGACTCCGCCAGTGCGTCGGCGAACAACGTCGACAGTCGCAGCGGAGCGAAGGCGTTGGTCTCCAGCGAGCTGCGCAGGTCGTCGTGCTTGATCGTGGTCAGCGGCTCCATCGGGGGGATCGTGAACGCGTTGTTGATCAGGCAGTCGACGCGGCCGTACTCCGCCATGGTGGCCTCGACCAGCCGCTGGCACGCGTCCTCGTCGTTGATGTCTGTGGGTACGACGAGCGCTCGGCGTCCGTGGGAACGGACCACCTCGGCCATCTTGTCCAGCCGCTTCTGGGTGCGCGAGACGAGCACCAGGTCGGCACCCAGCTTGGCGGCCTCCTCGCCGAGCGAGCGACCCAGCCCGGGGCCGACACCGGAGAGCACGACGACCTTGTCCTGCAGGAGCTGTGGTGAACCGGTCACGAAATCATCCTTCGGGCAATGCCGACCTGGCGGTCGGCGATACGGGCGGTGTACTCATCGGCAGAGATCTGGTTCTCCGCATGGTGCGGCAGTCGTTCGGCGAGCTCGTCGAACCGGACGACCTCGACCGTCGGCCCGTCGGCCTCGGTGAGCTGGCGGGAGACGCGCTGCCACCGGAGCATCATCACGCCCTGGGGATGGCCGCAGGTCTCCAGCCAGTTGGCGACGCCGGGGTTGCGCTCGCTGACGACGTAGCGGAACTTCCCGTCCGGGTCAGTGTGGGACTGGGCCTTGGTCAGCGAGGTCTGGTGGTGCTCGTAGTCGGTGGAGATGTACCACCGCGAGCCGATCTGGATCGCCTGGTAGGCGCACTCGGAGACGGGGACCGTGACGATCAGCGCCAGATCATTCTCTGGGTCCTCACCGAGGTCGTAGTGACCGATCGAGGAGAACTGCGAAGCGAGACCGCCGGGGGTCGACTTGGGGACGGTGAGCGTGTTCACCGGCTCCTTGTAGGTGAACCACTCCGGGAACGCGAACCAGGTGTTGATCCGGCCGATCAGCATCTTCGCGGCGACGCCGTACCTCTTGGCGATTCGCGCGGTGTCGACGGTCTCCCGGGGTTGCCCGGCTGTGTCGAGCCGCTGGATCCGCAGCGTGCCGCGGTCCTCGGTGTTCCAGTCGTCGTACACCTCACGGATGATCAGCGTGGAGCCCTTCGACAGCCCCATCTCGGGACCGAAGCGCCACTCGAAGGAGCCGTCGGCGGCAACCTCGAGCTCGCGGTCGTCGAAGGCGGCCACCGTCGACGGGGCACCTTCCGCCGAGTAGGTCCCGTCCATCAGCTGGAAGGACAGGTCGGCAGTGGTGCCGCGCACGCCGGAGACGAGGTACGACGCACCGGCCGTCAGGTAGGCGTTGAAGTAGACGGCGTCCGGGTTGTCGAGGCCCTGGCGGGCGTACTGGTGCGTGGGGTTGATCAGCACCGGGTGCTCGAGGTCGTAGTCGAAGGCCATCTGCAGCGAGGACCGGATGCTGCCGGCCAGGTAGTCGAAACCCTCCGCCAGGTCCTGGTCGGAGACCTCGAACGGCGGGTTCGCGATCAGCTTCTCGGCCTCGGTGACTGCCTCGGTGAACGCCCGGGTGAGGTCGTCGCTCACAGGCTCACCTTGCTGATGACGGAGTCGGCGTAGCGCTGGAGGTGCTCGATCTTGGTCTCGAGCGGCTCGGTGTCCGGGCCCTTGATGTAGGGGACCCGGAACCCGACGATGCAGTCGGTCACGCCCTTGTCCTCCAGCCGCTTGATGCCGTCGAGGTCGTAGGCGTCGTAGGAGATCACGTGCACCTCGAAGTCGTCGCGGGTGTCGCCCTCCTCCTTGCGGATCTCGGCCAGACGCACGAGCAGCCGGTCGAGCTCCTCGCCGTCACCGCCCGCGTGCATCCAGCCGTCGCCCTTGCGTACGGCGCGACGCAGCGCAGCATCGACGTGGCCACCGACCAGCAGCGGGACCTTCTCGGTGGGCGCGGGCGTCTGCTTCATCGGCGGGAACTGGTAGAACTCGCCGTCGTAGCCGAAGAACTCTCCGGACGTGAGCCCCCTCAGGATGTCCATGCACTCGTCCATCCGCTTGCCACGCCGCTCCCACGGGACCCCCAGGGCCTGGAAGTCCTCCGGCCATGGCGAGAGCCCGACGCCGAGGCCGAGCCGGTTGTCGCTGAGGTAGGCGATCGAGCTGACCTGCTTGGCCACCAGCACCGGCGGTCGCACCGGGAGCTTGAGCACGAAGGGGGTGAACCGCAAGGTGCTGGTCACGGCCGCGAGATGGGTGACCAGGACCATCGTCTCGATGAACGCCTTGTCCTCGAGGAACTCGCGGTCGCCGGTGTCGGTGTACGGATAGGTCGAGTCCGACTCCTGTGGGTAGATCAGGGAGTCGGCAACCGTCATCGAGGTGTAGCCGGCCGCCTCGGCTGCCTGGGCCAGGGGGGCGTAGTACTTGGCGGATGTCATGGCTTCCGCGTAGGTGAACCGCATGGGCGCAACACTAGAACGTGTTTCAGTTTTCTGCCAGAGTGAGCGTGTGGACCTCGACCAGATCTCCGACCGCCTCGAGATCGAGGCACTGCTCATCCGCTACACCCGCGCCATCGACGCGGGGGAGTGGGACCGCCTCGACGACGTGTTCACAGCCGACGCCGAGATCGACTACACGGCCACGGGTGGCATCGCTGCGTCGTACGACGAGGTCAAGCCGTGGCTCGCCGAGATGCTGCCGCTCTTCCCGCGACGGATGCACACACTTGGCCAGATCGACAGCCAGGTGAACGGCGATGAGGCGACCGTCGCGGCGTACTTCAACAACCCGATGGTGCTGACCCAACCCGACGGTGCCGAGCTGCTGGTGGAGTTCGGTGGTATCTACCACCACGAGCTGATCCGCACCGCCGACGGCTGGCGCTCCCGCCGCCTGCTCGAGGAGCTCGTCTGGAAGAGGGGTCTCTGAGCAGTCCATGGACACCAAGCCCGAAGGCCTCGACGGCGAGTTCGCCCGTCGGGTGATCAAGCTGATGTCCGCCGTGAACGTCCGGGTCTACCGGTTGACCCGCGGACGAGTCGGCGGGACGTGGCGCGTCGGCGCCGGCTGGAAGAACCCGGTGCCGATCTGCCTGATGGAGCACCGGGGTCGCAGGACCGGGAAGGTGCGCACCACACCGCTCGTCTATCTCCGCGACGCGGATCGCGTGGTCGTGGTGGCCTCGCAGGCAGGCCGGCCGTCGCATCCGTTGTGGTACCGGAACATCGAGGCCGATCCCCGGGTGATGGTCCAGATCCGTGGCGACCGGCGGGCGATGGTCGCTCACACTGCGGACCCCGAGGAACGAGCCGCACTGTGGCCGCGGCTCGTCGATCTCTACAGCGACTACGACTCCTATCAGTCGTGGACCGAGCGGGAGATCCCGGTCGTCGTCCTCGAGCCTGCCGAGGCTTAGGCGCCTCCGGGCGCGGTCACGATTCGGCAACGGGGCGCATGGCCTCTTGACCCGAAGTGGCGTCGGGACGAAGTTAAGGGCGGCCACCAGACCCGGCGGCCCCTGAACTGAGCCGCAGCGATCCTGGGGAGGCCCGCCCTGAGCACGTTGGAGGACCCGAGCGCGACGCATGCGGACCCCGAGGCCGTCCTGGCCGGGGAGAAGCAGATCGAAGGCCGCTCTCTCAGCCAGATCGCCTGGGGGCGACTGCGTCGGGACAAGGTCGCGCTCGCCGGTGGCATCTTCATCGTGTTCATCATCCTGGTCGCGATCTTCGCGCCGCTGATCGTCAAGGTCACCGGTGGTCCGCCCAACGAGTACCACCAGGACCTGCTCAGCCCGTTCATCCCGAACATCCCGGCCGGCAGCTTCGGCGGCATGAGCTGGGAGCACCCGATGGGGCTGGAGACGGTCAACGGCCGCGACATCTTCAGCCGGGTGATCTACGGCGCCCGGATCTCGCTGCTGATCGCGATCCTGGCGACCATGCTGTCGGTCTTCATCGGCACCACGGTCGGCATCATCGCCGGGTTCTTCGGCGGTTGGGTCGACGCGGTGCTGAGCCGGATCATGGACATGTTCCTGGCCTTCCCGCTCCTCGTCTTCGCGATCGCGCTCTCCGGCGTCTTTCCCGACAAGGCCTTCGGGCTCTCCGGGCTGCCGCTGCGTCTGGCGCTGCTCGTGTTCGTGATCGGGTTCTTCAACTGGCCCTACATCGGCCGGATCGTGCGCGGCCAGACGATCTCGTTGCGCGAACGCGAGTACGTCGAGGCGGCCCGCAGCCTGGGGGCGCGACGCCCCTACATCCTGTTCACCGAGCTGCTGCCGAACCTGTTGGCGCCGATCCTCGTGTACTCGACCCTGATCATCCCGACCAACATCCTCTTCGAGGCGGCGCTGTCGTTCCTCGGAGTCGGCGTGCCGCCACCCACCGCGACCTGGGGCGGCATGCTCGCCGACGCCGTGAACTTCTACACAGTGCCGCACTTCATGTTCTGGCCAGGCCTGGCGATCTTCGCCACGGTGCTGGCCTTCAATCTCTTCGGGGACGGGTTGCGCGACGCATTCGATCCCAGGAGCCGGTGACCACCGGGCAACGAGCCGTGACCCTGTCCCGTTCGGGGGCGGACTAGAAGGAAGGTAAGAGAATGCGCATCATGCGTAAGAGAGCAGCAGTGGCCACGGCCGCAGTTGCAGCACTCGTACTGAGTGCCTGCGGTTCCAGTGACGACGGCGGCGACGACGGTGGCGGGGGGAGTGCCCCCAAGCTCGACAACGGCGCCATCGGCAAGATCGTCGACGAGTCCGACGAGAAGGGCGGCACCCTCAAGTTCGGTCTCGCCGGTGAGTGGGGCGACACTGTCGACCCGGGCGAGACCTACTACGGCTACTCCTGGGACATGCTGCGCAACTACGGCCGCAGCCTGGTCGTGTTCAAGTCCGAGCCCGGCGCGGCCGGCCTCGAGCTGACCCCCGACCTGGCCGAGGACCTCGGCAAGTCCAGTGACGGCGGCAAGACCTGGACCTACACCCTGAAGAAGGGCCTCAAGTACGAGGACGGCTCGCCGATCACGTCGGCTGACGTGAAGCACGCCGTGCTGCGCTCGACGGACAAGAAGACCTTCCCGAACGGTCCGGCGTACTTCGAGGCGATGCTCGCGTTGCCCGAGGGCTACGACGGTCCCTACCGCACGAAGAACATGAACACCGACTCGGCGATCGAGACGCCCGACGACTCGACGATCATCTTCCACCTCAACGAGCCGTTCGCCGGGTTCGACTACATGGCCCAGCTCCCGCAGACGGTCCCCGTCCCGCAGGCCAAGGACACCGGGGCGAAGTACAAGAACCACGTGCTGTCCTCCGGGCCCTACATGTTCAAGGGCAACTACAACCCGACCACCGGGTTCACCCTCGTGCGCAACCCCAACTGGGACGGGTCCACGGACCCCAACCGCAAGGCGCTGCCTGACGAGATGACCGTCCAGCTGAACATGGCACCGGACGACGTCGACAACCAGATCGAGGCAGGCACGCTCGACGTGGACATCGCCGGAACCGGTGTGCAGCCGGCAGCGCTGACCAAGGTGCTGCAGGACAAGGCGCTCCAGGCACGTGCGGACAACCCGACGATCGCGCGCAACTGGTACACCTCGATCAACCCGACGGTGAAGCCGCTCGACAACATCGACTGCCGCAAGGCGGTCATCTACGCCATGAGCCCGACGTCGTACCAGAACGCGTACGGCGGCAAGTTCGCCGGTGGCGAGATCGCGACGACACTGCTGCCGCCGATGATCCCGGGTTACGAGGACTTCGACCTCTACGACGTCAAGAAGAACCTGAACGGTCAGGAGGACAAGGCCAAGGAGTCGCTCGAGGCCTGTGGCCAGCCCGACGGATTCGAGACGACGATGGCCTACCGCGACGACCGTCCCAAGGAGAAGGCAACCGCCGAGGCGTTCCAGGAGGCTCTGGGCAAGGTCGGGATCAAGGTCACCCCGAAGGCCCTGCCGTCCGGTGACTACTTCTCCGGCACGTGTGGACTCCCGTCGTACGTCGTGAAGAACAACATCGGTATGTGCGCCAACGGTTGGGGCGCGGACTGGAACGACGGGTTCGGGTTCCTCTCGCAGATCGTGGACAGTCGCGTCATCCGGGAGACCGGTGGCTCGTCGAACACGTCCGTGCGCATCCCCGAGGTCGACACCATGCTGGACCAGGCCAAGGTCGAGCAGGACGAGGCCAAGCGCAACGAGATGTGGGCCGCGATCGACAGGCGGGTGGCGGAGGAAGCAGTCGTCTACCCGGGTGTCTACGCCAAGTCGGTGCTGCTGCGTTCGAAGAACACCACGAACGTGTTCATCAACGAGGCGTTCGGCTACTACGACTACACCGCGATGGGTGTGAAGAAGTAGCTCGGAGTTTCCCGCCTCAACGACACCGAAGGTAGGTGAAGGCGACGGTGGCCGGCCCCGCTCCAGGAGAGCTTCCTGGGCGGGGCCGGCCTGCCGGCCGAGACCTTGGTCAGCTACATCATCCGGCGCCTGATTGCCGCAGTGGGGCTCGTCATCGTGATCACCATGATCACGTTCGCGATCTTCTACCTGATGCCGCGGCTCGCAGGCGCCAGCCCGGAAACCCTTGCGACGCGCTACGTCGGCCGGACCGCGACGAACGCGACGGTCGAGCAGACCGCTGAGCGACTGGGCTTCTACGACCCCATTCCGGTGCAGTACTGGAACTGGCTGAGCGGGGTCGTCAACGGCACGGAGTACGACCTGGGGTCTGGTGTCGAGGTGTGCCCCCGGCCGTGCCTCGGCTACTCCTTCCGCAACAAGGACCCGGTGCTGCCGGAGATCCAACGGCGCTTCCCGGTGACGCTCTCGCTCGCCATAGGCGCCGCCGTGCTCTGGTTGACGTTCGGGGTCGCCACAGGGGTGATCTCTGCCCTGAAACGCGGGTCCGTGTTCGACCGCGCCGCCATGACCGTGGCGCTGGCCGGCGTCTCGCTGCCGATCTTCTGGACCGGCGTGATGTCACTGACGATCTTCAGCTATCAGCTCGGCTGGACCCCACCGGGAGGGTCCTACGTGCCGCTGACCGAGAACCCGGGGAAGTGGGCCTACGGTCTGCTGCTGCCATGGGTCACCCTGGCGCTGCTCTTCTCCGCGCAGTACGCCCGGCTCACGCGGGCGGGCATGCTGGAGACCATGGGTGAGGACTACATCCGCACGGCGCGCGCCAAGGGCCTCAAGGAACGCAAGGTGGTGGTCAAGCACGGGCTGCGGGCTGCGCTCACCCCGATCGTGACGATCTTCGGACTCGACTTCGGCCTGCTGATCGGTGGAGCCGTGCTCACCGAGACCGTGTTCGGCCTGCCGGGCCTGGGCGCGCTCGCGATCGACGGCACCAAGAACAACGACCTCCCGCAGGTGCTGGCCGTCGTACTGATCACCGCCGTATTCGTCGCGGTCTGCAACCTGATCGTGGACCTGCTGTACGCCGTCATCGACCCGAGAGTGCGGACCCGATGAGCACCGAGACCGTGGCCAGCCACCGAGCCCCCACACCCGCAGGCAACCACTACCTGGAGGTGACGGACCTCCAGGTGCACTTCACCACCGACGACGGTGTGGTGAAGTCCGTCGACGGCCTCTCCGTCCACCTCGACCGGGGCCAGACCCTCGGCATCGTGGGGGAGTCGGGCTCGGGCAAGTCCGTGACCAGCATGGCGATCATGGGCCTGCACACGGCCTCGAACGCGAAGATCAGCGGGTCGATCAAGCTCGACGGGCAGGAGCTCGTCGGCGCCGACAAGGAGACGATCCGGCAGCTGCGCGGCAAGAAGATGTCGATGATCTTCCAGGACCCGCTGTCCTCGATGCACCCCTTCTACACGGTGGGGAACCAGATCGTCGAGGCGTACCGGATCCACAACGACGTCTCGAAGAAGGCCGCCCGAGCACACGCCATCGAGATGCTCGACCGTGTCGGGATCCCGGAGCCGAGCCAGCGCGTTGACGCCTACCCGCACCAGTTCTCCGGGGGCATGCGCCAGCGCGCGATGATCGCGATGTCGCTCTCGTGCGATCCCGACCTGCTGATCGCCGACGAGCCGACCACGGCGCTCGACGTCACCGTGCAGGCGCAGATCCTCGACCTGATCCGGGACCTGCAGAAGGAGTTCAACTCGGCGGTCGTGATCATCACCCACGACCTCGGGGTGGTCGCCGAGCTCGCCGACGACATCATGGTGATGTACGCCGGACGGGCCGCTGAGTACGGCACTGCGGAGCAGCTGTTCAACGAACCGCAGCATCCCTACACGTGGGGACTGCTGGGGTCGATGCCCCGCTTCGACAAGGCGCCCACCGACCGGCTGCTGCCGATCAAGGGCACCCCGCCGAGCCTCATCCGCGTGCCGTCGGGGTGTGCCTTCAACCCACGCTGCGACTTCGCCGAGCGGGTCGGGTCGGTGACCAAGATCGAGCGACCGGAGCTCACCGACGACGGCAAGGGCCACTTCGTCGCCTGCCACATGACACCCGAAGAGCGCCAGCGGGTCTGGGCGCAGGAGATCTCCCCGAGGATTTCATGACTACGTCCGAGATCGACCCCACGAGCGTGGCCGCGACCACGCCGCCCCGGCACGCTGCCCGGACGCCGGACCGCGCGCGCGAGTCGCTGTTGAAGGTCGAAGGACTGGTCAAGCACTTCCCGATCAGGGGCGGCTTCCTGAGCCGGTCCACGAGGGCCGTGCAGGCAGTCGACGGGGTCGACTTCGACGTACGTCGTGGGGAGACCTTCTCGATCGTCGGTGAGTCCGGCTGCGGGAAGAGCACGACGGCGCGCCTGATCACCCGGCTGCTCGAGCCGACCGGGGGCAAGGTCACCTTCGAGGGCAACGACATCACCCATCTCTCCGACGGGAAGATGCGGCCGCTGCGGCGCGACATCCAGATGATCTTCCAGGACCCCTACTCCTCGCTGAACCCGCGGCACACGGTCGGCAAGATCGTCGGGGCGCCGTTCAAGCTGCAGGGCGTCGACCCCGAGGGTGGTCGCAAGAAGGCTGTCCAGGCACTGCTGGAGACCGTGGGCCTGAGCCCGGAGCACTACAACCGCTATCCGCACGAGTTCTCGGGCGGCCAGCGACAGCGCATCGGGATCGCGCGGACCCTTGCCCTCAAGCCCAAGCTGATCGTGGCCGACGAGCCGGTCTCCGCCCTGGACGTGTCGATCCAGGCGCAGGTGGTCAACCTGCTCGAGGACCTCCAGGAGGAGCTCGACCTGACCTACGTGATGATCGCGCACGACCTCTCCGTCGTACGCCATGTGTCGGACCGGGTGGCAGTGATGTACCTCGGCAAGATCGTCGAGATCGGCGACCGCGACGACCTCTACGAGCGCCCCCGCCACCCCTACACGGTGGCGATGCTCTCGGCAGTCCCCGTGCCCGACACCAAGCGACGCCACCAGCGCGAGCGGATCCGGCTCGAGGGCGACGTCCCCAGCCCGATCAACCCACCCCCGGCCTGCCGCTTCCACACCCGCTGCTGGAAGGCCCAGGAGATCTGCCGAGTCGAGGAACCCCCACTGCTCCAGATCGGCACTGCCGCCGCCAGCGAGCACCAGGTGGCCTGCCACTTCCCCGTCGCCCCCGAGGAGAGCGCCCGGGTTACTGGCTGAGTTTGGCGCCGGTTTCCCCGGTCGACCGGGGAAACCTGACGTTGTACACCGATACTTCGGCCCACAACGACCGGTTTCAGTAGACAACCCCTTCCCTTTCGTTCTTCAGTGCACCGGTCCACCTGCCAGTACGCCGCGGATGTACGCGATCGTCTCCTCGGGGTGGTAGAGATCGGCCCACACGATCCGGATGCACCGCCAGCCGGTGAGCCGGCAGATCATCTCCTCGCGCTTCTTCTCGCGAAGCACCACGTCGAGCACGGACTCTCCTTCCTTGCGGAGCTTCTCGTACTTGTTCTTGCCGTCGAACTCGAGGAAGACGCCGTACTCCGGCCAGGCAAAGTCGACTCGCGCGACGAACTTGCCCCACTTGCCAAAGAGGTCCAGCTGCGGCTGCGGTTTGGGCAGTCCTCCTCGCCAGAACATGTAGTTCGAACGCGACTCACCGACCGACTCCATTCGCTCGTCGGCCAGGCGGATCACGAGGTCGGTGGTGAGTGTTCCAGGGGAGAAGTTCATAGCCGCCGACCTCGCGCGCAGGCCAGGCTTGTCCAGCGTCTTGGTATGGAGCAACCAATCGACCGGCACCAGGGAGTGCTCGACGTCGTACGTGCGCGTCATGTCGAGTGCAGTCCGGATTGGAGAGGTGATTCGGATCCCGCGGAGCGAGATCACGTCTCCGGGCAAAATCCGTCCTCGGTGTTGGGCAACGCCGGCCTCGCGGCGTCCAGCTCGGCCATCCAGTCGCGTCAGGTGGACGTCGTCGAGAGGCAGGTCCCACAGTGGGGCGCCCATCACGATCAGTGCGCTGGTGTGGGAAAGAGCCACTTCGGAGTGCGCCGTGCGCAGCACCGCCCTGGCTGTCAGTAGGTGCTGACCGAGGTCATCGAGTGCCCGCCATTGATCCGCGAAGACGTACGACCCATGTCGCACTCGATGGATCTGCCCGGCCGCCATGGCGCGTTTCAACGCGCGATCGTTGTAGCCGAGCGCGATCGCCTCACGCCGAAGGAAGATGCCGTGTTCATCGCAGATTGATCGGAGTTCATCGGTCATGCGAACGAGGATCGACAGTCGCCCGGCCCAGATGCACCGAGCGCTTTCGAACGTGTGGACTCGTCTCAGCGCCCGGCGGTGTGTGGACGCGAAACGGGCAGGGTGGTCGGGCGATCCCTGACGTTGTGGGGTGAAGTATCGCCGTACCACGACCGGAGTCCCCGGCCGACCGGGGAAACCTGCATCCCCCAACCCCGTCAGGGGGCGGCAGCCGCGGAGCGGCGAATCACGAGGCTGGTGGGGAGGATCAGGCCGGAGGGTTCGTGGTCGACACCGATGAGGGAGTCGAGGAGGATCCGGGCGCCCAGGCGGCCGAGGTCGTTGGCTGGTTGGGCGACGGTGGTGAGGTCGAAGAACTCGGAGAGCTCGTGGTCGTCGATGCCGACCACGGAGATGTCCTCGGGGACTCGCAGGCCGGCGCCGCGCAGGGTGTGTACGGCGCCGATGGCCATCTCGTCGGAGGCCGCGAAGACGGCGGTCGGGCGGTTGCGCTCGTCCACTGCCTCGAGCAGGCGCCGGCACGCGTCGAGCCCGCCGTGGGCGGTGAAGTCACCGGTCACCTCCCAGGCAGGGTCGACCTCGAGCCCGGCGTTCGCCATCGTCTGCCGGTAGCCGAGGAGGCGGTCGGCGGGGGTGGAGAACTGCAGGCCCGCGTGCTCCGGGTCCGGGGTTCCGCCAAGGTGGGCGATGCGCTGGTGGCCGAGGTCGATCAGGTGCTGTACGGCGGTCGTCGCCGCGAGCACGTCGTCGATGCGGACACTCGGCCAGTCGGGCACGAACCCGCCCACGACCACCGTCGGAGACCCGACCCGGCCGAGCGAAGCGACCTCCTCGGGGGTGGGCCGCAGGGCGAGCACCATCAGGGCGTCGACGCGTTTGCTGAGCAGGTGGGTCGAGAACAACCGGCGCCGCGCCTCCGGGTCACCGGTGATGTTGTAGAGCAGCAGGTCGTAGCCCTCGCTGCGCAGCAGCTCCTCGGCCCCGTGGATGACCGAGCCGAAGAACCACCTGGTCACGTTCGGTACGACGACGCCGACCGTCCGCGTCAGCCCGCTGGCCAGGCTCGCGGCGTTCGGCGAGGCGACATACTCCATCCGCTCGGCAGCGGCGAGCACGCGCTCCCTCGTCTCCTCGGAGACGCGGGGGAGGCCCCGAAGCGCGCGCGAGACGGTGGCGATGGACACCCCGGCTTCGCGGGCAACGTCCTTGATCCCACTCATCTGCCCAGGTTCCTGTTCAGGTCGGCTGCACGCACCCTACGACGGAGCGTCGCCATCACGGCGCGCGTTCGCCGACCAGATCCACGACCCAGCCGTAGGAGCGCTTCGGCCTGCGGCTGAGATCGGAGCGGTCCACGCTGACCAGGCCGAAGTGCTTGGTGTAGCCATGCGACCACTCGAAGTTGTCCATCAGCGTCCACAACACATAGGTGCGTACGTCGGCGCCCGACTCGCGGGCCACCTCGATGGCGGCCAGGTGCGTGCGCAGGTACTCGATCCGGTCGGCGTCGTCCACGGTGCCGTCGGCCAGCATCACCCGGTCGGAGAAGGCAGCACCGTTCTCGGTGACCACCAGCGGAAGCTGCGTACGCCGGTGGGTGTCGACGAGCAGCTCCTCGAGACCCAGCGGCGAGATCTCCCAGTCGATGTCGGTGCGGGGGTGGCGCGGAGTGAACCGGAAGTCCACCACGCCGGGGAACGCTGCCACCTCCGCGTCCCCGCCCTCGTCGACCACCGGGGTCTCCCCCGGAAGCACGATGTCCACCCGCGCAGGGGTGTAGTAGTTGACGCCGAGCCAGTCGGCGGACCCGCGGACCAGCTCCAGGTCACCGGGGCGCACCAGCTCGGGGTCGGCCAGCACGGGCGCCACCCGCAGTGTCCCGGCGTCGTACTCACCGTCGATCAGTGCACCGAGCCAGACCCGGTTCCGGATCGCGTCCACGCCGTCGGCGGCCGTCGCCGCAGCGGAGCTGTCGGGCCATACCGGCGTCAGGTTCAGCACGATGCCGACGGTGTCGGCGCCACTCGCGCGCATGCGCTCGGCAGCGAGGCCGTGGCTGAGCAGCAGGTGGTGCGCCGCGCGGTGCGCCTGGGCGCCGACCTGCTTGCCCGGCGCGTGCCGGCCCGAGCCGTAGCCGAGGTACGCCGCGCACCAGGGCTCGTTGTGCGTCGCCCAGACCCGCACCCGGTCACCGAGCAGGTCGTGGACCACGGCCGCGTAGTCGGCGAAGTGCTCAACGGTGTCGCGCACCAGCCAGCCGCCCTGGTCCTCCAGGGCCTGCGGCAGGTCCCAGTGGTAGAGGGTGGCCATCGGCTCGATGCCCCTCTCGAGGAGGCCGTCGACGAGGCGCTCGTAGTAGTCCAGGCCGCTCTTCTGCACGGTGCCGCTGCCCATGGGCAGGATCCGTGGCCAGGAGATCGAGAACCGGTAGTAGTCGACGCCGAGGCCCGCGACCAGGTCCAGGTCCGGCCCCGGGTCGGGGTAGGAAGCGCACGCGACCGACCCGTCCGACCCGTCGTCGACCGCACCCGGAACCCGGGTGAAGGCGTCCCAGATCGATGGACCCTTGCCGTCGGCGTCGATGCCGCCTTCGATCTGGTACGCCGCGCTGGCGACGCCGAACGAGAGCCGTCTCCCGTCGTGCAGCCCTCGGCTCATGGCTATCCCTTGACGCTTCCGGCGAGCAGGCCGCGCAGGAAGAAGCGCTGCAGGCTCAAGAAGACGATCAACGGCACCACCAGGGAGACGAACGCTCCCGCGGAGAGGAGATGCCAGTCGGAGCCGCGGGTGCCGGAGAGCTCGGCGAGCCGCACGGTCAGCGGCGACACGTCGAGGTTGCCGCCGCCGAACACCAGGGCGACGAGCAGGTCGTTCCACACCCACAGGAACTGGAAGATGCCGAACGCCGCGATCGCGGGCGTCATCAACGGGAGCATGATCCGCACGAAGATCTGCACGTGCCCGGCGCCGTCGACCCGGGCGGACTCCACCAGCTCGCCGGGGATCTCCCGCATGAAGTTGTGCAGCAGGTAGATCGCCAGTGGCAGCGCGAAGATCGTGTGCGACAGCCAGATCGTGTAGAAGCCGCCACCGGGAGCCTCGGACCCTGCCAGTGAGGGCAGGCCGAACGGCGGCGTCACGTAGAGGGACAACAGCGGGATCATCGTCACCTGGATAGGCACGATCTGCATCGCGAAGACGGCCACGAACAAGACGTTGCGGCCCGGGAACCGCATCCAGGCGAAGGCGTACGCCGCCATCGAGGCGAGGGTGATCGGGATCAGCACGCTGGGGATCGTGATCACGATCGAGTTCAGGAAGAACGTGGCGAGATCGGTGTCGCTGCCGGTGAGCACCGACTCGTAGTTGTCGAGGGTGACCGAGGGGTTGCTGAAGAACGTCCACCACCCGCTGCCCTTGACGTCGTTCTCGGGCCGGAACGAGGAGATGAACAACCCGAGCGTGGGGATCGTCCAGAGCACCGCGATGGACACCGCCACAAGGGACGCCCACGGTGAGGTGAGCTTCCGGTGTGCATCGTCCGCGGCGGCACCCACCCGTCCGCCGAGGGCCAGGGTCGGCGGCGTGGTGGTGGTCATCGGACCTCCAGGCGTCGCATCTGACGGATGTTGTAGACGACGATCGGGGTGACGAGGGCGAACAGCAGCACGGCGAGTGCGGCACCGAGCCCGCCGTTGAACGACCGGAAGCTCTGCACGTAGAACTCGTAGGCCAGCACGCTGGTGTCGAAGTTGCCGCCGGTCGCCGTACGCACGATGTCGAAGACCTTGAGCGTGGCGATGCTGATCGTGGTGAGTACGACGATCAGCGAGGGCCGGATCATCGGGACGGTGATGTGGCGGAACATCTGCAGCCCGCCCACGCCGTCGAGCCGGGCCGAGTCGATGATGTCGCCCGGGATGGCCCGGATCGCGGCCGAGAGAACGGTCATCGCGAAGCCGGCCTGGACCCAGATCATGATGATGATCAGGAAGAGCGTGTTCCAGGGCTCGGTGAGCAGGAAGCGGTAGGTGTCGAACCCCAGCACCTTGAGGATCTCGTTGAGCAGGCCGATCTGCTCGTTCTCCGCTGAGCGGTAGTCGTAGACGAACTTCCAGATCAGCGAGGCGCCGACGAGGGAGATCGCCATCGGCAGGAAGATGAGCGCCTTGGCGAACTTCTCGAAGCGTGACCGGTCGACGAGGATCGCGTAGACCAGCCCGATGAACGTGGCCGCCACCGGGGTGACCAGCACCCAGACCGCGGTGTTGCGCAGCACCCCGAGCTGGTTCTTGTCGGTGAAGATCGTCTGGTAGTTCTCCCAGCCGACGAACTGGGTGGAGTTGGCGTCGCGGAAGGACTCATAGACAGTCCGCAGACCCGGGTAGAGCAGCCCGAAGGTGATCATCAGGACTGCCGGGATCACGAACACGGCGGTCTGCGCGACCTCGCCCCGCCTGGTCCGGAACCGGTCGGCGATCACGAGCACGGCCACCATCACGCCGGCGAACACGGCCAGCACGATGAACAGCTGGAGGAGCTTCTCAGCAGTGGACATGGGGCAGCCGCCTCCGCTCTCCCGGATCAGGTGTCATGGACAGTCTGGCTGGACAGGTCAGGGCCGGGCGCCGGGCCCGGCCCTGACCTGGGTCTCTCACTTCCAGGAGCCCTCGATGTTGTCGAGGGTCTCCTTGGTGCTCTGCCCGGTGATCCAGGACGTCATCTCCTTCCAGAACGAACCGGCGCCCACGGCACCCGGCATCTGGTCGGAGCCGTCGAAGCGGAAGACGGCGTCCTCGTTCTGGAAGGTCTCGGCCGTCAGCTTGTCGATCGGGCTGACCAGGTTGGCGACATCGAGGCCGGTGTTGGCGCTGACCCAGCCGCCGTCGGGAGTGACCTTGGCCTTCTCGTTGGCCCAGGTGTCCGTGGACAGGAAGGTCTGGAACGCCTGCACCTCAGGCCGGTCGCTGAACGCCGTCACGAACTCGCCGCCGCCGACGATCGGATCGCCGAACTTGTCGTTGGTGGTCGGCAGGTAGAACGCGAACGCGTCGCCCGTCTCGGAGACGTCGGTGCCCTTGGGCCACTGGGCAGCGTAGAAGTTCGCTCCCTTCTGCAGGGCGCACTTGCCGTCGAGGATCGGGAACCCGCCATCGGTCCAGGCCGTGGTGGCGATCGACTTGGAGTCGCCGATCCCACCGTTGACGTAGTCGTCGTTCTTCAAGATGTCGCCCACCCGGTCGACGGCCCCAGCGATCTGCGGGTCGTTGAACGGGACCTTGTGGGCCACCCACTCGTCGTACACGTCCGGGCCGGCATCGCGGATGACCGCGTCCTCGACGAAGTCGGTCAGCGGCCAGCCGGTGGCGTCGCCGGACTCGATGCCGAAGCACCAGGGCTTGATCCCCTTGGCGGCGACCGTGTCGCTGAGCTTGATCATCTCGTCCCAGGTGGTCGGGATCGTCCAGCCGTTCTCCTCGAACATCGTGGGCGAGTACCACACGAACGACTTCACGTTGGCACCGAGAGGAGCGGCGTAGAACTTGCCGTCCACCGTGCCGTAGTCCTTCCAGTCCTGGCCCCAGAACTCGTCGACGTTCTTGGAGACGCCGTCCGGTGCCTCGACGACCTTGCCGGTGTCGGTGACCAGGGTCTGGAGCAGGCCGGGCTGGGGAACGTAGGCGATGTCCGGGGGGTTGCCGCTCTTCACGCGCACCACGAGCTGGGCCTCGAACTCACGGGAGGCCTCGTAGACCACCTTGGCGCCGGTGCAGGTGGTGAACAGCTTGTAGGAGTCCTTCTGGGACTTGTCCTCGGGAGCGACGATGGAGGTGTAGACCTTCACCTCCTTGTCGGTGAGGTCACCGAACCCGGTGAGCCCTTCGCACTCGGTCTTGCCCTCGCCCGGCGAGCTGCCGCCGGCAGAGCTGGAGCCGCCTTCATCCTCGCCGCACGCGGTGAGGGACAGGGCGGCGGTGAGCAGCATCGCCAGTGACGCGACGCCTCGTCGAGCAGTGGATGTTCGCATGCTGTGGCTCCCTTGTCGGCAGTACGCCGGGTGGTGTAAACGTTTTCATAGGTAAACGTTTACACACCCTGCTCGTCAACGACTTTGGGTCACGTTTCGATAACGAGGACCGGTCGCGGGGTCGTCTTGGGCGAATTGCCGCGCTCGTCACCTGGGCCCTTCGGCACCGCCGACGTAGGGCAGATGTTGGGACCACCGCATGGGTCTGCGTCGTACTCGGTAGATTCATCCACGACAACGCACGCCGGAGCCACTGCCGCGGGGGCTGAGCATGGACGACGACTTCGACGACGAAGATGGGTCCGAGAACCGCTCGGAGCAGGTGCGCAACGCCCTGCTGAAGGCACTGGCCGTGATGGTGGTCATCGGGGTCGTGATCGCACTGGGTACGACGATCGTGGTGCGCGCCCTGGGGCTGAACGAGAACGACTCGCCCGGCCCCATCGGGGCAGCTCCCTCGGAGCCGGTCCAGCCACTGCCCACCACTGCCCTGCCGGTGCCCGGCGAGGACAGCGAGGACGCGGAGCCGAGCGAGGAGCCCAGCGACGGGGCGTCGCCTCCCGAGGGCGGTAACGGCGACATCAAGCTCGACGTCACCCCGGTGATCGCGCGTCCGATGGAGCGGGTCAACCTCACCGGCACCTACAAGGGCGCGGACAGCCTCGAGCTGCAGGTGCAGCGGTTCGAGGACGGCAACTGGATCGACTTCGGGGTCACCGCGACGGTGCGCGTGGGCACCTACGAGACCTACGTGATGACCGGCCGGGCGGGTGAGCAGCGGTTCCGGATGTACGACCCCCAGGCCGACGAGGGCAGCAACGTCGTGCTGGTGACCATCGACTGAAAGACCCGAGGGTCAGCCGGGGATGTAGTCGAAGGTGTCCGGGTTCGGGCCGGTGCGGCCGTCCTCGCCCCGGTCGAGTCCTGCGATCGCCTGCATTGCGTCGTCGTCGAGCTCGAAGTCGAACAGCGCGAAGTTCTCCGCCATCCGCTCGGGGGTCGAGGACTTCGGGAAGACGATGTCGCCGCGCTGGATGTGCCAGCGCAGGGTCACCTGTGCCGGCGTACGACCTGCGCCCGCGGCGATCTTGGTGATCACCTCGTCGTCGAGCACACCACCCTGGGCGATGGGCGACCACGACTCGGTGAGGATGCCGGCCTCGGCGTTGGCCGCACGCGCGGTCTCGTTGACGAAGTAGGGGTGCACCTCGATCTGGTTGACGGCCGGAACCACGTCGGTCTCCTCGGCGAGCCGGGCCAGGTGGGCGGGCTGGAAGTTCGAGACGCCGATGGACCGCGCCCGGCCGCCCCGCTGGAACTCGATCAGCGTCTTCCAGGTGGAGACGTAGTCGCCGTCGTACTGCGTCGGCAGCGGCCAGTGGATCAGGAACAGGTCGACCTGGTCGAGTCCGAGGTCGGACAGCGTCCGGTCGAAGGCGGCGCGCGCCTGGTCGGGCTCGTGGAAGCCGTTGTTCAGCTTGCTGGTGATGAACAGCTCGTCGCGTGGGATCCCGGAGTCGCGGATCGCCTCACCCACGCCCTTCTCGTTGCCGTACATCTCCGCGGTGTCGATGTGCCGGTAGCCGGCCTCGAACGCCTGCAAGGTGATCCGGGCGGTGTCGTTCGGTGGGACCTGGAACACGCCGAAGCCGAGCTGGGGGATGGTGTTGCCGTCGTTCAGGGACAGGTTCGGAACATTGGTCATACAGGTGACTACCCGATTCGGCGTCCGACTATTCCCCGGCTGGCCGGGAAATCAGACGCTCAGCCACCCTGCGCGTTCGGGTCACGCCAGCCGCGCTCGAACGGCAGCCGCCAGCCACGCGGGGCGATCAGCTGGTGCACCCGGTTGGGTCCCCAGGACCCCTCGTTGTAGGGGCGTACGACGGGCGGGTTGTCCAGCAGCGGCTGGGAGAGCTCCCACAGCCGCTCGATGCCTTCGGCGGTCGTGAACAGGGTCCGGTCGCCGCGGGCCGCGTCGTAGATGAGCCGCTCGTAGGCCTCGAGCACGGCCCCTGCCCAGCCGGTCTCGTGCATGGCGAACTGCATCGACAGCTTCTGCAGCCGCATGCCCGGCCCAGGCCGCTTGCCGTAGAAGGAAAGCGACATCCGCGACTGGTCGGCGAGGTCGAAGGTGAGGTGGTCCGGGCCGTTGTCACCGACTCCGGAGCCGGGCGGGAACATCGACCGCGGCGGCTCGCGGAAGGCGATCGAGATGATCCGCGCACCCTCGGCCATCCGCTTGCCGGTGCGCAGGTAGAACGGCACGCCTGCCCAGCGCCAGTTGTCGACGTAGCACTTGAGCGCGATGAAGGTCTCGGTCTCCGAGTCGGGAGCGACTCCGTCGATGTCGCGGTAGCCGATGTACTGGCCACGTACGACGTCGGACGGCTCGATCGGCAGCATCGACCGGAAGACCTTGTTCTTCTCCTCGCCGATCGCGTAGGGCTCGAGCGCGGTCGGTGGCTCCATGGCGGTGAACGCGAGCACCTGGAACAGGTGGGTGACGACCATGTCGCGGTAGGCGCCGGTCGACTCGTAGAAGTCGGCGCGCTGGGCCAGCCCGAGCTCCTCGGGCACGTCGATCTGGACGTGGTCGATGTGGTTGCGGTGCCAGATGGGCTCGAACAGCCCGTTGGCGAAGCGGAACGCCAGGATGTTCTGGGCGGCCTCCTTGCCCAGGAAGTGGTCGATCCGGAAGATCTGCTCCTCGTCGAAGACCTCGTGCAGCTCGCCGTTCAGCTTCTTCGCCGAGGCCAGGTCGGTGCCGAACGGCTTCTCCATGATGATCCGGCTGCGCTCGACCAGGCCGGCGTCGTTGAGCAGGTGCACCACCGGCAGCGCCGCCTTGGGTGGGACGCTCAGGTAGTGCAGCCGGCGCAGCTCGTCGGTGGCGAACTGGGCCTCGGCCTCGGCGACCGTCGTACGCAGCGCCTCGGCCCCGCCGGCACCCGGTGCCCAGTGCAGCCGCTTGGAGAACTCCGGCCACCCCTTGGGGTCGGCTCCCTCGCCGCCGTACTCCACCACCGCCTCGTGCGTGAACTCGATGAACGAGTCCCGGTCGTGCTCGTCGAGCGAGGTGCCGACCACCTGGACCTCGTGGAGCAGGCCGGACTCGAACAGGTGCAGCAGGCCGGGGAGCAGCTTGCGCTGGGCAAGGTCACCGGTCGCACCGAAGAGGACGACGGTCGTGGGGGTCGGCATGGGTCCAGTCTGGCCCTGCAGTCAGCCGCGCTGCAACCAGGCCAGTACCGCGCGGACCCGGCGGTGTCCCGTCTCGTCGGGGAGCAGCCCGAGCTTGGCGAAGAGTCTCGCCGAGTACTTCTCCACTGCGCCCTCGGTGATCGTCATCGCCCGCGCGATGCCGGCGTTCGAGTGGCCCTCCGCCATCAGGGACAAGACCTCCGTCTCACGCGGGGTGAGGTCGACCATCGGGTCGCGCCGCCGGGCGATCAGCTGCGACACCACGATCGGGTCGATCACGGTGCCGCCCGCGGCGACCCGTTCGACCGACTCGAGGAAGTCCTCGATGTCGCTGACCCGGTCCTTGAGCAGGTAGCCGATCCCGCCCACGCCGTCGGCGAGGAGGTCCTCGGCGTAGGAGAGCTCGACGTACTGCGACAGCACGATGACCCGTGCGTCCGGCCACTCGCCGCGCACCTCGACGACCGCCCGCAGGCCCTCGTCGGTGTGTGAGGGAGGCATCCGTACGTCGACGATGCTGAGGTCCGGCCGGTGGGACCGGGCAGCCTCGACGAGGGCCGGGCCGTCGCCGACGGCGGCCACCACGTCGTGCCCGGCCTCGGCGAGCAGCAGCTGCAGCCCCTCGCGGAGCAGCACCGAGTCGTCCGCGATGACTATCCGCACGGCAGCGCCGTGCGGACGACGGTCGGCCCACCCGGAGGCGAGCTGAGCTCGAGCGTGCCGTCGACCGCACGCGCGCGCTGGACGAGACCCGCCAGCCCACCCTCGGGCAGGAAGCTGGCGCCTCCGCGGCCGTCGTCCTCGACCACGACGACTGCCTGGCCGTCGTGGACCGCCATCGAGACGTGCGCGGACTTCGCCCCGCTGTGCTTGGCGACGTTGGTCAGGCACTCGGTGACCACGAAGTACGCCGCGTTCTCGATGTGGGCCGGGAGCCGGTCCGGCGCGTCGTAGGACAACGTCGTCGGCAGGGCGGAGCGGGCGACCGCCTCCCGGAGCGCAGCCTCCATGCCGCGGTCGACCAGCACGGGCGGGGCGATCCCGCGCGACAGCGAGCGCAGCTCCTCGACGGTGTCCCGGGCCTGGGTGAGTGCGCCGTCGATGGTGGCGCGGGCCTGCTCGGGATCGCGGTCGAGCTGTGCGCGCGCACGGCCGAGGTCCATCGAGAGGCGGACCAGGCGCTGCTGCGGGCCGTCGTGGATGTCCCGCTCGAGCCGGCGAAGCGACTCGGCCTCGGCCGCGTGACCGGCGGCCCGGCCGGCCTCGGAGCGTCGTACCTCCTGCTGCAGCTCGGCCCTCCCGCAGAGCAGGTCCCTGCCCAGGCTCGAGTGCAGCAGCGACGCCACGCGAAGGGCCAGCGGCAGGGTGATCAGCGCGAAGACGCCGATGGCGCTGATCACGAGGACGTCCGCGGTGCGGCTGGTGCCGAAGCCGAGGAGTGAGGCCAGCGTGACCGGGTCGGTGCCGCGCGGCACGAACCGCTCCCAGATCGCGTACGTCGTCCCGCCGAGCGCCGTGCTCCACCAGGTGACGGCGACCGACCACGAGATCGTGGCGGTGACCATGGAGACGGCCACCCAGACCACGTCCAGCCATGACTGGCGGTCACGCACCGGTGTCATCAGCCGTCGGACGGCGCCGTCTGCGGGTTCGGCGCTCAGGTAGACCGGGTGCACCATCGTGGCGTCGGTGAGCCGGCCGAGGCGTCGCCGCTCCAGGTAGGCGAAGCCACGGGCGGTGATGATGCCGAGGACCAGGATCGGGAGCCCGACCAAGGTCACCAGGAGCCCCACCCCGGTCGCCGCGAGGCTGACCACGAGGACGAAGGCCGGAACAGCCAGGGGCAGGGTCGTCAGGGTGTAGGCGCTGTCGCGCCCGAGCTGTCGCAACCAGGCAGGCGAGGCGGACATGCCACCCACCTCCCTCGTACCCATGTGGGTCATCCCGGTCATGACGTCGCTCCGATCATCGCAGGCTGGTGCATGCCTCAACGCTGACGCACGCGCCCGGCCCGGACGATGGTGCTACCCGGTCAGTACGACGGCGCCCGTAACGTTGACGCCCGTACCTTTGGCAGATGGCGAGACCTCGCCGGCTCCTCGCGCTCGCAGCATCGGTGGCCGTCCTCTGCGGGTGTGCTGACTCGGCCGACCGCGCGGCCCCGCGCCCGGAGCCCGCGACCTCGTCGACCACGCCCAGCAGCGAGCCGTCGCCGCAGGCTCCCGTCCCACTCGTGGTGGTCGGACACGCGACCCGGCCCCAGCTCGACCTCACCGGGGCCGAGGCCCAGAGACTCACGTCGGGACAGGTCACCCGCTGGCGCGGTCTCCGGGTGGTCGTGGGAGAACCCGCAAGCCGGGCGGTCGCCAGCGTGGAGCGGGACGCGGGCACGCTGGCCGTCGTACCTCTGAGCGCCGTCGGCCCCACGGTCGTCGCCGCCCGCGTCGACGGCGTCGACCCGGTCCGGGACCGCCCGGAGGCCCAGGACCTGCTGGTGGTCGGTGACGTGATGCTCACCCGCGGTGTCCCCGATGCGGCCAGCGCGCTGCGGCCGATGTCGCCGCTGCTGCGCCGGGCCGCTGTCACCGTCGGCAACCTGGAGAGCACCCTCTCGACCCGTGGCGAGCCGACGCAGGGCACCGACTCGTTCGGGGGAGGTCCGGAGCTGGTGGCGCCGCTGCGGCGTGCCGGGTTCGATGCGCTGTCACTCGCGAACAACCACGCCGGCGACTACGGCGATCAGGCGCTGCTCGACACGGTCGACACCCTCGGTCGCGCCAGGCTGGCACCGTTCGGCGCAGGTGCGGACGTCTCCGTCGCCTCCCGGCCCGCGATCATCGAGCGCGACGGCGTGCGGTTCGGGTTCGTCGGGTTCAACGCCATCGGCGAGACGCCGAGAGCGACCGCTGCCACTCCCGGCGCGCTCTCGGTCCGGATGCCACCGAGGACCGGACCCCTCGTCCAGGCAGACCTCGACCGCGTCCTCCGCGTCGTACGTCGGACCGGCCGGCAGGCCGACGTCGTGGTGGTGCTGCCGCACTGGGGGACGCAGTACACGCATGCTCCGGAGTCCGTCCAGCGCCAGGTCGGTCGGGCACTGGTCGGCGCCGGGGCGGACCTGGTCGTCGGCGGTCACCCGCACTGGGTGCAGGGAATCGACGCGGTGCAGGGCGTGCCGGTGCTGCACTCGCTGGGCAACTTCGTCTTCGACATGGACTTCATGGAGCAGACGATGCAGGGAACGGTCCTGGAGGCGACGTTCTGGGGTGCGGAGCTCAAGGCCGTCCGGCTGCTGCCCTACCGGATGGACCCGGCGACGTTCGCGCCCAGCCGGGTCCGCGGCGCGGCTGCCACGTCGATCCTCGACGCGGTGTGGTCGACCAGCACCGGACCGTTCGCAGACGACTGAGCTCCGGTCAGGGGCGGGCCAGCCAGGCCACGACTGTCCTGGCCGTCCGCTCCAGCTGGTCCGGGTCGACGACGGCCGGGACGTCGCCCGCCGAGTGGTAGCCGGCGTACGGCGTGCTGCCGAGCCGCACGCCCGGCAGCCCAGCCCGGACGAACGACCAGTGGTCGCTGGCCCGGTCATCCGTCATCGGTTCGGCCGGCACTCCGGCACGCCTCGCTGCCCGCAGCAGCTGCGCCCGCATCCGGTCCGGAGCCCCGGCGCTGCTGACCGGGACCACCCGGCCGACCCCCACGCGGTCCAGGGAGACCATCCCCAGCAGCGAGCCGCGCTCGGCGGTGCTGAGGTCCGCCACGAACGCCCGTGAACCGTAGTGGTGGCTCTCGTCCCCAGGTCCGCGCGGCTCCTCGGACCCGAAGGCAACCAGCACCACAGGGATTCTCGTGCGGGCGCTCCGCACGGCTTCCGCCACCGCCAGCAGGACTCCGATCCCGGACGCGTTGTCCTCGGCGCCCGGCGCCTGGGGCACCGTGTCGAGGTGGGCGCCGACCGCGAGCCATGGCATGCCCGGCCGCGCGTCTCCACGCGTCGCCACCAGGTTCACGGACCGGCCGCCCGGCACGGGAACGCCCCAGGAGACACCTGCCGGGGCGTGGAACGGTTCTCGCCGCACCCGCCAGCCCAGGGCAGCCAGCCGCTGCTCGACCCAGGCAGCGGCGCGGAAGTAGGCGGGAGACGTCCCCGGCCGCGGCCCCACCCGGCCGGCGAGGTGGCGCACCGCCGCCATGGCCGTGGACACCCGGACGTCATCCGGGTCGGCGACTGGCGCGCCCGTCGGGCTGGCCGACGGCTGCGCGGGGCCCGGTGACGCACTGGGTGAAGCACTCGGTGTCGCACTGGTGGTGGATGCCGGCGCCCGCGGAGCGCTCTCGGGCTCGGACGAGCACGCGGCGAGCGTCGCCAACGTCGTCACGGCCACCACTGCGGCCGGAACCCGGACCATGCCCCGATTCAACTCCATCGGGAACAACCCCCGGGTGCCAGCGGTTGGGACCATCGTGCAGACTTGAGTGCAAGCGACTCAACTTGTTTGACAGACCACTGGCAGAAGACCAACATGCGTCTCGGTCCCGAACGGACCACAGACGCATCGACACGGAGGTAACACACACATGGCACGAGCGGTTGGAATCGACCTCGGTACGACGAACTCAGTCGTGTCCGTCCTCGAAGGTGGCGAACCCACCGTCATCGCAAACGCCGAAGGCGCCCGCACGACCCCGTCGGTCGTCGCCTTCGCCAAGTCCGGCGAGGTCCTCGTCGGTGAGGTCGCCAAGCGGCAGGCCGTCACCAACGTCGACCGCACGATCCGGTCGGTGAAGCGCCACATGGGCACCGACTGGGGCGTCAAGATCGACGACAAGAACTTCAACGCCCAGCAGATCAGCGCGTTCGTGCTGCAGAAGCTGAAGCGCGACGCGGAGGCCTACCTCGGCGAGACGGTCACCGACGCGGTGATCACCGTCCCGGCGTACTTCTCCGACTCCCAGCGCCAGGCCACCAAGGAGGCCGGCGAGATCGCGGGCCTCACCGTGAGCCGGATCGTGAACGAGCCCACCGCCGCAGCGCTGGCCTACGGCCTCGACAAGGGCGAGTCCGACCAGACCATCCTCGTCTTCGACCTCGGTGGCGGCACGTTCGACGTGTCCCTGCTCGAGATCGGTGAGGGTGTCGTCGAGGTCAAGGCGACCAGCGGTGACAACCACCTCGGTGGTGACGACTGGGACGCCAAGATCGTCGACTGGATGGTCAAGAAGTTCCAGGGCAACAACGGTGTCGACCTGGGCAAGGACAAGATCGCCCTGCAGCGCCTCAACGAGGCCGCGGAGAAGGCGAAGATCGAGCTGTCCTCCTCCAGCGAGACCACCATCCACCTGCCCTACATCACCCACGGCGAGTCCGGCCCGCTGCACTTCGAGGAGAAGCTGACCCGCAGCGAGTTCCAGAAGCTCACCTCGGACCTGCTCGACCGCACCAAGTCGCCGTTCAAGCAGGTGATCAAGGACGCCGGTCTCGACGTCAGCAAGATCGACCACGTCGTGCTGGTCGGAGGCTCGACCCGGATGCCCGCGGTCGCGGACGTCGTACGCGAGCTCACCGGTGGCAAGGAGCCCAACAAGGGCGTCAACCCCGACGAGGTCGTCGCCATCGGTGCCGCGCTGCAGGCCGGCGTGCTCAAGGGTGAGGTCAAGGACGTCCTGCTCCTCGACGTGACCCCGCTGAGCCTGGGCATCGAGACCAAGGGCGGCGTGATGACCACGCTGATCGAGCGCAACACCACGATCCCGACCAAGCGGTCGGAGATCTTCACCACGGCCGACGACAACCAGCCCTCGGTGGAGATCAAGGTCGCGCAGGGCGAGCGCCAGATGTGGGCGGCCAACCAGCCTCTCGGCAACTTCGAGCTGACCGGCCTGCCCCCGGCCCCGCGCGGTGTCCCGAAGATCGAGGTCACCTTCGACATCGACGCCAACGGCATCGTGCACGTGTCCGCCAAGGACCAGGGCACCGGCAAGGAGCAGTCGATGACGATCTCCGGCGGCAGTGCGCTGTCGAAGGACGACATCGACCGGATGGTCAAGGATGCGGAGCAGTTCGCCGAGGAGGACGCGAAGCGTCGTGCCGCGGTCGAGTCCCGCAACCAGGCGGACTCGCTCGTCTACTCGACCGAGAAGTTCCTCTCCGAGAACGACGAGAAGCTGCCCGAGGAGGTCAAGACCGAGGTGCAGGCCGACCTCGACGCCCTGAAGAAGCTGCTCGAGGACCCCGAGACCGACAGCGACGCCTTCACCGCCGCCATCACCAAGCTGGGCGAGTCCAGCCAGAAGATGGGTGCGGCCATCTATGCCGCCGCCGGCGACGGCGCAGATGGAGCGGCGACGGGCACTGCAGACGGCGCCCAAGGTGACGGCTCCGAAGACGACGACGTCGTCGACGCCGAGATCGTCGACGAGGACGCTCCCGAGAGCGGCACGGAAGGCGAGAACGGGGAGTCCAAGTGACCTCGACGCCCGACGACCAGCCGCTCGAGCCCGAGCAGCCGGACGAGGTCACGGACGGGGAGCCTGCTGCTCCCCGTCCGGGGCCCCCGCTCGGGCGTCGGCCGGGCGGCGACCCCGAGGTGCACCCGGACGAGTCCGGGGTCTTCGGGGACGGCTCCGAGGAGGACGACGGTCCCGAGGAAGCTGACCTGGCGGCGAGCGACGAGCTCACGCTGACCCAGACCGCGCTCGCCGAGCGCACCCTGGACCTGCAGCGCCTCCAGGCCGAGTACCTCAACTACAAGAGGCGCGTCGAGCGCGACCGTGACCTGGTCAAGCAGAACGCCATCTACGCGGTGCTCGGCGGTCTGCTGCCAGTCCTCGACGACATCGACCGGGCTCGTGAGCACGGTGAGGTCGAGGGCGGCTTCAAGGCCGTCGCGGACTCGCTGGAGCGCACCGTCACGGCGCTGGGCCTGACGAAGTTCGGCACCAGGGGCGACGAGTTCGACCCGAACATCCACGAAGCCCTGATGCACGGCCACTCGCCGGACGTGACGACGACCACGGTCGACGTCGTGGCCCACGCGGGTTATCGGATCGGTGACCGCGTCGTACGCGCCGCCAAGGTCACCGTGCTGGATCCTGAGAGCTGAACCACCAGACACCACCGGAACCCGGGAGGAGGGGTGAGACATGGCGAACAACGCTGACTGGGCCAACAAGGACTTCTACAAGGTCCTCGGTGTGGCCAAGGACGCCGACCAGGCGGCCATCAAGAAGGCCTACCGCAAGCTGGCACGCGAGAACCACCCCGACGGCCACCCCGGGGACAAGGCGGCGGAGGACCGGTTCAAGCAGGTTGCCGAGGCCTACGACGTGGTCGGTGACACCGACAAGCGCAAGCAGTACGACGAGATGCGCTCCATGTTCGCCGGCGCGGGTGCCGGTGGCTTCGGGGGTGGGTTCCCCGGTGGCTTCGGCGGCCAGGCGGGCAGCGGGTTCGACATCTCCGACCTCTTCGGCGACCTGTTCAACCGGGGTGGCGGAGGTGGCTTCGGTGGCCGCACGCAGGCTCCCCGACCTGCGCGTGGAGCGGACCTGGAGACCGAGACCACGATCGACTTCGGCGACGCGATGGACGGCACCACGATCAGCCTGCGGCTGAGCTCGGACGCGCCGTGCCCCACGTGCTCGGGCACTGGCGGCAAGCCCGGCACCCGCCCCCATGTCTGTACGACGTGCGAGGGCGCCGGTGTGGTGGTCAGCTCGGTGGGCGGGGGCTTCTCGATGAACGAGACCTGCCCGGAGTGCCACGGCCGTCAGCTGGTGTACGACGACCCGTGCCCGACCTGCCACGGATCGGGTCGCGGCCTGTCCAGCCGCACCATCTCGGCGCGCATCCCCGCCGGGGTCAAGGACGGACAGCGCATCCGACTCAAGGGCAAGGGCGCGTCCGGCGAGAACGGCGGGACTGCCGGCGACCTCCTCGTCACCGTGCACGTGCGGGCGCACCAGCTCTTCGGCCGCAAGGGCGACAACCTGACCCTGGAGGTGCCCGTGAGCTTCGATGAAGCCGCCCTGGGCGCCGAGATCAAGGTGCCGACGCTCGGTGGCCCCCCCGTCACGCTCCGGGTCCCGCCGGGCACGCCCACCGGAAGGGTGATGCGCGTCCGTGGCCGCGGCGCGTCCCGCAAGGACGGTTCCAAGGGCGACCTGCTGGTCACCGTCGACGTGCAGGTGCCGACCACCCCGGACGAGGCCACACGCGAGGCCATCTCGGCGTACCGCGACGCCCGCAAGGGCGAGGACCCGCGCGCACACCTGTTCCAGGGCGGCGCGTGATGCCGACGCGTGATCCGACCGGCGGACCCACGAGCGGACCCACGAGCGGGCAGGGTCGCGGCTCCCGCGTGCCCGGTCCGACGGTGCCGGTCTACGTGATCAGCGTGGCCGCGGAGCTGACCGGGCTGCACCCCCAGACGCTGCGCCAGTACGACCGCGCCGGGCTCGTCTCGCCCGGCCGCACCGGTGGCGGCGGTCGCCGCTACTCGCTACGCGACATCGACCTGCTGCGCGAGGTGGCGCAGCTGACCGCCTCCGGCATCGGCCTCGAGGGCGTACGCCGCATCCTCGAGCTCGAGCACCAGGTGGCCGCCCTGCGTGCTCGCAACAGCGAGCTGCGCAGCCAGGTCGCCGAGCTGCAGACCGTCCTCGAGGCCACGCTCACGGCTCTGCACGATCGTCGGCCCAACCTGCCGGTCCTGCGCCAGGCCGGGACGGTCAGCCCGTTCCGGGAGCCCCGCTGAGGCGGGTCGGACGTGGGGGTTCCCACAACCAGTGACCTGCGCGTCGCCCAGCCGTTAGTGTCATCGACGGTCCGTGGACGGGCAGAGGATGGCCGGGAATTGAGGAGAGATGGCGCTGGAGATCGACTGGTTCTTCCAGCACGTCGACTGGCTGCACCTGCTCTCGGTCCCGATCTTCACCGGCGTCGTCGGCTGGCTGATCAACTGGACCGGCGTGATCATGCTGTTCTCCCCGGTGCGGTTCCACGGGGTCACCATCCCCGGGATGCGCCAGCTCTCGCGCGTGCTGCCGCGCAAGCTCCAGGAGGTCCCCGGCATCCTGCAGGGCGGCATCGGCTGGCAGGGCATCGTGCCTGCCCGCGCAGCCAAGATGGGCAGCATCGCGGTGGACAAGGCGATCGCCAAGCTCGGTACGCCGAAGGAGTTCTACCAGCAGCTGGAGCCCGACCAGATCGCCGAGCACATCGTGAAGGTCTTCGAGCCGGAGATGCCCGCGATGATCGAGAAGATCATGAAGCGCGAGCACCCGACCCTGTGGCGCGACCTGCCTCCCCGCGCGCGAGAGGCCGTCATCGGCCGGGTGACGGCGCAGCTGCCGGTCGTCGTGGGCAAGGTGACCGACGAGATCGGTGAGCACATCGACCAGCTGCTCGACCCCAAGATCATGGTGATCAACCACTTCCAGAAGAACCCCGCGCTGGTGGTGCGGATCTTCCGCGACTTCGGTCAGCGAGGAGCTCAACCTGATGGTGGCCTTCGGGTTCATCTTCGGCTTCGTCCTCGGCATCCCCGTCGCGGTGGCCGACCACTGGTTCGGCCAGTGGTGGCTGCTCCCGGTGCTCGGCGTGATCGTCGGCTGGACCACCAACGCGCTCGGCATGTGGCTGATCTTCGAGCCACCGGAGCCCCGCAGGATCCTCGGCATCAAGGTGCACGGGTTGTTCCTGCGCCGGCAGGACGAGGCTGCCGAGGTCTACGCGCAGATCATCGCCGACGACGTGATCACCCTGGAGAACATCGGCAACTTCCTCCTCGACGGCCCCCGCGGCGACCGCACCCACCAGATGCTGGCGGACGCGATGCGCCCGGCCATCGACGGGGCCGCGGGACCGGCGCGGGGTGCGGTGCGGATCGCGGTCGGGACCAGGCGTTTCGACAACATCCGCGAGGCCGTCGCGATGGAGGCGGCCGGACGCACGATCGAGCCCTTCCGGGACCCGGAGTTCAACCGTCAGCAGTCGCAGAAGATCTACAACCTGATCGCCACCCGCACCAAGGAGCTGCCGCCGCGGGACTTCGTGGAGATGATGCGCGCAGCCATCAGGGAGGACGAGTGGATGCTCTACGCACACGGGGCGATCATGGGCTTCGGCGGCGGGCTGCTGCACCTGGCGATCTTCGGCGTGGGAGGAGCGGCGTGACCGGTCAGGAAGACGACCCGGACGACGCAGGTACGCCGCCGCGGCTCGGGACACCTGCCCTCTGGGACGAGGCCACCGAAGCGATCCCGGGCATGGCCCGCATCGCCGCCACCGCGTGGATGCGCTCGACTGCCTGGACGCTGGGCGCCGGTGCCCGCTCCGGCAAGCTGTTCGCGCGCGCGCTGACCGACCCCCAGACCGCGGGTGAGCTCGTGCAGGAGGTGGCCCGCGACGTGGCCGAGGCCACGAGGACCGTCAGCGAGGTGGCCCGCGCAGTCGCGGCCGGCGTACCCATTCCCAAGGCGCTGCTCGACGCCACGTTCTCGCTCTCCTCGGTGGTGCTGGCCGACAGCACGCCCCAGGAGCCCGACCCCGAACAGAGCCTGCGCGAACGTGGCGAGAGCCTGCTGCAGCGTTCCCGTGACGTGTGGAGCGACGAGGAGACGCACCCGGCGTACGCCCGGATCCTCGGCGATCTCGCGCCGGACGAGGCTCGCATCCTGCTCCTGCTGCTACGCGGCGGGCCGCAGCCATCGGTCGACGTCCGCACCGGTGGACCGGTGGGTCTGGTCAGCTCGGCGCTGGTGGCGCCTGGGATGACGATGATCGGTGCCCGGGCCGGGTGTCGCTACCTCGACGAGGTGCCGGCGTACCTCAACAACCTGTTCCGCCTCGGCCTGATCTGGTTCTCCCGCGAGCAGCTCGAGGACCCGATGGAGTACCAGGTGGTGGAGGCCCAACCTGACGTGCTCGAGGCCATGCACTCGGTGCGCTTCCCCAAGGTCGTACGCCGCAGCATCCACCTCACGCCGTTCGGGACCGGCTTCTGTCGCGCCTGCCTGGTCGACCCCGAGGAGACCGCCACGCTGCCGACTCACCAGATCCCCGAGGAGTAGCCACCCCGCGGAATTGCCTTGCGCCCACCGGGACCTCGGAGGTCCGCCCCGGTGGGCGCAAGGACTGTTCGCGTGGAGGACGCGTCAGAGAATGGCCTTCTTCAGAATGGCCTTCTTGAGGATGGCGCTCTGCTTGGAGTCGCTGGCGGCGCTGGCTGCCGGTGCCGCCACGCCGAAGGCGACGACGGAGACGAGAACGGCTGCGATGAGGGCCTTGACGCGGATACGAATTCTGCTCATTTTGTGCTCCTTGGAGGGATTGCTGGGGGTTGCGGGGGGTGTCACCATTCATATCCGGGACGCGTCCAAATGGGCGATGGTTATTTTCGGGTCATCTTTATCGGACGAGTCCGAAATAACCGGACAAAGCCCTGCGTGTCGCGCGATTTCTTCACATGACGGGGTCCAATTTCGGGGGGACGAACTGGACGTCTGGTCTAGATCATGAGTGCTCCATATGCCCAGATTTGTCACTCAGGTGGGGCTGGTGTGACGAACGGGACCAGCTACCTTGCGCGAAACGCTGAGCCGTGCTCGGCGACTATCGGGGCACGGCGGGCAGCCGGAGGGTGAAAACCGAGCCCTCCGGGTGCCCCGGGGCATAGGTGACGGTGCCACCCTGGGCCTCGGCCAGGGCGCGCACCACGAACAGCCCCAGACCGGTGCCCTCGACGCCGTCGCCGCCGTTCTCCGCCTCGCCCACGACCACGAACTCGCCGCTGCGCTCCAGGGCCATTCGCATCAGGTCGCGCAGGTCCGGGGTGTCGTCGACCACGACGACCCGCAGCTGCTCGGTGTCGGCTGCGGGAATGCTCATGGTGTGTCCGGCTCCGGCCTGGGCTCGGGATGCTCCACCAGCGCCGCGGTCGTCCGCAGCGGACGGTTCGCCAGGTGCCCGCGGTCGTCACCGATGAGCTCGGTGATCATCCGCCCGATGCCGCGGCGGCGCGCAGCTCGAGGATTCTCTCGTCGTGCTCGGGCAGCGAGCGTGGTGGCCGGTAGCCGCGCCGGGGGTGGAGGAGGGCGGAGAGCCGAAGTTGCGGGCGCAGCAGGTAGCCAGCGCCGACCAGGCCGAGGAGCACGAACGACCAGTGCAGGGCGTGGGCCAGCAGCCCGAGCATCAGCGACTCCCTCCACTGGAACGTGCGCGACGGACTGTTTGAGACTCTAGGGACGATCCCGGCGCCATGTCGGCAACCCGAGCAAGAAGGAACCGGGTGGTCTCTTTCGAGACGGGAGTCCGATGGGTCAGAGAAGTTGTCAAAGTTGAGGGGAATGGGCTCAACTTTGCGCTCGTTGTAGTAGACAGCCACCACATCGTCAGCACCACACAGGAGAACAACCGTGGACGCATCCAAGCTCACCTCGCGCAGTGTCGAGGTGATCAACGCAGCCAGCACGCTGGCCGTCAACGAGGGGAACCCGCAGGTCGACCCCGTACACCTCGCCGTCGCGCTGATGCGCCAGGAGAAGGGCATCACCCCGTCCCTGCTGGCCAGGGCCGGCGCCGACGTGGCCGAGGTCAGCCACGCGCTCGACCAGGCGCTGTGGAACCTGCCCCGCGCCTCGGGCTCGACGGTCCAGACCCCCGCCGCCTCGCCCGCCTTCACGCGGGTACTCGCCAAGTCGCTCGAGCTGATCGCCGAGATGAACGACGACTACGTCGCGACCGAGCACCTGCTGCTCGCCCTCGCTGTGGTCGACAGCCCGGTCAAGTCGCTGCTGACGGATGCCGGTGCCGGGGAGAAAGCGCTGCGCGAGGCGATCACGACGGTCCGGGGCAACCGCCGGGTGACCAGCCAGGAGGCCGAGGCGACGTACGAAGCCCTCGAGAAGTACGCCGTCGACCTGACGGCGCGTGCCGATGAGGGCAAGCTCGACCCGGTCATCGGTCGTGACGCGGAGATCCGCCGGGTCGTCCAGGTGCTGTCGCGCCGGACCAAGAACAACCCGGTCCTGATCGGTGAGCCCGGCGTCGGCAAGACCGCCGTCGTCGAGGGGCTGGCCCAGCGCGTGGTCGCCGGCGACGTCCCCGACTCCCTCAAGGGTCGCCGCGTGCTCAGTCTCGACCTGGCCGCGATGGTCGCCGGCGCGAAGTACCGCGGCGAGTTCGAGGAGCGGCTCAAGGCAGTGCTCGAGGAGATCAAGAGCGCCGAGGGGCAGATCATCACCGTTCATCGACGAGCTGCACACGGTCGTCGGAGCCGGCGCCGGCGGCGACTCGGCGATGGACGCGGGCAACATGCTCAAGCCCATGCTGGCCCGCGGTGAGCTGCACCTGATCGGCGCGACCACCCTGGACGAGTACCGCGAGCGGATCGAGAAGGACCCCGCCCTCGAGCGCCGCTTCCAGCAGGTCTTCGTGGGGGAGCCGAGTGTCGAGGACACCGTGGCGATCCTGCGCGGACTGCAGGAGAAGTACGAGGCCCACCACGGTGTGAAGATCACCGACGCCGCACTCGTGGCCGCCGCGATGCTCTCGGACCGCTACATCAGCGGGCGCCAGCTGCCCGACAAGGCGATCGATCTGGTCGACGAGTCGGCCTCGCGCCTGCGCATGGAGATCGAGAGCTCCCCGGTGGAGGTCGACCAGCTCCGCCGTGCCGTCGACCGGATGAAGATGGAGGAGCTCGCGCTCGGACGCGAGACCGACGAGTCCTCGAAGGACCGGCTCGAGCGGCTGCGCGCCGACCTCGCGGACAAGGAGGAGGAGCTGCGCGGGCTGGAGGCGCGATGGGCGCGCGAGAAGGCCGCGCTGGAGGGTTCCGGCGACTTGCGCAAGCAGATCGACCTCCTGCGCGGCGAGGCCGAGCGAAAGCTGCGCGAGGGCGACCTAGAGGGCGCGTCGAAGATCAACTACGAGTCGATCCCCGCCATCGAGAGGCAGATCGAGGCCACCGAGTCGGCTGAAGCCGTCGAGGAGCCGATGGTCCGCGAGGAGGTCGGCCCCGAGGAGATCGCCGAGGTCGTCGAGGCCTGGACCGGCATCCCGACCGGCCGGTTGCTCGAGGGCGAGACCGCGAAGCTGCTGCAGATGGAGGACATCATCGGGCGGCGTCTGGTCGGCCAGCGCGCCGCCGTCAACGCCGTCTCCGATGCCGTACGACGCTCGCGGGCCGGGATCTCCGACCCCAACCGGCCGACCGGTTCGTTCCTGTTCCTCGGCCCGACCGGTGTCGGCAAGACCGAGCTCGCCAAGTCGCTCGCGGACTTCCTGTTCGACGACGAGCGGGCGATCGTGCGCATCGACATGAGCGAGTACGGCGAGAAGCACTCGGTCTCGCGACTGGTCGGGGCACCTCCGGGTTACGTCGGCTACGACGAGGGCGGCCAGCTCACCGAGGCGGTGCGACGCCGGCCCTACTCCGTCGTACTCCTGGACGAGGTGGAGAAGGCGCACCCCGAGGTCTTCGACATCCTGCTGCAGGTGCTCGACGACGGTCGCCTGACCGACGGGCAGGGCCGCACCGTGGACTTCCGCAACACCCTGCTGATCCTGACCAGCAACCTGGGCTCGACCTTCCTGGTGGACCCGACGCTGGACGAGGAGAAGAAGCGCGACTCCGTGATGGCGTTGGTCCGGCAGGCGTTCAAGCCGGAGTTCCTGAACCGGCTCGACGAGGTCGTGCTGTTCGACGCGCTCGGCAAGGACGAGCTCGCGCACATCGTGGACCTCCAGCTCGCGGCGTTCGACGCGCGGCTGGCACCGCGGCGGATCACCGTCACGGTGAGCCCGGCGGCGCGGCAGTGGCTGACCGACCACGGCTACGACCCGGCGTACGGCGCCAGGCCGTTGCGCAGGCTCGTGCAGACCGCCATCGGTGACCCGCTCGCGCGGATGCTGATCGGGGGCGCGGTCACGGACGGCCAGCAGGTGACGGTCGACCACACCGAAGGCGCAGAGGAGCTCCAGCTCACCGTCGGATGAGGCTGCATGGGGTCACTGTTGGTTCAATGGCCCCATGAGCGACACCAGCAGTTCCGCACGCCCTCGGCAGCTGACCATGGCGGGCGGGTTCGTGATCGGCGGTTCGATCTTCCTGGTGCTCACGGTTTTCGACGCACTTGCCAGCCTGGACTCCGTCGATCGACGCGAGCAGCTCGCTGAGCTGTTGTCCTCGCCGCCCCTGGACGGGCTCGGCCTCACCCTGGCCGACCTGTTGGCCGGGATGCGGGTGGGTCTCCCGATCACCGCGGTCTGCGCGGCTGCGGCGGCGGTGCTGGGTGTCTTCGTGCTCCAGCGCCACCGCGGTGCGCGGCTGGCGCTGACGGTGTTGTCCGTCCCCCTGCTGCTGAGCACCTTCCTGACCTTGACGGGCGGGTTCCTGGGCGCGCTGGTGGTGGCCGCGACCTTGATGCTGTGGAGCGGTCCGGCCCGCGACTGGTTCGCCGGACGACCGATCCGGGACCTCGAGCCGCCGGCGCGGGAGTCTCGTCCGGGGCCCTGGGAGACGACGATGCCGTCCGCGAGGGACCGGAACCAGGGACAGGATCCGCCTTCAGGGCCGCCGCCGGCGGACCAGAACGACAACCCGCCGGAGGACCGGGACGTCCCGGCGGCATCAGAGCTGACGACGGCAGGTTCGTCGACGGCGCCGGTGCCCACCGCCGGGTTCGGGGAGCGTCTGCCCCCGGTCGCCGAGACGCAACCTGCGACCTGGGGCCCGCAGACCTATGCCGAGGTGGCGCGCGGGACCGCGGTCCCGGTGACCGTCAAGGTCGCCTGCTTCCTGACCTGGGGGTTCTCGGGACTGGTGGCGCTGCTGTACCTCGTCGTGCTGTTCGTCCTGGTCCTTGCCCAGGACCGGATGGTCGACCTCGTCGTCAAGTCCCCGGAGTGGCAACGGGCCAACCTCGACCAGGACGTGCTCGTGCCGGCCCTGTGGGTCGGCGTCCTGCTGTTCCTCGGCTGGGCCCTCGGTGCCTGTCTCCTTGCGTGGTTCGCCTGGCGGCGGCACAGCTGGGCCCGCTGGCTGCTGGCGGTCAGTGCCGGGGCCACCGTGCTGCTCGGCTTCTTCGCGTTCCCGGTCGGTGTGCTCCACCAGCTCGCGGCTGCGCTCGCGATCGCCGGACTGTTCAGCGGCGCTGCCCGGGCGTGGTACGCCAGAGGACCGTGGGTGCCCGGGCCTCCGCCCGGTCCGCCCCGGGGGTCCGCCCGGTCCGCCGCCCGGTGACTCCGGATGGCGGAACGCTCCGCCGCCGGACTACCCGGCCGGCCCGCCCCAGCAGGGTCCCGGGCAGGAGCAGCAGGCGCCCGGGGGCAAGCCCCCGGTCTGGTAGTGCCGGGTCAGGCTGACAGGTTCGCAGCCCGGAGCCGGCGGATCCCCTCGGTGAGCAGGTCCTGCTCCTTGCAGAACGCCCAGCGGATCAGGTGCTTTCCGTGGACCGAGCCGTCCTCGTAGAAGACCTGGGTCGGGATCGCCACCACCTGCGCGCGCTCGGCCATCGCGGCGCAGAACGCCATCCCGTCTGGATGGCCGAGCGCCGAGACGTCGGTGGTTGCGAAGTAGGTGCCCTGCGGGACGTGCACCTCGAGCCCGAGTGCGGCCAGAGCGTCACACAGAAAGTCCCGTCGGCCGGACAGGTCGTCGCGCAGGGCCTTGTGGAAGCCCTCCTCGTGGTCGAGCGCGTGGGCGATGGCCGGCTGGAACGGAGCGCCGGAGGAGTAGGAGAGCCAGTTCTTGGCGCCCTCGACGGCTGCCACGAGCTCGGCGGGACCGGTGGCCCAGCCGATCTTCCAGCCGGTGAACGAGAACGTCTTGCCGGAGCTGGAGATGGTCAGGGTCCGTTCGAACATCCCGGGCAGGGTCGCGATCGGGACGTGGTCGTGGTCGTCGAAGGTGAGGTGCTCGTAGACCTCGTCGGTGACCACCACCAGGTCATGACGTCGAGCGACGTCGGCGACGGCAGTGAGCTCGGCATGGTCGAGCACGCGGCCGGTCGGGTTGTGCGGGCTGTTGAGCAGGATCAGCCGGGTGCGTTCGGTGACGGCTGACTCGAGCTCGTCGGCGTCGAGCCGGTAGTCGGGCGCGCGCAGGGTCACCGGGCGTCGTACGCCACCCGCGAACTGGATCATCGCGCGGTAGCTGTCGTAGTAGGGCTCGATGACGACCACCTCGTCGCCCGGGTCGACCAGACCCAGCATCGCGCCGGCGATCGCCTCCGTCGCGCCGGTGGTGACCACCACCTGGTCGAGGGAGAGGTCAAGCCCGTAGTGGCGTTGCTGGTGCCGGACGATCGCGTCGACGAGCTCAGGTGCACCGTGGCCGGGTGGGTACTGGTTGCGCCCCGCGCGCATCGCGTCGTACACCGCCTCGATCACCGTCGCCGGCCCGCTCTGGTCCGGGAAACCCTGCCCGAGGTTGACCGATCCCGTCCGGACGGCGAGTGCCGACATCTCCGCGAAGATCGTGCTGCCCACACCCTCGAGGCGTCGTGCCGCCCTGCTGCGTTCCGTCACGTTCCGAACCTAACGTGTGGCCGATCCGCGACAATGACGCCATGGTGCTCGGACGGCAGAGCGACGCTCGGCCGCGCGCGCTGATCGCGTTCTGGTCCGGGGTCGCACTGGTCCTCGCTGGCCTGTCCACCTTCGCGTACGTGGGCTGGCAGCTGTGGGTCACGACCTGGGTCGCCCAGCGCGAGCAGCGGGAGACCACGTCCTCGGTCGAGCGGCAGTGGGACCAGGCCGGTGAACGGCGGAACCTGCAGCCGGAGCACACCCCCACGGGCGAAGTCTCCGCGCTCGTGCGGATCCCGAGGTTCGGGTCGACGTACGTCGTGCCGGTGCTCGAGGGCACCGGCGCCAGGGTGCTCACCCGGGTGGCGGAACCCAGCCGGCCCAGCAACAGGGTCAGCGTCTGATCACGCTGACCACCTGTGCGGAGATCTTCCACACCGACGACCGGATGATCGCGTTCGGGCACCTGGTCAGTGCCGCTCCGAAGGACGGCCCGAACGACGGGTAGCCTCCGCGGCATGACCCACGACCCCGACCTTGCCCGTGACGTCGACGCCTGTTGCCGGCTGACCGGGGAGTTCACCCTCCGCTCGGGCCAGGTGGCCTCGGAGTACTTCGACAAGTACCTCTTCGAGGCGGACCCCGTCCTGCTGGCCCGGGTGGTGGACCAGATGGTCGACCTCGTCCCCGAGGGCACCGAGCTGCTCGGCGGGCTCGAGCTGGGCGGGGTGCCGATCGCAACGGTGCTGAGTGCGCGCACGGGACTGCCGGCCCTGTTCGTGCGCAAGCAGGCCAAGGAGTACGGCACCTGCAAGCTCGCCGAGGGCCAGGACGTCGACGGGCGTCGGGTCACCCTGGTCGAGGATGTGATCACCACCGGAGGCGCCGTACGAGATGCGACGAACGCCCTGCGAGCAGCCGGAGCCATCGTCGAGACAGTGATCTGCGCGATCGACCGCAGCCCCGAAGGCCAGAATCCGCTGGCCGACGTAGGCCTCGAGGTCCTCCCCGTGCTCACCAAGACCCAGCTCGACGCTGCCCGCGGCTAGCCACGCGCCACCGTCGGTGGTTGAGGGGTGAGCGTCTCGAGACCGCTGGATCCAGCTCCTCAAGCGGGGTTGCGGAAGATCGTCGGCGGCATGTGCCGGTGATGTTCCGCAACCGACCGTCCAGGGGGCGTGCACTTCGCCGTCCTCGGTGGTTGAGAGCGCCTCTAGGGTGGACCGATGGTTTCGGTCAAGCAGTTCCAGGTCACCTTCGACTGCGCAGAGCCTGAGCGCGTCGCTCTCTTCTGGTGCGAGGTGTTGGGGTACGTCGTACCGCCGCCCGGGGACGGGTTCGCCACGTGGGAGGAGTTCGACCGTGCGCGGCCGCCTGAGCAGCAGGGTTCGGCGTGGGCAGGCGTAGATCCCACCGGGGTTGGCCCGCGGCTGTACTTCCAGCGCGTTCCCGAGGGCAAGGTCGTCAAGAACCGGGTGCACCTTGACGTGCGGGTCGGCACCGGGCTCGTCGGCGAGGAGCGGCTGGCCGCACTCGAGGCCGAGTGCGTACGACTGGTCGCGCTCGGCGCGGTACGCGGGCAGCTGCTGGTCGCCGATGAGGAGAACGAGTCGTGCCAGGTGATGCAGGACGTCGAGGGCAACGAGTTCTGTCTCGACTGAGTGGGTGCTAGGGGCAGACGACGACCTTGCCCAAGGCCCGTCCCTCACCGGAATGAGCAAGAGCCGCGGGTACCTCGTCGAGCGTGAAGACACGGTCGATGTGGATCTCGACCTCCCCGGCAGCGCAGAGGTCGGCCAACGGCTCGAAGTGGGCAGGTCCCTCCTTCACCGCGAGCACCCCGATGGAGCGACCGGTCAACGGCCCGACCACCGAGCCGACGGTGAGCACGCGCAGCAGCGTGCGCACGGTCCCGCCGACGCACCGATACGTTCCGCCGCGCGCCAGGGCGCGGCGGTAGGCGAACACCGACCGGTGGGCCACGAGGTCCAGCACCAGGTCGTACGGCGTCGTCGTCGTCGCCGTGAAGTCGTCCCGGCGGTAGTCGATCACCTCGTCCGCGCCCACGGACCGCATGAAGTCCTGCTTGGAGGCGTTGTCGACACCGGTGACGTGAGCACCGATCCGCTTGGCGAGCTGGATGGCGAAGGATCCCGACCCTCCGCCGGCCCCGTTGATCAGCACCCGGCCCCCCGCGAAGGCCTTCTTCGTCCCCTGCAGGGCGATCGCGCCCGCCTGCGGGAGAGTCGACGCCTGCGCGAACGAGAGCTCGGCCGGTTTGTGGGCGAGCACGGACTCCGGGGCCAGCGCGTACTCCGCGAACCCGCCCTTCAGCATGAGGTTGTCGCCGTACACCTCGTCCCCGGGCCGGAACCGGGTCACCCATTTCCCGACATCGTCGACCACGCCGGCGATGTCCGACCCAAGCGTCCTGCGAGCGGGGTACCGCATTCCGCCGAGCCGTGCGTACGCCGGCGATCCGCGCAGGCACTCCCAGTCGCTCAGGTTGACCGAAGTCGCAGCGATCCGTACCCGCACCTGGCCGTCGGCGGGGGTGGGCAATGGGACGTTCTCGACACGCAGCACGTCGGGAGGCCCGTACCGGTCGTAGACGACCGCCTTCATCTCTCGCTACCGGCCGATCAGCATCGCGACGGGGACCTGCTCCACGAACGGGGCATGCCCTTCCAGTGCTGCGGCGACGCGATCGGCGAACTCCGCTCGACCTTCGGGCGACGGCAGTCGATCCACGGGCAACGCGGAGTACACGCCGCCGATCACCTGCTCGAGACTCAGCTCATCGGAGTACTCGACCCGCGAGTCGGTGACCTCGTAGCCGGCCTCGGTCAGGCTGGACCGGTACGCGCTCTGGCTGGCTTCGTCGGTGCCGCAGCTGCGCACCAGCGGCGAGCCGAGCCAGTCCTGCAGGAACGCCCGCAGTGCATCCGACCACGGACTGTCCTGGAGCCACAGCGGGAGTCCGTTCGTGACCACGGCCACGCCACCACCAGCCCGGACGAGGGGACGCAGGGCCGGGAACAGCCTCTCGTGGTCCATCCAGTGCAGAGCCTGTCCGATGCACACCGCTCCCACGCTTCCCTCACCGAGAAGCCTGCGCAGGGACGGGACGTCCGCATCCGATCCGAGCATCCAGCAGATGTTCTGCACCGCCTCGCCATCCGCGGCCGCACAGGCGCGGGCCAGCATGTCCCCCTCGGGATCGAGGCCGACAACTGACCGCACGTGGCGGGCCAGGGGGATCGCGAGCTGGCCGGTTCCGCAGCCGAGGTCGACCACGACATCGTCCCCGGTGAGCCCGAACGCAGCCACCAGCCCATCGATCACCCGTGGCGGGTAGCCACGCCGGTAGCGGTGGTACAGGTCGGCGACTTCCCCGCGGAATCCGAGGTCCACAGCGTCAGCCTGTCACGTTCCCGGAAGGCGCGAAGATATCGGGCTTGACCCTGACGCAGCGTCAACCCTTCACCATTCTCTGCATGAGTAGAAGAACAGCGATATCGGTGACCGGACTCCACAAGAGCTACGGCAACAACGAAGTGCTCAAGGGCGTCGACCTCGAGGTGCCGGAGGGGACTGTCTACGCGCTCCTGGGGCCCAACGGCTCCGGCAAGACCACGGCGGTCAACATCTGTACGACGCTGCTGACGCCCGACGCCGGAGAGATCCGCGTTGCTGGGTACGACGTGCAGCGCGAGTCGGACGACGTACGACGATCCATCGGCATGACCGGACAGTTCTCGGCGATCGACGAGTTCCACACCGGCCGGGAGAACCTGAAGCTGATGGCGGACCTGAACCATCTCGAGCGTGGTCGCGCCAAGACGGCCATCGAGGACCTGCTGGAGCGGTTCGACCTCTTCGACGCGGCAGACCGCCGGGCCCAGACGTACTCGGGCGGGATGAAGCGCCGGCTGGACCTCGCGATGACCATGATCGGCTCGCCGCGGCTGATCTTCCTCGACGAGCCGACCACGGGACTGGACCCTCGCAGCCGGCGAGAGCTGTGGCAGATCGTGCGGGAGCAGGTCGCCGACGGGGTGACCGTGCTGCTGACCACGCAGTACCTCGACGAGGCCGACCAGCTCGCCCACCGGGTCGGCGTGCTCGACGGGGGCCGGATCATCGCCGAGGGGACGCCCGCTCAGCTGAAGAGCCAGGTGCCGGGCGGGCACGTCGAGGTGCAGTTCCTCGACGCGACGCGGCTTGCCGAGGTGGCCGCCGTGGTCCCGGAGGCGACCGCCGATGCCGAGTCACTCACGCTGAAGATGGCCAACGACGGGGTGGCGTCCCTGCGCCGGCTTCTTGACCGGCTCGATGACGATGCGGTGGCCGGGCTGACCGTGCAGAGCGCCGACCTGGACGACGTGTTCCTCGCGCTGACCGGCCACGCGGCCGAGAGCACGGCCGACAGCAAGGACGGGACCGAGGACGGGACCGAGGACGGGACCCGGACGAGACCGACACCGAGATGGAGACAATCCGATGACTACCCAGACGATCGCCCGGCCGTCGAAGACCTACGTGGTCCGCGACTCGGTCACCATGCTGCGTCGCAACCTGCTGCACTGGATCCGCTATCCCTCCCTGGCGATCATGCTCGTCGCCCAGCCGATCGCATTCCTGCTGCTGTTCGTCTACGTCTTCGGCGGGACGCTGGGAGCGGGCTTGCCCGGAGTTCCCGGCGTCGGCGACCGCAGTGACTACCTGGTGTTCATCACGCCCGGCATCTTGATCATGGCCGTGGCCAGCGTCGCGCTCGGCACGGCGATCGAGGTGGCGCTGGACATGACCGGTGGGATCATCGCCCGGTTCCGGACCATGGACATCGCCAAGGTCTCGGTGCTCACCGGCCACGTGCTCGGTGCCGTGTTCAAGACCCTGTTCGCGGTGGCGGTGACGCTCGCTTGCGCGACGTTGCTCGGCTACCGGTCCGACGCCGGCCCGGTCGGCTGGCTGATGGCCATCGGCCTGCTGGTCCTGATGGCGTTCGCGATGACCTGGCTGACCGTCGGGATGGGGCTGGCCGCCGACAGTGTGGAGACCGCGAGCAACACCCCGATCTTCCTGGTGATGCTGCCGTTCCTGAGCAGCGGGTTCGTGCCCACGGACTCGATGCCGTGGGGCCTGCGCCAGTTCGCGGAGCACCAGCCGTTCACCTCGATGATCGACAGCCTCCGGGCACTCACCTCTGGTGCGGACGCCGGCTCGGACCTGTGGCTGGCGCTCGGCTGGTGCGTGCTGATCGCCGTGGTCGGCTACCTCTGGTCGCGGCGGCTGTACACGAAGGTCCCGACGAAGTAGAGGGACACTGGCCTCATGCTCACCATCGGTCAGCTCGCCGCGCACGCGGGTGCCACCGTGCGCGCAGTGCGGCACTACCACGCCAAGGGGCTGCTGCCGGAGCCGGAGCGAGACGCCTCCGGCTACCGGCGGTACGACGCCAAGGCGGTCGTGGACCTGATCAAGATCCGCACCCTGGCCGATGCCGGGGTGCCGCTCTCCCGGGTGAAGGAGCTGCTGGTGGCCGACGAGGAGCAGTTCGCTGCCGCGGTGGCCAAGATCGACAAGCGGCTGCGCGCCGAGATCCGCGAGCAGCAGGGGCGCAGGGAGCGGATCAACCGGCTTGCGGCGGGAGACAACCTGGCGCTACCGCCCGACGCCGTCGCCTACCTGGACCGGATGCGCGAGCTCGGCCTGCCGGAGCCGATGATCGAGGGCGAGCGCGATGCCTGGATCCTGATTGCGGCGCACTCGCCCGAGCGGATGTCGGAGTGGATAGCGGACAAGCGGGTCCAGATCGAGGACCCTCAGGTCGTCGAGCTCTATCAACGGCTCTTCGAGATGATCGACTGGGATCCCGACGACCCGCGGCTGCCCGAGCTCGCCGACTGGCTGGCGGCCACCATCTCCAAATCCACCGAGGAGTACGACGACCGCGTCGACGACCCCGACGACGAGCTCGCCGCAGGGGTCGTCGAGCTCGTCGACTCCATCTTCGTCGACTCGGTGCCCGCGGCCCGGCGGCTGCTGGAGCTCCTGGAGGAGCGCGGCTGGTCCGGGTGGACCCAGCTCGAGCCGACTTCCGACGCCCGGAGCTGAGCCGTCGCTGCTAGTTCCCGCGCGCCTCTGCGGCTGCCTGCCGGCGGTGTTTCCACCACTCGAACGCGATCGGGATCACCGAGACGGCGAGGATCACCAGGATCGCCTTGTCGATGTTCTCCCCGAGGCTGGGGAAGCTGCGGCCGAGGAAGTAGCCCATCAGGGTGATGCTGATGACCCAGAGGGCGGCGCCCACGGCGCTCCACAGGAAGAAGCGGTCCCTCCTCATCCGGGTCACGCCCGCGACCACGGTGATGTAGGTACGCACGAACGGCACGAACCTGCCGATCACGAGCGCCTTGTTGCCGTGCTTCTCGAAGAACGCGCTGGTCTGGTCGAAGTACTTGCGCTTGAGGACCCGCCCGGACCGCTCGTAGAGCGGTGGCCCGATCCAGCGCCCTATCTCATAGCCCAGGACATTGCCCGCGAAGCCCGCTGCGATCAGCAGCAGGATGGCGACCGGGAGATCTGTGGCGTGTGGTCCCGGGACGATGCCGTCGCGAGTGGCGACGAACAGCCCGACCGCGAAGAGCAGGGTGTCACCGGGCAGGAACGGGAAGAACAGCCCGCACTCCACGAGCACGATCAGCAGGCACACCCAGAAGAACCAGGGACCGAACCGGTCGAGCAGCCAGTTGGGGTCCATCCAGTCGATCCCCAGCAGCAGCGGTAGCAGGCCTGTCACGCACCGAGACTATCCGGGAGGTCACGACATAAATGCCCGCGCCTACCCTTGCGGCTGTGAGCCCAAGGGATCGACCAGGGGATGCACCCGCGCAGCCCGAGGACCAGCGGGCGCCGTACGACCCGATGCCGCACGGTCCCGACGAAGTCGGCGTCGGACCGTGGGCGGGTCCGTTGCCCGAGGGGGAGCAGTACGACGCGCAGCTGCTCGCCGAGGGCGACCGGCGCAACGTGGTAGACCGCTATCGCTACTGGTCGATGGCCGCGATCGTGGCCGATCTCGACACTCGGCGGCACGACTTCCACGTCGCGATCGAGAACTGGCAGCACGACTTCAACATCGGGACGATCGTGCGCACGGCCAACGCGTTCCTGGCGCGCGAGGTGCACATCGTCGGCAAGCGGCGTTGGAACCGGCGCGGCGCCATGGTCACCGACCGCTACCAGCACGTGCGACACCACGAGACTCCGGAGGACCTCGCCGCCCACCTGCACGAGCACGGGGTGCAGCTGATGGGCGTGGACAACCTCCCGGGTTCGGCGCACATCGAGACCTGGGAGATGCCGCGCTCTGTCTGCTTCCTGTTCGGGCAGGAGGGCCCGGGCCTCTCCGAGCAGGCCCGGCAGGTCTGCGACGGCACCTTCTCCATCGCCCAGTTCGGCTCCACCCGGTCGATCAACGCCTCGGCCGCGGCCGCCATCGCCATGCACTCCTGGATCGAGAGGTACGCCGACCTCGGCACCGCCTGGCGGGGCTAGGGCGAAGGGCTCGGGGCGAGCTTCCGGGAAAGGCACCGGATGAAGCGGTCGCCGGCCTGCCACCCGGCGCGGCTGGGTGGCTGCCAGAACCCGCCGTACGCCCCCATCAGCTCCTTGCACCGGTTGCGGGCGAGAGGCGTGTAGGCGACGGGATCGGGGTAGCCGTTCCCGGCCGCGCGGTAGACCGCCTCGACCTTGAACGCGTACTCGCCCGAGCACGAGATGTCGATGCCCGCCTCGTTCTGACAGATGCGCAGCGGGTCGGGGACTCCGGCCTTCAGCAGGGGCTGCAGGTTGGGCAGGGTGACCAGCCGGTTGCCGCTGCGGGCGATGACATCGCAGCGGACCCAGCGAGCGCCCCGCTCGAGCTGGTCCTGGCCCGGCGTGAACATCGTCCAGGTCAGGATCGAGGTCGCGCGGTCGGCCAGGGTGCCGCCGACCATGCGACGGTAGGCCGGCTCGCACAGGCGCCTGCCCAGGTTCCGGCGCTGCGCCAGCGGGGTCTTCGGGGAGACCGCCCGGGGCACGAACCCGACGTACGCGACCACGGAGGTGTGCTCCGCCTGGCAGCCGACCGGTCGGGCGGTCGACACGGAGGCACGCGACTGCGCGCCGGTCATCCGGTAGCACTCGCCCTGCTTGGGCGCCTGGTATCCGGGGTCGGGCGCGGGCTCGTCGTCGCCGGACCCGGAATCGCCGTCGTCGGTCGAGCTGCCCTTGTCCTCGGCCTTCGGGTCGTCCTTCGTGCCGCCGCACCCCGAGACCAGGAGAACCAGGGCGAGCGCCATGGCAAGGGCGCGGACGAGAACCGCGATGCGGGTGGCAGGAACGCTTCGGAGGCGATGAGGGGGCATGTCACTCCGGTGCTGTTCGCTCGATCGGATGGCATCTGGATCCTCCCATGATCGGCCGGAGCCCGTGGCCGATGAGTCCATTAGGGTTGGTGGCTCAACCTGTGCCATCTGTCGTTCGACCGAGGACTCCGAGGAGACCGCGCCATGCCCATCGCCACGCCCGAGAAGTACGCCGAGATGCTGGACGCCGCGAAGCAGAAGTCGTTCGCGTTCCCAGCGATCAACGTCTCGTCGTCCCAGACCCTCAACGCCGCGCTCGCGGGCTTCGCCGAGGCAGGCAGCGACGGGATCATCCAGGTCTCGACCGGCGGCGCCGAGTATCTCTCCGGCCCGACGGTCAAGGACATGGTGACCGGGTCGGTCGCCTTCGCGGCGTACGCGCACGAGGTGGCGAAGAAGTATCCCGTCAGCATCGCGCTGCACACCGACCACTGCCCCAAGGACAAGCTCGACGGCTTCGTCCGGCCGCTGCTCGAGATCTCCTTGGAGCGCGTCCGCGGCGGCCAGAACCCGCTGTTCCAGTCGCACATGTGGGACGGGTCCGCCGTACCCCTCGAGGAGAACCTGCAGATCGCCCAGGACCTGCTCAAGAAGGCGGCCGAGGCGAAGATCGTGCTCGAGGTCGAGATCGGTGTCGTCGGCGGCGAGGAGGACGGCGTCGAGGGCGGCGGCGGCGAGCAGCTCTACAGCACCACCGAAGACGCGATCGCCACCGTCGAGGCGCTCGGCACCGGTGAGAGCGGCCGCTACCTGACCGCGCTGACCTTCGGCAACGTGCACGGCGTCTACAAGCCCGGCAACGTCAAGCTCCGTCCGGAGATCCTGCTCAAGGCCCAGGAGGCGGTTGTCGAGAAGCTCGGCCTGACCCCCGGCTCCAAGCCGTTCGACCTGGTCTTCCACGGAGGCTCGGGCTCGACCGCGGAGGAGATCGGCGCTGCTGTCGACTACGGCGTGATCAAGATGAACGTCGACACCGACACGCAGTACGCCTTCACCCGTCCCGTCGCCGGACACATGCTGACCAACTACGAAGGCGTGCTCAAGGTCGACGGCGAGGTCGGCAACAAGAAGCAGTACGACCCGCGTGCCTGGGGCAAGGCTGCCGAGGCAGGCATGGCGGCCCGGGTCGTCGAGGCCTGCGAGAACCTGCGCAGCACCGGCAACTCGGTCGGCTGACGCGTCAGTTCGTGGTGATGGTGCTGCTCTTCGGTGCCGACCTCTCCTCTCCGGTGGGCGTGGTGGCGCTGTGCCTGCTGCCCATCGACACGGCGCCCGGCCTGCTGCAGGCGCTCAACCAGTTCCTGCCGATCGCTCGTGCCTCCGACGCGATCTCGCACCTGACGCTTGTTGGCCAGGTGGGCACCGTCGCCGCCGACGTACGACGGGAGCAGCAGCCGGCCTGAGGCTCCGATCGAGCAATTAATGTCATGCCGGATGTCGGTGGTGTGTGCTCACATGGACCCATGAGCCAACACCTCGCTGTGGAAGCGATCGACCTCGTCAAGCAGTTCGCGGACAACACGGCAGTCGACGGCGTCAGCTTCGTGGTGCCGCAAGGCAGCGTGCTCGGCATGCTGGGGCCCAACGGCGCCGGCAAGACCACGACCGTCCGGATGCTCACCACCCTGAGCCAGCCGACCAGCGGCACCGGCCGGGTCGCCGGCTACGACGTGATCAAGCAGCCGGAGATGGTCCGGCTCAGCATGGGGCTGACCGGTCAGGCGGCCACCGTCGACGAGCTGCTCACCGCCCGCGAGAACCTCCGGCTGATCGGACGCCTCTCCGGGATGCCCAAGCGCGAGATCGGCCCGAAGGGCGACGCGCTGCTCGAGCGGTTCTCCCTGACCGACGCCGGTGACCGCGTCGTCAAGCAGTACTCCGGTGGCATGCGGCGCCGCCTCGACCTCGCCGTCAGCCTGATCGCGGCGCCCCCGGTGCTGTTCCTCGACGAGCCGACGACCGGGCTCGACCCGCACAGCCGCAACGAGCTGTGGGACGTGCTGCGCGGCCTCGTCAAGGACGGGACCACCCTGCTGCTCACCACGCAGTACCTCGAGGAGGCGGACCAGCTCGCCGACGACATCATCGTCATCGACAAGGGCAAGGTCATCGCCGCTGGGACGCCGACGCAGCTCAAGGAGCAGGCCGGCCGCGCCAGCGTCGTACTCACGGTCACCAACCCCGACGACCTTCCTGCGGCCGAGGAGCTCGTGCGGCGCTGCGTCCAGGACGTGTACGTCGAGCCGGGCGCGCGTCGGGTGACCGCGCAGGCTGGTGGGCTCACCGACATGAGCCGGATCGGCAATGCGCTCGCCGAGAGTGGCATCGAGATCGACGACCTCGGTCTCAAGCGCCCCAGCCTGGACGACGTGTTCCTCAGCCTCACCGGCCACCGTGCCGAGGAGGAGCCACCCGACTCCGGCGACACCGACACCGAGACCGAGAAGGAAGGGGCACTCCGATGACGACCCTCGACGCAGGCGTGGGCACCGCCCGGCCGCAGATCCAGACCCTCTCCCTGCTCGCGTCCTCGGGCGCGGTGGTGCGCCGCAACCTGATCCACATCAAGCGGATGCCCGAGCTGCTGCTCGACGTGACGATCCAGCCGGTCATGTTCGTGCTGCTCTTCGCCTACGTCTTCGGTGGCTCGATCGCTGTCGAGGGCTCCAACTACCGCGAGTTCCTGGTGCCCGGGATCATGGCCCAGACGATCGTGTTCTCCTCGTTCATCGTCGCGATCGGACTGACCAACGACCTCGACAAGGGGATCGTCGACCGGCTCAAGTCGCTGCCGATCTCCCGGGCGTCGATCCTGGTCGGCCGGAGCATCTCCAGCCTGATCCACTCCAGCATCGGCATCGCCATCATGGCCCTCACCGGGCTGCTGATCGGCTGGCGCGTCCGCAACGGGGTCCTCGACGGTGTCTTCGCGTTCGCCCTGATCCTGCTCTTCGGGTTCGCGATGATCTGGGTCGGCATCTGGGTCGGCTCGCTGTTCAGCTCCGTCGAGGCCGTGAACGGTTTCATGTTCACGGTGATGTTCCCGCTCACGTTCCTGGCCAACACGTTCGCACCGACCGAGAACATGCCGAGCGTGCTGCGCACCATCGCCGAGTGGAACCCGGTCTCGGCGCTGGCCCAGGCGACTCGCGATCTCTGGGGCAACGGCGAGCCCGCGCTGGAGGACGCCGCGTTCCCGCTGCACCATCCCGAGCTGTTCACCATCGGCTGGTCCCTGCTGATCACGGCCGTGTTCGCGCCGCTCGCGCTGGCAGCCTTCAGGCGTCGGTCCCGCGACTGACCACGCCACTGGCCATGTGACTGGGGCGGGCAAAGCACAGGGCGGCCACGAAGCCGACGAGCAGGATGGCGGCCGGCAGCAGCATGGCCTGGGACATCGCCTCGCTGAACGGTGCGAAGACCTGCTCGGGCAGGTTCCCACCGCCAGCCTCGCTCGGTGAGAAGCTGAGCCCCTGGGCCGCCAGCCGGGAGTCCATCAGCACCGCGATCGCTGCTGAGCCGAGCACGGCACCGACCTGGCGGTTCGCGTTGTAGACCCCGGCGCCGGCTCCGGCCCGGTGCATCGGCAGGTTGCGGGTGGCGGTCGCCGAGGTGGGCGCCCAGACGCCGGCGTTGCCGATGCCCAGCAGCGCCATCGGCAGCAGGATCTCCCAGGTGGCGGAGTCGGGGGTCATCACCTGGCTCAGCCAGACCAGCGAACCGCTCGCGGCGGCGAAGCCGACGGCGGTGATCAGCCGTGGGTGGATCGTGTCGGTGAGCTTGCCGACGATCGGCGCCAGCAGGATCGACATCAGCGCCATCGGGACCAGCAGCAGGGCCGACCCGGTCGGCGAGAGGTCTCGCACCAGCTGCGCGTAGAGCATGATCGGGAACGCCATCGCGGTGATCGCGCACGCCATCGAGGAGATCGCGACGTTGGCGAGGCTGAAGTTGCGGTCCCGGAACAGCGACAGCGGCACCAGTGGCTCGGCCTTGTTGCGGGCCTGCCAGAGGACGAACAGCGCGAAGACCACGATCCCGCTGATGATCAACAGTGGGACCGAGATCGGACCCGTGATGGTGCCCCAGTCGAACTGGTGGCCCTCCTGGATCCCGAAGACCAGCAGGAACATGGCAACCCCCGACAGCGTCACCCCGAGCCAGTCGAAGCGGTGGTTGTTGGTGGCGAGCCTCGGGACCAGCCGCCAGGCCAGGACGAGACCGATCACGCCGACGGGGATGTTGATGAAGAAGATCCACTCCCAGCCGAGGGCGTCGACGAGAACGCCGCCGAGGATCGGGCCGACCAGCGTGGCGACGCCTGCAGTCGGCACCCCACAGCGCCATCGCCTGGCCGCGACGCTCGGAGGGGAAGATCCGGGTGATGATCGCCATCGTCTGCGGGGTGATCATGGCGGCGCCGAGGCCCTGGAAGACGCGGGCGACGATCAGACCCTCGATGGAGCCGGTCAGGCCGCACCACAGCGAGGACAGGGTGAAGACCGTCAGGCCGAGCATGTAGAGGTTCTTGGGACCGAACCGGTCGCCGAGCCGACCGGTGATCAGCACCGGCACGGCGTACGCCAGCAGGTAGGCGCTGGTCACCCAGACGACGTCGTTCACGTCGGCCTGCAGGTCCGCGATGATGGCCGGCGTCGCCACGGACACGATCGTGGAGTCGACCAGGATCATGAAGAAGCCGAGGCACAGCGCGAACAGCGCGGGCCAGGGGCTGACGTCGGTCGGCGTCCCGCTGTCGCCCGCCGCGGGGCTCGGGGCAGGCTGGGTGGTGTGGGCCATGGAGCAACTCAACACCCCTCCACCCACATTCCATCCCTGGTCAAGGAGGCATTCAGCGGGGCTTCAGGGAGTCTTGGCGAGAATGGCGTTTCCCAGCTGCCCGGAGGTACCCATGCGCGTACTCGTCGTCGACGACGAGAAGCGGCTCGCCCGGTCCCTGCGTGTGGGGCTCGAGGCGGAGGGCTTCGCGGTCGACCTTGCCCACGACGGCACCGACGGGCTGTGGTTCGCGCGGGAGAACGAGTACGACGCGATCGTGCTCGACCTGATGCTCCCGGGGATCAACGGATACAAGGTCTGCGAGACCCTGCGCGCCGAGAAGAACTGGACGCCGATCCTGATGCTCACCGCGAAGGACGGCGAGTGGGACCAGGTGGAGGGCCTCGACACCGGCGCCGACGACTACCTGACCAAGCCGTTCTCCTTCCCGGTGCTCGTGGCGCGGCTGCGTGCGGTGGCACGTCGAGGAGCGCGGGAACGCCCGACCCAGCTCGAGGTGGGCGACCTCCGGCTGGACCCGGCCGCCCGTCGCGCGTGGCGCGGGGACACGGAGATCGAGCTCACCGCTCGGGAGTTCTCGCTGCTCGCGTTCCTGGCACGCCACCAGGGCGACGTCGTCTCGAAGCGGCAGATCCTCGACGCCGTGTGGGACGTCGACTTCGAGGGCGACCCCAACATCGTCGAGGTCTACATCCGCCACCTCCGCAACAAGATCGACCGCCCGTTCGACCGTGAGGCGATCCAGACCTTGCGCGGCGCCGGCTACCGGCTGGGGAGCGACGGTGGCTGACGGGCGGTTGGGTCGTGCGTCGGTCCGGCTCCGCACCACGGTCGCTGCGGTGCTGGTGGTGGCGATCGCCCTGCTCGTCGGCGCCTTCGTGCTGGTGACCCTGGTCCGCGACTCCCTGCGCGACGGGCTGGAGACCAGCGCCGAGCAGCGCGCTTCTGCCCTGGCCGACGAGCTCGAGACCTCCGGGCTGCCGGAACCGGCTGCGCCTGACGACGACGAGGACGACAACGACCCCGAGGACCTGGTCTGGCAGGTCACCGACGACGCGGGCAAGGTCGTGCGCTCCTCCCAGACCCTCGGCGAGCCGCTGCCGACCGACGACGCCGACGAGGTGCGACTTCCGGGCGCCGACCACCGCTATCTCGTGGTGACCGAGGACGCCGAGTCCGGCGGACAGGAGTACGTCGTCTCGGTCGCCGTCTCGCTGGAGGACGTCGAGGACTCGACGGCTGCGCTCGTCCCGCCGCTCCTGGTCGGGCTGCCGATTCTCCTGCTGCTCGTGGGCGGCACCACCTGGGTGGTGGCCACCCGGGCACTCGCGCCGGTCGAGCGCATCCGGCGCGAGGTCGAGGGGATCACCGGTGACCGGCTGGACCGACGGGTGCCCGAACCCCGCTCCCGAGACGAGATCCACCGGCTCGCGCTGACCATGAACCAGATGCTCGGACGTCTCGAGGACTCACGTGACCGGCAGCAGCAGTTCGTCGCCGACGCCTCGCACGAGCTGCGCTCGCCGCTCGCCAGCATCCGGCAGACGGCCGAGGTCGCGCGGGCTCACCCGGGTGCCCTGCCCGAGGGTGAGCTGGCCGACGCGGTGCTCGAGGAGTCGCTGCGGATGCAACGCCTCGTCGAACAGCTGTTGCTGCTCACCCGGGCCGACGAAGGGGCGGTCGGGCACGCGACTCGAGACGTCGACCTCGACGACCTCGCTCTCGCCGAGGCTCGACGTGTCACGAGGACGGGTCTCGACATCGACAGCTCGGGGGTCACCGCCGGACGGGTGCGCGGTGACCAGACCGCGCTCGCACAGGTCGTGCGCAACCTGGTCGACAACGCCGCCCGTCACGCCGATCGGGCGATGGCCGTCGCGGTCCGCGAGGCTGGCGGCAGTGTTGAGCTCGTCGTCGAGGACGACGGGCCTGGGGTCCCCGAGGAGGAACGGCAACGGGTCTTCGAACGCTTCGTGCGGCTCGACGAGGCGCGTGCCAGGGACGCCGGTGGGAGTGGGCTCGGCCTGGCGATCGTGAAGGAGATCGTCACCGCCCACGGCGGCCAGGTCGAGATCTCCACTGCTGGGTTGGGCGGCGCGCGGTTCGTCGTACGACTGCCGATGGCGCCAGATTGAAGGAAAACCTCTACACAGGGCCTTGACGTGAGGGAAATCGTTACCAACACTAGTGACTGTGACTGATGCACCTGAACTGACGAACCTCGACCGTCGCATCCTGATGGCCCTCCAGGTCAACGGGCGCGCGTCCTGGCGCAAGATCGCCACGGCTCTCGCGGTCTCGGAGTCCACCGTGACCAGGAGGGGCCAACAGCTGCTGGCCGAGCGGCGGGTCGCGGTGACCGGCGTTCTCGACCACCTGCGCTGCGGACTGGGGATCTCTGTCTACCTCCGTCTCCGCGCACGTCCGGGCAAGGCGCTCGCGGTTGCCCGGTCCGTCGCCGCCGAGGCGCGGCCGCGCTTCGTGACGGTGGCGATCGGGTCCTTCGACGTCGCCGCAGAGGTGGTCGTCCAGCGCCCCGGCGACATCGCCCAGCTGCTCGAGGGCCTCGAGGCCATCGACGACGTCCTGGAGACCGAGTCCATGGTGGTCATCCGGAAGTTCAGCGCCTTCGAGGAGTGGACGCCCGACGGTCTCGACGGCCACGCCGTCGACGTGCTGCGGCAGAGCTCCGACGTCACCGACTACGCCCACCGTGACTGGACCGAGCCGGAGCAGCTCACCGAGCAGGAGTTCGCCATCGCGCGTGTCCTCGCGCGCGACGGCCGCGCGACGTACTCGACCATCGCCGCCGCGACCGGCGGGAGCGAGTCCACCGTCGCCCGTCGGGTGGAGTCCCTGGTGCAGCGCGGGTGTCTCCGATTCCGCACGCTCTTCGAGGTGCCCGCCATCGGCTTCGACGTGGAGTTCCTGCTGTGGCTCACCGTCGACCCGGCCCGCATCGACGAGGTGGGGGAGCGGATCGCGAAGCACACGTCCACGCGCTACGTCGCTGCCGCCACCGGGCGCCACAACCTGATCGTGCAGGGCGTGCTGCCGACGTACGGCGACCTCTACCCCTACACGACCGAGGTGATCGGGCAGCTGCCCGGCGTGCAGTCGGCCGACCTCACCCTCCAGGTGCAGGTCCTCAAGCGCGCGTTCGTCCCGATCGACGACTCGGGTCGGCCGCAGGGCAGGGAGGTGTCATGACCCCCGAAGTGAAAGCCGAACCGTGGCAGTGGGACGAGCCGATCTGGCGCGGCCACGTCGACCGGGTGCGTGCCGGCGCCAGCCTCACGCCCGACCGGTGGCCCGGAGACGCCCGGGTCGCCGTGGCGATCTCCTTCGACTCCGACCACGAGACGATCCCCCTCCGGGACGGCGAGACCAGCCCGGGACGCCTGGCCCAGGGGGAGTACGGCGCCCGCGTCGCCGCACCGCGCATCCTGCGCCTCCTCGAGGAGCACGCGATGCCGGCCTCCTTCTTCATGCCGGCCGTCTCTGCGCTGCTCCACCCCGACGAGGTGGAGGCCTACGTCGCAGGCGGCCACGAGGTCGCCGTGCACGGCTGGATCCACGAGCGGAACACCCTGCTGTCCCACGACGACGAGCTCGACCTGACCGGCCGTGCGATGGACACCCTGGAGAAGCTCTCGGGCACCCGGCCGACCGGGATCCGCACCCCGAGCTGGGACTTCTCCGAGCACACCCTCGACGTGATCCGCGAGCTCGGGTTCGTCTACGACTCCTCACTGATGGCCGACGACGAGCCCTACCTGCTTCTCGCTGACGGCGAGCCGACCGGGATCGTGGAGATCCCCGTCGAGTGGATCCGCGACGACGCCCCCTACTTCATGATGGACCGCTACGCGAGCCTGCGGCCCTACATGCCACCTCGCTCGGCCCTGCAGATCTGGGTCGACGAGTTCGACGCGGCCCGCGCCGAGGGCGGCGTGTTCCAGCTCACCCTGCACCCCCACATCATCGGCCACCGCTCTCGCCTGGTCGTGCTCCGGAAGCTCCTCGAGCACATCCGCAGCCACGACGACGTGTGGTGTGCCACCCATGCCCAGATCGCAGACCTGATCGCACCACCCCTACAAGGAGAAACCGCATGACCACCCAGACACTCTCGGGAACCCCACAGACGGAGGGTCGCGCCCGCTTCACCCCGGAGCAGCGCAAGGCCATCGTCGCCGGCTCCATCGGCAACGCCGTCGAATGGGTCGACTGGGCCCTCTACGCCACGCTCGCCCCGGTGTTCGCCGGCCAGTTCTTCGGCAGCGACGACCCGGCCGTGAACCTCCTCTCGACGCTGGCGATCTTCGCCGTCGGGTTCGTGATGCGCCCGATCGGTGGGGCCGTGCTCGGCGCCTATGCCGACCGACACGGGCGCAAGAAGGGGATGACCCTGACCATCGGCATGATGGCCGGCGCCGCGATCGTGATCGCCCTCGTCCCGACGTACGCAGCCATCGGCATCCTGGCCCCGCTCGTCCTCCTCCTGGCCCGCCTGGTGCAGGGCTTCTCCGCCGGCGGCGAGTTCGGATCCTCCTCCTCGTTCCTGGTGGAGTCCGCCGCCCCCGGTCGCCGAGCGCTGGCCGGATCGTGGCAGCAGGTCTCGGTGGGCGCTGGCGTGCTGATCGCGTCGGGCACCGGCTACGTCCTCACCTCGACACTGAGCGAGGACGCCATGGCCTCCTACGGCTGGCGGATCGCGTTCTTCGTCGGCGGCCTGCTGGGCCTGGTCGGCCTGTGGCTGCGGGTCTCGGTCTCGGAGACCGAGAGCTTCACCCGGTCCGCGAACGATGGAGGGACCAAGCGCAAGAACGCGCTCGTCGGCATCTTCAAGGACCACCCCGGCGCGGCTCTCCGCGTCGTCGGCATCACCATCGCGGGCACCTTGCTCTACTACGTCTGGATGAACTACATGCCGGGCTACGCGAGCACGACCACCGACATCGAGCTCAAGGAGGCCCTGCTCGCGAACTTCATCGCAGTGGCCTACTTCATGACGTTGCTGCCGTTCGTCGCGATGCTCTCCGACCGGTTCGGTCGCAAGGTCACGATGTTCAGCTTCGCCTTCGGCTTCCTGCTCTTCGCCTACCCGGCGTTCCAGCTGCTCGACGGCGCGGGCTTCGGCACGCTGCTGGTGGTCGAGCTGATCGGGGTCACCCTGCTGACCGGCTACTCGGCCAACTGCGCGGTGATCATGTCCGAGCAGTTCCCGCCCGAGGTCCGCGCCACGGGCATCGGCCTGCCGTACGCCGCAGCCGTGGCTCTCTTCGGCGGCACTGCGCCGTACGTCACCACCTGGCTGGCCGAGAACGGCCTGCGGCACATGACCTGGGTCTACGTGGCCACGGCGGCTCTGATCGGTTGCGTCGTCTACGCGACCATGCCGGAGACCAAGGACAAGGAGTTCGTGTGAGCCGACGCCACGCCCTCGTCACGGGCGCGGCCGGAGGCATCGGCGCCGCGTGCGCAGAGGCGTGTGCCCGTCAGGGCATGGCGGTGACCGGTGTCGATGCTCGCGGCGACGTGCTCGCCGAGGAGATGGCGCTGCTGGGCGGACGGTACGACGTGCCGGTTCAGGCGCTGAAGACCGACCTCACGGACAGCAGCTGCGGTGAGGTGCTCACCCGCGCAGCAGCGCTCGGCCCGGTCGGCGTGCTGGTCAACGCGGCCGGCATCTACCCCGCCACCCCGCTGCGTGAGATGACAGCGGGGGCGTGGGACCGGGTCCAGCAGGTCAACGTTCGCGCACCGGTGCTCCTCACCGTTGCCCTCGCGGCGCAGGGGCATCCGGCAGTAGTGGTGAACATCGGCTCCGGCGCAGCGACCCGGGCTCGGCCCGGCGCCGCCCACTACTGCACCTCGAAGGCCGCGCTCGAGATGGCCACCAAGGCAGCAGCGGTCGAGCTGGCCGATGCCGGCATCCGGGTCAACTGCGTCTCGCCCGGCTTCGTCACCGTCGACAGCCCGGTCAACCCGGTCAGCGACACCTACCGCGACCAGGTGTCCCGCAACCCGATGGGACGTCCGGGCGATCCGGCGGAGATCGCCGCCGCTGTCATCTGGCTCGCCTCCGAGGCAGCGTCCTTCGTGACCGGTGCGGTGCTGCGCGTCGACGGAGGCGCGACCGCCGGCACCTCCGACCTGCCCCTGCACTTCCCATCCACCACCTCGCTGCAACACAGCTCGACAGGAGGATCGTGACCCACCCCCACGACTACACCGTGGTCGGTGCCGGCGCCATCGGCGGCACCCTCGCCCACCACCTCGCTAGATCAGGCCACTCCGTGACCGTCGTCGACGCCGACTCCGCCCACATCGACGCGATCCGTGCCAACGGACTCGCGGTCGTCCGCGACGGGGTACGCACCGCCACCAACGTGGAACTGGCCGTCACTCCCGACGACCCGGCCGGCCCTGACTCCGTCGGCCGGGTGATCCTCGCTGTGAAGGCGCAGGCAACCAACGCCGCGCTTGACTGGGTGGCGCCCCGCCTCGTCGACGACGGGTTCGTCGTGTCCCTGCAGAACGGCCTGAACGAGCAGGGGATCGCCGACCGGGTCGGCACCGACCGCACGGTCGGTGCGTTCGTGAACCTGTTCGCCGATGTCGTCGGACCGGGAGAGGTCCGCGACGGTGGGGCGGGCGCGCTCGTCGTCGGCGAGCTCGACGGCACCGACTCCGCACGTGTCACGTCTGTGGTCGCCGACCTCCAGGCCTGGGGACCTGCGAAGGCCACCACGAACGTTGCCGGCTTCCTCTGGTCCAAGCTCGGGTTCGGGGCCATGCTCACCGCGACCGCGACGGTGGACGCCCCGATGGCGGACCTGATCGATCGGCACCGCGACCTGATGCACGCGCTGGTGAGCGAGGTCTTCGAGGTGGCCACCCGGCTCGGCATCACGCTGGAGCCCTTCGACGCGTTCGACCCCGCTCCGTATGCAGGCGACGACCCGGCCAGGAAGCACGCGGCAACCGACGAGCTCGTCGCGTGGCTGCGCACCCAGGCGAAGGACCGCAGCGGGATCTGGCGCGACCTCGCCGTACGTCGTCGCCCCACCGAGGTCCCTACCCACTACACGCCGGTCCTCGAGGAAGCGCACAGGCTTGGTGTGCCGACGCCACGGTTGGCGGCGCTGCTCCAGCACATCAGCGACCTCGAGGCGGGCGGGCAGATGTCCGTGAGCCGCCTGGTCGGACTGGAGGCAGTCCGATGAGCCTCCCCGGCGTCGAGGCAGCCGCGGCTGTCGACGTACCTCGCCTGCGCGAGTGGGTCGAGGCTCACCGCGAGGACCTGGTCGCCGACGTGGTCGAGCTCGTCGACCAGGAGACCCCGAGCGACGAGCGCCAGCTTCTGGACAAGGGCGTGGCCTGGGTCGAGGACTGGGTGACGCGCCGGCTGGGCGCGTCGGCCCAGCGTGCGCTGCACGAGGACGAGTCATGGGGCTCGGTGCTGGTGCTGGACTACCCGGGTGCTGTGCCCGGACGCGTGGTCGGCCTCGGCCACTACGACACCGTCTTCGACACAGGCACCGTGGCGGAGCGGCCGGCCAACGTGGACGGTGACGTGATGACCGGCCCCGGCATCTTCGACATGAAGGGCGGCCTGGTCCAGCTCGTCTGGGCCATCCGGTCCCTCGACGAGCTGGCCGTGCCGCGTCCCTCGATCCGGTTGGTCATCAACGGTGACGAGGAGGTCGGCAGCCCGTTCTCCCGACCCGTGCTGGAGCAGGCGGTCGCGGGCGCGGACGCGGTCCTCGTCTTCGAGGGGAGCGCCGACGGAGCGGTCAAGACAGCGCGCAAGGGCGTGGGCCTCTTCCAGGTGCACGCGACCGGCGTCGAGTCGCACGCGGGCCTCGACCCGGAGGCCGGAGCGAGCGCCATCGGTGAGATCGCCAGGGTCGTCACCACGCTGCACGAGGCGATCGACCTGGAGGCGGGGACCACGATCAACGTGGGCGTCCTGCGCGGTGGCCGCCGCCCCAACGTCGTGGCCGGTTTCGCCGAGGCTCGTCTCGACGTCCGGGTGGCCACACCCGAGGAGCTGGAGCGCGTCAGCGGCCTGCTGGACTCCCTCGCCCCGGTCGACCCGCGGGTGGAGCTCACGGTGACCGGAGCATGGAACCGCCCGGTGATGACCCGGACCCCGGAGATCGCGCAGATGTACGAGCTGGCGCGCGCAGTTGCGGGCCGGATCGGTCTCGATCTCGCCGAGGCATCCGTGGGCGGAGCCAGCGACGGCAACTTCGTGGCGGCACTTGGCATCCCGGTGCTCGACGGGTTCGGCGCAGTCGGCGCCGGCGCGCACGCGGAGCACGAGCACGTGAGCATCGCCGGGATGGTGGAGCGGACAGCCCTTGCCGCAGGAGTCATTGCGGCCTTCGCGGAGACCGATTTCCCAACCTGAACGGGCTTTCAGACACGTTCAGGTTGGCTTCAGCGACCTCCTTGCAGGGTGGGTGCATACCCAGTCAGCAACCGAAAGGTCACCAGTCATGAACACCGCCAAGCTCCGCACCAAGCGCTTCATCCTCCCCACCATCGCAGCCGTTGCCGCCCTCGGGATCGGCGGCGTGGTGTGGGCCTCGACGGCGAATGCCAACCTCGAGGGCAGCGAGCGCGACCGGGTCTCCACCGCCGCGACCGAGGCTGTCGGTGGAGGCCAGGTCGTCGACGCCGAGTCCAGCGACGACCCCGGTGAGGCCTACGAGGTCGAGGTCCGCAAGGACGACGGCACCGAGGTCGACGTGACCCTCGACAAGGACCTCGACGTCCTGCGCCAGGACGCGGACGACCGCGACGACGCCAACGACGACACCCCGGACGCCGACGACCGCGCGCTCACCGCCACCGAGCGGACCTCCGCCGAGAAGGCTGCGCTGGACGCCGTCGGTGGCGGCACCATCGTCGACCTGGACGCCAGCGACGACCGCGGTGAGGCCTACGAGGTCGAGGTCCGCACGGCCGACAACACCGAGTGGAACGTCGACCTGGACGCCGACTTCAAGGTGCTCAGCAAGACCGTCGACAACTGACCCCAGCCCAAGAACCGGATAGTCCGGAGCGAACGGACCCCCGAACACCGTGTCGGAGGGGCCGAACGCTCCGGACTATCCGGGTCTTCGCTCACTGCCGGGCCGTGGCACGATCGCAGCATGAGCGACTCCTCCCTCGGCCGCGACCTCATTGGCGGCCCGCCCCCCACCCTCTTGCCCACCGACCCCGCAGCTGCCGAGCTCGCGTCCGGCGGGCAGGCCCACGACGTCGTACGCCGCCACCCGGAGTCGCCCTTCGCCTGGGCGACCTTGGCCGAGGAGGCCCTCGCCGATGCGGATGCCGACGACGTGACCGCCTATGCCTACGCGAGGGTCGGCTACCACCGCAGCCTCGACGCCCTGCGCCGCAACGGCTGGAAGGGCCACGGACCGGTGCCGTGGGAGCACGAGCCCAACCAGGGTTTCCTGCGCTGCCTGGCCGCGCTTTCGTCAGCCGCCGGACGGATCGGTGAGGACCACGAGCGGGACCGCTGCGACCAGTTCCTCCGTGACTCCAGCCCAGAGGGGCACGCGCAGCTGACCTGAGCGGGGCCTGAGACCGGGGTCACACTCCGGGACCCATTCGGTCTAGGGTTTCGAGGCATGGCAGAAATCAACCGCTCGGGCGGCGCCGATGACGCCCCTCCCACGAACAAGACCCTGCTGGTGATCGCGGGGGTCTGCCTCGCGATCCCGGTCGTGGCGCTCCTGTGGGTGCCCAGCTATGCGCGTGAGACCCCTCGGCTCGGCGGGTTCCCGTTCTTCTTCTGGTACCAGTTCCTCTGGGTCTTCCTCTGTGCCGGCCTGACGTACGCCGCACACCGGCTCGTCCTCGCGGCGCGCAACCCCGGCGCAGGCACCACTGGCCACACGGAGGGCGACAGCCCGGCCGATGGGGAGGGTGACCGATGACCGCCCAGCTGATCCCTCTGGCCGCGCGCGACGAGGTCGACTGGATGGCACTGAGCGTGCTGATCCTGCTGTTCGTGGTGGTCACCGTGCTCGGCTTCCTGGCCACCAACTTCAAGAAGGGCGACACCCTGGAGTCGCTCGACGAGTGGGGCCTCGGCGGACGCAAGTTCGGCACCTGGGTCACCTGGTTCCTGCTGGGCGGTGACCTCTACACGGCGTACACCTTCGTGGCGGTGCCGGCAGCGATGTTCGCGATGGGCTCGGTGGCCGGGTTCTTCGCGGTGCCCTACACGATCATTCTCTACCCGATCATCTTCATCTTCATGGCGCGGCTGTGGTCGGTCAGCCACCGGCACGGCTACGTCACGACGGCCGACTTCGTGCGCGGACGCTATGACTCGCGCGCCCTGTCGCTCGCCGTGGCCGTCACCGGGTTCGTCGCGACGATGCCCTACATCGCGCTGCAGCTGGTCGGCATCCAGGCAGTGCTCGACGTGGTCGGGCTCGGCGGTGGCGGCAACTGGTTCGCCAAGGACCTTCCGCTGCTGATCGCGTTCGTGCTGCTGGCGGCGTACACCTACACCTCCGGCCTGCGGGCGCCGGCGGTGATCGCCTTCGTCAAGGACGCCCTGATCTACCTGGTGATCATCGTCGCGATCATCTACCTGCCCACGACCATCGACGGTGGCTGGGAGGGCATCTTCGGCGCCGCGAAGGACAAGATGGCCGCCACCAACGAGACGACCGGGAAGCCCAACGGGGCGTTCATCCCGGGCGACGGCCAGATGTGGGCCTACGCCACTCTGGCCCTGGGCTCGGCGATGGCGCTGTTCATGTACCCGCACTCGGTCACCGCCACCCTCTCCTCGGAGAGCCGGGTGACTATCCGGCGGAACGCCTCGATCCTGCCTGCCTACTCGTTCGTGCTGGGGCTGCTCGCGCTGCTCGGATGGGTCGCGATCGCGGCCGGCACCGAGCCGATCGGCGTCGACGGCAAGCCCAACCCGCAGCTGGTCATCCCGCAGCTGTTCGAGGACTCCTTCGCGAGCTGGTTCGCCGGGGTCGCCTTCGCGGCGGTGGCGATCGGCGCCCTGGTGCCGGCGGCGATCATGTCGATCGCTGCGGCGAACACCTTCACGCGCAACATCTACAAGGAGTGGCTCAAGCCGGACGCGTCCCATGCCGAGGAGGCCCGGGTCTCCAAGCTCGCGTCGCTGGTGGTCAAGGCCTTCGCGCTGGTGTTCGTGCTGACGATGGACAAGCAGAACGCGATCAACTTCCAGCTGCTCGGGGGCATCTGGATCCTGCAGACGTTCCCGGTCATCGTGTTCAGCCTCTACACCCGCTGGTTCCACAAGTGGGCGCTGCTGGCGGGCTGGGCTGTCGGCATCGTCTACGGAACCATCGAGGCCTACCAGGTCATCAACCCGCTCACCGGCAAGCACTTCGGTGGCTCCCTGGGCGAGATCCCCGGGCTGGGCGACATGGGCTACGTGGCGATGACGGCCTTCGTGCTCAACCTCGTGGTCACCGTCGTACTCACGCTGGTGCTCAACGCGACCAAGGTCTCCAACGGCACGGACGAGACGACGACCGGTGACTACTTCGCCGACGCCGGGGACCCGCGCGTGGAGAAGAACCGGCCGGTGCTCGAGGAAGGGACCGACCAGCCCCAGGGCTGACCCCAGGACGGTTACTGAGCCTCAGGGCACGATCATCGAGTAGGCGCCCTGCTCGAGGTGCCAGGAGCGACGTCGTTCGGGTCCGCTGATCTCACCGTCAGCGGACAGGAAGAAGTCCTCGCCTGCCACCGTCACCTGCTTGGCGCGCAGGCTGATCACGTCCTCGCGTTCCTCGTGGTCGCCGGTGCGCAGGTGCCACGCGTAGCCGAGCCGCTTCAGCGGACCGGTCGCGAACGACACCATCACGTCGAGCTTGCCGTCCTCGGGATCTGCGTCGGGAGTGAGCTCGGTGCCGCCGCCGACGCTGGCCCCGTTGCCGACTGCGACCATCAAGATGTGCTGGTCCACGTCGGAGACGACCTCGCCGTCGGCTTCGATGCGCAGCCGCACGAACGGTGGTCGTACGGCGGCCAGCGCCGCCCCGATCGGGTAGCCGAGGATGCCGAAGCCGTAGGGGCCGAGTCGGTGCTTCCACCGTTCGCCGCGTCGGCTGGCCTGGGCGCTCGCGCCCGCGTGCACGCTGTTGACGACCACTCCGCCGAGCTCGTCGATGATGAGGTCCATCCGGCGCGGGGAGCCGTTCAGCAACGCGGCTGCGGCAGCGGCGGGGTCGAGCGGGATGTCGAGGGTCCGCGCGAAGTCGTTGCCGGTGCCGAGCGGGATCAGGCCGAGGGTGCGCTCTGCGAGCTCGTGGCGCCGGTGCAGCGCCGAGACGACCGCGTGCAGGCTGCCGTCGCCGCCCGCGACCACGATCGACCGGGACCCGGCCCGGTGGAGCACACCGTCGAGCTCACCCGGGTTGCTCGTGGAGGCGACCTCGACGTCGGCCTCGTTGCGGAGCAGCGCCAGCGCGGCTTCGAGGCCCTCGCTGAGGCCCCCGCCGGCGACGGAGTTGGTGATCAGCAGGAGGGGATCCACGTCCGCCACCCTAGAGGGGTGGTCGCACCCGTACGATGGGGCGCGGCCTGAGGGTGCGAACTGACGTCGAGCCGCCTAGGAGAGATATGCCTGCGATCGTCGTGCTCGGAGCCCAGTGGGGCGACGAGGGCAAGGGCAAGGCGACCGACCTGCTGACCACCGATGACGCCATCGACTTCTGCGTCCGCACGAGCGGCGGCCACAACGCCGGTCACACGATCGTGGTCAACGGCGAGAAGTTCGCCACCCACCTGCTGCCCAGCGGGATCCTCACGCCGGACTGCACCTCGGTCATCGCCAACGGGGTGGTGGTCTCACCCGAGGCGCTCTTCCGCGAGCTGGACGCACTGATCGCACGCGAGGTGAAGATGGGCCCGCTGGTGGTCAGCGCCAACGCCCACGTGATCGCGTCGTACCACTCCACCGTCGACAAGGTCACCGAGCGCTTCCTCGGCAAGAACAAGATCGGGACGACCGGCCGGGGCATCGGTCCGGCGTACGCCGACAAGATCAACCGCGTCGGGATCCGGGTCGCGGACCTCTTCGACGAGGAGATCCTGCGCGAGAAGGTGGAGGCCGCGCTCGAGGTCAAGAACCACCTGCTGACCAAGGTCTACAACCGGCGCGCGATCACGGTCGACGAGGTCGTCGAGGAGCTGCGGGGGTACGCCGACCGCCTGGAGCCGATGGTCGCCGACACCTCACTCCTGCTCAACCTCGCGCTCGACGAGGGCAAGACCGTCCTCTTCGAGGGCGCCCAGGCGACCATGCTCGACGTCGACCACGGCACCTATCCGTTCGTGACCAGCAGCAACCCGGTCTCCGGCGGAGTCTGCGTCGGCGCGGGCGTCGGACCCACGCGGATCGACCGGGTGATCGGCGTGATCAAGGCCTACACCACACGGGTCGGGTCCGGACCCTTCCCGACCGAGCTGTTCGACGACGACGGCGCGAAGCTGTGGGAGATCGGCGGCGAGGTCGGCGTCTCCACCGGCCGCGACCGCAGGTGTGGCTGGTACGACGCAGTGGTGGCCCGCTACGCCTCACGGGTCAACGGGCTGACCGAGTTCTTCATGACCAAGCTGGACGTGCTCAGTGCCTGGGACCGGATCCCGGTCTGCGTGGCCTACGACATCGACGGCGAACGCCACACCGAGATGCCGATGACCCAGTCGCTGTTCCACCGCGCCAAGCCGGTCTACGAGTTCCTCGACGGCTGGGGTGACGACATCTCGGGCTGCCGCACCTTCGAGGACCTGCCCAAGAACGCGCAGCGCTACGTGCGTGCGCTCGAGGAGATGTCCGGCACGCCGTTCTGGGCGGTCGGGGTCGGGCCGGGACGCGAGCAGACGCTCGTCGTCACCTGATCGTCAGGCGTTCGCCGGCTGGAGCCGGTCGCGCAGCGCGTCGGCACCGGGACCGCTGAGCTCCGGGAGCACGACGTCACGACCGGTCACCAGCATCAGCAGCGCACGCACCGGTCCCTCGACACGTGGGCCCTCACCTGCCGACCACTGGTGGTCAGTCGCCGCGAGCGTGAACCCACGCAGCCGTTTCTGCGCGCGGAACGGGAAACCCAGCGACCAGGCGCGTTGTACGGCCGTGGCCGCTGCTTCCGGAGGCATCTCACGGCTGCGGCCGAGCGGCACCACCATGTCCTGGCCGTGAACGAGCTGGTCGATCAGTGGCTCCACGTCGCTGACGAACGGCGCCGTCCTGCGCGAGCCCACCATCGCGCGCAGCAGCACCGGGTAGTCGGTGACCGGAAGCTCCGCCCGGCGTACGGCGGTGTCGTGGATCATCCGGTTGAAGCTGCCTCGAGCGCGGATCACCGGGCCGAGCACCTCCCCGAATGTGCTCTGCGCCATCGTCAGGTGCGCGCCCACCTCGCGGACCCGCCACCCCTGGCACAGTGACGGTGTCGCCCACTCCGCCTCGGTGAACGTATCCATCAGGTCGGCCAGCTCGGAGCGCTCCTGGTCGATCGCCCGCCACACCTCGTCGCGGTCCATTCCGGCCTCCCGCTTTGGTACGATGTTCGAACCATAATGGTTCGAGTATCTGACGAATGTCAAGAGGTGGAATGAGCGCGACCCAGCCGACCGAGGACGACGAGCTGAACCTGGGGCTGCTCTGCTTCATCGGCTCCCGGGCTGTCGAGACGCGCGTGCTCGCGGCCCTCGCAGCTGCAGGTTTCGACGACGTCACGCCCGCCCAGGGCCGGATCGTCGCGCGCATCGGCCCGACCGGCACCCGCATCGGCGACCTGGCCGAGCAGGCCCTGGTCACCAAGCAGACCGCGACGGCCACGGTCGACCGGCTCGAGCGAGCGGGCTATGTACGCCGCGTCCCGGACCCGGTCGACGCTCGCGCCCGGCTGGTGGTGGTCGCGGAACGCGGGGAGGGGGCCATCCGGGTCGCCCGCGTGGCCGAGGCCGAGATCGAGGCCGAGTGGGTGCGCCACCTCGGGGCCACGCCGGCGCGACAGCTGCGCTCGGCGCTCGAGCGGATCAGGGAGATCGCCGACCCCTACCAGTGACTCCGGACCGGTTTCGGTCGCCCCGGTGGACGCGGAGGGGAGAGACAGGCTGAACTACTCACCCGCCCCCTCGAAAGGACATCCCGCATGAGCAAGCGCGACATCTCCGGACTCACCGTCGTCATCACCGGAGCCGGGCGGGGGATCGGTGAGGCGACTGCCGAGCTGCTGGCCACCGAGGGCGCCACGGTGGCTCTGGGTGACCTCGACACCGCGCTGGTGCAAGGAGTCGCGCAGCGGATCGGTCGTGGCGCGGTCGGGGCGCATCTCGACGTTGCGAGCTCGGAGTCGTGGACCGAGTTCCTCGCCGCGGTGGGCGAGGTCGGGCCGATCGACGTACTCGTCAACAACGCCGGCATCATGCCGCTCGGCTCCGTGCTCAAGGAGCCGGAGGCCGTGGCGAAGGCGATCATCGACGTCAACGTGCACGGCATCATCAACGGCACCAAGGCCGTGGCGCCCGGCATGGTCGACCGTGGGCGCGGCCACATCGTCAACGTCGCCTCGGCCGTCGGCCGGATCGCGGTCGCCGACGGGGCCACCTACTCGGCCTCGAAGTTCGCCGCTGTCGGTTTCAGCGAGGCGACCCGCGCCGAGCTCAAGCCGCACGGGATCGACGTCAGCGTCGTGCTGCCGACCATCGTGCAGACCGAGCTGGCCGCGGGCGTGCCGACCGCGCGGGGCGTCAAGGCGGTCAGCGCGCAGGATGTCGCCGAGGTGATCGCCACCGCCATCCGCACGGCGGCCCCCGAGCTGTGGGCGCCGCGCTGGGTGCAGGGGATGACCAAGGCGACCGGCGTGCTGCCGCGGTGGCTGCAGGAGAAGATCGCCGGCGCGTTCGGTGCCGACCGGGTGCTCGCCGACCGCGACGAGACCCAACGGGCGGCCTACGAGGAGCGCGCGCGCCGGCCGGCGAAGTAGGCCGGACAAGGCGCGCCTGAGTGCCCACCGGCCCCCGTCGATAGGATCGCCGAACGTGAAGACCCTCGTCATCGGTACCGGTGGACGCGAGCACGCGCTCGCGCTCGCCCTCTCCCGCGATCCCTCGGTCAGCGAGGTGCACGCCGCACCGGGCAACCCGGGGATCGGCGCCTTCGCGACCCTCCACAAGGTCGACCCAATGGACGGTTCCGCGGTGGCCGCGCTGGCTGCTGCTCTCGGAGCCGACCTCGTCGTCGTAGGTCCCGAGGCGCCGCTGGTCGAGGGAGTCGCCGATGCCGTGCGCGAGCAGGGCATCAGCTGCTTCGGCCCGTCGCGCCTCGCGGCCGAGCTCGAGGGCTCGAAGGCGTTCGCGAAGGACGTGATGGCCGCCGCAGGAGTACCGACCGCGATGGCCCATGTGTGTACGACGGCCGACGAGGTCGCCGCAGCCCTCGACGACTTCGGCCCGCCGTACGTCGTCAAGGACGACGGGCTCGCCGCAGGCAAGGGCGTGGTGGTGACCGAGGACCGAGACGCAGCAGCCGCGCACGCCGCACTGTGCGACCGGGTGGTGATCGAGGAGTTCCTCGACGGTCCTGAGGTGTCGCTGTTCGCGATCACCGACGGGACGACCGTCTACCCGCTGCAGCCGGCGCAGGACTTCAAGCGGATCTTCGACGGCGACCAGGGGCCCAACACGGGTGGCATGGGCGCCTACACGCCGTTGCCTTGGGCGCCGGAGGACCTGGTGGCCGACGTCCACGAACGGGTGCTGCAACCGACGGTGGACGAGATGGCCAGGCGCGGCTCGCGCTTCGCCGGGCTGCTCTACGCGGGGCTCGCGCTCACCTCGGCCGGCGTCCGGGTTGTGGAGTTCAACGCCCGCTTCGGCGACCCCGAGACCCAGCCGCTGATGGCGCTGCTCGACTCACCGCTGGCCCCGCTGCTCAAGGCGGCCGCGGACGGCCGGCTCGAGGAGGTCGAGCCACCCCGCTGGAAGGACGGCGCCGCCGTGGCCGTGGTGATGGCGAGCGCGGGCTATCCCGAGTCGTCGAGCAGGGGTGACGTGATCATCGGCACCGAGACGGTCGCCAAGGAGGACGACGTCGACGTGATCCACGCCGGGACCGCCGACCGGGACGGCGACCTGGTGACTGCAGGTGGCCGCGTGCTGGCGGTCACCGCCGTCGGCCGCGACGTCGCGGACGCCCGGGCCAAGGCCTACGAGGGCGTGTCCTCGATCAGCTTCGACGGCGCCCAGTGGCGCACCGACATCGCGAGAGGCATCTGATGACCGTCCCCAACGTGCTGGCCACCCGGTACGCCGGCGCTGACCTCGCCGAGATCTGGTCCCCCGAGCACAAGATCGTCCTCGAGCGACGCCTCTGGATCGCGGTGCTCACCGCGCAACGCGACCTCGGTGTGGATGTTCCCGCCGGGGTGATCGCCGACTACGAGGCCGTCGTGGAGAAGGTCGACCTCGCCAGCATCGCTGCGCGCGAACGGGTGACCCGACACGACGTGAAGGCACGCATCGAGGAGTTCTCCACGTTGGCCGGGCACGAGCACATCCACAAGGGGATGACCTCGCGCGACCTCACCGAGAACGTCGAGCAGCTCCAGATCCGCGCCTCGCTCGACCTCATCCGCAAGCGCGTGCTCGCCACGCTGGCGCGGCTGGCCCGCCTCGCCGTGGAGCACGAGTCCCTCGTGATGGCGGGGCGGTCGCACAACGTCGCCGCCCAGGCGACCACCCTCGGCAAGCGCTTCGCCACCGTGGCCGACGAGATGCTCGTGGGGCTCGGCCGGCTCGACGACCTGCTGGCGCGGTACCCGTTGCGCGGGATCAAGGGCCCGATGGGCACCTCGCAGGACATGCTCGACCTCCTCGACGGCTCCACTGCGAAGCTGGCCGAGCTCGAGCAGCGCGTCGCCCTTCATCTCGGCTTCGACCAGGTGCTGACCAGCGTCGGACAGGTCTACCCGCGCTCCCTCGACTTCGACGTGGTCTCCGCGCTCGTCCAGGTCGTGGCCGGCCCGTCCAACCTGGCCACCACGATCCGGCTGATGGCCGGCATCGAGCTGGTCACCGAGGGCTTCAAGGAGGGCCAGGTCGGCTCTTCCGCGATGCCGCACAAGATGAACACCCGATCGTGCGAGCGCGTCAACGGTCTCGCCGTCGTGCTGCGTGGCCAGCTGTCCATGGTCGGCGAGCTCGCGGGCGACCAGTGGAACGAGGGCGACGTCTCCTGCTCCGTCGTACGACGTGTGGCCCTGCCGGACGCGTTCTTCGCCACCGACGGGCTGTTCCAGACGTTTCTCACCGTCCTCGACGAGTTCGGGGTGTTCCCGGCAGTGGTGCAGCGCGAGCTGGACCGCTACCTGCCGTTCCTGACCACCACGAAGGTGCTGATGGCTGCCGTGCGCAACGGCGTCGGGCGCGAGGAGGCGCACGAGGCGATCAAGGAGCACGCCGTCGCGGTCGCGCTCGAGATGCGCCAGGGCCGGGCGGAGAACGACCTGTTCGAGCGGCTCTCCGCCGACGATCGGCTCGGCCTGGACCGGGCGCAGATCGCGTCGCTGGTCGCCGAGCCGATCGAGTTCACCGGGGCCGCGCGCGACCAGGTCGCCGCCGTCGTACGTCGCGTCGAGGCGGCCCTGACCACCGATCCCGGGGCCGCGTCGTACGTGCCCGGCGACATCCTCTGAGCGGTGCGCCGCCTGGTAGAAGGCGGTCAGAAACCAACCCTGTATGACGATTCGTCCCAAAACTGGGGTCTCGGGGGTTGTGACCCGGCTTGTCCGTCGCCTAGGTTCGACCTAGTTCGGTTCTGAGCTGAATCGGTGGGACACCGCTGACCGGGCCGCTTCTCAGGAGTGGCCACGGTTTGGAACACCAGGGACGGCGCGCTGAATCTGCCCAGCGCAACGTCACCAAGAGCCGCCTCGACTTCTCGGGGCGGCTCTTGTGGGTTCTGACTCTGCTCTCTTTGTCCGCTTTATGTACAAAACACCCTATATGTCGTAGTCTCAAGGTATGAGATCGGACCGGCGGGGTCCGATATTTACGGGAGGAACCAAACCATGAACTTCAAGACTCGCACCATCCGTGGCGCCCTGCTCGCAGTGACTGTCGCCCTGGCTGTGGCCTCGGTCCCGGCTGCTGGCGGCACTGCCGACGCAGGCAAGGGCCCGACCAAGAGCGCCATCCTCAAGGCGATTCTCTGACCCAGCACCATCTGTGGGGTGTGTCGGCAACTGCCGGCACACCCCACAGCCATGTCCGGCCCGGCGTTTGTAGGGTGACGAGGTGCACAACATCCCCGAGGCGCCGGCGATCGAGGGCGCGACCCATATCCACTCCGGCAAGGTCCGCGACCTGTACCGCCTGGAGGACGGCAGTCTGTTGATGGTCGCGAGCGACCGGATCTCGGCGTACGACTTCGTGCTCGAGAGCACCATCCCCGACAAGGGCGAGATCCTCACCCGGATGTCGCTGTGGTGGTTCGCCCAGCTCGCCGACCTCGTGCCCAACCACATCAGGTCGACCGACGTCCCTGAAGGGGTCAAGGGCCGCGCGATCGTGTGCGAGGAACTGGCGATGTATCCCGTGGAGTGTGTCGCGCGGGGCTACCTGACCGGCTCCGGCCTGCTCGACTACCAGTCCACGGGTGAGGTGTGCGGCATCGTGCTGCCGCGGGGCCTGGTGGAGAGCAGCCGGCTTCCCGCCCCGATCTTCACGCCTGCCACCAAGGCAGCGCTCGGTGACCACGACGAGAACGTCTCCTACGAGAGCGTGGCCAGCGACATCGGCCCGGGGGCCGCAAGTGAGCTGCGCGAGCTGACCCTCGCCGTCTACTCGCGGGCCGAGGCGCTGGCGCGGGAGCGGGGGATCATCCTGGCCGACACCAAGCTCGAGTTCGGCTCCCGGCTGGCGGCCGTTGCCGGGGACAGCGGTGGGACCGGCACCACCGTGCTGGCGGACGAGGTGCTCACCCCCGACTCGAGCCGCTACTGGCCCGCCGCGAGCTGGGAGCCAGGCCGCGCGCAGGACTCCTACGACAAGCAGATCGTGCGCAACTGGCTGCTCTCGCCCGAGAGCGCCTGGGACCGCTCGTCCGGTGCGGCTCCGCCCGCGTTGCCGCCCGAGGTCGTCGACCGCACTCGCGCGCGCTACGTCGAGGCCTTCGAGATGCTCACCGGAGAACGGTTCTGATGGTGCTGTCCAGCCCGAAGATGGTGGGCGGCGAGGTCGACTTCGACGTCCCGGTCGACGTCGCGTACTCCTACCTCGCGGATCCCCGCAACCGCCCCGAGTGGCAGTCGTCGCTGAAGCGCGTGGAGATGATCGACGACGGAGAGCCGCGGGTCGGCATGCGCTGGCGCGACCACACCGCCGCGCGGATCGTCCCGGAGATGCAGATCACGGTGCTGGAACCCAATGACATGTGGGCCGAGGTGGGGACCTGGCGCGCCATCTCCGCGATGCTGCTGCTGGACTTCGAACCGACCCCGACCGGGTCCGCCGTGGCCGTGGCGTTCCGGGTGCGCGGGCGCGGCTTGCTCGCCCCCGTGGGCTGGCTCGCCACAGCTGTGGGCGTGTTCCCGGTGCTGAGCGACATCAAGCGTGCTGCGCGCATCCTGGCCGCGAGGGCGAGCTGATGGGCCGCGCCATCGCCCTGGCCCTCAGCGGGCTGATGGTCCTCATGGGTGTGGTCTTCACCTTCCAGGGCCTGGGGTACATCAAGGGCAGCGCAATGACCGGCGTGGAGTTCTGGGCCGTCGTCGGTCCGGTGCTGGCCGGCTTCGGTGTGGCGCTCGCGATCGTCGCCGTACGCGGCCGACGCTGACAGCTCACAGGCACTGCCAGCCTCCCGACAGGTTCCGCACACTGCCGTCCCAGCACCACTGGCCATGGTGCTGTCACGCCCGGCCCGCCAGGCCGGGCGCCCAGACCAGTGGAGGTTGCGAGATGAACGACGACAACATCGAGATCGAGGCCGCACCGGCCGCATCCCCGCGCAGACGGACCGCGGCGGTGGCCGCGGCGGTGGGCCTGGGCGGCTTGCTCGCCGGGGGCCTGGTCGCGGGAGCGATCTCGGCGGCCTCGGCCGACCCGGGAACGGGCGAGCGTCCCGGGTACGGCGTACAGCGCGACGGGTACGGCGCCCGCCCGCCAGCCGGTGAAGGGGGAGCCCCTTCCCGCCGGGCAGGCGGCGACTGTCCCGAGGGAGCTGATGGCTCTCGCGGCGGTGGTGAACCAGGGGAGGGCCAACCCCCGGCTCCGCCCAGCGACCAAGGCTCCCCTCCAGCCACCGAGGACTCGAGCTTCCGGGATTCCTGACCGGCCAAAGCGGACAGGGTTGTCGGGTGATCCCTGACGTTGTGGGGTGAAGTATCGGCCGACAACGTCAGGTTTCCCCGGTCGGCCGGGGAAACCTGCACTCCCCCACGGCCCCACCCCCACCGACACCCGGACGCCGACTCGTAGACTGACGACGCCCGTCCACCCGAGCGAAAGGGGCCTCCTGTGGCCCGTGTCGTCGTCGACGTCATGCCGAAGCCCGAGATCCTCGATCCCCAGGGCAAGGCCGTGCAGGGCGCGTTGCCGCGGCTCGGCTTCGTGGGCGTGAGCGAGGTCCGCCAGGGCAAGCGGTTCGAGCTCGAGCTCGACGGTGAGGCCACCGAGGAACGGATGGCCCAGGTGCACGAGATGGCGGCGACGCTGCTCTCCAACCCGGTCATCGAGGACTACGACGTGCGCGTGCTCTCGTCCGAGCCGGGTTCGACGGCCTCGTGAAGATCGGGGTCGTCACCTTCCCCGGTTCGCTCGACGACGTCGACGCGCAGCGCGCCGTACGCATCGCTGGCGGCGAGCCGGTCGCGCTCTGGCACGGTGACCACGACCTCAAGGGCGTCGACGCGGTCGTGCTGCCCGGAGGCTTCTCGTACGGCGACTACCTGCGCTGCGGCGCCATCGCGCGGTTCGCGCCGGTGATGACCGAGGTCGTCGATGCGGCCAAGGGTGGGATGCCGGTGCTCGGCATCTGCAACGGTTTCCAGATCCTGTGCGAGTCACATCTGCTCCCGGGAGCCCTGATCCGCAACGACCACCGCAAGTTCGGCTGTCTCGACCAGGTGCTGCGCATCGAGAACACCCGGACCTCCTGGACCACGGCGTACGACGAGAGCCAGGAGATCACGATCGTGCTGAAGAACGGCGAGGGTTCCTACGTCGCCGATCAGCACACGCTGGACCTCCTCGAGGGCGAGGGGCGCGTCGTCGCCCGCTACGTCGGCAACCCCAACGGCTCCCAGCGCGCGATCGCCGGCGTCACCAACGAGACCGGCAACGTGGTCGGGCTGATGCCGCACCCCGAGCACGCAGTGGAGGACCTGACCGGTCCCGGCACCGACGGGCTCGGGTTCTTCACCAGCGCGATCGCCGCGCTCCAGCGGTCCTGAGACCTGCTACCGGCGTCCGGTCCGGAGCGCGTTCCAGGTGTACCAACCCACGATCTTCGTGGCGCTGACGCCGACCCTGCGCTGGTACATGCCCACAGCCTTCGCAGTCGCCTTGTTGTAGCGGCCGGTGACCTTGAGCCGGTGAGTTCCCGCTGCGTTCATGGCGCGCTGCACGCGGATGACGTCGGGACCGCGGACGCCACGCTTGAGCAGCGTCCTGCTGTTGCCGGCAGCCAGCAGGCTGACCCAGTCACTCGGGCTGACATAGGTGCGCGCGCTGAAGCCGACCCGCCTCTGGAAGAGATGCAGACCCGCGGTGGTCCGCGGGTTCCACTGCCCGGTGACCTGGTAGGGGTACACGCGCTGCTGCTTGAGCAGGCACTGCAGGGACGTCGCCAAGACCGTCGACATCCTCGGGTTGATCGTCACGTAGGAGGGCCTGCTGATCGTCGCCGGCGTGCACCTCGGGTCGGACAGGTTGGCGCCCGTGTACTTGGGGACGATGACGCCGCCGGATGAGGGTGCAGGGGCGGGTGTGCTCGCGCCCGGCAGCCTCGGCGTACGCAGGTTGAGGTAGTTGCGGTCGATGTTGATCCGTACGCCGCCCCAGGTCTCGTTGTGGCCACCCTGGTACTGCTTCGCCCGCCTGTAGGGCTGCCACCCGTCGCTGCGGACGTAGGCGGAACTGGTGTTGGCCTTTCCGTCCCAGTCGGCGATCCAGAGCTGGTCGGGCATCACGATCCGGTTGCCGGTGCGCAGCCGCTGGTCGTCGAGCATCTTGATGCCCGAAGCAGCGCTGGAGTAGAAGCCGGAGGCGTAGCGGTAGCGGTGCAGCTCGGTGGTCCAGGAGCTGATGAACCACAGCGCCGACTGCGTGCACGCCGTGGTCGAGCCGCTGCTGAAGGCCTCGAGGTCGTAGAAGATCGTGCTGCCGGGGACGATGCCCAGCTGGCGCGACCTCTGGACCGCTCTGCGCGCCTCGAGTGCGCCCTGGACGCGAGCAGCCGAGTAGGTGTTCGTCGTGCTGGGGTTGATCGTGGGGTCGATGTTCTTGCCGTAGCGCGGGTAGCGGTGCGAGCACGAGGCCTGCGGTCCGAGCGTGATCGGCATCAGCCGCCAGCCGGCCGCGAGCTGGTTGCGCACCCAGGTAGCGGTGAGGTTGGTCTGGCGCTGGCAGGCGCGGGAGGCGCCGGAGATGTAGATGCCGGCAGCGCGGAAGGGTGACTTCTTGATCCACGTGCTCATGGCCGACTGGCTCGGCGCCTCGCACTGGTCGAAGCCGAGGCCCGTGTAGTTGCCGGGGGTGACCGGGTTGGCGGCGTACGCCGGGACGCTGAGCACGGTCCCCGAGACGACCAGGGCGAGGGCGGCCGCGAGCGATGCGACGACCCATCGACGGGTCCGGGAGCGGGTCCGGTACGGGGAACGGGATGGCATCGTAATCTCCACTAATGTCGGAAAACTCCGCCACCCTAACCTCGTTTGTCACACCAGTAACAGGCATTCCAGTGAATTACAAACGTGTAATTCAAATGCGCACTTCTGGTATTTCCGAGATTTGCCGAAGTCGGCCCGCGGTGGTCCCGGGTCTCAGGAAGAGGACACGAACCCCGAGTTGTGTGTGCCTCGCGCTGCTTCGGCCTAGGGTGGCGCCACTGACCGCAACCAGACCACAGAGGATGGCCAGTGAACGACGTTGCTGGACCGCTGTGTGAGTCGTGCGGTCACCTTGCGGTGCCCGGGACGGCCTTCTGCACCGAATGCGGAACGCCGCTGAGCGAGCCGACCATCACGCTGCCCGTCACGCCTCCCCAGGCGACTCCTCCCGAGCCGGGGTGTCCCGCGTGTGGCACGCCCGTACAGGAGGGACTGCGCTTCTGCACCAGCTGCGGGGCCGCCCTCACTCCAGCAACTGCCTCCCCGCCCCAGCCAGTTGTGGCCCAGCCAGTTGTGGCCCAGCGTTGTGGCCCAGCCAGTTGTGGCCCAGCCAGTTGTGGCCGAGCCGGTGCTTGCCGACCCGGTGTTCGAGGGCTCTGTCTTCGAGGAGCCCGGCCGGCCGCGGCGGTGGCCGAAGATCGTGGCCGTCGTCGTCGCCGCACTGGTGCTGGCCGGCGCCGGTGTCCTCGGTGGCCTCTGGCTGAGCAAGGACAACACCAACGCGTCGGCTCAGGACTCTGGTTCGTCGGCTGTAGAGGACCCGCCGGCCGCCGAGGATTCCGACGAGGGGGCCGAGGAGGAGGAGGCCGAGAAGAACGCGAGCGAGCCACCGGCACCGGCCACGGTCACCTGCTGGGACGGCGTCACTGCCTCCACGAGCGCGGACTGTGCGGAGCTGACTGGTCCGGACGCGGTCGGCTGGGTCTTTCCCAGCTTGAAGACCCAGACGTGCGAGGACCGGTCCGCCAGCCAGGCACCGAAGGGAGAGCGGCTCGTGATGATCCAGTGCTTCGAGCAGCTCGACGACGGGACCCTGGTGAAGCTCAACTACTCGCAGTGGAAGAGCGTGCAGCTGGCCTACGACCACTATGAGGTGGTCGGGTCGGAGCGCACCGACGAGAAGAACGGCGCCGGCAAGGTGGTCCGTCATCGCTGGCTGGCCCTCGGACAGGGGCAGTTCAAGGCCGCCATGCTCTACGCCGACCAACCGTGGAGCGTCTCGCTGTACGCGCCCACGGAGGAGGCACGGGCCGAGGGTGTGCGCACCCTGGTGACAGCCAGGAAGCCGGCCGAGCTCCGCGACGCAGTGCGCTGACCGAGGGCCCCGGGGCCCGCAGTAGATTGGCTCCGTGCCTGAGTCGTCTGTCGCCGTGAAGCCCGCACTCGACACCGTCGGCGTCGCCGCCTCCGATCCCGAGCGAGACCAGCCGTGGGCCGCGCTCGGTCTGAAGGGCGACGAGTACGCGCGGATCCGCGAGATCCTCGGACGCCGGCCGACCAGCTCCGAGCTGGCGATGTACTCGGTCATGTGGAGCGAGCACTGCTCCTACAAGTCCAGCAAGGTGCACCTGAAGCAGTTCTCCGAGATCCCTCAAGTGACCCGGGCGGGCAAGATGCTCGCCGGGATCGGCGAGAACGCCGGCGTCATCGACATCGGCCAGGGCTACGCCGTCACCTTCAAGGTCGAGAGCCACAACCACCCGTCGTACGTCGAGCCCTACCAGGGCGCCGCGACCGGTGTCGGCGGGATCGTCCGCGACATCCTCGCGATGGGTGCCCGGCCGGTGGCGGTGATGGACCCGCTGCGCTTCGGTCCACTCGACGCGCCGGACACCCATCGGGTGCTGCCCGGGATCGTCGCCGGTGTGGGTGGCTACGGCAACTGCCTGGGCCTGCCCAACATCGGCGGCGAGGCGGTCTTCGACGCGTCGTACGCCGGCAACCCGCTCGTGAACGCGCTCTGCGTCGGCGTCCTGCGCCACGAGGACCTGCACCTGGCCAAGGCCAGCGGCGTCGGCAACCAGGTGATCCTCTACGGCGCGAAGACCGGCGGCGACGGCATCGGCGGCGTCAGCGTCCTCGCCAGCGAGACCTTCGAGTCGACCGGTCCCGCGAAGCGGCCGAGCGTCCAGGTGGGCGACCCCTTCCAGGAGAAGCTGCTCATCGAGTGCACCCTCGAGCTCTTCGCCGCCGGCATCGTCGCCGGCATCCAGGACCTCGGCGGCGCCGGGCTCTCGTGCGCCACCAGCGAGCTGGCGAGTGCCGGTGACGGCGGCATGCACGTCGAGCTCGAGCGGGTGCCCCTGCGGGACTCCTCGCTGGCGCCCGAGGAGATCCTGATGAGCGAGTCGCAGGAGCGGATGATGGCGGTCGTCGAGCCCGGCGACGTCGAGCAGTTCCTCGCGATCTGCGTGAAGTGGGAGGTCGACGCCACGGTCATCGGCGAGGTCACCGACGGTGTCCGCCTCCAGATCGACTGGCACGGCGAGCGCGTGGTCGACGTGCCGCCGCGGTCGGTGGCCCACGACGGGCCGACGTACCACCGCCCGTTCTCGCGGCCGGACTCCCAGGACGCGCTGCAGGCCGACGCCGCCGAGCGGCTGGAGCGGCCCGCGTCCGGCGACGAGCTCCGCGACACGCTGCTGCGCCTGGTCGCGAGCCCGAACCTGTGCGACAAGTCCTGGATCACCGACCAGTACGACCGCTACGTGCAGGGCAACACAGTGCTCGCCCAGCCCAGCGACAGCGGCATGATCCGCGTCGACACCGGCACCAACCTCGGCGTAGCGGTGTCGACCGACTGCAACGGCCGGTTCGCGCTGCTCGACCCGTACGCCGGCGCGCAGCTCGCGCTCGCAGAGTCCTACCGCAACGTCTCGACGGGCGGCGCGACTCCGATGGCGATCAGCGACTGCCTGAACTTCGGGTCGCCCGAGGATCCGGCCGTGATGTGGCAGTTCGCCGAGGCCTGCCGCGGTCTCAAGGACGCCTGTGTCGAGCTGGGCATCCCGGTGACCGGCGGCAATGTCAGTCTCTACAACCAGACGGGTGAGACGGCGATCCTGCCGACTCCGGTGGTCGCCGTCCTCGGCGTGATCGAGGACGTCACCACGCGCACGCCCACCGGCTTCGGCGCCACAGGCGACCGCGTGCTGCTGCTCGGCGAGACCCGCGAGGAGCTCTCCGGCTCGGAGTGGGCGCACGTCGTGCACGACCACCTCGGCGGCATCCCGCCCCGTGTCGACCTGGCCGCCGAGCGCGCACTCAGCGAGCTGCTGGTCGCGGCGACCGGCGTCGTGTCCTCGGCCCACGACGTCTCCGACGGCGGCCTGGCCCAGACGCTGGTCGAGTCGTGCCTGACCCACGGCATCGGTGCACGCGTCGACCTGTCCGACGTCGCAGGCGGGGACGCGTTCGTCGCACTGTTCAGCGAGTCGGCCGCCCGGGTGGTCGTGTCGGTCGCGCCGGAGGACGAGGAGCGGCTCTTCGAGCTCGCCGCCGAGCACGGCGTACCGATCACGTCGCTGGGCGAGACCCGCGGCACCTCACTCGCCGTGACCGGCGTCCTCGACGTACCCCTCGACGAGCTGCGCGCCGCTTGGACGCTGACGTTGCCCGCGGCCATGGCCTGAGGGACGGAGCCGCGGCGTAGGGACGTAGCCGAACATGCGAATGTGGCGCGAGTTGCCGCAGTAGCGTTCCTGCGGCACCCACGCGACATTCGCATGTCCGTGTGCGGTTCGCCCGGTGCGGGGGCGGACCAACTCTCAGCTGGACCGCTCCATCGCCCGCAGGCCGACGACCAGCCCGAGCGCCGCGACCACCGCGGCCCCGATGAAGCCGTAGCCCACCACGTCCACCGGGAAGGACCCGGCGAACAGCGCGCGCTCGGCCTCGACGACGTACTTCAGCGGGTTCAGGTCGGCCGCCGTCTGCAGCCAGCCCGGTGCACCCTCGAGCGGCAGCAGCACTCCGGCCAGCAGCAGGACCGGGAAGATCAGCGTCTGCTGGACCGTCCAGAACAGCCAGTCCTGGTCCTTGGCGGCGAGCGCGAGCGCGAACGACAGCGCGCCCACCCCGATGCTGAACAGGGACAGCACAGCCATGCCCACCAGCACCCCGACGAGGTGCAGCTCGAAGCTGAACGGCGTGACGACCAGCAGGATGATCGCTGTCTGCATCAGCATCGGCACGACCTCCTTGAGTGACCGGCCCACCATCAGCGAGGAACGGCTCAGCGGGGAGACCAGCAGCCGTTCGTGCGAGCCGGTCTGGATCTCCTGGGTGAGGTTGGCCCCGGTGAACGAGGCACCCATCAGCGCTGTCATCGCGATGATGCCCGGCACGAACCACTGCAGCGCGGACCCGTTCTCGACCTCCGGAAGCAGCGGCGCGAACAGCCCGAGGAACACGAGTGGCTGGACCATCGCGAACAGCACGGACGCCGGCTCGCGGAACACCGGCTTCAGCTCGCGGACCATCACGTTCCACGTGTCGGCGAGGAAGCCGGGGTCGGCTGACTTCTGCGGCCGCTCGTGTACGTCGATACGCGGGGCCGGGCTCTCCAGGACGGTGCTCATGCTGCTGCTCCTTCGTCGGTGTCTTCGGTGATGTCGTTGGTCTCCCGCAGGCTGCGGCCGGTCAGGTCGAGGAAGACGTCGTCGAGCGTCGGCCCTGCGACCTCGATCCGCCGGACGGGCGTGCCGGCCACGGCAAGGTCCTGGACCAGGCCCGGCGCCATCTCGGCACCGCCGCGGGTCCGGATGGTGACCGTTGTCCCGGCACGCTCGACGCTCGCGTCCCTGGTCAACCGGATCGCTGCCCGCTCGGCGAGACCGGCGTCATCGACGGTGCCGAAGCCGAGGGTCACGAGGTCGCCGAGCCCTGACTTGAGCCTGGCGGCGGTGTCGTCGGCGATCACGAGTCCGTGGTCGATCACGACCACCCGGTCGGCGATCGCGTCTGCCTCCTCCAGGTAGTGCGTGGTGAGCACGATCGTGGTGCCGTGGTCGGCGTGCAGCCGCCGGATCTGCTCCTGCAGGTTGGCCCGGTTCTGCGGGTCGAGACCTGTCGAGGGCTCGTCCAGGAACAGCAGACCCGGCGTGTGTACCAGCCCGATGGCGACGTCGAGGCGACGGCGCTGTCCACCCGAGAGAGTCGAGACCGGGCGCCTCCCGTGCTCGGTGAGGTCGAACGCCTCGAGCAGCTCGTCGGCCCGGCGCTGCGACTCATGTCGGGTCATGCCGTGGGACCGTGCCTGGCTGACCAGCTCGTCACGACCGCGCTGCTGGTGGCCGGCCGCGTTGCCCTGCCCGACGTACCCGATGCTCCGGCGTACGTCGACGCTGGTGGGTGACCACGTCGTACCCGGCGACCTCGGCCGAGCCGGACGTCGGCGCGATCAGCGTGGTCAGCATGCGCAGGGTGGTGGACTTGCCGGCGCCGTTGGGGCCGAGGAAGGCGACGAGCTCGCCGGGGGCGACCTCCAGGTCGAGGCCGCGGACGGCTTCGATCGTCTGCTTGTGGCGGGTGAAGTGCTTGCTCAGCCCGCGGGTCCGGATCATCGGGGTGTTGGTGTGTTGGCTCATGGAGAGAACGCTAGGTACGATTGAGGTCAGTTCCTGTCCGCAATCAGAAATAGTCTGATCCTCATGAGCACCAGTGCCCGCATGCTGCGACTGCTGTCGCTGCTCCAGACCCACCGCTACTGGCCGGGGGAGGAGCTCTCGGAGCGACTCGCCGTCAGCCCGCGCACCGTGCGGCGCGACATCGATCGGCTGCGCGAGCTCGGCTACGCGGTCGACGCGTCCCGGGGTGTCGCGGGCGGCTACCAGCTACGTGCTGGGGGATCTCTGCCGCCGCTGCTGCTCGAGGACGAGGAAGCCGTCGCGATCGCCGTGGGGCTGCGCACCTCCGCTGCTGGTGCCGTCAGCGGGATGGAGGAGACCTCGGTCCAGGCGTTGACCAAGGTGATCGCCCTGATGCCGCCGAGACTGCGTCGGCGGATGGACGCCGTGCGGTCGCAGACCGACAACCTGGTGTGGGGCGGCGGGCCGGTGATCGACCCCGACGTCCTCACCTCGCTGGCGCAGGCCTGTCGCGACGACGAGCTGGTGCACTTCGGCTACACGGCACGCGACGCCGACCCGACCGAACGACGAGTGGAGCCGCTGCGGCTGGTCTCGCTCGGCCGTCGCTGGTACCTCGTCGCCTACGACCGCGACCGCCAGGACTGGCGCTCGTTCCGGCTCGACCGGATCGCCGACGTAGTGACGACCGGCCAGCGGTTCCGGCCGCGCGAGCTCCCCGCCGAGGACGCGCTCACCTTCGTGCAGTCCGGCATCCGCCAGATGCCGCAGCGCTACTCCGTGCGGGTCCGCATCTCCGCGGACGCGCCCCTGGTGGCCGCGGCCGTCGGCCACTGGGGCACGGCCGAGCCGGTCGACGGCGGCTGCGTGCTGACCATGAACGTCGACTCGCTGGAGTGGCCGGTGATGGTGCTGGCCAAGCTCGACGCAGACTTCGAGGTCGAGTCACCCGAAGAGCTCAAGGACCTGGTCCGCGGCGTCGCAGAACGGTTCGGTGGGGCGACCGCCCGGTGAGGACGACTACCCGGTCTCGGACTCGAACAGCGCCCGTCGCTCCCGGGCCGTGGCCATGGCGGTGAGGAACTGTGCGTCGTACTCCGGGTCGTCGATGCGGAGCGTCGCCACCACGTGCTCGTCGAGGACGTTGACCCCGGTGGGCGAGACCTTCTGTACGACGACACGGGTCGTGCCCTTGACGTCGTAGTGAGCGGTGACCCACCGGCCCTCACCCGAAGCCGGCAGCCGTCGGTCCTGCGATCGGGTCAGCAGCCGGATCGTCCCGAAGACGAGCAACCCGGCCACACCGAGCACGAACGCGACTTCGAGAAGGCCTATGAGCATGTGCCCATTGTGGGACGTCATTCCCGATCGCGGAAACCGTTGTGAGGAGTGTGGCTGTCACCAGGTGACAGCCACACTCCTCACAAGCGGTCGGGGCTGACGGTTAGCGTGCTGGTGTGCCCACTCGCCTCCAGCCCCAGGATCCCGCTGCAGTTGCCGAAGCGTTGGAGCATGACGAGCTCACCCGGGCTGACCTCAAGCTGCTGAGCAAGCACTTCCTCGCGTTGCTCGCCCTGCGCGCGCCGGGGAAGTCGGTCGAGGTGCGGGTCCCGCCGTACGCCGCGGCGCAGGTGGTGCCCGGCGTCCGCCACACAAGAGGTACGCCGCCTGCGGTGGTCGAGCTCGACGGACCGACCTGGGTCGCCCTGGCCACCGGTCGAGTGACGTGGGCCGATGCGATGGACGAAGGCAGGATCCGGGCGTCCGGGGAACGGGCGGACCTCTCGCCCTACCTCCCGCTCACGCCTTGAAACGCAACACCTAGGGTCGACCCATGGACATCGACGAGCTGCGTTCACGGGTGGGCGCCGAGCTGCCGCGGATCCGGAAGGACCTCGAGGACCTGGTGCGCATCGAGTCGGTCAGTGCCGATCCTGCCCGCGCGTCCGAGGTGCAGCGCAGCGCCGAAGCGGTCGCCGAGCTGTTCCGTGCCGAAGGGTTCGACGACACCCGGATCGTCAGCGCCCGCGAGGACGGCGGTGCTCCTGCGGTGATCGCGCGCAAGCCCGCTCCCGAGGGCAAGCCGACCGTGCTCCTCTACGCCCATCACGACGTCCAGCCCGAGAACGACCATGCCGAGTGGGACTCGCCGCCCTTCGAACCGACCGAGCGCGACGGCCGCCTCTTCGGCCGCGGGGCCGCCGACGACAAGGCCGGCATCGTCGCCCACCTGGCCGCGATCCGCGCACTCGGCGACGACCTCGGCGTAGGCGTCACGATGTTCATCGAGGGCGAGGAGGAGGTCGGCTCCGACACCCTGACCGACCTGCTCGACGAGCACCGCGACTACCTAGCCGCCGACGTCATCGTGATCGCCGACTCCGGCAACTGGGACATCGGCGTACCCGCCCTCACCACCAGCCTCCGCGGCCTGGTGCGCGTCGACGTCGGCGTACGCACGCTGACACACGCGGTCCACTCGGGCATGTGGGGTGGCCTGGTGCCGGACGCACTGATGGCGTTGAGCCGGTTGATGGCGTCGCTGCACGACGACGAGGGCAACGTCGCCGTGGCCGGGCTGCACTCCGGTCCCGCCGCTGACGTTGACTACCCGAAGGAACGGCTGCTCGAGGAGTCGGGCATCGCTCCGGGGGTCGAGTTCATCGGCTCCGGCTCGTCGGTGGAGCGGCTGTGGACCAAGCCTGCGCTCACGATCACCGGGATCGACGCACCCCAGGTCGACGGCGCCAGCAACACCCTCGCGGCCAGCGCCCGCGCCAAGATCTCACTGCGGATCGCGCCGGGCGACACGACCGCGAACGCGATCCAGAGCCTGCGGACTCACCTCGAGGCGCACGTCCCGTGGGGAGCCGAGCTGACCTTCGTCGTCGTGGACACGGGCGAGCCGACCAGCATCGACGCGAGCGGCCCGGCGTACGACGCAGCGCGGGACGCGTTCACAGAGGCCTGGGACGGTGTCCGGCCGATCGACATGGGGGTCGGCGGGTCGATCCCCTTCATCGCCGAGTTCCTGGAGAGCTTCCCCGAGGCCAGCGTCCTGGTCACCGGCGTCGAGGATCCGGACACGCGTGCTCACGGCGCCAACGAGGGCCTGCACCTCGCCGAGTTCGAGCGGGTCTGCCTCGCCGAGACCCTGCTCCTCGTCAACCTCGCAGGCTGACGAGGCCGCGAAATGCTCTCCACGGAGGCCGTCCTCGAGCTGATGCAGTCGGTCGCCGCCGAGGTGATCACTCCGCGGTTCCGCACGCTCTCGGAGTCACAGATCGACGAGAAGAAGCCCGGCGATCTGGTGACCGTGGCCGACCACGAGGCCGAGGAGCTGATCACCTGGGCGCTTCTCGACGCCTATCCCGATGCGGTGGTGCTCGGGGAGGAGGCTCATGCGGTCCAGCCGGATCTGCTGCCGCGTTTCCGCGAGGCCGAGCACGGCTTCACCGTCGACCCCGTCGACGGCACCAAGAACTTCGTCAACGGCTCGCCCGACCACGCCGTGATGGTGGCCGAGGTGATACGCGGCGAGACGGTGCGGGGCTGGATCTGGCAGCCCGAGCACGAGACCGGCTGGGTGGCCGAGCACGGTGGCGGCGTACGACGCAACGGCGAGCCGGTCCACCGCGAGCCCGCGGGCGACCAACCGCGGGGAGCCACCTCGATCTGGTCGAGGCGCGGTCGCCAGCCCGAGGGACTCCCGGCCCTGAAGGGCACCTGGATCTGCTGCGGGGTCGACTACCCGAAGCTGATCGAGGGCGAGGCCGACTACGTGCTCTACGGCCACACCAACCCGTGGGACCACCTGCCCGGCACGCTGATGGTCCGCGAGGCCGGCGGCGCCGCCTCGCACCGGGACGGCACGCCGTACGACGCCCGCTCCGGCGGCGCCGGTCTGGTCGTCGCCTCCGACCGGGCCACCCTCGAGCGAGCCCGGAAGGCCTGCGAAGGGCTCTGGCCCGAGCGCTGATTCGCTGCAGGTCGCCGCGCTGCAGAACTCTGCACAATCTGGACACCTCGACAGGTTTGCGCTTCAACTTCCGCCGGGTACTTTCACGGTAGTGATCGCGGCCACCCTCGGGAGCGGGTGGCCACGTCACGGGGAGGGAGGCTCGGGAGCCTCCCGGGCCGCAGCAACGAGAGGACCGCTGCGTGACCCTCGAACAGTCGATCCCAGATGCCACCACAGAGAACTCTGTCGCGCCGCAGCCTGGCCGGTCCGGGACCAGCCGCCGCGGCTTCCTCGGCTACGTCGTGGGCGCCTCCACGCTCGTCGTCGCAGCCGACCTCCGGATCGGCACTCCGGCGTACGCCGCCGTGCCCTCGCCGCCCCAGATCGCGGAGGCCTACGACCTCGAGGACCTGCAGACCGACGCCGCCCGACCGACCTCGCAGATGATCACCATCGCGATCGAGGAGGACGGCACGGCCACCTTCGCGATCCCGCGGATGGAGGTCGGCCAGGGCATCACCACCTCGACCGCGATGATCATCGCCGAGGAGCTGGACCTCCCGGTCGAGAAGGTGCGGGTCAGCCTCGCCCCCGCCCGGCCGGAGCTGCTGTTCAACCAGCTCACCGGTGGCTCCAACACGACCGTATCCACGTTCACCCCGATCCGGGTCGCCGCGGCGATCGCCAAGGGTGCCCTGCTCGAGGCGGCTGCGATCGAGCTGGGCTCCGTGGTGGCCCTGCTGAAGTCGAAGAACGGCGTGATCACCGCACCGGACGGATCCTCGGCGACCTACGGGGAGCTGTCGGCCAAGGCAGCGAGCAGCGCGACCAGGCAGGTGCAGGTCGACCTGAAGTCGACCTCCTCGTTCGCGGTGATCGGCAAGCCGGTCAACCGGGTCGATGCCCGCGACATCGTCACCGGCAAGAAGAAGTTCGCGATGGACCTCGAGGTCCCCGACGCCCTGCCCACGATGGTCTGCCGGCCACCGACGCTCAACGGCTCGCCGAAGGCCGTTCGCAACGAGGCGGCTGTCCGAGCGGTGCCGGGCGTGACCGACATCGCCGTCGTCGACACCGGCGTCGCGGTTCGCGCGCAAACCTTCGGCCAGTGCATCGACGCCATCCGGGCGCTCGAGGTGGACTGGAACCCCGGCCCCGTCGAAGGGGAGTCCGACGCGACGATCCTCGCGAAGCTGCGCAAGGCGGAGCTCCCGCTCGCCGTACCCAAGGTCCCAGTGCTCGCGAAGACCATCGAGGCCGACTTCACCTTCATGTTCCGCAGCAGCGCCGCGCTCGAGCCGTACGCCGCCATCGCCGACGTGCGCTCCGACAGTGCTGAGGTGTGGGCCGGACTGAAGTCCCCGATCGTGGCCCAGGAGGACATCGCCAAGGCGACCGGACTCCCGCAGGGCAAGGTGAAGGTGAACGTCATCACCGGAGGCGGCTCCTTCGGCCACAAGCTGTTCGGCGACCACGCCATCGAGGCCGCGAAGATCTCCAAGGCGATGGGCAAGCCGGTCCGGCTGATGTGGCACCGCGCCGACGAGCCCCGGCAGGGCCGGGTGCACCCGATGGCGACCTCGCGGATCCGGGCGACGTACCTCGCCGGCCAGGTGCTCAGCTTCGAGCAACGGCACACCAGCGTGGAGACCGACTTCAGCCACGGGTTGGGGGAGATGCTCACCTCGTCGTCCGCCGAGCTGCCTGCGGGGCTGGGCAACCTCGGGTTCGCGGAGTCGATCTTCGCGCTGACCCAGGAGCTGCCCTACAACTTCGGGGCGGTCACCCAGCTGCTCAACGAGACCGACACGCGGTTCAACACCGGCAGCATGCGCAACATCTACTCACCCGACGTGCGCTGCGCCAACGAGCTCGTGGTCGACCAGCTGGCCCGCGCGATGGGCAAGGACCCGCTGGAGTTCCGGCTGGAGTTCCTGCGCGACGAGCGCACTCGCGCCGTACTCGAGAAGGCCGCCGAGGTGGGCAGCTGGGGACGGTCGATGCCGGCGGGCACGGCCCAGGGCATCGCGATCCACAAGGAGTACAAGGGCTCGACTGCCTGCCTCGTGGAGCTCGACTGCCGACCCGAAACCGTCAACCGCAAGGTGCGCGACGCCGTCACCGGGCCACGGGTCACCAAGGCGGTCATCGCCGTCGACGCCGGGCTGGTGGTGAACCCGACGGGTCTGAAGGCGCAGATGATGGGCGGCTTCGCCGACGGTCTGGCGCTGGCGCTCACCAGCAGCCTGCACCTGCGAGACGGCCACTTCCTCGAGGCCAGCTGGGACAACTACTTCTACACGCGCCAGTGGAACATCCCTCCGGAGTTCGAGGTCGTGATCGTGGGCTCCGGGTCCGAGCAGCCAGGTGGTGCCGGCGAGGCGGGTGTCGCGCCGTCGGTCTCCGCCGTCGCCTGCGCGTTCGCGCGGGCCACCGGCAAGGTGCCGACCAGGTTCCCGATCAACCACGACAACCCGATCTCGTTCGAGGTGAAGAGCTTCGTGCCGCCCGTGCCCGCGTCGCCCACCGACGGCCTCAGCCACACCTTCTAGGAGCCCTTCATGCCGAACCACACTTTCGTCCTGAACGGACAGTCGGTGACCGTCGACGTCGACGACGACGTCCGCCTGCTCTGGGTCATCCGCGACGTCGTGGGCCTGACCGGCCCGAAGTACGGCTGCGGCATCAACGTCTGCAAGGCGTGCACGTCGCACATCAACGGCAAGGCGTTCAACCCGTGCGCCGTCCGCGTCGCCGACATCAAGCCGAGCGACGAAGTGACCACCATCGAGGGGCTCGCCGACACCGCCGACGGGGACCTGCACCCGATGCAGGAGGCCTGGCTGGAGTACGACGTGGCGCAGTGCGGGTACTGCCAGCCCGGCCAGATCATGGCCGCTGTCGCCAAGGTGAGACAGGCCCGCGCCGCGGGTCACGACGTCACGGACGCCGACCTCGACGAGATCCGCAACGTCTGCCGCTGCGGCACCTACAGCCGGATCCGCGAGGCGATCAAGGCCGGCGCCCAGAACATGTGAGTCCGCCTGAGCGACATCGGGGGACGGTGGCCGGTCGTGCCTGCCCCGGCACGTACACTCGGCCGCGTGGCCAGCCCAGCTCGCCGTCGTGGAGACGGCCGACTGAACCATGACATCGACCCCCGAGAACGCGGACCCCAGGACGCCTGTGGCGTCTTCGGCGTGTGGGCCCCCGGCGAAGAGGTCGCGAAGCTGACCTACTACGGCCTCTATGCCCTGCAGCACCGCGGGCAGGAGTCTGCCGGGATCGCCGTGAGCAACGGGCGCCAGATCCTGGTCTACAAGGACATGGGCCTGGTCTCGCAGGTCTTCGACGAGTCCACGCTCGCGGCGCTCAAGGGCCACCTCGCCGTCGGTCACTCGCGCTACTCCACGACCGGTGCCAGCACCTGGCACAACGCGCAGCCGACCTTCCGGCCCACGGCCGACGGCTCGATCGCGCTCGGCCACAACGGCAACCTGACCAACACCCGTGAGCTCCAGCAGCTGATCGCCGACATGCCCACCGAGCGCGAAGAGCTCGACTTCAACGCCCGCAAGCTCGAGACGAGCACCAACGACACCTCTCTGGTGACCGCGCTGCTGGCCTACCACCCCGACAGCTCCATGGAGGAGCGCGCCGCCGAGCTGCTGCCCAAGCTCAAGGGCGCCTACTGCTTCGTCTGGATGGACGAGAACACGCTGTACGCCGCCCGCGACCCCCAGGGCATCCGGCCCCTCGTGCTCGGCCGCCTCGAGCGCGGCTGGGTGGTGGCCAGCGAGACCGCCGCGCTCGACATCGTCGGCGCCTCCTTCGTGCGCGAGATCGAGCCCGGCGAGATGGTCGCCATCGACGAGCACGGCCTGCGCACCCGCCGCTTCGCCGAGGCGGTGCCGAAGGGCTGCCTGTTCGAGTTCGTCTACCTCGCCCGACCCGACACCCGCATCTCGGGGCAGCGGATCCACAGCGTCCGCGTCGAGATCGGCCGCCGCCTGGCTCGCGACTTTCCGGCCGAGGCCGACCTGGTCATCCCGGTACCCGAGTCGGGCACGCCTGCCGCGATCGGGTACGCCGAGGAGAGCGGCATCCCCTACGGCATGGGCCTGGTGAAGAACTCCTACGTCGGACGCACCTTCATCCAGCCGAGCCAGACGATCCGCCAGCTCGGCATCCGGCTCAAGCTCAACCCGCTGCGTGACGTCATCGAGGGCAAGCGCCTCGTGGTCGTCGACGACTCGATCGTGCGCGGCAACACCCAGCGCGCCCTGGTCCGGATGCTGCGCGAGGCCGGCGCCCGCGAGGTGCACGTGCGCATCGCAAGCCCGCCCGTGAAGTGGCCGTGCTTCTACGGCATCGACTTCGCGACCCGGGCCGAGCTGATCGCGAACGGTCTCGGCACCGAGGAGATCTGCTCCTCGATCGGGGCCGACTCCCTCGGCTACATCTCGCTGGAGGAGCTCGTCGAGGCGACCACCGTGCCCGAGGACGACCTGTGCCGGGCGTGCTTCGACGGGGTCTACCCGGTGAAGCTGCCCGAGCCCGAGTTCCTCGGCAAGCACCTGCTCGAGATCGCGCCGCTGCTGGACGCCGACGGCCTCACCGCCTCGGTCGCCGGAGCGGGCGCTGCCGACGCGCTGGGGCGACCATGAGCGGCACGACGTACGAAGAGGCGGGGGTCTCGATCGCGGCCGGTGACAAGGCCGTCGAGCTGATGAAGGTCTGGGTCGACCAGGCGCGGCGACCGGAGATGATCGGCGGGATCGGCGGCTTCGCCGGGCTCTTCGACGCCAGCGCCTTGAAGGCGTACGACCAGCCGCTGCTCGCCACCTCCGCCGACGGGGTCGGCACCAAGGTCGCGATCGCTCAGGCGCTCGACAAGCACGACACCATCGGCTTCGACCTCGTTGGCATGCTCGTCGACGACCTGGTGGTGTGCGGTGCCGAGCCGCTCTTCATGACCGACTACATCGCCACCGGTCGCGTCGTACCCGAGCGCATCGCGGCCATCGTCAAGGGCATCGCCGAGGCCTGCGTGGCCGCCGGCTGCGGCCTGATCGGCGGCGAGACCGCCGAGCACCCCGGACTCCTGGGCCCGGACGAGTACGACGTCGCCGGCTCCACCACGGGAGTCGTCGAGGCCAGCCAGCTGCTCGGACCCGGCCGGGTCCGCCCGGGCGACGTGGTGATCGCGATGGCGTCGAGCGGGCTGCACTCCAACGGCTACTCGCTGGTGCGGCACGTTCTCCTCGAGCAGGGCAAGCGCAGTCTCGACGAGCACGTCGACGACCTCGGCCGCACGCTCGGCGAGGAGCTGCTCGAGCCCACCCGGATCTACGCCAAGGCCTGCCTCGACCTCGCCAAGAACACCGAGACCCACGCGATGTCCCACATCACCGGCGGTGGCCTGGCCGCCAACCTGGAGCGCGTCCTGCCCGTGGAGCTCGCCGTCAGCCTCGACCGGACCACCTGGTCCCTGCCGCCGGTCTTCAGCCTCGTCGCCGAGACCGGTGGCGTTGCGCGGGAAGACCTCGAACGGACGCTGAACTGCGGCGTCGGCATGGTCTCGCTCACCGCCCCAGGCGATGCCGAGCGGGCCGTCTCGCTGCTCGCCGGCCACGGCATCGACGCCTGGGTCGCCGGCACCGTGCAGCCGGCCGGCGCGGACGACAGCGTGGACGACCGCGGACGGGTCACGCTGCACGGCGACCACGCCTGAGCCTTGCCACAGGAATCTCTCTGACCAGTCTGCGGGCCGACGTGCGGGAATCACCACCGGCCGGTTAGGCTTGGCGCACGAACAGACAACTCCGACCGGCAGCCCTGCGCGGCGCCGGCCAAACGTGCGAGGGGGCCACCCATGGGGCGCGGCCGTGCAAAGGCGAAGCAGACCAAGGTCGCTCGCGAACTCAAGTACCAGACTCACGAGACCGACTTCGCGTCGCTTGCTCAGGAGCTCCACGGGAGCGAGTCGGCCCCGGCCGACCGGACAGAGCCCGTTGAGGAGTCCGACGAGTACGACAAGTGGGCCGACTACTCCGAGTCCAGCTCCCGCGACTGAGCTGACGTCGGGACAGCCCTGACCGACCCGTCCCACGGCGCGGGCGTCAGGCGGGGGGCAGCCAGATCCCCCGGTCACCACCAGCAGCAGCCATCCGCTGCTCGGCGATCCGGTCCGCCGCGACGGCCGGCGGCACGCCGTCGCTGACTGCGAGGGCGAACACCTCACGGCTGGTGTCGAAGATGTGGCTGGCCCGCTCGCGGGCGCGCTCGAAGTCGAACCCGTGCAGCTCGTCGGCGACCTGGATCAGCCCGCCCGCGTTGACGACGTAGTCGGGCGCGTAGAGGATCCCGCGGTCGTCGAGCTGCTTCTCCACCCCCGGGTGGGCCAGCTGGTTGTTCGCCGCCCCGCACACGATCCGCGCCCGGAGGCCCGCGACCACGTCATCGGTGAGTGCGTCCCCGAGCGCGCACGGCGCGTAGACGTCCAGTGGCAACGAGACGAGCGAGGCGGTGTCCGGCACCGTGCGCACCCCGGGGTGGGCATCGGTCACCCGGCGTACGGAGGGCTCGTAGACGTCGGTGACGATGACCTCGGCCCCGTCCTCCAGGAGGTGCTGGACCAGGTGGTGACCCACCTTCCCGACTCCGGCAACGCCCACCGTGCGCCCCGCCAGCGAGGGCGTACCCCAGCTCGTCTCCGCTGCGGCACGCATGCCCTGGAACACGCCGTACGCCGTCAGTACCGAGGAGTCGCCGGCTCCGCCCTGGCCCACCGTGCGTCCGGTGACGAAGCGGCACTCCTGCGCGATCAGGTCCATGTCCTCGGAGTAGGTGCCCACGTCGCAGGCGGTGTAGTAGCGCCCGCCGAGCGACTGGACGAAGCGCCCGTAGGCGTGCAGCAGCGCCGGGGTCTTCTGGGTGTGCGGGTCACCGATGATCACCGCCTTGCCGCCGCCGAGGTCGAGCCCGGCCATCGCCGCCTTGTACGACATGCCGCGGGCGAGGTTCAGTACGTCGCGCAGCGCGGCCGAGTCGCTGGAGTAGGGATGGAACCTCGTTCCGCCCAGAGCGGGGCCCCGAGAGGTCGAATGGATGGCGATGATGGCCTTGAGGCCGCTACGGTCGTCTCGACACACGACGACCTGCTCGTGGCCGGAAAACTGGTCGAACACGGCGAACTCGGGTCCGGTCACGGTGGTGACCCCTCCTGATTTGTCGCTCTTGCGGTGAATGCACGGGTTTGGCGCCTGGGTCAAGGGTGGACCTGCACTGGTCTAGACTACATCGCCCGTTTTCCGGCCCTTTTCAGGAATCGGGACATTTCATGTTTCCTACTACCAAGCCCGGTGGCACACTCGTGGTCAGAGCAAAGAGCTCCGAAGTCAAGTACCAAAGGGGAGCGCCGTGGTAACGCGACCGACCGAAACCGAATCCCTCCTCACTCCTGCTGAGGTGGCAGCCATGTTCCGCGTCGACCCGAAGACGGTCACGCGCTGGGCGAAGGCTGGAAAACTGTCCGCAATCCGCACGCTGGGCGGCCACCGCCGCTACCGCGAGTCGGAAGTCAAGGAACTGCTGGGCGACGTCATTCCGGCACAGCGCAGCGCCCGCGACTGACCGCATCTGTCGTCTCACCCTGGGTGGGTGATGCGCGCAAAAACTCCTCGTCCAACAGGATGGGGAGTTTTGCGCGCTCCGGGGACCTGCGTTCACGCGTCTCCGCCGGCGTCCGGCCGTCCGTGCCGTCCGGCACCATCCGCGAAGCGGCTGGCCCCCTCGAGCGCGCCCGAGGCCAGTGAGACCAGGCCGTGGGCCAGCTCGAGGCCCATCGCGTCCTCCTCGCTGAGCCCCCACTGTGCGAGCAGGCTCAGGCGGTCCTGCCGCAGGCAGGTCTGGGGCAGCGCCGCGAGCTCGTGAGCCAGCGCGACGGCCGCCTCCAGCGCCCCGCCAGGCGCGCAGACGCGGTTCACCAGCCCCATCGCGTGCGCCTCCTGCGCGGAGACCGGCCGGCCGGTGAGCACCAGGTCCATCGCCCGCGACTGACCGATGAGCCTCGGCAGCCGAACCGTGCCGCCGTCGATCAGGGGCACCCCCCAGCGACGGCAGAACACCCCCAGGACCGCGTCGTCCGCGGCGATGCGCAGGTCCGCCCACAGGGCCAGCTCCAGGCCACCGGCGACGGCGTACCCCTCGATGGCGGCGATCACCGGCTTGGACAGCCGCATCCGGGTCGGCCCCATGGGTCCGTCGCCTTCGGTCTCGACCCGGTTGCCGCGCTCAGAACCCACTGCCTTGAGGTCAGCCCCGGCGCAGAAGGTGCCTCCTGCCCCGGTGAGTACGGCGACCGCGGCGTGGTCGTCGGCGTCGAAGGCGCGGAACGCACCCGCCAGCGCGTCGGCCGTGGGCCCATCCACCGCGTTGCGGGCTTCCGGGCGGTCGATCGTGACCGTCGTGACGGGGCCGTCGTGCTGGACGCGAACACTCACCGACGGCCTCCTCGTCATCGCCCGACCGGGTCCACCCTAGAACCCGGTCGTGCTGAGGCGGTCAGCCGTACGGCGTGCCGAGCGGTTCGGTGCCAGCAGCCTTGGCGACGGCGGCGGACACCGTGGAGGTCTCGACGAGCTCTTCTCGGCCGGCCCCTCCGCTGACCCCGAGGGTGAGCACCGAACCCACGCCGGGTGCGTAGAGCTTGTACTCGAGCACGTCGGGCTCGATGGTGATCGTGTCCTTGGTGAGCAGGACCTTGTCGAAGTGGCCAGCCGGCACGTCGGCCATCTCCTCCAGGCTGAGCACCTGACCGTTGTCCTCCGCCTTGCCCTCGTAGAACTCCTGGCGATAGGCGAGTCCAGGCTCGGGCTTGCCCGGCATCGAGACGCCCGGTAGGGCGCCGTCCACACCTGCCTCGAACGAGCCCTCGCGCGAGGAGATCTTGCCGTCCTCGAACTCGGCGGTGTCCTCCCCGAGGTACCAGACGGTGCCCGCAGTGTCCTGGGCGTACCAGTCGAAGGTGTCTTCGACGATCGCTCCGTCGGAGGTGACCGTGTCTCGTACGACGCGAGCGGTCACACCGTTGGCGATCTTGCGGGTCGCGCTGGTGGCCGTGATCACGACCCTCATCTGCTCGCCGTTCTCCCCCTCCTCGAGGTAGACCCAGCGTGACCCTGGCTTCCACGGCGTGTAGGGGTTGGTGATGTCGGCAGTGAAGTCAGCCGGGTCGAGCTTCACCGACTCGCTCGACTGCGGGAGGTCGGCTCCGGCCTGGGCCCGAGGCCTGGGCTGCGTCGTATCAGCAGTGGCTCCCGTTCCGCACCCGGCCATGGTCACGACGGTGGTGCCCACCCCCAGCAGGAGTGCGATCCGGGGTCGCGTTACCGGCCCTCGTCCTCAGAAGCGTCCTCGCCCTCGGTGCCGATGACGGCGAAGGACTCGTCGAGCTGCACGTCGACCTGGCGCCCGTTCCCGAGGGTCACCTCGACCTCGTACTTGCTCTCCTCGTCGTTGACCTCGGTCGCAGTGACCTTGCCGCCGCCGGTCTCGGCGAGCGCGGCAGCCTTGGCCTTCTGCAGGGCCGGGCCGGTGATCGACTGGTCGCTCGCGTCGTCGTCGCCCGATGCGAGCGCTGCGGTTGCGCCTCCCAGGGTCAGCACGACGGCGGCCCCGAGGATGAGGGCTGTCCTCTTCTTGGTCATCTGGATGTTCATGGCGAATCCTTTCGGTTGGCCTCCGACGCTAGGTGCCGAGAATGAGGGGGAGATGAGTTCCTCACCCGGCTCTCATCTGCGTCCATACGATGAGCAGATGCGGATCCTGGTGGTCGACGACGAGCCGAAGATGGCGCAGCTGCTGCGCCGTGGGCTCGTGGAGCACGGCTCCGTGGTCGAGGTCGCGACGACGGGGGAGGACGCGGTCGCGAGCGGGCTGGACGCCGGGTTCGACGTGATCCTCCTCGACGTGATGCTTCCCGACATGGACGGGTTCGAGGTGTGCCGTCGCCTTCGGGAGGCGAGAGTGTGGACACCGGTGCTGATGCTGACTGCACGGACAGCGGTCCGTGACCGGATCCAAGGCCTCGACGTCGGCGCCGACGACTACCTGGCCAAGCCGTTCGCCCTCGACGAACTGCTGGCCCGCATCCGGGCACTGGGTAGGCGGGGAAAGTCGGAGCGACCGACGACGCTGACACTGGGCGACCTGTGCCTGGACCCCGCGACCAGACGGGTGTTCCGGGGCGACCGGGAGATCATGCTCTCCGCGAAGGAGATGGCCTTGCTCGAGGTGTTCCTGCGACGTCCCGAACAGGTCCTCACGCGGGACCAGCTCCTGGAGCATGCGTGGGACATGTCCTTCGAGAGCCGCTCCAACGTGGTGGACGTCTATGTTCGCTATCTGAGGGAGAAGATCGATCGGCCCTTCTCCCGGAACTCGCTGCAGACGGTGCGCGGCATCGGCTACCGGCTCACGGCGTCCGACGGATGATCAGAAAGCCGGACAACCCGATGATCAGCAGGGTGCCCCTGCGGTTGCGGGTCGCTCTCGCGTTCGCACTCACCAGCGCGGTGGCGCTGACAGGGCTCGGTGCGTTCGTCTATGTACGCGTACAGGACACGCTCCGCGACCAGACCGAGCAGTCGTTGCGCACTCAGACCGAGGCGCTGGGCACCTTGTCAGCCGAGCAACGGGTCCGCGCCGTACGGGAGCTGACAGGGGTCACCTTCGCGCAGGTGTTCTCACCCTCGGGTGCGCTCCTGGCCGCCTCACCCCAGCTGGCGGAGCCACTCGCCGGCGTCGAGCAGCAGGGGGATGAGCAGCCGCTGCAGCGCGCGGTCACCCTGGGCGACGACGAGTCAGAACCTGCGCTGCTGCTGACCCGCCGGATCGAGGGCCAGACGCTGGTCGTAGGACGGTCGCTGGAGCCGGTCGAGGAGGCTCTCGACGGTGTGCGCACCCAGTTCCTGCTCGGCCTACCGTTGGTCCTGCTGGTGGCGTCGGCCGTCGGGTACGGCGTTGCCGGGGCAGGCTCTGCGTCCGGTGGAACGAATGCGGCGACAGGCGGCGACCATCTCTGCCGTCGACACCAGCACGCGCCTGACGTTGCCCGGGGCCCGCGACGAGATGCACCGGCTCGGCACCACGCTCAACGCGATGCTCGACCGCCTGGAGGCGGCCTCGACGCGGGAGCACGACTTCGTCGCCGAGGCCAGCCACGAGCTGCGAACGCCGTTGGCGCTTCTCCGGATGGAGTTGGATCTTGCCCTGGCGCGACCCCGAACGCAGGAGGAGCTGCTGGCGGCACTGCGGTCTGCCAGCGAGGAGGTCGAGCGGTTGACAGTCCTAGCCGAGGACCTGCTGCTGCTCGCGGACTCTGATCGCGACCCCCGCGCCATCGACATCGTGGAGGTACAGCTCGACGCGCTCATGCGGGAGGTGGCGAAACGGTTCGCCACGCTCGCCGAGCGCGCTGGGCGCGGGATCAGGGTCGTGGGTGCGGAGGGCGCCTCCGTTCGTGGCGATCCGAAGCGGCTCGGTCGAGCACTGGGCAATCTGGTGCACAACGCGCTTCTCCACGGGCGCGGGGAGGTCACCTTGCGTGCCAGTCTCGACCAGGGCTGGGTGGTGCTCCGCGTCGAGGACGAGGGACCGGGCATTCCTGTCGAGCTGCGAGAACGGGCCTTCGACCGGATGAGTCGTGCGCCGGGAGCCCGGGCGTCCATGGGACACGGGCTGGGCCTCGCGATCGTCCAGGTGATCGTCGACGAGCACGGTGGCACTCTGCAGATCGTGGGTGGTCAGGACGGCCGGGAGAGCGGGGCCGTAGTCATCCGAATCCCTGCAACCGACCCAGGCTGACGCCTGATCGCTTCACTTCACGTCCAACCGCTCGCGGACGCCGAAGACGCTCCCCGGGACCGGCGGCACGCCGAGCAGCCGGGTCGCCAGGCTGGCCACGTCACCGTTGCGGACCGGCTGCGCACCGTCGTACGACGGTCGGCCGGTGCCCGGGTCGCGGTAGTCACGATTGAGCGCGTAGAGGTCACTGCCGGGCCTGACGGCCGGCCCGGAGACGATGAACGCGATCCGGTAGTCGTCGAGCTTGCCTGCGTCCGAGTGGCCCTTCGTTCCCCGACCACCGTGGTCGGCCGTGACGATCAGATGCGCGTGTCCGCGCAGCGGCGCCCCTGCAACCGCGGCCCGGATCCGGCCGAGGAGCCGGTCCACCTGCTCCACGGCGCGGAGGTACGCCGCGCCCATGAACCCGCGTTCGTGCCCGGCGATGTCGGGGGCGGACAGGTGCACGAAGGTGAAGTCGGCCGGCTGGCTGGTCAACCCGGAGACCAGGCGGTCGACAAGCCGTTCGTTGTCCTCCTCGATGACGGTCAGGTCGATCGCATCGCCCCAACTGCGCTCGTAGATCGCGAACTTGGCCTTGCTGGCGTACAGGGCGCTGCTCCGCCCGGCGTCGTGCGCGGCGTCGAAGACCGACGCGATGGTGCGCCCGGCGTGTGAGCTCACGGTCCCACTACCGGTGTCCTCGTTGAAGTCCACCTGGTGGCCGCTCGACCCCTCGATCGGGCGTCCGGTGAGCATGCCGGTGTGGTTGGGCAGCGTCTCGGTCCGTTCCACCTCGGTGCGCGCGTTCAGGGTGCTCGCACCGCCGCGGATCAGCGCGTGGAAGTGGGGGAGCTGCGACGGACCGAGCTCGGTCAGGGCCGCCGGGTTGAGGCCGTCCACGGAGATGGCGATGACTGGTCCGGTGGCGCCGGCGGCCGCACTGGCTGCCTGCCGTCGGGCCTTGCGCGCCTGCGCCTCAGCCTGTGCCTCCGTATCGGCGCCGTCCGAGGCCACGGCCGATGGCGCTGGGCTGGCTGTGGCGGAAGGCGGTGGCGGCGACGTGGAGCCCTGTGCGCCGGGTTCCTTCGCGCGGTCGGGCGCGAGCGGTGCATCACACCCGGTCGCCAGCAGCACCACGGCCGCGATGGCTGCGGCCAGGGTTCGCGGTGCCGTCACGCGGCCACGATAGCCACGTCCAGGCTGGTGCATAGTGGCGCCATGACGCGGGCGGTCGAGGTCGAGGTCTCCGGTGACGTGCAGGGCGTCTCCTTCCGCGCGTACGCCGCACGCCAGGCCGTCGGTCTCGATCTGGTCGGCTGGGTGCGCAACCAGCCGGACGGCTCCGTGCTCGCCCACTACGAGGGCGACGACCAGGCGGTGGAGCAGATGCTCACCTGGTGCCGGGAGGGGTCGCCCGGGGCGGACGTGCGCCGCGTCGAGGTCAGAGACGTCGAGCCGACGAACGACTCATCGTTCGAGGTGAAGTACTAGCCGGCCCCGAGCGACGGGGTCAGGCAGCGCGGAGAAAGCGGTCCCAGATCCGGTTGCTGGAGCGACGCGGTGCCAGGGTCTGCTCGGCCTGCAGGTCCTCGACCTGCGACTGGGTGAGCGCGATCTCGTCCACTACGCGCTGGGCCGCGGCGCGCCCGTCCGCGATGTGCTGGGCGGTGAAGGAGAAGTCAGTCATCCGGGCGCCGAGGTCGGGCGTGGTCATCCGGTGGACGGCCACCCCCGGTCCGAGGTCAGGCTCCGGCCGGACCCGCGTCGCCACCCCGAGGCTGGCGACGAGGACGTCGATCGGCGTGCGCCCGCGAGGCAGTCTCGCCGGCACGCTGGCGTCGAGCACGAACACACGAGTGGGAGCCAGGTCGGCAGCACCGCTGACGGGGACGAGGTCGGAGACCCCGCCGTCCACGTGCAGGCCGGGGAAGCCACAGCTGGCCGGCAGGGAGACCGGGGCGAAGACGGCCGGCACTGCTGCCGAGGCAAGCAGGAGCTGGTCGATGTTGCCGTGCCGGTGGTAGACCGCGCTGTTGCCCGCCAGTGGGGTGGTGACGATCCGGACGGGCGTCGGCAGGTCCTCGAGCCGGTCGACCGTGACCCACTCCGAGATCAGCCGGGCGAGGGCTGAGGAGGAGAAGAGGTAGGGGCGCTGGCGCAGCAGGTGTCCGACACGCGTCAGGGTGCCGCCGGGGAAGATGTCCTGGGTGCCGAGTCGCAGCCACCTGGCGCGGAGCTCCTGGACCCTGATGCGGTCGGGCCGGAATCCCATGAACGCCGCGTTCAGCGCGCCGACCGACGTACCGACCAGGGCGTGGGGGACGATGCCGTGCTCGAGGAGCACTTCCATCATCCCGACCTGTACGGCGCCGCGGGCGGCCCCGCCCGACAGCACGAATACGTTCCGTTCTTCTCCCGAGGATTCTGACCTGATGTCCATGACGCCCTCTCGCGCAGACCCCCGTCGTTCTCCTCTTTCAACTATGCGCGGAGAGTGTCCGTTTTGCGGGGGAATGACGAAAATGGGCCAGATGGTCCAATTCCGGCTCCCAAGTGGGCTATCCGGTAGTGCGCCGCGTGCTCCTTCACTCTCGACCGAGCAACCCGTCGCCTGCGACCTCGCCGGCCGCAACCTGACCAAGGCGGAGTGGAGCAGCCTCGTCGGAACGCGCACGTATCGCGAGACCTGCCCGGACGTCGAGTGACGCGTCAGGTCTGAGACAGGTCAGGGAATCCGGCTCGTCCTGCTGTCCGGGGGGCTAGCGTTGCGCGCGTGATCCCAGCACTCGTCGTGGGTCGCACTCTGGGGGTGGCCCGATGAGCCCCGTCGCCCGCGCGGATGTCGATGGGCGCGCGGAGCGTCGTCGGCGCAACACCGACGCGGTTCTGGACGCCGTACACGAGCTGTTCGTCGAGGGGCAACATGAGCCCACCGCGGAGGACGTCGCGGCGCGTTCCGGGGTCTCGCTGAGGTCGGTCTACCGCTACTTCCCCGACCGCGACCGGCTCCTGCAGGCAGCACTACAGCGGCGTCTGGCCGTGGCCGAGCCCCTGTTCCACATCGACGGGCTGGGTGTGGGGTCGCTCGAGGAGCGGATCCAGCGTTTCGCCGACCACCGGATAGTGCTGTACGACGCCATGGCCCCGACGGCGCGGGTGGCACTCTCGTCGTCGGCGAGCACCCCGGCCATCGCGCAGGCGGTACGACGCCGCAGGGCCCAGCTGACCGATCAGGCAAGGCGACAGTTCGCCTCCGAGCTCGAAGCCCTCCCCGACCACCAGGCCGGTGACCTGCTGGCCGCCATCGACCTGCTCTGCCAGTTCGAGTCGGTGGAGGCGCTGCGCGTCGACCGAGACCTCTCGCCCGCGCTCGCCCACCGGGTCCTGGTCACCGCCCTGCGCGCCCTCCTGGGCTGCACGCCTGGCTAGACCGGTACCGGTTCCGGCCGGCCGCCCCTCTCGCCGGGCATCCCGTGGGAGTTAGGCTCCGCGAGTGTTCTGGCACCATGACTGCCACAACATGCGGGGCGGGTCCCGGGTGAGCCCTCGCGCCTCTGCCAACCCCCGCGATCCGGCTCCCTAGCCCCAAGGGGACTGACCGTGTCCATCTCCCTGTTCCGCCTCGGCGGCGCGATCGCCCGGCATCGCGGCCTGGTGCTCGGCGTCTGGTTCCTGCTGCTCGTTCTCGCGGCGGGCAGTGCGACCGCACTGGGTGACCGCTACAACGATTCGGTCGCCATTCCCGGGACCGAGTCGCAGCAGGGACAGGACGTGCTCGGCGACCGGTTCGGCCTCACGGGTGCGAACGGCCAGGTCCTGCTCACCGCCACGTCCGGGAAGATCACCGACCAGGCCAACTCGGCGACGGTCGGCCAGATCATCAAGAAGACCGACGACCTCACGGGCGTCAGCGTGAGCAACCCCCTCTCCGCGGACGCCCCGGTGCTGTCCAAGGACGACACGTCGACCATCGCCCAGCTGCGGTTCACCGACAAGGTGCCGTCCGAGACCACGCTCGAGAACGTCCTGAAGGCGGCGACGCCGCCGGAGTCGTCGACCGTGGACACCTCGGTGGGTGGTGACGCCTACAAGACCACCGCGGATCCCAGCAAGGTGCCGGAGCTCCTGGGTCTGCTGGTGTCCTTCCTGATCCTCGCCATCACGTTCGGCGCTCTGCTGCCAGCCGGAATGCCGATCGTGTCGTCGCTGATCGGCGTCGCGGTGACCCTGTTCTCGGTGGTCGTGGTCTCGTCGCTGACGACGGTGTCGAGCAACGCGCCGACGCTCGCCGAGATGCTCGGTCTGGCCGTCGGCATCGACTACGCGCTCTTCATCTTGTCGAGGTACCGGCGACATCTGGGCGAGGGGCACTCCACGACGGAGTCGATGTCCCGTGCCTTGGCCACAGCCGGGAGCGCGGTGGTGTTCGCAGGCGCCACCGTGGTCATCGCCCTGGCCGGCCTCTCCGTGGCCCAGATCCCGGTGCTGACGGTCATGGGACTCGCCGCAGCAGCGGCCGTGACGGTCGCGGTCCTGATCGCGCTGACGCTGGTGCCCGCCGTCGCGCTGCTGTTCGGCGAGCGGTTGCGGCCACGCGCACGGCGTACGTCGGGCAAGCCCAAGACCAAGACCAAGACCAAGACCAAGACCAAGGCTCCCCGACCGGGTTTCGGCGCCGTCTGGGTCCGGTTCGTGACCCGGCTGCCGGTCCTCACCATCGTGGGGGTCCTGGCCCTGCTCACGCTGGCGGCCGTTCCTGCCGCAAGCATGCGACTGGCGCTGCCGGACAACAGCACGGCGCCCGCATCCTCCACGCAGCGAGAGACCTACGACAAGATCACGGCCGCGTTCGGAGAGGGCTACAACGCACCGCTGTCGGTGGCGGCCGACGTGATCGCCAGCACGGACCCGAAGGGCACGGTCAGCAAGCTCGCGGACGCCATCAAGGGTGTCCCTGACGTCGTGGCCGTCACCGAGGCGACGCCCAACGCCGGTGGTGACACCGCCCTCATCCAGGCCATCCCCTCCGCGGGGCAGACGGCGGCGTCGACGAGCAACCTCGTCCGCGAGCTGCGTGAGCGCGCACCCGGCTTGGAGAAGCAGTACGGCGTGAGCAACATCCTGGTCACCGGCCAAACGGCGGTGAACATCGACGTGTCCGAGCGCCTCGGCGGCGCGCTGCTGCCTTTCGCCGCCATCGTGATCGGCCTGTCATTGATCCTGCTGATGATCGTCTTCCGGTCAATCGCCGTACCGATCAAGGCCACCTTCGGATACCTGCTGTCGGTCGGCGCAGCCCTGGGTGCCGTCGTTGCGGTTTTCCAGTGGGGCTGGCTGGAGAGCCTGATGGGCCTCTCCGCAGGGCCGATCGTGAGCTTCCTGCCGATCTTCGTGATGGGCGTGCTGTTCGGTCTGGCGATGGACTACGAGATGTTCCTCGTCTCGGCGATGCGCGAGGACTACGTGCAGTCCGGCGAGGCCAAGGAGTCGGTCGTGCGCGGCTTCCGCGCCTCCTCGAAGGTGGTCACGGCCGCGGCGCTGATCATGACCAGTGTGTTCGTGGCGTTCATCCCGGACGGCTCGGCGACGATCAAACCGATCGCGCTCGGACTCGCGGTCGGGGTGTTCGTGGACGCGTTCATCGTGCGGATGACGCTGGTGCCGGCGGTCCTCGTCCTCCTGGGTCACTGGGCGTGGTGGTTGCCGCGTTGGCTCGACCGCCGGCTGCCGGAGGTGGACGTCGAGGGAGCGGCCCTGCACCGCAAGGTCGACTTCGAGACCTGGCAGGCGGACCACTACGTCGTGGCGCTGATGGCCCGGGACCTGGTCGTGCGCGAGGGCGACCTGCCGGTGCAGCTCGAGGCGCGGCCGGGGCAGGTCACCCGAGTGCGGTCCACCGACGACGGGCGCGCGCTGGGTCTGGTGCTGTCCGGCAGGGAACGGCCGCTCAGCGGTCAACTGGTCGTCGACGGGCTCCTCCTGCCTGAGCAGCGCGAGGCGGTCAACCGGGCCGCGACGCTGATCGACGTGGCCGGGCCTGAGCTCGACGGCGAGTTCAGCGACGTCGTACGCGCCCGTGCACGGCTGGTCAGCTTCTCTGCGCGGCAGCGGCGGGCGTACGCCGAGCACGCGGAGGACCTGGTGGCGCAGCTGGGCGCTGACCTGGGTCCGGACTCGGACGCAGGCCCGACGGCAGCCGTTCAGGCCGCGGTCGTCCAGGCCTCGCTGGCCCTCGCGAGCGACGCGCAGGTGGCGGTGCTGGTCGGGCTGGACGACCTGCCGCCCTCCCAGCGAGCGCGCGTAGAGGCACTGTCAGACGAGCTTGCCGAGCGAGGTGTCGCGGTGCTCCTCCTCACCCGGGAGGCTGACCACCCCCCGACGGCGCAGGTGCTCGTGGGCAGCGCTGCCGGTGAGACGCACGGGGAGAACGGATCGAGGAGAACCCATGAGTGAGCACGTCGAGACCAGGGATTCCCGTCGTCGATGGACACGCTTCGTGGTCGTCGGGCTGTTGCTCCCGCTGCTGGCGGGGTTGGTCCTGCTCTGGTCGACCGACGACCGGCCGCAGAAGCTCGACAAGGTCCCCGTCGCGATCGTCAACAGCGACAAGGTGGTGACCGAGCCGACGACGGTGGCTGCCGGAAGGGCACTCGCTGCGTCACTGACCGACCCGACGTCATCGGACCCCACGATGGACTGGTCCCTGACCGACGCCGACGACGCCAAGAAGGGGCTGCGGAGCGGGGAGTACTACGCCGTGCTCACGATCCCCTCGGACTTCTCGAGCGCGATCGTCTCGACTGGTTCGGACACGCCCGAGCGCGGCCAGCTGACGTTGCAGAGCAACGCGGCCGCGAGCTCGACGGTGCCCTACATCAGCGAGCAGGTGGTGGCGGCCGCTGCAACGGCTCTAGGCGACCAGTCGACGCAGAGCTACCTGAAGAACGTCTACGGCGGCTTCAACCAGATCGCCCAGTCCAACCAGAAGGCTGCGTCGAGCGCCTCGTCACTCGCCGACGGCACCCAGCAGCTCTCCCAAGGTGCCACCAAGCTCGACAGCGGCACCGACGAGCTGGCCGCGAGCCTTGGCCAGGTCGCGTCGGGCACCGAGCAGCTCCAGTCGGGCATGGCGTCAGTGCGCCGCGGGACCGTCGAGGTCGCGCACGGAGCTTCGGAGCTCTCGCAGGGCGCCCGCAAGCTGAACCGCGGAGCCGACGCACTCGCTCGCAGCAGCCGGGTGCTGGCGACGAAAGGTGGCCAGTTCGCCGTCCGGGCCCGGCAGGTCGCGACGGGCGCGTCGGTGGTCGACCGGGGCGCCGAACGGCTCGCCACCGGAACTCGCGTGCTGGCCGCCGACCTCGGCGACCTGAGCGCCCGGTGTGCGGCTGAGGGCGGGTCCGCGTCGTTCTGCGCGGCACTTCGCCGCGCGGACGACCGTGCCCGGCTGATGTCCGCGGCCTCGAGAGTCCTGGACCGGGGGACGCACGGCGTCGCGCGGGCCACGACGGCAGTTGCTGTGGGCGCCAGTGCACTGGCGGACGGCGAGCGGGGGATCGCGCGGGGAGCCCAGTCCCTCGACGGTGCCAGCAAGCGGTTGAGCACCAGCGCGGGCAAGCTGTCCTCGGGCGCGGCGTCCGTCGCCCGCGGCGCCGCCACCGTCGACGACGGCATCGGATCTCTCGTGAGCGGCACCGAGGCGACGTCCTCGGCCGCCCAGAGCCTCGCGTCCGGCAGTGCCGAGCTGAGCTCGAGTGCGAGCTCGGCGAACGACGGGGCCCATTCGCTCAGCAGCGGACTGGCCAAGGGAGCGAAGGAGAGCCCCACCTACTCCAGCACCGAGCAGACTGCGCTCGCGGACACCGTGAGCCAGCCGATCGACCTGAAGCACACCACGCAGCACACCGACCACGGCAACGGTTGGCTGCGCGCCGCCATCGTCGCGATCGTCCTGTGGCTGACCGCGCTGGCAAGTGCCCTGGGGGTCGACGTCTCAGGAGCACTTCGCAACGCGCTCGCTCCCGTCTCCTCGCGCCGGATCGCAGTTGCTCAGGCCCTTCCGGTCATCGGTCTGGCACTCGCGCAGGCGGCGGCCGTGCTGGGGGCGCTCGCCCTGCTGGGGGTCAGCATGGCCGCGACGGTGTCCTTCGTCCTGGTCACGGCGCTGGCGGCCCTGTGCTTCTCGATGATCGCCTACGTGTTGCGCCTCGCCCTGGGTGGTGTGGGTGTCGGCCTCTTCGTGCTGTTCCTGCTCGTCCAGGTGGCGGCGCTCGGCAACGTCGTACCCCTCGAGACCGCGCCCTCGGTCCTCGCCGGGCTCAACGGGCTGCTGCCGCTGACGGCGTACACGAACGCCGCCAGCCAGCTCATCTCCGGCGGCGACGTCGGTTCGACGTTCGGTGTCGTGCTCGTGCTGGCGGTGTGGGGGGTGGCCGCGTTCGGTGCGACCGTGCGACTGGTGAAGCGGCGCCGGATCATGCGCTCCTCCCCGTCCCGTGCCACCCCGGCGAAGGCCGGCGCGATCAGGTGACACGTCATACCTCGAGGACGACGTGGGCGCTGCTCGCGGTCGTACTGACCGCCCAGGTCGCAGTGCTGGTGTGGCACCACGGGCGGGAGACCACCGAGCCGCACGAGGTCCCGGTCGCGATCCAGGGGCCGGCCGTCGTCGCACAGTCGGTGGCGCAGCGGCTGAACCGGTTGTCGGGGGAGCCGGTCCGCGCGGTGGTGCTGGGAGAGGACGACGACCCGACCGCGAGTGTGCGCGACGGCAGCACAGTGGCGGCGCTGGTGGTGGACCTGCGCGCCGCGAAGAACGTCCTGCACGTCTCCTCGGTCAACGACCCGGAGATGACCGGCGTGATGCGGACGATGGCGACTCGCGCGAGCAAGCCGATGGGCCGGACCTTCGTCGTGCGGGAGGTGGCTCCGCTCGAGAACAAGGACCTTGACCGCACCACCGTCGCTCGGGTGGGCGGGCTGTGGGTGGCCAGTGGGTTCCTGCTCGCCGTCGTCTGGGCGTTGGTCGGTCGGCGGCGTCGTACGTCGCCCGTCCCCGGGTTGCGTTCATCCCTGCTCCTTGCCGCCGCCTGCGTCGGCTCCAGCCTGGTCGTCGCAACCGTGCTGGCGACAAAGTCGGGCGGTTCGTTCGTCACGTGGTGGGCAGTGGGATTCGTTGCCACCTACGCGACGGCGGTCGCGGCCACGGCCCTCGAGGTCCTGCTCGGGCTGGTGGGGGTCGCGCTCGCGAGCACGGTCTTCCTCTTCCTCGCGGCGCCGCTGATGTCGGGCCGGGACCCCCGACTGCTGCCGGGGTTCTGGTGGGAGGTCGCACCCTGGACGCTGCACGGAGCCACCAACGAGATCGCTACTTCCGTGTCCTGGTTCGGTGAGTCGGTCCCGCTGCGCCCGGCACTTTTCCTCGGGGGCGTCGTGGCTCTCGCGCTGGTCGTGCTGCTCACGGCCAACGGTCTGCAGGGTCGGGCCACCGATCGCGGCCGACCCGTCGACGCCGTGCCCTGGCGGCTCAAGGTCCTCGCGATCGCAGTCCCGATGGCGATGGCACTCCTGGCGGCCACTCTCGCGGCGCCGGACCGGGCCACAGTGGTCAGCGCGGAGCGCGTCCCGGGGTCCTCGGAGATGCCGTGCGTGGCCACTCCCAAGGTGTCGAACCTCGAGCAGCTCAACGAGTTCGTCGGCAGTCTGCGCGGCGGCGCCGCCTTCCAGGGCGCCGACGTCGGTGCCGACGTGGGGCTGCAGGACGGTCGCCGCCTGTGGGTGTTCGGCGACACCTTGCGTGCGCCCGGCTTCGATGGCCAGCGGTTCGTGCGCAACTCGATGCTGGTCCTCGGCCAGGGGTGTGCGCAGGCCGTGCTTCCCGCGGACAAGGGGGCGATCGTGCCGGACCGACGCGATGGTGTCGGCTACTGGCCGATGTCGATCGCCCGGGTGCAGCGCGAAGGCTATGACCTGGTCGGAGTGGCTACCCAACGAGTGCATGGGACCGACGCACCCGATGGAGCGTTCGCCTTCGAGGCGCTCGGTTCCTCGATCGCCGTCTTCGTCGTACCACGAGGGGCAGCGCCCCAGCTCCTCGAACAGCGCGACATCGGTAAGGACGACAAGAACCCCGCCAATCCCCAGTGGGGCGCAGCGGCTGCCGTGACCGGGGGTTGGGTGTACCTCTACGGCACCGCAAGGCCCGACGAGAAAGGTGTCTTCGGGTTCTCACTGCGGGTCGCTCGGACACGGATCGACAGCCTGCTCGACGACACTGGCTGGCAGTACTGGGACGGGCGTGCCTGGCAGGGACGGGCGTCTCGGGCAGCAGAGCTCATCGCGGCGGACCAGGGGGTGTCGCAGACGCTGAGCGTGTTCCCCCGCAACGGCAGGTGGTACGCCGTGAGCAAGCGGGACGAGGTCTTCGGCAGCGACCTGGTCGTGTGGTCCGCCCCGTCACCGACCGGGCCCTTCGACGCGGGCACCGTCGTGGGGGAGGTGCCGACAGACCTGAAGACCGGCCAGCTGCGCTACATGCCGCTCGCGCATCCCGACCTCATCCCGGACCCTGCCACCGTCCTGGTCTCCTACAGCCGCAACAACACAGACGTGAAGAAGATCGAGAGCAACCCGTTCCTCTACCGACCCCAGTTCCTGAGGGTGACCCTGCCGACCGCGCCCGCGCGCTGAGCCAGGAGCCGAGCTCTCAGAGCTCGGTGAGAAGGTTCCGCATCCGGCTGATCTCAGCGGTCTGCGTGGCCGCGACGTCGGCGGTCATCTCGCCGACTATCTGGTCGACCCCGTCCTGCGCGGCGTCCACGGCCATGTCGACCGCACCCGCGTGGTGGCGGATCATGCCCCGGATGAACAGACGGTCGAACCTGGCGCCCCGCGCCGCCGCGAGCTGCTTCATCTGGGCCGGGGTCAGCATCCCCATCATCGAGTTGTGCCCGTGCTGACCGTGGTCGTACTTCCTCGGGTCGTCCTCAGGCCTGGGGACCTCCATGTCCCGCTTCGCCAGCCAGGCCGACATCGCCTGGATCTCCGGGGCCTGGGACGCGCGAATCCGCTCGGCGAGGCTGCGAACCCGGGTGTCGCGGGCGTACTTGCGGGCGAGGTCGGACATCTGCAGCGCTTGTGCGTGGTGCGGGATCATCATCTGCACGAAGGCGACGTCGGTGTGGTTCCACTCGTCCGAGCGGTCCACCGGGTCGGATGAACCGGTGGTCGCGGGCTCTCCAGGCCCTCCGGGCTGGATCACCCGGGGGCCGTCGGAGCCGCCCTTGGCACTCGGGGCAGCGGGTTCCTGGTCAGAGCTGCACCCCGCGAGCAGCACCACGAGGACCATGGGCAGGGCAGCGGACAGGACAAGTCGTAATGCGATCCTGGGCAGGCGTGGCATGCAGAAATCTCTCCCGAGACCGAGCGAAAGTGTTGAAACTTTCCGGCCGGTAGTGCTTTACATCCGGATTGTCTGCACGATACGACGGAGGGGACGCTTCCGGAAACCCCGCAGCGTCCTGATGAAAGGTCTCGGGATGTACCCCTCACGTAGACGAGCAGGCGTGCGCGCTCGACGGGTCGGTCTGGCCGTGATGGCCGCCCTCGCGTTGACGCTGACGTTCTCCACCGGACCGGTGGAGGCACATGACGATCACGATCACGAGTCGTCGAAGTCCAGCGCTCCTCCGAACTGCACGGAGGCTGAGCAGAAGCAGCTGAACAAGGCGAACGACAACTTCGCCGAAGCGTGCCGGCCGGGCAAGAGCCTCGCGGCGATGAACGACTCGGCCGCCGCCCTGGAGGCCGGTGACTGGGCTGCCGTGGGCATGAAGCTGTTGAAGAACATCCCGAAGCAGGGGCCGTTCGCGACCGAGACAGCCTTCAACAGCGACCTGGCGTTCCAGGGCAAGTACGCCTACGCAGGCAACTACGAGGGCTTCGCGATCTACGACCTGTCCCAACCGGCGAACCCGGAGATGGTCTCGCAGGTCCTCTGCCCGGGCTCGCAGAACGACGTGTCCGTCTACCGCAACCTGCTCGTGCTCTCCACCGACTCGAGCCGCTCGGACAACAGCTGCGCGAGCACGCCACAGCCGGCGACGGAGAAGAGCTCGTGGGAGGGACTGAAGGTCTTCGACATCAGCGACCCGACGAACCCGAGGTACATCGCCGCGGTGGAGACCCCCTGCGGTTCGCACACCCACTCGCTCGCGCCGAGCAAGAGCGGCAAGGATCTGTGGGTCTACGTCTCGTCATACTTCCCGAACGCGACGTTCCCCGACTGCCAGCCGCCGCACGACCTGATCAGCGTCGTGAAGATCTCCATGGCCAACCCTGCCGCTGCCGCGCTGGTCGGCACACCCGTGCTCTTCCCCGGCGGCGGCAACCCGGCCGGCAACTACTCGCGTGAGACCAGCGGGTGCCACGACATCACCGCCTACCCGGAGAAGAACATCGCTGCGGGTGCGTGCATGGGTGACGGCGTGTTGATGGACATCAAGGACCGGGCGAACCCGGTGGTGACGGAGACGGTCAGGGACACCACGAACTTCGCGTTCTGGCACTCGGCCACCTTCAACAACGCCGGCACCAAGGTGGTCTTCACCGACGAGCTCGGTGGCGGAGGCGCTGCCACGTGCAACCCGACGGTCGGCGCGACGAAGGGTGCGAACGGCATCTATGACCTCCGGCGCGGCCAGCTGAAGTTCAAGAGCTACTACAAGATCCCGCGGATCAACTCCAACACCGAGAACTGCGTGGCCCACAACGGCTCGCTGATCCCGGTGAAGGGGAAGGACATCATGGTGCAGGCCTGGTACCAGGGCGGCATCTCGGTCTTCGACTTCACCAACTCCGCCAAGCCGAAGGAGATCGCCTGGTTCGACCGCGGTGCGGTGTCGGACACCGAGCTCGTCCTCGGCGGGTCGTGGTCGGCGTACTACTACAACGGCTACGTCTACTCCAACGACATCCAGAAGGGCTTCGACGTCATCAAGGTCACCGACCGCAAGGCGCAGTCCAACGTCAGGTTCAAGAGCTTGAACCCGCAGTCGCAGGCGTCGTACAGACGCTGACCCGAACGGACACAGCGAAGGCCCCGACCGAACCGGTCGGGGCCTTCGTCGTGGTGGCCAGGGGCGGGGTCGAACCGCCGACCTTCCACTTTTCAGGCGCTGGCGGAGGGTGGGTGAGAGCCTCAAAGCCCCTTGCGTAAGCGCAATTCTGGTGCGAGCCGTTCGATCCGATGCCGGTGCGTTCCACCCGGTTGCGGTCAGGAATGCGGTCAGTTCCTCAGTGTCCACAGCTGCCCCGTCCCCCTGGTAGTTGCCCGAGTTTTGGCCAGTGGTCGACGGGTCAAGGGTCGAACTTGTTCGATCGCGTAGCGACGCGAATGCGCCCTTGACGCGGCGGCCGGTGGCCTGATCCTGGCCAGAGCCAGGGGGACGGGGTTCGGAACGGTGCCGCGTACGTTGGGACGAGGATCACTGGCCCGGCGAGGACGGCGCGCCAGCGCCGCCCGCAGCCGGGACCTGCGCCGGCGGAGCCGGCGCATTTACGAAGTACAGAAAGTTCTCACAGAGCATGGCCCGCCAGAGGGGGGCCAGGTCGTCGCTCGATTCGCTGGAGCCGGTAGGGCCGCAGCGTCGCACGCGCTGTCTGCGGCTACTTAGAGACTTCACGGAGGATCGGTGTCTGGCCAGACTCGATCCAGGTGTTCGGCGGGATGCTCGCAATTGGCGGCTGCCCACCCTGTTGGGTGTGGCTCTCATCTGGACTGCGACCCGCCGGGCACCGTGACGAGGCGTGGCTCAAGAGGGGACTGCCCAGCTCGTAGTAGCACTGCCCACCTCGCCGTCCTATCGGTTCAGAACGGCAGGCAGGTGAAGCAAGATGAAAGGCGTGATCATCGGGGTTGATCCCCACAAGCTCTCGGCCACGATCGAGGTCGTCGACTCCTCGCGAACGGCTGCTCGGGTCGGGCCGGTTCGCCACCGACAAGGCCGGCTATGCCGCGTTGCAGGCGCTATGTGAAGCAGTGGCCGGACCGGGTCTGGGCGGTCGAGGGCGCCAACGGTGCCGGACGTCCGCTGGCCCAACGACTGGTCGAGGCCGGCGAACAGGTGGTCGATGTTCCGGCGAAGCTGGCCGCCCGGGTGCGGCTCTTCGACACCGGCCACAACCGCAAGACCGACGCCCTGGATGCGCACTCGATCGCGGTCGTCGCCGTGCGCACACCAGGCCTGCGGGTGGTCGCAGCTGATGGTGAGCTCGAGGCGCTGCGGATGCTCACCGACCGCCGCGACGAGCTGGCCCACCAACGGGTCCAGACCGTGAACCGGCTCCAACGGCTGCTCAGCGAACTGATCCCCGGCAAGCGCAAGAAAGACCTCTCCGCCCTGCAGGCCAAGGCAATGCTCGCCACGGTGCGCCCCGCGACGTCGCCGGGAAGACCCGACGGCGGATGGCCGCCGAGGAGCTCGCCGACCTGGTCGCGGTCGATGCCAAGCTGAAGAAGATCAACGCCGAACTCAAGGCGACGGTCATCGCCCGCGGGTCCACGCTGATGGACATCCCCGGCATCGGTCCCGCCGGCGCTGCCCGGATCCTGGCCGACGTCGGCGACATCGCCCGGTTCGCTGACCGGAACCGGTTCGCGTCCTGGACCGGCACCGCACCCCTGGACGCATCCTCCGGTGAGCAGATCCGGCACCGGCTCTCCCGGGCCGGGAACCGGCGGATGAACCACGTCGTGCACATCGCCGCGATCGTGCAGATCCGCCACGACACCGAGGGCCGCGCCTACTACCGACGCAAGCTCGCCGCCGGCAAGACCTCGATGGAAGCGCTGCGCTGCCTGAAGCGGCGCCTCTCCGACGTCATCTACCGCCAGCTCGTCGCCGACCAGCGCACGACGTGACGCGGGCCCGGGAGGGCACTGCGGGGCGACTCATGAATCCAGCGCGGTCGACCTGCCCCCGCACATCGACACTTCGGATCAGCCACTTCCCGGACCCGCACAACCGACGCTACAACTCCACGATCACGACCGGAAGAACGACTTCGCAGCAGCTCCTTGACACAGAGGGGAGCCAGATCCGGACCTTGGCATCAGGGATGATCGGACGCATGAGCACCTTGGGGAACAACGTCGAACGGGTTCTGAGGGCCACAGAGGGCGTCTTGACTGAGTCGGAGCACGAGCCGATCTCGTCCACACCATCCTCAGTGAGGGACCTACTGGTCGCAGGCGAAGACGTGGTGGCTTACGAGACCCTGTGCGACAACCTGTACGAGATCGACGCCCGCCCACCCGTTGACCTTGGCCGTGAACTGCGGCAGGCAGCCCTCGACGTTGGAGCCGATCCCTCGCGTGCGGACCGGCTCCTCGGCTGATTCCTACACGGCCGCTCATCACTCGACCGCGCTGAACGCGGCATGAGCGGATGTTCGCTCAGGCGGGCCGGTCCGCTATCCCTGCCCGTGAATGAGGGCTCGAACCTCGTCTGCGGCGTTGGCCAAGTCCTCACCAGGGTCGATCACCACGTCGGCCTTTAGGGTCCATTCGTGTTCGCCGAAACCGGTGGTCAGGTGGGTCGCCATCCGGACGTGGCCGTCATGTACGGCGGTGATTGTTAGTTCACCTTCAAGTGAGTACCACTCGCGTGGTCCTTCCCATCCACGCCATGCCTCCGCCATCTCGTCAAAGAACGCAGCGAGCGCCCCATAGCCGCCGCATTCCTCGGGCTCGTAGACCTGGCGTTCGGCACTGAGCCCTGGCCCCTCGACGCGAGCGGTGAGGGTGCGCGCGACCCCGTCAGGCGTGCGTTCGTCACAACGCAGCACCAGCTTGACCTCACGACTTCCGATGGCTACCTGGTCCACGACTAAATGATGTCAGGACGCATGACGGCTCATCGGCTGACCGCGCGCGGATCGCGGCTGCTTGTTGTATTGCTCCTAGGTCCGGGACTGGCGAGGCTCGGATCAGGCGCCGGGTTCGTCGCTCTCATTGCGGCTGCCCACGCTGGTCGTGTGGCTCTCATTTGGCCTGTGCGGACCCGGCGTCGCACCTGGGCTAGGAGAGGGCTCAAGAAGGGTTTGTTGCACTCGAAGCAGCGTTGCCCTCCCGGCTCGACAACCAGTGATGGAGCGAGCAAGGAGGAATGAGATGGAGTCGACGAGCAGTCGTGTGGTGGTCGGGATGGACCCGCACAAACGCTCGGCCACGATCGAGGTGATGGCCGCCGACGAGACCGTCTTGGGTGGTGGCCGGTTCGCCACCGATGCCGAGGGTTTTGCCGCGATGACACGTTACGTCAGCCGGTTCTCGGACCGGGTCTGGGCGATCGAGGGATGCAACGGGATCGGGCACCACATCGCGATGCGACTCCTGGCTGCCGGCGAGGAAGTGATCGATGTGCCGCCGAAGCTCTCGGCACGGGCACGGGTCTTTGCCACGGGTCAGGGACGCAAGACCGACGCCACTGACGCGCACTCGGTCGCCTTGGTCGGCACCCGGATGAGCGGGCTGCGACCGGTGGTCAACGACGAGCAGCTCGCGGTGCTGCGGATTCTGGTCGACCGACGCAGGTCGCTGGGAGAGGACCACACCCGGATGGTCTCCCAGCTCCACCAGCTGTTGTTGGAGCTGACCCCCGGCGGCGCCAAGAAGGACCTCTCCGCGCGACAGGCCAGGGCGTTGCTCGCGAAAGTCCGTCCCCGCGATGTCGTCGGCAAGACTCGACGCCGTGTCGCCGCGGAACTGATCGCTGACCTCGAGCGGATCTATGCGCGGAAGAAGGCGGCCAACAAGGAGCTCACCGAGTTGCTCGCACACACGGGCACCAGCCTGCTCGAACTCAACGGCATCGGCCCCTCTGGCGCGGCCCGGCTGCTGGTCGAGGTCGGAGACATCACCCGGTTCCCGAACAAAGCCCACTTCGCGTCCTGGAACGGCACCGCACCGATCGATGCTTCCTCCGGAGACCAGGTCCGGCACCGGCTCTCCCGCAAAGGGAACCGGCAGATCAACCGGGTCCTGCACCTCATGGCCAGAGTCCAGCTCCGCAACCCCAGCGAGGGCCGCGACTACTACGACCGCAAGAAGGCCGACGGCAAAGCGCCCATGGAGGCGATGCGTTGCGTCAAGCGCCGGCTCTCCGACATCGTCTTCCAACAGATGCTCAACGACGCCATGAAGCACCAAGCGACGGGCCCGGGAGGGCAAACGGGAAACGACTCTGACTCCAGCGCGGCCGGCTCACATCCCAGCGCCAACTCTTCGGACAAGCCACTTCCCGGACCCGTCAGCACCCAGCCTAAAACACCCCTGCCGACTGCGTCTGCGCTTCCAGCCTCCGAAGACGCGTCACTCACGGCGCACCATCCCGCTGCCTCCGCCGTGTATCGAGGCGTTGCGCGCGCATCGAGTCGCCCAGGGCAAGGAGCGATTGGCGGCCGGGCCTCGCTGGGTCGACGAGGGGATGGTCTTTGCGACCACGGTCGGGACACCGATCGAGCCGGACAACCTCAGCCGCAGTTGGTATGTCGTCCGTAAGGTGCTCGGTGATCCGCCTCCGCGGTTCCATGACATGCGGCACACCTGCGTCAGTCTGCTCCTGGCCGAGGGCGCGCCGCCTCATGTGGTCCAGCAGATCGTGGGTCACAGCGCGATCGACGTCACGATGACGATCTATGCGCACGCGTCGCTCGAGGAGAAGCGGACGGCCCTCAGCAGGCTGGGCGAGCGTCTCGCATGAGGCGGCTGCGGTCAGAAATGGCGGTCAAGCGCCTAGAGGAATGCGAAACCGCAGATCAGGCATGTGGCCTGACCTGCGGTTTCTGGTGGTGGCCAGGGGCGGGGTCGAACCGCCGACCTTCCACTTTTCAGGCGGACGCTCGTACCAACTGAGCTACCTGGCCGCACCGCTCTGCGTCTCCGGTCCGGAGACCTCGGACGCAGGTCAGCCTCCGTTTCCAGAGGCCACGCGGAACTCTACCGGAACGATTCTGGGGCGGCGAACACAGGCATTGCTCACGGCCGCGGCGTACGCGCGCGCAGCCAGCTGAGGGTGCCCGGGGACAGCCCGCGCAGCTTCGGGGTCGCTGCCAGCGGTGCCACGAAGAGCGGGGCTTCCTCGGTGAGCGCCCACTTCAGCTCGTGGAACACGCGGGAGAGGGTGTCGTCGCTCTCGACGAGGAGGATTCCCGGGGCTGCGACCCTCAGCTCGGTCCAGGGGCCGGGCAGGTTCACCTCCGGGAGCTCCGGGGTCCAGGCGACGAAGACGGTCACTTCCGCCGTCCGGTCAGGCGGCGCAGGCGCGCGTGCGCCAGCGCGGCGCGCGCTGCGTTCATCCCTGCGGCCCCGTGGACGCCGCCGCCGGGGTGGGCGGAGGCGCCGCCGAGGTAGAGCCCGGGGATGCCGGTCTCGGCGCGGCCGAGGCCCGGCACGGGACGGAACACGAGCTCCTGGTGGAGCTGGGAGGTGCCGCCGTTGATGGCGCCGCCGATCAGGTTCGCGTCGCGACTCTCCAGCTCGGCGGGGCCGAGGATGCGCCGCTCCAGGATGCTGGAGCCGAAACCCGGCGCGAGCTTCTCGAACCGGGCCTGCATCCGGTCGGCGAACCGCTCGAGGTCGTCGTGGTCCCACTCGCCCCGGATGCCCTCGTCCCCGGCGTCACCCTCCGTCTCCTGCGGGACGTGGGTGTAGGCCCACATCGACTCGGTGCCAGCCGGGGACCTGGTCGGGTCCGTGGTCGTCATCTGCCCGGCGAGCATGAACGGCCGGGCAGGGACGAGGCCGGCCGCGACCTGCCCGAGCGCCTCGGCCATGTCGGTCACGCCGTCAGCCAGGTGCAGGGTGCCGGGCGCCTTGGCAGGCGGGCTCTGCCAGGGCACGGGGGCGCTCAGCGCCCAGTCGACCTTGATGGTGGACGGATCGAGCTGGAAGGCCTTCATCCCGCGGTGGACCCTGTCGGGTACGTCGGCGGCGTCCAGGAGGTCGTCGTACAGGCGGGGGGCCACGACCGTCGCGACTACGGCTCGCGTGGCCTGCATGGTCTGGCCGTCGGCGGTGTGCACGGTCCGCGCGCGCCCGTGGGAGACACCGATGTGCTCGACCGGGCTGGAGCAGCGGATCTCGCCGCCGAGCGAGCGCAGCCGCCGCGCGAGAGCCTGGGTGAGCTCGCCCGCGCCGCCTGCGGGCACGGGGAAGCCGACCGTCTGCCCCATCATGCTCATCATCAGGGCCATCAGCCCGGAGCCCGGTGCGTCCAGGGGGATGTCGGAGTGGCCGGCGTTGCCTGCGAGCAGAACGCGGGGTGACTCTCCCTTGAACCGGGTGCGCCCCAGGTCGAGTGCGGGGGTGAGCAGGGTCCTGACGAACTGGAGTCCGCCGACACGCGGGAGCTTCATCAGCCCGCCGAGTGTGGCTCGTACCGGCGGGAACGGCGTGAGCAGCCCCTTGATCAGGTCCTTGCCGATCACGTCCCACTCGTGGCAGAGGTCGAGCCATGCCTCGCCGTCGCCGGGTTGCTGCTCCTCGAACCACGTGGCAGTGAGCTGGCGATCGCGGTCCAGCATCGCCCACTGCCCGTCCGGCAGCGGATGCCCCAGCACGGCAGGCGCGTGGGTCCATTTCAGGCCGTGGTCCTCGAGGCCGAACGACCTGATCGTCGGTGAGGCCGCGGCCAGCGGGTAGAAGGCGCTGAACGTGTCATGGACGAAGTCGGGGTGGACGTCGTTGGCGCTGCGGACGGCGCCGCCCAGGTCGGGCTGGCCCTCGAGCACGAGCACCGACCAGCCGGCGTCGGCGAGGTGGTTCGCCGCCACGAGCCCGTTGGGCCCGGAGCCGACGACGACCGCGTCGTACGACGTCATCGGGTCACCTGCGTTCGGCGATGTACGCCAGACGTCGCAGGGTCTCGACGTTGCGCCACTTCAGGCCGGGTGCACGAACGGGCACGGGAACCAGCTTGCCCGGCCCGGAGACGGCGTCCTCCTCGATCACGACCCGGGTGCCGGCGCCCTGGACGTGGAGCGTCAGCCGGACCGCTGCCTCACCGAACGGCCAGGCCCTGGCGCGCAGGGCGAGCAGCTGCAGCGGCTCGGACTCGGTCACCTCGGTGTTGTCGTCGATCAGCGCGGGCCAGACGCCGACGGAGTGGTGGATCTTGCTGCCCACCGCCGGCCACTCGTCCTCGACCTCGCGCATCCGGGAGGCGCCGACCACCCACAACGGGTACAGCCAGCCGTCGGCGAGTACGTCCCAGACCTTCTGCGGAGTCGTGTGCACGACACGTTCGACACTGATCATGCCGGGAAAGTACCCGGCAGGAGTCGGCCCACACGAGCCGGCGCCGACCGATGCGGTGGTGCCGGTCACACCGGAACTCACTCCGCACCTCACACCGGGAACGACGAAGGTCCCCCGACATCACTGTCGAGAGACCTTGGTCTGTCTGCGACCCCGACGGGACTCGAACCCGCGGCCTCCGCCGTGACAGGGCGGCGCGCTAACCAACTGCGCTACGGGGCCTGGATGGTGCACAGCTCGCTCGATTGCGAAGCCACGGAATGCTAACCCACGAGTGGGTCCCATTCCGAATCCGCACCCCCAACGGGATTCGAACCCGTGCTACCGGCGTGAAAGGCCAGCGTCCTAGGCCACTAGACGATGGGGGCCTGCCGCTGCGGAGGCGATCCGCCGAGCGACTGGGACAGCATAGGGGAGCGCGGGGTGGCCCGCCGAAACGGCCCGCCCGTCCGCTTCGGTCAGGCGTAGCCGAGGTCGTGCAGGTGCTGGTCGTCGATCCCGAAGTGGTGCGCGATCTCGTGTACGACGGTGATCCGGACCTCGTCGACCAGCTCCTCGGGCGACTCGCACATCCGGGTCAGCGGGCCGCGGAAGACGAAGATCCGGTCGGGCGCCCTGAAGGTGTAGTTGCTGTCGCGCTCGGTGAGCGGCACCCCGTCGTACAGCCCCAGGAGGTCGGGGTCCTCGGCCGGCGGCTCCGGCTCGATCAGGACGACGACGTTGTCCATCAGGTCGGCGAGCTCGGGTGGTACGCCGTCCAGCGCGCGCGCCACCAGCTCCTCGAACCCTGCCTCGTCGATGTCCATCCCGATCAGCCTGACAGGCGGGGGCAAGGGGTGGGCTGGCCGTAGCCGGACATGCGAATGTCGCGCCAGCGACCGATGAATGCATCATCAGCCCCGGACGCGACATTCGCATGTTCGACGGCGCACACCCCGCCTGCGCCGGCGGTCAGGTCAGGCAGCCAGCGACTGCTCGACGGGCTTGGGCTCGCGGGCCGGGGTGGAGTTGGTGCCCATGAAGTTGTTCGGCAGCGACAGGCGGATCACCTTGTGCCAGGCGGAGGCGACCTGGCGGGGGAGGGAGCCGGTCTTGTACTCCAGGTCGTAGCGCTCGAAGAGGTCCTTCACCTTCGGCGCGATCTCCTTGTAGCGGTTGCTCGGCAGGTCGGGGAACAGGTGGTGCTCGATCTGGAAGGACAGGTTGCCGGTCATCATGTGCATCGCGTTCGAGCCGCTGATGTTGGCGGAGCCGAGCATCTGGCGGACGTACCACTCGCCCTTGGTCTCGCCGTCGATCGAGTGCTTCTCGAAGGTCTGCACGCCCTCGGGGAAGTGGCCGCACATGATCACCGAGTGGGTCCACAGGTTGCGCACCAGGTTGGCGGTGAAGTTCGCGGTGATCGTGTGCAGGAACGACGGGCCCGACAGGATCGGGTGGATGACGTAGTCCTTCTTGAACTGGTTCCGGATCTTGCGCATCGTGACCGCCGCGCGCGCCTTGAACTCGGGCGTCTTGAGCGTCTTGCGCTTGACGTTCTTGCCGATCTCGAGGTCGTAGGCGGCGATGCCGTACTCGAAGAAGCAGGCGTTGATGAAGTTCCACAGCGGCTGCGCGAGGTAGATCGGGTGCCAGCGCTGGTCCTCGTCGACGCGCATGATGCCGTAGCCGAGGTCGTTGTCCTTGCCGACCACGTTGGTGAAGTTGTGGTGCAGCTCGTTGTGCGAGTGCTTCCACTGCTCGGACGGCGACGCGTTGTCCCACTCCCAGGTGCTCGAGTGGATCTTCGGGTCACGCATCCAGTCCCACTGGCCGTGCATGACGTTGTGGCCGATCTCCATGTTCTCGAGGATCTTGGCGACGCTCAGGCCCGCCGTACCGACGAACCAGGCCGGGGGGAACAGCGAGAACAGCAGCACGGCGCGCGAGCCGAGCTCGAGCTTGCGCTGGGTGTCGATGACCTTGCGGATGTACTTCGCGTCGCTCTCGCCGCGCTTCTCGATGAACTCGGCGCGGATCGCCTCGAGCTCCTCGCCGATCGACTCGATGTCGGCCGCGGTGAGGTGGTCGATGGGGCTGGTGGGCTTCCTCTGCAGGACAGTCATGGTGATCTCCTTGGGGGGTTGGTGATCGCGGTCAGTGGTGAGCCAATGGGTGAGTCAGTGGTCGAACGTGCAGCTGCCTGCGGCTGCGTTGATGCAGGTCTGCACCTTGACGCCGTCACCTTCGACGGCGGTGGTGATCGTGCCGGTGCGCAGGTCGCGCACGGCGCCTTCCCGGAGCGGCAGCACGCAGCCGTAGCAGATGCCCATCCGGCATCCGCTGGGCATGAGTACGCCGGCCTCCTCGGCCTCGTCGAGGATCGGCTTGGAGCCATCGGCCTCGACTTCTGCGCCGTTCTTGGTGAAGCGAACCGTGCCGCCCTCGCCGGTGACGAGGGTCGCGACCCGGAACTGCTCGGTGAGCAGTCGCAGGCCGAGCTCGACGTGGTGCTGCTCGAGGGCGTCGAGCAGGCCGGCCGGACCGCACGCGAACGTGGTGCGCTCCATCAGGTCGGGGACCAGATCGGCCAGGTCGGCCACGTCGAGGACGCCGTGCTGGTCGTCGTACCGGGCGACGAGCTTGATCATCCCGGACTGGTCGAGCTCGCGGAGGTTGGCGATGAAGATGGAGTCGGGCTCGCTGGGCGCCACGTGGACCACGACGATGTCGTAGTGCTCGCTGCGCGGCAGCCGGATGACGCCGGACTCGGCGACCGGGAACAGGTTGCGCAGCATCCCGATCACCGGCGTGATCCCGGAGCCAGCGGTGACGAACAGGAACTTGCCGCCCTCGGTGGGCAGCACGAACTCGCCGGCGGCCTGCTCGAGGTGCACCAGGGTCCCGACCTGCGCGCGACGGACGAGGTAGTTGCTGACCTTGCCCTCGGGCACGGCCTTGACCGTGATCGAGATGTGGCCGTCGGTGCGGGGGCCGTGGGTCAGTGAGTAGGCGCGCCAGAGGCGGACGCCGTCGACGTCGATGCCGATCCGGAGGTACTGCCCGGGGATGTGCCCGGCCCAGTCGGCGCCCGGCTGGATCACGATGGTCGCGGCGTCGGCGGTCTCATGGGTGATGTGCACGATCCGCCCGCGCAGCTCGGCACCCTTGCGCAGCGGGTTGAAGATGTCGAGGTAGTCCGCGGGGACGAGCGGGGTGGCGGCCAGCTCGGCGACGCGCAGCACGCGCTCGCGGAGGGTCCTGCCGGGACGGAGCGGACTCCGCTCAGGTGCAGCGGGGTAGGTCGTCGAGGCCATGCACTCAACAATGGTGTGTAAACAGGCTAAAGTCATGACCAGAGCGCGTGAATCGACGGCACTCTTTTGTTCGCAGAGGATGAAAAGTTGGCTCCACAGTCCGATCTCCGGCTGACCGCGGCGACAATCAGTGACCTGCGCAACATTCTGCCCGAGGTCGCCGAACGAACCGTCTCTGCGATCACCGACGACGTACCCAGCTATTCGGACGCCCTGAGCGGCCCGATGGGCGAGACCATCCGCAACGCTGTCGAGCTCGCTCTCGGTGGCTTCATCTCGCTGGCCGCGCGGTCCGGGGGTGGGGGAGCGCAGACCCCGACGGCACCCGCGGTGGACGGCGCCTACCAGCTCGGTCGGGGCGAGGCACGCAGTGGCCGGTCGGTCGATGCGCTGCTCTCGGCCTACCGGATCGGAGCCCGCGTGGCGTGGCGGGAGATGTCCGCGACCGCCGTTCGCAACGAGGTGGGTGCCGACACCCTGGCGCGGTTCGCCGAGCTCGTCTTCGCCTACATCGACGAGCTGTCCGCGTCGAGCGTCGCCGGCCACAACGACGAGCTGGCCACGTCCGGACGGGTGCGGCACCGGCTGCTGGAGCGGCTGGCTGCCCAGCTGCTCGACGGTTCGAGCCAGGAGGTGGTCGAGGCCTCGGCGGAAGGAGCTGACTGGACCCCACCGAAGACCCTCACGGCGGTGATCGTGCCGGAGTCACAGGTGCGGACGGTCTTCAACGCCATCGTCGGCGAGACGCTCCAGTCGACCGAGACTCCGCCGATCGAGGGAGGCGAGGGCATGGTGCTGCTGCTCGTCCCGAACGTCCACGGACGCCGGCGTACGACGCTGCTGAAGGCGCTGGCTGGACTCGATGCAGTCGCCGGCCCGGCCCGGCCGTGGCTGGATGTGCGCTCGTCGTACGACCGGGCGCTGCGGGTGCGGGTCCTGGGACTCGGCACCGACAGCGAGGCCTACCTCGCCGAGCTCGTGCTCACCGCGGATGCGAGTGCACTTGCCGACCTGCGAGCCCGCGCGCTCGCGCCGCTCGGGGAGCTGGGCGCAACGAGCGCCGAGAAGCTCACCGAGACGCTGCGGTCCTGGCTGCTGCACCACGGACGCCGGGACGCCGTCGCCGCCGAGCTGTTCGTGCACGCCCAGACCGTGCGTTACCGCATGGGCCAGCTGCGCGAGCTGTTCGGCGAGCGGCTGGAGGACCCCCGCAGCGTCCTGGAGCTCACCATCGCCCTCGGTCTGCCGACGGCAACGGCGCAGAGCGTGCCGCCGGCCCAGAAGTCGCCAGGGAAGTCGCCAGGGAAGTCGCCGGGGAAGGGAGCTGCTCAGAAGTCGGTGTGAGCCAGCCGGCCGCCGACCCAGGTGGCGGCGACGTGCATCGAGCGCAGCGCCTGAGCTTGCTCACGCGAGGTGCCGTCGGGCAGCGGGTTGGCGTCGAGCAGCGCGAGGTCCGCCGGGTGGCCGACAGTGACCGTGCCGAGGCCGTTCGTGCTCGCAGCCAGCGCCTCGTGGACGGTCAGCGCCTGCTCGGCGTGCCACGGCTCGCGCTCGTCGGCGCTGCGGTGCACGGCGGCAGCCATCGCGTCCCATGGGTCGAGCGGCGAGACCGGTGCGTCGCTTCCGAACACCACCTCCACGCCGTCGTCGTGCAGCCACCGCAGCGCGAAGCAGCGGTCGGTGCGGTCGGGCCAGAAGCTCTCGGTGAGGTCGCGGTCATCGAGCAGGTGAGCGGGTTGCACGCTGGCCCGGATGCCCAGCCGGGCCATCGTCTTGCTGTCCTCACGGTGCATCAGCTGTGCGTGCTCGATCGTGCCGACGGCCCCGGTCTCCTCGTACGCCGCCAACGCCTCGCGGACCGCCGCATCGCCGATCGCGTGCACCGCCACGTCGAGGCCGTGCCGCGTCGCGTGGCCGAGCAGGGCGCGCAGGCTGTCGCCGGACAGGTTGGGCGCACCCGTCCCGCCGCCCTCGGCGTACGGCGCGCAGCACCACGCCGTGCGGGTGTTCAGCGAGCCGTCGGAGATGATCTTCAGCGGTCCCATCGTGACCAGCGGTCCGCAGCCGGGCAGCATGTCGCCGGTCTGCAGGCCGGCGTCGACGAACTCGGCCACCGTGTCGATGTAGGCGCCGACCCGGACGCGCAGGAGCTCCGCGCCGGCGGCCTCCCGCTCCGGCCACGCGCTCAGGCTCTGGTCGAACTCGAGGTCCACCAGCCCGGTGACGCCCTTGGCCGCAGCCTCGCGGAGCGTGTGCAGGTAGGCCTCGGGTCCGGTGCCGTCGCTGCCCGCGACGTCGGAGAGCCGCGGGTAGGCCTGGAACCACTCGGCCTCGGCCACGGCGTTGTCGCGTGCGGGGAGCCGCAGCCCCCGGAGGCCGACGGTGTTGATCCAGGCGTGGTGCCCGTCCCCGCTGATCAGGACGACCGGTCGGTCTCCGGTGATCTCGTCGAGCTCGCGGACCGTGGGCTGTCGCGACCACGAGGCGGACCGGTGCCCCCAGCCGATGACCGGTCCCTGGGGCACCTCCGCAAGGCGCCGTGAGACGAGGTCGAGGACCTCTTCCACCGAACGGGTCCCGGTGAGGTCGAGCCGGTGCGACACCATCGTCCACTGGCCGAGGTGCACGTGCTGGTCCCAGAGGCCGGGCATCAGCCACCGGCCGTCGGCCTGGTGTTCGGCGACACCCTGCGGGCGGGCCAGCGACTCGCCGACCTCGACGACGCGGCCGTCGATCACCAGCACGTCCACCGGGACGTCCACGGGGACCTCGCTCGGCAGCGACGGAACCGTGCCACGCACCGGCACCAGCCTGGCGCCGCGCAGGAGCAGGCTCGGGACTGCTGCGGGCCGCCGGTGCGAACGCATGGCCGTCCCTCCCTTGTCCGTCGCATGACTTCGGGGCCGAGGCCCCCGACCCGCACACTAGGTCAGGGCTGTCGCGAGCAAGTGCCCCAGGGTGGCAGCGGCCAGACAGCCCGTGACGGTCGTCACGGCGTACGCCGTCCCGCGACGCCGGCCACCGTGCACGGTCTGCACCGCGAACGCCGAGTAGGTGGTCAGCCCTCCGCAGAACCCGGTGCCCAGCAGGGCGAGCCAGTGACCGTCGACCGCGCCGCCCACCAGCCCCCCGAGCAGCAAGGAGCCGGCGAGGTTCACGATCAAGGTGCCCCAGGGCCAGCCGCCGGTCCAGGAAGTGGCCGACCAGGTAGCGCAGCGGCGCACCGACGGCGGCGCCGAGCGCGACGAGCAGCGCGCGTCACCGGTCGCCCTCGTGGCCCTCGACGTCACGGCGTTGGTCCGGTGTCGTGAGCCGCTCCAGCAGCACGACCGCCGCAAGAGCGGCGATCAGCGTGCCGACGCAGTAGGTGAGACCGAGCAGGACATGGCCGCGGTCGAACAGCACGAAGGTCTCGACGGATGCGGCCGACATGGTCGTGAAGCCGCCGAGGACCCCGGTGCCGAGCAGGAGCGCGAGCCACGGGCGCGTGTGCACGGCCGCCAGCAAGGGCATCGCAGTGAGGAGCGCCGCGCCTGCGACATTGATCAGGAACGTCGTCCACGGGAACCGGTCCGTCTCGACCGGGAAGGCGGAGGTCAGCGACCACCGCGCCACTGCGCCGACGACCCCGCCCACGCCAGTGGCCAGGACACCGACAAGCAGCGAGGGGTGAGGCAACGCTGGTGACCCTGCGGTCATGCAGGAGGCATCGAGGTCGGGCCGGTCCAGCGCAGCGGTTGCTCACCGTTGCCCTGTCGCTCGAACTCGGTGAAGTACCAGGTCTGGAGGTCCACGAGCACGTCCGGAGGACGCAATGCCAGCAGGTGCTCCTGGGAGAGCGCCCGGTAGACCTCGTCGAGCAGGTCGCGGATGCGCGCCATCGTCTCCGGCGTGCTGGCCGGCACGCTGTACTCGAGGTCGACGCTCTCCAGGCGTCAGCGATCGCCTGGTCCAGGCGGTGCACGCCCGAGCTCGAGCGTCGCTCCCGATCGGCCTGCACGAAGATCTCGGTGATCTCGGTGGCGAGCGGGTAGTCGTCGGGCGCGGTCATCGCGAGCAGGCGCAGCTCTCGTCGTACCTCGAAGTGGTAGCGCCGCAGCTCGCCGAAGAGCCTGGCCGGTACCCCCAGCAGGCTGCATCGGAATCTGCGGGCTCGTCGGTGAGCGCCGGGCTGTCGGCGAAGTCGAGGTCGAAGGCGAAGATCTCTCCTTCGAGGTGGGTCTCGAAGTGCGCCTGCTCACTGGGCTCGAACCACACCGACTTGCTGAGCCCGTCATGGGCAAGGTCGGAACCCCACCGGCGGGACATCATCGCGACCAGGTCGAGGCCGCGTCCGAACGTGGTCAGGTTGAAGTCGTCGACATCCTCGACCTCGGGTGCGTTCGGCGCGCGCTGTGGCGGCACCGGCGAGGAGTCGACGACCTCGATGCGCGGGTGGTCGACGGTGCCGCGGACGCGCACCGACAACGGCGGCTGGGAATGGATGAGCGCATTGGTGACCAGCTCCGAGACCCCCAGCTGTGCCGCGTCCACCAGGTCCTCGCGACCGATCTCCTCCAGGACCTTGGACACCCAGGAACGCGCGAGCCGCACCGACGGAGGGCTCGCGGGAAGGACTAGGGATCGCTTGGTCAGGGGCACCTTCCCTCGCTCCTGTGAAACGGAGATGGGCGGGGGTGGGGCGATGGCTCCCGCTTGGGCTAGAGATTAGGGGAATACGGACCCGACGGCACTCATTCTGTGACCATTTTCAACAACGCGTTTTCGACCACTTCAGCAAGGGATGGGTGGATCCAGTACTGCCCCCGGGCCATTTCCTTCGGCGAATTGCCCAGACTCATCCCCTGGACGAGCGTCTGGATCAGCACGCTCGCCTGTGGCCCGATGATGTGCGCACCGAGCAGATGTCGGCCCGCAGGGTCGGCCAAGAAGCTTGACGAAATGCTCTCCCGGAGCGCTTTCCATGGCCCATCCGTAGGCGATGTCGGCGTAGTCCTCGGTGACGTGCCTGGTGCTCGATCCCGCGCTCCCGCGCCTCCTGCGAGGTGAGTCCGACGCTCGCGATCTGGGGCGAGGTGAACACCGCGCTCGGTACGAACCGGTGGTCGGTGGCCTTGATGTCGTCGGGGTGGAGCAGGTTGTACTGGATCGTGCGCGCCTCGGCGTTGGCGACGTGCTTGAGCTGGCAGTCGCTGCTGACGTCGCCGAGCGCCCAGACACCCTCGACCGACGTGCTCTGGAACTCGTCGACGATCACCTGGCCTTCCTCGATCGCTGATCGCGGTGTTCTCGAGGCCGAGGCGGTCGCCGTTCGGGACCCGGCCGGTGGCGATCAGCAGTACGTCGGTCTCGAGCTCGGTGCCGTCGGAGAGCGAGAGGACCGTCGATCCGTCGCGCTGGGCGACCTTGGTCGGCTGTCGTGTCGAGACGCAGGTCCCACTGACCCGCGGCGATCTCGGTGAACCGCCGGGAGATGTCCTCGTCCTGGTTGCGCAGCAGGACCTGGATCCGCGCTGGATCTGGGTCACCTCGGTGCCGAGCGCAGAGAAGACGTGCGCGAACTCCGCAGCCACGTAGCCGCCACCGACGATGGCCATCCGGCGGGGCAGCTCATCGAGCCGCATCACTGTGTCGCTGGTGTGGAACTGCACCTGGTCCAGGCCCGGGAGGTCGGGCAGGTGCACCCGGCCACCGGCCGCGATCACGATCTGGTCGGCCGTGATCTGCTCACCCGGCACCACCCTCCTGCTCTGCAGGGTGAGCGTGTGGTCGTCGACAAAAGTGGCGTGCTGGTCGTAGACGTCGACGTTGCGGCAGGCCCTCGCGGTAGGCCTTGCCGCTCGCGGCGATCGGGTCGATCCGGCCGAAGATGCGGTCGCGGATCTCCGGCCAGCGGGCTCCGTCGTACGACGTGTCCACGCCGAGCGCCGGGGCATGCCGGGCGTTGCGGGCGAGGTCCGCGGGGTAGACGAACATCTTGGTCGGGATGCAGCCGACGTTGAGGCAGGTGCCGCCGAACACGTTCTCCTCGATGATCGCCACGCGCCAGTCCGCGAACTTCTTGGTGACGATCGTGTTGCCCGAGCCGGTGCCGATCACGGCGAGGTCGTAGTGGTTCACGTGCCCATCGTGCCGGAGGGGACACCCGGGTGTGACCGAACCGACGTCCCCCGGGTGGCTGGCGGGACTCGTGCGGGGAAGCTGATCGTTATGTCTGACGTGAACACGGAAACCACTCGCCAGCCAGCCGGCACCAGGTCGTCGTGATCGGTTCCGGCTTCGGCGGTCTCTTCGGGACCAAGGCACTGCGCCGTGCCGACGTCGACGTCACGATGATCGCGAAGACCACCCACCACCTCTTCCAGCCGCTGCTCTACCAGGTGGCGACCGGCATCCTCTCCGAGGGCGAGATCGCCCCGGCGACGCGCGAGGTGCTCGCCCGTCAGGAGAACGCGACCGTGCTGCTCGGCGAGGTGAGCTCCATCGACCTCGAGGCCCGCACCGTCACCCACCACGTCCTGGGCCGCGAGGCCGTCACGCCCTACGACTCGCTGATCGTGGCGGCGGGTGCCGGCCAGTCCTACTTCGGCAACGACCAGTTCGCCGAGTTCGCGCCGGGCATGAAGAGCATCGACGACGCCCTCGAGCTCCGCGGCCGGATCTTCGGCGCCTTCGAGCTCGCCGAGAACCTCGCCGCGAAGGGCGAGGACGTCGACCACCTGCTCGAGCTTCGTGGTCGTGGGCGCCGGCCCGACCGGCGTGGAGATGGCCGGTCAGATCGCCGAGCTCGCGCACCGCACCCTGAAGCGCGACTTCCGGTTCATCAACACCAAGCAGGCCCGGGTGATCCTGCTCGACGCCGCCGGCCAGGTGCTGCCGCCGTTCGGCGCCAAGCTCGGGGCGAAGACCAAGGAGACCCTCGAGGAGCTCGGTGTCGAGGTCCAGCTCGGCGCGATGGTCACCGACGTCGACGAGCGCGGGCTCGTCGTACAGGACAAGGACGGCAGCAAGCGCCGCATCGAGGCGGTCACCAAGATCTGGGCGGCGGGCGTCCAGGCCAGTCCGCTCGCAGAGACACTGGCCCAGCAGTCCGGTGCCTCGCTCGACCGTGCCGGACGCATCGGTGTGAACCCCGACCTGACGCTGCCCGGCTACCCCGAGGTGTTCGTGGTCGGCGACATGATCGCGCTGAACAACCTCCCAGGTGTCGCCCAGGTGGCGATCCAGGGATCGAAGTACGCCGCCAAGGAGATCAAGGGACGGCTCAAGGGCAAGCCGCCGCAGAAGCCCTTCAGGTACTTCGACAAGGGCAGCATGGCGACCATCTCCCGCTTCGACGCGGTGGCGATGGTCGGCAAGCTCCGGATCAGCGGCATCATCGCCTGGCTGATGTGGCTGGGCGTGCACCTGATCTACCTGACCGGGTTCAAGAACCAGGTCACGGCACTGCTGCACTGGACGGTGACGTTCCTGAGCAACGACCGCTCCGAGCGAGTGGCCACCGAGCAGCAGATCTTCGCCCGGATGGCGCTGCAACGGCTCCCGGGCGGTGCCGCCGAGCTGGTGAGCCAGCCCGGATCGGGGACGCCCGACAGGCGGGCGGAGCTCGAGGCGATCGCAGCGGAAGAGTCGCGGCTCACCGACGCCGGTGAACGCGGCCGGGTCTCCGAACGCTCCGCCTGACGCCTGACGGCCCCGGGCTGCCGCGCTCACGCCACAACACGCAGGGCCGACGAGTGCCCAAAGTGGAGTGACTTGGATGTGATTGTGTGAAACTCCTCGATCATGAGCTTCTTCCCCCGTGCGGCTCGTCTTCTCGTCGCGCTCGCGCTTGCCGGCTCTGCCCTGGCGTTCCCGCACCCTGCCGGAGGCGCTGACCAGTCCCGGCCAGTGGCTCAGGTGCTTCCCGACGCTCTAGCGGTGACCGCGGTGCAGAAGCGGCTGCGTCAGAACAAGCGGCTCCCCAAGCGGGCGGCGATCACCTTCCGCAAGAACTGGAAGAACCCGCACGCCTCACTGCTCACCTTCCGGGCATGGGCCAAGGTCGGGCCCAGGGGCAAGAAGAAGTGGGTACCGATCGAGCAGGCCACCTGGCGCGCCGGCTCCGGCATGGGCGGTCGCGGCGGCCGGGACGAGTGTCGTCGAAACACCGGGTGGCTGCCGAACGGGAGCTACTCCTTCGTCCAGCACGACCGCCGGAAGGGACGAATGATCGACGGGCGGGTCTTCGAGCTGCAGCCCAAGGCGTGCCGCAACGGCACCCAGCGCCAGCTGCTGTTCATCCACAGCGAGCAGAACTCCGACAACACTCAATGCCGCAACCGCAAGGGCGACGACCTCTGCCGCTGGGAGCTCCCGGCCTTCAACGACTACCGGTCCAACGGCTGCATCAAGATGGCTCCCGCCGACCTCAAGAACCTGACCCGTCGATTCCACCGCTACTTCCGGGCGGGGGTTCGCTACCCGACCGCAGTGGTGAGGGTGCGCGTCAAGGGCTGAAGGGAAGACGTCACTCGAAGCGGGGTGGCCTTTGGTGATGCTCCTCGAGCGCCTCACGTGCCCAGCGAGGCAGGATGAAGATCCCTTCGGCGCCCACCGTCGTCTCGCCGTCGGCGCGGCGCAGCTCGCCCTTGACGATGGTCTTGACCCCGTCGACGTGGTCGATCCAGGCCTCGCCCGAGCAGTCTCCGAGCGGGGTGGCCTGCTCGTAGCGCAGCTTCAGGGTGCCGGTCATGCCCGGGGAGCCGCCTGCTGCGGCCGCCTCACCGAGCAGCTGGTCGAGCAGGAGCGCGACCACGCCGCCGTGGACCATGCCGGGTGGTCCCTCGTAGAGGGCGCCCAGGTGGAACGACGACCACGCACGTCCGTCCTCGGACTTCTCGATCTCCAGTGGCGGCGCGATCGGGTTGCGCAGCCCGACAACCGCGTTCCCATAGCCGCGCACGTGCCCCTGGGAGCTCAGGCTGACTCCGAAGTGGCCGGGGATCTGCTCCTTGCGCAGGCGGGCGGTCAGGCGCTCGATGTCGGCTTGCACCTCGGCAACGACATCGGCTGCGACCGTCGTACGAAGTGACGCCTCGGCGAGGTCGCGCACGCTCTGCGCCAGGCCGCCGAAGCGGACGCGCTCGTCCTCGAGCTCCTCGGAAGTCATCTCGACGACGGTGTAGTCCACGGGCGGCCTCATGACCGCAGACTAGAACACGTTGCAGCCGCCCTGGCGGGCTGGCCCGGGCGGATGGTCCGGGTTCAGCGGTCGAGGTGCGGGAGGGATGCGGTGGCGAGACGGAGACGCACGCCGATGGCCACCAGTGCGACCAGTGCGAACGAGATCGCCATCCCCAGCACCACGGGCGAGGAGCTCAGCAGGTAGGCGATCAGCACGAGCCCGGTGATCCCGGTTGCGCCCATGGCCGTGCGGGTCGCCGTACGGCTGAGGTCGGCGCGCTTGATCACTCGCGCGAAGTCGATCTCGGGAGTGGGTGGACGTACGAATGCCGGCGCGGCGCTCACCTCTGCTGTGGCAGCGATGGGTTCGACGATCTCTGCTTCGTAGTCGTCGTGGTGGGGAACGGACTGGCTCGGCACCTCGGACACCTCCGGCACAGTTAGCGGAAGCACGAACGAGCGGTCGAGCCACTCAGGAGTCTGGTACTCATCGGACCGCGGGGCAGCGGTGGTCCGCAGGCCACGTGCCTGGGCGCGCATGCGCTTGCGGCGTGCGCGTACGACCTCTGTCGAGGTGTCATCTGCCGACACCTGATCCATGGTTCCTCCCGGATGCTTCTCGATTGAGTGTGCACCTGTTTGGCCGTACCTAACACCATCTGAACCCAATTCTTTAGTGGTCGACGCACCATATTCGGGCAGGAATATGTACGCATCATCTCATTTATGGGCAAGTCGCATCCGAGATCGGTCTTGTCAGTGACTAGTCCAGTGGACGCGGCCCGGAGCGACGTGCGATACGGGCCGCTGCTCGGCCCGGCGCGGTGAGCCGCCAGGACGCCGACGCTTCGAACGCCCGTCGCACCGCGTCGGCCGCGGCCTGTGCGGATCGCAGCCTGCGCCGGAGCTGGGCGAGCTGGTCCGCGGTCCGCGTCGCCTCGTTCGACCAGCTGGTGGCCAGTACGACCTCGCGCACCTCGGGAGCCAGCCGCCCCAGAGCGTGCGGCAGGACCTCGCGCCGAAACGAGTCTTCCTTCCTCGGATCGGCCCAGTCGCCGTGCGTGTTGCCCGCGTGCCAGCGCTTCCGATAGCTGGCGTCGGTGGGAGTGAATGCCCCGACGGTGAGCATGCCGATCGCCCAGAGGATGTCGGCCCAGGCTCCGTCAGGTCCGGTGTCCGGCAGCGGCACCGCGGTCTCGCGACGGTAGACGCCGCGGAACGCGGCACCCAGCCGGGCGGTGTTTCCGTGCAGGCACTCCTCGACGGCTGCGAGGGCACGGGTCTCGGGCTCGATGTCGCAGAAGGGGACGTGCGTGTGGAGTGGCGCCCGCGCCGGAGGCCTTCGATCGTCCGTTGCGCGATCCTCGCCCTCGAGCGAGTGCAGCCAACCCAGTGCGAGGACCGCGCACGGGGTCGCATCGAGGGCACCTTCTCCGAGGGTCACCCAGTCGGCATCGATCTCGTCGTCGTGAGGCATCCACATCACGAACTCAGTAGCTGCCCGGTGGACCAGGTCGTTGCAGTGGGCGACCCAGCCCGAGCGGAGCGGGCGTGGACCCACCCACTCGATGTCGGTCAGGTCGAAGAATCGCTCGCGCAGCCGGCTGAGCGTGTCGTCCACACCCGTGGCGTCCGACACCAGCAACCTGGCGTGTGGCGCCAGTCGCTCGATGTTGCCGGCCACCACCGGCAGCCAGGGTGCCGATGCATGGAGCGGGATCAGAACAGTTGTCCTCATGCGGCGACCCGGCGGGCGACCTCGTCGACCGCCAGCCTCGCTGCCAGCGGTGCGGTCGAGAACTTGAAGTTCGTCGCCAGCACCATTCCGCCGCGGCGCGTGGGGCCGAAGTCAGCACGCTGGTGCAGCTTCGAGGCGCGTGTGTGGATGTCGAGCTTGCCGTGTCCGGCGATCACACCACCCACCAGGACCGCGGCTGGCAGGCCCGCTGTGTCGGGCGGCAGGAGACCGAGGTCGCGCAGCGGCTGGAGCTGGCCGTCGATCAGTTCGTGCCGGCTGGACAGGTCCCGAAGGATGTCGTATGTGCCGTCCGAGGGAGTCGCGGCGTGCTCGTTGGTCAGCCGCCCGACGGGGTACCAGGAGGCGTAGACGTAGTCGCGGTGGGTGACCACGTCGCCGTACGGTCCCTGGACCAGCGTGACCGTCGTACGACTGCCGAGGTCCTGCTGGGCAGTGGGCTGCCTCATGCGCACGGCGCACTTCAGGCGGAAGTTGTACGGCAGTCGGTCGGCGTCAGGCAGCAACGCCTGTTGCTGGTCCCAGGCGGCGTTGATGACCGAGTCGAACTCTGCCTGCTCGATCGTTCCCTCGTTCTCTCCCCACGCGACCTCCATGGTCCCGCTGAGATCGCGCCTTCGCACCGAGTGCACCCGGCAGCCTGCGTGGACAGTGATCAGCGGATCCGCGGCCAACCGGTCGATGAGCAGGCGCCCCAGTGCGGTGGGCTCCACGGAGCGCTCGAGCGTCCTGAACGCCGGCAGACCCGAACGCTCGTCTCGGCGGACGGTGGGATCGACGATGTAGGGCAGCGAGTCGCCCAGGTAGTCGCGGTTGCCTGAGAGGGCCAGCGCCTCGTTCATCATCCGGTAGCGCGCAGCCAGCTCCGAGGGGCACAGCAGGCTGTCGGGCATGACCAGGTAGTCGAACGGCTCGGTGGTCAGGTCTGGCCAGGGCAACGGCGAGCCCGTCGCTTCCTCGAGCAGACCGGCGAAGCTCAGGGCACCCCGCTGCAGCACGTCGAGCGTGGCGTCGTCGCCCAGGGCGAACACCGGGCCGAGGTGGACCTTGCCCTCGTTCACCGCGCTCGCCCGGCTCCACAGCTCAGGCTCCGCCTCGAAAAGGGCGACCTGCCAACCCTGGCGCGCGGCCATGAGCGAAGCAGTGACGCCGACGATGCCACCGCCGACGACTGCGATGCTCGCCACGGGTGCCCCATTCCACGGCGATCTTGGTCGCCGACTCTCAGAGCGTACGCGCGGGCGAGGGCCTGTTGTGGGACCCCGAACCGTGCCTGTCCCGGGTAAACACACGTGGTCGGTGGGCCCCGTGGGTCATGTCGGAAGTGGTCGCGGTCAGCGGCCGATCAGCCTGCTGAACCAGCCCCCGGAGCGTTCGCTGCGTGGATGCCCTCCGCACCACTGACCAACCGGAACTGAGGACTTGACCTGCGCGATGTGCCGGCCGCAGCCGGCCCAGGTGGTGTTGCCGCAGGTCTTGCACTTCACGGGACGACACATGTGTTGAGCTCCTCTATCGGCGGGTTAGAACAGGGCGGGTAGCGCGCGGACTGCCGTGTACAGGGCGACCGCGACGACCAGAACGGTGAAAGCGGTGGCCAGGTAGCTGGTTTCGAGCCTGTCCGCGAGCCGGGCACCGAGCAGCCCGCCGAGGGCGGAAGCGACCGTCAGGGCCGCAACGAGGCCCCAGTCGGGGGTGACGCCGAGACCGGCACGCGCCGCGAGTGCGGCGGCCGAGGTCAAGGTGATGACAACCAGGGAGGTGCCGGCGGCCAGGTCCATCGCTAGGCCGAGGGCGAGCACGAGCACCGGTACGACCAGGAAGCCCCCACCAACGCCGAGGAGCCCGGTGAGCAACCCGACCACGGCTGCGGTGAGAAGCACCTTCAGCGCCTGGGGGCACCGGCAGGCGAACGTTGGGCTGAAAGTGATGATGGGGTCGTCCAGACGGGCACGGGCGCGCCTCGCCGTACCAGAGGACTCCGTGCCATCCGCGTCATCGGGTTGGGGGCGCAGCTGGCGGTAGGCCATCAGGCCGCCGACGGCGAGCATCAGTACCGAGAACGATGCGAGCAGCACCGGTTCGGAGACCTGCGCGGAGAGCTTGGCGCCCGCGACCGCGCCACCGGTGGCGAGGAGGCCGAACAAGACGCCGCGACCCAACAACACGTTGCCGGCGCGCTGCGCAGTGACGGCACCGACGAGCGAGGTCACCCCGACCACGACCAGCGACCCGGTGGTGGCCTGCGCCGGCGACTGCCCCAGGACGTAGACGAGGACCGGGACGGCGAGGATGGAGCCGCCGCCGCCGAGAGCGCCCAGGCTGAGCCCGATCAGGGCACCGGCGCCGAGGGCCAGCAGCAGGCTCACGCCTCCTCGGCGGGTCCCGCGATGCCTGGCGAGTCGCCGGTCGCCTGCTCGCCGGGCTCGACGAGGTGCAGCCCTACCTTCTCGGCGTTCTCGAAGCTGTCGTCGATCGCGACCAGGGTGCGATCGGCGGCGGCGAGCAGCGAGGCGGCAATGGAGGCGCGATAGCCGCTGGCACAGTGCACCCACACCTCGCCGGCGGGGACCTCGCCCACCCTGGTGGGGAGCTCGTGGATGGGAAGGTTGAACGCGCCGGCGATGGCAGTCGACTCGTACTCGTCAGCACGGCGCACGTCGAGGATGACCACGTCGCGGTGGCGGCGGACCTCCTCGAGGTCGGCGAAGGTGCCGGTGGGGAAGGAGGCGAGGTCACCGACAGCCCAGTCGTTCGGTCCGCCGGTGGCTGCTGCTGCGGGACGGTCGATGCCGATGCGCACGAGCTCGCGCTGGGCCTGGGCGACCTGGTCGGCGGTTTCGCCGAGCAGGGTGACCGGGGTGCCCCAGGCGATGAGCCAGCCCAAGTAGGTGGCGAAGGACCCCTCGATGCCGAAGTTGAGCGTGCCGGAGGCGTGTCCAGCGGCGAACGCGGTGCGGTTGCGCAGGTCGATGACCCACTCCCCCGCCTCGATGCGCCCGCGTAGTCCCTCGGCGTCGGCGAACCGCGGTGGGCTCAAGTCCGGGGCGCCGGGACCTGCGGCGTTGCGGGCTGGCATGTGCGCGTAGTAGGCGGGGAAGGCGCTCAGGCCCTCGAGCAGCTCGCGGACGTAGGTGTCTTCGTCCTGGGTCAGGACAGGGTTGGACTGCTGCTCGTTGCCGATGGTCGAGGAGGTCGCATCGGACTGGGTCGAGGCGCAGAACGACCCGAAGCCGTGGGTCGGGTACAGCTCGGTCGCCTCCGGCAAGACGTCGGCGAGCTTCGCGGCAGAGGCGTGCTGGAGGCGCGCGAGGTCATTGGTGTTCTCCTCACCGAGCAGGTCCGGGCGCCCGGTGGAGCCGTAGAGCAGCGACCCCCCGGAGAACACTGCGACGTTCTCCCCGCCCCGCCCCCGCCTTCGGCTTCCGCGTCGGAGAGGGCGTAGGAGAGGTGGGTGAAGGTGTGACCCGGGGTGGCGATGGCGGTGATGCGCATCCGCGACCCGATCTCGAGGCATTGCCCGTCGACCACCGGGGTCCGCTCGAAAGCGACGTCGTCGGCCTCGTTGACCCGGTAGGCCGCACCGGTCGCTTCAGCCAACGCGAGACCGCCGGTCACGTAGTCACCGTGGCGGTGTGTCTCCAGTACCTCGACCAGCTTGACGTCGTGCTCGGCGAGCAGTTCGAGGACTCGGTCGATGTCGCGTTGGGGGTCCACGACGAACGCGAGTTCCCCGTCGTGGACGAGGTAGCTGCGGTTGCCCAGGGTGGGCGTCTCGATGGCAACGATGCTCAGGGCGGTAGTCGCGGTCATGTCTCTCTTTCCTGAATACGGCAGGGGTGGTGGGCAGCAGGCTCAGCCGGTGGGGTGGGTGCCCGTGACCAGCTGACGGCCTGAGTCGGCCCAGGCGGTGGTGCCGCCGGTCACGGAGTACGCGTCGATGCCGGACTGGGTCAACAGCTCAGTCATGGCCGCGCTGCGGTTGCCCGAGGCGCAGATGACGTAGACGGGCTCGTCACGGTTCAGGTTCTCAAGGTGGCCGGGCAGCTGCCCCATCGGGACGAGGCGTGCACTGGGTACGTGCCCCTCGACGTACTCTGCTGCCTCCCGGACGTCGATCACGATGGCGCCCTGGGCGTGGGCGGACGCGAACCGCTCCACGCCGATCTCCGGGGTCGTGTCACTCATCAGGGTCACTCCTCTACGGACTCAGCACGGCTAGTTTCTGGAACTTCTCGAAGGATACCCAGGGGGGTATCCCTTCAAACCACGTTACACACCTCGGGGGGTATCCACAAAGAACCTGGGCGATACCTCCCGGGGTATGTTGGTGGCACTGGTGAACAACCACCACGTCACCAGACAGGAGCGTTTGAACATGCCCGAACTGAAGCCCGAGGACATGGGTGCGGTCATCAACCGCATCAAGCGCGCCCAAGGTCAGCTCGGCGGTGTGCTGCGCATGCTGGAGGAGGGCCGCGAGTGCGAGGACGTCGTGACCCAGCTAGCCGCGGTCTCCCGTGCTCTGGACCGCGCCGGGTTCGCCATTGTCGCGACCGGCCTGCAGCAGTGCCTGGCTGACGGCGAGACGATGGACAGCCTGGACGTGCAGAAGATGGAGAAGCTGTTCCTCTCACTGGCCTGACCCGCCGAACTGCTGCTCGTCGGGCCGCATTGGCGCGTCGGGCTACGTTGACCTGATGCCACCCCTTCCAGCCTCGCACCCGACTCCGCGACATTCCGCGATGCTGGTCTTCGCCCAGCTGCCCCAGCCGGACGGCACCTGCTCATGACTGACCAGAGGCGCGATGCCGGACGGCCGAAGAGGTCGCGAATGCTCGCGGTGGTGGCTGCCATCTCGGCGGTCCTCGTGGTCGCTGCGCTGGCCTGGGTGCTTCTCCAGCGCGACATCTCCGAGACTCCAGCCTCGAACACCGCCGCGCCGTCATCGGACCTCCAGGTAGTCGACGTCGCGACCACGCGTCGAGCCCTCACCGAGGGTGACATCGCCATCGACGTCCGGACCCCGCAGGAGTACGCCGCAGGACACCTGCAAGGCGCGAAGAACATCGACCTGAGCGCCAAGGACTTCGACCAGCAGATCGCGGCGCTCGACCCCGACGCTGACTACGTCGTCTACTGCGCTTCGGGCCGCCGAGCAGCCGAGGCGATCAAGACGATGAGGGATGCTGAGTTCAGCGGTGCGCTGACCAACGCCGGCGGCTACGAGGACCTGGAGAGGGCCGGCCTGGATGCCGCAACCGGCTGAGTGCCCGCGCCAGGCATCCATCGGCACCGCCTAGACCCGGGCGGTCGGGCGTCGCACCCCCGCCGAGGCCTTCGCGGCCCGCCCCAAAGCACTGCCCACCGGACCGCGCATCGAGCCGCACTACCGGGTCCGCCGCGACCGCGCCGACACCACCGGCGTCATCACGCTGCGCTACAACAGCCGACTACGCCACATCGGCCTGGGCCGCGAGCACGCCCGCACCCGAGTCCTGGCCCTGGTCGCCGACCTCAACATCCGCGTGATCAACGCCGAGACCGGCAAGCTCCTCCGCGACCTCACCCTCGACCCCGACCGCGACTAACAGCCCCTCGGCCGCCCACCAGGACCTCGACCAAGACAAGCATGAACGCAACGATGTCCCGAGACACCTGTCAACAGTGTCTCGGGACATCCCACAGTGGGCCCCGTGGGACTCGAACCCACAACCCGCGGATTAAAAGTCCGCTGCTCTGCCAATTCGAGCTAGAGGCCCGGGAAATCGGGAATCAGCCCGGGACATCAGCGGGGAGTTCCCTCGGAGAGCTCCCCTGTGATCGGGCACATCATGGCAGAGGGGCGGCCTTCGTTGCCGGGGCGGATGCCGTGCGCCAGCAGTGCAGCCATGGGCGCGTGCAGGTTCGTCAGCCTCGTCTGATCTGCTGGACCCATGCCCTCGACGCTCGCCGCCCGCAATGCGGTCGCGTGGGTGTTCGCGCTCAACGGACTCCTCTTCGCCAGCTGGATCTCGCGGATTCCCGAGGCGCGGAGCGCGCTCGAGCTGAACAACGGCCAGTTCGGGTCTGCTCCTCCTCGCGATCGCTGCCGGATCGCTCGTGTCCATGCCGACGACGGGCACGGCCATCGACCGGTTCGGGACCATCCAGGTGATCCGCGCTGCGGGGGTCAGTGCCTTCGTCGGGCTGTTCTTGGTGTCGGTCGCGCTCACGACAGGTGCCGTCTGGCTGGCCGCGATCGCGCTCTTCCTCTACGGCATCGGCACCGGTGTCTGGGACGTGGCGATGAACGTCGAGGGCGCCGCCGTGGAGCGGCACCTGGGCCGCACCGTCATGCCGAGGTTCCATGCAGCGTTCAGCTTCGGCACGGTCGCCGGCTCCGGTGTGGGCGCGGCGGCGGTCGCGGCCGGCGTACCCGTGCTGGGACACCTGGTGCCGCTCGCCCTGATCAGCTTCGTCGCGCTGGTCGTCGCGTCGCGCGCGTTCCTGCCCGACGAACCCGACGACCACCACGAGCCGCAGCCCTCGGCCTGGGTCGCCTGGCGTGAACCACGCACGCTGCTGATCGGGCTGATGGTGTTGGCGCTTGCGCTGACCGAGGGCACGGCCAACGACTGGCTGGCGCTGGCTCTCGTCGACGGGTACGACGTCGAGCACTGGGTCGGTGTCGCCGGGTTCGCGATCTTCGTCACGGCGATGACAGCTGGTCGACTCTGGGGGCCGGTGCTGCTCGATCGTTTCGGCCGCGCGCCCGTCCTCTGGGGCACCATGGTCTCGGCCGCCGGAGGGGTGCTGCTCATCGTCTTGGGCCAGCACATAGGGCTGGTCATCCTCGGCATCGTCCTGTGGGGCCTGGGTGCCTCCTTGGGCTTCCCGGTCGGGATGAGTGCCGCCGCTGATGACCCGCGCCGCGCGGCCGCCCGGGTCAGCGTGGTGTCGACCATCGGGTACGGCGCGTTCCTCGCCGGCCCCCCGCTGCTCGGCTTCGTGGCCGACCACGTGGGCACCCTGAAGGCACTCCTCGTCGTGGCGATCGCGCTGATCCCCTCAGCGCTGGTGGTGCCGAGCGCGCGCAAGCCCCGCTAGCGCGAGTCGTCGGAGGCCGACGTACCTGCGGGTGCCTCCCGCTTGCGCAGCCGGTTGCGGTGGAACTCCACGATCTCGATGAAGTGACGCGGCTTCACCTGGCGCGCGCTGATGACGGAGGTGTGCCCCTCCGGGTTGGTGACGCTGGTCTTCCAGCTCGGGGAGCCGGGCTGCGTGCCCAGCTCCAGGCGGGTGTCCGGGTCGCGCAGGTCGAAGCGGTGCACATGCGGGCCGCGGGCCACCTCGAGGACTCCCTCACGGATCGCGACGATGGCCGGGGTCCAGCTCGCCAGTGCCCACCCGGCCAGGGCTGCGAGGGCGCCGAGGCAGGCCACCAGGACCAGCCCGCCGAAGTCGGGGTCGGGGGCCACGACGAAGAGGGTCAGTACGGCGGCCACCGAGGCGAGCACCACGACAGCTCCGAGCAGGTAGCTGCGCAGCAGGGACGGGGTGTACTCGACGAACGCTGGTACCTGCCGGGAGTCGTCCTCAGCTGGTTCGGGCTCGGGTTCGGGCTCGGGTTCTGGCTCTGGTTCGGGTTCGGGTTCGGGTTCTGGCTCGGGTTCCGGCTCGGGCTCTGGTTCGGGCTCTGGCTCGGGTTCGGGTTCGGGTTCGGGCTCGGGTTCTGGCTCCGGCTCGGGTTCCGGTTCGGGCTCGGGTTCCGGCTCTGGCTCGGGTTCCGGCTCTGGCTCGGGGTCGGGGTCGATGACGGCGCCGGACTGGGTGTGCTCGTAGACCGTGCCGTCCTCGGCGGCCATCGTCCCGTCGGCGTAGTGGTAGAGCCATCCCTCGAAACCCACGCCGTCCACGGCCTCGTGGTGGACCCATCCCTCGAACCCGCCCTCGTCCACGGCCTGGTGCTGGACCCGCCCGGTGCCGGCGTTCTCGGCGGCGGTCTTGTCTGGCGGTGTCGTCGGTTCCGTTGCGGTCGACTTCGTCATCCGACGCAGGCGCGAGAGCACGCCGCTGCCCGGGGTCGGGCCCTTGCCCTCACGCTCGGCCACGGACGTCTCCTCAAGTCGGGTGTCCGGAACGTACGGCGGCACGTTCGCCTCGGTCAATGGCACATCCGATCGCGGGTCAGGCGTCGGCGCGAGCGATGAACGAAATGTGAACTCACCGGGGGTTGGCTCGCGTTTGCGCCGAACATTGGTAGGCTCGCACTGCAGGGTGCAAGTTCCAGCGGTTACATAACGCTTGTTGGAGTTTGTGATCCAACGGCGTTTCTTCTCTTTGCTACATGGCTTGCGAGGCGGGACGGCGTATCACCCGCACTCTGCAGAGGCCGCCGAAGTGGCGGTCTCAAGCCATCAGTAACAGGAGAATTAGAGACATGGCACAAGGCACCGTGAAGTGGTTCAACGCTGAGAAGGGCTTCGGCTTCATCGCCCAGGAGAACGGCGGCGACGACGTCTTCGTTCACTACTCGGCCATCCAGTCGCAGGGCTACAAGTCCCTCGACGAGAACCAGAAGGTCGAGTTCGACGTCACGCAGGGCCCCAAGGGTCCTCAGGCAGAGAACGTGCGCGCCATCTGACGCACGCACAACCAAGCACAGGGGCTCCGACCGGCAACGGTCGGAGCCCCTTCTGCTTCTCTGTGTGCAACCTGCCGGTTACTCGAGGTAGGTACAAATCGGACATCCCAGCTGTCCTACATGGTGGTTTCACACCGGTCGGCGCGGGTAGGAACTGGATGAGCATCCAAGCCGAGATCTTGGGGAAGGGGACTTGGGGCAAGTGGACCCGTTTGACGTGCGCCTCGAGGATGTCGAGCTCCTCGACGAGGTGGAGCTGACGGCCAACCTGATCGTGGCCGCCAACCAGTCCGAGGCGCACATGTCCGTCACCGAGATCGACGAGATCCTCGGCGTGATCCCGCGACCTCGCGTGGGCGAGTGAGCGCCATCACAGCGTGACGACCCGCCTTGACCCCCGGCGAGGCCACCCTTCACCTCTCGGGTGTAGTTCACTAGGCGTGCGCCGGTGCCCGGGTTGCACGTGCACGGCGAGCACGACCTAGCATGTGCAACGTTCTGATCCTCCTCATCAGGAGTTAAACCGTGGCCCTGCGCTTCAAGCCTGTGGACAACGTCTTCTACGAACTATTCACCACCTCGGCGACGCACCTGGTCGAAGGAGCGCGGATCCTCGCGGAGATGCTCGACGACTCGGCTGAGCGGGTGGAGATCGCCTCGCGCATGCGGGACGCCGAGCACCAGGCCGACGAGACGACCCACGAGATCGCGAAGCGGGTGAACTCGACGTTCGTCACGCCCTTCGACCGCGAGGACATCTACGCGCTCGCGTCCGGGCTCGATGACGTCATGGACTTCATGGAGGAAGCCGTCGACCTGACCATGCTCTACGAGGTCGTGGCGCTTCCCACGGAGCTGGCCGAGCAGGTCGAGGTGCTCCAGCGGTGCGCCGAGCTCACCGCCGAGGCGATGCCGCGGCTGCGGGCGATGAAGGGGCTCGACGAGTACTGGATCGAGATCAACCGGCTGGAGAACGCCGGTGACAAGAGCTACCGCCGCATCCTCGCGAAGCTGTTCAGCGGCCAGTACGAGGCCCTGGAGGTGCTCAAGCTCAAGGACATCGTCGACTCGCTCGAGGACGCAGTCGACGCATTCGAGAAGGTCGCCAACATCATCGAGCAGATCCACGCCAAGGAGTCCTGAGCGGTGGAGCTCGCGATCGTCATCGCGGTAGTCGCGGTTGCCCTGATCTTCGACTACACCAACGGGTTCCACGACGCGGCGAACGCCATCGCCACCTCGGTCTCGACCCGGGCGCTGACTCCTCGCGTGGCCCTGCTGATGGCCGCGGTGATGAACTTCGTGGGCGCGTTCCTCGGGTCAGAAGGTGGCCAGCACCGTCAGCGACACCATCAGATCCCGGCACCGGCAGCCACGGCATGGTCATCGTGATGGCGGGGCTGGTCGGCGCCATCACCTGGAACCTGATCACCTGGTACTTCGGGTTGCCGTCGTCCTCGTCGCACGCGCTCATCGGTGGACTCGTCGGGTCGGCCCTGACCGCAGGAGTCTTCGTCAACTGGGCCACGGTGGTGGAGAAGGTCGTCATCCCGATGGTGCTCTCGCCGCTGGTCGCCTTCTCGCTCGGCTTCGGGGCGATGCTGCTGATCATGTGGACTGTTCCGCAACCAGTCGCCGGCCAAGGTCGGGCGCGGCTTCCGGCTCGCGCAGTCCGTGTCGGCTGCGGCCATGGCGCTGGGCCACGGTCTGCAGGACGCCCAGAAGACCATGGGTGTGATCTTCCTGGCGCTGCTGACCGGCGGGTACGTCGGCAAGGAGGACCCGCTGCCCCTGTGGGTGATCATCGCCGCGGCGACGGCGCATCTCGCTCGGCACGTACTCCGGCGGCTGGCGCATCATGCGGACCCTGGGTCGCCGGATCATCCACCTCGACCCGCCCCAGGGTTTCGCTGCCGAGTCAGTGGCCGCTTCGGTGCTCTACACGACGGCGTACGTCTTCGAGGCGCCGATCTCGACGACGCACACCATCACCAGCGCCGTGATGGGCGTCGGGGCGACCAAGCGCTTCTCCGCGGTTCGCTGGGGCGTGGCCCGCACGATCCTGACGGCCTGGGTCCTGACCTTCCCGGCCGCCGGAGCGGTGGCCGGGGCTGACGTACCTCGTCTTGAAGTTCGTCTTCCAGATGCCCTGAGGTCTCGTTCAGCTGAGCGGGATGCGCAGCTGCCAGCCGGTCTGGATGAGGTCGGGGTCCTTGATCTGCGGCGTTTGCCGCGACGATCTGGGGCGACCGTCGTCTTGCCGAAGTCGCGCGCCTTCCGGACGATGCCGGTCAGGGTGTCGCCCTTCTCGACGCGGTAGAGCAGCCAGCCGGTCAGGTCGGGGTACATGATCACCTCGACCTCGCGCAGGTTCGAACCCGGTCCCGGGCCGGGCCCGGGGTTGTCTCCGAAGACCTGAAGCTTGACCGGCGTACCGGCCCGCGGCGGGTTCTTGACCTTCAACGTCGTGGTGAACTCCCCGATGGCGGCCATCCCGCCCGTCGACGTGCGCGAAGCCGGTGGCGATGACCTTGCCGCTGCGGTTCAGCAGCCGGATGCCGATCGTGCCTCGAAACCGGTCCCGATGCCGGTGACGGTGAACTGTCGCCCGACCAGGTCACCCTTGGCCGGCTGCCGCACTCGGATGTCGCTCAGGATCCCCATGATGTGCCTCCCGTATGGCTGGTGTCGCCAACCTAGTACGCCGTCGCGTCGTGCAGTCCAGACAGGTGGCGGTCCGAGAGTGCGGGTCGCGGTCGCGCAGCCAGACATGCGAATGTCGCGAAAGTGGCGGGAGTCGTGGACGGCAGCCGCTCACGCGACTTTCGCATGTTGGTGTGCGAGGGAGTGCGCCACCGCGGCAAGCAGGGTCCGGTGGACGTACGCCGGGTCGAACATCACGAGGTACCAGCTGAACCGGATCACTTCCCATCCCAGCAGTGCCAGGTCGTTGTAGCGCCGACAGTCCCGCGTGAGAGCTGCAGAGTCGCCGTGCCACTCGAAGCTCTCGGCCTCGATCGCGATCCGGCGCACGGGGTCCGCGAGATCGGGGTGGATGGTCCGACCAGTCCAGGGCACCTTGACCCCCAGTTGAGGCACGGCGTTGAGCCCGGGAACAAGCAATGTCTGCGCGAGCAGCACGGACTCGAAGGCGTTGGCCGCCTTGCCGGTTGCTGCCGCGGCAACCTCGCAGATCCTGGTCCGGCCACGCCCGCGCGTCGACTCGGCGAGGAGGCGCAGCTGGTCGTGAGTGATGTCGTCGGCGCGGACTGCGCTGTCGATGATGGGGACGGACTCGTCGAGCGGAAGGTTTCGCATGCAGTCGACCATGGTCCGCTCAGGACTCGTGACGATGCCTTCGACGTCCTCGGGGCGCAGGTTCGACCAGTGGGGGAGGACCAGCTCTCGGGCCCCTGCGCTCAACCTGCGTTGGCGCGGGACGGTCACCTCGGGCTTCTCGGGGACGGCCTTCTGCGCCCAGCCCCAGTACTGGGCGGCGCTGCGGTGCGACAACACGCCAGACACAGCGCTTGCCCGTCGTACGAACTCTCGGCTGGTCGCCAGGGCGTAGCGACCGCGTGCCGTTCGAACCAGGGTGCCCGCCCGCAGCGCGTCGTCGACCTCGCGTCGCCCGAGTAGTCGGACGAGTGAGGCTCGATCGCAGGCACCGCCCATCACCGTCACGTGACTGATCAGATCCATGCGGCTGACGATCGATCGCCGCGCGCCAGAACGGGAGCAGCAGTTTCTGGCCTGTGGAGAGCCGCCCCGAATCAGCGCCTGTGGACAGCTGGGCAGCGGTGGACGTAGCCGGACATGCGAATGTGGGCAGCGCGGTGGGTGGAGCGTTCACGAGTCCCACCAGCGACATTCGCATGTTTGACGACCGCCCCACGACCCGCCCGCCCCACGACCTGCCCGCCCCACGACCTGCCCGCCCCACGACCTGCCCGCCCCACGACCTCCCCCCGGCCCGACCGCCCGACGACCCGCCTGACCGACCCACCCGACCCGACCGACGTACGACGTGCCGGCAGCAGGGGGACCTCAGCCGAAGCGGCCGGAGATGTAGGCCTCGGTGCGCTCGTCGGCGGGGCGGCTGAAGATCGTCTTGGTGAGGTCGTACTCGACGAGCAGGCCGGTCCGGTTGCCGGTGGTCTCGTCGGGCTTCGCGGTGAAGAAGGCGGTGCGGTCGGAGACGCGGGCGGCCTGCTGCATGTTGTGGGTGACGATGATGATCGTGTAGGAGTCCCGCAGCTCGGTCATCAGGTCCTCGATGCGCGAGGTCGCGATCGGGTCCAGGGCCGAGCACGGCTCGTCCATCAAGATGATGTCGGGCTTGGTGGCGATCGTCCGGGCGATGCAGAGCCGCTGCTGCTGACCGCCGGAGAGGCCGTACGCCGACTGCTTCAGCTTGTCCTTGACCTCGTCCCACAGAGCCGCAGCTCCGCAGCGCCTCCTCGACGTGGGCGTCCATGTCGTCGACCTTCATCCCGATGACCCGGGGACCGTAGGCGATGTTGTCGTAGATCGACTTCGGGAACGGGTTCGGCTTCTGGAAGACCATCCCGATGTGGCGTCGTACCTCGATCGGGTCGATCTTCTTCCCGTAGATGTCGACGTCGTGGTAGGTCACCGACCCCTCGACGCGGCACCCGGTGACCAGGTCGTTCATCCGGTTCAGGCAGCGCAGGACGGTGGACTTGCCGCAGCCGGACGGGCCGATCAGCGCGGTGATCTCGTTGCGGCCGAAGGCGAGGTCGACGTCGTGTACGGCGTGGAAGTCGCCGTAGAAGACGTTGAGGCCACGGGTCTCCATCACCGGCGCGTCTGGCACCGGAGGGAGCACGCGCTCGGCGTCGGGCCTGAACGTCGACGATGCTGTCCATGTAGGTGTCCAGACTTCCGCTGAAGCTGTCGGTTGGACTTGAATGTTGCCGGTCGTGTTGCCACGTGGTTCACCACTCTCGCTGGAACTTGTTGCGGATGAAGATGGCCAGCCCGTTGAGGAGCAGCACCAGCACCAGCAGGACGATGATGGCCGCCGCTGCGGCCTGTTGGTAGGCCTCCTGGGACTGGGAGGTCGTCGAGTAGATCTGGATCGGCAGAGCAGTCATCGGGCTCAGCACCCCGGTCGGATCGAACCGGACCGCGCCGGCGATCCCGAGCAGGAGCAGCGGCGCTGCCTCCCCGATGGCCCGGGACAGCCCCAGGATGGTGCCCGTGGCGATGCCGGGGATCGAGGACGGGAGGGTCTGTCGCCAGGTGGTCTGCAGGAGAGTGGCGCCCAGGGCCAGTGAGCCGAACCGGATGTCGTTCGGGACAGCACGGATCGCCTCTCTCGTGGAGATGATGATGACCGGGAGGATCAGCAGCGCGAGCGCGATCGCTCCGCCGAGGACGATGCCCTTGCGCTGGAAGCCCAGCACCGCCATCACCGCCACGGCGAGCAGCCCGTAGACGATCGACGGCACGGCGGCCAGGTTCTGCAGGTTGAGCTCGATGATCCGGTTGTACCAACGGGTGCTGTCCGCGAACTCCTCGAGGTAGAGCGCCGCCGCGATGCCGAGGGGCACCGCCATCACGGCGGTGGTCACCATCAGCCACAGGGTGCCGAGGATGCCCGCGCGGAACCCGGTGCGCTCGGGGAAGAGCGTGGAGTCGTAGCTGCGTCACGCAGGTTGGAGTCGAAGCGCGCCGGCGCCGTCGATCGCCGTGTTGACGATCAGGACCAGCAGCACCATGACGCCGAAGAACAGCGAGAACCAGAGCAGGATCAGGAACACCAGGGAGGCGGTGTTGCGGTCCCTGCTGCGGCCGGTCGACACCGCGGCCTGGACCGACTCGCGGGTGTACTCGAGCGTGGAGGTTGCTCATCAGTAGGCCTGTCTGAATCGGCGGACGAAGGCGATGCTGATCGCGTTGATCGACCAGCGTGATCAGGAAGAGCAGCAGCCGACCGCGAAGAGCATGTTGTAGTCGACCGAACCGACGGGGTTCTCGCCGCCGGCGGTCTGGGCGATGAAGCCCGTCATGGTCTGCATGCCCTCGCGCGGGTCGAGCGAGAGGTTCTTCTGCCCACCGGCCGCCAGCGCGACGATCATGGTCTCCCCGATGGCGCGGGACATGCCGAGCACGACGGCGGCGGCGACGCCGGACAGCGCCGCAGGGAGTACGACGCGCAGGGTGGTCTGCATCCGGTTGGCGCCCATCGCGAGCGATCCCTGCCGCATCGACTGGGGTACGGCGGACAGGGCGTCCTCGGAGAGCGAGGCGATCGTCGGGATGATCATCACGCCCAGCACGAGCCCGGCCGCGAGCGCGTTGGTGAAGCCGACCTTCAGGTTGAGGATGTCCTGCAGCAGGGTCGGCGTGACGAAGGAGAGGGCGAAGAACCCGTAGACGACCGACGGCACACCCGCAAGCAGCTCCACCGTCGGCTTGAGCGTCTTGCGGGCCCGCTTGCTGGCGTACTCGGAGAGGTACATCGCTGCCCCGAGGCCCAGGGGCACGGCCACCATCAGGGCGATGAACGTCGTCATCAGCGTGCCGCCGACGAGCGGGATCACGGCGTACTGGCCCTTGGTGGCGAAGAAGTCGCCGAACGGCACCTGGCCGAAGAAGTGCAGCACCGGCTCGATCAGCGCCACGATGATGCCGAAGGTGATCAGCACCGAGAGCAGGGCGGAGCCCAGCAGGACGGCCTTGACCACCGACTCGACCCGGCGCGGCTTGGGCGCGAGGTCGATCGGCTCGCGGGTCAGGCCCGCCCCGGAGGGCGGGCCTGACGCTGGCAGTTCGTGCGTGTCATTCATGCGATCTCGATGGCTCCGTGGTTCTCGAGATCAGCTGACCGACTCGAGCGCGGACTTCGTCTTGGCGTACTCCTCGTCGTTCAGCGGGATGAACTTGCGCCGCCTCGGCGATCGTCTCGAGGTTCTCGATGTAGAAGTCGGTGAACTCCTTGACGGCCTCGTTCTCGGCGTACGCCTTGTTGGCGACGTAGATGAACAGCGGACGTGAGAGCGGGGTGTACTCGCCGGCCTGGGCGGTCTCGGCCGACGGCTCGACGCAGCCCTTGCCGTCGTCGATGGCGAGCGCCTTGAGCTTGTCGGCGTTCTCCTCGTAGTAGGTGTAGCCGAAGTAGCCGGTGGCACCCTCGGTGCCCTCGACGCCCTGGACCAGGACGTTGTCGTCCTCGCTGGCCTCGTAGTCGTCGCGCGTCTTCTCGGACTCGTCACCGATCACGTCGTCGGCCATGTAGGTCGTAGGTGCCGGAGTCGGAGCCCGGGCCGAACAGCGAGATCTTCTGGTCCGGGAACTTCGGGTCGAGCTGGTTCCAGTTGGTGACCTTGGAGCCGGGGCCCCACAGCTTGATCAGCTGGTCGGTGGTCAGGCAGTCGACGCCCTCGAGGTCCTTGTTCACGACCACGGTCAGCGCGTCGGTCGCCACCTGGAGCTCGGTGAACTCGACACCGTTCTTCTCGCACGACGGGCACCTCCTCGTCGTCCTTGATCGGACGCGAGGCGTCGGAGATGTCGGTCTCGCCGGCACAGAACTTCTCGAAGCCGCCGCCGGTGCCGGAGGAGCCGACGGTCACCTTGATGTCAGGGTTCTCCTCGCTGAGGAGCTCGTAGGCGGCGTTGCTCATCGGGAAGACAGTTGAGGAGCCGTCGACGGCGACGGTGCCCGAGGCGCCGCCTGAGCCGGATCCGGAGTCGGAGCCGGCGTCTGCGCCGGAGCCACAGGCAGCGAGCGTAATCGCGAGCAGGGCAGCGCCAGGCAGGGCGGCCCAGCGGATGGAAGTGCGGTTCACTTCGTTCTCCTGTAAGTCAGCGTTATGGATGTCTGGAACCTAGGAACCACAAGTGTCCGGGTGGCTCGGCGTGGGTGAACGAGAGGTGAACGATGCCCAGCAACACGGCGTCGGTTCAGCGTGGACGAGACGACCGTCACATGAACGAGGCGACGATCAGGGCACGACCGGCAGGACGTGGTGCCTTTCCGTGGCCACGAGGGTGCCTCTGCGGTGGTGGCAGACGACGAGCTCTGCCGGCTGCAGCGGCTCCTCGGAGAGTCCAGCAGGTCGAACGAGCCTGGGGAGTATCGGCCGATGGCTGCACAGCACGCTCGGGCCGCGCGTGGTCATCAGGTCGTGCAGCAGCGCTCGGGCGGCCTCCTCGTCGTACAGCTCCTCGGCGAGGGCGTCGACCTCCACGAGCGGCAGCACCTGCTCGTTGGCGTAGGGCTCGACCGTCTGGACGCAGCGGACGCTCGAGGAGGTGAGCACCCGGGTGACGCCGAACGCGTGGAGCAGCGGGACCAGCTGCGCGGGACTGTTCCTCGCCGACCTCCGCGAGCGGGCGCTGCGGATCGGGGCCGTCCCACGCGCCGCGCTTCTCCGCCTTGGCGTGGCGTACGACGGTCAGCGGTCGAGGTCGCCTTCTGGTGCCTGCGCAAGCTGGTCGAGCAGGTCGATGTCGTCGAGGTAGGTCAGCTGTTCGGCGGCCGCTTCCAGCGAGAACCAGCCGAGGTCGTCGATCTCGTCGTTGACCTGGTACGACGACAGGTCATCGTCTCCGAGCACGTGGCCGACCCAGTAGTGCACCATCTTGTCCCGCCCACCGCTGACGACGTACAGCTGAGGGCGCAGCGGGCGGCCGAGCCGGATCTCGACCCCGGTCTCCTCCAGCACCTCGCGCACCGCGGTCGCCGTGATGTGCTCGCCGGGATCCTGCTTGCCCTTGGGAAAGGCCCAGTCGTCGTACTTCGGCCGGTGCACCAGGAGCACCTCGCGCCCCTCGGGGCCCTTGCGCGTGACCACGGCGCCGGCGGCGAGGACGTCCGGGCCACCTGTCGGCGCCGGCGGCTGCGTGGGGCACATGGCGCAAATCCTGACATGCAGCGGGCTTCACCGACTACGGCTACCAGTTCGCCCGGGACGCGGCCGAACGGCTGCGGACCGACGAGACTGATCGAGCGGGGTGAGGCGCGTGGCCCGAGGCGTGTCAGGCCGCTCGTCGTGGTGGCCGTCACGGTGGCGCTGATGCTGGTCGCCGGGCTGCTCGGCTTCGGTTGGGAGCTGTGGCAGCGGGCTCACCGCAGCGACCTCGAGGAGGCGCTCGGGCTCGGTACCGGCGAGCTCGCTGCGCGTCGGCTTCACCGACTGGGACGCCGTACGCCGCAAGCCTGGGTGCGGACCTGGGCGACACCCCGGAGCGCGAGGCCGTCGACGAGCTTGATGCTGAAGGCCTATGACGCCGACTATGCGGCGGCTTCGAGCATCGACGAGTCGGCGGCGCGCTGCAGGAGAACGTTCGGCTTCGGCCCGGCCACGGCGCAGTGGGAGGTCATTCGCGCAGGGTCGACAAGGGGGCCGCGATGGTGCTCAAGGTCGCCGGAGGGCAGCGACTTCGGAGTGCTGGCGGACAACCTGCGCTCGGCGGGCTACGGCAAGCCGAAGGAGGACGACGGCGTCTGGGAGGGCGGACGTCGACGTGGTCGTCAGGGCATCGACCCGACCATCACGCCCGAGCTGCAGTACGTCGTACTCCTCGAGGGGCCCGGGCTCGTCGTCTCCAGCGACAGCTCCGAGTACGCCGCCTGCGCGGCCAAGGTGGCCGCAGGGCGACGCGGAGTCGTTCTCCTCGGTCGAAGGCGTGACAGACATGGCCGGCCGGCTCGGCGACCCGGCCAACGCGATGGTCTGGGGCAGGGACTTCGCCTGCACCGACCTCGCGATGTCGCGGGCCGACGACGACGCCCAGGCCCGGGCCAAGGCGAGGGTGCAGCGAGGTGGGCGGGGTGACACCGCTGGCCGGGCTGGCGATGGCGATGGCGCCGAACCGGACGCTGCGCGTCGTCGCTCACTTCGAGGACTCGGAGCGGGCGGAGAAGAACCTGCGTCCGCGTGCGGAGCTGGCCGTCGGAGAGGCGATCGGCCGCGGTGGCTCGTTCGCGGACGACCTTCGAGCTGACCTCGTCGAAGGCCGCGGGCAGCGACGTCGTGCTCGACCTGCGGCCCCGGGCGAAGACGGGCTTCGTGCTCTCCGCGGTGTACGACGGGCCGGTGATCTTCGCGACCTGCTGAAACAACGCCGACCGGTCACTGGATGTACGCCCTAGTCCGCCGACCGGTCACTGGATGTACGCCGAGTCCGCCGACGGTCACCGGATGCACGCCCTCGGCCATCGACCGGTCACTCGTCGCACAGGGACGGGACCGAAACTGACCGGTCGGCAGTCCGAGGTGTGCATCGACTGACCGGTCGGCACGCTCGGGCGTGCATCGAGTGACCTGGTCGGCGAATTCAGCGCACCGAGACTGACCGGTCGGGGAGTGTCAGGCTGCCCTTGACGCGGGAGCGGCGGCGCTTGTGGGTGTCGATGAGCATCTCCTGCAGGTTGCGCATCGGCTCGTCGTCAGGCGAGCTGGCCTGGGTCCAGGTGCCGTCGGAGTCGAGCTCCCAGCCGGCCGTGTGCGGGTCGAAGGCCAGGTCGAGCAGACGCGTGACCTCGTCCACCTCGGCCGAGGACGGCAGCCGGACCAGCACCTCCACGCGGCGGTCGAGGTTGCGGTGCATCAGGTCCGCGGAGCCGATCCAGACCGCCGGGTCGCCGCCGTTCGTCGAACCACATGATGCGGCTGTGCTCGAGGTAGCGGCCCAGGACCGAGCGCACCCGGATGGTCTCCGAGAGCCCCTCCACGCCGGGGCGTACGGCGCAGATGCCTCGGATGAGCAGGTCGATCGGCACGCCGACCCGCGAGGCCTTGTAGAGCTCGTCGATCAGGGCCTCGTCGACGATCGAGTTGGCCTTGATCCGGATCCGGGCGGGAGCGACCGGCCTTGTGGTGCTCGATCTCGGTCGTGGATGGCCTCGATCAGTCCGCTGCGCACCGAGTCCGGCGCCACCATCAGCTCGGCGTAGGAAGCGTTGCGCGAGTAGCCGCTGAGGTTGTTGAACAGGTGCGCGACGTCCTCGCCGATCGCCTCGTCCGTGGTGAGCAGGCCGAAGTCCTCGTAGAGCCGCGCGGTCTTCGGGTTGTAGTTGCCCGGTGCCGATGTGGGTGTAGCGGCGAATGCCCTCCGGCTCGTCGCGCACGACCATCGCCAGCTTGCAGTGGGTCTTCAGTCCGACCAGTCCGTAGACCACGTGGCAGCCGGAGTGCTCGAGCTTGCGCGCCCAGCGGATGTTGGCCTCTTCGTCGAAGCGGGCCTTGATCTCGACGATCACCAGGACCTGCTTGCCCGCCTCGGCCGCATCGACCAGGGCGTCGATGATCGGCGAGTCACCCGAGGTGCGGTAGAGCGTCTGCTTGATCGCGAGCACGTGCGGGTCGGCCGCCGCCTGCTCGATGAACCGCTGGACCGACGTACTGAACGAGTCGTAGGGGTGGTGCAGGAGTACGTCGGACCGCTGCAGCGCCTTGAACACGTCGACGGGTGACGCCGACTCGACCGGAGCGAGCAGTGAGTGGGCGGCCGGCAGGAAGTTCGGGTACTTCAGGTCCTCGCGGTCGAGGTCGGCGATGTCGTGCAGGCCGCGGAGGTCCAGCGGCCCGGGCAGGCGGAAGACCTCCGCCTCGGTGACGTCCAGCTCGCTGGTCAGCAGCTCGAGCACGTGCTCGTCGATGTTCTCCTGCACCTCGAGGCGCACCGGCGGCCCGAACCGGCGACGCAGCAGCTCCTTCTCGAGCGCCTTGAGCAGGTTCTCGGCGTCGTCCTCCTCGACCTCGAGGTCCTCGTTGCGGGTGACCCGGAAGGTGTTGACGCTGAGCACCTCCATGCCGGGAAAGAGGCGCTTGAGGTGCTCGCCGATGACGTCCTCGAGGGGCACGAACCTCTGGTTCCCGAGCGAGACGAAGCGGCTGAAGATCGGCGGGACCTTGACGCGCGCGAAGTGCTCCTTGTCGGTCTTCGGGTTGCGCACCAGGACCGCCAGGTTCAGCGAGAGCCCGGAGATGTAGGGGAACGGGTGCGCGGGGTCGACGGCGAGCGGAGTGAGCACGGGAAAGACGCGCTCCTTGAACAGGCGCTTGCAGAACTTCTGCTCGTCCCGGTCGAGGTCGGCCCAGCGCACGAGCTCGATGCCCTCCTTGGCCAAGGCCGGCACGATGTCGTCCCGGAAGACGGCCGCGTGCCGGGAGGCGAGGTCGCCGGTCACCTGCCAGATCTGCTCGAGCACCTCGCGCGGCATCAGGCCCGAGGCGGCGCGTACGGCGACCCCGGCGGCGATGCGTCGCTTCAGTCCAGCCACCCGGACCATGAAGAACTCGTCGAGGTTGCTGGCGAAGATGGCCAGGAAGCGCGCGCGCTCCAGCAGCGGCAGGCTCTCGTTCTCGGCGAGCTCGAGCACGCGTTGGTTGAAACGCAGCCAGGACAGCTCGCGGTCCAGGAACCGGTCGGGATACTCCACTGGCGCGAACTCGACCTCGTCGGGGTCGTACGGCGGGTCCACGTCGAAGATGTCGGCGGGTACGACGCGCAGGCTCGGGTCGAGCGGGCCCTCTTCGGTGTCCGACCCGACCGCGGACTGGAAGCTCTCGGTCGACATGCTTGAAGTCTGACACCGAAAAATGAACAGCGGGTGTCTGTCGTAGGTTGACCCCCGTGCCTGACCTGCGATTCCGCCTCGAGTCCGCCCTGCTTCGGACCGCGCTCAACCTCCCTGTCCGAGCCCAGCGCGCGCTGGTCCGCAAGCCGACAGTGGTCGACGGCCTGGAGCTCTCGCCGGAGATCCAGCTGATGCTGGTCCTGAAGCGGCTGGCGCGGGTGCCCGCCGCCGAGACGCTTCCGCTGGCGCAGGCTCGCGCCGAGCTGAAGCGCCAGCAGCAGATTGTCGGAGGCCGGCAGACCATCGGGGCGCTGCGCGACCTCGAGGTGGACGGGGCGGAGGGGCCGCTGCGGGCACGCCTCTACATCCCGACCGAGCGGACGGGCGCGGACCCGGCGCCGACGATGCTCTTCATGCACGGCGGCGGCTGGATGTACGGCGACATCGAGAGCCACGACCCGACCTGCCGGTTCCTGGCCGAGCAGTCCGGCGTTCAGGTGCTGTCGATCGACTACCGGCTCTCGCCCGAGCACCCGTTCCCCGCAGCAGTCGAGGACTGTCAGGCGGCATTCCGGTGGCTCGTCGACCACGCCGAGGACGTCAACGCCGACCCGGCGCGACTCGCCGTGGGCGGCGACTCGGCCGGTGGGTCCCTCTCCCTCTCGACCGCCGTCTGGGCGGCAGAGAAGGGCCTGCCGCTGGCGTTCCAGCTGTTGATCTACCCCGGGGCGGACTTCGTGGACCGCACCGAGAGCCGCCGGCTCTTCGCCGAGGGCTTCGTGCTGACGGAACGATTCATGAGCGGCGCGGAGGACGCCTACTTCGCACCCGGCGCGGACAAGGCACATCCCGACGCCTCCGGTGTCCGCAGGGTCGACTTCCCGACCGGGATCGCACCCGCTCATGTGGTCACCGCCGGCTACGACCCGTTGCGCGACGAGGGTGAGGCACTGGCCGCGCTGCTAGCGGACAACGGCGTCGAGGTGGACTCGGTCCGGTACCCCTCGATGATCCACGGGTTCGTGCACATCCTGATGGCCGGCCACGAGGCCCCGGCGTACAACCGGGAGATCGCCGACCGGCTCCGACGCGCCCTCAGCTAGCCGGTCAGCTGCTCCTGAGACCGGCCGAGGTTCCGCGGTACTGCACCTCGGTGCGCTCGACCTCGAAGCCCTGACCCGTGTACACCGCGATCGCGGGGTCGTTGTCGCCGTCGACGTAGAGCAGCACCGAATCCAGCCCCCGGTCGTGCAGGTGCTGCAGGCCGACGCCCGTGAGCACGGTGCCGAGACCGCGGCCGGCCGCCTTCGGGTTGACCGCGACGACGTAGACCTCGCCGTACGGCGGGTCCTCGTCGCGGTGCTCCTTGGTCCAGTGGAACCCGAGCAGCGGTGGGTCGCCGGGTCCGGGCTCATCAGGTACGGCGAGGAACAGGCCGGCGGGATCGAACCACGCCTCGCTGGTGCGCTCGCGGAAGTCCTCGAGGGTCATGTGGCCCTGCTCCGGATGGTGCGCGAACGCGTGCGCATTCACCTCGAGCAGCGCCTGCTCGTCGCCGGGCTCGAAGCTTCTGACGCGGACCCCTTCCGGAACCACGACGTCGCCCAGCGAGAGCGAGAGCGACCTCCGCATGATCACCAGTTCGCGCTCGCGGGGGATCGAGAAGAGCTCGGCGATCCGGGCCGCTCCCGGGTGGTCGCCGTGCGACCAGGCATCGACCTTGCGTCCCTCGGGCAGCGCCGCGGCCGCCAGCGCAGTGCCGACCCCCTGCCGACGGGACTCCGGGTGGACCGCGAGATCCAGGACGTCGCCGTGGCGCAGGGCGAACCCGCCGGAGCCGAGCCACAGGTCGGCGTCGCGCAGGCCGCGGTTCTTCAGCTGCAGCAGGGCTTGCTCGTTGAGAGTGATCGCGCCGTCGTGCGCCGTGCAGGCGCGAGCGATGCGGCGTACTTCCGCAGCGGGGCCGTCCTCGCTGGACCAGTCGAACTCGTCAGTGTCGACCTGAACAATCCGCACCATGCCGAGAGACTATGCGTCGACAGGCTTGCCCGCCATTTCCGCAGTCTTGTCCCGCGGCGGGAGCACGAACCGGTACCCCACGTTGCGCACGGTGCCGATCAGCGCCTCGTTGTCCGTGCCGAGCTTGGCGCGCAGGCGACGCACGTGCACGTCGACCGTGCGGGTGCCGCCGAAGTAGTCGTAGCCCCAGACCTCCTGCAACAGCTGGTCGCGAGTGAAGACCCGGCCGGGGTGCTGGGCGAGGTACTTCAGCAGCTCGAACTCCTTGAACGTCAGATCGAGCACCCGGCCGCCGAGCTTGGCGGTGTACGTCGCCTCGTCGACCACCACCTCGCCGGAGCGGATGATGTGCGACTCGGGGTCGGACTGGTCGTTGCGCGCAGCGAGCTTGCCGATCGCGATCCGGATGCGGGCGTCGATCTCCGCCGGGCCGGACGTGTCGAGGAGCACGTCGTCCATGCCCCAGTCGGCGGCGACCACGGAGAGGCCACCTTCAGTGACGATGAGCAGCACGGGCTGGTCGGAACCGGTGGTCCGGATCAGGCGGCACAGGTCGCGTGACTGGGCGAGCTCGCGACGGCCGTCGATCATCAGCAGGTCGTGGTCCGGGGCCTCGAGGAGGGCGCTTCCCTCGGCGGGCAGGATCTTCACCTGGTGGGTGAGGAGGGCGAGCCCGGGCAGCACCTCGGCCGAGGGTTGCAGCGCTCGGGTGAGCAGGAGCACGGTGCCCATGGCACCTCCAGGGTGAGTGCATTGCGTCGGATGGCGGGTCATCTACGCTGATGAACTTCCCCACCTCAGATGCGCAAGGATATCGAACGTGGCGACTGCTACTGACCCGAACGCCGGTGACGGACTCGTCACACTCCGTTACTGGGCGTCTGCGCGTGCCGCTGCGGGCACCGATTCCGACGCCCTGGACGTGGCGGGACCGGTCTCGCTGGCCGAGCTGGTGAGCAGGGCCCGGGCCGCCCACGACTCACGTCGCTTCTCCGACGTCCTCGCGTGCTGCTCGGTGATGGTGGGCGATCGCCCCGTCACCACGGACGATCCTGCGTCGGTGATCGTGCAGCCGGGCGCGACAGTTGAGTTCCTGCCGCCGTTCGCCGGTGGTTGAGGACTGCTTCTCGGCTTGCGGGAGTGGTCTCGACTATCCGCTCGCTTCGCTCGCTGCTCGACCACCTACGGGGTTGCGACAGCTCGCTGCTCGACCACCTACGGGGTTGCGACCGTTCGCTGCTCGACCACCTAGGAATGTTTTGGCCCATTTCTCGTTGGAGTCCACGTGAGCGCAGGTGTCTGGGTCCTCGTCGTCGCGGTTGTCGCCGCGCTCGGCTTCGGGCTCTACCGCGCGCTGACCGACGGGCGCTTCCGGGGGACCCACGAGGTCCACGGTGCGGAGCCCGACTCCACGGGTGAGCGGGCGACGGAGCCTGACGTGCGCTCCGTGCTCGCGGGCACGCCCTGGGCCGACCAGCTCGGTGAGCGGGCGACCCTGCTGCAGTTCTCCTCGGCCTTCTGCGCCCCCTGCCGCGCGACGCGCAGGATCCTCGGCGACGTGGCTTCCAGTTCCCCCGGCGTCGTGCACATCGAGGTGGACGCGGAGCACCACCTGGACGTCGTACGACGCCTCGGGATCCTGCGAACCCCGACCACGCTCGTGCTCGACGAGCAGGGACTCGAGATCACCCGGGCGACGGGTGCACCGACCAAGCAGCAAGTGATGGCGGCGCTCGGACAGCTCACGCCGGACGACGTCTGACCCTGCGCAGTCAGGCATTCGTCACTCTGCCAGATCGTCCCCCGCGAACGGGTCGACCCGGCGGACGTCGACGACGTGCCCGGTCTCCTTCGACAGCAAGGTGTCGAGGGAGACCTTGGCCACGTCGGTCGACTTCAGCAGTGACCCGGCATCCTCCTCGCCGAACGCCTGCGTCCGCATGGGCGTGCCCGTGCGCTCGGGGTTGATGCAGTTGACCTTGACTCCCGAGCTGCCCCACTCGTCGGCAAGCGCCTGGGTGAGGTTGACGACCGCGGCCTTCGCCGAGGAGTAGAGGCTGTAGCCGCTGCGACCGCGGGTGTAGGAGCTCGAGGTGAACAGCAGCAGGCTTCCCCGGCTGGCCGCGAGGTGCGGGAAGAACTCCTGGGCGATGAAGATCGGCGCGAGGTAGTTGATCTCGGTGGAGCTGTAGACGGTCTCCTCGGTGGTCTCCTGGAGCAGCCCCCGCGGGAGGACGCCAGCCGTGTTGACCACGTAGTCGATGCTGCCGTTGACGGCTAGCGCCTCGCGAGCCGCGGCCGCGACGTCGTCCCGGCGCTCGACGTGCGTGTTGGTGCCCGACCGGCTGAACGACAACACGGTCGCGCCATAGGCCTTGGCCAGCTCGGCGATGTCTCCACCGATGCCGTAGCTGCCGCCGAAGACGACCAGGGTCTTGCCCTCCAGCGCGGCGCGGTACTCCTCGTCGGTGCGCTGGGGGACGGCGTCGCTGCCCGAGAGCTGGAAGAGCTTCTCGGCGATGTAGACATCGATCGGCTCGGTCACCTTCATGTTGCGGCCGTCACCGGCCACCACCCAGATCGGGACCTCGGGGGAGTAGCGCAGCACGACCGTGCAGTCGTCGGTGGCCACGAAGCCGGCGTCAACGGACGCCCGCGCATAGGCCTCCTTGATCACGGAGGCCCGGAAGGCCTGAGGGGTCTGGCCGCGCCGCAGGGAGGCACGAGGTGGGACGTCGCGGATCAGGTTGTTCTCGTCGACCTCGATGATCGTGTCGGCGGAGGGGATGGCGACGTCGACGGCGCCGTACTCCTCGAGGGCCTCGAAGCAGTCGGTGATGATCCGGTTGCTGACGAGGGGACGCACCGCATCGTGGAAGAGGACCTTGGTGTCGTCGCCGGTGATCGCATCCAGCGCGCGCTCGGTGGTGCCGTTGCGGGTCTCGGCGCCCTCGAGGACGCCGGTGACCTTGGGGTAGCCGCCGCCGCGGACGAGGTCGTGCACGGCGTCCAGGTGTCCCGGCGCCATCATCACGACGATCTCGTCGACGAGCTCGTGGTTCTGCAAGGCAGCCAGCGTGTGCTCGAGGATCGTGCGCCCGGCGATCTTGATCAGCTGCTTGGGGATGTCGAGCCCCACCCGGGCGCCGACGCCTCCGGCGAGGACAACTGCCACGTTCTTGGCCACTGCGCGGTTGCCTTCCGGTCGGGAGTGCAGCGACCCTAGCGCCCCAGGAAGCGGTTGATCTCCTCGACGTCGGCGTCCACCATCAGCCGCGCCAGGTCGAGCGCAGTCGTGTGCGCCTTCCAGCCGAGCTCGCGGTGGGCCTTGGAGGCGTCGCCGATGAGCGCGTTGACCTCGGACGGACGGGTGAAGCTCTCGTCGAAGCGGACGTGGTCCTCCCAGTTGAGGCCGACGTGCGCGAAGGCCGCGTCGCAGAACTCGCGCACGGTGTGGCCCTCGCCCGTCGCCATCACGAAGTCGTCCGGCTCGTCCTGCTGCAGCATCTTCCACATGCCCTCGACGTACTCCGGGGCGTAGCCCCAGTCACGGACGGCGTCGAGGTTGCCGAGGGTCACGTACTCCTCGATCCCTGCGTCAATCGCGGCGGCAGCCTTGGTGATCTTGCGGGTGACGAAGTTCTCGCCTCGCCGGGGGGACTCGTGGTTGAAGAGGATGCCGGAGACGGCGAACAGGTCGTAGGCCTCGCGGTAGTTCACCGTCACCCAGTGGGCCTGGAGCTTCGAGGAGCCGTACGGCGACCGCGGGTGGAACTTGGAGTCCTCGTCCTGCGGAGGCGGCGTCGCGCCGAACATCTCCGAGGTGGAGGCCTGGTAGAAGCGGCAGTCGAGGCCGGCCGCGCGGATCGCCTCGAGCAGTCGCAGGGTGCCGATCGCGTTGGTCGAGGCGGTGTAGTCGGGCATCTCGAAGGACACCTTCACGTGGCTCATCGCGCCGAGGTTGTAGACCTCGTCGGGCTCGATGCTGCGCACCAGGTTGACCAGGCTGACGCCGTCGGTGAGGTCGCCGTAGTGCAGGGTCAGGCGATCGTGCTGGTGCAGGTGGTCGATGCGAGACCGGTTCAGCGTCGAGGAGCGTCGTACGAGACCGTGGACGTCGTAGCCCTTGCCGAGGAGGAACTCGGCCAGGTAGGAACCGTCCTGGCCGGTCACGCCGGTGATGAAGGCTGTTTTCACCCGCGGAGCGTAACCCGTCCAGAATGCGGATGGTGTGACCGCATCGTGAGACGCAGTTTACGGCCCCAGCGCGGCACTGCCTACGCTTGGCCCATGATCTCGACCATGCTGACCAAGCGCCGTGCGGTGGACAACTGCCGCATGCGCTCGTCGCTGTGTCGAATGTCCTGACCGGCCCGCACCGCGCCCCCTCCCTCGAGCCCGACCACGTCGGCACCAGATCCTCGAGGACGCCCCGATCCGCGCTGCCCCTCCCGCCCGTTCGGCCCACGCGTCGAGCAGAGGCCCCAGGACATCCAGGAGAACCATGACCCAGCCCGAGCCCCGAGCCCAGGGGCAGATCGACCCGCGAGGACCGCAGTTCAACGCGATGCTCACCAGCGTCGTGCTCGCACTGACGCTGATCACCGCTCCCGACCCGGTAGGCATCGTCCTGCTCGCCGTCCAGGCCGCGCTGTTCGCGACCTCGGTGGCCCTCGGGGTCCAGCGCACGCCGGCGGCGTTCCTGTTCAAACGGGTGGTGCGGCCCATGCTCGCAGCCCCGACCCATCTGGAGGACCCGCAACCACCGCGCTTCGCCCAGGCCGTGGGCCTGGTCTTCGCGGTGGTCGGCCTGGTCGGCTACCTGTCCGGCGCGACCCTCCTGGGTGCGATCGCGACCGGCTTCGCCCTGGCGGCGGCACTGCTGAACGCGGTGTTCGGCTTCTGCCTGGGCTGCGAGATCTACCTGTTGATCCGCCGCATCTCACCCGCCAAGACTCTGCCCTCCCAGGGGCCCGTCCCTACGAACACCACAACCACTGAAACACCGTCGGCTGGCACCCCAACCGACGACACCAAGGAAGAAGAGGCATTCGCATGAGCCGCGAGACAGCACTGGTCACCGCAGACTGGGTCGAGGAGCACCTCGACGACCCCAGCATCGTCGTGGTCGAGGTCGACGAGGACACCACGTCGTACGACAAGGGCCACATCAGGGGAGCCGTCAAGCTCGACTGGACGACCGACCTGCAGGACCAGGTCCGCCGGGACTTCGTCAACAAGCAGCAGTTCGAGGAGCTCCTGTCCTCGCGCGGCATCGGCAACGACCACACGGTCGTGCTGTACGGCGGCAACAACAACTGGTTCGCTGCCTACGCCTACTGGTACTTCACGCTCTACGGCCACGAGGACGTGAAGCTGATGGACGGCGGCCGCAAGAAGTGGGAGCTCGACAGCCGCGAGCTGACCGACGAGCTCCCCGAGCGCGAGACCACCAGCTACACCGCCAAGGAGCAGGACACCTCGATCCGCGCGTTCCGCGACGAGACCGTGGCCGCGATCGGCGTCAAGAACCTGATCGACGTCCGCAGCCCTGACGAGTACGCCGGCCGCCTCCTGGCCCCGGCGCACCTCCCGCAGGAGCAGGCTCAGCGCGCCGGCCACGTCCCGACCTCGCTGAACGTGCCCTGGAGCAAGAACGCCAACGACGACGGCACCTTCAAGTCCGACGACGACCTCAAGGAGCTGTACGCCGAGGTCGGGATCGACAACAGCAAGGAGACCATCGCGCTGTGCCGCATCGGTGAGCGCTCCTCGCTGACCTGGTTCGTCCTCAAGGAGCTGCTCGAGCACGACAGCGTCAAGAACTACGACGGCTCGTGGACCGAGTACGGCTCCCTGGTCGGCGTACCGATCGCACTCGGCGACGAGCCTGGTGAGGCCTGATGTGCGGCGCGACTGAGGGCGGTCTCTCCCTCGACGGAATCGACGTCGCGAAGGAGGCGATCATCCAGGGCCAGGTGTTGCGTGCCAACTCGACCGGGCACAGCGACCCGGTCGGCAACGCCTACGTGCGCCTGCTCGACGGTTCCGGCGAGTTCACCGCCGAGGTGCCGACCTCGGCGACCGGTCACTTCCGGTTCTTCGCCCGGCCGGGTGACTGGACGCTCCGGACGCTCGCACCGAAGACCGACCCTGTCGACACGGCCGTGAACGCCGAAGTCGGCGCGATCCGTGAGGTCGCCGTACAGGTCTGAGTCCCAGCCGAGAGACCCCGGCCCGCCGTCGCGTTCCACGCGATGGGCCGGGGTTTCTCGCTGTCTCGCTCTCGACGGACCGGCGCCAGCGAATCGCTCACCCGGCTGAACCGAACGTGCAAAGGTGTGCGCACGAGAATCCGAGGGGGTTGCTCGTTGGTTGGTGAGTCACCGGGAGGTCGCCGCATGCCAGCTGACTCGTCAGCGGGGCTCAGCGTCCTGCGCCGTGATCTCGACCTGGACCGGCCCGCAAGGCAGTGGCTGCCCGAGATGCTCACGGTGCGCGCGATCTCCACGATCCTGTTCCGCATCTCCCAGGCCTGCGGTGCGCGCATCCCGCTGCTCGCCTACGTCGTCAAGCAGGTGAACCACATCCTCACCGGCGCCGACCTTGCCTGGCAGGCTTCGGTCGGGCCCGGGTTGACGCTCTACCACCCGACCGGAGTCGTGCTCGGGCCAGACGTGGTGGTCGGCCGGAACTGCGTGCTCCAGCAAGGGGTCACGCTCGGTGCCGTACGCGAGCGGGGACGCATGCACGACGGGCGGATGGACTCTCCGGTGATCGGAGATGGGGTGACCGTCGGGGCTGGGGCCAGGGTCCTGGGACCGATCAGCCTCGGCGACGCGAGCGTGGTCGGTGCCAACGCCGTGGTGCTGGTGGACGTGCCACCCGGTCACCTAGCGGTCGGGGTGCCGGCCCGCGTGACTCCGCGCGGCACGGACCGTTAATCCGCCACTATGCGGATTCTTCACGTCACCGAGTCGATGGGGGCCGGCGTCGCTACGGCGATCGGCCAGTACTCGGCGCGCACTGAAGGTGATTTGAGTCACTCGCTGCTGGCGAGAGTGCGCGAGGACTCGTTCGCACGTGAGCCGTGGCTCGACTCCGTCCCGCATGTCCTGGTGCCGACACTGCCGGCCCTCCTTCGGCAGTGGCTGAAGTCGAGGCACGAGGACTTCGACGTCGTACACGCCCACTCGACGATCGCCGGGCACCTCACGCGGGCGCTCCCACACCCCCGCGCGCGCACGGTCTACAGCCCCCACGGACTGGCTGCCGTGCATCACCGGAGGAGGTCCGTGCGCTCGGCTGTCTCCGTCTCCGAGCGGCTGCTCGCCACCAGGACGAGCGCTCTCGCTGCCGTGAGCGGTTCCGAGGAGGTAGACCTGCGCACCGTCAGCAAGACGCTGCCGATCTTCCGGCTGCCGCACGCCCAACGCGTGAGTGCAGAGCGCTCGCCGCGGGAGGAGAGGTCGGACACCGTCTGCTGCATCGGTCGGCTGACCTACCAGAAGGGCCCGGACACGGTCATGGACCTCCCCCGGCGCCTGAGCGAGGCAGGCCTGGCCGTCGAGTGTGTCTGGGTCGGCGACGGGGAAGCCGAGACGCGTGCGCTCCTGCACCAGAACGGCTGGCGCGTGACCGGCTGGGTGGACAGCGCGGAGGTCGGCAAGCTCGTCGGCTCGGCCGCGGTCCTGCTCCATCCGGCGAGATACGAAGGCTTCTCCCTCGCGATCGTCGAGGCGCTGTCGCACGGAACCCCGGTCGTCGCCCGCCAGATTCCGGCGAACGCCGAGTTCCGGGGTGTGCGCACCTTCACGTCAACTGAGGAAGCCCTCGTGCTCCTGCGCGAGCTGCTCACCCGGAACGACGCCTGGGACGACCTGAGTCGGGAAGGTATTGACTACGTCGAGCGCGCGCACGGCCTGGAGGCGCAGACGCGTGCGTTGTGCCAGCTGTACGGCGAGGGGGGCCCTTCATGACGAGTCAGCTCGTCACCATCGGCCTCCCGTTCGCGAGCACCCCTCCTGAGTATCTCGAGATGGCGATCCGGTCTGTCTTCGCCCAGTCGGTCAAGGACTGGGAGCTGCTTCTCGTGGCGGACGGTTCGCTGCCTGCTCTCGAGGAGCGCATCTCGCAGATCGACCGACTCGCGGGTGCGGCTGGTTGCCGACCCAGAGAACCTGGGACTGGCGGCGCGGCTCAACCAGGTGGCCCGGATGGCGGCCGGCGACGTGGTCTTCCGGATGGACGCCGACGACCTGATGCACCCACAGCGACTCGAGCGCTCGCTTGCAGCAATGAAGCTGCACGACGTCGAGGTGATCGGCGGTCGTGCCTATGCCATCGACGCCCGGACCGAGATCGTCGGACTCTTCCGCGAAGGTGGAATCCCAGAGGATCGCGCAGGCTTCCTGAGGAGCAACGCGTTCACACACCCGACCGTCGCGGCCACGCGCAGTGGTTCCTGGCCAACCCGTACGACGAGTCGCTGAAGCGTTCGGAGGACAAGGACCTGTGGCTGCGAGCGTCTGCCCACACCAGGTTCGCCAAGACCGACGAGGTGCTGATGTTCTACCGGCTGGCCGACCTGAGCGCCGCCAAGCAGTCCCGGGACGCGAGCTATGACCGTCTCCTGCTGCGCCGTCACGGACCGCCGCTCGTCGGGGCAACGCGGACCACGGCCAAGCTGGTCACGTCGTACACCAAGCAGACTGCCTTCGCCGGTCTGAATCGGGTGGGCGGCGGGGCCGTCATCATGCGCCGAAAGGTGACGCCCCTTGGTCCCGAGGCGCGACGCGACGCGAGTGCTGCCCTGCAGGCCGCCCGATCGACAGCCGTTCCCGGCTGGTCGGACTGACCGGAGAATCTTGTGCTGACCTACTTCATCGTGCCGGTCCTGGCGCTGCTCCCGACCTGGCTGACTCGTGCGGCGACCGATGGTCGTCCTTCGCGCGGGGCGGGCGAGCGGTGGCGGTACTCCTACATCATCAGCGTCCTGGTGCTCATCGTGTTCGCGGGGGCGAGGGTGAGGGTGGGCACGGACTACTCGTTCTACGTGTCCGTGTTCCGGCAGTCCGAGCCGGACTTCATCGGACTACTTCCTGGAGAACTCGCCGCAGGAGTGGGGCTTCACCCTGGCCGTCCTCGGACTGCGGATGCTGTCGGAGGACCCGAGGATCCTGTTCATGGTCAGCTCGGTCCGTGACGGTCGGTTGCGCCGCGATCGCGATGCGTCGCCTGTCCGTGAACTTCGCGGTGTCGCTCACCCTTTCATCCTGCTGGGCTTCTACGTGGCGCCGTTCAACATCCTGCGGCAGGGACTGGCGATCTCGCTGAACTTCCTGGCGTACTCCTACCTGGGCAAGCACCGCGGACGCTTCTTGGTGCTGAATGTGATCGCGCTGCTGATGCACGCCAGCACTGCCGTCGCGGTGGTGCTGCAGCTCGTCCTTCGCCGGGTGAAGCCGTCGTGGCGACTGTTCGGCACGATGTTGCTCGCCAGCGTCGTCCTCGCAGTCTATTGCGGACCTTCGCCTCGAGCCTCGGCTTCCTCGAACTTCTTCAACGAGCGCTACCTCGAATACCTGCAGGGCCAGCAGTCGGGAGTCGGGACCTACCTCTACCTGCTGTCACGGGCGGCGTTCGTTGCGCTGCTGCTGGTGTACCGTCCGAAGAACGGCGAGATCGACCGCTACATCGTGCTGTCGATGATGGGCGTGTGCCTGCTGGTCCTGGGCACCCAGGCGGAGGTGATCAGCCGGCTCGAGCTCTACTTCGGCATCTACCTGGTCGTGGCCCTTCCCGGCATCCTGGGCGAGATTCCCCGACGGAGCCGGGTCCTCGTCGTGTCGGCGGTCGTGGTCGCTGCGCTGGCCTTCTACGTGGGCTACCTGAGCCAGTTCGGCGACCTCATCCCCTACCAGTTCGACTGGTCCCTCGTCGGCCTGTCGGGACCTGGCGACTCTCGATGAAGCTTGTGTCACTGGTCCGCCACCGGGCCGTCAAGCGGATGCTGCGTCGGCTGATCTCGCTCGGTCGGCTGGTCGCACCCGCGCGGAACCATGTGCTGGTCTACGGCTGGCCCCAGGACGAGGGGAACGCCGTCGAGCTGGTCCGCTACCTCGGTGGCCGTGGCGTGCCCGTGCGCTGGCTGCTTGACGAAGCGCCCGGGCGCGAGGTCGGCGACGTGCTAGCAACTGTCCGACCGTGCGGGCGCGAAGCGGCTGTCGCTGCGGGGGTTCGCCGACTTCCTGACCGCTCGCGTGACGTTCTTCACCCACGGGCTGTTCCTCTCGGCCACGTCGCCTCAGCGCGAAGACAGTCGTGAACCTGTGGCACGGTGACGGACCGAAGGCGAACTTCATGCCCAACGGGGAGCCGCCGCCGCGCTGCGACTACGTCGTCTCGTGCAGCTCGGTCTTCGGACGCTGCCAAGGCGATCTTCTTCCAGGTGCCGGAGGAAAACCTGCTCGTGACGGGCAACCCTCGCAACGACCGGCTGTTCGCCGAACCCGCCACCTCGAAGCTCGACGATCTCGGCCTGCGGGCCGGACGGTTCGTCGTGTACATGCCGACGTACCGGTCTGCCCGTGCGCTGGGGAGCACGATCGCGTGGCAGGACGGCAACGAGGAGGCAGACCCCCGGATCGTGGCGCTCTCGAACCTGGTGGAAGCCGCGGGGCAGACCGGGCTGGAGATCGTGGTCAAGCCCCATCCCCTGGACGCGATCGGCCTTGCCGTGCCCGGTGCCCGGGTCCTGACCGACGCCGAGCTGGCCGCGGCCGGACTCAACTCCTACGAGCTCCTCGCGGCGTCGCACTCGCTGGTGACCGACTACTCGAGCATCTGGACCGACTACCTCTCGACCGGCAAGCACGTGGCATTCGCGGTCCCCGACTGGGAGGCGTACGCCGCCACGCGGGGACTGAGAGTCGGTGGAGAGGGCGGCCTTGCCGGGTCCGGTGGTGTTCTCGGTCGAGGACGTCACCGGCTTCTTCCAGGCGATCGAGGCAGGCGGCGAATCCCTGGAGGCGCAGCGGGACCGGGCGATCGAGACGTTCGGGCTCGTGACGGCCGAGGGCAACTGTCAGAGGCTCGTCGATGCGCTGACCCGAGCGAGGAGTGCAGCTCATGGCCGGTGCGTCACCTGAGCCCGGGACGCAAGGCCATGGCGAAGCGGCTGATGGGCTTCATCTTCCTGCCGTTCGTCTCGTCGCTGGCCCCGTTCATCCTGCTTCCGCTGCTCGCCCGCAAGGTCAGCGCGGCGGAGTGGGCGGGCCTCGGCATCGGACAGTCCGTCGGAATGGTCGGCGCCGTCGCGGTGACGTGGGGGTGGCAGCTCCTCGGGCCCGTGCTGGTCGCGGGCGCCGAGGCCCGGGAGCGGAAGATCAGCTACTTCGACAGCCTCGTGGTGCGCGGCGTGGTCTGCGTGGTGCTGACGCCCGCTGCTGGCGGTGCTTTCCGGGTTGCTCGCGCCGTCAGGTGGACAGCTGCTGGCGGTGACCATGAGCATCGCCATCTGCCTGAGCGGCCTCACCCCGACGTGGTACTTCATCGGACTCGGCACACCCAAGGGCGTCGCCATCTGGGACATCTTTCCGCGGGTGGGGGCGACCGTGCTTGCAGCTGGGCTGGTGGTGTGGGGGGTCGCGCCGGTCAGCTACCCGATTGCACTGTCAGTGGCGGGTCTCCTGGCGGTCGTCGTGTTCTCCGTCATCGAGCTGCGTGGGGTCCAGGTGGGCGCCCAGCTGAAGGACCTTCCGAGACTGTGGGGGGAGCTGCGTCGCGGGTTCAGTCCGATGGGGACCGAGATGACGTTGAGCCTCTACTCGTCGGGCTCGGTGGCTGCCGTCGGTTGGCGTGCCACCACCGAGACCGTCGCGGTCTACAGCTCCGCGTTCCGGTTGTACCGCCTTGCCGTCTACTTCGTGACCGCCCTGGCCAACGGGCTCCAGGGATGGGTGGCCGAGAAGGAGGGCCTGGTCCGCCGCCGACGGACGTTCCTCGCCCTGCAGGCACACACGGTCGTCGGGGTGGTCGGGATGCTCGCCATGGCCGCCTTCCTGCCCGAGGTGTCGACCCTGCTGTTCGGGGCGCGGCTCAGCGTCGACCACGTCTCCTCGTTCTACCTCGGCATTGCCTTCCTGGCAGCGTCGGTGGGCAACTCACTGGGACGCCATGTGCTCATCCCCGCCGGGGCGACGAAGGGTGTGTTCTGGTCGACGCTGGGTGCGGCAGTGGTGGGCCTACCGCTGAGTGTGGTGCTCGCGGCGGAGTACGGGTCGTCGGGTGCCACCGCCGCCCTCTGCATCAGTCAGGTCGTGGTGATCGTCCTCGTCGCGCGTCGCTGCTACCGGGTGCTCCGTGACCTGGGACGAGAGGACGTCGCCCCCGTGGCGGCGGGGAGCCCGGCGATCGGACCACCCGAGTGAGGACCTTTCTGCAACGTGTTCCAGTTTTGCCGGAATTCTGCTTCAATGTCCGCCGTGACATCCGTCCTGGGAAGAGGCGTGAACGCGCTGCGGAAGGCCGTGCCCACGGCGCTGCTGCCGCACCTCGTCAGTGGCCGGGCCCGCCTCGCCAGCCGGAGACCGGCCATCTGGACCGACGCTCAGGCGCAGATGCGCTTCGTGGTCGGGGACGACCAGCCGGACGAGGTGGTCGATCGGCTGGCGGCGGCGTACATCAAACGCATGGTCTGGCGCGGTGAGGCTCGGTGGCATCCGGAGCTGCTCACCCGGCAGCCGATCGTCGGCATGGAGCACCTGCGTGCCGTGCAGCGGGGAGACACCGGCTTCATCGTCAGCTTCACGCACCATGGTGACTACGAGGGCGTGTCCCCCTCGCTGGCGTGGGCCGGCATCGCGACTCACGCGCTCGCCACCTCGGAGATGTTCGCGAAGGAGCAGCCTGCGTGGCTGCGGCAACAGGCACGAGTGGTCACCTTCAACGAGGGAGTGACGCTGCTCGACGTCGCCCTCGGCTCCGAGGGCATCCGGAAGGTGCTGGCACGCGGCGAGGCGGTGGCGATTGCGGCCGACGTGCCGGGGAGCGCGGCGACCAGGTTCCTGGGCCACGACGTGCGGCTCGCATCCGGCGCGGCGAGAATCGGCATGGAGACCAACGTGCCGGTGGTGGTGGTCACCTCGCACCCCAACCCGGCAGCGCCTGACGCGTGTGGAATGCTCCGGGTCTCCGAGCCGCTGTGCCCCGAGGACTTCGCCTCCGTCGAGGAACTGTTCGAGGTCATCGTGAGGCTCAACGAAGCGGCGATCCTGGCGTGGCCCGAAGCCACCGAGTACCCGCTTCGCAGGCTGACCAACCCCTGACCCACGCGCTTTTGAGACGGGCCGGACCGGCTCTGGGCATCTGGCTACGCAGCGCCGCCCGTTCTGTTTCAATGACCGCGTGAAATCCGCCCTCGCCCGCCTGCTGAACCACGGGCGAAAGCTGCTGCCGTCCTTCATGGCGCCGTTCATCGTGGTGGTCCGGGCACGCATCGCCAGGCTGCGGCCAGCGGTTCGGGCCGACGCGCGGAAGCAGCTCCGCTTCGTACTCGGGGAGGACAAGCCGGACGAGGAGATCGAGCGGCTGGTCCCGGCCTACATCAAACGCTCGATCTGGCGCGGTGAGAGCCGCTGGCACCCCACGCTCGTCAACCGGCAGCAGGTGGTCGGCGCAGAGCAGCTGCGAACCCTGCTGGCAGGAGGCACCGGCTTCATCATCAACTTCGTGCACCTGGGGGACTACGAGGGCATCTCGCCTTCCCTCGCGTGGGCAGGCATCCCGAACCACAACGTCACCACCTCGGCTGCGTTCGCTCCGGACGCGCCGATCTGGCTTCAGCAAGCGGCACGTGTCGTCGTCTCCCACGAAGACGTCACCATCCTCGACGTCGCCGTCGGGTCTGCCGGCATCCGCGAGGTGCTGGAGAGCGGGGCTGCCGTCGCGATCGCCACGGACCAGCCCGGACGTACGCCGATCCGCTTCCTCGGGCACGAGCTGCTGCTCTCCTCCGGTGCTGCCAGGATCGCCAAGCAGCTCAACGTCCCGGTGGCAGTGGTGACCACCCATCCCGATCCGGCGCACCCCGACAGGTGCGGAATGTTCAAGGTGGCTGACGTGCTCGACCCCGCGGACTTCGAGACGGTCGAGGACCTGCTGGCGGTCCTGGTCCGGCGTCACGAGGAAGCCTTCCTTGCCTGGCCCGAGGCGGCCGACCACCCACTCCGGATGACGGACCGCAGTCTGGTGAAGCAACCGCCCACCTCTGGGTAGAGTCTGCCGCCATGCCCACAGTCCACTCCTTCGACGTCTTCGACACCGTGCTGACTCGGCACGTCGGTGCTCCCAACGCCGTGATCGACGTCCTGGGCAAGCGCCTCGAGAGCGATGGCGGCCTACCGGTGCAGGCCGCGGCGTTCGCCGCGACGCGGAAGCGGTTCGAGACCCAGCTGACGGGCACGCTCGGTCGACACGCGTCGCTCCGGGAGATCCACCAGGCCGTGGCTGCTGCGCTGAGTGTCGACGCCTCGAGGGGCGAGGCGTGGGCCGAGGCCGAGGAGAACCTGGAGCGAGAGCTGACGGTTCCGGTCCCGGGCGCGCTGGGGCGAATCGAGGCGGCGCGAGCGCGGGGAGGCGTGGTGTTCGTCTCGGACACCCCGCACAGCGAGACCTTCCTGAAGTCACTGCTCCTCCAGCACGGTCTCGCGGCGGCGGAGGACTCGGTCTTCACCTCCTCCGAGCGCAAGGTCAGCAAGTCGCACGGCGGCCTCTTCGAGGCGGTCGGTGCCGCTCTCGGCGGGGAGCACGACTTCCGCCACGTCGGGGACAACCCGCGAAGCGACGTGGCGGCAGCCCGCGTCGAGGGCTGGCCGGGGACGCTGGTGCCCGATGCGCAGCTCTCCAGGTACGAACGTCTGCTGGAGGAGAGCTCCGAGGCGACCGACAGCACCACGTCGTGGCTCGCGGGAGCATCGCGCCTGGCCCGGCTGGAAGCAGCGCAGCGAGGCATTGCGGCGCCCAAGGCCGAGGTCGCGAGCGGCGTCCTGGCGCCCCTCCTGGTCGGCTTCGCGATCTGGGTGACGGCCCAGGCCCGACAGCGAGGAGTACGCCGCCTGTACTTCGTCGCTCGCGACGGAGAGGTGATGCTGGCCGCAGCGAGGCACGTCATCGGACACCTCGCACCGGACCTCGAGCTGCGCTACCTCTACGGTTCGCGGAAGCCCTGGATCTTCGGTGCCACTGCCACCTCCGAGGAGTTCCTGACCGACTGGGTGATGGCCCGGCCCGACTACACGGCACGCACCCTGCTCGCCCGGGTCGACCTCACGCCGGAGCAGGTCTTCGACATCGCGCAGCTCTCCAGCTGCCACGCCGACGCGGCGGACAGCGCGCTGTCCCCGATCGACCGGGTGGAGCTCGCAGAGGCGCTGCAACGGGAGCCGTTGCGGGCCATGGTGCAGGAGCGCGCGACGGGCGCTGCTGACGCGACCCTGCGCTACCTGCGCCAGGAAGGGCTGACCGACGGCACCCCCAGCGCTCTCGTCGACGCGGGCTGGGGCGGACGAACGGCACAGGCGTTCGACCACCTGCTCAGCCAGGTCGACGCACCCCCCGTCGAGCACTTCCTCGTCGGCATCCGGGGTTCCGAGGCCGACCTGCAGCGTCGGGGGAGCTCGCGGCTGGTCCCGTGGCTGTTCGACGAGCAGATGTACCCCGCCTCGGTCAGCCGGCTCCCTTCGTCGCACACGCTCATCGAGATGCTGTGTGCGGGCACGGTGGGACGGACGCTCGGGTACGAGGTCGTCGGAGACGAGTCCCGACCGTTGCTCGCAGCGGAGGTCAACGAGCCGGTCGTCGCATGGGGACTTCCCGAGGTGCACGCGACATCTGTCCGGGTCGCCGAGCTGGTCGCGCCACATCTGTCCCAAGAGGCAATGCACGTGGACACCACCGGCGCCGTGTTCGCCGTACTCCGCGCCTTCTGGGTCCACCCGTCCAAGGACGAGTCGGCAGTCTGGGGCACCTTCCCGTGGGAGGAGGAGATCTGGCCTCCCTTCGCGCCGATGGCCCAGCGGATCACCACCAGAGGGATCATCGAGCGCCTGCTGCGTGGAGACCGCCAGATCAGGCGGGTCAACTCATGGCGCGCCGGATCTGCGATGAGCAGCAGCGAACCGTGGCAGACCCTCCTGAAGGTGCGCGGCTGGCAGCTCGACAACCGTGAGCGCCTGCGCCGGGTGCCACGGCGGATTCGGCTGGAGCTGGCTGCGCGGCGCCGCAAGTAGGCGGCACGTTCACCGCCTGCTTCACGCCGGGGCCTGCATGAAGTTCAGGGGCGAGTAGCTGATGTCCGGGAACAGCTGCGACACCGACCGGTCCGGGAAGCGCCGGGTGACGATCTCACCGAGGACGTTGCGGTAGTCGGTCGTCACCTTGAGGTCGCCCTCGGCGAGGGCAGCGGCGTCCAGCGTGGGCCAGTTGCCGTAGTACTTGCCGCCCTTCACGCCTGCTCCGGCGACGAGCATCATGTTGCCCCAGCCGTGGTCGAAGCCCCTGCTTCCGTTCTCGGCAACGCGACGACCGAACTCGGAGATGGTCACCACCGTCACCCGCTGCCGCAGCTCGCCGAGGTCGTCCATGAACGCCGCCAGGGCCTGGGCGAAGCCGTCGATGTTGTACATCATCGTGCCCGCCTGGGCGTTGCCGTAGTTCGCGTGCAGGTCCCAGCTACCGGCATCGATGGCGATCACGTCAGTGCCTACGTCGGCCTTGATCAGCTGGGCCGCTGCCTTGAACGGCGGCGCGAACGGTGCTGCGTTCCACACTGTCGGGTACGCCACGGAGCTCGCAGGGGCGGTCGCCAGGGCCTGACCGGGTCCCTTGGAGATCCTGAGCGCCTGAGCGGCCCCGTTGGCGATGGGCAGCCGGGCCCCGGCCCACATCGTCTCCAACGAGGAGTAGCGCTGGTCTACGTAGCCCTCCAGCCCCGGGACCTGGAGGACGGAGAGGTTGCGCGCTGCGATGGTGGGCGCGGGGCCGCTGAGGGCCGTCGTCGGGAAGTCCTGGCCGACCTGGACGGCGTCCATCGGGTCCGCGTTGCCGCCCATGCCGACCATCCGGTTGATCCACCCGGTTCGTGCGGAGGACCCGGGTGCGGCGTCCTCGACCTCCTCGATGGCCGAGAAGTGCGACCGGTTGACGACCGGTAGCCCGGTGGCCTGGATGGCCGCGAGCTCGCCGGACTGCCAGTACTTGGCAAGCGGCTGCATGGCTGGGTGCAGTCCGAACATCGGGTCGGAGCAGATCAACGACGCTGCTGGTACGGCGGTGGTGGGTCGCACCTGGTAGTAGCCCGGGTCGCCGTGAGGTACGACGACGCCGAGGCCGTCGATGCCGCCGCGGAGGCTGATCACGACGAGGACGTTGCCGCCCGTGTTCGCCGCGAAGCTGGCCTGCATCATCGCGTCGCCGAACATCTGGCTCACTGCGAAGGTGCCGCCGAGCGCCGTCGCGCCCTTCAGGAGCGAACGTCGCGTGACGGAGAAGTCGCGGCAACCGCACTCTTCGTCGATGCTGGGGTTCTTCACGATGGGCCTCATGTCGTCATGTGGTCGGGGCTGTCGAGCAGGGTGTAGGCCAGCCAGGGGAACTGCCAGCTCCCCACTGCGTGCTTGCTCGAGATCAGGGTCGAGGCGGAAACGCCCACTGCCTGGCTGGCGGCGGTCAGCTGACGCGAGGTGGCCGCGCGACCGAACCAGGTGCGGCACAGGTGGTCGACGTACGCCTCGAAGCGGAGCGACGGCGTGGGCAGCCATGCGGCACCAGTGCGGTAGACCGCCTGCTGCGGGTACCAGCCGCCGGCCTGGTTGCGGTGCATCCGGTAGCTGTTGAAGATGCGTGAGGGAGACGACCAGGCCGAGCCGACGATGGGAGGGCCGTCCGGTCGCGGCCAGGAGAAGACGCGCTCAGCGCCCTGGACGTAGTTGGCGGCGGCGGCCCACGACGTGGACGCGGTCGGCGCCTGGACGTCCACGTCGAGCACGCGCGCCGTGGCGACGAGGTCCGCGACGGGCGTGCGGATCTTGTTGCCTTCAGAGGTGAGGAACTCCGGGTGCGTCGACAGGGCCTTCAGCACCTCGGGGATGCTCGTGCCCGAGCTGGTGTAGACGCCTGCCAGGGAGCTGATCAGCCCGTCCGAGGGCGAGTCGGAGACGAAGTACGTCGCGAGCTTGGTGGCGATGCGGCGGGCAGTGGCCGGGTGGTTGGCGAGGTACTTCAGGTAGGCGACGGTTGCCGCCTGCCCGTCGGCCGAGGCGTTGGCGTGGTTGAAGTCGAGCACCTTGACGGCGCCGGTGGTGTGCGCGGCGGAGTTGTACGTCGGGGCGAACGTGTTGCCCCAGTCCACGGTGTAGCCGGAGAGCAGGACGGCGGAGGCCTTGACCATGGCCTCGGTGTAGCCCGCGGAGCGCCCGACGGTGTGCAGCTCGAGCAGCTCACGGCCCTGGTTCTCGTTGGGCTTGTTCTTGACCGACTTCCAGTTGTCGAGGTAGACGCGCATCGCGGGGTGCAGCGAGCACGCGACGAGCAGGTCCTCGAAACGACCCAGCGCGTTGGTGCGGATGGTCGTGTCGTAGTCGAAGCGGTAGACCCACGCCCGGTCGTGACCGATCGGGATGTGCAGCAACGTGGACCAGAAGTCGGTCATGGTCTCGAGCACGCGTGCGCTCGGAGTAGATGCGGCGCAGGATCGACCAGTTCCCGAGGTCGTCCCCGTAGGTCCATCCCGCCTTGGTCTTGGCACGGTCGGTGGCGTACTTCTCCGCCGGCGTTCGCCGCAGCGGGGCGAACCAGCCGTCGATGTCCGCGATCTTGCCTGACTCCGGGATCGTCGAGGGGTTCAGCTGGGTGGCCAGCCACGCTTCAGGGGTGCCGGCAGCGCGGAGCTTGGTCAGGCCCGCCTGGGTGAACCCCGTGCCGAACCGGTTCAGGTACAGCCGCTCGCGAGCCGTGGCGACGCTCAGCGGGCTGGTCCACGTGGTGGGGGTCGAGTTGGTGGGGCTCGGGCTCGACGAGGGCGCCGGGGTCGTCGTGGGCGCCGGGGTCGTCGTGGGGGTGGGCGACGGGGTCGAGGTCGGGGTGGACGTCGGCTTCGGGGTGCTCGGCGTGGGCTTCGGGGTGGGCTTCGGGGCGGGCTTCGGGGCGGGCTTGGGCGCTGGCTTGGGCTTGGGCTTCGGCTTGGGGGTCGTCATGCCGGGACGCTTCTTGACGTGCACCTTGCGCTTCTTGCGACGCCGGCGCTTTTTCCTGCCTGCTTCGACGATGGCCATGTGCTTGCTTCCCGGGGGATGGTGGGCGGTCAGTGCCTCCATTGTCGCCGGAAAACGGCACTAATATGTATTTTTAGGATGAAAATGGACACCCTGCGGCTGTGAAGTTGGCTAAGGCGACCGCGCCGCGCCGGCGTGAACGCTCCGTCAGATGCGCGTGGCGAGGAACAGGTCGCCCGAGAAGATGCCCGCCTCAGGTCGCTCCACGGGCACGAACTTCGTGTCCAGGCCAGTGGGTCGCATCTCCTCGACGATGTCGCGCCCGAAGACCCGGTATGACTTGATGCCCTCGTCTCGCATGCCGGGATCGCCGTGGATGTGCGGCGGGTGCACCAGCTCCTCGTCGGTGTCCGGGTCGATCAGCTTCCAGGTCTCGGCCAGCGATGCGTCGTACGGAACGGTGAAGAGGTAGGTGCCGCCGGTGCTGAGGCAGCGGGCGATCTCCCGGTGTGCCGTGTCGATGAAGCGCACGTGCTCCATCACCTCGGTGGTGATCACGACGTCGAAGCTTGCGTCGGGGAAGGGCATCTGCTCGAGGTCGACGTTGACCGCGCCGTCGCCGAGGTCGGCTCCGTTCTCGCGCTCCGGCTGGTAGAGGGAGAGCACGTAGCCCGAGCACTGCGCGAGGAGTCGCCCGATCCGGCCGTTGGCGTCGGTGTCGAGCACGCGGACGTCCGCAGGCATTCGCTCGGCGAGCTCGGCGATCGTCTCCGCAGCGACGCCGAACCTCTCGGCCATGACGTCGAGGAAGCCTGCGGCGACGGTCCGGTCGCGCATCTTCGAGTAGCAGCCCCGGCACCGCAGGGTCTCCCGCAACGGCCCGATGTGGTGCTGACGCAGGATCTGCATGTCCGTCATCTCGTGCAGCAGTGTTCCGCGATGACCGCAGATGTTGCAACGGATCGTCGTACGCCGAAAGCGTCGCCACGCAGCGACGTTCTCCCGGTTGATCCGGCGGCGAGTTTCGCCCGGATGCTTCACGGCGTGCCGGAGCAACTGGAGGAAAAGACGGCGATCGCTCCCCAGCGGGAGCAGGGACTCTCGGTTCACCGATCGCCTCCTCTGGCGGGCTGGACCGTCAGGGAACCGGACGTATGTCAGCGCGAGAGCAGCATGTTGTCAGTGACGGATTCGGTCCGCAACCGGCCTCCAGTGCGGGTGGGACAGACCCGTCAAATGGGCAGGAGTCTCGGTAGTCTCGAAGCCGTGTCCGACCCAAACACGCCGGGCTCTCCGCCACCCGAGGTGCCGGAGGAGTTCGCAGCCGCCTACAGGGCCGCCTACGAGCAGGCCCTGGCTGCGCAGACCGTCGGGGCGCAGCACCGGGACGAGAGTGACGACGCCGCCGAGGCGGACCTGGACGAGGCTGACCTGCCGGTACGACGCGGTCCGATCCGGGTGGGTACCCACCGCACCGAGGAGGTGTACGACGACGAGGCCCCGACCTGGTTCGAGCGGATCCGGGACTCGCAGTGGTTCGTACCCCTGCTGCTCGCGCTGCTCGCGCTCCTGCTGATCCTGGGTGCGTACGCCGTGGGCCGCCGGTTCGCGGGTGAGGTCGCAGGCGACAACGAGCCCGGTGCGGAGCCGAGCGTGGTCATCGGCGAGGGGGAGACCGAGGGCGCGCAGCCGGTCACCAACCAGAAGCCCGGCAAGGGAGCCTGGGACGGAAAGGTCGTGCGCATCGGGAACGTCAAGGCCGCCGCCGGGTGCACCTCGAAGGCGGGCGTGGATGCGAGCGGGGAGAAGGTGGCGTACGACGGCGGCAACCTCACCGACGGTCGTGCCGACACCACCTGGCGCTGCGACGGCTCGGCGATCGGCGAGAAGATCACCTTCGACCTGGGCCGGGACGTGTCGATCGGCGAGGTGGGCCTGATCCCCGGTTATGCCAAGACAGACGAGGCGAACAAGGCCGACCGGTTCGCCGAGAACAACCGGGTCACCCGCGTGCGCTGGACCATCGGCGAGACCCGGGTGGTCCAGCGGATGAGTGGGAAGCCCGACGACCGCAGCCTGCAGCTGCTCCGGGTGCCGCGGACCACCACGGACACCATCGAGCTCGAGATCCTGGCGGTGGCCAAGGGGGCTCGCGACACCACGGCGATCAGCGAGATCCAGCTCGGGCGCGCGGGCTGAGCCGCCTCAGGTCTCCAGCACCATCGTCACCGGTCCGTCATTCGCGAGCTCGACGGTCATGTCGGCGCCGAACACCCCTCGCTCGACGTGGGTGCCCAGCTCCTCGAGGCCGTTGCAGACAGCCTCGTAGATCGGCTCGGACACCCCACCCGGAGCAGCGGCCAGCCAGGTGGGACGGCGACCCTTCCGGGCGTCGCCGTACAGCGTGAACTGGCTGATCACCATCACCGGGGCGCCGAGATCCGCGACCGAGCGCTCCTCGCGCATGATCCGAAGGTCCCGGATCTTGCGCACCATCCAGGCCACCTGGTCGGGGCCGTCGTCGTGCGTGATGCCGAGGAGTACGACGAGTCCGGGGTCAGCGAGCCGGCCCACTACCTCGCCGTCCACCGTGACGGAGGCGGAGGTGGCCCGCTGGAGGACTGCACGCATGAGCCAGAGGATAGGTTCTGGGCCTATGGGAGACCTGCTCATCACCGTGGCGCCGACGGGCGCCGAGACCGCCAAGACCGACTGCCCGCAGCTGCCGACCACGCTGGAGGAGCTGGTCGCGACCGCCGCGCGATGCGAGGCCGCGGGGGCCGCGATGGTGCACGTGCACATCCGCGACGGCGAGCACCTGCCGACGCTCGACCTCGGACGGCTCAAGGAGACGGTGGCGGCGCTGCGAGCCGAGACGTCACTCGTGGTCCAGCTCTCCACGGGCGGGTCCGTCCACGACCCCCTGGAGGACCGCCTGCGCGTGCTGGACGCGGCGCCGGACTCCTGCAGCCTGACGATGGGCACCACCAACTTCGGTGACGACGTGTTCATGAACCCGTGGCCGTTCGTCCGCGAGCTCTACCAGCTCAGCCAGGAGCGCGGCGTGGTGCCGGAGTTCGAGCTGTTCGACCTCGGTCAGGTCGCCGCACTGCACAAGCTGTTGGACCTGCACGGGCTCCCGTACGGCGGCAAGGTGCACGTGGACCTCGTCATGGGTGTGCCCGGCGGGATGCCCGGCACCGCCGACGCCCTCGTGGCAGCCGTGGCTGCCCTGCCACCGCAGACCACCAGCTGGTCGGCCACCGGCATCGGCCGCTCGACCCTGGCGGTCGGGCTCGCGTCGCTGTCCAAGGGTGGCCACCTCCGCGTCGGCATGGAGGACGTGCTCACCCTGGCGCGCGGTGTGCCGGTCGATCACAACGACCAGCTCGTCGCCCGGGCCGCGGAGATGGGCCGCCTCGCCCAGCGAACCCCGATGACCTCCGTCGAGGCCCGGCAGCTGCTTGGTCTCGCCGCCTGAACACTTGGGGTTGCGGAAGATCGTCGGCGGCATGTGCCGGGAACCTTCCGGAACCTCTGTCTCAGCACCGACGGCAGCGTCCCGCGGAGCCCGCCCACCCTCGTACCTGCAGCAACTCGCCGACCAGGGGCGCCAACCGGCACGGGGACGCGACCGCGGCCCAGCCCAGGCGAGTCGTCTGGAGCTCGTCGGTCGCCGATCGGAGGTCTCGCTCGAGATCAGCCCACTGGTCGAGTGCCCACTCGTGGCCGAGGCGACCGTCCAGCTCGATGACCAGTCCCTGCTGCGCATAGAGCACGTCCCGAAACCCCACTCGCCTGTCGCGAAACCCGGCCTGCCGGGTGGCCCTGGGCAAACCGTGCGGCCGCTCGACGCGGGTCAGATATCGATGCTCGAGCAACGAGAAGGCTCCCGAGGCAACGTCGCCCAGGATGCTCCCGATGAACGAGCGTCCACACAGGCATGGATAGTCGCCGAGCACGCTGCGCAGCCGGGATGCGGTGGTGCGTCTCTGTTGACAGGCATCTGCAAGAACGGCGACGGCGCCGGCTTCGCCGCCTGTTCTCCAGCGCTCGGATGCGACTTGCAAGGTGGCGTCCTCGAGACGCAGCCGAGGTGGTATGCGCGGCCATAGCGTCCGGCGATCGAAGTCCTGCAGGCGCATGACTCTCAAGCCAGGCTGCGGCTGCACCCTGCGTTCGGCATCGATGGCGACGCTGACGATCTCGGCCGAGAAGTTTCGCAGGCCGTGGGCGATCAAGGCGGACTCGCCTGCCAGGGCTGCCGGCCAGGCGTAGAGCACAGCGGCCATCCGCCCTTCTTCATCAGTGGGAACACCAGTGTGGTCGACGTACACGCCGGGATGGATCGGCCGCCACAAGCGCCGCCGAATCATCCGTTCTACAAGGTTGTCGTCGGCACCGTGCTCGATGAGTTGCCGACGGGAGATCACCCCGCCCTGGAGCTGCATCAGGTGCTCAATGGACATGCCCGCAGGGTCGGTCACCGGCAACAGGTCCTGCCATCCCTAGCAGTGCCGGCTGTTGACGGATGGCGATCGTGGGTGACTGTGGACACGGAATGGCCTACTTCCGGAAGATCGCCGGCGGTATGCGCCGGAGATGTTCCGAAACCCGGTGGGCCCATGTGCGAGCGCTGGTGCGCTCACCTCCCTACTCTCTATGCGTGGACGATCTCCAGCGGCAACCGAAGGACGATGACCGCGACGCGTTGATCGCGCGGATCAACCGTGCGCACGCCGAGGGCCGGATCGGTCAGGCCGACCGCGACATCCGTCTCGCCAACGTGGGATCCGCTCAGAGCATGGCCGAGCTCGACCTGATGAGCCGCGAGCTGGACCAGCTGGACGCTGTCGTGCCATCGGGTCCGGCTGCCTCTCCGGAACCCGCGAGCGTGGCGCCGTACGGCACCTTCAAGCCGAAGAGGAGTTCTGATTTCGGCGCGCAGGCGGTGAGCGTGTCCGGACGGGCACTCGCGGTCGCGTTCGCCGTCGTACTCGTGATCGCGCTGGTCGTCGCCGGGGCGGTCTACGTCGTCGCCCGCGACACCCAGTCCGGCAACGGGTCAGCCGAGGACCCGGCTGTGGCGCCGAACCCGGAACCCGAGGTCCCCGTGTCGCCAGGTGAGGAGGAGACAGACGTCGCCACCCCGGCCCCGGCGGGGACGAAGTACTCACTGACGGGCGACGGTATCCGCGGGTTCCTGCAGACCTACCAGAAGAGGTTCGGCACCACTCGGGTCGTCGACCTGACCTTGTACGGCGGCTACGTGATCGTGAACGTCCCCGTGCCCGGCAAGGCGCGTCAGAGTGGCTGGCTCTTCCGCGATCAGCAGTGGACCCCGTTCGGCGGCGTCCGGGCCGTCTTCCCCGGCGCACAGCCCATCGACACCAAGCAGCTGGTCATCCCGGCCCTGATGCGCAACATCAAGCGAGCGCGGGCGACGCTGAACGTTGAGAAGCCGGCGCAGACCTACGTGATCGTGCGGTTCATCCAGAGGTCGGAAGAGGTGCCGAGCGTCGACATCCACGTGGCCAACGACTTCAACGAGTCCGGCTACCTGGCCACCACCCTCGACGGCCGAGTCGAACGCGCCTACCCCTACGCCGCCTGAGCGCTTGCCGTACGTCGCTCGCGGGCGCCGCCTCGTGCCGTGGGCCGTGAAGCAGCGGTGCGTCCTAGGTGGTCGAGCAGCGAGCGAAGCGAGCGGTCAGTCGAGACCACACACCGTTCGGTCCCTGCGCTTCTCCACAGGCGCGAACGTCGCGTCTCGACCCAAGCCCCTGGACGTCACAGCCTTGAGACATGGCCTGGGTGTACATCGTCAAGTGTGCCGACGACTCCTACTACGTCGGCAGCACCATCGACCTCGACACCAGAATCAGACAGCACAACGCTGGTGGCGGAGCGAAGTACACAACGTGGCGCCGACCGGTGGTCCTTGTCTGGGCAATGGAGTACTACAACGTGGCCGACGCCTTCATCGTCGAGAAGCAGATCCAGAACTGGTCACGCGCCAAGCGTGAGGCGTTGATCGAGGGGCGGCTCGACGATCTGCCCCTGCTCAGTCGTGGACGCAAGGGGTGGATGAGGAGGGACTGAGTTCCGCCGGTTTCTCGGCTTGCGGTGTGTGGTCTCGACTATCCGCTCGCTTCGCTCGCTGCTCGACCACCTAGTGGTGGCGGCCCACTCCGTCGCACGGCGTGTGGGCTCGACCTCCTAGTGGTGGCGGCCCACTCCGTCGCACGGCGTGTGGGCTCGACCACCTAGTGGTGCTAGTAGACGAGGGCCTGGACGCCGTCGCCCAGCACTTGCTCGGTGAAGACGGCCGCGCCGGCGATGTGGGCGCCTTGGAGCAGGTCGCCCTGGACGAGTCCGCGGCGCTGGGCGCACTGGCTGCAGACCGTGAGGGTGCCACCGCGAGCACGATGTCGCGCAGCTCGCTGAGCGGCGTCGCCAGGTCGAGCTGGAACGCTTCGGCGCGACCGGGTACGCCGAACCACGCGGCCTCTCCGGTCAGCCACAGCGAGACCGTCGCGCCGGCGGCGACCCCGGCTGCGGCCACCGTGAACGCCTGGTTGGCTCGCTCCGGTTCCTCGGCTCCGGCGGTGCACTTGATCACAAGAGATTGCATGATTCGACCCTAGGCTCAGTCCATGGAAGCCTTCTTCGTCGTGGTCCTCGCGGTCGCCATCCTCGGCGTCGGAGCTGGTGGCGCTGGTGGTGCTGCGGAGGATGAGGAAGAAGATGGACCCGACCGACCTCCAGGAGCAGCTGAACCGATGCCGTTCGAGATCCCCGAGAACATCCACCCCAACTGCGCCCGGCTGGCGTGGCTGATCGGCACCTGGGCGGGCAACGGGCACGGCGAGTACCCCACGATCGAGCCGCTTCCAGTTCGGCCAGGAGCTGATCTTCCAGCAGGACGGCCGGCCGTTCATCCACTACATGAGCCGGGCCTGGATCGTCGACGAGGAACGGCAACCACGTGCGCGAGGCCGCGCAGGAGACCGGGTTCATCCGGCCGCAGGAGGACGGCACCCTCGAGGTGCTGCTCGCGCACAACACCGGGTTCGTCGAGACCTGGCACGGCGAGCTGCATCCCGACCAGCCACGCTTCGAGATCACCACCGATGCCGTCGTACGCACCAGCACGGCCAAGGAGTACACCGGCGGCAAGCGCCTCTACGGCTACGTCAACGGCGACCTGCTCTACGCCTTCGACATGGCCGCCGATGGGCCAGCCGCTGCAGCCGCACACCCACGCCCAGCTGAAGCGTCAATAGAGCGCGCACGAGGAGTCCATGACTGAGTGGCAGGAGCGACTCGCGCCAGCGGGCACCGGCTCACCCCGCAGCGCGAGCTGGTGCTCGCCGCGGTCGAGACGCTCGGGCACGCCACCCCCGACGAGGTGTACGCCGAGGTGCGCACCCACTCCGACTCGATCAACCTGTCGACGGTCTACCGGACGCTCGAGCTGCTCGACGAGCTCGGGCTGATCCGGCACGCCCACCTGACCGACCGCGCGCCGACGTACCACTCCGCGCGCGGTCACGAGCACGCCCACCTCGTCTGCCGCGAGTGCCAGCGGCTGATCAGCATCGACAGGCCGAGATGGAGACTGCGCTCGAGGGGCTGGCGGCGAAGCACGGGTTCTCCCCGGACTACGGACACCTGACGGTGTTCGGGACCTGCGCGGAGTGTGCCAGCGGTGACGTGGTGGCTGGTGGTTGTGGAGGCGTGAGGGACAATGAACAGGTGACCGACGCCAAGCCCGACCCCCAGCCCACTGCTGAGCCTTCCCGGCGCGGTGAGCGGCGACGGCATCGACGCCCCGGTGGCGGCCCACTACGGGTCGTTCAACGGCGAGCAGCGCACGCTCGTCGCGGGCGACGGGTTCGTGGACCTCTCCCACCGTGGCGTGATCCGCGTCAGCGGACCCGACCGGCTGCCGTGGTTGCACTCGCTGACGACCCAGCACCTCGAGGCCCTGCCGCCCGGCGTCCCGACCGCCGCGCTGGTGCTGTCGCCCAACGGGCACGTCGAGCACGCGATGTACGGCGTCGACGACGGCGAGGCCTTCACCGCCCACGTCGAGCCGGGCGAGGCAGCTCCGCTGGTCGCCTGGCTGGACCGGATGCGCTTCATGATGCGGGTCGAGGTCGAGGACCTCACCGAGGACGCTCGCGGTCGCGTGGCGCCCAGTGGCCGCAGGCGCCGAGGACGAGACCGCGATGCTGGCCGGCAAGTACGACGTGTTCCCGCGCGCCGAGCTGGAGAAGTACGCCGAGGCCGCCGGGCCGGCTTGCGGGATGTGGGCCTTCGAGGCGCTCCGGATCGCTCGCGGCGAGCCGCGGTTCGGCCAGGACACCGACCACCGCACCATCCCCAACGAGGTCGGCTGGATCCCGTCGGCCGTGCACCTCGACAAGGGCTGCTACCGCGGACAGGAGACCGTCGCTCGGGTGCACACCCTGGGTCGGCCACCGCGCCGGCTCACGCTGCTGCACCTCGACGGCTCCGACAACCGACTGCCGACCCGCGGCGCTCCCGTGCTCAACGGGGAGAAGCGAGGTCGGCTTCGTCGGCAGCTCGGCGCGCCATCACGAGTACGGCCCGATCGCCCTCGCGCTGTTCAAGCGCAACGTCCCCATCGACGCCCAGCTCGACGCCGACGGTCTGCCGGCGATGCAGGAGATCGTGGTCGACCCCGAGGTCGGCCTGCACGTGCGCCCGCTGCGCTGAAACTCGGCTTGCGGCGTGTGGTCTCGACTGTCCGCTCGCTCCGCTCGCTGCTCGACCACCTGACAAACCCAGTTGGCGGACCGAGATCCCAAGGTGGACACTGAGCCGTGCCCACCATGAACCAGTGGATCGCCTTCCTCGTGGCGTCCATCCTCTTCATCCAGGTCCCCGGACCCAGCCTGCTGTTCACGATCGGTCGTGCCCTCACCGTCGGGCGGCGTGATGCCCTGCTGTCGGTCGCCGGCAACGGGATCGGCATCACTATCCAGGTGTTCCTGATCGCGGTTGGGTTGGACGCGGTCGTCACGACCAGCGTCGCGGCGTACACCGTGGTCAAGGTGGCCGGTGCGACGTACGTGATCTGGCTGGGGATCCAGGCGATCCGGCACCGCGCGGATGCCCGCATGTCCATGGATGCCCCACCCAGCCAGGCCGGTCGCGGCAAGGCGTTGCGCACCGGGTTCATTGTCGGCGTGACCAACCCGAAGGCCTTGGTCTTCTTCGTCGCGTTCCTGCCGCAGTTCGTGCATGCCGAAGCCGGCCACGTCGGCCTGCAGATGAGCGTTCTCGGGCTGGCATTCGGCGCAATGGCGATCTGCTCAGACACCATCTGGGCGCTCGCAGCGTCCAAGGCGCGCGACTGGTTCGCGCGCAAGCCGCAGCGGCTCGACCGCCTCGGCGCCACCGGCGGCGTGATGATGGTCGGCCTCGGCGCGACCATGCTCACGCAGGAGTGACGGTCCGCTCCCTGGGCTCCTGCGGCTCGACCGCGAAGTCCTCCTCGAACGCGGTGGCCTCGTCGGTGCGATCGGCTGGCCCGTCGAGGATCTCCCGGAGCACCGCTAGCCCGTAGCCGAGCAGCAACCCGATGATCAGGGCAGCCCCAAGGAAGGGCACTCGCGCAGGCGACGCAGGCGAGTCCGGCAGGTTGGGCGCGCCCACCACGGTCGCCTTGAGGAGGGACACCTTCCTGCCGGGCTGGGTCTCGAGCTCACGGATGAAACCCTGCAGCTGGGTGATGACGGCGGCGTTGATGCGCTGTGCCTGCTTCGCGCTGCTGTCCGTGACGTCGATCTTCAGCACCACCGTCTCAGGAACCACGGTGGCGTCGATCTGGTCCGACAGCTCTTCCGGCGACGTCTTGAGCTTGAGCGCGTCGTCAACGCGTTTCGCGAGCTCAGGCGAGTTGAGCAGGTCCGCGTAGGAGTTCGCGCGCTGCTCGGAGAACAGACTGCCCTGGTACGCCGTGTTCGGGTCGTTGGAGATGGTGGAGATGAACACGCGCGAGGTGGAGGCGTACTGCGCTGTCATCAGTCCGGTCACCACCGCGGCGAGCGCGACCAGTGCCGCGGCCGTGCCGAGGATGAGCAGCCAGCTGCGCCGGGCGGCGCCGAGGTATTCACGTAGTTCCATGGTGGGCTCCACAATCGGGTAGGTCAGGCGTTGTCGTGGTCGCTGGAACCGCCAGCGAGTCGGTTGAGGTCAGTAGGCACCTGTGGAGCCGAAGACCGCTCCGAAGGTGCGAGCCAGAATCGTCAGGTCCTGGATCATCGACCAGTTGTCGACGTAGTAGAGATCCAGCCGGATCGCTTCCTCGAGGGAGAGATCAGAGCGTCCCGAGACCTGCCACAGACCCGTCATACCCGGTCGCACGTGCAGGCGACGAGCCATCACGTCGTCGTACAACGCCACCTCGTGGTCCACCTGGGGTCGAGGACCCACGAGGCTCATGTCTCCGCGCAGGACGTTCAGCAGCTGGGGCAGCTCGTCGAGGGAGTACCTGCGGAGCCAACGACCGGGGGGAGTGATGCGGGGGTCTTCCTTGATCTTGGCGAAGACACCCTGGGCTGATCCCTGCTGCAGGTGGATCTCAGCCAGACGTGCCTCGGCGTCGGTGACCATCGTGCGGAACTTCCAGCAGCCGAACGTGGTGCCGTCACGGCCGATGCGCTGCTGCTTGAAGAGGATGGGACCCCGGTCATGACGCCAGACCTGGAGTGCGCAGAACAACAGGACCGGAGACAGCATCACCAACAGCGAGAAGGAGCCGACCGCGTCGAAGGTCCGCTTCGCCCGCCGCGTCGCTGCAGCGGCGCGTGGCTTCTCCAGGTGGAGCAGCGGGAGTCCGCCGACGGGCCGCACCTGCACGCGTTCCCGCGACACGTCGGTGAGACTCGGGGCGACGATCACCTGGCAGTCCGAGTGCTCGAGGTCCCAGGCCAGCTGGCGAAGCTCTGATGCTGACTCGACGGCGCCTCCGGCGAAGAACACCACATCGGCGTGTACGTCCTCGGCCAACGCGGCGACGCCGTCGGTCGTGCCCAGGACGGGCACCCCCGACTGTGTCTCGGCCAGGTGTCCCGCTGCCGGGGTCAGCGCGCCGATCACGTCGTACCCCAACCATGACTCTCTCGCCAGCACCCCTGCGACGTCGTCGACGTGCGCTTCGGTTCCGACGATCAGCGCCCGGTGCGAGAGAACTCCACGTGCCCGAGCCCTGTTCAGGGCTCGGCGGAGCATGAGCCGGCCGAGCAGCAGCATCGGCGGACCGAGCAGGAGAGTCAGTACGTAGAAGCCCCGGGACAGGTCGAACTTCAGCACGAAGCAGCCGATGCCGATCAGTGCGGCGGTCAGGAAGGACGCATTCACGACGCGGCGGTACTCATCCGTCCCTGCACCGAACACCTTCACCTGGTAGCCGCCGGCCAGCCCGATGCTCAGGATCCAACCGAGCGCGATGGCAGGAGCGGCCGCGGCCAGCTGCGTGTCGAGGCCGACGGCCCCGCTGGTGAAACGCCCCAGCCCGCTGCGGCCGAACCCGGCCACTGTCAACGTGAGTGAGACGGCGATGGCGTCGATTCCGAGGGCAATGAACGGCAGCATCGTGAGCGAGCGCGACGGTCCCTGCTGCTGCAGGCGTCGCAGGTAAGTCTGTCGCGCGAGGCGGTCTTGGGCCATCGCTTTGCGCGGTTTGGGAAGCACCATGCCCGAGCCGTGGACGCTGGTCTTCGCAACAGTCATTGTGAATCAAACCCCCAGGAGACGCATCGGTCGATCGCTCTTGTGATCGCTTCTCTTGAAGGGGGTCAACGCACCACGTAGCGCGAAGTTATGGTCCGAATCGGGCATTCAGTCTCGGACCCGACGGCTTCCGCAATGCGGACAAACCTTGGGCGCGCCTAGCGCTCACAGGCGGTTGTCGCGAGCGGTGATCGGGCTGGCTCTTGCTCATGCGAGCTCTGATGGTTTCTGCCCACTGGGACAGGGGATTCTCTGCCCTTGCTGCCCGGCTCAGACGTGGATTGCGGGCGCTGTCCGGGACGTCTTCCGCGTGTTGGCGACGTCGTGTGACCCGCGTCACCAACCGTTCCGGGAGCAAGCGAATAACGATCGGTTGAGACGCTCCCGAGTGTCGGAACAGCCGCGGCTGGCGCATTACTGAACCCGGCGCTGAGTTTGGGTTCCGATACAACGGATCCCGGGGCGGACCGCTACGTTTGCGCCATGAGTCTCGAGTCGGAGGAGCGTCCCTGGGGTTCGTGGCACGTCATCGAGGTCGCGGACGGTTACAAGATCAAGCGCATCCACGTGAACCCCGGAGCCCGGCTCTCGTTGCAGAGCCACGAGCACCGCTCGGAGCACTGGGTCGTCATCCAGGGCGAGGCGACCTGTGAGGTCGACGGCACGGAGTCCATCGTGCGCCACGACCAGTCGATCGACATCCCCCTCGGGGCCAAGCACAGGCTGGGCAACCAGGGCACCGAGGAGCTCGTCATCGTCGAGGTCCAGCTCGGGGGCTACACCGGCGAGGACGACATCTGCCGTTACGAGGACGACTACGGCCGGAGCGAGTGACCAGCCGGCCGCACAGGCTCAGCTGCCGCTGTTGATCATCCCGGCGCCGACGGTCACGCCGGTCGCTTCGTCGATCAGGATGAACGAACCCGTGGTGCGGTTCTTGGAGTAGGGGTCACACAGCAACGGGATGGTCGTGCGCAGCTGGACGCGGCCGATCTCGTTGAGTCCCAGCTCCTTGGTCTCCTGGTCACGGTGAAGTGTGTTGATGTCCAAGCGGTACTGGATGTCCTTGATCAACGCGCGTCCGTTGCGGGTGGTGTGCTTGATCGCGAGCTTCTGCTTGGGGCGCAGTGGCTCGTTGGTCATCCAGCAGATCATCGCGTCGATGTCCTGGCTGGGCTTGGGGGCGTTCTTGACCCGGGCGATCATGTCGCCGCGGCTGACGTCGACGTCGTCCTCGAGCCGCACGGTGACCGACATCGGCGGGAAGGCCTCGTCGATCTCCTTGTCGAACAGGTCGATGCCGGCGATCGTGCTGGTCAGCCCACTGGGGAGTACGACGACCTCGTCCCCGGGCTTGAGGATGCCGCCGGCAACCTGGCCGGCGTAGCCGCGGTAGTCGTGGAACTGGTCGGACTTGGGGCGGACGACGTACTGCACGGGCAGCCGGGTGTCGACCAGGTCGCGGTCGGAGGCGACGTGGATGTTCTCGAGGTGGTGCATCAGCGAGGAGCCGTTGTACCAGGGCATGTTCTCCGAGCGGTTCACGACGTTGTCCCCGTTGAGCGCCGAGATCGGGATGACCTCGAGGTCGGGGATGTTCAGCTTGGTCGCGAAGGAGGTGAACTCCTTGTGGATCCGGTCGTAGATCGCCTGGTCGTAGTCGACGAGGTCCATCTTGTTCACCGCGAGCACCAGGTGGGGGACCCGCAGCAGGGACAGGATGACGGCGTGACGGCGGGACTGCTCGGTGAGCCCCTGGCGTGCGTCGACGAGCACCAGGCCCAGGTCCGCGGTCGAGGCCCCGGTGACCATGTTGCGGGTGTACTGCACGTGGCCAGGGGTGTCGGCGATGATGAACTTGCGGTTCGGGGTCGCGAAGTAGCGGTAGGCCACGTCGATGGTGATGCCCTGCTCGCGCTCGGAGCGCAGGCCGTCGGTCAGCAGTGCGAGGTCGGTGTAGTCGTAGCCCTTGGACAGGCTGGTCGCCTCGACTGCCTCGAGCTGGTCCTCGAAGATCGCCTTGGAGTCCAGCAGCAGCCGCCCGATGAGGGTCGACTTGCCGTCGTCGACGGAGCCGGCCGTGGCAAAGCGCAGCAGGTCCATCTGCTCGAGCGCGCTGATCGGGATGGAGTCGTTCATCAGAAGTAGCCTTCCTTCTTGCGGTCCTCCATGGCGGCCTCGGAGAACCGGTCGTCGCCGCGGGTGGCACCACGCTCGGTGACCCGGGCGATCGCGACCTCGGCGATGATCTTCTCGTAGGTGTCGGCGTCCGACTCCACGCAGCCGGTCAGCGTCAGGTCACCCACCGTGCGGAAGCGGACCGTCCTCTCCTCAACCGTCTCGCCGCCCTTCGTCGGGTTGAAGTCGCTCTCCGAGAGCCACATGCCGTCTCGCTTGAACACCCGGCGCTGGTGGGAGAAGTAGATCGACGGAATCTCGATCTCCTCCTGCGCCAGGTAGTGCCAGATGTCGAGCTCGGTCCAGTTCGACAGCGGGAAGATCCGCATGTGCTCGCCGCCGTGGATGCGCCCGTTGTAGAGGCTCCACAGCTCGGGGCGCTGCATCTTGGGGTCCCACTGCCCGAAGTCGTCGCGGTGGGAGTAGACGCGCTCCTTGGCGCGTGCCTTCTCCTCGTCGCGACGCCCGCCCCCGAAGGCGGCGGTGAAGCCGTTCTCCTCGATCGCGTGCAGCAGGGTGCCGATCTGGTGCCGGTTGCGGCTGGTCTTGCCGTCGTCGACCACGATGCCGTTGGCGAGGGCCTCCTCGACGCTGGCCACGATCAGTTTCACGCCGAGCCGGCTGACCCAGTTGTCACGGGTCTCGAGCACCTCGGGGAAGTCGTAGCCGGTGTCGACCTGCAGCACCGGAAACGGGATCTTGGCCGGGTAGAAGGCCTTCTCGGCCAGCCGGAGCATGACGATGGAGTCCTTGCCGCCCGAGAACATCAGCACCGGCTTCTCGAACTCGGCCGCGACCTCGCGGAAGATGTGGATGGACTCAGCCTCGAGCTGGTCGAGCTGGCTGAGCCGGTAGTCGGCGTGGGTCTGCGTCATCGGTGGGGTGGGCCTCTCGTCTCAGACGGCAGCCGTCATCGTATCGACATGCGGTCAACCCCGTGACAGGTAGACCCACACCGAGACAGCGCGCAGGCCGACTCAGGTCCCGCGTCCTTCCAGCGCTGTCTTCAGGCGTTTGGCCTCGTCGGCACCTCGGTTTCGTCGCAGTCGGCTGACGGAGCTCTCCGTCGCCCATCCAGGATCGACGGGTGGCCTCATCGACGAAGGCGTCGTACAGCCGCTCGACCGGTACGGCGACGGTCCTCGCCGCCGTGACCGTGAAGCCGTCCGTGTGCTGGCCCACGACGCGGCCCATCCGGACGCGCTCGTAGCTCATCGTGATCGCCTGGGGTTCCCACTTCAGTGGTACGACGTCGCTGGAAGAGGGCATCATCTGACTCGTGTGTGCTCGGCTGCTCAGGCGACCTGCTCCGCCAGCCTCGCGACAGCGTCGGTCACCCGGGTCCCGAACATGACCGGGTCGTTGTGGTCGGCTCCTTCGATCAGCACCAGCTCGGCGAGGACGGGTACCCGTTCGGCCACCTGGGTGCTCAGTCGCGGAGGGATCACCGAGTCCCGGTCGCCGTAGATCACCGTCATCGGGACGTCGCTCGAGGCGACGTTCTCCACGACCGGATAGCGGTCACGAAGGATCGTCCGCACCGGAAGCCACGGGTAGTGGTGGGCTCCCACGTCGGCCAGTTCGGTGAACGGGGATCGCAGCACCACTCCGGCGGGCGGCCGCTCTGCCTGCAGCGCGGCGACCACCCCGGTGCCCAGGGACTCGCCGAAGTAGAGGGTGCGCGCCGCTGGGTACCCGAGCTCTTCCAGACCCTGCGCCGCCGCAGCCGCGTCAGCCACGAGGCCGTCCTCGCTGGGACTGCCCGGGTTGCCGCCGTAGCCGCGGTAGTCCATCAGCAGTACGGCGAACCCACGCTGGCTCAGCCGCTCGCCGAGCTCAGCCCGGCCCGCCCGGTTGCCGCCATTGCCGGGCGCGACCAGCACGGCCATCCCGGTGTCCTCGGGTCCTGCCGACGGAACGAACCACGCATCCAGCTCGAGTCCGTCTCTCGTCTGCAGCACGATGTCTCGCGCACCGGGGATCACGTCGGCTGCCGGTAGCGGCGCGGTGGCATCGGGGAAGTAGATCAGCTGACGCTGGAAAGCCCACAGCATTCCCACCACCACCCCCAGGATCCCCACCGACACGAACAAGCCGCGCACCACCCTCGTCCGGAGTCGCCGCCGAGCCATTCCCCCATGCTCGCCGGGCCGCACAGACGACCGCAACCGTGGGTGGTCCGGCGGGCAACTACTAGGTGGTCGAGCAGGAAGCGCAACCACTAGGTGGTCGAGCAGCGAACGGAGTGAGCGGATAGTCGAGACCACGTGCCGTGCGACGACCGAGACCGCAACTCATAGGTGGTCGAGCAGCGAGCGAAGCGAGCGGATAGTCGAGACCACGCACCGTGAGCCGGGCTGGCCCTCCCTCGAAGAACACTCGGTCTGGCTGTCACAGAGATTTTCGAATTATGTGGTTGCTGTCGCGGCTGGTTGCGCTGGTGTTCCCGGGTGCCCTTGTTCGGCTTCGCCGTCGCTTCACTCGACCGTTGTGGTTCCGGTTCGAAAAGTTTGAAGGAATTCTCGAATTCCCTTCCCTGCAAGGCGAATCTCGACCAGAAACTGTCAGTGCCCACTGCTTGAATTAGTTCCATGACCAGCCAGCACAGCGAGTATCCCGGGACCGGGATCCCGGCCGTCCTTGCTGGCATCGGCCACCAGATCAGCGGACTCGCCGACACCCTGTGGGCAGCCCGGTCCGGTGACGAGCTGATGAACACCGTCGCCGAGATCGAAGCCCTCAAGACCACCCTGGACGCCATCGAGCTCCAAGCCGTCCGAGAGCTGGATGCCACCAACGCGGTCAAGCCCGTCGGGTGGGCCTCCACCCAGGACTTCGTCACCGCCATCGCCGGCGGCCACAAGGGCACCGGACCCGCAGCCGTCAGACTCGCGACCGCAGTCGACCAGCCACTGCTGGCAGCCGTCGGTGAAGCGATGCGCGACGGGTGGCTCTCCACCGCGAAAGCGCAGGTGATCGAGCGCGCGATCGACGCCCTCCCCAGTGACCCCGACCTGAGAGCGCGGGGCGTGCAGGTGCTGCTCGATGAGGCCAAGTCGCTGGACGCCACCGAGCTCAAGCAGGGTCGCCCGCCGGCTGGTGGCCGTGGTCGACCCCGAGGGTGAGGACCGACGCGACGAGAAGGCCCTGGACCGCGAGGAACGCGCCGCCCACCTGAACCGACACCTGTCCATCTCCGACGACGGCGCCGGCGGCGCCTGGATCAAAGGCCGCTGCAGCTCCGAGGACGCCGCCACCCTCAAAACCACCCTGATCCCACTCGCGAAACCAGAACCCGCCAACGGACCCATCTGCGACTCCGCCACCTGCGCGGTCCCCGGGTGTGGTCACGACGGACGCGACCCCCGCGACCACGGCGCCCGGATGCTCGACGCCCTCATCGGGCTGTGCCGACCGCGCCCAGACCAATGGACCTGTTGCCCGAGTGCCACGGCGCCACCCCCCGGGTCACCGTCACCGTGAACCTCGAGGACCTGGTCCGGGAGTCCGGGTTCGGGACCACCGAGACCGGCGAAGACCTCACCGCCGCCACGGTGCGGCGGATGTGCTGCGACGCCGACATCATCCCCGCCGTCCTCGGGTCGGACTCAGAGGTCCTGGACGTGGGTCGCACCCAACGACTCGTGACCGCGGCGATCTGGAAAGCCCTCGTCGCCAGAGACCAGCACTGCCGGTTCACCGGCTGCACCAGGCCGCCGATGATGTGCCCACGCCCACCACATCCAGCACTGGGCAGACGGCGGACCGACCTCCCTGGACAACCTGATCCTGTTGTGCGGACATCACCACCGACTCATCCACGCCGGACCCTGGACCATCCGAAGAACCGGCCCAAACGAGTTCAGCTTCGACGCACCACCGGGCGTATGCCGAACCGGAACGACGCCGAGGCCACCGCCGAGGGAATGACCTGGGGTCAGTAGGCGCCGCGGCTGCCGAAGACGGCGCCGAAGGTGCGGGCCAGGATCGTCAGGTCCTGGACCATCGACCAGTTGTCCACGTAGTACAGGTCGAGCCGGATCGCCTCGGACCAGGCCAGCTCCGAGCGGCCGGAGACCTGCCACAGGCCGGTCATGCCGGGTCGGACGCGGAGTCGGCGGGCCATGGCGTCGTCGTACTGGGCCACCTCGTGGCGCAGCGGCGGGCGCGGGCCGACCAGGCTCATGTCGCCCTTGAGGACGTTGACCAGCTGAGGCAGCTCGTCGAGGGAGAAGCGACGCATCCACTTGCCGGGAGGCGTGATGCGAGGGTCGTTCTCCATCTTGAACAGCCCACCCTCGTAGCCCTGCTTGGCGTGCAGGTCGGCGAGCAGCTCCTCGGCGTTGGTGACCATGGTGCGGAACTTCCAGCAGTAGAAGGCCGCGCCGTCGCGACCCACGCGCATCTGGCGGAAGAGGACCGGGCCGCGGTCGTAGCTCCAGACGCGGAAGGCGCTGAACAGGAAGACCGGAGAGAAGAGCAGCAGCAGGCCGAGGGTGCCGACGATGTCGAAGGTGCGCTTGGCACGGCGTACGGCGTCCTGGGAGCGGGGCTTCTCGAGGTGGATCAGGGGCAGGCCGCCGACGGGGCGGACACTGATGCGCTCGCTCGAGACGTCGGTGACGCTCGGGGCGATGACGACCGCGATCTCCTCGTGCTCGAGGTCCCAGGCCAGTCGGCGCATCTCGATGGAGGAGCTGAACGCACCACCGGCGAGGAAGACGACGTCGGCCTCGGCGTCGATGGCGACCTGCGCGATCGACCGCGAGGAGCCGAGCAGCGGGATGCCCGAGTGGGTCATCGAGCGCTCGCCGGGCTCAGGGGTGAGCGCGCCGATCACGTTGTAGCCGAGCCACTTCTCACGGCCGAGGACGGCGGCGATCTCGTCGACGTGACCTTCGGCGCCGGCGATCACGACGCGGTGCTGGAGGGCGCCGATGCTGCGTGCGCGGTGGATGCTGCGGCGGAGCAGGAACCGACCGAGGACCAGCACCGGGATGCCGATCAGGAACGCGAGGACGAAGAAGCCGCGGGAGAGCTGGAAGCGAAGCAGGTAGCAGCCGATGCCGACGGCGGCAGCCGTGAGCATCGAGGCGTTGATCGTGGCCTTGTACTCGTCGAGCCCGGCACCGAAGACCTGCGGGCGGTAGCCACCGAGGAGGAAGATCGCCGCCACCCAGCCGATGATCATCACCGGACCGGCGACGTCGAGCGAGTTGCTGACCGTCACGTCCGGGACGTTGATCGGGAACTTGATGGTCTCGCGGCCGAGGATCGCCGCGAACACACTGAACGTGATGAGCACCAGGTCGGTGCCGAACGCCACAGTTGGGATGTACCGCAGGCCACCTCGTGGCGGCGCGCTCACCCGAGTGGTTGTCACCACGGATGTCGTCATTGAGAATCCCCCGATTTCAATCGATATCCCCTAGGCGGGGTATCGGCTCCCTACCTTAGTTACGAGTAGGTGGTTCAGGGGTCACGGGTTGGTCAGAACGGGCCATGCGGTCTAGTCCGGAAGGCGCCAGGCCGCCGCGTTGTTGTCGAAGGCTGGTAGTCCCCTGTGCTGGCGGATGAACCCCCATGCGAGCGGGCCCAGGAGCAGGATTCCCGCGCCGAGGATGCCCACCCATTCAGGCGGCATACCCAGCATTTTCAGGCCGGTCAGTGTGAGCACGATCACGATGCCGCGACGGATCACCGACTGCGAGACCCAGGCCGCCATCTTGGCTCCGAGGAACGTGCCCGGCGTACCGCCGAGGACGAGAGGTATCAGGACTGCCCACTCGACCCCCTCCGTGAACACGTGGCCTATGGCCGCAGCGAGAACTAGCGGCACGGCCTGGACGAGGTCGGTGCCCACGAGGCGTACAGCGGACAGGGTCGGGTAGAGCAGCAGCAGGGACACCATGATCAGCGACCCGGAGCCCACCGAGGTGATTCCCACCAGCAGGCCTCCGATGGCGCCGACGGCGATCGTCGGCAGCACCCGAACGGTCGGGGCGTCCTCGCTGAGGATGTTCCCGCCGGTGACGTGGCGGAGCTGGAGGTACATCCGGAGTGTGTACGTCGCTGCCGTGAACAGCAGCGCGTAGCCGATCATCGTGGTGAGGAACTCCTGCTGCGCCTCCGCTTCTCCCACGCTCTTGACGATGAAGCCGCCGGCAAAGGCGAACGGAACCGAGCCGATCATCAGCAGACCGGCCAGGCGCAAGTTGGGTGAGCCTCGACGCCAGTGCACGCTCGCGCCCACCGACTTGTTGATGCTGGCCGCGACCAGGTCGTTGGCGACGGCTGCGGTCGGGTTGACCCCGAGGAAGATCAGCGCCGGCGTCATCAACGCGCCGCCGCCCATGCCGGTGAGGCCGACAACGATCCCGACACCGAAGCTGACGATCAGGACCGAGAGCGCCGAGAGCGTGAGGAGGTCGTCCACCTAGTCCGCCCTGTGGAACGGGAGATGGGGCATCAGGTCGCCGAGGGCGTCCTCGATGGTGCGGCCGGTCGTGTCGATCCGTACGACGGCGTCCTCCGGCTCCTCGTAGGGGCTCGAGATGCCGGTGAACTCGGGGATCTCGCCGGCCCGTGCCTTGGCATAGAGGCCCTTGCGGTCCCGCCGCTCGCACTCCTCCAGCGGGGTGGCGACGTGCACGAGCACGAAGTCGCCGCCGGCGTCCTCCACCATCTGCCGAACCTGCTTGCGAGTCTCGTCGAACGGGGCGATCGGCGAGCAGAGCGCAATGCCGCGGTGGCGGGCGATCTCCGCTGCGACCCAGCCGATGCGCCGGATGTTGGTCTCGCGGTCAGCCTTGGAGAAGGTCAGGCCAGCACTGAGGTTTCGTCGTACGACGTCACCGTCCAGGCTGGTCACCCTGCGTCGCCCGTCCTCCAGGATCAGGTCGTGCAGTGCTCTGGCCAGCGTCGACTTGCCGCTGCCGGAGAGGCCGGTGAAGAAGACGACGAAGCCGCGCTCGTCGTCGTCTGGCTGGTCCTGGTCGACGATCGCCGCAACCGGGTCGGGCCACTCGCCCTGGTGACCCACGGCCAGGACGTCGCCGCTCGCGTAGTTGGCCGCCACCTGCTGGCCCAGTGCGTGGTCGTAGTCGGGGTCGCCATGCGAGGGGAGCGGCACGGCGACCACGTGCGCCACGACGCCGGCGTCGCCGAGCAGCGCGGCCGCCGCGAGTGTGGCGCGGACGAGTCCGACGGGGGAGACGTGCTGCGGGGTGCCGGTGCCGTTCAGAGCGAGCAGCACGACGTCTCGGCCAGCGGCCCGCTCGCCGATCAGCCCGAGGTCCTGGTCGGTCAGCGGTGCGGCGACGGGCACGGTCAGCGCGCCGTCGTACCGCTTCAGGGCCTGGGCCGGGGTGAGGTGCAGTCGACGGAACGGTCCGTAGGCGGGGTGCGAGAGCGGGGTGAGGCCCGTCGGCGTGAGACGCGCCAGCGGGAGGCCCTCGGGGTCGACCAGCTCGACCTCCGCGGCATCGGCAAGCTCTGGAGGCAGGGCGAGCGTGATGCCCGGGTCGGAGACGTCGAACGTGCTGCGGGGTGCCAGCGCCGCTGAGAGAAGCAGTTCGAGATCGTCGAGCTCGCGCGGTGTCGGGCAGTACTGCGGTGCTGGCACCGGGCAATCGTGCCAGATCGGACGGTGGATAACGTCGAGACCATGGAAGCCGCTGTCGTCATCGCCGAGATCGTCCGGTCGGGGTTCGTGGAGGGGCGCCACTACGGCTCCTGGGTGGCGCTGAACGCGGACGGGACCGTGGGCGAGTCCGCGGGCGACGTCGAGGGACCGATGCTCCCGCGCTCGTGCAACAAGCCGCTCCAGGCACAGGGCATGCTCGAGGCCGGCCTCGAGCTCGACGGTGAGCTGCTCGCGCTGGCGTGCGCGTCCCACTCGGGCGAGCCGTTCCACATCGAGGGAGTACGCCGCATCCTCGCGTCCGCCGGGCTCTCCGAGGACGCCCTGCAGACCCCGCCGGGTTGGCCCCTCGACGACGACTGCCGTGAGTCGCTGCTGCGGGCCGGGGAGTCGCAGTCGCCGATCCTGATGAACTGCTCGGGCAAGCACGCCGCGATGCTCGCGACCTGTGTCGCCAACGACTGGCCGATCGACAGCTACCTCGAGCCGGACCACCCACTGCAGCAGGCCATCACCACCACCTTCTCCCGCCTGACCGGCGAGCCGGTCGGCGCCGTCGCCGTCGACGGGTGTGGTGCCCCGCTGCTCGCGACGTCGTTGACGGGGCTGGCGCGAGCCTTTTCCAAGTTGGCGACTGGGTCGGCTGCCTCGGAGGGTGACGAGCGTGGTCTCGACCATCCGCTCGCTTCGCTCGCTGCTCGACCACCTGGTGGTGCGGGTGCTCGACCACCTAGTGGTGCCGGTGCTCGACCACCTGGTGGTGCCGGTGCTCGACCGCCTGGTGGTGCGGTGGCCGAGGCGATCCGGGCCCATCCTGAGTTCGTCTCGGGCAGCCGCCGGGACGAGCTGACGCTGCTGCGCGCGATCCCGGGGGCGATCGGGAAGGCAGGGGCGGAGTCCTGCTACGCGGTGGCGCTTCCCGACGGGCGGGCGTTCGCCACGAAGACCGATGACGGGGCGGCCCGGGCGCGGCCGGTGCTGATGGCCGCGCTGCTCGAGCGGTTCGGCGTCACCGATGAGCCCGGAGTGGACGGCGAGGCAGTCCGTCGTACGGGAGAGTCCGTGTTGCTGGGCGGCAGCCGACCAGTGGGTGAGATTCGCGCCGTGTTCACCGAATCGCCGCCTGCTGCCTCTTGCTAGCACCCCAGACCTGCGTCTTTCATCGTGAGACAAGGCGATTGTGACCCTACACACCCTCCGTGATTTGCTTTTGCTTGCAAGAGTTAGCAAGATGAGGACATGGCCAAGATCAAGGTCGGAAAGACCGTCTCGTCGCTCGGGGAGTACCTCCGCGAGCAACGAGTCGCAGCCGAGCTCTCGCTGAGGCAACTGGCAGAGCAGACCGGTGTGTCGAACCCGTACCTGAGCCAGATCGAACGTGGTCTGCGCAGGCCATCGGCCGAAGTGCTTCAGCAGTTGGCAAAGGCACTGCGGATCTCTGCTGAGCAGCTCTATGTGCAGGCCGGGATCTTGAACCCCGATGACGGACAGGTCCGCTCCGTGGAGCTGGCCATCCTCGGGGACCCCGTGCTCACCGAGCGGCAGAAGCAGTCACTGCTGGACGTCTACCAGTCCTTCAGAGCCGTCGCCGAGAAGGCCCTACCCATTGAAGTACTCGATCCGACCGCGGTCGTACCGACCGTGGCGCCCGAGACAACAACGCAAGGAGAATGACATGGCGAAGACCCAGTTCAACGTCGAGCAGATCAAGACCGAGGCCGTGAAGCCCCTGTACGCCGTCGCCGGCGCCACCGAGGTTGCCTACGAGTTCGCTCTTGGCTACGCCGCCGAGGCCCAGAAGACCGCCACCGAGCGGTTCAACGAGGTGCAGAAGCGCGTCAGCAAGATCGAGCGCGAGCCGAAGGCCCTGCAGAACCAGGCCGTCGCGCTGGTCAACGAGCGTCTCGACGAGCTGACCAAGGACGCCAAGGACGCGCAGAGCAAGTTCGAGGCCCGCGTTGCCGAGCTGCAGAAGGAAGCGCGTGCGCTGCCCAAGAAGGTCCAGAACGAGATCGACGACACCGTCACCGAGCTCGCCAAGACCTACGCCGACCTCGTCGACCGCGGCGAGAAGATCGTCGCCCTGATCCGCAAGGACGGCGTCAAGGCCGTCACCGCGGTGCGCAAGGCGCCGTCGAAGTCCTCGGTCGTGCGTCGTGAGCGCGCCAAGGTCGCGGCGGACAAGCCGTCGAACAGCAGCCGCCCGGTGAAGAAGTCCGCCACCAAGAAGCCGGTGGCCAAGAAGACCCCGGCCAAGACGACCGCGAAGAAGGCCACCGCCGCCAAGACGGCTGCGACCGACACCGCGAAGTCGACCGCCACCAAGGCACAGGCCACGGCCTCCAGCGCCTCGGCCTGATCCAACACTCGTCACCGACGGGTGACGAGGAGCTCGATCTCTGGTGATCCCTCCCTTCGCCAGAGGCGAGCCGACGGGCCCCCGGATCTGATCCGGGGGCCCGTTGCTCTGTCCGATATCCTCGGGTCGTGTCTGTCTTCGGCTTCGAGTCCCTCGTCATGGAACTGGCCTTCTTCGCCCTGATGGGCGTGAAGGTCTGGGCGTTCGTGGACGCGCTCACCCGCCCGGCAGCGGCGTACGTCGCCGCCGAGAAGCTGACCAAGCCGGCGTGGCTGCTGATCCTCGGGCTCACCGTGGTCTCGTCACTGCTGTGGAGCTCGCCGCTCGGCCTGTTCTCGATCGTCGGGACCGTCGCAGCGTTCGTCTACCTGCTCGACGCCAAGCCGGCGCTCGCCTCGGTCACGCGCCGCCGCTGACCCGATCGCGCCGGGGCTAGCGTCGCCCCTCGTACTGCTCCCGTACGACGCGCAATGCGGTCTCCGTCAGGCTGCCGCCGTCCTCTGCCGTCAGCCGGCGCAGCTCCTCGTAGGCCTCGGCCATGTCGACCCCGCGCAGGTGAGCCAGGACTCCCTTGGCCTGCTCGACCTGGGCCCGCGCCATGATCGCCTCGTGCACGCGCGCGGCGATCTGGTCGGACGGGATCTCCGTGGACTGCACGACGACCAGGGTGGCCACGTCGGCGAACGCCTGGGAGAGGGTCTCCGTCTCGTGGTCGAGGTCAGTGGACGTTCTCCGGAAGAGGTTCAACGCCCCCAGGACCCGCCCCCGCCAGCGCATCGGGTAGGCGTCCACCCTCGTGTAGCCGGATCCGGTGATCGCCTGCCCGACCACGCCCCAGCGGGTGGTCAACTCGTCGTCACCCGTGGCCGTCACGTGGACGCCCGTTCGGATCGCCTCGACACAGGGCCCGTTCGACCGCTGGATCTGAAGCATCTCGATCTCTGCGGCCCGATGCGACGACGAGCTCAGCAAGGACAGCTCGTCGGTCCGGTCCACGACCAGGATCGCGGCTGCCTCGGCAGCGACCAGTTCCGTGCAGTCCGCCAACAGCCGGGCGAGGACATCGGCGACGACATGCTCGCTGACCATCGCGGCTGCGGCATCGCCGAAGGCGTCTGCAGTCGTTCTGTTGCCTGTCATCGGTCGTCTCCTTGTCTGTCGAGGTTGAAGTCGAGCTCGCGGGCGACTATGCCGCGACTCACCTCCGCCAACGTGGTGCCGTGCGCAAAAGCGTGTGCCCGCAGCAGTGCGAGCGCGTCGACGGGGGCGATCTTGAGCTGGGCCACCACCATGCCGGTCGCCTGGGAGACCCGGTCACGGGTCACCCACAGCTCGCCGGACCCGTCCTTCGAGTCCAACCCGCCGAGCACGGCGACGCCGATGGCGTCAGCGAGGAACTGGGCGTCGTCACAGCCGCGCGAGAGTCCGCGCTCGTGCGTCTGGTAGGCGGTGATCACCCCCAGCACCTCAGACTCCGGTCGCATGGGGAAAGCATGCAGCAACACCGGCCGACCCTCGCGGTCGAGCGCCTGGCTGAGCATCGGCCAGCGGGATGCCTGTTCCGCCAGTGCCAGGCCGCACACCGCGATGCCGGTCCGGAACGCGTCCAGGCTCGGACCCTCGCGCAGCACGTCCTGGCTGTCCTCCGCCCGTTCGGAGAGGTGGTCCGTGGCGCACAGAGTCGCACGGTCCGGCGCAGTGAAACCGATGGTGATGGCCGCGCCCTCGGCTGCCAGGATCTCGGTGAAGGCGAGGCACAGGCGGAGGGACAGCGGCGCCTGCGGGGCCGTGGCGGCAAGCACCTGCGTCAGGTGCCGTAGAAGGACCGGCCGATCGTCGATGATGCTCACCTCCCTGGCCGACCGCGCGTGGCTGTCGCCGTATGCCAAGGGGTGTGGTGCGGCTCCGAGGCCGGCTCATTGAGGCTACCAGCGGCGTTCGAGGGGCTCACGGAATGGACCTCCTCGCGCGGGGTACTCCGCTAGAAGAGGAGGGGAAACGGTCCCCTCGCGACCGATCAGGAGCGATGGCGAGATGAAGGCAGTCACGTGGCACGGGCGACGGGACGTCCGGGTCGAAGAGGTCCGGGACCCAACCCTGGAGACGCCCACCGACGCGATCGTTCGCATCACCTCGAGCGGGTTGTGCGGCTCCGACCTGCACCTCTACGAGACGCTCGGTCCGTTCATGGGCGAGGGGGACGTCCTCGGTCACGAGCCGATGGGCATCGTCGAGGAGGTCGGCGCCGACACCGGAGACCTGGCTGTGGGTGACCGGGTCGTGATGCCGTTCCAGATCTGTTGCGGCCACTGCTGGATGTGCGCGCAGGGGCTGCAGACGCAGTGCGAGACCACGCAGGTGCGCGAGCAGGGCATGGGCGCAGCCCTCTTCGGGTTCAGCAAGCTGTACGGCGAGGTGCCCGGCGCGCAGGCGGAGTACCTCCGGGTTCCGCAGGCGCAGTACATGCCGATCAAGGTGCCGGAAGGACCACCCGACGAGCGCTTCCTCTACCTCTCCGACGTGCTCCCCACCGCCTGGCAGTCGGTGGCCTATGCCGACGTGCCCAAGGACGGTTCGCTGCTCGTGCTCGGCCTGGGTCCGATCGGCGACATGGCGACCCGCATAGCCCTCCTCCAGGGCAAGCGGGTGATCGCGGTCGACCGCGTTCCCGAGCGTCTCGCCCGCGTCCGGGAGCGTGGTGCCGAGGTGGTCAGCCTTGACGAGGTGGACGACATCGGCGAAGAGGTCCGCTCCAGGACCCACGGGCGCGGGACGGACGCCGTGATCGACGCCGTCGGCATGGAGGCCCACGGGTCCCCCGTCGCTGAGATGGGCCAGCGCCTCTTCAACGTCCTGCCCAAGCGGCTCAGCGCATCCATCATGAACAAGGTCGGGCTCGACAGGATGTCGGCGATCTACACCGCCATCGACGCAGTACGACGCGGCGGAACCGTGTCGCTCATCGGCGTCTACGGCGGCCAGACCGACCCGATGCCCATGCTGACGATGTTCGACAAGCAGCTGCAGTTCCGGATGGGCCAGGCCAACGTCAAGCGCTGGGTGGACGACATCCTGCCCCTGCTCGTCGACGATGCCGATCCGCTCGGCACGGAGGAGTTCGCGACCCACCGGGTCCGGCTGGAGGACGCGCCAGCGGCGTACGAACAGTTCCAGAAGAAGGCCGATGGCACGGTCAAGGTGGTCTTCAAGCCGGGACTCAGGGGCTGAGAGGCGCCCTACTCGGGGAGCAGGGGCTGTCCGGCAGGTCGCCCGAGGCCACCACCTGCTCAGCCACCTCGCGCAGCTTGATGTTCTTGTGGCTGGAGTAGCGACGCAGCACCTCGAAGGCCTGCTCCATGCCGATCCGGTAGTTCTGCATCAGGATCCCCTGGGCCACCCCGATCAGGTGCCGGCTGTGCACGGCGGTGTGCAGGCCCTGGACGAGGAGCGCGGAGCTCATCGCGTTGGCTGCGTGCAGTGCGTAGATGACTGCGAGGTCGATGTCGTCCTGGGTGAACGCGTTCGTGCGCTCGCTGTACAGGTTCAGTGCGCCGAGGGTCTCGGTGCTCGTGGACAGCCGGATGCTGAGCACCGAGCCGATGCCGTGCTCGGCGACCCGGGGTGACCACTGCGGCCACCGGGTCTCGTTGCCGGTGTCCTCGGTCAGTCGCGACTCGCTCTCCCAGACGGTCTCGAGCGCCGGGCCCTCGCCCAGCTCGTACTGAAGCGCGTCGCACTTCTCCGCCAGGGTCGAGGTCGACGCGATCGACTCGACCCGGTGGCGCCGCCGCCTCAGCGAGATGCCGCAGTGGTCGCAGCCGGGAACGATCTGCACGGCGCGCTCTGCGATGCGCTGCATCGTCGGGGCCTCGGTCTGCTCCTCCATCAGGTCGCGGCTGACCCGCGCGAAGAACGCGGCAGCGGCTCTTGCGTCCATCGGTTCGATCCCTGCTGGGCCCAGACGTGGGAAGCCGTCGTTCCCCGCGTCGGAATCCAGCTCGCTCATGCTTACAACGTACGCGCCCCCGGCGCCGATAACCGGTTCGAGCCTGAGCGATCACAGGCTGGGCGGAGCCCGCCCGGCCGACCGTCAGCCTTTGCGGGCCTTCGCGGCCGTCTTGGCGCGGTCGTGGGCCATCAGGTGGACCTTGCGGATGCGGACGGCGTCCGGGGTGACCTCGACGCACTCGTCCTCGCGGCAGAACTCCAGGGACTGCTCGAGGCTGAGCTTCTTCGGCGGGATCAGCTTCTCGAAGTTGTCCGAGGTGGCGGAGCGGACGTTGGTCTGCTTCTTCTCCCGGGTGATGTTCACGTCCATGTCGTCGGCGCGTGAGTTCTCGCCGACGATCATGCCCTCGTAGACCTCGATCGTGGGCTCGACGAAGAGCACCCCGCGCTCCTGCAGGTTGGTCATCGCGTACGCCGTGACGGCGCCCGTGCGGTCGGCGACGAGCGAACCCTGCGAGCGGGACTTGATCTCGCCCGCCCACGGCTCGTAGCCCTCGAAGACGTGGTGTGCGATGCCGGTGCCGCGGGTGTCGGTGAGGAACTCGGTGCGGAAGCCGATCAGCCCGCGTGCAGGGACCAGGAACTCCATCCGCACCCAGCCGGTGCCGTGGTTGGTCATCTGCTCCATCCGGCCCTTGCGGACGGCCATCAGCTGGGTGATCGTGCCGAGGTACTCCTCCGGCGCATCGATCGTGAGCCGTTCGACCGGCTCGTGCACCTTGCCGTTGACCTCACGCGTGACCACCTGCGGCTTGCCGACGGTGAGCTCGAAGCCCTCGCGACGCATCTGCTCGACCAGGATCGCCAGCGCCAGTTCCCCACGGCCCTGGACCTCCCAGGCGTCGGGTCGTTCGGTGTCGAGGATCTTCAGCGAGACGTTGCCGACCAGCTCCTTGTCGAGCCTGTCCTTGACCAGGCGCGCGGTGACCTTGGTGTTCTTGGTCGGGCCGCGGCCGGCGAGCGGCGAGGTGTTGATGCCGATCGTCATAGAGATCGCCGGCTCGTCCACCTTGATCAGGGGGAGCGCGACCGGGTTCTCCGCGTCGGCCAGGGTCTCGCCGATCATGATGTCGGGGAAGCCGGCGAGGGCGACGATGTCGCCCGGGCCGGCCCACTCGCCGGGCTTGCGCTCCAGCGCCTCGGTCACCAGCAGCTCGGTGATCTTGACGTTCTGCTTGCTGCCGTCGGTCTTCATCCAGGCGACGGTCTGGTTCTTCTTCAGCTCGCCCTCGCGCACGCGAACCAGCGCGAGCCGGCCCAGGAACGGGCTGGCGTCCAGGTTGGTGACGTGCGCCTGCAGCGGCGCGCCCTCGGTGTACGTCGGCGCGGGGATCGTCTCGAGAATCGTCTTGAACAGCGGCTCGAGGTCGGGAGAGTCCGGCATCCCGCCGTTCTCCGGCATCGTCAGCGAGGCACGACCGGCACGGGCACTGGCGAACACGACCGGAAAGTCCAAGGCGTCCTGGCTGTGCGACTCGTCGAGCAGGTCCATGAACAGCTCGTAGGTCTCGTCGACCACCTCGGTGATCCGGGCATCGCCGCGGTCCACCTTGTTCACGACGAGCACGACGGGCATGTCGGCGTTGAGCGCCTTGCGGAGCACGAACCGTGTCTGCGGCAGCGGTCCTTCCGAGGCGTCGACGAGCAGCACGATGCCGTCGACCATCGAGAGACCGCGCTCCACCTCGCCACCGAAGTCGGCGTGCCCGGGGGTGTCGATGATGTTGATCGTCATCGGCACCTCAGTCGCCTGGCCGACGTACCGGATCGCGGTGTTCTTGGCGAGGATGGTGATCCCCTTCTCGCGCTCGAGGTCACCGGAGTCCATCGCCCGCTCGGCGACGTGCTGGTGCTCACCGAACGCGCCGCCCTGCCAGAGCATCGCGTCGACGAGGGTCGTCTTGCCGTGGTCGACGTGCGCGACGATCGCGACGTTGCGCAGGTCAGTACGGGATTTCAGAGTCATGCTTGCCTTCCGTCCGTCGCAGTCCAGCCCGGGGTTGATTCTCTGGGTCGACTTCTTGGTCGAGCAGAGGGCGGGCACGCTGACAGACAGGTGTCGGGAATTAGGGATGTGCGTCGGGGACGCGAGGCTTGAGTCTATCGTTATCCGGGTGACCAATCGGACAAGGCTGCACGCGACGCTGGTCCCGTCGGCGAAGCCGATCCGGGTCGGGCGAGTCGCCATGGGCCCCGCCGAGTGAGGTCACTGCTCCGCGCCCTGGTCGTCATCGTGGCCGTGACCGTCGCCGGGACCGCGCTGCCGAGCATGGCCGACCCGATGACCGGGTCCACCTCCGTGCCTCCCGCGCCACTGGACATCGCGGCAGCGATCACACCGACACCGGCCGAACTGGCGATCCGGAAGGCCAGGTCGGCCCTTGCGGTCACTCAGGCGCAGCCGGCCAGCCCGGCGAGGCCCGCCCGTAAGCCGCGTCCGCTCCGCGCGGTCACCATCGCGCTCGACCCGGGACACCAGCTCGGCAACGCCCGGTTCCCGCGACAGATCAACGCCCCGGTCCCCGCGGGCGGTTTCGAGAAGCCGTGCAACTCGACCGGCACCGCCACCAACGGCGGTGTCGCCGAGGCCACGGTCAACCTCCGGCTGGCGAAGGCGATCAGCAAGCGCCTGCGCAAGCTCGGTGCCCGGGTCCCGATGACCCGCACCACCAACAGCGCGGCACGGTGGGGACCCTGCGTCAACACCCGCGGCCAGTTCGGCAAACGGGTCGGAGCCCGGCTGATGGTCTCGCTGCATGCCGACGGCGCGTCGTCCCCGGATCGCGGGTTCCACGTCATCGCGCCGTCCAACCGGTCGCCGTGGACGTCCGACATCGCCGGCTCGTCGCTGCGACTCGCCACCGCCCTTCGCAACGGGCTGACTGCTGCCGGCGTACCCCGCTCGAACTACACCGGCGGCGGCACCGGCTTGAATGTGCGCGACGACCTGGGCACGCTGAACATGTCTGACGTGCCGGTCGCGATGGTCGAGATCGGCAACATGCGCAATACGGGTGATGCGCGCCGGATGACCTCCAGAAGCGGAGTGAGGCGCTACGCCATCGCCGTCGTACGAGGCATCCGGACATTCCTCGGAAGGTGAAGTGATGACCTCGCGTGCGAGCCGCCCCCGCCTCGCCGTGCTCCTGTCCCTGCTGACCGTTCTCCTGGGCCTCCTGGCGGGCTGCTCCGGCAACGACTCGAAGAGTCCCCGTCAGCAGGGGGCGTCCGTGGCTCCCGACAAGGCGCTGACCAAGGGCACCTGCTGGGACGACACGCAGCTGCCCGAGGCGCTGGGCGCGGAGGCCTTCGACACCTGGGTCGAGAAGTACGCCGCAGATGACGAGGCCCTCGCAGACTCCATGCGCGACGACGCCGCGTTCCACAAGGAGGTCGACTGCACCGACGCGCACTCGCTCGAGCTCTACAACGTGGTGGAGCTGGAGCCTGCGCTGACGGCGCAGATCCAGGAGTACGCCGACCTGCTCGACCACAAGTCACCGCTCTATCGCAAGGTCCGCGACCAGGTGAACGACCGCTGTCTGGCGGACTCGGCGTACGGCCAGGCTCAGCAACGAGGCGGCGGCCTCCCGGTGCAGCTGGGCCCCTCCCTGAGGGTCGGCAGCGGCCTGCACGTCGCGTGGGACCCGTTCCCCGCGGACCTGTGGGCGGAGGGGCAGCAGAAGTTCGTGTGCACCTTCGAGCAGGAGGAGCCCGGCACCCTGCGCTTCGCCGACCTCACCACGCGCAAGGTGCCGCTGGCCGCGCGGGTGTGCCTGAACACACCTGGGAAGTACGTGCCGTGCGCGGGCAAGCACCAGGCAGAGGACATCGCCGAGATGATCCTCAACACCGCGATCGAGAACGGCGACGTCAACGGACGCAAGGCCGTTCGCAAGGACCCCAAGGGTGACTACGTGGCGCTCAGCGACGCGGAGTACGCCCGGCTGGACAAGATCTGCGCGACCCTCCTGGCGCAGGTCTCCACGGTGCGCGGTGGGGTAGCGGCACGGGCCTACCCGGGTTCGGTCTCGCAGTGGCCGACCGAGACGGGCGCGTACGTCGCCAGCTGCTTCGCGCTCAAGCCCGATGTCGAGCCGCCCCCACCGATCACCGGGACCGTCTTCAACAAGGGCTGAGCCAACATGGCCGAGCCCGGCGCCGGATTGCCCGGCCGGACCTGCGCTGTGATACTCCGGCGGTGACCACAACCGTTCCCTTCCGACAGCTCGAAGAGATCCCCGGCTGGTTCAGGCGGATGGACATGGAGATGTTCCGGCTGCTCCTCGACGCGACCGAGGAACGGCTCGGTGGTGGCGACCTGGCCGAGCTGGGCGTCTACCTGGGGAAGAGCGCGGCGCTGATCGGGTTCGCCGTCCACCCCGGACAGACCTTCACCGTGGTCGACCTGTTCAGCGAGCCCGCGCTCTCGGAGGACAACCAGGCAGAGAACGAGGAGCAGTACGCCGAGCTCTCTCGGGAGGCCTTCGAGGGTTACTACCGCAGGTTGCACGAGCAGCTGCCTGTCGTGATCCAGGCGCCGAGCCAGACGATCGTGGACCATGCCGCGCACGGCACCCACCGGTTCGTGCACATCGACGCCTCCCACCTCTACGAGCACGTGGTCGGTGACATCGAGGCTGCCCGGACCCTGCTGCAGCCGGACGGCGTGGTGGTCTTCGACGACTACCGCACGCTGCACGCGCCGGGCGTCGGGGCCGCCATCTGGCGTGAGAGCACGAACGGCCTGACTCCCTTCGCGGTGACCCCGAACAAGCTCTACGCGACCTTCGGCGACGCCGACCCGTGGCTCCAGGTGGTCAAGGACTGGCTCGGCGGCCCCTCGTACTGGCGGATGGAGCTCCAGCAGGTCGCCGGCCGCGAGCTGGTCAGGGTGCAGCGCCCGGCCCCGAAGCCTCAGCCCGCTGCGGAGCAGGCGGCAACCGCCGAAGCCGGCCACGAAGCCGGGCTGGCTCGCCCGGCTCACTCGCCGCTGACCCGGTGCACCTTGTAGGCCGCGGCCTGCGCGCGAGGGCGCACGACGATCGCGTCGATGTTCACGTGCGACGGCAGCGAGGCCACCCAGCGCACGGCCTCCGCGATGTCCTCGGCCACGAGCGGCTCGGCCACGCCCGCGTAGACCGAGTCGTAGCGCTCCTGGTCGCCGCCGAACCGGTTCAGGGTGAACTCCTCGGTCTTGACCATCCCGGGTGCGATCTCGGTGAACCGGAGCGGCTCGGCGACCAGCTCCAGGCGAAGCGTCTGGGTGATCACGCGCACCGCGTGCTTGGCCGCCACGTAGCCCCCGCCGCCCTCGTACGTAGCCCGGCCGGCGGTCGAACCCAGGTTGATCACCAGCCCGCCGCCGTCGGCTCGCAGCGCCGGCAGCAGCGCCTGGGTCACGCGAACGGTGCCCAGCGCGTTGAGGTCGAACATCCGGGCCCAGTTCTCGACGTCGGCGTCCTCGACGCTGGCCTGGTCGACGGCGGCACCGGCGTTGTTGACCAGGACGTCCACCCTCTCGACCGACTCCGCCAGCTTCGCGACGGAGGTCGCGTCGGTGACATCGCAGACCACCGCGCGGCCGCCGATCTCCTTGGCGAGCGCCTCGATCCGGTCCGCGCGCCGGGCCGCGCAGACGACGTGGAACCCGTCCCCGGCGAGTGCGCGAGCGCTCGCGGCTCCGATGCCACTGCTGGCTCCGGTGACGACGGCTGTACGGGTCATGGGTGCCTCCTGTGGCTGTTCCGGCGGTGCCCGTCATGATAGGAGCGGAATGGACGGGGCCCGGAGTGCGTTGCGTCAGGCGGAGGTATGGATGACGCCACTCTTTGACGTACGACGGGAACCCGTCCCCGGGCCAGCCGTTGCACCGGGTCGCGATGATCAGCCTGCACACGTCCCCGCTGGACCAGCCGGGCACCGGTGACGCGGGTGGCATGAACGTCTACGTGCTCGAGCTCGCCCGCCGGCTGGCCGAGCGGCAGGTGGAGGTCGACGTCTTCACCCGCGCGACCGGCAGCTCCCTGGCCCCCGTCGTCGACGTCAGCGACGGCATCCGCGTCCACCACGTCTCCGCCGGTCCCTACGAGGGCCTCACCAAGCACGAGCTGCCCGCGCAGCTGTGCGTCTTCGCCCGCGAGGTGCTGCGCACCGAGGCCTACAACGTGCCCGGCTACTACGACCTCGTGCACAGCCACTACTGGCTCAGCGGCCAGGTCGGCGCGCTCGCTCGCGACCGCTGGGGCGTCCCGCTGGTGCACACGATGCACACGATGGGCAAGGTCAAGAACGCCGCGCTCGCCGCGGGTGACACCCCCGAGCCGATGGCTCGCCTGATCGGCGAGGAGCAGGTGGTCGCGGCCGCGGACATGCTCGTCGCCAACACCGACGACGAGGCCAAGCAGCTGATCGACCTCTACGACGCCGACCCCGGTCGGGTCGAGGTCGTCCATCCCGGCGTGGACCTGGCGACGTTCCGCGACGTCGGCTGGGCCGCGCGCCCGGGAGCGGCTCGGGCTTCCCGCCAAGGGACCGCTGATCACCTTCGTCGGCCGGATCCAGCCGCTCAAGGCGCCTGACGTGATGCTGCGTGCGGTCGCGGTGCTGCTCGAACGCCGTCCCGAGCTGCGCTCGACGCTGACGGTCGCTGTCGTGGGTGGGCCGTCGGGCTCCGGGCTGGAGCACCCCGACTCGCTGGTCCGGCTGGCCGAGGAGCTCGGCATCGACTCGCTGGTCAGGTTCGTGCCGCCGGTCGAGCAGGACGAGCTGGTCGACTGGTACGCCGCTTCCTCGCTGGTGTGCGTCCCGTCGTACAACGAGAGCTTCGGGCTGGTCGCGATCGAGGCGCAGGCCACGGGGACGCCCGTCGTGGCTGCGGCGGTCGGCGGCCTGACCACGGCCGTGCGCGACGGGCGGTCGGGTCTGCTGGTGGCCGACCACGAGCCCTCGTCGTACGCCGCCGCGTTCGAGCGGGTGCTGTTCGAGCCCGGCCTGAGCGAGAGTCTCGCGATGGGCGCCGAGGCCAACGCGCAGCAGTTCGGCTGGGACCGCACCGCGGACCGGATGATCAAGGTCTACGCCACCGCGCAGGAGAAGATGCGAGCCGACCTGACCGGGGTCGCGCTCTAGCGCGTGGGGCATGATCGGGGCGTGAGTCCCGACGACGCTGTGAGCGACGAAGAACTGAGCCCCGAGCAGGACCAGGCGCTGACTGCACTGCGCGAGGTCTTCGACGAGGGCGAGCTGGAGTACACCGAGGTCTCACCCACCTCGCTGATGGTGGAGCTGCCCGGGGAGAAGAAGCTGCAGACGCCGTGCCGCTTCGATGTCGGCAAGCATGCCCTCGAGGTGCACGCGTTCGTGTGCCGCAAGCCCGACGAGAACTTCGAGGGCGTCTACCGCTGGCTGCTGGAGCGCAACATGAAGATGTACGCCGTCGCCTTCGCGCTCGACGGCATGGGTGACATCTACCTCGATGCGCGGCTGCCGCTGAACGGCGTCACCACCGGGGAGGTCGACCGGTTGCTCGGTGCGGTGCTGGAGTACGCCGACGGGTCGTTCAACACGATCCTCGAGCTCGGTTTCGCCTCCTCGATCCGCAAGGAGTGGGACTGGCGCGTCTCCCGCGGCGAGCCGACCCGCAACCTGGACGCGTTCCGTGGGCCGCTGGGCCTCGACGACCGGGACGTGACCGAGAGCTGATCGAGGCCGATCGACTTCTGCTGATCGGCTGCGACCGATCCTGTCGGTGCCGCGTGGCGTGCTCCGCAGGAGCGAGGAGAACAGATCCTCCCTGGAGCGAGGAACCGACATGAAGCAAGCACTCAACCCGGCGACCGTCCCGACGTCGCTGCCCTTCTACAGCCAGGGGATCGAGCTGACCGGCGCCTCTCGCCTGGTCATGGTCGCTGGACAGGTAGGTGTCAGCGCAGAGGGCGCAGTCGCGGAAGGCATCGAGGCGCAGGCACGCCAGGCGTTCGAGAACCTCAACGCCGTCGTGGCCGAGGCGGGGATGACCCCCGCCGACATCGTGAAGCTGACGATCTACCTCACCGACCCGGCGAACCTCGGTCCCTTCATGGCGGCGGCCGCGGCATCACTGACCGAGGACCCGCCCGCGACGACCATGCTGTTCGTCAACCAGCTCAGCTCACCCGAGCTGTTGGTCGAGGTCGAGGCGATCGCCTCGGCGTGAGGCCGATGGGACGTCGGCGCTCAGGTGTGCAGGGCGGCGGCTTCCGGGTTGGGCGTCTCACAGGCGGGGTTGCGGCGCGGCTTGCGTCGCGCGACCGCGACCCCGACCAGGGCGAGCGCCCCTCCGACGTACGCCATCGTCGGCGGCGCCTCGCTGAGGAAGATCACGCCCATCACGATGGTGATCGGCGGCACCAGGTAGGTGGTGACGCCAAGGCTGCTCGCGCTCATGTGCCTGAGCGCGAACGCGTAGGTGGTGAACGCGATCGCCGTCGGGAACACGCCGAGGTAGACCAGCCACCAGATCGAGGACGCGGGCGCCTCCTGCGCCTGGGTGACCAGGTCGCCGGCGAACGGCAGGCAGCTGATCGCGCCGATCGTGCAGGCCAGCCAGGTGACCTGGACGGCGGAGAGCCGGACGACGAGCGGCTTCTGGAGGACCAGGCTGATCGAGTAGGCGACGGCGCTGACCAGGCAGAGGAGTACGCCGACCGTGTAGCTGCCCCCGTCGAGGCTCTCCGCCGGTGACGTCGAGAAGGCGATCAGGGCCACCCCGGCGAACGCCAGCGCCAGCCCGCCTGCCGAGATGGACGGTGAACCGCTCGTTGAGGAAGAGGGCGGCCATCAGGGCGATCAGCACGGGAGAGACCTGGATCAGCATCGCGGCGGTGCCGGCGTCGACCATCCGCTCGCCCGCGTTGAGAGCAACGTTGTAGAGGCCGAACCAGAGCAGCCCGATCACCACGAGCGGCACCCACTCGCGCCTGGTCGGGCGCACCACCCCGCGGGAGACGGCCACGACCGCGAGGCAGACCGCGCCGACGAGCAGGCGGCCCAGGGAGAGCGAGCCGGCCGTGAAGTCATGGCCCAGGTGGCGGATCGCGACGAACGCCGAGGCCCAGAACACGAGCGTGCAGGCCACCGCGGCCAGGGGTAACCAGGACGGCATCGTCTTCCCGGTCGTCGGCTGGGTCACCTTCTGGGTCGCTTTCTGGGCCACTTGGACACCCTAGGGACGGGCACCGACAAGTGGCATGCGGTTTTCGGTCGTCGTACGTCGAGATCCGGCCGGTTCGCCGCTACGGTCAGCGCAGCCGGAAGAGCGCCGTCCGTTCCTGCCCGTCCTTGAACCTCAGGACAACCTTGCGGCACACGAAGCGCGACGCCCAGGCCCTCTGGCTGCGCCATGCGTAGGTGTAGACGCCATTGCGGTAGGTGAGCGTGGACGCCGACCCGGAGAGTGTCTGTTCGATCTCGTCGGTGCGCGGGCGAGCCTGGCAGGGGACGGCCGTCGTCTGCGGGTAGCCCGCCGCGAACAGCTGCGTGCCGCGGTATCCACCCAGGCTGAACCGCACCGGCACGACGGCTCCCGCCCTTGCGGTGTTGAGGACCGGCGGGTTGTCGACCGGCTGGAAGGGGCCGGCGAGCGGCCAGACCACCTTGTACGACACGGTCCTGGTCGACGTGTTCCCGGCGTTGTCGGTGGCCGTCACGGTGAACGACTTCGTGCCGATGCTGCCGGTGTCGATCGGTGAGCCATGGGGACGGGTGCCGACGCACGAGGCGATGCCGGAGTCGGCGTCGGCGCACTCGTACGCAGCAGTGACGTTCTGTCCCGCTCGATAGGTCGCGCCGTCGGCGGGTCGCGTCAGGGTGATCGTGGGGGGCACGTTGTCCGTGGGGGTCGGGGGTTCCGGCGTCAGGTCGAGCGCGACGGCCCAGACGCTGGCCTCGGGCGAGTGCGCCTCGAAGCGCCAGTCACCGGAGGGGAGCACGGTCCGCGACGCGACGCAGGGACCCACTGCGGTCGCTCCGATGCAGTCAGGCAGCGCTGCGCCGTCACGGAACACGTCCACGTCCCCAGGGACCGCGTTCAGGGGGATGACTGATGCATCGACGTCGAAGCTGAACGTGAGGAAGCCCGGTGGGGTGGGGGGAGCGGCGGTGATCTGCACCTGCTGGCCCAGCACCACGTAGCCGTCGATTGGCTGTGCTTCGGGGTCCTCGGTCTCGAGCTCGGTCACCGTGACGGTGCCTGGAGATCCGGTGACAGTGGCCTGCAGCGTGTCGTCGTACGTCGGCCCGCCGGCGGAACCGGTGGACGCCGCGCCCGTCCCCGACGCGGTGTCAGTGGGCTCGGCGCGGTCGTGCACGAGGCTGTCGATCGTCGCGTCCGGCTCGTCATCGGGATAGGCACTCTCGAGAGTGTCGAAGACGACGTAGCGACCGTCTCCGGACATGAAGTTCTGGACGGCCTGGGTGGTGATCGGGGTGCCGTCGCTACCCACCGACTCGACCTCGGTTCCTCCCTCGCGGTCCCACACGTACACACCGGCGGGTTCGCCGCCCTTCGGCTGCTCGGTCCGATAGGCGACGTAGCGGCCGTCGTCACTGATGTCGGGATCCGTCTCGGCCACGAAGTCGTGGGCTGGCGCCGTGAGGACGGTGTCGGTCGCGAGGTCGATCGTGTAGATCCGCGTCTCGTCCGTGGAGGCGCCCGTCTCGAGCAGGTCGCTGCGGGTGTGGAACGCCACCACGGTTCCGTCAGCGTTCAGGGCCGGTTGGCCCTGCTGTTCGAGAAAGGGCTGGCCCGACAAGACGACGGCCTCGGTCGCGTCGGTGTCCAGGTGGTGCAGGAAGAGGTCGTTGCCCGCGGGCCCGCTCGGGTCCAGGTTGCTGGCGGACGAGTAGAAGGCGACGGCGTTCCCGTCGGCGCTGATGGACGCCTGCTGGGAGACGTTGTTGCCGGGTTCTCCCGCCGAGCTGCGGCTGACGAGCTCGGTGGTGCCAGTGCCCGCGGCGTAGTCGCGCACATAGACGTTCTGGATCGCGCTGCGGGCCGTGCCGACGAGGTCGGTCGCCTGCGAGGTGAACGCCACGCGTTGCCCGTCGGCGCTGATCGAGGGGTCGACGGAGTCGTGGTTCGCGCGCGTGCTCCCGTCCGTCGACACGCTGACCAGGTCGGTGGTGTTGGTCTGCAGGTCCCGACGGTAGAGGTCGACGCAGTCGCGGACGTTCTCGTTCTCGCAGTCGTCGTTGTCCTGAATGCCGAACACCACGTAGCGGCCATCCGCACTCACGTCGATCCAGTCGGTATTGCGGTTATTGGGGAAGGTGGCGCCGGGCGGTGGCAGGTCGACCGCTGTGGTCGTCGAGGTCGCACGGTTGCGCGCGAACAGCTGGCTCATCGCTGGCGCACCTTCGTCGATGTCGGTGCCGAACGACCTGAAGACCACCGTGGAGCCGTCGCCCGAGATGACAGGGGCGCCCGCACCGTTCTCGGGCGGCGCGTCGCCGTCTGTCAGGCCGACGAGGGTGGTCGGGCCAGGGTCGGCGGACGCCGGGACCACTGGGAGGGCGATGAGAGCTGCGGACACGATGACGACTGCACCCACCGCAGCAGTCCGGCGGCGCGCGTGGACTCGGATAGAACCGATCATGAGCATCCCCCGATGCCTGGGTTGGGCAACCCTGGCCACGGGGCATCGTAGGCCGACCCGCTCACCGGCCAGAACCACCCGAAGTGGTCATTGCGCTCACACGTCTCGACCCGTATGGACGGCACCAAACGTCACAGATCGAGCTTGTAGCCGAGCCCCCGGACCGTGGTGAGCAGCTGGGGCTCCGCCGGGTTGGCCTCGAGCTTGGCGCGCAGACGCTTGACGTGGACGTCGAGGGTCTTGGTGTCACCGACGTAGTCGGATCCCCAGACCCGGTCGATCAGCTGGCCACGCGTGAGCACGCGGCCGGGGTTGCGCAGGAACATCTCGAGCAGCTCGAACTCCTTGAGCGGCAGCCGCACCTCAGCGCCGTCCACCGTGACGATGTGGCGCTCGACGTCCATCCGCACTGTCCCGACCTCGAGCGTCGCCGGAGCCAGGTCCGGCTCGACGCCGCGGCGGAGCACGGCACGTAGGCGGGCGACCAGCTCGCGGGGGGAGTAGGGCTTGGTGATGTAGTCGTCGGCGCCCAGCTCGAGACCGACCACCTTGTCCACCTCGTCGTCCTTGGCGCTGACCATGATGATCGGCACGTTGGAGGTCTGCCGGATCTGGCGACAGACCTCGGTCCCGGGTATCCCGGGCAGCATCAGGTCGAGCAGCACGATGTCGGCGCCGGCCCGGTCGAACTCGGTGAGCGCTTCGGGCCCGGTGGCGGCGATGGCCACCTCGAAGCCCTCCTTGCGCAGCATGTAGGCCAAGGCATCGCTGTAGCTCTCCTCGTCCTCGACGACCAGTACGCGCGTCACGCATTCTCCTTCGGGGCTGCGTTCTCATTTGGGGCCTCGGTGGGCATCGGCCCGGGTTTGCGCGGCAGGGTCAGGGTGAACGTCGACCCCTGGCCCTCGACCGACCACACTCGCACCTCGCCGCCGTGCGAGGCGGCGACATGCTTGACGACCGACAGGCCGAGCCCGGTGCCGCCGGTGGAGCGGTGTCGCGCCGGATCGACGCGGTAGAACCGCTCGAAGATCCGGTCGAGCTCGTTGGCCGGGATGCCGATCCCGCGGTCGGTCACGCTGATGTCGACGGCTGACTGGCGCCCGGTGGCACTGACCACCACCGAGGATCCCTCGGGGGAGTAGGCGACCGCGTTGGCCACCAGGTTGCTCACGGCCACCGCGACCTGCTCGCGGTTGCCGAGCAGCACCAGCCCATGGGTCCCGTTCTGCACGAGCTCGATCTCCCGGGCAGCGGCGTCGGTGGCGTTCTCGTCGACGGCCCGGGCGATGATCTTGTCCGCCTCGACGGCGACCGGCTCGTCGAGGGGGTCGTCGCCCTGGAGGCGGGAGAGCTCGATGATCTGCTGCACCAGCCGGGACAGCCGCTCGCTCTCGGTGTGCATCCTGCCTGCGAAGCGCTGCACCGCCTCGGGGTCGTCGGCGGCGTCGATGACCGCGTCGGAGAGCAGCTTGATGGCGCCGACCGGGGTCTTCAGCTCATGGCTCACGTTGGCCACGAAGTCGCGCCGGATCGACTCCACCCGACGTTCGCGGGTGCGGTCCTCGACCAGGGCGAGCACGAGCTGCGAGCTGAGCGGTGCCACCCGGGCGGTCACGTGCCGGGGCGGCATTCCGGGCCGTTGCATGACCAGTTCCGTCTCGCGGATCTGCCCGTCGCGGCGTACCTGCCTGACCAGCTCCGCGAGCTCGCGCTCCGTGATCTCGTGCCCGCGGACGATGCCCATCGCGATGGCCGGCGCCGACGCCTTCAGCACGGTGTCGCTGGCATCGACGACGAGCGCGCTGCTGCGCAGGACGGACAGTACGGCGGCGACTCCCGGCGGAAGGGTCGGCTCGGGAACGTCCTCCGGGTGCATCTGGCGTTCGCTCACCCGGAACGCAAGCACGGTGCCCCCACCGAGCAATGCACCGAGCAGTGCGAAGAGGAGGGCCTGGAGTGTCGGGCTCACGTTTCGATCGTACGCAGGGTTTCACCGTGGGTTCGATTCGTGGACCGCTCCTTACGGGACTGTTCACCCCTGGTTCACGCAACGACGCCAACGCTTCACCTGCCAGCCGTAGGTTGAGGCACATGCGCGATGCCTACTCAGACCAGCTCGACTCGATCCGCGACGACCTCGTGGCGATGGCCCGCCTTGTGCGTGAAGCCGTCTCCGAGGGCACTGTCGCCCTCCTGGAGGGCGATGCCCTGCGCGCCGAGCAGGTGATCAGCGCAGACTCCAACATCGATGCCCTCAGGATCAAGATCGAGGACCACAGCTTCGAGCTCCTCTCGCTCCAGAACCCCGTCGCCGGCGACCTGCGGATGCTGGTCGCCTCGCTGCGGATGGTCAGCGAGTTCGAGCGGATGGGCGACCTCGCCGTGCACATCGCCAAGATCGCGCGGCTGCGCGCCCCCGACATCGCCGTGCCCGACGAGGTGGTGCCGATGATCTCGCGGATGGCCGCCGTGGCCGAGGTGATGATCGGCAAGGTCGAGCACATCATCGCCGCCTCCGACGTGGTTGCTGCGGAGGCCCTGGAGGAGATCGACCAGGAGATGGACCGCCTGCGCCGCAACTCCTTCCGCGAGCTGCTCGGCTCCGACTGGACGCACGGCGTCGAGCCGGCGGTCGACATCGCGCTGCTGGGCCGCTACTACGAGCGGATCGCGGACCACGCGGTCTCCATCGCCCGGCGCGTGGTCTTCCTGGTCACCGGCGAGCACCCCCAGTACGCCTGACGGGTGCCGCCGGTGGTCTGACGCCTCACGGCAGGAACAGCGCGGAGTCCCCGAACTCGTGCCAGTGGTACCCGCCTGCGACCGCCGCGTCGTACGCCCGCTGCACGAGGACGGTGCCTGCGATCGCCTCGACGAGCAGCAGGTGCGAGGCGAGCGCGTCGTGCCATCCGGTGATCAGCCCGTCCACGACGACCGCCGGGTGCTCCGGCGTGATCAGCCGGTCGGTCCAGCCCGACGACGCCCGCACGTACCCGTCGCGCACCGCTGACTCCAGCGCGCGGGTGACGGTCGTGCCGGTGGCTACGACCCGCCCGCCGTTCTCCCTGGTGAGCTCGACGAGCCGCGCGGTGGCCGGGGGCACGTCGTACCACTCCGACTGCGGTCCCTCGTCGACCTCCTGGGAGGAGACGCCGGTGTGCAGCGTGATCGGGGCGACGCCGATCCCGCGCGCCACCAGCCGGGTGATCAGCGCGTCGGTGAACGGTCGGCCGGCTGAGGCCATCTCCGCGCTTCCCGGCACGGTGCTGAAGACGGACTGGTACGCCGCGAGCGGGTAGCGGCGGTCGAGGTAGCCGTAGGCGATCGGCCTGCCGTGCCGGTCGAGCAACGCCCGCAGGTCGCCCTCGACCCGGGCTCGCCACAGCCGGTTGCCCGAGCCGGTGGGGGAGGACCCCTCGTGCGGGTAGGGCTCGAGCAGCGTCACCGGCAGCTCGCCCACACCGATCGTCTCGCCGGCGACCGCGTCGAGCACCGGGGCGGCGGCATCGGGCGCCGTACGCAGCTCCACCACCCAGGTGGCGGAGTCGAGGCGCGTGGCTGCGTGCAGCACGATCGGCCGGCGGTCGCGGACGCCGTCGATCTCGCCGTTGACGGTCGCGGAGTTGTTCACCACGACGAGGTCGCCGGGTGCCAGCTGGTCCGCCAGGTCGCTGAACCTGCGGTGATGGAGACCGTCCGGTCGCGCGACCAGCATGCGCACGTCGTCGCGCGAGTACCCGCGGACCTCCGGTGGCGCCGCTGCTGTCGCCTCGTCGGGTGCGTCGAACCGCACGCCCGGGCGCTCGGCCAGTGACGTCATGCCGTGGCCACCTTCGCCACCGCGAAGTCCGCAGCGAGGTATCGCCCGCGCTCCGGGCGCTGCGCGAGGAGCGCGAGCAGTCGCGGCACCACGCTCTCGGGAAGAGGCCGGTCGGAGATGTCCTCGCCCATGAAGGCGTCCTGCTGCATCGGGGTGCGCATGTCGCCCGGGTCCACGGCGTACGTCGCCAGGCCGCTCTCCTCGCCGAAGGTGAGCACGAGGTGGTCGAGGGCGGCCTTGGATGCGCCGTATGCCCCCCAGGTCTCGTAGTGGTTCACCGCGGCGTCCGAGGAGATCGCGATGACGGCGCCGGCCTGGCGGAGGAGCATGTCGCCCAGCGCGATCATCAGCGCCACCTGGGCGCCGGAGTTGGTCCGCAGGACCTCGCCGATCTCCGTCGGCTCGTAGGCGGAGAGGGGGCGCATGGGCAGGGGACCGAGCGTGCTGGCGTTGAGCACCAGCAGGTCGAGACCGCCCAGCTCGGTGACGATGTCGACGAGCTCGGCCCGGTGGTCCGCGTCCGTCACGTCGCCGGGGACCCCGTGGACGGTGGAGCCGTCCAGGGCGTCACGGAGACGGGCGTCGTCCCGGGCGTCGGTGATCACGATCCAGCCGGTGTCGTCCAGGGTGCGGGCGAGTGCGCGGCCGAGTCCGGAGGAACCGCCGGTGATCAGGGCTACGAGTGGTGTGTCTCTGGTTGTCATGAACCCAGTGTTAAAGTTCAAGTTAACTTGAGTTCAAGGGGTGGAAGTGGATTCTCGAGAGTTGTTGAGCGTCGGGCAGGTGGCCACACGCAGCGGGTTCGCCGCGTCGGCCCTGCGCTTCTACGAGGCAGAGGGCCTGATCCAGGCCACGCGCACATCCGGCGGGCGACGTCAGTTCGAGCGCAACGTGCTGCGCCGCCTGGCCTTCATCCGGGCCGCGTCCAACATCGGGCTCACCCTCGACGAGGTGCGCGAGGAGCTGGACCAGCTGCCCGCCGGCCGGGTGCCGACCAAGGCGGACTGGCAGCGGATCTCACGGCACTGGCGCGGCCGGCTGGACGCCCAGATCGCGTCGCTCGAGCGTCTGCGCGACGGGCTCGACTCGTGCATCGGCTGCGGGTGCCTTTCCTTGAAGCGCTGCCAGATGTCCAACCCGGGTGACTGGATGGGGATGAGCGACGACGCTCCCGGCGCAGCGAACCTGCCCGCGCTGCTCCGGCGCCCGCACCAGTTCCGGTCGAGCAGTGGAGGCGGCTAGCGGCCCTGGTTGGCCACGGCCTCCGCGGCGGCGGCAGCCGCCTCCGGGTCGAGGTAGCGACCGCCCTTCTCCACCGGGCGCATCTCGCCGTCGAGCTCGTAGACCAGCGGCATGCCGGTGGGGATGTTGAGCCCGGCGATGTCCTCGTCGCTGATCCCGTCCAGGTGCTTCACCAGGGCGCGCAGGCTGTTGCCGTGCGCGGCGATCAGCACGGTCTGGCCACTGGCGATGTCCGGGACGATAGAGCCCTCCCAGTAGGGCAGGAAGCGCTCGATCACGTCCTTGAGGCACTCGGTGCGGGGCATCTCGTCGCCGAGGTCGGCGTAGCGCGGATCACCGGCCTGCGACCACTTGTCGTCGTCATCGAGCGGCGGGGGTGGCGTGTCGAATGACCGGCGCCAGAGCATGAACTGCTCCTCGCCGTACTCCTCGAGGGTCTGCTTCTTGTCCTTGCCCTGCAGGGCGCCGTAGTGACGCTCGTTCAGCCGCCAGGAGCGGCGTACGGGAATCCAGTGCCGGTCGGCCACGTCGAGCGAGATGTTGGCAGTCGTGATCGCACGGCGCAGCAGCGAGGTGTGTACGACGTCGGGCAGCAGACCCGGCCTCGACGATCTGCTCACCACCCGCGACCGCCTCGGCGCGGCCCTTCTCGGTCAGGGGCACGTCGACCCAGCCGGTGAAGAGGTTCTTGGCGTTCCACTCGCTCTGGCCGTGACGAAGCAGGATCAGGGTGCGGGTCGACTCGCTCATGGCGCGGCGGCGGGGCTCGGCTTTGCCTGCTCGATGTCGGAGTACTCCTCGTCGGCCGCCACGACCGGCACGTTGACCTCGGTCTCCTGCCCGCTCTCGAAGGTCAGCACGAGGCGGATGAAGCTGCCCGGCTCGAGGACCGACGACGCTGACCGCGCCGGCGTCGGCGAGGTTGACCAGTCCCTCCGCGGGCGATCTCGATCGGTGCCGTCAGCTGCACCTGTGCGTCACCCGAGTCTGCTGTGGTCACCCCGGTCAGCGTCTGGGGCTCCTCGAGGTCGTTGTTGACCAGGGAGGTCACGAAGGTGCCCCTGCCGTCGTCGCTGGCCACCACGACGGCGCCGAGCACGTCGACGGTCCCGTCGCGGTCGTTGACGCCCACGCCGGCCTGGTAGACCTGATCGGTCTGGTAGGTACAGGCACTGAGGCCCGGGACCAGGAGGACCACGGCCAGGGTGGCGAGACGACGGCGTACGGGCGTCAACATGGCGATGCAGGTCCTCTCAGACGCCGTCGGACGCTGCGGTCCGGGGCGGTCAACACGAACGGGGTCGCTTGCGTCGCCGAGCCTATCGCTAGGACGCGGGTTCTCAGCGAGCGATGCCGACTGTGAGGGCCGAGTAGATGAGAGTGGCGAGTACGGCGAGCCGTGGCGATCGAGGTCAGCGCCAGCAGTCGCGGAGCGCCCGTGCGCAGGGCGACCCGCAGCGGCAGGTGGCGTACGCCGGCGGCGTTGTCGACGACCAGGTCGGGCAGCGAGGTCAGGAAGTGCACCAGGAAACCCAGGGCCGCGCACAGCCAGACGAAGCTGGTCAGCGGCGCCGAGCCGTCGGCCTCCCGCCCCCACCCGCCGAGGGTGACGAACGCGGTCAGCAGGGCGAAGGTCGCCGACCAGCCCACCCAGGACAGCGCCGTGCGGTGCAGCCAGCGGTTGTGCACGAAGCCGACGACGAGCGTCGCAAGCAGGAACAGCCCCGCCTCGATGCCGTTCTGGAGCGCGAGGGGGATCACGAGGAGGAGGAGTACGGCGATCGCGAAGCTGGCGTTGCTCGCGGGGATGATCCCCTCGGCCACCGGCTTGCCGGGCGCGCCCGAGCGCCGGTCGGTCTCAGCGTCGAGGAGGTCGTTGACCAGGCCCATGATCATCTGGGCGACGAGCACCGCGAGGCCGGACAGCACCACCTCGCGGGCCACCGGACCGAACTCGGTGTGCCGGCCGAGCAGGGCGACGAGCAGGCCGACGACGACCGCGAAGGCGAGGGCCTGGCGGGGGTGAACAGCCCGCAGGAACGATCGAAACTGCCCAGGCGCCCTCTGGGCTGTCTCCGTTGTCATGGGTCGCAGTATTGAGCATGCGTCCAGCCGACGGGCAGGTTTGGGACACGCGACGACGACGGATCCGGCCGCCTCCACCACATGAATTGGGAGGTTGTCAAGCCCCGATATGGCCTCTGACCTGCGCAAACAGTGGATCGGAGGGGTGCCCGATCGTGTTAGACTAGGGACCTCGAAAGGGGTTCACAGGAATATGACTTTCACTGTTGGCGAAACAGTCGTTTATCCAAATCACGGGGCAGCAGTCATCGAAGACATCGAGATGCGCACCATCAAGGGAGAAGAGAAGCAGTACCTGGTTCTTCGCATCGTCGCCCAGCAGGACCTCGTCGTCCGGGTGCCGTCGTGCAACCTCGACCTCGTGGGAGTCCGCGATGTCGTCGACAAGGCAGGCCTCGATCGCGTCTTCGACGTGCTCCGGGCCGTGGTGCCGGACGAGCCGACCAACTGGTCGCGCCGTTACAAGGCCAACCTCGAGAAGCTGCACTCCGGTGACGTGATGAAGGTGTCCGAGGTCGTGCGTGACCTCTGGCGCCGCGAGCGTGACCGCGGCCTCTCTGCTGGTGAGAAGCGGATGCTGGCCAAGGCGCGCCAGATCCTCGTCTCCGAGCTGGCCCTGGCCGAGCACACCAACGAGGACAAGGCCGAAGCCATCCTCGATGAGGTCCTCGCTTCTTGAACCGAACCTGACTGAACCGGCTGTTTAGTCTCCGTCGAGCCCCCGTGACCACGCGTCCGGGGGCTCGATGTCTGTCCGGGTGGGCGCGCCTAGGGTGACTGCCATGGACGAGCCCCCCGAGCCCCCGAGCCCCCAGAGCCCCTCGGCGTCGTACCCCTCGACGGACGTGGATCCCTGCCGTTCGCGCTGGTGCACGGCGAGTCGCTGGTGGCGGCCGCGTCCTGGGCGCTGACCACCGCGGGAGCCGAGCTGTTCGACTACGGCGTCGGCTTCGAGGGCGTCCAGGACGCCGGTCGGATGCTGGTCATCCACGACCCGCTGTGCCCGCTGACGCCGACCGCCTTCATCCGGCAGGCCATCGAGGAGTCGGCGCAGACCGGGGCGGTGGTGGTCGGCGTACGACCGGTGACCGACACCGTCAAGGAGTACGACGGGGAACGGCTGGGCGCCACGGTCGACCGCGACGACCTGGTCTGCGTGACCTCGCCGGTCGTGCTGCCTGCCACTGTCGTCGCCGCTCTGGACGAGCTGGACGCAGACGACCTCGCCGAGCTCGTGGCCGCGCTGTCCCAGCGCTTCCCGGTGCGCCATCTCCCGGCCCCACCCCTGGGCAGGCGGATCGTGGACGAGGAGGACCTCGAGGTGCTCAGCGCGTTCAGCTCGCCTGACTGAGCAGGGTCTCGGCCTGCTCGACGTCCTCAGGGAAGGTCACCTTCAGGTTGGCCGCCGTGCTCGGGACGCCCACCAGCGCGATATCGCCATAGCGTTCCAGGCACGCGGCAGTGTCGGTGCCGACGAAACCCTCCGCGGCGGCGCGCCGATGGGCGCCGAGCAGCTCGCGAGCCCGGAAGGCCTGCGGCGTCTGCACGCCGACGAGGTCGGCGGGGGCGACCGAGCCGTCGCGGTGCGAGAGTCGCGGGGTCGGCAGCACCGGGATGGCACCACCGTGCTCAGCCGCGGTGTCGATGACGGCCCGCCAGAGCGAGGCGGGTGCCAGAGGCCGGGCGGCGTCGTGGATCGCGACGACGTCGATCTCGCCGTCCTCGATGTCGGCGGCGAGCGTGCGCAGCGCCTGCCACTCCGAGTCGTGCCGGTGCGCACCGCCGTCGACCACCCACAGGTCGTGCGCGCCGAGGTGGGGGCTCACGGCTTCACTGACCGCGTCCCGGTCCTCAGGGCGTACGACGAGCACGATCCGGTGCACGCCCACGACCTCGAGGACGGTCCTCACCGACCGGGCCAGGATCGGGATCCCGCCGACCGGCAGCAGCACCTTGTTGACCGACGAGCCCAGCCGGGTGCCGGACCCGGCGGCGAGCAGCACCGCTGCGGCCTGCGGGCTCACCTGACGTGTCCCAGGTGCGGCCGGATCAGCCGGATGAGCACACCGGAGACGAGCTGGTCGCGTTCCAGGGGCAGCATGTGCCCGGCGTCGGGGACGACCGTGAGCACGGCTCCGACGATGTGGTCGGCGATCCGGCGCGAGTGCGAGGGAGGTGTCAGCACGTCACGGGTGCCGACGAGCACATGGGTCGGGATGTCGTCGAGCACCTTCAGCGCGTCGGCACGGTCATGCTGCATGCAGTCCTCGTAGAAGCCGACCACGGTGTTGCCGGGCGAGTTGATCAGCCCGTCCACGGCCAGGGCTGCGTCCGCCAGCCGGAGCGGGCGACCGAAGACGAACCGCCGCATCACCAGCCGCTCGACGATTGGTGCGCGGCGACGTGCCCGGCGCGAGAGCGTGCGGGAACGCAGGGCGAGCATCCTCGGGATCTGGGCGCGCAGCAGCTGCCCGGTCTCCGGCAGCCCGAGGGTCACCGTGTCGAGCTCGCCGGAGGACGTGGAGACGAACGTGGTGCCGACCACGCGGTCGAAGAGGTCGGGCCGGATGACGGCCAGCTGCATCATCGTCATCCCGCCGATCGAGTGGCCGGCGAACACCAGCGGCCCGGTGGGCGCGAGCTCGTCGACCAGGTCAGACCAGTCGCGGGCGAGGTTCTCGATCGTCGCGTCGCCACGCGGGACGGGGTCGGAGTCGCCGTGACCGCGGTGGTCCCAGGTCACGATGCGGATCCGGTGCCCGAACTCCCGCTGCAGGTCGCGCACCTGGTAGTGCCAGTCGTGCTGGTTGAGGGTCCAGCAGTGGGCCAGGAAGACGGTGAGCGGCGCGTCGGCCGGACCATAGGTGGTGACACTCAGGTGGAGACCGTCGTAGGTCCGCATCCGTCCTCCTGCTCGATGACGGGCCCGAGTCTGCCGGACTCAGTTGAGGTTGGCGTCCTCGGGGAGCGTGGCGAGCATCGAGAGCGGCGAGGGCTGGCGCCGGAGCACATCGCGCCACAGCAGGTCCGGCGCACGGCTGAAGGTGTCCCTCTCCAGCGCGGGTACGACGTGCCAGCTGCCCTCGGCGATCTCACCCTCGAGCTGCTCGGCGCCCCATCCGGTGTAGCCGGCGTACACCCGCAGGGCGGTGAGCAGCCCCAGGAAGTCGTCCGGTTGGCTGTCGAGGTCGACGATGCCGAGCGACCCGGTCAGCGGGCGCCAGCCGGAGGGTGCGTCCACGGAGCCCCTCAGGGATCCCACCGCGAGGGCGGCGTTGAGCTCGACCGGACCGCCGCGGAAGAGCACGCCCGGTTCGCTGGCCACGTCCTGCCACGACTCCAGCACCTCGCCGACCGGGACCTCGGAGGGACGGTTGAGGATCACGCCGAGGCTGCCGTTCTCGTCGGAGTCGAGGACGAGCAGCACGCAGCGTGCGAAGTTGGGGTCGACCAGGGTTGCGGAGGCGATCAGCAGGGATCCGGGCGCGAGCTGCATGCCCACCATCGTGGCACTAGCGCCCTCACGAGTTCACCCGGCCGAGAGGAGTGCTGTGGCGATGGCCGCCAGGCCCTCGTCGCGCCCGGTGAGGCCGAGGCCGTCCGTGGTGGTGGCGCTGATCGAGACACTGATGCTGTGCCGGTCGGAGATGCCGCGCTCGGCCTCCTCGCGCCGAGCGGCGAACCGGGGCCGGTTGCCGATCAGCTGGCAGGCGACGTTGCCGACCTCCCAGCCGGCCGCGCGGACCCGGGCGAGGGTCTCGGTGAGCAGGTCGTGGCTGGAGGCGCCGGCCCACAGGGGGTCCGTCGTACCGAAGTTGCTGCCGAGGTCGCCGAGGCCCGCCGCCGAGAGCAGGGCGTCACAGATCGCGTGGAGTACGACGTCGCCGTCGGAGTGGCCGACGAGACCCAGTTCCTCCTCCGGCCAATCCAGACCCGCCACCCGCATCGAATGACCTGGTGCGAGGCGGTGGACGTCGGTACCGATGCCGATGCGCTGGTTCACGGACACGATCATGCCCCGGATCCGGGGCTGGTGACTTCGGTTGGCCGCATGCGCGACCATGGAGGGGTGAGCCCGGAGATGAGCCCCAACAGGGGCGGGGCCGACCGAGGGGCCGGGAGCCCGACCGAACAGATACCACGCGAGCCACTGGAGCCGAAGGCTCCGGGAAACGGCGGCGTGGAGGTCTCCCGACGGCTGCTGGCGCTCGCAGGCGTGCTGGCCGGCGCGGCCGGTCTGGCACTCAGCCAGGCAGCAGCCAGCGCGCTGCGTGCGGAGACCAGTCCCGTCGAAGCCGTGGCCGCAGCAGTGCGTGACTTCACGCCGGGATCGGTGGCCCTGTTCCTGATCCATCTCGTCAGGGAGGCCGACAAGCCGTTGCTCCTCGGCGGTACCGCCGTCGTCGTCCTGGGCATTTGCGCGTATGCAGCGTCGTGGATGCGACGGTTCCCACTCTTGCCGGACCTCGTCTTCTTCGCGCTGGCGGCGGTCGGCCTCGTCGCGATCCTGCGGTTGCCGCGCCCGGGCATCGGGTCCTCGCTCGCGCTGATGATCGGCTTCGTCACCTGGATCATCACCCTGCGGCTGCTCACCGCGCCCCTGCTCGGTGAGGTGCCGGGTGAGGATGCCCCCGACTCCCGCCGGCGAGACTTCCTGATCCGGTCTGCCTGGGTGATCGGTGGTGTGGGGGTGCTCGGCCTCGCCGGCCGGATCGCCGGCAGCGGGCGTGCCCACGTCGAGCAGGCCCGCCGGCTGCTGCGGTTGCCGGTCAGGCACGGCGAGGTGCCCGCCGGTGCCTCCCTGCGGGTGCCCGGGATCGACCCGTGGCGCACCCCGAACAAGGATTTCTACCTGATCCACACCGCGCTGGTGCCGCCCTCGATCTCACCGCCCGACTGGGAGCTGCGCATCCACGGCATGGTCGACCGCGAGCTGACCTTCACCTACCAGGATCTGATCGGCCGCAAGCTCACCGAGGCATGGGTGACCCTGTGCTGCGTCTCCAACGAGGTCGGTGGCGACCTGGTCGGCAACGCCTGGTGGTCGGGCGTCCTGGCTCGCGAGCTGCTCGCCGAGGCCGGCGTGCAGGCCGGAGCCGACGCCGTGCTGCAGACCTCGCGGGACGGGTGGAACTGCGGCACGCCCCTCGCTGCCCTCACCGACGACCGGAACGCGATGCTCGCCGTGGCGATGAACGGGAACCCGTTGCCGGTGGAGCACGGCTTCCCGGTGCGGATGGTGGTGCCCGGGCTCTATGGCTACGTCTCCGCGACCAAGTGGCTGGTCGACCTCGAGGTGACCAGGTTCGACAAGTTCGAGGCGTTCTGGACCGAGCGCGGCTGGTCGCCGAAGGGGCCGGTGAAGACCCAGTCCCGGATCGACGTACCCCGAGACGGCGCCGACGTGCCGGCCGGCTCGGTGCGCATCGGTGGCAGTGCCTGGGCCCAGCACACGGGGATCGAGAGGGTGGAGTACCAGCTGGACGGCGCCGCCTGGAGGGACGCCGAGCTCGGCCGCGTGCCCCACGCCGACACCTGGGTCCAGTGGACGGCCACCGTGGACGTCGCCCCCGGGGAGCACCGCGTGCTCGTCCGGGCCACCGACAAGTCGGGCTACACCCAGACGTCGGTCCGGACCGATGTCGTTCCCGACGGTGCGACCGGCTGGCACACGGTCGCCTTCGAGGCGACCGACGCCGGTTGACGCCACGCCCGGTCGGGGCTGGCGCTCGGGGCGCGATCGGAGCACCCTGTTCGTGACGCTGAGCGTCGGCTTGTCCTGTGCGCAGGAGGGGGTGAGCGATGAGCGACGACGCAGTACCGAGCCGGGGGCCGCTGGTCGGAGCGCTGCTGCTGGGCGCCGGGGTCGCCGTTGCCCTCGGGGTCTACGGGCGCGTCCACGAGGGGAGCTACGACTCGCTGCCCTCCCTCGGCTTCTCGACCGCCGGCACCTTCAAGGCGTGGGCGACCAGCGTCGTCCTGCTGCTCGCCCTGTCCCAGCTCGTGACGGCTCTGTGGCTCTACGGTCGGCTCCCGGGGCGCCCGCGAGTGCCCAAGGGACTCGGAACGGTGCATCGAGCGACCGGGATCTTCGCGTTCGTGCTCTCCCTCCCGGTGGCTGCCTTCTGCCTCTACGGCTTCGGCTTCTCGCCCGAGCCCTACCGGACCCGCACCCTGATCCATTCCCTGGCCGGCTGCATCCTCTACGGCGCGTTCGCGGCCAAGATTCTGCTGGTGCACAGTCGCCGGATCCCGGGCTGGGCGCTGCCGGTGGCGGGTGGGCTGCTGCTGACGTCGGTGGCGGTGCTCTGGCAGACCGGCGCGGTGTGGTTCTTCGACATCGAGGGCGTCCACCTCTGAGTCGATGGTGGCTCTAGCCTGTCCCCATGGATGACTTCTCCGACCTCACTGGAGCCGCGCTGGTCGTCGGAGCGAGCGGAGGGATCGGTCGGGCCGTCGTACGACTCCTGGCGCAGCGGGGCAGCGACGTGGCCCTGACGTGGCGGTCAAACCAGGCGGTGGTGGACCGGTTGGCGGACGAGGTCGCGTCGTACGGCGTGCGTCCCAGCCTGCACCAGCTGGACGCCACCGACCCGGACGCCTGCGCGCGGGTGGTGGGCGAGGTCGTCGAGCGGCACGGCGGCCTGCACACGCTGGTGCATGCGGCCGGTCCGCACGTGCCGATGACCCATCTGAGCAAGGTCGAGCCGGCCCAGATGAACGCACAGCTCGGCGTCGACGTCGGCTCGTTCTTCAACGTCGTACGCCCGGCCTTGCCGGCATTGCGCGAGGCCGAGGGCAGCATCGTTGCGGTGACCACCGCGGCCACGACGAGGTTCCCGGTGCGCGACGGACTGTCGTCCGCACCGAAGGCTGCCGTCGAGGCGCTGGTGCGCGCGCTCGCCGTGGAAGAGGGCCGCTACGGCGTCCGCGCGAACTGCGTCGGCCCGGGCATGCTCACCGACGGGATGGCCCAGCGGCTGATCGAGTGCGGCGAGCTCGACGACCACGCCCTCGAGGTCACCCGCGCCAACATCCCGCTGCGCCGGTTCGGCATCGCCCACGACATCGCCGAGGCGGTCTGCTTCCTGGCGTCGCACCGGGCGGGCTTCGTCAGCGGCCAGAAGCTCGACGTGGACGGTGGCTACGGCGCCTGAGGCGTCACCAGTTGCGGTTGGCGGCCCGGGCCGGAAGCGGGTGTGCGGCGTTGCGTACGACGTAGACGGTGCCGCTCGACTTGCGCAGCCACGCGCGCTCGAACTGCCCGCGGTCATAGGTACGACGGACCGTGGCGTTGTTCGGAGCGGCCGGGTCGTTGACCACCACGTTGCCGTTGGCCGTGAAGCCGGCGATCACGACGAGGTGACCGGCGGTGGAGCTGATCGGCGCCCCGCTGAGCTGGCCGCTCGAGAACGAGATCGACGCGACGAGCGGGATGCCGGCGTAGATGAACCGCTCCGCCTCGCGCAGGTTCGCCAGCCTGGTGACGAAGGCATCGGTGGTCAGGTTGGCGGCGTACGCAGTGTTGAACGCCCAGTTGCCGGCTCCCTTGTAGCCGTAGTCGTAGACGACGCGGGCAACGTGGTCGACCCACGGGTCGGCGTACTTCTTGTTGACCCAGGCGTAGTTCGCGGCCGAGGGCAGCGCGCGGTAGTAGCCGAGCACCATCGACAGCGAGGTCGGTGAGCACCAGGCCTGGCCGCCGCCGCCGAACTGGGGGTACTGGCCGCGGTGGGTCATCTGCGAGTAGCGCGGCACGTTGAGCGTCCTGGCCGGGATCAGCTTCTGGCTGGTCGCGGGGAGCGAGGTGGCCGGCCGGCTGGCCACCGCCTGGACGGACCGCACGGTCGGGGTGGCCGTGCTCGTGGGCTTGCGCAGGAGGAGGACGCGCAGCTGGTAGCTGTTCAGGCTGACGCCGGAGGAGGCGAGCAGGGTGTCGGTGCTGACGCGGGCGACCGCGTCCTGCTGGACGCCGCCGCTCGTACGACGGAAACCGGCGTCGCGTGGGGTCCAGCTGCCCATCAGCTTCCAGCTGCTGAACCTGCCGGCGGTGCTCCGCGCGCGGGCCTGGATCTGCACCAGCGTGTTGGCGGGGGTGGTGATGTTCCACGTCGGCAGCAGCTGGGTGAACGTCTGCCCGGGCTGCACGTTCCAGGAGGTCCACCGCGCCCAGGACCAGGTCGAGCCGGCGTAGCTGAGCCGGCCGCGCGGTGCCCCGAACGACATGGAGCCGTTGGCGATGCGGACGCCTTCGGGGATCCCGGCGCGGAAGTTGGCGTCGGAGGTGATCTGGCTGAACGTGTGCGGCCGGGCGCTGGACGGAGCCGTGAGCCGGGCGCGTTCTGGAGTCAGCGGGTCGGTCAGGAAGATCCCGGCCAGCACGAGCGCGAGGAAGCCGACCGCCAGCGTCTGGAGACGCAGGGACACCGAGATGTGGGGAAGCACCCGACCACGATAGACAACTTCTGTCACACAAGTAAGGTTTCGCCACATTTTGCCCGCTCGTACGTCGCTGCCGCCGACGCGGTCAGCCGCAGCCTTCCCGACCTCTAGGATTGCGGCGTGACTCTCCGGCTCTACGACACCGCAGCGCGTGCGGTCCGCGACTTCGTCCCCCTCGAGGATGGCAAGGCGGGCCTCTACGTCTGCGGGCTCACGGTGCAGTCGGAGCCCCACGTCGGCCACGTGCGCTCGGCCGTCAACTTCGACGTCCTCCGTCGCTGGCTGCTCGCGCGCGGCTACGAGGTCACCTTCATCCGCAACATCACCGACATCGACGACAAGATCCTGATCAAGGCCGCCGAGCAGGGGCGCGCCTGGTACAACCTCGCCTACGCGATGAAGCGCGAGCTCGACAAGGCGTACGACGACCTGCACGTGCTGCCCCCGACCTACGAGCCGGCGGCGACGGGACACATTCCGGAGATGGTCGAGCTGATCGCCGTCCTGATCGAGCGCGGTCACGCCTACGCAGCCGAGGACGGGTCCGGCGACGTCTACTTCGACGTGAAGTCCTGGTCGTCGTACGGCGAGCTCACCCACCAGAAGGTCGACGACATGGAGGCCGCCGAGGACGCCGACCCGCGCGGCAAGCGCGACCCACGGGACTTCGCCCTGTGGAAGGGCCACAAGGACTCCGAGCCCGAGACGGCGTCCTGGCCGTCGCCGTGGGGACGCGGCCGTCCGGGCTGGCACATCGAGTGCTCGGCGATGGCGGAGAAGTACCTCGGCCCGGCCTTCGACATCCACGGCGGCGGCGTCGACCTCCGCTTCCCCCACCACGAGAACGAGCAGGCGCAGTCGAGGGCGGCCGGGCACCCGTTCGCGTCGTACTGGATGCACAACGCCTGGATCACCACCAGCGGCGAGAAGATGAGCAAGTCGCTGGGCAACTCGCTGCTCGTCCCGCACGTGCTCGAGCAGGTGCGCGGGATCGAGCTGCGCTACTACATGGTGGCGGCGCACTACCGCTCCACCGTCGAGTTCAGCTTCGAGGCGCTGGCCGAAGCCGCGGCCGGGTTCCAGCGGATCGAGGGCTTCCTGGAGCGGGTCGCTTACCCGGTGGTTGCGGAGGTTGCGCAGGAACCGTCTCGAAACCACTTTCCCGAAGCGTTCGCCCGGGCGATGGACGACGACCTCGGTACGCCGGCCGCGGTTGGCGTGCTCCACGACACCGTGCGTGCGGGCAACAAGGCGCTGGCCGACGGCGATCACGAGGCGGCGACCGGCTCGCGCAGCCGAGGTACGCGCGATGCTCGACATCCTCGGGCTGGACCCCGCCGACCCGCACTGGTCCGGCAACAAGGCGCCAACGACCTGACTCCTGTCGTCGACGCACTGGTCAAGGGTCTGCTGGAGCAGCGCGCACAAGCTCGCACCAACAAGGACTTCGCCGCCGCCGACACCATCCGGGACCAGATCAAGGCCGCCGGCATCACGATCGAGGACACCCCGTCGGGGCCGAAGTGGAGTGTGAGCTGACGTGCCAGGGATTTCGAGACGCTCGCTTCGCTCGCTCCTCAATCACCGAAAAGGACACTGACGTGCCAGGGGTCTCGACTGTTCGCTCGCTTCGCTCGCTGCTCGACCACCGAAAGGGACACTGCGTGCCTGAATTCGCAGCGTCGAGGCGCGATCAAGAAGACCGGCAAGGGCAACCCCACGGCGGGTTCCGGCGGCCGGTCCGGCGCGGACTCGAGGGCAAGGGCCCGACTCCGAAGGCCAAGGACCGGCCGTACCACAAGGCCCACAAGAAGACGAAGGAAGACAAGGGCACCTCCGGGCGCCCCCGCCGGTCCGCCCCGGGCAAGGGCTCCGGCGACCACGAGTGGATCGCCGGGCGCAACTCGGTGGTCGAGGCGCTGCGGGCAGGGCTCCCGGTCACCTCGGTGTACGTCGCCGAGGGTGCGGATCGCGACAGCCGGCTGCGCGAGGTCTTCTCGATCGCCGCGGACAAGCACATCTCGCTGCTCGAGGTGCCGAAGCTCGAGCTCGACCGGATGACCAAGGGCGCCGTGCACCAGGGGCTGGCGGCACGCATCCCGACGTACGAGTATGCCGACCCCAACGACCTGCTCGACCTCGCGGCGGCCAACCACGAGAAGCCGTTGATCGTCGCCCTCGACTCGGTGACCGACCCGCGCAACCTCGGTGCCGTCGTACGCTCCGCCGCCGGTTTCGGAGCACACGGCGTGGTCATCCCGGAGCGCCGGGCGGCCGGCATGACGGCCAGTGCGTGGAAGACCTCGGCCGGCGCCGCCGCCACGGGTCCCGGTCGCGCAGGTGGTGAACCTGACCCGCCAGCTGAAGGCCTACCAGCAGGCCGGATGCATGGTGATCGGTCTCGCTGCCGATGGGGACGTCTCCCTGAGCGACCTCGGGCTGGCGGACGGGCCGCTGGTGATCGTGGTCGGCTCCGAGGGCAAGGGGCTGTCCCGGCTCGTGGCCGAGACCTGCGACCAGCTCGTCTCGATCCCGATGGCCAGCTCGCTGGAGTCACTCAACGCCGGTGTCGCGGCCAGCATCGCCCTCTATGCCGTGGCCCGGGAACGGGCCACCGGCTGACAGTGCGCCACGACCACCTCGACCTGCGCGCCGGCGTGCGCTCCGCGTCGCTGGAGTGCGCTCGCGTTGCTGGTGGTCGCGATCCCGTCCTGGGCGGTAGCTGTTCACGCAGCACAGCGCGGAGATGGTGCTCGCCAGCCACGACGCCGTGGTGCAGCCGACCTTCGACGGTCATGTCCGTCTCGACATGGGTCCCTACCTGCCCGACCTGCGGACCGCCTCGGGCGGCCGGATCGGGGTGGCGGTGGAGATGGGCAAGACGACCGCCACCACCACCCCCGAGCTCGCCGAGCGGTACGCCGCCATCGCCGCGCGTCCGGAGGCCGAGGTCCGCCGAGTGAAGGTGCGGTGACGGCTTTGGCCCTGGACGCGGGCCTGGGGCGGTGGCGATCGGCCTGGTGCCGATCGGCCTGTGGGTGCTGGTCGGGCCGCGCCGACGTGCGCAGCTGTGGCGGCGCGGCGGCAGCCGGTGCGGGACTGGCGGGTGGCGCTCGCGTTACACGGCGTGACCGTCGGCGCTCGTGCTCATGCTCCTGCCGAAGCCGTGGGAGGCCGGAGCGTCGACCGGATGCAGACGGACTACCTGGATGCCGGTGCAGGACGCCGTCACCGACGTCGCCGTGCCCGAAGGGCTGCACGACTGGGAGATCCAGGGTGGCCTGGTGACCCAGGGCACCCGGCGGTCTGCTGTCGAGCCTGTTCGACACCTACGACCGCAGCAAGGTCTTCTACGCGGGCGTGATCGACCGGGTGGATGAGCATCGCCGGCCAGCTGCATCAGCCCGAGCAGGACGAGACCGTGGCTGTGCTGGTCAGCGACCGGCACGACAACATCGGGATGGACGAGGTGGTGCGGAAGGTGGCGGACGAGGCCGGTGCAACGGCCGTCCTCGACGCCGGCGACGACACCTCGACCGGGGAGACCTGGGAGGAGTTCAGCCTGGACTCCCTGGACTCCGCCTTTGAGGGGTACGACGCCCGCGTGGCCATCTCGGGCAACCACGACAACGGCACCTTCGTGAACCGCCACCTGCGTTCGCTGGGCTGGACCCACCTCGACGGGAAGCCGGTGACGCCGTTCGCCGACGTGCGGATCACCGGCGTCGACGACCCGCGCTCCAGCGGGCTCGGCACCTGGCGCGACGAGAAGGGCCTCAGCTTCGACGAGGTCAAGAACGCCATCGCAGACGACGTGTGCGAGCTGGACGAGCAGGGCGAGCGGATCGCGACGCTGCTCGTGCACGACGCCAACCTCGGGGCGACTGCACTCGCGCGCGGGTGCACCGACCTGGTGCTGGCCGGTCACGTGCACGCGCAGATCGGACCGAACTCGAGGGTCGGGACGAACGCGAAGGCCGGGTACACCTACACGAACGGGACGACCGGCGGTGCGGCATACGCCATCGCGATCGGGAGCAAGCTGCGCCGCGACGCGATGTTCACGTTCGTCACCTACCGCGACGGGCGGCCCGGTCGGGATCCAGCCGGTCACCGTGCAGACGACCGGCGAGCTGTCGGTCGCGCCCTACATCGAGCTGGATCTCGGCTGAGCGCATTTCCGGCCCCGACCTACCGTTGGGACATCTCCGTCACGCCGGCCCTGCTCACGGCCATCCTGCTGGTCGTCGTCGCAGCCTGCGCCGGGAGTGATCCCGGCGCGGTGGACGCGCGTCAGGACTCCGGCTTGGAGACGGCAGCCCCACGCCGACCTCGTCGGGGGAGCCGGTTGCGGTCGGCTCCCCGCCGGATCACCAGCGCCGACCCCGACACCTCCCGCACCGGATCCGTGCCCAGCCGGCAGAGCGCCGAGCCGCGGCGCTCCTTCATCGACCATCCCCGCACTCGGGATGCGGGAAGTCGCCGTCGACCGTTATCGCGGCAGCCCGGACGACGGGCCGGGGACGCGGATCCAGGACGGTGGCGTGATGGCGTCTCCTCGCGGACCCGGCGGCGGCGTCGGGCCAGGGTGGTGGGCAACTACATCGTCACCGGTCACCGGACCTCCCACGGGGCGCCGTTGGCCGAGCTGCCCGGGCTCGACGTGGGCGCCCGCGTGCTGGTGCGCAGCGGCGACCGCGTGTTCGTCTACCGGGTCACCCGCACGCGCACGACATCGTTCCGCTCGCGCCGACTTCGTTGGAGAAGCAGTCCGCCGCGGTGCCGGGCCGGCCCGGGAGTCACACCCGTGCGAGCCGATGATCACGTTGTCCACGTGTGCGACGCCGGAGGACCACGCCGCCGGCAACTTCTGGGCGGACGAGTTCGGCAACCCCGAGCACCGGATCGACAAGATCGCGGTACTCACCCGGGTCCGTCCGTCGGGCTGACCCGACAGGTCACCTACGATTGCGTCGGCCGCCGGACAGCACTCACGGTGGCCTCGCCGGTGTAGCTCAGTTGGTAGAGCGCCTCACTTGTAATGAGGATGTCGCGGGTTCGACTCCTGTCACCGGCTCCAACGCAAAACCGCAGGTCAGACGGGCGTCTACCCGCCTCACCGTCGGCTCACCATTGGTGTGATTCGCCAAACGTGTCCCCAAAATGTCCCCAGTGGCGATGTCCATCGCCCGTGTCGACCAGTCCTCAGCGATTCCGACGCGGTTCGCGGCGTCCCACAGGTTTGTGGTCGATCAAGTGGCCGTAGAGATCCATGGTCATTGCTGCCGACGCGTGTCCGAGGATCCGCTGGACGACCTTGGGGTCGGCTCCTGCGCCGAGCCACAGGGATGCGGCGGTGTGCCGCAGGTCGTGCACGCGCAGGGTGGGACGATCGATGGACCGGAGTGCGAGTGTCCACTTCACCGTGCGCTTCCAGTTGCCCTCGTTGAGTGGTCCGCCCTGCGGGGCTGCGAACAGCCACTCGTCACCCGCCTTGCCCTCGGTCCACCGCTCCACCAGAGGAACGAGCTCGGGGACGAGCGGGACGGTCCTGCTCTTGCTTGTCTTCAGCATGTCCACAAAGACCGTGCCGTCGACCCGGCTGGACAGCACGGCTCGATGGAGCCGTACGCCGGGGCCAGGCACCGAGATCACGTCGCCCACTTGGAGCCCGGCCGCCTCGCCCCAGCGGACGCCAGACAGGCCGAGGACGAGCACCAGGTCCGCGTACTCGGTCTCGCAGGCCTCGGCCAGGGCATGCAGGTCCTCGAGCGACTGGCCAGCCGTGGTCAACGACCAGTCGGGCCAGCCTCAATCGAGCGCGGGGAGTCAGAGCAGCGTTAGCGTGGGACACGAAGACCTCCAGGGTGTTGGAGCGGTTTCTAGACAGCTCCACTCCACGCCCGGAGGTCTTCGCCTACCAAGCTCATTCAGATCGTGTCGTCACACGACCTCGACCAGACGTGCCCGATCAGTACAACTAGGTGTACTGATCGGAAAGGTTGGTCAAGCGGCTGATGGGCGCTGAGCCTCCGATGGCGGTGTGGGGCCGGTGGTGGTTGTAGTGGTGGATCCATGCTGGCAGAGCTGCTCGGCGAGCGGATTCGGAGTTGTAGAACTTCTTGAAGGCCCAGCCATCGGCGAGGGTGCGGTGGAACGTTCGATCTTGCCGTTGGTCTGCGGGCGGTAGGGCCGGGTGCGTTTGTGGATGATGCCGAGCTCGGCGCAGGTGTCGCGCCACAGGAACGAGCGGTAGGCGCCTCCGTTGTCGGAGAGCACGCGTTCCACAACGACGCCGCGCTCGGAGAACCAGGCGACCGCGTGGCGGAGCACGGCGGCGGCTGTGGCTGCGGTCTCGTCGTCGTGGATCTCTGCGTAGGCGATGCGGGAGTGGTCATCGATCACGGTGTGCACGAACGAGGTGCCGACCTTGGGGTGGTATTTCCTCGCCGTGATCCCCGTCCGATCGCGGGTGGCCTGGCGGTTCCAGAAACCTTGCTGCCTGCCCACGTAGCGCCAGCCGCCGCCGTCAGGGACGTTGCCAAGCTTCTTCACGTCTACGTGCAGCATCGACCCGGGGTGGGGGTGCTCATAGCGCCGGATCGGTTCACCAGTAGCCCGGTCGACATGGGTCAGCCGGTTGAGCCGGCACCGGACCAGCACCGCATGCACCGTCGAGGGCGCCAGGCCGACGTGGTCGGCGATCTGAACCGGTCCGAGCCGCTGTTTCCAGCGCAGGTGCACGATCTTGCGCACCACCGGGGCCTGGGTGCGGTTCGGTGAGTGGTGCGGACGCGACGAGGCATCGACCATGCCTGCCTCACCAAGGCGGCGATACCGATCGACCCACCGCTTCGCGGTCGGCCAGGACACGTCATAGCGTTCCGCGGCTCGAGCGACTGGCCAGCCCTGGTCAACGACCAGTCGGGCCAGCCTCAATCGAGCGCGGGGAGTCAGAGCAGCGTTAGCGTGGGACACGAAGACCTCCAGGGTGTTGGAGCGGTTTCTAGACAGCTCCACTCCACGCCCGGAGGTCTTCGCCTACCAAGCTCATTCAGATCGTGTCGTCACACGACCTCGACCAACGTGCCCGATCAGTACACCTAGCGGTTCACCCACCGGCACACTGGCGACCGCTGTACGGCTCCCCACTGGGCTCAAGGTCGCCGGTACCGCCAAGGATCCGGATGCAACCGGCCCATTGACCGTGCAGTTTCGCGATCAACGGCACCCAACGAGCATCGGTGCAGACCGTCAACAGGACCTACACAGCGAACCTCGTTGCCGTCGCCGGCCGCGCAAACATCTGCGCCGTCGCCGTCGTCAATCGCAACACGGGCGCCAACGCCGATCTCGGGTGCAGGACCCTCACCGTTTCCGTCGACCCCTTCGGGCACGTGGACAGCGTCACCATCATCCCCTCCGGTATCCGCATCCAGGGCTGGGTCATCGACCCCGATTCCACGGCCTCGAGCGGAGTCCACGTCTACGTCGACGGTCAAGGCAAGGCACTGACCGCCTCCGTCCCTCGACCAGACGTAGGAAACACCTACCGGCCCTATGGGGCGAACCACGGATTCGACATCACCGTTCCGACAGCACCCGGCAAGCACAGGGTCTGCGTCTACGGAATCAACACCGGCCTGGGAGTCAACACGGATCTCGGCTGCACCACCGTGCCAACCGACCCGCCACCGGATCCGACAAAGGTCACCCTCAAGGGACACTTCACCTACGTCGACGACACCACGACCAGCACCTTTCAGCGGCCGATGCCAACGCCAAGGCAGAGCTCTGGCTTCGCCTGCCCGGGGTGCTGAGCAGCTGGATGAAATTCGCCACGACCACCACCGACAGCGCAGGCGACCTTTCCTACCTGACTCCGCTCGCAGCAGCCGGAACGACGTACGCGATGTGTGTTTTCGCAACGAACGACGCGGCCGCGGTGAATCCGCAGACCGGAATCGACCTCGGGGGGCCCTTCTGGACCGAACCCGGAGCCCCCGGCGCACCTATCCAGCACCTATCCAGCACCTATCCAGCACCGTACAGACAGAAATGGTGTCGTGCTGGACTTCGGCTACGACTTCATCGATCGCAACCGCGGCAAGTACTTCAACATCGCGGAGACGATCCAACGCGCGCGTGCGTTCGCCGATGCCCGACGCGGCGACAACGACCCGATAACCAGGTTCACCGTGCAGCCGGCGGCGATCAGCACCTTCTACAACGCGCCAGTCACGGAGATCGATCTGACCGCTGACATGGCCTACGTCGACCGGACCTTGTCTACGCGGTGCTTGAGGGGCTCGCGCTTGCATCGCGTGCTGGCGTAACGACTGGGCACCTCTTGAATGTCGTCGACCGGTTCGTCGGTGCTTGGGACGCCCTCGTTGCCCCCGCGAGCGGCGGTGTCGAGCCCTGAGACGTGGTTCCTAGGTTGGGCTCGTCCCACCTCTGGATGATTCCCCCTCGCCATGCGCGCGGCGACGATAGTGCCGCCGCACCCGCTCGCGGTTACCGCATGCCGTCGGGCTGCACCACATCCTGCGCCCGAGAGGATCGCTGAAGCGAAGCGTGCAGTCCGAGGCGGCGCAGGTGCGCACGGTGTCCAGGCCCACCTCGTCCGCGAATTGGACAAGGCTGTCGAGGACGTCGCTCACCACCCTCTCAAGCGTCGATAGCGGAGTCGTCCTGACGCGTGTCGAGCCACCCGAGTGCTCGAGCTGATGGATGAAGTTCAGGCGGCCGAGTCGCCGATTGACCGGACGGAAGGGATCGGACCTATGCGCCGCCGAGGGCTCGGGGGGACTCTCGAAGTGGTCGGAAGAGTGCGCCGATCTCCACACGCAGCAAGCGGAGCTCGTCGAGATCGGACTGCGAGAGGTGCACGTCGTTGATCCCCTCGGGGGGTGGGGCGACACCTCGTCGACCCACGACTCGGCAGCGGCGAGAGTGCGCAGATGATCCTGGTCGCGCATGAGCGTGTTGACGAAGGCGAGGGCAAGCGGCTGAATCGCCGACTCCCTCCTTTTCGGAGGCATCGCACTAATGGTACTGGCGACGGGTTGGCATGTGGTCTAGCATCGTGCAATCTAATGGCATCAACTCGATTGGAGGGTTAGGTTCATGGCCAACGCCCTACCGGCCGTCTTCTACCGCACACTGGAGGTGGCGGGTGTCCACGTCAGCTACCGCGAGGCGCTGCCCCGCGACCGGGACGTCAGCGGGCTTCCGACCCTGCTTCTGCTGCACGGATTCCCTTCCGGCTCACACCAGTTCCGTCGACTCATAGACGTGCTCGGCACCACGTACCGGGTGATCGCTCCGGACTACCCCGGTTTCGGTCCAACTGGCGTGGATTTCCCCGGCGCACCCGCCCACCGGTGGTCGTTCGAATGGATCACCGATGAGGTGGAGGGATTGCTAACGGCGCTGGGCGTCGACGACGTCGTCGCCTATCTATTCGACTGGGGCGGCCCGATCGGGTTCCGGCTCGCCGAGCGCCACCCGTCCTGGATCCGCGCCTTGGTGATCCAGAACGCGAACGCCTACGACGAGGGGCTCAGTGACGCAGCACGTGCCTTCATCGCCCTGCGTCCCGAGAAGGATGGAGCCCTTGCCGCCGTTCAAGAGATCCTGACGGAGAACAGCACCCGAAGCCAATACGAGTCCGGTGTCCGAGGCCTTTCCTCAATCGCTCCGGAGAGCTGGCTCCTGGACCAGGCGTACCTCGACCGAGGTGATCGAGCGGCAGCCCAGAGTGCCCTTGCCTTCGACTACAAGACCAACCTCGAGCGCTATCCCGCTTGGCAGGAGTGGCTTCGCGCCTACCGCCCCCCGGTGCTCGTCGTCTGGGGGCGGGACGACCCGTTCTTCACCTCGGCCGGCGCGCTGGCCTACCTGCGGGATGTCCCGGACGCTGACGTACACCTGCTGGCCGGCGGGCACTTCGTCTTGGAGGAGAGGGTGGGGACGATTGCGGACCTGATCACAAACTTCCTTGGCCGCATCGGTACCCACCGCGGCGCCCCGGCCGAGAGGTAGTCCGCGCGGCACGCCGGTGCGCTGTCGACGCCGAGCCTAGGTACGCTCGCCGAGTTGAACTCTGGGAGCACTTCAAAGAGTTCCGCACGCTTCTCGGGGGCTTTCTCGCCATCGAGCATGAGTTCATCGCCGGCTCTCTCGTTACCTTGAGCTGCGCCGAAGGACATTGACGTCAGTTACTGGGTCCAGGCGCACGAACTAAACGGCCTGTCTCCTAGCCGCGACCGGCTCGCCGTGCTTGCCGCCGAAGTCGCCGCCGGCCTGCTCACAAAGAAGAGCCAGTTGCTTTCCAAGTGGTCGGTGAGCCCACTCGATGGGCCGATTGGCGCGATGCTGAAGCCCTGCCGCTTACAGTTGAAACAGGCCCGAAGACCGCTGCACATCGGAGCTCCACGAAGCGTGGCAGATCATCACCTCGCAGGATTCCATCGCAGCACCATGGATTAATCGAACAGCAGCCGAGATGCGATCCGGCGCACACGGTCGCTCGCCGTGGACGGAACTGGGTGACGTGCGTTGATATGCGAGCGGACGGCACCGAGCGGCAGTTCGAACATCGCGAAGGCCACTTCGTCGTCCGGCCGGTTCGTTCTCGCTGCCACAGTGCGCACTGCTGCTTTCATCTGCCGCCCTGTGATTAAGCGTGCCGCCTCGACAGCGGGCCGCGGGACGGCGTGAAAATAGGTTGTTCTGGCCGCGGCGCGAGGCCGCTTTGTGTTCGTAGAGGCAACTCTAGGGTGACCTTCGTGCGGTCCATGCACACCATAGTCGTGAACTTCCGAACGTGTGGATTGTCTTGCATCGTGCGAGCTGTGAAGGCTTCATAGTCACGCATGTCTGACATGTACACGATGAGCACGAAGTCGAACGCGCCCGTGACGTAGTAGCACTGCTGCACGTGCTCTTCTTCTCGCATCTGTTGCTTGAACTTGTTGAGGACGGCCGTGCCTTCACGCTCCAGTTCGACTCCGACGATCATCGTTAGGCGAAGTTGAGCGCGAGCCGGGTTAACGACGGCGACTTCTTGGACGATCGAGTCGTCTGCGCGCAGTTTCTGTAGCCGTCGCGAGACTGCGGCTGCTGAGAGACCCACAGAGGCGCCGATGTCCTCCGTAGCCGTGCGCGCGTCGCGCTGGACGATTCGGAGAATGTCGCGATCGAGGTCGTCCCAGGTGGAGGTCATGACCCATTCTATCTTCGGCGAACGCAGTGCATCTCGTAACCGACTTGAAATGCACGCCGTCGTTGCGTCGTCGGCCGCTTAGGCGCATACAGCTGTCGCAGATCGAGCGTACCGTCGCGGATCGCACCATCGACCACGTCAAGGAGCCGACATGTCTTCTCAAGATCGACTGCCGTGCGGCGTAGCCGACCATCCGGCGCGCTTGCACCGAATCGGGGTGGCACCTTGATCCTTGCCGACCACGTTTCCGTCCCGTTCTGGATGAACCCCGAGCGAGGCGCCCTAACCGACGCGCACCGCCATAGGTTCGGCATCGCAACGGGCGAGCGGGTCGCCGGCGTCCGTTGGGCCATCGGTGAGGTGGATCCGACCCCGCTGCTGTCTTGCGACATCTTCGCTGCCAACTACGGAGTAGGACTGGTCGCGCTGAAAGACGAGAGCAACCGCGAGGGCTTGGGAAGTTTCAAGGTACTCGGGGGTGAGTACGCCGCCATCGTGGTGCTGGTCGAGGCCGTCCAAGCAGCGCTGCATCGCCCCGTATCGGTGATGGATCTGTTGACGGACGTCGAGGCAATGGATGCCGCCGCGCGGACCACAGTGTTGTGCGCGAGTGCAGGCAATCACGGAATCGCCGTTGCCCGCGGCGCCCGTCGGTTCGGAGCGCGCGCGGTCATCGTACTGGCGGAGACGGTCCCGGAAGAGTTCGCCGCTCGTTTGCGCATACTTGGCGCGGAGGTCCGACGGATAGGGGTCGACTACCGAGCCAGCGGGCAGGCCGCCCGGCAGCTTGCCGACGCAGAAGACTGGCTCCTGCTGGCCGACAGTTCATGGGACAACTACAGCGACAGGCCCATCGAGGTGATGCGCGGCTACACCACCTTGATGCGCGAGACAGTGCAACAGTGGAAGGTTCTCGCTGAGCAACCGCCGACCCACGTCTTCTTGCAGGCTGGTGTCGGAGGAATGGCCGCAAGCCTCGCGACGTATGTCAGAGACGCGTGGGGTGAGGAGCCGAAGATCGTGGTGGTTGAGCCGCGGTCGTCCGCATGCTTACAAACGAGCGTCCGAGCTGGCCGTCTGAGCCGTGTAGAGGGTGGCGGAACTTCACTCGGCCGGTTGGATTGTCCTGAGCCGTCCTGGATTGCGTTCGAACACCTCAGCCGCCTCGCCGACGCCTTCGTCACGATCGCGGATCGGGACGCACAGACCGCCGCCAAGGACCTGATTGCGGTCTCACGTCAATCGCCCTGTGGGGCCTCGGGAGCGGCTGGGCTAGCCGTAACCGCGACCGATGCGCGCATGCGCGACGAGCTCCGGATCGACCACGCCTCTCGCGTTTTGGTGGTCGGGACGGAACTCGCCACCACCTGACCAAACCTCTCGGCGTCGGAGCCAATTGCCAGTACCCCGACTCACGTTCCACTCACGCCACCAACAACAGGAGCTCACAATGAATCAACGTATCCGCGTCGCCCTGGCTGGCTCGGCACTCGCAATCGCCGCTAGCGGCTGCGGAGCCGACGCGCAAAGCGACAGCGAGGACAGTCCCATCACCATCGGGGTCGTCAATGCCCAGAACGGGTTCATGGCGCAGCTGGACATGCCGGCCACTGAGGGCGTCAGGCTAGCCGTCGAGGACATCAACGCCGACGGCGGAATCCTCGGCAGGAAGCTCGAGGTCATCGAGTACGACACCAAGAGCGAGCAGACATTGTCGTCCCGAGGAGCCTCGCAACTCGTGGCAGACGGTGCCGATGTGCTCGTCACCAGCTGCGACTTCGACTTTGGAGCACCAGCCGCAACGGTGGCGCAGCAGAGCGACAAGCTGGTGTTCGGCTGTATTGCCCTACCGGCTTTCGCTGCCGGGGCGACCGGAGACAACGCTTTCTCGGTGGAAAGTCTCACTACCGCCGAAGGAGCGACGGCCGCGGAATGGGCGCACGCACAGGGCTGGGAGAACGTGGCCGTCCTCACGGACACCTTTCTGGAGTACAGCAAGTCTGTTGGGGAGAACTTCGTGACTAGGTGGACTGAACTCGGGGGCGCAGAGTCGATCGTGTACAACGACACCTTCAAGAACGACGACTCGTCCTTCGACACCCAAGTTGCGGGAGTCCGTACGGCGCAGCCTGACGCCATCTTCATCTCTTCGTGCCCGCCGGGCGGGGCCACCCTGACTCGGGCACTGCGCGCCGCCGGTATCGAGACCCCGATCGTGGCCGGCATCTGCATGGACGGCGACTACTGGCTCAAGTCCGTCCCGAACCTCGAGAACTTCTACAACATCGCTGAGGTCTCCACCTACGGAGACGACCCACGAGCTGAGGTCAACGACTTCGTCGCCCGACTCGAAGGTGACGCAAACACGACGCAGCCGATCTACGCCGTCGAGGGCTACTCGATGATCCAGGCATACAAGATCGCTGCCGAGAGGGCAGGGACCGCCGAGACTTCAGCAGTGCAGAAGGAACTGGAGAAGTTCTCAGACGAACCGCTTCTGCTCGGCCCAACGACCTTCACCGACGAGCTGCACGGCGACGACACACGCCCCTACGCGGTTCTGGAGGTCGTGAACGGTGAGCACCGATTCGTCGAGCGCCACCAGGCGGTCCAAGTCCCACCAGTCGACTGACTCGCAACTGCCGCCCACCCTCCGACGTCGCTCAATCTAGGAGTGCGCCATGCAACCACGTCGTACGACAGCACCGTCGTCCGCCGCGTCGGGACTCAACGGACTCGGCTTGTCCATGAAATTCGTCGGCGTGACTGCGCTGGACCACGTCGATGTGCACCTGCGACCTGGCGAGATCGCGGGACTCATCGGCCCCAACGGCGCGGGCAAGAGCACGCTGTTGAATGTCTTGGCGGGAGTCGATCGTCCTAGTGCGGGACGCGTCGAGCTCAACGGCCGCGACATCACACGCGTACCATCTTTCGGACGCGCCCGGCGCGGTATCACACGAACGTTCCAAGGCCTGCGGCTCTTCCTGAACTTGACCGTTCAGGAGAACGTCGAGGTGTCGTTGGTGTCGGCTCAGCGCTTCAGGCGGACGAAGGCCCGCAAGCACGCCCAGCAACTACTTCATGAGCTACGACTCGGGGAACACGCAGGTCGTCTCGCTTCCGACTTGCCCCTCGGAGACGTTCAACGAGTGGCGCTCGCGCGTGCCGTAGCCGGCAAACCGGACTTCCTGCTTCTCGACGAGCCGGCCGCCGGCCTCAACGAGGAAGAGACCGACATTCTCCTCGACGACGTTCGTGGCGTGCGCGACCGCCTGGGTTGCGCAATCTTGGTAGTCGAGCACGACATGCGCTTCATCATGGGTCTCTGCGATCGGATTCAAGTCCTCGACGCAGGGCGGACCATCTGCGACGGCACCCCCGCTGAAGTGCGAAAGGACCCGGCGGTCATCGCCGCCTACCTCGGGACGGCGGCGACCCATGTCTAGCGCGCTCGAGGTGCGAGACCTCGTCGTGACGTACGGACGGACGATTGCCCTGCGAGGGGCATCTCTTGGTCCGATCCGTGCGGGCGAGCTAGTTGCCGTCGTTGGCCCCAACGGGGCAGGAAAGACCACGCTGCTGCGAACCATTGCTGGGGCGGTCGCGCCTAAGAGCGGCGAAGTGCTGTTCGAGGGCACCGATCTGGTCGGCGAGAAGATCGAGGCTCGCGCGCGACGTGGAGTCATGTTGATTCCTGAGCGCAGGCGCATCTTCGCTCACCTGACGGTGATGGAGAACCTGCTGCTGGGCTGTGCGAACAGAAAGGACCGTGAGGCGGTGCGCAGGGACGTCGAGTCGCTGCTGCTCCGCTTTCCCATCCTCTCCGACCGCGCGACCCAAGCGGCGGGAACCTTGTCAGGAGGACAGCAACAACAGCTGGCGATCGCAAGAGCGCTCGCATCGCGTCCACGCGTCCTCCTTGTGGACGAGCCGTCGCTCGGTCTTGATTTGAAGATGGTGGACCTGGTGTTCGAGACCCTCGCTGAACTTCGCGACGAGGGCGTAGCAATCTTGCTTGTTGAACAGAACGCGAACCGCGCGGTCGAAGTCGCGGACCAGTCGTACCTGCTCGAGGTCGGCGAACTGCGGCAGATCGGACAGGCGAGGAGCCTGTTTCAAGGCGAGGACCTTGCGGCGGGGTATCTCGGTACGGACGTCCAAGCGCCGAGAAAGGGCGGTCGCCATGCGTGACGTGTTGCAAGTAGCAATCGACGCCCTGTCGCTAGGTGCGTTGTACGCTCTGATCGCCATCGGGATTGGACTGATCTTCGGTGTGCTCGGGCTCATCAACTTCGCTCATGCCGAGCTGATCACACTCGGCGCGTACTCAGCACTGCTCACGCAGTCCGCGCCATGGCCGACCATGGTGGTGGGTGCGCTTGCCACCTCGGTACTGCTCGCGCTCGTGATGGAGCGCCTGGCCTTCAAACCTGTACGAGGTGCAGATGGTGCGACGTTGCTGGTGACGTCATTTGCCGTGAGCTATCTAATCCAGTCGATCCTCGATGCCACGTTGACGTCGACCTCGCGCTCGGTGTCGTTGCCGTCCATCGCATCGCAGAACTTTACGGTCGGCGGGGTCCGAGTCGACAATTCAGACGTCCTCACTATTGGCGTGACGGTACTTCTTCTCGTCACCGGCACCTGGTTGCTGAAGAAGTCTTCGGTCGGCGCACAAATGCGTGCCGCGGCGGAAGACTTTGAGATGGTGCGGCTGCTTGGGATCGACGCCAACCGCCTTATCGCGATCGCGTTTGCAATCAGCGGCTTCCTCGCTGGGACGGTGGCCCTCATCGTGCTTGCAAGAACTGCCAGCGTAAGTCCGACTCTCGGCGTGAGCCTCGCGTTGGTGGGCTTCGTTGCAACGGTATTGGGAGGAATGGGCAATCTGAGCGCCTCGGCACTGGGCGGACTCGGGCTCGGGATCGCGGCGACGGTGCTGCAGACCGTACTACCTCTCGAGCTTCGGCCATATCGCGACGTATTTCTCTTCAGCGCGGTCATCTTCACGTTGGTGCTTCGACCGCAAGGCCTGCTTGTGCGGGCGGAGCGCCATGCCTAGGAAGGGTCAAGTCGTGTCCGTCATCAGCCAGGGGGCCGCTAGCCGCGCCTTCGAGAACCCCCACCTGCTATCGCTCGGAGCGCCACTCGCACTCGTCACGCTGGCAACCTTGCCGGCGGTCCTGACCTCGAGCAGCGCGGTCCTCTCGGCGGTCTTGCTCATGCTGACGAACGTGGTGTTCGTGGTGGCTCTGTTCGTCTTCTCCGGGAACTCCGGCGTGCTGTCCTTCGGGCATATGGCGTTTATGGCGGTCGGCGCCTACGTCGGAGGCCTGCTCTCGATGAACAAAGAGTTCAAGTCATTGATGTTCGAAGACCTTCCTGGGTGGCTCATCGACGTCGAACTCTCGCTCTTCGCGGCGTTGGCAGCGTGCTTCGTCCTAGCGCTGACAATGGGCGGAGTTCTTGCCATACCACTGATGCGCCTCTCGGGCCTGGCCGCCAGCATTTCAACCCTCGCACTGCTGCAGGTTGTCCATATTGTGACGACGAACTGGGACGCGGTGTTCGGGCCGTCAGGAGCGATGGTTGGTGTCCCGATCGACCTCTCCGTTGCCACTGCTCTAGTCATCACTCTTGCGGTCATCGCCATAGCCCACGTTCATCGGTCGTCCGACACAGGCCTGCGACTTCAGGCGACGCGCGAAGACGAGCCTGCTGCGGCGGCAGCAGGAGTCAACATCGTCATTGACCGCGGCATCGCCTTCGCTTTGAGCGCCGGTATCGCTGCAATCTCTGGTGTGATGTACGGACACACGTACGGTGCTTTTGGATCGTCAGCCTTCTACCTGGGGCCGACGTTCCTCGCCATCGCAATGCTCATCATCGGGGGTCGGACGTCTCTGTGGGGGGCTGTCGTTGGAGCCGTAGTGCTCTCGGCGCTCACTGAGACTTTGCTGCAGTTCGAACGAACCCTCTCCGTCCGTTCCCTGACGGACATCGTGCTGGCAACGGCGATGCTAGGGATGCTGCTGTGGAGGCCGAAGGGCCTCACAGGAGGACGCGAGGCCCGCCTGCGCGTCAGGACGCCTATTGCGTCGCCCCCACTCCCCGCGGAGGACCTAGCGTTGACGTCGCAGACAGCAAAGAAGAGAACTAAGGGGGCGTGATGCTCGGAACCCAAAGCGCGGAGTACCAGCTTCCAGCGGACGCTTTGACCGTGGCTGCAGTTCAGTTCGTGTCGGTTCGTGGCGATATTGAGGCCAACATTTTGTCCGCAGCCGACAACATCGCGGCCGCTGCCGACCGTGGTGCCCGGGTCGTCGTGTTCCCCGAACTAGCCACCACCGCGTACGAGCTACATCAGTTCCACGCAGACGCGGGGTCCTTGGATCTTGCACCGGACGACGAGAGGCTCGCACCCGTGCGAGAGGTGTGTGCCCGACGCGGAGTGGTAGCGGTCCTCGGAGCCAGTCTGCTTAATCACGTCCGACGCAGGTCGATCGGCGGGTTCATCGTCGCCGAGTCCGGGGACGAACCCACCACCTTCGTGAAGCGTTACCTCTGGGGGCCGGAACGCGAGATCTTCGCCCCCGGCGCCGGACCGACGATGGTCGACGTCGACGGATGGCGCCTGTCCATCGCCGTGTGCTACGACGTCGTCTTTCCAGAACACGCTCGCGCGGCAGCGGCTCAGGGAGCGGTTGCGTATCTGTGTGGAAGTGCGTTCGCAGAACCCCGCTGTTCCCTCGAACGCACCTTCCTGCATCCCGCCCGGGCATTCGAGAACGGCTTCTTCGTCGTATTTGCCAACGCCGTCGGGACCGTAAAGGACACAACTTTGGGGGGTGGCTCCGCAATCTTCAGACCAACCGGCGCTGCCATTGCGCGAGCAGAATCGGGCGGACCTGACATCGTCGTCGCCACTCTCGACCCGGCCGACCTTGCCCGGGCGCGGGACGAGCGGGCGATGTTCGATCGACTGCCCGCTACGTGACCTGCGCAACTTGCGGTCGGCGAGGTGGGCCGCTGATCAATCGCGCGTGTCACCTCGCACGCGCCTCAGAGACGCTCGCCGGCCGCCGCGTGCGTGGAAGTAGGCGAAGCCAAGCTCCTAAAACCAACAATCCGCGATCCTTGAAAGTTGCGAGTCTGTGGTGACCATCCGTCCATTCGACGTCCCGATGGAGGAGCTGCGCATGCGGCGCAGCGCAAAGTGGACGTCGTATCCCGCGGACGTACTTCCCCTCACAGTTGCCGAGATGGACGTCCGTTTGGCGGAGCCGATTGCTCAGCAGTTGCTACGTGCCGTGGACGGGTCCGACACCGGCTACGCCGGCGACACCAGTGAACTCGTCGCCGCCTTCTCGGCCTTTTCAGCGTGCCGATGGGGCTGGGACACGTCCGGCGCGGCATTCCGGACTGCTGCAGACGTGGCGGTCGGCGCGACGGAGATGCTGCGTTTGCTTGCTGCGCGTGGGCGTGTCGTCGTCACGCCTCCGGTCTACCCGCCGTTCTACGCATGGATAAGTGCTGCCGACGCAGAGCCGGTGGAGGTACCCCTGCTTCGCACCCAAGGCGCACTCCGTCTCGACATCGAAGGCATCGAACGCGCTTTTGCTACCGGCGTGCAGGCAATGCTGCTCTGCAATCCACACAACCCCACGGGTACGGTCGCGTCCCGAGAGGAACTGGTAGCTGTTGCGGACGCTGCGGCGAGGTACGGCGTGACCATCATCGCTGACGAGGTCCACGCGCCCCTCGTGGCCGCGGGGCAGGAACACGTCCCGTACCTCTCGGTCAGCGATAACGCCGCCATGACGGGTTTTGCCATGCACAGCGCGTCTAAGGCCTGGAACCTGGCTGGACTCAAGTGCGCACTCCTGATTGCGACCGACGCGGCACGCTTCCCTGAGAATATGCCCCACGAGCTTCCGTGGGGAGTAGGTCACTTCGGCGTGAAGGCCGCGGAGGCTGCCTATAGCGAGGGTGCAGCCTGGCTGGACCAGGTCGTCCTCGACCTCGGAGACCACGCGCTCTTCCTAGACAGCTTGATCCGCCAATCGGTCCCGGTGATCGGATACACGCCTCCGGCCGCGGGTTTCCTCGCCTGGCTCGATGTCACCGGGCTGGCGTTGCCCGAGCCCGCCTCTACCTTCTTCCTCCGTAACGCCGGCGTGGCCCTCAGCGATGGATCAGACTTCGGCCCCGGCGGCGCGAGCCACCTTCGCCTCAACTTCGGATGTTCGCGAAGCGTCCTGCAAGACGCTGTGGAGCGAATGGGGGCAGCGGTGAACAAGGTCGCCCTCCCTTGCTGACGGGCGACGTCTTGGCTTGCGGTTTGAGGGAGGGCTTCGTTCGCGACCTGCTCGGTGAGCTGACGGCCGCGCCGGCGACGCCGGACGACGTCGACGGCCCGGTTCCGCGCGGTCGTCACGATCCACCCCGCCGGGTTGTTCGGGACGCCATCGTTGGGCCAGTTGGCGACGGCGGCCACAAAGGCGTCCTGCACTGCATCCTCGGCGAGGGTGAGGTCACCGAAGATCCGGGTCAGGGTCGCGACAGCCTGACCGTGCGCCTCCCTGAAGGCACGCTCTACTTCGTCCATGCAACCGGCTCCGTCAGTGGACAGTGCCAGCCTCCAAGCGCCCGGTCGCCCGGAACGGCCGAACCTCGATGTCGTGGTTGATCGCCTCGACAACCTTGGCCGCCCAGGTCAACGCCTCGTCGAGGTCCTCGGCGTTGACGATGTAGAACCCACCGATCTGCTCCTTGGCCTCCACGAAGGGTCCGTCGGTCGTCACCTTGTCCAGCCCGGTCCCACCGCGAACCACTGTGGTGGCGTCGGGACCGTGCAGCGCGCCACCGAACGCGAACGCTCCAGCGCGGTCCATCTCCTCCTCCAGGGCGATCACCCGACCCATGAAGGCGCGCATCTCCTCGGGCGTGGGAGGCGTGTCCCCACCCTGGCCCGCGACCTCGAACACCGACAACAGGTACTGGTTCATCCGTAGCTCCTCGTTTCCGCGGGCGATTCCCGCTCCGACCTACTGACGAACGGCACGGACCCGATCCGGACACCTCGTCGCGAGGAAGTCTCGCGACTGTCCCCACCTGGCTCTACTCTCCGAGTATGAACCGCATCGACCGCCTGTACGCGCTGGTCGAAGAACTGCGCGCGGCCGGGCCCCGGGGTCGTACGGCGCGGCGGCTGGCCGAACATTTCGAGGTGAGCGTCCGGACCATCGAGCGCGACCTGAGCGCACTGGGGCAGGCCGGAGTGCCGTTGGCGACGAAGGCCGGTCGGGCCGGCGGCTATACACTCGACCGCTCGATGAGCCTGCCGCCGCTCAACTTCACACCGCGCGAGGCGGCCGCGGTCGCCGTGGCGTTGAGCCGCAGCGAGCACGTGCTCTTCACACGCGACGCCCGCAGCGCGCTGCAGAAGATCGTGGCCGCCATGCCCGAGCGTGCCCTCGCGGAGGCACGTTCGACCGCAGACAAGGTCAGGCTCCTGGTCCAACCGACACCCGACCCGGACTCCGAGATCGCTGAGATCATCTGGCGCGCCGTTCGCGACAACCAGGCCCTGCGCATCCGCTACACCGATCTCGGGGGCCTGGGGACCGAGCGTCAGATCGAGCCGCAGCACGTCGTGGTCGGACCCAACGGCTCCTACCTCACAGCCTGGTGCCATCTGCGAGGAGACGATCGGGTCTTTCGCATGGACCGCATCACCCACGCCGAGGTGACGCCCGCGCCGCCACACCCCCAACGCCTCGTCCAGGAGTTGGTCGTCGACGGCCACCAGACCAGATTGCCGGCCTCCGCACTGCGTCCCGAAGAACCTGTCGCAAACACCGACACAGGGTTGTCGCGTCCTCCCGAGACAGTCGAAGCGGCCCGCCGACCTGGCGGGTGACCCGACCGCAGAAGGAGACCGACATGATCAATCCCGCTCCCGACACCCTGGCCTGGTTCGAGGTCGCCACCAGCGACCCCGACGCCGCCGAGAAGTTCTACGGCAGCCTGTTCGACTGGACGTTCAACGCCGACGGCCCGGCCGCGTCCGGCGGCATGGACTACCGCAACATCACCGCCTCCGGCGCCGAGCAGCCGATGGGCGGACTCTTCGGCACCGGCGGCCAGGTGCCTGACCACGCCGTGTTCTACATCCTGGTCGCCGACGTCGAGGCCAGCTGCGCCTACGCCGAGCAGCTCGGCGGCACGGTGCTGAGCAGGCACCTCGATCCCGGCCCCGGCGCCCCGACGTTCGCCTACCTGAGCGACCCGGCCGGCAACCAGTTCGGCGTCTTCACCCCACCGGCGGCTCGATGACGCGAGATGTGCCGAGTCCGTCCCCGCCGGACTCACCCGACGGGGACGACGCTCGGGACCTGTACGACGAACTCACCGACGACCTGCTCTACGACCCCGCCGTCGGCCGAGCCACCATGATGGGCTACCCATGCGTGCGACTGGGGGGGAAGTTCCTGGCGTCCTACGACGACAAGGCCCGACGCCTGGTCGTGAAGCTGCCGCGCGAGCGGGTCACCGAGCTCATCGACAACGGCGACGGCGACCAGTTCGCCCCGGCCGGCAAGGTCTTCCGCGAGTGGGTCTCCATCCCAACGGTGAATCGTGAACTGTGGGAGACCCTGCTCGCCGAAGCGGTTGAGTTCGCACGTCAAGGACTCGCGACTTGATGCCCGACGGCGGACGCTTCACCAAGTGCGAGCCCGAGCACATCGATGACCTCGTCGGACATCGTGAGTGGGCGGGCGAGCCTGTCGCGGCGTTCGGCGGCGTCCTCCCCCAGAAGGTCCGCGAGGCGTCAGCATCCACTCCCGTCGACAACCAGACCCCACCGTCAGCTCGGTGCTCTGCGTTTGGGGCGGCGTGCCCGTGGGGCGTGGTGCTGCTGGTCTGAGTACTCCTTGAGGCGGCCCAGGACCATTGACCATGCCGCGGTGAGGAACTCGGCCTGCTCCGCGTTCTCCGCCGACTGGTGGACTTCGATGCGGCAGCCGTGCTCGATGGGGAAGAAGCGCAGATAGCCGACCAGCTGGCGCCCCGGCACCGGTGTGACTCCGTCGTCGAAGTCCCAGCGCATGGCGATCAGTGCGGGCGGTGCGAGCACCTCGTAGTGGCCACGCACGCGCGTTCCCCACTCCATCTCCGCACGAAACCGACCGTCCTCGATGGTGACGGGAACGCCGAGCCACGCCGAGTACCGCTGATCGTCGGTGAAGGCATCGAACGACGCGGAGGGGTCCATCCGCACCTCGACACCGACCGTCACCAACCGTCCGAGCGAAGCCTGAGCAAGCTCGCGCTCGGGCAGGTCATCAGCCGTCGTCCACTTCTCATCAGAGCTGGCCAGGAGCGGCAGCACGACCTCGAGTGCGTCCCTCTCGAGGCGGTAGAAGCGGAAGGTCCCCTCGGCGCGCATCGCCACCAACCCAGCACCACGCAGCGCGGCCAGATGCGTGGACACCGTCCCGGCGGACACGTGGCACCCGGAGGCGATCTCCCCCGCCGGCAGCTCGCGGTTCCAGAGCATCCACAGGATCTCCCGGCGCACCGGGGAGGACAACGCGTCGATCGTCGCCTGCAGCTCCAACTGCCCGTCCCGCGGTCCGCCCTCCATGTGCGCATCCTTGCAGCGACTCTCCCCGAGATGTATTTTGATTGCAATCAAAATACATCTCGGACGTCATAGGGAGAGAAAGACGATGACGAAGTTCCTGCTTCTCTACCGGTCCACCATCTCGGCTCAGGAGCAGATGGCCGACGCCACGCCGGAGCAGGCGCAGGCCGGGATGGAAGCCTGGATGACCTGGGCCGGCAAGGCTGGCTCGGCGATCCTCGACCTCGGCTCGCCCACGGCGACGGTCGCGACCCTGGGGGAGGGATCTGACCAGCCCGGATTTGTCGGCGGCTACTCGCTGATGGAGTCCGAGTCAACCGAGGCATTGCAGACGCTTCTCGACGGGCACCCGCACCTGATGATGCCGGGTGCCTCGATCGAGGTCTGCGAACTCCTGCCCATGCCGGTCAGCTGACCACAGAGGACCCAGGCATGAAGTGCGGCGCCGAAACGTTTACCGCTCTGGAGGTCGGCGCCCTTTTCGGATCTTGTTCGTCGGAGGTGTATTCGTCTCCTTCAAGCTTGCCCTGATCGACAGGTCACCGGTCTGCGGGGCGACGATCGAGGACCCTGATGCTCCGGACGGAAAGCACGGCCACGATCGCGCGACGCGTGCGTTCGTGGGGTGACGAGATCCGGCATCGCCGACATCGCCGGCGCGGAATCGCACCCGGGCGCAAACCCACGCACGGGCCGGGCTCGATGACTCACGGTCGACGCCTCACATCTCTTCAGGCCGGGGCCGCTCCTGGCCCTGGTACACGTCCGGGATGCCGTCGGCGTCTGTGTCGACCCCCTCCGCTGCGGCGATGGCTTCGTAGGCGCGGTCGCGAGACTTCACCACTACTGCGGCGAGGATTCCTGCGCAGATGGAGCCAGCCAAAATTCCGACCTTGACGTGGTCGTCGACGGTGCTGCCGGCACCGAAGGCGAGGTCGCCTATGAGCAGGGAGACGGTGAACCCAATGCCACCGAGGAGCGCGACGCCGAGCACGTCGCGCCAGCTCAGTTCCTCGTCCAGGGTGGCGTGGGTGAACCGGGCGGTGAGCCAGGCGGTGCCGAGGATGCCGATCGGCTTGCCGAGCACCAGGCCGGCGACGATGCCCAGCGAGACTGGGTCGGTCAGCGACTCCGTGAGTCCGCTCAGGCCGCCGACGTCGACACCGGCGGCGAAGAACGCGAACACCGGGACGGCGATACCGGCTGAGATGGGTCGGATGCGACGCTCGAGGTGTTCGGCAAGTCCCGGGCCGGCCTCGGGTCCCCCCGCAGCTGCGGACCGGAGGACGGGGACGGTGAACCCGAGCAGGACTCCAGCGACGGTGGCGTGGACCCCGGACTCGTGGACCAGCACCCACGTGGATGCGGCGAGTGGAAGGAGCAGCCACCCGGACTTGATGCGGCGCTGAACGGCCAGGGCGAAGAGCCCTAGGGGAACCAGGGCAGCGACCAAGGGAAGCAGGTGGAGACTGTCCGTGTAGAACACCGCGATGATGGTGACCGCGACGAGGTCGTCGACCACTGCCAGGGTGAGCAGAAAGGTCCGCAGCCCTGTGGGCAGGTGGGTGCTGATGATGGCCAGGATGGCCAGCGCGAATGCGATGTCTGTCGCCGTCGGGATGGCCCAGCCGGACAACGCGCCGGTGCCGTTGTTCAGGTTGACCAACGTGTAGATCACGGCAGGCACGACGACCCCGCCGAGGGCAGCGAGGATCGGTAGCGCGGCTCTTGCTGGGTCACGAAGGTCACCGGCGACGAACTCGCGTTTGAGTTCGAGGCCCACCACGAAGAAGAAGATGGCCAGCAGCCCGTCGGCGGCCCAGGTGCCCAGCGAGAGGTCCAGGTGCAGCGAGGCCGGGCCAAGGGTTTGGTCGCGCAGCGCCGTGTAGCTGCCGCTGGCCGGTGAGTTGATCCACACCAGTGCGATCAGCGTGGCGGCCAGTAACAGCGCCCCGCCGACGGTTTCTTTCCGCAGGATCTGTGCAATGCGAGTTGACTCGGCGAACGAGCCGCGGGTCAAGATCCTGTTGCTGGGTACGGGGCGGGGAGCAGACACGGCACGGTTCTTTCGGGGTCGAGGTCGTTGTTGCCGACCAGACTTCCCGGCGCACCATGGTCAACCCTACGCGCGCCTGGTCTCCGCCACACTCACGGGTGACCCGGATAGAGGTTGGCCGCCGCGCGAGCCGAGCCGGCCCGCCCGCCGCCGGCGTGTTTCGTCGGGTCGACTGTCTTAGGACTCGGGTGTTTGTTGGAACGCCATCACCGCCGTGGCAGCGACGACGACTGCCGCCCCCGCCCACTGATGGAGGTTGAGGCTTTCACCGACGATGAGCCCGGCGGCGACCCCGAAGACTGGGATGAGTGGCAGGCACGCGCCGGCAACGGATGCGTCCACGTGGCGCAGGCCGGCAAGGTAGAACCAGAATGCGAGTCCGTAGTACAGGCACCCTGACGCGGCGGCGGCCATCCATGTTCCGACCGCGTGGCCGTCAAGAGACCAGCCGTCTCCGCCGACGATTTGCACCGCTGTAGCTAGGAGAACGGCGAAGGCGAGAGCCGCCACCTGTTGAGCCAGCACTACCGGCAGGGAGGCGTCATCGAGAAGCAGTTGTCTGGTGGCGACGGTGTACAGGGCGCAGCAACCGACGGCCGTCACGGTGAGGGCCACGCCGCCCAGGGTGCCCTCGGCGCCGGGTTGATGGACGACGAGCAGCACGCCAGCCACCGCTGCTGCGAGTGAGACCACCAGCCGAGCTGGGACGTGTTCGCGCAGCAGTAGCACCGCAAGCAGGACGATGAGCACCGGTTCGGCCGCCCACAGCAGGACCGACATGCTGGCCGTGATCGAGACCAGTCCGAGCAAGCCAAGTGCGTAGGCAAGCCCAGGGTTGAGCACGCCGAGGGCGGTGAGTCTGCGTGTTCCTGGGCTCCAGGCAAGACGTTCGCGGCGGGCCAGGCAGAAAGCGAGCAGGAGGGCGCAGCTGGCGGTGAGCTGCATCGGCAGCAGCGTGAGGGGGGCGACGTCGTCCAGGACCTGTTTGGTGACGACAGTGCCGATGCCCCAGCAGGCAGTGGCGGCGACCAGCGGAAAGAGTCCGGGCGTGCGGCTGTAGGGGGTTTGTGAGGGCATGGGTTGACGACTCCGAACATGAGGGGGTGGCAGACCGGACGACGCCGCATCCGCGGCGGTCGATCAGTTCGCCGGGTCCTCCCCGTCGCAGCAGTTGTAGGCAGGCACTCGGCGCGGCTTGGTGAGCCATCGGGTGCGTGCACAGGCCGCCACGCCTGAGACGCTACTCCGTTCGGACGCCTAGGTCGTCAGTCAGTTTTCGGACGCGATGTCGCCGAGGTATCCCACAGGCTTCCCCACACTCGATCCTCGTGGGATATCGGCCGCGAGAGTACCCAATCCAGAGTGTGATACTTTTCTTACGTAATGAAGATGCAACATGATGACGAGCCCGTCTGGAAGGCCCTTGCGCATCCGCTGCGCAGGGGGATCCTGGATGCGCTTCGGCCGGGACCGCTCACGACCGGGGAGCTCGTCGTCGCGCTGGCGGCCGACCGTCACGTCCTCATGCAGCACCTTGGCGTTCTCCGGGACGCTGAGCTGGTCATCGTGGAGCCGCGCGGTCGACGACGGTTGAACCACCTCAATCCGGTCCCGATCCAGCAGATCCACCGCCGGTGGGTCTCGGAGTTCGACCAACCGTGGGCGGCGGCACTCGTGGGCCTGAAGGACTCGGTCGAACGCGGTGACGGAGAGAAAGGTAGAGAAGTTGGCTGAGAAGGAACTCCTGCACAGCATCGTGATCGCGGCCCCAATCGCCGCGGTGTGGGCCGAGTTGACGAAGCTCGACGGTCGACAGCGCGCCATGATGGACGCAGTTCTCGACTCAGAACTCAAGGCTGGGGCGCCGCTCTACTACCGCTCCTCCGACGGCAAACGTGTCTTCGTCGTCGGGCGCGTGGTCGACGTCACTCCGCCCGTACTGCTCTCCCACACCCAGAAACTGACGATGCGCGACGACCCCTGGACGCTGGTCACTTGGGAGCTGAGCGAGGTCGACGGCGGCACGAAGGTCACTCTGCGCAACTCCGGCTGGCCCGCCGACGTCCCCAAGCTGCACAAGGTCGACAACACCTGGAAGGCAATCCTCGACGCGCTCAAGGACGTGCTGGAGAAGGGCGACGTCAGCACTGGTCTGCGCCTCCAGTACGCGATGATGCGCGCCTTCATGTGGGCGATGCCACCGGGTACCAAGCGGGAGAACGTTCCCGAGCCGCCCGCCATCCCGACGAGCTGATGTGCGAGGCGTTTCACCGGACGGCCCCCCACGGGCCTTGCCGCTTGGCAGTGTGTCCCCAGCATCCCAGTTGTCAGGGTGGTAGAGCTCCGCGAACTTGCTCGGTGAGCACACGAGCAGATCGAAGGAGTCGGCCAACGTGCTTCCCGCTCAGCGCGTAGAGGACGAACGACTACCGAGCACGGACAGGACGGCGCGGGCGTGCGCGTGGCTGCGGAGGTTTCGTCCGACACCGCTTGTTGGCGAGTTCTGACACCGCCGGGCACGTGTCGGCGCCGCGGATGTTGGTTTGCGTCGACACCGCTTCCGCGCCCGACGGGTGTCAGGTTGTCCGCTGCTTTGTGGCTTGGGCCAGACGGTAGGAGTCGGTGCCGGTCTCGAGGATGGTGCCGTGGACGTGACCCTCGAAAAAGGCTTCCTGCCCAGCCGAGGCACTGACCCTGTGCACGGCCTTGCCCGAGTAGGAGAGCCGAAGGCTGAACAGCGCGCAGGTTACGAGCTCGCCGCGCAGGCGGATGGCGACGTCGCCGAAGTCAACCTCGGCCTCGCGGCCCGGGAGGTGCTCTTGCGGGATGAACGCGTTGGCAGGTTCCCGTCCGACCTCGACGCGAATCTCACGGCGTCGGGTGGCGACGTACTCGCGGACCATCCAGTACGACACACCCCGGCCCCGTCATGTTCGTCAAGCAGTCGATCGAAGATCCGCTTCGCCGTGTGTCGCTGCTTCCGCGGCGCGTCGAGGTCCGAGCGCAACCAGTCGTCGATCACCACTCGATACGCGTCAAGCCGTGAGCCGCGTTTGGACGGTTGCTTTCTCTCCTTCGGCCATGCAGATTCCAGCGCCGCTGTCACGGTTCGGAAGCCGACGCCGTGCTTGCGCTGCAGCGCGCGGTTGGACATCCCAGATCGGGCATCCCGTCGGATCGCCGCGTACAGGTCGACCCGGGAACGCGGCTGCGTCATCGGTGGCACTCCTGACGTGAGCACGCCGTGGGCACGACTTTCGGCACCGGGCCACCGCCCGGGAACGGTGACCGCATGCGACCACAGCCCGGAATCACTGGCCCTACCGAGGTGCCTGGTCATGTGCTGCGCAGGGCTTCGGTGGGCGTTACTGAGTCGGCCCGGAGTGCGGGGTACGACCGACGACGGAGCCGATGAGCAGCGAGTAGGCCAGGTCGAGTCCCACTGAAGCCCAGGTCAGTACGACGGCCCGGCCTTGCGTGGTGGCGAAGACGTTGGTGACGAGCACGCCCAGGATCAGGCCTGTGATGCCGCCGACGACATCAACCTCGACACTACCTGTCCGCCCCGTGTCCCTGGCGCGACGAAGATCTGCTTGCGCGGTGCCTAATCGGTCTTCCCGCAACACCTCGCGGGCCCCTCAGTGTTCGCTGCTGAAGAACCGTAGCAACAGCGGGCCGACGATCTGTGGGTCGACGACGTGATCCGGCCCCTCGAGGGTCTCCCGTTGAGCGTGGGGTAGGAGGTCTGCAAGCTCGTCGGCTGCGCGGTCGAAGAAGTCCGAGGGCAGGCCTGCCATGTAGGGGACCGTGATCGGTCCTCCGGTGGTGACCAGGACCGGTTGGGTGACCGTTGCCAGTCGATCGGTCGGCAACTGGTAGTGGTTGAGGAAGAGGCTGTCGTGGACCAGCGTGGGCGCGAGGGCGACCGAATCCGCCCAATGCGCCGTCTGCTTGCCTGCCGCTTTCCTGGCCGCGATGTTGTCGTCGGAGGCGCCGGTCATGCGCATGAACAGTTCGAGAACCTCCTCGTCTCGCCCGGCGTCGAAGGCGCGTCGGGTGTCCGCGACGTACTCCTCGAATCGCGGGCGTATGTCGTCCCCGACCGCGTAGGGCACCTCCCAAACGGCGATCGTGTCGATGGCTGACCCGGCCGCGGCGGCTTCCAGCGCCAGAGCGCCACCAGAGGACGCCCCGAACAGGTGTGCCGAGCCGCCCGCCTCCGCGATCAACGCATCCAGGTCCTCGATCTCCCTTTCCACGGCGTAGGGCTCGGTGAAGCCGCTCGCGCCGCGTCCCCGACGGGCATAGTTGTAAACCGTGAAGTGCTCGGCGAGAGCAGGTATCAAGGGAGCGTTCTCGGCTCCGTCGTCCTGTGCGCCGCCTACCAGGACGACAGCCGGGCCGCTTCCCTTCCGGTCGTAGGCGATGGTGGTGCCATCGTTTGATGTCACGCGAAAGGCCATCTCGTTCATCTCACATCTCCGTTCGAGAGGTTTGTCTCAGCGCCTGAGCAGCGTGCCGACGACGGCCTCGGTGCGCGACCACCGCACCCTTGCGATCACGGCCGCCACGACGAGAAGGGCGAGCGGCAGCCAAGGGCTCTGCTCGAGCACGAACTGATCGGTGATGACAGCACCGGTCAGCAATGTCGCCAACCCGAGACTGGCCAGGCCCGCCAGAGCCGGGATCAGAAGTCCAACCCCTCCCGCGACCTCCAGCGCTCCGACCAGGTACCGGAGCCACTGGCCAGCCCCGATGTCGGCGAACATGTCCACCATGACCGGGTCGCCGGCGAGCTTCGAGATTCCGCCGCCGGCGATGATCGCCGCTAGCACGCCTTGCAGAATCCAGACCCCGATGCTGCTCGCCCGCCCGGGCGTGTGCGCAACGGTTTCCGAGCTGTTCTTGAGGATGGTGCTCATTCGGCTCTCCTTGCCGCGTCCGGGCCGGGGCGGCTAGTCAAGTTTGGTTACTCGGCCAAAGTAAACGAGGAGGAGCGTCTAGTCAAGGTTGATTAGGGGACCGTTCGCCACGAACCCGGATCATCGGCCATGGTGTAGGCGCCCTCAGCCAGTCGTTTGCTCAGGCCCTTCGCCCACTCCAGTTCGGTGCGTGCATGTCCCGCCCACAGTTCGGCCTGATCGCGGACGTGTTCGGGAATGTCGGGGTTCGGGTGCTCCCGCCACTTGGCCTGCTCTACGAGCTCCGCTTCCAGGCGCGCGACCCGCTCGTTGACGTGCGCGATGGCATCTGTCCTGGTCAGCATGGGCAACATGGCGATCGACGCGTTGAGCATGGTGGGGTCATGGGTGCGCCGCAGACCGTCGCGGACCAGTTCGACTATCTCGTCACGTCCCCGAGCTGTCACGCGGTACAGAACGCGCTCCGGCCCGGAGTTGCCCGGCTCGGCGTGTTCGGTGAGGAGACCATCAGCCGCCGCCTTCTTCAGCGCGTGATAAATCGAGCCGGGCTTGATCTTGGCCCACATCTCCGCACGCCAGCTCTGCAGCTCGGACCGCACCTGGTAGCCATGCGCGCCGCCGGAGAGGTGCACGCTACCGAGTACCAGGAGCTTCGTCGCCGACATGCGCCCACCTCCGCTCAATCTGCTCGGACTCGCTCCGCTTGCGCGCCCGCCAGGGTGGTGTCAACTCCCCCCACACTAGGGTGCCCTCCTGGTCCGGGTGGTGTCAGCACTGACCTACAAACGGTGCTGGTGGAGACCTCCAAAGCCATACGCGCACTCGGCGTCGATGTCCTCGTGACGCTGCTCGTGCCAGCCTCCTCGAGGCTACGTGCGAGGTCGAGACTGATCATGGATTCAGTGTGCCGTCAGAGCCTGACGTCAGCCCATTCCCGAGAGCGACCGTGTCACCAGCGCTCGGCAGGTGTGTGGTCCGGCTTCCGCCACAAGATGGATCAGGACTCGGTCCGGCCCCCAAGCCAGGTGAGGGCGACCTCGACACGGTCCTGATGACGGGGCGGCACAGTCGGGATCCGTTCGGCGATTACTTCAGCATCGACTAGGTCGGCGTCGAGGAGCGCACCTACAAAGTTCTTGTCCTTGTCACGGAACGCGCACAACTTCGCGACGCAGAGGTCTTCCTTGTCCAGACACCAGCCAGTGAACTCGCGGTCAGACCCTGGCACCGCGGTGTTCGAGTTCTGGACCTTGACGAGGCGGCCTCGCCAGCCGGCTGGAAGTACGGAGGTGTCCAGGTCCACTCCGTCGATGCTGAAACCGTGGAGCTCCTCAAAAGGGGAGAACTCCCCAGCCACCCCCTCGATGATGTCCGCAAGCCTGCCTGTCTCTTCGTTGTCCTGAGCAATTGGGAGAACGTCGATCTCCGCCGACATTGTTGCTGCACGTGGGAGATCTTCCTCTCGAAACGTGCCGAGGATGGCTTGCGACCCAACCACGACGACCTCGTCATGTCCGATGATCTGGCACGCGGAAGGAATCGCATGCTCGAGCTGGTCGCGCCGCATCAGCCGGCCATCGCTCGCAACACCTGAAGACGCTCATCCTCCGAAAGAAGCCCCCCGAACGGTGAGACCTCGCGCATCTCGATGCTGTGTCGATCCAGGCCAGTCAGAACGCGATGGAGACCCGGGAGGTCGTGGCTTCTGAGCAGCCCTTCCCACTCGTCAACGTTGCTTGTGTGCGGCTCGCCCTGAACCCCCGAGCGGAGGCGAGACAGGTTGCGCTCGATCACCGAGCGCCACTCCGGCAGGGACTGCTGATTGAGGTGGATCGCAAGTTGGCGATGCAGCCGCCACGACCGCATCTCCGAGCGCGTCAGCAGCGGAAGAACCGGGCGTCGAATGACCTCGAGCCGGTAGCCCATGCACGACAGCAATCGCGCCAGCTGGTCGTCACTGATGCCTACCTTGCCGCTAAGCACCTGGCTGATCGTCGGCTGCCGCACCCCGCTAATCATGGCAAGCTTCGACTGGGTGGTACCCGTTGTGAGCATCACCCCATGCAGCACTTCACTACTGTCTGGCATGAGTCAACGATAGCATCTGGCGCTATAGCCGGACGCCTTCGAGGGTGGTTGTGGATGGAGCGATGCGAGCTTGCTGACTTTCGCCTCCAACTGGCGAAAGTCAGCGTGATAGTGGCGTAAGAGGGAAACTTGTCGTGTGAAGTACTTCACACCAGCGGTCAAAGTAAGTAGCGTCCGGACACAAGTAGTTCATTTCGCGACGCGGCTTCCTCTGCCTCTCGAGACCGCAGCGCTGACGCGTCGCCTCGGGAAGGAGTCACGTATGTGCAGAGTTGACGCCAATCAGGCCAGCCCCCTTGAGATGGGGGAGCTGCTCGGCCGTCGGGGCTTCCTCAGCGCCGGCGCCGCCGCGGCGGCTGCCGGGGTCGCGGGCAGCACGGTCCTGGCGACCGCCGGCCCCAGCGCCGCTGCGGGAACTGGCGCGGCTGGTCGGCGCCGAATTCGGCGAGATCAGATCAGCATTCAGCTGTACACCGTCCGCGACGCGCTCGCGGCCGACCCGGCGGCGACGCTGTCCACGCTGGCGGATGTCGGCTACACCAAGGTCGAGGCGGCCGGCACGGCCGGTCTGTCCGCGGCCGAGTTCCGTGCCCTGCTCGACGCCAACGGGATCCGGGCCACCTCCGGACACTTCGGCATCCCGCAACCGTTCGACGAGGCCGCCTGGCGGGCCACTCTCGCCGACGCACGCACCTTGGGCTGTCGGTACGTCGTGCACCCGTTCTTCGGCGTCGACGCGAACGGTCCGATCCGTGACGCTGCCGTCTGGGCCGCCTTCGCCAAGGACCTCAACCGGGCCGGTCGCATTGCCCGCTCAGCCGGGTTCGGGTTTGGATACCACAACCATCATTACGAGTTCTTCCCGCTGTCCGACGGCTCCGGGCGCCGCGGGTTCGACGTACTCACCACCATTGCCGATCGCCGTCTGGTCCACCTTGAGCTGGACCTGTACTGGTCGTGGCGCGGCACCGCCGACCCGGTCGACGTGATCCGTGCCCACCGCGGCCGGGTGCGGCAGTTCCACGTCAAGGACATGAACATCGACAGCGGGTTCGCCGACCCGGGGACCGGCCTCATCGACTTCCGCCGGATCTTCGCCCAGTCCGATGTGGCTGGGATCCGTGAGTACATCGTTGAGCGGGACGACGCCGGCACCGGGGACCGGGAGCCCGCCGACGCCTTGGACACCGCAGCGGTCGGTTACCAGTTCCTGCGAAGCATCCGGTTCTGAGGGAGGGGACCTCATGTACAGCAGGAGAGCTCTGCGCCGCGTCGTAGTGGTGGCCGCGGCTACCGCCATCGGGCTGGCAGGTGTGACGTCACTGCCGGCCGGAGCCCACCCGGGCCATGAACCCAAGCCGGTGCCGGCCGACCAGACGGCATTCCAGAAAGTGACCCTGAACGACAGACCGGGCGAGCCGATCAGCCTGGCCGTGCTGCCCGACAGGCGGGTGTTGCACACCGCGCGGACCGGGCAGGTACGCATCCACGACCCGCGTACCGGACTCAACCCGATTGCTGCGAAAGTTCCGGTCTACCAGCACGACGAAGAGGGTCTGCAGGGCATCGCGATCGACGCCAACTTCAGGCGCAATCACTGGGTGTACCTGTACTACTCGCCGCCCGGGCAGACTCCGATGGACGACCCTGCCACGCCGGAGGTGAACGAGGGCGACGCCCCGACCACCGGCACCCAGGCCGACTGGGACCGGTTCAAGGGTGCGATGCGGCTGTCCCGGTTCAAGCTGCGCGGCAACACGCTCGACCTGGGAAGTGAGCAGCGGATCATCGACGTACCGGTGGACCGCGGCCTCTGCTGCCACGTCGGCGGCCAGATCGCCTTTGACAGCAAGGGAAACCTCTACCTGTCGACTGGTGACGACACCAACCCGTTCGAGTCCGACGGTTATAGCCCGTTGGACGACCGGCCCGGCCGCAACCCTGCGTTCGACGCCCGCCGCAGCGCCGGCAACACGAACGACCTGCGCGGGAAGCTACTGCGGATCAAGGTGAAGCAGAGCGGCGGTTACACCGTCCCACGCGGCAACCTGTTCAGGCCCGGCACTCCCCGGACGCGGCCGGAGATCTTCGCGATGGGGCTGCGTAACCCGTTCCGGTTCGACGTCGACCCGAAGACCGACCAGGTCTACCTGGCCGACTACTCCCCGGACGCGCAGGAGCCGAGCCCGGATCGCGGGCCCGCCGGTCATGGTCGGTGGATGATCTTCGACAGGCCCGCCAACTTCGGCTGGCCGTACTGCGTGGCCCCGGACATGCCTTACCAGGACTACGACTTCGCGACCGAGACCTCGTCCGGTGCGTTCAACTGCGCCGCCCCGGTCAACGACTCGGCGTACAACACCGGCCGTCGTGTGCTGCCCCGGGTGCAGGAGCCCCAGGTCTCCTACTCCTACGAGACATCCGAGGAGTTCCCTGAACTGGGAGTCGGCGGGATCGGGCCGATGGCCGGCCCGGCGTATGACTACTCGGCGAGGAGTCGCTCGCGGGTCAAGTGGCCGCAGCGATTCGAAGGGAAGCCGCTGTTCTACGAGTGGACCAGGGACTACATCAAGGCGTTTTCGGTGACCCACGGCGAGGTGACCGCGATCGGGGACGTCGCCTCGGACATCGTGTTCGACAATCCGATCGACATGGACTTCGGACCGGACGGCGCGCTCTACGTCCTGGAGTACGGCACCGGCTACTTCGCCGAACTGCCCGAGGCCCAGCTGGCACGGGTGGACTGGACGCGGGGCAACCGGACGCCGATACCTGTCGTGGCGGCCGACAGGGAGGCCGGGCTGGCCCCGATGACCGTGCAGTTCAGCAGCGCAGGTACGGCGGACCCCGACGGCGACACACTGCGGTACGCCTGGGACTTCGATGCGGACGGCCGGGTGGACTCGCGGGTGCAGAACCCCTCGTTCACCTACACCGAGAACGGCGACTACGAGGCCACGCTCAACGTCACAGACTCCACCGGCCGGCGCGCGGCGGCGTCCGTGCGGGTCGTGGTCGGAAACGCGATCCCGGTGGTGACGCTGACGGCGGAGCCCGAAGGCGGCACGTTCCAGTTCGGTGACGCGGTCACCTTCAGCGTCTCTGTGGAGGACGACGCCCCGATCGACTGCGACAACGTCGTCGTCAGCTACATCCTCGGTCACGACGAGCACGGCCACCCGCTCACCTCGACGACCGGGTGCTCGGGAACGATCCAGACGTTCGTGGACACGGGGCACGCAGGCTCCAGCAACCTGCGCGGGGTCTTTTCCGCCGCCTACACGGACACTCCGGAGGACGGGCTGCCGCCGCTCAGCGGGTCGGACGAGGTGGTGCTGACACCGACAGGGTGACCCTGACCCGTGGCCGAGCGAGCAAGCGCCGGGCACCGTCGCGCAGGCGGCGCCCGACGCTTGCCGTGCTCGCGCACCGGCGTGTGGCGTCTGGCGTCGGACTACTCCACGGCGCGGCTGCGGAAGCGCTCCAGTTCTGCCACCGGCAGGCGCGTCCCGGCCACTTTGAGCAGCGAGACGACATCCTGTGTTCGCCGGTCGAGCCGTTCCGCGAGCACAAAGGCCATATCGGCCACGATCGCTGTTGCGAGGCGTTCGTGGCGGGCGAGGCGGCCCCGGACGTCATTCGCAGGCCACTTGATCGTTCGCACCGGCGAGGTGGCCCTGGCCGTAGCCGTGCGAGTGCTCGACGGCACGAACAGCGACAGCTCGCCCAGAACCGACCCGGGGCCCAGCGTCGCGAGGACCCGGCCTTGCTTGAGAACCTCCACGCTTCCTTCGAGAATGGCTGCGACGCCATCTGCTGGGTCGCCCTCCACGATTCGAGCGTTGCTGATGAACGCACCAGCGGCAGCGCCCAGCCTGCCCCTCAGCCCCACACCCGCCACCATGCGACGGTACCGTCCCGTGCCCGGCAGACGGTTAGGTTGGAGTCATGGCCTTCGCGAGGCTTGTGGCCGTGGTGACCATGGCGCTCGTCTTGCTGACGGCCTGTGCTGACGACTCTTCAGAAGACGCCACACGCTCCACGCCGGAGCGGGTTTCCACGCCCCATTCGGGGACCACGCCCGGTGCGACGGCAGCCGGGGCGACCTATCGCGCGACCACCCCGTGCGACCCGGTCACTCGGCCGGTGCCGGGGATGGCGCCCGGCGCGCAGTGCGAGATGGCGACGTGGAAGCTGGACCTTGGCGGGGACGGCCGGTACACCCTCGACGCTGCGTACGGGATGAGCGAGCCGAACACCCTCGGGATGCGCGGTGGTGGGACCTCGGTGTCTCTGGCCGGGACGTGGTCGTCGAAGCAGGCCCTGATCACCCTGGCCACCGACGATCCGGCGGTTGTCGTCCGGCTCCTGCAGGTCGGGTCGGACCTGCTCCACCTCGTCGGTGCCGACGGACGTCTGCTGGTGGGCAACGCCGCCTGGAGCTACACCCTCAACCGCGCCGGTGAGGCCGGTCGCCGGGCGGCGGTCGTTTCTTCGACGTACGACGAACAGCGCGGACCCGGGGGCGGCGTATTCGAGGGCCGTACCCCGTGCACGGAAGAGGTGAAGGCGTTCACCGCGGATCTCGTGCCCGGCTGCGGTCGGCTGAAGTGGCGTCTGACGCTTCATCAGACTGCTGGCGGTCAACCCGCCGGTTACGTCACCGGGGTGGTGGGTCGCTCCGACGCGACGAAGGGCGAGTGGCGGATCCGGCGGGACCTCGCCGGCTTCCCGGCCGCGGTCGTCTACGAGATCCGGCCGTCCGGCTCGGGGCGATCACTCGCGATGCTGCTGCTGGGTGGGAGGAACCTGTTCATGCTCGGGCCGGACCGGCAGCTGCTCGTCGGGGACGAGAACTGGAGCTACACACTGAGCCGAACGGACTAGGTCGGACGCCCGTCACTTTGCGCAGAAGTCCCCGCCGCAGGGCTCTTTCGGGAAGTGCGGCTCGCTGTTTCGGTCGGCGCGCCCACCTGGCGCGACGGTCTCGTCGTCAGTCGGCCAGGAGGCGACGAAGGTGATGGAGAGGGCGACCGCGAGAGCCAGGGCGATGGCCAGCACGGCCAGGAGCAGTCGGTGGGCGGAGGCCCAGGCGTGCGACGGCAGTTGCATGGAGGCAGACATCTGAGATCCCTTCCGGGCCACAAGGTCGTTGCGTCCCTGGGTTGGAACGGTGGTGCCGGGACCGGCACCGATCCGATGAGGTCAACGATGGGCGCCGTGGGTCAGCCGCGGTATTCGCCTTCGGGCGTATTCCGCATCAGCACGGGTCGCCGTACCGTGAAGACAGCTGTACGGGACCTGCTACCTGGAGGAGCCATGCACAGCAGTCAGCTCCGCGAAGGCGATGTCGACCTGATGTTGCGCGTGATCGCCGACGGCAGGAACGACGACCCCGGCGAGAAGATGCCATGGGCGCTGCTGGAGGGGCTGCAGGCGCTCATCCCGTGCGACCTGTGCGTCAGCTACCAGCACCACGACTACATCAACCGGTACTCGCTCGTGATGCAGGGCGTGACGGACGAGGGCCTGCACGAAGGTCCTGACTATGGTGACCCAGGTGTTGTTGCCGGGCCGGACGACGACGCGTTCTGGCAACTGTGGTGGGGCAACAAGTGCTCGTACCCCCAGCGCACGGGCGACCTGGTGAGTGTCATCCACACCGGGGACTTCTACCCGACCGAGCGCGAGCGTCTGGCCGATCCGCTGAGCGAGCTCCTCGACGACCTCAAGTACACGATGATCGTCTCGCTGCCCGCGGCGCCGGGCCAAGCGCGCCGGGTCATGTTCCAGCGGTGCTCCGGATCGTCGTTCAGCGAGCGTGACCGGCAGGTCGCGTCGCTGCTTCGACCGCACCTCGAGGAGATCTGGCTGGACGCCGAGCGGCGACGACACGGCGTCCCTCAGCTCACGCCGCGGGAGTGGCAGGTGCTCGGGATGGCGGCGGCGGGCCTGTCATACGCGCAGATCGCGCATGAGCTCTTCGTGTCCGTAGGCACTGTGCGCAAGCACATGGAACACGTCCGGGATCGGCTCGGAGTGCACAGTCTGGCCGCGGCTGCAGCCCTTGCGCTGCCACATGCACCGGCCGCCACACGGGTCGACCGCTCAGCGCTGGGCTGATCACTCGCGCAATGAGGTCCCCCGCACAGCGGTGACCAGCCAGGCACGGGAGTCGAACCACACACCCTCGCCCGTGTCATGGGCGTCGAGCAGGGCCAGCAGCCGTTCGAGAGCACGAGCCCTCTCCGCGGCGTCCAGGTCTGCGACCAGATCCTCGGCCATCCCCAGGCCTGTCAGGGCGTTGCGGGCGCTGGCCGCGTCCGGGCCGTAGTAGATGGGCTCGCGCACCTCGGTGATCTCGACCGCGGTGAATCCGGCGGTGGCCAGCATGCCCGCCGCGACTGTCGGGTCTGCCAGCGAGAAGGCGGCATGGGTGAGCCCGTCTGGTGCGATCCGGCTGTCGACACCAGCCAGTGCTTGCCGGATCGCAACGGTCCACTCCTGGCGGTCGTAGCCCTGCCACACCAGCAGCACCAGCCGTGCCCCCGGCCGCAGTGCCCGCCCGATGTTGGTGAACGCCGCGACCGGGTCGGCGAAGAACATCGTGCCGAACCGGCTGAGCCCCAAGGTGTAATCCCCTGGCGAGAACGGGTGGACCTGGGCATCGGCCAGCTCGAAGTCGACGTTGGGGACGCCTTCCTCCTCGCTGAGCTGGCGGGCGCGGTCCAGCATCGGGCGGGACAGGTCCACGCCGAGCGCGCTTCCCGCTGTCGCGGACCTGGCGGCGTCCCGCGTGGTCTGCCCGGTGCCGCAGCCGATGTCGAGCACGCGATCATCGGGCCGGACGTCTGCGGCCGCCCGCAGCCGCACGTTGTAGCGGCTCAGCTCGGCGTCGTAGTCGAACAAGTCACTCACCGTCCGGACTCGCGGGGCCGTCGCGGAGTACGCCGCACACCGTGTCGAGCGACACCCCAGGATCGAACTCCGGTAGCCACCAGGTCGCACCAGCTGCGGCGTACGGCAGAGGGTCGGCGTCGTAGGGCAGGCCGATGACGAAGTCGTACGGTCCGGCCTCGCCCGGTCGGAGGTCGGTGATGGTGGCGACGATCCCGGCGAGCTGGTCCGGGTGCTCGAGATTGGCCGGGAAGAAGCCGTCGAGTCGGGCGGCCCGGCGGATCGGCCTGGCATTGCCGGGGAAGCCGGCGGCCCACACCGGAACCCCGGACCGCTGAACAGGTCGCGGCAGGAACTCGATGTCGTCGACTGTGTAGTGCTCGCCGCGGTGGTGCACTGGCGCGCCGGACCATGCGGCGGCCAGGATCTCCAAGGACTCGTCAAGCATCTGGCCGCGTCGCCGATCGTCGAGCTGCTCACCAGTCCTGGACAGCTCGGCGGCGAACCTGTCGCTGCCGATCCCGACACCGAGGGTGAGTCGACCGTCGCTGAGCAGATCCAGTGTCGCGGTCTCCCGAGCGACCTTGGCCGGCCGGCGACGGGGGAGCGTCGCCACCATCGGACCGAGCCGCAGCCGATGGGTCGCGGTGGCCATCGCCGTCAGCGTGACCCACGGATCGGCGACCTCTCGGACCGGCGCTCGCCAGCACAGCTGATCCCACACGAAGCAGCCGTCCCATCCGGCCTCCTCGGCGTCAGCGGCGACGCGCGCCACGACCCTCGGGTCGGCGAGGTCGTCGAAGAGCGGCAGCCACAGCGCCGATCGCAGCCGGTTCACGAGCGGCCTGGTGCCGGGGGTCGGATCGGGTCCAGTGGTCAGCGCGGTCATGTCGGCCTCTCATCGCGTCGTCGTCGGACTTGCTGGTGCTGTGACGCTAGGCCGATCTATTCATCGTGAAAAGCGATGTTCTGTGATCGGTTCGATCGTCAAACGCGATGATGTTGCTAGGCTGGCTCGCGTGACCGACCTCGAGCTGCGCCACCTCGCCGCGCTGGCCGCCGTCGCAGACGAGGGCTCTTTCGGCCGGGCGGCAGCTCGGCTCAGCTACACCCAGTCGACAGTGAGCCAGCAGATCGCCGCGCTGGAGAGAGCCGTCGGCGGCCCGGTGTTCGACCGGCCGGGCGGCCCAAAGCCAGTGCGGATCACACCGCTGGGCGCGGTAGTCCTCGAGCACGGTCGTGACCTGCTGGCAAAGGCAGAACGACTCGTCGACGCTGTCGACCGGTTCAAGGCGGGCGCGGGCCGGATCGACATCGGCACCTTCCAGAGCGTGTCCAACGAGATCCTTCCGGTCGTCGTACGACGGCTGCGCGACGAGCATCCCGACTGCGACATCAGGTTGTCCGAGGAGGAGCCTGATCAACCGCGGATCGGTGATCTCGACCTGTTGTTCTACGACGGCCTGGTCGAGACTGACGTCGAGCACGTCAAGCTGCTCGATGACCCCTACCTCCTGGTGGCCAGCGACGGCTCGTTCCCCGACGGACCCGTCCGGCTCAAGCAGCTCGACCGCGCTCCGATGGTGGCTTGGCCGCTGACCTGCGACCAGCCGTTGATGGAGCAGGCACTCGCGAGCAGCGGAGCCCGCCCTCGGACCGTGTTTCGCAGCGCGATCAACGACACCCTCCTGTCCATGGTGCGAGCCGGCATGGGATCGACCGTGCTGCCGTGGCTCGCGATCCGAGGCGCCGACGCCCAGTCCGACCCCCGGCTCCGTGTCCACGAGCTGCGACCGTCCCTGCCACCACGGGAGATCTATCTGCACTGGCCGGCCGGACGCACGCAGTCTCCACTCGCAGCGCGGGCCATCGAGATCGCTGTCGAAGTCGCCGCCGAGATCGCCGACCACCGCGCCGAGGGCGCTTAGTCGGGAGCCGTCCAGTGGGCTGGGTCAGCCCCAGACGGCTCCCTGGGTCACGCGGCGTCGTGTGTCGCGGCCCCATCGTGTTGGCGGCTGGCACGGAGTGGCCGCCGGCCGCGTGACGTACTGCCTGAGTACCCGAAAACGCGGTCTACATTCTCGGAAGCGGACCAAGAGCACGACTCCTGGCTGGTCGAGCGAAATCCCCGCCTGGGGGTGGTGAGATTGGGTCACCCTGGCTCTGGGTAAGTGCTCGATATGTCGCAGCCCAGCGAAGACATGGTGCCGGTGGTGGAAAGCCGGGTGGCACTGGATTTTCTGGCCTCCTACGGCCGCGATCGCCGGATCGAGACGTCGATCACCAGGATGGGCCAGCGCGTGCGCGACATAGTTCCCGAGTGCATTGCGCTGAGTCTGGGTCTCGTGGAGGAGGGACTCACCTTCACGTTGGTAGCCGAAACACGCGAGGTCGCGCTGCTGGACGCCATCCAGTACCTGGACGGCGGGCCCTGTGTTGCGGCGGCGGAGGAAAGTGGTGTTCCCGAGTTCGCGGATCCCACAACTGATGAGGACCGGTGGCACCTCTTTGCCAGGGCACAGGCCGTGGCAGGCGTCGCCAGCACGTTGTCCCTGCCGATGATGCGCGGTGACCGGGTGATCTGCGGAGTGAACCTCTATGCCTCGACGCAGGATGCGTTCGATGGGCACCACGACGAGCTCGCCGCGGCGTGCGGCGCGTGGGCCCAGGGGGTCGTGACCAACGCCGATCTGTCGTTCACCAGCCGCCTGCGTGCGGCAGCAGCTCCCGCTCGTCTGCGGGAGAAGGCGTTCGTCGACTCGGCCAGCGGGTTCCTCGCCGCACATCAGGACATCGACGTGGAGACGGCGGCGATCCGGATCCGCCAAGCCGCCGTCCGTGCGGGTGTCAGGGAGGCCGACGTCGCCAAGTTCATCCTCGACGCCAACCCGTCTGCCGGCACCTGATCCTGTCAGACGAGGTTCCACGGCGCAGTCGTCGTCGGTAGACGCCCGCGGTCAACTCCCGGGTCGGCAGCGCGGGCCAGCTGGGCCAGACCACCCGTGCCCGGTTTCGCAGCGTATGTCGACTTCGCGTGCTCGGCGTCGACTGGTTGACCACCATGACACGCTCGAAGTTCATGCGTTTTCGACCCATGGGCGGATGATTGCGTGTTCGATAAGCGGGTTGGGGCGGCCAGCTGGAGGGCAGGGCCGGGGGAGGCGTGATGGCTCGCATCGTCGTGGCGGACAACGATCTCGATGCGCTCGATCTCGCCCTGACCGATCTCCGGCTGGAAGGACACGAGGTGCACGGCGCGCTCGATGCCGCGGACGCGGAGGAACTCGTCGGAACACTCTCCCCCGACGTGGTCGTCCTGGACTACCGGATGCCTCCTGGAATCACCGGCCTGGAGCTCGCCGAGCGACTCCTGACCGACGACCCAGACTTGCGAGTCGTGATCTACAGCAACTACCAGAAGGTGGAGCTGCGGGCTCACGCGGCGAAACTGGGCGTGCCGTTCCTCGCCAAGGGAAACCTGCGCGCACTCAGGGCGGCGGTGCTCAAGGGATGAGCGTGCAGCGGGTCAAGCGGAGGTGGGAGCGGCCGGTCGCCATCCTGGTGATCGCCCTGGTGGCAGCCGTTGCCCTGGTCCTGTTCGCCCGTGCCCTCTCCGGCCTGGAGGCGGAGCGCGAGGCCCGCGCCGCGGCCGCCGACGCCGCCACCCCGGTCGGCGATGCGTTGCGAACTGCGCTGAAGGACGCCGCCTCCGGAACGGCCTCCGGCGCAAAGCGCTTCGCCTTCGCCGACAGCGCCGCCGCCGGCGTCTCCGGTGGCGTCGCCACCCGCGCGCGGGACTCAGGCATCCCGGTGTTCGAGGACGCGGGCGACGGACTCGTGGTGGTCGCGACCTACGACACGGAGTCCCCGCCGGCCACGGTCGAGGAGCGTCGGAAGCACGCGACGGGCCTCCAGGTCGCGAGACTCGACCTGGGTTCGACGCTGGAGGATCTGAGGCCCTCACGCGGCGGCATCTCGCTCGCCGGACCGGAGCGAACGGTCCGGTCCCTTCCCGGTCCGCGACCATCCGATCGGCCCACGTACGCCGTGAAGATGCGGCCCGGACCTGTCCAGGAGTTCACGCTGACCATCTGGACGGCACCTCCTCCGACACCGCTACCGGTGTGGCTCGCCGCACTCGGGATCGTCCTGGCCGGCGTGGGAGCTGCAAGCTGGTACGTGCGGCGCGACGACCGCGCCAGGCGGAGCCAGCAGGAGCTGGTGCGGCTGAAAGAAGCAAGCGCCACGACCGCGGCGTTGGCCACCGTCGCCCAGCACAGCCTGGATCTCGCCGACCTGCTGCCGGCCCTCACCAACGAGCTCGCTGCCGCCCTGGGCCTCCAGGGACTGACCCTGGGTACCCCGACCGCGGACGGAGAACGGCTGTTCTTCACCTGGGGGGTCGCCCCAGGTGAAGTCGACGCCTCTTCAGTGCTGCCCTCCGAGCTCCAGACCGGGGAGACACTGTGCCTGATCCTGGGCCGGGGCGGGCGGACCGTGGCGAGGCTCAGGGTGGTCGCCGGCCGGGGCCTGGGCCCCCACGACCTGAGCGCGCTCGGAGCCGCCACTGAGGTCTTGACCTCGGCGCTGGCGAACGCGGAAGCCTTCGCCCAGCAACGCGACCTGCTGGACCGGATGAGATCGGTGGACGAGCTGAAGACGGTGTTCCTGGCGACTGCCTCGCACGAGCTGAGGACACCCGTCAGCGCCATCGCCGGCTACGCGCAGCTCCTCGCCACCAGCTGGGACAGCCTCAGCTCCGAGGAGGCCTGCATGTACGCCGAGCAGGTGGACAAGAATGCCCAGCGCCTCGGCTCCCTGGTCGAGGACCTGCTGGACTTCTCGCGACTCGAGCGCGGGGCCGGCGTGCTGACGGCCGACTCGGTCCTGGACCTCGGTGAGGTCGTGGCCCAGATCCTCGAGGAACAGCCCGACCTGGCCCCTGACCACCTGGTGGTGCACCAGACAGTGCCGGGCCTCCTTGTCGCCGGTGCCTTGCAGGCCGTGGAGCGCGTCGTGTCCAACCTGGTGGGCAACGCAGCGAAGTACTCCCCAGCAGGCACGGTCATCCGCGTCTCGGTCAGCGAGCAGCACGGCCGCGCCGTACTCGCTGTCGATGACGAGGGACCGGGTGTGGCGCCAGCAGAGCGTGAGCGGGTCTTCACCCGCTTCTACCGCGGGCGGGGCGACTCGATAGTCGCGACGCGTGGTGCGGGCCTCGGCCTCGCCATCGTCAGCGAGTTCGCGGCCTCCATGGGTGGTCAGGTCTCCGTGACCTCGGCCGAAGGCGGCGGTGCGCGGTTCGTCGTCTCCTACCCCCTGACCGGTTCTGCGGAAACCAGCGTCGAAGGAGCATCTGATGTCCTTACGTGATCGTCTCGTCCCGGCCGTTGCGGGAGCGGCCGTGCTCATGGTCGCCCTGATGGTGATCACGTTGCTGCGTTCTGCGGCCAACGACGGCACCGACGCCCTGGAGCGGGCCAAGGTCGCCCAGGTACGGACCACCGCGGACAGCTTCAACGCGCGGGTCGAGTCCAGCATCGGCTCACTCGGCGGGCTGGGGAGCCGCCCGTGGGAGCTGACCCTGAACAGTGCCGCCGACCAGGCGACGCTGAAGACCTTCGCCATCGACCCAGAGGCACTGTCCGGGACCTTCCTCGTCGACGCTGACGACACCGTGACCAACGGCGTCCTCCTGCGCCCGGGAATGCTCGGCTCGAAGTTCACTCCGCCAGGCTGGGACGAGGCCAAGAAGGAGCTCGCCTCGTCCCCTGCAGTCGTCCTGCCCGTGACCAAGTCCGGTGTGACGACCGAGCTGCCGAGCTATGCGTTTGCGGTCGCCATCAGGGGCGCGACACCCACCAGCGTCCGCGGCGCCTTCGTCTTCGAGCAGGCGCTGACCAACGACTCCAACTTCAACCAGGAGATTCGTGGGCTCGGGGGTGGCCGAAACTCCAGTGCGACCTGGCGATTCCTCGACAGCAACGGCGCTGTCATCGCTTCTACCCTCACCACCGGGCTGGGGTCGCCAGTGCCCGACGAACGCCTGCGCGGCCTCTCCGACGGGGCGCACCAGGTCGGCAACAAGTTCGTCGCCAGTGCCGACGTTCCGGTCGTCGGGTGGCAAGTCGTCTTCACCCAGAACCGCTCGGAGTTCGTCGAACCCCTTCAGGGTCCGCTGCAGTCTGCGGGACTGATCCTCGTCCTGCTGTTGCTCGCAGTCGGCCTCACCCTGACGGTCGTTCTTGCACGGCGACTCCGGCAGTCGCGAGAGCAGGCGCGGCGCTTGGAAAGGCTGAACCGCTCCCAGGACGAGTTCATCTCGGTCGTCTCCCACGAGCTGCGCACACCGGTGTCCGGGGTGCTCGGCTTCCTGCAGACGAGCCTCGACCACTGGGACGTCATGAGTGACGAGGATCGGCACAGCGCCGTACGCCGGGCCTTCACCAACGCGCGTCGTCTTCAGGCAATGACCCGAGACGTCCTCGACACCGAAAGCATCGAGTCGGGTCGATTCGGCTACGTCCGGCACCCGATGGACCTGGCCGACGAGGTCCGCACGGCGGTGGACGCCTTCAGCAGCGGCCTTGCCGACACCGTGGCCGTCACGGTGCCGGACACCCCCGTGATGATGGATGGCGATCCCGACCGCATCCAGCAAGTCCTCGCGAACCTGCTCGAAAACGCGCGCAAGAACGCGCCATCGGAGATCCCCATCCAGGTCACGCTTGAGCAGACCGAGAACGTGGCCCGACTCGTCGTCGAGGACCACGGACCCGGGATCGACCCGGATCAGCTCGAGCGCATCTTCGACAAGTTCGTTCGCGGCCGCGCCGGGGCGGTGACGGGGACCGGTCTCGGTCTCTACATCTCGCGGAGGATCGTGGACGCCCACGACGGCCGGATCTGGGCGGAGAGCCAGCCCGGCCAGTCAACGAGATTCATCGTCGAACTGCCTTGTCAGAGCCTCGTGGCCAACTAGGATGTCGGCCACCATGACAGTCAGCGTGCAGACCGCGATAGCACCCAGCGTGTTTGTCGTGGACGACGAGCCGGAGATGCGCATGCTCGCTCGCGTCTTCCTCGAGCGCGGCGGGTTCAACGTCGTCGACGAGGCCGAGGACGGCCCCCAGGCACTGGAGCGGTTCCAGGATCTCAACCCGCCCCCGATTCCGTCGGTGGTCCTCCTCGACAACCGGATGCCTGGCCTCACCGGACTCGAAGTGGCTGAGCAGATGCTGGCTCAGCACCCCAGCCAGGTGATCGTCCTCTTCTCGGCCCACCTGGACCCCGATGTGGAGAAGAAGGCACTCGCCCTCGGAATCGCGGCCTGTGTTTCGAAGATGAAGGCGTCTCGCCTTCCGGAGATCATCTGGTCGCTGCTGCCGCAGGCCTGACTCGTCTGATTCAGGCCTTGACGGTCGCCGTGATCAGTCCGAGGAGCCGGTCGATCTCCTCGATGGTCGGCTTGGGTAGCAGGGTCGAGCCGCTGGCGAAGCCGATGCCGGCGTAGACGAGGACGCCGGCTGCTGACCGGGCGTCGGCTGCGGGGAGGCCGAGCTCGAGCAGGGCTCCCTCGACGACGGAGAAGACGAACAGGTCGCTCTCGGCGATCACTCCGGCCACCTCCTGGTCCGTCCTCGCCCAGTCACGCAGGGCGCGCTCGACCGCCCACGAGGTGTCGTCGATCAGTCGCAGCGTCATTGCCCGCAGGCGGTCCCGCGGTGGCAGCTGGTGCAGGCCCGACAACGCCTCCAGCGCGCCGCGCGTCTCCGCGCACCACCGGGCCGCGATCGCCTCCTTGAGGGCGTCGAGGTCGGCGAAGTGCCAGTAGAAGGAGCCTCGGGTGACCCCGAACTCCGCGCAGAGGCGGTTGATCTGGACCGCCCCGATCCCCTCGGCCTTGAGCACCTCGAGGGAGCGCGCCGACCAGTCCTCAGCAGACATTCGGGGCGTACGACGGACAGCGGCCATGGACACGACCATACACACGTGTACGGAAATGAGGTACGGTTCGAAACCGGATGTCGCAAAACACGATCCACATATCGAACACCCGACCCTCCACGGAGAGCCCCGATGAGCGAGCAAGCCACCGTCGACATCGACGATGCCGGAGCCGACGGTGAACACGGCCGTTGCCCGACGTCCTTCCGCTACTGGGAGGCGCGCGAGCTGCCGGAGTGGCGCAAGCGACGGGCCCTGTTCAGTCGCCTCACCGGCCACGACCTGTTCCCCACCGACGAGCAGGCCCAGGCGCTGTGCGAGGACCTGTTCAAGGGCGACCCCGTGGCCGAGCGCTTCGTCGGCGAGGTGTTCTTCGGCGAGATCGGCCACAAGCGTGGTCGGGAGATGATCCAGCAGGCACTCGACGGGGGCATCGACTCGGTGCCGGACGCCCCTGAGTCGATGCGCGCGCTGTTCGAGGAGTTCGAGACGGTGCCGGACTGGGTCGACCGCGACCTCGTCGAGCTCGGCGCCTCGGTGTGGCGTCGCTGGGGCACGATGCTGTTCAGCGTCGCCGGCGTGATCACCCTGGAGATCTACACCGAGGGCGCAGTGGCGATGCCGCTCTCCCTGGCCGGTGGCTACGCCGGCGACAACGCGCTGCGTCGGTTCCTCGAGACCTCGAGGTTCTGGATCGACACCTCGACCCCCGGAGCACTCTTCGAACAGGGCGGTGCCGGCCGGGCGACGGCGATGCAGGTCCGGGTGATGCACGTAGCAGTCCGCAAGCGGGTCGGCGAGCACGAGGAGTGGGACGCCGACGCGTGGGGACTGCCGATCAGCCAGACCTACGAGCAGATGACGCAGATCGGCGGAAGCTCGGTCCCGGCCCTCTCGCTGTGGTTGCTCGGCTACCAGACCAGTCCCCGTGAGATGCGGGCGCTGATCCACTTCAACCGCTACATGGGCCACCTGCTCGGCGTACAGCCTCGATGGGCGCCGACGACGATCATCGAGACCTTGCAGACCGTGATGATGACGACCGCGGCTCGCTCCTACGACTCCGGCCGTTCGGGCAAGGAGCTGATCGAATCCTTCCCGGCAGCGTTCGCCCCGCGCGAGGGGCAGCGCGGGCTCAAGCGGCTGCGGGCTGCGTACAACCACCGCATCTACGCGGCCTACTGCGCTCTCTGGATGGCGCCGGCGACCCGCGCGATGTACGACATGCCGCGCGCGTTCCCGTGGATCCTGATCCCGCTCGCGCGGTGGCCGTTGATCACCGTCACCGAGCTTCTGCGTCGCGTCCCCGGCTTCAAGCAGCTGCACGTGCGACTGATGGACAAGCACCGGCAGAGCTGGTGGGAGGCCCAGATGGAAGGCCGTCAGGCCGAGTTCGACGCCAGCAGCGCCCTCCGCAGATGACACTGCGCCGCTGACGCACCACCCGACCCCACCACCCAGGAGCTTCCATGCGCACCATCACCGCCGTCGAAGGCTGGAACGGTCCCGGCAGCAAGGACGCCGAGCTGTCCAATGTCACCGCTCGCGACAACGCCCTGCACCCGCACGACAGCAGGTGGGCCTTCGAGCACTGGTACTTCGACGCCCGTCTGGACTCCGGCCACCACGTGGTCGCGTTCCTCCAGAAGCGCCGGCCCGAGGAGCCTCCCGGCAGCAAGCCGGTCGTAGAGCTGATCGTCTACTACCCCGACGGCACCCGTCGCCAGGTCATCCGGCACTACCCGAAGGCCGCGTTCCGCGCGTCGACGGACCACTGCGAGGTGGGCATCGGGCCCAACCACGCGCGTGCCGACCTCAGCGGCGAGCTGCCCGTGCACCACCTGCACGCCTCCGAGGAGGACGTCGTCCTCGACCTCACCTTCACCAACGAGACATCGTCGTGGATGCCCGGGAACGGCACCACGGAGTACGGCCAGAAGGACTTCTTCGGCTGGGTCGTCCCCGGCCCCCGGGCTGCGGTCACCGGCTCGATCACCATCGACGGCGAGTCGCGCGAGGTCACCGGTCGCGGCTACCACGACCACAACTGGGGCGTCGGCAACATGCCGCGCATCATCGAGCGCTGGCACTGGGGCCGTCTCTACACCGACGACTTCTCCCTGCTCTACGCCAGCGTCCGTACGCAGGCCCGGTTCGAGCACCACGAGTCTCGGCCGCTGATGCTGGCGCACGGCAGCGAGATCGTGCTGAGCACCGGCGAGGTGGAGCTGACCGAGGGACCGATGGTCTACAACTCGGAGGCGAGGCGCTCCTATCCCGAGTGGATCCGGCTCCAGGTCGATGACGCCGTCGACCTGACCCTGAACGTGCGGTCCGTCGTACACGCCCATGACCTGCTGGACGACGTTCCCATCGTACGAACACGGCTGGTCAAGCCCCTCGTCAACAAGTTCGTCGGCCACCCCGGCTACTTCCGGTTCATGTCGGACTTCGAGCTCACCGTGATGATCGACGGCGAGAAGTTCGAGCGCTTCGGGGAGACGCTGCACGAGCTGGTGGCTCTGCGCTGATTCCTGGGCTGATCTTCGGCGCTCTCCCATCTGTGGACAACCGTTGTCGCTCTGAGCGGCACTTCCGCCTGCCCGAGCTGTACGACGACCCCGAAGACAGCCAGGGCGGCGGGCGCGACGTCGTATGCCTCCGTCGGCTCATCCTGGCCAACAGCGACGTGCGACTGAGCTATGTCGTGGCCGACTCGCCGTCGCCGCTGTACAGCAACGGGATCGGCGACGAGGTCGTCTTCATCGAGAGTGGCGCCGCGATCCTGGAGAGCATCTTCGGCCGCATCGAGGTCCGGCAGGGCGACAACGTGGTGGTCCCGCGGGTGACCATCCATCGCTGGATCCCGGTCGACGTCGAGAAGAACGGTCCGCGCGCGCTGTGTGTCGAAGGGTCGGGACACGCCGACGACGCCGTCCCGGCAACGCACAACGCCACGGTGCGTGCCGCCCTCGGAACAGCTGACGCGAGCTACCACCTCGTCGAGGGAGCCACCCACTACTACGTGGACCAGCCCGACCACCTCGCCGAGTGCCTGCAGACCCTCGAGGACTGCCCTCAGGAGCGGTCGCTCCTGCCCTGACGATGGCTCCTCCTCCGCTAGGCTCGGCCGCACCCTCAGTCGGGGTGGACGGCTCGCTCAACGGGCGTCGGGAACCGCGAAAGGAGCGAACCGTGCCAGCACGTTCGGGCTCCCGCGACACCTCGCAGACCCTGGGCCGCGGACTCGACGTTCTCGAGCTGGTGGCCGCCTCGCCCGAAGGACTCACGCCCGCGCAGGTCGCCGCCGAGCTCGGTCTCAGCCGCACTATCGTCTACCGCCTGATCGGCACCCTCGTCGACCACCGTCTGATCCGTCGCGGAGCCGACGGTGTCCTCACGGCCGGGTTCGGGACGCTCAAGTTGAGCCAGAACCTCCAGCCGACGCTGCGCGAGGACACCCGCGAGGTGCTGGAGAAGCTCGCCGAGGACCTCGGCGCGACAGCCCACCTGGTGATCGCCGAAGGCGACGAGGCGCTCGCCGTCTCGGTGGTCGAGCCGCGCAACACCACCTTCCACGTCGCCTACCGCAACGGAAGTCGTACGCCGCTCTCCCAGGGCGCTCTCGGCCAGGCCCTGCTCGCCGCGCGACGAGGGGAGAAGGGCGTCTTCGAGAGCGAGGGCCAACTGATCAAGGGAGCCAAGGGCATCGTGGCCGCCCTCCCCGGCCTCGCCGGCCTCCCGTGCGGTATCGGCGTGGTCACCCTCAGCCCGACCGACACCACCAACTGGGCAGCCCGGGTGCAGCAAGCCGCCGACGAGCTGATGGCCGCCTTCCTCGACTCCTGAGGTTGAGCCGCATTTGATTCGGCTCTTACCGTGGTCGGGCATCCGACCTCAAGCGGCAGTCCTCAGTAATGAGACAACTTTTCGCACCTCATGTCCTTCGAGAAAGGCGCATGCCTCGAGCGGCCCCTAATAAAGACGACTCAACGAGCGCATCGCCACGAGTGAGCACCGGGGAATCGCTGGCTGCGTAGGACGACAGCAAACTCAGGGGACTGGTCTAGAGCCATCGCGCCCGATATCTCGCCGTGCTTCGCAGTCATTTGCATTTCGCGTGCGGGCTCCTACACCTTTGCCTCCACTGATGACTCGGAGGATGATTAGGTTGAGCCAGAACAAGAAGAGAGCCTCGGGGGCGCTGACCTCAGCTCTGGTTGCAATTGCGGTCGCACTTTCCGGTTTGACTCCGGCTTCAGCGGCACCCGTTCAGTCAGCATCGGGCCCCCGTGCAGCTGTCACGGCAAAGCCTGGAAAGGCAAGCCTGGTCGTCCAAATTCGCCAGCCCGTGCGATCCGGTAAGCCCAAGGTTGTCGTGCGCGGGCCGGGGCGCTACAAGAAGACCCTCAAGCGAAGCAAGACACTGCGGAATCTGCGACCGGGCATCTATCGCATCATCGCGAAGCCGACGAAATCAAAGAAGTTCAAGGCCACGGCGTCGGTTCGTACCCAACGCATCCGAGTCACCGCATCCGGCGCACGTGCGCTTGTCAACTACGACTCGATCGTTTCGCGCAAACTGACGCGCCTTCCGTCCTCCGGCATTCGGGCCTTCGCGCCCCCCGCCCTCGGGGGTGTGGGGACCCTACGCACCAACAAGAACTTCGCCAGGGGAGACATCATCGCCGGCGGGGTCAGTCCCAAGGCTCCGCATGGACTGCTCGTGCGGGTGGTGAGCAAGTCTGGCCAGACGTACCGCGTTCAACAGGTCCCGCTCGACCAGGCAATCCCTCGCGGTCGCTTCGCGGTCCGCTTCAACACGAACCTCGCACCGGCGGCCAGGGCTTTGAGGCACGGCCGGGTAGGCGCCAGAGCGATACAGAAGATGCCCGTGAAATGCCAGGCAGCAGTAGCCGCTGGCATCGAAGTCGGCGCATCTGGAGGCATCAGTACCAACATTTCCGCCGATTGGGATTGGGCCGAGAGTTGGATCATCGATTCAGGTGGACCCCTCGGAACCCCGAACCCGGGCAGTGAGATCGCTGGGGACGTCGCCGGACCCGGTGTAGCCATCACCTCTCCCGACAGCGGAGGCACCGCGGGCACAGGTCGCGTTCCGAGCTTTGACGGTCAGGGCGACGCCTGGGTGCTTTCGACCGGTCTCATCGCCCAAGTGACGGGCACTGATTCGAGCTTCTTCGCTTCGAGCGACCGGGGTGAACCAGGCAACGCCACGTTGAGCTCGTTGGCCGGTGAGGAGACCCAGGACGCGACCTTCGTGAACATGACCGTCACCCCGTCAGGTAACCGGTTGCGGATCGACTACATGTTCGGCAGCGAGGAGTATCCCGAGTACGTCGGCTCGAGCTACAACGACGTCATGGGTGTCTTCGTCAACGGTCAGAACTGCGCGACAGTGCCGGGAACCTCGAGCCCGGTCGCGGTGAACACCGTCAATGGCGGTACGAACTCCGCATATTTCGTCGACAATGGCGACGGTCACATCCCGACTACGTTGGACGGTGTGACGACGCGAATGAGTTGCGTGGTGCCCGTGACGCCCGGTCAGCCTGTCGCTGTTCTCATTGGTGTCGCAGACTCCAGCGACGGTATCTACGACAGTGCCGTCGCCTTGGTTGACGGAGGTGTCTCCTCCTTCAACGAGTGACACGCGCGACTGACCCAAGACGAGCACCCCGGTCAGCTGGTCGGGGTGCTCGTCCATTCCCGGCCCCACCATCAGACCAAGGCCCAGGCTGGCCGTGCTCAGGGGTAGATCTCGCCGGCGAACCAGGTGCTCGCGTCGATCCACTCGCCGTTGCCGCCGCCGCCCCAGCCGTTGTTCACGTAGAACGCGGTGTCGGTGACGGTCTCGGTCCAGTCCCACCAGAGGAAGGAGCGGCGGACGGTCCTGTGTTGCCAGGCGTATCCCCAGGCAACGGGGTAGTGGCTCAGCCAGCCTGTGCCGATGACAGCGGGCGTACGTCGGTACGCGATCGAGTTGGCGGCATAGTTGGCCAGTCTGGTCTCGTGGACGCCGAAGGTGTTCCAGTGGGTGTCGAGCCGGGTGTAGCTCCGGCCGTTGAGGTACTGCCACGCACCCGGCATGTCCCACGGAGCTGTCGCCCCGGATCCGAAGGCGCAGAACGTGCCGACCTGCCCACGGAGCTCGCCGATGACGTTGTTGACGCCCCCGTCCTGGGAGATCGGCGCGACGACGTCGGCGCCACGGCCACCGTTCTCCCGGTAGAGACCGTTGCGGCCGGACCAGTAGGAGTTGCCGGCCCCAGCCTGGCGGTCACCCCAGCCGAACAGGATGCCCCAAGCAGTGGGGCCACAGCCGACCGCGCACCCAGCGAACTGGAACTGGTTGTAGCGAGGCTGGTCGCCTGAGCCGCCGGCCCAGAAGTAGTTCCAAGCCATGTCAGAGTTCCTCTCCGAGCGGACCGATGCGCCTAGCTTCGGTCGAGGGTGCCTGGTCGGGCACGATGAAGAAGCGGAGCAGTTCTTCGCTGCCGGCATACCGCATGCGTACGTCGAAGCTTGTGTCCTTGACGTCGACATCTGCCCGCGGTCGCAGGACCAGCTTCGGTGGGAGTGGCTGCGGGTTGAGCTCGGCGCTGACCAGGTCGGCGGCCGGGCCCTCGATGGTGAAGTCGCCCTCCTCGAGCAGCCAGACCGTATGGGTGGCGCCGGAGTGGATGCCTTCGCCGTATGCGTCGGTGAGCTTCTCGGTCTCCCAGCGCGGCACGGCGCGCTCCGCGAGCGCGGCGAGATGGAGTCGGTACGACTCGGCGTACCCCTTGGTCAGCTCGTTCCAGGAGCGCCACTCCTCGAGCTTGACGGGGTTCTTGCCTCGGGAGGTCCGGGGGCGCTGGGGATCGGTCTTGTCGCCGTCCTCCCCGTCGTGGGGACCGGCGCCGAGGGTGGTGGCAGAACCGGCAGGCAGCCGCTTCGGCAACTCGGCCGGCAACCCGGTGAGCTTGGGCGGCATCGTGCCGATGTGGCCGACCAGGTTTCCTTGGTCGTCGACCCCCGCGTAGCAGAGCGAGTCGAGCTTGACGACGCGGTCGATGGTGCCGAGTTCGTCGAGCTGGCGGCTCGGCGGCGCGAGGTCGAGGCTGAAGTGCGGCACAGGAACGTCGTGGCCGCCGGTCGCGACGACGATGAACCCTTGCTCCCCGCGACCCGCTTCACCTTCCCGTTTGGGCAGTGCGGTCCGGAGGCCGGCGATCTCGATCTCCCAATATGCGATGTCGGCCAGATCGGGCCGGTACACCGGTGTGGCCTCCCCGAACCGCGGCTCTGCCTTGCGGAGCTTGGTCGGTGAGAGGCGGTCGCCGACAAGCGTGGCGACGGCGCGGGCCGCACGACGACGTACGTCGAGCGGCACCTCCTCGAACGGAATCCTCATGTCCTTCATCCCCCTTGCGGTGGTGCCTGCGGTCGCCCGCTTTGCAATGAGAAAGAGCGTCCGGTGCGCCCGCTGATACAACCGGGAGTGCGCCCGGTCGGCAACGATCCGGAAGGTGCGACCTTCCGCCCCTGACGCGGTTCCCAGGGCGTCCCACCCTCGGATCCCGTTGCGGGGCGCGGCGGGCGAAAGCCACCCGCCCACAGAGGGCCATGCAATCGCGACGAGGACCAAGACGCCGCAATGTTGTAAGGCGGCGGTCTGATCGGTCACCCCACAGCCGTGTTGGGCATCGTGCAGTGAGGGAGGTGAGTCGTTCACCGCGTTGTGGCGCCCGACGGGCGTACGCATCGGCGATCAGCGGCCGAACCCTGACGCGTCCAGCCCGAGAAGCCGTTCGCGAACTGAGCTCAGTCGCCCGCCGGCACCTGGAAAGCGCGGACCTCGATGCGGCCACCGAGGGCCTTCGACGCGCGGGCGGCCCAGCCGACGGCGGCCTCCTCGTCGGCGACGTCGATCACCCAGAAACCCCCGACGTACTCGGGAGCCTCGACGAAGGGGCCGTTCACGGTGCTCAACGACTCGCCAGTGTTGTCGACGGTGATCGCGCTCGAGGGCGGCATCAGCCCGCCCGCGAAGACGAAGGCGCCGGTCGACGTCAGCTCCTCGATGATCGCGCCGGTGGCAGCCATGGCCGCCTCCAGCTCGGCCGGGTCCATGGTCTCCATGGTCGGTTCCTCGTCGGAGTCGTGCGGAACGGTCAGTAGGTATTGGCTCATGCTTGGTTCGACCGTCCTCGACACCGGAACTCATCGGCCGGCCTGCAAGACGCGGACCCACCCCGCTCCCAGCGCTTTGCTTTCCCGCGCGCGGCGCGGCGTCAATTGTTCGCGTGTTGGTCGCCCTCATCTCACGGTAGGTGCCCTCGACCTTCGCGCTCGAACTGCAGCAGGCGCTCGGGCCGATCACCCTGTGAGCAACGGGCCTATCGTTCCTGCGACTGAAATGGTGGCCTGAGGAGACACTCTCCGAGCTGACTAACCGGTCGAGACGTCTTGATTCTGACAACATGTCCACAACTCGGAGGTGCTGGATGGCGGATTCAACTCAATCGGTCGCTGAGAAGACTGCGGACGCACTCCATGACGAGCGAGGATTGCCATCCCTCTCGGGGTCGCCCTGGTGATCGGGGTGTTCGTTTCCCTGGGTATTGAGGGCGACGCGCTTGCGCGACTACTTCGAAATTCGCCCTACTGGGTCGGTGCGGCGCTCGCGCTTGCCGTACTCGGGGTCACTCTTCCGTTGGTCCTCTCCTGGCTGCCCACCGAGGTTCTCAGGACGGTCACTGTTCTCTCCGCTGTTTTGCTTCTCGCGGCGACAGGCGTAGCGATCGTCGCGGGAATCAGGGGCGTTGGCACCAGAGAAGAACCTGGAATCGACGTGGCCGTCCTGTCGGTGAGCCAAGGCACTGCGACGGTTCGGGTCGATGCCTCAGCGTTGTCGCTGGCCAGCAGCAACAGGATGCTGCTTCGGGTCGTCACCTTCACGGACTCGACCTCGTTCGAAGAGGCATACCACGCATGCCGGAACACGGTGCGGGACGGAATCGAAGTCTCCGCACCGGCGCGAGATGGAGAGCTTCGGCCTGTCCCCGGTGCTCGGATCGTGTATTGGGGCGAGACCGGGCCCAACGCAACGGGCACGGCCGAAACGCAATACGTCTTTGCAGTGAGCACCCCCGAGGATCGGTACGCATGCGCCCATGTGGTCCTGTCCAAGGGCAGCGACCAACGAGCGTCGACGGCGATGCTGGATCTGAGGAACCTCGCCGCAAGCGGGGAGTAGTGCTCTCGTGGACGGGTGCAGGCCCCATTCCCGCGGCAAGACGACAAGTTGACGGCTGTCTGACCCCGGATGGACAGAATACGAGACGCGAGAGGTCAGTTGGCGCGATAACGCCTAGCATCCTGCTTGCCGTTCGCCCGCCGCAGGCGGGTCGGCGTCACACTGACGGGGGAACAGATGCGAGGTCGTGTTGCTTGGTGTGTCCTGACGTCGGTCTGGAGCATCGTGGCCCTGACGGCGCTCGCGGCACCGGCGTCGGCTGCCGCACAGGTAGAGGGTGCAACTGCTCAGGCGAGCTCCTGTGCCGACGTGATCGTGTACGTCGTGCGTGGCTCGGGTGAACAGCCCCAGTCCGGGGCGGGGTCCGAGCCGTACGACCCCGCCAACCCGACGGCCGGGTACGCCGACACCTGGGACGCCTTCGACCCGATCGACAAGGCGACCGACGGCTCCAGCATCCTGGCCGACCGCGAGCTCGACAAGGACGAGAGTGGGAAGCAAACGGTCGCGACGCGCACACCCTTCATCTACGACCTGGTCCAGAAGGTGCACAAGCGGGTGGGTGGTCAGCTCAAGCTCAGCTGGACACCGATCCGATACCCGGCGGTTCCGGTCGAGCAGTCAAGCTGGGGCAAGACTGCGCTGTGGGCACTCAACGGCTACCCCAACTCGGTCACCTCCGGAATCCGCGAGCTGCACCGCAGCCTGAAGCGGCAGTGGGAAACGTGCGGGACCAGGACTCGCTACGTGCTCGCGGGCTACTCCCAGGGCGCAGACGTCGTCAACTCCTACCTGCGGGGCAAGATCATCACGGGCCCATCGCAGTTCGGCATCAACACCTACAGCGAGTTCCTCGGCCCGACCAGCGAGATCGCCAAGCAGATCGCCGCCGTCACCCTCATCGCCGACCCCAACCATGACCCGAGCGACCCCGAGTCCTACACGCACGTGGACAGCCGAATGGCGCCCCAGGGCGGTCTGACTCACAGCCGCGCAGGGATCCCGCCGCCCGTGGCGTCGGTGACCGACTCGATCTGTATCCCCAACGACCCGGTCTGCGGCCAGGGAACGCGCGTGCCCGACATGGAGAAGGCCGGGACGATCCATACGGATGGCTACCGCAACTTCGTCAAGCACCCTGTCTCCTGCAAGCTCGGCGACGAGACCGTGGGCGACGAGTCCGCGATCACCTGCATGGCCGACCGGATCGTGTGGCGACTGAAAGTCCGCAACCTCGTGACGCAGCCCCCGGACGAAGCCGAGTCGGCCCCCGGCACCTCGGGACGCGATGTGGCCTTCGTGGTCGACACGACGGGCTCGATGCAGGACGACATCGACTCAGCCCTGGCATTTGCCCAGAGCGAGGCCGACCGCATCCTCTCGCTCGACGGCAGGGTCGCGCTGGTGCAGTACCGGGACAACGTCGACGCTGTCCCGGCCGAGGTGGTCGTGCCCTTCACCTCGGACATGACTGAGTTCCAGGACGGCCTGAGCATCCTCTCAGCCGACGGAGGTGGCGACGACCCCGAGGCGCTGCTGCACGCCCTGATGCTCTCCTTCGACGACCTGGAGTGGCAGTACGGCGCCTCCAAGGCAGCCGTGATCCTCACGGACGCCGACTTCCACGAGCCAGACCTGGTCGACGGCTCGACGCTTCCCCAGGTGGAGCGCCGTTCGCTCGAGATCGACCCCGTCAACGTCTTCCCGGTGGTCAACGACGTCGCGGCGTACGAAGGGCTGGCGGCGCGGACCTCGGGTGAGGTGATCGACAAGAGCAGCGGCGACACCGAGTCCGCGCTCACGCGGGCGCTGGACAACATCGCAGCGCGCCCGACGGCCGTGCTCAGCAACGGCACCTACTTCGCCGCGGCGGGGCGCGACGTGCACTTCGACGCCTCAGCTTCGCGGGCGGTGTCCGGAGACGTCGCGGAGTACCGCTGGGACCTCGACGGGGACGGGTTCACCGACGAGACCACCTCGGAGCCGACGATCAACCATCGCTACGACGATGGCTACCACGGCCAGATGCAGGTTCTCGTCGTCGACGAAGCGGGGCGCGGCGCCAACGCCTCCGCCGCTGTCATCGTCGACGAGCGCCCGACGACAGGGCTGCTGCCACGCGTCCCCGCCGCGACCTCGATGACCGCGGACGCCACGGATGTCGGCGACTATGTGCTGCTGGACGTGAAGTGGAAGCTGGGGGCTTCCCGGCCGGAGCGCTGGGTGATCTCTGTCAACGGGGATCCCGTCGCCACGGCTTCGGGCAAGTCAGACTTGGTTCGCGCGAGCGTGTCGCACCAAGGGGATCCCTGGCGGGTGACCGTGACGCCCATGGACAACGACGGCAACCTGGGTGACTCCTACACCGCGCGGCTTGATGCGGTCTCCGGTCAGGCCACTTGGCGGGAACGACCCGTCGTCTGGGCGTCAGGCGGCGTGGCCGGACTCGCCGCTGCCGTCCTGGTCTGGTGGACGCGCACCGGTCGCGGCCGCTCGCGGGTGAGGGGTCGGTCATGAGGTTCTGTGGGGCATGCGGTCGCGAACGTTCGCCCGGCGCACGGTTCTGCCACAACTGTGGGCAACCGCTCAACCCGGCGCCGACACCCAACGTTGAGCACACGGCCCCCTTGCCGTCACCCCCTGTGCCACCACCCCCGGGTCCGGCACGACCATCCCGGCGACGCTTCTGGATTCGGTTCGCGCTGCCGCTGCTGGCGGCTCTCGTCGCCGGCACGCTGGTCGGGTACGCCGCCCACTTCGTGCCCCAGTCGAACAACCGTGACGCCCATGGCACGGGCCAACGGAGCACTGCCCTCAGCACGTCGCAGGTTGGTGCCACCTCGGGGACCTCAGACGACGAGGACGTGACCGGCGGCGATGGTGAGACATCGTTCGTGTCCTCCTGCGGCCAGGTGCTCGATGTCGTGCCCACGCGGGCGGTGTCGTCGGGGACGGCGCTCGAGGTGACTCTGGAGTTCCGTCCGGTGTGCCCGACCGGTGAGTTCGTCTCATCCCGGGAGCTCAGGCTGAACATCCTCGACACGGCAGGAGCGCCGCTGGCCGTGGGCAGCTTCGACTTCTCCGCGCACAAGCTCTTCGTCCCCGGGTTCTCGGACCCCACGACCACGGTGATCGCGAGCTTCGGTCCCGGCACCGCCTGGGCAGCGCCGGAGACGTTGACCACCGCGATCAGCGACGGCGTCGTACGCGTCACCTGCCGCGCTGCGGACGGAAGCAAGGGCAAGCTCGCGACCGAGGCGGAGACGGCGGGAGCCAGCACCGTGAGTGCCACCGCCAGGCCGGTCACGGATCCCGCGGAGACCCAGAAGACTGCCCTGGAGGCACTCGAGCGGCAGGCCGCTGACGACGACCCGAGCGTCTCGGAGCTCGAGGGTTCATGGATCCCGCAGCTGTCCTCCAAGGCCGACGGCACCCACGACCCACTGGACAACAAGACCTACACCTACGCGGACATCTACTCGCAGTACCTCGCACTGAGGCTGAAGTACCCCAACGTCCGGTTGCTGTCGAGCAGCGAGTGGAAGTCCTACAAGCTCCCGGGCTACTGGGTGGTGGTCGCCGGGATTCCGTTCACGACACCGGAGGAGCCCAACACCTGGTGCGACGATCGCGGGATCCCTGCGACCCAGTGCTTTGCCAAGCAGCTCGTGCGCGACGGCGCGCCGGAAGAGACGACCCGGCACCGAGATTGAGCCGCGGGCTGTCGAGCCAGCAACTGCGTCATGCCGCCGCCAATGCCGCGTGTGTTGAGAGCAAGCCGGTCGCCGCCCGCCGCGGGCGTCTCACCGTCGGCTCAGCAGCAGTGCGTACCAATGCCAGTGTTTGTCGGCTCCGCGCCGGTCCTTCCCGTCGAACTCGATCTCTTTGAGCCGCACGCCAGGCCAGTCGCTGACGAGCCGCTCGCAATCTGTCTTGGTGAACGAGGTCGCCGGTGGACCTGAGCGGGCCCAGGAATCCCGGTTGCCGAGCAACGTGCAGCAGAGCACGCCCTCGTCGACCATCCCTCCCCGGGCGGCCGCCAACATCGACGAGATCGCTTGCGGGCGCAGGACTTTCGGGACGGTGAGCGCGACCACGAGGTGGTAGCGCTCGCGTTCGATCCGGAACTGCCGGATGTCGACGCAGAACGCGCGTACGCCAGAATGATCGAGGGCGTCGGCCTGGTCGACCACGGCAGGGTTGCGGTCGACGACGTCAACGGCCACGCCGCGATCGACCAGGTAGCGGGTGTTCGACAAATCGCCGGGACCGATGTCCAGCGCCCGGAGATCGCTACCTTGCCCCACGATTTTCAGCGCCCGGACCACCAACGGATTGACCCCTGCAGGACGGGTCTCAGGCGGCGACACGCAGCACGTTGCATTCCACCAGACCGGACGCCAGCGCGACCTTCTCCTCGTCGGTGAGGTCGCCCGGAAGCTCCCGTACGTGGAATGCGCCGTGCGAGGCGATGAACCGCAACGCCTCACCGGCGATGGCGTTCACCTCGAACACCACCTGCCCCGTCGGGCCGATCAGTTCGACCGTGTCCGGGCCCTCGACCAGCGTGAGCATGCCGACATGACCGTTGACGAGACGCCGTCGCAGCGTGATCGTCCGGTGGTCGTACCACACCTCCGGCAGCGTTTCGCCGAACACCTCCTCGTACCTTTGGCCGAACTGCTCGAACGTCGAGTCCTCGACGGCTGGCCCGGACTCCGGTGCCGACGTCGGTGCCGACGTCGGGGCCGGCGCGTTACTTGGTGCGTGGTGCCGGTATCCGCCGAAGAACTCGTGGCAGAACTCGGTGTACTGCACCGTGAAGAGGACGAACTGGTGCCATGCCTCGTCGACCCGTGTCGAGTACATCTTCCAGGTCATCGACCGGTCCGACCCCGCGAGGACCAGGTATCGCATCGCCTCCCGGAAGAGCTCCTCGCCTTCTTCGTCGGTGTCCACGATCTGGTCCCGCACCAACTTCTCGATGACGTATGGGGCGCGGTAGTCGAGCGCAGGATGCATGCGTGGCGCGTGGTCGGTGATGGTCATTCGGACGTTGGCCCGGGCAAGCTCGGGATGCTGCAGGTGAGGTCGCAGTGTGCAGAATATTCGCAGTGACTTGCGCACAGCGTCTGACACCAGGAATGACAGTCGGCAGCCTTTTCGCGAACGGGTAGGCGCATCCTCAACCGCCCCGCACTCGACTCGACGAACTCGGGGGCGGACTCGGTTGTTTCCACACGCCGGACGCTCGAGATCCGAAGCTCCAGATCGGCGCCCTTCCGCACCCATATTCTCTTCGCATCGAAAGGGACAATCGATTCTGGGATGTCCTCGACGTGCAGGATGTCGGACAGCCGGACCTCAAGACCCCGCTCAAGCTTCCGAAGGTCCCGATACAGAGTGACGCAACCCTCGTTCGAGGAGGGGCCGATGAATCCTGACAATGCAACTGCGTCCGGGTAGCCGTCAGCAGCCAGTTTGACGAGTGCAGGATGGAACTCGATGTCCTCGCCTGTTGAGATCTTCGGCATGACGCTGATCCTCCTTAGAGCGACCTGACCGGGGCGCCCACTGCCGTACCCGGCCCAGAGTGAGGCTAGGGCGCAAGGGCTCGCAAGGCCCGGTCTGTACCACCGGCTCCGATGGAGTCCCGTCCTGAACCTCTAGACCACCTGCGCCTGAGGGGTGTCACGGCCGCGGCCATGTGCCTCAATTGAATATGAACGAGTTACCAGATGTGCCTGGAGAGGCCGCCGTCCCGCGAGATGGGCGTTACGAGGGCGGCAACAGCGATTTATTCGTCGAGCTACGGCTCGACGCAGAGGGAGTAAAGGCGGTCAGCGCCGACGTCTACCGCACCAGCGCGAACGGCCGTGACTATGTTGCCTCGGTGCGCTCAGCGCCGGGTCGTGCCTTCCTTCCGGACGGCGACGCGGAAATGGCGATCTGGCAGGACAGTTTGGGCGCCACGACGACCGGGACGGTGGCGGTTGCCTCCGGTTCTGCTGGCGGGCCGGATGTGCTCCTGGCGACGTTCACGCTCGACCAGCGGCTCAACGGGCTTCCGCCGCACGCGGAACTGGTGGTCGTGGCCGATCGTGTGGGCACGGAGCTCCGCCGGCTCGGCGTCGAGGTCGAGACCGAGGACCAGGTCCAGCTCCCCGCGGCCGTCACGTTCGGCGGCGAGAGCCTGACCTTCCGCGAGTGCCTGTCGCGAGCCGGGTTCGCGGTCCATGACGCGGGTATGGCCACTCAGATCCCGCCGCCGGCGGATGGCACGTGGGACCTGTCCACCACCTTCACCATCCTTGACGACCTGATGGCGCAGACTGCGCAGGCATCAATGTTCCTCCCCTCGTGGGAGCTGCACCTCCTGATGCTCGGGAAGAGCAGTAGGGAGGGCCTGCTCGGGGTCATGTTCGACGCAGGCGCCGTGCTGCCGCGGCAGGGCGCCGCCGTGTTCGCCACCGAGATCCGCGACCGGGTCGCCGACGCCGACGAGGACCGCAAGATCATCCAGACCACGGTGCACGAGCTCGGGCATGCTCTCAACCTCGCGCACCGGTTCGAGCGGGTCGTCGGCCGGGCCGACTCGACGTCATTCATGAACTACGACTGGCGTTTCCTGGGCGGCAACCAGCGGGACGAGTACTGGCGCCGCTTCGCCTTCAGTTTCGACCCGGACGAGCTGGAGTTCCTGCACCATGCCCCGCGGGCGGCGCTGATGCCCGGAGGAGCGGATTTCCACACGGTGAACTACTGGGCGGAAGGGACCGGCGGCTATTCGCCGTACGCTCCCGAATCGCCGGTCCTGGGTTTCGCACTGAAGCTCAGCCCGCCGGCGTCGGGCACAGTGTTTGCGTTCGGCCAACCCGTCTTCCTCGAGGTGTCGCTGCAGAACCAGACAGGGCAGAACATCAACCTGCCCCCCGAGGTACTCGACCCCAAGGCCGGCTTCCTCGAGCTCCTGGTGCAGCGACGCTCCGGCGGCACCACGCGCGGGCTCGTCGACGCCCAGCCCTTCATCCCGATCATGCAGCGCTGCTTCGAGCTGGACCCGCGGACCGCCGACACCCTGCCGGACGGCGAGGTCCTGCGTAACAACGTGAACCTCGCCTTCGGATCCGGCGGGTTTGCCTTCGCCGAACCCGGTGAGTACGACGTCACGCCACTGCTGAGCTTCATGACGAAGGACACCAGCGGGAACCCCCTCGACCAGGTCATCCGCGGTGAGGCGATCAGGATCCGTGTCGCGCACCCTCACGACATGGACCAGGAGCGGGATGCGACCACGCTGTTCCGGGCCGACGTGGGCGCCTGGTTCGCGCTGGGTGGCAGCGACTCCCTGGCCAAGGCCGGCGAGGCGCTGGAAGAGGTCAAGGAGCGGCGGGCCTCGCAACTCGGCGGCGCCGACCCCGTGGTGGCGGCGATCACCCGCGCCGCGGGCCTGCATGCGATGCGACCGTCGACCCGGTTCGACGGACACAAGTTCACGCAAGCCCCGGCGGACCCCGAGTCGGCAGCCCGACTTCTGGGGAGCCTCGACAAGGCAGCCCTGGAGACCTTTGACGCGCACACCGCCGCAAGCACCCAGCAGCTGGTCAAGAGGCTGGGCAGGAAAGGGGCGTAGATCCCGGGAGCGTGGTCTCGACTGACCACTCGCTTCGCTCGCTGCTCGACCACCTAGGGCTCGCCGCGACTGGCACACCCTGAACCAGTCTTCTCAACCACCGAGGGGTCACATCGGGGAGATGTCGTCGACCTTCCAGGAGTTGCCGACGCGGAGCATCTTGACGAGCACGCGGTTCTGGCCGACCTTGACCGGTTTCTTGCCGCTCGCCAGGTCTGTGCTCGAGACGAGCACCTGGTCGACGTACACCAGGCAGGTGACGCGCTTGCCGGACCTGCCTACGACTCCGGCGGCGCGGACCTTGGCCTGCGTGACCGCCTTCTCCTTGAGCGCCAGCGGCCGCACGGTCGCGTCGAAGGTGGCGCGGAACTCGTCGGCGAAGTCGGGGGTCATCCATGACGTGGCTGCCGCCAGAGTGCGCTCGGGCGCGTTGTAGTCGTAGGAGAGGGCGATCGGCAGTGCGGCCACCGCTGCGCGCACGGCGGTGCGGTCCGGCACGGTGCCCACGCGGTAGAGCCCGTCCGCGGTGACCTCGGGCCGGACCACTGCCGGCGCGGGCTGCGGACGCAACGACCAGGCAAGGACTGCGGCCGCGACGACCAGGACGGCCAGCGTGACGGTGAGAGCGAGGCGGGCGCGGCTCATCCGACCTGCTCCAGTCCGGAGACGAGCCACTTCGAGTCGACCTTGGAGAGCACGACGCGGATCCGGTAGGAGCCCTTCTCGCTGCGGCCGTTGGCCAGCGCGGTCGTCGTGTCGACGGCGACGAGGACCTGGGACCGGGTCGGGGTCAGGAACTCCATCGCGGTGCCGTTCTTCGACACATCGGCCGTGACGGTGAGCTGCTTGCTCTGCACCTGCTTCTCCAGCGCACCCCGTTGCGCCGTGTAGTCGGACTTGAACCGACCCGTGCTCATCGCCAACAGCCGGTCGATGTTGTCCGTGGCGTCCTTGTGGTCGAGGCTGAAGAACGTGACGGCCGCTGTGCGCGCCACGGTGGACGCCGACCCGCGGCCATCGTCACCCCGGTCGTCGAGCCAGAACCAGAACGAGGTCGCGAGCAGCGACACCAGGAGCACGGTCAGCAGCAACGGCACCCCCACGTGCAGCAGGCGTCTCTTCATCGTCACTCCGTCAGGTTCTGGGTCATCAGCCAGCCAAGGTCTGCGCTGCCGTCGCTGGGCATCGGAGCGACCTCGCTGGTCAGCTGGATCGGCAGGCCGTCGGGGGTGATGACCACGCCGCTGTCCGGGTTCATCATCGCAAGCCCCCATGTGGGCGCGGCCCGGTTGCTGGATGAACCATCCTTGAGGTTCTGGAAGCCCCGCACGTTGGGTGTGTTCGGGTCCGTCGGCGGGGCGGCGCAGTGCACCTTGAAGTTGGGCTGGGCGTCCTCCGCCTGCTTCGGGCCCGAGCCGTCAGCCGGCTGTCCGTTGGCCAGGTAGCGCTCGGTGGACTCGTAGCCGCGCGTGCAGGTGTTGTACGGCGCCGGTCCGCGAGCCTTGTAGACGTCGGCCACGTGGGCGCTCCAGATCGGCTGGCCCTGGTCGTCGTAGTGGCAGGTGCCCTTGACCGGGTCGCCGGTGCGCGGGTTGACCTTGTCGCAGTAGCGCAGCGCCTGGGAGTTGTACTCCAGCGTCCACGGGAAGACCACCAGGCTCTTCTTGATCCCGGCGAGGTGGCGGTCCCCGAGGTTGGTCAGGCTGACCAGGTTGTTCAGCAGCAGCGGGAGCGCCGCCTGGTTGTCCTTGAGCAGGCCGGTCACCTCCTGGCCGGCGGCCACACCACGGACGAACACCTCGTCGAAGGTCGGGTCGAGCGAGCGCAGCTCGGTGGTCAGGCCGGCGAGGCTCGCGGCGTACTCCTTGGTCGGTCCGCCCAGCTCGACCTGGGTGTCCAGCACGGTCTGCGCGCTCTGGATCAGCGAGATGAGGTCGTCGGAGTTGCGCAGCGCGCTCTTCGAGAGCTGGTCGGAGTCCTGGAGCACCCGGCCGAGCGAGTTCGGGAGTCCCTCCATCGCCAGCGACCCCTCGTGCAGCGTCGTGCGTACGTCGGCCAGCGGAACCGAGCCGACCAGGGACTCGACATTGCCGATCAGCTTGCCGAGGTCGGGGGGCGACGTCGTGCGCTCCAGCGGGATCGTGTCCCCGTCGCCGAGCGTGCTCCCGCCGGAGGAACGCGGGGTCAGCAGCACGTACTGCTCGCCGATCGCGGACTTCGAGGACACCAGCGCGCGCACGTCCTCGGGCACCTTCGCGTCCGAGTCCAGCTCCATCACCACGGTGGACGCGGCGCCGGGTCCGGGCTTCACCTCGCGCACCGAGCCGATGTGCACCCCGAGCTGGTCGACGTCCGCGAGCGGGTAGAGCCCCTGCGGGTCGGCGAAGACGGCGCTGACGACGTGCGGTCGTTGGACGAGGCGCTGGACGTGCAACAGCTCGACGAGTCCGTAGGTGAGGGCCATCGCGCCGATCAGCCCGAAGGCGATCAGCTTGAGCTTCGTCGATCCGGTCAGCATCAGGGCCCCGCCAACAGGTCGCCCAGCGTGGCGGGCTGCTCGGGGGAGACCAGCCCGGTCAGTCCATTGAGGCCCGGGAGTCCGGGAACACCTGGCGGGCCGGGAAGACCCGGAAGTCCCGGGAGCCCGGGCAGTCCGGGAGTGCCGGGGGAACCACTGCCTTGGTTCAGCAGGTCACCGAGCAACGTGTTCACCGAGTCGAGGTCGATGTGGGCCTGGACGTAGGCGCCGGAGTAGTCGCCCTGGATGGTGTACGCCGTGTTGCCGTTGAACGGGAACGACGTGAGCCGCTCCAGCGACAACGCCAGCTCGTCGCCTGCGTTGGCCAGCTCCGAGAGCACCGGCTTGAGGTGCTGCAGGTCGGCGACGATGTTGGCCTTGCTGCGCCGCACCAGGGGCACCACCGTGTCGGAGAGCCGATCGAGCCGCTTCAGCGCGGCAGTGAGCTTCGGCCGCTGGCGGTCGAGAACGGCCAGACCCTGCGGCACCTCGTCGAGGGTGCTTCCAATGACGGAACGCTGGCGGGTCAGGGTCGCCGAGAAGCGGTCGAGCGAGTCCAGGGTGTCGATGAGGTTCTGGCGGTTGTCGTCGAAGCTCTTCAGGGTGGAGGCCAGCCGTTGCGCTGTCCGCCGAGCGGTGTCGGTGCGCCCGTCGAGGGCTGTGATCAGCTCGCGCGAGATCGTCGAGATGCTGCCGAGCGAGCCGCCGTTGAGCACCTGGGAGAGTGCTCCGAGGACGATCTCGGTGTCGGGGTGTACGACGGTCTTGCCGGCCGGGATCGTCGTACCCGGTGCGAGTCGGCCGGTTGGCTTGACGCCAGGAGGGACGTCGAGCCCGACGAACCGTTCGCCGAGGAGGCTGGTCTCGCGCAGAGTCGCCACCACGTTGCCGGGGATGTGTGCCGAGTTCTTGATCCGGCACACGACCCGCGCCTGGAGGTTCTTGTCGAGCTCCACCGAGACCACGCTGCCGATCACTGTGTCGTTCGTTCGGCAGGTCTCCTTCGGGACCAGGTTGGTCGCGTCGGTGAAGGTGAACGTGACGGTGTAGGTGTCCTTGCCGCCCACGGCTCCCGGCAGCGGGAGGCTGCTCGCGCCCTCGTAGCCGCAGCCCGCGACCAGAGCGAGCGCGAGGGTGGCCGCCCCGACCCGGGCCCTCATCGGCCGTTCCGGTTCTGCAGGGCGAGAGTGCGCAGTCGCGCCAGGAACTGCGCGCCGGTCAGCGTCGGCGTCTTCGCCGATCCCTGGGTCTGGGGTAGCCCGCCGTTGTTGGCGACCTCGGAGAGCAGCAGTCCGAGGTCGTTGCCTGCGGCCGCGAGTCCCGCGCACAGCGGTGCGAGCTGCGTGGCCTGTGCGCTACCGACGTTCTCGCAGACCGACACCAGGGCGGAGGACAGCTGTGAGCCGAGGTTGGTGGTGAACACGCCGCGCTGGGCGAACGACGTCGTGCGTCCCGGCAGCGAGGTGCTTCCCTTCGCCGTCGGGTCGTAGTTGGTGGGCACGTTGATGTTCATCGCGTCCACGAAGCCGACGGGGGCCAGGGTGAGCAGGTCGTCGAGGTCGCCGATCCGGCGGTTCAGCGTCGTGGTGACCTCGCGCAGGCCGGCGATGCTGCCCTTGATCCGGCCGCGGTTGCTCTTGGTGAACCTCGCGACGTCGCCCAGTGCACTGGACAGCCCGGTGGAGGCCTGTCGGATGTCGTGTCGTTGGGCGTTGAGGGTCGCGGTGACCCGGGCCAGGGAGAGGACCAGGCGACGCACGGTCTGGTCGTTGGCCTGCAGCGTCTTCGTGAGCTTCCCGGTCTGGTCGACGGTGTTCTGGTAGTTGGCGTCCACGGCGGTCAGGGTGTCCAGCGCGCCGGCGAGGTCGCCCAGCGACTGCTGGAACTGCCGTCCGTTGCCCTTGAGGGCGCCCGCCGATGCCTTCACCAGGCGGGACAGCGCGCCCCTCTTGTTCGCTCCCTGCGGGCCGAGCGCCGTGGCCAGCCCGTCGAGCTCGCGGTAGGTCTCGTCGAGCTCGAGCGGCACCTCCGTGCGGTCGAGCCCGATGCTGGCACCGTCGGGCAGGGTCGGACCGCTCTTGAAGGCAGGTGCGAGCTGCACGAACCGGTCGCCGACGATCGACGGTGGCACGATCAGCGCGTGCACGTCCTTGGGCAGGTCCACGTCCGAGTACGTCATCTCGACGCGCACCGACGTGCCGACGACCTTGACCGAGGTCACCTTGCCGACGGCGACGCCGAGCACCTTCACCTTCGCGCCCTTGTAGAGGCTCACCGTGCTCGGGAAGGTCGCGGTCACGCGGCGCTCGTCCGACCCACCAGGAGTGCCGAAGGCGAGCGCGGACCCGACCAGTACGACGAGGGCCAGGGCCACGACGAGCGCCCGTGAGCCACGACCCCGCAGGGCCGCGCCGATGGAGGAGATCGCGTTGTTCATCACTGGCCGCTCTTCCCGCTGGCCGGCCCGAACGGCAGGCACGGCGAACTGCTGCCGTTGACTGCCTGGTTGAGCTCGCTCAGGATCGGGTCGAGCACGTCGGAGAGCGAGTTCCTCGGCGAGACCGTGCACAGCGCGAGTCCACGGGGCGCGGTGATGGAGCCGTCGAAGAAGCGACCCGAGCCACCGACGTTGGAGAACTCCCGGCCGTAGAGCGAGGTCAGCTTCACGCTCTCGTCGAGGTTGGCGCGGTTCCTGCGGAGTACGACGAGGACGCGGTTGAGCTTGTCGAGAGCCGGACCGAGCGTCCGCCGGTTGTCGGCCACCAACCCGCGGAGCTGGGCCGCGAGCTGAGTGGTCTCCGTGATGATCTTGCTGATCACGGCGCGACGTTCGTCGAGGACCTGGAGCACCTGCTGGCTGTTGCCGAGCAGCTTGGCGATGTCCTTGTCGCGGTCGGCGACCGTCTTGGTCACGTTGTCTGCGCTGGCGAACAGCTCGCGCAGCTGCTCGTCCCGCGACGCGACGGTCTGGGACAGGCGGCTCAGTCCGACGAGCGTGCCGCGGACCTCGGGCGCACTGGTCTCGAGGATCTCGGAGACCGAGTCGAAGGCCCGCGCGACCTGGTTGGTGTCGATCTGCCGGGTGTCGCTCGTGAGCCGCTGGAACGCCGGGACCACGTTGAGCGGCGTGGTGGTCCGCGAGCGCGGGATCGTCGTACCCGAGTCGAGCTTCCCGGGGCCGAGCGGAGTCACGCTGAGGTAGTGCTGGCCGAGCAGGGTCTTCACCTCGATCGAGGCCGTGGTCGACCGCCCCAGGCGGATCTTGTGCACGTCGAAGGTGACGATGACCTGATCCTTGTCGACGCGGATGTCGCGCACCATGCCCACCTTCAGGCCGGCGATGCGAACCTCCTCGCCCTCCTGGAGTCCGCTGGCGTCGGTGAAGGCGGCGCGGTACTTCTCGCCGGTGAAGAACGGCAGTCGGCTGGCGTTGAGGGCGATGAGCAGCAGCACCATGATCAGCACCAGGCCCTGGAGTGCCAGCAGCGCGGGTCGGCGGCGGCCGAAGTGGACGAGGTTCACTGGGTCTTCCCCTTCGCGCACACCGTGTCCCGCTCGTTGGCGGCCAGGTGGGGGGTCTGGAGCACGTAGGCACTGCCGAGCAGGCGGACGTTCATCGAGATGCCGCACAGGTAGAAGTTGAAGTTCGAGGCGTAGGAGCCTGTGCGCGCGAGCTGGCGCATGTGGCGCGGCATCCGCTTCAGCGAGGTGTCGAGCTTCTGCTTGTCCCGGTCGAGGAACCCGGCGACCGCGTCGAGCTGCTTGACGTCACTGGCCAGCGGGCCGCGCACGTCGCGGACCAGCCCGGTCGAGACGCCGAGCAGGTCGGTGAGACCGGGGAGGCTCGCGGAGATGGCGCCGCGGTCGGTGGCCAGCCCGGCCATCAGCTGGCGGAAGGTGATGATCAGCGAGGTGAGCTGCTTGTCGCGCTCGTCGACGGTGCCGAGCACGTCACCCAGGTTGTCCACGACGCGACCGATCACCGCGTCCCGGTCGGCGAGGGTGTTGGTGAGCTGGGCCGTCGTGCGGAGCAAGGTCTGGTACGTCGTGCCCTCGCCCTGCAGGGTCTGCACGAGCAGGTAGGACAGCCGGTTGACCTTCTCCGGCTCGAGCGCGCGGAACAACGGCTGGAACCCGTTGAACAGCACGGTGAGGCTGAGTGCGGGCGTGGTCTGCTCGAGCGGGAAGGTGGCGTCGGCTGGCATCGCGCCCTTGGCGTCCGGGTCCTCGCGGATCTCGAGGTAGCGCTGCCCGACGATGTTCTCGTAGCGCAGCAGGAGGGTGGCCGACTTGTAGACAGGCACCGCCTTCTCGACCCGGAAGCTGACCCGGGCGACCTGCCGGTTGTCGTGCTCCACGATCTCGCTGCCCGTCACCCTGCCGACCTCGACGCCGGAGAGGCGCACCCGGTCGCCCGGGGAGACCCCGGTGGCGTCGGTGAAGTAGGCGTGGAAGGTGCGCTGGGGCGCGAACGACAGGTTGCCGATCAGGGTGGCGAGCACGCCGAGCAGGGTGAGGGTGATGACGGCAAAGGCAGTCACCTTGTACGCCGAGGAGGGGATCCGGCTTCGTGACCGGACACCGGGCACGGGGGTGCGCGTGCTCATGGCAGCACCACCCGTCCGTCGTACGAGAAGGGCTCGATCATCAGACCCGCCAGACGTGTCTGGGGAGTGTCGGCCGAGCCCGCTCCGGAGCGAAGCATGGTCGCGGCGACGGACAGGGAGAGCAGCTTGTCGTTCTTGCCCGAGTCGGCGCCGGGCGAGAACGAGCTGTTGTTCGCCGACGAGCCGCGGGTCTGGAACGGCAACGGGGGCAGCGAGAACGGGCCCGCGTCCTTGACCTGCAGGGTGAGCTTGCCGAACCTCGGGCAGTGCGGAGCCCAGCTCGGCACGATGTCGGGCAGCCGACCGTTGTTGGCGTCGCTCTGCGGCGAGCTCACGTGGTCACGCGGGTACACGTAGGGGTCGCCCTGCACGATGTAGTCCACGTTGAGGTGGGTGAACGGCCCCCGCGCGCCGGTGACCTGGTTGCCGAGCTTGTCGAGCACGTGCAGCCCTCGCAACGAGCACGGCAGCACCGAGGAGTAGGTGTCCAGCAGCGCGAGCAGCGGCCGGGCTCGGCCAGCCAGCTCGACGACGTTCTCGCCGTTCTCATCGAGCACCTTCGTGGTCAGGTCGGCAGTGGAGATGACGGTGTCGAGCAGCTTCTCGAGCCGCTTCTCCGCCGGTACGAGGAGGTCCTTGCTGATGGCGGTGGCGTTGCCCAGGGTGCGCAGCAGGTCGGGTGCGGCAGCGCCGTAGATCTCGAGGGTGCGGGCGAGCTGGTGCAGGTCGGTCTGCAGGGTGCCGAGGTGCGGATCGAGCTTGCCGAGGAAGGCATCGACCTGGGTGATGATGTCGCCGACCTGCTCACCGCGGCCGTCGAGCGCACCGGCGAGCCCGTTGAGGACGGTGGACAGCTCAGCCGGGTCGACCGCGCGCAGCAGCGGGACCAGCCGGGCGTAGACGTCGCCGAGCTCGACAGCTGTCGTCGACTGGCGGATGACGTCACCGTCGCGGATCTGCGTCGACGACGCGTCCACGGGCGGCAGCAGGTCGACGAACTTCTCGCCGAACAGGGTCTTCGGCATGATCGCGACGTCCACGTTGCGTGGGACCAGGCGGCTGTCGTCGCGGTTGAGTGACAGGTGGATCACCGCATGGGCGCCGTCGGACTCGATCCGGTCGACCCGACCGACCAGTCTGCTGCGCAGCTTCACGTCGGAGTTCGGGTTCAGCTCGAGACCCGGGTTGTCGGTACGCACGGTGACGGCGACCGAGCGCTGCCACGGGAGTGCCTTGCGGTAGGCCAGCACGCAGATGCCCATCAGCAGGCCGACGATGACCAGGTAGACCAGTCCGAGAAGGGCTGGCCGGTGGCGGGTGAGAGGTGACCCAAGAGATGTGTCGGTGGGCACGGTCAACCAGCTATCCGCACGGTCGTCGTGGAGCCCCACAGCGCGAGGCTGAGGAAGAAGTCGGCGATGATCACCATCACCGTGGCCAGGCGTACGGCGCGGCCGACCGCGACGCCGACTCCCGCCGGACCACCGCTGGCCCGGAAGCCGTAGTAGCAGCAGATCAGCGTCAGCATCACCGCGAAGACGAGCACCTTGCCGAAGGAGTACAAGATGTCGATCGGCGGCAGGAACAGTCGGAAGTAGTGGTCGTAGGTGCCGTCGGTGAGGCCGTAGTAGTAGACCGACACCGCCTGGGTCGAGGCGTAGGTGCCGATCAGCGCGATGGCGTAGAGCGGGATCACCGCGATGAACGACGCGATCATCCGGGTCGTCACCAGGAACGGGATCGACCGAATCGCCATGGTCTCGAGCGCGTCGATCTCCTCACTGATCCGCATCGCGCCGAGCTGGGCGGTGAATCCGGCCCCGACTGTCGCGATCAGGGCGTTGCCGGCCACCAGGGGCGCGACCTCGCGGGTGTTGAAGTAGGCAGACAGGAACCCGACGTACGGCTGGATGCCGACCTGCTTGAGGCCCTGGTAGCCGACCAGCCCGACCACGCTGCCGACCGCGACCACCTCGAAGATCAGGATGCCGACGGTGCCGGCCACCAGGACCATCGCGCCGCGACCGAGGGTCACCTCCGCGAGGATCCGCCACACCTCTTGGCGGTACTTGGTCAGCGCCATCGGGATGCCCGCGATGCTGCGGCCGTAGAAGCTCACCTGGTCGCCGAGCTGGGCCAGGGTCGAGTAGGTGCCCGACCACGCGGCCCTGGGCAGGCCGCGCACCTTGTCGGAACGCTGCGTCGGCGGTGGCGGGACGGTGCTCATCACAGGCCCTTCGGCGGGACGAGCTGGTAGTAGACGGCTGTCATGACGGCGTTTGCCACGAAAAGCAGCACGAACGAGATGATCACCGACTGGTTGACGCCGTTGCCGACTCCCGACGGACCACCCTTGGCGTTGACTCCCTGGTAGGTCGCGACGATGCCGGCGAGCAGGCCGAAGATCAGCGCCTTGAGCTCGCCGACGTAGAGGTCCGGCAGCTGCGCGAGCGCGGTGAAGGAGGAGACGTAGGCGCCGGGGGAGCCGCCCTGCACCCCGACGTTGAACGCGTAGCCGCCCATCGTGCCGACTGCCGTGGTCACCGCATTGAGGAGGCAGGCGACGACGCCCATCGCCAGGACACGGGGTACGACGAGCCGCTGGACCACCGAGATCCCGAGCACCTCGAGCGCGTCGAGCTCCTCGCGGATCTTCCGCGAACCGAGGTCCGCGGCGACCGCAGTGCCGGCGGCACCGGCCACGATGACCACCGTCGCGATCGGGGCGGCCTGCTGCACGATGCCCACGACAGCGACCGCTCCGGTGAAGGACCGCGCGCCGAGCTGGTTGAACAGGGAGCCGATCTGGAGAGCGAGGACGGCGCCGAACGGCACCGTAATCGCGCAGGCCGGGAGCAGTGAGACTCTGGTGACGAACCACGCCTGGTCGAAGAACTCACGCGCCTGGAACGGACGCCGGAACAGGTTGGCCAGGACCTCGAGAGCGAAGGTGAACAGGTTGCCGACCGGCACCAGCGGGCGCGCGAGAGCCGCGGTGGTCGGTGCAGCCATGAGTGCTCCCTGGATGAGACAGTGATTTGCAATAATCGGAACTGTAGTTGCGAATATAGAGAATGTACGTGTTCCTTCCTGCCTCAGCAACGAGTGAGTCGCCCAATGGACACCATGGACACATGACGGACGGCACCCGATGACCTCGGCCGTCGTCGTGGGCAGTGGCCCCAACGGCCTGGCGGCCGCTGTGACCCTGGCCGCGGCCGGCGTTTCCGTGCGCGTCCTGGAGGCGGCGGACCGCCCCGGCGGCGGCACCCGCAGCTCCGAGCTGACGCTGCCGGGGCTGATCCACGACGAGTGCTCTGCCTTCCACCCGCTGGCGCTGGAGACCGCCTTCGCCCGTGAGTTCGACCTCGGCCGACAGGGGCTGGAGTGGTGCTGGCCCGAGGTGCAGTACGCCCATCCCCTCGACGGCGGTGGCGGCGCCTCGGCGTGGCAGTCGGTCGAGCGGACGGCCGACGCGCTCGGCGCGGACGGGTCGGGCTGGCTCGCGGTCTTCGGCAAGCTCGCCGAACGGTTCGACGGGATCGCCGAGGACTTCTTCCAGCCGATGATGCGGATCCCCGGCCACCCCGTCGGCCTCGCCCGCTTCGGCGCCTACTCGGCTCTCCCGGTCTCGGTGCTCGCCCGGCGCTGGCGCACTCCCGAGGCGAAGGCGCTCTTCGCCGGGGTCGCTGCTCACGGCTTCCGCCCGTTCTCCTCCCCGATGTCCTCGGCGATCGGCGTCGCTCTCGGCAGCGCCGGTCACCGGTGGGGCTGGCCGGCAGCGCGTGGCGGCTCGGCGGCGATCACCGACGCGATGATCGCGCGGCTGGAGAAGGATGACGGCACGGTCGAGACAGGGGTCCGGGTCACGTCGGTCGAGGACCTCGGGGATCCCGACCTGGTGATGCTCGACCTCGCCCCGTCGTCGGCGGCCGACGTGTCCGGCGTACGACTTCCGGGGCGGGTGGACCGGGCGCTGCGTCGCTACCGTCACGGACCGGGCAGCTTCAAGGTGGACTTCGCCGTCGCCGAGGGAGTGCCGTGGACCTACGAACCCGCGCGGTCGGCGGGCACGATCCACGTAGTGGGCGACTACGCGGAGGTCGCCGAGGCAGAGCGGTTGATCAATCGCGGGCAGATGCCGGACCGCCCCTTCGTGCTGGTCGGTCAGCAGTACGTCGCCGACCCCAGCCGGTCGCGTGACGACGTACACCCTGTCTATGCGTACGCCCACGTCCCCGCGGGCTGGACGGGCGACGCCACCGAGGCCCTCACCGCGCAGATCGAGCGGTTCGCGCCGGGATTCCGGGAGCGGATTCTGGCGACGCACGTGCGGTCGGTCCCGGAGATGGAGGCCCACAACGCCAACTACATCGGTGGCGACGTGGTGACCGGCGCGAACACCCCACGCCAGCTGGTGGCGCGTCCCCGACTGGCGCCGGACCCCTACTGGCTCGGCGCTGACGGCCTCTACCTGTGCTCGGCCGCCACCCCTCCCGGCGGTGGCGCCCACGGCATGTGCGGCTACAACGCAGCGCGATCGGCGCTGCGACGGCTCGAACGGGGCTGAAGTCTGGGTTGCCCCCAAAGCGAGTCATTCGCCTCGGGCGGGCGATTCCGGTGCTTCACTCGAACAGTGCTCGGGCGACGTGTGCGCAGGATGTCCGCTGCTGCTCTCGTCGCGGTGGCGCTGGTGGCGTGCGGCGCCACTGAGGGCAGTCCGAAGGTGCAACCGGACGAGCCCGTTCTCGACGAACCACTGATCACGCCCGCACGTCCGGAGCGGACCGAGAAGCCGCAGAAGCACCCGAACGTGATGGTGATCGAGACCGACGACATGCGCTGGGACGACCTGCGCTGGATGCCCAACGTGCAGCTGCTCCTCCAGCGCAAGGGGCTGAGCTTCGAGAACTCCTTCGCCCCGTACCCGCTGTGCTGCCCGTCCCGGGCCAGCTTCCTGACCGGGCGCTACGCGCACAACCACCACGTCTACAGCCACGTCGATCCCTTCGGCTTCACTGCGTTCCGTGACCGGCGCACGATCGCGACCGTGCTGCAGAAGGCGGGCTACCGGACGGCCTTGGTCGGCAAGTACCTCAACGGGTACGGCGAGCAGCCGGTCCGCGGCACCGGTGCTTCGTCGCTGAGCTACGTCCCGCCGGGCTGGACCCAGTGGCTCGCCGGGTCGGACCACGCGTGGTACGCCGGCGACCCCTTCACCGGCGGGACCTACGACTACTTCAACCTGGTGCAGAACGTGAACGGCCGGATCGTGGGGTCACCCGGCCTGTACTCCACCGACGTCCTCGCCGGACAGACCCGCGCGCTGGTGCGTCGGTTCGGCCGTCACAAGGACCCGTGGTTCATCTGGTGGACGCCGGTCGCCCCGCACCACGGATCGCCCGTGGAGCCCGACGATCCCGGCGCGACGCTGGGCTCCGACGGACGGTCGACCACCTGGGTCACTCCGGCTCGACCGGACTGGGTCAAGGGACGCTTCGACTCGAGGATCACGCACGGCTCCGGAACCCCACCCAAGGGTTCTGCCGAGGCGGACGTCTCCGACAAGCCGCGTTACCTGCGCCGGCTTGCGGAGCTCACCCAGGCCGAGCGAGATGCCGCGGCCGAGGTGACCCGACAGCGGGCGGAGTCGCTGTTCGTGCTCGACCGGCAGATCGGCAGGACGATCTCGGAGCTCAGCCGGACCGGGCAGCTCGCGAACACGGTCATCATGTTCACCTCCGACAACGGCTACTACCTCGGCGAGCACCGCAAGCGGCAGGGAAAGATCAACCTGCACGAGCCGTCGTTGCGGGTTCCGCTGATCGTGGCCGGGCCCGGTGTCCCGCACGGCAGACGGTTCGACCCGGTCTCGACCGTCGACCTGGCGCCGACCCTGGCGGCGTACGCCGGGGTGAAGATGCCAGCCACCGACGGTCGCGCGCTGAACCGGCTCATCGCCGACGGCGACCAGGGCTGGGACCACCCCGTCGTGACCGAGGGGATGATGACCCAGGGTCGCTACGCCACGCTCCACCGGCTCGGCCCGACCCCGCTGAACACCCGCGGGCTGCGGCTGGGCCGGTGGAAGATCACCCGCTACTCCACTGGCGAGGTGGAGCTCTACGACCTCGCCAACGACCCGCTCGAGCTGCGCAACCTCGCCCGCGAGGCGAAGCACGCCGAGGTCCTGGCGGACCTCAAGGACCTCTACCGGCGCTACGCCGACTGCCGGGGGAAGCGTGCCTGGCCGAGCTGCCGGAGGAGTACCGCGTCAGCCCCGCGGAGTCGCGGCGCATCACCCTGGCCCAGAAGCGCGCGACGCGGATCTTCTTCGCCCACTGACGGCTCGGGGTCGCTCACTCCCAGACGATGCAGACCTTGCCCGATGCCCCACCGTCTGCGATCTCGTACGCCGCGTCGGCATCCGCCAGACCGAGACGGTGGGTCACGATCTGCTCGGGATGGAGCTCCCACCTGTCGAGCCGGTCGAGGAGCTCGACCATGTTCGGCACCGAGGTGACCCACGACCCGATCACGGTGACCTGCTTGTGGATGAGGTGCTGCGAGACGTCGATCGTCACGTCGCCTCCCTCGCCCACGAACGCGCATCGGCCCCACCGCGACGTCGCGCGCACGGCGAGCGAACGCCCGGCGGCGGTGCCCGAGCAGTCGGCGGTGGTGGTGCAGCCGGCTCCCGCGGTGAGCTCCTCGACCCGCGCCAGCGCGGCGTCGTCGGCGGGGAGGGCTTCGTCGACCAGCCCCAGCTCGAGCGCGAGGGAACGCCGTTCCTCGACGGGGTCCACACCGATCACGGGTCCTGCTCCGAGGGCCCGACCCAGCATGGCCGCAGCAAGTCCGACCGGTCCCAAGCCAGTCACCAGCAGGCTGTCGGCGCCGTCGACCTGCAGCCGTCGCAACGCCTCCCATGCCGTGCCGAAGCCGCAGGAGACCAGCGCGCCGTCGACGAAGCTCAGCCGGTCGGGGAGCGCCAGGCAGCTGCGCTCCTCTGCCAGCAGGTAGTCGGCGTGCCCGCCGTCGCGCTGCCAGCCGTGCGCCTGGCGGCTCGGGTCGGTGCACCCGATCTCGTAGCCGATGCGGCATTCCTGGCACTGCCCGCAGCCCACGATGTGGTAGACCACGACCCGGTCACCGACCGACAGCCGGCGGCAGGCGGGACCTATCGCGACGACCTCGCCACACGGCTCGTGCCCGGCGACCACACCTCGGTAGGCCTCCGCTCCGTGGCCGAGGTGCTCGCGGTAGATGGCCCGGATGTCGCTGCCGCAGATCGACGAGGCGCGCATCGCGAGCAGGACCTGACCGGGCCCGGGCTCCGGCACCGGAAGGGTGACGTGCTCCACCGTGCTGTTGCCGGGCAGGACGACACCGTCCATGACCGCAGGGATGCCGCCGGTCACCGCTGCTGCCAGGCCTCGAGCGTCGCGCGGGCTCCGTGGGCGTGCAGCGACTCCAGCGCGGCGAGGTACTCCTCGGTGAACGCCGGCTGGTCGTGCAGGTCGCGCGAACAGGTCCCGGTCCTCGAGGAAGGCGAGCGGGTCCGTCGCGCTGACGACGAGCTCGCTCCATCACCTGGTCCCGGCGACGGTCCACGACCTCGATGGGCTCTCCCGACTCGTCGACTCCTTCGGCGTAGCGAGCCCAGGCGGCGACCACGAGTGCCGAGCGGCGTACCTCCCCGCCGTTCGAGAGCTGGTGCTTGATCACGGGCACCAGCCACTTGGGGATCCGGTCGGAGCTCTCCGCACACAGCCGGGCGAGGGTGTCCTTGATCTCGGGGTTGGCGAACCGGCCGATCAGCGCGTGCTTGTACTCGTCCAGGTCCAGGCCGGGCACGGGTGCGAGCGTGGGTGTCGCCTCGTGGTCCATGTAGCCGAGCAGGAAGTCGGTGAACAACGGGTCGCTGCAGACCTCATGGGCGTAGCGGTATCCGCTGAGGTAGCCGAGGTAGCCCATCGCCTGGTGGCTGGCGTTGAGCAGCCGCAGCTTCATCAGCTCGTAGGGCTCCACGTCAGCGACGACCTGGACGCCGACGCGCTCGAACTCCGGCCGGCCAAGGGGGAAGTGGTCCTCCAAGCGCCCACTGCGCGAACGGCTCGCACACGACGGGCCAGCCGTCCTCCACGCCGTACTCCTTGGCCAGCTGCTCCCGGTCGGCGTCAGTGGTCACCGGGGTGATCCGGTCGACCATCGAGTTGGGGAACGCGACGTGCTCCCCGATCCACGCGCCGAGCTCTGTGTCCCGCAGGGTGGCGAAGGCGGTGATCATCTCGCGGGCCACGGTGCCGTTGCCCTGGATGTTGTCGCAGGACATCACGGCGAACGGCTCGGTTCCCGCCGTACGACGACGGGCCAGCGCCTCGGTGATGTAGCCGAACGCCGTGGTCGGCGCACTCTTGCCCTCGATGTCGGCGCGCACGTCCGCGTCGCTGTCGTCGAAGGATCCGTTGCTCTGGTTGACGTGGTAGCCACCCTCGGTGATCGTCAGCGAGACGATCCTGGTGGCCGGGTCGGCCATCCGACCGAGCACCGCCTCCGGGTCGTCGGCGGCGAACAGGTAGTCCACGATCGAGCCGATCACCCGTGGCTGGAGCGACCCGTCGAGCTGCTTCACGACCAGCGTGTAGAGGCAGTCCTGCTCCTCCATCACCTTGAGCATCGCCCGGTCCGGTGGGAGCAGGCCGACACCCGTGATCCCCCAGTCGGTTGCCCCGCCCTGGTTGAGCAGGGCGTCGACGTACATCGCCTCATGGGCTCGATGGAAGCCACCGACGCCCAGGTGCACGATGCCGCAGCTCACGCCGCCGCGGTCGTACGACGGGCCGGGAACGCGTGGGTCGAGCTCGCCCAGCGTCCCCTCGTTCAGGACGGTCATCGAACCTCCGGCAGTTCCAGGCAGACAGGACCGTTGGTCACTTGACCGCGCCCAGCGACAACCCCCGGACCAGCTTGTCCTGGGCAGCGAATCCGGCGATCAGCACGGGCAGCGAGACCAGGGTGGCGGCGGCGCACAGCTTGGCGAGGAACAGGCCCTGGCTGGAGATGAACCCGACCAGGAAGATCGGCGACGTGGCGGCCGCGACCGAGGTGAGGTTCACCGCGAACATGAACTCGTTCCAGCTGAAGATGAAGCAGATCAGGCTGGTCGCAGCGATTCCCGGCGCAGCGATCGGCATCGACCACGGACACGAGCGTCCGGATCAGCCCCGCACCGTCGAGGCTGGCCGACTCCAGGATGGCGATCGGCACCTCGACGAGGAACGAGCGCATCATCCACACGGCGATCGGCAGGTTCATCGAGGTGTAGAGGATGACCAGCGTGAAGATGTTGTCGAGCATCCCGGCGTTCTGCACGATCAGGTAGATCGGCAGCAGCGCTGCGATCGGCGGCAGGAACTTCGTGGAGAGGAAGAAGAACATCACGTCGGTCCACTTCTCCACCGGACGGATCGACAGCGCGTAGGCCGCCGGCACCGCCAGCACCAGCACCAGCAGAGTGGAGACCACGCTCGCGATGCCGGAGTTGATCAGGTAGGGCAGCACGTCGCGGTCGAACAGCGCGCCGTAGTTCTCGAAGGTGATCGGGGCGAAGACCGAGGGCGGGTTCGAAGCCGCATCCGCCTCGATGTGCAGCGACGTGAGCACCATCCAGGCGACGGGTGCGAAGAACAGCAGCGTGAGGACCCAGGCGACCAGGGTCCAGACGGGCCCGACCTTCTGCTCGGCGTCCTTGCCCTTCCTGCGACGAGCCCGGACCCGGGACGGAGGAGGAGGGCTGCCGGCGTCGCCGCCGGCCTCGGTCTCGGCTGCGACCGCGGTGACCTCGGTGTCGGTACTCATCAGGCGTTCTCCTCGTCGAACAGGGACGAAATCGTGCGCAGCGCGAACGTGGCGACCAGGATCGTGCCGAGAACCACGACCACTCCCGCGGCAGCGGCCTCGCCGTACTCGAACTTGCGGAACATGGTCAGGTAGATCTCGTAGGGCAGGTTCGTCGTCGCGTCACCCGGTCCGCCCTGGGTGATGGTGAAGATGGCGTCGAAGGTCTGCAGTACGTAGACCGAGCCGAGCAGTGCGGCCAGCTCGATGTAGCGCCGCAGGTGCGGCAGCGTGATGTTCCGGAAGATCTGGACGGGCGTGGCCCGGTCGATCTTCGCGGCCTCCAGGATGTCCGGTGACTGTGACTGCAGACCCGCCAGCAGGATCAGCATCATGAACGGCGTCCACTGCCAGACCAGTGCGACGACCACGGAGGGCATCGGGAAGGTCGAGATCCAGTCGACGACGGGACCCTCTTCGGCGCCGAACAGCTGCCAGACCCAGTTCAGGGTGCCGTTGATCAGGCCGTAGTCGGGGTTGTAGAGCGCGTGCTTCCACAGCAGGGCTGCGGCCACCGGCATCACCAGGAACGGTGCGATCAGCAGGGTCCGCGCGAGACCGCGTCCGACGAACTTGCGGTCGAGGAGCACGGCCATGCCGAGACCGAGGAGCGTGCTGATGATGACCACCGACGCCGTGAGCACGATGGTGTTGATCACGGCGGTGCGCAGCCGCTCGTCGGTGAACACGGTGGCGAAGTTGCTGAGTCCGGCGAAGGACTGGTAGTCGCCGAGCCCCAGGAAGCTCTTCTCTCCCGGCCGCTGGATGTTCCAGTTCAGCGTCGAGATGGCCAGCGTGATCAGGAACGGGATCTGGGTGACGATGATCGTGAAGATCAGGGCCGGGAGCAGCGGGCCCTCGTCGGCGCCAGACGTCCCTGCGGTCGCGGGTCGGTGCCTTCCGCCCGGGCGACGAGCTCGTGGCTTCCGCGGTCTCGGTGGTGGTGCTCATGGTTCCTCCGCAGTTGGGGTCCGAACGGCCTGCTCTGCAGCCGGGCCCTGGTGTCCGGGGCGGGCCGCCGTCGAGCTGACGGCCCGCCCCGGAGTCCGGGGGTTACTTGTACTCGGCCGCGATCTTCCTCGGCCTCTTCCTGCCCCTTGTTCAGGGCCTCGTCGACGGTGCCTCGGCCGGCCATGGCCGCGGAGATGTCCTGCGAGACCTTCGTGCCGAGGTCCTGGAACTCCGGGATGGCCACGAACTGCACGCCGACCGTGGGCCGCGGCTGGACGCCGGGATCGGTGGGCTTGGCCTCCTCGATGGCTGTCAGGGTCGTGGCGCCGAAGGCCGCAGCGGCCTTCTTGTACTCGGGGATCTCGTAGGTCGACTCACGCTTGCCGGCCGGCACCCGGGCCCAGCCGAGCTCGTTGCCGACGAGCTCCTCGTACTCCTTGCTCGAGGCCCACAGCATGAACTCGGCTGCGGAGTCGGCCTTCTTGGTGGTCTTGGGCATCGCCCAGGCCCAGGCCCAGAGCCAGCCGGCGGACTCGGTCTCCTTGGTCGGCGCGAACGCGTAGCCGACCTTGCCGGCGACCTTGCTGACCTTCGGGTCCTCCAGTGACCCGGCCGCCGAGGTGGCGTCGTACCACATCGCGATCTTGCCCTGGCTCATCGCGTTGAGGCACTCGGTGAACCCGGCCTGTGCGGCTCCGGGCTCGCCGTGGGCCTTGACGAGGTCGACGTAGAAGTTGACCGCGTCCTTGAACGGCTTGTCGTTGACCTTCGGGGTCCAGTCCTCCTCGAACCAGGTGCCGCCGAAGGTGTTCACCACGGTGGTGAGCGGCGCGAACATCTCACCCCAGCCGGGCAGGCCGCGCAGGCAGATGCCCTTCATGCCGGGCTCGGCCCCGTCGACCTTGGCGGCGATGTCGGCCACCTGGTCCCACGTCGGGCGCTCGGGCATCGTGAGGCCCTCCTTCTTCAAGATGTCCTTGCGGTACATCAGGAACGAGGACTCGCCGTAGAACGGGAGCGCGTAGAGCTTGCCGTCCTTGCCGCTGAGCGACTCGACGATCGGGTCGATCAGGTCGTCCTTGTCGAAGTTCTCGTCCTCGTCGGCGTAGTCGTCGAGGGTGGTGAGCCAGTCGTTCTCGGACCAGATCGGCACCTCGTAGGCGCCGATGGTCGCGACGTCGTACTGGCCGGCCTTGGTCGCGATGTCCTGGGTGACTTTGTCGCGCAGCTCGTTCTCGGGAAGGATCGTGTAGTTCACCTTGATCCCGGTGTCCTTGGTGAAGCTGTCCTTGGTGAGCTTCTCGATGTCGACCATCTGCGGGTTGCCGACCATGAGCACGTTGATCGACTTGGTGTCGCTGTCGCCGCCACCGCCGCCCGCGCCGCATCCACTCAGCACGAGGCTGGTGACGGCCGCAACGGCGATGGTGATCCTGCCTGCGGTTGACCTGCTGGTCACTGTGTACCTCCAGTTGTTCGGGTGTTGCCTCGGGTGATGGATGGCTGGCCTGAAGCTGGCCGGCCGGACAGTCGTGGACGTCATTTGTCAGGCCCTGATCACGTGTGGGCCCATGACGCTGTAGCGGTGCGCGTCTGCGGCGCTGACGCCGGTGTCGGTGACCAGCGCCTCGAAGTCGGGGAGCTCGGCGAACCGGCAGAAGCTGGAGACGCCGAACTTGGTGTGCACGCCCACGAAGATCCGGCGCCGGGAGCTGGCCACGACCTGGGCCTTGACCGCGGCCACAGCCGGGTCGGGCGTGGTCAGGCCGTGCTCACGCGAGAGCCCGTTGGCGCCGAGGAAGGCCAGGTCGATGACCAGCTCCTTGAGCATCCGGGTCGCCCAGTGGTCGACGGTCGCCATCGTCAGCCCGCGCAGGCGGCCGCCGAGCAGGACCACCGTGATGCTGGGGTCGTTCGCCAGCGCGCCCGCAGCGAGCAGCGACGAGGTGACCACTGTGAGCTTGGCGCCCGGGAGCATGGTGGCCGCGATGGCCTCCGCGACGAGCTGTGGCGTGACTCCCTCGTCGATGTAGACCGACTCCGCGCCGCCGAGCCGGGTGGCCGCGGCCGCGGCGATCCGCCGCTTCTCCGCGATCAGCGAGCTGGTGCGGTGGTCGAGGTTGCTCTCGTAGCCGACGCTCTCGACCGGGTGGGCACCGCCGTGCACGCGTTGCAGCACGCCGCGTTCGGCGAGCAGTCGGAGGTCGCGGCGGACGGTCTCGGGGGCGACCTGGAGGTCGTCGGCCAGTGCGGAGACCTCGACTCGTCCGTCGTGCCTGGCCCGGGCGAGAATCTGTCGCTGGCGCTCGTCAGCCTCCATCGCGGTGCCCCCTTCTGGACCCCTGCCGGAGCCCGAGATCCCGAGCTGTGACCTGCGTCACGTGACTCAGTCTGCATCAGGAACGCCCATTCAGTGAGCCCGGTTGGGCAGAGTTGGATGCCCGGCTGGTGCCCGGTTCATCGGTGCGGATGGTCGCTTCAGGCGCAAGAGTGTCTGAAATACGGAACCCGGGCGAAGAGCGGGTGACTGCTTTGCCGATACGGATGCCCGATCGGGCGACCGATCGGTGGCAGCTGTGTGGAGGTCGGGACTGCTCACGTAACCGCGCCGACGGCGTCGAGCGCAGGCTGCCGAACGGCGCGGCGTACGGCGACCCAGGTGCTGCCCACGGTGACGAGCACCGCCAGCGTCCACACCAGGACCCACCAGAGCGCGCTGACGTCGGGCATCACCTGGTCGAGCTTGACCACGCTGTAGGGAACGATGGTGCCGAGGCTGGCGAGCCCGCCGACAACCAGTCCAGTCACCGCCACGAGCGCGGCCTCCAGGACGCTGGTCGCCACAACCTGCTGCGGCGTGGCCCCGGCCAGTCGCTGCTGGCCGAACTCGCGGCGCCGGTCCACCACCACGGCGGCGATCGTGTTGACGACCATGATCGCGGCGAACGTCGCGATCATCCCCACGACCACGTAGTTCAGCGTCTCCAGCGTGGCTGCGTCGGCCTTGGTGACCAGCTCCCCCAGGACGGACGGAGCACGGTTCTCGATCGCCATCAGGTACAGCGTGCCGAGGCTCATGCCCACGAAGACGACGACCGGCGCAAGGACCCCGGCCAGCAGGTGGCTGCGGCGGCGGGCGTCGTACGCCGCGAGATGACCCGGCACGCCGAGCCGCGCAAGGAGACCTCCGAGCAGTCGGGCGGCACCGCGCAGCAGCAGCGGAGAGAGCAGGGCGAAGCCGAGCGACCAGAAGATCGAGGCCGGGCCGGCAGTCTGCATCGCGGCGTAGGGGTCGTCCTGCTCGCGCATGATGGTGACGGTCAGCACCGAGAGGTCCGCCCCCGCGATGAAGCACGCGACGGCGGCGAGCTTCCGCCAGCGTGACATCTCCGGCGAGAGCGTTCCCTGGGCGCCGCCGCGCAGCGTGACGTTCGCGGGCTGGCCGGTGGCGCGGTGTGCCGCGATGCGCACGGCAGCGAGGGAGACCAGCAGGACGAGCGCCGAGGTGGTCAGCACGAACGGCGGCCCGGCAATGTGCTCGAGGCCCGGGGTGACCATCCCGCCGTCCTGGACGAGGCTGAAGATCCAGCGTCCGACCAGCGAGGCCGGCAGGACCGCAAGGAGGCAGGCGACGGTGCCGAGGACGGCCGTCTCGGTGGTCAGCTGGCGCCGCATCTGTCGTGGGGCAGCGCCCAGTGCGCGGATCAGGCCGATCTCCGTGGTTCGCTGGTGGACCGAGACCGACATGGTCGAGGCCACCGAGAACAGCACGATCACCAGCCCCCAACCGCCGACCACCGATGCCATCGTCACCAGCTTCTCCTGGTCGATGACGGGGGTGCCGTCATCGAGGCCGGTCGCGAGCAGGGAGGCGAACGAACCCACGACCACTGCGCCGAGGAACATCGAGACGAAGCCGGCGATGAAGATCGTCGGGCGCGACCTGATCGACGCCGTCGCCGCCCGAATGCCCGGGCCCCTCATCGCGCACCGCCCGTGAGGACGAGCTCGTCGAGGTTGGCCAGCTGGGTGGCCACGGCTTCGACGGTCGGGTGGGTCATCCGGCCCACGATCCGGCCGTCGACGAGGAAGACCACCTGGTCGGCGTACGACGCAGCCATGGCGTCGTGGGTCACCATCAGCACGGTCTGGCCCACCCGGTCGACCGAGCCGCGCAGCAGGCCGAGCACCTCGCGCGCGCTCCGGGTGTCGAGCTGGCCGGTCGGCTCGTCGGCGCAGAGGAGCGCCGGCTCGGTGACCATCGCGCGGGCCATGGCGACCCGCTGCTGCTGTCCGCCGGAGAGCTGCGACGGCAGGCGGTCCACCTGATCGGCGAGCCCGACGAGGTCGAGCGCGGCGTGGATGTTCTGGCGGCGGATGCGCTTCCCCATCAGCCGAAGCGGGAGGGCGACGTTCTGCTCGGCGGTGAGGTAGGGCACCAGGTGGAAGCCCTGGAACACGAACCCGACGCGCTCGCGGCGCAGCTTGGTCATCGTGCTCTCGTCCAGGGCAGTCAGGGTCTCGCCACCGATGGCGACGGTGCCCTCGGTGGGCCGCTCGAGACCCGCCGCGCAGTTGAGCAGCGTGCTCTTCCCGGACCCGGAGGGGCCCATGACGGCGGTGAACGTGCCCGTGTCCAGCACGAGCGAGACACCGTCGAGGGCGCGAACCGCGCTCGCTCCGGTGCCGTAGGTCTTGGTGAGGTCGCGGACCTCCAGGGCTGCTGTCTGTGTCATGTGATCGACGCTATGGATCTGCGGGCGCCGTTCCGATGGCGTCAGGTCCACACTTGTGGTGGTGCTAGGACCCCCTTGGGGTCGGGGTTGTCAGCGCAACCGGGTGGGCGCGAACCGGTCGGGCGGGTCGGCGATCACGTCCTGGGCGGCGACCAGCTGGATCTCGCGGGTGCCGGCGTCGATGGTCTTCTCCAGGATGCCGAAGACGGTGGAGGTCACCCGCTGCAGAGCGGTCTCGGCCGATCCCGTGCGGAGCAGGTGGGCCAGGAAGACCGCGGCGGTCACGTCCCCGCAGCCGTTGGGGCTGATCGGCAGCAGCGGCGTACGGCGTGAGCCAGGCGCCCTCGTCGGAGACCGCGACCACGTCGACGGAACCCTCCGGGGTGTCGTCGGTGAGCACGCTGGTGACCAGCACCGTCGACGGGCCGCCGGCGCGGACGGCGTCGACAGCGTCGAGTACGTCGGACACGGTGCGCGTCTCGCGACCGGAGAGGAAGTCGAGCTCGAAGTGGTTGGGCGTGATCACGTCGGCCGCCGGGACCACCCGGTCGCGCATGAACTCGGGGATTCCCGGCCGCACGAACATCCCGCGTCCGACGTCGCCCATCACCGGGTCGCAGCAGTAGACCGCCGTCGGGGTTGAGCTCCTTCACCCGGGCCACCGTGTCGAGCACGACAGCTCCGACCTCCTCGGCGCCCTGGTAGCCGCTGAGCACGGCAGCCACGCGTGCCAGCACACCGCGCTCCTCGACGCCCTGGATCACCCCCCGCAGGTCGTCGGCTGAGAGCAGCGGGCCGCGCCACTCGCCGTACCCGGTGTGGTTGGAGAAGTGCACCGTGTTGACGGCCCACGCCTCGATGCCGAGCCGCTGCAGGGGGAAGATCGCGGCGCTGTTGCCCACGTGCCCGAAGGCGACCGACGACTGGATCGAGAGCAGCTCCATGCCCTCATCTTGGCCCGCAGGGCACCTAGGTCGCGCAAACTAGAACAGGTTATAGTTGTGGCGGACAGCACATCGAAGTTGGTGTGCCCGGACACTTTGACGACGAGGTTGTAGATGCCCAAGAGCACGCCGTACAAGAACGAAGCCGACTACGTCGTGATCGGGTCCGGCAGCTCCGGTGCCGCCGTCGCGGGTCGGCTCGCCCAGAGCGGCGCAAGCGTGATCGTGCTCGAGGCAGGCAAGAGCGACGAGAAGTTCCTGGTGAAGAAGCCCGGGATGATCGGCCCGATGCACGCCGAGCCGAAGATCAAGGCGACGGTCGACTGGGGCTACTACTCCACGCCGCAGGAGCACATCCTGAACCGCCGGATGCCGGTGCCGCGCGGCAAGGTGGTCGGCGGGTCGAGCTCCATCAACGGCATGGTCTACGTGCGCGGCAACCGCGCCAACTTCGACTCCTGGGCCGCCGAGGGCAACACCGGCTGGTCGGCCGACGACGTCAACGTCGCGTACAAGCGGATGGAGGACTTCGAGGACGGCGCCAACGACTACCGCGGCGCCGGCGGTCCGATCAAGATCACCCGCAACAAGATCCCGCAGGAGGGCACCCTCCAGTTCATCGAGGCCACCTCCGAGGTGCTCGGCGTGAAGGTCCTCGACGACTACAACGCCGAGTCGCAGGAGGGCGTCGCCCGGATGCAGCAGAACGCTGCGCACGGGCTGCGCTACAGCGCCTCGCGCGGCTACATCCACAACCTGGACGTGCCCACGCTCGAGCTGCAGAGCGAGGTGCTGGTCACCAAGATCCTGATCGAGAACGGGCGCGCGACCGGCGTCGCCGTGGTCAACAAGGACGGCTCGACGAGGATCGTCCGCGCCGGCAAGGAGGTCATCCTCTCGGCCGGTGTCGTCGGCTCTCCCCAGCTGCTGATGCTCTCCGGCGTCGGTCCGGCGGAGCACCTCGCCGACAACGGCATCACCGCCGTCGCCGACCTCCCGGTCGGTGACAACCTGCACGACCACATGTTCCACGCGCTCACCTTCCACGTGACCACCTCGACGATGAAGGGCAACGCGTTCTTCTTCGCGCAAGGGCATCGCCAAGGAGCTGATGCGCCCGGGCAAGACGTTCCTCGCCAACTCGGTCTTCGAGTCGGTGGCGTTCGTGCGGACATCGCAGGCGACCGACGTACCCGACCTCCAGCTGCACCTGCTGCCTTGGTCCTACGTCTCGCCCAACCAGGACGAGCCGATCCGTCACGACGTCGACCCGCGGCCGTCGCTCACGGTCCTGTCGACGCTGATCTACCCCAAGAGCCGCGGCACCCTGCGACTCGCCTCGGGTGACCCGCTGGACGCACCGCTGATCGACTTCCGCTATCTCTCCGACCCGGCCGACCTCGAGGTCCTGGCCGAGGGGTCGGAGATGGTCAGGGAGATCATGGGCGGCGCTGCCTTCGGCGGGTCGGTCAAGTCCGAGATCCATCCCGGCGCACAGCACCAGGGCGCCGACCTGCGTCGCGAGATCCTCAACCGGGCAACGTCGGTCTACCACGGCGTCGGGCACCTGCCGGATGGGCGTCGACGAGCGCGCGGTCGTCGGTCCCGACCTCAAGGTTCGCGGGGTCGACGCGCTCAGAGTCGTCGACGCCTCGATCATGCCGTCGATCACCGGCGGCAACACCAACGCACCCGCGATCATGATCGGCGAGAAGGCTGCCGATCTGATCCTGAACGGCTGAGTTTGAACGGCTGACCTGACCCGTCGTACACCCCCAAGGAGTGCAGATGACCAGCGAGACCCTGACGCGTCCGGCGTCCATCACCGACGAGCTGCTCGAGCGCATCACTGCGCGCGTGGCCTCGAGCGGCGGCGGTGTCTGGAAGCTCACCGAGGTCTACACGGGCGAGGTGATCACCACCCTCCCGCAGTCCAGTCCCGAGGACATCGAGGGCGCGTTCGCCCAGGCCCGCAAGGCGCAGGCGACCTGGTCCCAGTGGCCGGTGAAGAAGCGGCTGGCAGTCTTCAAGCGCTTCCACAAGCTGCTGCTCGAGCACAACACCACGATCGTCGACCTGATCCAGGCCGAGTCCGGCAAGGCCCGCCGGATGGCGTTCGACGAGACCTGCGACCCGGCGATGGTCACCTCGCACTACCTCAAGCGCGCCGCCAAGCTGCTCGCGCCGACCAAGCGCGGTGGACCGGTCCCGGTGATGAGCACGTCGACCGAGATCCGCCAGCCGAAGGGCGTCGTCGGGATCATCGCGCCGTGGAACTTCCCCTTCGCCACGGGGCTCTCCGACGCGATCCCGGCGCTGATGGCCGGCAACGGCGTGGTGCTCAAGCCCGACAACAAGACCGCGCTCTCGCCGCTGTACGGCGTCTCGCTGCTCTACGAAGCCGGCCTGCCCGAGGGGCTGTTCCAGGTCGTCTGCGGTGAGGGGCCGGACATCGGCCCGACCTTGATCGACAACGCCAACTACGTGATGTTCACCGGCTCCACGGCGACCGGTCGCGCCATCGGCCAGCGTGCCGGTCAGAACCTGATCGGCGCCTGCCTCGAGCTGGGCGGCAAGAACCCGATGATCGTGCTGCCCGACGCCAACCTCGACGAGGTCGTCGAGGGCGCCCTGTTCGGCGTGTTCGGCAACACCGGCCAGATCTGCATGCACATCGAGCGGATGTACATCCACGACACGATCTACGACGACTTCAAGGACCGCTTCGTCGCGGCGACCAAGGTGCTCAAGATCGGCGCGGCGTACGACTTCGAACCGGAGCTCGGCTCGTTGGTCTCGGTCGACCACAAGGACCGCGTCGCCTCCCACGTCGCCGACGCGGTGGAGAAGGGCGCGACCGTCCTGACCGGCGGGCGCGAACGACCCGACCTGGGGCCGGCGTTCTACGAGCCCGACGATCCTGGAGGACGTCACCAGCGACATGCTCGCCGGCTCGTGCGAGACCTTCGGGCCGGTCGTCGCGCTGCACAGGTACTCGACGGTCGACGAGGCCGTGGCACTGGCCAATGACACCGACTACGGCCTCAACGCCAGCGTCTGGGGCACCGACCTCGACGAGGCGACCGCGGTGGCCCGCCGGATCGAGGCGGGCAACGTCAACGTCAACGACACCCTCGCCGCGGCGTACGCCTCCAAGGGCACGCCGTCCGGCGGGGTGAAGCAGTCCGGTGTCGGTGCCCGCCACGGCGACCAGGGCCTGCTGAAGTACACCGACGCGATCAACCTCGCCGTACTCAAGAAGCAGGTCCTCTCCGCCCCCCGCGACGAGCCCTTCGAGAAGCACGTTGACCAGACCCTCAAGGGACTGGCTCTGATGCGCCGGCTCGGGATCCGCTGACGGTCCCCGGCTTGGCCGGTTTCCCAGGTTAAGAACCCTGGTTGCCTCTTCACACACCGTGCACCGTGTGTGAAGAGGCGGATTGACCTCTTAACCTGGGAAACCGGCGGCCCGTCGAAGGTCGAGTCAGGCGACCAGCAACGACCGCTTCGACAGGCCCATCCAGTAGCCGTCGATGACCTGCTCGCCCGGGGCCTCGGCGTCGGTGGCGGCGCCGAGCGTCACGAACAACGGGGTGTAGTGCTCGACCGTCGGGTGCGCGTAGGGCATGCCCGGCGCCTTGGTCCTGTACGACGCCAGCTCGGCCACGTCGCCGCGGGAGAGCGCCTCGGCGGCCCACGCTGTCGAAGTCGACCGACCAGCCGGGGGCCTTCGCCTCGATCCGGAACTCGGTGAGGAACGGGAGCCCGTGGGTCAGGAAGCCCGAGCCGATGATCAGCACGCCCTCGTCGCGCAGCTCGCGCAACCGGCTGCCGAGCGTGAGCAGCTTGTAGGGGTCCTGGGTCGGCAGTGACATCTGCAGGACGGGGATGTCGGCGTCGGGATACATGATCTTCAGCGGCACCCACGCGCCGTGGTCGAGACCGCGCGACGCGTGCTGGTGCACCCGCTCGGTGGCGGGCATCATCGCTTCGATCCGCGGGCGAGGGCGGTGGCGTCAGGCGTCTGGTAGGTCATCCGGTAGTACCGCTCCGGGAAGCCGCCGAAGTCGTAGACCAGGTCCACACCGGGGCCGGACGCGGACAGTGACAGGGGAGCGGACTCCCAGTGCGCGCTGACGATCAGGATCGCCTTGGGGCGGGGGAGGTCGGCCGCGAGCGTGCGCAGCTGTGCCGACCAGACCGGGTCGTCGAGGAGAGGTGGTGCTCCGTGCCCGATGTAGAGCGCCGGCATCCGGCCAGGCGTCGTGTGCATGTCATGTTCGTCCAAACTGTTGAATGGTCAACTATATTCCAGCGTCACGGCAGCCGCCAGTCGACCGGCGTACCACCCTGCTCGGCCAGCATCCGGTTCACCCGGCTGAACGGGCGGGACCCGAAGAACCCGCGATGCGCCGACAGCGGGCTCGGGTGCACCGACTCCACCCACGGGATCGGGTGCGAGCTCGGGCTTGAGCGACTGGGCGTCGCGGCCCCACAGGATCGCGGTCAGCGGCGCGCCCTCCTTCGCGCGCAGCGCCAGAGTCCGGATCGCCTGGTCGGTGACGGCCTCCCAGCCGCGGCCGCGGTGCGAGGCCGACTGGCCGGGCGTGACGGTCAGCGACCTGTTGAGCAGCATCACGCCGGCGTCGGCCCACGGCGTCAGGTCGCCGCTCGTCGGAGGTGGTACGCCGAGGTCGTCGACCAGCTCCTTGAAGATGTTGACCAGGCTCTTCGGCGGAGCCACGCCAGGTGCGACCGAGAAGCTGAGCCCGACCGGGTGGCCAGGCGTCGGGTACGGGATCCTGCCCGACGATCAGCACCTTCACGTCCGCGAGCGGTCGGCTGAAGGCGCGGAGCACGTGCTCGCCGGCGGGCAGGTAGCGGCGCCCCGCCGCGAGCTCCGCGCGCAGGAACCGCCCCATCGCCGCTGATCTGCTCGTCGACCGGGGCGAGGGCCTCGGCCCAGTCGGGAGCGACCAGCCCCTTGTCCACGAGTCCGGCCAGCGCGCTCATGCAGCCACCCTAGGGCGGCCCGTGCAGTCGGCGCTCGGCCGGCTCAGCCCTCCAGACTCAGCCTCCAGGAAGGCCAGCAGGGCTCGGTTGAACTCGTCGGCGTGGCTGACGTTGAACCCGTGCGGAGCGTCCTCGACGACCACCAGCGTGCTGCCGCGATCGTCTCGGCGGTGCGCTTGCCGGAGACCTCGAACGGCACGATCGCGTCGGAGTCGCCGTGGATCACCAGCGTCGGCACGGTGACGCGCTCGAGGTCGTTGCGGAAGTCGGTGCGACCGAACGCGCCGATGCAGCCGACCACGGCCTCGTCCCTGGCCTTCTTCTGCAGGCTGAGTGCGTCCTGGCGCTGCTGCTCGGTCACCTTCAGCTCGCCGTCGGCGGAGAAGAAGCCGGTGGTGAAGTCGTCGAGGAAGCCCTCGCGATCCTCGCTCACGCCCTGTCTCCATGCCCTTGACGTCGTCCTCGGCGAGGCCGCCGTCCGGGGTTGTCGTCGGTCTTCAGCAGGTACGGCGGCACGGCGCCGGCGAACACGAGCGAGTGGAGCCGGTCCTCGCCGTACCTCCCGACGTAGCGGGCGAGCTCGCCGCCACCCATCGAGAAGCCGACCAGCGCGACGTCGCTTGAGGTCGAGGCCGTCGAGCAGGCCGGCGAGGTCGGCCGCGAAGGTGTCGTAGTCGTAGCCGTCCTCCGGCTTGTCCGAGTCGCCGAAGCCGCGGCGGTCGTAGGTGATCACGCGGTGGCCGGCCTCGGTCAGCGCGGGCACCTGCTCGGACCAGGAGTCGCCGCTGAGCGGCCAGCCGTGGATCAGGACAACCGGGCGGCCGTCGCCGCCGGAGTCGGTGTAGTTGAGGGAGATTCCGTTCGAGTCGATCTGGGGCACGATGTCGCCTTTCTCTTCCGGGGTCGTTGATTCCTGCATACCCCGGAGGTGGTTGGCGGCGGGCTGGTCGGGCCGACTTACGAGCGGAATGTCGGGCGCAGCAGTCGGTCGAGGAAAGCGGTGAGCAGGGCCTCGCGGAGGGCGGGGGAGGCGAGGTCGAGCAGGGCGTTGATCTCGGCCAGCGAGTCGGGCAGGCCGACTCCGTCGCCTCCTGCCATGCCGACGGCCGCGAGGAGGCCGTCGAAGTCGTCGTCGCTCAGGGCGGTGGGGTCCAAGGACTGCACGAACTCCACGATGCCCGGGTCGATCGAGATCGGTCCGGCGGCGACGGCCGCGGCGACGGCCTCGGCGAGTGCGGCCAGGAACTCGTCCGTGTGGTCGGCCGTCGCTGCGCTCAGCGACAGATGGATCGTCGGCTCGTGGCCCTCGAAGGACAGCTGCGGCTGCACGTACCAGCCGGCCCTGGTCATCGCGTCGGTGATCGTGAAGACGTCACAGGTGCCGTCGGTGGCGAAGGCGACCAGCGTCGACTCAGGAGGTACGACGACCCGCAGCGCCCCGAGCCGCGAGATCCCCTCGACCAGCCGGTCCACTCCGGCGAGAACTTTCTCGGTGAGCGCCAGGTAGCCGGCATCGCCGATCGTGCTCACCACGGCCCACGCGCCGGCGAGGGGGCCGCCCGACTTGGTCGACTGCATCGTCGGGTTGAGCATCGTGTAGCCGGGCCACTTGGCACTGGCGAAGAACTGCGGCCGACGCAGTTCGGGCGTCCGGTGCAGCAGGATCGAGGTGCCCTTCGGCGCATAGGCGTACTTGTGCAGGTCCACCGAGATGCTCGTGACGCCATCGACCGCGAAGGTCCACGGCCTGACGGGCCGGCCGAGCCGGGCGGCGTACGGCAGCACCCAGCCGCCGATGCAGGCGTCCACGTGGCAGCGCACGCCACGTGCTGCTGCGGACGCGGCGATCTCTGTGACCGGGTCCACGACCCCGTGGGCGTACGACGGTGCGCTGGCCACCACGAGCACGGTCTGCTCGTCGATCGCCGACTCCATCGCGGCCGGCCTGGCGCGAAACGAGTCGTCGACGTCGACCATCACCGCCTCGACGCCGAAGTAGTGCGCCGCCTTGTGGAACGCCGCGTGCGCGGTCACGGGCAGCACCATCCGCGGCCGGTCGATGTCAGGACGCGAGTCGCGAGCGCCCTGCACGGCCAGCAGCACCGATTCCGTGCCGCCGGAGGTGATCGTCCCGACGGTCGAGTCCGGCCCGTCGAGGAGCCGGGCCGCGAAGCCGACCAGCTCGTTCTCCATCGTGAGCAGACTCGGGAATGCGGTGGGGTCGAGTCCGTTGGAGCCCGCATAGGACGCCACGGCCTCGCGCCCGACGCGGTCGGCCTCCTCGATGCCGGAGTCGTAGACGTAGGCCAGCGTGCGGCCCCCGGTGACCGGCACGTCGGCTGCCTGCATCGCGCGGAGGCGGGCGAGGACGTCGTTCACTGCTCGACCACCTTGTGGTCGAGGTGGTAGCTCCTCAAAAAGCCGAGGCTCGCCAGGATCAGCAGCATCGGCAGCAGCGAGAACCCGAGCACGATGGCGGTCAGCGCGGAGTCGGGCTGGAACTGCGTACTCCAGTCGTCGGGCTGGTTGGCGGAGAGGTAGCCGCCGGCCGCGAGCACGAGCGCATAGACCGCGGGGCCGAGCGCGAGCCCGAGCGTCTCGCCGGCAGTCCACACCCCGGTGTACACGCCCGCCCGGTTCTGTCCCGTTCGCCGTGCGTCCACTGCCGCCGCGTCGGGGAGCATCGCCATCGGGAAGACCTGGGCGCCGGCGTACCCGACTCCGACGAGTGCCGTGGCGGCGTACACCCACCAGTGCGGCGCGGAGCGCGACCAGACGAGCAGAAGTGCGGCCAGGGCAAGCACCAGCGATGAGGCGACGTACCCCTTCTTCTTGCCGATCCGCTGGCCCAGGGCGCTCCACACCGGTGTGAGCAGCAGCGCCGGCCCCACGAAGCAGACGAACAGGATCGTGGTGGCCGCCTTGTCGGCGATGACCCAACGGGAGACGTAGGCGACACCCGCCAGCATGGCGCCGACGGCGAGCGCCTGGATCACGAACGTCGAGAGCAGCAGCCGGAAGTCGCGCGCGCTGGCGACGATGCGGAGCTGCTCCCGCAGCGAGCCGGGTCCGGGTGCCACCCGGCCGATCGGCGCAGACCTCGTCCCGACGTACGCACCGACGACGCCGACGACCAGCATCACGGCGACCGCCACGCCCATCACCCGGTAACCCGCACGGCCACCCAGCGCGTCCCGGATCGCAGGCGCAGTGGCGCCACTCAGCATGATCGCGAAGGCCAGGATGGCCACCCGCCACGTCATCAGACGGGTGCGTTCGTCGTAGGAGTCAGTGATCTCGGCCGGCATCGCGACGTACGGCACCTGGAAGAAGGCGTACGCCGTCGCGCAGGCGACGAACATCACCAGGACCCATGCGGCGTCGAACACCTTCGAGTCCAGGTCGGGTGCTGCGAAGAGCAGCGCGAAGAAGAAGGCGAGCAGCAACCCGGCCTTGAGCAGGTAGGGCCGCCTCGGTCCGCGAGGGTCGGTGGAGCGGTCGCTGATCCGGCCGGCGATCGGGTTCAGCACGACGTCCCATGCCTTCGGCAGGAAGACGATCAGACCGGCGAGCACGGCAGCGATGCCGAGGGTGTCGGTCAGGTAGGGGAGCAGCATCAGTCCCGGAACCGTGCCGAAGGCGCCCGTCGCGACCGAGCCGAGGCCGTAGCCGGCGCGGACCCTGCGAGGAAGGGCGACGTCAGGCGTGGTCCCGGACGGCTCTTCGAGGGCGTGGGTCACGGGGGTCAACCTAGTGTGCTGGGTCAGTCCGCGGCGTCGGACCGCTGTTCGACGTGGGAAACCATCCACGCGGCGACGGAGGCCGTGATGGCTCCCACTAGTGCGATCCCGACGATCATCAGGCCGACCGCGATGAACCTGCCCTCGGTCGTCACCGGATAGTGGTCCCCGTAGCCGACGGTCGTCACCGTCGTCGATGCCCACCAGAGCGCATCCCCGAACGACGTGATGTTGGCATCAGCCTCGCCCTGTTCGGAGTCGAGAATGGCGAGCGCACCGAGGCCGACGGCCATCACCGCCGTACCGACGACGTACGTCGAGACCTGTCCCACCAGTGAGCCGGCCGCACTGCGGTTGAGGATGCGCGCGAGAGCGAGCAGGCGCAGCAGCCGGAGCGGACGCAACAACGGCAACACGATCAGGGCCACGTCGTACCAGTGCCGGAGCGCATAGCTTCGCCGGTGGTCTGCCAGCACGATCCGGGCAGCGAAGTCGATCGCGAACGCGCCCCAGACCGTCCACGAGACGAGGTTCAGCGTCGTCCGGAGATCGGGGTCGAGGCGCGGATGCACCACCGGCCACGCATAGGCAAGGAGGAACGCTGCCGCGAGCAGCAGCAGTGGAATCTCGGCACGACGCTCCCACCGCTGCACGCGAGTCATGGACGGCAGGCTACTGGCGTCCGGGGCTAGCTCGAGCCGGGTGGTTCCGTTCGCAGGACCTTCTCGACCAGCCTCGCCAGCGCCGCCTGTCCCGCGGGGAGCGGGTGCAGGGCTGCTCCCTGGCGCCGGCTGCCGATCCGGCCCTGGATCCATGGGTGTCGCGCGCAGACGTGGTGCCCGTACGACGCGGCGTAGAAGTCCACGAACTCCACCCCGGCCTCCTCCGCGGCCGCGTCCATCTCATCGCGCAGGCGCAGGTTGAGCCCGCGGAAGGTCTCCCGGTCCTGCGGACGCATCCGGGGGAGACGCACGCAGTCGCCGCGGGGCGGCAGCAGCTGGGGATAGCTGATGAGCAGCACCCGTGCGTTCGGTGCCAGCTCCTTGACCTGCTCCAAGGTCGAGACCAGCGGGGCTCGCAGGTCGTCGACGATCAGGTCCAGGCTCTCGCGCTGGTCGTAGAGCGGGCACACGGCGGTGGAGCGGCGGCAGACGGTGGCCATCTTGGCGTACAGACGATGGTTGTTCGCGCCGATGCCGACGGTCACGAGGTCGGTGTCGCTGGAGAGGGCCTCGAACTGTGGAGGCACACTCATCCCGCGTGCCGTGGTCTGGCTGCCCGGCAGGTCCCTGGTCTGGGCGCCGCTGCACGAGCGGTCCTGCAGGTCGTCGATGTGCAGCGCCGCCGCGACCAGCTGCGGGTAGTTGTTGCTGGAGCGGTAGCAGCCGTAGGCGACATCGGTGAGCGGGACGAACGGGGCTGCGGTGTAGGAGTCACCCAGCGCGACGTAGTTGTGGTACGTCGGGCGGGCCCGCTCGCTGGCACCCACGCTGCCGAGCAGCAGCACCAGCACCACGGTGACCAGGGCCGCGACGAGGCGCAGGGCCTGTTGCGGTGTCTGGAGGAAGGGCAGGTTCAAGACTTTCGCGCGAGGTTGCGCGAGGAGGCCGACACGAACCTGCGGTCGGGGTTGGAGCCGATGGCCGAGCGGTCAGGTGCCACGTCGGCGGCCGGCTTGGGATCCCGGTGGACCGGCTTCTTCCGGGCCGCGGTGACCGACGCCGTCTTTGCCTTCTTGGGGGCGGCCTTCTTGGGGGCAGCCTTCTTCTTGCCGGTTCGGGGGGTCTTCGCGCGGTCGTCGGGCGTGGAGTACTGCTCGATCCACTCGTCCATCGTCACCCAGGTCGTGGCCCGGGCCGCACGTCCGGTGAGCATCCCGAGGTGGCCCCCGGGGACGATCTCGAAGCGGACCTCGTGTGCGCCGGTGAGGAGTGGGACCAGCGCCTGCACCGCCTTGATGGGGGCGATGCCGTCGGTGTTGCCGCCGAAGATGAGCACCGGCGCCTTGATGTTCGCGATGTCGATCTCGTGGCCGGACAGGTTCACGGTGCCGCCGAGGAGCTGGTTGGCCTTGATCATCCGGTGGTAGAGCTGCCCGAACGTGCGGCCCGGGTAGGCGATCATGTTGTCGGTGAAGCGGTCCACCGCCTCGATCTGGGCCAGCCACTCACTGTCGTCGAGGTGCTGCAGCATCGCCAGCGGCTTGGTGAGGATCTTCGTCCCCGCGCTCAGCTGGAACGCTCGGCGTACCAGCGGTTTCGGGGCACCTCCGAGCACCCGGTAGAGCTGGGTGACGATGCCGCCGTCGGTGAGCCTGAGGATCGGGCGCAACGGCGCGACCATCGGCACCTGCTTGACGTCGAAGGGCGAGCCCACGACCGTCAGCGAGGCGATCGGCAGGTGGGGGTCGTCGGCAGCGGCGAGGGCGGCGAAGATGCCGCCGAGGCTCCACCCGATCACGTGCACGGGACGTCCGCCGGCGTGCTCGCTGACGCTCTTGATCGCCTCGGGCACGACCTCCTCGACCCAGTGCTCGAGACCGAGCTTGCGGTTCTTGAACGAGATCTCGCCGTACTCGACCAGGTACGTCGGCCGGCCCTTCTGCACGAAGTGCTCGACCAGGGAGCACCCGCGGCGCAGGTCGTAGCAGATCGCCGGAGCGGCCAGCGGGGTGACGAGCAGGATCGGGTCGCCGGTCTCCAGGGTCTTCTTCTGCGGCCGGTAGTGGTAGACCTCGCGCAGCGGGCCGTCGTCGATGAGCGTCCGCGGCATCGGGCGGAGGTCGGCCAACCCGCCGTACAACATCTTGTGTGCCACGTTGCTGGCGGCGGACGCGACCTGGTCCGGCTTGGGGATCAGATCCATGTTCGAAAATTACCAACTAACCAGGCTCGGGACCCATCGGCCGGGAACGGGTCCGATGCATGGACATCACTGTAGGCGGAGTGGCAGCCACCACCAGGTGGTCGAGCAGCGAGCGAAGCGAGCGTCTGCGAAACCACAACTCATAGGTGGTCGAGCAGCGAGCGAAGCGAGCGGATAGTCGAGACCACGCACCGTGAGCCGAAAAAGGACCCGTTCAGGAGGACCTGGCCGGCCGGGTGCTCTTCGAGTGGGTCGGCCGGGTGCCGGAGAGCTGGTCGAGGAACGTGGTGGCCCAGTGGGAGACATCGTTCTCCGACACCGTCTTCCGCATGGCCCGCATGCGCCGGGTGAGGTCCTTGCCGTCGGCGTTGTAGGCCTGCAGCATCGTCGCCTTCATGCCGTTGATGTCGTAGGGGTTGACCAGGAACGCCTGTCGCAGCTCGTCCGACGCTCCTGCGAACTCCGAGAGCACCAGGGCGCCGTCGTCGTCGTAGCGGCAGGCGACGTACTCCTTGGCGACGAGGTTCATGCCGTCGCGGAACGGTGTCACCACCATGATGTCGGCGGCGCGGTAGAGCGCAGCCATCTCCTCACGCGGGAAGGAGGAGTGCAGGTAGGAGATCGCCGGTCGTCCGATCCGGCCGAGGTCACCGTTGATGTGGCCGACCAGGCGGTCGATGTCGTCGCGGAGCTTGCGGTACTGGTCGACGCGTTCGCGTGAGGGGGTTGCCACCTGCACGAAGACCACGTCCTCGACCGTGAGGTGGTCGTCGGCGAGGAGCTCGCTGAACGCGCGGAGCCGGGCGTAGATGCCCTTCGTGTAGTCGAGCCGGTCGATACCGAGGAACATCTTCTTCGGGTTGCCGAGGTCCTCCCGGATCTGCTCGGCTCGCTTGGTCACCGGCTCGGACCTGGCCAGCTCCTCGAAGCCCGCGGTGTCGATCGAGATCGGGAACGCCTTCGCGACGACGACGCGTCCGTCGGGCAGGTAGACGGAGTCGCGATGGGTCTTGTGGCCGACCCGCTGGCGGACGAGACGAATGAAGTTCTGCGCGGCACCCGAGAGCTGGAAGCCCACGAGGTCGGCGCCGAGCAGTCCCTCGAGGATCTGCCGGCGCCACGGCAGCTGCGAGAACAGCTCGGCCGGCGGGAACGGGATGTGCAGGTAGAAGCCGATCCGGAGGTCGGGCCGCAGCTCGCGCAGCATCGCCGGGACGAGCTGGAGCTGGTAGTCCTGCACCCACACAGTCGCGTCCTTGGCGGCGAACTTCGCGGCCGCGTCGGCAAACCGCTGGTTGACCCTGACGTAGGCGTCCCACCACTCACGGTGGAAGGACGGCTTCGCGACGAGGTCGTGGTAGAGCGGCCACAGGGTGTCGTTGGAGAACCCCTCGTAGAACTCGGCGACCTCCTGCTCCGACATCGCGACCGGCACGAGCGTCAGGCCCTCGTCGACGAACGCTTCGGGCACGTCACCCGTGTCCCCGGGCCAGCCGATCCAGGCGCCGCTGTTCTCGCGCATCACCGGCTCCAGGGCGGAGACGAGTCCGCCCGGGGAGCGCCGCCAAGTGGCGTCTCCGTCGTCACCGACGACGCGGTCGACGGGCAGCCTGTTCGCGACCACGACGAGGTCCGCAGTTGCGTGCTTCTTCGAGCCGAGAGTCACGGGCCGACCCTACCGAAGATAGGAAAGGCCGATCTGCGACCGGATCTCGTCCATCTGCCGCATCACCGAGATCGTCTGGGCCGGAGGGACCAGCTCGCTGGTGAGCGCCCCTGCCCGCAGGCAACGGTGGACCTCGACGATCTCGTTGCCGTACCCCCGGCCGATCAGCGGCTCGTCGACCTCGATCCACTCGCTGACAGGCTCCCCCGAGGCGTACGACGTCCACTGCAGGCGCCCGGGATGGTGGAAGCTGCGCGGCAGGTCGAAGTGGCCGACGTCGGTCGCCACGGAGGCGATCCGGGGAGGCTGCGCGGTCATCGATGCCGTCAGGGCAGCCGTCGCTCCGCCCGCATAGAGCCCGGCGATGGCGATGTCGAGGTCGATCCCGCTGGCCGACAGGTTCGCGACGGCGGTCAGCCGCTCCGGCTCGCCCAGCATCAGGTGCGCGAACGTGAGCGGGTAGACGCCCATGTCGAGCAGCGCGCCGGCGCCGAGCGCGGGGTCGAGCATCCGGTCGGTGGGGTCGGACTCGACGAGCATGCCGATGTTCGCGTGGACCTGGCGGGCCCTCCCATGGGATCCGGCCGAGAGCAGGCTGACCAGCTTGCGGATCGTCGGGTTGCAGGCCGTCCACATGGCCTCCATCAGGAACAGGCCACGGGCGGCCGCCTCCTCGAACAGGGACTCCGTGGTGGCGGCGTCGAGGGTCATCGGCTTCTCGCACAGCACCGCCTTCCCTGCCTCGAGTGCCATCAGCGTGTGCTCCACGTGGAGCGAGTGCGGCGAGGCGACGTACACGACGTCGACGGCTGAGTCGGCGACCAGCGCCTCGTAGGAGCCGTGGGCCACGCCGCCGAACTCGGCGGCGAACGCCGCTGCCCGCTCCTCGCTGCGCGACCCGGTGGCAACCAGCTCCGCGTCCGGGACCTGCGCCAGGTCCGCGGCGAACGAGGCCGCGATCCGCCCAGGCGCCAGGACGCCCCATCGAATCGAGTCCATGCAGCCACCGTAGCCAGTGTCGGACCGGCCCAGGCGCGGCCCCGGGGCCGCGCGCGCCACGCCGCCGACCAAATGACATCGTTGTATTTCGTCGCCTATGATGACCCCGAGAGCAACGCCGTTCCACCTCCGAGGAGTCGCCCAGATGGTCGCCAGCCACGCGCTCAACAACCCCCAGCCGGAGGGGTCCGGTGAGCTGTCCGCGCGGGACGCAGCGATGCTCGACTTCGAGCGACAGTGGTGGAAGTACGCCGGCGCCAAGGAGCAGGCCGTCCGCGAGAAGTTCGACATGTCCTCGACCCGCTACTACCAGGTGCTGAACGCTCTCATCGACCGTCCTGAGGCGCTGGCCCACGACCCCCTGCTCGTGCGCCGCCTGCGCCGCCTCCGGGCGACCCGCCAGCGGCAGCGCTCCGCGCGCCGGCTCGGCTTCGACCTCTCCGAGTGACGATGGTGCTCCCCACGCGCCTGCTGGCGCTCTGCATCTCAGCGGTGGCCGTGGCCGCCCTGGTGTTCGTGGCCAACGACCCGGACCAGGCGCCGGCTGACGACGCGGCCACGCCCGCGGTCGGCAAGTCGGCGGACGATCCGACCGCGACCCCGACGGTGCCCGCCACCTCGACCGCACCCAAGCCCAAGCCGATCAAGCGCGGCGAGGTCTTCGTCGAGGTCTTCAACAACACCAGGACCAAGGGGCTGGCCGGCGGTGTCGCCGACAAGGCCAAGGCCGCCGGGTGGAACGTCGTGGGCTCCGACAACTGGTACGGCACCGTCGACGGGACCTCGGTCTACTACCCGCCCCGGCTCAAGGAAGCCGCCCGGGAGCTGAGCCGCGACCTCGGGATCAAGCACCTCCGTCCGGCCGAGGAGCCGATGCGCTTCGACCGCGTCACCGTGATCCTCACCGACGACTACCGCTGAGCCGCCTTCGCAGTCGTTTCGACAACCTTGCCGCGGGGCTGGAACAGTGACCTCCATGGATTTCGCCTCGAGCGCCGGTGAGCAGGAGTACGCCGCGCTCGTGCGCGTTGCCGACGACCTGGTCGTCGGCCTCGACTTCGACGGCACTCTGTCCCCGATCGTCGACGACCCCGAGTACGCGCACATCCACCCCGACGCCGCGGAGGTGCTGGTCGCGCTCGCGGCCCAGGTGAAGGCCGTCGCCGTGATCACCGGCCGACCGGCGCGACAGGCGCTGGATCTCGGCGGCCTCGACGAGGTCGGCAACGCCATCGGTGAGAGCGGGCGCGAGCTGTTCGTGCTGGGCCAGTACGGCAACGAGCGCTGGACCTCCACCGACCGCCGGGTCATCTCGCCGAAGCCCCCTCGAGGGCTGGCCACGTTCATGGGCGAGATCCCGCGGCTGCTGCGGCAGGCCGACGCGGCCGAGGCGTGGGTGGAGGAGAAGGGTCTCGCGGTGGCGGTGCACACCCGCCGTCTCGACGACCCCGACGCTGCCTTCGACCGGTTGCTGCCAGTTCTCGAAGAGGCCGCGAAGAGCCACGACCTGGACGTCGAGCCCGGGCGCTGGGTCGTCGAGGTGCGGGCGCACGGCATGCACAAGGGCGCTGCGGTCCATCGCCTCACCGAGGAGGTCGGCGCCAAGGCGTTCGTGTTCTGTGGTGACGACCTGGGTGACATCGAGGCGTTCAAGGCGGTGCAGGAGCTGCGCGACCGAGGGTTCCCGTGCCTGCTGGTCTGGGCGGCGCCCGGCGACGAGCAGAACCCGCTCTCGGAGATGGCCGACCTCGTGGTGGCCGGCCCTGACGGCGTACTCGACCTGCTGCGCGGACTGACCGCCGACATCCGCTCCGCACGCGCCTGAGGTACGCCGTCCCACTCAGGCCCTCTGGATGTCGGTTTCCAGGGCCTCGTCGGCGTGGATCATCTGCTCCGGCGCCAGGGGTCGTCTGCTCGCCCAGAAGTAGTAGACGATGCCCGGGACGATCAGCCCGATGATCCACGAGATGTCCGCGCCACCGAGCGCCTTGGTGACGGGTCCGGTGTAGAGCGACTGCGCCAGAAACGGGATCTGCACCAGCACCCCGGCGATGTACGTCGTGATGGCGATCATGTTCCAGCGCCCGTAGCGCCCGTTCGGGTCATAGAGCGCCGGAATGTCCACCTTCTCCTTGGAGACCAGGTAGTAGTCGGTGAGGTTGATCGCCGACCACGGGGTGAACACCATCAGCAGGAGCAGCACGAAGTTCTTGAAGTTGTTGAGGAAGTCGGCAGTGGCCGCGATCGCGATCACTGCCGCGAGGAGCAGCATGGCGGTGACGAAGACGCCGCGCGCGGTCCTGCTCACGGCGCGCTTCCCGGTGAAGGCGGTGACAGTGGTGGCCGCGCACATGAAGCTGCCGTAGGCGTTGAGGCAGGTGACCGTCAGCTTCCCGACGACGATCAGCGCGTAGACGAGAGCGGCCACCAGTGCGGGACCCGCCAGGTCACCCAGCCAACCGACCTGGTTGGAGAGGAACGCGTCACCCGCGACAGCCGCCACGAGGACGCCGAAGGTCATCGACAGCTGGGAGCCGAGGACGCTGCCGGCGAGCGTGGCGAGGAACACCGAGCGGTCCGGGGTGTCGGCGGGCAGGTAGCGCGAGTAGTCCGCGACGTACGGCCCGTAGGTCAGCTGCCAACCGGCACCGAGCGAGATCGCAAGAAGGAACGTGGCCATCTCGAACTGCGGCCCGGCCACCGCGGCCCCCACGTCGTGCTGGGTGAACAGCCGGACGGCCAGGTAGGCCAGGCCGACCACGCCGATCAGGCTGGCGATCCGGCCGACGGCATGGATCAGCTCATAGCCGAAGATCGAGATGACGGCGACCAGGGAGACGAAGAGCAGGATGCCGACGACCGGGGCCTCGATGCCGAAGAGCTCGTTGATCGCCTGTCCGGAGAGCACGGTGCCGGTGGCGGTGAAGCCGAGGTACATCACGATGACCAGGACCAGCGGGATCGCCGCGCCGAGCACGCCGAACTGCGCGCGGCTGGAGATCATCTGGGGCAGGCCGAGCCGAGGCCCCTGCGCCGAGTGCAGTGCCATCACCACCCCACCGGCGAGGTTGCCCACCAGGAGGCCGATGATCGCCCACAGCGCATCAGCACCGAACACCACGGCGAGGGCCCCGTCGACGATCGCGGTGATCTGCAGGTTGGCGGCCATCCAGAGCGTGAACTGGTTGACCGGGGAGCCGTGCCGCTCAGCTGCAGGGACGACGTCGATGGACCGGCGTTCGATGGTCAGGGGGGTGGACGACATGCTGGTCTCCTTCTCACGAGGTCTCCATCACACGCCGCGGGAGCCAGCCCACGGAACCCCTTCCGCCCGGCGGGGTTCTCGGATCCGAGACGCGGCGGGAGTCGAGGTGAGACGGCCATCTCGCATGGCGGGATTGATGTGCACATTCTGAGACGACTACCTACGCTGGAGCACAGCTCATCGAGAGGGACTGAGGGAACGGCCCGTTGAAGTCCCGGCAACCGCCACACCGAGCCTCCGATCTTTCGGATTCGTGTGGTGCGGTGCCAAATCCGTCTTGGCCCGAGATCCGGGTCAGGGAAGATGAGAAGGAGGCCTCCTTTGAGCATCGCCACTGCTGACTCGCCCGCCACCACACAGGATCTCCGGGACGGTGCCTTCGGCAACGCCACCGGGCTCGCCTGCCGCGAGTGTGGCCACCAGATCGCGCTCGGTCCCCACTACGCGTGTCCGGAGTGCTTCGGTCCGCTCGAGATCGCCTACGACTTCCCGGCGGTGACTCGCGAGCAGATCGAGGCCGGCCCCCGGAACATCTGGCGCTACAAGGCGCTGCTGCCGGTGCCTGACGACATCGAGCAGAGCCCCAACATGGAGCCCGGCTTCACCCGGCTGCTCAAGGCGCACAACCTCGGCCGCGAGCTCGGCATCGACAACCTGTGGGTCAAGGACGACTCCACCAACCCGACGAACTCCTTCAAGGACCGCGTCGTCGCCTGCGCCCTGAGCGCGGCCCGCGAGTTCCACAGCAAGGTCTTCGCCTGCCCCTCCACGGGCAACCTGGCCAACGCCGTTGCCGCTGCAGGTGCGCGTGCCGGCATCAAGACCGTCGTCTTCATCCCCTCGAACCTGGAGAAGCCGAAACAGGTGAACTCGGCCATCTACACCGAGAACCTGGTCGCGGTGAACGGCAACTACGACGACGTCAACCGGCTCGCCCAGGAGATCGCCGGCGAGGAGGAGGGCTGGGCGTTCGTGAACGTCAACGTGCGGCCCTACTACGCCGAGGGCTCCAAGACCCTCGGCTACGAGATCGCCGAGCAGCTCGGCTGGCGGCTGCCCGACCAGATCGTGATCCCGGTGGCGTCCGGCTCCCAGCTGACCAAGGTGCACAAGGCCTTCCAGGAGCTGATCAGGCTCGGGCTCGTCGAGGACAAGCCCTACCGCGTCTTCGGCGCCCAGGCCACGGGCTGCTCGCCGGTGTCGGTCGCCTACAAGGCCGGCATCGGCGCCATCCGCCCGGTCAAGCCGGACACGATCGCCAAGAGCCTGGCGATCGGCAACCCGGCCGACGGCATCTACGTGCTAGACATCTGCCGGGAGACCGGCGGAGCAGTCGAGGACATCAGCGACGACGAGGTGCGCGAGGCGATCGTGCTGCTCGCCCGCACCGAGGGGATCTTCACCGAGACCGCTGGCGGAACCACCGTCGGTGTCCTGAAGAAGCTCGTCGAGACCGGCCAGCTCGACACCAGCCTCGAGACGGTCGTGATCAACACCGGCCACGGGTTGAAGACGCTGGACGCGGTGGCAGACTCGGTCGGAGCCGCCGCGACCATCGAGCCGACGTACGACGCGTTCGTCGCCAGCGGCATCGTCTGAGCCTCGACCTCCGCCGCACCCACTCACCGACTCGAGGAGAGAAGAGCCAATGAGCGTCCACGTCCGGATCCCCACCATCCTGCGCAACTACACCGATGGAGCCTCCGAGGTCACCGCCGAGGGAGCCACGCTTGCCGAGGTGCTCGACGACCTCGAGGCCAACCACAGGGGGATCAAGGCGCGGGTCCTCGACGACGGCGGGGAGATCCGCCGCTTCGTCAACGTCTACGTCGGCAACGACGACGTGCGCTTCCTGGAAGGACTCGGCAGCCCGACCCCCGAAGGCGCCCAGATCAGCATCATCCCGGCGGTTGCCGGAGGCTGACAGGCCTCAGCCCGCGTGGGCGGCCAGCCACGGGTCCACGACCGCGTGGAAGGCGTCGCCTCGGTCGCGGCGTACGCAGTGTGCGGCGCCGTCGACGACCTCGACCTCGAACCGCGGGTTCAGCTGGGCGACCTCCGCGAGCAGCGTCTCGTGCAGGACCACCTCGTGGTCGCCGGTGACCACCAGCGCCGGTGGCCTGATGGCGGCCGCGATCTCACGCCACGGCGTCTCCAGGACCGCGATTCCGGAGAGCAGGAACGTCTCATCGACGTCAGCCTTCGCCTGCGCCCACGGGCCGAGCTCGCTCTCGCGGCCAGTCCGGGTGTTCCGCGCGGCACTTCGCGATGGCTGGCTCGGGGTCCTCCGCCGCGAACCTGGCGTCGGCCACCCGCTGACGGATGACCTCCTCCTCGTCACCCCACGGCGACTCGTCCAGCCAGGCGGGGTCCTCGATGACGACTGCATGCACCAGTTCCGGCCTGCGCGCGGCGAGTGCTGCGGCCATCGCGCCCCCCATCGAGTGCCCGACGACGAGCGCCGGCCCGACGTCCTCGAGCACCGCCTCCGTCGCGGCGTACATCTCCTCGATCGGGTCGTCGGCAGCCAGCTCGTCAGCCGAGAACCGGTCCGAGCCGCCGTGCGCCAGCGCGTCCGGCGCGACGATGCGGTACGACGAGCTCAACCGCTCGACGAGGTCGGTCCAGCACTGGCCCGAGTCCGTGAGCCCGTGCAGGACGAGCAGGACGGGTTTCTCAGGAGCGCCGTACTCGTGCACGAGCAGCCGTCCGACACGTCGCTGTGAGCTCATGGCCGCCAGCCTGCCACCCGCAAACCGAGGTGGTCGAGCAGGAAGCGCGACCACTAGGTGGTCGAGCAGCGAACGGAGTGAGCGGATAGTCGAGACCACACACCGTGAGCCGGGCTGGCCTCCCTCGAAGAACACTCGGTCTGGCTGCCACAGAGATTTTCGAATTATGTGGTTGCTGTCCGGCGTGGTTGCGCTTGTGTTCCCGGGTGCCCTTCGTTCGGCTTCGCCGTCGCTTCACTCGACCGTTGTGGTTCCGGTTCGAAACTTATTGAAAAAGTTCCCGAATTCCCTTCCCTGCAAGGGGAATCTCGACCAGAAACTGTCAGTGCCCGGTGCTTGAATTCACGTCATGACCAGCCAGCACAACGAGTATCCCGAGACCGGGATCCCGGCCGTCCTTGCTGGCATCGGCCACCAGATCAGCGGACTCGCCGACACCCTGTGGGCAGCCCGGTCCGGTGACGAGCTGATGAACACCGTCGCCGAGATCGAAGCCCTCAAGACCACCCTGGACGCCATCGAGCTCCAAGCCGTCCGCGAGCTCGACGCCACCAACGCGGTCAAGCCGGTCGGGTGGGCCTCCACCCAGGACTTCGTCACCGCCATCGCCGGCGGCCACAAGGGCACCGGACCCGCAGTCGTCAGACTCGCGCATGCGGTCGACCAGCCGCTGATGACACCCGTCGCAGAGGCGATGCGCGACGGGTGGCTGTCCACCGCCAAAGCGCAGGTGATCGAGCGCGCGATCGACGCCCTCCCCAGTGACCCCGACCTGAGAGCGCGGGGCGTGCAGGTGCTGCTCGATGAGGCCAAGCAGCCTGGACGCCACCGAGCTCAAGCGGGTCGCCCGCCGGCTGGTGGCCGTGGTGGACCCCGAGGGTGAGGACCGGCGCGACGAGAAGGCCCTGGACCGCGAGGAACGCGCCGCCCACCTCAACCGACACCTCTCCATCTCCGACGACGGCGCCGGTGGCGCCTGGATCAAGGGCCGCTGCAGCTCCGAGGACGCCGCCACCCTCAAAACCACCCTGATCCCACTCGCGAAACCAGAACCCGCCAACGGACCCATCTGCGACCCCGCGACCTGCGCGGTCCCCGGGTGTGGTCACGACGGACGCGACCCCCGCGACCACGGCGCCCGGATGCTCGACGCCCTCGTCGGGCTGTGCCGCCGCGCCCAGACCATGGACCTGCTGCCGGAGTGCCACGGCGCCACCCCACGGGTCACCGTGACCGTGAACCTCGAGGACCTGGTCCGGGAGTCCGGGTTCGGCACCACCGAGACCGGCGAAGACCTCACCGCCGCCACCATCCGGCGGATGTGCTGCGACGCCGACATCATCCCCGCCGTCCTCGGCACCAACTCCGAGGTCCTCGACGTCGGCCGCACCCAACGCCTCGTCACCGCAGCGATCTGGAAAGCCCTCGTCGCCCGCGACCAGCACTGCCGCTTCAACAGCTGCACCCGACCGCCGATGATGACCCACGCCCACCACATCCAACACTGGGCAGACGGCGGACCCACCTCCCTGGACAACCTGATCCTGCTCTGCGGCCACCACCACCGGCTCATCCACGCAGGACCCTGGACCATCCGAAGACACGGCCCCAACCACTTCAGCTTCGACCCACCACCCGACATCCGCCGAAGGACCAGCCCTGCACCTCCCGACGGCTGAACCTGAAAGACAGCAGGTCGCGGAAACCGCTTTGTCGGGTGGTTGGCGCCTCGTGCAGACTGGCTCGATGCCCCGCAACATCGCCACCACCGACCGGGTCGGCCGCGACGAGATGCTCGACTTCGTGCGCCCTCGCCACAACCTCACGCTCGTGACCACGCGTCGGAACGGTCGCCCGCAGGTGTCGCCGGTGGCCGGCGGCGTCGACGCGGAGGGGCGGGTGGTGATCGCGACGTACCCGCAGCGCGCGAAGGTCGCCAACCTCCGGCGCGACCCGGCGGTGACGGTGCTCGTCCACAGCGACGACTGGAACGGGCCCTACGTGCAGCTCGACGGGACGGCCGAGGTGATCGACCTGCCCGACGCCGTGGAGCCGCTCGTCGACTACTTCCGCAGCATCTCCGGCGAGCACCCCGACTGGGACGAGTACCGCCAGGCCATGCGCGATCAGGGCAAATCCCTCATCCGGGTGACCATCGAGTCGTGGGGTCCGATCGCCACCGGGGGCTTCCCGCCTGAGCTGGCGGACTGACGCATGGGCGACCTGGCAAAGCAGCCTGTCGTGCTGCTGGTGACCTGCTCTGCCCTGCCCGACGGCGAGGAGTGGAGCGGTACGACGCACCTGCCCGCTGCGTTCGCCGAGCGAGGCATCGACGCGCGCTGGGTGCTGTGGGACGACGCCGGGGTCGACTGGTCCGAGGGCCTGGTGGCCGTCCGGTCGACCTGGGACTACGAGCAGCGACGCGACGAGTTCCTCGCGTGGGCGCGCTCGCTGCCGTGGATGCTCAACTCGGCGGAGGTGTTCGCCTGGAACACCGACAAGTCCTACCTGACCCAGCTCGCGTCGACCGGAGTGCCGGTGGTGCCGACGATCGTCGTGGAGGACGCGGCGGAGCTCCCGGCAGCGATTGCCGAGGTCTCACCCGCCGGTCGGCTCAGCGCCGTCGTCAAGCCGACCGTGGGCGCGGGTGGCCGCGGTGTTGTGATCTTCGACGGCACCGAGGTGGGTCCTGACGACCTCGACGCGTCCCGGCTCGGTTCCGGCCCGTGGGTGGTCCAGCCGCTCGTCGAGTCCGTGCGCACCGAGGGGGAGACCTCCGTCTTCGTGCTCGGCGGGCGGGCGGTCTCCCAGGTGCAGAAGGTCCCGGCCGCCGGCGAGATCCGGGTGCACGAGGAGTACGGCGGAAGCACGGTGCCGGTCCCGCTCTCCGAGGAGGCGGCCGACCTGGCCCGTCGTACGGTCGAGGCGGCCGGCGCGCTGCTCGGAAACGCCCTCGACTACGCCCGGGTCGACCAGATGCGGCTCGCTGACGGGACCCTGGCCGTGGGCGAGCTCGAGGTGACCGAGCCGGGCCTCTATCTCGACGTACTCCCGGAAAACGCCGGCCTGTTCGCCGACCTGGTGGTGGCTCGGATCGGCAGTCGCTGACGGTTCGGGTCAGATCCTCCCGTGAAACGGGGGGACAGGCGTTTGCACTCGTTGGGGTCGAGTGCTAAAAATGCAGTTGGCACTCTCCCTGTGAGAGTGACAGAAGCACACCGATCCATGGCTGTCTGAGTCGAGGTTCGAAGGCGCTGGCGGGAAGGGTCCGCCGGGTCAGCCCGGGCCGTCCGTCGCGGGCGACGAAGCAGCCACCAAACTTTTGAGCGTGAGGAATCACCAGAAGCCATGCCGAAGCTGATTGCTTTCAACGAGGAGGCCCGCCGCGGGCTCGAGCGAGGAATGAACATTCTCGCCGACGCGGTCAAGGTCACGCTCGGTCCCAAGGGACGCAACGTCGTACTCGAGAAGAAGTGGGGTGCGCCCACCATCACCAACGATGGTGTGAGCATCGCCAAGGAGATCGAGCTGGAGGACCCCTACGAGAAGATCGGGGCCGAGCTCGTCAAGGAGGTCGCCAAGAAGACTGACGACGTCGCAGGTGACGGCACCACGACCGCCACCGTTCTGGCCCAGGCGATGGTGCGCGAGGGTCTGCGCAACGTTGCCGCCGGCGCCAACCCGATGGAGCTCAAGCGCGGGATCGAGAAGGCCGTCGAGGCCGTCTCCGAGCAGCTCCTCGGAATGGCCCGCGAGGTCGAGACCAAGGAGCAGATCGCTGCGACCGCGTCGATCTCTGCCGCCGACACCACCGTCGGTGAGGCCATCGCCGAGGCGATGGACAAGGTCGGCAAGGAAGGCGTCATCACCGTCGAGGAGTCCAACACCTTCGGGCTCGACCTCGAGCTCACCGAGGGGATGCGCTTCGACAAGGGCTACATCTCGCAGTACTTCATGACCGACCCGGAGCGCATGGAGGCCGTCCTCGACGACCCCTACATCCTGATCGCGAACTCGAAGATCTCCACGGTCAAGGACCTGCTGCCGCTGCTCGAGAAGGTCATGCAGAGCGGCAAGCCGCTGCTGATCATCGCCGAGGACGTCGATGGCGAGGCCCTGTCCACCCTGGTGGTCAACAAGATCCGTGGCACGTTCAAGTCCGTCGCCGTCAAGGCTCCGGGCTTCGGCGACCGTCGCAAGGCGATGATGCAGGACATCTCGATCCTCACCGGTGGCCAGGTCATCTCCGAGGACGTCGGCCTCAAGCTCGAGTCGACCGGCATCGAGCTGCTCGGCCAGGCCCGCAAGGTCGTCGTGACCAAGGACGAGACCACCATCGTCGACGGAGCGGGTGACGCCGACCAGATCGCCGGTCGCGTCAACCAGATCCGCGCCGAGATCGAGAAGAGCGACTCCGACTACGACCGCGAGAAGCTGCAGGAGCGCTTGGCCAAGCTGGCCGGCGGTGTTGCGGTGATCAAGGTCGGTGCTGCCACCGAGGTGGAGCTCAAGGAGCGCAAGCACCGCATCGAGGACGCCGTTCGCAACGCGAAGGCTGCCGTCGAAGAGGGCATCGTCGCCGGTGGCGGCGTGGCTCTGGTGCAGGCGGGCGTGAACGCGTTCGAGAAGCTCGAGCTGACCGGCGACGAGGCCACTGGTGCCAACATCGTCCGCGTCGCGCTCGCGGCTCCCCTCAAGCAGATCGCGATCAACGCCGGTCTCGAGGGTGGCGTCGTGGCCGAGAAGGTGGCCGGCCTCCCCGTCGGTCACGGTCTCAACGCGGCCACCGGCGACTACGGCGACATGCTGGCCGCCGGTATCCCGGACCCGGCCAAGGTGACTCGCTCGGCTCTGCAGAACGCCGCGTCGATCGCTGCGCTGTTCCTCACCACCGAGGCCGTCGTGGCCGACAAGCCGGAGAAGGCAGCCCCCATGGGCGGCGACCCCTCCGGCGGCATGGGCGGCATGGACTTCTGACCGCCTCTCGCACCACACCAGTTGGGCCCTCGCTTCGGCGGGGGCCCTTCTGGGTATGACCCAAGCTCAACCCATCACCGCAAGGAGTCCCATGGGCCGCGACATGCAGGTCAGCGACAGCGTCGTGATCGAAGCCGACGCGCTGACGATCTACGACCAGGTCGCCGACCCCACGCAGATGTCGAGGTGGAGCCCGGAGAACACCGGCGCGACCACTCCCGGCGCCGAGCGCCCGCTCGAGAAGGGCGAGGTCTTCGACGGCTCGAACAAGCGTGGCCGCGCCCGGTGGAGCACCGAGTGCGTGGTCACCGCCGCGGAGCCGGGACGACGGTTCGCCTTCGACGTACGCAAGATCGGACCGCGTACGCCGTTCATCCCTGGCCAGATCGCGTCGTGGGAGTACACCTTCGAACCCGTGGGGGAAGGCACCCGCGTCACCGAGACGTGGACCGACCGTCGCCGCGGCTGGCCGGACTGGGCAGCCGCGATCTTCGACAAGACCGCGACCGGCGGCCGTCTCTTCTCCGACTTCCAGCGCCGCAACATCAAGCGCACGCTGGCGGCCATGAAGGCCGACTTCGAGAGCCAGGTCGACGAGACCGCCTGACCCGAGGAGAAGCATGGCCAAGCTCATCTATTCGATGTTCACCTCGCTCGACGGCTACGCCGAGGCAGCGGAGGGCGACCTCGGCACCGGGGCCGACGACCAGGAGGTGCACACCTTCGTCAACGACCTCTTTCGCCCCGTCGGCACCTACCTCTACGGCCGCCGGATGTACGAGACGATGGTCTATTGGGAGACCGCGCACACCGAGCCCGATCAGCCGGCGCACATCCTGCAGTACGCCCGGGACTGGCAGGCTGCCGAGAAGATCGTCTACTCCGCGACGCTGGGTTCGGTGTCCAGCGCGAGGACCAGGATCGAGCGGACCTTCGATCCGGACGCCGTGCGCCGGCTCAAGGCCGAGGCTGACCACGACCTCACCGTCGACGGCCCGAACCTCGCCGCCCAGGCGATCGCTGCCGGCCTGGTGGACGAGTACCACCTCTTCATGACGACCAGCGTGGTCGGCGGCGGCAAGCGGTTCTTCCCCGACGGCGTGCGCCTCGACCTCGAGCTGGTCGAGGAGCGGGCCTTCGACAGCGGGCTGATCTACGCCCGCTATCGCACCCGCTGAGCGCCCGAGGCGGTCAGAAGACGTTGCGTGGCCGGAACTGCACGCTGATGCGGGGGCCCACCGGTCGGCTCGTCTTGGGTACGGCGTGCTCCCAGGTGCGCTGGCAGGAGCCGCCCATCACGATCAGGTCGCCGTGGCCCAGGGCGTGGCTGACCTCGATGTGCCCGCCGACCGGACGGAGCTGCAGCTTGCGGGGCGAGCCGAAGGACACGATCGCGACCATGGTGTCCTGCGACTTGCCGCGGCCGATCTTGTCGCCGTGCCAGGCGACGGAGTCGTGGCCGTCGCGGTAGTAGCAGCAGCCGGCCGTCACGAACGGCTCACCCAGCTCCGGCCGGTAGTGGGCGCTCAGTGCGTCCCGCGCCTCAGCGAGGGCTGGGTGCGGCAGGCGCTCGCCGTCGCCGTAGGTGTGCAGCAGTCGCGGGACCTCGACCACGTTGTCGTACATCGGGCGTCGCTCGGCGCGCCACGGGATCGTCTCGACCAGCTCGGCGAAGAGCTCGTCGGCACCCTCGAACCAGCCCGGCAGCACGTCGACCCAGGCGCCCCGGGAGAGCACGGTGCGCTGGATGCGGCCGGCCAGGGCGCCCACGCCGACGTGCCCGACGCCGTCGATGGCGGCGTCAAGGAGGGAGGGCTGGAACCCGACGGACATGAGACCGAGACTAGCACTCGTTCGAACACCTGTGCGAGTGATTTCGGGTCGAGCTGGGAATGCGACCGGCGGGCCGCGGCGTTCAAGAAGAACCCCCGAACAGATGGAGCAGGCCGTGAGCGAAACCGAGCACCAGGTCCTGATCGATGGACGCACCATCCGCAGCCCCCGGCTCACGTTGCGTCCGTGGTCACCCGAGGACGCGGCCGCCGCTCTCGAGATCTACGGCGCGGAGCAGGTCACCCGCTGGCTGAGCCCGGCGATGGGCAACGTCGACGGCCTGGCCGAGATGGCGCAGATCATCGACGGCTGGCTGGCCGACCCGCTCCCGGCGCCGGCAGGCCGCTGGGCGATGGAGCTCGTCGAGACGGGCGAGCTCGTCGGCAGCACCGTGCTGCTGCCGTTGCCGCCCGAGGGAGCGGACCTGCAGATCGGCTGGCAGCTCGCACCGTCGTTCTGGGGTCAAGGGCTGGCCGCCGAGGCCGGTCACGCCGTCGCGCACTTCGCGTTCGAGTCAGGCGTCGAGGAGCTGTTCGCCGTGGTCCGGCCCAGGAACGAGCGCGGCGCCGGCACGGCGCGCTCGATCGGCATGGAGTGGGTCGGCGAGTCCGAGAAGTACTTCGACCTCCGGCTGCAGGTCTACCGGCTCCGACGCGGCGAGCTCGACGTTCCCAAGCTCCCCAGGATCTCCCGCATCGGCTGACGCGGCACGATGGGGACATGACCGACCCCTCTGCCGTGACCGGGTTGCTCCTGGCCGCGGGTGCCGGCCGCCGCATGGGCGTCCCCAAGGCGCTGGTCGGCACCTGGCTCGTCGATGCCGTGAAGACGCTCCGCGACGGCGGCTGCGGCCGCGTCACGGTGGTGCTCGGTGCTTCAGCGGACGAGGCACGGCCCCTGCTGCAGGAGTACGACGTCCAGGTGGTCGTCGCCGAGGACTGGGACGAGGGGATGGGCGCCTCGCTGCGCACCGGCCTGGCAGCTCTCGACGGCAGCGAGACCGCGGCTCTGGTCACCCTGGTGGACCTGCCTGACGTGGGCTCGGACGTGGTCGACCGCCTGCTGGCTCGCCCGGTCACAACCGGCAGCCTCGCCCGCGCGTCGTACGACGGAGCGCCGGGCCACCCTGTCCTCATCGGCCGCGACCACTGGGCCGGCGTCATCGAGACGGCACGGGGCGACCGGGGAGCGCGGGACTATCTCGCGGGCAACGAGGTCGAGCTCGTCGAGTGCGGTGACCTCGCCACCGGGCAGGACGTGGACGAGACTCCAACCCGCTGCCAACCCGGCGCTGAGTAGCCTGCCCAGATGGAGCTCACTTCTCCGGAGTCGATCCGCACCGCCCTCATGGGCACGGGTTATCTCGCGGACGACGACCTGGCCACGGTGGTCTACCTGGCGCACGGCATGCAGCGCCCCTTGCTCCTCGAGGGCGAGCCCGGCACCGGGAAGACCGCGCTCGCCGAGGCACTGGCCGAGCTCGCGGACGTGCCGCTGATCCGGCTGCAGTGCTACGAGGGGATCGACGCGACGCAGGCGCTCTACGACTGGGACTTCCCGCGCCAGATCCTGCACCTTCGGACGCTCGAGGCGGCCACCAAGGCCGGGGACCTCGACGCCAACGAGGCCGAGAAGTCGCTGTTCGACGAGCGCTTCCTGCTCGCCCGGCCGGTGCTGCGGGCGCTCCGCGAGGCACCCGCCGTGCTGCTGGTCGACGAGGTGGATCGGGCCGACGACGAGTTCGAGGCGTTCCTGCTCGAGGTGCTCTCCAGCTGGTCGGTGAGCATCCCCGAGCTCGGCACGGTCACGGCGGCCACGCCCCCGACCGTCGTACTCACCTCCAACCGCACGCGGGAGCTGCACGACGCCCTCAAGCGCCGCTGCCTCTACCACTGGATCGACCACCCCGGCCTCCAGCGCGAGGTGGCGATCGTGCGCAGCCGGGCGCCCGAGGTGAGCCAGCGACTGGCCGAGCAGGTCGCCGGCGCCGTGCAGCAGCTGCGGACCGAGCAGCTGCTCAAGCCGCCCGGTGTCGCGGAGACCCTCGACTGGGCCAGGGCTCTGCACCGACTCGGCGCCGAGGAGCTGGACCTCGAGACGGCGGCGCGCACGCTGGGTGCGGTCGTGAAGTACCGCGAGGACACCGACCGCGTGAAGCAGGCGCTCGATCGGATGCTCGCGGGATGACTCACGCAGCCGACGAGATCCTGCTCGGCTTCACCCGCGCGCTGCGCTCAGCGGGCCTCGCTGTCACGCACGACCGAGCCACCAGTTTTCTGCAGGCGGCCGCCATGGTCGGCGCCGACGACCCGCACGCGACGTTCCGGGCCGGGCGGGCGACGCTGTGCGCCGGGCCCGACGACCTGGTCCGCTACGGCCACGTGTTCGAGGCCTGGTTCGGTTCCCGCGAGAAGCTGCCGCGGACCGTCGCACGGGACAAGCCCCGTGAGATCAGCGCGCCGTTGCCGATGGGGGAGCAGGGCGAGGTCGGCGGGGAGATGGATCCCGAGGTGCTCCACGTCGCGGCGAGCGACGTCGAGGTGCTCCGGCACCGGGACGTCGCCCAGCTGAAGCCCGACGAGAAGGCGCTGCTCGACGCGATGATCCGGGCGCTGCACCCGCGCCTGCCCCGGCGCCGAGCCGGACGTCGTACGCCGTGGCGACGCGGTGAGATCGACATGCACCGCACCCTGCGTACGACGCTGCGGCAGATGGGTGAGCCAGGACGGGTCGAGCACCGGCGCAGGGGTACGACGGCACGGCGGGTCGTGCTCCTCGTCGACGTCTCGGCCTCGATGCGGCCCTATGCCGACGCGATCCTCCGACTGGCGCACTTGGTCTCGACGAGCGCGACCGCCCGGACAGGCTCGAAGGTCGAGGTGTTCACCCTCGGCACCCGGCTGACGCGGATCACCTTGCCACTCCGGACTGCCGACCCGGAGCGCGCTCTCGTGCGCGCCGGCGAGCAGGTGCCGGACTGGTCCGGAGGCACCCGGCTGGGCGAGACGCTCAAGGTGTTCCTGGACCGCTGGGGTGCCCGCGGAATGGCGCGCGGGGCCGTCGTTGTTGTCTTCAGCGACGGCTGGGAGCGCGGCGACGCCTCCGAGCTGGGCGAGCAGATGCAACGACTGCAGCGGCTCGCCCATCGCGTGGTGTGGGTCAACCCGCACCGCGGCAAGGAGGGTTACGAGCCTGTGCAGCAGGGGATCAAGGCAGTCCTGCCGCACTGTGACGACTTCGTCGCCGGCCACTCGCTGAGGGCCTTCGCCGAGGTACTGGAGGTGGTGGGCCGTGCGTGAGGTTCTCAACGAGCTGAGGCAGTGGTGGGAGGCCGGCGCGACCGTCGGCGTCGGCACCGTGGTCGCGACCTGGCGCTCCGCTCCACGACCCGCGGGAGCCTCGATGCTGGTCGGCCCGGACGGCTCGGCCGTCGGCTCGGTCTCCGGTGGCTGCGTCGAAGGCGCGGTCTACGAGCTGGGCCAGTCCGTGGTGGACACCGGCGAACCCGTCCTCGAGCGCTACGGCGTCTCCGACGACGACGCCTTCGCAGTCGGCCTGACCTGCGGCGGCATCCTCGACGTGTACGTCGAGAAGGTGAACCAACAGACCTTCCCCGAGCTCGGTGAGGTTGCCGACGACATCGACGCCGGCCGGCCAGTAGCGCTGGCCACCGTGATCGAGCACCCGGATCCCGAGCGGGTCGGCCGCCGGGTCGTCGTACGGCCCGAGGGGATGTCCGGCTCACTGGACAGCGATCGTGCCGACGCTGCGGTCTTCGACGACGCGCTCGGCCTGCTCGCGGCCGGCCACAACGCGACCCTGACCTACGGACCCGACGGCGAGCGTCGCGGCGAGGGGATGCGGGTCTTCGTCTGGGCGTTCGCCCCGGCACCCCGGATGCTGGTCTTCGGCGCCATCGACTTCGCGGCAGCGGTCGCGCGGATCGGGGCCTTCCTCGGCTACCACGTCACGGTCTGTGACGCACGGCCGGTCTTCGCGACCAACAGCCGGTTCCCGGAGGCCGACGAGGTGGTGGTCAAGTGGCCGCACAAGTACCTCAAGGAGGAGACGGATGCCGGCCGGGTCGACGGCCGCACTGTCATCTGCGTGCTCACCCACGACCCCAAGTTCGACGTACCGGTCCTCGAGCTCGCGCTGCGCCTTCCCGAGGTCGCCTACGTCGGCGCGATGGGCTCCCGGCGCACCCACGACGACCGGCTCGAGCGGCTGCGCGAGGCCGGCGTCACCGACGACGAGCTCGCCCGCCTCTCCAGCCCCATCGGGCTGGACCTCGGAGCGCGGACGCCCGAGGAGACGGCCGTGAGCATCGCTGCTGAGATCGTCGCCGGACGCTGGGGCGGGACGGGCGACCGCCTGACGTCCATCGAGGGCAGGATTCACGCGCAGGCAGCGCCGGCTGACATCGCGGGCGGGAGCTGAGCCTTGCCGGGCGCCATGCACTACCGGCACCGGGAGGACCTCCTGCCCGGCGCCGTCGTGTCCGCCTGCGCCTACGAGTCGAGCGGGATCCCTGCCGGCGACCATCGCGGGCTACCGTCGCCGTGGATCACGTTCATCGTGTCCATCGACGGTCCGGTCCGGGTGTCCGGCACGGTCGACGACGGCGACCGGTTCGACCCTGACCTCGCCACGTCGTACGACGTCATCGTTGCGGGTCTGCACCCGGTCGCGGCCCGGGTCGAGCAGCCCTCCGAGCAACGCGGCGTCCAGCTCGCCCTGCACCCGCTGGCTGCGCCCGCCCTGCTCGGCTGCCGGTCAGCGGAGCTGCTCGGGCCCGGGGATCACGGTCACGAGGTGCTGGGCCGGGCCGCCACCGAGCTGCACGACCGGGTGTCCTCTCGCGACGACGCAGAGGGCCGCCTGGACGCCGTGCAGGACTGGGTGCGCTCCCGGGTCGACGACGCCCGTCGAACCTCTGTGCGGCCCGAGCTGCTCGCGGCCTGGCGGGTCGTCCAGGCCGCCGAGGGCAGGTGCCGGGTGGAGGACCTGGCTCGCGCAGTTGCCCTGAGCCCACGTCAGCTGAGGACGCTGATGGTCGCCGAGACCGGCCTCTCGCCCAAGCAGCTGTGCCGCCAGTTCCGCTTCGACAACGTGATCGCCCACCTGGCCGCAGGCTCCCAGACCCTGGCCGAGATCGCGGCCGAGGTCGGCTATGCAGACCAGGCCCACCTCACCCGCGAGTTCCGGCAGATGGCCGGCTGCACTCCGTCGCAGTGGCTGGCCGAGGAACGCCGAAACATCCAAGACGGCGGGCACCGCAACCGGCCAGACTGAGGCCATGACTGACGACAGCGACGACCGGACACCCCCTCCCACCGTGTGGGGAACCTTCCAGGCCAACGACGCCCACACGTTGATCGACTTCCTCGTCGCGCTCGGCTTCGAGAGGACCGCGGTGTACGAGGACGACGACGACCCCAAGATCGTCGTGCACTCCGAGCTGAACTGGCCCGAGGGCGGTGGCGTGATGTGCGGCAGCAACAACAGGAAGCAATGGAGCCAGGAGCCCGGGACGGCCGGCTTCTACGTGGTCACGGAAGACCCCAAGGCGGTCCACGACCGGGCAGTGGCGGCCGGTGCGGAGATCACCCGGGAGCTGAACGCCCCGCCCTACGGCGGACTCGAGTTCGGGCTGCGCGACCCGGAGGGCAACAACTGGTCCTTCGGCACCTACCGCGGGGAGCCGAGAAAGTCCTAGGGGCCGAGTGGCTTCGGCTGGGCTGTGTGCGGGCCGAGCGGGTACAAAGGGCGACATGAGACTGCCCGTCCCCGGACCCCGCGACGTCCTTGGCGCCCTCGAGCGCGGCGCCGACCAGATCGAGACCCTGTTGGGTGTCGTCCCTCGCGTCGTGGCCCTCCTTGACGCGGCCGAGGGGCTGGTCGCCCGCATCGGCCCGATCCTCGACGACGTCGAGCGAGTCACCGCGGACGCGGGTGCCGTCGTGGTGCGGGTCGACGGAGTGGTCGACCAGGCGCAGGTGCAGGTCGGGCGGCTGACACCGCTGCTGGACGAGCTCGAGCCACCGTTGACCAAGCTGCAGCCCACGCTGCAGGTGCTCGCGGACACGACCCATCCGGACGAGGTCGCCGCCCTGGTGCAGATGATCGACCACCTGCCCGAGCTCACCGAGCGGCTGGAGCGGGACATCCTGCCCGTCATGACCACGCTCGGATCCGTGGCACCCGACCTGCACGACCTGCTCGCGGTCTCCCGCGAGCTCAACGACATGCTCGCGAAGGTGCCCGGACTGGGCCGGCTCAAGCGGCGCATCGACGAGCAGCAGGGCGAGGACGACACCGACCAGAAGGTCATCGACTGACCCGCGGCTTGGCTCGTGGTCCACCATGGAGGCATGAACGGCTCGGCAGCCAGACCGGCCAGGCGGCGTGCCGCGCTCGCGGGAGCCCTGCTCCTGGTGCTCGCCGGCTGCGGTGGACAGGACGACGACGCGTCGGCGGACGCGGCCGATCCGCCGAAACCGGAGCCCACGACCTCGGCGGCCACGGGTGACGCACCCACGTCGAGCCCCAGCCCGAGCGAAGCTGCCGAACCGCTGCCGCCCGTCAACAACCGGGTCTCGCTGGCCGCACTGATGCGCGAGGACTTTCCCGGTGGTCGCATCCGCTTCGGGCAGCAGGTGCTCGCGAACGAGGCCTACACGCGGCACGAGGTGAGCTATCCCAGCGGAGACGTGACCGTGTCCGGCGTGCTGCTTCGCCCACGTGGGCGGGGGCCGTTCCCGGCCGTCGTACTCAACCACGGTCACATCGAGCCGTCGATCTACGTGACCGGCCAGGGCCTGATGCGTGAGCAGGACTACCTTGCCCGGGCCGGCTTCGTGGTGCTGCACACCGACTACCGCGGGCACGCCTCCTCCGACGCGGGTCCGGCGGGCAGCCAGGAGAACCGGCTCGGCTACACCCGCGACACGATCAACGCGGTGCAGGCCGTGAAGAAGGAGCGGTACGTCGACCCGGACCGAGTCGCCATGCTCGGGCGGTCGATGGGCGGCGGCGTCACCTACAACGCCATCGTCGCGAAGCCCGGACTGGTCCGTGCGGCGGTCGTGTTCGCCCCGGTCAGCTCGGACTTCATCGACAACTTCAACCGCTGGACGGTGGCCGAACGACCGGACGCAGCAGCCGAGGCCTACCGTCGCTACGGCACCCCCGAGCAGGAGCCGGAGTTCTACGCCGGCCTCTCCGCGCGCACGTACTTCGACCGGATCACCGAGCCCGTGCTGATCCACCACGGCACCCTCGACGACTCCTGCCCGATCAGGTGGTCCAGGGAGACCCAGCGGTTGCTGCGACAGGCCGGAGTCGACTCCCGGCTGGAGATCTATCGCGGGGAGCAGCACGCGTTCGGGCCGCAGTGGCCGTTGTCGATGGAGCGCACGGTGCGCTTCCTGCGCCGCCAGCTGCGGACCTGACCCGACCGTCGGGTCGGCCCCTGTTGCGCTTCGCGGGCGCGGGCTAACGTGGCGGCAGTCGCACCCACGGGGGGACCTCGATGACAGGTTCACGCAACGAGCTGCACAGCCGGCGGATGGACGCTGTGCGCGCCTGGACTACGTTCATCGAGCACGGCGACGGGGCCGAGGGACTGGTCCGGCCCGAGATCCTGCGGTCGTGGGAACGATCAGCGCCCGCGGTCGGCATCGACGTCGCCGAAGCGCCACTGGCCGACGAGTCCGACACCGCCGCGATCTGGAACGGTTCCCCGCTCCAGATCGGGGTCGAGCGCGTCGAGTCCGAACTCCGTCGTACGGCTGAGGACGGCGACCTCGTCGTCGCCGTGACCGACGCCGAGACGCGGATCCTGTGGACGTACGGCGGCCGGGTGATGCGTCGCAAGGCCGAGACCGTCAACTTCGTCCCGGGCGGCCGATGGGACGACACCAGCGTCGGCACCAACGCCCTCGACCTCGCCACCCGCACGGACGCGCCGTCGATGGTGTTCAGCGCGGAGCACTATGCCCAGGTGGTGCACAACTGGGTGTGCTGGGCGGCGCCCGTGCACGACCCGGTCAGCGGTGAGCAGCTCGGCGTCATCGACCTCTCCACCACCTGGGACCGCACGCACCCGATCGGCCTGGCCACCGCGCGGGTGATGGCCCGGCTGATCGAGACCGCGATGCCTGTCTCGCAGCACCACCCGACCCTCGCCGGGCAGAAGCGCACTGTCGACGGTCTCGACCTGACGCTTCTCGGTGCCGCCGAGGCGCACCTCGACGGGAGTCGGCTGCTGCTGAACCGGCGGCAGACCGAGATCCTGGCGCTGCTCGCGCTCAACCCCAACGGGCTCTCGCTCGAGCAGCTGCACGCGCACCTCTACGGCGACCAGGCGATCACGTTCTCCACCCTCAAGGCCGAGGTCTCCCACCTGCGCAGCGCCCTCAACGGGCAGCTCGCGTCTCGCCCCTACCGCCTGACCATGCCCGTCCGGATCGACGTCAACGAGGTGCTCCGGCTCCTGCGCAGCGGCCAGGTGCGCGCCGCCGTCAATGCGTACGGCGGCGACCTGATGCCCGGCACCGAGTCACCCGCCCTGGTCGAGCTCGCGGACTTCGTGGCAGTGGCACTCCGCGAGGCCCTGCTGGCCGACCCGCAACCCCAGGCAGTGGCCCGCTACACCGCCCTCGCGCCCTACGACACCGAGGTGATGGAGGTCTGCCTGGCCGTCATGGGCGACCGAGCCCACCCCGCCAAGGCCCTCCTCAAGGGCCGCCTGGCCGCCGCCCGCCGCTAGTGGTCGTCGGCGTCCGGTGGCCCGGGGTCGGACTCCCCGCCGAGCCGCTGGTGCAACCGCTCCTTGATCTCGTCGGGGGTGAGCTCGGACCGCTTGCGCTGGTCGCGGGCGATGATGACGCCGGTGGCGGCCACGCCGGCCAGACCGGCGAGTCCGAGTGCCTTCCAGATCTTCACGAGGAGAGAATCGCACGGTGAGGGAAGAGAGCACGATCAGCCTGGACGAGGCGGTCGATCTCACCCGCACGGGCGACCTGTGGCTCTTCCGTGGAGGCTCCGCTGCCGACCGGACGATTCGGGCGCTCACCAACGCCCCGGTCAACCACGTCGGGATGGCGGTCGTGCTCGACGACCTGCCGCCGCTGATGTGGCACGCCGAGCTCGGCAAGGGACTGCTCGACGTGTGGACCGGCAGCCACCACCGTGGCGTCCAGCTCCACGACCTGCGTGAGGCGGTCCTGCAGTGGTCCGGCCGCTACCACCAGCGCGCCTGGATGCGTCAGCTCTCCGGTGACATCACACCGGAGCGCGAGGCGGCGCTGCTCACCACGATCGCGCGCCTCGACGGCACGCCGTTCCCGGCGACTGCCGCTCTCGTCGGTCGCTGGGCCCGTGGCCGTGCTCACCGGGCGGCCGGGGTCGAGGTGACCTACTGCGCCGAGGTGGTCGCGTCGACGTACACCGCGATGAACCTGCTGCCGTCCGACCTGCCCACCAACTACTACGACCCGGGCACCTTCTGGTCCGGCGACGACCTGGAGCTTCTCGACGGGGCCACGCTCGGAAGGGAGATCCGCGTCGTCGTCTGAGGGCCGGGTGACAAGATGACCGGCATGTCTCTGGACCTCAACTCAGACGTCGTCGCCCTGACCGAGGCGGTGGTCGGCATCGAGTCGGTGAGCCGCAACGAGCAGGCGCTCGCCGATGCCATCGAGGAGGCCCTCGGTGGGATCGCGCACCTCGAGGTGACCCGGCTCGGCCACTCGCTGGTGGCGCGGACCAACCTCGGCCGCCCGGAGCGCGTCGTCATCGCCGGCCACATCGACACCGTGCCGCTGAACCGCAACCTGCCGGTGCGCAACGACGGCGAACGGTTGCACGGGCTCGGCACCTGCGACATGAAGGGCGGCGTGGCGGTGGCGCTGCGGCTGGCGCAGACCATCCCCGACCCCAACCGCGACGTGACGTTCGTGTTCTACGAGGCCGAGGAGATCGACGACATCTACAACGGCCTCGGCCTGATCGCCAAGGAGCGACCCGACCTGGTCGAGGCCGACTTCGCGATCCTGATGGAGCCCAGCGACGCGGTGGTCGAAGCCGGCTGCCAGGGGACGCTGCGAGTCGACGTCACCGTGCGCGGTGAGCGGGCGCACTCGGCACGCTCCTGGCGCGGGGAGAACGCGATCCACGGTGCGGGCGAGATCCTCCGCCGTCTGCGTGAGTACGACGCACGAAAGCCGGTCATCGACGGGCTGGAGTACCACGAGGGCCTCAACGCCGTGCAGATCAGCGGCGGCGTGGCCACCAACGTGCTCCCCGACGAGTGCGTGGTCACCGTCAACTACCGCTTCGCGCCCGACCGGTCCGAGGCCGAGGCGCTCGTGTTCGTCCGGGAGTTCTTCGACGGCTTCGAGGTGGTGGTCACCGACTCGGCCCCGGGCGCCCTCCCCGGGCTCGGCGTACCCGCCGCCAAGGCGTTCATCGACGCCGTCGGGGGCACGGTGAACCCCAAGTTCGGCTGGACCGACGTCGCCCGGTTCACCGGCCTGGGCATCCCCGCGGTCAACTTCGGTCCGGGCGACCCGATGCTGGCTCACAAGCAGGAGGAGTTCGTGCCGATCGAACAGCTGCGCTCGTGCGAGGCGACACTGCGTACCTGGCTGGGCAGCTCCTGATGCCGGCGAACGAGGAGCCACCGCAGGACAGCACAGCGGCCAGGACACCCGGAGGCCGCCCGGAGAAGCACAAGGGGCAGACGGTCCTGCGCGGAGGCCAGGTCGACCTGTCCACCACGGACCAACGGTTGTTGGACTCCCGTGGCCCTTCCGACTGGGTGCACACCGACCCGTGGCGGGTGCTGCGGATCCAGTCGGAGTTCGTCGAGGGCTTCGGCGAGCTGGCCGAGCTCGGACCGGCGATCGGAGTGTTCGGCTCGGCGCGCACCAGCCGAGACACACCTGAGTACGCGATGGCCGAGCAGCTCGGCGCGGGGCTCGCCAACGCCGGCTTCGGGGTGATCACCGGCGGTGGGCCGGGAGCCATGGAGGCGGCCAACAAGGGCGCCTCGCAGGCGGGTGGGGTCAGCGTGGGGCTCGGCATCGAGCTGCCCTTCGAGTCAGGGCTCAACGAGTGGGTCGACATCGGCGTGAACTTCCGCTACTTCTTCGTCCGCAAGACCATGTTCGTGAAGTACTCCCGAGGTTTCGTCGCGCTGCCCGGAGGCCTGGGCACGTTCGACGAGCTCTTCGAGGCCCTCACGCTCGTGCAGACCCGCAAGGTCACGTCGTTCCCGGTCGTGCTGATGGGTTCGGCCTACTGGGCCGGGCTGCTGGACTGGCTGCGCGACACGGTCGTCTCCGCGGGCAACATCACCGCGAGCGACCTGGACATCCTCGCAGTCACCGACGACGTCGACGAGGCGGTCTCGATCATGACCCGTGGGGTCGTGGACCGATGACCTGGTTCTTCGCGGTGCTCATCGTGCTGATGCTGGGAGCTGTGGCGGTGGTGGCCGCGGGACGGGGCGACTCCCTCGGCCCGTCGTACGACGACCGCCCGGACGTCCGCCTCCCGGCCGACCGACCCGTCACCGGGGACGACCTGCGGGAGGTGCGCTTCAACACCGCCATCCGCGGCTACCGCGCCGACGAGGTCGACGCACTCCTCGAGCAGCTGGCCGACCAGCTGGACGGCGAGGACGGATCCCAACCCGGTAGGGCAGACTGACGCGCATGCTCTGGCGGAATGCAGTGCTCCTCGCCCTGCCTGGCGTGCTCCTGACAGGCGCCTCGCCGGTGGTCTCCGAGGCGGCCAGCGCCCGGTCGGCCGTCACCGAGGTGCGCACGATCGGCAAGTCCGTCCAGGGCCGCAACATCGTTGCCTGGCGGCTGGGAGACCCCAAGTCGACCCGCAAGGTGGTCGTGCTCGCGGCCATGCACGGCAACGAGCTGGGGCCGTCGCGGATCCTCTACAACCTCCGCGACGGGCGACCCATCGTTGGGGCGGACATCTGGGTGGTGCCGCAGTACAACCGCGACGGCGCGGCGCGTCGTACTCGCCAGAACGCCCATGGCGTCGACCTCAACCGCAACTACCCGCGCAACTGGAAGCGGCTGACCGGCACCTACAACTCCGGTCCCCGGCCGGCCTCGGAGCCGGAGACCAAGGCAGTGATGGCGTTCCTGCGGGCCGTGCGCCCGGCGTACGTGATCAGCTTCCACCAGCCGCTCAGGGGAGTCGGGCGGGCCGGACCCAAGGGCACCGCGTTCGTACGCCGCCTGCACCGCGGTCTGCGCCTCCCGGTGAAGTCGTTCAACTGCACCGGCGTCTGTCACGGCACGATGACCGAGTGGTTCAACGCGAGCTTCCCCGGTGTGGCCGTCACTGTCGAGTACGGCCGCGGGGTGAGCCGGAAGCAGGCCACCCGCACCGGGCCCAACGGGCTGCTGAGGGCAGTCGGCGCGCGGCGCTGACGAGCGTCACTAGCGGCCGGTGAAGGTCGGCTTCTGCTTGTTCACGAACGCGTCGACCGCGTTCCGGTGGTCCTCGGTGGACCCGGTGAGCGTCATCATCGACCCCTCGAACTCCAGGGAGTCGGCGAAGTCGTTGGCCCCCGAGTAGTGCACGGAGCGCCGGATCGCACCGAACGAGACGGTCGGCCCGTTCGCCAGCTTGCCCGCCAGCGCCGCCACCTCCGCCTCGAAGTCATCAGCCGCAACGACCTTGGTCGCCAGCCCGAGCTCGAGCGACTCCGCCGAGCCGATCGTGCGCGGGAAGTAGAGCAGCTCGATCGCCTTGGCCCGCCCGACGATGCGGGGGAGGGTCCACGACGAGCCGGTGTCGCAGGACAGCGCAACCCCGGCGAAGGCCAGGTTGAACCCCGCCGACTCGGTCAGGATCCGGAAGTCGCAGGCGAAGGCGAGACTGGCGCCGGCGCCGGCGGCGACACCGTTGACCGCCGCGACCACGGGCTTCGCCATCGTGGCCAGCGCTGTGACGATCGGGTTGTAGTGCTCCTCGACCGTGCGGAACAGCGACTCCGCGTCGGAGCTCTGCAGGATCTGGATGTGCTCCTTGAGGTCCTGCCCGACGCAGAACGCTCGCCCACTGCCGGTCAGCACCACACACCGCACCGCGGTGTCCTGCTCGGCCTCGCGCACGGCCGCCAGCAGGGCCTCCTTGGTGGGCACGTCGAGGCCGTTCATGGAGTCGGGGCGGTCCAACGTGATCGTGGCGACGCCGTCGCTGACGTCGTAGCGCACGGGATCGGTCATGGTGTTCTCCTCGTCGTCACCGGCTGTCGTGGGGCTGGCGCCGGGGCGGTTGTGCGGCAGAGTCTGCACCATCGAATCGGTCGTGTGGTCAATCGACTTCGTGGATGGGGAATAATGGGCGGAGTTGGGCGCGTCCTGCGCACGAATGAGATGGGAAGAGGTGTGCACATGGCGGCCATGAAGCCGCGGACGGGTGACGGCCCGCTCGAGGTCACCAAGGAGGGTCGTGGCATCGTGATGAGGGTTCCCCTCGAAGGCGGTGGCAGGCTCGTGGTGGAGCTCAACAAGGACGAGGCAACCGCCCTGGGCGATGCACTCAAGGACGTGGTCGGCTGAGCCCGACCCCCGAAGGCGCTGAGACCCTCGCAGTCCCGTATTGGGACTGCGAGGGTCTTCGGTTTGTGGTCCGTTAGGGTCTACGGCGTGTCACTCCCACCCCAGGTTTCTCCGCCCAGGTTCGCGCTCAGTGACCTCGCGCCGTCCCGGCTGGTGGGTGTGGACGTGGTCGCGGTTGCGGTGCTGCCGGGCGAGGACGGCGTCATGCTGGGTCCGGGTGCCGCCGAGCTGGCGGACGACCTCGGCCTGGACCTCCTCGAGGTGCTCGTCTCGAGCGGTGCCACCGGCGAGACGGGTGAGGTGACCGAGCTCCCCGCCGTACGAACGGCTGACCTGGCGAACCCCTCGCTCACCCGCGTGCTGATGGTGGGCGTCGGCGCTGCGACCACCACGGACCTGCGTCACGCCGGCGCAGCCCTGGCACGTCGTACGACGAACGCGGACGCCGTCGCCTCCTCGATCGCCGCCGTCGGTGACGACGAGTCGATCACTGCCTTCGTCGAGGGCGCCACCCTCGGGTCGTTCGGCTTCTCGCTGCACCGCGACGGCCCCCAGGACCGGCCGGTCGAGCGGATCGTCCTCTGCCTCGCGGTGGACGACGACGACCGGAGAGCCGTGTTGCGCCGTGCCGTGGCCGTCGCCGGCGCGGGCTGGCAGGCCAGGTTGCTGGCGAGCGTCCCCTCCAACATCAAGACACCTGCGTGGCTGGCCGACCAGGCCGTGACCGCTGCCGAGGCGGCCGGCCTGAAGGCCAGCGTCCTCGACGAGGTCGAGCTGGCCGAGAAGGGCTTCGGCGGCATCGTCGGCGTCGGCCAGGCCGCCGCGGCGCCGCCCCGTTTCGTCCAGCTGGAGTACAAGCCGTCCCGGAGGTCGGGCCGCGCCCGCAAGCACGTCGTGCTCGTGGGCAAGGGGATCACCTTCGACAGCGGCGGTCTCTCGATCAAGCCCGGGCAGTCGATGGTGACGATGAAGCGCGACATGACCGGCGCAGCCGTCGTGGCTGCCGTGATGGCCGCGCTGCCCGAGATCGACTGTCCGCTGCGCGTCACCGGGTTGCTGCCGATGGCCGAGAACGCCGTGAGCGGAAACGCGATGCGTCCCGGCGACGTGATCACGCAGTACGGCGGACGCACGACCGAGGTCACCAACACCGATGCCGAGGGACGACTCGTCCTCGCCGACGGGCTGGCCTACGCGGTCGACAAGCTCGACCCCGACGTGCTCGTCGACGTCGCCACCCTCACCGGCGGCATCAAGGTCGCACTCGGCCAGCACACCGGTGGCCTGTTCACGAATGACGACGCGCTCGCCGAGCTCCTCGACGCCTCCGGCGCCCGCGCGGGTGAGCCGCTCTGGCGGATGCCGCTCTGCTCGGAGTACGAGCACAAGCTGTCCTCGAAGATCGCCGACTCCGACAACGCACCTGGCGGTCCGCCGGCGATCACCGCGGCGCTCTTCCTCCAGCACTTCACCGGCGGCCTGCCCTGGGCGCACCTCGACATCGCCTCGGTCGGGGACGCCCCCAAGGAGCGGTTCGAGTGGACCGAGGGCCCGACCGGCTTCGGTGCCCGGCTGCTGCTCGACTGGCTGGGTCAGTCCGAACCCCTTGCGGGAGTCCGGACCTCCTGATCAGGCCTCGGGGGTCCAGACCTTCTTGGCCACGAGCAGGCCGTCGCCCACGGGCAACAGCACCGGCAGCAGCGACTCGTGCTCGCGCACCGTCTTGCCCAGCTCGCGGATCGCGACCGTCTCGGCGTCACGCTGGGCCGGGTCGGCCACCCGGTCGTGCCACAGGGCGTTGTCGAAGGCCACCACGCCGCCCGGACGCAGTAACCGCAGCGCCTCGGTGAGGTAGTCGGAGTACTCGTGCTTGTCGCCGTCGCAGAAGACCAGGTCGTAGTGGCCGTCGGTCAGGCGCGGGATGACCTCGAGCGCGGCGCCGGGGATCAGCCGGAAGCGCTGGGTGGCGATGCCGTCCTCGGTGAAGCCCTGCTTGGCCAGGCGCTGGTGCTCCGCCTGAGTGTCGACCGTGGTCAGCACACCGTCGGGGCGCATGCCGCGCAGCAGCCAGAGACCCGAGACGCCGGTGCCGGTGCCGATCTCGACGACCGCGCGGGCCTCGAGGATGGAGGCGAGGAAACGCAGAGCGGCGCCGCCTCCGGAGCCGATCGGGACGACGCCGACCTCTTCGGAGCGGGCCCGTGCATTGGCCAGGATCTCGTCCTCGGCGACGAACTCCTCGGCGTAGGTCCAGGTCGCGGGCTTGGGTGGCGTGACGATGACGATCTCCTGACGTGCGTTGCCTGCCTGATGGGTCGGACCCTACCCTCCGGCACGCTCACGGGAACAAAGCACACGGGTCGGTTCGTTGCTCTGATCGTGAGGAACTCTTGGGTCGGTTGCTGGCTTGTGCTCAGCCGCGTCTCAGGGAGCCTCCCTAGCGTGGAGGCATGGTGAACCCTTCCAACGACTCCTCGAGCGAGCAGTCGGCCGACCAATCGGTAACCCAGCCCGGCGAGCAGCCGAGCTGGGACCAGATCGTCACCGACCACTCCGCTCGGGTCTACCGGCTGGCCTACCGCCTGACCGGCAACCGGCACGACGCCGAGGACCTGACCCAGGAGGTGTTCGTGCGGGTGTTCCGTTCGCTGCACACCTACACCCCGGGGACGATGGAGGGCTGGCTGCACCGCATCACCACGAACCTCTTCCTCGACCAGGCGCGCCGCAAGCAGCGGATCCGCTTCGACGCGCTCAGCGACGAGGCCGCCGGACGGCTGCCGAGCAAGCTGCCGACCCCGGACGCGGCACAGCTGGACCGGATGTTCGACGCTGACGTCGAGGCAGCGCTTGCCTCGCTGGCCCCGGACTTCCGGGCCGCTGTCGTGCTCTGCGATGTCGAGGGGCTCAGCTACGAGGAGATCGCCGACGTGCTCGGGCTCAAGCTCGGCACCGTCCGCTCCCGCATCCACCGTGGCCGCGCACAGCTGCGGTCCGCGCTGGCACACCGTGCACCGCGTCCGGGGCGCACCCGCTTCGCCGGTCCCCTCATCGGACCGGGCCTGGCCGGACAGGTGCGGTGATGCTGTCACTGAGCGGTCACATCGGTTCGAAGGCCTCGGCACTGGTCGACGGCCAGCTCTCCCCGACCGAGGAGGAGCGCGCGTGGTCGCACGTGCTGGCCTGCCCCGGTTGCCGTCGTCTGGTCGAGCGCGAGGGCTGGGTCAAGCGCCAGCTCGGGTCGCTGTCCTCTCCCCAGAGGGTGGACCCGCCCGAGCAGCTGCTCGGATCCCTGTACGCCGTCGACGCGTGGGCCGCGGTTGACGAGATCGAGAAGCAGTCGCGAAGGCGTCGTACGGTCGCGGTCGTGGGCGGCGGCGCCGTCGGCGCCTGCGTGCTCGGGCTGCTGACCGTGACCGGCGGACTGCCCGGGCGCAACGACGTACCCGCACGTCCGTCACCCGCGAACATCCGCGGGAGACCAGGTGCGGCCGCCGTCGGGCTCACCGACAGGAGTCGAGACGAACAGGAACGCCGTCTTCCCCCGTAGGTCAAGATAGACCTTGTGACCCAAGACGACCCGAGCGAGCCGACGACACCCCTGCCCACGGGTCAGTACCAAAGTCCGTACCCGCCGCCGCCCTACCAGTCTCCGAGCGGCTACTACGGCCAGCCCCCGGCTCCGCCGTACCAGACGCCCACCCCGCAGTACCCCGTGGACGAGCCGGCCCCGCGGGCGAAGGTGCCCGCCTGGATCTGGCCGGCGGTCTCGGTGATCGCCCTCGTGCTCGGCCTGTCCGGGGGCGCACTCGCCGGTGCGCTGGTCTCCCGTGACGACGGCAGCGGTCCCGGGAGCGTGCTCGGTGTGGAGCGGCGCACGGCGGCTCCGTTGCCCGCCGACAACGTGAGCGTCGCGTCCGTCGCCGTCAAGGTGCTGCCGAGCACGGTGCAGATCGTGGCGGAGTACGACGGGAAGGCCCAGGGAGCGACCGGGTCCGGGTTCGTGCTCGACGACCAGGGCCACATCATCACCAACAACCACGTGGTCGCCGAGGCCGACGACGACAACGGCCCGATCGAGATCATCGACCAGGACGGCAACCACGCCAAGGCGACGGTCGTCGGCCGCAGCACCGTCTACGACATCGCCGTGCTGAAGTCGGAGGCTGCCAAGAAGCTCACGCCCGTCGCGATCGGCTCCGCCGACCAGATGCGGGTCGGGGAGACGGTCGTCGCGATCGGCTCACCACTGGGGCTCTCCGCCACCGTCACCGCGGGCATCGTGAGTGCGGTCAACCGCCCGGTGACCACCGGCGAGGGCGAGAACGACAACTCCTACATCAACGCAGTCCAGACCGATGCCGCGATCAACCCGGGCAACTCAGGCGGTCCGCTGGTCAACCTCCAGGGTGAGGTCGTCGGGGTCAACTCCGCGATCGCGTCGCTCGGCTCGCAGATCGCCTCCGACCAGGGCGGCAACATCGGCGTCGGTTTCGCGATCCCGATCGAGCAGGTCCAGGTGACCGCCGCCCAGATCCTGCGCACGGGCGAGGCGCAGTACCCGATCATCGGCGCCAACGTGCGCGGCACCGAGAAGCTCGACGGCGCCGAGGTCGAGTCGATCTCGCCCGGGATGCCGGCCTCCGATGCCAAGCTCAAGGTGGGTGACGTGATCCGCAAGGTCGACGGCAAGCCGGTCACGGGCTCGATCGACCTCGTCGTCGCGATCCGCACGCACGTCCCCGGCGAGAAGGTGACCCTCACGGTGGAGCGTGGCAAGAAGACCTTCGAGGTCCAGGTCGGGCTGGACGCCAAGACCGGCTGAGCCGGCGAACGGGTCCTAGTCCTGCTGGAGCTCCAGCGGCGCCAGGGTGCCCAGGGACTCGGCGACCACGATCGCGTCGTCTCCCTCGGCCAGCCGGAAGTCGGTCGGGGGGTTGACCTGGGCATGGCCGTTGCGGCCGATCGCGAGCAGCGTCGCGGAGTGCTCGGCGCGCAGCTTGGTCGACAGCTCGTCGACCGACAGACCGATGAAGTGCGCCGGCAGGCTCACCCGGTAGAGCTCCGACCCGTCGCCGCCCGACACGATGTCCGTCACGATCTCGGCCAGCCCCGGGTAGAGGGAGGAGCGGGCCAGCAGCCGCGAGGAGATGCGCGAGGTCACCAGGATCTCGTCGGCGTTCGCCCGCCGGAAGTGGTCGACGTGCTGCGGGTTGTTCACCTCGACGACGGTGCGCACCTGCGGTGCGATCGCCTCGATGGCCATCACGGTGAGGATCGACCGCATGTCGGCCTCGTTGCTCGCATCGGCGGGACACACCACTGCTGCCATCGCCTCTTCGATGCCGGCACGTCGGAGGTCGTCGGCGTTGGTCACGTCCCCGCTCACGAAGTAGACGTCGGTGCCCGCCGGGTTCTTGTCAGTGTCGTGGATGACCACGATCCTGCGCTCGTAGTCGTCACCGTTGAGCTCGTTGACGAGCTCGCGCGCGGTGGAGTTCCACCCGCACACGACGATGTGGTCGCGATATCCGGATGCACCCATGCCCTGGCCCTCCTTGAGGATGAAGTCGATCACGAAACCCACCAGCGCACCCGTGATCGAGGCGACGATGGCCACCCCGAAGAGGACCAGCAGCCAGGAGATGACGAAGCCACCGGCAGTGTGGACGTAGGAGGCCTCGCCCGACCCCATCACGGTCGTCACGCCCCAGTAGAAGCTGGTCCCGAGGGTGGAGAAGAACTCACCGACGCCGTCGCGGGGGCCTTCGAGAAGGGTGACCAGCACTGCTGCCACGATCACGATCCCGAACAGGCCGGCGAACAGCCTCGCGAAGAAGCCCCGGTCGATGTTGCGGGTCAGCCGGCTGATGTGGAACCCGACCCGACGGAGCATCGGGGCGAAGGACGTGAGACCGACGATGCGCGACATCAGTCGCCTCATCACGCCCCCTCGACGCAGAAACCCAGTGGCTCGAGACAGATGCCCGGCTTCGGGATGATGGCACAGCGCCGGATCAGGTCGCCATAGCCCGGACGACCGGTCCGTACCAGTTCGTCGGACATCTGCCCGCCTGTATCAGCGGTGGTTCAGGTCGCCTCTTCGTCGTACGGCGGCCGCTCACCCTGGCCGAGGACCTCGAACGCCGGGAGCGGTTCGGGGCGGTCGAGGTCGTCGTCGTCCATCGCCTCGAGGATGTGCTTGCGGATCGCCTGACGGGGGTCGAGGTCGGCGAGCTGGAGGTCGGCGTACTCGGGACCGAGCTCCTCGCGCAGCTGGTTCTGCGCGCTGTTCGCCAGGTTGCGCAGCTGGCGCACGAGCCGGCCGGCCTGGCGGGCGTACTCGGGAAGGCGCTCGGGACCGAAGACGACGACCGCGACGATCGCGATGACCATCAGCTCCGCCAGCCCGATCCCGAACACGGCAGGGTCAGCCCTTCGCGGTGGGACTCAGGCCGAGCTGCATGCCGGCCAGGCCACGTCCCCGTCCGGAGAGACCGCGCGCGATCTCGTTGAGCACCACCGCACCCGGTGCGGTCGGGTCGGACTCGACGATCGGCTTGCCGGTGTCGCCACCCTCACGGAGGCTGACGTCGATCGGAATCTCGCCGAGAACGGGGACGTCGTACCCGAACCGGCTGCCCAGCGTGGCTGCGACCCGGGCCCCGCCACCGGAGCCGAAGATCTCCAGCTTGTGCTCGACGCCCTCGTTCTCGCAGTGGGGGCACGGCAGGAAGGACATGTTCTCTATGACGCCGATGACGCGCTGGTGCATCATCGAGGCCATCGTGCCGGCCCGCTCGGCGACCTCGGTGGCCGCGTCCTGGGGCGTGGTCACCACGATCACCTCGGCGTTGGGCAGGTGCTGACCGAGAGAGATCGCCACGTCACCGGTGCCGGGCGGCAGGTCGAGGAGCAGGACGTCGAGGTCGCCCCAGTAGACGTCGGAGAGCATCTGCACGAGCGCCCGGTCGAGCATCGGGCCGCGCCAGGCAACGACCTGGTCGCGGCGCGGCTTGAGCATGCCGATGCTGATCACCGAGACACCACTCGGCGTGGGCACCGGCATGATCAGGTCCTCGACCTGGGTCGGCCGGGTGTCGGCCACACCGAGCATCGCCGGGACCGAGTGGCCGTAGATGTCGGCGTCGACGATGCCCACCTTCAGGCCCTGCTTGGCCATCGCGATGGCGAGGTTGACGGTCACCGAGGACTTGCCGACGCCGCCCTTGCCGGACGCGATCGCGTAGACCTTGGTGAGGGAGTCGGGCTGGGCGAACGGGATCTCGCGCTGCGCCTGGCCGCCACGCAGCATCTCCTGGAGGCCGGCGCGCTGGTCAGCGGTCATCACGCCGAGCTGTACGTCGACCCCGGTCACGCCCTCGACGGTCGAGACCTCCTGGGTCACCCGGGTGGTGATGGTGTCCTTCATCGGGCAGCCGGAGACGGTCAGCAGCACCCGGACGGTGACCTTGCCGGTCTCGTCTGCCTCGACGTGCTCGACCATGCCGAGGTCCGTGATCGGGCGCTTGATCTCGGGATCGTTGACACGAGCCAGCGCAGCCTGAATCAGGTCGATATCAGGGGAAGTCATGGCACCAGACTACGTGCCGTCACGAAGCCTCGTCCCCGGAGTCCCGGGCGTCGTCCTCGTCGTCCTGCTCACCCAGCTCCTCGACCAGATTGCGCAGCTCCGAGCGCAGGAAGTCACGAGTCGCGACCTCGCCGAGCGCCATCCGGAGCGAGGCGACCTCACGGGCCAGGAACTCCATGTCGGCGTGGGCCCGGGCGTTCGCCTGGCGGTCCTGCTCGTTGATGACGCGGTCCCGGACCTCCTGCCGGTTCTGGGCCAGCAGGATCAGCGGCGCGGCGTACGACGCCTGCAGGCTGAGCATCAGGGTCAGGAAGATGAACGGGTAGTCGTCCCAGCGCCAGTCGACCGGAGCGACGAGGTTCCACACCAGCCAGAAGAAGACGAACAGGGTCATGTAGATCAGGAAGCTGGCCGTGCCCATGAACCGGGCGAACTGCTCGGCGAAGATGCCGAAGGCGTCCTGCTTCACCGTCGGTCGACGGACCAGGCTGCGCCTGGTCTCGCGCGGGATGTCCAGCCGGGCGGCCAGCCGGGCGCGCTCCTCGGCCGACTTCTTGTCGCGCCGTCGCGCGAGTGGCTCGATGCGCTTGTCCAGGCGGCGTTCAGCTCTCCGCTCTGATTTCTTCGCGGGCTTCTTCTCGGGCTTGTCCATGGTGCTCACCCCCTTCCGAGCAGCTTGCGGTCGCGCCACCCGTCGGGCAGCAAGTGGTCCAGCAGGTCGTCCACGGTGACCGTGCCGAGCAGTCGGCCGTTCTCGTCCACGACGGGCGCGGCCACCAGGTTGTAGGTCGCGAGGAACATCGAGACGTCCTCCAGCGTGGCCTCCGGCCGCAGGTAGTCGATGCCGGTGTCGAGCACACCCGCGACGAGGGTCGACGGCGGCTCACGCAGCAGGCGCTGGATGTGCGCGATGCCGAGCAGCCTGCCGGTCGGCGTCTCCAGCGGTGGGCGGCAGACGTGCACGATCGCGGCCAAGGAGGGGGTCAGGTCCTCGTTGCGGACGTGTGCGAGCGCCTCGGCGACGGTGGCGTCGGGCGGCAGGATGATCGGCTCGGGCGTCATCATGCCGCCGGCCGTCTCCTCGCCGTACACCATCAGCCGGCGCACCTCCGCTGCGTCCTCGGTGTCCATCAGGCCCAGCAACGTCTGTGCGGTCTCCGGCGGCAGGTCGGCGATCAGGTCCGCGGCGTCGTCGGCCGACATCTCCTCGAGGATGTCGGCTGCGCGCTCGGAGTCGAGGTGCTCCAGGATCTCGACCTGGTCCTCCTCGGGCAGCTCCTCGAGCACGTGCGCCAGCCGCTCGTCGTCCAGACCAGCGACCACCTGGGCGCGCCGCTCGGGCGGGAGCTCGTGGATCACGTTGGCGGCGTCCGCGGGACGCAGGTCGGCGAGCGACGCGATCAGGTGCTCTGCTCCCTGGTCGTCCTGTCGCTGGTGCAGCCCCTCGACGTCGTCCCACTCCACGACGTGGGTCTGCGGCCGGCGACGGAACCCCTTGCCGCCCTCGGTGATCGCGACCCGGGAGAGCACCCAGTCACGGGTCCGGGCCTGCTCCATGGCCACGTCGAAGACGACGCCCTCGATGCCACTGCTGCGCACCTTGACCTTGCGGTCGAGCATCTGGCCCACGACGAGCGTCTCGGTGGACCGCTTCTCGAAGCGGCGCATGTTCAGCAGCCCGGTGGTGATCACCTGGCCGGCGTCGATGTTGGTCACCCGGGTCATCGGCGCGAAGATCTGGCGGCGGCCGAACACCTCGACGACCAGACCGACCACCCGTGGCTGTCGTACGTCGGCTCGCAGCACCACCACGACGTCGCGCACCTTGCCGACCTGGTCACCCTGGGGGTCGAACACCGGCAGCCCGGCCAGCCGGGCCGCGAAGACGCGCGTGGGTGTCGTGCTCATTAGGGGTCCCCGCGGAGGCGTGAGCGAAGCGAGCGGCTTCGTGGGGTGTAGGTCACGCGTCGAACCCTAGTCGTAGGTAGGCTCACCGGGATCGTTCGCCGCTGCAGTGCAAACAAGGAGTTCGTCCGTGGCAAAGCAGGTCGTCATTCTCGCTGCCGGGCTCGGTACCCGCCTCGGCAAGCCGCACCCCAAACCACTCACCCCACTGCGATCGGGCGAGAGCATCATGCGCCGCGCGGTCAACGCGCTGCGAACTTCGTACGGCGATGACGTGTTCGTCACCGCGGTCGTCGGGTTCAAGCTCGACCTGGTGATCGAGGCGATGCCGGACATCTCGTTCGTCTACAACGAGGTCTACGACTCGACCAACACCTCCAAGAGCCTGCTCAAGGCACTGAAGCTGTCGCTGCCGGGCGGGGTGCTCTGGCTCAACGGCGACGTCGTCTTCGACCCGCGCGTGCTGCCGCTGATCCAGGAGCACATCGAGACCGGGCGCAGCTTCGTGTGCGTCAACACCGAGTCGGTGGCCGAGGAAGAGGTGAAGTACACCCTCGATGACGACGGCTACATCAAGGAGCTGTCCAAGGCAGTCGTCGGTGGACTCGGCGAGGCCGTGGGGATCAACTTCATCGCGGCCGACGACAAGGCGACGCTGATCAAGCGACTCGACGAGGTCGAGGACCAGGACTACTTCGAGCGCGGCATCGAGCTCGGCATCGAGCAGGACGGTCTCCGGGTGGAGGCGCTGGACATCTCCCAGTTCCACATCGTCGAGGTCGACTTCGACGAGGACCTGACGCGAGCCAACGAGTTCGTCGGGGACTGACCCACCATGGCCGCTCACGGCCCGCCTGGCGTCACCGCGGTCGATGACGCCGGTGTCCATCTGAGCTCGGGTGAGGACACCGTCGTCGACGTGCTGTTCGACGACCGGCGGATCTGGTCGTTCTGGACCGTGCGCGACACCGAGGACGGTCTGGCTGCCTGGCCCCGGATGCTCCGCCGGTTCCTCGACGGCAGCACCAAGGTCACGGTGGTCGAGCACCTGTCGGGAACGGTGGTCTTCGACGCCGAGGTCGCGCTCGGCTCCGGAGAAGGGCGGATTGCCGTCGTCGACGCCGAGGGGCGACCACTCGGGCTGGACAAGTCCAACCGGATCGTGACCACCTTCGACACCCGCGACGAACAGCACACCAAGCCGCTCCTGGACTCCACCGAGCGCGTGCTCGGTGAGCTGCACGAGGCCGGGGTGGCTGCCTTCCCGGCGTACGGCACGTTGCTGGGAGCCGTGCGGGAACAGGACTTCATCGGCCACGACAGCGACGTCGACCTGGGCTACGTCAGCCGGGAGAAGCATCCGCTGGACGTGGTGCGCGAGTCCTTCCGGCTGCAGCGCCACCTCAAGGAGCGCGGGTACGCCGTGGACCGCTACAGCGCCTCGGCGTTCAAGGTCGACGTGGTCGAGGCCGACGGGACGGTGCGTGGGCTCGACGTCTTCGGCGGCTACTTCCTCGACGGACGGCTCTACCTGATGGGTGAGATCGGCACGCCCTTCGAGGAGGACTGGATCTTCCCGCTCGGCACCTGCACCCTCGCCGGCCGCACGCTGCCGGCGCCGGCGCGGCCCGAGAAGCTGCTCGAGGCGACCTACGGGCCTGGCTGGAAGGTGCCCGACCCGGCGTTCCACTTCGAGACGCCACGCACGACGTACCGGCGGCTCAACGGGTGGTTCCGCGGGAACCGCATCTTCCGCAACGAGTGGGACGCCCGCTACAGCGGTGGCGTCAAGGACAAGGTCCCCAGCGGTGGCCCCAGCGCGCTCGCCCGGTTCGTGCGCGAGCAGGAGGGCGACATCGACCTGCTGGTGGACATCGGCGCCGGCCGGGGTGGTGACGCGCTGTGGTTCGCGCGGCAGGGCGTCTCGACGATGACCCTCGACTACGCCCACGGCGCGAGCAACGGCGTACGCCGCACGGCCGAGCAGGAGGGCCTCGACCTCGACACGTCGTGGATGAACCTGCACGAGCAGCGGTCGGTGCTCGCCCAGGGAGCGCGGATCTCGCGCAGGGCGGGCAACGTCGTCCTGATGGCCAGGCACCTCGTCGACTCCACCGACGCCCGTGGCCTGGCAGCGTTGGTGCGGCTGGCCCGGATGGCGCTCTCCCGCGGCGGACGCCTCTACCTGGAGCTGGACATTCTGCGACCGGGGGAGCGCTACGTCCCGTCGGGCCGGCGCGACATCGTCCGCCCCAAGCACCTGGGCCACGTCGAGACGGCGCTCACCGAGGGCGGAGCGGTTATCGTGCTCAGCACGCAGACGGTAGACAAGCGGGGGTCCGGGGAACCGGAGCGCCCGGTCGCACGATTGGTGGCGGAGTGGCAGCGGTGACAGACAGCTCGTCGAAGGCCCGTCCTTCAAAGACAGGGTTCAAGGACCGCGCGGTGGAGCGTCTGGCGCGCGCGGTGGCAGGCAACCGCCTCGACCAGCTCCAGCAGCGCCTCGACGACCTCGAGGCCGAGGTGCAGGAGTGCCGCCAGCTGAACGTCCGGCTGGCGGAGGTCACCGACCTCGTGGAGCAGCTGCTGCTGCCCATGGCTGCCCGCGACGAGGAGAAGATCGCGGCGGCGGTCGAGAAGTACTCCCGGACGATCTGAGCGGCTGGTCTGACGATGGCAGCTCGGGTCTTCCTGCACATTGGGCTCCCCAAGACCGGCACGACCTACCTGCAACAGATCCTGTGGAAGAACCACGACGAGCTCCAGCAGCAAGGTGTGCTGCTACCGGGGTTCGGACCGCGCCAGCACCTCTGGGCGAGTGCGGTCGTCCGCGGTGAGAACAACCTTCACCGGCGCCACGCTGACGCACCACTGGCCTGGGGCGTCCTGACCGAGGCAGCGAATGCCTGGCCTAGAACTGTTGTCATCAGTCACGAGTTCTTCGCCGGGGCCAGCGCGGAGCAAGCGCAGGAAGCCATCGCCTCCTTCGATGACGCCGAGGTGCACGTCGTCGTGACGGCCCGGGACACGCTCAGCCTCGTCACAGCACGCTGGCAGGAGTTCGTGAAGAACGGGTCCACCGCTCCCATCGACGGATACCCCGCCTCAGATGCAACGGACCCGAAAAGCGCCTGGGACTGGGGCACGATGGACGTGGCCGACGTGCTGCGCAGATGGGGTGCCCACGTGCCTCCCGAACGAGTGCACGTGCTCACCCTGCCCAAGCCCTCCGAGCCACGCCCGACCCTGTGGCTGCGGTTCGCAGGTCTGGTCGGTATCGACGCGTCCCGCTGCGACGCCGCGGACTCGGTGGCCAACGAGTCCTTGGGCGTGGTCGAGGTCGAGCTGCTGCGGCGGGTCAACGCGACCCTCGAAGGGTTCGACAGACCGGTCGACCGTGGCGTGTGGATTCGCGGCTACCTGGCCCAGGGCAAGCTCCTGCCGCGCAAAGGGGAGAAGTTCTGGCCTTCGCCCGAACGAGTGCAGCAACTGCGCGAGCGCGGCGCCGCCGCAGTCGCCTTCCTCGGGGAGCAGGGATATCAGGTTCTCGGTGACCTCGAAGACCTGCGTACGCCCGAGGAGCTGCCCGACAGGCGGCACCCAGACTCGGTCTCCGACACCGAGATGCTCGAGGCCGCCAATGCCACCATCGCCGCGATGCTGACCGACGTTCGGGAACTCCGCACCGAGCGGCGGCAGCTTCTCGCATCGCTCGCCGACGCCGAGCACCGCGCGGACCCAGGGCTGCGCGTCGCCCTGTCGCGCAAGTTCCCGGTGCTGCGCCACGTCCTGCTACGCGGGAGCCACCGGCCGCCCGGCCAACAGACGTGACGTGAGGTTACTCATGGTGACGCGCACCGGACCGCGCCGTAGCCTTGCGCAGAATCCCCTCCAGCCGTAAGGACGAAAACGCATGGGTCGCCTCTGCGAGACCGAAGGCCTCACCGACATCCAGGAAGAGATCATCAAGACGGTCCGGCAGTTCGTCGAGACCAAGATCCTTCCGGTTGCGACTGAGCTCGAGCACGCTGATGAGTACCCGACCGAGATCGTGGAGGGGCTCAAGGAGCTGGGCATCTTCGGGTTGATGATCCCCGAGGAGTACGGCGGTCTGGGCGAGTCGCTGCTGACCTACGCGTTGGCCGTCGAGGAGATCGCGCGTGGCTGGATGAGCGTCTCTGGGGTGATCAACACCCACTTCATCGTGGCCTACATGCTGATGCAGCACGGCACCGACGAGCAGAAGCAGAAGTACCTGCCGAAGATGGCCACCGGTGAGATCCGCGGGTCGTTCTCGATGTCGGAGCCCTCGCTGGGCTCGGACGTCGCGGCGATCAAGACCAAGGCCGTGAAGGGCGAGGACGGCGGCTACAAGATCACCGGTCAGAAGATGTGGCTGACCAACGGTGGGACGTCCAACCTGGTCGCCGTACTCGTGCAGACCGACGAGGGCTCGGACTCGGTGTACAAGAACATGTCGACGTTCCTGGTGGAGAAGGAGCCCGGCTTCGGGGAGACCGCCCAGGGTGTGACGGTGCCCGGGAAGCTCGACAAGATGGGCTACAAGGGCGTGGAGACGACCGAGCTGATCCTCGAGGGCCACGAGATCTCCGCGGACCAGATCCTCGGCAACGCGCCGGGTCAGGGTTTCTACCAGATGATGGACGGCGTCGAGGTCGGTCGCGTCAATGTCGCGGCGCGTGCGACCGGGGTGGCCAACCGGGCCTTCGAGCTCGGCATCGCCTACGCCCAGCAGCGTGAGGCCTTCGGCAAGCCGATCGCCCAGCACCAGGCGATCCTGTTCCGGCTCGCGGAGATGGCGACCAAGGTCGAGACCGCGCACGCGATGATGGTCCGCGCCGCCCAGATGAAGGACCGCGGCGAGCGCAACGACGTCGAGGCCGGGATGGCGAAGTACCTCGCCGCGGAGTACTGCAACGAGGTCGTCGAGGCCTCCTTCCGCATCCACGGTGGCTACGGCTACTCCAAGGAGTACGAGATCGAGCGCCTCTACCGCGAGGCAGCGTTCCTGCTCATCGGTGAGGGCACCGCCGACATCCAGAAGATGATCATCGGCCGCAGCCTGCTCAAGGACTACAAGCTCAAGACCTGACCGACAACGGGCAGCAACCGGGCATCGGGCGGCTCGAAACCGGACTCGTCACAGGTCGCGTGCGGAGGCAGGATGGCGAGATGGAAACCATCATGCGCGCCTCGGTGCTGACCGGGCCCCAGACCATCGAGCTGCAGGAGCGACCGGTCCCGGAACCTGGTCCCGACGAGGTGCTCGTCCGCGTGGGCTCGGTCGGCGTCTGCGGGTCGGACGTGCACTACTACTCGCACGGCCGGATCGGGTCGATGGTCGTGGACGGACCGCTGGTGCTCGGCCACGAGGTCGGCGGCACCATCGTCTCAGTTGGCAACGCCGTCGACCCGACCCGGGTGGGGCAGCGGGTCGCCCTCGAGCCGCAGCGCCCGTGCCGTCGGTGCCGGCAGTGCAAGACCGGTCACCTGAACCTGTGCCCCGACATGGAGTTCTTCGCGACACCGCCGATCGACGGCGCCTTCTGCGACTACGTGACGCTCCCGGAGGACTTCGCGCACCCGGTGCCGGACTCCCTCTCCGACGCCGCGGCGGGCCTGATCGAGCCGCTGTCGGTCGGCATCTGGGCCAACCGCAAGGGGGGTACGGCGGCCGGCAGCCGTGTCTTCATCACCGGGGCAGGCCCGATCGGCGCTGTTGCGGCCTTGTCCGCACGCGCCATGGGCGCCACCGAGATCATCGTCTCCGACCCGGTGGAGTCACGTCGTCAGCGGATCACCGAGCTCGCCTCTGCCCAGACGATTGACCCCACAGCCGGTTTCGACCCCGCCGAGATCGGGGCCGACGTACTGCTCGAGTGCTCCGGAGCGACTCCTGCCCTCCTCGACGGCCTGAAGGCGGTGCGTCCGGGCGGCACCGCGGTGATGGTGGGCCACGGCGCAGAGCACGTCTCGTTGCCCGTGCAGGACATCCAGGTGCGGGAGCTGACCCTGACCGGCATCTTCAGGTACGTCGACACCTGGCCCACCGCGATCTCGCTCGCGTCCTCGGGGCTCGTCGATCTCGATGCCCTGGTCACGGCGCACTTCGGTCTTGACGACGTGGAGGCGGCGCTCAACGCCGACTCGGATCCGATGAGCATGAAGTCGGTCGTCGTCGTCAACGGGGCCGACTGATGGCGAACCCATTCAGCCTGGAGGGCCGCACCGCGCTCGTCACTGGCGCCAACCGCGGCCTCGGCAGGGCCTTCGCGGAGGCGATCGCCGACGCCGGTGCTGACGTGGTGGTCGTCGGACGGCACGAGGAGCGCAACCGCGACGCTGCCGAGGAGATCGCGAAGCGGACCGGGCGTCGTACGACGGTCGCCACCGGGGACGTGTCCAACTCGGACGACGTGCACAGGATCGTGGACGAGGCGATCGCTGCACACGGCCGCATCGACGTACTCGTGAACAACGCCGGCATCTGCTTCCACCGGCCGGCCCTCGAGGTGCCAGACGAGGAGTTCGCCGAGGTCTTCGACATCAACGTCACCGGCCTCTGGCGGATGTCCAAGGCCGTCGCGCCCGCCATGATCGAGGCGGGCGGTGGCTCGATCGTCAACGTCGGCTCGATCTCCGCGATGATCGTGAACCGCCCGCAGTGGCAGCCGGCGTACAACGCCTCGAAGGCCGCGGTCCACCAGCTGACCAAGTCCCTCGCCGCGGAGTGGGCGCCTCACCACATCCGCGTGAACGCGATCGCTCCTGGCTACGTGAAGACCGAGATGGCACCGGTCGACGAGCCGCGGTTCCGGCAGCACTGGATCGACGACGCACCGATGCAGCGCTACGCCACCCCTGAGGAGATCGCGCCAAGCGTCGTCTACCTCGCGAGCGACGCCGCGTCGTTCACGACGGGTGCCGTGCTCGTCACCGACGGGGGCTACACCCTGCACTGACCGGATCCGACCGGAATGATCGGGCGCGAACGTGTGCCAACGGTCAGGCTTGGCGGTGAAAGGGGGCCTCGTGATCACCGCACTCAACCGGCTCGTGGACCTCGTCGAGGAGGGCCTCACCGAGGAGATCGACGTGGCCGGGCTGGCGCGGACGCAGGGCACGACCGAGTACCACCTGCGTCGGATGTTCTCCTCGCTGGCCGGCATGCCGCTGTCGGAGTACGTCCGTCGTCGTCGCATGACGGTCGCCGCGGCCGAGGTGATCGGTGGTCAGGACGATCTGCTGGCCATCGCCGTACGACACGGGTATGGCTCGACCGAGGCGTTCGGCCGCGCCTTCCGGGCGGTGCACGACGCCAGTCCCGGCGACGTACGCCGTGACGGTGGACCCCTTCGCACACAACCGCAGCTCAGGTTCCGCCTGACCGTCGAAGGGAGCACCCCCATGGACACTCGCATCGTCGAACGACCTGCGTTCCGCCTCGTCGGGCACGCGGCGCAGGTGCCGCTCATCTACGAGGGCATCAACCCGCACATCCAGGCGCACGTCACCGCCATCCCCCAGGCCGAGCACCTCCGCCTCAAGGGCCTGAGCAACACCGAGCCCAGCGGACTGCTCGGCGTGAGCGTCCACCTCGACGACGCCGACCGCACCGAGGGCAGTGAGCTGACCTACCTACACGGTGTCGCGCTCACCGAGGAGACGCCGGTTCCCGACGACCTCGACGCGATGCAGGTGCCGGCCGGCACCTGGGCCGCCTTTCGGGTCTCCGGCCCGTATCCCGACGCGCTCCAACAGCTCTGGGCCGCGACCGCGACCGAGTGGTTCCCCTCCAACCCATGGCGCCTGCGACCCGGCCCGTCGCTCGTCGCCGTGCTGGAGCGAGCCGACGACTTCAGTACGGCGACGTGCGAGCTGTGGCTGCCCGTCGAACGGGCGAACTAGCTCGGTCTGCTCAGCGGGCCGCTTCGTCGTACGCATCGAGCAAGCGCACGCGGAGCTCCGCGATCGAGGCCGTGACGTCGGCCCAGCCCTCGCCGGCGCCGCCTTGGTTCCTGAGCGACTCCCAGGTGTCACCGTGGCTGTCGATGGCTACCAGCTCGTGCATGAGGCGGTCAGGTCCGGTTCTGCCGCGTTGTTCCCGGTGGAACGAGGTCAGGATGCGTTGCAGGCCTTCGAGCAGGTCGAGGGTCTGTTCGAGGTCTCCGGTGCGGATCTGCGTGTCCCCGGACAACGCAGCTTCCGTGGCGGCCGTCGGAGACGGCTTCGCGGGCTCCACGCCGGCGCGCCGCTGAGTGATGATCTCTGCGACTTCACGCTTGAACTCGGCCTGGAACTGGGCAATTGATCCATCCGGTTCGCTCTGTGTACCCATGCGTCCGACGGTAAGTGCTCCCGAAGCCGAATGTGTCCGAGTGGCGGAGTTGCCCGGACCGGGATAGCCCAGCTGGTTGGTCGCGTGGTCAGAACGACCGACGATCGACAGGTTGCGGAAGGTAATTGGCAGATGTTGCCGACGATCTTCCGCAACCCGCTCGGATCAGCCATGGCTACTGTGTGGCGGCATGGGGCAGCGGGTGGTTCTGCACGTCGGGGCGATGAAGTCGGGGACCAGCTATGTGCAGGCGCTGCTGTTCGCGAACCGGGCGGTTCTTGCTGAGCGGGGCGTACTCGTTCCGGGGCGGACGTGGAGCGACCAGGTGCGGGCGGCCCAGGATGTCCTGGGGCTTGCGTCCGCGCGGACCGGGGACATCTCCGGTCACTGGGACCGGCAGGCCGAGGAGATCGCGGCGTACGACGGCACGGGGGTCGTCTCGATGGAGTTCCTCGGCCCCGCTCCACCCAGGGTGATCGAGCGGATCGCGAGCCAGTGGGACGACCTGACGGTCGTGGTCAGTGCCCGGGACATCAACCGGGGACTGACCTCGATGTGGCAGGAGACCGTGCAGAACGGCCGGACGTGGACGTTCCACGAGTACCTGCAAGGCGCCCGCGATTCCCGCCCGCGTCCGGATCGTCGGCCCGAGGACGTGACCACCGCCGGGAAGACGTTCTGGCGGCAGCAGAACGTGGTCCGGTTGTGCCGCAACTGGTCGGCGAGCGGCGCCCGCGTCGTACTCCTCACCGTGCCGCCGCCGGGCGCCCCGCGGGACGTGCTGCGCGACCGGTTCCTCTCCGTCCTCGGCGTCACCGCAGACGGACTCGTCGACGCGCCCGAGGCCAACGAGTCGATCGGTGCCTCGTCGGCGCAGGTGCTGCGCAGGGTGAACGAGCTCCTCGACGAAGCCGGCCTGCAGTCACCGGCGGGCCAGCACCTGCGCAAGTCGGTGCTGGCCAAGTCCGTGATGGCACCCCGCCGCAACGCCGAGCCCGCGATCGGCCTGCCGGTGGCGCCATGGGTCGAGGAGCACGCAGCGACGATGGTGACCCGGCTCCAGGAGCTCGGCGTCGAGCTGGTCGGCGAGTGGGGCGACCTCACACCGGTCGAGGTCCCGGGGGTCAACCCGGCCGAGACGGAGGACGCCGCCGTGGCTGAGGCCGCCTCCGCGGCGCTCGCGGGACTGCTGGCGAGCCAGATCAGACAATGAGGCCGGTCGACGCGTTCCGGCGGCAGGCACGTGCCTGTGCCGAGCTCGGGTCGCCGATGTACGCCGAGCTGCTGGATCGCCTCGCTGACGACTTGGAGGCGGGCGGGCCACTGAGGCCCAGCGCTTCGTGTACCTCTTCCTCGAGCCGACCCGGCGAACCCCGGACGGGGAGCACGAGTTCCTCGTCGTACTCACCAACTGGCCGGGCGGCGAGCGCCGCATCCTGGGGCACGCAGCGCCGCACGGTCTGCCGGTCACCTGGGAGACCGACACCGCCTAATCGGCTCGACCGGCGTGCATGCCCGTGCAAGGGTGAGGGTCCAGATGGTCGACGCACGGGAGGAAACGGCGATGGCGCAGGACAACGAGGCCCAGGGCGACAGCCAGGGAGTCGAGGACCTCAAGGCCAAGATGCGTGAAGCGCTCGACCGCAAGCAGTCCAACGACCGCGGCGTACCCAAGGACGGCCCGGTCAAGGAGAAGGCGCATGGGTCCGAAGTGACCGGTGGGGCGGGCCCGAAGATGCACCGCCGCAAGGCTGGCGGCGGGGGTTCCTGACCCAGCCGACGGCGGCCCTGCGCGGCGAGGGAGCCTGGCCGCGCGATGGCCTATGCTCCCCGGTGTGGCGAAGCGGGTGGTGCTCCACATCGGAGCGATGAAGTCCGGAACCAGCTTCATCCAGAACGTCCTCCACACCAACCGCGCGCGGCTCAAGGAGCACGACATCCTGTTCGCGTGTGAGCGCTGGCGCGGGCAGGTGCTCGCGGTTCGCGAGCTCAGCGAGCGCGGCGGGGAGCGCCAGGAGCCGATCACCCCCGACGGCCCGTGGCAGCGCCTGGTCGACGAGGTCAACGCGTGGCGGGGCACCGCGATCATCTCGATGGAGTTCCTGGCGCCCCGGCACAGGTCGAAGATCGAGATCATCCAGCAGGCCTTCGGCGACGCCGACCTACAGGTGGTGCTCACCGCCCGCGACCTGGCCCGCTCGCTGCCGGCGATGTGGACCGAGTCGGTGCAGAACCGGAGCGTGCGCACGTGGGATGAGTTCCTCGACGCCGTACGCCGGCAGGACATGAGCGAGAAGCCGGGCCGATGGTTCTGGCGGCACCAGCGCATCTCCGAGATCGCGTCGCGCTGGTCAGGCATGGTCGGACGCGACCACTTCACCCTGGTCACCGTCCCACCCAAGGGAGCGCCGCCGGGAGTGCTGTGGACGCGCTTCGCCAGCGTGGCCGGCATTCCGAAGGACCTCTGTGACACTGACGTGCGCAGCAACCCGGGCATCGACGCGGCGTCCGCGATGGTGCTGCGCGGGCTCAACGAACGCCTGGAGCAGGAGGGCTTCGGACGGCAGGACTACGAGTGGATCGTGAAGGGTGCGCTGGCCAAGCGCGGGCTGGTCAAGCGCGGTCGCGACACGGTGCCTCTGGGGATGGACGAGCGCTGGGTACGTCGCGCCTCGAAGCGGGAGCTCCGCAAGCTGCACAAGCTCGACATCCGGGTGGTCGGGGACATTGACGAGCTGGAGTCGCAGCCCGTACCCGGCGTACACACGAAGAAGGTGACCGCCGAGCAGCAGCTCGAAGCAGCGCTCGACGGCATGGCCTTCCTGGTCACCCAGCAGGCCGAGCGCGGCCGCCGCGGGCGCGGTGCCCCGCAAGACGACGACGAGACCACGACGTGAGCGGCGTACGCGGACTCCTGCGCCGCAGGTCCACAGCTGGGCAGGAGAAGACGGACCCGCGACCGCCGGAGCGGGACCCCGACGAGCCGCTGCGGATCGCCGCGATCACGTTCTGCCGTGACGAGGGCCGGATGCTGCCGCTCTGGGTCAAGTACTACGGCGAGCAGTTCGGCGTGGAGAACCTCTACGTGGTCGACGACAACTCCGAGGACGGGTCGACCGACGACCTGCCCTGCGACGTGCTGCACATCCCGCCGATCCGCGGCGGCAAGTTCAACAGCACCCGGATGGCGATGGTCGGCAACCTCGGGCGTTCGCTGCTCCAGCTGTACGACGTGGTGATGTTCTGCGACACCGACGAGTTCATCGTCCCGGACCCCGACAAGTACGCCAGCCTCAAGGAGTACGTCGAGGCCAGGACCGACGAAGGCATCAACGCCGTCGGGTCGCTCGGTTTCAACGTCGTGCACAACGTCGGGTCCGAGCCGCCGCTGGACCTCACCAAGCCGCTGCTCGGCCAGCGCCAGCTCGCGAAGTTCCTCCCGCTGATGTGCAAGCCGGCGATCAAGTGGGTCCCGGGGCACTGGAGCTCAGGCACGCACGGCGTGCGGACGCAGTACCGCGTGGACCCCGACCTCTGGATGTTCCACATGAAGTTCGGTGACCGAGACCTGCTGCAGGACGCTGCCGATCATCGGCTGCGGATGGTCGAGGCCGACGGTCGCTCGCGCGACACCCAGTGGCGTCAGGGCGGTGACACCCTGGTCGACCTGCTGGAACGCATCACCGACGGCGCGGACGCCAACCAGATCGCCGACTTCGTCCCGCCGACCGGCGAGAAGCTGGACGAGCTGGTGGTGGAGGACCCGGCCGGCAACTGGAGAGCTCCCAAGGGCAGCCAGATGACGCTGATGGAGAAGCGGCCGCTGGTCCGGATCCCCCAGCGGTTCCACGGGATCGTCTAGGGAGTGTCCGCGTACATCGTCTTCGCGCTGTAGCGCTTGCCGATGCTCAGGTCGTACATGATCAGGCGGTAGTCGGAGAGTGCCTGCCTGGCCTCGGGGGAGAGCTGGGACTCCTTGACTGACTTGTCCTGCGGGTTGATGTAGAGGCCCGCGTCCATCGCCGGGATCTGCTTGTTCAGGTCGTCGAGCAGCGCGAACCAGGGCGGGATCGGCACGTTCAGCGCGTTGAAGAGCTTCGGCAGGAACTGGATCGGGCTGGTCGTCGGCAGGTCCTCGTGCTTCAGGGGGGTGCCGTTGCTCCAGATCACGAACGGGGTCTCGTGGGTGACCCGCTGCCCCTCTCGCTTGACCAGGCTCTCCGGGTAGACCTGTGGCGGCAGGTGGTCGCCGTAGAAGATGACCGCCGTCGGTTCGGGCTGCTGCTTCAGCTTGGCGAGGAACTCGGCGAACTGCTCGTCGCTGCGCGCGATGCCGCGCGCGTACTGGCCGGCCAGGCGGTTGAAGTTGCCGGACAGGCCGGTGGTGGGGTTCACCGGGTCGTCGTACTGGCCGCCGTAGGGCATGTGGTTCTGCATGGTGACCAGGTGCGCCAGCAGGGGTTTGTCGCTGCCGGAGATCTGCGAGAGCACCTCGTCGAAGGCCGACCCGTCGTCGATGAACCGCCCGCCGCCGCGGGCCTTGAACTTCATCTCGTCCTTGGTGATGAACTTCTCGAACCCGAGTGCGTCGTACACCTCTGGCCGGGCGTACATGCGCGGCGAGAACGGGTGGATCGCCACCGGGGTGTGGCCGTGAGCGATGAACCAGTCGACCGCGGAGGGGAAGGTCTTGTAGTGCTGGACCATCTGCTCGTACGCCGTGGCGATCTGTGGCTTCAGCTGGCTCTTCGACTGGCCGGTGAGCACCTCGAACTCCACGTTGGCCGTGCCGCTGCCGTATCCCGGGGCGAGCATCTTCCCCGAGATGGTCTCCTTCATCAGTTGCGTGGTCTTCGGGATCGGGTCGGACGGGAACTTGACCGTCCTGAGCCAGTTGGGGTTCGAGAAGCTCTCGGACAGGATGCTGACGACGTTGGTCTTGTCGAGGGAGCCGGTGCGCCCCCGGTTCATGGCGGCCGCCTGGGCCTCGTACTTGGCGGCGATCCTCTCCACGGCGTCCTTGGAGTAGCCCTTGGGCTGGGCCATGGCGGTGATGTGCGTGTTGAACAGCAGCCCCGCGACGAACCCGTTGCGCTGGTAGTTCACCCGCTGGTCCCAGTCGCGCCAGCGCAGGCCGGTCGAGTCGAACGCCGAGCGCCACGGGTTGCCGGGCTCGTTGAAGTTGTTGGCGACGTACAACAGGCTGAGGCACACCACCACGACGACCGCGCGCAGGATCCGCAGCCCGAGCAGCCCCCGGCGGGGCAGGGTCTTGCCGAGGCCGGGGAAGACCTTCGCGATCAGCCAGCCGACCAGGGCCGCAATGGCCACGACGACCGCGAGCCCGATCGCGCCGAGCACGATCTTCGACGTCGGCACCATCTCGAACAGGAAGCTCGGCTGGCGCAGGAACGTCACGTCGCTCGGGTAGACGGGGTCGTTGCGCAGCTCGAGCTTGGTGGCGTTGACCGCACCGATGAAGGCGGTCAGTGCCGTGACCACGCCGAGTGACACCCAGAGTCGGCCGGTCAGCGCCACGATCAGCAGCACGACCACCCACACCACAGCGACGCTCTGCAGCAGCGCAGGGGGCTCGAAGGTACGTTGCCGCAGCGCGGTCAGCGGGCTGGGGAAGTTCGAGGAGTCGAGGACGATCGTCGCCAGCCACGCCCAGAGTGCGGTGAGCACCAGGGCGGCGAGGGCGGTGAGGATCTGGCGGGCACGGGACGTGCTCCGGCTGGATGCCTCAGGCGTGCTGTCCACCTGAGTAGCCGGCTCGTCCGCGGCGCGCGTGCGCAAGCCGAGCATGGTTCGGAGCATACGTGGGGGCGCACAGCATCCCGGGCCGCGAATCGCAGGATGAGCTGCCGTGGCAGACTTCCGGGATGCAGTTCGGACGCAGCTACGAGGAGTTCGAGGTCGGTGCGACCTACAAGCACTGGCCCGGCAAGACGGTCACCGAGTTCGACGACCACATGTTCTGCCTGCTGACGATGAACCATCACCCGCTGCACCTCGACTCCAACTACGCCGAGGAGACCACCCAGTTCGGCAAGAACGTCGTGGTGGGCAACTACGTCTACTCGATCCTGCTCGGGATGAGCGTGCCGGACATCTCCGGCAAGGCGATCGCGAACCTCGAGGTGGAGTCGCTGCGCCACGTAGCGCCGACCTTCCACGGCGACACTCTGTACGGCGAGACGACCGTCCTCGACAAGACCGAGAGCAAGAGCAAGGACGACCGCGGGGTCGTCTACGTCGAGACCATCGGCTACAACCAGGACGGCAAGGTCGTGTGCATCTTCCGCCGCAAGGTGATGGTGCCCAAGGACAGCTACCTGGCCGAGCGCGGCGGTGAGCAGCCCGGGCGCCCGGTCCCGCAGCCGGACAAGAACTGGCCCGGCGCCACCGAGTGAGCGGCTCGCGATGACTTCGCAGGACTCAGACGAGGGCGAGCTCTGGATCATCCGCCACGGCGAGACCGAGTGGAGCCGTGACGGGCTGCACACCTCGCACACCGAGCTCGAGCTCACCGCCGAGGGCGAGGAGGTCGCCCGGCGGTTGGCTGAGCGGCTCGAGGGAGTCGAGTTCGATCTCGTCCTGAGCAGCCCACGGCTCCGCGCCCGTCGTACGGCAGAGCTGGCGGGGTTCACCGACGTCCAGCTCGACGAGGACCTCACCGAGTGGGACTACGGCGACTACGAGGGGCTCACCACCCCCGAGATCCGCGAGACCGTCCCCGGGTGGACGGTCTGGAAGGACCCGTGTCCGGGAGGCGAGACGGCCGAGCAGGTGTCGCAGCGGCTTGACCGCGTCGTCACCAAGGTGCGTGCCCACGGCGGGCGCGTGCTGGTGTTCAGCCACGGTCACGCCTCGCGCGCGCTCGCTGCACGGTGGCTCGACCAGCCAGTGCAGGAGGGCCGGCTGTTCAAGCTCGACACCGCCACCATCTCGGTGCTCGCCTACGAGCGCGAGTCGCCGGCCGTGGCGCGCTGGAACTCCTGACCCCTATCCTCATCCCGTGCCGCTCGCCGCGTCGTGTCCACGCTGCACCTCGCCGGTCACTGGTGAGGGACTCTCCTTCGCCTGCTCGGTGCACGGGCCGATCGAGCCGCTGTGGCGTCCCCAGCAGGCCGACTACGACTCCTTCGCCGAGCTGGTCGGTCGCAGCGACCAGCTGCCGACGTACCTGCCCTGGCCGATGAGCCCCGGCTGGTCCATCGCCGACTTCGGCTGCGTCGGCAACGCCGGGCGGGTACGCGCGACCGTGACGACCACCGTCGGCACCAGTGACCTCGACGGCGAGGTCGAGGTCACAATCGTCTCCGAGGAGCCGGGCATCGGCCTGGGTTCGCGCTGCGCTGGCATGAAGTACGGCGACCCGGGACCCCTCATCAGCAACGGACCACCGTCCATCCGCGTGCGTGCCGGAGGACGGGCTGTCCCGTTGTGGCTCGTCGAGGACTCTCGCGACGAGACCCACTTGTCGCCGTCGGACCACTCAGTGGACGACGACCTCCTCGCACGAGCGGTCTTCGCGGGCGAGGCGGACGGCCGCTGGCTGTGGCTGGTGATGAAGCCGGCCTCCGCGGCACTGCTGCTCCACGACGAGTGGCTGCTCGCGGACGTGACCGGGTTCGGTCCGGAAGCGCTGGAGATGCCGTTCGGGGGCCCGCGTCCCGCCTGGTGAGCAGGTTTGGGAAACGCGCCGTCGGACGCGGCGAGACGTGCGTGGCGCGGGCAACGTCGTACGGCACAATGTGCCGTGATGAACAGAACCCACGTGCTCGCCGTCGCCAACCAGAAGGGCGGCGTCGCCAAGACCACCACCGTCGCGTCGCTCGGAGCAGCGCTGGCAGAACAGGGTCAGAAGGTTCTGCTCGTCGACCTCGACCCTCAGGCCTGCCTCACCTTCAGCCTGGGCATCGACCCCGAGGACCTCGACGTCTCGATCCACCACGTGCTCACCAAGGGGCTTGATCCGTCCGAGGCGATCATCGAGACCGATGACGGCGTCGACCTGCTGCCGGCCACCATCGAGCTCGCGCGCGCCGAGGCCGACCTGCTCACCCGCACGGGCCGCGAGTACGTCATCCGCACGGCCGTCGAGGACACCGAGGGCTACGACTGGGTGCTGCTGGACTGCCCGCCCTCGCTGGGCGTGCTCACTGTCGCGGCGCTCACTGCCGCCACCGGGGTGCTGATCCCGCTGCAGTGCGAGACGCTCTCCCACCGCGGCGTGGGTCAGCTGCTCGACACGGTGCACGACGTCAAGCGGTTCACCAACCGCGATCTCGAGGTCTGGGGCGTCCTGCCCACGCTGTACGACGGGCGCACCAACCACGCCCGCGCCGTGCTCGAGACGATCAGCGAAACCTACGACCTCGCGGTGATCGAGCCGCCGATCCCCAAGTCGATCCGGTTCGCCGAGGCCCCTGCGGCCGGACGCTCGATCCTGAAGACCTCGCGCACCAACAAGGGAGCGCAGGCCTACCGCGACGTCGCCACCGGACTCCTGAACAGGGCCTGAGCGGTGCACCGGGCACGGCCTCGCTACGGGCGACTCGGAGCGGCCGGCTCGTCACTCGTGATCACGCTGGTCGCCCTGCTCGGCGGGATCGGTGTGCTGCCCGACGGCGGGCCTGCCGACGCGGCCACGGTCAGGTCGGGCCCGGTGGCCACCCTGGCGACGGTGACGATCCCGGACGCGGGGCCCTCCGTGTCGCGGAGAGCGGCGCCCACACCGGTGCCCACAGAGACTTCGACGGCGCTGCCGGCCGACAGCGGCACCGGCAAGCGGGTCGTCTTCGACATCAGCGACCAGCGGGTCTGGCTCGTCGAGCCCGGAGCTGGCGGCGGGGACGAGGTGGCTCGCACCTATCTCGTCTCCGGCAGCCTCACCGACAACCTCTCGCCCGGCAGCTACGAGGTCTACTCCCGGTCGCGCTGGGCGGTCGGCATCTCCGACTCCGGGGTGATGGAGTACTTCGTGCGGTTCACTCGCGGGGCCAACGCCGCCATCGGCTTCCACAGCATCCCGACCAAGAACGGTCGGGCACTGCAGACGAAGGCCCAGCTCGGGACGCCCCAGAGCCACGGGTGCATCCGTCAGGCGCTGCCGGACGCCAAGCTGCTCTGGGACTTCGCGCCAGTGGGCACGAACGTCGTCGTCACGGCCTGACCGGTCAGCTGCCCTCGCCTGCGGCAGCAGGCTTGCCGCCACGCGTGCGGCTGCGGCTGCGGTTGCGCTTCTTGGCGGGCCGGTCGCCGGAGCTCTCGCCCGCGGGAGCCTGACGGCTGTCGCTGCCGGAGTCCTTGGAACCGCCCTGGCTGCGGCCGCGACCGCCGCCACCCTGGCTGCGCCCGTCGCCACGACCATCTCCGCGTCCGCCCTGGCTGCGACCGCCGCCGCGACCGTCGGTGCGGGGCTTGCGCTCGATGACGACCTGGCCCTCGGGGATCAGGCGCCCCTTGGTGCCGGGCGCGATGCCCTGGTCGTGCAGGAAGTGCGGCGAGCTGGAGTAGGTCTCCTGCGGGTCCTCGAAGGGCAGGTCGTGGGCCTTGTTGATCATCTTCCAGCGGTGCAGGTCCGCCCAGTCGACGAAGGTGATCGCGATGCCGGTCGCACCCGCGCGGCCGGTGCGGCCGATGCGGTGGAGGTAGATCTTCTCGTCCTCGGGGCAGGTGTAGTTGACCACGTGGGTCACGCCGGTGACGTCGATGCCGCGGGCGGCGACGTCGGTGGCGACGAGCACCTGGAGCTTGCCGTCACGGAACTTGGTCAGCGCCTTCTCCCGGGCGGCCTGGGCCATGTCGCCGTGCAGCGGCGCCGAGTTGAAGCCGCGTTCCTCGAGGTCGTCGGCGATGCGCTGTGCCTGCCGCTTGGTGCGGGTGAACACGATCATCAGGTCCGCGCCCTCGGCCTGGAGCAGGCGACCGATCATCTCGGGCTTGTCGAGGTCGTGGGCCTGGTAGATGAACTGGGCCGTCGCCGGGACCATCTGGTCGTCCTCGGCGGACTCGGCGCGGATGTTCATCGGGTGGCGCATGTGCGTGCGGGCGAGGGAGACGATCGCGGCCGGCATCGTGGCCGAGAAGAGCATCGTCTGGCGGGTCTCGGGGGTCTGCCTGAGCAGACGCTCCACGTCGGGCAGGAAGCCCAGGTCGAGCATCTCGTCGGCCTCGTCGAGGACGAGCGACTTCACGTGGGAGATGTCGAGTGCCCTGCGGTTCATCAGGTCGATGAGCCGGCCCGGCGTACCGACAACTACCTCGACGCCGGACGCGAGTGCGTCGAGCTGGCCCTCGTAGGGGACGCCGCCGTAGACGGTGAGCACGCGGATGCCGCGGTCCTTGCCGGCCATCGTGAGGTCCTTGCTGACCTGCAGCGCGAGCTCACGGGTGGGGGCGACGATCAGCGCCTGGGGCTTGCCGGGGGCGGCCAGGTCGTTGAAGTCGGGGTCGTGCTGGGCGACGGAACGCTGCAGCACCGGGATGCCGAACGCGAGCGTCTTGCCCGTGCCGGTGCGGGCCTGGCCGATCAGGTCGGTGCCCATCAGGGCGACCGAGAGGGTCATCTCCTGGATGGGGAAGGGGGTGACGATGCCGGCGCGCTCGAGGGCGGCTGCGATTTCGGGGAGTACCCCGAGCTCTCTGAAGGTAGTCAGGATCTTGCCTGTTCTGTGCTGACTCCACAGAGGAGTCGATGGGTTCAAGTCTGGAAGTCGTACGCCGCTAGCGAGCCGCCCACAGTGTTCTTCAAGGGGGCATCAAGCCCGCGGTCAACCCTCAGTCTATCGGTAGGCTGCCGACATGACCGATTCCTCGCCCCAGGAGACCGCCGCACCCCCCATCGGAGAGCCCGCGGGGGAGCAGGACTCGGTCGCCTTCGAGGACCCGGCCTACCGGGCCGCGGTGATCGACCTGCTGGGCGCGATCACGTACGGCGAGATCTCGGCCTTCGAGCGGCTGGCTGACGACGCCAAGCTCGCGGTGCAGCTGCGCGACAAGCTCGCCCTGGCCAAGATGGCCACGATCCAGTTCGGACACGTCGAGCCCCTGCTCGAGCGCATCTCGGCCCTCGGGGCGGACCCGATCGAGGCGATGGCGCCCTTCGTGAAGCCGTTCGACGTCTTCCACGCGGCCACGGCTCCCAGCGACTGGCTCGAGGGGCTGATCAAGGCCTACGTGGGGGATGGCCTCGCCGCCGACTTCTACGTCGAGATCGCGGCGTACCTCGACGCAGGCACCCGTCAGCTGATCGTCGACTCGCTCGCCGACGCCGGCCATGCCGACTTCGTGGTCGACCGAGTGCGCCGTGCGATCCAGGAGGACCACCGCGTCGGTGGCCGACTGGCTCTGTGGGGGCGGCGGCTGATGGGGGAGGCCCTCTCGCAGGCCCAGCGCGTGGCCGCCGAGCGCGACTCGCTCGCGGCGCTGCTCGCGGGCGGGGTCGACCGACCCGGGATGGACCTGGCCGCGTTGTCGCGGATGTTCGGGCGGCTCACCGAGAACCACGCCCGGCGGATGGCCGAGATCGGCCTCGCCTCCTGACCGTGGGGCCCGTCACATTTAGTTGTGATTGACAACTAAATCACCTAGGCTGTGGGCTCCTGAAACACCGCCGACCCGTCGCATCTGAAAGACGAAACGACCGCGACCCGTCGCATCTGAAACCTGAAACAACGCCCAGCCGTCGCATCTGAAAGAGCAGCCTTTTCAGACGCGACGGGTCGGCGCGTTTTGGGCTTTCAGATGCGACGGGTCGGCGTCACGGCGGGGCGGCGGTCAGGAGCGGAAGCCGACCTGTCCGCTGACGCTCGTCGAGATGTCGACGTAGGCCAGCTTCTCCCCGGGTACGACGATGCGCCGGCCCTTGGCGTCGGTGAGGGCGAGGACCCCGCCGTCCTTGAGGGCGGCCGCGACCGCCTTCTCGACGCCGTCGGCGTCGAGGGTGGTGTCGATGGTCAGCTCGCGGGAGGCGTTCTGCACGCCGATCTTGACCTCCATGCGGAGGACCTCCTAGGTGGGCTTGGATCTTGCTCTGTAGGAACTGTGTCAGGCAGCGCCTGACACCCGGTCAGCGGTGCTCGTCGGTGCGCGGGTAACCACCGATGCCGCGCCAGGCGAGACCCGAGACGAGAGCCGCCGCGTCCGCCTGGTCGATCGAACCGCCCTCGGTGAGCCAGAACCGGGCGCTGACCTGGCCCATTCCCACCAGCGAGACCGCGAGCAGCTGCGACTGCTCCTCCGGAAGCCCGGTGTCGTCGGCGATCACGTGGGCGATCAGCTTGGCGCACTCGACGGTCACCCGGTCGACACGGGCGCGCACCGCCGGCTCGTTGGTCAGGTCGGACTCGAAGACCAGGCGGAACGCGCCTTCCGCGCTGGCGACGTAGTCGTAGAAGGCGTGCATGGCGGCGGTCACGCGCAGCTTGTTGTCATCGGTGGACTCCAGCGCCTTCGCGCAGCTGGAGATGATCGTGTCGCAGGACTGGTCGAGCAGCGCGACGTACAGATCGAGCTTGCCCGGGAAGTGCTGGTAGAGCACCGGCTTGGACACCCCAGCCCGCTCGGCGATGTCGTCCATGGCTGCCGCGTGGTAGCCCTGAGCGACGAACACCTCGAGCGCCGCCGTGAGCAGCTGGGCCCGTCGCGCACGCCGGGGCAGACGCACACTTCGCGCCGCGCCACCGCCTGGAGCGCCGTTGGGCGGCAGGTCGCCAGCGCGGTCGGCCGTCCGGCCTCGCTGGCGGGGTTCGTCGAACGTACTCACGCCCGAAGCCTACAAGCAGCCACGCTCGCAACCCTGTCCGGATGGCGGGCACGCATCGGGGTCCCGTGCGGGTGCCGGGGAACATGGCAGGGAGCGACGGTGTTCTGCAGAGGTACCGTCCTGCCGGGTCGTTCGTGACCCGGGCGCACAGAAATAGGAGCCCCAGACGTGTCACTTCCCGCATTGGTCGAGCCGGCCGCCGAGCTGACCACCGACGAGGTACGCCGCTACAGCAGGCACCTGATCATCCCGGATGTCGGCATGACCGGTCAGAAGCGGCTGAAGAACGCCAGGGTGCTCGTCATCGGCGCCGGCGGCCTCGGCAGCCCAGCCCTGCTCTACCTGGCCGCAGCGGGAGTGGGCACCCTCGGGATCGCGGAGTTCGACGAGGTCGACGAGTCCAACCTGCAGCGCCAGATCATCCACGGGCAGTCCGACATCGGGAAGTCGAAGGCGGTCTCGGCCAAGGAGTCGATCGCGGAGGCGAACCCGCTGGTCAAGGTGATCCTGCACGAGGAGCGTCTCGACAACGACAACGTGCTCGAGGTCTTCAAGGACTACGACCTGATCGTCGACGGCACCGACAACTTCGCGACCCGCTACATGGTCAACGACGCGGCGTACTTCCTGAACATCCCGTACGTCTGGGGCTCGATCTACCGCTTCGACGGACAGGCAAGCGTCTTCTGGCCGACGCTGACCAAGGAGGACGGCTCCAGCGCCGACGCGCCCTGCTACCGCTGCCTCTACCCCGAGCCCCCGCCGCCGGGCATGGTGCCCAGCTGCGCCGAGGGTGGCGTGCTCGGCGTGCTGTGCGCGAGCATCGGCTCGATCCAGGTGAACGAGGCGATCAAGCTGCTCGCCGGCATCGGCGACCCGGCTGTCGGCAAGCTCGTCATCTACGACGCCCTCGAGCTGGAGTGGCGCACGCTGAAGGTGCGCAAGGACCCCAACTGCGCCCTGTGCGGTGAGAACGCGACGGTCACCGAGCTGATCGACTACGACGCCTTCTGCGGCGCGGTCTCCGAGGAGGCGGCCGAGGCCGCCGCGGGCTCGACGATCTCGGTCACCACGCTCGAGTCGATGCTCAAGGAGCGCGAGGAGGGCACCCGCGACTTCGTGCTGGTCGACGTACGCGAGCAGAACGAGTTCGAGATCAACCAGATCCCCGGCGCGGTGCTGATCCCCAAGGGCGAGTTCCTCAACGGGAACGCCTTCGAGCAGCTCACCCAGGACAAGCCGGTCGTGCTGCACTGCAAGACCGGTGTCCGGTCGGCCGAGGCGCTCGCCGTACTCAAGGGCGCCGGGTTCTCCGACGCCGTGCACGTGGGTGGCGGCGTGGTGGCCTGGGTCAACCAGATCGACCCCTCGCAGCCGACGTACTGAGAGTTACCTCACTTGGAGGCGTAACCCCCACGAGTCAGGCGCGTTGAGCAGAGCAACAAAGCGCTCACGCGCCCTGATTCGGAAGGCACCTCCATGCGTCTGTACCGCACCCTCCTGGCGATCGTTGCCTCGGCGCTCCTCGCAGCCGGCAGCCTCGCTATCTCGACGACCGCAGAGGCCGCTCCCTCCTGGGCGCCTGCCGACTCGGCTCTGATCCACCCCGGAACGATGATGTACACCAACGGCGCCCAGTGCACCGGGAACTTCGTGTTCACCGACGGCTCCGGCAACGTCTACGTCGGGTACGCCGCCCACTGCGCCGGCCTCGGCGAGGCCACCGACACCAACGGCTGCAACACCGACTCGGTCCCGCTCGGCACCCGGGTGACCTTCACCAACGACGGCAACCTCGCCTCCGAGGGCACTCCGGTCGGCCACGGAACGCTGGCCTACAGCTCCTGGATCACCGAGAAGCAGCTCGGCACGAGTGACCCGAACACCTGCGCCTACAACGACTTCGCGCTGGTCAGGGTCGACGCCGCTGACGTCTCCAAGGTCAACCCCTCGGTGCCCTTCTGGGGCGGCCCGACGGGCATCGACACCAATGGCACCGCCGCCGGCGACCGCGTGTGGACCTACGGCAACTCCAGCCTCCGCGCCGGTGTCGAGCCGCTGTCCCCGCACACCGGCATCAGCCTGGGTGACGACGCCGCCGACGGTGGCTGGACCCACCCGCTCTACACCGTGACCCCGGGCGTCCCGGGCGACTCGGGCTCGGGCTTCCTCTCCGCGGGTGGCAAGGCGGTCGGCACCCTGTCGACGCTGGGCCTGGCCCCGCTTCCCGCATCGAACAACATTGGTGATCTGGCCAAGGAGCTGGCGTTCGCGCAGGCACACTCCGGCATTTCAGGTCTGAGCCTGGTCCTCGGCACCGAGCCGTTCTCACCGATCCTCTGATCGGAGTCCGACCCGACGGGTACCGCACAAACGGCACGGCGCACGCCTCCTCGGGGGGAAGGGGTGCGCCGTGTTGTGCGTCCCGGCCCAGACGCCGACCCGTCGCATCTGAAACTTTCAGTTGCGACGGGTCGGCGCGTTCAGGGCTTTCAGTTGCGACGGGTCGGCGCGTTCGGGGCTTTCAGTTGGGACGGGTCAGCGGGCTCTTGGGACCGGCCCTGAGATCATCGGCGTCGTGGAGGCCGAGGAGTACGTCGAGGCGGTGCTCGTCGTGGTGGAGCGGATCCCGCGGGGTCGGGTGACGACGTACGGCGCGATAGCCGACCATGTCGGGTTCGGTGGGCCGCGTCGGGTGGGCAGGGTGATGTCCCAGTTCGGCGGACCCGTGCCGTGGTGGCGCGTCGTACGTGCTGATGGGTCCTTGCCGCCGAGCCACGATGACGAGGCGGTGGCGCACTACCTCGACGAGGGGACGCCGATGCGCTCCTCGGGACGGGTGCACATCGCGGCCGCGTTCTGGCAGCCGTGAGCCGGCTGCTCGGTGAGACCTGCCGTTCCGCTGTGTCGGCAGGAGATGTTTGGCTGTCGGGGTGAGAGACGGAACGAACGAGACCAGCTACGAGCTGGTCCGTCGGGTCCCGGGGAGCGTCTCCGCGCCCGAGCTCGACGACTCCCAGCAGGCGGTGGTGGACCACCCGGGCGGCCCGCTGCTCGTGCTCGCAGGACCGGGCACCGGCAAGACCACGACGCTGGTCGAGGCCATCGTCGACCGGATCGAGAACCGCGGCGCCTCGCCCGAGTCGGTGCTCGCCCTCACCTTCAGCCGCAAGGCGGCAGAGCAGCTCCGCGACCGCGTGACGGCACGCCTCGGCCGCACCACGTCGACGACGATGTGCTCGACCTTCCACTCCTTCGCCTACGGCCTGATCCGGAAGTACTCTCCGCCCGCGCTGTACGCCGCGCCGCTGCGCCTGCTCAGTGCGCCGGAGCAGGACGTCGTGCTGCGCCAGCTGATGGACGACAGCCCGGAGGCAGTCCAGTGGCCCGAGTCCTTGAGGAGGGCCTCGCAGACGCGTGGCTTCGCGCACGAGGTTGCAGCGGTCCTGGGCCGGGCGCGGGAGAAGGGACTCGAGCCCGACGCCCTCCGCCGGCTCGGTGAGGAGCACGACCTGCCCGAGTTCGTCGCCGCCGGATGGTTCCTCGAGCAGTACCTCCAGAACCTCGACGACCAGAGCGCGACGGACTACGCCGACCTGATCCGGCGCGCCGTCATCGAGGCAGCCGATCACCAGGGGGAGCTGCGCGCCCGGTTCCAGCACGTCCTCGTCGACGAGTACCAGGACACCGACCCCGGACAGGTTCGTCTCCTCCGGGCCCTGGCCGGAGACGGCGCCAACCTGACGGTGGTGGGCGATCCGCACCAGTCGATCTACGCCTTCCGTGGCGCGGAGGTGCGCGGCATCCTCGACTTCCCCGGGCAGTTCCGCCAGCGCGACGGCAAGCCAGGAGATGTCCTGGCGCTCTCTCGCGTACGCCGCTTCGGACCACGGGTCCTGCTGGCCACTCAGCGGGTGGCCGCGCGGATCCCGTTGACCGGCAGCATCGACGCCGCCGCCCGGGCAGCGTTCACCGGTCCCGAGTCGGCGGTGACCGGCGGCCGCGACCGCGTCGAGGTGATCACCTACGACACCGAGCGGGCCGAGGTCGAGCGGGTGGCCGACCTGCTGCGGCGGGCGCATCTCGAGGACGGTGTCGCGTGGTCCGAGATGGCGGTGCTGGTGCGCTCGGGACGCGCCTCCATCCCGGTGCTGCGGCGAGGGCTGGCCGGCGCCGGGGTGCCGGTGGAGGTTGCCAGCGATGAGACCCCACTGGTCCGTGAACCTGCGGTCCGGCCCCTGCTGGACGCGCTTCGTGCGGTCGTGAACCTCGACAACGACGACCCTGCAGACGCCGACTACCTCGATCCCGTGGCCGCCGAGGGGCTGCTCGTCTCGCCGATGGTCGGGCTCGACGCCACCGATGTCCGGGCGCTCTCGCGGTTCCTACGCGCACGCGACAAGCAGGTTGCGCTGGAGGAGGGTCGGTCGCCCCGCCCCTCGCCCCACCTCCTGCGGGAGGCGGTCCTCGGCGGGGAGCTGATCTCCGTCGGGACCGGCATCGACCCGGTCGTGAAGCGGGTCGGCGCGTTCTCCGCGTTGCTGCACCGAGCGCGCTCGGTCCTCGACGCCGCCGGCACGGTGGAGGAGGTTCTCTGGACTCTCTGGGCGGGCACCAGCTGGCCCGAGCACCTCCGCACCCGGACGCGGCGTGGCGGAACCACGGCGAGGCTGGCCAACCGCGACCTGGACGCGATGTGCGCCCTGTTCGAGACCGCTGCCAGGGCGGAGGAGCAGGTCGGGCACAAGCCGGTCGGGGAGTTCCTGGCGACCCTCGAGGCGCAGGAGATCCCGGCCGACACCCTCGCCGAGCGCGGCATCCACGGCGGCTCGGTGCGGCTCCTGACAGCCCACAGATCCAAGGGTCTCGAGTGGCGGCTGGTCGTCGTCGCCCACGTCCAGGAGACCGCCTGGCCAGACCTGCGCCGGCGCAGGAGCCTGCTGCAGGCCGACCGCATCGGGGCCGAGCGCTACGCCGTACCGGTCATCCAGCCGGAGACCACCACGCGTGAGCTGCTCGCCGAGGAACGACGTCTGTTCTACGTCGCCTGCACCCGCGCCCGCGAGCGCCTGGTCGTCACCGCCGTGGCCTCTCCGGACGACGAGGGCGAGCAGCCGTCCCGCTTCCTCACCGAGCTCGGGGTCGAAGTCCGCCACCAGCAGGGACGGCCGCCTCGGCCGCTCTCCCTGCTCGGACTGGTCAGCGAGCTGCGACGCACGGCTTCGGACCCCGGGTCGAACCCTTCGCTCCGCGATGCGGCCGTACGACGCCTGGCGCACCTGGCTGCCGAGCAACGCCCCGACGGGCGACCGCTCGTCCCTGCGGCCGACCCCGCGACCTGGTGGGGGACTCGCGACCTGAGCCACGCAGCGCAACCCGTGCGACCGGCCGACGAACCCGTCGTACTCTCAGCGAGCGCACTGGCCGGCCTGGTCGAGTGCCCCGCCAAGTGGTTCCTCGAGCGTGAGGCCGGTGGAGCCGCCAAGTCCAGCCAGGCACAGGGCTTCGGCAACCTGGTCCACGCGATCGCCGACCGGGTAGCCAAAGGTGAGCTCGGAGCGGGTCCTGGTGCGGTGGACGAGCTGATGGTGCTCGTCGACGACGTCTGGGACCAGCTCGGCTTCCGCACGCCATGGTCGCGCGGACGCGAGCACGAAGAGGTGCGCAAGGCCCTGACCCGGTTCGTGACCTGGCACAGCCGACCGGGTGCCCGCACCGTCCTGGCCACCGAGAAGGACATGCGGGCCGAGGTGACGCTTCCCGACGGCCAGCAGGTCGTCCTGAAGGGCTACGCCGACCGGCTCGAGATCGACGACGCGGGCCGCGTGGTCGTCGTCGACCTGAAGACGGGGAAGTACCCGCCCAGCAAGATCGAGGAGAACCCCCAGCTGGGTCTCTACCAGCACGCCGTCGACCACGGCGCCGTGGACGACCTCGTCGCGGGCGCGACCTCAGGTGGCGCCGAGCTGTGGCAGCTGCGCAAGGACGTCAAGGGGGAGCTGAAGGTCCAGGAGCAGAAGCCGCAGGTGCCCGACGAGGACGGACTGCGTCCCGTCGAGCGCCAGCTGATCCGGGCCGTCACGGCGCTGCGCCTCGAGGAGTTCCCCGCACGGCCGGAGCGGACCCGCTGCGAGCGCTGCCAGTTCGCGACGTTCTGCCCGGCCCAGGTCGCCGGGTCGGTGCTGTCGTGAGCGCCCCTGCCGGCAGCATCCGGCTGGAGAGCCCGGCTGACCTCCAGCGCCTGATGGGCACCTCCTACCAGGTCAGCGAACAGCAGTGGACGGCGATCAGCGCCCCGCTGGAGCCGGCCGTGGTGATCGCAGGGGCGGGGTCGGGCAAGACCTCGGTGATGGCCGCGCGCGTGGTCTACCTCGTGGCTACCGGACAGGTCGCGGCCGACCAGGTCCTCGGGCTCACCTTCACCACCAAGGCAACCGCCGAGCTGGCCACCCGGATCCGCGAGGCACTGGTGGCCGCGGGCCTGGACGAGGGCGTCTCCGAGCGGCACGTCGAGGCCGACGAGCTGCCCGAGCGGGTCGAGCCGATGGTGGTGACCTACAACGCCTACGCAGCAGCGCTGCTCTCCGAGCACGGCCTGCGGATCGGCCACGAGCCGGACACCAGGGTGATGGCCGACGCCTCCCGCTACCAGGTCGCTGCCCGGGCGATCGAGCGGCACACGGGTGCAGTGGAGCTGCTCAGCGAGCACCCGAAGACAGCCATCGACTACCTGCTCGGGCTCGATGCTGAGCTCAACGAGCACCTGGTGTCCTGTGAGCAGCTGCGCTCCTTCCACGCCGCCGCGCGACCCGAGTTCGAGGCGGCCCTGGCCACCTCCCGGGCCAAGGTCGACATCGCGAAGGCGCTGGCGAAGATGGCCGAGCGCGAAGAGGTGCTCGATCTCGTCGAGGGCTATCGCGCGCTCAAGGCGCAGCTCGGCCTGATGGACTTCTCCGACCAGATCGCCCTGGCGGCCGAGCTCGCACACACGCAGCCGGAGGTCGGCCGGGTGGAGCGCGCGAAGTACCGCGTGGTGCTGCTCGACGAGTACCAGGACACCTCGGTCGCCCAGGCCCAGCTGCTCAGCGCGCTGTTCTCCGGCGCGGATCCCGATACGGGTCAAGGTCATGCGGTGACGGCGGTCGGTGACCCCAACCAGGCGATCTACGGCTGGCGAGGCGCGTCGGTGTCCAACATCCTCAACTTCGGCTCGTTCTTCCCGTCCGCGGACGGTGCCGAGGTCCCGTCGTACTCCCTGACCGTGAACCGGCGCTCGGACGCGCACATCCTCGACGTCGCCAATGCCCTGGCGCAACCGCTGTACGACGGGTTCGAGCAGGTCGCGCCGCTCGTCGCCGACGACCGCGCTGCCGAGGGCGCGGTGCACGCCATCGTGCACGAGACCTACCCTGCCGAGCTCGCCTGGCTGGCCGATCAGGTGATCGCCAGCCACGCTGCGATGGCCGAACCGCTGTGGAGCCAGATCGGGGTGCTCACCCGCGACAACAACCATGCCGCCGACGTCTTCGACGCACTCACCTCGCGCGGGATCCCGGTCGAGATCGTCGGCCTCAAGGGTCTGATGCGGCTCCCGGAGGTCTCCGAGGTCGTCTCCACGCTTGCGCTGCTCCAGGACCTGACGGCCAACGCCGATCTGCTCAACCTCCTCAACGGCCCGCGATGGGCGATCGGCCCACGCGACCTGGCGCTGCTCGGCAACCGCGCCCGCGCCCTGACCGGGCTGAAGCTGCGCGAGGAGGGCATCTCCGTGGCCGACGAGCTCCAGCGTGCCGTCGAGGGCGCTGACCCGACCGAGGTGCTGTCCCTCAACGACGCGCTGGCGGATCCCGGCGACCTGCCCTACTCGGAGGAGGCGCGGACCCGGTTCGCGCTGCTGTCCGAGGAGCTCCGCCAGCTCCGCACCTACGCCGGGGAGCCGCTGCTCGACCTCGTCCGGCGGATCATCGACGTGACCGGCATCGACATCGAGCTGGCCTCGTCAGTCTCGCTGGCCGCCGCGGCCAGGCGCGACAACCTCGACCTGTTCGTGAAGGCGGTGGCCGACTTCCAGGCGATCGACGGTCGGGTGACGCTGGCGTCGCTGCTGGCCTGGCTCGACGCCGAGGACGAGATGGGCAGCGGCCTCGACCAGGCCACGCCGTCGGAGGCCGACTCGGTCAAGCTGCTCACCGTCCACCGGGCCAAGGGGCTCGAGTGGTCCGCGGTGTTCCTGGTCGGGGTGTGCGGGGAGAAGTTCCCGGTCACGACCGCGCGCAGCCAGTGGACCACCGTCTCCCGGGTGCTGCCCGCTCCGCTGCGCGGCGACGCGGCCGACGTGCCGCAGCTGCGTGGCTATGACAAGGCCGCGATCGACGAGCTCAAGGCCGATGCCAAGGCCCACCAGGGACTCGAGGAGCGGCGCCTGGCCTACGTCGCGTTCACGCGGGCCAAGCACGAGCTGTGGGTCTCGGCCTACCAGTGGAGCCCGACCAGGCAGAAGCCGTTGGCGCCGTCCGCCTATCTGGAGACCGTCCGGGAGACGATCGCCGGGTGGGGAGCCGAGCCGGATGCGTGGCCCCCGACCCCTGAGGACGGGACTCCCAACCCGCTCCTGGAGAACCCTCCCTCAGCACCGTGGCCGACCCTGGTGCGCACGGACGAGCACGAGCGCCGTCTGGTCTCGGCCGACCTGGTGCGCGATGCCATGTCAGCACCGCGCGACGGTCCTGAGGAGCTGGACATCGTGGAGAGCTCCACGGTCGCCCAGTGGGACGAGGAGCTCGAGCGGCTCCTGCTCGAGGCGAGGGCCGACCGGTCAGGGGTGGTCGAGGTTCCGCTGCCGACCAGCCTCTCCGCGACGGCGATGTCACGGCTGCGCGACGACCCGGATCAGTTCGCCAGCGAGCTGGCGCGGCCGATGCCGCGCAAGCCGTCCCCCGCGGCGCGGTTCGGGACCCGGTTCCACACCTGGGTGGAGGCCCGGTTCGGGCAGCAGTCACTGCTCGATCCCGACGACCTGCCGGGGCGCGGCGACCTGGGCATCGGCGACGACGAGGAGCTGCAGGCGCTGATCGCCAGCTTCGAGGCCGGAGACTTCGCCGAGCGGGTCCCGTTCGCAGTGGAACCTCCGTTCGCGCTCGTGCTCGCGGGTCAGGTGGTGCGCGGTCGGATCGACGCGGTCTACGCCGAGCCCGGCGGCGGCTGGCTGGTGGTCGACTGGAAGACCAACAGGTACCAGACAGCCGACCCCCTCCAGCTCGCCATCTACCGGGTCGCCTGGGCCGAGCTGATGGGCGTCCCGCTCGACGAGGTCCGCGCCGTCTTCCACTACGTGCGGTCCGGGGAGACCGTCGAGCCCGGCGACCTGGCGGGCCGTCAAGCCCTGGAACGGATCCTGCTCTCTCCGGTATAGACCAGTATCTGATGATTCGCGCCTTAAGTACCTAAAGCCCGGGATGTCGGCCAAACTCAGGTCGCGTCGTATTCGGATCGACGTACGAGGGGGGACACGATGTTCGGTTCGACGATGATGCTCACGATCGGGCAGGCACTCGACCGTGCCAAGGACGAGGAGCTGACCGTCCGGATGCACGTCGGGGGCGAGTGGATCGGCGGCCGCGTCCTCAGCTGCGAGGGCATGGCAGTGGCCGTGCTCGAGACCAACGGCGACCTCTGCGTCATCCGCAAGGACACGATCGGCGTCGTCCGGATGCCCGCTCGCGAGGCGCACACGGCGCCTGAGCCCGCCCAGCAGCACACCGGCGCAGCCGGACACAAGGCCCGCGTCCTCGAGGCCGCCGAGGCCAGCTAGGTCCAGCTAGCCGGACGCTGCCAGCGCGGCAGTCAGCGCGATCTCGACCATCGGGGCGAAGGTCTGCTCGCGCTCCTGCGACGTGGTCTGTTCGCCGGTGACGACGTGGTCGCTCACCGTGCAGATCGCCAGCGCCTGTCGGCCGTACGACGCCGCGAGGGTGTAGAGCGCGCACGCCTCCATCTCCACGGCAAGCACTCCGTGGTCGACCAGCGGTTTCAGCAGCTCGGGGCGCGGCGAGTAGAACGAGTCGCCGGAGAAGATCAGGCCCACGTGAGTGGTGATGTCGTCGCGCGCGGTCGCGGCGTCGTACGCAGCGCGCAACAGAGCGAAGTCCGCCACGGCCGCGTAGTCGAGCCCGTGGAACCGCAGCCGGTTCATCGAGGAGTCGGTGCAGGCACCCGAGGCGATCACCACGTCCCTCAGGGCGACCCGCTCGGTGAGGGCGCCGCAGGACCCGACGCGCACGATCCGGCGCACGTCGTACTCCTGGAAGAGCTCGTTGACGTAGATCGCCATCGACGGCTGGCCCATGCCGGAGCCCTGGACGGAGACGGGGTGGCCCTGCCAGGTGCCGGTGAAGCCGTACATGCCGCGGACCTCGCTGTAGCAGGTCGCGTCGTCGAGGAAAGTCTCGGCGATCCACCTGGCGCGCAGCGGGTCGCCGGGGAGCAGCACCGTGGGTGCGACCTGACCTGGTTCGGCGCCGATGTGGGTGCTCATGACGCCACACCCTAGGTCTAACCTCGACCACCATGGACCCGAGCACCGAGCTGCACCCGCTGACCCTGCCGGCGGAGGACGGCGAGTGGCTGGAGTGGGTGACCCGGCGCGCCGAGACGGGCCTGAGCGACGCGGGCAACGACGTGTCGGCGCTGAAGAGCGCTCAGGCCGGGGACGGCGCGATCCTGCAGGTGTGGAACGACGTCCAGATCGCGCTGTCGGGGGTCTTCGCGATGAGCTCGCTGCTGAGCGTGGTGCACCCGGACGGGGCCGTGATGGAGGCGGCAGAGCGATTCGAGATCGAGGCACGCCGGTTCAGCACCGACCTCTACCTGGATGCCAGGGTCTTCGAGCAGCTGTCCTCACTGGCGGACACCCCGCTCGGTGAGGCTGCGGGGCGGGTGCTCGAGGATGCGCTCCGCGACTTCCGTCGCTCGGGCGTCGACCGCGACGACGAGACCCGGGAGCGACTCCGGGATCTCAACCGGCGTGAGAGCGAGTTGGCCCAGGCCTTCTCGCGCGGCATCCGCGACGGGCGGCGCACGACCTCGGTGCCGGCGACGGCACTCGAGGGCCTTCCCGAGGACTACGTGGCCGAGCACCCCGAGGACGACCAGGGCCAGGTCGAGATCAGCACGGACTATCCGGAGACGTTGCCGTTCCTGACCCATGCCCGCGACCCGGCTGCACGCCGCGCCGTCGCTCACTCGTTCCTCAACCTCGGGTGGCCGGACAACGAGGTGGTGCTGGCCGAGCTGCTGGAGGTGCGTGAGGAGAAGGCGCAGCTGCTCGGGTACGACGACTGGCCCAGCTACGACGCCGAGCTCAAGATGATCGGGGAGGGCCCGAAGATCCCGGAGTTCATCGACCAGATGACGTCGGCCTCCGACGCAGCCGGCCGCCGGGAGATCGAGCAGCTGCTCGGCTACGCCCGCGACGAGGGCGAGGACGTCATCGACTTCTCGAACTGGCGGCACTATGTCGAGGCGCTCAAGCGCGACCGCTACGGCGTCGACTCACAAGAGGTACGCCGCTACTTCGACTTCGCGAAGGTCCGGCGGGGCCTGCTCGACGTGACCGGCCGGCTCTTCGGTCTCGTCTACACGCAGGTGGACGCCCCGACGTGGCACGCCGACGTGGCGTCGTACGACGTGGCGCTGGCGGAGAACGGGCAACGCCTCGGCCGGATCCACCTCGACCTGCACCCGCGCTCGCGCAAGTACAACCACGCCGCCCAGTTCACGCTCGTCCAAGGAGTGCTGGGACGACAGCTGCCCGAGGGCGTTCTGGTCTGCAACTTCTCGCGTGGCCTGATGGAGCTCGACCACGTCGTGACGCTCTTCCACGAGTTCGGCCACCTGATGCACCACGTCCTGGCCGGACGGCACGAGTGGGTGCGCTTCTCCGGCGTCTCCACCGAGTGGGACTTCGTGGAGGCGCCCTCGCAGATGCTGGAGGAGTGGGCGTGGGACCCCGGCGTACTGCGCAGCTTCGCGACCGACGCCGACGGGCAGCCGATCCCCACGGACCTCGTGGTCGCGATGAGGGCCGCTGAGGAGTTCGGCAAGGCGTTCCTGATCCGCACCCAGATGGCGTACGCCGCGATCTCGTACTGGTTCCACCAGGAGCGGCCCGCGGACCTGACCACCGGGATGCGCGACCTGATGGAGCGCTACAGCCTGGTGTCCCTGCTGCCGGGCACCCATTTCCACGCGGGCTTCGGCCATCTCGAGGGCTACAACTCGGCCTACTACACCTATGTCTGGAGTCTTGTCATCGCAAAGGACCTGTTCTCGGCGTTCGACGCCGATGACCTGTTCGCCCCCGAGGTGGCCCACAGCTACCGCGACACGGTGCTGGCCGCCGGTGGGTCGAGGGACGCGGCCGACATCGTGGAAGCGTTTCTCGGCCGTCCCTACGACAGCGGCGCGTTCACCGCCTGGCTGGAGAAGGCGCCGGAGGAGCCGCGATGACCGCCCGCGTACTGCCACACGTCGCGCTGTCCCAGCACGCGCACGACCGGCACGGCCTGCACCGCACCGACGACGCGTGGCTCGACGAGCGGTGGGCCGACCAGTCGACCAGGGTGCTGGTGATCGCGGGATCCCGGTTGCGGCCGGTCGACGGCCGGATCGCGTGGGTGTCGCCCGGCGAGGCACCCGACGGCTTGCGCGTGCTCCTCGGCGAGCGCGACGGCGTGCAGCACTTCGCGGTGATCGTCGACCCCGCGCAGGCTCCCGGGAGCCGTGACGAGTGGGTCGTCCTCCGCGCCGTCGTCCAGTCGCTCGCGGACCAGGACCTCGTCGACGCACCCTTGGTGCTGCACGCCATCGGCCTGGCCGAGTGGCACTGGTCGACGCGGCACTGTCCGATGTGTGGCGGGCGTCTCGAGCCGCAGCAGGCGGGGCACGTCCTGCACTGCACCGACTGCGGCAAGGACCAGTTCCCGCGCTCGGACCCGGCCGTGATCATGGTGGTCACGGACGGCGAGCCCGGCAGCGCGGACGAGCGCGCCCTGCTGGGTCGCAGTCCTGCGTGGCCCGAGGGTCGTTACTCGACATTGGCAGGGTTCGTCGAGCCCGGCGAGACGATGGAGGACGCCGTACGCCGTGAGGTCCGCGAAGAGACCGGCGTGGTCGTCGGTGACGTGGCCTACTTCGGCAGCCAGCCGTGGCCGCTGCCTGCGAGCCTGATGGTCGGGTTCACCGCCCGCGCGACCCAGAGCGACATCGACGTCGACGGGTCGGAGATCGAGGCCGCGCAGTGGTTCACCCGGGAGGAGATGCGCACCGAGGCGGAGGCCGGCCGGCTGGTGCTGCCGGGAGGCGTCTCGATCTCCCGGTCGCTGATCGAGAGCTGGTACGGCGGCACGCTGCCCGGGCGCTGGTGAGTCGACGATGCGCTTGGTGATCGAGGGTCGGAACCTCCCGGGTCGTGACTGCGGCTCCTACCGCGACATCCACGTGGGGACACAGCTCCGCCGCGAGCCTGCGGAGCTGGTGCCGGCTGATGCGGCGTCGGCCCGGTGGGAGCTCGAGATCGAGGTGCTCGAGCGCGAGGGCGGCCTCGACTTCAGGGGGCCAGCCGTCCAGGGCCGGCGAGGCGAGCGGTTCGTCTACCTGACCTGGGGAGAGCTCCGGGACGGGACGTTCACCATGTTCCGCCGGGCGAAGCTGATGCTGCTCGACGTACCCGACCCCAGCCGCCCGAGCGTGACCGCGCGCGTCGACCTGACCGACGAGAGCGGGATGCCACGTTGCGCGAGGCTTCGAGCCCCGGCCCTCACCTGGCCCTGAATCAGCAGACTCAGCTGGCGAGGGTGGCGAGCTTGCCCTTGACCTGCGCGATCGAGGGGTTGGTGTGCGCGCTGCCGTCGGTGAAGACCAGGGTCGGCACGGTCTGGTTGCCGTTGTTGGCCGACATCACGATCTCGACCGCTGACGGGTCCCGTTCGATGTCGACGACGTCGTAGGCGATGCCCTCCCGGTCCAGCTGGCTCCTGAGCCGGTGGCAGTATCCGCACCAAGGGGTGGTGTACATCGTGAAACTGGCCATGGTTTCCACTGCTGTGGACTCCTGGGTCACTGAGTGTCCTCTCTCGCGTCTACGCTCGTCCTTGGTCCAACGCAAAACGGACGGAGAACATTTCCGATGCACGCCGACGAGCTGCTGAGCGCGCTCGATCCCGAGCAACGCGAGGTCGCGACGACGCTGCGTGGACCCGTCCGGGTGCTCGCGGGCGCGGGCACCGGGAAGACCCGGGCGATCACCCACCGGATCGCCTACGGCGTCTCCTCGGGGGTCTACAACCCGATGGAAGTGCTGGCCGTCACGTTCACCACGCGGGCCGCCGGAGAGATGCGCACCCGGTTGCGGTCCATGGGGGCCTCCGCGGTCCAGGCGCGCACCTTCCACTCGGCTGCGCTGCGCCAGGTGCGCTACTTCTGGCCCAAGGTCTACGGCGGGCAGCCGCCGGAGCTCACGGCGTCCAAGATCCCGATCGTGGCGGGCGCGGCTCGACGCAACCGGGTCGAGGTCAACCAGGCGACGCTGCGTGACGTGGCCAGCGAGATCGAGTGGGCCAAGGTGAGCAACGTCCGCCCCGACGACTACGAGCGCCTCGCCCCCGGACGCGGGCGCGAGGTCAGTGGGCTCGACGCCGCCACCGTCGCGCACGTCTTCGCCAGCTACGAGGAGCTCAAGCGCGATCAGGGCCGCATGGACATGGAGGACGTGCTGCTCATCGGTGCGGCACTGCTCAGCGAGGACGAACGCGTGGCCGCGGAGGTACGCCGGCAGTACAAGTGGTTCACCGTCGACGAGTTCCAGGACGTCAGCCCGATCCAGTCGGCGCTGCTCGACCTGTGGCTGGGCGGCCGCGACGAGATCTGCGTGGTCGGTGATCCGGCCCAGACGATCTACTCCTTCGCCGGTGCCCGCGCCAGCTACCTGACCGAGTTCCGGACGAAGTTCCCCGGCGCGGCGAGCATCGACCTCGTGCGCAACTACCGCTCCACGCCCCAGGTCATCGAGGCGGCCAACACCCTGCTCAAGGGCTCCACCACCACCAGCGTGCTGCTCCGCTCGCAGCGCGAAACCGGCCCTGCGGTGACCTGGCGCGAGGCCCCGGACGAGGTCGCCGAGGCCGAGGCCGTCGCCGAGCAGGTCCATCGGCTGCACCAGCAGGGGGTGCCGCTGCGAGAGATGGCGGTGCTGTTTCGCATCAACGCGCAGTCCGAGTCCTTCGAGGAGGCCCTGACCGCGCGCGGCATCGCCTACGTGGTCCGCGGAGCCGCCCGGTTCTTCGAGCGCCAGGAGGTGCGCCAAGCGCTGGCGCTGATGCGGGGCCAGCTCCGAGCGGGCGCAGAAGCTTCAGACGAGCTCGTCGACCAGGTCCGGGCGGTGCTGACCGGCATGGGCTGGTCCGCGGACGCCCCGACCGCGCGGGGTCAGGCCCGCGACCGGTGGGAGTCGCTGCAGGCGCTGGTCTCCCAGGCCACCGACCACGCGTCGACCGAGACTGCTGCGGACCGGGCACCCACGCTGGCCGGCTTCGTCGCCGAGCTCGACCGCCGCGCCCACGAGCAGCACGCCCCGGTCGCCGAGGGCGTGACCCTGGCGACCCTCCACGCAGCCAAGGGACTGGAGTGGGACGCAGTCTTCCTGTGCGGGATGCAGGAGGGGTCGATGCCGATCACCTACGCCGACACCCCCGCAGCAGTCGAGGAGGAGCGCCGCCTGCTCTACGTCGGGGTGACCCGTGCCCGGCAGCACCTGTGGGTGTCCTGGGCGCTGGCCCGCAACCCGGGTGGCCAGGCTCGCCGCAAGCCGTCGCGGTTCCTCGCCGGGCTCCGGCCCGAGTCCGCCACCGATCGGGCTGACGCGGCCGGACCTGGCCGGGGTGCCCGTCGCAAGGGCAAGAAGGCCGCAGTCTGCAAGCAGTGCCAGAAGCCACTGGCCAGCTCACGCGAACGCAACCGTGGCTACTGCCAGGACTGTCCGGTGCCGTACGACGAGGCGCTGTTCGAGCTGTTGCGGAGCTGGCGCAAGGAGCAGGCCGACGCCCAGAGCGTCCCTGCGTTCGTGGTGTTCTCCGATGCCACCCTCGAGGCGCTCGCGGAGGTCAAGCCGACCGACCGCCGGGGTCTGCAGTCGATCAGCGGCATCGGCAAGACCAAGCTGGACAAGTACGCCGACGAGCTGCTCGCCCTGCTGAACTGAGCACTGGAGTGCTCTAGCCCGCTGCACGCACGGGCGCCGTCTGGTTCCTGCCTCGTACAGGCGACTTTCCGCCTTTTCAAGAAAACTCCAATAAATCATTTGCGCGGCTCATCTGCGGCGGCGTACCGTGCTGCTCACCCGTCCAGTGGGCCACAAGGGTCCCGGTAGTCACGAAGGAGGTGCGACATGGAGATGAACATCAACGCCAACGCGGCCGCGCAGCGGTCTGCCTTCGTCGCGCCCACCCTCAGTGGTGCCCGGGGAGGACTCTGCCCGCAGGCCGGCTTCCGCCGCGTGTACGAGGACACCCAGGTCACCTTCAAGGCCGCCGGCGACGCCGGCATGGCCACGGGTCACCGCTCCTGGAGACAACTGATCACCTGAGCCGCATACGCTCACACGTCAGCAGCCTCCAGGCCGCGGAACCCGACAGGGATCCGCGGCCTTTGTGTTTCTCAGGAGTAAGACCACAACCGACTTCATCCAGGACAGACATCACGAGGAGGTGACACGGAATGCGCACCAGCGCTGTCCACCAGGAGGGCATCGACGAGGCGGAACTGCCGTGCCGGAACGAGGATCCGGAGCTGTACTTCGCCGAGTCACCCAGCGACGTGGAGCTTGCGAAGGCGATGTGCCAGGCGTGCCCGGTTCGGGCCGAGTGCCTGGCCGGCGCCCTCGAGCGGCGCGAGCCGTGGGGTGTGTGGGGTGGTGAGCTGTTCCTCTCCGGAGCGGTGATCCCCCGCAAGCGCCCACGCGGCCGGCCCCGAAAGGACGCCGCCACCGCAGTCCCAGTCGCATCCACCAGCGCAGTCGTCACGGCTGCGTGAACCCATGACCAGAATCCAGCCAAGAACGGAGTACGACGATGATGACCTTCACGTCCATCGACCTGGCGCGCGCCAATCACAACGCGCTGATGGTCGAGGCCGAGCAGAGCCGTCGCGCCAGCCGCGCCGCTGCCGCACGTCGGCTGCAGCGCCGGGCGGTGCGTCTGTCCCACAAGGCCGAGCGGGTCTCCCGCCGAGCCGAGCGGGCAGCCACCCGGGCGCAGCTCAACGTGGCCCGCGCGCACTGAGCGCCGGTTCACGAACCTCGACCGCTACCAGGAGCTGAGCCCCGGGAACGCAGATCGTTCCCGGGGCTCAGTCATGTCCGGACCCAGGCAGCGGGCCTATCGTGGAGGGGTGATCACCTGTTCGTTCTGCGGGGCCACCGCCGAGGGCGACACCGCACCGATGACCTGGACCTCCGCCGTCGAGCGGGGCAAGCAGCGGTGGTACTGCGACGACTGTTCGAGGACCCACCTGCGCGCCATGGAGAGCAAGCTCGACTCCGAGTGGTGGTGACCGGCAGCCGCCCGTCGTACACCATCCGATGAGAGCCGCCGCGCCGGGATCGGACAAACCGCCCAGGGTTGTCGGGTGATCCCTGACGTTGTGGGGTGAAGCATCGGCCGACAACGTCAGGTTTCCCCGGTCGGCCGGGGAAACCTGCAGCGCCCCACCTCAGTCGGCGAAACCCGGCAGCGAGTCGACCAGCACCTGGCGGAACGGCACCCGGGACTCGAGCTGGCTGAGCACCCCGACGCCCCCGGCGAAGGTGCGGTGGATCAGCATGTACGCCGCCGGCAGGTTCAGCCGCAGCATCACCGGATAGGCGTCACCGCGTGGGTCGTTGATGCGGCGGAACTGCTCCTGCATCCAGCTCCGTGAGAAGTGGAACTCCTCGACGCTGGCCGGCTCGATGAACGGGCCCAGGTAGGCGCGCAGCTGGTCTGCGTCGATCTGGATCCGCTCGCGGATGAAGCCCTCGTCGCGCAGGGCGGTGACCAGCTGCTGGTAGTCCTCCATCGTCGCGATCCGGATCAGCGCCCCGAGGGACCGCGGGAGCTGGCGCTCGGGGAGGCGGGCCACGGCTCCGAAGTCGAGTACGCCGAGCCGGCCGGGGCTGCCGTCCTCGCCGGGGAGCAGCCGGAAGTTCCCGGGATGGGGGTCGGCGTGCAGCATGCCGGTGCGGCCGGGAGCCTCGAACATGAACCGCAGGAAGCGGTAGCCGTAGTGGTCGCGCTCGGCCTGGGAGCCGACGCGGATGGTGTGGGCCAGGGAGTCAGCACTCTCCATCCACTCGGTGACCAGCACCGTCCCAGCGGAGGCCACCACGTCGGGGACCACGATGTCGGGGTCGTCGCGGAACTCGAGGGCGAAGGCCCGTTGGGCCTCTGCCTCGAGCTGGTAGTCGAGCTCCTCGACCGCTCGCGCCTGGAGCTCGGCGATCAGGGGCTTGATGTCCAGGCCGGGTACGAGCGGCCCCAGGCCCCTGGCCACCCGCGCAATCTGGCGCAGGTCGGAGGTCAGCGCCTCGGCCGACCCGGGGTACTGCACCTTGACCGCCACCTCGCGACCATCGGCCCACCTGCCCCGATGCACCTGGCCGATCGACGCCGCCGCAGCAGGCACGGGGTCCAGCTCGACGAGCTGGGTCTTCCAGTCGGCGCCGAGCTCCCGGGCGAGGATCTCCCTGACGGTCATCGTGGGCATCGGGGGCGCGGAGTCCTGCAGCCTGGTGAGGTGCTCGCGGTACGGCGCGGCCAGCTCGTCGGGCAGCGCCGCCTCGAAGATGGACATCGCCTGGCCGAACTTCATCGCTCCGCCCTTGAGGTCGCCGAGCGTCCGGAAGAGCTGCTCGGCGGTGCGCTGCTGGACGTCGCTGAGGACTGCTTCGGCCGAGGCGCCGCCGATCCGCCTGCCCAGCCCGAGCGCGGTGCGACCGGCGTACCCCAGAGGCAGCGCAGCGAGCTTGGCCGTGCGCGCGGCTGCCTTGCGGGGCAGCTCGCTCACGCGAGATCCCTGCACGAGGGGCGGGTCATGCCTCCATGGTGCCCGACGACCGGGCGTTCCCTGACCAAATGACCCATGACAGCCTCCGCAGACCTGAGCGCCGGACTCAGTGCAGAACCACACTGAAGCTGACGCCACGGCTCGAGGTCGAGTTCGCGACGGCCGTCAGACCACCGGTGCTCCCCGAGACGTTGCTGTTGCTGTCGACCACCAGCCCGGACATGTGCCCCGATCCCGAGTGGGACAGGGTGTTGCGCAATGTCTGGCTGGCAGGTGGGGTCCACCCGCTCGTGCCCGAGGACTCGTCGGCGAAGTACGTCACCAGCCAGTTGTTTCCTGCGGGTGCGACGACCGTCGGCGAGGTGTGTGATGCGGTCGCGCCGTCCTGGCCAGAGGCTGACGCCGCCACCGGCGTGGTCGCGTCCGTGCCGCGATAGGCCGCGATCGAGATCTGCGACTTGGCGTAGCCGGACGAGACGACGCGCACCGTGGCACCGGCGAGCGCGTCGGTCGCGCTCGCGACCTTGGAGTAGGCGCGCCCAGCCGTGCCACCTCCGCTGGTGCTGCCGATCTGGGTCCACCCGGCCGGACCGGTGTAGGTCGGGTTCGTGGTGTTGGCCGCGAAGAACAGCACCAGGGCGTCACCCGCCTCGACAGGGCCAGGAATCGGCACGATGTGCTGCTCCCGGTTGCCGACGGTGCTGGCTGCGCCGACGAACGCGATCGGGTTGGCCACGTCAGTCGGACTGATGACCTGTTCGACCTCATCGGGCTGACCCGCGCTGTCGGTCACGGTGAGCGTCACCGTGCGTTCTCCGGGCGTGAGGTAGGTGTGGGTGGCGTTGGCGCCTGACACCGAGTCGGTGTCACCATCGCCGAAGTCCCAGACGTACGACGCGATCGGCCCCTCGGCGTCCTCGGAGTCGGTCCCGTCGAAGCTGCACTCCAGCAGGTCGCACTGGATCGACATCGCAGCCGTGGGCGGCTGGTCGACCGGGACGGTCGGGTTGATCAGGACGATGTCAATGTCGGTCAAGCCGTCGTCGTCGGTCACAGCGAGCGTCACCGTCCGTGGGCCGGCGTTCGGGTAGGTGTGGGTGGTGGTCTCACCGGTGCCGGTCTCGTTCAGGTCGCCGAAGTCCCACGCCCACGCCTCGATCTCGCCGTCGGGATCGTCGGAGTCGCTGCCGTCGAAGGTGCAGGTGAGACCGACGCAGGTCACGGCCGCATCCGCGGTGGGTGGCTGGTCGACCGGGATGGTGGGGTTGATCTGGCGCTGCACGGTGTGCGAGGCGCCGTCGTCGTCCGTGACGGTGAGGGTCACCGTGCGCGGGCCGGCGCTCGGGTAGGTGTGCATGGTCGTCTCACCGCTGCCGGTCTGGTTCGGGTCACCGAAGTTCCACGCCCAGGTCTCGATCTGGCCGTCAGGGTCGTCGGAGTCGGAAGCGTCGAACGTGCACGTCAGAGCGATGCAGGTGATGTCCGCATCGGCCACGGGGGGCTGGTTCACCGGTGGCACGACGTCGTCTCCCTGGTAGGGGAACATCACCCGGGAGGCGTACGACGTGGCGGAGAGCAGCGTCGGGGCCCCGGCTGCGGGTGCGTTGCCGTTCCAGTTCGCCCGGAACAGGCCGGCTGAGGTTGCGTAGTAGAAGAAGTTGTTCGCCACGAACGCGCCGCGGATGCTGGCGAACGGAATGCCGGTCACCGCTCCACTGCTGAACCGCTGTTGTCCGACGACGTCGCTCTCTGGCTCGAACCCGCGTCGGTAGAGGGTGTTGACGCCCGTACGGGTGAAGTACATGAGGCCGTTGAGATAGAAGAGGCTGGACATCTCCGGGACGTCCTGGTCGTGCCAGGTGGCTTGACGCGCCAGCGCATCAGACGTGCTGACCGTTGTCGCCGGTCCGTAGCTGGTGCCGTTGAAGGTCCGCTTCGTGAAGGTCCCGTTGGTCGAGCCGGTGTAGAGGACGCCGTTGGCCATGAACGCGCCAGTGGTGCTGCCCCACGCCACGGACCCGTTGGGCGCATCACTGGCTGCACCCGCTGCGATGCCGTCGAAGGTCCGTCGGCGGAGCTGGCTGGCGCCGGAGGCGACCGTGTGGAGCGAGACCGGCAGGGTTGCGTTCACCATGGGCTTCAGTGCCTTGCCACCTGCGAGCGGCATGAGCGCGATGTTGGAGTGGTACTCGTAGTTGCGACCGATGCGCTCGGTGTCGGAGCCGACCCAGAGACCCTGACTGGTCGCGAGCATGTCCTGGATGCCGACACCGCGGGTGCGCGTCGGGTTCCACGAGTAGGGCATCCCGTTGAGCGTGTTCAGCGCAGCGATGCCGGTGCGTTCCACGGCACCCGCCCCGATGCTGTCACCGGCGCCAGGGTTGTTCTGCCAGCGCTGGTGTCCGCCGGCGTACACGACGTCGTCGGTGACCTCGACGGTCCAGGTGCTGTCGCCGCCGGTGTACGCCGTCCACGTGGCCGGGGTTGGTGAGGTGCTCGTGTTCGCCTCCCACCGGGCGACCACGTCGCAGCCCGAGGTGCCGGCGTTGCTGTTCGTCGTGCCGCCGTAGGCGCCGCTGGTGGACACCACGAAGAACTGCCCCTTGGGGGAGTACTCCACGTCGCTCATGTAGGTCTCGAACTTCGCGGAACAGGCCTGGGTGAACAGGTTGGTGCTCCACGGCGACAGCGTGGCCGATGTCGGACTCGAGGTGTTGATCTTCACGATCTGGTGGCGGGTCGCGCCATTCACGCTGGTGAAGTTGCCGACCGCGACCAGCTCCGTGTTCTGCGGGTTGCTGGAGATCTGCAGGACGTTGGTGCGGTCCCCGGTGTAGGTGGTGATGTCGCGGTGGGTGCCCGCCAGGGTGCCGGTGAAGTAGGGGTCCCTGGCTCCGGTGGTGGCGTTGATGGTGCCGAGCGCCTTCTGGGCCACTCCTCCGACGTGCGTGAACTTCCCGGCCACCCACAGCCGGTTGCCCATGACCTCGAGGTCGCGGAGGTCACCGCTGAAGGTCCCCGGCCGGAAGACGGGGTCGCGCGTCCCGTCTTCCACGTTGGCCTTGAACAGCCGGCTCGGCATCGAGACCCCGTAGGCCGAGGTGAACCGGCCACCGACGTAGACCGACTCGCCGTCGGTCGCCGCCTGGACCTTGTAGACGGTGCTGTTGGGGTTGGGCACGAAGCTGTTGCTGATGATCCCGGTCGTGGCGTTGAACGCGACGAGGTTCCGGCGGGTCAGGATCGTCTGGCTCGTGGCGCTACGGACCTGGCTGAACTGGCCACCGACGACCACCATGTCGCCGACCTGCACGATGGAGTACACCGTGCCGTCCAGGATGTGCGGCGTGAAGCTCGCCGGGTCGTCGCTGACGATCATTCCTGGCTGGGGGTGGGTGTTCCCCACCGACGCTGCAGTTCCGGGTGGCGCGAGAGCCACTCCGAGCAAGAGACTCACGACCGCGACAGAAATGAACGCGGAGATCTTGCGCACCACTACCCCCCGAACAGCACAGGACAAAAAGAGAAAGGTTTCGAGCCGCCCGAGGCTTGATTCCGATTATGGGTAGGGGGGAATGCAACGGATAGCCAAAATCTCGCCGCACGCGTGGATTGAGGTGAATGAGCCCGGAGTGGTCTAGGCAGCGACTCGTATGAAAAGGGGACGTGTTGGACCACGATGTCCGTGGGCGGCTCGCTCGGGGTACTGCGCCCCGGTCAGGAGTCCGCGCGTCCCGACGTCGGGAGATCCACCGGCCAGGAGCACCCGCACTGCGGGTGCCGCGCCCAGGTGCGCTCGGTGCGGCTCGCCGGCTCGGGCCCGAGGTGCAGGGTCCGCGACCAGGTCGAGGGCTGCTGCCCCCTGACGTGCGCGGCGACGTCACGGACCGCCCACAAGATGGCGAGCGAGGTCAGCGTCGGCTCCAGGTCGGGAGTCCCGTCCGGTCGCGCGCGGGCAGTCGCGCGGACATAGCGCGTCGTCACCGCGACGTGGTCGGGGTCGCGAACGCTGAGGTGCGCGTCGATGCAGCGCAGGCAGGCCGTCGTGCCGGGCACCACGAAGGGACCCAGGACGGCACCACCGTCCACCAGGCGTACGACGAGATGGCTGGTGCGGCTGCGGACCAGCGGGTCGAGCCGGTCGCGGTCCAGCTCGCCCGGGCTGAGCACGAGGACCACGTCGGCGTGGGTCGGAGACGGCGTGACGACCACTCCGGCGGCACCGAGCAGCTCGTGCACGTCAGGGATGCCCCAGGACCGGAGCTCGCCGAGGACAGCCACACTCGGGTGGGCAACCCCGGCGGCGGGGCTGTCCCTGGCCAGGCACCCGTGCTGGTCGAGTCGGTCGAGAAGGGCCAGGTCGGCCTGGTCCTCATCGAGGGGGCCATGCCCGAGCAGCAGCCCCAGGGTCTGCTCGACGCTCGCGGTCCGTGGGAGCAGCACCCGCCGTCCGTCGTACAGCCCGATCTGGAGGTGGTCGAGGCCACGCCTCACGACGCGCAGGCCAGGAGCGAGGCGGGGACGCACCTGCCAGGGATCCATGCAGGGGACGCTAGGCCGGGGTCAGCCCGGCAGCGAAACGGCAATCCACAGACGACGACGGCGGGGCCCCTCCGAAGAGGGGTCCCGCCGTGGCTTGTCGTCTGAGCTGAGGCTGACCGAAGTTCTGGGGTCAGGCCTTGCCGAGGATGCGGTTGAGGTTCGTGCCGCAGACCGGGCAGACACCCTTGGCCATCCGGGTGCCCTTGTCGTTGACCCTGACCTCGCCTGAGGCCTCACGCTTGGCCTTGCACTTCACGCAGTAGAACTCGCCGCTCCAGGTTTCCGCCATGACGGCCTCCTCATTCATTGATCTGGACGTCTCGGCGGGAGCGTCCGGGGAAACCCGCCGGGGTTCGGTCTGAACCATTTCGACCCTAGACCACGCTCAGGCTCAATGCCCGCAGGGTGGGGCCGGGGCCTCAGGCGTGTCCTACGGCGGTAATCTCCGCGCATGTCACCGAATTCGGACCCGGAACGCCGCTTCGAGCACCTGCGCCTGGAGCGCCCGGCCGAGGGCGTGGCCCGGCTGGTCCTGGACAACCCGGCACAGCGCAACGCCATGTCCGACGAGATGACCGCGTCCTGGGTGGCAGCAGTGGACGAGCTCTCGCGGGACCGCTCGGTGCGCGTCGTGGTCGTCACGGGTGAGGGGTCGGCCTTCTGCTCGGGTGGCAACACCGGATGGATCGCGAGCGAGCCCGAGGCCGAGGTCGACTACCTGCGCACCCGGATGATGGCGTTCTATCGCGCGTGGCTCTCGATCCGCGAGCTCGAGGTGCCCACCATCGCCGCGGTCAACGGCCACGCGATCGGAGCCGGCCTCTGCCTGGCCCTCGCCTGCGACATCCGGTACGCAGCGGAGGGGGCCAAGCTGGGGGCGCCCTTCGTCAAGCTGGGCATGCACCCGGGCATGGCCGCGACCTACCTGTTGCCGAACGCGGTCGGCGAGGCCAACGCCCGCGAGCTGCTGCTCACCGGGCGCACCGTGGACGCGGAGGAAGCACGCCGGCTGGGACTCGTCACGCGGGTCTTCGACGCGGCGGAGTTCGGCGACCGGGTCGACGAGATCGCCACCGGGATCGCGGCCACCGCGCCGATCGCGAGCCGCTACACCAAGCTCGCCCTGCGCGACGGTGGCCACCAGGACCTGGAGTCGTGCGTGCAGTGGGAGGCGCTGGCGCAGCCGGTCACGCTTGCCACCGCAGACCTCCAGGAGGGCATCGCAGCCGCGCGCGAGAAGCGGGCGCCGCAGTTCCGCGGCGTCTAGCTGCTGCTGCGGTGCCCGTTCCCGACGGGTGCGGCTGTCTCGAGGATGACCTCGATGCGGGGGATCAGGGTCTTCACCAGGTCCGACTTCTCCAGGTAGCCGTGCGCGCCTGCGTTGATGGCGCCCTGGCCGGCGGTCGCGAACGGGTAGCCGGAGAGCATCACCACCACTGCCGCCGGAGCAGCCTCCCGGATGAGCGGCAGCGCCTGCATCCCGTCCATGACGGGCATCGCGATGTCCAGCAGCACCAGGTCGGGCTGGCTGGCGCGAGCCTCGTCGACACCCTGTTGGCCCTCGGCTGCGGTGGCGACGACGTGCCAGCCACCCGGGTGACGGCCGATGACCATGCTGATCAGGTCCCGCAGGTCGGCGGAGTCATCCACGATGAGCACGTTCAGGTCGTTGGTCATGGCGTGTCGGGCTCGGATCGTGCCGGTGCGTCGCGCACCGCCGTGCCGGGGTCGACCTGGTGGTCCACGGCGAGCTCGCCGATCCAGGCCCGTGCCTTGTTCGACGTGCTCGCGATCGCCCTGCGGGCATCGGCGTAGCGCTCCAGGTCGATGGCCATCTCAGCGGTCACGAGACCCTGCACGATGGTGTCGTTGACCTCACGGGCGATCCGCTGCCGTCCGGCCTGTGCCGTGTCCTCAGCCTCTTGGCGCTCGGCGTTCTTCCTCAGCGTCAGGTCGGTGAACACCAGGCACCTGACCAGCACTCCCTCGAGGTCGAGGGCCGTAGCGGCGGCGATGACGGGGACCAGGCTGCCGTCAGTGGCCGCGATCTCGAGCTCGGCGCGTCTGGTCTCGGAGGCCCTCGTGTCGAGCAGCTCGGCGAGGGCGCTGCGATGCTGCTCGTCGACGTACTCGTTGATGTCGCGCCCGACCATCGTGTCGCGGTCGATGCCGACGAACTCGGCCAGCTGCGGGTTCGCGAACATGATCACCCCGCGCTCGGACACGGTCGCGGCGCCCTCGCCCATCTTCTCGACGATCACCCGGTAGGGGCGGTCGGCGTTCGTGAGCGTGTAGACCTGCTCGTTCTCCGGCGCACCGAGTACGACGGCGTCGACGCCGCCGGTGCTGATCGCGGTCAGGGCCTCCTGCAGGTACGCGATCTGCTGCACCAGCTCTTCGAGGTCCGGGTCCGGGGAGGCGGGCTGTGCTTCGTTGCTCATCGCATCGTCCCCCCTTCAGTGAACGGGGCTGGCCCGTCGAGGTGGACGGGACTCAGGTCGAGGGCGTCACGGACGCGCACCAGGTCGGTGAGGTTGCCCACGAGGTGCCGCAGTGCTCCTGGCGCGTGCTTGACCAGCGTCGGCAGGGCCAGGATGTTGTCCTTCTTGACCATGGCTGGGTGGTCGGCTGCGTTGACCACCGTGAGGTCGACCCTGCCGGCCAGGTCCTCGTCACAGATGCGTCGCACCGCCAGGATCGCCTCGGCCGACCTGGGTGAGGCGCCGTTGATGTACAGGGTCAACGCCCAGCGTGGATCGGTGACCTCGTCAGTGATCATGGCCGGGCCGCTGTGGCGAGCCGTCATGGTCGCCCGAACGCTCGCGACCCTGGGAGGCGCGGACGGCGACGCCCGAGGCCCGTCCTTCGGCCTCGGAGGCGATGAACCGCTCGAACTCGGCCGTCTCGGCGGTGAGCTGCGCGTGCAGCGCCGCAATCTGGGCCTCGAACGCCGCTGACCGCTGGACCAGCTCCATCCGGCGGCGCTCGGTCTCGTCGGCGCGGGTCGCCTGGGCCAGACGCTCCCACGAGACCTGCTCGACACGCTCGGAACCCGTGAGCACGCCGTTGGGCCCGACGTAGACGTCGAGGAGGTCCGCGCCGTTGTCCGACAGCACGAACTCACGCACCTGGTTGGAGTGCGCCGAGCCACGGCTCTTGATCACGAACATCAGCCGGTTGCGCTCGCCGTTGCTCTCGTCGTTGCGGACCAGCAGCCAGGTGTCGACCAGCGAGGAGACGTCCACCTCGCTGGACTCGTGGCTCAGGCCCTGCGTCAGGGTGGTCATCACGGTGGTGATCCCGCGGCCCTTCAGCAGGTCGAGGTCACGCGAGATCGCGGACGTGGTCTCGTTGCGGGCACCCGCGTGGGTGAGGCTGGCGACGGCGTCGAGCACGACCAGCTGCGGATGGGACTCGTCCAGCAGCCGGTGCAGCATCGCGAGGTGCTCCTCGAAGCCGAACGCCGTCGGGCGGACGGCTTCGAGCTGGAGGAGTCCGGAGTCGACCCAGCGCTGAAGGTCCACACCGATCGAGCGCATGTTGCGCACGAGCTGGTCCGGGGACTCCTCGAAGGAGAAGAACAGCGCCCGCTCGCCGCGCGCGCAGGCCGCGTCGACCATGATCGCGCCGAGGCTGGTCTTCCCCGTTCCGGCGGTGCCGCTGATCATCACGGCTGTGCCGCGGTAGACGCCGCCGGCCAGCATCTCGTCCAGGCGCGGCACGCCTGTGGACACGCGCTCGTCCGATGCCGCGTAGGTCAGGCCCACTGACGTGATCGGCACGACCACCAGACCCTTCTCGGTGATCAGGAAGGGGTACTCGTTGGTGCCGTGCAGCGAGCCGCGGTACTTCACCACGCGCAGCCGGCGCGTGGAGATCTCGTCGTGGACACGGTGGTCCAGGGTGACCACACAGTCCGAGACGTACTCCTCGATGCCGTAGCGGGTCAGGTCGCCGAGCTTGCCGCGTTCGCCGGTGATGACGACGGTCAGCCCGTGGTCCTTGAGCCACCGGAACAGCCGGCCGAGCTCGCCCCGGATGATCGCCTCGTTGGGCAGCGCGCTGAACAGCAGCTCGACGGTGTCCAGGACCACGCGCTTGGCACCCACCGACTCCACGGCGCTGGCCAGCCGGATGAACAGCCCTTCGAGGTCGAAGGCGCCGGTCTCCACCATCTCGGCCGGGTCGATCCGGAAGGCGTCGATCGCGAGCAGCCCGTCGCGCTCGAGCTGGTCGAGGTCGAACCCCAGCGACGCCACGTTGGTGGCCAGGTCGCTCTTCGTCTCCTCGAAGGCGAGGAGGACGCCGGGCTCGCCGTAGTCACGGGCGCCGCGGACGAGGAACTCGATGCCGAACAGGGTCTTGCCGGCGCCCGCAGCACCGGTGACCAGCGTCGGTCGGCCGCGTGGCAGACCGCCGCCGGTGATCTCGTCGAAGCCCCTGATGCCGGTGGCAGCCTTGTCCGGACCGCTCAGCACGCGCGGCGTGGCGGGCTCCAGCCCGCCCTCGGTCGTGCGTTCGTCCACGGTCACACCTTGCAGTGTCTACCGCGGACCGGGCTTTTGTGGGCCTTCGGGGAGACGGATTGGCACAACGAGGCACAAAAAGGCAAAAGAGGACCCTCGCCGAGCACTCATGCGCTTGCCTTCCCCTTGCGAACGCATGGGCAACCCAACGAGGGCCCTTGTGCGCGGTAACGCTAGTGAGCCAGCCCACCGCGGTCAATGCATGGAGCAGACCGGGTACGACGGTGGTTACACACCGGCTGTGGATAACCCTGTGGATAACTTGTGGAGGACCGGCCATCTGCTGTGGATCACAGTGCGCCCGCCACAATGGGCGGGTGACGGGATCAGACGACAGCGGCCGGGTCGACGCATACACCGGAGGCCCCGTCGGGGCCCTGCGGCGGATCGCGTTCCTCCTCGAGCGGAGCCGGGCGGAGACCTACAAGGTCAAGGCGTTCCGTGCAGCCGCGGAGACGATCCTGCCGCTGGGCGACGAGGTGGCCGAGCGGGTGCGCCAGGGGACGCTGCGCGAGCTTCCGGGCATCGGCGCCTCCACGGCAGAGGTGATCGAGGCCGCGGTCGAGGGGCGTACGCCGGACCGGCTGGCCCGCCTCGAACGGGAGACCGCCGGCCCGCTCGTGGAGGGCGGGGAGAAGATCCGCGGCCGTCTCCGGGGCGACCTGCACTCCCACAGCGACTGGTCCGACGGCGGCTCGCCCATCGAGGAGATGGCCTTCACCGCGATCGAGCTCGGCCACGACTACCTCGTGCTCACCGACCACTCGCCACGGCTGACGGTCGCCAACGGGCTCTCGGTCGCCAGGCTCAAGCGCCAGCTCGAGGTGGTCGAGGCCGTCAACGAGCACCTGGGGACGGGCGGCTTCCGGCTGCTCAAGGGGATCGAGGTCGACATCCTCGACGACGGCTCGCTCGACCAGACCGAGGAGATGCTCGGCCAGCTCGACGTACGCGTCGCATCGGTGCACTCCAAGCTGGCCATGGACGCCGCGGCGATGACCCGGCGGATGGTCGCGGCTGTGCACAACCCGTTCGCCAACGTGCTCGGGCACTGCACGGGACGGCTGGTCACCGGCAACCGCGGCATGCGCAAGCAGTCCGAGTTCGACGCCGACGCGGTCTTCGGGGCATGCCTGGAGACCGGCACGGCGGTCGAGATCAACTCCCGCCCCGAACGGCGGGACCCGCCCACGAAGCTGCTCCAGCGGGCGATCGACATGGGCTGCCTGTTCTCCATCGACAGTGACGCGCACGCCCCCGGCCAGCTGGACTTCCTGTCCTACGGCGCCGCGCGGGCCGAGGAGCTCGGCCTCGACCCGGACCGGATCGTGAACACCTGGCCGGTCGACCGGCTGCTGGAGTGGGCACGTCCCTGACGCCCGGCCGTCAGAGCTGCAACCAGGCGAGCACGGCTCGCACGCGCCGGTGGTCGTCCTCGCCGATGGGCAGGTCGAGCTTGGTGAAGATGCTGTTGATGTGCTTGGAGACCGCCTTCTCGGAGATCGACAGCGATGTGGCGATGGCCGCGTTCGACCTGCCTTCCGCCATCAGGGCGATCACCTCACGCTCGCGTGGCGGAGAGCCGGTCCACCGGCTGTGCCTGGTGCCGGCTCATGATGCTCGCCACCACCTCGGGGTCGAGCACGGTGCCCCCGGCGGCCACGCGGCGGATGCCGTCGACGAACTCGGTCACGTCGGAGACCCGGTCCTTGAGCAGGTAGCCCACCGAGCCCTCGCCGCTGGCCAGCAGCTCGCGGGCGTAGAGGTGCTCGACGTACTGGGAGAGCACCATCACCGGGAAGCCCGGCCGGGTCGCGCGTACGGCGATGGCAGCGACAAGGCCCTCGTCGGTGTGCGTCGGCGGCAGGCGTACGTCGACCACGGCGGCCTCGGCGTCCGGGTCCTGCAGCGCGGCGGCGAGGTCCGGTGCGTTGTCCACGGCGTGCAGGATCGAGAAGCCGCTGTGCTCGAGGAGCTGGATCAGCCCGGCCCGGAGGAGGGCGTGGTCCTCGGCGAGGACAAGACGCACGGGACCTCCAGGCTCACGAGAGTCGGCCCGCCGGTCGGGCTCGACACCCTCATGGTGCCGTCGAACGCCGCCAGCCGCCGCATCACACCCAGCATGCCGGTTCCGGAGGCGGGGTCGGCGCCGCCCCGCCCGTTGTCGCCCACGACCGCATGCAGGGTGTCGTCGGTGGAGGAGAGCTTCACCCACGCCTGCGCGGCGCTGGCGTGCTTGCCGATGTTCGCCAGGCACTCGGCGACCGCGAAGTAGACCGCTGACTCGATCGGCGCCGGTGGACGGCCGGCCAGGTTCTCCGAGACCTCCACCGGGATCGCCATGTCCAGGGCGAGCGCCTGGACGGCGCCGCCGAGCCCGCGGTCGGCCAGCACCGGAGGGTGGATGCCGCGTACGACCGAGCGCAGGTCACCGAGCGCGGCAGTGGTCGTGGACCGGGCGTCGGTGACCAGTCGCCGGGCACCCTCGGGGTCCGAGTCGAAGAGGCTGTCTGCGAGCCCGAGGCTCATCGACAGGGCGACCAGCCGTGCCTGCGTGCCGTCGTGGAGGTCGCGCTCCAGGCGGCGGAGCTCGGCGGCGGAGTGGTCCAGCGTCTCCGCCCGGGTCTCGGTCAGCACCTGGACCCGCTGCTCCAGCGCCTCGGTGTGGCCGTAGGCGAGGAACCAGCGATCCATGGTGGAGCGGGCGCGCATGATCGGCTCGATCCCGAACCACCACAGGGCGCCCGTGACCACGAGCAGGAGCAGCAACACCGCTGTCAGTGACAGCGCGAAGCCCACCGTCACGCTGGCGACCAGCCAGGCGAGGTCGCGCCAGGTCATCGGGTCTGCCGCGCGCCCCGCCAGCCGGGCGACCATCCCTCCGGGTCGCGGCGGGTGGTAGGGAGCCACCAGCGTCGTGCCGAGGACACGTCCCGCCATGGCCCGGTGCTTGTCGGCCAGCCAGCGGGTGGCCGGGATCGTCAGCAGCAGCAGCGGAATGCCGACCACCACCAGCGCCAGCCCTCCGCCGACGACGGTGAGGACGAAGAGCAGCAGTGCGGGTACGACGAGCGCGAGCTGCGCGGCGGCGTACGCCGTCATCCGCAGTCGGCTTGGTGGCCCAGGTCGAGGGCTCGCCGCGGTGCTCATGGCACCCATCCTTTCCGATCCTCGACGATCGCGCGGTGGTGCTGGCACCACACCGACCTCGGGTGTTGGCGCCACAGACGTGGGGCCGTGCGATCGCAAGGATCTGGAGAACAGTCCGTCACGCCCTCCAGGAGACGTCATGTCCAGCAGAGACAGCCGCAACCCGCTCACCGCGATCCCGCTCCGTGCCGCACGCTGGAGCGCCACTCACCCCTGGCGGGCCATCGTCGGTTGGCTCGCGTTCGTCGCCATCGCGGTCGGGATGGCCATGGTGGTGCCCACGGTGGACACGAAGGATGCCGACTACCGGCTGGGCGAGTCGGGCCGAGCGGACGCGATGGTGGACGAGGCCAGCCTGGACTCGCCCACGACCGAGAACGTGTTGGTCAACCCGCGTGGTGACGCGGAGCTCGACCAGGCGGCGGCGACCGCGGTCGCGAGCCAGATCCTCGCCGGCATGAAGAACATCGAGGGGGTGGAGACCGTCTCGGAGCCGCAGTGGAACCCCGATCGCTCGGCACTCCTGATCGCGGTCCAGCTCGCACAGGACCAGGAGGACGCCGCGGCGCTCCAGGACGTGACGTCGCGCGTCCAGGCGGAGCACCCCGAGCTGCAGATCCGGCAGGCGGGCGACCTGTCGATCGACGCGAGCATCGACGAGCAGGTAGCTGCCGACCTCGCTGCCGCGGAGGGAATCAGCCTTCCCGTCACCCTGATCCTGATGCTGCTCGCGTTCGGCGCACTGATCGCGGCGGGGATCCCGGTGCTCCTGGCCGCCACCAGCGTGGCCGCCACGATCGGGCTGATCGCGCCGCTGTCGCACCTGGTCCACGCCGAGGGGACCGTCAGCAGCATGATCGTGCTGATCGGAATGGCGGTCGGCGTCGACTACTCGCTGTTCTACCTCAAGCGTGAACGCGAGGAACGGGCGGCGGGACGAACCACCCTCGATGCCGTCGAGATCGCGGCGCAGACCTCGGGCCACTCGATCCTGCTCTCGGGCGGTGCCGTCATCGCCTCGATGGCCGGCCTGTTCGTGATCGACGACGCGACCTTCAACTCCCTCGCCGTCGGCGCCATCGTCGTCGTGGCGGTCGCCGTGCTCGGGTCGATCACGGTGCTGCCCGCACTGCTGGTCAAGCTCGGTCGCTGGGTTGACCGGCCGCGGGTCCCGCTGCTGTGGCGGCTCAACCGCCGCATCGGCCGCGGGGGAATCAGCAGCCGCATCCTGGCGCCCGTCGTACGACGCCCGTTGATCGCGCTGGTGGTCTCCGGTGCGGCCCTGCTGCTGCTGGCGCTGCCTGCCCTCGGCATGAAGATCCACTCCGGCAACCTCGAGACGCTTCCCGACTCGATCCCCGAGGTGCAGACCTTCCAGCGGATGACCGAGGAGTTCCCCGTCGAAGGCACCACCGCCCTGCTCGTGGTCAATGCTTCTGTCGCCGATCGAGCCGAGGTCGCCGAGGCGCTGGCCGAGGTGGACCGTACGGCGCTCGACACCGCTGACTTCGTGGGATCGGGCCGCGACCCCGTCCGGGTCTCCGACGACGGGACCACGTCGGTGCTGCAGCTGGCCATCCCCTACAGCGAGTCGGACCCCAAGGTGGACCGCGCGATCGAGTCGCTGCGGGCCGACCTCGCTCCGGCGGCACTCGACGGGCTGGACGTGGAGTACGCCGTCGGTGGCGGGGCCGCGGAGTCGCTCGACTTCGCGAACAAGCAGAACGACAGCCTGCCGATCGTGATCGGGGTGGTGCTGCTGCTGACGCTGCTGATGATGGCCTTCGCCTTCCGCAGCCTGCCGATCGCCCTGATCTCGACCGGGCTGAACCTGATCTCGGTCGGGGTGGCGTTCGGGATCCTGACGCTGGTCTTCCAGCACGGCTGGGGGGCCGGACTGCTCGACTTCACCAGCCCGGGCTTCGTGATCGACTGGATCCCGCTGTTCGTGATGGTGGTGCTGGTCGGACTGTCGATGGACTACCACGTGTTCGTGCTGAGCCGCGTCCGCGAGCAGGTCGAGAGGGGATTGCCGGCCCGGCTGGCCGTGGAGCAGGGGATCCGGGACACGGCCGGAGTGGTGACGAGCGCGGCAGCCGTCATGGTGTCGGTGTTCGCGATCTTCGCCACCCTGTCGATGATGGAGATGAAGATGATGGGCGTGGGTCTATCGGCCGCGATCCTCGTCGACGCGACCCTGATCCGGTTGGTGATGCTGCCCGCGATCCTGGTGCTCCTGGGCGACCGTGCCTGGTGGCCGTCGCGGCCTCCGGCACTCCCGGGCGAGGCGGTCCAGGAGCCCGAGTCTGCTTACGTGTCGAGCAGATGACCGGCAATCACGGACCTGGTGGGTCCGGCGGGCTATTTTGCTCCCATGCGCAAGACAGGGGACGCCGAGGCGGAGGGCCCTGCAGTCGAGGTGCGGCGCTCCCGCCGGCGCAAGCGCACCGTGTCGGCCTACCGCCGCGACGGCAAGGTGATCGTGATGATCCCCGACCGGTTCACCCGGGCGGAGGAGGCCGAGTGGGTGACCACGATGCTCGACCGGCTCGAGAGCTCCGAGAAGCGCCGACGGCGCACCGACGAGCAGCTGATGCGACGTGCGGGGGAGCTGTGCCGCGACTACCTCTACGACAAGGTCGAGCCCGCCTCGGTGCGCTGGGTCGGCAACATGACCACCCGGTGGGGGTCGTGCACCATGGCGTCGCGCGAGATCCGGCTCTCCGATCGGCTGCAGACGATGCCTGCATGGGTCGTCGACTACGTACTGCTCCATGAGCTGGCCCACCTGATCGAGCCCGCCCACAACAAACGCTTCTGGCACTGGGTGGACCGCTTCCCGAAGTCGGAACGAGCCAAGGGCTACCTCGAGGGTGTCGCCCACGCAGCAGTCATGGACCTCGAGCCCTGCGCCGAGCCCGACTAGCGCCGCACCCATGTAGGTGGTCGAGCAGCGAGCGAAGCGAGCGGATAGTCGAGACCACACTCCGTGAGCCGAGGATGGGCCGCGACCACGGGGGGGTGTGCGGTGCGCCGTCCGGTCACTCGACGAGTCGCTTGGCGGCCCGCGTCGCTCGGACTGTCCTGCCGTACCCCGGCGCAGGCGTCTCGCGCCGCGCGTCGCTTTTACGCGACCTCGCCGAGCGCCCACCCGTCGCCCCGCCCACCCGGGGGGCAGTCGCGGCGAGCCACACCCCGTGAGCCGAGCGTCAACCGCGACCGGTGCTGGCGCTCAGCGGCGCAGGGCCAGCGCGACCAGCTCGACCATGTCGGGCTCGTCGGTGGGCAGCGCGTCGACCGGCCACCAGCGCACGTCGAGGGACTCCTCGCTGACCACGGGTTCGATGTCGGACCCGAGCAGTGCCAGGAACCGTACGTCGAGGTGGTCCACGGGTCCGCGGGGGTCGCAGAACTCCACGACGTGTCGGGAGAGGTGCAGTGGCTCCGCCTCGACCACGAGTCCTCGCAGACCGGACTCCTCAGTGGCCTCACGCAGGGCGGCGGCTGCCAGCGTCACGTCCGCGGGTTCGAGGTGGCCACCGAAGTGGAACCAGCGCCCGGCCTTGCGGTGCAGGTTGAGCAGCACCTGCCGGCGGTCGTGGCTGACCACCAGGGCACCGGCGGTCAGGTGGGCGGGGAAGCAGGAGCGCCGGTGTCCGTCGTCGTGCTCGGCGAGGTGGTCGGCGTACGACGCCCGCAGGTGGTCCTGCTCAGCGGTCGGCGCCTGCCAGTGGGTGAGTACGTCGACCGCGTCGGCGTGCAGGCTCACTCGTCGTCGGGCCGCTTCTCGGGATCGTCAGCGGACGGTCCGGCACCCGACTCCTTGTCCAGCAGCTGGCCGAGGGCCTTGTCGAAGTCCTCGTCGCTGAGCTCCTTGACCTCCGGCAGGTCCTCCCGGAACCCGAGCGGGTCGTCGAGGTCGGCCGCGGTCGGCAGCAGGTCGGGGTGTGCCCACACGGCGTCGCGCGCCTCCTTGCCCTGGCGGGAGCGCAGCGAACCCCACAGGGTCGAGGCGTCTCGCAGCCGGCGTGGACGCAGCTCGAGCCCCACCAGCGCGGCGAAGGTCTCCTCGGCGGGGCCACCCGCGGCACGCCGGCGGCGGATCGCCTCCTGCATCTTGGTCGCGGCAGGCATCCGCTCGGCGGTGGCCTGACCGACCACCTCGTCGACCCAGCCCTCGACCAGCGCGAGCGTGGTCTCCAGCCGGGTGAGCGCGGACTTCTGCTCGGGGGTCTGCTGCGGCTCGAACAGGCCGCCCTGCAGGGCCTCCTGCATCGCCTCCATGTTGGTCGGGTCGAGCTGCCCCATGGCCTGCTCGATGCCGGAGATGTCGATCGTCACGCCGCGGCCGAAGTCCTCGACCGAGGAGATCAGGTGCTGGCGCAGCCACGGAACGTGCGCGAACAGCCGCTGGTGGGCAGCCTCGCGCAGGGAGAGATAGAGGAGTACGTCGTCGCCCGAGACGTCGAGGCCCTCCGCGAACTCCTTGATGTTGTGGGGGAGCAGGGCCGCCTTGCCGGCGGGGCCCAGGGGCAGGCCGACGTCGCTGGCGGTGAGTACCTCGCCGGCCAGCCCGCCGAGCGCGGCGCCGACCTGGCTGCCGAACATGGCGCCACCGGCCTTGCCGAGCATCCCGATGAGCGGCCCGGCCATGGCCTTGGCCTCCTCGGGCATCGCGTCGCCCATCGCCGCCACGACGTGCTCGGCCACCGGCTCGACGAGCACGCGCCACACCTCGGTGGTCTGCTCGATCCACTCGGCGCGGCTCCACGCGGCGGTGGTGGTCACGCCGGAGGGGAGAACGGTCGCGTCGTCGAGCCAGTGGTCGGCCAGCCGCATGGCGTCGGCGATCCGGGTCTGGTCGGCGCTGTCCGGGCTCGGGTCGGGCTCCTGGGCGGAGGTACGGCGGGCGATGTCGGTCGCGAGAGCCCAGTTCACCGGGCCGTCGTACGGCGCCATCATGGCCTGCATCTGGCCCATCAGCCCGGAGAGGTCGGGCATCCCGGCGGCGCCCTGGCCGCCGAGCCCACCGGGGCCGCCCGTTCCCCCGAGAGCGTTGAAGATCTGCTCGAAAGGTGTCCCCTTGAAGGGGTTGTCGTCCGGTCGGTCGTCCATGCCGACCGAAATTACCCGTGACCGCCAATGTCGCGACCGGCGCCCGTCGTAGGCTCCACGGGTGAGCTCCACACCATCTGCCGGACTGCCCTCCACGATCAGGCTGCTGGACCTGCGCGACGTCCCGCTCGATCCCGCCGAGGTCCTCGCGGCGGTCGACGACCCCGCCGCCGGCGGGGTGAACCTGTTCGTCGGCGTCGTCCGTGACCACGACAACGGCGAGACCGTCGACCACCTCGACTACACCGCGCACCCGACCGCGATGCAGCGCCTCGAGGAGGTCGCGACGGGCGTGAGCGACGGAGTTCGAGGTGATCGCGCTCGCCGCGGTCCACCGGACCGGCCACCTCAAGGTCGGTGACATCGCCGTGCTGGTAGCCGTCTCCGCGGCACACCGCGGCCAGGCGTACGACGCCTCCCGGGCGCTGATCGACCGGCTCAAGGCCACCATCCCGGTCTGGAAGCACCAGGTCTTCGGCGACGGTCGAGAAGAGTGGGTCAACTCTCCTTAGGCACATAGAGGTTGTCGTGCTCCAGGAAGAACACGGACAGCTCCTCGCCGGTCATCTGCTTGCCCTCCGCGATCTCCAGCAGGCCCTCGAAGTACCCCTCCCGCGGGGCACCCGGCGAGAACAGCAGCAGCATCGACGCCGGTTCGTCGGTGTGGTTCTTGAAGCTGTGCAACCCTCCCGGCGGGACGTAGAGATGGTCGCCGGCCTGCGCGTCCACCACTTTCGAACCATCACCGAGGGCGACGGTTCCGGACAGGATGAAGAAGGTCTCGCTGATCGTGCGGTGGAAGTGCAGGTCGGGTCCGCCCGGCCCCGGCGCCATGTTCCACCGGTAGAGGCCGAAGCCGCCGTCGGTCGAGTCGCCGGTGGAGAGGTAGTCGACCGTCGTGCCGTTCGGATACGTGATGTCCGGAGGCGTGTCCGTGGGCCGGAACCGGGCCGAGACCTCACCGGCGTCACCGTGATACTTCGCATCGGGGTAGCTCATGGGTCAGATGATGCACCCAGCCTCCGCGTGTTGCTGGGCGGTCCGGCCGCTGCCCGTCGGCATCATGGGACGCGTGGAGATCCTTCTCTGGTGGGTGCCGCCCGCGGTCGTCACCCTCGTCGCGATGCTGTGGGTCAGCTGGATGGGGCGCGCCCGCGACCTGAGCCCCGACCGGTCCGACGCCGCACAGGAGCGGTTCGCGGCGGCGATCATGCGGGACCTGCCCAGTGAGGTCACCAGCCGGGTGAGCGCGCCTCGTCCGTTGCGCGAGCGCAGCACCGGGATCGCCGTACGCCCGTCACAGAAGCCGGTCGAGCCCGCGACCGGGACCGACGAGCAGGGTGACGGCTCGCGCCGCTCTGCGTGAGCCGCGCGCTGAGTCACACCGGTGAGCCCACGGGGGCCGCGGTTGTCGCTGAGTGAGAAGGTTGCGCCATGACTCGCCCCTCCCAGCGCCCATGAAGCGCGCCACCTGGGCTGGGCTGTTCGCGGTCGCACTCGTCATCGGGCTCGCTGTGATGGCGCTGCGCGAGCCGGTCCCGTACGTCACGTTCTCGCCGGGGCCGACGGTGAACGTGCTCGGCAAGTACGACAAGTTGGACATCATCACCGTCTCCGGGCGCAAGTCCTACCGTGACGACGGCGGTCTCCGGCTGACCACGGTGATCCCCAGCGGACCGGACAAGGTCGAGGACAAGGTCGGCATCCCCGAGCTGGTGAGCGCGTGGCTCAGCCGCGACCGGGCGGTCTACCCGCGGACGGCGATCTACCCCGAGACCGCAACGAAGAAGAGCGTCCGCCAGGAGTCGAGCGCCCAGATGGTCTCCTCGCAGGACACCGCTGTGGCGGCTGCGCTGCGAGCCCTCGAGATCCCGTTCAAGACCGGGGTGCGGATCTCCCAGGTCGAGAAGGGCGGTCCGGCCGACGGAAAGCTCGAGGTGGGCGACGTCGTCCTCGCGATCGGTGCGACGGAGGTCCAGTCCCTCGACCAGCTCACCTCGCTCATCCGGGCACGGCCAGTCGGCTCCGAGATCACCCTCGAGGTGAAGCGGAAGAGCCAAGTGCTGGATCGCACGCTCACGACCACGACCTCGACCGTCGACGCCAAGGACAGCGCAGTGCGCGTCGGCGTCGAGCAGTGTTGCTACGAGTTCCCGTTCGAGGTCGATCTCAACCTGGACGAGAGCATCGGCGGCCCCTCGGGGGGACTGATGTTCGCCCTGGGCATCTACGACGTGCTCACACCCGGGTCCCTCACCGACGGCAAGGACATCGCCGGGACCGGCGAGATCGACGACCAGGGCAACGTCGGAGAGATCGGCGGCATCCAGCAGAAGCTCGTCGGCGCACAGTCCGACGGCGCCCGCCTCTTCCTGGTGCCCGAGGCCAACTGTGCCGAGGCCGTGGACGGGCACTACGACCCGGAGAAGATGCGGCTCGTGCGGGTGACCACGCTCGCGGAAGCCATCGAGGACGTGCAGGCCTGGGTCAAGGACCCCGATGCGAAGCTCGCGAGGTGCACGAAGTGAGTCCAGAGCAGGCAGAGCAGGCCGCAGAACAGGCCGCAGAACAGGCCCTCGCCGAGGCCGTCCGCGAGGTGGAAGCGCACGCGTCCCGTGCCGGATGGGACCAGCCGGCCCAGCTGTTTGCCCTCGTCGAGACGGCAGACCTCCTGCAGCGGGAGCCGCACCTGGCCGAGCTGCTCGGGGTGCAGGCACAGGACCAGGGCCTGACTCCGGTCGAGCAGGAGACCACCTCGGAGAGCCTCGATGAGCTGCTCGCGAGCATCCTCTGGCCGCCGGAGGTGGCGGGCTGCGCGGTAGTGGTCGAGGCGCTCACGGTGCCGCCCGACGACGAAGCTGTCCCGACCGAGCCCGAGGCGGCCGCGGAGTACGCCGCAGCCCACCCGGACCGCCAGGAAGCACGCATCGTCGCCGGTGCCCTGCGCTCCGGGGAGACCTTCTGCGCCATCCGTCAGCGGGCCCACGACGAGGACGACATGGTGCTCGCCGGGCCGGATCTTGTGCCCGCCCTTCTACAGTTGTTACACACCACCCTCCAACCAGATGCCGGAGACCCCCGAGACAATGAGTGACTTCTTCGCTGAAGGACCCGCTGGCGCACCTGCCGGCGGGGAGCCCGGAGGGCGGCCTCCCGGACCCGTCCAGCGCGGTCCTCGTCGCCCCCGGCCGCTGCTGCTCACGGTCATCGTCGTCGGCATCGTGATCATCGGCTTCTCGCTGTTCGCAGGCATCTGGACCGACAAGCTGTGGTTCGGCAGCATCGGCTACAGCGAGGTCTTCGGGAAGCTGATCTGGACCCGCGTGCTGCTGTTCGCGGCGTTCGGCGGGTTCATGGCCCTCGTGGTGGGCATCAACCTGTTCCTCGCCTTCCGGCTGCGCCCGATGTTCCGGCCGCACTCGCCCGAACAGGCCAACCTGGAGCGCTACCGCGAGGTCGTCACGCCGATGCGGCGCCTGCTCCTCATCGGCGTCAGCGTGATCTTCGGGATCTTCGCCGGGGTCTCTGCGACCGGCAAGTGGCGGACGTTCATGCTCTGGAGCAACCGCGAGGACTTCGGCAAGGCCGACCCCTACTTCGGCAAGGACATCGGCTTCTACGTGTTCAGCCTTCCGTGGCTGCACTTCCTCGTCGACTTCGCGATGACGGCGGTGTTCACCGCCCTGCTGCTGGCGGCGGTCGTGCACTACCTGTACGGCGGCATCCGGCTGCAGTCTGCGACCGACAAGGTCTCCGGTGCCGCCCAGGCACAGCTCTCGGCGCTGTTCGGGGTTTTCCTGCTGCTCAAGGGACTCGACTACTGGCTGGACCGGTTCGACCTGACCTCCCAGACCGGCGGCATCGTCACCGGCATGACCTACACCCGTGATCATGCGGTGCTCCCGTCGAAGAACATCTTGATGTTCATCGCGATCATCTGCGCCTTGTTGTTCTTCGCCAACATCCTCCGGCGCACCTGGCTGCTTCCCGGTGTCGGGCTGGCGCTGTTCGCGATCTCGGCCGTCCTGCTCGGTGCTGTGTGGCCGGGTCTGATGCAGCGGTTCCAGGTCAAGCCCGACGAGCCGGACAAGGAGGCGTCGTACATCAGCAAGAACATCCAGGCAACCAGATCGGCCTTTGCCCTCGAGGCCACCTCGGTCAAGGACTACGACGCCCAGACGAAGCTGTCCCAGGCACAGCTCAGCACCGACGCCGCCTCGCTGCCGGGCATCCGGCTGGTCGACCCGCAGCTGGTCTCGCGAACCTTCGAACAGCTGCAGCAGGTCCGCGGCTACTACAGCGTGCCCGGCGTGCTCGACGTCGACCGCTACCCGGTCAACGGCGTGGAGCGCGACGTCGTCATCGCCGCGCGCGAGATGCACCTCGAGGGCCTTCCGGACGCGCAGAAGAAGTGGGCCAACGAGAAGACCGTCTACACCCACGGCTTCGGCCTGATCGCCGCGTTCGGCAACCAGCGCAACACCGGGGACCAGCCGGTCGGCAACGACGGCGAGCCGGTGTGGGCCGAGGAGGACCTGCCGCCCCGGGGGTCGATCAGCGACGCTGCGGGCCCGGACGGCTACCGGCCGCAGATCTACTTCGGTGAGCAGAGCCCGCCGTACTCCATCGTCGGCAAGGCCCCCGGTGCCAGCGACATCGAGCTCGACATCCCCCAGGGGGACGGCGACCCCGGCCAGTCGCAGACCAACACCTACGAGGGCGCGGACGGCGTCGGCGTCGGCAACATCTTCCGCAAGCTGCTGTACGCCGTGCACTTCGGCGACGCCAACATCGTGCTGTCCTCGCGCGTCAACGAGAACAGCAAGATCCTCTACGACCGCTCCCCGCGCGAACGTGTGCAGAAGGTCGCACCCTGGCTGACCATGGACTCCGACGCGCTGCCCGCAGTGGTCGACGGCAAGATCGTGTGGATCCTCGACGGCTACACCACCAGCGACAAGTACCCCCTGGCCGAGAAGAAGTCGTTGCAGGAGATGACCTCCGACGCGGTCAACCCGCGCTCGGCCTACGCCACCTTGCCGACTGACCAGATCAACTACATGCGCAACGCGGTCAAGGCCACTGTCGACGCGTACGACGGCACGGTGAAGCTCTACGAGTGGGACACCACCGACCCGATCCTGAAGGTGTGGAAGAAGGCGTTCCCGGGAGTCGTGGAGAGCAAGTCGGAGATCCCCGAGAGCCTGCTCGAGCACATGCGCTACCCCGAGGACCTGTTCAAGGTGCAGCGGGAGATGCTGGCGTCCTACCACGTGCTCGACCCGAAGACCTTCTACGAGGGCAACGACCAGTGGGACGTCCCGCAGGACACGTCGGCCCCCACACGCAAGCAGCCGCCCTACCGGCTCTCGGTCGCGACCACGACCGGCGACGAGCCGGAGTTCTCGCTGACCAGCGTCTACGTCCCGCAGAAGAAGCAGAACCTCGCCGCCTACATGTCGGTCGGAGCGGACGCCGCGAAGCCGGACACCTACGGGAAGTTCCAGATCCTGCGGCTGCCGGACAACACCCAGGTGCCGGGTCCGGGCCAGATCGCCAACCAGTTCCAGCGCGACGACAAGGTCGCGCAGCAGCTGCTCGCGTTCAAGCGTGCGGACGTCACGGCCGAGTACGGCAACCTGCTCACGCTGCCGGTCGGCAACGGGCTGCTCTACGTCCAGCCGCTCTACACCGTGCGTGAAGGCGGTGCCGGTAACTACCCGGGCCTGACCTTCGTGCTGGTCTCGTTCGGCAAGGAGGTCGGCATCGGGCCGACGCTCGCGGCTGCGCTGCAGGACGTGGTCTCGCGTGCTGCCGGCGACGGCTCCACGCCGATCGACTCGGGCGGCACGCCGGACCCCGACACCTCCGGGGACGGGGACACCCAGGACCTCCCGGTCGCCGCGCTCAGGCTGCTGGAGCAGGCCGACCGGAAGTTCACCGAGGCCGACACGGCGCTGAAGGCAGGCGACCTCGAGGCCTACGCCAAGGCGGTCGACGAGGCCAGGGCACTCGTGCAGCGGGCGCTGACGGCGGGGCCTGCTCCCGCCAACGGCGGTTGAGGGCTGAGCGTCCTCAGGTCGATGTCCGACGGTCTCGCGCCAGCTCGGCGAGCCTGGCCGCTGCCTTCGGGAAGATCTCGGCGGGAGGGGTGACCAGTCCGGCGCCCACCTGACCCACCCCGGCCACGCGCCCGGCCATGCCGGTGTTGATCTGCGGGAGGATCCCGGTGCGGCACACGCGGGTGACGTCGATGCCGCTCGGCACGCCCTGGAACTCCAGGGCCGGGATCGACCACCGCGGGTTCTCGCCCAGGGTGATCTCGTGCATCCGCCGGGTGGTGGCGAGCGCGTCGGGGACGGAGCCGCCGACCAGGCGCACGATGGCCGGCGCCGTGGCCATCGCGAACCCACCGATCCCGGCGGTCTCGGTGATCGCCGAGTCGCCGATGTCGGGGTTGGCGTCGTCCGGCCCGTAGTCACCGAGGTAGAGGCCGTCGGCCACCTGCGCCGGCCCGGTGAACCACTCGTCGCCCGTGCCGGCCGTCTGGATCCCGAACTCGGTGCCGTTGCGTGACATCGCCACGACCATCGTCGAGCCCGTGGTGCCACGAGCTGCGTCCAGCGCGAGCTTGCACGCCGGCATCGCGAGGTTGAGGAAGAAGTGGTCGTTGCCGCCGACGAAACGGAGCCCGTCGGCGACGTCTTTCGCGTCCATCCCGCTGGTGACCATGGCTGGCGCCAGGTCGCGCAGGAGCATCAGCGTTCCGGCGCGGTTGCGGTTGTGCGCCTCGTCGCCCATCTGCAGCATCTGGGTGAGGATGCCGGTCACGTCGACCGGTCCGGCGTCCGCGACCGTCGCCCGGACCGCCTTCTGCAGGAGCGGGCCGAGGACCTCGCTCATCCAGCGCAGCCGGGTGAGCACGTCAGGCCCGTACGCGCCGTAGCGCAACACCTTGCCCAGGCCCTCGTTGAGCGAGCAGTGGGTACGACGCCCGGTCGCCGGGTCCTCGAGGACGAACATCCACATGCTCGGCGTCACGACCCCGGCCATCGGCCCGACGGTGCTGCGGTGGTGGCACGGCTCCAGCGATACCGACCCACCCGACTCGAACAGAGCCACCGCATCTTCCGGGTCGGTGACGAGGCCCTCCAGCGCGGCCCCGCCCATCAGCGCGCCCCGCAGCGGACCGGACGCCGTTGCCCAGCCGATCGGGGGACCGGCGTGCAGGAACTCACCGGGCTGCAGCCCGAGAACCTCGGAGGCGGGCGCGACGTCGACGAGCTGGGCGGTCGTGCGCAGCAGGGCGGAGAGCGCCGACGCGTTGGCGTCCCGTCGAAGCGGGTCGGCGGCCAGGGTCGCGAGGTCGTCCTCGGTGCCCGGCATCGGTGGGCGCCAGTCGACCCTGGTGAGGCCGACGGCCTGGGCGGTGACCGCCTCGGCAAGGAGGTCGGCGCCGACGTTGACGACGTGTCCGGTCATGACAGCTGCCCCATCAGCTCGACGGCTCTCCGGGTCGCCCCGGCGTTGGAGAGGTGCACCTCGGCGCCTGCGTCGGCCAGCAGCCGCACCTGCCGGGCCAGGTCCTGCGGATCGGCCCTGGTGCCGACGACGGCCACGAACACCGGCTGACGGATCGACCCGATGGCCTCGGCCAGCGCTGAAGCCGGGTCGGGTTCGGCGCCATGACCCAGCACCACGTCGAGCAGGATCACCGCGGTCTCGTCGTCGGACGCCGCCTGGGCCAGGTGCTCCAGCCGCAGGCTCGGGTCGATCATCGGGTGCGCACGACCGGCGGTCAGCGCGTCGTCGCCGAAGTCGATCATGGTGTGCTGCGCCGGAGCCGGCTGGTGCGGGTCGAGCGCGAGGCCAGGGTCCAGGGGGATGTTGCTGTGCACCGGGCCGAGCTCGGCCGACGCGATCAGCATCGCCTCGTCGCACAAGGTGCCGCCGACGAACAGGCCACGCAGCCAACGGCCCCCGGGGTGAACAGAGCCGGCCACCAGCGGCGTCGCCGGGGCGACCACCGGCCAGTCCGGGACCTCTCGCCCCAGACGGGACAGGGCGGCCTCGGCGGCGGCGGTGAGGTCGGGCTGGCCCGGCCCGAGCAGGGCGAACTCGACGGGCGTCGAGAGCTCGGCGGCTCGGGACCGGACTGTCTCGGCGACCGTGTCGGCGGGTGGCTTGGAGACCATCACGATCAGCTCCACGGCCGGGTCGGCGTCCAGCCGGTCGAGAGCGGTGAGCGCCGAGACGCCGCCTACCTCCGTGGACAGGTCGCGGCCACCCACGCCGAGCGCCGACGTCACGCCCACGTCGGCGTGGTCGAGCAGGGCGAGCAGCTGCTGGCAGCCGGTCCCGGAGGCGGCGACGACGCCCACCGGTCCGGGCTGCACGATGTTGGCGAATCCGAGGCCGATGCCGTCCACGACGGCGGTACCGCAGTCGGGACCCATCACCAGCAGTCCGCGCTCGGACGCGACCCGCTTCAGCTCCACCTCCTGCTCGACCGGCACGTTGTCGCTGAAGATCATCACGTCGCTACCGGCGTCCAGCGCATCCATCGCCTCCACCGTCGCGTGCGCTCCGGGCACGGACACGAGCACGATGCCGTCCGCGACTCCGCGCAGGGCGGTGGCGGTGGTCCGTGGCGGTGCCAGGTCGCGGGGCCCGGTGTCAGCGCGATTCACCTGCTGCAGCGCGGCATCGACGCCGGCGATGGCCCGGTCGAGACCCTCGGCGTCCTCCAGGCGTACGGCGACCACCATGTCGTTGGCGGTGGCGTCCGGCGGCACCTCGAAACCCATCTGGGTGAGCACCTCGAGGTTGAGGGTGGTGGCCATCGCGACCTGTGCGGCGCTGACACCGGCGATGCCCTGGACGGTCCTGCTGACCTGGAGCAACGTGACCGAGTCGGCGTACGCCCCGGGACGGAGCTCGACGTGCACCAGCCCGTCGCTCATGCGACTCTGCCAATCGGTGGTCCGACGAGGTCGCCGATCTCGGCAGCAGCCCATTGCGCACCCTCGAGCAGCCCGGCGCCGGTGGAGTGTCCGACCGCGAGCAGGTCCTTCTCGGCAGCGGCCTGAGAGTCGGTTCCGAGCGCGTTGACGTACGACGCGAACTCGGGGATCACCTCTCCGTGCATCGCGCAGTCGAGCAGCGTCGCGGACAGCAAGGTGGTGTGCTCGCTCCTGATCCGGATCGCCTCGTTGAGCACCGGCGTGCCGATCCCGGCAGCCCGGTGCAGGGCCAGCCACCCGCAGAGCACGTCGTCACCCCGGGGAGTCAGGCCGTCACCGGCACCGACCAGGCGCTCCACGGTGTCGGCGTCCAGCGGGGCGACGGGCTCGTCTGCAGCAAGACGCGCGCGCAGGGGAGGCACCTCCACCTGACGCAGCCTGCCGATCACGAGCGGGACCCCCGAGAGGTGCAGCACGCCGTCCCGGACCTCAGCCGGACCCGCCCCCAGCGCGGCCAGGTCGTCGGTGCGAGCGCCGAGCGCACACGGGACCTGCGTTGCGTGCTGGTCGACCACCCCGACGCACCGGCCGCCCACGTCGAGATAGACCGCGTGCGCGCCCCGGTGGACCACTCGGACAGGCCCCGATGGTGCTCCGGACAGCCGTGCGTGGACGCGTGGCGGGGCGCTGACTGGGATCACGTCACCCGACGCTAGCGCTCTGAGCCTGCTCAGCACCATGTGAGCCGTATCCGAACTGTTGTCAGCCGCAGCGGCGTTCCTCCCCCAACCGGCGCCGGTGGGGCTGTGTCATTGGCCCACTGGTTGTGGTTTCTCGGAGCCACCCGAGTGAGGAGGAACTGCCATGGCATCGATGTTCAAGTGGGACGTGGTCCATCCGGAGCCGGGTGAGGCCGTCGCGCCGCACCAGCGGCTGACGTGGGGACGAACGGCCGGGCTGGGCGCCCAGCACGTGGTCGCGATGTTCGGAGCGACGTTCGTCTTCCCGATCGTGATGGGGCTCGACCCCAACCTCGCGATCATGTTCTCGGGAATCTGCACGATCCTGTTCCTGCTGATCTGCAGCAACAAGGTGCCCAGCTACCTGGGCACCAGCGCCTCGTTCGTGGCCAGCGTTGCCGCGATCCGGTCGCAGGGCGGTGACTCCTCGGACGTCACCGGCGCGATCATGATCGCCGGCATCGTGCTGCTGCTGGTGGGTGTGCTCGTGCACTTCTCGGGCTCCGGGATGATCCACAAGGTGCTGCCGCCCGCAGTCACGGGTGCGGTGGTCATGCTGATCGGCTTCAACCTCGCTCCGGTGGTCGCCGAGATCTACTGGCCGCAGGACCAGTGGGTGGCGCTGCTGACGGCCACCTTCATGGTCTGTGCCGCAGTCCTGTTCCCGGGGTTCTGGTCGCGGATCGCGGTCTTCCTGGCGCTGATCTTCGGCTACCTGGTCTCCTGGCTCTTCGACGGCGTCCTCGGCCAGATCAACTCGCCGAACTCGTTGAACGCCTTCACCGAGGAGAACCACGACCGGGTCACCTGGGCCGCGGTGGAGGCGGCCGACTGGATCGGGTTCCCCAGCGGCACGCTCGCTGACGGCGTCTCCGTCGTACACGGTCCGAGCTTCTCGCTGACCTTCATCCTGCTGGTCCTGCCCGGCGTGATCGCCCTGGTCGCGGAGAACACCGGACACGTCAAGGCGGTTGCCGAGATGACCGGCGAGGACCTCGACCCCTACATGGGCAAGGCCATCGGTGCTGACGGTTTCGCCACCGCGCTGGCGTCTGCATTCGGCGGCTCGCCGACCACGACGTACGCCGAGAACATCGGTGTCATGGGTGCGACTCGCGTCTACTCCACGGCGGCGTACTACGTGGCCGCTGTCGTGGCCATCCTGCTCGGGCTGTGCCCGAAGTTCGGGGCGATCGTCAGCGCGACCCCGGGTGGTGTGCTCGGCGGCATCACCGTCGTGCTGTACGGCATGATCGGTCTCGTGGGCGCCAAGATCTGGGTGGAGAACCGGGTGGACTTCGGCAGTCCGGTCAACCTGGTCGGCCTGGCTGCGGGCATCGTCGCGGGTATCGGTGGAGTGACGCTGCAGATCACCGACGACTTCGAGCTCAGCGGCATCGCGCTGGGCACGATCCTGGTGATCGTCTACTACCACCTCGTGGCTCGAGGTCATTCCACCGGCAGCGACCGTGGTGCCGACGAGGTGACCAAGGCCCTGTGAAGATGGCCCTGTGAAGATGGCACCGTGAAGATGGCACCGTGAAGCCGGCACCGTTCGACTATCTCCGGCCGGGGTCGCTCGCCGACGCGGCAGCGGCCCTGGCCGGAGAGCCGAACGCCAAGGTGCTGGCCGGTGGCCAGAGCCTGGTCCCGTTGCTGTCCATGCGGCTCGCAGCGCCGAGCATGCTGGTGGACATCAACGGGGTGCCTGGCCTCTCCGCCATCGAGGTGACCGATGCGGGCGTGCGCATCGGTGCCCTGGCCCGGCATGCGGACGTGCTGGCCTCCGCCGACGTACGACGGGTGCAGCCGCTGGTGTCACTCGCGCTGGCCCACGTGGCACACGCAACGATCCGCAACCGGGGCACCACCGTCGGCTCGATCGTGCACGCAGACGCGGCAGCCGAGATGCCGGTCGTGCTCTCGTTGCTGGGTGGCTCGGTCGACGTGGAGTCCAGCGCCGGATCGCGCACCATCGAGGCTGCCGAGCTGTTCGTCGGACCGTTGGAGACCTCGCTCCACCACGACGAGATCGCGATCTCTGCGTTCTTTCCCGCCCTCGAGGACGGGACGGGCGTCGCGTTCGACGAGATCGCCCGTCGGCACGGGGACTACGCGCTCTGCGGTGTCGCGGCGATCGTCCGCGTTGCGGGAGGCGACGTCGTCGAGGCAAGGGCGGGCTACCTCTCGGTCAACGAGGTCCCGACCGTGGTGGACCTGACTGCCGCCCTGCACGAGGGAATGGACGAGTCGACGCTCGCCGAGGCAGGCGAGCTGGCTCTGGGTTCCCTCGAACCAGCGGCCGACATCCACGCGACGCAGGCCTACCGCGCACACCTGGTGCGAGTGTTGACTGCGAGGGTGCTGCACGCCGCGTACGACGATGCCCTGGCCCGGGCGCGATGACCGAGCGCCTGCTCGACGTGCGCCTGGTCGTCAACGGTGCGGCACATGACGTCGCGGTGCCGGCACGCCGGTTGCTGTCCGACGCCCTGCGCCACGACCTCGGGCTCACCGGCACGCACGTCGGCTGTGAGCACGGGGTGTGCGGCGCCTGCACAGTGCTCGTGGACGGTCGACCGGTGCGGTCGTGCCTGATGTTCGCGGTCTCGGCGGTCGGCACGGAGATCACGACTGTCGAGGGACTGACTGCCGATGACGGCACCCTCGGTCCGGTCCAGCAGGCGTTCCTCGAGTGCCACGGGCTGCAGTGCGGCTTCTGCACGCCCGGCTTCCTGACCACGATCACCGCCGGGCTGAGGGAGAATCCGAAGCCCACACGCGACGAGGCGAAGGACATGATCGCCGGGAACCTGTGCCGGTGCACGGGCTACCAGAACATCGTCAAGGCCGTGCAGCGGGCGGCCGAGCTGGCCGCCGATTCTCCCCACGGTGAACGCACGTGACGACCAAGCTCTTCGGGTCCCGGGTCCAGCGGGTCGAGGACCAGCGGTTCCTCCGTGGCGGGGGCCGCTACACCGACGACGTCGCCGTCTCGCCAGAGACGCTGCACGCCGCCGTACTGCGCTCGCCCCATGCTCACGCGCGCATCGTGGACATCGACGTCGAGCAGGTGCTCGACCTCGACGGCGTGCACGCAGTGTGGACCTATGACGACCTCACCGGCCCGATGGCCGAGCCGCTGCCGCTGCTGATCCCGCACCCGACGCTGACCCAGGGCCGCACGCAGTACGCCCTGGCCAGGGACGAGGTCAACTACGTCGGCGAGGCAGTCGCGTTCGTGGTGGCCGACGACCGCTACGTCGCCGAGGACGCCGTCGACCGGATCAGGGTCCGCTACGAGATGCTCGAACCGGTCGTGGGGATCGAGAACTCACGCGCAGCGAAACGACTCGTCCACGACGACGTGCCCGGCAACATCGGTGCGCGGATGGAGCAGCACGTCGGCGACGCACCGGCGGCAGTGGCCGCCGCACCGCACCGCCTCGAGCTCGACCTCACCATCGAGCGCAGTGCCTCGATGCCGCTCGAGGGACGTGGCACGGTCGCCCGTTGGGACTCCGACATCAATCGCCTGCAGTTGTGGACCTCCACGCAGACCTCGACCGGTGTCCGAGCCGTGGTCGCGGTCAAGCTCGAGCTCGACCTGGGCCAGGTCGACGTGATCACCCCGGACGTCGGCGGCGGCTTCGGCGTCAAGATCAACCACCCCTGGCCCGAGGAGCTCCTCGTCCCGCTCGCTGCGCGGGCGCTCGGCCGGACGGTGAAGTTCACCGAGGACCGGCGCGAGCACTTCATCTCCTCCGCCCACGAGCGCGGGCAGGTGCACCACGTCGAGGTCGGGTTCGACGACGACGGACGACTCCTCGGCCTGGACGTGCGGTTCTGGCACGACCACGGCGCCTACACGCCGTACGGCCTGATCGTGCCGATCATCACCTCGACCCAGCTGCTCGGCCCGTACAAGCCGCAGAACTACCGCGTGGTCTTCGAATCGCTCTACACGAACACCGTGATCGTCACGCCGTACCGCGGAGCCGGCCGGCCCCAGGGTTGCTTTGTCATGGAGCGCACGATGGACGCCATCGCGGCGTACCTCGACAAGGACCGCGCCGAGGTGCGGTCGGTGAACTTCATCCAGCCCGACGAGTTCCCCTACGACCACGGCCTGATCTTCCAGGACGGTCGCGAGCTGGAGTACGACTCCGGCGACTACCCGGCCCTGCTCGAGAAGATCAAGACGCTCGTCGGCTGGGACGAGTTCCCTGAGTTCCGTGCCGAGATGGCAGCGCACGGGCGACGCGTCGGGATCGGCCTGGCCTGCTACGTCGAGGGCACCGGCGTCGGGCCCTACGAGGGCGCGCACGTGCACATCGAGACCTCCGGCAAGGTCAAGGTGGCGACCGGGCTGACCACGCAGGGACAGGGCCACGCCACCGTCTTCGCGCAGATCGTCGCCGACGAGCTCGGCTGCCGGTTCGAGGACGTCGAGGTGGTCACCGGGGACACCCGCCGGATGCCGTACGCCGTGGGCACCTTCGCCTCGCGCGCTGCGGTGATGAGCGGCTCCGCGATCCACCTGGCAGCCAAGCAGGTCAAGGACAAGGTGCTCCGGATCGCCGCCGAGGCGCTCGAGGCCAACGTCGACGACCTGCAGATCGTCGATGGCCTGGTCTCGGTGAAGGGTGCGCCGAGTGCGGTGATCGACCTGGGCACGGTGTCGGTGCTCTCCAACCCGCTCCGCTACGCCTTCGACGAGGCCTCGAAGGCGGCGACCCAGTTCTCGGTCGGCGACCCCGGCAAGCCACCCGTGGCCGAGGACGACGAACCCGGCCTCGAGGGTCGCGACTTCTACTCCCCCGAGCGGGCCACGTTCGCCGCCGGGATGCACGCGGCCATCATCGAGACCGACCCGGAGACAGCCGAGATCACGATCCTGAAGTACGCCGTCGTCCACGACTGCGGCAACCTGATCAACCCGATGGTCGTCGAGGGGCAGATCCACGGCGGGGTCGCCCAGGGTGTAGGCGGTGCCCTCTACGAGCGGATGGCGTACGACGAGAACGGCCAGCTGCAGAACGCCTCGTTCATGGACTTCCTGATGCCCTACGTCAGCGAGGTCCCGGACACCATCGACATCGACCACCTCGAGACCCCGTCGCCGCTCAACCCGCTCGGCATCAAGGGCGCCGGCGAGGCGGGGGTGATCCCGTCCGCCGCGCTGTTCGCGGCCGCGATCGAGGACGCCGAGGGGATCACCATCACCGCGATGCCGATCTCGCCCTCGGAGCTGTTCGAGCTGCGGGCCATTCACCAAACCGGGCACCATCGTGAGGAGTCCTGATGAAGTTCACCGGTGAGTCAGTCCTGCACGCACCCGTCGACCGGGTGTGGGACGCCCTGCTCGACCCCGCCGTCCTGGTGCGCACGATCCCGGGCTGCGAGCGACTCGAGTCGGCTGGCGAGAACGCCTACTCGATGACTGTCACGGCCGGGGTCGCCGCGATCCGGGGCACCTACTCAGGATCCTGCGTCCTCTCCGACCTCGACCAGCACCAGTCACTGGTGATGAAGCTCGAGGGGTCCGGTGCCCCGGGCACCGTGGGCGCCGAGGTCAAGGTCGACTTCCGCGACGGCGGCGACGGCACGACCGCGATCGCGTACGACGCGGATGCCGTCGTCGGCGGCATGGTCGGCGGGGTGGGCCAGCGGATGCTCAGCAGCGTGTCCCGGCGGATGGCCGGCGAGTTCTTCGGCAACGTCGACGCCGTACTCACCGGGACCGAGAAGCGGCCGGAGGTCGGGGTCACGGCGAGTGCGTCCGGCGAAGGGCAGGTGTTCACCGCGCCAGCGGCGTCCGGCCAGCCGGTCAGCCCGGACTTCCTGAAGGGGGTTGCCGTGGGTGCCGGACTGGTGCTGCTCGGCGTGGCCGCAGGAGCAGCCCTGGGGGGCCGACGCAGGTGACCGTCGCTGTCACCGTCGAGTCGACCGCCCGCGAGATGGCGCGGGCCATCCGCGAGCGCCAGATCTCCGCCCGGGAGCTGCTCGACCTCCACCTGGCCCGGATCGAGGAGCGCAATGGAGAGATCAACGCGGTCGTCTCCCTGGACGTCGCGTGGGCGCGCGCCGCTGCCGCTGCCGCAGACGCAACGCTGGCCGACGGCAAACCGGTGGGCCCGCTGCACGGCCTCCCGTTCGCGGTGAAGGACACGCATCTGCTGGCGGGCTGGCGCACGACGTTCGGCTCGCCGCTCCACGCCGACTTCGTGCCGGACACCGACACGTTGGCGGTCGAGCGGATCCGCGATGCTGGTGTGGTTCTGCTCGGCAGGACGAACGTGCCGGAGTTCGCGGCCGGGTCGCACACCTTCAACACGATCTTCGGGACCACCCGCAACCCAGCCGACCCGAGCCGGTCCGCCGGTGGGTCCAGTGGGGGAGCGGCTGCCGCGCTGGCCTCGGGCATGGTCCCGCTGGCCGACGGCTCGGACATGGGCGGCTCGTTGCGCAACCCAGCGTCGTTCTGCGGGGTGGTCGGACTGCGACCCTCACTGGGACGCGTCCCCGAGTGGCCGGCCCTGAACCACTGGGAGACCATCGGCGTCACCGGACCGCTGGCGCGCAACGTGGGCGACGCGGCGCTGCTGCTGTCGGTGATGGCTGGCCCGGACCCGCGCGCGCCGCAGGCCCTCGGCGACCCCGGCGCCGCCTTCGCGTCTCCGGAACCGGCCGAGCTGGGGGGACTGAACGTCGCCTGGTCGGTCGACCTCGGCGGTGCCTTCGAGGTCGACCACGAGGTGGCCGCTCTGCACGAGGTCGCCGGCATGGTGTTCAGCAGCCACGGCGCGCTGCTGTCCTCGGCGTACCCCGACTTGCGCGAGGCGGAGGACGCCTTCCGCACCCTGCGCGCCTGGCACTTCTGGGCGACCCACGGGCCGGCGCTGACTGAGAACCCGGACGCCTTCAAGGCCTCACTCGCGGAGAACATCCGCGCGGGGGAGTCGCTGACCGGCGCCGACGTGGCGCGCGCCTACGCGCAGCGGACCGCGCTGTCTCATCGCATGCGCGAGTTCTTCGATGTCGTACGACGTGCTGGTGCTGCCGGTCTCGCAGGTTCCTCCGTTCCCGGCCGACCAGGAGTACCCGACCGAGATCAACGGCCAGCCGATGGACTCCTACCTGGACTGGATGCGCTCGGCGTACTTCATCTCCGCGACCGGTTGCCCGGCGATCTCGGTGCCGGTAGGCCACACGAAGGACGGTCTCCCGGTCGGTGTGCAGATCGTCGGCCCGCACGGCTCGGACCTGCGGCTGCTCGAGATCGCTGCCGGCTTCGAGGCCGCGGTGGGCCGATGACGCGCACTGTCCGGATCGGCATCGACACCGGCGGCACCTTCACCGACGTGGTCGCCTTCGACGAGGTGTCAGGCGAGATCGTGACCACGAAGACGCCGTCCACGCCCGACAACCCGGCGGACGGGTTCCTGGCCGGCATCGACAAGGTCCTGGGACTGCTCGGTGCCGACGCGAGCGCCATCGACGCGGTCTGCCACGGCACCACCGTGGCGACCAACCAGCTGCTCGAGGGGAAGGTGGACCGGCTCGGCTTCATCACCACCGAGGGCTACGAGGCGATGCTCGAGATCGCGCGGCAGTCGGTGCCCGACGGCTACGGCAACTCCTACTTCTGGGTGAAGCCCAGCCGCATCGTCCCTCGCGACCTGGTCAAGGGCGTCGGCGGCCGGCTCGACTTCACCGGGGAGGAGGTGCGCCCCTTCGACGAGGAGTCCGCCCGGACGGCCGCTCGCTGGTTCCGCGACCAGGGCGTCACCACCCTCGGGGTCTGCTTCCTGCACTCCTACGCCAACCCTGCTCACGAGGAGCGGATGCGCGAGGTGCTCCTCGAGGAGCACCCGGACGCGGTGGTCTCACTCAGCAGCCAGGTGCTGCGCGAGTACCGGGAGTACGAGCGGGCGATGACCACGCTGGTCGACGCAGCGGTGAAGCCGCGGCTCTCGGCGTACGTCACGAACATCAAGAACCGGCTCGAGTCCTCGACGACCGCGAGTCATCCCGTTCTACGTGATGAAGTCCAACGGTGGCGTGCTCTCGGCCGACGAGGTCGTGCACCAGCCGATCACCACCGTGCTCTCCGGGCCGGCCGCGGGAGCCCTCGGTGCCGCGCTGATCGCCAAGGTCGCCGGCTTCGACAAGGTGCTGACCAGCGACGGCGGCGGCACCTCGACCGACGTCTCGGTGGTCATCGACGGCGAGCCGACCCTGACGACGGAGGGCACCGTCGGCGCCTTCCCGTCGCAAGATCCCGATGATCGACGTCGTCACCGTGGGCGCCGGTGGCGGGTCGATCGCCTGGCTCTCGCCCGAAGGCACCCTCAAGGTCGGACCGCAGTCGGCCGGCGCCGACCCCGGGCCGCTCTGCTACGGCAAGGGCGGCACCGACGTCACCATCACCGACGCGCACGTCTTCCTCGGCCGGATCCCGCCGCACCTGCTGGGCGGCGAGATCCCGCTCGATGTCGATGCCGCGCGCCGGGCATCGAGGCGCTGGCCGCGAAGCTCGGGTTCACCCCGGAGGCGTGCGCGACCGGCGTACTCGAGATCTCGGCGTGGAACCAGGCCAACGCCCTGCGCCAGGTCACCGTCAAGCGCGGTCTCGACGTACGCGACTTCACCCTGACCACGTTCGGTGGCTCGGGCTCGCTGCTGCTGTGCCGACTGATGGACGTGCTCGGTCTCCGGACCGTGCTGGTGCCGCCGAACCCCGGCAATGTGTCTGCCTTCGGGCTGCTCACCGTCGACGTGAAGAACGACTACGTCCGCACCAACGTCGCGCTGGCCGAGTCGCTCGAGGCGGCGGCGGTCGCCTCGATCTACGACGAGCTCACCGACCAGGCGAGGGCCGCGCTGACCGGCGAGGGGTTCGCAGAGGCTGACCACCAGTTCGTGCGCACCGCCGACCTGCGCTACTTCGGGCAGGCCTTCGAGGTCCGGGTCGCGGTGCCAGAGGACTTGTCGACGACGGACGTGCTCGGACGCGGTCGCCGGCCGCGTTCCACGCCGAGCACCGCGCGCTCTACGGCTACGACTTCGCGGACGATCCGAGCCAGCAGGTCGAGTGGGTGAACCTCCGCGTCTCCGGCATCGGCCCGATCCAGCGGCCGGAGATCGAAGCGCGTGACGAGCGCTGAGTCACCTTCGGTCACCTCGACCGGCGAGCGGCGGGTCTGCTTCGACCCCGAGTTGGGGTACGTCGACACTCCTGTGCTGTGGCGTCCTGACCTGGTGCCGGGCGCTGTCGTGAGCGGCCCCGCGATCATCGAGGAGTTCGGGTCCACGGTCCCGCTGCATCCCGGCTTCACCGCGCGGGTCGACGACTACCTGAACATCGTCGTGACGAGGGAGGGAGCATGAGCACGAGCCGAAGGGCGCCGACGCAGTTCCCGTTCGGCATGCTCACCGGCGACTCCGGAGCCGGCGCCGACCCGGTGCTCGTCGAGATCGTCCAGGGCTCGCTGGCCTCGGTCGAGATGGAGGTCGAGACCGCGATCGGGCGCACCTCGCGGAGCCCGATGATCCGCGACGCCCACGACTTCCGCGCCGGGATCCACGACCGGCTGCTCCGCAAGCTGACCGGGCGGTCCTACTCCGCGCTGGTGCACCCGGTGGCGCGCGACTTCCCGATCGAGGAGATGCGGGAGGGCGACGTGTTCTTCCACAACGACGTCTACCGCTCCGAGGGCGGCATCGGCCACCTGCCGGACCTCTGCGTCACCGTCCCGGTGTTCGGCGGCCGCCGGAGCAGCGTCGGGTGGTGGCGTTCGTGCAGGCGTTCGGCCACCACGACGACATCGGTGGCGCGGTCCCGGGATCGATGCCCTCGCACGCGACCAGCGTCTTCGAGGAGGGCCTGATGGTGCCGCCGATCCGGCTCTGGGACGCGGGGGTGCCGAACAAGGCGGCACTGTCGATCATGACCCGCAACTCCCGGATGCCGGAGAGCCTCGCGGCCGACCTCGACGCCGAGTGCTCGGCCTGTCTGATGGGTGCCCGTCGTCTGGGCGAGCTGTTCGACCGCTACGGCGTGGACACGGTCGAGTCCTGCTTCGACGCGATCATCGACCGCACCACCACGACGTACCGTCGCGAGATCCTCTCCCAGATCCCATTGGGTGAGTGGGTGTGGGAGGACTACGCCGAGCACGACGGTGTCGACGAGCCGAAGCTGCACACGCAGCGGATCACGATGACCCGGACTGGGGCCGACGACCCCGACGGCGAGCGGCTGGTCCTCGACTTCGATGGGACCGGTCCGCAGGCCAAGGGGCCGATCAACCACTGCGGCGACTACAGCGACGGCGTGTTCCTGAAGAAGTGGCTCGCGCCGATCCTGCGCAACCTCGCCGAGAGCCCGGAGCGGATGGCCGAGCTCGACGTGAACGAGGGGATCGTGCCGCTGATCGAGATGCGCTTCCCGCCGCCTGGCACGCTGCTCACGCCTGTCTTCCCGGCGCCGACCAACGCGCGCACCTTCGTGATCCTGCGGCTGCTCGGGGTGCTGGCGGGGGTCGTGGCGAAGGCCGTCGACGGGCGGATGCCGGCCGACCAGGAGACGATCCGCTACACCGGCGTCTACGGGGAGGACCTCGACGGTCGCTCCTACCTGATGCGCGAGGTGCTCGGTGGCGGGTCCGGGGGTCGCTACTACGCAGACGGCGAGGACACCATCCACGTCGTACCCGACTCCCGGAACCTGCCCAGCGAGTTCACCGAGTCGCGGTTCCCGCTGCGCGTGGAGAGCCTCGGCCTGGCGATGGACTCCGGCGGGGCCGGACAGTTCCGCGGCGGCCTCGGCTACGAGAAGCACATCAGGATGCTCAAGGACGCGCACTTCATGTCGATCGCCGACCGGTCGATCCTGGCGTGCTGGGGCGTCAGGGGCGGGCTGGCGGGGAAGCCGTTCGAGGTGGTCATCGACCCGGGCGGGCCGAACGAACGGGCCGTCGACGCACTCGCTGACGACGAGCCGGTCACGGCTGGCGAGGTGATCCGGATCCGTACGACGGGCGGTGGCGGCTGGGGCAACCCGCTCGAGCGGGATCCGTTGCTGGTCGTGCGGGATGTGGTGTGGCGCAAGGTCTCACCTTCAGCCGCGCTGACGGCCTACGGCGTGGTGCTGACCGGCTCGCTCGAGGACGACTCGCTGGGGTGTGACGTCGACGCGACCGCTTTGGAAAGGGCCGCGCGACCGCCGGTGTCCGAGGCGTTCTTCGACCGCGGGCCGGGCTACGCGCGGCTCTCCGGTGGAGCGACCCACGCCGAGGTCGACCTGCCATGAGAGTCCTGCTCGCGCTGGGCGGCAACGCGATGACCAACCCCGACGGGCGCGCGCGGCCGGAGGACCAGATCGCCGCGGCAGAGGTCGCGGCCGAGGCGGTCGCTGACCTCGTTGCACACGGGGTCGACGTACTCATCACGCACGGCAACGGTCCCCAGGTCGGCAACCTGCTGGTGAAGAACGAGCTCGCGGCGGCCGTCGTACCCCCGGTGCCCCTGGACTGGTGCGGCGCCCAGACCCAGGCAACGTTGGGCTTCGTGCTGATGAACGCCCTGGACGCGGCGCTGCAGGAGCGCGGCATCCAGCGGCGTACGGCGACCGTCGTCACCCGCGCACTCGTGGCCGCGGACGACCAGGGGTTCACCAACCCGACCAAGCCGATCGGTCGCCATCTGCCCGAAGCCGAGGCACAGCTGCTGATCGAGCACGGCGAGAAGTGGGAGGACCGCGGCGAGAAGGGCTGGCGCCGGATGGTGGCCTCTCCCGAGCCGCTCGAGATCGTCGACGCCCCGGCAATCGCCGCGCTCGTCGACTCCGGGTTCGTGGTGATCGCCAACGGTGGTGGGGGAATCCCAGTGGTCCGAGATCACGGGCCGCTCGGTCAGAGTCTGCGCGGCGTCGAGGCCGTGATCGACAAGGACCTCGGTGCCGCGCTGCTCGCGGACACTGTGGGGGCCGACGTACTCGTGATCGCGACCGACGTACCTCAGGCCGTGCTGCGCTTCGGGACGCCCGACGCCACCCCGATCGGCCGCGTCACCGTGACCGAGCTCCGTGCACTCGCCGCCGAGGGACACTTCGCGAGCGGCTCGATGGGACCCAAGGTGGACGCGGCCTGCCGGTTCGTGGAGCGTGGTGGCACCAGAGCCGTGATCACCAGCCTTGCCGGCATCGTCGACGCGGTGTCCGGGGACTTCGGCACCGTCGTACTGCCATCACCTTCCAGCCACCCACCAGCAACCACAACAGGAGAGCACTGACATGCCGGACGCCATCGAAGTACGCAAGGTCCCGATCCACTCGGTCGCCGACGCCAGCGAGCTGGCCAAGCTGATCGACGACGGCGTGATGCACGCGGACCGGGTGATCGCCATCATCGGGAAGACCGAGGGCAACGGCGGCGTCAACGACTACACCCGGATCATCTCGGATCGCGCGTTCCGCGAGGTGCTGGTCGAGAAGGGCGCCCCGGCCGAGCAGGTGAAGCAGATCCCGATCGTCTGGTCCGGGGGTACCGACGGAGTGATCAGCCCGCACGCCACGATCTTCGCGACGGTCCCGCCCGAGGACGCCGTCGCGTCCGACGAGCCGCGGCTGACTGTCGGCTTCGCCATGAGCGAGGTGCTGTTGCCCGAGGACATCGGGCGGGTGGCGATGGTCGAGAAGGTCGCCGCCGCGACGAAGGTCGCCATGGAGAAGGCGGGGATCACCGACCCGGCCGAGGTGCACTACGTGCAGACCAAGACGCCGCTGCTGACTGTGCACACCATCCGCGACGCCAAGTCGCGCGGGAAGACGGTGTGGACCGAGCACACCCACGAGTCGATGGACCTGTCCAACGGCACCACGGCGCTCGGGATCGCTGTAGCGCTGGGCGAGATCGAGATGCCAACCGACGCCGACGTGATGCACGACCGCTCGCTGTTCTCGGCGGTGGCCTCGTGCTCGTCGGGCGTCGAGCTCGACCAGGCCCAGGTGGTCGTGGTGGGCAACGCTCCCGGCGTCGGCGGGCGCTACCGCATCGGTCACTCGGTGATGAAGGACGCGCTCGACGCCGACGGCATCTGGGCGGCGATCAAGGACGCGGGGCTGGACCTCCCGGAGCGACCGCACACCTCCGACCTCGACGGCCGGCTGGTCAACGTCTTCCTCAAGTGCGAGGTCTCGCAGGACGGCGTCGTGCGCGGGCGCCGCAACGCGATGCTCGACGACTCCGACGTGCACTGGCACCGCCAGATCAAGGCAGCGGTCGGCGGGGTCGCCTCCGCCGTGACCGGCGACCCGGCGGTGTTCGTCTCCGTCTCGGCCGCGCACCAGGGTCCCGACGGTGGCGGCCCGGTAGCCGCGATCGTCGACCTCGGCTGAGCCCGCGCTCGGGCGGGGGGTCCGCTGGTCGGTCAGGACAAAACGGATGGGGTCGTCGGGGTAAACCTGACGTTGATGGGTGTTGCAAAGGCCGACAACGTCCGGAATCCCCGGTCGACCGGGGAAACCAGCAGCGGACCCCCTTCAGGCCTTCGGGATCGCCAGAACAGTCTCGGTACTCCGCCCGCGCAGCGTGACGGTGTCGTGCTGCTTCCAGTGGGCGGCCTCGTCCTCGCCCGCGGCCTCGACGGCCTCCCAGCTCGCGAGCAGGTGGCCGTCGACGTCCTTGGCCAGCTCGGTGAGCCGGGCGGCGGCGTTCACGGCGTCGCCGATCACGGTGTACTCGAAGCGCGACTCGCCCCCGACGTTGCCGGCGACTGCCTCGCCGGTGGCGACGCCGATGCCGGCCTGGAGGTCTGAGCACCTCCTCGGCCAGCCGCTTGGCCATGGCCCGGGCAGCGGCGAGCGCCTTGGTGGCGTGGTCCTCGAGCTCGACCGGTGCTCCGAAGATCGCGAGCACGGCGTCGCCGATGAACTTGTTGACCAGCCCGTTGTGCCGGTCGACCTCCTCGACCACCACGGCGAAGAACTGGTTGAGCAGCTCGACGACCTCGGCCGGGTCACGCTCCGCGGCGAGGGTCGTGGAGCCGACGATGTCGATGAACAGCACGGAGACGACGCGGGTCTCGCCGCCCAGCTCGACGTCGCCCAGCTCCGCTGCCTGGGCGACGTCCTGGCCGACGTGGCGGCCGAACAGGTCACGCAGGTGCTCGCGCTCCCGGAGGCCGCGGACCATCTCGTTGAACCCTGCCTGGAGCTGGCCGAGCTCGGTGCCGTCGTACACCTGCACCTCGGCGTCGAGGTTGCCGTCCTCGACCTCCTGCATCGCATTGCGTACGGCGATGATCGGTGCGACGACGGCGCGGGCGTTGAGCCAGGTGACGAGCAGCCCGAACCAGAGCACGACGCCACCCATCACCAGCACGACCACAGCCAGCTTGGTCAGCGAGATGTCGCCCATCGTCAGCGCCAGGATCGCCACCACGACCAGGCCGGCGACCGGTGCACCGGTGCCGAGTCCCCAGAAGAGCAGAACCCGTCGTCGTACGCCGAGACCGCGGACGCGCAGCTTCTCCTCGCCCGACAGGGCGCGTGCGGCGACGGGACGCAGCGCGAACTCGCTGAACAAGTAGGCGACCGCGCCCACCACGAGCGATGCAATGCCGACCGTGAGCGCCGTGGTGAGGGCGCGCTCCGGCTGGAACAGCACAGCGAGCAGGGTGAAGAGGACGGTCGCGGTGAGCCACAGGCCAGCCTGGATCCTGGTCAGGAACCAGGGGACACCCAATGCCCGGAGCCGCTCCTCGTCGCTGGGCGTGCGCTCCTCGAAGACCCATCGGTGGGCTCGCAGCCCACCTGCTGTGCCCCACGCGGCGCCGATGAAGATCGCAACGCCGACATAGACCGGGACCGCGATCGTCAGCGCCAGCAGCATCTCGTCGTTCGGCGCCGGACTGGGGATCACCAGCGTGGACAGCACGAACACGATCGCCGCGCCCACCAGGTTGGTCCCGATCAGCAGGACGGTGAGCAGCACCTGGATCCGCACGCGCAACCGACGAGTCGACTGGTCCGCCGGCCCGAGCAGCATCGACCCGAACGCGCCAGGCTGCCTGCGTTCCACGACCGCTGCCCCTTCCGAGTGCCCGCGCCCGCCTCTGGGCGCGGCGCCAAGCCTAGGTGCGAGAAGGGGGTCCGGGTGGCGAGTTTCAGGCAGCGAGCACGAGCGGCATCAGGCCGTGCACCTGGGCGACGAGGTCGTCGAGCGCCGTCGGACTCCCGGAGATGTGCGCGAGCAGTGCCTGCTGGAACACGCCATCGAGCACGCCGTACGCCGCCGCGGGGGTCATCGCGACGGACCGTCCGCTGAGCTCGGCGTAGCGCGAGATGACCCGCCAGATCATGTCCTCGAGGGTCTTGTCGATCATCGTGACCGCCTCGCGGAGCGGCTCCTCGAACATGCTCTGGGTGCGGAGGTCGTACCAGAGGCGGTGCATCGGTGCCTCGTCCTCCAGCGTCTCGACCAGCTTGGCCGCGAAGGCGTCGAGCAGCCCCTCGGGGCTGGTGGAGTCGGCGACGACCGCGTCGTAGCGGGTCACGCACTGCGCCTTGTAGTAGCGCACGCAGTAGACGATCAGCTCGAGCTTGTCCTTGAAGTAGTAGTGCACGACGCCGTGGCTGAACTCGGAGTTGTTCGCGATCTCGCGCAGGCTGGCGCGGGCGTAGCCGAGCTCGCCCAGCGTCTGCAGCGCCGACTCGGCGAGCTGGTTGCGACGTGCGTCGTACTTGTCGGCCGGGGCGCGACGAGGCGCCTTCGCGGTCGTTGTCGCAGTCGCCATCTCGCACCTCCTTGGGCTCGTGTGGCTCAGCGTAGTGGAGCGGCTACCCGGACGAAGGGGGACTTGTCCGGGTAGCCGCGGTCTGCTTGACAAGTGTCAAGATTTTCCTTGACAACTGTCAAGATATCAGACGAGAGTGAGACCACCCTCACCTCGACTCACCAGGAGACACCCATGACCCACTACGACCTGAACGGGCGCACGGCCCTCGTCACCGGAGGAGCCCAAGGGCTCGGAGAGGGGATGGCCCACGCCCTCGCAGACGCCGGTGCCCGAGTCGTGGTGGCCGACCTGCAGGGCGAGCTCGGCGGGAAGGTGGCCGAGTCGCTCGGCGGTCCCGCGGAGGGCACTCACGGCTTCGTGCACCTCGACGTGACCGACGAGGCCAGCTGGCAGAACGCCGTGGTCGCCGCCGCCGACGACTTCGGCGGGCTGGACATCCTGGTCAACAACGCGGGTGTCGAGATCAGCAGCCTGATCACCGACGTGGACCCGAAGGACATCCACACGATGCTCGAGGTCAACTTCCTCGGCACCGCGCTGGGCATCAAGCACGGCCTGCGGGCGATGCGTCCCGACGGCGTCGCCGGCAAGGGCGGCAGCATCATCAACATCTCCTCGGTGGCCGCGACGATCGCCTTCCCCGGCATCTCCATCTACTCCGCCACCAAGTCGGCCGTCGACAGGCTGACCCGCGTCGCCGCGATGGAGGCCGGCAAGCTCGGGTACGGCGTACGCGTCAACTGCATCTACCCCGGCCTCGTCCCCACCGCCATGGGCGCCGGCCTGGCCAACGACATGGCCCAGCTCGGCCTGTTCGGCTCTGCCGAGGAGGCCGTCGGAGCAGTCATCGAGCTGACCCCCTCGGGCCGACTGGGTGAGGTCTCCGACATGGCCGACGCGGTGGTCTTCCTCGCCTCGGACGCGTCCCGGTTCGTCAACGGCGTCGGCCTGCCCGTCGACGGCGGAATGGGGATGTGAGCGCGATGAGCAGCGAGAAGCCCGTCATCGTCTACGGCGCCTCCGGCTACACCGGCCGGCTGATCTGTGAGTACCTCCGCGACTACAACGTGCCGTTCGTGGCCGCCGGGCGGGACACCGGCAAGCTCGACGCGTCGATGAACACCAATGTCGCCGGCATCGAGACCGCCGACTACGAGGTCGCCGAGGTCGGCCACGACGTCGAGTCGCTGACCGAGCTGTTCAAGGGTGCCTCCGTCGTGTGCAACACCGTCGGGCCGTTCAGCCGCTACGGGCCGGAGGTCGTCGAGGCGTGCCTCGCCGCGGGCGTCCACTACATCGACACCACCGGCGAGCAGGACTGGCTGATCACCTGCGACGAGCAGTACGGCGCGGACTTCGCCTCCGCCGGGCTGCTGCTCTCGCCGGGCATCGCGCAGATGTACACGACCGGTGAGATCGCCGCCCAGCTGTGCCTGGAGAAGCCGGGCCTGGACACCCTCGACATCGCGGTGTTCTGGGGCGGCAGCCCGACGATCGCCTCGACGCAGACGATCCTGTTCAACGCCGCGCTGGCGGGTGCGCACTACCTGGAGCAGAACACCTACGTGCCGTTCGACCCCGAGGCCGGGCACTACCAGCTCGCGATTCCGGGGCAGCACGAGCTCGCGCTCGCTCTGCCCTGGGGAGGTACGTCGCACCCGGTGTGGTTCAAGCGGGACCCGCGCGTGGCCAACGTGAAGGCGCTTGGCGGGGTCTTCAACAAGGCGCTGATGCTCGGCGTACCCCAGATCGTGGCGGCCGCCATCGAGGCGACCGCTGGCATGGGCGACGAGGAGAAGTACGCCGCCCTCGACGCGACCGCCGCCCAGGTGATGAGCACGATGCCGCCGCGGGAGAACGCGCGCGTCAACAAGTCGCTGGACTCGGTGCACGCCTCCGGCCCGCTCGGTCGCGCGCACTGCGTGATCCACGGCAACCAGAACTACAAGCAGACCGGGCTGCTGCAGGCCTACGCGGCGTACTCGCTCCTCCAGCAGCCGCCGAAGCGCGCCGGGTTCGCCTCGGGGTGCCAGGCGTTCGGGCACCGCGAGCTGCTCGGCGTACTCCGCGGCTATGGCCTGGTCGCGGAGCCCGTGCTCACGGTCGGGGACTGAGGCCGGGCGTGCGACTGGTCGACTATCTGGACAAGGGCGCGTCGCTGGAGCCCGGCGCGCCCTGTCTGACCACCGACGGCGTCACCAGCAGCTATGCCGAGGTGCAGTCGCTCAGTCAGCGCATCGCTGCTGCCCTCGTCCGCCAAGGAGTCAATCCCGGCGACAAGGTCGCGATCCTCTCCGCCAACGACCCGGTCGCGTTCACCTGCGTCTTCGGGATCAGTCGAGCGGGAGCCGTGTGGTGCCCGATCAACCCGCGCAACGAGGCCAAGGAGAACGCCGAGCTGCTCGACCTGTTCGAGTGCTCGGTGCTGGTGTTCCAGGCGGCGTTTGCCCCACTGGTGCAGGAGATTCGCGGCGACCTCCCGCAGCTGAGGACGCTTGTCTGCCTCGACGGTGAGGTCGAGGGTGCGCTGTCGTGGGAGGAGTTCCTCGGCGACACCGCCTCCGAGATCGACCTGGCCGTGCCCGACGACCTGGCGATGATCGTCGGCACGGGCGGCACCACCGGTCGTCCGAAGGGCGTGCTGCTGACCGGCACCAACCTCGAGACGATGACCGCCATCACCTTGATGAGCTATCCGTTCGGGTCGCGCCCGGTCTACCTCGCCCTCGCACCGCTGACGCACGCCGCCGGAGTGCTCTGCTTCCCCATCATGGCGCTGGGCGGGGAGATCGTGGTGATGCGCGCACCCGACGTCGGTGGGTTCCTGGAGCTCGTCGGCGAGCACGAGGTGACGCACACCTTCCTGCCGCCGACGCTGATCTACATGGTGCTGGACAACCCCCGGCTCGAGACCGCTGACCTCTCGTCGCTGCAGTGCTTCTGGTACGGCGCCGCCCCGATGTCGACCACCCGTCTCGAGGAGGCGCTGACCGGATCGGCCCGGTGATGGCGCAGCTGTTCGGCCAGACCGAGGCGCCGATGATGATCTCGACGATGGCGCCCACGCGACCACTTCCACGACGACGGAAGCGTCGCCCACGAACGACTGTCATCAGCGGGGCGTCCCGCTCCGCTGGTGACGGTCACCATCATGGGGGAGGACGGATCCCTCCTCCCGCACGGCGAACGCGGCGAGGTCGTCGTCCGCAGCTCGCTCGTGATGCGCGGCTACTACCGCAACCCGGAGGCCACGGCCGAGGCGTCCGCGCACGGCTGGCACCACACCGGAGACATCGGCTACCTCGACGACGACGGTTACCTCTTCCTCGTCGACCGGGCGAAGGACATGGTGATCACCGGCGGCTTCAACGTCTACTCGACCGAGGTGGAACAGGCCTTGATGGAGCACCCGGCCATCGCCGACTGCGCGGTGATCGGCCTACCCGACGACAAGTGGGGCGAGCGGGTCACCGCCGTACTCCAGGTCCGCCCCGGCCAGAAGCTCGACATCGCCGAGGTCACCGCCTTCGTGAAGCAGAGGCTGGGCAGCGTCAAGGCCCCGAAGCAGATCGAAGTCTGGGACGACCTCCCGAGGTCCAAGGTCGGCAAGGTCCTCAAGACGGAGATCAAGCACGAGCTCCTCGGTGGCTGAGGTGCTCACGTCCGCCTGCTGAAGCGGATCGTCGCGTCGGGCAGGTAGCGGTGCCAGAACGCGGGATCGTGGATGCGTTGGTGGTGGTAGTGGCAGAGCGGGACGGCGTTGTCCAGATCGGTCCGGCCGCCGTGGCTCCAGGGTCTCTGATGATGCAGCTCGCACCAGGCGTAAGGGCGTTCACAGCCGACCGCAGCGCAGGTCTGGTGTGTGAGGCCCACCGCCATCCGCTGGGCTTGGGAGAAGAGGCGGCTCTCGCGGCCGAGGTCGAGCGCGACGGAGGCGCCCCCGAGGACCGCGGGGATCAGTCCCGCGCCGCAGGCGAGCCGGCGGGCCTCGCCCGCGCTGATGACCTGACCGGAGTCGAGGTGGGCCGGTTTCAACGCCTCCTGCAGGTCGCGGTGGTCGATGGTGACCACCACCGTGGCGGCGGTCTTGTCGTGGAGATGGTCGGTCGGCAGGTGCTCGAGGAGCTCGGCGAAGGCCAGTCCTCGGCGGTGGTCCCAGTCGAAGCGCAGGTGGTGTTCGGCGGGTGCGCGCATGCGCCTGGGTGCAGTCATCGAGTCGATGATCTTGCGCAGGAAGGCGACCGCTGTCGTGGGTAGGATGAAGCGTCCGCTGGTGGTGCCGTCACCGTTGTCGTGGAAGGTCAGCCTGCTCTTGGCACGGGCGACCGCTTCCTCGGTCCGGAGCTGCGTGTCCTCGTGGGCGTCGACCACGTCCTCGTCGGGCTCGACCGCCTCGATCGCGCGTCTGGAGATCCGGCGGAGCTGCTCCGGGTCGAACAGTCTGGCCTTCGCCACCAGCGCCTGCTCGACCTGCTCCCGCTGGGTGTCGCTGACCCCGTGGGGCAGGGTGCCTGTGGCCTTCACGATCACGTCCGCATGGGCGGGGGAGAGCAGTCCTTCGTCGAGCGCCGCGGAGGTGGCGTCGTGACCGCCGGACCCCAGGTCCCGCGCCAGGTGCACCTCGCGGGCAGCGGTCGTCCGCGAGGTCCTCGTCTGTCTCGCCACCCAGGCCTCGGTCCCGCTGAACCCCGCGTCGCGAGCCGCCCCGGCCTGGTCGGCGGCTGCCACCAGCTTCAGCTTCAGCGCGGTCAACCGGCGGGTGGCGCGGTCGACCTCGGCGACCTGCTCGGCGTACTCCCCACTGGGAAGCGGAATCCGCACCCCCACCTGCATCCGGTCCAGCAACCGGTGGACCTCGAGCATCCCCGCGACGACAGGGTGGCCAGCGTCGGGGTGGAGGTCGTGGATAGCCGATGACATGGGCTCATTCTCTCTCGAACACACGAGCGAATGCAAGGGTCGGGCGGCAATCTGTGGATAGACATCCCGCGCGGCTGCAGCGGCCTCGAGTGGCACATGCTGCCGGGCGGACTCGCGATGTTCGCAGAGAAGTACGGCGAGCGGGCGCAGGTCGAGGTCGACGAGCGCACCGACGCGGCGTACTCCGGCATCCCGGTGACGCTGGCCGCGATCAAGCGGATCGCCGAGTCCCGCCGGCCGATTTCGTGACCAACCCGCTGTCTCAGGAGGTGCCGGAGGAGGATTTGCGAGAATCTCCTCATGAAGAAGGTGGAGCCTGAGCCGGTCGTCGCCCGCAACCGCAAGGCGCGCCACGAGTACCACCTCGAGGACACCTGGGAAGCCGGCATCGTCCTGGTCGGCAGCGAGGTCAAGGCACTGCGAGCGGGCCGCGCTTCCATCGTCGATGGCTTCGCCGACATCGAGAACCACGAGATCTGGCTGCACGGCGTACACATCCCGCAGTACGCCCAGGCCACCTGGACCAACCACGCGTCCCGGCGCAAGCGCAAGCTCCTGCTCCACCGGCGCGAGATCGACAAGATCGAGCGGCGGATCAACGAGAGCGGCCTGACCGTCGTACCCCTGTCGCTGTACTTCAAGGACGGCCGGGCCAAGATAGAGATCGCCCTGGCCCGCGGCAAGAAGTCCTGGGACAAGCGGCAGGCGCTCGCGGAACGGCAGGCGACCCGCGAGGTCGAGCAGGCCGTGGGCCGGCGCCTCAAGGGCATGCCCGACTGACAGACTTCGACGCATGGAGACCCTGCGGACCCCCGACGACCGGTTCGAGGGCCTGACCGGCTTCGAACACGAGCCGCGGTACGCCGACATCGCGACGGGCGGTTCCCTGCGGATCTCGTACGTCGATGCCGGGCTCGCCGATGGCCCAGTGGTTCTGCTGCTTCACGGCGAGCCCACCTGGTCCTACCTCTACCGCCACGTGATCGACGTCCTCACCGACGCCGGCATCCGGGCGGTGGCGGTCGACCTCGTCGGCTTCGGCCGGTCGGACAAGCCGACCAACGCCGCGGACCACTCGTTCGCCCGCCACGTGGAGTGGGTGCGCGAGCTGGTCTTCGACGTACTCGACCTCCGTCAAGTCACGCTCCTCGGCCAGGACTGGGGCGGCCTGATCGGGCTCCGGCTGGTGGCCGAGAACCCCGCCCGCTTCGCCCGCGTGGTCGCGGCGAACACCGGCCTGCCCACCGGAGACTTCGACATGCCGGACCTCTGGTGGCAGTTCCGCCGCGCAGTGGAGAGCGCCGAGACCCTCGACATCGGCCGCCTCGTAGAAGCCGGCTGCCTGCGCGGCCTCGACGACGCGAGCCGGGCGGCGTACGACGCGCCGTTCCCGGACGAGTCCTTCAAGGTCGGCCCACGCGTGATGCCGACCCTGGTGCCAACCCGCCCGGACGACCCGGCAGCCGAGGCCAATCGAGCAGCGTGGGAGGTCCTCGCGACCTGGGAGAAGCCCTTCCTGGTGGCCTTCAGCGACGGCGACCCGATCAGCGGGCGGTGCCGCGCCGATCCTGCGCAAGCTCATCCCGGGCACGAAGGGCCTCACCCACCCGGTCATCGCCGGCGCCGGCCACTTCCTCCAGGAGGACGCCGGCCACCACCTCGGCCGCGTCGTCGCCGACTTCGTCGCAGGGGGCTGCCCCGATTTGGAACTCCCCGTGAACGACCGGTAACCTGATCTCACCGACGCGGGGTGGAGCAGCTCGGTAGCTCGCTGGGCTCATAACCCAGAGGTCGCAGGTTCAAATCCTGCCCCCGCTACAAATGTGATGTCTCAGGACATCGGAAACTGCCGGACCTGCAACTGTGGGTCCGGCAGTGGTCATTTCCGGGGTCTTCTGGTGGGTCCTTTGGGGGCTCCGGTCGGCTGGTAGTCGATGTGGGGGTTCAAGACGAGCTCGCGGAGGAGTTCGCCGGTGACGGCGTTGACGACCCTGATCTGGAGGTCCTGGACGAGCAGGATGACGCAGGTTCCCTCGTGGGTTCGGCCCACTGCCGATGTGGTGCAGTCGGCCGCGTGTCGCGAGGGTGACCGAGCCGGCTTTGTCGACGCGGTCGTGACGGACCCGGTCGTGGGTGTCGGGGTCGCGGGAGTCCCCGGGCATGGCTTTCGGCATGGTGTTGTAGCGGGCTGCGGGGGTCGCGCGGTGCGGCAGCGAGCGGTGTGGTCGGCGGTGGTTGTACTCATCGAGGAAGGCGTCGATCAGGGCCTGGAGCTGGTCGATCGTGGCCGGTTGGACGGGTTGGGCGCGCAGCCATTTCTTGATGGTTTGCTGGAAGCGCTCGACCTTGCCGCAGGTGGTGGGGTGGGCTGGTCGGGAGTTCTTCTGGACCACGTGCAGGCGCCTGAGTTCGCTCTCGAAGGTGTTGCGTCCGCCGCGGCCGCCGGCGAATCGTGCCGTGTAGACCATGCCGTTGTCGGTCAGGGTGGAGGCCGGGATGCCGTGCTGACCTGCGGTTTCGCGGAAGGTTCGGGTGACGATCGGCCCGGTGATCTGGGTGTGCGCGGTCACGTGCAAGGCATAGCGGGTGCAGTCGTCGAGCCAGCTGATGATCTCGGCGTCGGCGCCGGTGGCCAGGCGGTAGTGGGTGAAGTCGGACTGCCAGGTCTGGTTAGGCATCGCTGCCTGGAACCGGATGTAGGAGGACTTGGGTCGCTTCCTCGGCTCAGGGGTCACGAGTCCGGCGCGGGCGAGGTGACGGCTGATGGTTGACCTGGAGACTGCGACGCCGTGGTGGTGCTCGAGGTGCCAGGCGATGGTGTCGGGGCCGGCGTCGAGCCCTGCGGTGCTCAGCTGTTCTCGGAGTTGGAGGATCTGCGCGGCTACTCCAGGCTCGAGGGCGCCTGGTGAGGACTTCGGCCGACGAGATCTCGGTTCGAAGGCGGCCTCGCCCTCAGCGTTGTAGCGGGCGATCAGCTTGGAGACCCAGCCCTTGGAGACACCGTAAGACTTCGCGACCTCGGCTTGGGTGCGGCCCTCGATGATGACGGCGGTGATGACCAGTCTGGCTTTCGACATGGCCGAGCATCGAACCCGCGGCCGGGTTTCCTATGTCTTGAGACATGGGTTTCCTATGTCCTGAACCAGCACACTGCCCCCGCTACAAATCTGAACGGCCCTCACAGTGACTGTGGGGGCCGCTTCTGTTTGCGTAACCATGTCCTCGATGTTGCACACGGACATGGCCGGGTCTGCACCGACTGGCTCAGCGCGCAGCGCTCCTGGTTCCACCAGGTCCCGCCCTGATCCCTTCAGCGCCTTCGCGGTGGATCCCCTCGCCCCAACTGCCGTGCTGCTCCCTCCTCATCTTCTCGGGCGGCGTGAGCCAAACCCGGAGCCAGATCATGAAGGCGGCCCGCCTAGTGCGCCGAACACCCATGCTCCGAGTCAGGCGCTCGACCATATTCCCGCGGACGGCGATGCGGTCGGTGCATCCTGGCCGCTCCGGCACTAACCTTGTGTCAGCGAGCAAAGGAGCCAGATGTCCACGCAGGCCCAACCGTCCGGTGCGTCGCAGGAGCAACATTCACGGGGCGCCTTCACAAGCCGCAAGGTGTTCATTCTGGCGGCGATCGGATCCGCCGTGGGCCTGGGCAACATCTGGCGGTTCCCCTACGTGGCCTACGAGAACGGCGGCGGGGCGTTCGTGATCCCCTACCTGGTCGCCCTGCTGGTCGCCGGGTTGCCGTTCCTCCTGCTCGACTACGGCATCGGGCACCGCTACCGCGGCTCCGCCCCGCTGTCCTTCCGGCGACTCGGCGGAGCCACGGCGGAGTCGCTGGGCTGGTGGCAGGTCGGGATCTGTGCGGTCATCGCGATCTACTACGCGGTGATCATCGCGTGGGCGGTGCGCTACACGTTCTTCTCGATCGACCAGTCCTGGGGCTCGAAGCCGGACGAGTTCTTCTTCGGTGAGTTCCTGAAGACGGCCGAACCCGGGATCGGGCTCGACTTCGTCGGCGGCGTGCTGTGGCCGCTGCTGCTCGTGTGGGTGGCCGTCATCGTGATCATGGTCGCCGGTGTCCAGAAGGGCATCGGTGCCACGTCCGTGATCTTCATCCCGCTGCTCGTCATCGCCTTTCTCGCTCTGGTGGTCCAGTCGCTATTCCTGCCGGGAGCCGCGGGCGGCCTCGACGCGCTGTTCACGCCGAACTGGGAGGCGCTGACCGATGCCGGCGTCTGGGCCGCGGCGTTCGGCCAGATCTTCTTCTCGCTGTCGGTCGGCTTCGGCATCATGATCACCTACGCGTCGTACGTCGGCCGCAAGACCGACATGACCGGGTCCGGGATGGTGGTCGGCCTGGCCAACTCGTCCTTCGAGCTGCTCGCCGGCATCGGTGTCTTCGCCGCACTGGGATTCATGGCCCAGGCCAACGACGTCGCCGTCGACGAGGTAGCCACCTCGGGGCTCGGCCTGGCGTTCGTGGCGTTCCCGGCGATCATCTCCGAGGCCCCGGCCGGGGCCGTGATCGGCGTGCTGTTCTTCGCCTCGCTCGTGGTGGCCGGGATGACCTCGCTGGTCAGCGTGATCGAGGTCGTCATCTCCGCCGTACGCGACAAGCTCGACCTCGGTCGGATCACCGCATCGCTGGTCGTGGGCGTGCCGGCAGCAGTCGTCAGCGTGCTGCTGTTCGCCACCACCACGGGCGTGCCGATCCTGGACACCGCCGACCACTTCATCAACCGCTTCGGCATCCTGCTCGTCGCCGTGGTCAGCATGCTCGCCGTCACCTGGGTCTACCGCGACCTCGACCACCTGCGCGACCACCTCAACCGCACGGGGTCGCTACGGCTCGGCAGCTGGTGGCTAGCCCTCGTGGGCGTGGTCACTCCGGCCGCCCTCATCTACGTGCTGATCGACGAGCTCCGAGCGGTGCTCAAGGAGCCGTATGGCGGTTATCCCGACTGGCTGATCAACTCGATCGGGTGGGGCTCGGCAGCGCTGGTGATCGTGCTCGCTCTCGTGCTCGCCCGACTTCCGTGGCGACGAACCGTCGACCTGACCGCGCCCCGCGAGGAGGTATCCCGATGAACACGTCCGCGATCGTGATGATGATCATCGCCATGGCGGTGCTCTGGGGCGGTCTCGCACTGGCCATCCTCAACATCGCTCGCACCAGCCGCGAGGAGCCGGACCAGGTCCACCGCGACCTTTGAACCGCGAAGTCCATTGACCACCGACGGACCTACGTCGGTCTAGCCAGGAGCGGGACCGTGTCCCGGGGGGGTGCTGCGATCCGGCCATGAGCAACGGGTGCGCCTTACGACGGGCGGAGGATAGTTTCGGCTAGCGGGGCCGGGGTCGCTTAGCAGGTCCGGAGCTCTCCTCCACAGGTCAAGTCTCACCACGCGGCAAGTTGCACGCTGGCGAGGCGTAGCCCATTCCGCCGCGAGAGCAGCTACGTGCCGAAGGCGTGCGCAGACCTCCGTCGAAGCCGATGCCCGCCCTCGCGAGAACAACAAGTCGAACGCCCCGGACCTGCTCATCACCCGGGGGTCTTTGGCAGAACGTTGCGCTCGTGCGGGCAAGGACGCGGGGAATGGGCGGCGGGCGGACTGCCGCCCCTCAGGGCTTCTCGGCGGCTTCCTCGACGGTCAGCTCGGCGGTCGGCACGGCCTTCAGGCGCTCATCTGGGATCGGCTCGCCGCTCTGCACGGAGAGGCCGTAGGTGCCGTCCGCCAGTCGCTTCTCGGCGCGCTCGATGTCCGAGAGACGGGTGTGCAGGCTGGCCTCGACCGCGTCGTCGACGCCCTCGGACTCGAGGGGCTGCGCGTGGTCCCCGGAGTCGCCGATGGCATGCTCGTTCTCCCGGTCTTGGCTGCCAGCCTTGATGATCTCGGCCAGCATGGCCTCCACCTCGGACCTCTCGGCTGCCAGGAGCTCGCGTGCTCGATCGGCGTCCATTCCGTATTCCTGTCCTCGGGGGTCTGCGGGCTCCCCTTCCTACGCTGCGCCGGGTGGGATGTCGAGTTGCGCCGTCAGCCCGCCTCGACCAGCGTCAGCTGGCTCATCGACGGCATCGGCAGCACGACGTCGACGTCACCACACCGGACTCGTCGGCGGTCGACGACCCGGTCGGGCTCGAGCCGGGCCAGCTGGTCGGCCGCGCGCAGGGTCTCCCACTGCTCGTCGGTCGGCCAGGCCTGGCCGGGTCGCGCAGCCGAGCCCACGCGGAGGCGACGTTGGAGTGGTCCTCGTCGACCCGGTCGTGGCGCAGCGTGTACGACGACCCGGCGGCGAGGCCGCGCACCTCGACGACCACGTCGCGACCGAGCGCCGGCGGACCCGGCCGCCTTGCTCTGGTCGAGGGTGAGGTTCCACAGCAGCACCGAGACCTCGCCGTCGTCGGTCGACGGCGGCGACGGCCTCGACGAGCGAGTCGCCGCCGTCGCCCGAGCGACGACACGGCGAGCCGGTGCGACCCGAGCCGCTCCATCATGGCCAGCGCCCACCAGCGCGGCTTGCGCAGCTCGCCGACGGTGCGCAGGCCGAAGCCGCCGTGCAGCAGCTCCGGCGGCCGGCCGAGCTCCTCGAAGTGGTCGGAGACCACCCAGTAGGCCAGCGACTCGATCCGGCCCATCGCCGACTTCATGCCGCGGAGCAGGAAGGCGCCCGAGAAGACGGCGTCGCTGACCTCGTTGAAGTGGGTGGGCGTGACGCCCCACTCGGTCCACCAGATCGGCGTGCCGTCGCGGCCGTGGCGCGCGAGCATCGGCCGGAAGTCCAGCGGCGGGGCGCCGTAGGTGTGGGTCGAGACGAAGTCGACCGGTGCGCCCGACTTCTCGGCGTGGGCCAGCAGCTCCTCCACCCAGCCGGCCGCGGCGGACGACGGGCCGCCGACGACGAGCCGCGAGTCGACCTCGCGGACGGCGGCCGCGGTGACGTCGTACAGCTTGAGGTAGTCCTCGGGCTGCCCGGACCAGAACACCTCGAGGTTGGCCTCGTTCCACACCTCGAAGGACCACTGCTCGACGACCTCGTCGCCGTAGCGCTCGACGAGGTGGGCGGTGAGGTCGCGGACCAGGTCGAACCAGCGCTGCCAGTCCTTGGGCGGCGAGATGATCGCGTCGTAGCCGAAGACCGTCTTGGTCGGGTCGCTGGCCAGGTCGTGCGGCATGAACGAGATCTCGACGACGGGGTAGAGCCCGATCGACCGGATGTGGTCGTAGACCCGGTCGATGCCGGTGAAGTCGTGCACCGGCTCGCCGTCGACCTCGCGGTAGACCGCCAGGTCGTCGCACAGGATCCCGTGCGCCCGCACGTGGGTCACGCCGAGCTCCTGGTGCGCCGCGGACAGCGCCGCGCTGAGCTCCTCGCCGACGACCCGGCCGCCGGTGGTGTCGGTGGAGAGGGCGTGCGACAGGTGCTCGCTGCCGATCATCGGGCGCCACGGGCGGTCCAGCTCGCCGACCACGGTGGACGCGTCGACCGCGACGGTGACGGGTCCGGTCGCCTCCGCGAGCGGCGTCGCCGACACGGCCGACGACGGCGGGCCGTCGACGTGCACGTCGGACAGCGACGAGACGGCGTACCACCGCTCGACGCCGGGTGAGCCGGTCGTGTCGACGTACGGCGGGTGCGGCACCGAGGTGACGTCGCGGCCGTGGTGGTCGAGCGGCTCCCACGGTCCGTCGGCGGAGTCGGCGACGTGCACCTGGTAGCCGATCGCGCCCCTCACCGGTGACCAGGTCAGCGTCACCTGCGCGCCGCCGGCCACGGCGACGCAGGCCGCCGGGCGGGCTGAGCAGTGGTGCGGAGCCGCCGAAGGCGTGCCCGCTGCGCAGGCCGATCCGGCTCTCCCAGTCGGTGCGTGCGTCGGTGCTCATTCCGTTCGCCTTCGTCCCTCGCGAAGACCTCTTCGCGCATCAGCGGTCGCAGCGTCTTCTCCACCGCGCCCCGGCCGACGTACTTGCGCATGTCGTCGCCGGCCAGCGCGTTGCCCAGGGCGGCCATCACCATGCCCTGGTCGAGCGACAGGTAGCGCTTCGACACCGTGCCGGAGCCCACCGCCGACGGCGTCGTAGAAGCCGCCGGGGCCGTAGGAGTCGAAGTCCTCCCGGATGTTCGCGAGGTTCTCGAGTGCGGCGTCACGGGCGTAGCGCAGCGCCAGGAACGAGGCGTGCGGGGTGACGACGCCGTCGCCGTACGCCGTCGGCGCGGGCGAGCCCTCACGGCCCGGGCAGCCCTCGTAGGGCTGGTCGACGGCGGTGCGCTCCTGGTCGGTGGTGTAGCCGGGACCGTCCATGCCGAGCTGGTCGACGCCGTACTCGCGGTAGCCGCCGGCGGGGTTGTTGGACGGGGAGAATCCCCAGTAGCCGTAGTCGGCCTCCTGCATCCCGTGCTCGATCTGGCCGCGCACGTAGAGCGGGTGGTTGACGCCCCACGAGCGCGGGCCCCACGTCTCCTCGGGCACGAACAGCGGCACCATCAGCGCCTCGAACATGCTGCCGCCCCAGGTCGGCACGATCTGCATGCCGCGGTAGGGGAGCGCGCCCTCGAAGACGCGGACGCCCTCGTGCTCGGCCCAGGAGCCCGACGGCCTTGGTCTCGGTCCAGGCCCAGTCACAGTTCTCGTTGGGGAAGGTGCGGTAGGTGCCGAAGTAGTGGCGGGCCGGGATCTGCCCGGCGGCGATGCCGAGGTACGACGCGATGCGGGGCTCGGTGTTGAAGGCGCCGTAGTGGTGGCCGGTGAACCACACGTCGGCGCCGCCGCAGTAGTTGCCCTTGACCGCGGCCGTCCTCCAGCGGGTCCTCGTCCCAGAAGCCGCCGCGGATCTGGCCGGCAGGGGCGTTCTCGAGGGGGTTGTAGAAGCAGCCGAAGTTCATGTCCTTCGCGGATCCGGTCGGCCTTCCTGGCCAGGGAGCGGCTCGGCGCGGGCGGCGAGCAGCAGCCCGGTGGCCAGCCAGCCGTTGTCGACCGAGGACAGGAACGGCTTGATCGTGTCGCCGGACGTCGGGGAAGGTGCGCAGCTTCGCGCCGGTGGCCGGGTCGTACCAGTTGTAGAACATCCCGCTGTCCTCGTGGCGCTCGAGGCCGGCGATCGAGTCCGAGGGTCTGCGCCATCCGCTGCCTTCGCCTCGCGCTTGCCGATCAGGCCGGTGTCGCGGGCGGCGGCGGTGCTCCACAGGTAGGCGCCGATGTTGGTCGGCGACGTGAAGCCGCTGCGGGTGGCGGGGTCGAGGTTGCCGGCGATGTTGTCGGCCGGCAGGCCGGTGCCCGGCACCGCCATCGCCTCGAACGACTTCCAGGTGTCGGCGGCGTACTTCTTGAGGACGCGCTTGTCGGGGTCGTGGTGCCGTCCGCTCGGCTCGCCGCGGGGGCCGACGGGAACGGCGGCCGTGGTGGCGGTGAGGGCGAGCGCGGCCGTGATGGCCGCCAGGACGGGTGTTCGACGTGCGCGCATGAGGACTCCTCCGAGATGGCGCGATGGGTGGGGTTACTTGATGCCGGTCATGGCGATGCCCTGCATGATCCGGCGCTGCAGCAGCAGGAAGACGGCGAGGACGGGGATCACGACGACGACCGAGCCGGCGAGCAGCAGGCCGTACTTCGTGGCGTTCTGGCCGACGGCGTAGAGCGCGAGCGCCACGGGCAGCGTGTACTTCTCCTCCGAGGTGGCCACGACGAGCGGCCACAGGAAGTTGTTCCAGGACGTGAGGAAGGTGAGCACGCCGAGCGTCGCGACCGCGGGACCGCAGAGCGGCAGGATGATCGAGAAGAAGATCCGCAGCTCACCCGCGCCGTCGATCCGGGCGGCCTGGATCAGCTCGTCGGGCAGGCTCGCGATGAACTGCCGCATCAGGAAGACGCCGAACGGGCCGGCGAGGAACGGCAGGATCATCCCGGGCAGCGTGTTGGTGAGCCCGATGTTGGTGGTGAGCACGAAGAGCGGCACGAACGTGACGACGCCGGGGACCATCAGCGTGCCGAGCACGACGGCGAAGACAGCCTTCTTGCCGGGGAAGTCGAGCTTCGCGAGGGCGTAGCCCAGCATCGAGCAGAAGACCATGTTGCCGACGGCGACCGCGACCGCGACGATCGCCGAGTTCATGAAGAACTGCGGGAAGTCCAGCTGGGTGAAGAGCTGCTCGTAGTTGTCCAGGGTGATCGTCTCCGGCCACCACGTGGGGGGTACGGCGCGCACCTCGGCCTCGGGCTTGAAGGACGAGACGAGCATCCACACGAACGGGATGACCACGAGCACCAGCCCGGCGGCCATCACGGCGTACAGCCAGCCGGGGGTGCAGTTCGTCGGAGCGCTGGTGCCGGTCGGAGCGGTCCTGGGTCTGGGTCGCGGGCCATGTCAGTCCTTCTCCCGCAGCACTCGGAACTGGAAGCAGCGTCAGCAGCACGATCGCGAGGAACAGCAGGTAGGCGGCGGCCGAGGCATAGGCGTAGTTGCCGAACCCGAACTGCTCGTAGGTGAAGAACGTGACGGACTTCGTCGAGTCGAGCGGGCCGCCCTTGGTCATCACGAACGCCTCCTCGAAGAACTGGAGGTAGCCGATGCTGGTGATCACCGCGCCGAAGAGCAGCGTCGGGCGGAGCATCGGCAAGGTGATGTAGCGGAAGCGTCCCCAGGCCGATGCGCCGTCGGTCTCGGCGGCCTCGCTGATCTCGGTCGGGATGGTCTGCAGGCCGGCCAGGAAGATCACCATCAGGGTGCCGAAGTTGCGCCAGACCGCCATCACCACCAGCGACGGCAGCGCCGTGGTCGTGGAGTCGAGGTAGCCCGGGCCGTTGATCCCGACCCAGGCGAGCATCACGTTGACGCAGCCCGCCGTCGTCGCGGAGCAGGAACTTCCACACGACCGAGACCGCCACGATGCTGGTGACGACCGGCAGGTAGTAGCCGACCCGGAAGAACGCGCGCAGCCGGGTGATCTGGTTCAGCGCGACCGCGACGGCCAGCGCGACGCCCATCGTCAGCGGCACCCCGAGCACGAGGTAGAGCAGGGTGTTGAGGGTGACCTTGCGGAACAGCGGGTCCGCCGATCAGGTCGGCGTAGTTGGCCAGGCCGACGAACTCGACACCGAGCGGGTTGCGGACGTCGGTGCTGCGCAGGTCGGTGAAGCTCATGCCGAGGCTGGCCAGCACCGGTCCCGCGGTGAAGACGAGGAACAGCACGCAGAACGGCAGGGCCAGGATCCACGCGGCGACGGCCTGGCCGCCGCCGCGTGGGGTCCACGTGCCGCGACTTCGTCGGCCGGCTTCTTCGCCGCTTGCCCTTCGCCGGCTGCTCCTCGTCGGGGCTCGGTTGCCGTGGCGGTCATTTCAGAGACCGGTGCCGATCGACGACGCCTTGGACTGCATCTCCTTGACGGCGTCCGCGGGCTCGGCGGCGCCCTTGGAGGCCTGCTCGACGAGGGTGTCGATCGACGCGGCGACCTGCTCCCAGGTCGGGACGGCCGGCGGGGCCTGCGGTGGTCTCGAGCTGCTTGCCGAAGACCTGGAGCTGCGGGTCCTCGGCGAGCTCGCCGGTCTCCCAGGCGGCCTTGACGGCCGGCAGGTCACCGACGGTGTCGTAGAAGCCCTGCTGCGTCTCCGGCTCGCTGAGCCACTGGATGTACTTCCAGGCGGCGTCAGTGTTGTCGGAGTCCTTGAAGACGGCGAGGTCGCCGCCGCCGACGAACGACGTGCCGGGTCCGGAGTCCTTGCCCGGCAGCGGCGCCACGGCGTACTCGTCGGCGCTCAGGCCGGCCTCCTCGACCAGCCCGGTGTGCCACGGGCCGGAGATGAACGAGCCGAAGCTGCCGTCGGCGAAGCCGTTCTCGAGCTCGCCCGGGTCGAGCAGCCGCGTCGGCGAGAGACCCTCGTCGAAGTAGGACGTGTAGTAGTCGAGCGCCTCGACCATCTCGGGGGAGTCGATGGTGTACTCCGTGCCGGCCTCGTTGGTGATCGCGGCGCCGTTGGACCAGGCGAACGGCAGCACGCGTCTGCCAGGAGCCGGTCTGGCCGGGCTGGAGGCTCAGGCCGTACTCCGCGCCGCCCTTCTCCTTCAGGTCGGTGGCGAACTGGTGCAGCTCCTCCCAGGTCTGCGGGGCCTTGCTCCAGCCGGCCTTCTCCGCCAGGTCCTTGCGGTAGTAGAGGACGCGCGTCTCGACGTACCAGGGCACGCCGTACGACGTGCCGCCGACCTCGGTCGAACCCCACGCGCCGGGGAAGAAGTCGGCCTCGTCGACGAGGCCCTCGGGCGTCGGCATCAGCCCGCCGGCCTCGGCGAACTCGCCCATCCAGGTGGTGCCGATCAGGCTCACGTCGGGCGTCTCGCCGCTGGCGATCGCGTTGGCGATCTTGTTGTGCGCGGCGTCCCACGGGATGGCGGTGACGTTGACCTCGGCGTCCGGGTTGGCCTTCTCGAAGGCGGCCGAGAACGCCTGGAGCTCGTCACCCTCGGTGCCCATGGCCCAGACGTCGATGGTGCCGGTGGCCTCGCCCTCGGCGATCGCCCGCTCTGTGCTCTCGCCACCGCCTTCACCCTCGTCTCGCCCACATGCGGTGAGGACGAGACTCGTGACGGCGACAACGGCGATGGCAGTGGCAGTGCGCTTCATTTCGGTTCCTTCGTGGAGGTGGAGCTGCTGCTGCTTCTGATCACGAGCTCGGTGGGGAGCAGCTCGTGGCGGGGTTCGGTGCGGCCGTCGACGATGAGCTCGTCGAGAAGTCGGGCGGCAGTGGCGCCGAGCTCGCGCATCGGCTGGCGGACGGTGGTCAGGCCGGCGTAGCGCGCGGCCATCACGTCGTCCCAGCCGGTCACCATGACGGTGCCGGGGACGTCGACGCCGGCCGACCTGGAGGCGGCCGAGCAGGCCGAGCGCGAGCTCGTCGTTGGCGCAGACGAAGGCGTCGGGCAGGTCGTCGGCCGCGAGGGCGGCGGTGGCCACGGCCGCGCCGGACTCCTCGTCGAGCTCGTGCGACGGCTACCAGCTCGGGCGTGCGGTCGCGTGGCCGGAGCGCCGGATCGCGTCCTGGGCGCCGGCCCACCGCTCGGCGACGTCGGGGGACGCATCGGGGTCGCCGACGAAGCGCAGCTTCGCGAGCGCCCTCGGAGAGCAGGTGCTCGGTGAGCGATGACGGCGCTGGCGTGGTTCTCGGCGTTCACGGAGTCGACGGAGCCGATCGGGGGTCGGGCGACGAGCACGAGCCGGGTGCCGCGGGCGGCGAGCTGCTGGACGACGGCGTCGCTGACGGTGCGGACGAGGATGACCAGCCCGTCGCAGCGACCGGCCATCTCGCGCACGGCGGACTCGGCATCGCTGCGGCCGTGGGTGGACAGGATCAGCACGGACCGGCGCAGCTCGGCGGCCACGGCCTCGTAGCCCAGGACGACCTCGGCGTAGTAGGGGCCGGACAGGTCGGGGAAGACGATGCCGTTGGCGGCGTGCCGCCGCTCGGCGAGCTGCCGGCCGAGCTGGCTGGGGGTGTACTCCAGCTCCTCGGCGGCGGCCAGGACCCGGATCCGGGTGGCGTCGCGGACCCCCTCGGACTCGCGCATCACCCGGGAGACGGTGGCGATGGAGACGCCTGCCTGCCGGGCCACATCGCGAATCGTGGGCAACATCCCGGACCTCCTGGCCGGTCGATGTAACCGGTTTCAGAAACCGGTTACATCCGCTAACGTGCCGGACATGGATGGATCTGTCAACCCCCTCGACGCCCTTCCCGACCGCTGGCGACCGCTGGCCGAACGCTCGGTGGAGCTCCTTCGCGGTCACCAGGATCGCGGGTGGCGCGTGGCCCGCGTCGCCCGGTTTCGCGCCGTACCAGTACTCCTGGTTCCGCGACGGTTCCTTCATCGCCGACGGGCGCCTCGGCAGCCGGTCTGTACGACGAGGCGGACCGCTTCCACGGGTGGTGCGCGCGGGTGCTGGAGCGCGAGCGCCCGGCCGTCGAGCGGGTGCTCGCGATGCTCGAGGAGGGCCGGCAGCCGGCTGACTCCGACTACCTCCCGGCGCGCTACAACCTCGACGGCACCCGGCACGAGGACGACTGGTGGAACTTCCAGGTCGACGGCTACGGCACCTGGCTGTGGGCGCTCGAACGGCACCTCGCACGGGTCTCCACCGGCCGACCCCACGGCGTACGCCGCGGGCATCGAGACCGCCGTCCGCTACCTGGTCGCCACCGGGACCGACACCTGCCGGGACTGGTGGGAGGAGAACCGCGACCAGACCCACGTGACCACGCTCGCCGGCGTGGCCGGGGGGACTTCGGGCGGCGGTGCGGATGGGCACGCTGCCGCACGCACTGGCCGCGGAGGCGCTGGCGGTCGGCCGAGCGCTGCGTCTCGCTGATCCGGACCGAGGGCGTCCACGACGGCCACCTCGTCAAGTGGCTGGGCGGCACCGACGTCGACGCGTCGCTGCTGGCCGTGGCCGCGCTGTACGACGTGCTGCCGCTCGACGACCCGCTGGTCACCGCCACCGTGGCCGCGATCGAGGCGGACCTCGTGGACGGCGGCGTGCACCGCTATGCGGCGGACACGTTCTACGGCGGCGGCCAGTGGCCGGTCCTCGCCGCCCTGCTCGCTCGGCACCACACCCGCGTCGGCAACCCGGACCGGGCGGAGGAGCTGCTCGACTGGGTCGTCTCCACCGCCGACTCAGACCTGCTCCTGCCCGAGCAGGTCTCACCGCTCCTGGCGCCCGACGTCCTCGACGAGTGGCTCGAGCGCTGGGGGTCCGTCGGCCCACCCGCTGCTCTGGTCGCACGGCGCGTTCCTGGCGGCAGTGGTTGGTGGTGCGACTGTGTAAGTGTCGGCAAGCCTGTATGTGTTGAGCGGCTGTTCCCTCGATCATGGCCGGACACGACACGGAAGGTGGGTGACGAGGTGGACCGGTCACCTGACGCAGCGGAGGTCCTCGATCGCGCTCACGAGCACGCCCTGAGGTGGCTGGCCACCCTGCCTGACCGCGCCGTACCTCCGGCTGCCTCGGTCGCCGATGTGGTCGCCGCCCTTGGCTCCGAGCTGCCCGACGTCCCGACCGATCCGATCGCGGTTGTCGACCTGCTGGCCCAGGCGGTGGAGCCGGGGCTGACGGCGATGCCGTCGGGTCGGTTCTTCGGGTTCGTGATCGGCGGCACCCACCCTGCTGCGATGGCGGCGGACTGGTTGACCTCGGCGTGGGACCAGAACGCCGGGCTGCGCACGGTGACGCCGGGAGCCACTGCGGTCGACGACATCGCCGAGAAGTGGGTGCTCGACCTGCTGGGCCTGCCCGAGGGCGGCGCGGTCGGTTTCGTGACCGGCGGGACCATGGCCAACTTCACCTGCTTGGCCGCCGCGCGGGACGCAGTGCTCGCCCGGGCGGGGTGGGACGTGGGGCCCACGGTCTCGTCGGCTCGCCGGGGATGCGGGTACTGGCCGGTGCGGAGCGCCACGACTCGGTCGATCTGGTGCTGCGCTATCTCGGAGTCGGTGCCCCCGAGGTCGTCCCGGTAGATGCGCAGGGACGGATCGACCCCGCGGCGCTCCGCGAGAAGCTCGAGGGCAGCGACGACCGCCCAGCGGTGGTCGTCCTGCAAGCTGGCAACATCCACTCCGGGGCGTTCGACCCGTTCGAAGAGTCGATCGCGATGGCGCACGAGCTCGGCGCATGGGTGCACGTCGATGGCGCGTTCGGGCTCTTCGCCGGTGCCGACTCCGGGCTACCGCCACCTCCTCCACGGCTACGAGGCAGCCGACTCCTGGGCGACCGATGCGCACAAGACGCTCAACGTGCCTTACGACTGCGGGCTGGCGATCGTGCGCGACCCGACCGCTCTGCGGGCGGCGATGTCGATGCACGGTGACTACCTGATCCACGACGCCGCCGGCGATCCGTTCGAGAAGGTCCCCGAGCTGTCCCGCCGCGCCCGGGCCTTCACTGTGTGGGCGGTGCTGCGGTCGCTAGGACGCAGCGGGGTCACAGAGCTCGTCGAACAGATGGCCGGCCACGCGCGAGCGTTCGCCGACGGCATCGCTGGCATCGAGGGCGCCGAGGTGCTCAACGAGGTGGTCTTCACTCAGGTCTGCGTCGACCTTCGGGGACGACGTCCGCACTCTCGACGTCGTCCGCCGGATGCTGGAGGACGGCACCGCATGGACCAGCGGCTCGGTCTGGCGTCAGCGGGCCGTTCTGCGCATCTCGGTGAGCAACTGGTCGACCACCGACGCCGACGTCGAGCGCACGTTGGCCGCCCTGCGCACCGCCGTGGCGGCGTCGTGATGGACAGCGCGCATCCAACGGATTCCCCTTCGACCGAGCGCACGCAAATCACGCCCGCCCGACGGTCACCCCTGGTTGGGCTCACCTGCCGCCAGGCGGCCGAGCTCCGTCAGGCCTGAGGTGAGCAACGCGGCGACGGTCGTCGGCGGTACGCCGAGCATCGCTGCCGCCTCGCGATGGGTGTGACCTCCGAACAGGCAGAGGGCGAGGCACGAGCGTTGGAGCTGGGCCAGCTGGCTGATCCACACCATCGCGGGAGGCATCCGCAGCGTCCTGGGCGTGTCTGCGGCAAGCTCCTGGCAGCGACGGTAGACGTGCCGGGCCATGGAACGTTGGGCCTCTCTGGTGGACTGGCGCACGGTCGACCGGGCGAGGTCCGCCAATCCCAGCTCGACGGCCCGGGCCGCGGCCGTCGCGTCTCCGAGAAGCACGCAGGCGATCGCGTAGGCAGACCTGCCGTGGCGTTCCCACAGTTCTTCGGCCGGCACCTCTGTGCAGGCCTGCTCGAGCAGGGAAGTGGGGAGAGAAGTCATCCGCGGAGGGCCACCACGGGCCTCGGGTCGTGCTGCTGCCATCGCCACTGCATTGCCTTCTCTCGACTGGTCGGACGGTCGTCCGAGTGCCGGTCCGAAATAAATATAGGCGCAACTCGCCGATCTGTCTAGGGTTTGCACAAGGTTAGGTTCGCATAGACTGTACAAACCATGTACACGATTAAGCAGGCCGCCCGGCTGACCGGCGTATCCGAGGCGTCACTCCGCGCCTGGGAGAGGCGATACGCCGTCGTCGTACCGACGCGCAACGAGTCCGGATACCGCCTCTACGACGAGGCCGCGCTGGCTGCGGTCTCGACCATGCGGCGCCTGGTCGACGACGGGTGGTCTGCCGCCGCGGCAGCAGCCGCGGTGCGCAGCGGCGATGTCCCGCCTGCCCCTGAACCCACCGATCGCGGGGTCGCGACCGAAGGCGATCACCCCAATGCCGCCACCTACATGCAACGCTTTGTGGTCGCGGCTGCGGAGATGGACACGGCAGGCTTGGAAGCGAGCCTCGACGGAGGCTTCTCCCTCGGATCGTTCGAGCACGTCGTCGACGCATGGCTGTTCCCGACGCTGGAGGCACTCGGCGAGGGCTGGGCGCGGGGAGAGATCGACGTAGCAGGGGAACACGCTGCCAGCCACGCCGTGCACCGACGGCTGTCGGCGGCGTTCGACGCGGCCGGCAGCAGGTCTCGGGGACCCGCCGTCGTCGTCGGGTTGCCGGCGGGCAGCCAGCACGAGCTCGGCGCGTTGGCCTTCGCCACTGCCATCCGCAGGAGAGGCCTCGACGTCCTCTATCTCGGCGCCAACGTCCCGGTGAGCAGCTGGGAGACCGCCGCGCGGAGCCACGCAGCCCGAGCGGCCGTCCTGGCTGTGGTCACTCTCGAGGACCGTGGGGCAGCGGTCACCGTGGCGCGGCGGCTCATGAACGACGACCTGGTCCCGCTGGTGTGCTCAGGCGGGGCGGCAGGGGACGAGCTCACGCCGGGCGTTCGCACTCTCGCCCCGAGCATCAACGCGGCGGCCGAGCAGCTCGACCAGCTGATCGAGAGCACGAACAGCTGAGGGACAACCGATCCTGATCAGTCCGGGAGCGAGAAGTCGACGGGAATGGTCGGCCACGGTGGATTGAGCTCCGGGTCCAGTGAGACGAGTCGTGCCGTCATGTGGTGGTTGATGACCAGTCCGCCCCCAGGGGGTTCTTCGAGCGGTTCGATCGCCAAGGTGACCGTCAGTCCGTCCGGGTGGACGACCGCGGTGGCCCGGTCGGCGTCGTAGGGGAACCAGTCCCCGTCGCTGAACTTGGCCTGGAACTGGATTGCCCATTCCGCGCCGTCGACGGCGAAGTCGACGGGGGTGCCGTCGTCTGGAGGGACGTAGATCCCGTCCGCGCCGTTGGAGCCGAGGATCTCGAACCGCTCGGAGAAGAAGCTCTCGAAGTTGGTGACCCGGATCGCCCAGTGACCGAAGAACGTCTGCACCTGGATCACGCTTCCAAACCGGTACGCCGGGTGAAGTCGCTGCTGAACGTGTCCCCGCCCTCGGTGATCCGGGCCAGCGCCTCGCGCCACCTGCTCAGATCGCCGCTGGGGCCGTAGGTCCGTTCCACCTGGGTGGACGTCCACGGGTTGTACTGGCCCCAGTGCAGGATGCCGCCGTTGTTGGGATTGCTGGCCCACCCGACCGCGAAGTCGATGAGCTCCTGTCCGCCGCTGACGTCCTTGAGGCACGCGATTTCCACCGAGCAGGTCAGGGGATAGCGCTGCATGCCGATCAGCGCTCGCGTCGGACCCGTGAAGCGCATGGAGGCGTACCCGACGAACGCCTTGCCTTCGAACTCCTGGCCCATCTCGAACAGGATCAGCTGGTCGATGAAGGCGATCAGTCGGTCGTCGATCGCATCGAAGAAGACCTCGACCGACTCGACGTTCACCTCGCAGCTGATGTTGAGGTAGTCCTTCTGGTCCATGACGGCGTAGCTCAGCGCGTTGTAGTCGCGCTCACTCTGCTGCCCGACGAAGGCCAGGTAGTAGATCAGCTGCCAGGTGAAGAGGCCCGCAGCACGGGCCGCGGGGTCCGGGTTGTTCGGGTCGAGCAGGCGGTTCTTGGCGACCTCCATCACCTCTCCGAAGCGGGTGTCGTCATCGATCGCATCCAGGATTTCGCGGAGGATCAGAAGTACGACGAGGAACGCCGCCAGCAGGAGCAGCAGACCTCCTCCACCGATGGCAGCAACGGCCGCGATCGCCGGGCCGACGACTGCCCCGTTGGACGCCACCAGCTCCTCGATCTCGTTGATGACCTGAGTGATGATCCCTTTGACGAAGCTGGCGTCGGCACACGCCTTCTCCAGCATCCCCGGGCCGGCAGCCCGCTCGGGGTGATCAGGGTCCGGTGTGTAGGAGAATGCGCGACCCGCCCTGGCGAACCTCGGGGCCTGGATCCACTGGTCGAAGCCTTGATTGTCGCCGATGCGCTCGTCGTGGCCAGGTGTCGCGAGGTCCGCGGGCAGCGTCCACCGCTTGGTGATGCCGACGAGGTTGCGCTGGAAGTTGAGGTGCGTCGTGAGGGAGACCGCGACCTGAAGGAACCGCTGCTGGCTCTGGACGCCGGGCGGTGCCAGGTCGGCGTACAGGGGACTGGCCGGGTTGCCGATCTCGTCCTTCATGTCCTGCCAGAGGTGCAGCCGACGCTTCTCGTGCAAGGCGTACTGCGGCACTGCCCTGAGCACGGCGGAGTAGATGATGCCGAACCGGCCCGCCGAGACCAGGGCCGCATTGAAGACGTCGTTGTCGCGGATCAGCTCGAAGTTGCCGACCCCTCCGAGCTCGTTGGTCCCGAACTCGAGCGTCATCATGGAGTCGTCGGTCAACGGCGGCACATCTGGATCCACCGGCTCGATCCAGTAGTGCTTTCCGCCGTCGGAGACCAGGTGGATCGCGAGCACGGAGTCGGCCAGAGGTGGTCTGTCGAAGTCGCCGCCGTGGGTGCCGGTCGAGAACGCGCCGACCACCGTCTGCCCACCCGCCCCGCCGAGGGTTTCGAAGCCCCACGGCCCGCCGAAGCCGGGATCCCCGAAGTTGAGGTTGATGTGTCCCGCGAGAGTGTCCGGGTCACCGACGTCGCCGACCTGGTCCAGCTCGGCGTACAGCTGGTAGATCCGCTTGCCCGCCTCGATGTGCACCAACGACCACTTGACTTCGCTGGCCATGTCGACCATGCGCTGGACGTAGTCCTCGTTGAGACACTTCGGGACGACGTTCGAGAGCGTGCGACCCATCGCGAAGTGGCGCTCATGCGGGTCATGGGTCTCGATGAACGTGTGGTCGCTGACGGCCCCTTCGGACAAGGCCCAATGACTGCCGGCAGCCTTGAGTCGCTCTCCGGCGCTGCCATCACGGCACAGCTCGATCAGTTCTTGAAGAGATCGTGGGTAGACGATCCGAGGCGCGCTCGGAACATGCGGGATCCCGGGATGATTGTGCTTGCGCGTCCAGGGAACGCCGGTCTCTTCGGTGATTGCCACGGAGCCTCCAGGCGAGTGTCATTTTCCAGACACCTAGAGCGTGCCAAAGTAATGGGTCCTTGTCAGCGCCAGGCGACGAGTGAGCCTCAGCTCGCCTCGACGAAGGTCATCTTCTCGGCGATTCCGGTGATCAGCTCGACGGTCTCGCTGGTCGCGACCCGGAGAGTCATCGCGCAGATGACCACCCGCTGGCCGTCGACGTCCAGGATCCAGTAGCGGTCGGTCACCGACTCGTCGAGCGCGCGCGGGTCGGTCAGGCCGGTCGCCCAGATCTGCATTCCGTCGGGCCCGCACGCCTTGTAGTCGAAGCGGGCCGGGGTGGTCAGCTCGAGATACAGCCCGGCGTGATTGTCCACGGTCACGGGGACGGGCGCCGTCGTGGTGGTCAGCTTCTGCGCGGCCAGGGCAGCAGCGAAGTCCTCAACGGTCGCACCGAGCGGCGGGGACGACTGCTTGGGATTGCACGGGTCGACCGGGACGCTGCTTGGAGTCCAGGACGACAGCTGGGCGAACTCGCCCGGTCCCTGGTTGTCGGTCCAGATCCACGACTCATGCCCCTGGAAGCCTTCCGGGACGTCGAAGACCGGCACCGGCGCGCCGGGGTCTCCGAGGGCGGTGACCCCCCAGCGGCCAGGTCCGTAGAGGTGGGGGCCACCGAGGATCGTGTAGTCGGGAGCCGCGGTGGTGGCCTTCTTCGCTGGCTCGGAAGCCGCTGCCTTGGTGTCGTCGTTCGTGCACGCGGCCAGCAGCATCAGCGCTGCGAGGGCGGCGGTCAGGTTCCTGAGGTGTCGCATGGTCTTTCTCCTGTCGGGTTGAGGAACGTCAGCTCAGTTCCGCACCCGCGGGTATCGGTCGCCCGCCGCTCGGGTATCGACCGGGTATCAGCGCCGTTGACGGCCTCGTGGGGGAGGACGACCATCGCGGTATGGGCATCGCCGTGCTCGGCCCCGTCGAGGTCGACGGCCAGGGCAACGGACTCGCGCCGCGGGACCGGGTGGTGCTGTCTGCCCTCGTGGTGCGCGGCGACCCGCTGACCACCGAGGCATTGGCCGACGCGCTCTGGGGTGATGACCCGCCCGCGTCCTGGGCCAAGGTCGTCCACGGCTGCATCGCGCGCCTGCGGAAGCGGCTCGGCGCTGCCGCCATCGACTCGGGCGCAGCTGGCTATCGGCTGACGGTGACGGAGTCGGAGCTGGACTGCCGGCGCTTCGAGAGGTTGTTCGAGGGGGCGCGGGACGCCCTGAGCGGCGACGATCCGGAGCGGGCGTCGTACCTCGTGCAGGAGGCGCTGGAGCTGTGGCGCGGACGGGCACTGGCGGACCTCGAGGAGTGGGAGCCCGGGCGCGTGGAGGCGGCTCGGCTCGAGGGACTCCGGATGGACGCCGAGGAGCTGCGCGTCGAGGCCGAGACCCGTGCCGGGCGCGCCCGCGACGTGCTCGCCGATGCCCGCGCACTCGTGGCGCAGGCGCCTTTCCGGGAGCGACGCTGGGCCTTGCTCGCCAGGGCCCTGCAGCAGTCCGGGCGGCAGGCGGAGGCACTGGCCGCACTCCAGCGCGCGCGAGAGATGTTGGTCGACCAGCTCGGTCTGGATCCCGGTCGCGAGCTCGTGGAGCTCGAGGAGCTGCTGCTGCGCCAGGACGCCTCGCTGGATCCGGTTCTGGGGCGAGAGGTGAGCGCCGTCTGTCCCTATCGCGGTCTGCTCCCGTACGGCGCGGAGGACGCCGACTCGTTCTTCGGCCGCGAAGCCGACGTGGCGGCGTGCCTCCGCAAGCTGCGGGAGGCGGGCCTCCTGGCGGTGGTCGGGCCTTCTGGCGTCGGCAAGTCGTCAGTGGTCCACGCCGGGGTCGTCGCGTCGTTGACCCGCGACGGCACACCGGTCCTGCTGACCACACCCGGCGCGCGCCCGACGGAGTCGCTGACCGGGCTGAAGCCTCGTGGGCGGCAGGTCCTGGTCGTGGACCAGGCCGAGGAGGCGGTCACGACGTGCCAGGACGCAGGCGAGCGCGAGCGGTACTTCGCCGCCCTCGCAGCGCACGTGGCCGCGGGCGGGTCGCTGGTGCTGTCGCTGCGTGCCGACCATCTGGGCGACCTGGCACCGTACGCCGAGGTCACCCGGATCCTGGAGGACGGGTTGTACCTGCTCGGTCCGATGGACGAGGCCGACCTGCGCAGCGCGATCGAAGGACCGGCCAGGCGCGCGGGGCTGCGGCTTGAGCAGGGTCTGGTCGACCTGCTCGTCCGTGACGTCGAGGGCGAACCCGCCGCGCTGCCCCTGCTCTCGCACGTCCTGCGCGAGACGTGGGGTCGTCGCGAGGGGCCGACGCTGACCGTCGACGGCTACCGGTCGACCGGAGGGATCCGGGACGCGGTGTCCCGGACCGCCGAGTCGCTCTACGACGGCATGGACGACGAGCGACGCAGCCACCTCCGCAGCGTCCTCCTTCGGCTGGTGATGCCGAGCGAGGACGGTGACCCGGTGCGTGCGCGGGTGCCCCGCGCCAAGCTCGCCGTCGACGAGCGCCACCAGTTGTTGCTCGAGCAGCTGGTCAACGCGCGGCTCGTGAGCATCGACGACGACACCGTGCAGATCGCGCATGAAGCGCTGGTGCGGGCGTGGCCGCGTCTCCGAGCCTGGCTGGACGACGACGTCGAGGGCCAGCGTCTCTTCCGCCACCTGGCCGGGGCGGCCGACGCCTGGGACGCGATGGGTCGCCCGGAGGGCGAGCTCTACCGGGGCACCAGGCTCGCCCGGACGGTGGAGTGGCGGGATCGGACCGAGCCCGATCTCAATGACAACGAAGTGGCGTACCTGGAGGCCTCGGCCGCACTTGCCGAGACCGAGGTCCGCGCTGCCGAGGCCAGGGTCGTGCACGAGCGGAGCGTGAACCGTCGTCTTCGCGGGGCTCTCATCGCCGCCGGCGGGCTGCTCGTGCTGACCATGGTCGCCGGGCTGTTGGCGGTGCTCTCGGCAGACCGCGCCGCGCGCGAGCGGGACACTGCTGCACGCGCGCGGGACCGGGCCGCCCTGGCGGCCAACCTGGCCGATGCCCGTCGCGCCGGCGCCCAGGGCGTCCTGCACGAGGACCTCACCGCCGGGCTGTTGCTCGCGGTGCAGAGCGTCCGGTCCGACAACTCCGCCGAGGCGCGGGAGAACCTCGGATCGGCGCTGACGCGCGCAGGCGCCCTGTCGGGCCTGCACGACCTGGGCCGGGAGCTCGGCCGACCCGGCACGGCACACATCTCTTCCCTGGCCGCCAGCTCGAACGGGAAGCTGGTCGCCAGCTGCCTCTGGTCAGGCGGCACGCAGTTGTACGACGCCACCACGCTGGAGCTGCTGCCGTTCAAGGACGACACTCCGGAGTGCGCCTCCGTCGAGTTCACGCCTGCTGGCGACCAGCTGGTCGTCGCCGGCTCCTCCTTCGGCGGTCTCACGCTGTACGACGTGCCGTCTGGTAGGCCATCCGAGCGTCAGCCGGGCGGCATCCCCTCGGGCCACGGCGTGCGGTACACGCCCAGCAACAACGTCGATGTGACCTTCAGCAGTGACGGGCGACGACTGGCCGGCCAGTTCCACCGGGTCCGGCCCGATGGAGAGTTCGCGCGGGCGGGTCGGGTGCTCGTCTGGGACAAGGCCGACCCGTCCGAGCCGGTGTTCAGCATCCGCCTTCCCAAGTTCGCCCATGTGGCGCTGAGCCCCCGGGGCGACCGGCTCTACGTCGCGACGAGGAGCGACCGACCCCTCCGTGTGTACGACGTGGACTCCGGACGTCTGATCGCCTCTGCTCTGGACCCGGACGTGGCGGCGCATGACGTCAGCTCCACTGCCCTCAGCCCCGATGGCTCGACCCTGGCCGTGGCCACCCGGGACCGGGTGGTCCGGTTCGACACAAGAACACTCCAGCGACGGGGCCCCGTGCTCATCGGGCCGACGGCCGGCGTGGTCAAGGTCGCGTGGTCTCACGCCGGCCGGCTCCTGGCGGCCTCCACCGAGGACGAGACTGTCCGCGTCTGGGACGGCCGCACCGGGACGCAGCTCCACCAGTTCGCCGGCGGTGGGCCCCTCAGTCTCGCCTTCTCCCGCGACGACCGCCGGCTGTTCACCGCCGGGGGCGCCGGGCTGGTCCAGGCCTGGAACATCGAGGGCAGCAGCCGGCACCTCGCTCTGGGCGAGGACACCAAGGCTCCGGATGAGGCCTACGCCCAGTCCGTCCCGGCGCCCGACGGCCGGACGGTGGCACGTGTCCGGTCGGGCAGGCTGTGGTTCGACGACACAGTGACCGGGGACGGCACCCTGTCCAGACCGGTCCGGTCTCACGATCTCGATCTCGTCTGGTCCGCGGACGCTCGTTGGCTGCTGTCGACCGGTGGCGGGGACACTCCCGTCACGTTGTGGAACCCGTCGAACGGCTCCGTCGCTGCCCGCAGCGTCAGCTTCCGTGCTGACGGTGGCGGACCTGTGCTGGCCACCTTCAGCTATGACGACAAGCACGTGTTCGTCCACGACGGTGAGTCCCTGCACACGCTGACCACGACCAGTCTGCGCCCGGCGTACCCCGCGATCGAGCTGCAGATGGACTCGGGCGAGCTGGTGGTCCATCCCGACGGCTCGGTGTTCGTCGCCCACCGCTACAACGGTTCCTTCGTCCGGGTGGATCCGCGCTCTGGCGAGGTCGTCGACAAGGCCTACGGACTGTTGTCCACCGACGACGTCGAGGGTCTGATGTCGCCCGATGGCACGCGCATGATGGTGACCGGAATCGGCGTACAGGTGCGGCTGCTCGACGTCGAGACGCATCGCTTCATCGACTCCCCGGACTCCGGGTTCCAGTGGGGCGCTGCCGCGTTCGCACCCGACGGCAGCCAGTACGCGGTCGCGGAGGAAGGACGGATCCGGCTCTGGGACGGTCAGACTGGGAAGTACCAGGCCAGCCTGCCGATGCCGGACCGCCTCGAGACCTACGAGATCACGTATCGGCCGGACAGCAAGAGCCTGGTGATCGCGTCCACCGACGGCAGCACCTGGACCGCCGACACCCTGATCGACCGGTGGGACGACCGCGCGTGTGCCGTCGCCGGCCGGAACCTGTCCATCGGGGAGTGGAGGCAGTTCTTCCCGAACGCGCCGTACGAGGCGACCTGCCCGCAGTGGGCGCCCGGCACCTGACAACCGTGCCGGTGACCACGAGCTGCTTTGCTCAGCTGCTTGCGATGCGGGTGAGGAGGCTCCGACGGACTCGGTGCAGCTGCGGCATCAGGCCGTAGATGACGATCGGTACGGCGATCGTGGCAAGGACGAAGGTACGCATGACCGACGGCTGTCCGTTCAGCCAGCCGCCGAGCGCCAGGTTCAAGACGGTGAGCGTCGGGAAGACGGCCACCCAGATCATCAGAGCCAACTGGTGCTTCGTCGGTGGGCCGCCGGCGGGCCCGGAGCCCGGGGTGGGCGTTGCGGTGGTCATGCTGACTCCTTCGGGTGGGTGCTCACGTCGTACTTGCTCATGTCCCAAGGCTGTGGGCGTGAGGGCTTGCGGCCTACGAACGTTGCTGTTTCCGGGAATCAGGAGTCAGATGGCCCACGTGGAGAACACATCAGCGGCCATCGCCGCGGTGCTCGACGAGGTTGGCCCCCGGTTGAGGCGGCTCCGCACGCAACGGCGGATGACGCTCACCGGAGCCGCGCACACCACGGGGATCTCGAAGAGCACGCTCTCTCGGCTCGAGACCGGACAGCGACGGCCGACCCTGGAGCTCCTGCTCGCTCTTTCACAGGCCTACCGGGTGCCGCTCGACGACATGGTGGCCGCACCAGCGGTGGGCGACCCCCGCATCCGCCTGAAGCCTGGCCGCGTCAAGGGCAGGACCGTGATCCCGCTGACCACGCAGCCGGACGGGATGCAGGCCTGGAAGATCGTCATCCCGACCAGCAAGGTCGTCCCCGAGCCGCGTGCACACGACGGCTACGAGTGGATCTACGTGCTGTCCGGCCGGATGCGCCTGGTCCTCGGCGACAAGGACTGGGTGCTCGAGTCAGGCGAGGTCGCGACCTTCGACACCAAGGTGGCGCACTGGTTCGGCAGTACCGGCGACGAGCCCGCGGAGATCCTCAGCATCTTCGGACGTCCAGGTGAGCGCATGAGCGTGCGCGAGACATCCCCCTCGGTGTAGGGCTGTTCACCGCACGGTGAAGGTGGTCGATCCCACGCTGGTGTACTGGTCGGTGAGCAGGTAGTGGGCGACGTACTGCCCCGGCGGCAGCGGCCAGGGCGTGCCCTGGTGGTCGCGGCCGAGGACCAGTTCGCCCTCGGTGGTGGGCGGCAGGGCTCCGGCGTTGTGGCCGCCGGTGTAGCCCCAGACGAGGAAGTCGTCCTTGTTCGGGTTGGCGGCACCGGCGCGGTAGACCCCGATCCAGTCCCAGCGGTTGGCCGGGCCGTCGGCCCAGCGAACGACGATCCCGTCTCCCGCTGCGTAGGTCGGCGCATCGGTGGTCAGTTCGACGCGGGCTGCCTTCGGTCGCACCTGGAGCTCGTTCTTCGCGACCACCTTGTCGTCCCCGTCGACGAGGTCGACCCGGTAGGTGCCGGCAGCCAGCTGGTCGGTCTTCACCTGCACGGTGCCTGAGGCGTCGGTCACGCGGTATGCCTTGGAGGCCGGGCCGGTCAGCATGATCGTGCCGCTCTGGACGCCGTCCGGCATCCGGTAGGTGGCGGTCACTTCGTCGCCGAGGGTGACCAGTCGGCTCGACAGGGCGACCGTGGTCGGGATGGGGGCAGGAGTCACGGTCAGCTGGGAGAACACCGCCCGGTGGTCGGAGGTCCACTTCGGGTAGCCGCGACCGACACTGTCACCTCCCTGCTCGCCGACCACCTCGCTGCTGACGACGTCGACCGCCCCGCCGACGTAGGCGTAGTCGATTCGTCGGGGGCTGCCCTTGCTACCGGCGACCCCACCCCAGGTGTTGCCCGGGTGCGTGACCGGGTCCGGGTACGCCTCCCGGTAGGCATCACGCAGCCCCGCCTTCACCAGCTCCTCGCTGACCGGCCACGCGACCGGTCCGAGGCCGCCGTGCTGGGCCGCGGTCTCCGCAGTCCAGTCCAGGTGTGACGGCTGGTTGAGGTCACCGGTGAGCAGGACCGGCCAGCCGTCGTCCAGCAGACGGGTGGCCGAGGGGAGCAGGGTGTTGATCGACGCGACCCGGACCTCCTCCTCCGTGGCGAGTACGTCGGCGACGGGTACGCCACGGGCGAGCCGGTTCGGCCCGTCCTGCACGTAGTCGAGGTGGGTGTTGATCATCGCGACGGCCTCGCCGGGGCGGACCTCGATGTAGGAGTAGAGGCCGTTCGCCCGGGACGGCTCGAGGATCGGGTACTTCGACATGATCTGCAGGCCGACGTTGTAGTAGCGGTATCCGGTCTTCGCGGCGATCTGCGGGAGCTCGTTGTAGGACTCCAGTACCCCGACCACGTCCGCGTCGAGGTCGGCGATCACCTGGTTGGTGGCCGGGCTGCCGCCGTACTCCACGTTGAAGACCAGCAGTGACAGCGAGAGCGGCTTCGCGGGGATCGCGGAGGAGGGGTTTGCCGCGGGCTTCTTCTCACTCGAGTCCGAGCATCCCCCCAGCAGTGCAAGGCCGAGGGCCATGGTCGTGCCAACCAGAACCACCGAGGCGCGTCGCATGCCGACCCCATCCCTCTTACTGACTGACCGAACAGTAAGTGAACCTAGGCGAGAGTGAGCCTCCTGTACAGGAGTCGCGAGCTTGGAGACCAGACAATGGGTCAGGGTCAGTCTGCCCAGACCACCTCGTGGGCCTCCGCGTCGGGCGCCGTGTAGCGGACCAGTCTCTCGGCCTCGTCGACCAGCGAGGAGCGGTCCTTCCGCGGAACGGGCGCGAATGGCTCGATGCGCAGAGTGGCCCTTCCCTTGACCGTCTCGGCGGACCACAGCCCCGCGACCACGCCGCCCACCAGGAAGGTCGGCAGCACGTCGCCGTTCTTCTTGTAGATCGCGGGGACGTGGTCGGGGTCGACCATGCGGGCGCGGCCCGCTGACGCGTACGCGATCAGCACGCTGTCCCAGCGAGCGAGGAAGCGCGGCGGTGCGGGGGAGTCGGTCGGTGCCGCGTCGAGGCCGACCACGTCGAGGTAGGTCTCGCCGTCCGGGCCTTCGAGCTCGATGACGCGGTCGCCGAGAGCCGTCAACGCCGTTCGCATGACGCCGATGCGCCGCTGGCCGGACCACTGCATCAGGTCGGCCATCGTTGCCGGACCGTACGCCGTGAGGAACCGCTCGATGCTGGTCTGCAGGGCGTCTTCGGGCTCAGGCCCGGAAGGCGAGTCTGCCGTCGATCCGTTCAGCCACACCTCGATGTCGACGTAGCTCGGCTTGCCGTGCTCGGCCCAGAAACCGCTCGGCGGGCTGTGCACCAGCCCGCCGCCGGCGGAGGCCAACCGGAACCAGGCTCGCCCGACCCCGCCCGGGACGTGCTCAGAGAGGTCGATGCTCGGGTGCAGCGCACGTAGTTGCTCCTCGATCTCGGCGACGGTGCGTGGCTCCCGGCAGAAGGCGCGCGTCTGGGCGTTGAGCTCGAGCAGGTCCACGCCGGCCCGGTTCGCACTGGGCTGCCACGTCGCGATTCGCGCCCGTGCAGACATGACGTCGAACGTCCGCGCGTCGGCAGCGTCGACCAGGTGGAGGGTGGTTCTCATCAAGGTGGCCCTGACCACGCTGTAGTCGGCCAGGGCACCCTCGAGCTCCGTGACATCCGCGGTGTGGCGACGCGTCCAGAGCGCGACGTACGGCCAGGTGGCGTGCTGCGCCTGCAACCCGGCCAGTCGTCCGACCACGGCGGCCACCGACCCGTCGGCGCGCTCGAGCAGTTGCTGCCGGTGGAGCGTGGCGCGGTTGAGGTCGGCCAGAGTCAGGGCGGTCATCGGGTCCTCACGACGGCTCGGGAACCCGAGTGGGCCACGCTGCTGGCATGCAACCGGACCTTACCGGCGAACCAATTCCCCGGCATGCTGAGGCCGACAAGGACAAGCAAGGCCCCGGTGAGCTCCACGTGGAAGGGAATGCCCATGTCGTCGATGACCCACCTCTACTCGGTCCTGCCGGTGCAGGACCAGGAGGCTTCGCTCGCCTGGTACACCGCGTTCTTCGGCCGACCCGCCGACGAGGTCGTCGGCGACGAGACGATGTGGATGGTCACCGAGACCGCCTGGGTCGTCCTCGCGCCGCACGGGGACGCTGCCGGCAGCGGCATCCTCACTCTCGGCGTCGAGGGACTCGACGAGGTGCTGGCCCGGCTCACGGAGCACGGAGCAGGCCACGAACCGGTGGAGACGTACGGCGACGGCGTACGGCACGTGGTCGTGCGCGATCCAGACGGCAACAGCGTGTCCCTGGCCGAGGCGCCTCAGGCCTGAAGGGACGGACCGAGCCACCGGCGTACGAGAGCCCGAAGCTCTTCGTCGGAGCGTGGTGGGTCCGCGGGGTACTGCAGGAACGACAGGAACAGCCGCATCAGGATCTCGGCGAGGCCCTCGAGCTCGTCGTCGTCGACCCCGATCTCCGACCAGTCGACGGGGATGCCGCGCAGGATGTGCGCGCCCACCGACAGCGCCATCGAGGAGATGACGCCGCGGCTGAAGATGTCGGTCTCGCCGGCCTGGAAGAGCAGCCCGATGTACGGCTCCTGCGGGATGGCCCGGACGGCGAACACGATCGACTCGATGGCGGCCTCGGCCGGCGTGGAGGCGGTCACCAGGTGGCGCTGCATCCGCCCGACGAAGTCGTCGAGCCCGGTCTGCGCCACGGCGCTGAGGATCTCGGCAAGGCTGGGGTAGTAGCGGTAGACCGTCTGCCGGGTGACGCCGAGCTCGGCCGCCACGTCGGACAGGGTCGTCTTGGCCGGACCGAACTGCTCGATGCAGGACGTCGCGGCCGCAATGATCCGCTGCCGGGCCTCGTCCTCGGTCCGGGGCGGGTTTCCCTGCCAGCCGTGGTGTCCCATGCCCTCAGCCCGCCGTGACTTCGACGGGGACAGCAACGCGCCGGCCGGTGTGGAGCACTGTCAACACGGCTGCCGCACCGACGAAGCAGGCGATCGTGTACGACGCACTGCCCACCGGAGTTCCGTTGCTGGTGAAGCCGTCCGTCGCGTCGAGGAAGGCGGGCAGCGCCCCGATCCACGCCACCGTCATGCCAGCAACGTAGACCGCGGGGTAGATCCGCGCGAACGGCGTCATCGGTTCGGGCTCGTAGCCGCTGCGGCGTTGGAGATGAGTGAGCAGTACCCACGCGCCGGCCAGCCAGACGAGCCCCAGCTCGACCCCGAGCACCCACGCCTGCGCATTGACGTTGGGGGTCTGGCCACCGAAGATTCCGGAGGGGATGCCGAACAGCCCCATCGCCAGCGGGGTCACTACGCCGGCCACCGCGATGCGCCAGGTCAACGACCACCCGCGACGTGGCCCACCGTCGGCGGCGCGCGATCCGGCCAACCGAACGACCAGGTAGGTCAGCGCGCCGAACGACACCGAGGCGAACAGCAGCATGCTGTTCATCGGCACGGACGCGAGAGCCGGATGGTTGACGTCGGTGTTGGCGTCGTTCCACGCCCACCACTGCAGCTGCGGGCCGACCTGGTCGAAGATCTCGTAGAACACCTGGCAGACGAACGCGACCAGGACCGATCCCACCAGGGCGCCGCGATGACGGAAGACGCCGAGCACCCGCACGACCTCGTAGGCCAGCGCACTGATCGCGGGATAGAACGCGACGATGTAGAGCGGCAGCCGGTCCCACATGAACTGCACGGTGAAGATGTTGTGGGCGAAGATGAAGCCGTACTGCTTGTCCAGGCCGAACCACTCGGGGAAGTACAACGGCGGCTCGGTGACGAACAGGTAGACGAGCGACGCACACCACAGCGCCAGGTTGACCGGGTCGCCGGCCCGCATCCGTCGTACGGCATGCACGAGTGCGAACACCGCGCCGCCGACGATGACGAGCTCGAGCACCGGCATCGTCCAGTGGGCCAGGTCGAACGGGTTGTGCACCGAGATGACGGGACTGACGTCGTGACAGTCGAAGCCGAGGTTGCGGGTGACCTGTTCGGCGGCCGGGTCGCAGGTGGCGCTCATCGAAGGACCTCTGTCGCGGCAGCCGGTGCCACGGCGCCCGCAGTCCAGTCGGTGCCCGGAGGGTCCTGCTGCGAGTCGAAACCGAAGGGCACCCTGTGCCGACCCAGGATCGAGTTCACCTTGTAACGGAGCAGCCCGGCCAGCACACGCGGGCTCCTCATCATGTCGGCCAACGACTCGTCGAGGTTGAACACGCGCGCGAAGTGATCCTCGACGACGGCGTCCTCGCGCGCTGCCCCGGTGATCAGGTTGAACGCGGGCCACGCCATCGCCGAGACGATCCTGCGTCGCCATGCGGGCAGTACCTCGGTGCCGGTGGCGCACTCGTAGCCCTGGTCGCGCGCCATCGCCAGCCCCCACGGAACCTTGAGCGCCTTGCGTTGCTCGGCGAGGAACCGCTTGAAGAACTTCTGGTCCAGCTCGGTGGCCGACTGCAACCCTGCCCGCAGGATCAGTGCCGAGCTCGCAGCCGAGCTGATGCCCTGGGCGTAGAACGGGTTGAACGCACAGATGGCGTCACCGATGAAGGCGATGCCCAGTGGAGGAGCAGGCAGCTTGTCGTAGCGCCGCCACTTGTTGCCGGTCGAGCGGGTGAGGTGGACCTCGGAGGTCGGCTCGCACTCCGCCATCGCGTCGGCGAACAGCGGCGTCCGCAGCTGCTGTGCGGAGGCCACGAAGGCATCGGCCGTGCGCGGCATCTCCAGACCCCACGACCCCATGCAGGCGATGGCTCGGTTGCCCTCGATGGGGAAGAAGTTGACCAGGAACTCGTGCTCGGGCGGGTGTTCGCCCTTGTCCTGCGTCGGCATGATCACGACGTGCTGCCACCACCAGGAGTCGGGGCGGTCGTCGGGAGCGGGCAGGTCGTACCAGCGCGACGTGTAGGTCACCTTGGCGTCGAGCGTCTGCACCGGCGGCTCGGGCCAGCCGGCCGCCGCGAGCCAGTCGGACACCGAGGAACCGCGGCCCATCGCGTCGACCACGAGATCGGCGTCGATCCGCTCGTCGCCGCCTGCGGCCGTCGAGAAGGTCGCGCCGGTCACCCGACCTCCAACGGTGCCGGGGTCCGAAGTCTCGACTCCGCGAACCGAGACCCCCTCGCGGATGGTGACGTTGTCCAACTGGCTCACCTTGTCGCGCAGCACCCGCTCGATCATGATCCGTGAGCTGTAGACCATCGTCATGGACGCCTGCTTGCGCGGTGCCCAGCCGGGTCCCTCGAGGTAGGCCGCATCCATCGACGGCATCAGGTGGAGCCCGCCGGCAGCGATCAGGTCCTCCTCGAAGCCGGGGAAGAGGTCGCTGATGGCGCGGCGCCCCGAGTTGAGCAGGAAGTGCGGGTGCTTGCTCTGCGGTACGCCGCGCCGGTGCTCGGCCTCTGCCGGGAGCTCATCACGCTCGAGCACCTGCACCTCGTCGAAGTGGGGCGAGAGTGCCCCGGCGGCGCAGAGCCCCGCCATGCTCCCGCCGAGCACTACGGCCGTCCTGCCCAAGCTCACGGGAGTCCTTCCGATCAAACATACAAGAGTTGAATGAATGTATGAATGGATCGGCCAGGTGTCAAGGGAGTGGCGCCGGCGACCTCACTCCACGGCGTCGAGGTTCTCCAACAGGTCCTTGAGCAGGCGGCGCAGCTCCTTGCCGTCCTTGGCGTTCATGGAGAGCAGCTTCAGCAGCTCACCGGGCACGTGGGCCACCTGGTCTCGCAGCTCCCATCCCTCCTCGGTCACCTCCACCATGACCCGTCGCTCGTCGCCCGAGTCCCTCCGTCGTGCGACGTGACCAGCCGCCTCGAGTCGCTTCAACAGCGGGGTCAGCGTGCCGGAGTCGAGGCGGAGCCGAGCACCGAGCTCGCCCACCGTCAGGGGCTCGTCGGAGCCCCAGAGCGCGAGCATCGTCAGGTACTGGGGGTAGGTGAGCCCGACCTCGTCGAGCAGCTGGGCGTAGGCCCGGGTCACGGCCCGTGTCGCGGCGTACAACGGGAAGCAGATCTGGGCGTCGAGGTCGAGGTGGGTGTGCGCCATGTCACCGAGTATAGCGTTGCAAAACTATATTGCACACAATAGAGTTGAGCACATGACTCCCCTCTACACGACCTCAGCAGTTGCCACCGGCGATGGCCGCAACGGCCAGGTCCAGACCCTCGACGGCCTCCTGTCCGCTCCCGTGCGCACTCCCAAGGAGCTCGGCGGAGAAGGCGGCGCCACCAACCCCGAGCAGCTGTTCGCTGCCGGCTACGCCGCCTGCTTCCACTCGGCGCTCAAGCTGGTTGCCGGCAAGGCCAAGGTGGACACGACCGACTCAGAGGTCGTGGCCGACGTCTCCCTCGGGATGCTCGAAGCCGGCGGGTTCGGTCTGACCGCCCACCTCGAGGTGAGCCTGCCCGCGCTGGACAACGCCACCGCCGAACAGGTCGTCGCCCAGGCCCACCAGGTCTGTCCGTACTCGAACGCCACCCGCGGCAACATGCAGGTCACGCTCAGCGTCGCCTGACCGGAACACATGAGAATGCGGCCCTCACAGTCACTGTGAGGGCCGCATTCGTCGGTGCGGTGGTCGCGGGTTCTCGTCAACCGGCGGCCACCGGCTGGCGAACCATCCGGGTGAAGCCGCCGACCTGCAGGACGCCGTCCGGGTCGTAGCGTGCGAGGCTACGTCGACGATGCGTCGCAGCGTCTCCTCGTCGTACGCGCGACGAGCGGTCCGCTCGTCGTCGGCGGGGCCGAAGTTCGGCCAGATCCCGCCGGTGTCCCACTCGGCCATCGCCGCGAAGAGCTGCTCGCGCGTGCTCCGGCGCCGGGCGTCGTCGGCCATGCCGACCGCGAGCAGGCTGAAGCCCGCCGAGCGGTGGCGAGAACGCGTTCGGGTGCGCCGCCTCCCGGGCGTAGGCGCCGCCCAGCTGTGCGCACCTCGACCAGGATCTGCGGGCGAACCGGATCCGTGGCCCGCGACCGCCAGCAGCCGCTCGGCCGCCTCGTCGGTGAAGTCGTCGAGCAGGATGGCCGGGTCGATGACCGGCATCGGGTCGACCGGGTCGGCGTGCACCGAGTCGATCGCCGTGTACGGCTTCACCGCGGCGTCGTCGAGGATCACCGGGGCGACGGCGCGGATCTCGTCGAGCAGACGGCGGCCCTCCTCGGCGTCCCCGGTCCACGCGAACCGGACGGCCGAGCGTCATCCGCCCGGCCAGCGGCGGCGGGCACCTCGGGCAACGCGGGCAGCTGGAACAGCGCGAACGACGTCGTCGCCTGCTCGGGCAGCCCGGCCGACCAGTCGCGCCACCGGCCGATGACGGCCGCGGCGTCGTCGCCGTCGAAGTAGACGGCGCCGCCGTAGAAGGTCGGCAGGTGGACCAGGTCGAACTCGACGGCGGTCACGATCGCCGGCCGCGCCCTTGCCGCCGCGCAGGGCGAAGAAGAGGTCGGGGTGCTCGGTCGGGGTGACGCGGCGGATGCTCGCCGTCGCCGGTGACGACGTCGAAGGCGCGCACCCGGTCGGCGGCGAGGCCGAACGTCCGAGCCAGCGGCCCGACGCCGCCGCCCGTGGTGTAGCCGACGACGCCGACGTCGCTGCTCGAGCCGTTGAGCGGGGCCAGGCCGTACGGCGCTGCCGCCTCGATGACCGCGGAGCCACTTGACGCCGGCGCCGACGCGGGCCCATCCCTCCAGGGTGCACGCGTGACCTCGTCGAGGCCCGCGGGTGACGACGAGCAGGTGTCCGGCGAGGGAGGTCTTGGCTCCGTGGCCGGTGGCCTGGACGCCGACGGTGCAGCCGTGCTCCCGCGCGAAGCGGACGGTGGCGGCGACGTCCTCGGCGGTGCGTACGGCGACGACCGCGGCCGGACGCATCGGCGACGGCGAGCAGCCACGGCGTCGACAGCGCGGCGTACTCCGGGTCGTCGGGGGTGTGGACCGAACCGGTCAGCTCATCGCGCAGCTCCTCGAGCGGGATGCGCTGCTGGGGCACGGTGGTGCGGTCAAGGGCGGTGGTCATTGCGCTTCTCCTGGTCGGTCTGTCATCGGATGAGATGTGAGACCGACGGTGCCGCGGAGTCCTTGACGGGAGGTTGCGGCAGACTTGAGCAGCGGCTCAAGTCCCAGCCGGCTCGGAGGCGACGGGTGCGGCGCCATGAACAGGCCGCCTGGGTCCACTGCACGGCGGATCGCGGAGAGCCGGGCGTGGACGTCGGCGGGAACGCCTTTCGGGTGTCGGTGCTGTCGTCGAGCATCGGCAGGTAGTCCCGCCCGGTCGCCCACGGCTCGACCGCGGCCAGGAACCGGGCGGCGTCCTCGCGCTGCTGCGCCCAGTCCGCCGGGTCGGGCTCCAGCCCGACTCCGAGCGCGAGGAAGCTGCCGTCGAGAGCGGACAGGATCCCGCCCCCGGGGTCGGGCCGGGCAGCGCGCCGCCGAGCTGGCGCAGCTCGGCCATCGCGAGGCCGGTGCCCGGAGCCGCGGGCCGACGGCGTCGATGATCGCGGCGATGGCCGCGTCGGGGAGCGCGGAGACCAGCGTGCTGCTCGCGTACGCCGGGGTCGGCCCCTCCGGATCGAGGTGCAGCCGGACCAGCGACGGCCGCGGGCACCCGATCGATGGTGTCGATCTCCGGGGCGAGGGCGCGCAGCGGCGCGAGCACCTCGGCGGCGAAGGCGTCGTCGCCCAGCACCGCGCCGTCGATCATCGGCCAGCCGGCGACCGCGCACCTCGGCCGGCATCGACTCGTCGGTCGGGGACGTCCAGCAGCCGGAAGGAGGTCGTCACCTCGTCCGGCGCGTCCGCGCACCACGCGACCCAGCCGGGCAGGACCTCCTCGACGGCCGTCCAGTCCCAGGCGAGGAACCCGGCGACCACGGTCTCCAGCGGGTAGCAGCCCGAACTCCAGCGAACAGACGACGCCCAGCGGCGTGCCGCCGCCGCGGAGCGCCCAGAACAGGTCCGGCTCGTCGTCCGCGGTCGCCCGCACGAACGTGCCGTCGGCGAGCACCAGCTCGACCGCCGTGACGGCGTTGCACTGCAGGCCGAGGTGCCGGGCGTACCAGCCGATCCCGCCGCCGATCGAGTAGCCGACCACGCCGACGTCCGGGGACGACGGGTGCAGCGCGGCCAGGCCGTGCGCGCCCGGCCGCCTCGGCCAGGTCGCCCCAGAGCACGCCGGCGCCGACGCGGGCGGTCCGCGGTCTCGGCGTCGATGCTGCAGCTCGTTCATCGCCGACGTGCGCAGCAGGACGGCATCGCCCAGCCGGCCCGTCCAGTGCCGGGGCGCCGTGCCCGGTGCCCTGCGCGGCGACCGACAGCCCGGCGGCGGCGGCAGCGCGGACGACCTCGGAGACCTCGTCCGGGAAGGCGGGGTAGGCCACCGCGGCGGGGTAGGTCGGACATCTGGAGGTTCCACGGCGACCGCGCCATGTCGTACGCCGGGTCGCCCGGCAGGTGGACGGCGCCCGCCGCACAGCCCGCGGAGGCCCGCCGCGCGGAGACCCTGCTGCACGGTCACGAGAGCCTCCTGTCCTGGCTGTTACGCATCATCGACTCCGCCCACTTGAGAAAAACCTGAGCCGATGGCCGACGCCGTCCGACCCGACCTCGTCGAGCACGGCCCGGACCGTGCCCGGCGTGACGAACAGCCGCTGCGCGACCTCGTGGACGTCCAGGCCGCGGGCGGTCAGGTCGAGGATCTGCCGCTCCGTGGAGGACAGCGTCCTCACCTCCTCGTCGAGGGCCTCGACCGGGTGACCGCGTCGCTCGAGCTCAGCGCGAGCGAGGTCGCGCACTCGGTGGGCGCCGCGCTGGCCAGCAGTCCTGCTCGCGTCCAGCAACAGCGGGATCGCCTCGTCATCGCCGGACCTCGGGCCGGCTTGCCGAGCGCGCACTGGGCGCGTGCGCGGTCCACCGCAGCCGGTGTCGTGCCGAGCAGCTGCACCGACTCCCGCAGGTGGTCGAGCCCGTCGGCCGCCGCGCAGCTGCCCCAGCAGGTACAAGCCCCTGCCGAGGTAGCTCGGTGCACCCCACCGGCGGAGCAGCGCCACCTCCTCCTCGGCCACGCTGAGCGCCTCGGCGGTGCGGCCGAGACCGTGCAGCGCCGCCGCCGTGATGCTTCGCCACGGGTTCCAGGCCGGGTTGGCGATCACGATCCCCTCCGGCGCAGCGTCGAGGACGGCCAGGGCCTCCTCGCAGCGGCCCTCCACGACGAGCAGCTGCGCGAGAGCCTGCTGGTAGACCCGGCCGCTCTCGCCGAAGAGCGGACCTGCGCTGCATCGCGTCGGCGGCCCGGCGCGCTGCAGCGACGTCCCCGCGGTCGAGATGACAGAGGATCTGGAACCCCCGAGCGAACGGCTCACCGAGTCCGGTGCCGCCCCACATGCGGTCCTGCTCGAGGGCATCGCGCAGACAGGCCAGGGCCTCGTGCAGCTCGCCCCGCCGCCACTGCCAGAAGCCCTCCCACAGGCTGGTGGACAGCGTCGCGAACAGCGATCCGCGCGCGTGCCCGGCGGTCCGCGCGCGGCTCCAGAAGTCCCCGATGTCGTCGTCGGCGAGCGTGCGAACCGCAGCGGCGTTGACCCAGAACAGGCCCGTCGTCGACCGCGAACAGGCGGTCGCCGTCGAGTGCGAAGCGCGCCAGCTCGATGGCCCGCTCCCGGTCGACCCCGTCCAGGGTCGCCTGCAGCGCGATCGTCGCGGCCAGCATCTGCGCACCGGGCCCTCTGCCCTCCGGCTCCGGGGCCGGGGTCCGCCAGCCGTCCTCGAGTGCAGTGCATGAACCCGCTGATCCGCTGAAGCGCGATCAGTGCCTGGCGCTGGTCGGTCAGCTCGTCCGGCAGCCCGTGCCTCCGCCTCGCGGGCGAACGCGGTGGCGACGCCCGGCGGACTGGCGAACACATGGGTGGCCGCGGCCGCGATCGCGATCTCGGCGCGCACGCGCGGGTCGTCGTGCATCTCGTAGGCCTGCACGAGGTGCTCGACCCCGGCCGACGCCGTCGAGTGCTGCTTCGAGCAGACCCAGCTTCAGCACCACTTCCGGCTTGCCCGGACTGTTCGGCGACTCCGCGAGTGCCCTGCGCAGGTAGGTGACCGCGCTCTCCGACGCGCCCCGGTCGACCGCCGCCCGCGACGCCGTACACAGAAGTCTGACCACGTCCTCGTCCCCGCGTGGGGGAGTCAGCAGCAGGTGCGCCGCCACCTGCTCGTCGCTCTCCTGCGAGGCCCGGAGGACCGCCGCTGCGCGCTCGTGGCGCAGCCCCCGCTCGGCGGCAGGCAGCGCCTGGTAGATCGCGTCGCGCACGAGTGGGTGGACGAATGCCAGCGGCTGCTGGTCGCACACGATCTCGGCGCGGGCCAGCCCGGCGAGCGCGTCGGCGGTGCGGTCCTCCGGCAGTCCGGCGAGCGCGGCCACCACCGGCAAGCCGGGCGCCGTCCCCGAGTACGGCGGCCGCCCGAGCCACGTCGACGACCTCCTCGGGAAGCCGCCGAAGGCGCATCAGCACCGTGCTCGAGATGGCACGTGAACCGAGCGCCACCACCCTGTCGGCGTGCGCGGCGTCCGGCGGCACCGGTCCGCTCGCGAGTGCTCGCAGGAGCTGACTGAGCAGGAGTGGGTTGCCGGAGGTGGTCTGGTGGCAGGCTGCGGTGAAGCGGTCCGCGGGCTGCGCGTCGAGCGGTGCGCTGCACCAGCTCGGCCGTCGCCTCGAGCGACAGGGCACTCGGCCGGAGGACCTGCGCTTCGGCTCCAGTTCCAGCTCGGCAAGCAGATCCTCCTGATGGGGCTCGCCGCCGGTGGTGCGCACGGTCGCGACGATCAGGACCGGCACCGCCTCGAGCCGGCGTGCCAGGTAGGCGAGGAAGCGCAGTGATGCGCCGTCGCACCACTGCGCGTCGTCGAGGACGAGCATCAGCGGCCCCTCGGCCGTGAGGTTCACCGCCAGCCAGTACAGCCCATGCAGTACGGCGAACCCGTCGGCCCGGTCGCTGTTGCCGTCAGCGCCCTCCCCCTCTCCCATGGCGAAGACCCCGCGGGCCCCACCAGCTGCCCCGTGCAGGAGCTCGTCGCGACGAGCCGGATCGGCTATCTCCGGCTCGAACAGCTGGCGCACCATGCCGAAGGCGAACGCACTCTCCAGCTGGCTCCCGCGACTGGCGAGGACGCGCACAGACCTTTCGTGTGCGAGCCTGCGGGCCTCGGCCAGCAAGCGGGTCTTGCCGATGCCCGCGGGACCCTCGATGAGCAGCAGTCCATGGCGCCCTTCCGCAAGGTCGTCCAGCGCACCGGTGAGCGTGGCCACCTCACGGTCGCGCTCGACCAGGCCGTCCTGTTGGTGAATACGCGCCGACTGTTGTCCTGCGCGCTGCTTCGGCAGGCTCAGCGCGGGGGACTGAGCCAGCACCTCCGCCTCGAGCTCACGCAGAGCGGGGCCGGGGTCGACGCCGAGCTCCTCGACCAGCGACGTGCGTGCCCGACGCAGCGCGCCTAGCGCGTCCGCCTGCCGGTGCGCGCGGTACAGCGCCAGCACGAGCAGGCGCCACCGCTCCTCCCGCAACGGCTCCTCGCCGACCATCGCCTCCAGCTCCGGCACCAGCAGAGCCGGCTCATCCATCTCCAGCCGGGCCGCGAGAAGGCGTTCCCGGGCGACGGTCCGCAGCTCGGTCAGACGTGCGATCTCGGGGACCGCCCACTCCTCGTCGGCGTAGTCAGCGAGCGCCGGTCCCCGCCACAGGTCGAGCGCCTCGCGGAGCAGCGAGGCGGCCTCCGCCGGCGCGGGTGGCGGAGTCGACCCGGTTGAGCAGCCTTTCGAACCGCCACGCGTCCACCGCCTCGACCGGCTGCCGGACGGCGTACCCCGGTCCCTCGCGGACGATGACGGCCGAGCGCTCCCGAGCGGCGGAGCCTGGCTGCAGGCTGCGGCGCAGGTGTGAGACGTAGGACTGCAGCGCGCTGACCGCGTCACCCGGTGCGCGCTCACCCCACACGGCATCGGCCAGCCGCTCGGCAGGGACGACGTCCCCACGGGCGAGCAGCAGGACCGCCAGAACTGCGCGCTGACGCCGCCCGCCAAGGTCGAGCACCTGCGCCGTCGAACGAAGCGGTCAGCTCGCCGAGCAGGTTGATCCGCAGGCGTATTGCTTCGTCCACAGCATCACTCCAGCGTCACCGTAGAACACCTGGCAAGGAGTTTGCATGGCCTGACTGGACCACATCTGACCGCCTGTGGACGATCCGTCACGCCCTCAGCTGCAGCAGCACGCGCCCGTCGAGGGTGCGCACCTCCACCGACCTGATGTCGTCGCGGCTGGCGGCCGTCCCCGCCTGCAGCCGCATCGTCGCGCCGCCCTCCGAGCGCCAGGTGCCGACCTGCTCGGAGCGTCCGTCGCGGGTGCGCACGAAGAGTGCGTACGTCGGGTCCGGGGGCAGGTTGTACTCGACCCACTCGGGGTCGTAGGTGCAGGTGAGGCCCAGCCGGGTTCCCCAGGCGACCTTCTCCAGCGTCAGGCTTGCTCGCACCGGCACGTCGCCTACCGGGCTCATCGCCTGTGCCTGCGCGGGGGGCGCGGAAGAGGCAGACGGGGAGGCGGAGGCCGTCGGCCGGGGGAGCGCCTGGCTGGGCCCGTCGTCGGTCACCTGGGACACCACGACCGGCACCATCACGGCGAGTACGACGGCGGCGGCGGCCATCAGTGTCGTGGTTAAGGTGCGCCGCCGGCCGGCTCGTCGTACCTCACGCGAGAGGGCAGGCAGCAGGGTCTCGGGCACCGGCGGCTCGACCAGCGGCAGGTCCTCGAGCACTGTCGCATCGACCCGGCCGAGCAGACCGGGCAGCCCAGCGAGCTCGCGAACCGCGCGTGTGCAATCGGCACAGTCGGTCAGGTGTCGCTCGAACTCGAGCCGGTCGGCAGGGGAGAGGGCGCCGAGGACGTAGGCGCCGTCCTCATGGGCGAACTGGCAGCTCACGCGCTCACCCCCATCTCCTCGAGCGCCAGCTTCAGCGCCCGCAGTGCGTAGTGGGTGCGCGACTTGACGGTGCCCTCCGGCACCCCGAGCCGACGGGAGGCCTCAGCCACCGGCCGCCCCTTGTAGTAGCACTCCATCAGCACCGCCCGGTGGTCCGGCGAGAGCCGGGACACGGCTTCGGCCACGACCCACGAGAGCAGCAGCTGGTCGCTCTCGTCGTCCGCGGCGCCGTCCTCGGGGACGTTGGCAACCGGCAGCTCGCTGCGGTGGCGGCGGCTGCGCCACTCGTCGATCACGATGTTGCGGGCGACGGTGAACAGCCACGCACGCACTGCTGGTGAGGGGTTGTCGAGGATGGCGCGGTGTCGCCATGCGCGCAGCATCGTCTCCTGTACGACGTCCTCGGCGCGGCCGCGGTCGTTGCCGAGGAGGCGCAGGCAGAAGCGCCAGAGTGCGGCGGCGTGCTCGTCGTGCAGCTGCTGCATGAGCACCAGCTCGTTGTCAGGCATTCCACCTCCTCCTCGTGATACGTACGGCGGGCTGCCCGGGTTCAACCGTCGCTCGCGGGTCGGACTCAGTGTGGACCGCCCGGTCCGTAGGCCGCGAGGAACCGGTCGCGGAACGCGTCCATTCGCCAGACCGGCGCGTCCGGCCGGGGCAGCACGCCGTCCTGCCACTGCCAGCCGGCGATCCGGTCGAGCACTCCGGGGTCGCGACTGATGATCGAGATGGGTACGTCGTGGCCCGCGTCGTCCCCGGACACGATGGTTGCCGGCTGGTGGTCGCCGAGGACGACCAGGACCAGGTCGTCGTCTCCGTAGGTCCGGACGAACTCGAAGACGCTGTTCAGCGAGTACTCGATCGCCTTGCCGTACGCCGCCTTGACCCGCCGGGGTGAGGGCCAGATGTCCCGCTCCGAGGGCAGCTGTTCGGGCATCCCGTCGTACACCGAACCGTCGCCGACCGTTGCCTGGTCGATCATGCGCGGTGTCCTGGACCAGGGTGCGTGGCTGCTGATCAGGTCGATCTCCGCCATCACCGGCTGGCGATCCTCCTGCGCGAGCTCGAGGCGGTGGAACGCGTCGAGGGTGTACTGGTCGGGCATCGTCGGATAGCCGAAGCGCGGTCCCTGGTAGCCGACGTTGCGGGAGTCGTAGAGCTTGTCGAAGCCGTAGAACGCCCCCTCCGGCCAGTCGCGCGTGTTGGCCGGAGAGTCGCCCACGGTCCGCCAACCTGCCCGGCCGAAGGCGTGGCTCAGCGTGTGTCGTGGGCTCTTCACCAGCACGTCGTACCGCTGCTGACTGTCGATCCACAGCCCGGACTGCAACGTCCCGTGCGCGAGCCAGCTGATCGCACCGAACGTCGGCGAGGTCAGGAACGCGCTCCGGCTGGAGTAGCCGGCGGCAGTCAGCTGCTTCGACCCCGACGCCAGCACATCTTTGATCCCGGGAGCGAAGGAGGACCCTTCGACCGCGACCCGGCCGTAGCTCTCGACGAACACGAACAGGACGTCCTTGCCACGCAGCCCGGTGAGCAGCTCTTCCGCGGGTACGTCGCGAAGCGGATCCTCGAGCGCAGCCTTGGCGAACTCGCGTTGGTCGCGCAGCTCGGCCGGGATGTCGCTGACCTTCTCGAAGACGTAGCCGGCCGCATCCCGCGACGCGAGCGAGGCGCCGCCGGCAACCTGCACGTTCAGCACGGCCAGCGCCAGCCAGAGCGATGCGAACGCCGCCAGCGCACGCGAGGACGGCCTCCGGTGCCGGGCTGCGAGCCGCGTCACCCGGAGCACGGCGAGCGGCATCAGCACGAGCAACGCGACAGCAACGAGCCCGGCCGCCACGAGGAGCACCGTGCCCAGACCGTCGCCGAACGAGTCCCGCAGCAGCTCGACGAGCGACCCTGCGTAGCGCCAGTCGATGGCCGTGTCGAAGGGCCGGTTCAGCGACTCGAAGAAGCTGATGTCGAGGACCTTCACGATGGTGACCACACCCAGCACGAACCCCGTCACCAAGGCGAGCACGGTGCGCAACCGCCCGAGGCGCCGAGGGACCGCCAGCACGACCGCGACGAACACCAGTGCCTCCAGCGGCAGGCGCATGAACGTTCCCAGCGAGAGGTCCTGGAGCCGGTGAGGGGCCGTGAGGGCGAAGAGCACGAGCACCGCGGCCAGCCCTGTGAGCAGCCACGCGCCCGCTGCTCGCCAGCCACCCTCGGCAACGTTCCTCATGCGGCCCTCATGCGGCCCTCATGCGGCACAGCCTTCGGCGTCCTGCGCGACCGGGACCCGCTCCCTCGAGGAAGGGGCATCGCGGATCGCGTCGAGGTGGCGATGGCGCCACAGCCACCAGGCCTCGCTGCCGAATGACTCGGCCAGCAACCCGAGAGCACCGGCCAACAAGATCACGGAGACCGGCGTGGGCAGCACATCGGCGGCCGCCACCATCAGCACGATCCCCTGGATGGCCGCGACGACCTTGCCCCAGTGGCGCGGCGGGGCGTCTTTGCGCATCCAGGGAAGCGGCACGCCGGCCAGCAGCCGGAGGTAGCGAGCCGCCCCGATGAGCAGCACCCACGGGCCGACCGACTGGGCGACGTACACACTCAGGACGAGGATCAGCAGCGCGTCGACCTCCATGTCGAACCGGGCGCCGAGCTCGGACGCCGTGCGCGTCCGGCGCGCCACCTGCCCGTCCACCCAGTCGAGCGCCAGCGCGACCGCCGTGATGCCGACGAGGTTCCACACCACCTCCGCCGGGACGGTGCCGCTGACCGAGTCGGCGGTCATCGCCGCCACACCGCCGACGAGTGTCGCCCGGAGCAGCGTGACGTGGTCGGCCGGCCCGAGCGCGCCCGCCCCGCGTCTGGCCATCCCCAGGCCGAGCAGTCCGGTCGTCACCAGCCCACAGCAGACACCGGCGATCCACCCCGCGCGGCCGAGGCCGACGCCGGCATCGAGTGTCGCGAGCACGACCAGCTGACCGGCGAAACCCAACCAGGGACCTCGTTGAACCGTGCGCACCCTCACTCCGTTCATCAGGTCAGCAGGGGAGTACACGTCTTTTCAACGAGGAGTTCACTGCTCCGGTTCACCCGGAGCCGGGTCAGGTGGGTGAATGTCGCAGGGAGCGCCGCAGGAAGCCCCGCTTGAAGCGAGGGCGTTCTGGCTCCGCGAGCCCGGATCCGGGGAGATCCGGCACGTGGAGCTGGCGGGTCCTGGCCCTGGCGAGGTGCTCGTCCGCACGCTCCGGTCGGGGGTCAGCCGGGGCACGGAGTCGCTGGTGTTCCGCGGGCGCGTGCCGACCAGCCAGTACGACGTGATGCGGGCCCCTTTCCAGGTCGGCGACTTCCCGGGACCGGTGAAGTACGGCTACCTCAACGTGGGTGTCGTCGAGGACGGGCCGGTCCCCCTGGTCGGGCGCACAGTCTTCTGCCTGCATCCCCATCAGACTTCCTATGTGGTGCCGGCATCGGCCGTGACCGTCGTACCAGCTGATGTGCCGGTGGCGCGGGCGGTGCTCACCGGGATCGTCGAGACAGCCGTGAACGCGCTCTGGGACGCCGCGCCACTGGTCGGCGACCGGGTCGCGGTCGTCGGGGCCGGGACGCTCGGCTGCTGCGTGGCTCGACTGCTCGCCCGGATCCCCGGGGTCGCCGTCACGCTGGTCGACGTCGAGCCCACGCGAGCCGACGTCGCAGCCGCCCTGGGGGTGGAATTCGCCCTTCCCGGGCAGGCACGGGGCGGCCGCGACCTCGTCGTACACACGAGCGCCACCGCGGCCGGGCTGCAGCAGTCGCTGGACCTGCTCATTGCCGAGGGCACGGTCATCGAGCTCAGCTGGTACGGCGACGACGAGACCACGCTGCGGCTCGGCGGCGCCTTCCACTCCGGTCGGCTGGCCATCCGCGCCAGCCAGGTCGGCACCATCGCCACGTCGCGTCGGGGGAGACGTACGCCGGCCGACCGGCTGGCGCTCGCCGTCGAACTGCTCCGGGACCCCGCCTTCGACGTGCTGCTGACCGGCGAGTCGCCCTTCGAGACGCTGCCCGAGGTGATGCCCCGGCTCGCCAGCGGGGACCTCCCGGCCCTGTGCCACTCGCTGACCTACGAGCCCACAACCAACGGGGAGGTGCCGTGTTCAGCGTGACGGTCCGCGACCACATGATGGTGGCGCACAGCTTTCGTGGCGACGTCTTCGGCCCCGCGCAGCGGCTGCACGGTGCGACGTTCGTCGTGGATGCGACGTTCCGCGGCGAGTCCCTCGACGGCGACGCGATCCTGGTCGACATCGGCCGCGCCAGCGACGTGCTCGGCAGCGTGGTGGCGGACCTGACCTACCGCAACCTCGACGACGAGCCGGGGTTCGCCGGCACCAACACCACCACCGAGGTGCTGGCGAAACACGTGGCGGACCAGCTCGCCGAGCGGATCCGCAACGGCGACCTCGGTCCGTCAGCGGACAACGTGTCCGGCATCGTCGTCACGCTGCACGAGTCCCATGTCGCGTGGGCGAGCTATGAGCGGGTCCTGTGAAACCGCGCACGGTGCACGTCGTGGTGCCGGAGGGCTTCGACGACCCGCTGCGACCGAGCGGCGGGAACACCTACGACCGGCGGCTGTGCCAGGGGCTGGCGAACGCCGGGTGGTCGGTGCGCGTGCGACCTGTGACCGGGGCCTGGCCGTGGGCTGATGCGGCGGCTCACCGCATCCTCGCCCGCGCGCTCGAGCAGTTGCCTGACGGGTCGGTGGTCCTCGTCGACGGCCTGGTCGCCTCCACGGTTCCGGATCTCCTGGGGCCCGAGGCCAACCGACTGCGACTCGTGGTCCTGATGCACATGCCGCTCGGGCAGCACACCAACGGCGATGGCTCGTTCGAGCGCGAGAGCTCCGTGCTGTCCGCGGCGGCGGCGGTCGTCACCACGAGCGCCTGGTCACGAAGCTGGCTGCTGGATGCGTACTCGCTCGACTCGTCGCGCGTGCAGGTAGCCGAGCCGGGCGTCGACACGGCGAACCCGGCGACCGGCAGTGCCCACGGCGGAAACCTGCTGTGCGTGGCCTCGGTGACGTGGGGCAAGGGGTATGACGTCCTGCTGGCTGCGTTGGCGCGGGTCGCGGACTTGCCCTGGGAGTGCCGGTGTGTCGGCTCCCTGACCCGGGCGCCGGACTTCGTCGCAGATCTGCGTCGCGGTCTTGACGCTTCGGGCCTCGACGACCGGCTGGTGCTCACCGGTCCTCGTGCGGGAGCCGAGCTGGAGGCGTCGTACGCCGAGGCGGACCTGCTCGTGCTGGCGAGCCGTGCCGAGAGCTACGGCATGGTCGTCACCGAGGCGCTTGCGCACGGGCTGCCGGTGCTGGCGTCCGACGTCGGTGGCGTCTCGGAGGCGCTCGGCACGACCCCGGACGGCACCAGGCCCGGGTTGCTCGTGCCGGCCGGTGACGTCGACGCGCTCGCCGCGTCGTTGGGTCGCTGGCTCTGCGACGCCGACCTGCGCACCACGCTGAGCGAGGCGGCCCACCAGCGCCGGGCCGGCCTCAGCGGCTGGTCCGAGACGACTGACCGGGTCGCGCGCGTCCTGGAGGAGGTGGCCGCATGACGCCGCGAACATGGAGATGGCTGCGACTGCTCGCCGGTCTCGCCGTGCTCGCAGTGGTGGTGTGGCGGACCGGCAGTGGCCCCTTCCTGGACGGAGTTCGCTCGCTCGATGCGACGACGCTCGCACTCGGCGCGGCGATCGCGGTCCCGACGACCGTCGCGTGCGCGTGGCGGTGGCACCTCGTGGCGAGGGGGCTCGGGATGGGTGTCGGGGTGGCTCCTGCGGTGGCCTCCTACTACCGCTCGCAGTTCCTGAACACGACCATGCCGGCCGGGATCGTGGGAGACGTGCACCGCGGCGTCAGTCACGGCCGGGCGGCAGGCGACGCGGCTCTCGGGCTGCGCTCGGTCGCGTGGGAGAGGCTCGCCGGCCAGGTGGTGCAGGTCGTCATCACGGTGGTGGTGCTGCTTCTGCTCCCCTCGCCGGTGCGGTCCTCCGTCCCGACCCTGCTGGGCGTGCTGGCCGTGGCGCTCGTGGTGGCCGCCGGGCTCCGACACCTGCTGCCGTCGCATGGGACGTCGCGCGCCTCGCGGATGACCCGGGTCGTCAGGGAGGACCTGCGTCGCGGTCTGCTGGCCCGGCGAGCCTGGCCGGGTGTGGTGCTGGCGTCGACCGTCGCCGTGGTCGGTCACGTCTCGACGTACCTCGTCGCGGCACGCGCTGTGGGCGTCACGACCTCGCCGGTCCGGCTGCTGCCGCTCGCGTTGCTCGCGCTGGTGGCCATGGCGATCCCGCTCAGCGTCGCCGGCTGGGGACCGCGCGAGGGAGTGGCCGCCTGGTCGTTCGCTGCCGCCGGACTGGGAGCGGGCGCGGGGGTGGCGACGGCTGTGGCGTACGGCGTGATGGTGACCGTGGCCAGCCTCCCGGGTGCACTCGTCATGGTGGCGGCATCGCGGCAACGTCACACCGCCCGCCCGACAGTCCGGTCGCGGCCGGCGCTCCCTGTGCTGGTCGAAACAGGTGCGTCCCGTGGCTGAGCGTCCATACACGATCCTCAGCTGCGGCATGTCGCTCGACGGCTATCTCGACGCCGCCAGCCAGGAGCGACTGGTGCTGTCGAACGCGGCAGATCTCGAGCGGGTCGACGCGGTCCGAGCCGAGTGTGACGCCATCCTCGTCGGCGCCGCGACAGTCCGCAACGACAACCCCAGGCTGCTGGTGCGCAAGCCCGCGCTCCGGCAGCAACGGGTCGCACGCGGTTGGCGGGAGACGCCGATGAAGGTGACCGTGACCGAACGTGCCGACCTGGACGCCTGCAGCAACTTCTTCGCGACCGGAGACAGCGAGAAGCTCGTCTACTGCGCGAGCCGGGCCGTCCCGATCGCGCGTCACCGGCTGGCCAACGTGGCCACTGTCATCGACGGCGGCCAGCCGGTGGACCTGCCGCTGATGGTCGAGGACCTGCACGACCGAGGAGTCCGGCGACTGATGGTGGAGGGCGGTGGACAGGTGCACACGCAGTTCCTCACCGCCGACCTCGCCGACGAGCTGCACCTCGTCGTGGCGCCGTTCTTCGTGGGGAACTCGCGAGCTCACCGGTTCGTCGGCGACGGGGCATTCCCGTGGAACCCGCGCAACCGGGCCCACCTCGCGGAGACCAGGCAGATCGGGGACGTGGTGCTGCTGCGCTACGCCCTGTCTTCGCGGTTCGCAGCAAGCGTTTGAGAAGGAGCACCACCTGATGTCACGACCCACACCCGCCTCGGTCCGCGGCCAGGTCCAGCTCCCGCTGCGCTTCGACGACGGCTACGTCGCCGAGGCGCGCGTCTTCTCCTTCGACGGGCTGTGCGACGGGCGCGAACACGTGGCGCTGGCTCTCGGTCCGCTGGCGTCCATCCACACCACTGACCCCGGAGCCGTCCCGCTGGTGCGCCTGCACAGCGAGTGCCTGACCGGGGACGTGCTGGGCAGCCAGCGGTGCGACTGCGGTCCCCAGCTGCGGGAGGCGGTGGAACGCATCGCTGAGGTCGGCGGCTACCTGCTCTACCTCAGGCAGGAAGGGCGCGGCATCGGGCTGTACAACAAGCTCGACGCCTACGCCTTGCAGGACACCGGGCTGGACACCTATGAGGCGAACCTGGTGCTCGGCTTCGCCGAGGACGAGCGGGACTACACGGTGGCCGCACAGATGCTGCTCGCTCTGGGGCTGAGCCAGCTGGACCTGCTCACCAACAACCCGGACAAGGTGGCTCAGCTGGAGGACGCCGGTGTCCGGGTCAACAGCAAGGTGCCGACCGGGGTGCACCTGTCTCCTGTGAACGGCCGCTACCTGGCAGCGAAGGCGTGGCAGGGCCACCACTCACTGGGCCACTCAATGGGCGGGGCTCACTAGCGGTCAAGTCACTCTCGGGTCACTCGCTGGTCACTCTCTGGGCCGACGAGCTGCCGGGTCCTCGCTGGGCTCGGCAGGCGCTGCCTTCTTGGCGGCGCGGCGCGTGGACGGCAGTGGTGCGACCTCGTCCTCCCGGCGCTGCCGAGGAAGGCGTGGGTCGTGCGGCGCGACCTGCTGAGGGATGTGCGTGGACGGGCCGGTCTCGAGGAGCTCGGCCTGGGCCGGCGCCGGAACCGGTGCAAGCACCTGGACGAAGGTCGGCTCCGGGAGCCGCGACAGGACGAGCCCGGAGATCAGGAGCAGCGCTGCAAGCACACACAGGGAGATGACGAACGACCCGGACGAGGTCCGGGTGAGGGTCATCAGGTAGACGACCACCACTGATGCCTGTCCGAACAGCTGGATCAGGCCGTTCGAGGTGCCCTCCGGTACTGGGGCGGTGATCTCGGCGGCGTACTGCATCCCTACCGGCAGCGCACTCGTCATGAAGAAGCCGAGCAGGAACGCCGCGAGGTTGAGAGCGAGCAGCGAGCCCGCGAAGGTCAGCCACAGCAGGGCCGGGGCGGATGCGATGAGCGCGAACGTCAGGAAGGGCACGCGTTTCCCCGACCGGTCGGAGAGCGCCGAGATCACGACGGCTCCGACCACGCCGCCGAGCAGCAGCAGAGCGCCGAGGTTGCCCGCGTCGACCGAGGAGAAGCCGCGCGGTCTCACGATCTCCTCCACCCACGTGGACAAGCCGTTGAAGACGCCCATCGTCACGAAGGCGATCACCAGGAACGTCACGAACGGCGCGACGCTCAGTGCCTGGCGTACGCCGACCAGGGTCGGTGTCGGGATGCTCGCGGCATCGAGATCGGGAGGGGTCGGCGGCCGGTCGCGGGCGACGAGCACGAAGGCAATTCCTGCCACGAGGGCGGCGGCGCCGTAGGTCAGCTGGACGGTCGAGATCGACATCGACTTCACCAGCGTCGGCGTCACGGCCATCCCGATGCCGGCGCCCAGGAGGTTCGCCAGGGTGATCAGGCTGACAGCGGTCGCGCGCTGCGAGCGCGGGAACCACTGCGAGGACACGGTCGTCCACGCGTTCAGCAGGAACGGCTGGGCGATCGCCGCCCCCAGGGTCGCGAGCAGGACCACTGTGAAGCTGGTGCCGGCGAGCCCCCGGACCACTCCGGCAACGCCGGCCAGGAGTGCGCCAAGGCCGGAGGCGAACCGGAGACCGCTGTTGGTGATCAGCTGGGAAGCCAGGAACGAGAACGGCAGGTAGGCCACCATGAAGGACATCGCCAGGGCGCCGATGGCCGTGCCGGAAACCCCGTAGTACTCCTGCGCCTGGCTGGAGACCGGTGCGTAGCTGATCCACAACACCTGGATCGTCAGGTTGACACCCATGAAGGCTGCGAGCACGACCCAGCGGTAGCCGTACACACGCACGCGATCGGGGCCGACGGGGAGCACTGGGTCACCCTGCCAGTGAACCGGCGCGGCGCCTGTGGTGCTTCTAGACCAGAGAAGCGGACATTCGTGCCTTCTCCCTTCATAAGGATCGCGAACGAGGAAGAGGGGTGGACATGGGCCCGAGTTGTGCGGTTCGAGTCACTCGCGTAGCGGTGCGCCGTATCGGTGCTTCAACCGCGTTTGGCGGCTTGGTGGTGGGGCAGTCAGGGCGTATTGGTTGATCGGCGCAGGCGGTGGTCTAGCCGCCGAAACCACTTCTGGAAGGTGCCCTTGACGGGTACCGGCCGGGTCCACACAGTGAGTTTCACCTATCACCGAGTTGCACGGATGGTGCGCGATGCCCACACGTTCCAGTGCCGATCCACACTCCACCACACCCAGGCGGTTCTCCCGCTTCGCGCCGGCCGCGACGGCGGTCGTCTGCGCCGGGATCATGGTCGTGGGCTTCGCCGAGCTGGGTGGTGCCGCGTCCGCGCCATCGGTCAAGTCGACCGGCGGCTCGGGGTGCTACACGCACACGTCCACCGGACCGACCACGGCGACGCTAGGTCCCTTCCTGAACGCCGCCGGCGCCAACCGGGTTGCCCAGGGGAAGAGGACCGTGACGGTCACGAAGACCGTGACCAAGACGAAGACCCTCTGGAGGACCAAGACAATCGTCAAGTGCGGCACCAGGACGGTGACCGCGACCGGGCCGGGTTCGACGTCGACCGAGACCTACACGACGACGGCTCCCGGCACGACCGTGACCGTCACGACGACCTTGGGTGGTCCCACGACGGTCGTCACCCAGACCGTGACCGAGACCGACACCGAGACCACGACCGAGACCACGACCGAGACCACGACCGACACCACCACCACGACCGAGACCGAGACGGTAACGGTCACCACGACACTGCCGCCAACTCTGAATTGAGTCTGATTCTCGGCCGGGGGGCGCCGTGACCGCAGGGGTAGCCGCTGCGTCACGTGCGGAGGATGACGAGGCGGCACCGAAGCCGGCTCGTCGGTGGAAGGCGCTGCTCCCCGGTCCGCTGCTGACGACAGGCCTGCTCCTCGTCGCGACGGTGTTGACCAGGTTGGTGTGGCTGAACAGGCCGGACCGCTCGCTCATCTTCGACGAGACCTACTACGTCAACGCTGCCCGCCGGCTGCTCGGGTGGACGGTGGCTGCGGGTGACCCGTACGCCGATGCACCGGCCGGCCTCGATCCGAACACCGAGCACCCTCCGCTCGGCAAGCTGCTCATCGCCGGTTCGATGTGGTTGTTCGGCGACGTGCCCATGGGATGGCGCTTCCCCAGCATCGTGGCCGGCGTCGTGGTGGTGTTCGCCGTCTACCTGCTGGTGCGGACGTCGGGCCGCGACCCCTGGTTGCCGGTGTACGCCGCCGGTGTGGTCATGCTGGACAACCTCCTGCTGGTGCACAGCCGGATCGCGACCCTCGACATCCTCTTCGTTGCTCCGCTGCTCGTCGGTGCCGCGTTGGCGCTGCGCGGAAAGTGGATGTGGGCAGGAGTCGCGTGCGGTGTTGCGTTCCTGGTGAAGGTGCCAGCACTGTTCGCACTGTTCGCGCTGCTTGTGTTCGTTCTGGTGGCGCCTGGTGGTGGGTCGCTGAGGCAGCGGGTGCGCCACGCGTTCGTCCTCGGGGGTGCGGCGACGATCGTGGCGACCGCGGGGCTGTGGCTGCTCGACGTGCTGTACACAGACTTCGCCAACCCCTACGAGCACATCCGGCACATCACGTCGTACGGCCTGGATCTCTCCCGCACAGGGGGGCCGGTCAACAGCGAGAGCGACCCGTGGCAGTGGCTGAGCAACGACACGCAGATCCCCTACCTGCGGGTCGACACCAACGAGGTCGTCGGCGGCGACGTGGTCACCAGCAGGCCGTTGATCTACTTTCGAGGGTCGATGAACCCGGCGCTTGCCGGGATCGCGGTCACTGCCCTCGCCTACGCGGGGTGGCGCTGGGTGCGCCTCCGCGACCGGGTCGCCTGCTGGAGCGTGGTCTGGGCGCTGGGGGTGTTCCTGCCCTTCCTGATCCTGTCCGTGGTCTCACACCGGATCAGCTACCTGTTCTACGTGCTCCCGCTCGTGCCGGCCTATGCGGTCGCCGCCGCGCTGATGCTGTGGCACGAGGGACTTCCACGCGCCCCTCGCTGGGGATTCGCGGCCGCACTACTCCTCGGCTTCGCTGCCTATTTCCCGTTCCGCGAGATCCTGCAGTGACACGCTGACCTCGCAGGACGTCCCCGCTTCGAGGTCCTCCGCACGTCGCACCGCCTTCTTCACGGGGAGCACGAATGTCCCCTGAGCCGCGTCGGGGAACAGGGACGTGCGCCAGGTCGTCGCGCCGATGCGGACCTCCACCCGGATGCTGCCGAAACCCTGGAGTGGGCCGGCCTCGGCGGCGAGGTCGTCTGCGAGCTCGGCCGGCAGGGTCAGGAAGTGGAAGGATCCGGGCTCGCCGGGGGAGTGCTCCCAGAGCTCGGCGCGGAAGCGTTGCTCGGCCATGCGTCGATCCTCGCAGCGACCGCCGACAACCGCTCCCGCGCCGAGAACCTCTACGCGACAACTCCCGCCTTGGATCGGCCGAGCACGCCGACCAGCCACGAAGCGACGACGTCGTGCACCTCGTCCCGGTTGTGCTCGTTGAGCACGTCGTGCAGGTCTCCGGGAAAGGTCCGGAGATCGGCGCGTGGCAGCCGCGCCGCGACCGTGCGCGACACCTCGACCGGCACAACGGGGTCCCCCTCCCCGTGGATCATCAGCACCGGGAGGTCGGGGCGCCCCTGCTCGAGGGCAGTCGCCACCTCGGGCCAGGTCCGGGTGACCGCCCGGACCGTCTCGGGAAGGAATCCCCCCTTGTAGGTCAGCGGGTCGTGGAGCAGTGCGTGCACGTACTCCGGGTGCGTGCTCAGCATCGCGGTCGGGTCGAGGTCCAGTTCCTCGGTCTCCTCGACGTCGCCGTCGAGCGCCGCCTCGACCCACTCCACCGGGAGCAACGGCCCGGCGGAGAGTACGACGGCCGACGCGACCTCGGGGTGCCTCGCAGCAAGCAGGAACGCCGCCACGGCGCCGCCGGAGTGGCCGATGACGACAAGTGGGACACCGGGGTGCTGCTCGCTGATGTGGACCACGAGGCGGCGCGCGTCCTCCACGAGGATGTCCCAGGACTCGATCACGGCCCGCTCGCCCTCACTGCGACCGTGGCCGACCTGGTCGAACGCGTGCACTGCATGCCCGTCGGCCGTGAGGCGCCTGGCGAGTGGGGCATAGAGACCCAGGTGCTCGGCGTACCCGTGCAGAACGAGGACCGCGCTGCGGACCTCGCCCTCGGGCAGCCATGAGTCGTGATGGATGCGGCCTTGGTAGCCGGTGATGAACGACATGATGATTCCTTCCGTTGGTTCGATCGGGTTCGAGACCGAGCCTCCCGAGTGCGGATGACATTGGGCTGTCATGGCGGTGACGCGACCGCGGTGGAACACTGACAGGGTGTTCCGAGTGCTCGGTCCGCTGGAAGTGGAGGGCGACGACGGGCCGATTGCGATCTCGGGCCAGCGGCCTCGCGCCTTGCTGACCGCGCTCCTCGTCCAACCGAACGCCGTCGTGTCCACCGACCGTCTCGTCGACGCGCTCTGGGGCGAGGAGCCCCCGGAAGGACCGGCGAACGCGCTCCAACAGGTCGTCGCCCGGCTGCGCAGCAGGCTCGGCCCCGTGTCGGACCACCTCCGGACGGCTCCAGGCGGATACACGCTCGTGGTGCCGGAAGGCTCCCTGGACGCCGATGTCTTCGAGTCGCTCGTCCGCCGCGCCCGAGCCGGCTCTGACACCGACCCGCGCCAGGCCGCGGTGCTGTTCGACCGGGCGCTGGCGCTGTGGCGCGGGACGGCGTACGCCGAGCTCGCCGACGGTCCTGCGCGACCCGCGTCGGTCCGGCTGGCCGAGCTCCGGATCGCCGCGCTCGAGGACCGCGCCGCTCTGCTCCTGACCTCAGGGCAGCCTGCGGAAGCCGTCGGCGCTGCCCGATCCCTGGTCGCTGCCGACCCACTTCGAGAGCGACCGGTCGGGCTGCTGATGCGGGCCCTGCATGCCAGTGGCCGCAAACCCGAAGCGCTGGACGCGTTCCGGGAGCACCGTGAGCGCCTCGCCGACGAGCTCGGGCTCGATCCCTCGGCCGACCTTCGGATGCTCGAGACCAGCATCATCCAGGACGAGCTCGCGCCCCCGCCGACGGCTCTCCCGGCTGGGTCCGCGAGCCCGCCACTGCCCTGGCGCGTGGGTGACGTGCTCGGCCGAGAGAGCGAGCTCGAGCTGTTGCGCGGCTGCCTGGCCAGCAAGCGACTTGTCACGTTGGTCGGTCCCGGAGGCGTCGGCAAGACACGTCTCGCACTCGAGGCAGCGCACCAGCTCGCCGCCGGGCGTCCGGTCTGGTGGGCGGAAGTCGCCACCGTGCCGACGCACCGGCTGGTCGACACGATCGCCGAGGCGTGCGGGAGCGAACAGCCCCGAGGCGCTGACCCCGTTGGTGCCCTCGCCAGCTCGCTGCGCACCAGACCCGGAATGCTGGTCATCGACAACGCCGAGTCACAGCTGGAAGATCTCGCGCCCGTCGTCGAACGGCTCGCGGCATCGGTTCCCGACCTGGTCATCCTCGCCACCAGCCGTGAGCGGCTTGCCGTCGCCACCGAGCACGTCCACCTGATCGCGCCGCTGCCGCTGCCCTCCGGGTCGGACAAGGACAACCCGGCGGTCCGGCTGTTCCTCGAGCGGGCCCACGGTCTCGAGTCCGGCGCGCTCTCCGCGGACGCGCTGGCTGCGGTCAGCGAACTCTGCCGACGCCTGGACGGGTTGCCCCTGGCGATCGAGCTCGGCGCGGCTCGGGCTCCGAGCTTCGGCCTCAGGGAGTTCGCCGCGCTCGTCGCGGAGGAGATCGACCTGCTGGCGGGAGGGCGACGTACGGCAGCTGCTCGTCACCGCACCCTGCGCGCCGTGGTCGACGCGTCGTACGCCCTGCTCACCAGCGACGAGGCCGCGTTGCTCGCACGTCTGTCGGTGTTCCCGGGCCCGTTCGACCTCGAACAGGCACGCGTCGTCTGTCATGACGAGACCATCGCCGAGGCGACCGTCGCGACGGCACTGGCGAGGCTCGTCGAGCAGTCGATGGTGCAGGCCGGCGACGCGCGCTTCTGGCTGCTCGAGACGCTCAGGACGTACGCCGCCGAGCACCTCGACGACGCCCAGGAGCGACGACTCCGTGCCGCTCATGCGCATCACGTGGCGGCCCGGCTGCGATCCATGAGCTGGCAGCAGGCGCCGTCGAGCGAACCCGAGGTGGTGGCCGCCATCGCCAGGATGAGCGCCGACCTGCACCTCGCCTGGGACCATGCAGTGGCCGGCGACCGTGAGCTGGCGGTCGAGCTGGCCGCCGACATCTACGACTTCGCCTACCCGCGTCAGCGCCGCGACCTTCTCGAGTGGGGCCTGGTCGTGGCGGGCTGGCAGATCGAGCACCCGCGCCTTCCGCGAGCGCTCGCGACCGCTGCAACAGCGGCGTGGGCTGACGGCGACCTCCAGGAGGCCCTGATGCTTGCGCAGCGAGGGCTTGCCGCGGGGGAGCCGGACGACCCGGCGACGGCCCGGTCCATGGTGCAGTCGGCCAACATCGCGATGTTCGCCGGTCGGCAGGACGACGCGATGGAACGGTTCGAGCAGGCGCAGGCGCTGTACGCGGCGGCAGGCGAGCGGATCCAGAGCCTGATGTCGCGGGTGTCGGTCTACCAGGCCATGACCTACGCCGGTCGCGCGGACGAGGCGGTCGGGCGTCTGCACGACCTGCTCCAGGAGGCGCAGGCAACGGGGAACCCGACCGCGATCTCCTGGGTCCACTACGTGACCGGAGAGGCCCTGGCCGACACCGACGTCGGAGCTGCGATGGCGGCCTACCGAGCCGCAGTCGACGAGGGTCGTCGCACCGAGAACCGGCTGTTCGTGATGCTGGCCCGCAGCGCGCTGGTGGCGCTTGCTGCCCACCGGGACGAGCCCGCGAATGCGCTCGAGGAGTTCGAGTCAGTGGTTGAACAGTGGTCCGACCTGCGCAACGAGGCCGCCCAGTGGGGCGTCCTCACCGCGCTGGTCTCATTGCTGGTCCGCGTCGGCGACGTGCGCGATGCTGCGATCCTGAGCGGTGCTGTCCGCGCGAACCATGACCGCCAGCCGCTGTTCGAACGCCACGAGCAGGATCTGCTCGCTGCGGTCGAGAGCGCCGCCACGCGGCTGGACAGTGCGGAGGTGGACCGACTGCTTGCGACCGGCGCAGCGATGACCATCGAGGCCGCCGTCGCGCAGGCGCGGCAGGCGATCCGGCTCGCCAGGGAGGACGTCAGTCCCGACAGGCCTGGCTGATGGCCCGGATGTGTGTGGCGTCGGTGCCGCAGCACCCACCGAGCACCGTGAGCTGCGGCAGCGCACTGCGCAGGGCCGCGTAGCGCGCGCCGAGGTCCACCGGGTCACCCTTGTCGAGGTTCTCCGCCTCGTCGAGCTCCGCATGGCTCATCGTGGAGGCGTTGGCGCGCATCCCACGGATCCGCGTGGCCCAGCCGTCGCCCGACGCGAGTGTCTTGTCGAAGTGCGTCGGGTGGGCGCAGTTGACCATGTAGTACGCCGGCGACGCACCCGTCTCGGCGTCGACGGCCTCGATCGCGTCGCCCAGGGACTGGCCCGATGGCAGACGGCCGTCGGTCTCGACGGTGAACGAGACAACGCTGGGGATGCCGGCTGCGGCAGCAGCTCGGGCGAACCCGGTCGCCTCGCCCGTGTGCGTCATCGTGATCGCGGTGACCAGGTCGGCCGCCGAGTCGGCGAACACGCCGACCTGCTCGCTGTGGTAGGCCTCAGCCTCGTCCGGGGTCATCAACGAGTCGGGGGCGTAACCGTCGCCACGCGGACCGATGCAACCGCTGATCACCACCGGTGTCGACGGTGTCTCGTACTCCTCGCGCAGCTCCTGGAGCTGTTCGACGGCCGCCCGGTTCGCCGCGGCGAGGGCCTCTCGCGAGTAACCCAGCCTGGAGCCCCAGTCGCTGCTGGCCCGCCAGGTCGGGGTCTCGAGGATGATGCCCCTCTCGGCGGCGACGGCGATCGCAAGGTAGGGCTCGAAGTAGCGACGCAGGGCGCTGCGGCCCGCATCGTCGTCGAACAGCACGAACGCGGCGAAGTCGGGTAGGTCGAGGCGGTCCTGGAAGATCAGTGTTGTCTCGATGCCGCCGTCGGTCAGGAAGATCCTGTCGGCCAGCTGGGGAAGCGCAGCTCGGTAGGTGGACATGTAGTTCCTCTCTCGTGTGCCGGGGTCCCCCGACTCACCATGAACCTTCCGGGCGTGGCTGTCACGCGGCTGTCACCACGTTGACGGGGCTGTCCAGGGCACCTGAGGGCGATGGAGGGGCCCGTGCGGTCGCCTGGTGGTGATGTGCCACGGCACCGCGACCGATGCCCTAGTATCGGGTCAGCACCAACGCTCGGGAATGCCGCTTGTCCTGCGACGACTCCAGCCCGGGCGCGTGGTGCCTCGGCCATCGAAAGGTGGTCGGAGGTTCGGCGCCTGGACGGCCGTCGGGCTTGATGCGTCGATCTGTGCAGATCCGTGGAACCGAGTGAGTCACGGAGCCGCCTTCCTGGCAGCTCCGCTCGACGTCTCAACGTCTCGCCACGGAACTGCGTACGGATCTGTCGCTTCCGCCGCGGTGACCGTGCGAGGTAACTCCAGAGGAGGAGTCTGTGGCTCGACGAGGCACGCGCCAGTCCGGCGCACGTCGTACCGCTCCACGTAACCAGCGGCGCGTCCGCGAGCTCGACAACGACGGCATCATCCCGGTGCTCGCCCGGGCCGTGCGCGAGGTCGAGTCAGCGGTGCAGCGCGGATCCGTGATGACGTCGGTGCGCACGAAGTTCCAGGTCGTCGCCATGCTGGTGCGCGAGGAGCGCGCGCGCCTCAAGGCCGACGACACTGTCACCGACGCCCAGCGGGCCGGGCAGCTCAAGCGCCTCGACGGTGTGGCGACCATCCTGGCGAAGACCGCCGCCCGCGACACCTCGCTGCTCCAGCTCCTCGCCGAGGACGCCGAGGTCTCGAGCGCCGCCAGGTCACTCAAGCGAGAGATGAGGCAGACCGCCGGTCTCGAGTCCGTGGAGGAAGCGCCGCCGGCCGAACCCTCGGCCGCCTCGCTCACGGCCGATCGCCGGGTCGTCCCGCGGTCCGTCGTCTCGCGGCAGCTCGCCAACCCCTTCCTCGCACCCGACTTCGCGGCCGCCGAGAAGAGCAAGTCAAAGCCGCGTCAGCTGGCCTCGTGGGAGCTGCTCAGCCCGTTGCTCTCCTCGTTCGAGCGCGCCGGCAGCGGAGCCATCGCGTCGATGAAGCTCCCCGAGCCTGGCTCCCTCAAAGCCCCCGGCGGCCTGACGCTGATGCCGCACCAGGCAGAGGTGGTCGCTTCCGCCGCAGCCGGCCACCGCTCGTTCCTGCTCGCCGACGAGCCGGGCCTGGGCAAGACGGCCCAGGCGTTGCTCGCCGCGCAGGCCGCGAAGGCCTTTCCGCTCCTCGTCGTGGTGCCGAACGTCGTCAAGACCAACTGGGCGCACGAGGCCAGCCTCTGGACACCGAACCGCCCGGTCACCGTGATCCACGGCGACGGTCACACGATCGACGCGTTCGCCGACATCGTGGTGGTCAACTACGAGGTGCTCGACCGCCACGTCGGCTGGCTCGGCGAGCTCGGGTTCCGCGGCATGGTCGTCGACGAGGCGCACTTCATCAAGAACAAGTCGTCGCAACGCTCGCAGCACGTGCTGCAGCTCTCTGAGCGGATCCGGGCGCGCGTCGGGAGCCCGTTGCTGATGGCCCTCACCGGAACCCCGCTGATCAACGACATCGAGGACTTCCTGACGATCTGGCAGTTCCTCGGCTGGATCGACGAGAAGAAGCCGCTGCACGAGCTGATGGACGCACTCGAGGAGACCGGGCTGACCCCGGTCGACCCCGGGTTCTATCCCGCTGCTCGCCGCAGCGTGATCAACCTCGGCATCGTCCGGCGCCGCAAGGTCGACGTCGCTGCCGACATCCCCGCCCGGCGCATCGCGGACCTGCCCGTCGAGCTCGACGACGAGGCCGGGCGTTCCATCCGGGAGGCCGAGCGCGAGCTCGCCCGACGCCTCGTGTCGCGGTACGAGAAGGCACTCGCGACGCGCACTTCCGGGGTCGTCGTGGAGGGCATCGACCATGAGCTCGTACGCCGGGTCGCGACCTGGGAGCGGGAGGACACGACCACCACGAAGAACGGCGAGAACGTGTTCACCATGATGCGTCGCATCGGCCAGGCGAAGGCTGGTCTGGCCGCGGACTACACGGCGCAGCTCGCCCGAAGCGTCGGCAAGGTCGTCTTCTTCGCCAAGCACGTCGACGTGATGGACCTCGCCGAGGAGACCTTCGCCAAGCGCGGCATCCGCTACTCGTCGATCCGCGGGGACCAGACGCCGAAGTCGCGCGCGAAGAACATCGACGCCTTCGTCAACGATCCCGACGTCGCGGTCGTGGTCTGTTCCCTCTCCGCCGCCGGCGTGGGCATCAACCTCCAGGTCGCCTCCAACATGGTGCTGGCCGAGCTGTCGTGGACCGACGCGGAGCAGACCCAGGCCATCGACCGGATCCACCGCATCGGGCAGGAGCTGCCGGTCACCGCGTGGCGCGTCATCGCGGCGCAGACGATCGACACGAGGATCGCCGAGCTGATCGACAGCAAGGCCGGGCTGGCGGCCAGGGCGCTCGACGGTTCCGACGAAGAGGTGTCGTCCTCGGCGGACGTGCAGCTCGAGGCGCTCGTCGCGATGCTGACCGACGCGCTCACGGAAGACGCGTAGGCAGCGCCTGTCGACCCGGTGTCTGCGACCGGTCAGTCGTGGCGGGGACTGTCCGCCTCATGCGGCGCGGGCCGCAGCTCGGGTGCAGGGCTGGGCCGGGGTCGGCTTCCCGGGGGCGACAGACCCTCGTGATTCTGGCGGCTCCGCTGCGCGGGCACGGGGCTCGTGGTCACTGGTGTTCTCCTGGCCGGCACGAGCGCCAGGGTCTTGCGCCTCTTGGCGACCGTCCGCAGCGCCGCAGCGAGTGCGACGAGAGCGAGGCCGGACAGCGCCGGTGCAGACAGCCCGCCGAGCGGCCCGGACGAGCTGGGTGCGTACCAGAACCAGTACTGCCCGCGGGACACACTTCCGTCGGCCAGCGCCACCTCGTAGGAGACCTGGTAGGCGCCCTGCTCCTCCAGGGCAGCGACCCGCTGGGAGACCCCGTCGAGACTCGTGGTCGCCGGTCCGAGGGCGAGGTTCTCGTCCTCCGGGCTGAGCACCATCACCTTGGCCCGGGCGTCGGACGCCGGTGCCTGGTCGAAGCCGAGCCGCACCTGTTCAGGGGCGCTACCGAGGTGGGCGCTGACGCTCGGTTGGGCTGTCCGAAGGGCGACCTGTGCTTCTTGGGGTGACTGCAGAATCCAGAGCAGTGCTCCGACGGCCAGGACGACAGCGATCACGCAGACGCGCTGCCTGATCGCACGGACGCGGCTGTTGCCGTTCTGCTGCTTCACTGACCCCCCTGGACCCGAGAGCACGACCATGCCACCGAGCGGGAAATCAGGCGATTCTGGGGCCATCCCGGGAGCCCGGAGGATTAGACCAGCCCCGGCTCGCAGGTTTGACGGCCCGGCTCGCCGGGAAACGGCTCCCCTCGATCCGGGCTGTGGATGACACCCAAGATGTCGGGTTCGTCAACGTTTGGGGGGAACTGGGACCAACCGGACCAGACCGGTTGATTTGGCGATACCCGGTCTGGGAGATGTTCATGAACAATGAACCGTTGACGCGCCGAGTCCAGGTGCGACGGGGTCCATTTCTCACGGGGTTGATTTTTGTGCGCAAGTTTCTCCATCTCGCGCTGTTCGTCGTACTGCTGACGGCAGGCCTGAATCTGACGTCCGCGCCTGCCCAGGCGGCGGACACGGGGAACGCTGCGCCGCAGACCGGCAAGATCGTCAGTGACGAGCCCAGCAAGATGGCCCCGAACATCCTCGACGGCACCGTCTACTCGGTGGCCAAGGTCGGCAACACGATCATCGTCGGCGGCCAGTTCACCCAGGCGCAGAACTACAACACCTCCACCACGGTGACCCGCATCGGCGTCCTCGCCTTCGACGCCACCACCGGCAAGATCTCGACGACGTTCGCCCCCGACCCGCTCGGAACCGTCTACAAGGTGCTGCCTGCGGCAGACGGCAACTCGGTGTACGTCGCCGGGTCGTTCAACTCTGCCGGCGGCCAGTCCACGCCGAGCCGACTGATCAAGGTCAACGTCAACACCGGTGTCATCGATCCCACCTTCACGCCCCCGACCATCAGCGGTGACATCCGCGACCTCGAGCTGGTCGGCAACCACCTCTTCGTCGCCGGCAAGTTCACGCACCTCAGCAGCACACCCCAGAAGGCGCTGGGCTCGGTCTTCGCCGACACCGGGAAGCGCGACCCCTTCGTCAACAACGTGTTCGCCGGTCTGCACAACACCAAGGCAGGTGCGGTCACGGCCGTCCTGCAGATCTCCGTCAACAAGCAGAACAACCGGCTGATGGCCGTGGGCAACTTCACGACTGTCGATGGCGTCGACCGCCACCAGATCGTCCAGCTCGACATCACGGGTGCAGCGCCCGTCGTGACGAACTGGGACACCAACCTGTTCAGGGCCGCGTGCTCGTCGAACTTCGAGACCTACATGAGCGACGTCGAGTACTCCCCGAACGGGCTGTACTTCGTGGTCTCGACGACTGGGGCATACGGCGGCGTCACCGGCAGCATGAACGGGACGATCGGCTGCGACGTGGTTGCCCGCTTCGAGGGCAGTGGCACCGGCCTGCAGGCCGCGACCTGGACGGCGTACACCGGTGGCGACACCACCTGGACCGTCGAGGTCACCGACAACGTGGTCTACGCAGGTGGCCACCAGCGCTGGCAGAACAACCCCGGCGCAGGCGACACCCCCGGCCCGGGTGCGGTCAGCCGGGAGGGCATCGCCGCGCTGAACCCGGTCACCGGCCAGGCGTACTCCTGGAACCCGACGCGGGCCCGCGGTGTCGGCGTGCAGGACATGCTGGCCACCAGCGAAGGTCTCTACGTCGGATCCGACACGGAGCTGATCGGCCACACGGCCGGCAACACCTACCACGCCCGCATCGCGCTGCTGCCCCTCGCCGGCGGCACGAACCTGCCGCAGCTGCAGACCACCGCGCTGCCTGTCGACGTCTTCCGGGTCAACACTGCTGCCTCGCAGCTGGTCAAGCGCAACTTCAACGGCACGACGGCGACGACGGCGGTCAACGCGCCCACGGGGCCGGGCTGGGGCACCAGCACCGGTGCGTTCATGGTCAACGGCGTCCTCTACAAGACCAACACCGACGGCTCGCTGTCGAAGATGACGTTCAACGGGACCACCTACGGCACGGCCACCCCGGTGAACACGGCTGACGCGCTCGTCTTCCAGACCGATTGGCACAACGACGCGAAGACGCTCACCAGCCTGTTCTACTCAGGCGGCTTCATCTACTACACCAAGTCGGGCGTGAACGCTCTCTACCGCCGCAGCTTCGAGGTCGAGAGCGGCATCATCGGCCAGCAGCGGTTCTCCACCACGATCACCAGCATCAACTGGCAGAACGTCCGCGGTGGCTTCGTCGCCAACGGCAAGCTCTACTACGCCAACACTCTCGGTCAGCTGCTCTCGACCACCTGGAACCAGGCCGCACACACGCCGGTCGTGAGCACCGCCGCGGTGCTGTCCGGGGCGGGCACCGGCTGGGCCTCGCGAGCCATGTTCTCCTACCAGGCTGTCCCTGCGCCGCTGAACGAGGCACCGCTCGCTGCAGCGACCGTCTCCTGTGACCAGCTCGTCTGCTCCTTCGACGGCACCGCGTCCAGCGACCCCGAGGCCGGTCCGCTCACCTATGACTGGGACTTCGGCGACGGCACCGCGCACGGCACTGGCGCCACCACGACCCACACCTACGCCTCTGCCGGTGACCGCGCCGTGACGCTGACCGTCACCGACAACAAGGGCGCCACGGCGAGCATCGCCAGGACAGCCAGTCCCACGAACATCGCGGACAACATCACGTTCGTGGGCAAGACGAGCACCAGCGGCAGCCGTACCAACCACCAGGTTCCCGTGCCCGCAGGCACTCAGCCAGGTGACACGATGCTCCTGTTCTTCGCCAGCAACTCGACGGGTCCCGTCTACACAGGTCCCGCGGGCTGGCAGCAAGTGCTGTCGGAGAACGGTTCCAGCTTCACCGGACGCCTCTACTCCAAGACGGCCACTGCCTCGGACGTGCCCGGTTCGCAGGTCACCGTCACGAGCAGGACCGCCGCCACACCGCCGGCAACGTACTACGTCAAGTCCGACACCACCTTGGCGTCGTACCGCGGAGTGGGTTCACCGGCCCTCACGGCCACGGCAATCACCACGCAGAGCGTCGCCAACCCGGTGCACCAGACGCCGACGGTCACCTCTCCCGACGGGACGAACTGGCTGGTCAGCTACTGGACGGACAAGTCCTCGGCGACGACCGACTGGACCGGTCCGGCAAGCCAGACCGAGCGGTCTGTGGGCACTGCCAGCGGCTCCAGCCACATGTCGTCACTGCTGATGGACAGCAACGGACGCGTCAACAGCGGCGGCCAGGGTGGCCTCAACGCCACGGCGAACAGCAGCGCCCAGGGGCTGACCATGAGCGTGCTGCTCAGTGGTGGTGAGCCGGCTCCGGTGAACCAGGACCCGACCGCGAACGCCAGCGTCGGCACCTGCACCAACCTGACCTGCTCCTTCGACGGAGCGTCGTCGTTCGACCCCGAGGGCGGCAACCTGACCTATGACTGGGACTGGGGTGACGGCACCACCCACGGCACCACCGCCGCGCCGTCGCACACCTTCACCAGCCCAGGGGTCAAGACCGTCACGCTGACCGTGACCGACCCGCAGGGTGGGACAGGTTCCGACCCGGTGACCACTCCCAACCTGACCGCCGCACCGGTCAACCAGGCCCCGACCGCCCACATCACCAACCGGAGCTGCACGAACCTGGTGTGCTCGTTCGACGGCTCGACGTCGTCCGACCCGGATCCGCAAACGTTGAGCTACAGCTGGAACTTCGGCGACGGCTCTCCGCTCGAGACCACGGCGAACCCGTCGCACACCTTCGCCACGGCAGGCTCGAAGACGGTGACGCTGACGGTCAGCGACGGCACGTTGTCCGACGACGACAGCACCACGTTCACCGTGACCGCTGCACCGCCGCCGAACACGGCTCCGACGGCGCACATCACCAACCCGAGCTGCACCGACCTGGCCTGCTCGTTCACCGGATCGACCTCGAGCGACCCGGACGCCGGCGACACGATGACCTACAACTGGGACTTCGGCGATGGCAGCACCGACGCCACCACCCAGAACGCGTCGCGCACCTACACCACCGCCGGCGCGAAGACCGTAACCCTGACCGTCACAGATGCCGCGGGCCTCAGCGACACAGACTCGGTCATCGTGAACCCTACCGAGCCTGACGGCGACCCGGTGAGCAACGTGGCCTTCGTCGGCTCGGCCGGAAGTGTCAGCAACGGGACCATGGCCCCCACGGTCACCCTCCCCAGTGGCGTGCAGGTCGGCGACACGATGCTGTTGTTCCTTGGTGCTGCGAGCAGCCCGCGCACCTACACCACCCCCGCCGGGTGGACGCTGCTGGAGAGCGAGGACGGCGCCAGTGCGATGTCCGCCCGGGCATGGACGAAGAAGGCGGTCCAGGCAGACACCGTGGCGAACGCCAAGGTGAGCCTCACCGCCTCAGCGACGACCAAGACCGAAATGACGGTGGCGATCTACCGCGGGACGGACGGCACCAACCCGATCGTGGTCTCCGCCTCGACGATAGACAACGCCGCGGGTGCGGCGCACACCAGCCCAGCCGTTACCGCAACCGACGACACGAGCTGGCTGGTGACCTACTGGGCTGACCGGTCTGACACCACGACGGCCTGGACGGCGCCAGCGGCGGCAACCGTGCGACGGACTGCGGCAGGCACAGGTAGCTCCCACGTGGCGGCGTTGCTCGGGGACAGCAACGGACCGGTCGCACCGGGTGCCCAGGGACAGCTCACCGCGACTGCCAACGGGGCCAGCTCGCGCGGCGCCAGCTTCAGCATCCTGCTGAAGAGCTCCTGACCTGCACAGAAGTCGAGTCATCGCCGCCGCTCAGGTCGTGGCGGGTGCACCGAGCCAGTGGGTGAGGACCACGTCAAGGCCTTGGGGCGAGACGGGCTTGGAGACGTAGTCGTCCATCCCGGCGGCCAGGCAGCGCTCGCGGTCGCCCGGAAGGGCGCCGGCGGTCATCGCGATGATCGGGGTGTGCCGCGCCGCGCCTCTCGTCTGGCCCGGATCTGCCGCGGTCGCCGCGAAGCCGTCCATCACCGGCATGTGGCAGTCCATCAGGACGGCGCGAACGGTCGGTCCGCGCGAGCGCCTCCAGGGCCTCGACGCCCGTTGGCGGCCACCTCGGCCGTGAACCCGAGGCTCGGCGAGCGATGCCCTCGGCCACCAGCTGGTTGAGTCGCGTTGTCCTCGACGACGAGCAGCGTGCCCGGCGAGCCTGGCCGGTGCTCGGGCGCTCGACTCGGCTCGGCTCGGCGGGGCCGGACCGTCGGTCCGACCAGCATGGACGCTCTGCAGCGCCGTCGTGCAGCTGCGGACTGGCGCACCGGCTTGGTCAGCCACTCGCCAGATCGCCGGCTTCGCCGGCTGCGCTCGGCGGTCACGTCGCTGGGCCGAGGTGAGCAGCATCAGCCCGGTGTCGCGCGAGCGCCGGATCGTGCGAGATGCGACCGGCGCAGCTCGCAGCCCGTCCATGCACAGGCATGCAGCATGTCGAGGAGCGCGAGGTCGTAGGGCTGGTCGCTTCGCCGACGGCCGCGCAGGCAGCGCCGTCAGCGCCTGCGGTCGCCGTCAGCGACTGCGTCCGGTGCGCATGCCCCACGCGCCCAGCTGCTCGGCTCGAGGATGCGGCCGGTTGGTCGCGTTGTCGTCGACGACCAGGACGCGCAGGCCCGGTGCAGGTGCGGCGCTCGGCCGGTGGCCGACGCTGACGGGCTCGAGCGCCGACGCCAGCGGCAGCGGTCGAACCAGAAGGTGCTGCCGCGCGCCGAGCTCGCTCTCCACGCCGATCGCGCCGCCCATGCGCTCGACCAGCTGGCGGCAGATCGCCAGGCCCAGGCCGGTGCCGCCGAAGCGCCGGGTGGTCGAGGCGTCGGCCTGGGTGAACGGCTCGAAGAGCCGTCCGCTGGCCGTCGTCGGCGATGCCGATGCCGGTGTCGGTGACCTCGAAGCGCGACCGCGACGCCGTCGCTCGGCGCGGTCGCTCGGCACGCTGACCTCGCACGACCACCTCGCCGTCGCTCGGTGAACTTGACGGCGTTGGAGGCCAGGTTGAGCAAGACCTGGCGGATCCGGCCGGGATCGCCGCGCAGCGGCCGCGGCAGGTCCGGCGAGGCAGTAGCGCGAGCAGCTCGAGGCCCTTGTGCGTGCGGCCGGTCCGCCACGCAGGACCGCGGCCTCCTCGACCAGCTGGACGCAGGTCGAAGTCGATCTGCTCGAGCTCGAGCTTGCCGGCCTCGATCTTGGAGAAGTCCAGGATGTCGTTGATGATCGCCAGCAGCGCCTCGCCGGCGCCGCGGACGCTCTCGGCGTACTGCGCGCTGGCCGGTCGTCGAGCTCGGTGGTCGAGCAGCAGGCCGGTCAGCCCGATGACGCCGTTCATCGGCGTCCGGATCTCGTGGCTCATCGTGGCCAGGAAGCTGGACTTCAGCCGGGAGGCCTCCACCGCGGCGTCGCGCGCGGTCTCGAGGGCGACCTCGGCCTGTTTGCGCTCGGTGACGTCGCGAACGCTGAGCGCCAGGCCACGCACCTGAGGGTCATCTCGCAGGTCGGCGACGGCGATCTCGGTGTCGACCAGACATGTCCCGCGCGCGAAGCGGGCCTGGACAGCTACGGGGGCGAACTGGATGGGACCTGCGCGGCGGCTCACGGTGTCGTGGTCGATGTGGCCAGACCTGGCGCGTCCTCAGGGTGGACGAGGTCTGCCATCGGTCGCCCGAGCAGGTCTCCGGGCGGGCGGCCAGGAGGCGACGTCGATGCGCGCGTTGGCGTAGGTGACGGTGCCGTCGCGCACAATGAGGAGCAGGTCCGAGGACGCCTCGAGAACGGTCGTGGACATGAGGGAGGCGCGGCTCTCCTCGAGCCGCGAGGCCATCGTGTCGAAGGACTGAGCGAGCTGAGCGACCTCGGATTTGTCGGTGACGTCGGTGCGCGCTGAGAGGTTCCGGACGACATCGTCGCAGCATCGCGGATCTTGCGCAACGGCTGCACGGTCGAGCGACCATCAACGCGATCGGGAACATCAGGACTAGCAGCAAGATGCTACTGCTCGCTGCGATCTCCGCGCGCAGCTGCGGGCGCGATCGTCGACGAGAACTGATCTCGTCGATCAGTTTTTGCGGTCTCTGTACGTGGTCAGTATGCGCGGCAGCAGATCATCGATCAGGATCGGGTTGAGCTGTTCTCGAACAGCACAGCGGCTTGCTCGCTCCGGTCGAACTGAAGACGTCGCAGCTCGTAACAGCGCGCGTATCTCGGTGTGAGAACGGGCGATGCTCAAGGGCGCTTTCTCGCGACTCTTCGGTGCGTACGACGTTCTGGAGACGGAGCAGATCGCGGTAGATCACGGAGGCAGCCTACGCTTGTAGCGACCAGGTGCTGGTGGCGATGGTCTCCGCATACTTGGACGCTCGCGAATGACCAGGTCCCGGAGGCTCGCAACACCGAGGACCTGGTCGATCTCGTAGCGGACGGTTCTCAGCTGCGTTGCGAGGGAGGCACCCAGGAACGAGGCCTTCACGTCCGGCAGCTGAGCAAAGGTCTCTCCAGGCGGCCGGACCGGTCGAGCAGGACCCTTGAAGGGCTCGATCAGCTCCTTGGTCGCTGGGAGCACCTGTTCGGTGAGCACCGCAGTGCGGCGGCGTCGTTGCGGCATCCACCTCCGTCAGGCTGGTCTCAGCTATCTTCTCCATTCTGTCGTAGGCGGAAAAGGCTAGCTGGGCGGTCACTGGGGCATCGGACCACTCGGACTGGAGCTCATCGATCTTTGCTGCTGACACCTCGATCTCCGCGGATGGCTCCGAGCTCGGCTGAGGGCAGGTACTGGTACTCCGACCAGTGCAAGGACTGTTCGTCGACTATGGTGAGCAGGTCTGGTAGCGCTCCACCTCCAGGAGATCGTGCTGGCTGCGGCCACGTCGCCGGTGTCCGCAGGAGAGGGGCTGCACCACACGACGAGCAGAGCACACCAGCACCACCGGAGCAGCGGACAGGAGCAGCCTGGAGACAAGAGATCGAGGTAGCGAGCGCGTGACCAGCCGGCCAGGTAAGCCATGCCACCTCCAGCCATTCGTCCCTGAGGACGTCACTGAGGTGTCGTACGACGACAGTGTCCCGTTCCATCACCGCAGAGCTGCGGCTTAATTGGGATAATACATACTAAAAGCCGTGAAGGCAGAGGAAGCCGAGGGTCGGTAGGCTTGCCTCCGACCCAGGCGATGCCCACGCCACCGCGTTGCTCGCGACAGCAAGGACTCAGGTCCCCTTCAGGTTGCAGCGTGAGCTCACCGTCACGGCCAAACGGGGGCAGCTCGCGTGGCGTCAGCTTCAGCATTCTGCTGAAGAGCTCCCTGTTGCGCCCTGACGGCTCGGATCAACCGGGGGTCGGTCTCGGCAGCCACGTCTGCGCGCCAAGCTCCCGCGAGACGGCTCGGGCGGTGTCGCGAACGAGGTCGCTGGCTTCGTGGCTCGCGAGATCGGCGCCAGAAGGGATGACAACGCCGATTGCCCCGACTGCCTCACCGAACGAGTCGAAGACGGGGCTCGCGAGCGAGCTCTCACCAAGCACGGCCTCGTCCTGCTCGACGGCGATTCCGCTCGGACCGCACCGCGTCCAGCTGCCCCGAAGCTCCGGCCGGCTGACGTGATGGTCTCACCAGTCATGCTCCGCAGCTCGCCGTAGCGTGAACCTGCGACGCGTCCTCGGGCAAGGAAGGCGAGCATGGCTTTGCCCAGGGCGCTTGCGTGGGCGGGGATGACGATGCCGACCTCGGGCATCTGCCGGCTGCCGTCGGGCCGCGGCTCGTGGTGGATGATCACGACGTCGTCGATGAGGAGCACGCCTGTGCGTACGGCGAGCCCAGTACGCCGGGCGAGATCCTCGGCCCACGGGCACGGCCTTGGACCGGAGCTCGAGAGTGTCGAGATACACGTTGCCGAGCCGGAGCACGGCAGGGCCGAGCTGGTAGCGGCTCGAGCCACGCTCCTGCACACCATCCCGTGCTCGACGAGGCTGCGCACGATGCCATGCATGGTGGACGGGGCGAGCTCGAGACGGGCGGCCAGTTCCGTCAGGCTCATCCGCCGCGAGCCCTGGAGTGCGGTGAGTACCCGAATCGCGCGATCTATCGACTGGATCACGGACATCTCCTTTGCTGTGACGAGATTCACGAAAAGTCTTGCGCACAAGTGAATCACAGGTGTAGCGTCCAACTTAATTCGACTATACCGAAACTCATTCGGTCATTCAAGATATGGGGCATGGGCATGCTTGATGAGACGAATCTGTTCCAGCGCTTAGGTGCTGAGGCCATCGGGACGGCATTCTTGGTGTTCATCGGGGTGGGGTCAGTCCCCGCCACTCTGATTGTCAATGGAGATGCGCCGTTCACGATGGCTGACCTGGGCATGATCTCCCTGGCGTTCGGCACCATCGTGATCGCGACCGTCTACGCGCTCGGACACATCGGTGGCAACCACATCAACCGGCTGTCACCCTGGGGCTGGCTGCCACGGGCAAGTTCCCCTGGAGCCAGGTGCCGGCCTACATCGGTGCGCAGGTCGTCGGCGCTATCATCGGAGCAACCGCGATCATCGGCGTGCTGGGGATGAAGGCCAGCGATGTCGGCCTTGGCGTTGCTTCGTACGCCGACGACATCAGCGTCGGCGCAGGCCTTCACCGCGGAGTTCGTAGGCACGTTCATCCTGGTGTTCACAATCTTCGGTGTCATCCACCGCAAGGCCGCTGCCGGGTTCGCCGGTGTAGCGATCGGGTTGGTCGTCTTCGCGGCGATCATCCCCGTCGCCCCGACGACCGGCGCATCGATCAACCCGGCACGCACTTCGGTCCGATGCTGGTGCAGCAGGTCGCCGGCGGTGATGTGAAGTGGGACCAGCTGCCGGTGTACCTGGCCGCCGAGCTTCTAGCCGGCGTGGTCGCTGCTCTCCTGTTCGGCGTACTCGCGCGGACGCCCGCCGACCGCGCGTCCGCCGGTGCGGGCCTGGACCTCGGAGATCCCGATCTGGAGCAGGCAACCATCCGTCAGACCAAGAACGCCTGACCCCTCCCGCACACATCGAAACCGGAAGGCAATCTGATGAAGAAACTGATCAACGACCCGAACGATGTCGTGGTCGACGCCTTGCAAGGTATCGAGGCGGCTCATCCCGAGCTGCAGGTCGATCACCACAACAAGGTCATCTACCGCAGTGGAGCACCGAAGAAGGACAAGGTCGGGCATCATCTCCGGCGGTGGCTCAGGGCACGAACCCTGCACGGTGGATTCGTCGGCCTGGGCATGCTCGACGCCGCATGTGCCGGTGAGATGTTCACCTCACCCGTGCCCGACCAGATGCTTGCCGGCCACCAAGCTGGTGGACGGCGGCGCGGGGGTACTGCACGTGGTGAAGAACTACACCGGCGACGTAATGAACTTCGAGATGGCTGCCGAGATGGCTGCGGCCGAGACCGGCGCCCGAGTCGTCTCGGTGGTGACCGACGACGACGTCGCCGTTCAGGACAGCACGTGGACGGCGGGGCGACGGGGAGTCGGCGTCACCGTGCTGCTGGAGAAGATCGCCGGCGCTGCAGCCGAGCAGGGTCGCAACCTGGACCAGGTCGCCGAGATCGCGACGCAAGGTCAACGCGAACGGCCGGAGCATGGGCGTGGCGCTCACGTCCTGCACTGTGCCGGCTGTCGGCAAGCCTACGTTCGAGCTGGGTGAGGACGAGATGGAGCTGGGTGTGGGCATCCATGGAGAGCCCGGCCGGGAGCGGCTGCCGCTGGAGTCCGCGAGTGAGATCGCCGACGCTGTTGGTCGAGCCGATCCTTGCTGACCTGCCGTTCGGCAAGGGCGATCCCGTCATCGCCTTCGTCAACGGTCTGGGCGGCACGCCACTGATCGAGCTCTACGTGATGTTCAACGAGGTCAACAAGATCCTCGCCGGGCACGGAGTGCCGATCGCGCGATCGCTCGTCGGCTCCTTCATCACCTCGCTCGACATGGCTGGAGCCTCGATCACCCTGCTCAAGGTCGATGACGAGCTGCTCTCGCTCTGGGACGCTCCTGTGAAGACATCGGCGTTGAGATGGGGCATCTGAAGATGAGCTGAGAACGTGACCACGACTGTCCTCGAGGGGTGGGTGCGCAGGTTTGCCAAGTTGATCGCTGAGAACCGCGACTACTTGACCGAGCTCGACGCGGCCATCGGTGATGCCGACCACGGGTCGAACATGGACCGGGGAATGAAGGCAGCCGTGGCCGCGATCGACGACAACCCGCAGGCGTCGGCTGGCGCCCTGTTCTCCAAGGTGGGGATGACGCTCGTCTCGACGTCGGGGGAGCCAGCGGACCACTCTTCGGGACCCTCTTCCTGAGGATGGGTGGCTCGCTGGGCGATGCGGAGACGCACTCCGCATCGGACATTGCCGTGGCCTTGAAGGCAGGACTCGGCTGGCATCGTCGAGCGCGGCAAGGCCGGACCCGGTGACAAGACGATGTACGACGCGCTGGCTCCTGCCGTCGAAGCGCTGGACGCCGCCGCTGAGTGACGGGGCGTCCCTGGCGGCGGGGCTCAAGGCTGCGCGGGCCGCCGCTGCGGCGGGTCGGGACGCGACGACGCCGATGCTGGCGCGCAAGGGCAGGGCGAGCTACCTCGGCGAACGCAGTGTGGGACATCAGGATCCCGGGGCCACGACGGTGGCCCTGTTGCTCGAGGCAGCGACGGAGACGTCGTTTTGAGCTACAGAGAAGAAAAATGACCTGCAACGCGAGCGGAGCGCAGTGGACATGACCCAGAGTCTATCGGGAGAGTCGTCCGGCTCGGAGGCCGCGCGCGAGCGTCGGGCTGGTCGTCGTCTCCCACAGCCGCTCGCTGGCGCGGGCTGCCGTGGCGCTGGCCGCGGAGATGCTCCACGGCCGGGCTCTGAGGATCGAGGTTGCGGCCGGCCTGGACGAGACGACGTTCGGGACTGACGCGGTCAGCATCATGCAGGCGATCGAGCGCGCGGACGGCCCGGACGGCGTCGTCGTACTCATGGATCTCGGTAGCGCTGTGCTCAGCGCCGAGCTGGCCCTCGATCTGCTGAGTGACGCGGCACTACGCGGATCGCGTGACGCTCTCGTCGGCACCGATTGTCGAAGGGCTCATCGTTGCTGCGGTGGCGGCCGCAGGCGGAGCCAGCCAGAGCGGAGGTCGCGGCGGAGGCGCGAGACGCGCTCGATGGGCAAGGCGGCTCACCTGTCGACGGCCGAGGGCGGCGGCACACCGGCACCAAGCCGCAGGAAGAGGCACAGGAGATCGTCGGTGTCTTCTCGGTCGACAACCCACATGGATTGCACGCTCGCCCGGCTGCGCGACTCGTCAGCGAGGTTCGCGCACTCGACGCGTCTGTCCAGCTACGCAACCTGACCACAGGGGCAGGTCCGGTGCCGGCCGGGAGCTTGAGCCGAGTCGCCACGCTTGGCCGCGCTGCATGGGCACGAGGTCGAGATACGTGCGGCCGGGACGGCAGGCGCAGGAGGCAGTCGAGCATCTCGTCGCACTCGCCAGGCGCAGATTCGACGAGTCGTGCGAGGAGGTCGCCGGAGCCATCAGTCCCTGGTCGAGTACGGCTACGTCGCACGCGGTCCGCTGGCCGCCTCGCCGGGCATTGCGATCGGTGATGTTCAGCGACTGACCGCCGTACCCATGGATCTGGGTCGAGCACCCGGTCGGCTGAGCCTGCAGAGGAGTGGCGACGCATGGTGGAGTCGGTGGCAGCCGTGCGACGGGAGATCGAGCATGTTCGGATCGTCACCGCGCGAGAGGTGGGGGCCGAACAGGCGAGCATCTTCGATGCGCATCTCTCGCTGCTGACCGACGCCGAGATGCTCGCAGACGTCAAGGGCCGCATCGCGTCCGGCACTGGTGCTGATGACGGCCTGGGCAGCGTTGTCTGGCCGAGGTCGAGCGCGAGTGGGCGAACCTGCCGGACCCGTACCTCAGGGAGCGAGCGGCCGACGTCAGCGCGGTCGCCGAACAGGTGTTGCGGGCCCTGACGGGCGAAGCGGTTGCGCGGCAGATCACCGCGCAGGGGGTCCTGGTGGCCGCTGATCTGACGCCCGCCGAGACCGCTGGACTGGAGCTCGAACTAGTGACTGGCGTGATTCTTGCGGAGGGGAGTCCGACATCGCACGCAGCCATCCTGGCCAGGGCTCGCGACATACCGGTCGTGGTGGCGGCCGGCCCCGAGGTGCTGGGCATTCCGGAAGGCAGCACGGTCATCATCGACGGTGGTAGTGGCGAGCTGCACGTGGATCCGTCGCCGGAACTGCTGGCGGACTATCGACGTCGTTGCTCGAGCGGCCGCCGAGCAACGAGCCCGACAGCTCGCGCTAGCGGAGGAGCCGGCTGTGTCTGGCGACGGCATGCCCTTCGTGGTGGCCGCCAACCTCGGATCGGTGAGCGACGCACGAGCGGCCTCGCCGCCGGAGCGGACGGCGCCGGACTGGTCCGCACCGAGTTGCTGTTCCTCGACAGAAGCGGCGCTCCCGAGATCGAGGAGCAGGAGAGGGAGTACGACGCGATCGCGCATGCGATGGGGGGTAGGCGGATCACCCTGCGGACTCTCGACGTAGGGGGAGACAAGCCGCTGGCCTACTTGCCGATGCCCAAGGAGGCAACCCGTTCCTCGGCCAGCGCGGTATCAGGCTCAGCCTCGAGCACCGTGACCTCTTGCGCGATCAGATGGTCGGCGATCTGTAACACGGCCCGGCATTCCCCCACCAGCATCATGATCCCGATGGTCTCGACGCCCGGCGGAGATGATCGAGGCTCGGCAGGTTCTCGCTGGAAGCAGCCGGACACGTCGGGCCTGCCTGAGGACCTGCTAGATCGGCACGATGATCGAGGTTCCCTCGGCAGCGCTCAAGATCGAGGCCTTCCTGCCATACGTGGACTTCGTCAGCATCGGTACCAACGACCTGACGCAGTACACGCTCGCTGCGGAACGCGGGAACAGCGCGGTGGCGAGCCCTGTCAGACGCCCTCGACCCTGGGGTGCTGCGCTTGATCGACCATGTGTGTCGATCAGGGCGCGATCGCATCGACGTCGGCTGTCTGTGGTGAGGCGGCCTCGGACGAGCTGGCCATCCCGGTGCTGGTGGGGCTGGGAGTGCGGGAGCTGAGCGTTTCGCCGCCCGCAGTACCACGCGTGAAGGCGGCCATCAGAGAGCTCGACGTCCAGCAGTGCGCCGCTCTGGCGCAGATGGCGCTGACCCTGGCCGATGCCGATGACGTCGCAAGATGGTGGTGGCGATGCTGGCGGAAGCGTCTGCCTGATGTTCGGCAGTGTGCTTCGGGTCAGGCCAGCTCTGACCCGAGACTTCTGGCTGCTTCCTGAAGAACCGGGACCGCATCGGCGAGCAGGTCGTCGGTCATCCGCGGGGCCGGGCCCGACACCGACATGGCCAGCCGCAGCGTGGAGCCGGGCACGGCGACCGCCACACAGCGCACGCCGACCTCCTGCTCGCCCTCGTCGAGGGCGTACCCCCGCTCACGTACGCGCCCGAGGTGGTCCACGAACTCCTCGGGGTCGGTGACCGTGTGCGGCGTGTGCCGGGGGAGGCCGGTGCGACCCAGCAGGGCCAGGACGTCGTTGTCGGCCGACCGGGCGAGCAGCGCCTTGCCGACGGCTGTGCAGTGCGGGTGCACCCGGCGGCCGACCACTGTGAACATCCGCATGGAGTGCCGGCCCGGCACCTGCGCGACGTACGCCACCATGTCTCCGTCCAGCATCGCCAGGTTGGCCGTCTCGCCGATCTCGTCGACGAGGTGACCCAGATGGGGGAGCGCGACCGCGTTGAGCATCGTGGTCGAGCTCTCGGCGAGCAGGAAGAGCCGCGGCCCGAGCGCGTAGCGGCGTGACGGCTCCTGGCGCAGGTAGCCGAGGTCGATCAGGGTGCGCGCGAGCCGGTGGAGCGTCGGCGGCGGAAGCCCCGAACCCGTGGCCAGCTCGGAGAGGGACATCGCCCCACGGTGCGCAGCCACGAGCTCGAGCAGCCCGAAGGCGCGCTCCAGCGACTGCACGCCGCCCGAACGGGCAGGTGCCGGCGGAGCGACGGGTGTAGGCCCGGTCCCTTTGGGTACGTCGATCATCAGGTGTCTCTCCCGCCCCGTTATTCCACATCCCGGAACGCACAAAGAGTAGCCGTCTTGACACACGGGTAAGGGATCGGAAGGGTCAGTGAGCGTCGCCACACCGTTCCACGATCCGGAAGTTCTCGGCAAGGGAGAGACATGGACCAGCGCGTTCAGATCGGCGGACTCAGTGTCGCCGCCAGCTTGCACCGGTTCGTCGAGGAGGAGGGACTGCCCGGTTCGGGCGTCGATCCGCAGGCCTTCTGGGACGGCGTCGACGCGATCGTCCACGACCTCGCGCCTCGCAACCGGGAGCTGCTCGCGCGACGCGACGAGCTGCAGTCACGCATCGACACCTGGCACCACGACCACCCCGGAACCCCTGATGCCGCGGCCTACACCGCCTTCCTGCGCGAGATCGGCTACCTGCTCGACGAACCCGCCGAGGTCGAGGCAACCACCGCCGGATGTCGACGACGAGGTGGCCCACATCGCCGGGGCTCAGCTCGTCGTACCGCTGCTCAACGCGCGCTTCGCCACCAACGCCGTGAACGCCCGGTGGGGCTCTCTGTACGACGCGCTCTACGGCTCCGATGTCGTCCCTCGCGAGGGCGACCTCGCCCCCGGCGAGGGATACAACAAGGTCCGTGGCGACGAGGTCATCGCCCGTGGCCGGGCTCTCCTCGACGAGCACTTCCCGCTGGACGGGGGCTCGCACGCCGACGCCTCGAAGTACGCCGTGGACGGCGATGGTCTCGCCGTGACCGTCAAGGACGACGTGCTCCGCCTCGCCGACTCCCAGCAGCTGGTCGGCTACCAGGGGACGCCCGAGGAACCCGACGCCGTGCTCCTGGTCCACCACGGACTGCACGTCGAGATCCAGGTGGACCGCGACGACTCGGTCGGCGGCACGGACGGTGCGGGTGTCAAGGACCTGCTGGTCGAGGCCGCGGTCTCCACGATCATGGACCTCGAGGACTCGGTCGCCGCCGTCGACGCCGAGGACAAGGTGCTCGGCTACCGCAACTGGAAGTCCCTGATGGAGGGCACCCTCGACGCCGAGGTCAGCAAGGGCGGTGAGACGTTCACCCGGGCGATGAATCCCGACCGCACCTACACGACCGCCTCCGGCGAGGAGGTCACGCTGACCGGCCGCTCGCTGCTGTTCATCCGGCAGGTCGGCCACCTGATGACCACCGACGCGGTGCTCGACCGCGATGGCAACGAGGTCCCCGAGGGCATCCTCGACGCGGTGATGACCGCCCTGGGCAGCCTCGCCGACCTGCAGGACCGGTCAACGCTGTCCAACTCCCGCACCGGCTCGATGTACGTCGTGAAGCCGAAGATGCACGGACCCGAGGAGGTCGCCTTCGCGGTCGAGCTCTTCACCCGCGTGGAGGAGCTGCTCGGCCTGCCCCGGCTGACCATCAAGGTCGGGATCATGGACGAGGAGCGCCGCACCACCCTCAACCTCAAGGCCTGTATCGCCGAGGCCCGCGAGCGGGTCGCCTTCATCAACACCGGCTTCCTCGACCGCACCGGTGACGAGATCCACACCTCCATGCACGCCGGCCCGATGGTCCGCAAGAACGACATGAAGGGCGAGACCTGGATCCAGGCCTACGAGGACCTCAACGTCGACATCGGTCTCGAGTGCGGATTGCTCGGCCGCGCCCAGATCGGCAAGGGGATGTGGGCCGCGCCCGACAGCCTGGCCGCGATGGTCGAGGCCAAGATCGGTCACCCGAAGGCCGGCGCGAGCTGCGCCTGGGTGCCATCGCCGACGGCCGCCACACTGCACGCGTTGCACTACCACCAGGTCGACGTCCGGGCCCGGCAGGAGGAGCTCGCTGCCGGAGGGCGTCGCCGCGAGCGCGAGGAGCTGCTCCAGGTTCCGCTGGGTGACGCGTCCGCCTGGTCGGACGAGGACCGGCAGGAGGAGATCGACAACAACCTGCAGAGCCTGCTCGGGTACGTCGTCCGCTGGGTCGACGCCGGGGTCGGTTGTTCCAAGGTCCCCGACATCACCGGTGAGGCGCTGATGGAGGACCGGGCCACCTGCCGGATCTCGTCACAGCACGTCGCCAACTGGCTGCACCACGGCGTGGTCGATGCCGAGCAGGTGGAGGAGACGCTGCGCCGGATGGCCAAGGTCGTGGACGAGCAGAACGCCGGCGACTCGTCGTACACCCCGATGGCGCCTGGCTTCGACGGCGACGCATTCCAGGCCGCGCATGCGCTGGTGTTCCAAGGTCAGGAGCAGCCGAGCGGGTACACCGAGCCGATCCTGCATCGCCACCGCGCCCACAAGAAGGCGCCCGAGAACTCAACCGACAGGAGCACCTCGTGACCGCACTGGACCTGGAGTCCGCCCGCACGATCATCGCCGGGGCGCGTGCCCACGCCCAGGAGGCCGGGTTCAAGCCACTGACCGTGGTCGTGCTCGACGCCGGTGGCCACGTGGTGGCGGTCGAGCGCGAGGACGGCTCGTCGATGAAGCGGTTCGAGATCGGCTTCGGGAAGGCCCACGGCGCACTGTCGCTCGGGATGGGGTCCCGGTCGATCATGGGCCGGGCCGAGCAGCAGCCGTACTTCATCGCTGCGGTCACCTCTGCTGTGGGCGGCGCGCTGGTGCCAGTGCCCGGCGGGGTCCTGGTTCGCGACGCGGACGGCGCGCTGATCGGCGCGGTGGGCATCACCGGCGACACATCTGACAACGACGAAGCGGCCGCGGTGGCAGGCATCGAGAGCGCCGGCCTGACCGCCCAGACCGACTGAGGATGACGATGTCGACGACGACTGCCACCGGCGCAGGGAGCGACACGGGCACCGCCCCGGGGCTCTCCGCCGTGACAGAGGTCGCGCGGCGACTGCTGCCCGCGGACGGGGTGATCACCGACCGTGCGCGGCTGCGGACCTTCGAGTGCGACGGGCTCGCGCACTACCGGGTGACCCCGGCGCTCGTCGTCATGCCGGAGGACGCGCGCCAGCTGGCCGAAGTGGTCAGGGCATGCGCCGAGCACCAGGTGCCGTACGTCGCCCGCGGGTCCGGCACCGGCCTCTCCGGCGGAGCGCTGCCGCACGCGGACGGCGTACTCATCGTGACCTCCAAGATGCGCGCCATCACCGCCGTACGACGTGAGGACCAGCGCGCGGTCGTCGAACCGGGCGTGATCAACCTCGACGTCACCAAGGCCGCCACCCCCGAGGGCTACTACTACGCGCCGGACCCGTCGAGCCAGCAGATCTGCTCGATCGGCGGCAACGTCGCCGAGAACTCCGGCGGCGCCCACTGCCTGAAGTACGGCTTCACCACCAACCACGTCGTCGGCGCCGACTTCGTCACCGCCCAGGGCGAGACCGTCCCGCTCGGCGGCGATGCCCCGGACAGCCCCGGCTACGACCTGCTCGGCGCCATCGTCGGCTCCGAGGGGACCCTCGGCATCGTCACCTCGGCAACGGTCCGGCTGGTCCGGCTGCCCGAGGAGGTGCGCACGATCCTGGTGGGCTTCGAGTCCACCGACCAGGCCGGAGCGGCCACCTCGGCGATCATCGCCGCAGGCATCGTGCCCGCGGCCATCGAGATGATGGACGCGCTCGCCATCGAGGCAGCCGAGGCAGCGGTGCAGTGCAACTACCCGGACGGCGCCGGTGCGGTCCTGGTGATCGAGCTCGACGGGGCCGAGATCGAGGTCGAGCAGGAGTACGCCGACGTCGAGCGCCTCTGCAACGAGAACGGCGCCTTCGAGCAGCGACTCGCCAGGGACCCGGCCGAACGCGCGCTGATCTGGCGGGGACGCAAGTCGGCGTTTGCGGCGGTGGGCAGGATCAGCCCGGACTACATCGTCCAGGACGGCGTCATCCCGCGGACCGCGCTACCGGAGGTGCTCCGGGCGATCGCCGACCTGTCCAGCTCCTCGGGTGTCCGCGTCGCGAACGTCTTCCACGCCGGTGACGGAAACCTCCACCCACTCGTGCTCTTCGACGACGCCGAGGAGGGTGCGGGCGACGCAGCGGAGAAGGTCAGCGGGGCGATCCTGGACCTCTGCATCGAGCACGGCGGGTCGATCACCGGCGAGCACGGTGTGGGCATGGACAAGTCGAAGTACATGCCCCGGATGTACAACGACGAGGACCTCGACACGATGCAGCTGGTCCGGTGCGCCTTCGACCCGGACAACATCTCCAACCCCGGCAAGGTCTTCCCGACGCCGCGGCTCTGCGGGGAGGTGCCCGGTCGTCACAAGGGCGCGCATCCCCTGCAGGAGGCCGGCGTAGCGGAGGTCTTCTGATGCCGACAGAGACGATCGACCTCACCGCGCGCAACGCGGTGGTCTCGGCATGCGCCGATGTCCAGGACCCGCAGGAGAGCGACCACGTCGACGGGGTCATCCCCGGGATCGTCGTCCGGCCTGCCGACACCGCTCAGGTAGCCGAGGTGCTCCGTGCCGCAGATGCGCACGGGCTGACAGTGGTCCCGCGAGGGCGGGGCACGAAGCTGTCGTGGGGCACACCACCCGCGAGCGCCGACGTCCTGCTCGACGTGAGCAACCTCGACCAGGTGCTCGACCACCAGGCCGGCGACCTGATCGTCGCCGCGCAGGCGGGTGCCCGGCTCTCGGACGTGCAGGCCGTCGTCGGCGAAGCCGGCCAGCGGCTCGCTCTCGACGAGACCGTGCCTGGCTCAAGCATCGGTGGCACGCTCGCCGCGAACACGAGCGGGGCGCGCCGGGTCGCCACCGGCAGCGCACGCGACCTGCTGATCGGCATCACGGTCGTGCGCGCGGACGGTGTCGTGGCGAAGGCAGGCGGCCGGGTGGTCAAGAACGTCGCCGGCTACGACCTCGGCAAGCTGCTGATCGGCTCGGCCGGCACTCTCGCCGTCATCACCGACGCCACCTTCCGGCTGCATCCCGTGCCGGTCACCCATCGGTGGGTGACCGCCGCGGCCTCCGACCCGGCGCAGGCACAGCAGCTGGTGCAGGCCGTCCTGCACGCCCAGGCCGTCCCGGCGGCGATCGAGGTCGACTGGGCCGACGGACACGGGATGGTGAGCGTGCTCCTCGAGGGTCGCGAGGAAGGTGTGGCCGGCCGCACCGCGACGGTGCGCCGGCTGCTCGGCGACACCGCGACCGAGACCACCGACGCGCCGGCCGACGGGGCGACGTACCCCTGGGAACCCGGCGTCTCCGGCGACGAGCGTGCGACCGCGATCAAGCTGACGTTCGCGCTCTCCGGTCTCGCGGCCGTGCTCTCCGCGGCAGACGAATCAAGCGCGTCCCTGCGGGGCTCCGCCGGGGCAGGCGTCGCCTACGCGGCGATCGCGCCGGGCACTCCTGTCGATGCCGTCGCGGCAGCGGTTGACCGGCTCCGGCGCGCGTGTACGACGCACGGCGGCAGCGCCGTCGTCGTCGACGCACCGGCCGAGGTGAAGGCGGGCGTGGACGTCTGGGGACCGATCCCGGCGCTGGACCTGATGCACCGGGTCAAGGACCAGTTCGATCCCGACCACCGGCTCGCGCCGGGTCGCTTCGTGGGAGGAATCTGAATGACCAACACGTCCGAGCACGACACCGAGGGCACCCTCGGCGAGATGGGCAGCGTCATCGACTTCGGAGCGCCCGCTCCGGGAGGTGCGTTCGACGAGCAGCACCCACCGGACGCCGCGCTGATCGGCGACTGCGTGCACTGCGGGTTCTGCCTGCCGACCTGCCCCACCTACGTCCTCTGGGGCGAGGAGATGGACTCGCCGCGCGGCCGGATCTACCTGATGAAGGAAGGTCTCGAGGGCGAGCCGATGAGCGACTCGATGGTGTCGCACTGGGACGCCTGCCTCGGCTGCATGGCCTGCGTGACGTCCTGTCCCTCCGGGGTGCAGTACGACACCCTGATCGAGCAGACCCGAGCACAGGTCGAGCGGAGGCATGAGCGGTCCGCGAAGGACAAGGCGCTGCGCGGCCTGGTGTTCTCGCTGTTCCCCTATCCCAGGCGGCTCAAGCTGCTCCGCGGTCCGCTGCGCCTGATCCAGAAGACCGGGCTCGACCGGGCCATGCGGCGCACCGGGTTGCTCGACCGGATGGCCCCGCAGCTGGCGGCGATGGAGAGCCTCGCGCCCCGGCTCGGCAAGCCGCAGCCGCTGCCGCCGTACATCCGGGCGACGGGGGAGCGCCGTGCTGTGGTCGGGCTGCTCACCGGGTGCGTCCAGGGCGCCTTCTTCCCTGGAGTCAACGCCGCGACGGCGAGGGTGCTGCAGGCCGAGGGCTGCGACCTGGTCGTGCCGAAGGTGCAGGGCTGCTGCGGCGCCCTGTCGGTGCACAACGGCCGTGAGCCCGAGGGCCAGGCCTTCGCCCGCCGGATCATCGACACCTTCGAGGCCTCTGGCGTGGAGTACGTCGTCGTCAACGCTGCCGGTTGCGGCTCCACGATGAAGGACTACGCCCGCCTGCTCGAGGACGACCCGGCGTACGCCGAGCGCGCGAAGGCCTTCGCGGAGCGGGTTCGCGACGTCGCGGAGATCCTCGACGAGCTCGGCACGGTGGCCCCGCGGCACCCGCTCGAGCTGACGATCGCCTACCACGACGCGTGCCACCTCGCGCACGCACAGGGCATCCGGGCCCAGCCCCGTCGCCTGCTCGAGGCCATTCCCGGTCTGGAGCTGAAGGAGATCGCCGAGGCCGAGCTGTGCTGTGGTTCGGCCGGCATCTACAACATCGTCAACCCCGAACCTGCCACGCGAGCTGGGCGACCGGAAGGCCGCCAACATCGTGGCCACCGGAGCCCAGGTGCTCGTCACCGCCAACCCCGGCTGCCTGATGCAGGTGACCTCCGCGATCGAGCGCTCCGGCCACTCGATGGGCATGGCACACACCGTCGAGGTGCTCGATGCCTCCATCCGCGGCACCCCGGCGAGCACGCTCGTCCCTGACCGTCCCTGATCCATCCACCCACCTCGGGAGATCCGATGTTCCAGCAAGACCTCCAAGCCGTCGGCGACTCGCTGGCACTCAGCGCGCTCTGCGGCGCCCTACCGCTCCTCACCCTGTTCGTGCTGCTCGGCGGGCTGCGGCTCAAGGCATGGCTGGCCGGGCTGATCTCCCTGGGCGTCGCGCTTGCCGTCGGGATCGTGCTGTTCGGGATGCCGGTCGGGCAGGCGCTCCTGGCCGGGACCAACGGTGCGGCGTTCGGCTTCTTCCCGATCCTGTGGATCGTGATCAACGCCATCTGGGTCTACAACCTGACGGTCGAGTCCGGGCACTTCGACGTGCTCCGGCGCTCGTTCGAGAAGGTCAGTCCCGACCAGCGGATCCAGGCGATCATCATCGCGTTCTGCTTCGGCGCGCTGCTCGAGGCGCTGGCCGGCTTCGGGACGCCGGTGGCGATCACAGTGGTCATGCTGATGGCACTCGGGTTCCAGCCGCTGAAGGCCGCGGCCGTCGCACTGATCGCGAACACCGCACCCGTGGCGTTCGGTGCCCTCGCCACCCCGATCGTCACCCTGGCCGACGTCTCTTCTGCCGCCAGTGACGACCCGGGCCTCACCATCGAGACGCTCGGAGCGATGGTCGGCCGACAGACCCCGATCCTCGCGATCGTCGTACCGCTGATCCTGGTGTTCGTCGTGGACGGGAAGCGCGGCGTCAAGCGCACCTGGCTGCCGGCACTGGTCTGTGGCGTCACGTTCGGGCTCGCCCAGTTCGTCGCCGCCAACTACATCTCCGTGCCGCTCGCGGACATCGTCGCCGCCCTCGTCGCTGCAGCGTCCGTCGTGCTGCTCCTTCGCGGCTGGCAGCCCGCCGAGGTGCTTGCGGCCGAGCCCTCGGAGCGGCCCGCCCACAGCGGTGCCCAGGTCCCGGCCCGATCTGCTGCGGGGGGCGGATCGGGCAGCGGCGCCGACGGAACCGCTGACGGAACCGCTGACAAGCCCGTTCAGGACACCGGCGCCGACGTGGTCCGGGCCTACGCGCCGTACCTCGTGATCATCGCGATCTTCTCGATCACCAACATCACCGCCGTCAAGGACTTCCTGGCCGAGAAGCCGTTCACCTACGCCTTCGGCTGGCCCGGCCTCGAGATCCTCAACGACGCCGGTGACCCGGTCGCCACGATGTTCAACTTCAACTGGCTGCCTGCGGCCGGCACGCTGATGATCTTCGCCGGGTTGATCACCGGCGTGATCCTGAAGATGTCCCCGGCACAGATGGTCAAGACGTATGTCGGCACCTACGTCGAGCTGAAGTCGGCGATCGCCACCGTGATGGCGGTGCTCGCCCTGGCCTACGTGATGAACCTGTCCGGCCAGACCACGTCCCTCGGCGCCTGGCTCGCAGGTGCCGGCGGAGCCTTCGCCATCCTGTCGCCCATCCTCGGCTGGATCGGTGTAGCAGTCACCGGCTCGGACACCTCTGCGAACGCGCTGTTCGGCGCCCTCCAGGTGCAGACCGCGACCGAGGCCGGTCTCGACCCGGTGCTGATGGCGGCGGCCAACTCCTCGGGTGGCGTGCTGGGCAAGATGGTCAGCCCGCAGAACCTCGCCATCGCGGCAGCAGCGGTCGGCATGGCCGGCAAGGAGGGCGACATCTTCCGCAAGGTGATCGGCTGGAGCCTCGGCCTGTTGCTGTTCATGTGCGTGATCGTCGGACTCCAGTCGACGCCGGTGCTCGACTGGATGGTGCCCTAGGTGCCCTAGCCGACGACGGGCTGCCAGTCGGGGTTGTAGCCCGCGAGGATGTTCTTGCGGCTCGTTCCGTTGGCGGCGGAGATGTAGATCCGCGACCAGTGGCTGAAGACGACCTTCGTCCCGGTCGGCGAGTAGTCGGGGTCGCTGTCACCGGTGATGTCCGGGTACGTCGAGGTCGGACTGCCCGACGCGCCGAAGACCGCGATGTGTGCGCCGGCGGGCGGGGGCTCCTCGATCTCGTGGTTCACGTACGACGCAGCGACCGACAAGCTGTCGTTGGTCCAGGTCGGGTCCTTGACGTAGCCCTCGCCGCAGCACGACCCGCCGACCTGGGCGATCGGGACGAGGTCCTTGGTCGCGATCGTGTAGACGAGCAGGTAGTGGTCGGGAGAGGCCGGGAAGACGTCGCTGGCCAGAGCGATCCGCTTGCCGTCAGGCGACCAGGCCAGCCCACCCGCGACGAACGGCTCGTTCTCGCCCGCCGGGAAGGCCACCGGCGACCCGAAGGGTGCCGTGGACCGGATCTTGTGCAGCCGCCCGAACTTCGTGCCGAACGCCAGCCACTTGCCGTCCGGGGACCAGGTCGGCTCCGTGGCGTCGCCGACCTTGGTGACCTGCACCTTTCCGGACCCGTTGGCGTTCATCACCCAGATGTTCCGCACGCCGGCCGGCGCCTCTCGGAGATAGGCGATCCGCTTGCCGTCCGGTGACCAGTGCGGCCGGTAGTTCTTGCCGGACGTCGTGAGCTGCTTGACCGAGCCGCCGGTCGTCGTGGCCGTGTAGATCTGATTTGACCGCACGAACGTGAGCAGCCCGGTGTCCTTGGGCGCTGCGGCCGATGTCGGTGCCGCGAGAGCGGTGAGCCCGAAGCCCACGGCCATGACGGTCGCGATCGCGAGCGCGCGAAGCCGGTTGGTGTGCGTCATGACGTTCCCCCTGGTCGTCGACAACCAACGGCGAGGCGAACGGCCCCCGAGCGGCGGTGTCGGTTCTGGGCTGATCGTGGTGGTATCGCGGGTGGGGGTCAACCCCCGGTGTAGTCCGCTCGCGCCCCTCAGGTCACACGCTGTCGACGCGCAGCGGCAGTGTGAACGAGAACGTACTGCCGGCCCCTGGCCTGCTCTCGGCCGACATGGATCCGCCCATCAGCTTGACCAGCTCCTGACAGATGGCCAGGCCGAGACCGGCGCCGCCGTACTTCCTGGTCGTGGAGGTGTCGACCTGGGTGAAGGACTGGAAGAGGTTGTCCAGCCTGTCTTCGGGGATCCCGATGCCGGAGTCCTGCACCGAGAACCGCACGTCGACGGTGTCCACGCTCGAGGCCACCTTCTTCACGGTGAGCCGGACCTGGCCTTCCTCGGTGAACTTGAACGCGTTCGTCAGCAGGTTCGTGATCACCTGCGAGATGCGCATCGCGTCGCCCATGAGTGTCTCGGGGAGCGCCGGATCGACGAACCAGGCGAACTCGAGGCCCTCGCGGTAGGACATCGGCATCGCCCAGGCGACGACGTCGTCGACGAGGCTCCTCACCTTCAGCGGCGACTGCTCGACGTCCAGCTTTCCGGCCTCCAGCCGGGAGACGTCGAGGATGTCGTTGACCAGGCGGAGCAGCCGTTCGCCGGAGCGGTGGATGATCCCCACCAGGTGGTGCTGGCCAGGGCTGAGGGTGTCCTCGGCGAGCATCTCCGTGGCTCCGAGCACGCTGGTCAACGGGGTCCGCACCTCGTGGCTCATGTTGGCCAGGAACAGGGACTTGGCCGCGCTCGCCTCCTCGGCCGCCAGGCGGGTGCGCTCGAGCTCGCGGCGCATCTCGTTGCGCTCGGTGACGTCCTCGGCGACGCCGTGCACGCCCACCACCTCGTCGTACACGATGACCGGCACGGCGGTGAGGTTCAGCTCGATCACGTGCCCGTCCCGGTGCCGCATGTTCGCCTCGAGCTGCTGGGGAACGCGGTGCAGCGCGCCCTCGAAGGCGGTCAGGGTCAGCGGCACGTGCTCGGGGCTGATCAGGTGGGTGAAGTCGAGCTGCTGCAGCTCGTCGAGGGTGTAGCCGCTGAGTCGCTGGGCGACCTCGTTGGCGTCGGTGAACGTTCCGTCCGGACCGAGAGAGAACGCGGCGTGCGGGCTGTAGGCGAACAGCGAGCGGTAGCGCTCGTGGCTCTCGGCCAGGGCGCGCTCGGTCGCCGACATCTGGTCCTCGGTCATGCGGGCCAACACCCCCGAGCTGAACGCATGGCCACCCTCCGAGACGAAACGTCCGTTTCCCGGACATACTTCCACGGTTGGCCCAGTCAGACGGGGACGTACGTCGAAAAGCTCGCGATTCTGGTGATCCGGTCCCAGTCCTGGTCGCGAAGCGCGTCGGCCGGGGTCAGCCAGGTGCCGCCGACACAGCCGACATTGGGCAGCGCGAGGTACGACGACGCGGTCGACTCCGTGATCCCGCCCGTCGGGCAGAACCGAGCCTGCGGGACCGGGGCGCCGATCGCCTTGAGGAAGCCGACTCCGCCGGAGACCTCGGCGGGGAAGAGCTTCATCTCCGAGTAGCCGAGCTCCAGCAGCCGCAGCACCTCGGAGACGGTGGCGGCACCGGGGAGGTGCGGCAGTCCGGTGTCCTGCATCGCGCCGGCCAGGCCTTCCGTCGTACCGGGGGAGACCAGGAACTGCGCACCCGCAGAGGCAGCCTCCCTGGCCTGTCCGGGAGCGACGATCGTGCCGGCACCGACGAGGATCTCCGGGACATGGTTCGCGATCCGCTCGATGCACGCCAGCGCCATCGGCGTGCGCAGGGTCAGCTCGATCACCGGTACCCCACCCTCGACGAGTGCCTCGGCGACCGGCACTGCGTGCGCGAGGTCGTTCAGCACGACCACCGGGATGACGGGTACGCGGTCGATCAGTGAGGTGGACGAGAGCTCAGCCATCGTGGTTCTCCGTGCGGTGCTCGGGTGCGGGGAAGACGCTGGCGCCCTGGTCGGCGGGGCCGACGGTGGTCCGGAAGGCATGGAACAGCTCGCGGCCAGTCCCGTAGACGCGCGAGTCGTCCGCCTCCACGGGGTCGCGGGCGTCCAGGTCGTAGTCGGCCACGTGCAGGTCCAACACCCCGGCGTCGGAGTCGAGCGTGATCAGGTCGCCGTCCCGCACGCGGGTCAGCGGTCCGCCGACCGACGCCTCGGGGGTCAGGTGGATCGCGGCGGGCACCTTGCCCGACGCGCCGGACATCCGGCCGTCGGTGACCAGCGCAACCCGCTGGCCACGGTCCTGCAGGACGCCCAGCGCAGGGGTCAGCTTGTGCAGCTCGGGCATGCCGTTCGCCGCCGGTCCCTGGAAGCGGAGCACGGCCACGAAGTCACCCTCGAGCGATCCGGCGTCGAACGCGGCCAGGAAGTCGGCCTGGTCGTCGAAGACCCGGGCAGGTGCCTTGACCTGCCGGTGCTCGGACTTCACGGCCGAGGTCTTGATCACGGCCCGCCCGAGGTTGCCGTCGATCATGCGCAGGCCGCCGTCGGCCGAGAACGGGTCGTCGGCCCCGCGGAGCACGTCGGTGTCGTGGCTCTGCTTGGGGCCCTCCTCCCAGGTCAGCTCGGAGCCGTGGAGGTGCGCCTCGGTGGTGTAGCGCCACAGCCCGTGACCGGCGACGGTGTGCACGTCGTCGTGCAGCAGACCGGCCTTGAGGAGGGAGTGCACTGTGAACGCGAGCCCGCCAGCGGCATGGAAGTGGTTCACGTCGGCCTTGCCATTGGGGTAGACGCGGGCCATCAGCGGTACGACGGCCGAGAGGTCGGACAGGTCGTCCCAGGTGAGCGTGATCCCGGCGGCACGGGCGATGGCGACGAGGTGGAGGGTGTGGTTGGTCGACCCGCCAGTGGCCAGCAGCGCGACACAGCCGTTGACGATCGCCTTCTCGTCGACGATGTGGCCCACCGGCGTGTAGCGCTCGCCCGAGGCGGTCAGGGCGGTCGCCCGCGCGGCGGCCGCGTCGGTGAGGGCGGCGCGCATCGGCGTGCCGGGGTTGACGAAGCTGGCCCCGGGCAGGTGCAGCCCCATCACCTCCATCAGCATCTGGTTGGAGTTCGCGGTGCCGTAGAAGGTGCACGTCCCGGCCGAGTGGTACGACGCGGACTCGGCCTCGAGGAGCTCCTCACGCCCGATCTCCCCGGCGGCGTACCGCTGCCGGATCGCTGCCTTCTCGTCGTTGGGCAGCCCCGAGGTCATCGGCCCGGCGGGCACGAACACCGTCGGCAGGTGGCCGAACGACAGCGCGCCGATGAGCATGCCTGGCACGATCTTGTCGCAGACGCCGAGCATGATCGCCGCGTCAAACATGTCGTGCGACAGCGCGATCGCCGTGGACATCGCGATCACGTCGCGGCTGAACAGCGAGAGCTGCATGCCGTCGCGGCCCTGGGTGATGCCGTCGCACATCGCCGGCACGCCGCCAGCGAACTGCGCGATGCCGCCCGACCGGATCACTGCCTTCTTCAGCTGGGCCGGGAAGGACTCGAACGGCTGGTGCGCCGAGAGCATGTCGTTGTACGCCGAGACGATGGCGACGTTGGGCTTCATCGTGCCCCGCAACGCCGCCTTGTCGACCGGACCGGAGGCCGCGAAGCCGTGCGCCAGGTTGGCGCAGGCCAGCCGGCCGCGGGCGGGGCCGCGCTCGGCAGCGGCGTCGAGTCGTTGCAGGTAGGCCGTGCGCTCGGCGCGGCTTCTCTCGGTGATGCGGGTCGTCACCTCGGCGACGACAGGGTGGATGGCAGTCATGGCAGACCTCATTCGGACCAGGAGCGACTGTCGCGCTCGAGAAGTGTGATGGCGGCACTGGGGCCGTTGGTGCCGGACGGGTAGGGACGCGGGCGGTGCTCCGGACGCGCCCAGCGGTGCAGGATGGGCTCGACCCACGTCCAGGCCGCCTCGACCTCGTCGCGGCGCATGAAGAGCGTGGGGTTGCCGCGGACCACGTCCATGAGCAACCGCTCGTAGGCGTCCGGCGAGTGCCGGTTGAAGGCCTGGGCGTAGGACAGGTCGAGCGAGACCGGACGAAGCCGGATCCCGCCTGGGCCAGGCTCCTTGGCCGTCATGTGCAGCTGCATCCCCTCGTCGGGCTGCAGCTGGATCACCAGCCGGTTGGGCTCGCTGCTGCCCTCGCTGCCGGGGAACATCGGGTGAGGGACAGCCTTGAACTGGATGACGATCTCCGAGACGCGGCGCTCCATCCGCTTGCCGGTGCGCAGGTAGAACGGCACCCCGGCCCAGCGCCAGTTCTGCACCTCGGCCTTGATCGCCACGAAGGTCTCCGTGGTCGACGCGGGCTTCTCCACCTCGGTCCGGTACGACGCAGCGGGCTGGCCGTCGACGAGCCCGGGGGAGTACTGACCCGCCACGACCGACCGGTCCACGTCCTCACCGGTGATCGGCCGGAGAGCCTGGAGCACCTTGAGCTTCTCGTCGCGGACGTTCTCGTGTCCGACGTACGTCGGCGGCTCCATCGCGACCAGGCAGAGCAGCTGGAGCAGGTGGTTCTGGATCATGTCGCGCATGGCGCCGGACTTGTCGTAGTAGCCGCCGCGACCGCCGACGCCGAGCGACTCCGACGCGGTGATCTGCACGTGGTCGATGCAGTTGGCGTTCCACAGCGGCTCGAGGAACGTGTTGGCGAACCTAGTCACCAGCAGGTTCTGCACGCTCTCCTTGCCGAGGTAGTGGTCGATCCGGAAGATCTGGTGCTCCTCGAACACCGCGCCGACCGCGTCGTTGATCTCGAGTGCCGAGGTCAGGTCGTGGCCGATCGGCTTCTCGAGGACGAGGCGCGAGCTCGGCGTGACGAGACCGTGGTCGGCGAGCCGCTGGCTGACCGGTCCGAACAGCGCCGGGCCGATGGCGAGGTAGAAGACGCGGATCCTGTCCGGGTCGTCGAGCCTGGCAACAAGGTCCGACCAGCCGTCGTCCTGCTCGATGTCGATGCTGACGTGCGAGAGGCGGGCGATGAACCGGTCGAGCGTGGGCTGGTCGAGCTCGCCGGTGCGAACGAAGCGGGACAGCTCGCCGCGGATCTTGTCGCGGTAGCCGGCTTCATCGAGCCCGGCGCGCGACAACGCGATGATCCGGGTCTCGGGGGGCAGCTGGCCGTCACGGTCACGCAGGTAGAGCGCGGGAAGCAGCTTGCGGGCGGCCAGGTCTCCGGTGCCACCGAAGACGACGAAGTCCGCGGGCGGCACGGGGCCGGGCGGTTTGGTGGGCATCTGGGTCATGGGGTTCTCTCGAGAGGAAGGCACGAGCGAGCCACCACCGTAGAACGGTATATGCGTGCGTGCAAGCCATGCTTATGTCTTTCAAGATACAAAAGTGTTAACAATCGGGGTCACTGGGAGCACCCAGATGGTTGAATGGCGCGCATGCCAGTGGGACAAGGACCAGCGACGGCGGGTCAGGTGTTCTCGTTGATCCGCGACGGCCGCGCCGTCACCCGCAGCGAGGTCGGGCGGGTCACCGGGCTCTCCAGAACCGCTGTGGCGGCCCGGATCGCCGCCCTGCTCGAGTCGGGGCTCGTGGTCGAGGGCGCCGACCCGGAGCGGGCTCCTTCTTCCGGTGGACGGCCGCCGGTGCGGCTCCGGTTCGACGCCGACGCGGGCGTCGTACTGGCTGGGGCGATCGGGCGCAGCCGCACCCAGCTGGCCGTGTGCGACCTCGACGGAACGGTGCTCGCGGGATCCGACCTCGACCAGGAGGTGGGCTCGGCCGCCGAGGACCTGATGCCGCAGGTCGTCGCCGGTTTCACCGAGCTCCTCGAAGGACTCGGGCGCCCGGCCGAGTCCGTGCGCGCGGTCGGGCTGTGCATCCCCGGCACGGTGGACTACGTCCGCGGCGCGAGCCTGGACTCGCCGATCATGGCGGGTTGGGACGGCGTCGAGCTGGCTCCGTTCCTGCGCGAGCTGACCACGGCGCCGGTGTACGTCGACAACGACGTGAACGTGATGGCGCTCTCCGAGCGCCGCGGTCATCTGGAGAACCACCGCGACCTTGTCTTCGTGAAGGCCTCGACCGGTATCGGGGTCGGCATCGTCACCGGAGGTCAGCTGCTCCGCGGGGCGCTCGGAGCGGCCGGCGAGATCGGGCACACCAAGATCCCCGCAGCCAAGGGAATCCCCTGTCGCTGTGGCGACACCGGCTGCGTCGAGGCGGTGGCGGCCGGCTGGGCACTGGTGCAGGCAGCCCGCACCGGCGGGCACGAGGTGACGCATGTCCGCGATCTCGTCGAGCTCGCGGTCAAGGGTGATACCGATGCCCGTCACCTGGTGCGCGTCGCCGGTCGCCGGATCGGCGAGGTGGTGGCCTCTGCGGTCAACCTCCTCAACCCCGAGGCGGTAGTCGTCGGCGGCGATCTCGCGCAGGTCTACGACATCTTCGTGGCAGGTCTGCGCGAGTCCCTCTACTCGCAGGCTTCTGCGCTCGCGACCCGCGAGCTGGTGATCGTCCCGGTCACGCACGGCGACCAGTCAGGTGTGGTCGGCTGCGCCGCGATGGCGATCCGCGAAGTGCTGGACTCCGCCGCGGTCGACCGAGCGCTCGCAGCTCCGTAGGTGGTCGAGGGCGCATGCCCCGTAGGTGGTCGAGCAGCGAGCGGAGCGAGTGGATAGTCGAGACCACTTCCGTGAGGTGCTCGGCCTGCTCTGCCAAGCGGTGACCTCACCTTCGACCCGGAGCAGACCTCGATCCGCGAGATCCTCGAGCTGTTCTTCCAGATCCACGATCCGACCAGCCGAACCGCCAGCTGGACGACATCGGCACTGAGTACCGCTCCGCGATCTTCTACGCGAACGATGAGCAGAAGCGGGTCGCCGAGGACACGATCGCGGACGTCGACGCGTCCGGCCTGTGGCGAGGGCGCACGAAGTCGAGCATCTCGTCGCGGCCGACCCGGTCGGTGGTGGCGATGTTGCGGGGCATCGAGCCAGTCTGCACGAGGCGCCAACCACCCGACAAAGCGGTTTCCGCGACCTGCTGTCTTTCAGGTTCAGCCGTCGGGAGGTGCAGGGCTGGTCCTTCGGCGGATGTCGGGTGGTGGGTCGAAGCTGAAGTGGTTGGGGCCGTGTCTTCGGATGGTCCAGGGTCCTGCGTGGATGAGCCTGTGGTGGTGGCCGCAGAGCAGGATCAGGTTGTCCAGGGAGGTGGGTCCGCCGTCTGCCCAGTGTTGGATGTGGTGGGCGTGGGTCATCATCGGCGGCCTGGTGCAGCTGTTGAAGCGGCAGTGCTGGTCGCGGGCGACGAGGGCTTTCCAGATCGCTGCGGTGACCAGGCGTTGGGTGCGACCGACGTCGAGGACCTCGGAGTCCGGTCCGAGGACGGCGGGGATGATGTCGGCGTCGCAGCACATCCGCCGGATGGTGGCCGCGGTGAGGTCTTCGCCGGTCTCGGTGGTCCCGAACCCGGACTCCCGGACCAGGTCCTCGAGGGTGACGGTCACGGTGACCCGTGGGGTGGCGCCGTGGCACTCGGGCAGCAGGTCCATGTTCTGGGCGCGGCGGCACAGCTGGACGAGGGCGTCGAGCATCCGGGCGCCGTGGTCGCGGGGGTCGCGGCCGTCGTGACCACACCCCGGGACCGCGCAGGTCTGTGGGTCGCAGACCGGTCCGTTGGCGGGTTCTGGTTTCGCGAGTGGGATCAGGGTGGTTTTGAGGGTGGCGGCGTCCTCGGAGCTGCAGCGTCCCTTGATCCAGGCACCACCGGCACCGTCGTCGGAGATGGAGAGGTGCCGGCCCAGGTGGGCGGCGCGTTCTTCGCGGTCCAGGGCCTTCTCGTCGCGTCGGTCCTCACCCTCGGGGTCGACCACGGCCACCAGCCGGCGGGCGACCCGCTTGAGTTCGGTGGCGTCGAGGCGTCTTGGCCTCGTCGAGCAGCACCTGCACGCCGCGGGAGCGGAGGTCGGGGTCACTGGGGAGGGCGTCGATCGCGCGCTCGATCACCTGCGCCTTGGCGGTGGACAGCCACCCGTCGCGCATGCCTTCTGCGACGGGTGCCATCAGCGGCTGGTCGACCGCCTGCGCGAGTCTGACGACTGCGGGTCCGGTGCCCTTGTGGCCGCCGGCGATGGCGGTGACGAAGTCCTGGGTGGAGGCCCACCCGACGGGCTTGACCGCGTTGGTGGCGTCGAGCTCACGGACCGCTCCGAGCTCGATGGCGTCCAGGGTGGTCTTGAGGGCTTCGATCTCGGCGACGGTGTTCATCAGCTCGTCGCCGGACCGGGCTGCCCACAGGGTGTCGGCCGAGTCCGCTGATCTGGTGGCCGATGCCAGCAAGGACGGCCGGGATCCCGGTCTCGGGATACTCGTTGTGCTGGCTGGTCATGGAGTGAATTCAAGCACCGGGCACTGACAGTTTCTGGCGAGATTCGCCTTGTATGGAAGGGAATTCGAAACTTTCTTCAAGAAGTTCGAACCGCCACCACAACGGTCGAGTGAGACGACGGCGAAGCCGAACAGAGGGCACCGGGGAACACAAGCGCAACCAGCGACGGACAAGCGACCACATAATTCGAAAATCTCTGTGACAGCCAGACCGAGTGTTCTTCAAGGAAGGCCAGCCCGGTTCGAGCTGGGCTCCCAGCGTCACGGAACGTGGTCTCGACTATCCGCTCGCTTCGCTCGCTGCTCGACCACCTAGTGCTTGCGGCTACTACGGCTTGACCGCCAGCACCGGGCAGGGGCAGTCGAGGAGGAGGGTTTGGGCGGTGCTGCCCATGAACATCTTGCCTACGGGGGATCGATGGCGGATGCCGATGACCAGGAGGGTCGCTTCGGTCTCGCGTACGACGTCGATGATCTGGTCGGCGATGTCCGCGCCGTCGCTCTGACGGACCTCGTGACCCGGCTCGAGGCCTGCGAGCTCGGCCTCCAGTGCAGCGACCTGGTCCTCGCTGGCGAAGTGCGTATCGACCCAGGCATCGCCCTTGGTCGCGTTGACGACCACGAGCTTCAGTCCGCGCAGCTTCGCCTCCGCAACGCCGGCAGCAAGGGCAGCTTGACCGTACTGGTTGGGGATGAAGCCCACCACGATCGTCATGAGTCGCTCATCGCCTTCTCGCGCTCCTTGGTGGGAGTGTCGGGGTCACCGCGGAACCGCCGCAGCACCAGCGGAGCCAGCAAAGCCAGCGCGATGATCACGTAGATGATGACCGCGAGGGTCTCGTTGAACAGGCCGGAGACGTCCCCGTCGGACAGCGCCAGCGCCTCGCGGAGCTTGACCTCCATCAGCGGGCCGAGGATGACCCCGAGGATCAACGGCAGCACCGGAATCCCGAACCGGCGGATCGCGAAGCCCAGCAGGCCGAACAGCAGCAGCAGGAACAGGTCGAAGGGCTGCTGGTTCACCGTGTAGGCGCCGAGTGAGGCGAAGAACAAGATGCCGGAGTAGAGGTAGGGCCTCGGCGTCTGGAGCAGCTTGGCCCACAGCGGAGCCAGCGGCAGATTGAGCACGAGCAGCAGCGTGTTGCCGATGAGCAGGCTGGCGAGCAGCGTCCAGACGAGGTCGGGCTCGCTCTCCATCAGCTGGGGGCCGGGCTGGATCCCGAAGCCCTGCATGGCCGCCAGCATGATCGTCGCCGTCGCGGTGACGGGCAGACCGAGTGCCAACAGGGGCACGAAGGTGCCGGCAGCGGAGGCGTTGTTCGCGGCCTCCGGTCCGGCGACGCCTTCGATGGCGCCGTGACCGAACTCGCCCTTGTTCTTGGCGAGCCGTCGCTCCAGGAGGTACGACAGGAACGTCGGGGTCTCGGCGCCGCCGGCCGGGACCGCGCCGAAGGGGAAGCCGATCGCGGTGCCGCGGAGCCAGGGCTTCCACGATCGCCCCCAGTCCTCACGCCCCATGAACGGCTGGCCGACCGGGATGATCGTCAGCGGCCGGCTGCGGAGGTGGGCCGCGACCCACAGCGCCTCGCCGAGAGCGAAGACGCCGACCGCGACCACGACGACGTCGATGCGGCCGGCCAGCAGGTCGTTGCCGAAGTCCAACCGGGGCTGACCTGTGGACAGGTCGAGGCCCACCAACCCGATGGTGAGGCCGAGGAACAGGCCGATGAAGCCACGCAGCTTCGAGGACCCGAGCACGCTGGTGACCAGGACCACCGCGAGCAGCATCATCGCGAAGTACGACGGCGCGCCGACCTTCACGGCGACCTCGGCCATCGCCGGTGCGAAGAACACGACGCACAGCGTGCCGATCGTGCCGGCGACGAAGGAGCCGATGGCGGCAGTCGCGAGAGCCTGCGCCGCGCGCCCCTTCTTGGCCATCTTGTTGCCCTCGATCGCGGTCATCACCGACGCCGACTCACCGGGTGTGTTCAACAGGATCGAGGTCGTCGACCCGCCGTACATCCCGCCGTAGTAGATGCCGGCGAACATGATGAAGGCCTGGGTCGGTTCCATCCCGTTGGTCACCGGCAGCAGCAGCGCCACCGCCATCGCGGGGCCGATGCCGGGAAGCACCCCGACGAAGGTGCCGAGCAGGACGCCGATGGCGGCGTACATCAGGTTGGTGGGGGTGAACGCGGCTTCCAGGCCGCCCCACAGGAGCTCGAGGCTGTCCATCTCAGAGGATCCCGTCGAGGATGCCGGGGGAGAGCGGGATGTCCAGGCCGGAGTAGAAGAAGTACCAGGAGCCGACCGACAGTACGACGCCGATCACGATGTCGCGTATCAACGTTCTGCTGCCCAGCGCCCAGGCGCATCCGGCGAACAGGATCGCCCCCGTGATGGCCCAGCCGAGGAAGTCGATCGTGGCGATGTTGAACACCAGGATGCCAACCAGCTTCAGCACCGTGACCATGTCGGGCTTCACACTGAGGTCGACGTCCTCGCCCTCCTCGGGCTCGCCGCGGTCACCCCTCGAGGTCGCGATCGCGAGCAGTACGCCGAGCACCACCATCACTGAGCCGATGACGTAAGGGAAGACCCGCGGGCCCACCGGGTCGGCGAACCCCACCTTCAGCGTGGTCGCGTCGAAGATCGTGTAGACGCCGAGCAGGGCCAGCAGCGCGGCCATGCCGTACTGCGCCCGGTCAATCCCTGGGTCGCCTCCTCGGCCGGCACCTTGGCCGACTCCCGTGCCGGCGTTCTGCGAGACGCTCATAGCAACCCCAAATCCTCGAGGGTGCTGGACACCCGTTCGTCCTGTGAGGTGAGAAACTCGTCGAACTCCTCGCCGGTGCGGAACGTGTCGATCCAGCCGTTCTCCGCCAGCACGTCCTCCCACTCCGGGCTGTCGTGCATCTTCTGCAGGTAGCCGATCAGCTCGTCGCGGCGCTTCTCCGAGATCCCGGGCGGAGCGAGCACCCCGCGCCAGTTGACGAAGACCAGGTCGATGTCGGACTCGGTCAGCGTGGGCACGTCCTTGGCCACCTCGGACTTCAGGCGCTCGTCGCCGGAGACGGCGAGCACCCTCAGGTCACCGGACTTGACCTGCTCCTCGAACTCGCTGAGGCCGGAGAACCCGACCTGGATCTTCTCGCCCAGCAACGCCGAGGTGAGCGGACCGCCGCCGTCGTACGCGATGTAGCGGACATCCTTCGGCTCGATGCCGACTGTTCCGGCCAGCTGCATCGGGAACAGGTGATCAGGCCCGCCCGGCGATGACCCACCCCCGACGACGACCTCGCCGGGGTCGGCCTTCCATGCCTCCACGAGGTCACCGATCGTCTTGAACGGTGAGCTCGCCGGGACGAGAACGGCCTCGTACTCCTCGATCAGCTGGGCCAGCGGAGTCGCGTCCTGGAGCTTGAAGTCGTTGCCGAAGGAGTAGAGCGAGCCGACCACGCCGAGGCCGACCGTCATCATCACCTGCTCGTCGCCCTTCTCGTTCATCAGCTCGGTCATCGCGACCGACCCGCCCGCACCGATCACGTTGGTGACGTCGAAGGTGCCGCCGGTGGTGCCGAGCTCTTCCATCGTGTCCACCGCTGCCCGGCCGGTCTGGTCGTAGCCACCGCCGGGACTGTTCGGGATGAGCATGTGGATGTCGCGGCTGTCGTCCCCGCGCGTCACTCCTGCGCACGAGGTCAGTGCGAGGAGGCCGGCCACCACGGCCGATGTGAGGATGACGGTACGTCGCTGGATGACGCCTCCCGAGTGGGATAGTGCCGCAATGGTCTGGACCGCTCTCGATCTTGCACCCCCGGGAACGGATGCCGCAAGGAGGAAGAGATGACCCCGCCCGAGAGGCCACCCCGACCGGTGTGCGCCGTCCTTGACGACTACCAGGGCGTGGCGCTGTCGATGGCCGACTGGTCGGCCGTCTCCGATGCGTACGACGTCCGCGTGATCACCGAGCCGATGCGAGACCTCGAGCAGACCCGGCGGGCGCTCGCCGACTGTCGGGTCGTCGTCGCGATGCGAGAGCGGACTCCGTTCCCCGCGAGCCTGCTCTCCGAGCTGCCGGAGCTGCGCCTGCTCGTCACCACGGGCATGAACAACGCCTCGATCGACCTCGGCGCCGCGCGCGAGCTCGGCATCGTCGTCTCTGGGACCGGCAGCGCGCCGGATCCGCCGGCGGAGCTCACCTGGGCTCTCATTCTCGGCGTCGCGCGCCACCTGGTCACCGAGTCCGAAGGCATCCGTTCCGGTGGCTGGCAGCAGACCGTCGGACTCGACCTGCACTCGAAGACCCTCGGCCTCGTCGGTCTCGGCAGGATCGGGTCGCAGGTCGCGCGGGTCGCCCAGGCCTTCGGGATGAACGTCCAGGCGTGGAGCCAGAACCTTGACGAGGCTCGCGCCGCAGAGTGCGGATCAGCGTTGTCCGGCTCCCTGGCCGAGCTGCTTGCATCCAGCGACTTCGTCTCGATCCACCTCCGGCTCAGCGAACGCAGTCGGGACCTGATCGGTGAAGCCGAGCTCAGGTCGATGCGGCCGACCTCGGTCCTGGTGAACACCTCCCGTGCCGAGATCGTGAACCAGGCAGCGCTGGTGCGGGCACTCGAAGAAGGCTGGATCGCCGCAGCCGGCCTCGACGTCTTCGACGAGGAGCCACTGCCGCCCGACTCCCCGTTCCGCCGTCTCCCCAATGTTCTGGCGATGCCGCACCTCGGCTACGTGACCGGCGACAACTACCGCCGGTTCTACGGAGACGCCGTGGATGACATCCGCGCATTCGATGCCGGTGAACCGGTCCGGGTGCTCAACTAGCTCGCCCGACATACTGGCGCGCATGGAACCCGTGCTGCTCGACCGTCCCGCCCCCGGCATCGCCCAGGTGACCCTGAACCTGCCCGAGCGGATGAACTCGATGGCACTCGACGCGATGGTGCCGCTGCGCGACGTACTCCGGGAGATCAGCGACGACAACGAGGTGCGAGCCGTGGTGCTCACCGGCGCCGGTCGTGGGTTCTGCTCCGGTGCCGACCAGAGCGGTGAACGGGGCCGGATGCCGAACACGTCGGGCCTCACCGCGTCCACGGTCGCGCTCCGTGCGATGGAGCTGCTCGAGGACGTCGTGCTCACGCTGCGCGGGATGCATCAACCGGTGATCGCAGCGGTGAACGGTCCGGCCATCGGCGGTGGACTGTGCCTCGCGTTGGCCTGTGACATCCGGGTCGCCGCCGACGTCGCCTTCTTCCGCGCCGCCGGGATCAACAACGGGTTGACGGCGAGCGAGCTGGGGCTGAGCTACCTGCTCCCGCGCGCGATCGGGTCGTCACGCGCGTTCGAGATCATGCTCACCGGACGAGATGTCGACGCCGCCGAGGCCGAGCGGATCGGCTTGGTCTCACGGGTGGTGACCGTCGATGAGGTCGTGCCGGCTGCGGTCGAGACCGGAACGCGGATCGCCGGGTGGAGCAGGCCCGGCGTCGAGCTGACCAAGCGCAGCCTCTGGTCGGGACTGGATGCCGCAAGCCTGACGCAGCACATGAACCAGGAGGGGCTCGGGCAGCTCTACGTGCGGCTGCTGACCGACAACTTCGACGAAGCAGTGGCGGCACGCCACGAAGGTCGCGATCCTGTCTTCCGGGACTGACCAGCCCACCCGCACCGAGCAGCCCCCACCACACCAGGAGCCAACGCATGGGTACCAACCAGCGATCGCAGATCGAGATGTCTCCCGAGGAGATCAGCGCGTTCGTCGCGAGCCAGCGCACGGCGAACCTCGCCACCATCGGAGCCACCGGTCAGCCCCACCTGGTCGGGATGTGGTTCGCGCTGATCGACGGCGTTCTCTGGTTCGAGACCAAGGCCAAGGCGCAGAAGGCACTGAACCTGCGTCGCGACCCGCGCGCCACAGTCCTCATCGAGGACGGCCTCACCTACGACACCTTGCGCGGAGTCTCCTTCGAGGGCCGCGCCGAGATCGTCGACGACCCGGCGGCGCTGTGGGCAGTGGGCGTCAACGTGTGGGAGCGCTACAACGGCCCGTACACCGAGGAGTTCAAGCCGTTCGTCGAGCTGATGCTGAACAAGCGCGTCGCCGTCCGGTTCGACGTCGCCCGGACCCGCTCCTGGGACCACCGCAAGCTCGGCCTCGACCCGATGCCGCTCGGTGGAACCACTGCCGCCGGTCACGAGGGCTGAGCTGCACCGCCGGCGAACGGCAGCGCGACCAGGTTGCATCAGGTCCGCGCAGGGCTGCGAGACAGCGCGAAGTCGACGATCTCGTCGACGTCCATCCGCTGACCTCGTTGCCAGGACTTCTCAAAGCTGCCCGACCCCAGCTCGGTTCTTGCGTCGCTGCCTAGCCGCTCCACGACGGCTTGTTCTTTCTCGGTGGGCAATGACCCGAGGCTGGATCGCAACGCGGCCGCTGCGCCGAGCAGGGTGACGGCCTCGTCGTCGCGTGAAACGGCGCACAGGCTGGCAGCGAGCCCTTCGAAGCACTCCGCCAGGCCGGCCTCGTCGCCCAGCTCGTGACGCAGCTCGATGCCGCTGCGATAGAGCTGGGCGCTCTGCTCGTGTGCGTCCTCCACCGCGAGGATCGACGCCAGGTTCTTGCACGTGGAGGCTTCGCACCGGCGGTCACCGATCGCCTGGAGGTCGACAAGGGCTGCGCGGTACAGAGCCGTTGCGCGCGGGATGTTGCCGCGCTCCCGTGCGATGTCGCCCAGCGTGGTCTGGACGTGCGCCACTGCCGCGGGGTCCTCGACGTCACGCCAGATCGCGAGTGCCTGCTCGCACAGCAAACCCGCGGTGTCGAGGTCGCCGAACCGAAAGGCCGTCACTGCGAGGTGACGCAGCGCTGTGGCCTCACCGCGCGCGCTGCCCACCTCGGCCCAGCGGGCGAGCTCTCGGCGGCCCAGCGCTTCGGCGAGCTGATGGTCACCCTTCCTCGCTGCCACAAAGTGCTGACGGTTCAGCGTCTGTGCCGCAAGCACGTCGTCGTGCAGGTGCTCAGCCGCCGTGATGGCCTCGGCCAGGACGTCGGCCGCCTCCTGGAGGGCTGCGCCGCTGCCCAGGGCAGCGCCCAGGGCAACGAGCGCGCGTGCCCGGCCGCGTTCGTCGCCATGGTTCTCGAACGCCCGGAGTGCCTCCCTGGCCCACGGGATCGCCTTCCGGGCGTCCCCCTGGTTCGCGGCCATGTCCGCCGCCACCACCAGTGCCCAGGCCCGCCTCTCGGGGTCAGGCGATGACGGCACCGCGAGCAGTGCCTCGAGGTAGGCAACGGCACCACGTTCACCCCAGCCCGCATCCCAGTACGGCCATAGGGCGACGGCGAGGTCCGCAGCCATGGACCAGTCGTTCTCGGCCGCCCACGCAAGGGCGGTCTCCACGTTGGGCGCCTCCAGCTCGAGGCACCGCTGCCAGTGACGTTCGTCTGGCCCGTAGATGCTCCGGCCAGCCTCGGCTGCCAGCGACTTGATGTACGACGCGTGGGCCAGCCGCGTCGCGTCGATCGCACCCGACTCGGCCAGCCGGTCCAGGGCGAAGAGTCGCAGCGACTCCAACAGGCGGTACCTCGACTCGGGCGAAACGGTGTCGAGCCGGAGGAGCAGCGAGTGGTCGACCAGGGTCGTGACATGGGCCAGCACCTCCGCGGGACTCATGCCCAGGTCCGCGCACACGGCCTCCGCGCCGCGCAACGACAACGAGCCCCGGAACACGCCGCACCGCGCGAACACCCGCTGGGTGTCCAGGGGGATGAGGTCGTGGCTCCAGGCGACCATGTCGCGCAACGTCCCCTGGCGCGGCGAGGTCCGCTGTCCTGTGCCGTGGAACGTCAGCCGGTCGCCCATCCGCGCGGCGAGCTCGGTCAGGCTCAGCACCCGAAGCTGCGACGCCGCCAGCTCGATCGCCAACGGCAAGCCGTCGAGCCGTTGGCACAGTCCCGGCACCTGGTCGGACGTCGACGCGCCGTCGGCAACCTGGCCGGTGAGCTGTCCCCGCTCCCGGAACAGCCGGACAGCGTCCTCCTCGCTCAGTGACGAGACCGGGAGGACGTACTCGCCGTCGACCCCCAACGGCCGGCGACTCGTCGTCAGGACAGTGGCCTGCGGACAGGCAGGAAGGATGCTGCGCACGAGGTCGGAGCAGGCATCGACGACGTGCTCACAGTTGTCCAGGATGACCAGGCTCGAGCCACCGGTGAGGAGCCGTGCCTTGATGCTGGTGAGCTCGTCCGGCGCGTGTCGCACGTCGATGCGGAGGGCCATGGCGACCGCTGTGGGCACCAGCTCCGCTGAAGCGACATCCGCCAGGTCGACCAGCCAGGCGCCGTCGTCGTACTGCGTCGCCGACCGACGTGCGACCTCCACGGCCAGCCTGGTCTTGCCGACGCCCCCGGTGCCGGCCAGGGTGACCAGCCGGCTCGCCGCCAGGCACTTCTCCAGCGCGCTCAGCTCGTCCACGCGCCCGACGAATGACGTCAGGGCGTGCGGGATGTTCCCCCGGGGCTCCGCGGCGACCGGCACCTCGCCCCTGGTCCGCGGGGTCAGTCGAGGGTCCTGGCGGAGGATGGACACCTGCAGGTCCCGGAGCTCCGCGCCGGGCTCGACGCCGAGGTCCTCGGCCAGCCGGTGGCGACATTGCTGGAAGGCGTTCAACGCGTCTGCCTGCCGACCGGACCGGTACAGCGCGAGCATGTAGAGCCACACCAGCCGCTCCCGGTGGGGGTACGCCGCCACGGCCTCGGCGAGATCCCCGACGGCCTGCTCGTGACGGCCGGACTCCACGTCCTGCTCGAGCCGGCCCTGGCAGGCGAAGACCCGGAGCTCGTCCAGCCTGGCCTGCTCGGCGTCGACGAAGCCGAAGCCGGGGAGGTCAGCAAGAACCTCCCCGCGCCACAGGTCGAGCGCGGCACGGAAGTCGGATGCCCGAACCAGCTGCTCGAACCGCTGGGCGTCGATGTCCTCGGGTGCGATGTCGAGCCGGTAGCCACCAGCCGTGGTGGCGATGAGTGGCTCGGGGAGCAGGTGGCGCAGCTCGGAGACGTACTTCTGCAGGTTCTTGCGCGCCGTCACCGGGGGCTCGCCCGGCCACACGTCGTCGATGAGGTGCTCCACCGAAACGACCCGTCCGGGATCGAGAGCGAGCCGAGCCAGGACCGCCCGCCGGCGCAGTGCGCCGAGGTCCAGGCGAACCCCGTCGTGCTGCACCTCCAGCGGCCCCAGGATCCCTAGCTGCATCCCACTCCTCCCCCGATCGAGAGTAGGCCTTCCACCGGCACGGAACCAGATCGGAACCGGCCTCGTGCACGGTGGCAGCACAGGAGACGCCTGCGACTCTCGACGAAGGGAATTCCCATGACGACGACGACGGAGCGAGTCCTCCAGCTCGGTGACGAGGCCCCCGACTTCACGGCGGAGACGACCGAGGGGCCGCTGTCCTTCCACGAGTGGCTGGGCGACAGCTGGGGTGTGCTGTTCTCGCACCCGAAGGACTTCACGCCGGTCTGCACGACCGAGCTCGGCGAGGTCGCCCGCATCAAGGGCGAGTTCGACCGGCGCGGCGTCAAGATCGTCGGCCTCAGCGTCGACTCCCTGGAAGCGCACCGGGAGTGGTCCGGTGACATCGAGGAGACCCAGGGCCACCGACCGAACTTCCCGATGATCGCCGATGCCGACCGACAGGTGGCCGGGCTCTACGGGATGATCCACCCGAACGCGGCCGACACCACGACGGTGCGCTGCGTCTTCGTGATCGGTCCGGACAAGAAGATCAAGCTGATGCTGACCTACCCGCAGAGCACCGGCCGGAACTTCACCGAGATCCTGCGCACCGTCGACTCACTCCAGCTCACCGCGAACCACAAGGTCTCGACTCCGGTCAACTGGCAGCAGGGCGAGCAGGTGATCATCGTGCCGGCGGTCTCCGACGAGGAGGCGCAGGAACGCTTCCCCGACGGGTGGAAGACGGTCAAGCCCTACCTGCGCATGGTGGACCAGCCTCGCGGGTGATCTCGGCAGCCTTGCCCCCGGCCGTCGTACAGTCGGCTCATGGCGTGTGCGAATTCGGGTTCGTGGGCGGAGACGAGCTGAGATGCGGGTAGCACTGCAGGTCACCTGCATCAACGACGCGCTGTTCCCGGACACGGGGAAGGCGATGGTCACGCTGCTCCGCCGGCTCGGCGTCGACGTCGAGTTCCCCGCGGCGGCAGACCTGCTGCGGGCAGCCGATGGTCAACACCGGCTACCTCGACGAGGCGGTGCCCGCACTGCGGTCCTTCGTCGACGCGTTCACCGGGTACGACGCCATCGTCACGCCATCGGGCTCGTGCGCGGGATCGGCACGACACCAGCACCAGATCGTGGCTCGCCGGTCGGGGGACGCGGGGCTGGTCGCGGCCGTCGAGGAGACCGCACCACGGGTCTTCGAGCTCAGCGAGTTCATCGTGGACCAGCTCGGGGTGACCGACGTCGGTGCCTCGTTCCCGCACACGGTGACCTACCACCCGACCTGCCACTCGCTGCGGATGCTGGGCGTCGGCGACCGGCCCCGCATGTTGCTCGAGCAGGTTCGCGGACTGACCCTGGTCGAGCTGCCCTCCGCGACCGAGTGCTGCGGGTTCGGCGGCACCTTCGCTATGAAGAACGCCGACACCTCGATCGCCATGGGATCAGACAAGGTGCGACATGTCCGGGAGACGGGTGCCGAGGTCGTGGTGGCCGGAGACAACTCCTGCCTGATGCACATCGGCGGCCTGCTCTCACGCCAGCGATCGGGCGTCCGCACCATGCACCTCGCCGAGGTCCTGGCAGCCACCGAGGGAGCCGAGGTGAGGACATGAGCGCGACCTTTGTCGGGATGCCGGCGTTCCCGGAGGCTGCCCGGGTGGCCCTGGCCGACACGCAGCTGCGGCACAACCTGGCGCACGCGACCGGAACGATCCGTGACAAGCGCGCCCGCGTGGTCGCCGAGGTCGACGACTGGGAGGACCTGCGCACCGCCGGTGCCGCCATCAAGGACGCCATGCTGGCCGATCTCGAGCAGCACCTGATCCAGCTCGAGGCCAACCTGACGGCGCAGGGCGCGGTCGTGCACTGGGCCCGCGACGCCGACGAGGCCAACCGGATCGTCGCCGAGGTGGCCCGGTCGCACGGCGCCGACGAGGTGGTCAAGGTCAAGTCGATGGCAACCCAGGAGATCGGCCTGAACGAAGCCCTCGCCGATGAAGGGATCGCGGCCTGGGAGACCGACCTCGCGGAGCTGATCGTCCAGCTCGGTGACGACCTCCCCTCGCACATCCTGGTGCCGGCCATCCACCGCAACCGCGCCGAGATCCGGCAGATCTTCCTCGACCGGATGGCGGCTGCCGGCCGTCCCGCGCCGGTGGACCTGACCGACGACCCGCCCGAGCTGGCGGCGGCGGCCCGGCTGCACCTGCGGGAGAAGTTCCTGCGGGCCAAGGTGGCCGTCTCCGGCGCGAACTTCGCGGTGGCCGAGACCGGCACTCTGGTCGTGGTCGAGTCGGAGGGCAACGGCCGGATGTGCCTGACCCTGCCGGAGGTGCTGATCTCGGTGGTAGGCATCGAGAAGGTGGTGCCGAGGTGGCAGGACCTCGACGTGTTCATGCGTCTGCTGCCACGCTCCTCGACCGGCGAGCGGATGAACCCCTACACCTCTACGTGGTCCGGCGTGACACCCGGCGACGGGCCGCAGGAGGTGCACGTCGTACTCCTCGACAACGGCCGCACCCGCGCACTCGCCGACGAGGTGGGCCGGCAGGCGCTGCGCTGCATCCGCTGCTCGGCGTGCCTGAACGTGTGCCCGGTCTACGAGCGGGTCGGTGGCCACGCCTACGGGTCGGTCTATCCGGGGCCGATCGGGGCGATCCTGAACCCGCTGATGAAGGGTGTGGGGGAGGACGAGCAGACCGACTCGCTGCCCTACGCGTCGTCGCTGTGCGGTGCCTGCTACGAGGTGTGCCCGGTCAAGATCGACATCCCGACCATCCTCGTCGACCTGCGTTCCCAGGTCGTCGACGCGCATCGCGGCAAGCGGCCCCAGGCAAAGTATCTGCCGGAGGCGATCGCGATGAAGGGGGCCGCGGCGACCTTCGCGTCAGCCAAGCGCCTCGGGTTCGCCGAGCGCTTCGCGCGCCTCGGGACGGGACTCGCGCGCAGGCTGCCGATCGCCTCGCCGTGGACCGGGGCCCGCGACCTGCCCAAGGGGCCGGTCGAGTCGTTCCGTGCCTGGTGGGCGCGCACTGACGGGGGAAAGACCGATGGCTGAGCGAGGGACGTCTGCGCGCGACGAGATCCTTTCCAGGGTCCGCGCGGCCACCGCGACGGCGTCAGCGACCGAGTACGTCGCCCCGCCGCGCGAGTCGACCGCCGGGTCGGTCGACCTCTTCACCGAGCGGGTCGCGGACTACCGGGCTGAGGTGGAGCGCTGTGCTTCCGCCGACCTCCAGGACCGGGTCGCTGCTGCCGTCGATGGGCTGCTCGGTCGTCGTACCTGACGGGCTGTCGGTGGAGGTCGCGGGAGCCGTGGTGGACGACGGGCTGAGCGCCGCCGAGCTGGACGCGATCGACGCAGTCGTCACCGAGGCGACGCTCGGTATCGCCGTCACCGGAACCATCGTGCTCGACCACCGGCCGGGCCAGGGCCGCCGGGCGATCACGCTCGTCCCCGACCGGCACGTCTGCATCGTCCGAGCCGACCAGGTGGTGGCCGACGTACCCGATGCCTTCGCCCTGCTCGACGCCAACCGACCGCACACCTGGATCAGCGGCCCCTCGGCCACCAGCGACATCGAGCTCAAGCGGGTCGAGGGCGTCCACGGTCCACGGAACCTGCACGTGATCGTCGTCGAAGCCTGAGCCCGCTGCTCAACCACCCTCAGAGCGCGACAATCGCCTTCCTGATCTCGTTCACCGCGAGGGCACCGAAGGCCAGCGCGCACAGGACCAGGGCGATGTTGGAGTGCAGGCGGTTGCGCCACTGGCTCGGGACCCGGTCGGTGTTCAGCATCCACAGCAGGGTCACTGCCAGGAACGGCATGAAGAAGGCGCCGAGCACGCCGTAGGCCAGGATCAGGTAGACCGGCTCGCCCATGAAGATGAGTGCGATCGGCGGGAACGTGAGCCAGAGGATGTAGGCCCTGTAGTACTTCCCACCGGCCCGGCTGTCCGGGTGGTCGGCGTCGTGACCACGCACGTGGCCGACGAAGTCGGCGAACATCAGGCTGACGCCGTTCCAGACGCCGACCAGCGAGCTCATCGCTGCGGCCCAGAAGCCGATCAGGAACACGGTGCCGGCGGCAGCCCCGTAGCGGTCCTCGAGGACGTTCGACAGGTCGAGCATCCCCTGGTCGCCGGTGGCGACGGCGAGCTTCGCTGAGTAGAGCAGCTCTGCTCCCACGATCAGGGTGGCCACGACGAACAGCCCGGTGACGGCGTACGCGACACCGTTGTCGATCCGCATCACCCGCATGTAGCGCGGCGTGATCCAGCCCTTCTCGCGCAGCCAGTAGCCGTACGCCGCCAAGGTGATCGTCCCGCCCACGCCTCCGGCAACGCTGAGCACGTTGAGGACAGCGCCGTCGGGAATGGTCGGGACCAGGCCGGTGACCAGCTCGGGGATGTTGGGCAGCGTGACCGCCGCGGCACCCACCATCGAGACGAACATCAGCAGCACCATCAGGCTGAGCACCTTCTCGAAGACCCCGTAGCGACCCGACCAGACCAGCGCGAGGCCGATCAGGCCGGAGACGATCCCCCAGGTCTTGACCCCGAACACGGGAAAGAGCGCTGTGAGGGCGAGTCCCGTGCCGGCCATCGCGGCGGCGCCGTACACGAACCCCCAGATGACGATGTAGGGGCCGAAGTAGAAGTGCGTCCAGCGACCGAGGCTCGACCATCCCTCGTAGATCGTCTTCCCGGTCGCGAGGCTGAACCGGCCGGCACCCTCGACCAGGACGACCTTCATCAGGCAGCCGAGCACGGCCGCCCAGAGCAGGGCGTAGCCGTACTTGCTCCCGGCGACGAGGGTGGCGACGAGGTCGGCAGCGCCGACCCCGGTGGCGGCCACCACGAGTCCGGGACCGATGAGCCGCCATCGCGGTTCCTGCTCCGCTTCTGCTTGCTGCTCCGTCTGACTGGACATGGCTGACCTCCGGGGGCCTGAGACGACACGTCTCCAGAACGCCTACCCACTTGACGCGGTGGGGAATCACCTGGTCTCAGTGCGCCCCGATCAGTGCGCCCCCAGCTCGATGAGCAGGACACCGCCGGCGATCGCGGCGATGCCGACGAGCATCATCGAGGAGAGCGGGTCCTTGAAGAGCACACGCCCGGCGAGCGCGGTGAGCGCCACTCCGGTCGCGGCCCACACGCCGTACGCGACGCCGACCGCCATCCCCGCGTGGAGCGTGAGCCACAGCAGCACGAAGGCAGCGAGGTACCCCAGCACGACCGGGGCCAGCCAGACGCGCTGACGCAACCCATCGGACTGGCGGAGGGCGAGCGTCCCGCCAACCTCGAACAGGATGGCTGCACCCAGGAAGAGCCAGGTCACGTCGACACCTCCTCGGTGGTCTGCGTGGCCGTGTGTGAACCGAGCTCGACGAGCAGGACGCCACCGATGACCAGCCCGATCCCGAGTCCCATGCGAAGCGTGAACGGGTCGCTGAAGACGACGGCGGCGAGAACCGCGGTCAGGGCGACACCGCTGGCGGCCCAGATGCCGTACGCGACGCCGACGGGCATGCCGGCCGCGAGGACGGCTCCCAGCAGCACGAAGGCCGCGAGGTAGCCGGCGGCGACGACCACGAACCAGGCCTGGTGGTCGAGGGCCGCACGCAAAGCCAGCGTGGCCACGACCTCGGAGACGATCGCGACGGCAAGCATCGTCCACTTGCTCATCGGACGTCCTCCTCGTCGGTCAGGGACAGCAGATGGGCCACCAGCCCGTCGTACTCCTCGGTCGTGGGCGGCATCGCCCCGGTCGCCTTCGCGACCCACAGCCCGTCAGCCGCGAACCGCGCGGTCAGCAGCCGCGCCCGTTGGTCCGGGGTGCAGCCCTCGAGATCGAACCAGCGCGAGAACACCTCGTTCCACGGACCGAGGTGGGCGGGCCGGCACATGGCGTCGGCGTAGATGGCGAAGTCCGCCCGCGACACGTCGTCGCCCGCGGCCACCTCGACGTAGGCGCGGATGCGCTGTGCGGGGGTCGCGTCGGCGAGGGGGCGGCCGAGGGCCTCGAGCATCGCCTTCTCCCAGCTCTGCGCGACGTACTCCACCACTGCGAGCACGAGGTCCTCGCGGCTGGGGAAGTGGTAGAGCACGCCTGCCTTGGTCAGGCCGGCCTCGGAGGCGGTGGTCTCGTAGGAGAAGTCCGCGCCACCCTGGCGCTCGGCCACCCGGTGGGCGGCCTCGATGATGGCGGTTCGGTTGCTCGGGCGCATGGCAGTAACTATACCGTACGGTTGGTAAAGTTACGCCTCAAGTCGTGACGACGGTATCGGCACTGTCCCAGGACTGAGACCCAGGTCATCTAGCCGCCTGGACCTAGGCATGGCACACTAAGGCAAGCCTTACCTATCGCACCTATTCCTTGGAGGCGGGCCGTGATCTTCTGCCACTGTGCCGTGGTCAGCGACCGAGAGGTCGCCCAAGCCATCGACGCCGGTGCGCGGACGGTTGCCCAGGTCTGCAAGGCGACAGGGGCCGGCCAGCAGTGCGGGAACTGCATCTTCTCCGTGCGGCGCGTGGTGTGCCAGCATGGGGGACCATCCGCTCCCGCACTGGAGGTCGACGTTGCAACCGGTTAGCCCGCGAGTAGTCGAACTGCTCAATGACGCGCTCACCTTCGAGCTGACCGTCACCAACACCTACTTCCTGCATGCGCGCATGCTCGACAACTGGGGCCTGACGCTGCTCGGCAAGGTCTACTACGACCTGTCGATCGACGAGATGAAGGACGCCGACGCGATCATCAACCGGATCCTGATGTTCGACGGTCACCCCAACGTGCAGCGGCTCAACAACATCCAGGTGGGGGAGACCCCCGAGGAGATGCTCCGCCTCGCGCTCGAGAGCGAGCGCGTGGCTGTCGCGCAGTTCAACGGTGCAGCGCAGGAGTGCCACGAGCTCGGCGACCACGGAACCGCTGCGGTCTTCGAGCAGATGGTGCTCGACGAGGAACGCCACGCAGACTGGTTCGAGGGACAGCTCGACGCCCTCGAGCGGGTGGGCCCGCAGCAGTACCTTGCCCAACAGATCGACGCCGGGGCGGGTCCGGCCTAGGCCCGTGGTGTCGATCCCTGGATCTGCCGCCGACATCGGCGGAGAGCTGGTCAGCTACATCGGGCTGGAGTTCGTCGAGCTGACCGGTGACAAGGTGGTGGCCACCTGGACTGCCGGACCCCACCTGCACCAGCCCCACGGAATCGTCCACGGCGGGGCTCACTGCAGCGTGGTCGAGACCCTGGCGAGCATGGGCGCGAGCGTGTGGCTCGGCGATCGGGGCAACGTCGTGGGCGTCAACAACAACACCGATTTCTACCGCGCGGTGACCGAAGGCGGGCTCACCTCGACCGCCACACCGCTGCATCGCGGACGGTCCCAGCAGGTGTGGCTGGTGGAGACCGTGATCGACGCCGACGGCAAGCTGGCCTCGCGCGGACAGGTCCGGCTGCAGAACCTCTCACCCCAGGCCTGAGCATCCCGGGGGAAATCCCGGCCCGACGGGGGCTCCAACGAGCACTTTCCCGCCCAGACTTGGCCTATTCTCGATGTAGCGAGTCGATTGTCGTGGCACTCTCAGGGTGTCCCCGGAACATTTCGGACAACGACATCGAAGGAGGCGGGGATGGACCCCAAGAAAGACCCGAAGTCCCCGGCTACCAACTACGTCTTCGTGGCGCGTGATCGCAGCCGCTGGTTCATGCGCCTGCTCATGGTCGGCTCGCTCGTCGCGCTGTGCGTCGGGGTCACCCTGACGATCACCGAAAAGAACTTCGTGGCGATGGTCGTCGCCGCTGTCGCGGGCGTGTCACTCGTCGTCCTGTGGGCCCTGCTCCAGTCGAAGATCCCGCAGCGCATCACCGTCCAGGGCTCGATCATCCAGATCCGCCGGGACGGTCAGGTCTCCAAGTTCGACCTCGAGGACCCTGCTGTCGACATCCGGGTCAGTGACGGCGAGATCGCCTTCGCGCACTACATGGACCGCTGGGTCGTCGTACGCTCACGCGACGTCGACTGGAAGGTGTTCAGCGACGTGGTGATGCACTACCAGACCAACGCGGACGTCTACGCCGCAGAGCGTGACAAGCGGTTCAACCGCTGATCGCGCCGCATCAGCGGCCGCTAGAAAACTTCCGCGGGAAGCGGAACCTCGGAGTGATCCCGGCGATTACCCAGCCGGACCAAGTTTGCGAGGCTCTACCCGGGGGGATCGATGGCGCACCCGTACGCCGACCAGGGTCACCCCCAGAACGAGCAGTATCTCCATGGTGAGGACATCGTTGGACACCACCATGACGGGCAGGGCCACGGCGCTGCGCCCGGAGAACAGGGCGGCCCGGACCGAGCAGCGGACTGAGCCCGGACCCGCCCCCCATGACGTAGCCTGTCGGCCACCCCTACCCCCCGTTGGTGGCCGGCAGGCTACTTGGGTCCCCGAGCAGACGAGGAGGACCACTCGTTGGAGCTCCGCGACGAGGCTGTCCTGGAGGCCGTCGCCGGAAACCCGCTCGCCTTCCGTGACGTCTATGACGCACTGGCTCCCAAGGTTCTCGGATATCTCCGCGCCCGCGGGGTCGAGGATGCCGAGGGGCTCACGAGCGAGGTCTTCCTGGCGGTGTTCTCCCGGCTCGCCGACCTCACCGGTGGCGCCGCGGGCCTGCGAACCCTGGTCTTCTCCTTCGCCCACGCCCGGGCCGTGGACGATGCCCGCCGACGTTCGCGGCGCCCGGCGAGCTTCTCCTACGACCCCGATCACGACGGACGCACCATCGAGTCGGCCGAGCACGTGGCCGTGGCCTCGCTCGAGGCGGATCGGGCCCTCCAGCTGATGAGCCGGCTCAACGACGACCAGCGGGCCGTGGTGATGCTGCGCATCATCGGCGACCTCTCCCTCGCGGAGACCGCCGAGGTGACCGGCAAGACGGTCGCGTCGGTCAAACAGCTGCAGCGCCGCGGTCTGGTTCGCCTGCGCAGCCTGATGTCCTCGCAGGAGGTGCTCGGGTGACGCACTCACAGCTGGATGCGATGTTGGCCGAGTCGGGGCTCGCGGCCGAGGAGGCGAGCGGGCTTGCGGACCTGCTCTCACCGCTGACCCAGCTCTGCGACGAGGCCCCGGCCCCGTCGGGTGAGCTGATCCGGATCATGGATGGCGCAGCGCTACGCCAGGGTTCGTGCGAGCCACTTTCGCCGAGGCGTGGGCGCCGTAGTCACGGGACGCTCGCCGGGGTCGTCGTACTCGCTCTGTCGAGCGTCGGTGCCACCGGCCTCTCCGCAGCAGCCAACACCTTGCCGAGTTCCTGGCAGCACCAGGTTGCCGGGTTCTCCCACCACTACCTGCCCTTCGACTTCCCCGAGCCGCCGAACAGGAAACCCCGCCACTCCGTGCGCGTCCCCGACGCAAGCCCGGCGCGGCCTCCTGGGGCCGAGGCGCGCGGGGAGCGGCTGCTCGCAGCGAACGACGCCACCAGGTCGGCGACCCGGCCCCCCTACCCCGGCGACTCGGCCCGGCAGGGCAGTCCGTCCGGGTCCGGCACTCAGACTCACGACCGGACCGACTCGGCGTCCACACTCCTCGCGTCACCTGTGTCCGGCTGGGACGGATCCGGCGAGTACGGCCACGAGGAGAATCACGAGGTTCGCGGGTCTGTCCAGTCACCCAGGCACGACACCAAGCAGGACGAGTCCCGGAGCCGGGGTCGGGAGAACGACCAAGAGAAGACGGGAGAACGACCGGGAGAACGACCGGGACAAGGACCGGGACGAGGTCGAGGGCAGCAAGACGTACAACGGAAACGACGACGACGACGACAAGGACGAGTACGACAGGGCCGGCGACCGACCGGTGCGCGGCGGCGGCACCGGGACCCCGAAGGACCCCCAGAAGGGCAAGCCCTCCGGAGGCGAGGACCAGGGTGGGTCCGGCAAGGACCGGAACGGCGACAAGTCGCACGGGGAGAACGACCCGCCCAAGCATGACGGCGGCGACGAGGGATCCGCGGAGGAGACGGTGCCAGACCCGGTGGGCGACTCGTTGTCCCGCCTGCCGCAGGTGACACCGGACCTGCTCCAGGGTGACGCACCGCGCACCTGACCGGCGCATGAACCGCACCGGAAAGGGCACCGGGAGGCGGTGACCTCCCTCTGGCTCGAACACGCCCAGGCCCTGCCCAGCGATCCTCTTCCCGACGGTCCGGTCGAGGATCTCGTCGTCGGTGCCGGGATCACTGGCCTCGTCACGGCACTGCTGCTGGCTCGGTCCGGCAGACGCGTCGCGGTCGTCGAGGCCCGGCACGTCGGGGCCGTGGCGACCGGGAACACCACGGCCAAGGTCTCGTTGCTGCAGGGAACCAAGTACTCGCGCCTCCTGCGCTACCAGTCCAGGCAGGTGGCTGGTGCGTACGTCGAGGCGAACCTCGAGGGCCAGCAGTGGCTGCTGCGGTTCTGCGAGGACCACGGCGTCCCCGTGCAGCGCCGTGCGGCCTTCACCTACGCGGCTGCGAAGAGCGAGGTGGCCACCGCCCGCAAGGAGCACGACGCCGCCGCCTCGCTGGGGCTCGAGGTGACCTGGAGGGACACCCTCGACGTGCCGTTCCCCCACCATGGCGCCACCGTCCTGGAGGACCAGGCGCAGTTCGACCCGATGGACCTGCTGACGGCGCTGGTGGCTGAGCTGCGCAGGCACGGCGGCACCCTGCACCAGGGACAGCGCGTCACCGGTGCGTCGCTGACCGGTCCGCCGGACGCGACCCTGGCCGACGGCACCACGCTGCGGGCCGAGCACCTGGTGCTCGCGACCGGTGCCCCGATCCTGGACCGGGGCCTCTACTTCTCCAAGCTCGAGCCGGAGCGGTCCTACGCGCTGGCCTTCGACTGGTCCGATGCGCCGGAGGGGATGTACCTCTCGGCCGGCTCCGACTCGCGGTCCGTCCGCGACGCACCCGGACCCGACGGGTCGAGGCTGCTGGTCGGCGGAAGCGGCCACACCGTGGGCCGCACCTCCTCCGAGCAGCGACACGTCGACACGCTGCGCGACTGGACGGCGAAGTACTTTCCGGGAGCAGCCGAGACCCACCAGTGGTCGGCGCAGGACTACTCGCCCGCCGACGGCATGCCCTTCGTCGGTCACCTCCCGCGCGGGGGCGGCCGGATCTACGTCGCGACGGGTTTCGACAAGTGGGGCATGACCAACGGCGTCGCCGCCGGACGGGCGATCTCCGCACAGATCCTCGGCTCGGCGCTGGCCTGGGCGAAGCCGTTCGACCACCGCAACCCCGGGCTCTCGGGAGTCGCGCACCTTGCGGCCGTCAACGGCAAGGTCGGCCTCGCGCTGGCCGGTTCCGTCGTGGAGGCCGTGCGGCGTGAGCGCCCCTGCGATGTCGTGACCGTCTGCACCCACCTCGGCGGGCTGCTGCACCGCAACGACGCCGAGGGCACGTGGGACTGCCCGCTGCACGGCTCCCGGTTCGGCTCCGACGGCGCCGTCCTGGAAGGTCCGGCGACCAAGCCGCTGAAGCGTCGGAGCGAGAGCCGCTGAGGCCTGACCCCCTGTCGTATGTCGGTGGCAGGGCAAAGTGTCCCGCGTCCAAGGTCCTTGGCGCTTCGCGCCACCAGAGCACGCACATCGCTTCGTTGTCGTCGCTCGCAGGAGGTCAACTGCAGCCGTCGCTCCTCCGCCTCGCGCGGCACGCACTCTGAAGACGCCTAGCATCCAAGGACCCCAGACGCGGGACACTATGTTCGTGCTGATGGACGACAACGCGCTACCTGCCCTGAACACGGCCAACGCCGCCTTTGTCACCCCTCATCTGCTGGTCGGGGGTGACCTCGACACGCAGGACGGTGAGCTGGCCGCCAGGCAGCTGCGCGAGCTCGTGGACGTCGGGGTGACCCACGTGCTCGACACCCGCATCGAGTGGAACGACGAGCAGTGGGTCGGGGAGCGCGCCCCGGAGCTCGCCTACCTCCATCACGGCATGGACGACGCCGGCCAGCGGGTCCCCGGCGCCTGGTTCGAAGTGACCGTCACCTGGGCACTCGAGGCCATGCGGCAGGGCGGCACCGTGCTGACGCACTGTCACATGGGGATCAACCGCGGGCCGTCGCTCGGCTTCGCCGTGCTGCTGGCCCAGGACTGGGACGCGGTCGACGCGCTGGACGCGATCCGCTCGGCCCGGCCGATCGCCTGGATCGCCTACGCGGAGGATGCGTTGCGCTGGCACCACGGGGGCAGTGGAACCTCTCGCGAGGAGCTCGACCGCGACCGGCGTCGACTCGTGCAGTGGCGCGAGGACCATGGGCTCGACCTCGATGCGGTGCTCCGGGCCCAGCGCAGCCAGGGGTACTGACCCGGCCTTTTCAGCTCTCCAGCTGGGCGATCAGCCAGCCTGGGCTCATGGTGCGAGCTCCCAGTGCCTCGACCTGCTGTGCGAGTGCCCGGTCAGCGGTGACCACGACTGCATCGTGCCCCTGCTCCCGCAGCCTCGCGACTTCGTCGACGATGCAGGAGTCGCCGTCCTTGGTGGCGTGCACGGTGCGCAGGTGAGCGTCCCGACCAGCCGGGACCCCGGCCTTCGCCTGGCCCTCGAGCACCAGCACGATCTCGTCGTACGACGTGTCGGCGACCGCCAGCCGGCCGTGCAGCCGCCCCGCCGCGCCGGCACGGTCGCGCCACCAGCCGTCCGGACGTGAGCCGACGACGTTGGCGCCGTCGACGACGAGGATGCGGTCCATCTGCGGTCAGCCGAGCAGGTCGATGCGGTCGAACATGACTGCGGTGTCCCTCGCGGAGGGTGTGCCGGCGTCCAGGTCGGCGCCGGCAGCGATGAGCAGCCGGACCACCTCGTCCTCGCCCTTGAACACGGCCCCGGCCACCGGTGACTGGTCGCGCTGGTTGCGCAGGTCCACGTCGGCTCCGCGCTCGATCAGCTGCCGCACGGTGTCGGGATGGCCGTGGTAGGCCGCCAGCATCAGCGCGGTGTTTCCCTCGAGGTCCTGTACGTCGATCGGGAGCCCGTGGTCGAGGAAGCCGACCAGCTCCTCGGTCATCCCCTCGCGGGCGAAGTGCATGGACAGCTCGATCACCCGCGCCGTCTCCTCCGGGCTGAGGTGGGTCATGCCGCCTCGACCAACCACAGCTGGTGCTCGCCCGGCAGCCCCTTGAGCTCCACCGTGTTGTCCTCGACGAACCGGAACTCGGGTGACTCCGCGAGCGCTTCGACGATGTCCCGGGTCACCAGGATCTCGCCCCCGTCGGCCATCGCCGCCACACGCGCGGCCATCGCGACGTTTCGCCCGAAGTAGTCCCCTTCGCGCTCGATCGCCGTGCCGGTGTGCAACCCGATGCGCACCCGGATCGGCGTACGACGCAACCTGCGGCTGCGCTGCCGCTTGGCACTCAGGGCGCGCTGGATGCCGAGCGAGGCACCCAGGGCGAGCTCGGCATTCGGGAACACCACCATGTAGCCGTCGCCCTGGCTCTTCACCACGTGCCCGCGGTGCCGGTCGACGTAGGTGTGCAGCAGCCGGTCGTGGGCCTGGAGCAGCTTGACCCACTCCTCGTCGCCGATCTCGCTGTTCACGCTCGTGGAGTTCTCGATGTCGGAGAACATCATCGTCACGGTGCCGTCCGGAGCCGCGATCCGGGCGATCTCGTTGCGGTCCTCCATGGCCCAGGCGGCCAGGTCGTCGATCGAGCTGAGCAGCATCTCGCGCACGCCGTGCTCGCGCATCCGGGTGGCGGTGTCCACGACGGTGCGCATCGCCAGACCGGCAGCCTGGGCGGCCTGCATCGTGCGGGGACCGCGGGGCAGCTCCCGCTCGGCACCCAGCGCGTTCTGGAGGTCGGCGACCTCGGCGCGAGCCTGGACCAGCTGCCGGTGGAGTACGCCGACGGCCACCACTGCTGCCAGGAGCAGCAGCCCGAGGACGATCGCGATCACGGAGGCAGCGTGCACGGGGCAAGACTGGCACACCGCGTCGGGGCCGGCTGAGCGGTCCGCAGAGGGGGACAGGTGGTAGACCAGTTGGTCTGATCGTTGACCGATATGTCCGTTTTGCCACGGTTTGTCCTGAGATGACCCATTCTCAGTATATGAGACTACGAGCATCCACACCGCGATACATACCCGCCGCCCTGCTCGCCTCGATGGTCATCGCCATCGCGGGCACCGCCGCCGCTTCAGCCGTTGGCAGCTCAGCTTCCGCTGAGCCGGCAACCGTCTGTGTCACCCCCTCGGGCACTGTCACGGACTCCCAGAAGATTACCTACCTCGAGTGCCAGATGAAGGCATTGCAGGAGCGCGTGGCGAAGCTGGAGCCGACCCCGACCCCGACCCCGACCCCGACCCCGACCCCGACGCCGACACCGACTCCCACTCCGACACCGACGCCCACCCCGACACCGACACCGACCCCGACACCGACCCCGACCCCGCACCCCGGCACCCTCGCCGATGCTGATGGGGGCCGGTGGCGGGAACGTTGACCGCACCACGACCGGGGTCGACGTCGACCGCTGGTACGGCGGCCCGGGCGACATCGACAAGGCGGTCACCAGGGCCAAGCTGAACCAGTCCAAGGGCATCCGCACCTGGCTGAGCTTCAAGCTCCCCTACACCTGGGCGCAGATGGCCAGCGGTAGCGGAGACGTCTGGGCCAAGGGCGTCTACGCCAAGCTCGACGCGCTCAACTTCCCCGTCTGGGTCGCGTTCCACCACGAGCCCGAGGGTGACGGTGTCACCACCGACTGGCGCAAGATGCAGGACCGTCTCTCCAGGATGGTTCCGGGCGGAATCACCGGCGACATCAAGTTCTGGCTGATCGTGACCGGCTGGACCCAGGAGTTCAACCCGAGCGACACCGCCAACCAGTGGTCCACGCTCTACCCCACCGGTGCGCCGATCTACGGCATCGCCTACGACGCCCCCTACCTCAAGTACGGCTATGAGTGGGTCAACGGAGTCAAGAGCACCAAGATGGACACCGGCTGGACCGAGGCTTCGGTCTACGTCGAGAAGCTCGCTGCTCGTGCCAAGTCCCTCGGGGTCAAGGCCGGAATCGGTGAGTACGGTTTCTCCGACGAAGCCTTCGCCAAGGACAAGACCTGGCTGGACCGGTTCGTCGCATCGGCCAAGGCCAACAAGCTGGAGGGCGTCTCGTACTTCGACACCCAGTTCAACTCCAAGCGGTCCTGGTACCTCGGTTCGGCCACCAGCGCCAAGCGTGCGTACTTCAACTCCGTGATGAACCGCTGATTGGCACCACTGTTCTGACGCTGACCCCGGCGTCTGGGTGGGAGGTACCCAGACGCAGGACAGCGTGAGCAAGGAAACAAGGTGACACCGGGAGCACAACGCTCCCGGTGTCCCTTGCTGTGTCGGCCCGGTGCGTAGCATGCGATCGTGCTGGCCCGCATGTCATCGGCCGTGCCCCGGGTGCTGAAAGGCCCCGCCCCGGTCCTGGTCCTGGTCGCCGCCGCTGCCATCGGTGGCGCACTCCGTGGCGGCTTCGTGGATCTCCTCGTCTACCAGTTCGGCGGCCAGGCAGTGCTCGACGGAGCGTCGGTCTACGAGTCGGACGAGCCGGTGACCGGGTACCCGTTCACCTACCCGCCGTTCGCAGCGGTGGTGATGGTCCCGCTGGCGCCGCTGCCGGCGTGGTTCGCGGCCGCACTGTGGACCGGGGCCTCGGTGGCCGCGCTGGCTGGGGTCGTGGTGGTGGTACGCCGGGCGCTCGGCCGTCCCGCGCCGGGCTGGCTGGTCGCTCTGCTGACCGGCGGGGCACTCGCCCTGGAGCCGGTGTGGCAGAACCTCACCTTCGGGCAGGTCAACCTGCTCCTGATGCTGGCGGTGCTGGTCGACCTGGTCGGGCCGCAGCGGCGCTGGTCGGGAGTGCTGGTGGGCATCGCGGCCGGAGTGAAGCTGACTCCGCTGGTGTTCGTGGTGCTGCTGGTGCTGGTCGGTCGTCGTACGGCTGCGGGACGGGCGGTGCTCACCTTCGTGGGCACGGTCGCGGTCGGGTTCGTGGTGATGCCCGGCTCGTCGGCGACGTACTGGGCGGACGGGCTCGTCGACGCAGGGCGGGTCGGCCCGCCGGCGTTGGCGCACAACCAGTCGGCGTACGGCGCCCTCACCCGGCTCCTCGACGGTCCGCCGTCGACGTGGCTGTGGCTCGCGGTCGCCGCGCCGCTCGCCCTCGCGGCCATCGTCGTGGCCGTCGGCTGGTGGCGCCGTGGCGACCGGGTGCTCGGCACCTGCCTGGGCGCGATCGCCATGCTGCTCGCCTCGCCGGTCTCGTGGTCGCACCACTGGGTGTGGGCGGTGCCGATCGCCCTGGCGTTGTGGGAGCGCAGTCGATGGGCCGGTGCCGCGTGGACCATCGTGTTCGTGGCGCGCCCGGTCGTGTGGCCGCCGTACGGCGAGCGGCGCGAGTACGGATGGAGCCCGCTCGAGCACGTCGTCGGCAACGCCTACCTCCTCGCCGCCCTCGTCATCTGCGTCTGGGCAGCGGTCGCCCTTGGTCGTCGAGGCGGCTCAGCCTCACGCCGTACTGGCGCCGAGTCCACGCGTCCCGCCCAGGCCTGACCCTTCTTCGGCCGATCCCGGGCATTCGCCCGGGGTGCTGGGTGCCCTCGAATTCATAGCGTGGCGAGTCCCAAACCAGGACAGGACCGGTGCTCCCCATGGACCAGCAGACAGCAGTCGCGGCTGCGATCGCCCTCATCGCGGCGTGCAGCTTCGCAGTCTCGAACTCCCTTCAGCACCGAGCCGCAGGAGGCGTGCCGCGGGAGAAATCCACGGCCGGCAGGGTGCTCCTCCACCTGACCCGAAATCCTTGGTGGGTGGCCGGCACGGCACTCTCGTTCGTCGGCATGCTGCTCCACGCGACGGCGCTCCGGTGGGGATCATTGGCGCTGGTGCAGCCGCTCCTGCTGATGGGGGTGGTGCTCGCGATCCCGTTCCGCGCGGCGCTGGAGCGGACGTGGCCCCGGGCGCAGGAAGTGCGGGCGGTTGCAGTCACTGTGGTGGGTCTGGCGACCTTCCTGGCCAGCGTGACCCTCGTTCCGGGGCAGGCTGCCCCTCGACGATCCGTCGTGGTCGCGATGGCGGTCGGTGGACTGCTGATCGCGGTGGCTGCCGCTGCCTCAGGACGTCGCTGGTTGCGCGAGCGCGACCGGCTGCATGCCGCCCTGCTGGGCGCCACGGCCGGGTACCTCTTCGGGGTCTCCGCGGGGCTGCTGAAGCTGATCGGTGGCGATGTCGGCGACGGACGGGTTCCGTCCAGTCTGCTGCCAGTCGCAGCGCTCGTGGCCGTCGGCATCCTCGGTACGGCGATGAACCAGCGCGCCTACCAGATCGCCTCGCTCGCCTTCTCGATGCCGCTGGTGAACGTCATGGGCGTCCTGGTCGCCATCGTGTTCGGGGCGCTCGTCTTCGGTGAGCTCCCGGGGCACTCCCCCGGGGGACTGGTCGTGCCGCTGCTCGGCCTCGGCATTCTCGCGATCGGGCTCCGCGAGATCGCGCGGCTGACTCCAGACGCCGTGGAACCGGTATGTCCGACGCAGGCTCGCGTGGCAGGAGCAGCACGATGAGCATCGTGTACGCCGTCCTCCTGGGCCTCGTTGCCGGGACGCATGCGGCGACGTGGGGAGGGTTCAAGGACTCGCCCTTCGAGGGCTTCAAGTGGGCCAGCTTCATCCGCAGCATCGCTCTCGCGACCGTGGTGGCGGCCGTGCTGGCGACGACTACCGACCTCGAGTCGACATTGGCACCGGTCGTCCTCCTCGGTGTGGTCTATGCGTGCGAACGCCTGGCCACGGAGTGGTGGAAGTCCTTCTTCCGCGAGGACGACCAGGACGCCTATGCGATCCCCATGAGGGTCGCGGTGGCGGGCCGGCCCGTCGACGCCCGCCTCCCTCGCTTCGTCACTGCGGTCGTCGTACTCACAGGTCTCGTGGTGACCGGCTGGACCGCAGCGGTGCTACAACCTGCTGATGACGGACCGCTGTGGCTACTCGTACTGGTCGGTGGGGTCGGCGGATGGCTGACCGCGGTGGGTGGCGCCTGGAAGGACGCTCCGGTCGAGGGGTTCAGCGGCTGGAAGTTCCTGCGGAGCCCCGTGGTCGCCACAGCCTGGACGATCATGCTGGTTCCGTTCACCCAGGACTGGGTTGCGATGGCCGTCTCAGCGGCCGGGCTGTCGGTCGTGTCGATCGAGACGTACAAGACGTTCCTCACCGGCGGGCGTCCTCCCGGCAAGTTCGACGGCAAGCCGGTCCACCCTGTTCCCGGGGCCAGACGTGAGCGATGCCGCCTCCTGCATGCGGGTGTCTACGCGACTCTCGCGTGCGCCGCTGGCCTGGCGGTCCTGTTCGACGCAGGGGACCAGTCGACGTCGAGTCTCCTCTCGCTGATGGTGTTCACCGTGGCCGCGACCACGATGGTGGCCCTCGTCGCACTCAGTCCCACGGCGGCCACGGAACCCGCCGTAGCGCGTAGGGTCGGCACAGATGCCGTTGCCTCATGAACGACCAGGCGGGACTGCGGATGCCGATGCCACTCTTCGTAGGGCGTGCCACGGAGCTCGACTGGCTCGAGGGTCGTCTGTCGACCGCCATCTCGGAAAGGCCGTCGACGGTGCTCATCGACGGGCCGCCAGGCATCGGCAAGAGTGCTCTCCTGTCCACCTTCGTGGCTGGGCTGCGAGACGTTCGCACGTTGAGCGCCTCGGGTGACGAGGCCGAGCTCTTCCTCCCGTTCGGGATCGTCCACCAGCTGCTCGGCCCGTCTCCGGACTCCTGGACGGACCCGTTCGCTGCCGGTGCGGCCGTTCTGCGTGACCTGGACCGGCTCGGCCGCAGACGGGCGACCGTACTCATCGTGGACGACGCGCACCTCGCCGATCCCGGGTCTTTGGGTGCCCTGACCTTTGCGCTGCGCAGACTCGCGGCGGACCCGGTCCTGGCGATCTTCGTGACCCGGGACGACCAGGTGTCGCGGCTTCCGCCGGGACTGCTCAGGCTGGCCGAAGCGCATGCAGACCGGTTGCATCTCAACGGCCTGAGCGAGACCGAGGTGACCGAGCTCGTCAAGGCCAAGGGAGTCGAGGATGCGGCCGGTGCTGCGGCCACTCGACTGCGACGCCACACCGACGGCAGCCCGCTGTACCTCCGGGCCCTGCTGGACGAGCTGCCGGTCGAGACGCTTGTCGCCACGGATCCGCTGCCCGCACCGCCGTCGTATGCCCTGCTGGTGACCGGTGCCCTGGCCGCGCACTCCGAGACCGCCCAGCGTCTGGCCAGGGCTGCCGCACTGCTACCGGACGGATCGGCGATCGACCTCGTGGCTGCCGTCGCCGAGGTGGAGCATCCCCAACAGGCACTGGAGGAACTCAGCCGTTCGCCGACCATCCTGATCCACACGGAGAGCGCCAGCGGCTGGACCGTCCGGTTCCCGCATCCCCTCATGCGTGCCGCGGTGTACGACGACCTGGGACCTCATGCACGGGCAAACCTGCATGCCCGTGCAGGGGAGCTGCTCACCGGTGACGACGCCCTGCGCCATCTGGTCGCAGCCTCCGGTGGGTCCGACGACAACCTGGCCGACCGGCTGATCGAGGCGGCCGCCGCGAACCTGGCGCGGGGGGACGCGCACACGGCAGCGGACCTCACTCTCAAGGCGAGCCGCGTGGGCAGCGCAGGGTCGGTGTCCGAGGAACGCTTTCTCGACGCCGTCAACCTCTTCCTGATCGACGGCGACCTGACGACGACCAAGGCCCTCGCCGCCGATCTCGCGGCTACCCCGCCCACGGCGAGACGGGTGTACCTCCAGGCTCGGCTCGCCTGGTTCGCGGGCGAGCCGGACGCGGCCGAGACCCTTGCAACCGAGGCGTGGTCGCGCGGCGACCAGTTGTCCCAGGACCACCTGGGAAGCCTGGCTGCCATCCTGTCCCAGCTGCACAACATGCGCGCGGACGGGCTGGGTGCCGCGGAGTGGGCTGCGAAGGCCCTCGAGCTGGGGGTGCCGTCAGACCTCGCCGACTCCACCAGTGCCGCGCGGGCCTTCGGCCTGGGCATGGTGGGTCGCATCGAGGAGGCACTGGCGGTGCTCGAGTCCGTCCCGTCGGACCCGATGCTCGTCCGCGGGTACAGCCACCAGCTCACCACTCGGGGCGCGCTTCGGGTGGCGACCGACGACCTCGTCGGCGCGCGGAGCGACCTCGCCACGGTCTGCAACGCGAGTCACGCCGAGGTGTCTCCTCAACGACTGCTGGCGATGGGTGCCCTGGCCGAGGTCGAGTTCCGCCTCGGATCGTGGGACGCATCGCTCGCAGCGGCGGAGCACGCGCTGTCCCTGGCCCAGGACACGGAGCAGGTATGGGTCCAGGGATACCTGCACACGACGGCCGTGCTGGTCTGCGCCGCCCGCGGCGACTGGCTGACGGCGGACCAGCACCTTGCTACGGGACGCGACCTGGCCGAGCAACTCGGCGACCTGGCCACCTACGTCGTGTGCGAGAACGCCGGCGTGCACATCGCCTGGTGCCAGTCGGAGCCTGCCGAGGTGGTCGCGCGCTCTGCTCTCCTGGTCAGCCTCGGAGGCGGACCGACGCACGAACCTGGGCTGCTGCAGTGGCCGGTCCAGTACCTGAGTGCGCTCGTCGAGCTGGGCCGGCTGGACGAGGCCACGGTCGAGATCGAGCAGTTCGAGGCACTCGCCCACGAGCGAGGCTGCCGGTCACGGCTTGCCGCCCTGGCCCGCATCCGAGGCGAGATCGCCACCTCGAAGCGGGACCACAAGGTCGCTAGAGCCTCCTTCCAGGCTGCCCTTCAACACGAGAGTGGTGCGGTATCGGCCCTGGACGCGGCGGTCAACCAGGCCGCCTTCGGCAGGTTCCTGAGAAGGCGTGGCGAGAAGCGCGCCGCCGTCACCCGGCTCGCGGACGCCAAATCCCTGTTCACCGCGTTGGGCGCACGGCCGTTCGTCGGTCGCGTCGACGAGGAGCTCGCCGCCTGCGGCATCAACCCCAGCAGGCGCACAGTGGAGCTGCCGCAACGTCTGACACCCCAGGAGCGCACCATCGCCACCCTCGTATGCCAGGGGCTGACCAACCAGGAAGTAGCCCAGCACCTCGTGCTCAGCGTCAAGACCGTGGGCTACCACCTCGGCAACGTCTACACCAAGCTCGACGTGCACTCGCGCACTCAGCTGGCCGCAGCCTGGACAGCTGGCTCTTGAGGAGAGATCAACGCCCGAAAACCAGCGGTATGTCTAGCGTTTAGTAGCCAATTCGGGCGGGATTTGCGCGCTCTCGCGCTGTTTGAGTGATTTTCCAAAACGGAACCGCTAAGTGGCTATATTGGCGATTGGCAAAGGCTGGACCTTCGGGCTCACCCCCTTTAGCAAACAGGGCGGGTTGCCAACTGGTTTGCGGGCTTAGGTTCCCCGCCTCATGGCGCGCTCGCGCGCCGCTGGAGGCAAGCGATGCCCGAATCACCGGTTCCACCGACCGACTGCGTCGACGGCAAGGCCCTGCTGAGCGTTCTGGCCCAGGTCAAGGGCGGAGACTTCAGTGCCCGGATGCCCCTGGAGTGGACGGGCGTCGCCGGCAAGGTCGCCGACTGCCTCAACGAGGTCATCATCTCCAACGAGGCACTCGAGAAGGAGCTGGCCAGGGTCAGCCGCGTGGTCGGCAAGGAGGGTGAGCTCTCCCAGCGCGCGGTGCTGGGCGGCTGGACCCAGAGCTGGTCCGGGAGCCTGGAGTCGGTCAACAGCCTGATCGATGCCCTCGTGCGCCCCACCAGCGAGATGCAGCGCGTCATCGGTGCGGTGGCTGACGGCGACCTGAGCAAGAAGGTGTCCGCCGACGTGTCTGGCGAGATGCTGGAGCTGAAGAACACCATCAACGCGATGGTCGACCAGCTCAACGGGTTCGTCTCCGAGGTCTCCCGCGTGGCGCGCGAGGTCGGCACCGAGGGCAAGCTCGGACAGGCGGCTGCTTTCACCACGGAGGTCGGCGGCGTCTGGAAGGACCTCACCGACAACGTGAACCTGATGGCCGGCAACCTGACCGGCCAGGTGCGAAACATCGCCGAGGTGACGACCGCGGTGGCGAACGGTGACCTGAGCAAGAAGATCTCGATCGACGTCAAGGGTGAGTTCCTCGAGCTGAAGAACACCGTCAACGCGATGGTCGACCAGCTCAAGACCTTCTCCGGTGAGGTGACGCGCGTCGCCCGTGAGGTGGGTGTCGAGGGCAAGCTGGGGGGTCAGGCCCAGTCGAAGGAGGTAGGTGGTGTCTGGAAGGACCTGACCGACAACGTCAACCAGCTGGCGGCGAACCTCACCAACCAGGTGCGAGCCATCTCCGAGGTGGCTTCGGCGGTCACCGAGGGCGACCTGACCAGGCAGGTGCGGGTGGAGGCAAGCGGCGAGGTCGCCGTCCTCAAGGACAGCCTGAACGAGATGATCCGCAACCTGCGCGAGACGACGCGGCAGAACGTGGAGCAGGACTGGCTGAAGACCAACCGGGAACGCTTCACCCGGATGCTCCAGGGCCAGGACGACCTCACCGACGTCGCGAGCATGATCCTCTCCGAGCTGGCCACCCTGGTGTCGGCCCAGCACGGGGTCTTCTACACGATGACCACTCCCGCACAGCACGGTGACGAGGCGTTCCTGGAGCTCCAGGCCGGGTACGGCTACGAGGAGCGCAAGCGTCTCTCGACCTCCTTCCGTCTCGGTGAGGGACTGGTTGGTCAGTGCGCCAAGGAGAAGAAGCGGATCCTGCTGACCGACGTACCGAGCGACTACGTGCGCATCAACTCGGGGCTGGGGGAGGCGGTGCCGCTGAACATCATCGTGCTGCCGGTCCTGTTCGAGGGATCGCTGCGCGCCGTGGTCGAGCTTGCCTCGTTCTCCCAGTTCAGCCTGACCCACCAGACGTTCCTGGACTCCATCACCGAGAGCGTCGGCATCGTCTTGAACACGATCCAGGCAGCAGGCCTGACCGAGGCGCTGCTCGAGCAGTCCCAGTCTCAGGCCGAGGAGCTGCGCACGCAGCAGGAGGAGCTCCGCGGTTCCAACGAGGACCTTGCCCGCCAGGCGAGACTGCTTGCGGACCAGAACCTGGTGGCGGAGCAGAAGAACCTCGAGGTGGAGGCCTCCAGCCGGTTGATCGAGGAGAAGGTCAGCCAGCTCGCCGTGTCCTCCAGGTACAAGTCGGAGTTCATCGCCAACATGTCGCACGAGCTGCGCACCCCGCTGAACAGCCTGATGATCCTCGCGCAGCAGCTCGAGGAGAACCCGGAGCACAACCTCACCGAGACCCAGGTGGAGTACGCCAGCGTCATCCACTCCTCGGGCAAGGAGCTGCTGGAGCTGCTCAACAGCATCCTCGACCTGGCCAAGGTCGAGTCGGGGACTGTTGCGATAGAGAACGACGAAGTCTCCCTCGAGGAGCTGCGCGTTGCCCTCCTGCGTGAGTTCGGGCCGGTCGCCCAGAACAAGGCGCTCGGCTACGACATCGACCTCGCCCCCGGGAGCCCCGGGAGCATCGTCACCGACCCGCAGCGTCTGCGACAGATCCTCAAGAACCTGCTCGCGAACGCGTTCAAGTTCACCGAGCGCGGCAGCGTGCATGTGCAGATCGGTTTCGCCCAACGTGGTTGGGACCCCGAGATCGAGTCGCTCACCTCGGCAGCCTCGGTGCTGGCCCTCTCGGTCCGTGACACCGGGATCGGCATCGACGAGGAGCAGCAGACCCGCATCTTCGAGGCGTTCGCCCAGGGTGACGGCACCACCTCTCGTCTGTACGGCGGAACCGGACTCGGCCTCTCGATCAGCCGGGAGCTGGTCGCGTTGCTCGGGGGCGCCCTCGACGTGGTCAGCAGCCGCGGTCAGGGCAGCACCTTCACCGTCTACCTTCCGACTCTTGGCGTTGCGACAGCTGGACACGTCGCGGCACCAACCGCTCACCCGGTCGTCGCGGACAATGCGAAACCTCGTGGCCACGGCCACCGGTCAGGCGGCTGCAGTGGCTGCTCCTGAGTCGTCGGCGGAGCATCTCGCAGCGAGCCTCGAGGTGCGTCGGTCACGAGGGCTGGGGGACAGGTCGATCGAGGGCGTGAAGTTCCTCGTGGTCGACGACGAACCACGCAACCTGTTTGCGATCACCGCCCTCCTCGAACGGGGCGGCGCGGACGTGACTGTCGTTGAGAACGGCGCGGCGGCGATCACCGCACTGGAGCTGACCCCTGACGTCGACATCGTGCTGATGGACATCATGATGCCGGTGATGGACGGCTACGACACGATCCGCACCATCCGCGGGATCGAGCAGCACAAGTCCCTCACCATCATCGCGGTCACCGGCAAGGTGATGGCCGGTGAACGCAAACGCTGCATGGATGCCGGGGCGGACGACTACGTGCCCAAGCCGGTCGACTCGGCTGATCTCTTCGCGGCACTACGACCTTGGCTGCCGGGGCTGCGGAGAAGGCCTGCACCTGCCGAACCACTGGCCGAGCGTGGAGTCCGGGCCGCAGACGCTGGGACCGATCGTCGCTCTCCGATCGCCATCGAGGGCAAGGCGCTCGACGGTCTGCGGATCCTCGTCGTGGATGACGACTACCGCAACATCTTCGCGATGACGGCCGTGCTCGAACGTGGCGCCGCCATCGTCTCTGTCGCCGAGAGCGGTGCGGAGGCCATAGCGATCCTGGAACACACGCCCGACATCGACATCGTGCTGATGGACATCATGATGCCGGTGATGGACGGCTACGACACCATCCGGGCAATCCGGAAGATGAATGGCTTCCAGGTCCTGCCCATCGTGGCCGTCACCGGGAAAGCTGCTGCCGGCGAACGGCAGCGTTGCCTCGACTCCGGGGCTGACGACTACATTCCGAAGCCGGTCGACACCGGCGAGCTCCTTGCGGCGCTGATGCCGTGGCTGCCGACTGCGCGAGCGCAAGTCACGTCATGAACCTGGCCACGACGGCTCTTCGCCGACCGGACGCCGAGCCGCCGAGAGTCCGCTCGCACTGGGCTGTCCCCATCCTCCTCATCGATGACGACCCGGCGAAGCGGCTGGCACTGAAGGCGGTGCTGGCACCGTTGGGGTACCACGTCGTCGAAGCCGACTCAGGTGCCGAGGGCCTGCGTTGCCTGATGGCGGACGACTTCGCCGTCATCCTTCTCGACGTCCGGATGCCGATCATGGACGGCTTCGAGACGGCAGCGCTCATCCGGCTGCGGAAGCAGTCGGAGATGACTCCGATCATCTTCGTCACCGCCCACCTCAGCGACGAGATCATGACCGACCGCTACGCCGAGGGTGCTGTCGACTTCATCACGACGCCGGTGCACCCTGACGAGCTGCGAGCCAAGGTCTCGGTGTTCGCCAACCTCTTCCTGCAGGCGCAGGCCAACGCCGCGAAGGCCCGCGAGCTGCAGAGCTCGGCCGACCAGCTGAGGCTGCTCACCGAAACCGCGCCCATCGGCATCTTCCAGACCGATGCGCACAACCGCTACATCTACACGAATGCGCGCTGGAGCGAGATCACCGGCATTCCGAGCACCACAGCGACCGGCCAGGAGTGGCACATGATCATCGACGATGATCAGCGTGCTTCCCTCGCGGCCGAGTTCAACGAGAGCCTGGACTCCTCCGAGTTCGTCCTCTCGACTCGACATGCACGTCCCGGGAGCGGCCTCCCGTGTCCTGCTGCTGAACTCGAAGGCCTTGCTGGACGACGAGGGCGGGATCAGCGGCTGGGTGGGGACGCTGTCCGACATCACCGCCGAGGCGGGAGCGGAAGCCGCGATGGCCGAGGCGCGCGACGAGGCGACTGCGGCCTCACGGCTCAAGTCGGACTTCCTGGCGAACATGAGCCATGAGATCCGCACCCCGATGAACGGCGTCATCGGCCTGACCGAACTCCTGCTGGACACCGAGCTGGACGATCAGCAACGACACTTCGCGGAGACCCTGAGCAAGTCGGGTGATGCGCTGATGATCGTGATCAACGGAATTCTCGACTTCGCCAAGATCGAGAAGGGGAAGCTCGAGGTCGAGGACATCGAGTTCAGCACGCAGTCGATCGTGAACGAAGTCGTGGCCCTCCTGGCGCCCTCCGCACAGACCAAGGGACTCAAGCTGATGGCGGTCCTCGAGGAGTCCGTCCCTGAGGTGGTCAGCGGCGATCCGAGCCGGTTGCGCCAGGTGCTGACGAACCTCACCGGGAACGCCATCAAGTTCACCCATGAGGGTGAGGTCGTCATCCGGGTCAAGGCGATCCAGGGGTCGGCGTCGGAGTCCCTCCTGCGCTTCGAGCTCTCGGACACCGGTGTCGGGATCGAGGCGGACAAGCAAGCGATGATCTTCGAACCGTTCACACAGGCGGACACCTCCACGACGCGTGAGTACGGCGGGACGGGCCTGGGGCTGGCGATCAGCACCCAGCTGGTCGCGCTGATGGGAGGTGAGGTCGGCGTGTCCAGCCAGGTGGGCGAAGGAAGCACCTTCTGGTTCACCGTCCTCGTCCAGGAGCTCACCGACGAGCCATCCTCAGACGAGACATCGTCCGATGTGGACCTCGCCGGTGTGCGGGCCCTGATCGTCGACGACAACGCGACTCAGTCCTCGATCCTGTCCGACTACCTCAACCGGTGGGGCATGAGCGTCGAGACAGCGCGATCTGCGACAGCCGCCCTGGAGGCGCTGCATGCTGCAAGCGACGAAGGGCGGCCCATCGAGGTCGCGTTCGTCGACACCTCGATGCGCCGGCTCGAGGGGGTGGCCCTCGGCGCCGCCATCGTCGCTGACCCCACGCTCACCACCCCCCTCGTGCTGATGGCAGAGGAGCGGGAGATCGAAGAAATCGCCGAGCTGGGGGACGGTATCTGCGTCTCCAAGCCGATCCATCGAGAGGACCTCCGGGCTTCCCTGCGGGAGGCCCTCGGCCTGCAGCCTGCCGGCGGCGTGACCCCGGGGGGCGCGGCGGGGGCGGGCGACGAATCAGAGTCCGGCCACCTGCTGCTCGCCGAGGACAACGTGATCAACCAGATGGTCGCGGTCGCGATCCTCACCAAGGCCGGCTATCGGGTGGACACCGCGCGCAACGGTGTCGAGGCGGTGCGCGCCGCGGCGAGCCAGCGGTACGACGCCATCCTGATGGACTGCCAGATGCCCCAGATGAACGGCTATGAGGCCACGGCCGCCATTCGTGAGCAGGAGGGTGACCGCAGGCACACGCCCATCATCGCCCTGACCGCCGGCGCGCGCAGCGAGGACCGTGACCGCTGCCTGGCCGCAGGCATGGACGAGTACCTCTCCAAACCGCTTCACCGGGGGCCGCTGGTCTCGATGATCCGGCAGTGGGTGAACGCTGCTCCCACTGCACACGTGGAGCACGCCTCCTGAGCCAGCCAGACCCCGCCGAGCCGCGTGAACGGGTGTGCCAGAATGAGAACCTGTTCTAGTTCGAGGAGGACCGATGGGCGAGGCTGCCGCGGCGTCGACGACGCCGGTCATCGAGGGATGGTTCACCACCGGACCCGAGCCCGCCCTGCTGGCGTCTCGTTGTACGACGTGCGGGTCGGTGTTCTTCCCGCGCACGGAGGGCTTCTGCCGCAACCCCCGCTGTGACGGCGAGGAGTTCGAGGTCACCGAGCTCTCCCGGCGAGGGACCATCTGGTCCTACACCGACGCGCAGTACCAACCGCCGCCTCCCTACATCCCTGCCACCGATCCCTACGTGCCGTTCGCGCTGGCTGCTGTCGAGCTGCCGGAGGGGATCGTCGTCCTCGGCCAGCTGGCGGACGGCTACGGCGTCGCGGACGTGCGGGTCGGCACCGAGGTCGAGCTGGTGGTCGAGACGCTGCACACCGACGAGACCGGCGAGCGGACGATCTGGCGCTGGCTCCCCCTGATCTCTGGGGCGGTAGCAGAGCTGGGCGAGGAGGCCGGCCAGTGAGCAACAACGACCGCGACGTCGCCGTGCTCGGTGTCGGCATGCACCCCTGGGGCAAGTGGGGCAAGCACTTCGTCAGCTACGGCGTGCACGCCGCGCGCGAGGCGCTCAAGGACTCCGGGGTCGCGTGGGAGGACGTCGACTTCATCGTCGGCGGCGAGACGGTCCGCAACGGGTACGCCGGGTACGTCGCCGGTGCCACGTTCGCCCAGGCGCTCGGCTGGAACGGCGCCCGCGTCGCCACGTCGTACGCCGCCTGCGCGACCGGCGCCCAGGCACTCGACACCGCACGCGCTCGCATCCTCGCCGGGATGTGCGAGGTGGCGCTGGTCGTCGGCGCCGACACCACGCCGAAGGGGTTCCTCGCACCGAACGCGGGGGAGCGGTGGGACGACCCGGACTGGCTGCGCTTCCGTCTCCTCGGGATGACCAACCCCGGCTACTTCGCGCTCTACGCGCGACGCCGGATGGACCTCTACGACGCGACGCAGGAGGACTTCGCCGCGGTCAAGGTCAAGAACGCGCGGCACGGACTGGGCAACCCGAACGCGCGCTTCCGCAAGGAGGTGTCGGTCGACGACGTGCTCAAGAGTCCCGTCGTCTCCGACCCGCTGCACCTGCTCGACATCTGCGCCACCTCCGACGGCGCCGCCGCGGTCGTGCTGACCTCGATGGACTACGCCCGACGCCACGGACTGGCCGAGCCGGTGCGGGTCCGGGCGATCTCGACCGTGACGCCTGCCTTCCCGAACACGGTCATCGACATGCCGCTGCTCTCGACGGACCCCGCCAACGCGGTGGCCCCAGAAGTCACCTTCAAGCAGTCGATCGGGGCCGCGGCCTACGAGGAGGCCGGCATCGGTCCCGAGGACGTCAGCCTGGCCGAGGTCTACGACCTGTCGACGGCGCTGGAGCTCGACTGGATCGAGGATCTCGCGCTGTGCAAGCAGGGCGAGGCCGAGCAGCTGCTGCGGGCCGGCGACACCACGATCGGCGGACGGATCCCGGTCAACCCGAGCGGCGGGCTGGCCTGCTTCGGTGAGGCCGTGCCTGCGCAGGCGCTGGCCCAGGTGTGCGAGGTTGACCTGGCAGCTGCGCGGTCAGGCCGAGGGTCGTCAGGTCGATGACGCGAAGGTCGGGATCACCGCCAACCAGGGCCTGTTCGGCCACGGTTCCTCGGTGATCCTCAGCGTCTGAGCCCGCGTGCGGCGTCAGCCGTCGAGGTTCTCGCTCCGGATGCGCCCCATCCGCTCCAGCAGGTTCTCCAGGGACTCCTCGAACTCGATAGCTGCGTGGTCCTCGGAGAGTGCCTGCCGGAGCCGTCGCACCGAGGGGTAGGGCCCGAGGCCTGCGTGGTCCGACGACCCGTCGTCGATGACGTCGAGGGGGCCGAGGTCCGCGCCGTGCGCGGCCACCTCGAGCAGCAGGTGGCCCAGCAAGAAGCTGGTGAAGGCGCGGTAGCCACCGACAGCTGCGTCGTCGGTGAAGCCCTCGTCGGTCAGCCCGTTCAGGAAGATCTCCACCCAGTCGAGACTGCGCAGCGGCGGCCGGAGCCAGGGTGCCTCCGGGGGCCGGGAGGCGACCAGCGGGAACGCCTTCGGGTGCTCGAGCGCCACCCGTCGTACGCCGTGAGCCAGCCGCTGCAGGAAGTCCTGCCATCCGTCACGCGGGGCGCTCAGGACCTCGTCGTCCTGTTGCATGCTCGAGACCAGGGATTCGACGATCGCGTCGAGCAGGTCCTCCTTGCCGGGCACGTAGCGGTAGAGCGACATCGCCTCGACTCCGAGACGCTCGCCCAGGCGCCGCATGGTCAGGCCGGGCAGCCCCTCCTCGTCGATGAAGTCGATGGCTGCCTTGACGATGCGGTCACGGTCCAGCGGAACGCGCGTCGACGGGGATGTGGCTTCGGTCACCATCGGCGTATCTGCGCCCCGCTCCTGCTCGTTCGACGCTGGCATCTCAGCCCTTCTCTGGACTCCTTGAGGCTAGACCTTCGCGACGGCCGGCGGTGGCCGCGGTCGGTTTTCACGTGACGCGAGCCGGGGTCGCTCGTTGACCCGGCTATGCGACGTACTGCTCTCCTTGCCCTGCTCGCGCTCCCCGCCGCCCTGCTCGTGGGTGCCGGAAGCGCGCCCACCGCCGACGCAGCGCCGAGCGCCACTGGCCTGCGCGACGTGATGTGGGTGGGCAACAACTGGGCCGGAACCGCCTCGATCGTGGACGCCAACAAGCTCAAGGTGCTCAAGCGCGGCGTCAACCTGATCCCCGACAAGGCCCAGGAGCTCGCCGACATCCACGCCGACCCCCAGAAGCTGGCGTTCTACCTCGCGATCCAGCAGGGCCCGGGCGAGGGGCATGACCAGTACGTCGACGACATGTTCACCACCAAGGACGGCAAGTACCTCGCTGTCTCGCGGCCGAGCTTCGCCGACGTCGTGTGGGTCGACGTGGCCAAGGCCGTCGCCGGCCGCACCGACAGCGTCGTGCTCGAGCAGCAGATGGACGGTTTCCGCACCGACCACATGGGGGTCTCCCCGGACGGACGCCGGCTGCTGGTCAGCGACTCGACCGAGCGCCAGGTGATCGAGTACTCGATGGTCAACGAGACCGTGGGCGGCAAGCAGATCAAGATGGGCGACCGGCTGCGGTCCTTCGAGTCCGGTGAGACCCCGCACGAGAGCAACTACAGCTTGGACGGCAAGCGGGTGTTCCACGCGAGCATCGGCAAGGTCTACACCCCGGGTGACGCGCAGGGTGCCGGCCCGGTGAAGATCGGTCCACTCCACGACGCTCTCAAGGGCGACCGCTGGTTCCAGATCGTGCGCAGCGCCGACCTCAAGATCACCGAGCGGTGGGACATGGGCAAGGAGCTGGCCGAGGCCGGCCACCCCGACATGAGCTCGGCGGTCCGCCCGATGGCCCTGGCGCCGGGTGAGCGCTTCGTCTACTTCCAGGTCTCCTACTTCCACGGCCTGGTCGAGTTCGACACCCAGGCCAAGGACATCGACGGTGCCGTGAGCTACACCGCCGGCGGGATCCCCGAGCCGCGCACAGGTGCCGTACGACGGCTCGTGAACCTGCCCAACCGGGTGCCGACGATGCCGCTCGAGCAGTACGTCAACGACTCCGCCCACCACGGGCTCTCGATGGACAAGGCCGGCAAGACCCTGTGCGCCGCGGGCACGATGGACGACTATGCGGCGATGATCGACCGCACCACGATGAGCTACAAGATCTTCGACACCGCGACCACGGGCCACTCCTACGGCAAGCCGTACTGGACGACCGAGGGCCTCAACAACACCTGCTGGGTGTCGCTGAGTGAGGCCGACTCGGTGGCGGTGCTCAGCTTTGACAAGAAGAAGGAGCTCGCCTACCTGCCGGTGGGCGACCACCCGCAGCGCATCCGTCACGGCTTCGTGAGCGAGAAGGTCCTGGCCGCACCCAGCGCGGCGGCCGTAGCTCCCGCAGCCGCCGGCAAGTCGGGCTTCGCTGCCGTCGCTCCGCTGAGCAGCGTGGGCGACGATCCCGCCCCTCAGGTGACCGCGGTGCAGGACGTCGAACTCGATCTCGTCCGGCAGTCGATGCCCTGGGTCCCGTCGGTGGCACTGGTGGCATTCCTGTTGGTCACGCTGGCGATGCGGGCCGTGCCGGCGCGGGTGAAGGCTCAGCCGGCCACGCCGTCGAGATAGAACCATCGCCCGGCTCGCTGGGCGAACCTGCTCCGCTCGTGCAGCACGCCGTTTCCGCCCGGCCCCTTGAAGTGCGCCCGGAACTCGACGGTGTCCTCCACGCTCTCGATGACCTCCAGTCGGGTCCAGCGGGTCGCCGGGTCCGGGGTCACCTGCTCCGGGCGGGTGCGGGGGTGCCAGGTGCGCCAGACGTAGTCAGAGTCGCCGACGGCATAGGCCGAGAAGCGCGAGCGCATCAGCTCCTCCGGTGAGCCGGCCTGCCGCTCGCCCCGGTGGAGCGGCCCGCAGCACTCGTCGTACGACATGGACCCGCAGGGGCAGGAGCGCGTCCCGAAGCTCATGGGGGCGATTGTCTCGCACACCGGACAAAGCCCCAGAACCCGCCGACCCGTCGCATCTGAAACCCCAGAACCCGCCGACCCGTCGCATCTGAAACCCCAGAACCCCCCGACCCGTCGCATCTGAAAGAGCACCGTCTTTCAGATGCGACGGGTCGGCGGGTTTTTTCCTTTCAGTTGCGACGGGTCGGCGGAGGTTGGTGGGATCACTGGGTGATTGCGGGGCTGGGTAGCGTGGACGAGTGACGACGACTTCACCTGCCATCAACACCGTCGGCCAGCTCCGCGCGAGTGGCCACCTGCAGAGGTCCCTGCGTGAGGAGATGCGCAGCAACCTGCTCGATGCATTGCGCGAGGGGCGCGACCCGTGGCCAGGCCTGCATGGGTTCGGCACCACGGTGATCCCGCAGCTCGAGCGGGCGCTGCTCGCCGGCCACGACGTCGTGCTGCTGGGTGAAAGAGGCCAGGGCAAGACGCGGCTGCTGCGCACGATGGTCGGCCTGCTCGACGAGTGGACACCGGTGATCGCCGGCTCCGAGCTGGCCGAGCACCCCTACGAGCCGATCATCCACGAGTCGAAGCGGCGCGCCATCGAGCTGGGCGACGAGCTGCCGATCGAGTGGCGGCACCGCGACGAGCGGTACGCCGAGAAGCTCGCCACTCCTGACACCAGCGTTGCCGACCTGATCGGTGACGTGGACCCGATGAAGGTCGCCGAGGGGCGCAGCCTCGGTGACCCGGAGACCATCCACTTCGGGCTGATCCCTCGGTCCCACCGCGGGATCGTCGCGATCAACGAGCTGCCCGACCTCGCCGAGCGCATCCAGGTGGCGATGCTCAACGTGATGGAGGAGCGCGACATCCAGATCCGCGGCTACGTGCTGCGGCTGCCGCTCGACACGCTCGTCGTCGCCAGCGCCAACCCGGAGGACTACACCAACCGCGGCCGGATCATCACGCCGCTCAAGGACCGGTTCGGCGCCGAGATCCGCACGCACTACCCGATCGAGCTCGAGGAGGAGATCGCGGTGATCCGCCAGGAGGCCCACCTCGTGGCCGACGTACCAGGTCACCTGGTCGAGATCCTGGCCCGCTTCACCCGCGGGCTGCGGGGGTCCAGCTCCGTCGACCAGCGCTCCGGGGTCTCGGCGCGGTTCTCGATCGCCGGCACCGAGACCGTCGCGGCGGCAGCGCTGCACCGCGCCACCTCCCGGGGTGAGGACGCCGCCGTCGCGCGTGTGGTCGACCTCGAGACGGCCCTCGACGTGCTCGGCGGCAAGGTGGAGTTCGAGACCGGGGAGGAGGGGCGGGAGTCCCAGATCCTCGAGCACCTGCTGCGCCGCGCCACGGCCGAGACCGTGCGTTCCCGGCTGGCCGGGCTCGACCTCGGCCTGCTCGTCCAGGCCATCGAGCAGGGCGCCAGCGTCACCACCGGCGAGCAGGTCACCGCGATCGAGTTCCTCAGCGGGCTGCCGGTGCTGGGCGAGTCCGAGATGTACGACGAGATCTGCGACCGTCTCGACGCCACCAACGACGGTGAGCGAGCAAGCGCCATCGAGCTCGCCCTCGAAGGGCTCTACCTCGCCCAGAAGGTGAGCAAGGAGTCCGGCGACGGAGAGACCATCTATGGCTGAACGCAGACGATCCCGCTACGGCCGCTTCGCCGGCGGCCCGGACCCGCTCGCGCCCCCGGTCGACCTGGCCGAGGCGTTGGACGCGATCGGCGAGGACGTGATGGCCGGCTACTCGCCCGAGCGCGCGATGCGCGAGTTCCTGCGTCGTGGTGGGCAGAACCAGCGGGGGCTGGACGAGCTCGCGCGTCAGGTCGCGGCCAAGCGCCGTGAGCTGCTGAGCAAGCACAGCCTGGACGGCACCATGCAGGAGATCCGCGAGCTGCTGGACAAGGCCGTGCTCGAGGAGCGCAAGCAGCTCGCGCGTGACGTCGAGATGGACGACGCCGAACGCGCCTTCGCGGAGATGCAGCTGGAGAACCTCCCGCCGAGCACGGCCGCCGCGGTCAACGAGCTCGGCAGCTACGACTGGCGCAGCCCCGAGGCTCGAGCCGACTACGAGAAGATCAAGGACCTCCTCGGCCGGGAGATGCTCGACCAGCGCTTCAAGGGCATGAAGCAGGCGCTCGAGAACGCCACCGACGAGGACCGTGCCGCCGTCAACGAGATGCTCAGTGATCTCAACGAGCTGCTGGCCAAGCACCGCCGCGGCGAGGACACCGAGGAGGACTTTGCCGAGTTCATGGACAAGCACGGCGACTTCTTCCCGGAGAACCCGCGGAACATCGACGAGCTGATGGACGCACTAGCCCAGCGAGCGGCCGCCGCCCAGCGGATGCGGAACTCGATGACCCAGGAGCAGCGCGACGAGCTGGACGCCCTCGCGACCCAGGCCTTCGGCAGCCCCGAGCTGATGCAGTCGCTGTCCCAGCTCGACGACAACCTGCGCGCGCTGCGCCCGGGTGAGGACTGGGGCGGCTCGGAGGAGTTCGGCGGCGAGCAGGGGCTGGGGCTCGGCGACGGCACCGGCGTACTCCAGGACCTGGCCGAGCTCGACGACCTCTCCGAGCAGCTGTCTCAGTCCTACGGCGGCGCCCGGATGGATGACGTCGACCTCGACAAGCTGGCCCGCCAGCTCGGTGACCGGGCCGCGGTGGACGCCAAGACGCTCGCCGAGCTCGAGCGGGCGCTCAACGAGACCGGCTACGTCAAGCGCGGCTCCGACGGCCAGCTGAAGCTCTCACCCAAGGCGATGCGCCAGCTCGGCAAGGCCCTGCTCAAGGACGTCGCCAACCGGATGTCGGGGCGTCAGGGCCAGCGCGACATGCGGCACGCCGGCGCGGCCGGGGAGCTGAGTGGGGCCAGCCGGGAGTGGACCTTCGGCGACACCGAGCCGTGGAACGTCACGAAGACGATCACGAACGCGGTGGTGCGGACGGCGGGTGATGGTCGGGATCCGCTGCATGGACTCCGCCTCGACGTCCGCGACATCGAGGTCAACGAGACCGAGGCACGCACCCAGGCTGCGGTCGCGCTGCTCGTGGACACGTCGTTCTCGATGGCGATGGCCAACCGTTGGGTGCCGATGAAGCGTACGGCGCTTGCGCTGCACCAGCTGATCAGCAGCCGTTTCCGCGGCGACCACCTGCAGCTGATCGGCTTCGGCCGGTCCGCACGCGTGATGGACATCGACGAGCTCACCGGGCTCGAGGCGATGTGGGACAAGGGCACCAACCTGCACCACGCACTTCTGCTCGCCAACCGGCACTTCCGCAAGCACCCGAATGCCCAGCCGGTGCTGCTGATCGTCACCGACGGCGAGCCCACCAGCCACCTCGAGCCGGACGGAGAGGTGTGGTTCTCCTACCCGCCGCACCCGCTCACCGTGGCCTGGTCGGTCCGAGAGCTCGACAACGCTGCCCGGATGGGTGCGCAGACCACGATCTTCCGGCTCGGCGAGGACCCCGGACTGGCTCGGTTCCTCGAGCAGCTCGCGGCCCGGGTCGACGGCCGGGTGGTGGCTCCGGAGCTCGACGACCTCGGCGCGGCCGTGGTGGGCAGCTATCTCGGCGGACGCGGTGGCAGTGCCCACATGAGTGACTGGTTCGGCGGACGGGGTTCCTGGTTCGGAGGCTGACTCCCAGCTCAGAGCTGGCCGATGATCGCGTCGGCGAGTGGCTTGGTCCCCTCCAGGGTGTGCTTCTTGGGGTCGATCGGCCCGGACGAGACGATGTACCAGTTGCCACCCTTGAGGATGTTGAGCTGGCCGAACGTCGGGTTCCAGAAGGCCGCGTCCCCGTAGCCGCTCACCTCCATGGCGCCGCTGGGCAGCCCTCCGGCCTGGAACACCGACTCGTTCGCCTTCGCGCCGGTCACGCTCTTGGCCACCCGCATCAGCAACGAGACCGACATCGGCCGGTCGAGGCCGGTCACCGCGTTCGCGCGCACGCACGAGGTCACGCTGACGTCGTCGTTGCTGTTCTCCGGAGGCGGCGGGGTCTCCTCGCCGACGCTGCCGAGCACCGACTTGGCGATCTCCTGGGTGAGGACGGCACAGGCCTGTTTCTTCTGCGTCGGGAGCTCAGTGTCGCCCGTCGTACCCGATGCCGAGGCACCCTCGTCGCCCGTCGGCGCGACCTCCTTGGGGGCAGCGCTGCCGCCGCACCCGCCCAGGGCGAGCAGCATTACGATGCCGGCAGCCGTCAGTGCGTGTCGAATCGATCCCATGGTGGGGTGTCCTTCTCTCGGCCCCCTGGGCATGGTGCTGGGCGGGGGCAGCCTCGATTGTCGCCGAGAGCGGTGAATTAGCCAACGTGGCCTGTGGACCCCGAGGTGGACCCTACCTACGGGAGCGGCTCGACCACGCCGTACGACGTCAGGCGGCGCGAGAGGTTGCGGACCTGCTGGCGCCCGTCGCCGAGCAGGTGGTCGATCGCGGTGAGCCGGGCGGTCAGGTGGCCGACGGAGTACTCCGCGGTCATCCCGATGCCGCCGTGGAGCTGGATCGCCTCCTGGCCGACGTGGCGTCCGGCGCGGCTCACCTGGAGCTTCGCGCGAGCAGCGGCCTCGCGCTTCTTCTCCGCCGAGGTCGACTCGTCGGCCAGCACCATCGTGGCCCAGATGACGATGCTCCGGGTCAGCTCGAGCGAGGTGTACATGTCGGCTGCGCGGAAGGTCAGCGACTGGAACCGGTTGAGCGTCACGTCGAACTGCTTGCGGGTGGTCAGGTAGTCGGTCGTCAGCCTGAGGGCCGAGTCCATCGCGCCCAGGGCCTCGTGGCAGTAGGCGACGGTTGCCGCGGCGATGACGTCCTTGGTCGCCTCGGTCGCGTCGCCACCCTCGCCGAGCGGCGTGGCCGGGGTCTCGTCGAACTCGATCCGGGCGGCACGGCCGCCGTCGAAGGTCTGGTACGACGTCCGCGCGCCGTCCGCGAGGTCCGACGCCTCGACGAGGAAGAGCTGCCCCTCCGCGAACACGACCAGCACGTCGGCGCCGCCACCGTTGAGGACCGGCTCCTTGACGCCGGTCAGGGTGCCGTCGCCGACGGTGACACCTGCCTCGCCGCCTGACGGGTCGGAGTAGGCGAACGCAGGGACGAGCTCCCCGGAGGAGAGACCACCGAGGACCTTCTTCTTCTGCTCGTCGCTTCCGCGCGCGGCCACGAGACCGCCCGCGAGCACGACCGCCTCGACGAACGGCTCGGGAGCGATCACGCGCCCGAACTCCTCGGCGACGACTGACACCTCTGCCGGTCCGGCGCCCATGCCGCCGTCGTCCTCGGAGAACGGCAGGCCCAGGACGCCCATCTCGGCGAGTCGGCCCCACATCTTCTCGTCGTAGCCGGGGTCCTCGCCGACCACCTCGCGGCGGTGCTCGGAGTCGTACCCCTTGAGCAGCGCGCGTACGGCGTCGCGGAGTGCTGTCTGCTCACCATCGAGGGTGAAGTCCATGTCTGTGTCCCTTCTCGCCGTGCTCAGAGGCCCAGGATCGTGCCGGCGATGATCTGGCGCTGGATCTCGTTCGACCCGCCGTAGATCGAGGCCTTGCGGAGGTTGAGGTAGGTCGGCACGGCGACCCGCGCCCAGGGCGGTATGTCGGAGCCCTCGTCGGCGCCCGATGCCAGCGCGAGGGTCCCGCCGAGATCGACCATCAGCTCGGAGACGGCCTGCTGGATCTCGGTGCCCTTCAGCTTGAGCACGGAGGAGGCGGGGTGCGGCTTGCCGTCGGCGGAGCTGGCCACCACGCGCAACGCGGTCAGCTCGAGGGCCAGCAGCTCGTTCTCCAGCTCGATGATCTCGGAGGCGATCAACGGGTCCTCGATCTGGCCGGTCTGCTCGGCGATCTCCTTCACGCTGGCGAGCACTCGCTTGGTCGCGCCGACCGGGGCAACGCCGACCCGCTCGTTGCCGAGCAGGAACTTCGCGTAGCTCCAGCCCGCGTTCTCCTCGCCGACCAGGTTCTCCGCCGGGACGCGCACGTCCTCGAAGAACACCTCGTTGACCTCGTAGCCGCCGTCGATCAGCTGGATCGGCCGCAGGGTCAGACCCTCGGCGTCCATCGGGCACAGCAGGAAGCTGATCCCCTTCTGCTTGCGCTCGGCCTCGGGGTCGGTCCGGGCGAGCAGGAAGATCCAGTCGGCGTGCTGGCCCAGGGTCGTCCAGGTCTTCTGGCCGTTGATCACCCAGTCGTCGCCGTCGCGCACGGCCTTGGTCTTCAACGAGGCGAGGTCGGAGCCGGCGTCCGGCTCCGAGAAGCCCTGGCACCACCAGATGTCGAGGTTGGCCGTGGCGGGAAGGAACTTCTCCTTCTGCTCCTGGGAACCGAAGTTCGCGATCACCGGACCGACCATGTTGGCGTTGAAGGCCAACGGAGGAGGGACGCAGGCGAGCTGCATCTCCTCGTGCCAGATGTGCCGCTGCAGCGGCGTCCAGTCCTGGCCGCCCCACTCCACCGGCCAGTTGGGTACGGCGAGGCCGGCCTCGTTGAGGATGTGCGTGGTCTCGACGATCCCGTCCTTGCCCGCGTGGTCACCCGCCGCGACCCGGTCGCGGATCTCCTGGGGGATCTTCGTGGTGAAGAAGGTGCGCATCTCCTCGCGGAAGGCGACTTCCTCCTCGGTCAGGGCAAGCTGCATCTCAGCTCCTGTCGGGCCAGCGGTGACGTGCTGGCCACGTTACCGCGCAGTACGTCGCGGCCCGGAGGCGCCGGGTGCTCTCAGGCCGCGAGCGCCTTCTCGATGTCGGAGGCGATGCTCTGGGGCGACGTGGTCGAGCCGTAGCGCTTGAGCACGGTGCCGTCGCGACCGACCAGGAACTTCGTGAAGTTCCACTTGATCTTGTCGCCGAGGATGCCGCCCTTCTCCTCGCGCAGCCACTGGTAGAGCGGGTGGGCGTCCTCACCGTTCACGTCGACCTTCTCGAACATCGGGAAGGAGACGCCGTAGTTCTTCTGGCAGAACGCGCCGATCTCCTCGTTCTCGCCGGGGTCCTGGTTGCCGAACTGGTTGCACGGGAAGCCGAGCACGACGAGGCCCTTCTCGGCGTACTCGCCGTGCAGGTTCTCCAGTCCCTCGAACTGCGGGGTGAAGCCGCACTTCGATGCGGTGTTCACCACCAGGGCGACCTTGCCGGCATAGGTATCGAGTGGCTGCTCCTCACCGGTGATGGTGGTGGCGGTGAAGTCGCTCAGTGTCGGCACGTGGTGTCTCCTGGGTCATGGGGGGCAGGGGTTACACAAGGACAAACGACGCAGACGTGGATTTGTTCCACCAATTCGCGTCAGCGCACCGTGGCGCGCACCACGAAGGTCTGGGCCTGGTCGTAGTAGCCCCGCCCGTAGCAGGCGTAGACCGGCCCTCCCCAGCCGTCGCCGATCCGTCCGCAGTCGCGCATCGCGGTGCTGGTGTTGGCCACCACGACGTACACCGACGCGAGGGCGCGGCGGTCGAAGCGGATCAGCAGCCGACCGTTGCCGAAGCCGTTCAGCGCCATCATCGAGTGCGTGACGGCGCCGTTGCGGAAGCGGCGCTGCACCAACGCGGCCGAGCCGTGCGAGGTGTCGGGTGCGTTGACCTCGATGAGCAGGTTCTTCCTGGGGCTCAGCTTGCGCCCGGGCGTGACCCGGATGCTGGACGAGGACAGGTGCGGCAGCGCGACGCTGCGCCAGCCCGTCGACCGGGCCTTCTTGGCCAGCGTCCGGTTGAACGTCAGCACTGGGGCGGGGTAGCCGGCGCGCTCGCTGTAGCTGGCGCCGGGGAGCGTGTTCCAGCTGGCGTACGTCGAGAAGAACGCCGGCCAGCCGGTCACGCGTGCAGCCATCACGGCACGGATGGCCTGCAGGGAGTAGCGGTTGCGGGAGGCCTCGGCGTACTCCCAGAACTGGCGCACGACGACGGGCGTGCGCAGCCGCTCTGCGGCGTACTTGAAGAACAGGAAGGCGCCGTAGGGGTGCATCCCGATGCTGTAGTCGACCGCCCGCCGGGGCTCGCGGATCGAGCTCTCGGCGAGGTACTGGTAGTTGTCGTTGATCGAGTCGTAGACCTCGTCCTCGACCCACGCAGCCGTGCCCTCCATGAACCAGAGGTCCTCGAAGACGTCGTAGGCGAACTGGATCGCGTGGAAGAACTCGTGAGCCGCGGTCGCGCGGAGAGCGTTGAGCGGAGCGGTGCCGTACTCCGCTGCCGCGTAGTTGTTGTCCAGCACGCAGAACGCGGCCGCGTGCCCGTCGGTGGTGGCGGGCAGGTCGCCGTCCGGTGAGCAGTAGCCGTAGAGACCCTGCTGGGCGATGTTGCCCAGGAACACGTCGAACCGCGAGTCGGGGTTGTCACCGGTGGCGACGGCAGGCGTGTCGGCGACCGGGGCGCGGTAGCCGAGCTTCTGCGTCTCGTAGCTGCGGACCTGCTCGAGGGTGTCCAAGGTCGTCTGCACGTGCGCTGTGGTGGCCGACTCCGAGGCGGGAGCCATCGACGTGGGGCGATAGTGCACGCAGAAGTTCGTGGAACACCGCGTCGACGGGGTGTTCAGCGTGATCGGGTCGTCGCCGCCGTCGGTGAAGACGCGGGACCGGGACAGCATCGCCTCGGCGGCCCGGCGCTCGTCGCCGGTCAGCTCCGACCGGGCCAGGAACAGGTCTCGCAGCGTCATCGTGATCTCGGTCTGGGTGCCGTGCCCGACCGGTTTGCGGGCACGGACCCTGCCGGTGTCCGTGCGAAGCAGTCGCCTGGCCTGCGCCAGCACGTCCCGCGCCTCGCTACGGGTGAACTCACCCTGGCGATGGTCGGGCCGCGGGAGGATGCGGGCGCTCGGGGCGGCATCGGCGCTCAGCGGCGCCGCGCCCACGAGGAGGACGGCGAGGAGCGCCCCCAAAGGGCCACGAAAGGGGTGATACACCAATGAAGTCTATGGCCTCAGCGGCGGCTGTCAGGGGTATGGATAGGTTTCTGGAGCCATGACTACTTCGTTGATGACCGCCGACACCGAGGCGGATGCTTACCGGCGTACCCGCCTGCGGCGGATGCAGGGCGTCGCAGGCGGCCTGCTCCTCTTCGCTGCGGTCGTCTACCTCCTGACGCTGGACCAGGACGGGTTCCTGGGCTTCGTGAACGCCGGAGCCGAAGCGAGCATGGTGGGGGCGATCGCCGACTGGTTCGCCGTGACCGCGTTGTTCCGGCACCCACTCGGCCTGCCGATCCCGCACACCGCGCTCGTGCCGCGGAAGAAGGACGAGTTCGGCAAGAGTCTCGAGGAGTTCTTCGCCGAGAACTTCCTGCACGAGGACGTGATCCGGGAGCGCCTGGCTGCCGCCGACATCACCCGTCGGGTGGGCACCTGGCTGACCGAGCCCGCCAACGCACGACGGGTGGTCGCCGAGGCGACGACCGTGGCCGCGATCGGGCTGCGCAAGATGCGCGACGAGGACGTCGCCTCCGTGGTGGAGGAGGTGCTGATCCCGCGGTTCATGGCCGAGCCCATCTCCCCGGTGGCCGGCGGCCTGCTGCAGGAGATCGTCAAGGACAACGCCCACCACGGTCTCGTCGACCTGGCGCTGGAGGAGGGGCACCGATGGCTGGTGCACAACCAGCAGACGTTCTCCGACGTGATCGGCGAGCGGGCCCCGTGGTGGGCGCCGGACCGCGTCAACGAGCTCGTCACCGGGCGGCTGCACCTCGAGGCGATCCGCTGGCTGGCCGACATCAGGCGTGACCCGCAGCACCACGCCCGGGTGGCGCTGGACAGCCTGCTGCGCCAGCTCGCGCACGACCTGCTCAACGACCCGGCCACCCAGGCTCGTGCGGAGAAGCTCAAGCTGAGGGTGCTCGAGCAGCCGCAGATGGTGGTCACCGGCATGTCGCTGTGGAGCGCCTTCCGCAAGGCCCTCCTCGAGGCGCTGGAGGACGAGGACGGGCCGCTGCGTGAGCGGGCGACCCGCGAGCTGGCCTCCTTCGGAGAGCGCGTCGGCCGCGACGACGCCATGCGCGAGAAGCTGGACACCTGGGCCGCGGACTTCGTGGTCTGGGCGATCGGCCGCTACGGCGATGAGCTCACGGCTGTGATCACCCAGACCATCGAGCGGTGGGACGGCAAGGAGGCGGCCCGGAAGATCGAGCTGCACGTGGGCCGGGACCTGCAGTTCATCCGGATCAACGGCACCGTGGTGGGCGGCCTGGTCGGGGTCACCATCCACGCGGTCTCGCTGGCGCTGGCATGAGCCCTCACGTGGAGGACGTGCCGATCCGCGACGAGTCGATCCGTCTCGGTCAGTTCCTCAAGCTGGCCAACATGATCGACTCCGGCTCCGACGCCAAGGAGCTGATGATCCAGGGCGCCGTCACCGTCAACGGTGAGGTCGAGACCCGCCGGGGCCGCCAGCTGGTGCCGGGTGACGTGGTCGAGCTCGGTGGGGTGCGGTCGCGGGTGGTGGGCGGGTAGGGGGTGCAGGTTTCCCCGGTCGGCCGGGGAAACCGGACGTTGTGCGGCGATACTTCGGCCGACAACGTCAGGGAAAGCCCGACAACCCCATCCGATTTGTCCGAGCGGGTACGACGGGCAGCCCGCCGGTCGAGCCGGTGCAGCTACCGGACGTCGACCAGGTCCACCACGAAGATCAGCGTCTCGCCGGGCTTGATGACGCCGCCGGCGCCCCGGTCGCCGTACCCGAGGTGCGGCGGGATGACCAGTCGGCGACGGCCGCCGACCTTCATGCCCTGGACGCCCTGGTCCCAGCCGGAGATGACCTGGCCGACGCCGAGCCGGAAGTCGAGGGGCGCACCCCGGTTGTAGGAGGCGTCGAACTCCTCGCCGGTGGAGTGGGCCACGCCGACGTAGTGCACCGACACGGTGCTGCCGGCGGTGGCTTCGGCGCCTTCACCTTGCGAAAGCTCGATGACCTCGAGGTCACTGGGCGGCGGGCCGTCGGGCGGGTCGATCTCTGGCTTCTCTGCAGTCATGGGCACCACCCTGCCACGCCTGTTCCAGTCACCGCGAAGGTGGTTGACTCCGGTGCCATGAAGCACGGGATCAAGGTCTCCGCGGTCAACGTCAGCTGCCCGGACCCGCCTGCGCTGGCGCACTTCTGTGCCGCGCTGGGGCTGGGGCTGGAGGTGAAGGTGGAGGAGCCGGACTGGGTGATCATCGCCGGCGGCTCGGTCCCCATCTCCTTCGAGCTGGACCAGGGTCTGTCTCGACCCTGTCGGCCACCCGTTCTGCCTGTGGCTCGGCGAGGATGGCTAACCCCGGACGGCACCGGTCGCGCGCGCGTCAGGTCTGGTGGACGTAGCTGTCGAGCTGGTCGCGCTCGAAGGTGAGCTGCGTGATCCGGCTCTTCACGACGTCGCCGATGCTGACCACGGCCACGAGCTGGCCGTTGTCGAGGACCGGCACGTGCCGGATCCGGTGCTCTGTCATCTGGGCCATCAGCTCGTCGACGTCGGCTCCCGGCTCGCAGGTCTGCACGACAGCGGTCATGATCTGGCTGACGGGAGCGTCGAGGACCGAGTCGTCACCGTTGAGCTTTCGTACGACGTCGCGCTCGCTGACGATCCCGTCGACGGCTGAGCCCTCTTCGCTCACGATGACCGCACCGATGTTGTACTCGGCGAGCAGCGCGAGCAGGTCCCGAACGGTCGCGTCGGGCTTGATCGTGATGACGTCGCGGCTGGACTTGCCGCGGATCACGTCGTTGATCTTCATGGTCGGCCCCTTCCACCACGCCTCGTCGATGCGTGCGTCCCTGAATGTAGTGTGCCCCGTCCCGGGTGCACAGGGCGAGGGGTTCAGGAGTCCCGATCCGCAACGGGCTCGCCGCGACGGGAGGTCAGGTCGTGCACCGTGCCGCCGGGATGAGGGTCGCCCTCGTGGGGCAGCGAGCCCAAGAAGGCCAGCGCCTGGTCGTGCAGCTTCCCGTTGGTCGCCAGCGCGCTGCCGCCCGTCGGACCCGGCTCGCCGTCCAGTGACGTGAACGCGCCGCCCGCCTCGCGCACGATGATGTCGAGGGCGGCCATGTCGTAGAGCTCGAGCTGGGGCTCAGTGGCGATGTCCACTGCCCCTTCGGCGACGAGCATGTAGGACCAGAAGTCGCCGTACGCCCGGGTGCGCCAGCAGCGCCTGGACAGGGACAGGAAGTCGTCGAGGCGTCCGCGCTCGTCCCACCCGGAGAGCGAGGAGTAGGACAGGGAGGCGTCCTCGACCCGGGAGACGTCGGAGACCTGGCACGCGGTGGCGCGCAGCAAGGACTTGCCGGTCCAGGCCCCGCCGCCCTTCATCGCCCACCAGCGCCGGTTGAGCATCGGCGCGGAGACGACGCCCACGACGACCTCGTCGTCGACCATCAGCGCGATCAGGGTGGCCCAGACGGGTACGCCGCGCACGAAGTTCTTGGTGCCGTCGATCGGATCGACCACCCAGCGCCGCTGGCTGTGGCCGGTTGAGCCTGTCTCCTCGCCGACGACGGCGTCGCGTGACCGCGCGCGGGACAAGGTACGACGGATGCCCTCCTCGACCGAGTGGTCGGCATCGGTCACCGGCGTCAGGTCGGGCTTGGTCATCACGTGCAGGTCGAGCGACTTGAACCTCGCCTCGGAGAGGGCGTCGGCGTCGTCGGCCAGCACATGGGCAAGCCGGAGGTCGTCGGTGAAGTCGGACGGCATGCTGCACAGGGTAAGCCCCGGAATCGTGCGTCCGTTCCGCACGCCGGGACCGGCGCGCCCTGGTCGTAGGACCAATGGACAGCACCAGGCGTGCAGGTGACGCAATACGATGCAGTGCATGGAGATCAACGGCGTCCCGCTCCATCCGCTCGTCATCCATGCAGTAGTGGTGTTCGTTCCACTGGCTGCCCTGGCTTCGATCGCCATGTCGCTCCCGAAGTGGCGATGGCTGGCCCGCTGGCCGGCCCTCCTCCTCACCCTCGGCGCCACCGCAGCCTGCTACGTCGCGACGATCACGGGGGCCGACCTGATGAAGGACCGCGGGCTCGAGCAGCTGGCGCTGGTCCGCAACCACGAGCAGTGGGGCGATCGGCTGATGATCGCCATGTGGATCTTCGCGGTCCTGGTGATCGTGGCCTTCTGGGCACTGCCGCACGTCACGCGGCTCTCCGGCGCGCAGGACCGGGTTGCCAAGGTGGTGGCGCTGGAGAAGCCGCTGATGGTGCTGGTCCCGATCGCTGCGGTGGCGGTCCTCGTGCTGGTGTTCCTGACCGGTGACGCCGGCGCCCGCGCCGTCTGGCAGCAATGAACCTCAGTAGTGGTCGCCGGCCTCGCGGCTGGCGAGCAGCCGCCTGAACGACTGCACCCGTTCCGCCTCCTGGCCGGTGGCCTCACTGAGCCCGCACTCCGGCTCGTTCTCTCCGTGGGTGCAGCCGCGGGGGCAGGTCGTGGTCAGCTCGTGCAGGTCCGGGAACGCCTCGATCAACTGGTCGGGGTCGACGTGGGCCAGCCCGAACGAGCGGATTCCCGGGGTGTCCACGATCCAGCCGCCGCCGGGCAGCGCGAGCATGAGCGCAGTCACCGAGGTGTGCCGGCCACGTCCGGTCACCGCGTTGACCACACCCACCTCCCGGAAGGCGTCCGGGACGAGCGCGTTGACCAGCGTGGACTTGCCGACCCCGCTGTGGCCGAGCAGGACGCTGGTGCGCCCGTGCAGCCGGTCGACGATCTCGGTGAGGTCGGCTCCGCGCTGGGTCACGACGTACGGCACTCCCAGCGGCCGGTAGCTGGACAGCAGCGGCTCGGGGTCGGCGAGATCGGCCTTGGTCAGGCACAGCAACGGGTCCATGCCCGCGTCGTACGCCGCCACCAGGGCCCGGTCGATCAGGCCCTGTCGCGGCTCCGGGTCGGCGAGCGCGGTCACGATGACGAGCTGGTCGGCGTTGGCGACGATCACCCGCTCGACAGGATCGTCGTCGTCGGCCGTACGACGGAGCACGGTCTTGCGCTCGTCCACGGTGACGATCCGGGCCAGTGAGCCGTCGGCACCAGAGGTGTCACCGACCAGTCGGACGCGGTCGCCGGTGATCACGGCCTTGGGGCCGAGGGCGCGGGACTTCATCGCGGTGACGATCGGCTCGGTCTCGCCGAGGCGGCAGGTGTAGCGGCCACGGTCGACCGTCACCACCACGGCAGGGACGGCATCGTCGAAGGTCGGCCGGTCCTTGGTGCGCGGGCGGGTGCGCCGGCGGGGACGCTCGTAGCTCTCCGGGTCGTGCTCCCCGTAGCGCCCCGTGGTCACCGAACGAGCCCTTCCCAGACCTCGGCGAAACCGGGGAAGGTCTTGGCAGTGGTGCCGACGTCCTCGACGAGCACGCCCTCGACGGCGGAGCCGACGACCACGGCGGCGTGCGCCATCCGGTGGTCGGCGTAGGTGTGGAAGGTGCCACCGTGCAGCGTGGCCGGTTCGAAGGACAACCCGTCCGGGTGCTCGGTGACAGCGGCTCCGATCCCGTTCAGCTCAGTGGCGAGCGCGGCCAGCCGGTCGGTCTCGTGGCCCCGGATGTGGGCGATCCCGCGCAGCCGCGAGGGCGTGACCGCCAGCGCCGCCAGGGCGGAGACGGCCGGTGCCAGCTCACCGACGTCGTGCAGGTCGGCGTCGATCCCGAGGATGTGCTCCCCACCGGTGACGGTGAGTCCGTGGTCGTCCAGCGACACGTCGGCACCCATGCGCTCCAGCAGGTCGCGCAGGGCGTCACCTGCCTGGTTGGTCGAGCGCGGCCAGCCAGGCACTGTCACGCGGCCCCGGCTCGTCATCGCGAGCATCAGGAACGGCGCCGCGCTGGACAGGTCGGGCTCGATCGTGACGTCGACCGCCTGGATCCGCGTGTGCGGGACGGTCCAGGTGTCCCCGTCGACGGTGACCTCGACGCCGTGTTCGCGGAGGCAGGCGATGGTCATCTCGATGTGCGGGAGCGAGGGCACCGGCGGTCCCTCGTGGCGCACCACCACGCCGTCGGTGTACGCCGCGCCCGCGAGCAGCAGCGCAGAGACGAACTGGCTCGAGGCCGACGCGTCGATCGTCACCTCACCGCCGCGCAGCCGGCCCCTGCCGAAGACGGTGAACGGCAGCGCGCCGCGCTCCTCGTCGTCGATGATGACGCCGAGGTCGCGCAGCGCGTCGATGACTCCGGACATGGGCCGGGTCCGCGCGTGCGGGTCTCCGTCGAAGACCACCTTGCCCTTGGCGAGAGCGGCAACCGCCGGGACGAACCTCATCACCGTGCCGGCGAGGCCACAGTCGATGACTCCGCCACGCAGCGGTCCCGGGAAGACGAGCCAGTCGTCGTCGCTGGTCACCACGGTCGAGCCCAGGGTGGAGAGGGCGTCGGCCATCAGCTCGGTGTCACGCGAGCGCAGGGCGCGTCGTACGACGGAGGGAGCGTTGGACAGCGCTGCCAGCACGAGTGCCCGGTTGGTCAGCGACTTCGACCCCGGCAGCTCGACCCGCGCGTCGACCGGTTCCCGCGCCACGGGTGCTGGCCACTGGTCTGGGTCAGCGGTTCGCGAGCGGGTTTCCACGCCTAGAGGCTAGTGCCCCCACGACGAGGGCCTGGTGACCGCCGCTCAGCTGCCCAGCGACTTGGCGGCGAGCTTGGCCTCCAGCTTTGCTTCGCGGCCGAAGTGCCTGGCCTCGCGTCGTACGCCGGTCGCAGCGTTCCTGGCTCGCCAGGCGACACCGGGACGACCCTCGGTGTCGACGGTCGCCAGGAGCAGCCCGCCGAGCATCGAGAGGTTCTTGAAGAAGTGGATCTGCTGGTTGGCCCGGACGGTGGGGTCGCTCTCCTTCCAGAACTGGTGACCCGCGACCGTCGTCGGCAGCAGCGACGCGGCCAGGACGGTGCTGGACAGGCGCGGGGCGCGGCCTCGGGCCAGCGCGACGGCCGCGACGATCTGCGCGGCAGCGTTGACCCGGACCAGGGTCACGGTGTCCTCGGGGATCTTCACCTGGGGGACCGCCTTCTCCAGCATCGGCCGGAGGTGGTCGGTCACCGGCTTCGCCTTGGCGGCGAGGGCCGGAGCGTTCTTCAGCGCGCTCACGCCACCCACGAGGAACGTGGAGGCAAGCAGCGGACGGGCGATCAGGCGGGTGGCTGTCATGGGTACATCAATACCCGATCAGTTGTGGCTCAACCTCAGCGGCCGTGGCCTCGGGTGCGGTCTCGGCCGTTGTCCCCGCCTCGGCCCTGGTCCCCGCCGCGGTTGCCGTTGCCGTTCCCGCTCCCGTTGTTGTAGTTGTTGCTGCCCTGGCCCTGGATGTGCCCGCCGTTGTCATCGTCGTCGCCCGAGATCTGCACGGTCGCGTGGTTGTTGCCGGTGGCGGGATCGCGGTAGCCCTCCGGGGGCGAGACCGAGAACGCAACGGAGGCGTCCGACTTCGCGTGGACCGTGAAGATGAACAGGTTGAACAACCGCGAGGCCGTGCAGGTGTAACCGCCACCCGACCGGCGGCAGTTCAGGCCGATGTGGTGGAGGTCGCCCTTGTCGGACGTCGCGGTGAGGCGGGCGTGCTTGCCCGCAGGGACCCCGGTCACCTGGACAGTGACCGTCGCTGCTCCGCGCCGCTGCACGTGCAGCCGGACCTTCACACCCACGTCGGCCCGAAGATCCGGTGACGGCTCGGGGGACGGCTCCGGTGAGGGACTCGGCCTCGGCGTGGGCTTGGGCGTCTCAGTGGGCTTCGGCGGGGGGTCGGGGTCAGGACTGGGCTTCGGCGTGGGGGTGGGGGACCCCGGTTTCACGCCCGGGTTGTTCCCGCCAGGCTCGGTGGGGTCGCCCCCGGTCTGGCCGCCCTGGCTGCCCTGACTGCGGTCGTCGACCTGTTGCTGCTCCTCGTCCTCCGCGGTCGTGGGGTCGACAGTGCCCGGGGCGAGGGCAGACGGAGTGGTGCCGGGAGTGGCTGGAGCGATGATGGACTTGCGCGCCGTACCCCCGGGGCGCTGGGACGGGGTCGGCTGCGACGACGGCGTCTCCGACGGCCCCACCTGGACCTGCGCAGGTTGCTCCTCGGACGCGGGGGTGCCTGTCGAGCCCGGCGGCGCGATGATCGCGATAGCAGTGACCCCGGCGACGCCCACGACGGCTGCCGCGGCCGCGGATGCCGAGACATGGCTGAGCACGACGTCCTTGCCGCGGTCGAACATGAGCAGGATGCCCGCGCCGATCCCGGTCGTGGCGCCGCCACCGAGGTAGGCCGCCGCGGCCGCTCCGAGGAGAGCAGGCCCGAGGACCGCGGCGAGTGAGGAGTTGACCTCGCTCAGCTCGAGGTAGACAGCCGTGCAGCGCCGGCAGTGCTCGAGGTGCTCCTCGACCTTGGCGCCGTCGCGGCGCGACACTGCCCCCCGCACGTAGCCGCTGAGCAGGTCGTTGGTCTCGCGACAGTCGTCGCTGACCATGTCTCCGGCGTGCATGGTCAAGAACGCTTGGCGCAGACCCTCACGCGCCCGGTAGGCGAGCGCAGACACCGAGTTGGCGGACATCCCGAGCAGCGGCGCGATGTCGGCGGGCTTCTGGTTCTCGACCTCGAGGTGCCACAGCACCATCTGCCAGCGCTCGGGGAGGGAGGCGAACGCCTTGGCGGCAGCACCGCCCTCGAAACCCGCCACCGCCGTGTCGGTGAACGGCACTCCCGGGTCGAAGGGCGTCAGGTCGTCGGTGGTGGTCAGGCGCTGGTTGCTGCGCACCTTGTCGATGTGCAGGCGGCGTACGGCGGTCAGCAGGTAGGCGCGGAACGCGACATCGGGCCCGCCACCCCCGAGGAGCACGTTGAGCACCTTCACGAAGGCCTCGGAGACCAGGTCGTCGGCGTCCGAGGGGCCGATCAACAGCCGGGCCAGCCGGGTCGCCGGATCGACGTGCCGGGAGAAGAGAATGCCGTAGGCAGCGACGTCGCCCTCACGCACCCGGGAGATCAGCTCCGGGTCCGTCAGCTCGGGGGCCTGGACGTCGATGGGACTCATGGCATGTGTACGGCCTTCTGCGGTCGGGTACGGCGCGCTGAGTTTAGTCCGTTTTTCCCGTCATAGACCATCATCTGCCCCGTTACATCTCCGAGGCCGCGGCGAGGGGGGTGGCCTCACAAGGAGATGAGGAGTGGCATGGGCATCTTTGCGACACGGACTCGCAAGGGCGCGCACGCCGAGGTGGTCTCAGACGACGAGGCGGCCCTGGGCGGGCGGGGATGCTTCCCTGCCCGCTTCGAGGCAGTCGGCGAGCGTCTGGCTGCCGGAGACGACGCGAGCGACGCGTGCGCATTGGTGGGCCGTGAGATGGCCCGTGACGGTGCCGACCTGGGTGAGGCACTGGACGGGCTTCGGGCCACCTATGCACGCGTTCTGGGAGGGGAGCCCGATTTTCGGGCTGTGCGCGCGTTGGGTCTGGCATGGAGCGAGGAGACGCTTGGCTACCTCCATCAGCTCTCTTGCGAGAACCCTCTGACGGGTCTGGCCAGCCTTGCGCATCTGCGGGCCAGGCTCACGGAGGTCTATCGGGGGGCCGAGCAGGGGGGGTCGTCGGCGACCACCAGCCACGCGCTGGTCGTCCTCGACCTCCCCTTGCTCGCACGGCCAACGGCCTGGAAGGACGCCTTCGAGTCGACGCTTCGGCTCGTCCGGCTGGCCGAGTGCACCAGGATGGCCTTCCCCGGCGGGGAGACCATCTGCCAGGCGACCCCGGGGAGGGTGGTCGTGCTGGCCAGGCGCGGAGACCTGCTCGCGCAGCGAGTCGGGCTGTTGCGCGATCTCGTCGAGGATCTGGCACCCGAGATGGGTAGGGCTCGGGTGTGGATCGAGGGACTGCCTCCGGCCAACCACGGGGCCGGGCTCCTGCTCGACGAGATCGCGCGCAGCTGACCACGCGGCAGGAAAGCGTCTGGCCCGCCGACTAGCCTTGCCACATGTGTGGCCGCTACGCCTCGAGCAGACAGCCTGAGGACCTCGTCGAAGAGTTCGAGATCCGCAACCACGAGCTCCCGCACCTCGAGCCCGACTGGAACGTGGCCCCCACCAAGGAGGTCTACGCCGTCGTCGAGCGTCCGCCCAGCGGCGAGAAGGAGTCACCCCCGGAGCGCCAGCTGCGCGCGCTCACGTGGGGCCTGGTGCCGTTCTGGGCGAAGGACCCCAAGGTGGGGAACCGGATGATCAACGCCCGGATGGAGTCCGTCGCCGAGAAGCCGGCCTACCGCCGCGCCTTCGAGCGGCGACGGGCGATCCTGCCTGCGGACGGATACTTCGAGTGGTACCCGACCGAGGAGAAGACCAGGGCCGGCAAGCCGAGGAAGCAGCCCTACTTCATCCGCCCCTCCGACGGCGGTGTCCTGGCGATGGCCGGCCTCTACGAGATCTGGCGCGACCCCGACAAGGCCGAGGACGACCCGACGCGGTTCCTGTGGACGTGCACGGTGCTGACCACCAGCGCCGAGGACTCGCTGGGGCACATCCACGACCGGATGCCCCTGATGCTCACTCCCGACCGGTACGACGCCTGGCTGGACCCTCGCCAGAACGGCAAGGACGACCTGCTCGCGCTGCTGGAGCCGGCAGCCCCGGGACGGCTGGAGGCGTTCCCGGTGTCCACGCTGGTCTCCAACGTGCGGAACAACGGGCCGGAGCTGGTCGTGCCCCTGCCGTTGGAGAATCTGCCCCTGGAAGACGTGCCCTCGGAAGGGGAGAGCTGATGCCCATCGAACGGATGGTGCCCACTCCCAAGGGCGATGCCCGGCTGCTCGTACGACGCGCCAAGCGGCCGATCGCCACCCTCGTGCTCACCCACGGGGCCGGCGGAGGAGTCGACGCCCCCGACCTGGTCCGGCTGGCCCGCACCCTGCCCCAGCAGGACATCTCGGTGACCCTGGTGGAGATGCCCTGGCGGGTCGCCGGCAAGAAGCTCGCCCCTGCCCCGCCGGTGATCGACGAGTGCTACCTCGCCGTACTCGACAACATGCGGACCCGCAGCCCGCTGGTGCTGGGCGGGCGCAGTGCCGGGGCCCGCTCCGCGTGCCGGATCGCGCGCAGCGTCGGCGCGCGCGGGGTGCTGGCGCTGTCCTTCCCGCTGCACCCGCCGGGCAAGCCGGAGAAGTCCCGGCTCTCCGAGCTGCAGCGATCGCGAGTGCGCACGCTGGTGATCCAGGGTGAGCGCGACCCGTTCGGCACGCCCGAGGAGTTTCCCGACGACGTCGACCTGGCCGTCGTACCGGCTGCCGACCACTCCCTGAAGGTGCCGAAGTCTGCGCCGCTCACCCAGTCGGACGCGCTGGCCGTCGTACTCGAGGCGACCCTGGAGTGGGTGGTGCGCGAGGTCGCTGGGAATCGAAACGGCTGAGCACGTGTTGAGCCGGATAGATCGCCTGACGATGGAGGGGATGGTCCGTGCTCGCCACACTCGAGAAGTCCGCATCTGTGGACCCATGGGTAGTCTGGGGTGCAATGACTGACTCCGATTCCGACGCCCCGGGCGTCGTTGACGTGGACCCTGCCGAGATCGATCCCGCCACCGAGAGCGAGGCCGACCGGCAGGCGCGATTCGAGCGCGACGCGCTGCCCTTCCTCGACCAGCTCTACTCGGCCGCGATGCGGATGACCCGCAACCCCGCGGACGCCGAGGACCTGGTGCAGGAGACCTTCGCCAAGGCCTACGGCTCGTTCCACCAGTTCCGCCCCGGGACCAACCTGAAGGCGTGGCTCTACCGGATCCTGACGAACACCTTCATCAACACCTACCGCAAGAAGCAGCGCGAGCCGCAGCAGTCGATGGCCGAGGACGTCGAGGACTGGCAGCTCGCCCGTGCCGAGTCGCACTCCTCGAGCGGCCTCAAGTCGGCCGAGATGGAGGCGCTCGAGCACCTGCCCGACTCCGACGTCAAGGACGCGCTGCAGCGGCTCCCCGAGGACTTCCGGCTGGCGGTCTATCTCGCCGATGTCGAGGGCTTCCCCTACAAGGAGATCGCCGAGATCATGGAGACGCCGATCGGCACCGTGATGTCGCGGCTGCACCGCGGGCGCCGCCAGCTCCGCGAGATGCTCACCGGCTACGTGCGTGAGAACGACCTGCTCCCCAGTGGGGCGGCTCCCTCCCGCACCAAGGGAGGCTCCTGATGGCGCAGGACCACGCAGGGCAGCCCCCGGCGGACACCGACTGCTCCGAGGTGCTCGGCCGGGTGTTCTTCTTCCTCGACAACGAGCTCGACCAGGCCGACTGCGCCCAGATCCAGCACCACCTCGACGAGTGCGGGCCGTGCCTGGCGCGCTACGACCTCGAGCGGACCGTGAAGACGCTGGTCGCCCGCTCGTGCCACGAGGTGGCCCCTGACGGCCTGCGCCAGCGGGTGCAGCTCTCGATCCAGCAGGTCCGGATCGAGATCTCCCGGGGCGAGTGAGCACCAGCCCCGACGCCGCGATTTCGTGTAGTGCGGCGTACCTGAGAGGATGTTCGTCGGCTCTGAGGGAATCTCCCGGAGCGACGACGTAGGAGGACCTCATGGGCAAGACAGGCCGCAAGCGCCGCGCACGCAAGAAGAAGGCCGCGAACCACGGCAAGCGCCCCAACGCCTGAGCATCCGCTCAGCATCTCGACTCAGCAAGCCGCCAGAGCCTCGGACCATTCGGTCCGGGGCTCTCGTGATGTTTGGATGACTCCCATGGAAATCGACACGCTGCTGCTGCAGGGCCGCGACCTGATCGACCAGACCACCAAGGAGCACGCCGACCGCTGGGGACTCGGTACGGCGAAGAGCTGGGTCCTGGACCAGGACGAGGGACGCATCGTGTGGTCCTTCGAGGACCGCGTCGTCTCCGCGCCGGTGCAGATCCTCGGGTCGTGGAACGGACAGGTGAGCAGCTTCGTCTGGTCGTGGGGCAACGACACGATCCAGCCGGCTCTCTGTGCGACGGCGGAGGAGGTGCGCGCCTTCGGCGTCGAGAACGACGTGCCCGCGCTGTGCAGCTCACCGCTGAAGCTGGACGAGGGGCAGGTGCGCGACCTGATCGCTGTCGCGTTCCGCCTCGGCAGCTGCACGGGCCTCTACCACCCGTACGACGGACGGCTGGCTACCTACATCGCGTTCGGGACCGTCACCATCGAGGAGTCCGGCGGGCGCAGGACGACCTTCGAGGTGAGCACCCCGTGAGCCCGGCCGGGCTCGCCGCCGGTCTCAGTGCCACGGTCGAGCGCACAGTCGGAGACGACGACACGGCTGCGGCGGTCGGGTCGGGCAGCCTGCCGGTGCTGGGGACTCCTCGGCTGCTCGCCTGGTGCGAGGCGGCCACCTGTGAGGCGCTCGCACCCGTCCTGGCGGCTGGGCAGACCAGCGTGGGCACGCGCGTCACGCTCGAGCACCTGGCCCCCTCCGCGGTGGGGTCGACGATCGAGGTCACGGCGACCACGGTCCACGTCGACGGCCGGCTGGTGCGGTTCAGCGTCGGGGCGCGGCAGAACGGCAAGCTGGTCGGCTCCGGCGAGATCACCCGCGTGGTCGTCGACGAGGACCGGTTCATGTCGCGGGTGCCGTCAGCGGGCTGAGGTCGTCAGGCAGGCGGAACCGTCGCCGCATAGGCCAGCAGGTTGACGCCCGGCTCGGGTGACCAGTCGTCCTCGGGCGCGCGGGTGAACCCGAGTCGCCGGTAGATCCGGTGGGCCGAGGTCATCCGGTCCATCGTGGACATGCGGACGCCGGCGTACCCCAGCTCGCGCGAGCGCCTCAGGCAGAGCGCGACCAGATCGTGGCCGACCCCACGGCCGCGCGCGGCAGAGCTCACCGCGAGCATCCGGAACTCGCCCTCGTCGTCGTGGGCGATCTCGCGGTACGCCGAGCCGACCGGGCAGAACGTCACCGAACCCAGGACGCTCCCGTCCTCGACGGCGACCCAGACCTCGGCCTCGCGGGCGCGCCTGGGGGTGTCGACGAGATGGAGCACGTAGCCGTCGCCCTCGTCGATGTAGCCCTCGCCCACATAGACCTCGGTGGTGATCCGGCCGACCTCCTCGAGCTCCTCGGGCTGCACCAGGCGGATCTCCATGCCGTCCGGCACGTGCTCAGATGCCGAAGGTGTTGCGGGGGTAGGCCGCGTCCACATCGGTGATCACGTTGACCAGGTAGGGGACGTTGGCGGCGAACGCGCGGTCGAGGGCGGGCCCGATCTCGCGGGGGTCGGTGACCGTCTCGCCTCCACCGCCGAGGGCGCGCACGACGTCGTCGTAGCGGGTCTGCGGTGCGAGGTCGGCTGCCACGTCGTACCCGTAGAGCATCTGCATCGGGCCCTTCTCCAGCCCCCAGGCAGAGTTGTTGCCGCAGACCATCACGACCGGCAGGTCGTGGCGGACCAGCGTGTCGACGTCCATCAGGGACATGCCGGCGGCGCCGTCGCCGTACAGCAGGACGACCTGGGCCGACGGCCGTGAGATGCGGGCCGCGATGGCAGCACCGAGCCCTGCGCCGAGGCAGCCGTAGGGTCCCGGGTCGAGCCAGCCACCGGGACGCTTGGGCTCGATGAACTTGCCGGCGAAGGACACGAAGTCGCCGCCGTCGCCGATCACGATGGCGTCCTCGGCGAGGCGGGGAACGAGCTCGCCGTAGATGCGGGCGGGGTGGATCGGGTCAGCGGTGGCTGTGAGCAGCTCGTTGTCCCGCTCGACGGCGGCCTTCACGGTGTCCTGGAGCTTGGTCACCCAGCCGGACCAGTCGGGTCGGCGTACCAGCCCGGCGATCGCGTCCCGCAGCCCGTCGAGAACGAGAGTCAGGTCGCCGGAGGCCTCAGCGGCCAGGTCGGCGTGCTGCGAGACCTGGCCGGGGGAGTCGGCGAGGTGTACGACGCGGGCTGGGGTGGCTCCGTCCTTGCCGCCGAAGACGCCGTAGCCCAGCCTGAAGTCGAGCGGCGTGCCGGCGACGACGACGAGGTCTGCTTCGCCCAGCGCGATCCCGCGCGCCTTGGTGACCAGCAGCGGATGGCCACCGGGGATGAGGCCGCGGCCCATGCCGTTGGTGATGACCGGGACGCCGGTTTCCTCGACCAGGCGGACTGCCGCGTCCTCGGCTCCGTCGGCCCAGACGTCGGTGCCCATGATCACCACGGGACGCTGTGCCTGGCCGAGCAGCTCGGCGATCTCCGCGATGGCGTCGCCGTCAGGCTCGGCGCGGCGGCGCGCGCCGACGACCGGCCGGGTGGACGTGGAGGCGTTGAAGAACTCGTCCATCGGGACGTCCACGAACACCGGCCCGCGGTGCGATGAACCGGCGAGGGTGAAGGCCTCGTGCATTCCCTCGGCCACCTCCCCCGCGGTGTGGATCGTGCGGGCGAGCTTGGCGACCGGCGCCACGATCGGCGGCTGGTCGAGCTCCTGCAGCGACCCCATGCCCCACCGGTTGGCCGGCGCGCGGCCGCCGACGACGACGAGCGGGGAGCCGTTGAACTGGGCCTGGGCGATCGCGCTGACACCGTTGGTGACGCCCGGTCCGGCAGTGAGCACGGCCAGTCCGGGAGTGCGGGTCAGCTTGCCCATCGCCTCGGCGGCGAACGCTGCGGTCTGCTCGTGCCGGACGTCGATGATCCGCATCGGCGGGTCGGCGGTCACCGCGCCGTCGTACATCGGGAAGACGTGTGCCCCCGAGAGCGTGAACATCACCTCGACGCCGTGCTCGCGAGCCACGGCAACGGCGTGCTGCCCGGAGTGCGCCTCCACCGCATCGGCACCCCGTTCCCCATTGGGTTCTCCGTCGGCGCCGGGACCCGGGTGGTCGGTGGGCTGGTCGGTGGGCTGGTCGGTGGGCTGGTCGCCCGGCTGTTCAATGGGCTGCTCGGGTGCCTGCGTCATGACGCGAGGTTAGCGCCCGCCGACCGGTCAGTGGATGCACGCCTAGGTACGCCGAGCGGTCAGTGGATGCACGCCCAGGTACGCCGAGCGGTCAGTGGATGCACGCCTAGGTACGCCGAGCGGTCAGTGGATGCACGCGTAGGTACGCCGAGCGGTCACTTGTCGCGTGCGGCCGTGCAGGAATTGACCGGTCGGCGTCGTACGGCGTGCATCGAGTGACCGGTCGGCGTCGTACAGCGAGCATCGAGTGACCGGTCGGCGTCGTACAGCGTGCAGGGACTGACCGGTCGGCATCGTCCCCCTAGGCTGGCCGGGTGCCGTCCCTCCAGGCCCTTGCCCGGGCCCACACCGACCTCGTCGACGAGGACGTGGAGTGGCTGTTGATGCTGCTGGCGGACTGGCAGATCATCGCCGACCTCAGCTTCGCCGACCTGGTGCTGTGGCTGCCGGCGCGGGACGGCTCCGGTTACTGGGCCGGGGGTCAGATGCGGCCGACGACCGGGCCCACGGCGTTCGTGGACGACATCGTCGGTTCGTTCCTGCAGGCGGGGAAGCGGCCGCTGCTCGACACTGCGCTGCGGGAGGGCCGGATCGCCCGCGAGGGTGACCCGGAGTGGCGCGACGACGTACCGGTGCGGGTCGAGGCGATCCCGGTACGCCGCGGCGAGCGGTTGATCGCCGTGGTCGCGCGCAACACCAACCTCCAGGGAGTGCGTACGCCGAGCCGGCTGGAGCTGTCCTACCTGCAGACCGCCAGCGAGCTCTCCCAGATGATCGCCCACGGCAGCTTCCCCTTCGCCGGCGAGCGCTCCGACCACGCGGACACCCCGCGCGTGGGGGACGGCTTCATCCGGGTGGACGCCACCGGCAACGTCACGTACGCCAGCCCGAACGCGCTGTCGGTCTACCGCAAGCTGGGCCTGACCGGTGACCTCAGCGGCAAGTCACTCGCGGGGATCACGCGGCAGCTGGTTGCGCCGGGGATGCGCCCCGACGAGGAGACGCTGAGCGCGGTCCTCGGGGGACGGATGCCGCGCGACACCGAGCTGGGCAGCTCCCTGGCCACCGTGATCCTGCGCTCGATCCCGCTGCGTCCGGCGGGGGAGCACACCGGCGGCCTCGTCCTGCTGCGCGACGTGACCGAGCTGCGCCGGCGCGATCGCGAGCTGGTCACCAAGGACGCGACCATCCGCGAGATCCACCACCGGGTGAAGAACAACCTGCAGACTGTGGCAGCCCTGCTCCGGCTGCAGGCGCGCCGGATGGACATCCCGGAGGGGCGGGTCGCCCTCGAGGAGGCCGTACGACGAGTCGGCGCGATCGCGGTCGTGCACGAGACCCTGAGCCAGGCCTTCGACGAGACCGTCGACTTCGACGACGTGACGGACCGGCTGACCCGGCTGGTCACCGACGTGGGGACCCAGGGAGCCCCGATCCGCACACTCCGAACCGGGTCGTTCGGCGCGATCAGCAGCGATGCGGCGACGCCGCTCGCGATGGTGTTCACCGAGCTGATCCAGAACGCCGTGTCGCACGCGTTCGACGAGGACCGCGGCGGCGCGATCGAGATCCGCTGCGCGCGGGACGGCGACGGCCTGCGGCTGGCTGTCGAGGACGACGGGATGGGCCTGCCTGCCGGCTTCGACCTCGAGGAGTCGGCGAGCCTCGGCCTCTCCATCGTCAGCACCCTCGTGGGCGAGCTCGGCGGAGAGATCAGCGTCGGGCCCCGCGAGGACGGCGCGGGTACGCGCGTCGTCGTACAGGTCCCCAACGTGACGGGTCAGCCGCGCTGATCACGGCGCGGCCAGCTGGGCTCAGGCGGTGCGCACCCGCGCACGGGCGTTGCGACGCTTCAGAGCGCGTCGCTCGTCCTCACTGAGGCCGCCCCAGACACCATGGTCCTGCCCGGCCTCGAGGGCCCATGCGAGGCACTGTTCGCGCACGTCGCAGCGTCGGCACACCTGCTTGGCCTCCTCGATCTGCAAGATCGCGGGACCGGTGTTGCCGATCGGGAAGAACAGTTCCGGGTCCTCGTCGAGGCACGCGGAACGGTGACGCCAATCCATGGCTGGGGTAACCCTCCGGAGTACTAGTGAACGGATTCACGATGTTGGCCCGACAGCCAGATGAGACACATTGCCGGGGTGAGTTTGGTGCGCACATCAGTTCCTGCTGCAGCGCAACCATTTGATCGTTGCAACTCCGCGGCCCGATGACAACCCCTCCGGATCGTCACCTTGGTCACAGCGCAGGACGGAATAGGCTCTCCCGGGTGAGCGACGACCATCTCCGACCCCGCGATGGCGGGCCCGAACCGGACCCGACCACGAGGTCGCCGTACTCCGTGCACGGTACCCCGGCGCCCCTAGCGGTGGCGGCGGGCGTGACCTTCATCGAGGGGCTGCTCACCGTGGGCTTCGGGGTCACCGAGGTGCTCAGCCTGGACAGCGACCGGCTGGTGATGGGGGTGACCACAGGCGTGTTCTTCCTGGCGTACGGCGCCGGGTTGGTGTTCTGCGCCTGGGGGATGAACACCGTCCGCCAGTGGTCGCGCGGGCCGGTGCTGCTCGCCCAGCTGATCTGGCTGGGGCTGGCCTGGAACTTCCGGACGGGGGACACCCTGCCCGTCGCCATCGGGCTGGCGGTGATGGCAGCGATCGTGTTGGCCGGACTGCTCCATCCGCGCTCGATCGACGCGCTGGAGCGCGAGGCGAACCGCAGCTAGCGCCCTGAGTGCCTAGCTGACCTCGCGCAGCGAGTCCCGCAGCTCCGCCAGGGTGCGGTTGAGCAGCCGGGAGACGTGCATCTGCGAGACCCCGATCTCGTCGGCGATCTGGGACTGCGTCATCCCGCGGAAGAACCGAAGGAGCAGAATGCGCTTCTCCCGCGATGGCAGCTGCTCGATGAGCGGCTTGATCGACTCCCGGATCTCCACGTGCGCGAGCGCCTCGTCGTCCATGCCGAGGGTGTCGAGCATGCTGCTGTTCGGGCCGTCGTCCCCGTTGTCACCGGCGTCCAGGGACAGCGTCGAGTAGGCGTTCCCGGACTCGATGCCCTCCATCACCTCCTCAACGCTGACCCCGAGCTTCTCGGCGATCTCACGCGGGGTGGGGGAGCGGCCGAGGTCCTGGGACATGTCGCCGGTGACAGCGCTGATCGACATCCGCAGCTCCTGCAGCCGTCGCGGCACCCGGATCGCCCAGCCCTTGTCGCGGAAGTAGCGCTTGATCTCGCCGAGGATCGTCGGGGTCGCGTACGTCGAGAACTCCACGCCACGACCGGTGTCGAAGCGGTCGACGGACTTGATCAGCCCGATGGTGCCGACCTGGACGAGGTCGTCGAGCGGCTCTCCGCGGTTGATGAACCGCCGGGCGCAGTGGTCGACCAGTGGGAGGTGCAGCCGCACCAGCTCCTCGCGGCAGACGGCGCGACGCTTCTTCGAGGTCTTCCCGTCGGTGAGCTCGATGAACAGGGAGTGGCTCAGCTCCCTCGTCGAGATCTGGCGAGCCGTCAGCGGCGTACGACGTTTTCCAGCGCGACGCGGCCCGCTCGTGGACTCCTGGTTCGCGGGGTCCCGCGTGAGCTCGGAACCGGCGGAGCCATGGCCGGAACTCTCTGGTCCGGACACTGGTCAGGCCGCGATGCTGGAGCGAACCGTGAAGGAGACCCACTGCAGGGGTCCTTCGCGGCTTGTCAGCACGTCGCTCGTCAGCGCGGTGAGTACCTGCCAGCCGAAGCTGTCCTCGTCGGGGTCGTCCTCGTTGGTGGAGTCGGCGGACACCGCGACCCGGATGGAGCCGTCGCTCAGGTCGAAGGTCGCGTGCATGTCCCCGCCCGGGTCGGCGTGCTCCAGCACCAGTGCGCAGGCCTCGCCCACGGCCATCCGCAGGTCCTCGATGTCGTCCAGGGTGAAGTCCAGGCGGGCAGCAAGGCCGGCGGTGGTCATCCGAAGAACTGCGACATAGGCGCTCTCCGCGGGGAGGCGCAGCTCGACGTCGGGGCTGTGGCTCACGGTGGTGTCCTTGAGAACGGTGGGGTCAGTGGGACACAGACTAGTGGTGAACGCGACATTTCGGGGGCGGTCTGGGAAGGCCGTGCCGTTGGAGGGGAGCGGGCGTCCCTAACCGCGGCGGACGCGTGGCGAGAACACGCCGATCCCCGCACCGTTGCCCTGTCTCAGCCCATCGTCGAAATGGATGGGAGTGGTGCCCATCCCCTCCCCGGTCGAGACTGCGTTGGCCCCGGTGACGGAGATCCGCACCCAGCGTGGGCGGCTGACACAGCGCCGCGAGAACCCGATGACGACGACGTTCTTGACGTAGTCGTTGGCGTGATGGATCGAGCAACGAACCCGCGTCCCATCCCTCTGCATGTAGACCTCTCCCGCCCAGTGCCCCGGCCAGGAGGCACTGTTGACATAGCGCCGGACTCCTTCGTTCGTCACCACTCCCACGTTCGTGTAGTTGACGATGGTGTCGCCCTGCACCAGTTCGGCGAGCTGGATCCGAACGCGCACTCGGGTACGGGTGTGCCGCATCCGGACGTTCAGAATGTCGCCGTTGGTCTGTTCGGGTGCTGGTTCGCTGGCTCCCGTGACCATGTCTCCGCGAGGGTCCGGGTGCGTCCGGGACCCTGCCTCTGCGACGGCCGGCAGGGCGAGAAGAGCGCCGGTCAGGGTGAGTACGGTCAGGGTGCGGGTGAGAGCGCCAGCTGCTGGCATGTCGACCAACTCCGTGGGGTTGTCACCAACCTAGACCGAGTGGGCACTTGCCGCTGTTGAACGAGTCGCCACCATGCGAGGCTCCGTCCATGAAGTTCATACTCACGCTGCGCGACGGCGCCACGAAGGACTATGAGGGCGTATTCAGGGTCGATGCCGCCGGAGTCCTGATGGTCGACCCCAAGGTGGGGAACAAGATCTCGTACTCCCCAGCATTCTGGGTTTCCGTCGAGACCATCGAGTAGAACGCACTGGACGCCGCGCTCAGCCGTGCGGCTGATGCGGCGTCCGGTGGGTGTGGGTCAGGAGTTGTGCAGGTCTGCGCTTCCTCCGGCCCAAGAAGGCTTGAGCATGCTCAAGCCTTCTTGGTCTCCCAGAAGATTTCCGCGATCTCGTCGATCTTGGCGAGCAGCTCGTCGGCCTTGGCCGCGTCGAGCTCGCCCTTGGTGCCGCTCGCACCGGCCAGCTTGGTGGCCTCGTTGACCAGCTGGTGGAGCTGGGGGTACTTCTCGAAGTGCGGGGGCTTGAAGTAGTCGGTCCACAGCACCCAGAGGTGGTGCTTGACCAGCTCGGAGCGCTGCTCCTTGATCAAGATGGCGCGCGTGCGGAAGTCGGGGTCGTCGTTGTCCGCGACCTTGGCGATGATGCCCTTGATCGACTCGGCCTCGATGCGGGCCTGCGCCGGGTCGTAGACGCCACACGGGAGATCGCAGTGGGCGGAGACCTCGATGGTGGGGGGGAACAGCTTGTTCTTCAGCATCCGGATGGTTCCTCTCGCAGAAGTGGCTGGAGTGGCGCCGTGTGTGCTCCAGCGCCTGGCGTCCTGCGACACTACAACCGACCGCGACCCGGACTCCACGAGGGAGGTCGACGTGCCCGACATGCGGATGAACAAGGGCGTATCGCGTCTGGCGCCCCGTCTGGGGATGGCCATCGTGCGAGGCCGGTCGATGACTCCCACGCTGCTCGACGGCGACCGTCTGTTGGTGCGTTACGGGGCCACTCCGCGTGCGGGAAGCCTGGCCGTGGTGCGGTTCGCGGACGGGGTGGTCGCGGTCAAGCGGCTCGACCACGAGTCGCGGGACGGCTGGTGGGTGGTCCGGGACAACGCGTTCGAGGGCCGGGACTCGTGGTCCGCAGGAGCGATCGGTCGGGACGGCGTACTCGCCCTGGTGGTGGCCCGGATCTGGCCGCGACCCGGCCGTCTGCCGGGGCCACCCGAGCCTGTGCGAAAATGAGTTTGGGTCACCCCCCAGCACCAGCGTTGCGATTCCGCAGCCTCACCACCGGCTGAGCGTCGAATCGCCCATCGACTCCCCGAATCCGTCTGCCCAAGGGATGACTTTCATGGTTGCATCGGACCACATGCCAGATCTCGAGAACCCCCACGCCAACGATCCCGTCTTCGCGCTGCATGTCGGCGGCAAGATGGAGATCGCCTCGCGCGTCGCCCTCAACGGTCCCGACGAGCTCTCGATGGCCTATACCCCGGGTGTTGCCCGGGTATGTGAGGCGATCGCGGCCGACCCGGACCTGATGGACGACTACACCTGGGTCTCCAACACGGTGGCCGTGGTCACCGACGGGACCGCCGTGCTCGGCCTCGGTGACATCGGCCCGCGGGCCGCCATGCCGGTGATGGAGGGCAAGGCGGTGTTGTTCAAGCAGTTCGGCGGCGTGGACGCGGTCCCGATCTGCCTGGACACGGTCGACGTCGACGAGATCGTCGAGACGGTCGTGCGGCTGGCGCCGAGCTTCGGTGGCATCAACCTCGAGGACATCTCCGCGCCCCGGTGCTTCGAGATCGAGGAGCGGCTCAAGCAGCGTCTCGACATGCCGGTGTTCCACGACGACCAGCACGGTACTGCGGTCGTCGTACTCGCCGCGCTGGAGAACGCACTGCGGCTGACCGACCGGCTGATGGAGACCACGCGCGTGGTCGTGTCCGGGGCCGGCGCGGCCGGTGTCGCGGTCACCCGGATCCTGCTCGCCGCTGGCATCACCGATGTGTCAGTGGTCGACCGGACCGGTGTGCTCGCCTCCGCGCGAGGTGAGCTGAACGACTCCAAGCGTGCCATCGCCGAGGTCACCGCCGACGTCACCGGTCGCCTCGGAACCCTCGCGGACGTGATGGCCGGCGCCGATGTCTTCATCGGACTCTCCGGCGGCACCGTGCCCGAGGAGATCGTCGCCAGCATGGCTCCGGACGCGATCATCTTCGGCCTGGCCAACCCGCACCCCGAGGTGCACCCGGACGTGGCCCACCGGCACGCCCGCGTGGTCGCGACCGGCCGTTCGGACTTCCCGAACCAGATCAACAACGTGCTGGCGTTCCCGGGGATCTTCCGGGGTGCCTTCGACGCGCGAGCCCGGGCCATCACCGAGGGCATGAAGCTCGCCGCGGCCGACGCCCTGGCCGCGATCGTGGCCGACGAGGTCCGCGAGGACCTGGTCATCCCCTCGCCCTTCGACCCCCGCGTGGGCCCGGCCGTCGCCGCTGCTGTTGCCGAGGCCGCTCGGCGGGACGGGGTTGCTCGGCGGTAGGGGCTGCAGGTTTCCCCGGTCGGCCGGGGAAACCTGACGTTGTCGGCTGTTACTTCACCCCACAACGTCAGGGTTAGGCCGACAACCCCATCCGTTTTGCACCCCTCGACAGCCGTACCCGGTGTCCCGCTAGGGTCGTTTCATGTTTGCTGTGTACGCCGAAAGCTTCTCCTCCGACGACCCACTCAGCGGTCTCGTGGTCGGTGAGCGACCCGAGCCCGAGGTGCCCGACGGCTGGACCACCGTCACCGTCAAGGCAGCCGCGTTGAACCACCACGACCTCTGGTCGTTGCGCGGCGTGGGCCTGAAGGAGGACGCGTTGCCGATGATCCTCGGGTGCGACGCGGCCGGTCTCGACGAGGACGGCAACGAGGTCGTCGTACACGCCGTGATCAGTGACCCCTCGTGGAGAGGGGACGAGACGTTCGACCCGAAGCGGTCGCTGCTCAGTGAGCGCTACCAGGGCACGTTCGCCGACAAGGTCGCCGTACCGAAGGCCAACGTGGTCCCCAAGCCCGAGTCGCTGTCGTTCGAGGAGGCAGCGTGCCTGCCCACGGCGTGGCTCACGGCGTACCGGATGCTCTACACCCAGGGTGGCCTCAAGGCCGGTGACACCGTGCTCGTGCAGGGAGCCGGCGGCGGCGTGGCAACCGCACTCATCAGCCTTGCCCACGCCGGCGGGCTGAGGGTGTTCGCCACCAGCCGTGACGAGGACAAGCGCAAGAAGGCCCTCGACCTCGGCGCGGACGACGTGTTCGAGTCCGGCGCCCGGCTGCCCGTGAAGGTGGACGCCGTCATGGAGACCGTCGGCAAGGCCACCTGGTCGCACTCGATCCGGGCACTGCGTCCCGGCGGCACCATCGTGATCTCCGGAACGACGTCTGGTCCCAAGCTCGACGACGCCGAGCTGACCCGGATCTTCTTCCTGCAGCTGCGCGTCATCGGGTCCACCATGGGCACCCGCAGCGAGCTCGCCTCGCTCGTGAACCTGCTCGACGCCAGCGGCGTGCGTCCGCTCATCGACCGGACCCTGCCGATGGAGAAGGCAGAGGAGGGCTTCGCTGCGATGGCCGAGGGTGACGTCTTCGGCAAGGTCATCTTCACCCGGTGACCGAACAGACGCGCACGCACCTGGTCACCGGCGCCGGGTCCGGCATCGGCGAGGCACTCACCGAGGTGCTGCACGCACGAGGTGACCGGCTGGTGCTGCTGGCGAGGTCTCGCGAGCGCGCCGACGAGCTGGCCGAGCGGTGGGCGGGCGCGGAGACCCTCGTCGCCGACCTATCCGATCCCTCCTCTGCCGCCGACCTCGAGCTCCCAGACAGCCTCGACTCCGTGGTCCACGCCGCCGGTGTGGTGGGACTCGGTCCGGTCGCCGAGCTGACGGCCCAGTCGTGGCGCGAGCAGCTCGACGTGAACCTGGTCGCGCCCGCCGAGCTCACCAAGCGGGCACTCCCGGCGCTGCGCTCGGCCCGGGGCACGGTTGTCTTCGTGAACTCGGGCGCCGGCCTCCGCGCGCACCCCGATTGGGCGGGGTACGCCGCGTCCAAGCACGGCCTTCGCGCTCTCGCCGACGCCCTGCGCGCCGAGGAGCTGGAGCACGGCGTCCGTGTCACGAGCATCTATCCCGGCCGGACGGCGACGCCCATGCAGCAGCGGGTGCACGAGCACGAGGGCAAGGAGTACGACGCCAGCGACTGGCTCCGCCCCGAGACCGTGGCCGACGCGATCCTGCACGTGCTCGACCTGCCCGGCGACGCCACCATCCCCGACGTCACGGTCAGCCCCGGGCCCTGAGCGCGTGGGCGGGCCGGGCAGGTCGGGCAGGTGCCGGGCCTGCGCCTGGGTCGGAGCTGGCTGTCGGAGCTGGCTGTCGGAGCTGGGCGTCGGAGCTGGGCGTCGGAACCGTCGTAGCCGAACCTGCCAATGTCGCTACGGCGACAGCCGAACGTGACTCGCACCACATGCGCGACATTCGCATGTCTGGCTGCCCGCCCGCACCGATGAATCTGTCAGTGGTCGCCGGTCTAATTCATTTGCCGACACCCCACCACGGGCGACAGGCTGACGGTTCTCCATTCTGACGAACGAGGTTCCCATGCAGTCCGCGCAGCACACCGCGAACGACCCGGCCGAGAGCGCCGGCGCCGCTCCCGACTACGCCATTCTGCGCTGGCTCGTGGGCGCCACCTTCGTGGTCATCCTCAACGAGACGATCATGATCAATGCGATCCCGCGGCTCATGGCCGACTTCGCCGTCAACGCCAACGCTGCGCAGTGGCTCTCCACCGCATTCATGCTGACCATGGCGGTCGTCATTCCGATCACCGGCTGGTTCCTCCAGCGGGTGACCACGCGGTTCGCCTTCGGTCTGGCCATGGGCGTGTTCTGCACCGGCACGTTGCTGGCCGCCGCAGCCTGGACCTTCCCGGTGCTGCTCGTCGCCCGGGTCATCCAGGCCGGCGGCACCGCCGTGATGATGCCCCTGCTGATGACCACCCTGATGGCCGTCGTACCCGTCCACGACCGCGGCCGGGTGATGGGCAACGTCACCCTCGCGATGTCGGTGGCTCCCGCACTCGGTCCGGCTGTGTCCGGCGTGGTCCTCCAGTCCCTGTCCTGGCGCTGGATCTTCCTGGTCGTGCTGCCGATCGCAGGTGCCATCGGCGTCTTCGGCTACCGCCGGCTGATCAACGTCGGCGAGCCGGTCGCCGGCAGCGTCGACTGGCTGAGCGTCGTGATCGCCGCGATCGGTTTCGGCAGCCTCGTCTACGGCCTCAGCGAGGTCGGAGTTCCGGGCGACCACACCCTGGCGTACGTCGCGCTCGGGCTCGGCGTGGTCGGAGTCGGCGGCTTCGTGTGGCGCCAGCTGGTGCTGCAGCGCAGTGACCGGCCGCTGCTCGACCTGCGCGCCTTCAAGATCCGGATCTTCTCCCTCTCGCTGGGCGTGATGGCGATGGCGTTCATGGCCATGCTCGGATCGATGATCCTGCTGCAGCTCTACCTGCAGAACGTGCGTGAGATGAGCCCGCTCGCGACCGGCATGCTGGTGATGCCCGGCGGTCTGGCGATGGGTCTGCTCGGTCCTCGCGTGGGGCGCATCTACGACGCCCGCGGCGCCCGGGTGCTCGTCATCCCGGGCGCGATCGGCCTGCTCGCATCGATGGCGGCGTTCGTCGCGCTCGGCGCGGAGACACCGATCTGGCAGATCCTGATCGCCCACGTGGTGCTGATGGTCAGCCTGGCCGCGATGTTCACACCGGTCTTCACGATGGGACTCGGCGCGCTGCCGGCGCACCTCTACTCACACGGCAGCTCGCTGCTGGGCACCATCCAGCAGGTCGCGGGTGCGATGGGCACTGCGCTGGTCGTGACGGTGATGACCAGCCGCGCGGCAGCGCTGGTCGGTGACGGCGTGGGTCCGGTGGCGGCCTCGCTGCAGGGGATGCGGTGGGCCTTCGCGGTCGGTGCGCTGTTGTGCGTGGTCGTGCTCGGCCTGGCGCTGCTGATGCCGGCTCGTCTCGACGACACCAAGGCCGAGGTCGACGCCTCTGGCCCGGTAGCGGCCGAGCTGGACGAGGATCTGAGGGACCTGGACGACGAGCTGGGCGGCCTGGTGGGCTGCAAGCCGGCCTGACCCGGGTCGGTCAGCCCAGCCCGCTGGAGCGCCACCGGAGTGCTCCGACGAGCAGCATCCGCAGCTGGGTGCGGGCCTGCTCGGCGATCTCCTGCTCGGCCTCCGGGCGCGAGGTCAAGATGGCCTCCGCCGTGCCGACCATCGACGTGACGATCATGTTGGAGAGCACCTGGAGGTCCTCGGTCGACCAGAAGGCAGGATCCGTGAGCCGGGCGAGGTCGGCTGCGAGCTCGCGCTCGACCAGCTCGATCTGGTGCCGGATCGCAGCCCGGACCGCGGGCGGGCCGGCCACCCGCTCGCGGAAGATGAAGGCGAAGTGGTCGTGCTGGGAGTGCACGTGCTCGCCCAGCACCTTCACCGAGCTGTCGATGATGTCCTGGTAGTTGGGGTCGCTGCGGCGTACGTCGCGCAGCATCCCGCGCAGCGAGGCGAAGGACTCCTCGACCAGCGCCAGGCCGAGGTCCTCGATCGAGTCGAAGTGGCGGTAGAAGGCGGTCGGCACGATGCCGACCTGCTTGGTCACCTGGCGCAGGGAGAGGGCGACGAGGCTGCTGTCCTCGCACAGGCTGAGGGTCGCGTCCAGGATCGCTCGCCGGGTGCGCTCCTTGCGTTCACCGCGTGACTCCACGGGAAGGGCCGGCTTCACGGCTGCCTTGGCCGGGGGAGTGCCCCCGCTTGCTCGGGGGCGTCGCGAGGACCGCTCCATGCCGAAGAGGGTACTGCTCACCGCTCGCCCGGTGCACGCTTGTGCACCGGGGACGGCTCGCGCCAGGACGTGTTCACGCGGGCGGGCGGTCGACTTCGACACCGTCGAGGTACACCCCGCGCACTCGCTTGCCCAGCCCCGTGACGTCATCGGGATCTCCGTCCACGACGACCAGGTCGGCGCGTTGCCCGGGGCGGATCGTGCCCCGGTCGGTCGCGACGTCGAGGAGCTCGGCAGCCGATCCGGTGGTCGCGTGCAGCGTGTCCAGCGGCGACATGCCGGCCTCGGCCATCAGCTCGAGCTCCTCGAGGTTCGACCCGTGGGCACCCACGCCGCAGTCGGTGCCCATGGCGATCCGGACGCCCGCCTCGTGCGCGCGCCGGACGCTGTCGGTATGGGCGTCCGCGACGAACCGGGCCTTCTCCACGGAGGATGCCGGGATGGGCAACCCGGCGTCGGCGGCGGCGATCACGGCACGGGGTGCGTGCAGCGTGGGCACCAGCCAGGCGCCGGCCTGCAGCATCATCTCGATGGCCTCGTCGTCGAGGAAGATCCCGTGCTCGATGGAGCGGACGCCGTTGCGCAGGGCGGCCTTGATGCCGCCCGCGCCCTGGGCGTGCGCCATCACGTGGATGCCCGCGGCGGTCGCCTCCTCCGTCATCACCGCGATCTCGGCGTCGCGGAAGTGCGAGTGTCGCGGGTCGTCACGCGGGGAGAGGACGCCACCTGTCGTGGCCACCTTGATGACGTCCGCGCCGGCGCGGATGATCTCGCGCACCCGGCGGCGTACGTCGTCGGGTCCGTCCACGACACCGCTCGGGCGGCCGGGGTGCGGAAGGAAGAACGGGACGTCCCCTCCGCAGATGCTCCAGTCGTCGCCGTGACCTCCGGTCTGGCTGAGCATGATGATCGAGATCTGCATCCGTGGCCCGGGGATCATCCCGCGATCGACTGCCTCCTTGACGCCGAGGTCTGCGCCTCCGGCGTCGCGGACGGTGGTGACACCGGCGTCCAGGGTCTTCTTCAGGTTCACCGCGGCACTGAAGAACTGCAGGCTGAACGGTGTCTCGATGATCTGCATCTGGCTCGGGTTGTCGAGCGTGACGTGCACGTGGCAGTCCATGAAGCCGGGCGAGACGTAGCCGTCCGAGCAGTCGACGGCCACGTCCCCGTCGAGGCCGACCCCGACATCGACGATCCGGCCGTCCTCGACGACCACGTCGCCCTCTGCGGGCCGACCTGTCGTCCCGTCGTACACGAAGCCGCCGGTGAAGATCGTTCGAGTCATCCTTCGACCCTACCGACGCAGAGATTGTGCGAGCGCGACCGACATCACGTTGCCGTCCCAGCGAAGGTGTTGGGCGTCACGGCGGATGCGCTTGACCCCGACGGTCGTACCCACCATGCTTTTTGAGTGAACACATGTTCACTCAAACTTGAGAGGAGGCCGGGATGGCGCTGTTGCAACCCATGGCCGAACGCATCCTCGGTTCCCGCGCACTGGCCGCGCTCACCTCACCCCACGGCGTGGACCGTTACCTCGAGACGGTGAACCCCATGTGGGCCGCCACCGAGGTCCGGGCCCGCGTCGTCGACGTGAAGCGTGAGACGTCCGGCGAGAACCCTGTCGCGACACTCACCCTGCAGCCGACCAGCACCTGGCGCGGACACCGAGCCGGCCAGTACGTCCAGGTCGGCGTGGAGATCAACGGCGCCCGTCGTACGACGAGGTGCTTCTCGATCTCCTCGGCCGAGTCCAACCCGGGCGAGCAGTTCTCGATCACCGTCCGTGCCCACGAGGAGGCCAAGCCCGGCCAGCAGCGGGTCAGCCGGTTCCTGGTGCGGGAGGCGCAGCCGGGACAGATTCTGCACCTGAGCCAGGCTCAGGGCGACTTCACGCTCACCGAGAGCCCGGCGACGCCGACCAACAACCACCTGCTGATGATCTCGGGCGGCTCCGGCATCACGCCGGTCATGTCGCAGATCCGCACCCTGCTCCGTGACGGGTACGACGGTAGGGCCAACCGCAAGGTGACCTTCCTGCACTACGCCCGCTCCGCCGAGGACCAGATCTTCGCCGAGGAGCTCAACCGCATCTCGTGGCAGGACAACGGGATCAACGTGGTGCTCCGACACGGGGACGAGTTCTTCACCGCGGAGGCCCTGGCGAAGCTGGTCCCGAACTTCCGCGACACCGACACCTGGGCCTGCGGACCCGCGCCGATGATGGCGCTGGTCGCGGAGGCCTACGGCGACTCGCCCCGCCTGCGCACCGAGTTCTTCAAGCTGTCCACGGGCGCTCCCGTCGACGGCGACTCGGCCGAGGGCGAGGTGTCCTTCACCCGCACCGGCACCACCGCCGCCAACTCCGGCGCTTCGCTGCTGGAGCAGGCAGAGGCGCAGGGTCTGACACCGGAGTACGGCTGCCGGATGGGGATCTGCTTCACCTGCGTCTCCCGCAAGACCGAGGGCACCGTCCGCAACGTGCTGAGCGGCGAGGAGTCCTCCCTGCCCGACGAGGAGATTCGGATCTGTGTGTCCGCTCCGGTCGGCAGCTGCGCAATCGATCTCTGACTCGCCCCGAACTCACGTCACCACACCTATGAAAGGACTGCTGATGACCATCACACCCACAGCCCCCCAGCACGACAACAAGCTCACGCCCGACCAGATCGAGGCGTTCGGCAACGAGATCGACGCGATCCGCCAGCGGATCATCGGCCAGCTCGGCGAGGAGGACGCGGCGTACATCCGCGGCATCGTCAAGAAGCAGCGACAGTTCGAGGTCGCCGGCCGCGCCCTGATGTACCTCCCTCCCGCGTGGCCGCTCGCCGTCGCCTCGCTGAGCGTCTCCAAGATCCTGGACAACATGGAGATCGGTCACAACGTGATGCACGGCCAGTACGACTGGATGGGTGACCCTGGCCTGAACTCCCGCATGTACGAGTGGGACAACGTCTGCCCGAGCGACCAGTGGAAGTACTCGCACAACTACATCCACCACACCTTCACCAACATCCTCGGCAAGGACCGCGACATCGGCTACGGCATCCTGCGGATGGACGAGGACCAGAAGTGGCACCCCTACTACTTGGGCAACCCGGTCTACGCCTTTTTGCTGATGGTCTTCTTCGAGTGGGGCGTGGCGATGCACGACCTCGAGGTCGAGAACATCGTCAAGGGCAAGCGCACGCTCGCTGACAACAAGCCGCTGCACAAGGGGCTGATGCGCAAGGTCCGCCGCCAGGCGCTCAAGGACTACCTGCTGTTCCCGGCACTCACCGGGCCGCTGTTCCCGCTGACGCTGGCTGGCAACGCGACCGCCAACCTGGTGCGCAACATCTGGGCCTTCAACATCATCTTCTGCGGTCACTTCCCGGCCGGGGTGGCGACGTTCACCGAGGAGGAGTGCGAGGACGAGTCCCGCGGCCACTGGTACTACCGGCAGCTCCTCGGCTCGGCGAACATCACCGGCGGCAAGCTGTTCCACATCATGACCGGCAACCTGTCGCACCAGATCGAGCACCACCTGTTCCCGGACCTGCCCGCGCGCCGATACCCCGAGATCTCCGCCGAGATCCAGGAGATCTGCGAGCGCTACGGGCTCGACTACAACACCGGGCCGCTCGGCAAGCAGCTGCTCAGCGTCGCGAAGAAGATCTGCCGTTTCGCCCTGCCGGGTGCCAAGAACGACGCTCCCGAGCACGGGACCAAGGCCCCGCAGCCGGTGGCCGCGTGAGTGGCCGCCGCCACAGACACAGGAACCACCACCCTGAGAGACTGAGGACATGCCAGACAAGCTGAGCAAGGCCGAGATCCGCAAGGACGCGCTGCAGGACGGCGTGACCGCGGCAAGCCATGCGGTGGGCAGCGTGGCGACGATTCTCACGACCGCGGTCGGTGACGTCGCCCGCGCGATCGGCGGCTTCGCGACCGAGATGTTCGAGATCCGGGACGCCGCCCGCCAGGCGAGCCACGACCACGACCACCAGCACGTCGTGGCCGAACCCGTCGAGCCGGTCGTGTCCGACCCGGTCGACGACCCAGTGAACGACCGGAAGGGTCAGCCGAAGGACATCTGAAAGTCGGCCATCCGGAACGACGCGAGGGGTCGCTTGCCTGCCAGCCAGGCGAGCGGCCCCTTCTCGTCGAACGTCCAGGAGCCACGGCAGGGCAGCACCTTGGCGCTGCCCTTCAGGTCGGCTACGGCCTCGCGGTCGGGGCCGGCGTGGTCGGCCGGGCGCTCCTGCCAGGTCGATCCCTTGAACGGGGTCCGCAGGGTGACCCGCGAGATGTCGCTGAACCGCGCGGACGCGATGGGTACGCCGTCGAGGTCGGTGCTCCACGACGTGCGCTGGAGCCGCCTGCCCGTGGTCGTGCGCTGGAAGGTGCAGAGATCCTTGGGGATCGCCCAGAGCGCGCGCCCACCGTCGAGCGAGTCCAGGGAGTCGACCCAGATGTCGGTGATGTTGACCCGTCGGCCACCGGCCGCCTTCACCGGTCGGGCGACCAGCAGCTCGGAGTAGGTGAGCGGGCTCGGGTGCTCGTAGGAGACCAGCGCCGCGCCGTACACCCCCGGCTCGCGGTCCGGGTGATCGCCGGGACGCACGCGGAACAGGGACAACCAGAGCTGGCCGTGCATCTTCCACGGCGCCGGGGGATAGGTCATGGCGCTGACCCTAGGTGGAGCGTGATTCAGCCGGCGCGCTCGTCCGGGGTGCGGAACGTCCGGCGGTACTCAGCGGGTGCCACGCCGACGTGCGTCCCGAAGTGGTGCCGCAGCAAGGCAGCGGACCCGAAGCCGGCGCGAGAGGCCACCGTCTCGACCGGGAGGTCGCTGCTCTCCAGGAGCGCCCGTGCATGGTGCAGCCGCTGGGCCAGCAGCCACTTCCCGGGCGTCGTACCGGTCTCCGCGGCGAAGCGGCGGGCGAAGGTGCGCTCGGACATGGCAGCGCGCTTGGCCAGGACCTTCACCGGCTGCTCCTCGGCGAGGTGCTCGCGCATCCAGATCAGCAGCGGGGCGAAGCTGTCGGCGTCGCAGGTCGGGACGGGCAGGTCGATGAACTGGCGTTGACCGCCGTCACGCTGGGGCGGCACCACCATCCGGCGCGCGATCCGGTTGGCGACGGCCGCGCCCAGCTCGCAGCGGACGTGGTGCAGACAGGCGTCGATGCCGGCCGCGGTGCCTGCACTCGTGATGACGCGGTCGTCCTCCACGAACAGCACGTCGGGATCCACGGTCGCAGCGGGGAAGCGTCGCTTCAGCTCGCCGGTGTGCCTCCAGTGGGTGGTGCAGGAGCGCCCGTCGAGCAGTCCGGCCTCACCGAGCAGGAAGGCGCCGGAGCAGACCGAGAGGATCCACGCGCCACGCGCGTGCGCCTTGCGGAAGGCGTCGAGCACCGCCTCAGACGGGGGGTGGCCGTAGTCGTACGCCGGCGCCACGAGCAGGTCCGCGCCCTCGGCGTCGGCGAGGCCATGAGTGGTCGTCATGGTGAGCCCGTGTTCCATCTCCATCGGCTCGCCCGGACGCTCCGAGCAGGCGCGGAAGTCGATGTGGGGTACGCCGTCGTCGGTCCGGTCGACGCCGAACACCTCGTGGACCACCCCGAGCTCGAACATCGCCGGGCTGTGGGGGATGACGACAGCAACGCTTGTGAGTGCCATGGCACCAGTATGGCAGAAAATCAACGGAGGGTGTCATTGCTGCCACTGGTGGCAGGAAACCGTGGGAGGCAAACTTACTGCCATGACCACTTACATCGCAGCCACCGTGTTCCTGTTCCTGCTCGCGGGCATCTGGGTGCTCCTCGAGCGCAACCACCACCGCACCGCCGGTTTGCCGCACGCTCCCTGGGGCGCGGACGCCGAGGGTGACGCCGACCTGTTCCGGGTGCGCCACGACCTCGGTGTGACCCGTCCCTCACGCTGACACGTGGGGCCGGGGTCGACCTGGCTTCCGAGATGCGTAAGGTAAGGCTTACCTAAGTCTCACCGTGCTCGTCTCGGAAGCCAGGAGGACCCCGGGTGTACGACACATCCCTGCGCCATCTGTTCCACCCCGACAACGTCGAGGAGTACCTCGACTCCATCAGTGCCGGCGCCGACCATCTCGCCGTCACGATGGGCAAGGTCGCCGGCCCCAGCGTCGGCACCACGCCCGCCGAGGCGGCCGCGCCAGTCGCGCGGATCGACCTCGATGCGCCGGCCGAGGGCATCGCGGACGCCCTCGACGAGCTCTCCAGGGTCTATTTGGACGAGGCGATCTGGTTCCACGAACCGACCTATGCCGCGCACCTGAACTGCCCGGTCGTCATCCCGGCCCTGCTCGCCGAGCTGTTCGTCTCCTCGGTGAACTCCTCGCTGGACACCTTCGACCAGAGCGTCGGCGGCACCCAGATCGAGCGACGCCTCGTGGACTGGACGGCCAGCCGCATCGGGATGCCGACCTCTGCAGAGCCGAGCCGGCCCCACGTCGGCACCAAGGCCGACGGGATCTTCACCAGTGGCGGGACCCAGTCCAACCTCCAGGCGCTGCTGCTGGCACGTGACACGGCCCTTGCCCAGCACGAGGTCGAGCCCGATCAGCTGCGGATCATGGCCTCGGCCGACGGGCACTTCAGCGTCCAGAAGGCAGCCATGCTCCTCGGGCTCGCGCCCTCCGCTGTGGTCCAGGTCCCGTGTGACGCCGTCCACCGGATGCAGATCGACGATCTCGAGACAAGGCTGAAGCAGTGCATCGACGACGGTCTGGTGCCGATGGCAGTGGTCGCGACGGCCGGCACCACCGACTTCGGTGCGATCGACCCGCTGCGACGAGTGGCCGCAGTGTGCGAACGCTTCGGCGCCTGGTTCCACGTCGACGCGGCGTACGGCGGAGGGCTGCTCGCCTCGCGCCGCCGACGGCACCTGCTCGACGGCATCGAGCTCGCCGACTCGGTGACCATCGACTTCCACAAGACGTGGTTCCTCCCGGTCTCCGCCAGCGCGGTGATCGTCCGCGACGGCAGCACCCTGCGGCACGTGACCCACCACGCCGACTACCTCAACCCGCGCGAGGCGACCGACCCCAACCAGGTCGACAAGAGCCTGCAGACCACTCGCCGCTTCGATGCCCTCAAGCTCTGGATGGCGCTGCGGATCATGGGCCCGGACTGCATCGGCGACTACTTCGACGCGGCCATCGACCTGGCCCAGCAGGTGCACCAGGAGATGGAGGACATGCCGAGCATCGAGGTGGCCGTCGCCCCCAGCCTGAGCACTCTCGTCTTCCGCTACCGGCCGGCGCAGTCACCCGCGGACGGCATCGGACCGCTGAACGTGCGGATCAGGTCCGAGCTCTACCGCCGCGGGAACGGGATGGTGGCGGCGACCAAGCTCGACGGCTCGACCTGGCTCAAGCTCACCCTGCTCAACCCGATGGCGACGGTCGAGGACATCACCGGGATCCTGGCCGAGATCTGCGCGATCGGCGCCGAGCTGCAGCCCGCGTCGGAGGTGGCGTGATGCACGTGCACGACTTCGTGGCAGTGGGGATCGGCCCCTTCAACCTGGGCCTCGCCTGCCTCACCGACCCGCTCGACCTCGACGGGGTCTTCCTCGAGGCGCAGCGGGAGTTCGACTGGCATCCCGGCATGCTGCTCGACGACGCGACCCTGCAGGTGCCGTTCATGGCCGACCTGGTGACGATGGCCGACCCCACCTCCCCGTTCAGCTTCCTGAGCTTCCTCAAGGACACCGGCCGGCTGTACTCCTTCTACATCCGGGAGTCCTTCTACCCGCTCCGGCGCGAGTACAACGACTACTGCCGCTGGGCTGCCGAGCGGCTGTCCTCGCTGCGCTTCGGGCAGCGCGTGGATCGCATCGAGCACGACGACAGGTCCTACGTGGTGCACACCGGCACGGGGGAGTGCTTCCGCGGCCGTCGGCTCGTGCTCGGCGTGGGCAGCCGGCCCAGGGTCCCGGAGGTCGCGCTTCCGCTCTTCGAGGCACCCGCTGACGAGGACAGGCCGGCTCGGTCGCGCGTCGCGCTGCACTCGGCTGACTACCTGCGACACCGCGAGACCCTGCGCGGGCTGGCGTCGGTCACGGTCGTGGGCAGCGGACAGAGCGCTGCCGAGGTGTACGCCGACCTGCTCGACACGTTGACTCCCGGCCAGGCCCTGAACTGGGTGACGAGGTCGCCGCGGTTCTACCCGATGGAGTACACCAAGCTCACCCTCGAGCTGACCTCGCCCGAGTACACCGAGTACTTCCAGGCACTTCCCGAGCAGACCCGCGAGGACCTGCTGCGCGAGCAGAAGAGCCTCTACAAGGGCATCAGCTCGGACCTGGTCGACCAGATCTTCGACCGGCTCTACGAGAAGCGGGTCTCCGGTGGCGTGGACACGACGCTGGTCACCTGCTCGGAGCTGGTGGCTTCGCGAGCCGATGACTCGTCGTACGTGCTGGAGCTGCATCACCACGAGTCGGGCCAGGACTTCGCCATGCGCACCGACGGGGTGGTGCTCGCGACCGGCTACGCCACCGAGGTGCCGGACTTCATCGAGCCGATCAGGGACCGGATCAGGTGGGACGACAAGGGCCGGTTCGATGCCTCGTCGTCCTTTGCGGTCGACGTCACGGGGTCGGAGGTCTTCGTGCAGAACGCCGAGGAGCACACGCACGGGTTCGTGGCGCCGGACCTCGGCATGGGCGCGCACCGCAACTCCACAGTCATCGCCGCGATGCTCGGGCGCGAGGTCTACCCGATCGAGAAGCAGGTCGCCTTCCAGCACTTCGGGGTGCCCGACCACCTGCGCGTGGTGGAGCGGGCCCAGTGAACGGGACCGTGAGCGACTTCGACCTGCGGCTCCGTCCCGTGGTGCTGGAGCAGGACCTCGACCGGCTGCATGCCTGGGTCACCCACCCCCGCTCGGTCTACTGGGAGATGCAGGAGGCCAGCCGCGAGGACGTCGCCGAGGAGTACTCCGCGATCTGCATCAGTGACCATCACGAAGCGTTCATCGGACTCGATGGCGACCGGCCCGAGTTCCTGGTCGAGCGCTACGACCCCCGGCGAGGTCCACTGGCCGGGCTCCCCGAGATCGAGGAGGGGGACGTCGGCATGCACGTGCTGGTGGCGCCGACCGACGACCCGAGGCGCGGATTCACCCGGGCCGTGATGCGCACGGTGATGCGCTTCTGCTTCGCCGACCCAGCCGTACGCCGGGTGGTGGTCGAGCCCGATGTCCGCAACGAAGCGATCGCCTCCCTGAATGCCGCCGCCGGTTTCGTCGTACTCCGCTATCTGGAGCTGCCGACCAAGACCGCTGCCCTGTCCGTAGCCACCCGAGAGTCCTTCGCCGGCTCCGACCTCGAGAGCGAGCCCATCGCATGACCACGACCACCGCACAGCCCTGGCCCACCCCGAGCCTCACCAACGGCCGCGCTGCGACGGCGCACCTCACGCCGGCCAACCTCGCCCGGGCCCAGCGCGCCCTGGTCGCCAAGGCCATCGCGGAGTTCGCCCACGAGCGCATCCTGCACCCGGTCCTGGAGGGTGAGGAGTACGTCGTCGAGACGCCCGACCGCGCGACCCGCTACCGGTTCCGTGGTCGTGAGCTGGCCCTGAACCACTGGCTGGTCGACCGCGAGTCGCTTTCCCGGGAGTACGACGGTGAGCAGACGGACCTCGACGCCCAGATCCTGATCGTCGAGTTCGCCGACGTGCTGGGCATCCCACCGGCCCTGCTGCCGACGTACCTCGAGGAGATCGGCAGCACCCTCGCCTCGACCGCCTGGAAGCTCGAGCACCACGGCAACCGCTCGGCCGACCTGGTGGACGCCGACTACCAGGACGTCGAGGCGGCGATGACCGAGGGACACCCGGGTTTCGTCGCCAACAACGGCCGTATTGGCTTCGGCATCGACGACTACGCCCAGTGGGCACCGGAGTCCGGGCGCCCGGTCAGGCTGGTGTGGCTGGCCTGTCGTCGTACGGCCAGCGAGCTGAGCTGCGGCGAGGGCATCGACGAGGCGGGACTCTACGACGGTGAGCTCGACGACACCGTGCGCGAGTACTTCACCGACCGGCTGCGCGAGCGCGGTCTCGAGCCCGGCGACTACCTGTGGCTGCCCGTGCACCCCTGGCAGTGGACCAACAAGGTCGCGATCACGTTTGCTCCCGACCTCGCGCGCGACGACCTCGTCTACCTCGGCTCCGGTCCGGACGCCTACCGTCCGCAGCAGTCGATCCGCACGTTCTTCAACGTCTCGCGGCCGGACCGGCACTACGTGAAGACGGCGTTGTCGATCCAGAACATGGGCTTCATGCGGGGTCTGTCCCCGAAGTACATGGCCGGAACGCCGGCGATCAACGACTGGGTGTGGGAGGTGGTCACCGCCGACCAGACGCTGCGCCGCTGCGGCTTCAGCGTGCTGCGCGAACGGGCAGCGATCGGCTACACGGGCGACGTCTTCCACCAGCTCGAGCGGACCTCGCCGTACCAGAAGATGCTTGCCGCGCTTGTGGCGGGAGAGCCCGGTCACCCGGCTCGAGCCCGGTGAGCAGCTGGCCACGCTGGCCGCGCTGCTGCATCGTGACTTCGAGGGCAGCTCGTACGTCGCGAGCCTCGTCGAGCGGTCAGCGCTCGGTCCTCTGGAGTGGGTGCAGACCTTCCTGCGTGCTCATCTCCGTCCGCTCGTGCACTGCCTGCTGGCGCACGACCTCGCGTTCATGCCGCACGGGGAGAACCTGATCATGGTGCTGCGCGACGGGATCCCGGTGCGGATGCTGATGAAGGACATCGGCGAGGAGGTCGCCGTCCTGGGAGACCAGCCGCTGCCGGCGTCCGCCGAGCGCATCCGCCACGAGATCCCCGCCGACCAGCTGCCGCTGCCGATCCTGACCGACGTCTTCGACGGCTTCCTGCGCCACCTGGCCGGGATCCTGGACGAGGACGGCCTGCTCCTGGAGGACTCCTTCTGGGCAGCGGTGCGCGCCTGCATCGAGGAGCACGAGGCCGACCACCCCGGGCTGGCCGAGTCCGCGAAGCGCTATGACCTGCTGCGCCCGGAGTTCCAGCACAGCTGCCTGAACCGGCTGCAGCTGCGCAACACCCTCGAGATGGTCGACCTCGCCGAGCCGGTGGAGTCGATGCTGCCTGCCGGGACGCTCGTCAACCCGGCTGCTCGCTAGTCGTCCTCGGGGTCGTCCAGCCGGGCCAGCCAGGTGGCGAAGCGCTCGACCGGGGTCTCGAAGTCCGGGTTGATGTCGGTGAACTCCTGCAACCGCTCGGCGACCCAGGCGAGGGTCACCTCCTCGTCACCCCGGCGCTTCTGCAGCTCCTCGATGCCACGATCGGTGAAGTACATCGACTAGTAGTTCTCTTCGGCCTTGCCCTCGACCTCGGCGAAGGCCTCGCTCATGATCGTCTTGAGCTCCTCGACGTGGCGGGAGTGCTGGCCGACCGACGGCGAGCTCGACGCAGGCCGAGAGATGATCTTGACCGGACGGTCGAGCTGCGTGAACAGGTTCAGCTGGAAGTGCGGGGCGGGGCCCATGTTGGCGGGCTCGTCCTGCACCCAGCGGATCTCCTTCAGGTTCGGGTAGCGCCCGATCTCCTGGTTGAGCTCGTCGAGGGGGCGCGGGTAGAGCTGCTCGAACCGGGCGATCGCCGTGGTCGGCTTGTCGCCCTGCTGCTTGCCGCGCTCCACCATCAGGTCCCAGGTGATGCGGCCGCTGCACAGCAGCAGCGTGTCCACTGATCCGGGGTCCACAATCCCGTCACCGACCAGCGGCAGGAAGGTGCCCTGCGTGAAGTCGTCCGGCTTGGAGGCGGCCTCCTTGCGCTTGAGCATCGACTTCGGCGTGAACACGATCATCGGCCGGTGCGCATCGCCCAGCGCGTGCCTGCGCAGCAGGTGGAAGAAGCTGGCCGGTGTCGAGGGCTGCGCCGCCACGAACGCGTCGTCCGCCGCCATCGTCAGGAACCGCTCGATGCGCGCGGAGGAGTGGTCAGGACCCTGGCCCTCGTAGCCGTGCGGCAGCAGGAGCACGACGCCGGAGTCCTGTCCCCACTTGGTCGCGCTGGAGCTGATGAACTCGTCGATCACGATCTGGGCGCCGTTGACGAAGTCGCCGAACTGCGCCTCCCACACGGTGAGCGCGTCGGGCCGGGCGACCGAGTAGCCGTACTCGAACCCGAGCGCGGCGTACTCCGAGAGCAGTGAGTCGTAGAGGTAGAAGCTGGCCTGGTCCTCGGAGAGGTTGGCCAGCGGCGTCCACTCGTTGGCGTTGGTGCGGTCGATGATCGTGCCGAAGCGGCTGACGAACGTGCCGCGACGGGAGTCCTGGCCGGCCAGTCGCACCGGTCGGCCGTCCATCAGCAGCGAGCCGATGGCGAGCACCTCGCCAGTGCCCCAGTCGATCGGTCCCTCGTTGATCGCCGCCGCCCGGCGCTGCAGCTGCGGCAGCACCTTGGGGTGCACCGTGAACCCGTCGGGCGGGCTGACGTAGGCGTCACTGATCCGCTTGAGCGTCTCGCGCGGGATCGCGGTCGTGTAGTCCTCGTGGCTCTTCTCCGGGTAGTCCGGGACCGTGGTCCAGCTCTCCTCCGAGGTGCTGGTGGCCTCGCGCACCTCGGTGAAGACGCGCTCGAGCTGCTGCTGGTAGTCCTTGAGCACCTGCTCGGCCTCGTCCAGCGTGATGTCGCCGCGGCCGATGAGGGACTCGGTGTAGAGCTTGCGCACCGAGCGCTTCTGCTCGATCAGGTCGTACATCAGCGGCTGGGTGTACGACGGGTCGTCACCCTCGTTGTGACCGCGACGGCGGTAGCAGACCAGGTCGATGACGACGTCCTTGTTGAACGCCTGGCGGTACTCGAAGGCGAGCCGCGCGACCCGGATGCAGGCCTCGGGGTCGTCACCGTTCACGTGGAAGATCGGCGCCTGGACCATCCGGGCGACGTCGGTGCAGTAGAGAGAGGAGCGCGACGCCGCGGGAGAGGTGGTGAACCCGACCTGGTTGTTCACCACGACGTGGATGGTGCCGCCGGTGCGGTAGCCGCGGAGCTGGGAGAGGTTCAGGGTCTCGGCGACGACACCCTGCCCGGCGAACGCGGCGTCGCCGTGCACGAGCAGCGGCAGCACCGGGAACGCCTCACCCTGGTTGAGCATGTCCTGCTTGGCCCTGGCGATGCCCTCGAGCACGGGGTCGACGGCCTCGAGGTGCGAGGGGTTCGCCGCGACCGACACCTTGATCTTGTCGCCGCCGTCGGAGAGGAACTCGCCCTCGGCGCCGAGGTGGTACTTCACGTCGCCGGAGCCCTGGACGGTCCGGGGGTCGATGTTGCCCTCGAACTCCCGGAAGATCTGGCTGTAGCTCTTGCCGACGATGTTGGCCAGCACGTTCAGCCGGCCGCGGTGGGCCATCCCGATGGTGACCTCGTCGAGCCCGTCCTCGGCCGCCGCCTCGCAGATCTCGTCGAGCAGCGGGACCGTGGTCTCGCCGCCCTCGAGGCTGAACCGCTTCTGCCCGACGAACTTGGTCTGCAGGAACGTCTCGAAGGCCTCGGCCTGGTTGAGCTTGAGCAGGATCCGGAGCTGCTCCTCGCGGGGCGGCTTCTGGTGTGGCTGCTCCACGCGCTCCTGGATCCAGCGACGCTGCTCGGGGTCCTGGATGTGCATGTACTCGATGCCGACGGTGCGGCAGTAGGAGTCACGCAGGATGCCGAGGATCGAGCGCATCTTCATGAACCGGCGCTCACCACCGAAGGAGCCGGTGGCGAACTCGCGGTCGAGGTCCCACAGGGTCAGCGAGTGCGACTCGACCTCGAGGTCGGGGTGGCTGCGCTGCTTGTACTCCAGCGGGTCGGTGTCGGCCATCATGTGGCCGCGCACGCGGTAGGCGTGGATCAGCTCGAGGATGCGGGCCTGCTTGCTGATCTCGTCGTCGTGGCTGGTGGAGATGTCCGAGGACCAGCGGATCGGCTCGTAGGGGATGCGCAGCGAGCGGAAGATGTCGTCGTAGAAGTGGTCCTGGCCCAGCAGCAGGCCGTGCACGATCTTGAGGAACTCACCGCTCTGCGCGCCCTGGATCACCCGGTGGTCGTAGGTCGAGGTGAGCGTCATGATCTTGCTGATGGCGTTGCGGGTGAGGGTCTCCTCGGACGCGCCCTGGAACTCAGGCGGGTAGTCCATCGAGCCGACGCCGATGATCGTGCCCTGCCCCTTCATCAGCCGCGGCACCGAGTGGTTGGTGCCGATCGTGCCGGGGTTGGTCAGCGTGATCGTGGTGCCCTGGAAGTCGGTGACCTGCAGCTTGCCGTTGCGCGCCTTGCGGACGACTTCCTCGTAGGCGGTCCAGAAGTGCGCGAAGTCCATCGACTCCGTTGCCTTGATGCTGGGCACCAGGAGCTGGCGGCTGCCGTCGTCCTTGGCCATGTCGATCGCCAGGCCGAGGTTGACGTGGGCCGGGGTGATCAGGTTCGGCTTGCCGTCGACGACGTCGTACCCGACGTTCATCGCGGGCATCGACTTCAGCGCCCGCACCAGGGCGAAGCCGATCAGGTGGGTGAAGGAGACCTTGCCGCCGCGGGCGCGGGCGAGGTGGTTGTTGATGACGATCCGGTTGTCCCACAGCAGCTTGACCGGCACCGACCGGACGCTGGTGGCTGTGGGGACGGTCAGGCTCTCGTCCATGTTCTTCACGGTGCGCGCGGTGGCGCCCTTGAGTACGGCGTAGTCCGGCTCGTCGACCGCCGCCGCCGCGGCCTTCTTCTCGGGGTCCTTGGGCGTCGGCTTGTCAGCGCTCTTCGCGTCGGACTTGTCTGCGGTCTTCGCCGAGCTCTTCTCGGGGCTCTTCTCCGGGCTCTTGCTCTCGGTCCTGGTCTCGGACTTCGCGGTCTCGGACTTCGCGGTCTGGGACTTCTCGGCTTTCTTCTCGTCCGGCTGCTGAGCCTTCTTGGCCGCCGGCTTGCTCTCGGTCTTGGTCTCCGTCTTGGTCTCGGACTTCGCGGCAGCAGGCCGGCTCTTCGGCGCGCCGGTGGACTCAGTCACGTTTCCGTTGCTGCTGCCGGAGCTCTTCGTGGCGGACGAGTTGGCGGAGGTTTCGGACGCGCCAGAGCCGTTGCCCTGCCGCTGGTCCTTGCCGAAGAAGTCCCACCAGACCTTGTCGACGCTGTCGGGGTCCTTCTGGTACCGCTCGTACATCTCGTCGACGAGCCACTCATTGGCTCCGAATCCAGACATCGAACTGTCCTCAGTTGACTCGGGCACGGCCAGTTTCGCCTCTTCCAACGCGCGGGTTCGATCAGTACGTCACAAGGCTAGTCCCCAGAGCGTGAGAACCGCAGGCGGGCGGCCACGGAGCGTCGGATGTGCCTGGGCCGGGTCTCCGGCAGGGGCGCCTCCGGCAGTGTGCTGGTTCAGGACATAGGAAACCCATGTCTCAAGACATAGGAAACCCGGCCGCGGGTTCGATGCTCGGCCATGTCGAAAGCCAGACTGGTCATCACCGCCGTCATCATCGAGGGCCGCACCCAAGCCGAGGTCGCGAAGTCTTACGGTGTCTCCAAGGGCTGGGTCTCCAAGCTGATCGCCCGCTACAACGCTGAGGGCGAGGCCGCCTTCGAACCGAAATCTCGTCGGCCGAAGTCCTCACCAGGCGCCCTCGAGCCTGGAGTAGCCGCGCAGATCCTCCAACTCCGAGAACAGCTGAGCACCGCAGGGCTCGACGCCGGCCCCGACACCATCGCCTGGCACCTCGAGCACCACCACGGCGTCGCAGTCTCCAGGTCAACCATCAGCCGTCACCTCGCCCGCGCCGGACTCGTGACCCCTGAGCCGAGGAAGCGACCCGAAGTCCTCCTACATCCGGTTCCAGGCAGCGATGCCTAACCAGACCTGGCAGTCCGACTTCACCCACTACCGCCTGGCCACCGGCGCCGACGCCGAGATCATCAGCTGGCTCGACGACTGCACCCGCTATGCCTTGCACGTGACCGCGCACACCCAGATCACCGGGCCGATCGTCACCCGAACCTTCCGCGAAACCGCAGGTCAGCACGGCATCCCGGCCTCCACCCTGACCGACATTCAATCTTGGTGGCGCGGCATCCGAGGTGCTCGATCGTCGGCCGGCGGGTGAGGATCGATGTCGTCCGGCACCTGCCCGTCATCGTTGCTTGACCGAGTGGAGCGCGTTGCGACTCCTTGCCTGTTGACCATGCTGGCGGGCGGGGCCACTGCCGGAGGCTCGAGATGCCCTGTTAGGAACCTGGCGACCCCGTCGGTGAAGGCAGCAGGCGGGGATCCCTGTTAGTGAATGTCTGGTGCGGATCGAACCTCGTCTCGGCGGGTCCGGCTGCCGGCAAGACCGACAACGCGAGCAAGGGAGTCGACCATCATGATCCTGCGACTGGGCATCGACATCGCCGTCCGGGCACGCCCATCAGGCCAGCCTGGCTGACGAACGAGGGCAGCTGCTCTGGACTGGTCATCGGTTCCGAACCACCCCGGAGGACCTCGAGCGCGCTCTGGGAGCGCGCTGCCACTCGAACAGCGACCCGACGACGTCACCGGTGGTGATGGAGCCGACCCGCAACGCCTGGGTGCCGTCTGGCCGCGTGGTTGCGACGCAGGGGCGCCAGCGTGGTGCTGGTCTCGGCGGAGCGATCAGCCGACCTGCGGGCCTACTACGCCAAGCACACCAAGAGCGACCGCCTCGACTCGGTCCTGCTGGCCAGGCTGCCGATGCTGCACCCCGAGGGACTCCATCCCGAACGCGGACTTGGCCCCGGTGACCCACTGCGCCGCGCCACGAAGATGCACTCGACGCTGGTCAAGCGGCGCACCACCAGCCTGGCGCGTCTCGATGCATTGCTGGAGATCCTCGGGCCCGGCTGGCACGCAGCCCTGCGCGGTGACCTGTCGAACAAGACACCGCTGAAGTTCCTGGCCGCCGGCTATGCCGACCCGCACACCCTCAAACGGATCGGCCGGGCGCGACTGGCCCGGTTCATCCACCGCCACTCCCGCGGCGCCTGGGGCGAACCCGACGCAGACGCGCTCTTGGCCGCAGCTCGAGCGACGCTGGAACTGTGGGGAGATGACGACCTGTCGTTCCCCGACCTAGCCGACGACATCGCCCTCGAAGCTCGCCTGGCCCTGCAGCTGACCGAGGAGATCAAGGAGCTCGACGAGCGCATCAGCGTGCTCTGTCCACGACCGCGACCCGCACGGCATCATCACCTCCGCCCCCGGCATCGGCGAGGTCACCGGAGCCGTCATCTTGGGCAGGCTCGGCGACGCCAGCCGGTTCTCCTCGCTGGCCGCGGTCCGTTCCTTCAGCGGCCTGGTCCCCTCCCTGGACGCCTCCGGCGTCTCGGGTCGTCACGGCGGCCCGACCAAACGTGGCGACGCACTGCTGCGCGAAGCGCTGTTCCTCAGCGCCAACCAGGCCCGGCGGCATCGACCCCACACTGGCCGCGAAGTATCACCGGCTGATGGTCGAAGCCGGCAAACACCACAACTCCGCGCTCTGCCACATCGCCACCGCACTACTGACCCGCGTCGTCGCCTGCTGGCGCAACCGGACGCCCTACGAACTCCGCGACATCGACGGCACGTCCGATCACCACACGACCGAAGCCCGCGACGATCATCGCGGAGCGCTACACCGATCCCGGACGAGATCCGACGGGCACGCACCACAACAACGACGGGCCGGCGAAGCAAGGAGTCGCAAAGCGCTCCATCAACCGGCCCGTCTCAGCACCACGCTAAACGACCCGGAGCCGCTTGACATCGCTTAGGAACTCAACGGCATGGTCTACACGGCACGATTCGCCGGCGGCCGCGGCGGACGCAACACCTTCGAGAGCGAACTCAGGCGCCTGCACGTGGTCCAGAAGAACTCCCGACCAGCCCACCCCACCACCTGCGGCAAGGTCGAGCGCTTCCAGCAAACCCTCAAGAAATGGCTGCGCGCCCAACCCGTCCAACCGACCACGATCGACCAGCTCCAGGCCCTCATCGACGCCTTCCTCGATGAGTACAACCACCGCCGACCACATCGCTCGCTGCCGCAGCGCGCGACCCCCGCAGCCCGCTACAACACCATGCCGAAAGCGATGCCCGGGGACTCCCGCGACCCCGACACCCACGACCGGGTCCGTCACGACCGCGTCGACAAAGCCGGCTCGGTCACCCTCCGACACGGTGGCCGGCTGCACCACATCGGAGTGGGCCGAACCTACGAGGGAACCTGCGTCATCCTGCTCGTCCAGGACCTCCAGATCAGGGTCGTCAACCCGGTCACCGGCGAACTCCTCCGCGAGCTCGTCTTGAACCCACACATCGACTACCAGCCGACCGGAGCCCCCAAAGGACCCACCAGAAGACCCCGGAAATGACCACTGCCGGACCCACAGTTGCAGGTCCGGCAGTTTCCGATGTCCTGAGACATCACAGGGCGCCTCCGGCAGGATTCGAACCTGCGACACCTGGTACCGGAAACCAGTGCTCTATCCCCTGAGCTACGGAGGCATGCGCCATCGGCGCGAGCACGAACACTACCGGGCGATACTGCCGCGCCGACAATCGGCGCCGCCGATAGGCTGGAGGGGTGAATCCCGCCCAGCTCTCCGCCACGATCGTCTCCGCTCTCACCACGCTGAGCGAGGCCGGTCGTCTGTCGCTGCCCGACGGGGTCCCGGCGACGGTCGTGGTCGAGCGCCCGAGGAGCAAGGAGCACGGGGACTACGCCACCAACGTCGCCCTCCAGCTGGGCAAGAAGGCAGGGTTGAACCCACGTGACCTCGCCGCGATGCTCGCCGAGGAGCTCTCCGCGGCCGATGGCATCAGCGCGGTGGCCGTGGCCGGCCCGGGCTTCCTCAACATCACCGTCGAGGCAGGCGCCCAGGGGCTGGTGGCGGCCGACGTCGTCGCGGCCGGGGCGATGTACGGCCACACGAAGGTGCTCGACGGGCAGAAGATCAACGTCGAGTTCATCTCGGCCAATCCGACCGGTCCCCTGCACCTGGGCCACACCCGCTGGGCGGTCCTGGGGGACGCGATCGGACGCGTTCTCAGCGCCGCTGGTGCCGACGTGACCCGCGAGTTCTACATCAACGACCGCGGCGTGCAGATGGACCACTTCACCGACTCGCTCATCGCCTCGGCACTCGGCCTGCCCAAGCCCGAGGACGGGTACGCCGGTGCCTACATCGACGACCTGGCAAAGGTGGTGGAGGCGGCCAGCCCCGGCATCTTCGAGCTGCCCGCCGAAGAGCGCCGTACAGCAGTGCGGGCCAAGGGGTATGAGCTCCAGCTCGCTCTGCAGCAGCAGTCGCTGGAGCAGTTCAACACCCACTTCGACGTCTGGTTCTCCGAGGTGTCCCTGCACAGCTCAGGCTCGGTGCCCGAGACGCTGCAGCGGCTCAAGGACCTCGGGCACGTCTACTCCGAGGGCGGGGCGCTCTGGATGCGCACCACCGACTTCGGCGACGACAAGGACCGGGTGCTGATCAAGTCCGACGGCGAGCTGACCTACTTCGCCTCCGACACGGCCTACTACCTGAACAAGCGTGCTCGCGGCTTCGACCACTGCATCTACCTGCTCGGGGCCGACCACCACGGCTACGTGGGCCGGCTGAAGGCGATGGCCGCCTGCGTCGGCGACGATCCCAGCATCACGCTCGACGTCCTGATCGGGCAGATGGTCAAGATCATGCAGGGCGGCGCCGAGATGAAGCTGTCGAAGAGGGCCGGCACGATCGTGACCCTGGACGAGCTCGCCGAGGAGATCGGCGTGGACGCGCTGCGCTACTCCTTGGCGCGCTACCCCGCCGACTCGCCGTTGGTGCTGGACGTCGCCGAGATCACCAAGGCCTCCAACGACAACCCGGTCTACTACGTCCAGTACGCCCACGCACGCACCTGCCGGATGATGGCCAACGCCACGGACCTCGGGATGTCGCTGCCGGAGGACTTCGATCCGGCTCTGCTGTCCCATGAGCGCGACGGCGACCTGCTGCGTGCCCTCGCCGAGTTCCCGCGGGTGGTGGCGAGCGCGGCCGAGCTGCAGGGAACCGCACCGGGTCGCGCGCTACCTCGAGAGCACGGCGTCGATCTTCAACCGGTGGTACGACACCAAGGAGTGCCGGATGCTGCCCCACGGCGACGCGCCGGTGACCCCCTCGAACGAGGCGCGCCTGATGCTCGTGGTCGCGACCCGGACCGTCATCGCCAACGGGCTCGGGCTGCTCGGCGTCTCCGCTCCCGAGCGGATGTAAGAGTGCGCGCACACGAAGCAGGCTGGGCGCACGCTGCCGTCTCCGTCCGCGGGCCGGCCTGGCTGCGCGAGCCCGAGGACCCCAACGCGCTCGTCCCGGAGCTGTGGTCGGGCACCGCGCGCAAGGTCGCGACGGATTCCGGGCTGGAGCTCGAGGTGGGGGGAGTCCGGCTGACCGACCTGGTGGCCGAGCACGGTTCGCCGGCGTACGTCCTGGACGAGGACGACTTCCGGTCCCGCGCCCGTGCCTTCCGCGAGGGCTTCGCCGACTGGGACGTCTTCTACGCAGGCAAGGCGTTCCTCTGTACGACGGTCGCCCGGTGGATCGACGAGGAGGGGCTCAGCCTGGACGTCTGCTCCGGCGGAGAGCTGGCCGTCGCGGACCGCGCCGGCTTCCCGATGGAGCGCGTCGGTTTCCACGGCAACAACAAGACGACCGCCGAGCTGACCCGCGCGATCGAGCTCGGGGTGGGCAGGATCGTCGTCGACTCCTTCCACGAGATCGAGCGGCTGGCCGCCCTGGTCGGCGAGGACGGCCAGCTCGCCGGTCGCACGACGCGGGTGATGGTCCGGGTGACCGCGGGCGTCGAGGCGCACACGCACGAGTACATCGCCACCGCCCACGAGGACCAGAAGTTCGGGTTCTCGATCAGCAGCGGTGACGCCCTCGACGCCGTACGCCGCATCCACGACGCCCCGGGTCTCGAGCTGCTCGGCCTGCACTCCCACATCGGCTCGCAGATCTTCGACTCCTCGGGCTTCGAGGTCGCGGCCCGCCGGGTGCTCGCCCTGCACCAGCAGATCTCGAGCGAGGTCGGCGTCGAGCTGCCCGAGCTCGACCTCGGCGGCGGCTTCGGCATCGCCTACACCACCCAGGACGACCCCTCCGACGCCGCGCAGCTCGCGATCGAGATGACGAAGATCGTGCGCGACGAGTGCAAGGTCCTGGACCTGGCCGTCCCGAGGCTCTCCATCGAGCCCGGTCGCGCGATCGCGGGACCGGCGATGTGCACCGTCTACGAGGTCGGCACCGTGAAGGCCGTCGAGCTCGACGGGGGAGCCGTGCGCACCTATGTATCTGTCGACGGCGGCATGAGCGACAACATCCGCACGGCGCTCTACGACGCCGACTACTCGTGCACGCTGGCCAACCGGTCCTCCGATGCCCCGACGCTGCTGATCCGCCTGGTCGGCAAGCACTGCGAGGCCGGCGACATCATCGTCAAGGACGAGTTCCTGCCCGGCGACGTGGCGCCCGGTGACCTCGTCGCCGTGCCCGGCACCGGCGCCTACTGCCGGTCGATGGCCAGCAACTACAACCATGCGCTGAGGCCACCGGTGGTCGCGGTGCGTGACGGCGAGTCGCGGGTCGTCGTACGCCGGGAGACGCTGGATGACCTCCTTGCCACTGATCTCGGCTAGCCGACGCAGTCACCAGTAGACGGATACGTGTCCCGGACGCCGGTCCCCAGGTGCGAGGATGGACCGCGATGAACCAGCACTCCCCGAAACCAGTTCGCCCCGTCAAGGTGGCCCTCCTCGGCTGCGGCGTCGTGGGCTCGCAGGTCGCGCGGTTGCTCCACGAGCAGGCCGGCGACCTGGCAGCGCGCGTGGGCGCACCCGTCGAGCTCGTCGGCATCGCCGTACGCCGGCTCGGTCTGGAGCGCGGTGTGGACCTGCCCGAGAACCTGTTCACGACCGACGCCGAGGCTCTGGTCGCGCGCGGTGACCTCGACGTGGTGGTCGAGGTCATCGGCGGCATCGAGCCCGCCCGGTCACTGATCCTGTCCGCACTCGAGCACGGAGCCAGCGTCGTCTCGGCAAACAAGGCGCTCCTCGCCGAGGACGGCAGCACGATGTTCGCCGCCGCCGAGAAGGCCGGGCGCGACCTCTACTACGAGGCCGCAGTCGCCGGCGCCATTCCGATCGTGCGGCCGCTTCGTGAGTCGCTGGCCGGCGACCAGGTCACCCGCGTGCTCGGCATCGTCAACGGGACCACGAACTTCATCCTCGACCGGATGGACACCTCCGGTGCCGGCTTCCACGAGGCGCTGGAGGAGGCCCAGGAGCTCGGGTACGCCGAGGCCGACCCGACTGCCGACGTCGAGGGCTTCGACGCCGCGGCCAAGGCCGCGATCCTGGCGAGCCTCGCGTTCCACACCCGGGTCACCGCGGCCGACGTCCACCGCGAGGGGATCGCCGAGGTCACCGCGAGCGACGTCGCCTCGGCCAAGGAGATGGGCTGCGTGGTCAAGCTGTTGGCGATCTGCGCACTGGAGGACGGCCCCGGCGGGCCTGCTGTCTCGGCACGCGTGCACCCGGCGATGATCCCGAAGAGCCACCCGCTGGCCAGCGTCCACGAGGCCTACAACGCGGTGTTCGTGGAGAGCGCCGCCGCCGGTCAGCTGATGTTCTACGGTCCCGGCGCGGGTGGGGCACCGACGGCTAGCGCCGTGATGGGCGACCTGGTCACCGTCGCGCGCAACCGGCTGGCCGACGTTCGTGGCGCCGGGGAGTCGTCGTACGCCGACCTCCCGCTCCTGCCGATGGGGGAGACCCAGACTCGCTACCACGTGCAGATCGACGTCGACGACAAGGCCGGTGTGCTCGCTGCGGTTGCCAGCACCTTCGCGGACCACAACGTCTCCATCCAGACCGTCCGTCAGGAGGGCCGCGGTGACGACGCCCAGCTGGTCGTGGTCTCGCACCGCGCGAGCGACTCCGACCTGGCCGCCACGGTCGAGACCCTGCGCGGCCTCGCCTACGTTCGCGACGTCTCGTCGGTGATGCGCGTCGAGGGCGACCCGGAATGAGCCCGGAATGAGTCCCGAATGAGTAGCGAGTGAACGACCGGCCGCGCTCGCGCCAGTGGCTCGGCGTGATCGAGGAGTACGGCGACCGGCTCAACCTCCCGGAGGGCACACCGACCATCACCTTGCGTGAGGGCGGCACCCCGCTGGTCGAGTCGGCGTGGCTCAGCCATCTGACCGGCGCGGAGGTGTGGCTGAAGGTAGAAGGCGACAACCCGACCGGTTCGTTCAAGGACCGCGGCATGACGGTCGCGCTCTCGGTCGCCGTCGGCCAAGGCGCGCAAGCCGTGGTCTGCGCCTCCACCGGCAACACCTCGGCCTCGATGGCTGCCTATGCCGCCCGCGCCGGGATCAGGCCGCTGGTGCTGGTGCCGCAGGGCAAGATCTCGGCCGGCAAGCTCGCCCAGGCGATCCTGCACGGCGCCCAGGTGATCATGGTCCGGGGAAACTTCGACGACTGCCTGCGGATCTCCCGCGAGCTCGCCGAGCACTACCCGGTCGCGCTGGTGAACTCGGTCAACCCGATGCGGCTGCAGGGCCAGAAGACCGCCGCGTTCGAGATCGTCGACTTCCTCGGGGACGCTCCCGACGTGCACGTGCTGCCGACCGGCAACGCGGGAAACATCTCGGCGTACTGGCTGGGCTACCGCGAGGCCCACCAGGCGGGCGATTCCACCAAGCTTCCGGTGATGCGTGGCTGGCAGGCCGCGGGTGCCGCCCCGCTCGTGATCGGAGCCCCGGTGCCCGACCCCGAGACGGTGGCCTCGGCGATCCGGATCGGCAACCCGGCCTCCTGGGACCTCGCGATGGAGGCCGCAGACAGCTCGGGCGGAAAGTTCCGACAGGTGACCGACACCGAGATCCTGGCCGCGCAGCGCGAGCTGGCCGCACGCGACGGAGTCTTCGTCGAGCCGGCCTCGGCCGCCGGCGTCGCGGGCCTGTTGCTGGAGGCCTCCGAGGGCATCCGGTATGCCGACCAGCAGGTCGTCGTCACGGTGACCGGCCATGGCCTCAAGGACATCGACACCGCGCTCTCTTCCTTCACCGACCTCGTCGACACCGTGTGTGACGCCGACGTCGAAGCGGCAGCCGCGGCCGCCGGTCTCGCATGAGCGCCGGTCCGGACGAGGGTTTCGTCGCGGGACCGGTGACCGTCGAGGTGCCGGCGACCAGCGCCAACCTCGGCCCCGGCTTCGACTGCCTCGCACTCGCCCTCGAGCTCAGGGACACCCTGGTCGCTGAGATCGTGCCCGAGGGGCTCGAGGTGCGCGTGGCCGGAGAGGCCGCAGACGAGGTCGCGTTCGACGAGAGCCACCTCGTGGTGCGTGCCATGCGCGCCGCGTTCGACGCGATGGGTGTCCGCCCGTCGGGCCTGCACCTGGCCTGCACCAACCGGGTCCCGCACAGCCGTGGACTGGGGTCCTCGTCGGCCGCGATCGTCGGCGGCATCGTGCTGGCGCGGGCACTGGTGGCGGATGGTGAGGACCGGCTCGACGACGCTGCTGCGTTGAGGCTCGCCAACCAGCTCGAAGGACATCCCGACAACGTCGCCGCCGCGCTGCTCGGTGGGTTGGTGATCAGCGGACATGCCGACGGTGAGGTGTGGGCCCAGCAGTCTCCCGTCGACCCGTCCGTGTCCGCTGTGGTGTTCGTCCCGCCCGACGGCGTACGCACCGAGGTCGCGCGCGGGCTGCTTCCCGATGTCGTCTCCCATGCCGATGCGGCTGCCAACAGCGGCCGCGCGGCACTGCTGGTCGCGGCGCTGGCAGGACACCCTGCTCACCTCCTGCGGGCGACCGAGGACTTCCTGCACCAGCGACAGCGCGAACCCGCGATACCCGAGTCGGTCGCCCTGGTGGACGACCTGCGCGGACGCGGGATTCCTGCTGTCATCTCGGGTGCCGGCCCGACAGTGCTGGCCTTCGTCAGCGACGACGTCGAGGTCGTCCTGGGGCTCGGTCCACCCGCCTGGCGGACGATGCAACAGGCACTCGGTGGGCCCGGCGCCACCGTGCTAATGTGACATTGCGTCACGACCGGCTCTCCGGGGAGAAAACGTCGGAGCCGATGTAAGGCGACGCAAACTAGCCGATCACCACATCCTGGAACCCGACACACGTGTGTCCGGAGTCCCCCAGCCGGTGACGGTTCACAGACGCAGCAGTTCAGCTGACGGCCTCGCCGTACAGCCGACCAGGGGGAAGGAACCCCGTATGAGCGAAACCACCGATACCGCTACCTCCGCAGACGCACCCGCATCGGGTGCTCGCAAGGGTGGCGGTCTCAACGCGATGTTGCTCCCCGAGCTCAAGCAGCTCGCCGGCGGGCTCGGCATCAAGGCCACCGGGATGCGCAAGGGCGCTCTCATCGAGGCCATCAAGACCGCCCAAGGAAATGGCCAGAGCGGCGGCCAGGACAAGAAGTTGACGCCAGGCAGCAAGTCCACCCAGGGCGGCCAGAACGGTGGCCAGGACCGGGACCAGCAGCGAGACCAGAACGGCAGCCGTACGGCGGAGAAGGCCTCCGAGAGAGCGCCGGAGAAGAAGTCCGGCGACCAGCAGGACCGCCGGGGCAACCGCGGCGACCGGGACAACGCCAGGAACGACGACCGCGACCGTGACGACACCGGCAAGCAGGAGAACAAGGCCCCGGACAACCGAGGCGACCGCTCGAACAACCGCGCAGACAACCGCGCCGACAACCGCACTGACGACCAGGGCGACGACAACCGCGACAGCAACCGGCAGGACGACCGCTCGGGCGACCGCAACCAGGGCGGCGGCAACCGCCAGAACGAGCGGCAGAACGACCGGCAGAACGACCGGCAGAACGACCGGCAGAACGACCGGCAGAACGACCGGAACCAGGGTGGCAATCGCAACCAGGGTGCCAACCGCGTCGACGAGGACGGCGGTGACGGAAGTCGTCGCAACCGTCGTCGCCGCGGCCGTGACCGCAACGATCGCACCCAGACCGGCGGCAACCAGGGCGGGGGCGGCGGCAACCGCGGCAACCGCAACGAGCCGGACATGCAGATCCTCGAGGACGACGTCCTCGCGCCGTGCGCCGGCATCCTCGACCTGATGGACAACTACGCGTTCGTCCGGACCAGCGGCTACCTGCCCGGCAACGACGACGTCTACGTCTCGATGTCGATGGTGCGCAAGTTCGGCCTGCGCCGTGGCGACGCGATCACCGGCCAGGTGCGCCAGCCCCGCGAGGGGGAGCGCAAGGAGAAGTACAACCCCCTGGTCAAGCTCGACACCGTCAACGGTGCGGATCCCGAGGAGGCGAAGACGCGCGTCGACTTCAGCAAGCTGACGCCGCTCTACCCCTCGGAGCGACTGCGCCTCGAGACCACCTCGACCAACCTGATCGGTCGGGTCATCGACATTGCCTCCCCGATCGGCAAGGGTCAGCGCGGCCTGATCGTCTCGCCGTCCAAGGCCGGCAAGACGATGATCATGCAGTCGATCGCCAACTCGATCACCACCAACAACCCCGAGTGCCACCTGATGGTCGTGCTCGTCGACGAGCGTCCCGAAGAGGTCACCGACTTCGAGCGCTCGGTCAAGGGTGAGGTGGTCAGCTCGACGTTCGACCGTCCCGCCAGCGACCACACCATCGTCGCGGAGCTCGCGATCGAGCGTGCCAAGCGACTGGTCGAGCTCGGCCACGACGTCGTCGTACTCCTGGACGGCATCACGCGCCTGGGCCGCGCCTACAACCTCGCCGCGCCGGCGAGCGGACGGATCCTGTCCGGTGGCGTCGACTCGGCCGCGCTCTACCCGCCGAAGCGCTTCTTCGGCGCCGCGCGCAACATCGAGGACGGCGGCTCGTTGACCATCCTCGCCACGGCACTGATCGAGAGCGGCTCGAAGATGGACGAGGTGATCTTCGAGGAGTTCAAGGGCACCGGGAACATGGAGATCCGGCTGCGACGCGACTTCGCGGACAAGCGGATCTTCCCGGCGATCGACGCAGTGCAGTCGGGAACGCGTCGCGAGGAGCTCTTGATGAGCAAGGAAGAGCTGTCCATCGTCTGGAAGCTCCGCCGGGTGCTTTCCGGGCTCGACGGACAACAGGCGCTCGAACTGCTGCTGGAGAGGCTGAAGAAGTCCCAGAACAACCTCGAGTTCCTGATGCAGGTACAAAAGACCACGCCGACCGCAGGCGGACAGGGCGACTGAGTCCCATATGCCCGCGCATACCCACGTGTGTGGATATGCTCTGACTGGTTGGCGCATACATCTCCGAGGGGAAACACATGGCTCGCATCGTGATTGCAGACGACGACGCGGATATCCGCGAGCTCGTCGTGTTCAAGCTGCGTCATGGCGGACACGAGGTCGTACCGGTTGGCGACGGCGCTGCAGCAGTCGAGGCCTGCACCGCCGAGAAGCCTGATCTGGTCATCCTGGACGTGATGATGCCCGGCATGAGCGGACTGGATGCCGCCCGGGCACTGCGCCAGAACTCCGACATGGACGGCCTGCCGATCATCATGCTGACCGCCCGTGCGCAAGAGTCCGACATCGAGCAGGGCTTCGAGGCCGGCGCGGACGACTACATCGTCAAGCCGTTCAGCCCGCGCGAGCTCGCTTCGAGGGTCTCGGCAGTCCTGGCGAGAACCCGCTAGCAAGCCCCATCCTCACGCTGTCCGTGCCCGGGAACACCCGGGCACGGTCTGCTGTTGTGTGAGTGCTGCCCGATTGGCTCCCGCGAGGGCCTCGATGGCACACTTGGACGCTGGCTCCGGTTCACGCACCTCTTCGAGGGCGACCCGGCGGCTGTTACCCCGAGAGGAAACCATGAAGAAGGACATCCACCCCGAGTACGTGACCACCGAGGTCACCTGTACCTGCGGCAACACGTTCACGACTCGCAGCACCGCGACGAGCGGCACCATGCACTCAGAGGTCTGCTCCAACTGCCACCCCTTCTACACCGGCAAGCAGAAGATCCTCGACACCGGCGGCCGCGTGGCCCGCTTCGAGGCCCGCTACGCCAAGAAGGCCGACAAGGCCGAGAAGAAGTAGCTCCCGGACCTGCAGGTTTCCCCGGCCGACCGGGGAAACCTGTGCTTGTGGGGTGAAGTTTCGGCCTACAAGCGCCAGTTTCCCCGGTCGACCGGGGAAACCGTCACCCCACCCAGGAGCCCACCGTGTTCGAAGCCGTCTCCCAGCTCGCTGAGGAGCACGCCGAGCTCGAGACGCAAGCTGGCCGACCCGTCGGTGCATTCGGACCAGTCGCTGGCCCGGCGGCTCGGTCAGCGGTACGCCGAGCTGAGCTCGGTGCTCCGGGCGCACGCGGAGTGGCTGCAGCTCGGGGAGAACCTCGAGGCTGCCCGCGAGCTCGCGCGGGAGGACCCGAAGACGGTGGAGCCTTCGCGATCGAGGCCGAGCAGCTGGCCGGCGCCCGCGCCACGGCCGAGGAACGGCTCCGGCAGCTGCTGATCCCGCGGGACCCGCTGGACGGCAAGGACGTCCTGCTCGAGGTCAAGTCCGGAGAGGGCGGCGAGGAGTCGGCCCTGTTCGCCGGCGACCTGCTCCGCATGTACACCCGGTACGCCGAGCGCCACGGCTGGTCGACCGAGGTGCTGGACGCCAACGAGTCCGACCTCGGGGGCTACAAGTCGGTGACCGTGGCCGTGAAGGCGAAGGGGACCCCCGAGCCGGGGGCAGGCTCCGTTCGCCCTGCTGAAGTTCGAGGGCGGGGTGCACCGGGTCCAGCGGGTGCCGGTGACCGAGAGCCAGGGACGCGTGCACACCAGCGCTGCCGGCGTACTCGTGATGCCTGAGGCCGAGCCGGTCGAGGTGCAGATCGAGGACAAGGACCTGCGCATCGACGTCTACCGCTCCAGCGGCCCCGGAGGGCAGAGCGTGAACACCACCGACTCGGCCGTGCGGATCACCCACGTGCCGACCGGGATCGTGGCGAGCTGCCAGAACGAGAAGTCGCAGCTGCAGAACCGCGAGCAGGCGATGCGCATCCTGCGGGCCCGGCTGCTCGCCGCCGCCGAGGAGGAAGCGAGCGCCGAGGCCAGCGACGCGCGCCGGTCGCAGGTGCGCACCGTGGACCGCTCCGAGCGCATCCGCACCTACAACTACCCGGAGAACCGGATCTCCGACCACCGCACGGGCTACAAGTCCTACGACCTCGACCGGGTGCTCGACGGCGACCTCGAGTCGGTGATCGCCTCCTGCGTGGACGCCGACATGGCTGCCCGTCTCGAATCCCTCACCGAGTGAGCGCCGAGGTGACGCAGGCCCGCGCACTCCTGCGCGACGCCGTCGCCCAGCTCGCCGAGTCCGGCATCGCGAGCCCTGAGTACGACGCGGCCGAGCTGCTCGCCCACGTCCTTGGCACCACCCGCGGCCGGCTGCCACTGGTCGACGTCGTCGGAGCCGGTGACCGGACCGCCTTCGAGGGGCTGGTCTCCAGACGAGCTGCCAGGGAGCCGCTCCAGCACCTGACCGGCGTGGCCGCTTTCCGGCACGTCGACCTGCAGGTCGGGCCCGGCGTCTTCGTCCCCCGACCGGAGACCGAGCTCCTCGCCGGCTGGGCGATCGACCGAGCGCGCGAGTCCGGCCACGAATCAGGGGAGAGCCCGGTGGTGGTAGATCTCTGCTGCGGCTCGGGCGCCATCGCGCTGAGCCTCGTCGACGAGGTGGCCAGCGCCGAGGTGCACGCGGTCGAGCTGGACCCGGGCGCGCACGCGTGGGCCGAGCGCAACCTGTCGCAGACCAGCGTCGACCTCCGTCTGGGAGACATGGCCGACGCCTTCCCCGAGCTGGACGGCATGGTCGACGTGGTCGCCTGCAACCCGCCGTACATCCCCCTCGAGGCCTGGGCCAGCGTCGCCCCCGAGGCGCGTGACCACGACCCCGCGCTGGCGCTGTGGTCCGGCGACGACGGCCTGGACGCCATGCGGGTGCTCGAGTCCTCGGCCGCGCGGCTGCTACGGCCGGGCGGCTGGGTCGGTGCCGAGCATGCCGACGTGCAGGGTGAGTCCGCGGCCCAGGTGTTCCTGGCCGCCGGCCGCTGGACCGGGGTGCGCGACCACCAAGACCTGGCAGGTCGACCGCGCTTTGTGACCGCGCGACTGGCACGATGACCCGGTGGAGGAAGCAGAGGAGGGTCCGTTGAGTACCCGGTACGACCTCTCCGATCCCGAGAGTCGTGAGAAGGGGTCTGGCTGCCGCCGTCGCCGCCGTACGACGGGGATTGCTGGTCGTGCTCCCGACCGACACCGTCTACGGCGTGGGTGTGGACGCCTTCGACGCAGACGGTGTGCAGCGACTCCTCGACGCCAAGGGACGCGGTCGCGACATGCCGCCGCCCGTGCTGATCTCGACCACGACGACGCTCGAGGCGCTGGCCACCGACCTCCCCGGATGGGCGCAGGAGCTGACGGAGCACTACTGGCCCGGTGCGCTGACGATCGTGTGCCGCCAGCAGCCGTCGCTGCGGTGGGACCTCGGCGACAGCCGCGGCACGGTCGCCGTACGGATGCCGCAGGACGAGGCTGCCCTCGACCTGCTCGGGCGCACCGGCCCGCTGGCGGTGTCCTCGGCGAACCTGACCGGCGAGCCCGCCGCGACCGACGCCGACGAGGCGGAACGGATGCTCGGGGAGTCGGTGGAGGTGATCCTCGACGACGGACCGAGGTCCGGCAGCGCCGCCTCCACGATCGTCGACTGCACCGGCACGCAGCCGCGGATCCTCCGCGAGGGCGCCATCGACAGGTGGGAGCTCAAGGCGGTCCTCGAGGGGTTCGGGACCGAGCTGGAGGTCGGACCCGAAAGTGCGTGAGTACCTGCTCGTCTTCCTCGTGGCCGGTGTCGCCAGCTATCTGCTGTCCGTCTTCGCCCGCGAGCTGGCGATCAGGTCCGGTGCGGTGGCCCGGGTGCGCGACAGGGACGTGCACGCCACGCCCATTCCCTACTTCGGTGGCGTGGCGATGCTGGGGGGTCTCGGCGCGGGGCTGCTCGTCGCCCGGCACCTGCCCTTCCTCAGCACCGCCCCGCCGATCGTGTTCCACGACGCCGGCATCGTGCTCATCGCCGGCGCGATGATCTGCGCGGTCGGAGTCGTCGACGACCTGATCGAGCTCGACGCCCTGACCAAGCTCGGGGGACAGATCGTCGCAGCGGGCTTCCTCGTCCTGAACGACGTGCGCATCTGGTCGCTGAACCTTCCGGGCGTCGGACAGTTCGCCCTCGACCCCACCCAGGGCGTCCTGCTCTCGATGCTGCTCGTGGTGAGCACGATGAACGCGGTGAACTTCGTCGACGGCCTCGACGGCCTGGCCGGCGGCATCGTGATGATCGGAGCGGTCGCGTTCTTCCTGTTCTCCTACCGGCTGGCCGACGCCAACGACGAGACCCTGGCGATCACCGCGGCCATGCTGTGCGCCGCGCTGGGCGGCGCCTGCGCGGGCTTTCTGCCACACAACTTCTTCCCGGCCCGCCTCTTCATGGGGGACTCCGGTTCGATGCTGCTCGGCCTGGTGCTCGCCGGTTCCGCGCTCACCCTCACCGGCCAGTTCGCCACGGTCTCGGTGGAGCAGGGTGGCGCAGCGAACGGCTCGTTCGTGATGTTGTTGCCGATACTGCTGCCGGTCTCGATCCTGATCGTGCCGCTGGCAGACCTGGTCCTTGCCGTCGTACGACGTGCCCGGCGCGGCCAGGCGTTCTACCAGCCGGACAAGGAGCATCTGCACCACCGGCTGCTGGAGATCGGCCACAGCCAGCGGCGGGCGGTGCTGATCATGTATCTCTGGGCCGGCCTGATCGCCTTCGGAGGAGTGCTGATCAGCCTCGATTCCAGACCGCTGACCTGGGGCGTGCTGGCGGCCGGCACGATGATGACGGTGGTGTTGACGTTCCTCCTGCCGCGGGTGCAGCGACGCGGCGAACCCCGCGCCGAGGACCACCTCGTCCGCTGATCCAAGCCGCGGAATTGCCTCCGTCGGAGACTTTGTGCTATTTTTCACAAGCACCGCCACACGCCCGATGACAATCTCCGTCACGCACGGTTAGGGTCACCAGACGACGACGATGAGGCCGCCAATGACGACGACCGCCCGCCCCGCCCAGGGGATGCCCCGAGGGAGGACCTCCCAGGTCCTGCTGGTGGCAGGGCTGTGTGTCGCAGGAGCAGCAGCCCTCGCCACGCTCGCAGGTGGTCTCGTGGACGGCCGTGCCGGCGCACTCGGCGCCCTCGCCGGCGGTTCGCTCGCGCTCTGCTTCTTCCTGTTCGGCTCGCTGGTGGTGGACATGGCCACCCGGATGGCTCCGCAGCTGGCGATGCTGATGGCGATGCTGACCTACACCCTCCAGGTGGCGGCCGTCGCGCTCGTGTTCTACGTGCTGACCTCCTCCGGAGCCGTGGGCACCACCCTCTCCGGCGGCTGGCTGGCCGGGGGAGTCGTCGCGGCCACGCTGGCCTGGACTGCCGGTCAGCTGGTCGGCTCCATGAGGGCCAGGATTCCGGCGTACGACATCGACCTCCCGGAGACCACGAAAGCGACCTCGGACGCGACCGCCGACCCGACCGTTGGGGCCTCGTCCCGGGCACGAGAGGTGGGTGCGTCGTGACTGCCACTGACTGCTACGCTCCCACCGCAATGGCTCAGCAGGATCCAGCGCGACGGAAGTCCCCGACCGGCGACCCCTGGAATGCCTTCGGTTACCTGGTGGCCGGGGTGGCGTTCTACGGTTTTCTCGGCTGGCTGATGGACCTCTGGCTCGGCACGTCGTACGTCGTCGGTGTCGGGATCCTGGTGGGTGCCGTCCTGGGGATCTACATGACCTGGGCGAGGTTCAGAATCGAGCCCGACTCGGCAGACGAAGCTTCGAAGAAGAACGCCACGAATCAGGAGTCGCAGTGAGCCTCATCCCGACGCTCGTCGCCCCCCGCGAGGAATTCGTCTCCCCCGGCCCGGGCGACTTCAACCTGCCCCCCGTCGGGCCGCACGACACCTTCAACTTCCTCGGCCAGGAGATGTACCTCGGGGTCACCAAGCCGATGCTCCAGCTCATCTTCGCCGCGGTGCTGGTCTTCGTGTTCTTCCGCGTTGCTGCGGCCAGGCGGTCGATGGTGCCCGGCAGGACCCAGTACGTCGGCGAGATGGGCTACGGCTTCGTCCGCAACCAGCTCGGCCGCGACATCATCGGCAGCAAGGACTTCATGCGGTTCGTGCCGTATCTGTTCGCGCTGTTCTTCTTCATCCTGGTCAACAACCTCTTCGGCTCGCTGCTGATCGTCCAGTTCCCCTCGTTCTCGCGCTCGGGAATGGTCTACAGCCTCGCCCTGATGAGCTGGATCATCTACAACTACGTCGGCGTCCGCGCCCAGGGCGGCGTGCTGAAGTACCTCAAGCACCAGTGCGTGCCACAGGGCGTCCCTCCCGCGATCCTGCCGCTGCTGATCCCGCTCGAGTTCATGTCCAACATCCTGGTGCGACCGGTCACGCTCGCCCTGCGACTGTTCGCCAACATGCTCGCCGGCCACATCCTGCTGATCCTGTTCGCACTCGGCGGCGAGTACCTCCTCGTCCACGGCTCGCTGCTGGTCAAGCCGGTCGGCGTGCTCGCGTGGGTGCTGTTCATCGCGATCTCGTTCCTGGAGCTGCTGGTGCAGTTCCTGCAGGCCTACGTCTTCACTCTGCTCAACGCCATGTACATCTCCGGTGCCCTGTCCGAGGAGCACTGACCACCACCCCTGTTCTCCAACAGGAACAACGAAAGGAACAAGCCGTGCTTCCTATGGCTATCGAGGGCTCAGCGAACATGATCGGCTACGGCCTGGCCGCCATCGGCCCAGGCGTCGGTATCGGTCTGATCTTCGCGGCCTACATCAACGGTGTGGCGCGTCAGCCCGAGGCCCAGGGCCGACTGCAGACGATCGCCATCCTGGGCTTCGCGCTCGCCGAGGCGCTCGCCATCATCGGTATCGCCCTCGCGTTCGTGCTCTGACCGTTCACCTCTGACGAAAGACCGAGCCCATGTATGTGATCCCGCTGGCTGGTGAAGAGCTCAACCCTCTGATCCCGCACCCGATCGAGATGGTGCTGTCGCTCGTCGTCTTCGGCATCCTCTTCTACCTCGTGAAGAAGTTCGTCGTACCCAACTTCGAGAAGACGTTCGCCGAGCGCACGTCTGCCATCGAGGGTGGGCTCCAGGCGGCCGAGACCAAGCAGGCCGAGGCCGACTCGAAGCTCGCCGAGCTCGAGGAGCGGCTGGCCGAGGCCCGCCACGAGGCCGCCAAGATCCGCGAGGAGGCCCGGGAGCAGGGTGCGCAGATCGTCTCCGAGATGCGCGACCAGGCTCAGGAGGAGTCCACGCGCATCGTCGAGAACGGCAAGGCGCAGATCGAGGCCGAGCGGAAGCAGGCAGTGGCCTCGCTGCGTGCCGAGGTGGGCAGCCTGGCCACCTCGCTGGCGGGCCGCATCGTGGGTGAGAGCCTCGAGGACGACGAGCGCTCCAGCCGCGTGGTCGACCGTTTCCTGGCTGACCTCGAGCTCCACAACGAGGCCTCCGACGCCGGCTCGAGCACCAACGGAGCCGGCTGATGGCCAAGTCCGACCTGCGAGGTGCATCGGCCGACGCGCTGGCCGCCGTGAGCGAAGAGCTCGAGGCGACCGGCACATCGGACGCTGCCCAGATCGGCGAGGACCTGTTCGCCGTGGCCACCCTGCTGCGTGCCGAGCCCGGCCTGCGGCGGATCGCCACGGACTCATCGATGGACTCTGCGGCGAAGTCCGGTCTCCTCCGACAGATCCTCGACGGGAAGATCAGCGCTCCGGCGCTGGACCTGGTGGCTTCGGCCAGCGAGAAGCGCTGGACCCGCACCCGGGACCTCGCCGACGCGTTCGAGGAGCTTGCGGTCGTGTCCCTGGTGAACTCCGCCGGTGACGACGCCGAGCGGCTCTCCAACGAGCTCTTCGCCGTGGGACAGCTGATCAACGAGCAGCACGACCTGCGCACTGCGCTCTCGGACCCGGCTCGATCGGGCACCGACAAGGGGCAGCTGCTGCGCGACCTGCTCGGCGACAAGACCCTGCCGGCCACGCAACGGCTCGCCGAGCTGGCACTGACCGGCAGCCACCGCAGCGTGACGGTCGCCATCGAGGAGTACCAGAAGATCGCGGCTGCGGCGCACAACCAACGTGTCGCCGAGGTGCACGTTGCCCACGAGCTCAGTGACGCCGAGGTCGGACGACTCGAGGCGGCGCTGAGCAACCAGTACGGCCGTACGGTTCACCTCAACGTCGTGCTCGATCCCTCGATCATCGGCGGGATGCGCGTGGAGATCGGTGACGACGTCATCGACGGCACCGTCGTCAGGCCGGCTCGACGACGCCCGGCGCAAGCTCGCGGGCTGAGTCGAACCCAACCAAGAACTTCAGACATCGCTCGACGCAACGAAAGAGTAGGGGCATAGATATGACGGAGCTTTCGATCCGTCCGGAGGAGATCCGGGACGCGCTGCAGCGCTTCGTGTCCGATTACCAGCCGGAGGCATCCAGCAAGGAAGAGGTCGGCACCGTTGCGGAGGCCGGCGACGGCATCGCCCGCGTGGCCGGCCTGCCGTCGGCCATGGCCAACGAGCTCCTCGAGTTCGAGGACGGCACGCTCGGCATCGCCCTGAACCTCGACACCCGCGAGATCGGCGTTGTCATCCTGGGTGACTTCTCCGGCATCGAGGAGGGCCAGAAGGTCCGTCGTACGGGCGAGATCCTGTCGGTCCCCGTCGGCGACGGCTTCCTGGGCCGCGTCATCGACCCGCTCGGCACCCCGATCGACGGCATGGGCGAGATCGAGAGCGACGAGCGTCGTGCGCTCGAGCTCCAGGCCCCTGGCGTGATGGCCCGCAAGTCGGTCCACGAGCCGCTCGCGACCGGCATCAAGGCGATCGACTCCCTGACCCCGATCGGCCGCGGCCAGCGCCAGCTGATCATCGGTGACCGCTCGACCGGCAAGACGACGATCGCGATCGACACCATCATCAACCAGAAGCGCAACTGGGAGACCGGCGACCCGGACAAGCAGGTGCGCTGCATCTACGTCGCCATCGGCCAGAAGGGGTCGACCATCGCCGCCGTGCGTGGTGCCCTCGAGGAGGCCGGCGCGCTGGAGTACACCACGATCGTGGCCGCCCCGGCGTCCGACAGCGCCGGGTTCAAGTACCTCGCTCCCTACACGGGCTCGGCGATCGGCCAGCACTGGATGTACGACGGCAAGCACGTCCTGATCGTCTTCGACGACCTGACCAAGCAGGCCGAGGCCTACCGCGCCGTGTCGCTGCTGCTGCGCCGCCCGCCGGGCCGTGAGGCCTACCCGGGCGACGTGTTCTACCTGCACAGCCGACTGCTCGAGCGCTGCGCGAAGCTCTCCGACGACCTCGGGCACGGCTCGATGACCGGCCTGCCGATCGTGGAGACCAAGGCGAACGACGTGTCGGCGTACATCCCGACCAACGTCATCTCGATCACCGACGGTCAGATCTTCCTGCAGTCCGACCTGTTCGCGTCCAACCAGCGCCCGGCCATCGACGTCGGTGTGTCGGTCTCGCGCGTGGGTGGTGCCGCGATGACCAAGGCGATGAAGGGTGTGACCGGCTCGCTCAAGGTCGACCTGGCGCAGTTCCGCGCCATGGAGGCGTTCGCGATGTTCGCCTCGGACCTCGACGCCGCGTCGCGTCAGCAGCTGGACCGCGGGCAGCGCCTGATGGCACTGCTCAAGCAGCCGCAGTACTCGCCGTACTCGCTGGAGAACATGACCGTGTCCCTGTGGCTCGGTACGTCCGGCCGCCTCGACCGGGTCCCGGTGGACGACGTGCTCCGCTTCGAGCAGGAGTTCCTGGACTACCTGCACCGCTCGCACGACGGCATCCTGTCCGCCATCCGCGAGAGCCTGAAGTTCGAGGACGAGGAGGGTGTGGCCGAGGCCTACGACTCCTTCCTCGACCAGTTCGAGACCTCCGAGGGCGACTCGATCAAGAAGCCCGGCAACGAGCCCAAGGCCGAGGCCCTCGAGGACGAGGACGTCGAGCAGGAGCAGATCGTCAAGCAGAAGCGGGGATGAGGTCTCATGGCCCTATCGCTGCGTGAGTACCGCGCGCGGATCAAGTCGACGGAGTCGATGAAGAAGATCACGCGCGCCATGGAGCTCATTGCTGCGTCCCGGATCATCAAGGCGCAGCAGCGGGCACAGGCGGCAGCGCCGTACGCCCGTGAGCTGACCCGTGCCGTCTCGGCGGTCGCCACCTTCTCCAACGTCGACCACCCGCTGACCACCGAGCCGGAGGACCCCAAGCGGGCCGCCGTGCTGATCGTGACCAGTGACCGTGGCCTCGCCGGCGCCTACTCCTCGAGCGTGCTCAAGGAGGCCGAGCGTCTCGGCGAGAAGCTGCGGGGCGAGGGCAAGGAGATCGAGACCTACATCTGCGGCCGCAAGGGCGAGGGCTACTACAAGTTCCGCGACCGCCCGGTCGTGCAGACCTGGACCGGCAGCTCCGACCAGCCGACCTACGACATCGCCCGTGAGGTCGGGGAGGCGCTGATCGGCGCGTTCCTGCTCGAGGAGGACGAGGAGCGGCCGGAGGACTCGCGAGCCCACGAGGACGCGAAGCCCGTCGACGAGGTGCACCTCGTCTTCACCCGCTTCCGCTCGATGCTCACCCAGGAGCCGACCGCTGTCCGGCTGCTGCCGCTGGAGGTCGTCGAGGGCACCGAAGCGCCCGAGGAAGAGGACGTGCTGCCGCTCTACGAGTTCGAGCCGTCCGCGGCGGAGGTCCTCGACGGGCTGCTGCCGCGCTACGTCCAGAGCAGGATCTTCTTCGCCATGCTCCAGGCGGCAGCCTCCGAGCTGGCCGCGCGTCAGCGGGCGATGAAGTCCGCGACCGACAACGCCGACGAGCTGATCAAGAAGTACACCCGAATAGCCAACCAGGCCCGCCAGGCCGGTATTACCCAGGAAATCAGCGAGATCGTCGGTGGCGTCAACGCGCTGGCCGACGCGAACGCCGGGGAGTGAGTGAGAGACATGACTGCCACTGCTGAAGAGAACAAGACCGAAGAGGGCCAGGAGAACATCGGCCGGATCGCGCGCGTGACCGGACCCGTTGTCGACGTGGAGTTCCCGAGCGACTCGATGCCGGAGATGTACAACAAGCTCGAGGTCGAGCTCGAGCTGAGCGGGGAGTCCAAGGTCCTCTCGCTCGAGGTTGCCCTGCACATCGGTGACGGCATGGTCCGCGCCGTCTCGCTGCAGCCGACCGACGGCCTCGTCCGTGGGGCCCAGGTGCGCGACACCGGCGGCCCGATCTCGGTTCCGGTCGGCGACGTGACGCTCGGCAAGGTGTTCAACACCCTGGGCGAGTGCCTCAACCTCGAGGAGGGCGAGGAGCTCGAGGTCAAGGAGCGCTGGGGGATCCACCGCAAGGCGCCTGCCTTCGACCAGCTCGAGTCCAAGACCCAGATGTTCGAGACCGGCATCAAGGTCATCGACCTGCTCACGCCGTACGTCCAGGGCGGCAAGATCGGGCTGTTCGGTGGTGCCGGTGTCGGCAAGACCGTGCTGATCCAGGAGATGATCGCCCGCGTCGCCAAGGACCACGGTGGTGTGTCGGTGTTCGCCGGTGTGGGCGAGCGCACCCGCGAGGGCAACGACCTCATCGTCGAGATGGAGGAGGCCGGCGTCATCGGCCAGACCGCCCTCGTGTTCGGCCAGATGGACGAGCCGCCCGGCACCCGCCTGCGCGTCGCCCTGTCCGCGCTGACGATGGCGGAGTACTTCCGCGACGTACAGAACCAGGACGTGCTGCTCTTCATCGACAACATCTTCCGGTTCACCCAGGCCGGCTCGGAGGTGTCGACCCTGCTGGGCCGGATGCCCTCCGCGGTGGGCTACCAGCCCAACCTGGCCGACGAGATGGGCGTGCTCCAGGAGCGGATCACCTCGACCCGTGGTCACTCGATCACCTCGATGCAGGCGATCTACGTGCCCGCGGACGACTACACCGACCCGGCCCCGGCCACCACGTTCGCGCACCTCGACGCGACCACCGAGCTCTCGCGCGAGATCGCGTCGCTCGGTATCTACCCGGCGGTGGACCCGCTGACGTCGACCTCGCGAATCCTCGATGCGCAGTACATCGGCAAGGAGCACTACGACTGCGCCGTCCGGATCAAGCAGATCCTGCAGCGCAACAAGGAGCTCCAGGACATCATCGCGATCCTCGGTGTCGACGAGCTCTCCGAGGAGGACAAGATCATCGTCTCCCGGGCCCGTCGCATCCAGCGGTTCCTGTCTCAGAACACCTACGTCGCCAAGCAGTTCACCGGTCTCGAGGGTTCCACCGTTCCGGTGGCCGACACCATCGAGGCGTTCAACAAGATCGCCGACGGCGAGTACGACCACGTGGCCGAGCAGGCGTTCTTCATGTGCGGTGGCCTCGACGACGTCGAGAAGAAGTGGGCGGAGATCCAGAAGCAGACCGGCGAGTCGTCGTGAGCGACGAGGGCCTGCACGTCGAGCTGGTCGCTGCCGACCGGCTCGTGTGGTCGGGCGAGGCCAAGATGGTCATCGCCCGCACCACCGAGGGCGACGTCGGCATCCTGCCGCACCACGCCCCGATGCTCTCCTTGATGGTCGACGGGGTCGTGGACGTGCAGACGACTGACGGAGAGACCTGGATCGCGGCCGTCGATGCCGGGTTCCTCTCGGTGGCCAACAACCGCGTCTCGGTGCTCGCCGAGCACGCGGAGATGTCCCACGAGATCGACCTCGAGAAGGCCCGCCACGATCTCGAGCGCGCCAAGGAGCACGGCGAGAACGACGACGACGCGCAGGCCGCCGTACGCCGGCACGAGGCACGGGTTCGCGCGGCGGAACAGGGCTCCTGACCCGCTCGGCAGCCGCCGCACCACCAGACCGGATCAGCAGGGCCGTCCCGTGAAACGGGGCGGCCCTCGGTCGTCCCCGGGCATCTCCTAGGCTGTCCCTCTCGCATCGAGGCGGAGAAGAGGGATCGATGCCGGTATGGCAATGGCTGCTGGACTCAGCTGGTGTCGTGCTGCTCGTGATCATCCTGTTCGGCGCCGTTCTCGTCGTACGCCGACGCGTTCTGTCGCGGCACGGGGGCACCTTCGAGCTGAGCGTCCGTGACGCCAACCAGCCCGACGGCCGGGGCTGGGTGCTCGGGCTCGGCCGCTATCGCGAGGACTCCCTGGACTGGTACCGGATCTTCTCCCCGCTGCCGGTGCCGAAGCGAGCCTGGCGGCGCAACGACCTCACCTTCGTCTCCCAGCGAGAGCCCCGCGGCTCCGAGGAGTACGCGCTCTACGCCGGCCACGTCGTCGTGGTCTGCTCGACCCCGCGTGGTGAGGTCGAGCTGGCGATGAGCCCCAGCTCGCTCACCGGTCTCCAGTCCTGGCTCGAGGCTGGGCCGCCGGGGTCGCGGCCGTCTCGGTAGGGCTGCCGGTTTCCCCGGTCGGCCGGGGAAACCTGACGTTGTCGGCCGAAGCATCACCCCACAACGTCAGGGATCAGCCGTCAACCCTGCCCGGTTTGTGAATTGCCGACCCGAGCCTCAGTCGGATTCAGGTACGCCGCGCTCGCCGCCGGGCACCCAGAGGACGTCGCCGTTCTCCCGGTTGGCGTGGCGGGCCAGGATGAACAGCAGGTCGGAGAGCCGGTTGAGGTACTTGATCGCCAGCACGTTCATCGAGTCGGCGTACTCCTCGTGGGCCGCCCAGGCCGAGCGCTCGGCGCGTCGACAGACCGTGCGCGCGACGTGCAGGTGGGCCGCGGCGACCGTGCCGCCGTTGAGGATGAAGGAGCGCAGCTTCGGGAGCTCGTCGTTGTACTTGTCGCACCAGCCCTCGAGCCGCTCGACGTAGTCGGCCTCGATGCGCAGCGGCGGGTACTCCGGGTTCTCCACGACCGGCGTGCAGAAGTCCGCGCCGACGTCGAACAGGTCGTTCTGCACGTGCGTGAGGACCGCGACCACCTCGTCGTCGAGCTCGCTGGTGGCCAGCACCAGGCCGATGTGTGCGTTGGTCTCGTCGACGTCGGCGTAGGCCAGCAGCCGGAGGTCGGTCTTCGTGGTCTCGCTCATGTCCCCGAGGCGGGTGTTCCCGCCGTCACCGGTGCGCGTGTAGATACGAGTCAGGTTCACCATGCTTCCACCTTAGGGTCGGTGGCGCCGCATGGATCAGGGCGGCCCGCGCCTCACTAGAGTGACGAGCATGGGCAGCTTCCGCGTCGTCTCCGAGGGGCCGCTGACGCGACCGCTGGCGGGCACGGTGTACGTCGGGGGAGCCAAGAACTCGGCGCTGAAGCTGATGGCGGCCTCACTGCTCGCACCGGGCCGCTCGGTGATCCACAACGTGCCCGACATCCTCGACGTCGCTGTGATGGGCCAGCTGTTGCGCCAGCTCGGCTGCGAGGTCGAGATCGTCTACCCGGATGCGGACCCGACAACTGCCTCCACCGCAGGGCGGGTCAGGGTCGATGTCCCCGAAAAGCTCGACCACAAGGCCCCCTACGAGCTGGTACGACGCCTACGGGCATCGATCGCCGTACTGGGACCGCTCGTCGCCCGGTGTCGCCAGGCGAGCGTGGCGTTGCCAGGTGGGGACGCGATCGGGTCCCGAGGGCTCGACATGCACATCCGGGGGCTGCAGGAGCTCGGCGCCGTCGTACGGATCGAGCACGGGCAGGTAGTCGCCGAGGTACCGGACGGTCTCGTCGGCGCCAACCTGTGGCTCGACTTCCCGTCGGTGGGAGCGACCGAGAACCTCGTGATGGCCGCCGTGCTGGCACGTGGCACCACCGTGATCGACAACGTGGCCCGCGAGCCCGAGATCATCGACCTGTGCCAGATGCTGACGGCGATGGGAGCCAGCATCGAGGGGATCTCCACGTCGACGCTGGTGATCGAGGGAGTCGAGCACCTGAACCCGGTCGAGCACAGCACCGTCACCGACCGCATCGTCGCCGGCACCTGGGTCTTCGCAGCCGCGATCGCGGGCGGCGACCTGCACATCGAGGGCGGGGTGACCCACCACCTCGACATCGTGCTGGACAAGCTGGCTGCCTCGGGCGCCGTGATCGAGCCGACCGCCACCGGCTTCACCGTGGGCGTGCACCGGCAGCTGACGTCCTTCGACGTCGCGACCCTGCCCTACCCCGGGTTCCCGACCGACCTGCAGCCGTTCGCCATGGCGCTCGCCGCCGTCTCCGCGGGGACGGCGATGATCACCGAGAACGTCTTCGAGGCGAGGTTCATGTTCGCCCAGGAGCTCGCCCGGCTCGGCGCCGACCTCCGCACCGACGGCCATCACGCCGTGGTCCGCGGCGTACCCATGCTCTCTGGCGCACCCGTCGTCGCGCACGACATCCGCGCCGGGGCCGCGCTGGTGCTCGGCGGGCTCGCCGCCCAGGGCACCACCGTGGTGGCCGAGTCGCAGCACATCGACCGGGGCTATCCCCGGTTCGCCGAGGCTCTCGGCGCTGTCGGCGCCGACGTCTCCCGCCTGCCGGACTAGTCCGGTCACCACCCGGCCCGGGCAGAAAGTCCGGTCCGGGACGTATTTGCCGCCCCATCCCGAGTGTCTTGATACGCGACGGCTTGCTGAGCCTCGATATTGTGATCAGACAGGGGGAGGCGCTCCATGGAGCAGACGACCAACGGGAACACGCTCGAACTCACCGGTTCGCTCGACGTGCGATGCACTGCCGAGCTGCGCGCGGCCGTCTACCGGCTGCTCGAGCAGCACGTCGGCGATGTCCGCGTGGACATCTCTCGAGTCGACTCGGTCGACCTGACCACCCTGAAGATGCTGGCCGTGGCCAACCGCGTCGCCGAGCGGCAGGGGCGCCGTGTGGTGCTCAGCGGCGGCTCCCCGGGCGTACGCCGCCTGCTGCACCTGTCCCACCTGCGCTGGATGCTCCCCGTCGAACCGGCACAGCCCACCACCAGGGTCTAGAGCCGCCCGGAGCATGCGCCCACTCGTGTGACCCATTACGCAAGGTGACAGAGTCCACACGACGTACCGCTGGCTGCCCACCGGGCCTACCCTCAGCCACATGAACGACAAGCACGCATCAAGGCCCGAGAAGGACCGCCCCTGGGTGATGCGCACCTACGCGGGGCACTCCTCGGCGACGGAGTCCAACAAGCTCTACCGGATGAACCTCGCCAAGGGGCAGACAGGCCTGTCGGTTGCCTTCGACCTGCCCACGCAGACCGGCTACGACCCTGACTCCCCGCTTTCTCGCGGCGAGGTGGGCAAGGTCGGCGTCCCGATCCCGCACCTCGGTGAGATGCGTCGTCTGTTCGCGGACATCCCGCTCACCGGGATGAACACCTCGATGACGATCAACGCCACCGCCATGTGGCTGCTGGCCCTCTACCAGGTCGTCGCGGAGGAGCAGAACCCCGACCTCGAGCCGCTCGAGGTCGCCCACCAGCTCGCCGGGACCACCCAGAACGACATCATCAAGGAGTACCTCTCCCGCGGGACCTACGTGTTCCCGCCCGAGCACTCGCTGCGACTGATCTCCGACGTCATCTCCTACACCGTCAACGAGATCCCGCTGTGGAACCCGATCAACATCTGCAGCTACCACCTGCAGGAGGCCGGCGCCACGCCCACGCAGGAGCTGGCCTACGCACTGTGCACCGCGATCGCCGTGCTCGACGCGGTGAAGGACGCCGGCCAGGTCTCCGAGGACGACTTCGAGAAGACCGTCGGCAGGATCTCGTTCTTCGTCAACGCCGGCGTGCGGTTCGTCGAGGAGACCTGCAAGATGCGGGCGTTCGTGCGGCTCTGGGACGAGATCACTCGCGAGCGCTACGGCGTGACCGACGAGAAGATGCGTCGCTTCCGCTACGGGGTGCAGGTGAACTCCCTCGGCCTGACCGAGGCGCAGCCGGAGAACAACGTGCAGCGGATCGTGCTGGAGATGCTCGGCGTCACCCTGTCCAAGAACGCACGGGCGCGCGCCGTACAGCTGCCGGCGTGGAACGAGGCGCTTGGCCTGCCGCGCCCGTGGGACCAGCAGTGGTCCCTGCGCTTCCAGCAGGTGCTCGCCTTCGAGTCCGACCTGCTGGAGTACGACGACATCTTCGAGGGCTCCAAGGTGATCGAGGCCAAGGTCGACGAGATGGTCTCGGACGCCCGCGACGAGATGGACCGGGTGCAGGCACTCGGCGGCGCGATCGCGGCCGTCGAGTCGGGCTACATGAAGCAGGCGCTGGTCAGCTCCCACTCGGCGCGCCGTGCCCGCATCGAGAACGGAGAGGACATCGTCGTCGGCGTCAACCGGTTCGAGACCACCGAGCCCTCACCGCTGACCGCCGACCTGGACGCCGCCATCCAGGCAGCCGATCCGGAGGCTGAGCGCTCCGCCATCGCCGGGCTGGAGGCTTGGCGCGAGGAACGCGACCAGGCCGAGGTGGACCGCGCTCTGGAGGCACTTGCCGAGGCGGCGAAGACCGACGCCAACCTGATGGAGCCGACTCTCGTCGCCGCGCGCGCTGGTGCGACCACGGGGGAGTGGGCCGGCACCTTGCGAGACGTGTTCGGCGAGTTCCGCGCTCCGACCGGTGTGTCTGGCGCTGTGGGGGTCGCCGAGGCCGGCAAGGAGCTCACCGAGGTGCGCGAGCAGGTGCGCGCCACCGGTGAGGAGCTCGGCGGTCGGCTGCGGCTGCTGGTCGGCAAGCCCGGCCTCGACGGTCACTCGAACGGGGCCGAGCAGGTCGCCGTACGTGCCCGCGACGCCGGCTTCGAAGTCGTCTACCAGGGCATCCGGTTGACGCCGCAGGAGATCGTCGCGGCCGCAGTCGCCGAGGACGTGCACTGCGTCGGTCTCTCCATCCTCTCCGGGTCGCACATGGAGCTCGTTCCCGACGTACTCGAGCAGATGAAGACCGCCGGGATCGACGACATCCCGGTGATCGTCGGGGGCATCATCCCCGACCGCGACGCCAAGCTGCTCAAGGAGATGGGCGTGGCCGCAGTGTTCACTCCCAAGGACTTCAGCCTGACGCAGGCCATGGGCGGGATTGTCACGGCGATTCGCGCCGCGAACGAACTGGTCTAGTCTCTCCCTTGGTCAATCCGGACTTGCCCTCGTTTATCGCATTCTCGGCGGCGTGGGCGTCGTAGTGTGCGGATTGACGTCACGTGCAGCCGGGGGGCGCGGCTGCCTCGGGCTCGACGATCAAGGCGGATCGCAATGGAGCAGCTGCACGACGCTGAGCAGTGGGAGTACGGCGCGCTCTCGGACATGGTTCTCAAGTCCGATGACGCCATGGTGCTCGCCGATGCCCAGGGTGTCCTCCTGCTCGCGAACCAGGGCGCCAGCGAGATCCTCGGCGTATCCGCCGACGCGCTCGTCGGCTACAAGGTGCAGGACTTCGGGCGCGACACCATGCACGACTTCCAGCGCGAAGCCGTGAACGCCGTCATCGTCAACAACGTCGAGATCCAGGTGCGTGACGCCCGGCTGCGTCACTCCGGCGGCGCCAGCAACTCCGTCGACCTCACCATGACGCCCACCGCCACCGACCGCGGACCGCTGGTCGCGATCGGGATCCGCGAGCCGAACGAGAAGTACCGGCAGACCAAGCTCTTCCGTGGCCTGCTCGAGGCCGCTCCCGACGGCATGGTGATCGTGAACCGTGACGGCGCGATCGTCCTGGTGAACGCCCAGGTCGAGGAGCTCTTCGGCTACCGGCGAGCCGAGCTCGTGGGCGAGCAGGTCGAGATCCTGGTCCCTGACCGCTACTCCGGCATGCACATGGCGTTCCGCAACGGCTACGTCAGCGAGCCGCGCACCCGGCCGATGGGTCTGGCCGGTGACCTCCACGCCCGGCGCAAGGACGGCTCGGAGTTCCCGATCGAGGTCACCCTCTCGCCGCTGGAGACCGACGAAGGCCTTCTGGTCTCCGCCGCCATCCGTGACATCTCGGAGCGCCGCCGGATGCAGGAGGAGACCGACCGGGTCAAGGACGAGTTCTTCGCCACCGTCTCGCACGAGCTGCGCACCCCGCTGACCTCGATGATCGGGTACGGCGAGCTGATGACCGACCTCGAGGAGCTCAGCCCCCAGGGCCAGCGGTTCCTCTCGGTGATCATGCGCAGCGCCGAGCGCGAGCTGCGTCTGGTCGACGACCTGCTCACCCTGGTGGCGATCGAGGAGTCCGGGCTGGCGATCCGCTCGGCTGAGATCGACCTGGAGCGGGTGGTGCGCGAGGCGGTGGAGGCTGCCCGGCCGCGTGCCGAGGAGGCCAGGCTCGCCCTGTCGCTGGAGACACCCGGCATCGCCGTACCGATGTATGGCGACCGCGACCGCCTGGGCCAGGCGATGGACAACCTGCTCTCCAACGCGATCAAGTTCACGCCGGCCGACGGGCGGGTCCGGGTCGTGCTCAGCTCGCGCGGGGCCTCTGCGGAGATCGACGTGATCGACACGGGCGTGGGCATCGGTGACGAGGATCCGGACGCGTTGTTCGAGCGGCTCTTCCGTACCCCCGCTGCGGTCGCGCAGCAGACGCCAGGTGCCGGGCTCGGGCTGACCATCGCCCTTGCCATCGTGGAGGCCCACGCCGGCACGATCGAGGTGGTCAGCAGTGGCGGGGACGGTACGACGTTCAGGATGACGTTCCCGCTCCGGCCCTCGGGTAACACCGACCAGGCCTGACCCGCCCACCGGTCCAGTCCGCAAACCAGCGGGTGGACCCGATATTTGCAGCACTGCGGCGTCTCGCGTAGACAGAACGCGGTCGGTTCCTCGGGGAAATGTCGATTCGCCTACGTAGTGCCCCGGGGAAACAGATGCGAGGACTCGTCGCGACGTCGCGCGCGTCTCGCGCGCGTCGGCAACCGGCCCTGCTGGTGGTTCTGGGCGTCCTGGCCTCGTTCCTGACGGTCCTCCCACCCCACGCGACACCAGCGGCCGCGGCCGACCCGGTCTGCACCATCTCCGCGAAGCTGGTGAACTCGTGCCGCCCCTGGCTGGGCGCCGAGTCAGGTGGGTACGGCGTCACCGGTTTCCGCTCGCGGATGCTGGAGCACGAGGCGCGCATCGGCCGGCAGGTGGACATCGTGCATGCCTACAACGGCGCCGGGGCGGTGCTGTCCAACGACATGGTGACGCTGGCAAAGCGGCCGGGGACCATCGGGATGTACAACTGGCGGGTCTCGCTGAACTGGGCCGCAGGTGACGGCCGCAGTCTTCTCGTCAACACCCAGATCGACGCGATGGCGGCGAGCATCAAGGCGCTGGGCTCGACCAAGATCATGCTCTCGCTCTACCACGAGCCCGAGTCCAGCATCACTCCCGGCGGCTCCCCGCGCTGCCCCGCGCACTCCCTGAACGGCACCTCGGGGACGACGACCGACTACGTCAACATGTGGCACAACGTGCGCGCGCGGTTCGATGCACTCGGCGTCGACAACGTCGTCTGGGTGATGAGCTACACCGGCTATGTCACCGCCCACTGCCTGACCAAGGACCTGTGGCCAGGCAACGACTACGTCGACTGGGTGATGTGGGATCCCTATCCCAAGAACGCCAGCTGGACCGCGACGGTGGGTTCCTTCTACAACTACCTGACCGCCAACAGCGACGCCGAGCACGACTTCTTGTCCAAGCCCTGGGGGCTCGGCGAGTTCGGCTACGTCGGCAGCAGCCAGACCGCGGCGTACGCGATGTACGACGAGGCGCGGCGCAACGTGCAGAACGGTGTCCACCCGAAGCTCAAGGCCTACATCGTCTGGGACAACTACACCTCCAGCAGCCACGACGACCGGGTCGGCTTCACCGAGACCCATGTGGCCGACCCCGTCGAGCAGCAGCGCTACAACGCCTTCGCCAACGATCCGCTTTTCACGGGCACCGCCGTACCTGAACCGACCGACCAGACGCCGCCGACGGTGACCTTGTCGACGCCAGAGGACGGCGCCACGGTGGAGGGAACCCTGAGCGTGGGCGGATCGGCCTCCGACGACGTCGGCGTGGAGTCCGTCGACCTGCTCGTAGAGGGTGAGGCCGTCGACACGACCACACCGGCCGAGGACGGGGCGGTGACCGTCGACTGGAACAGCGCCACCGTCGCCAACGGATCCCACACCCTGCAGCTGCGAGCGCGTGACGCGGCGGGCCACACGGCCCTTTCCGACACGGTCGAGGTGACCGTGCACAACGTCGACGAGGAGAAACCGACGCCGCCAGCCGCGCTGACCGCGGCCTGGGACCGACCCAGCAGGGTCACTCTGAGCTGGTCGGGAGCGACCGACAACGCCGCCGTCACCGGCTATCGCGTCTACCGGGACAGCGAGCTGATCATGACGCTCGGCCCGACTGCACGGGGCCACCTCGACACGAGCGTGGCGAACCTGACCACGCACTCCTACACGGTCTCGGCCCACGACGCCGCCGGCAACGAGAGCGACCCGAGCGACCTCGCCGTCGTCGAGACTGGTGACGACAACGCACCGACCTCCCCGACAGTCGCGGCGGAGCTGACCGCGGGGGACGAGGCGACACTGAGCTGGAGCGAGTCGAGCGACAACGCCGGTGTCGCCGGCTACCGGATCTACCGCAACGGCACCCTGCTCACCGACGTCAGCGACGGCAGCCGGTCCCTGGTCGACGGGGGCCTGGACGACGTCGTCACCTACACCTACCGCGTCTCGGCGTACGACGCCGCCGGCAACGAGAGCCCCGTGAGCGACCCCGTCGCTGTCACGACTCCCGACGCCACCGACCCGACCACTCCGCTCGACCTGCGGGCCGTGTCGGCGACCTCGAGCGTGGCGCTGACCTGGCAGGGAGCCACTGACAACGTGGGCGTGACCGACTACGTCGTCTTCCGCGACGGACTTCCGCTCGTGACCCTCGGGAGCACCGCGAGGAGCTACACGGACAGTGCGCTCGTCGGCTCCACGCTGCATCGCTACCGCGTCCTCGCCCGCGACGCGGCGGACAACGAGAGTCCACTGAGCAACGAGGTGGCTCGCACCGTCGACTCGACTGCGCCGAGTGTGCCCACCACCCTCCGGGCGGTGTCAGCGACCTCGAGCGTGGCGCTCACCTGGGGTGCGTCGACCGACCTGGTCGGGGTGACGAACTACCTCGTCTACCGTGACGGCCTCCCGCTGACGACGTTGGGCAGCACGGCCCGGAGCTACACCGACAGTGCCCTGGTCGGGAACACGCTGCACCGCTACCAGGTCACGGCGCGTGACGCGGCCGGCAATGAGAGCGCGAAGAGCAACGAGGTGGCCCGGACGTTGGGCGACACGACGGCGCCGGTCGCGCCCCGGCTGAGCGGCGCGCTGTCGGGCCTCACGGCCAGGCTCACCTGGACCGGGGCGACGGACAACGTGGGCGTGACCGGCTACACCGTCTACCGCGGCGGAGTGGCCATCGCGACGACCACCTCGCCGTCGTACACGGACCTGACCCCGCCCCTGGCTCGCGCGTCGAGCTACAACGTCCGGGCGCGCGACGCCGCGGGCAACGCGAGTGCGGCCTCGAACACGGTCAGCGTGAACATCCCTGCTGACAAGACCGCTCCCAGCGCGCCCGGAGCGCTCCGGGCGACCGTCGGGGCGGCCGGGACGCGTCGCATCACCCTCACCTGGAACGCCTCCACCGACAACGTCGGAGTGGCGAGCTACTACCTCTACCGCGGCAACGCGAAGTACCGGCTGCTCGGCAAGGTGACCACCTTCACCGACACCGGCCTGACCGCCGGCACGAGGTACACCTACAAGGTCTACGCGCTCGACGCCGCGAGCAACTGGAGCGGCTCGTCGGGCAACGTGAGTGGGACGGCTCGATAGCTCAGCGGGTCAGAACAACCGCAGGCTGGGGTCGTCCATCCCGCGCAGGGCGTCGTAGTCGACGACCGCACAGGCGATGCCACGGTCGCTCGCGAGGACCCGTGCCTGCGGCTTGATCTCCTGGGCCGCGAAGATGCCCCGCACGGGGCTCAGCAGGGGGTCGCGGTTGAGCAGCTCGAGGTAACGGGTGAGCTGCTCGACCCCGTCGATCTCTCCACGCCTCTTGATCTCGACGGCGACGGATCGGCCGTCGCTGTCGCGGCACATCAGGTCGACCGGGCCGATGGCGGTGGGGTACTCGCGTCGTACGAGGCTCAGACCGTCGGCCAGGGTCGCGGGGTGCTCGGCGAGGAGCTCCTGGAGGTGCTTCTCGACGCCGTCCTTCTGCAGGCCGGGGTCCACGCCGAGGTCGTGGCTGGAGTCGTGGATGACCTCCTCGATCAGGATCCGCAGGCTGTCGCCGGTCTTGGCTGCCACGGTCCACTCGACCTGGCCGTCCTCGGTGGTGCCCTCCCTGACGGTGCACGGCGGGCTCATCCAGTTCAGCGGCTTGTAGGAGCCGCCGTCGGAGTGCACGAGCACCGAGCCGTCGGACTTGAGCATCAACACCCGGGTGGCCATCGGCAGGTGCGCGCTCAGCCGTCCGGCGTAGTCGACCTGACAGCGTGCCACGACGAGTCTCACGAGCGGAGAATCTACCTGCCATGCTGACCCGATGGGGCGGGTGGCTAGGAGAGTGGTGGTCGTCGGAGCCGGAGTCACCGGCCTGACCTGTGCCGTCCGGCTGGCCGAGCAGGGTCATCGCGTCGACGTTCTCGCCCGGGACCTCCCGCTCGAGACGACCTCCGTGGTCGCGGCGGCCCTCTGGTACCCCTACAAGGCGCTGCCGCAGGACCGGGTCACCGCGTGGTCGAGCGTCGACGTACGACGCGTTCGCGGGCCTGGCGTCCTCGGAGTCGCCCGAGGACACCGGCGTCCGGATGATGGCCGGCACCGAGGTGCACCGTCGGCGGACCGCAGACCCCTGGTGGGCCGGTGCGGTACCCGATCTGGAGCACGTCGGTCCGCCGTCCGGGTACGCCGACGCATGGTCGTTCACCGCGCCGGTCATCGACATGCCGGTGTACCTGTCCTGGCTGCGTTCCCGGCTGGCCGGGCTCGGCGGGACGCTCACCCGGATGAGCCTGCGTGCGCTGCCGCGGGGTGCGTCGGCCGACGACGTGGTGGTCAACTGCGCCGGGCTCGGCTCCCGATTGTTGGCCGACGACCCGGACGTGCGACCCGTCCGTGGTCAGGTGGTGCTGATGGACGGGGTGCAGCTCGATCGCTGGTGGCTCGACGCAGCCGGTCCGACGTACGTCGTCCCACGCGGTCACGGGATCGTGGTCGGCGGCACCGACGAGGTCGACGACTGGAGCCGGACGGCCTCACCGGAGACGGCGGACGAGATCGTCCGCCGGGCCACGCTGCTGGTGCCGGAGCTGGCCGAGGCAAGGGTGGTGGGCCACCGCGTGGGACTGCGGCCGGTGCGCTCCGTCGTACGCCTGGAGGCCGAGGACCGGGTGATCCACTGCTACGGGCAGGGCGGTGCCGGCGTCACCCTCAGCTGGGGCTGCGCCGACGAGGTCACCCGGCTCGTGGAAGAGCTGTCCTGACGACTAGGAGGAGTGTGGCTGTCAGCAGGTGACAGTCAGGCTCCTCCCAAGCATCAGGCGTGAGCGGACACACAGTCGGCGGCCGGGCGGCGCGTGGCAGGATGCGCCACATGGCACGTGACTTCAAGACAATCGGCGTCGTCGGACTTGGCACCATGGGTGCCGGCATCACGGAGGTGTTCGCCCGGCACGGGTACGCCGTCGTGGGTGTGGAGGTCGACGACGAGGCCGTGACCCGCGGGCGGCAGCACCTGGAGCACTCCACGGCCCGTGCGGTTGCTCGCGGCAAGCTGAGCGAGGCCGACGAGAAGGAGCTGCACGGTCGGGTGTCCTTCGCCACCTCCCTCGAGGAGCTCAAGGACGTCGACCTCGTCGTCGAGGCGGTCGTCGAGTCCGTGGAGATCAAGAAGAACATCTTCAAGCAGCTCGACGGCATCGTCTCCCCGGACACGATCCTCGCGACCAACACGTCCTCGCTCTCGGTCACCGAGATCTCGTCGGCCACCTCGCACCCCGGCCGCGTGATCGGCGTCCACTTCTTCAACCCTGCTCCCGTGCAGGGCTTCGTCGAGATCGTGCAGACCGTGGTGACCGCTCCCGAGGTCCTCGAGGACGTCGCTGCCCTCGTCCACGAGCTGGGCAAGAACCCCGTGGTCTGCGGCGACAAGGCCGGCTTCATCGCCAACACCCTGCTGTTCGGCTACCTCAACCACGCGGTGTCGATGTACGAGAACCGCTACGCCTCGCGGGAGGACATCGACGCAGCCATGCGCTACGGCTGTGGCTACCCGATGGGTCCGCTGGCACTGCTCGACCTGATCGGCCTGGACACGGCGTACGAGATCCTCGACACGATGTACCGCCAGGGCAGGGACCGCCTGCACGCGCCCGCACCGATCCTCAAGCAGATGGTCACCGCCGGCCTGCTGGGCCGCAAGACCGGCAAGGGCTTCTACAGCTACGAGGACGCCGACAGCCCGGTCGTGGTTCCCGACGACCGGACCCCGTCGGCCGACGACAAGCCCCAGCTCAAGCACGACATCAAGCTCGTCGGTGTGGTCGGCACCGGCACGATGGCCACCGGCATCGTCGAGGTCTTCGCCAAGAGTGGGTACGACGTCGTCTACGTCGGCCGCTCGCAGGACAAGGTCGACGCCGTCCGCGCCACCATCGAGCGATCGCTCGACAAGGCGATCCAGCGCGGCAAGCTCGAGGAGTCCGCCAAGGAAGAGGTGCTCGGCCGGCTGACCGGCTCGACCTCGCTCGACGACCTCGCGTCGGTCGACATCGCCGTCGAGGCGATCGCCGAGGACCTGAAGATCAAGACGACGCTGTTCGAGAACCTGGACGAGATCTGCAAGCCGGGGACGATCCTCGCCACCACCACGTCGTCGCTGCCGATCATCCAGTGCGCGCAGGCGACCAGCCGCCCGCAGGACGTGGTCGGCATGCACTTCTTCAACCCCGCCCCGATCATGAAGCTCGTCGAGGTCGTCAGCACCGTCTCCACCAGCGAGGACGTGGCCGAGACGACGCGGGCGTTGTGCGCCAAGGTCGGTAAGGTCGCCGTCTCGTGCGGTGACCGTTCCGGGTTCATCGTCAACGCGCTGCTGTTCCCCTACCTCAACGACGCGATCAAGATGCTGGAGGCGCACTACGCGACCGCCGACGACATCGACACCGCGATGAAGCAGGGATGTGCCCTGCCGATGGGCCCGTTCGAGCTGTTGGACGTGGTCGGCAACGACGTGTCACTGGCGATCCAGCGCGAGCTCTACCTGGAGTTCCGCGAACCGGGCTTCGCGCCGGCGCCTCTGCTCGAGCACCTCGTCACCGCTGGCTACCTGGGCCGGAAGACAAAGCGTGGGTTCCGGGACTACAGCAGCCGCTGACGCACGTCCAGCGCGGGAGGGCTGGGAGTCGCGACGTAATCTGGCTCCATGGAACTCCTGATCTTCCTCGTCCTGCTGGCGATTGCGGCAGTGGTCGTGAGAAGCGTCGTCAAGGGCAATCAGCACAAGGCGCTGGAGCGCAAGCAGGCCGAGCTCGAGCCGGTGCGCAAGCTCGCCTTCGAGGATGTCACCGCGCTGGGCGAGGAGCTGCAGTTCTTCGACATGGAGCTCGCCGGCCGCCAGCTGGACACCGGCGCGAACGCGGACTACCAGCGCGCGCTGGACGAGTACGAGGCAGCGAAGAAGGCCGCGGACACCATCACCGAGCCGGAGCACGTGAAGCTCGTCACCGAGACCATCGAGGACGCTCGCTACGCCATGTCCTGTGTCCGGGCCAGGGTCGACGACCGGCCGCTGCCGACTCGGCGTCCGCCGTGCTTCTTCGACCCGCGCCACGAGATCTCGGTCGAGGACGTGCCCTACGCGCCTCCGGGGGGCGCCCAGCGGGACGTACCTGCCTGTGCGCTCGATGCCGAGCGCGTACGCGCCGGCGCTGAGCCGGACATTCGCAAGGTGATGGTCGGCAACCGCCGAGTGCCCTACTTCCAGGGCGGACGGGCCTACCAGCCCTATGCCGCGGGCTACTTCGGCGGCTTCGGCCCGATGGACCTGATGTTCATGGGGATGCTCTTCGGGGGCGGCTTCGATGGTCTCGGTGACGGGATCGGGGCGATCGGGGAGGGTCTAGGCGAGGGGATCGGCTCGATCGGCGACGGCATCGGGGGGATGTTCGACGGCATCGGCGGCATGTTCGACGGGTTCGACTTCTGAGCAACTGGTTGATGATTCATCAGATGTGATGTGCCGGTAACCGTGGGTCAACCGCCCGGTGACCTCGGCCTGCGACGCTCCTGCCTCGCCCACAGGTATGGAGGACCCGTGATGGACATCGTCGCAGCACTCGAGGAGCAGCTGGCCAGCCCGATCAAGCACCCCGCCCAGACGGACCTGGCAACTCGTCACAAGCACGGCGTCAGCTCGTTGTTCGCCCACCGCGAAGACCTGCGGGGAGTGAGCGCCTTCGCCGACATCGTCGAGGAGTCGGTGCGCTGGTCGGCCTGACCCGCCTCGTGCGGGCCACCGGAGGGCGCGACACAATGCCCTGGTGACCCTGCACTCCACGACGTACGGCGACGACGGGTCCCCGATCGTCTTCTGCCACGGCCTGTTCGGCCAGGGCCGGAACTGGACGGGGGTGGCCAAGTCGCTCGCTGACCACCACCGCACCGTGCTGCTGGACCTGCCCCACCACGGCCGCTCGCCCTGGCCGGAGCGGTTCGACTACCTCGAGGTCGCCGACGAGCTGGCTGCGACGGTCAGGGAGCTCGTCGGCGAGGACGACCCGGTCACGCTCGTCGGTCACTCGATGGGCGGCAAGGCGGCGATGGTGACGGCCCTGCGCACGCCGGCGCTGGTGCGCCGGTTGTGCGTGGTCGACATCGCGCCGGTCGCCTACGGAGGTCGCGGCGAGTTCGAGGGCTACGTCGAGGCGATGCAGGGGCTCGACCTGGCCGTGCTCGGACGCCGCGCGGACGCGGACGCGGCCCTGACGCCGGCAGTGCCCGAACGGACCGTGCGCGAGTTCCTGCTCCAGAACCTTCGCCGCGAAGGGGACGGCTGGCGCTGGCAGGTCAACCTCGACGTGCTGGGTCGCGACCTCGAGGTGCTCAGCGGGTGGCCCGAGGAACAGCTCGCGGGCGTGGCGCCGTACGACGGGCCGGTGCTGTGGGTCGCCGGCGCTGACTCGCGCTACGTGCGCAGCGAGCACGAGGACGCCATGCGCCGGCTCTTCCCGCGCACGCGCAAGGTGGTCGTCAAGGACGCGGGCCACTGGGTGCACGCCCAGAAGCCCGACGTCGTCGTCGACGTGCTGAGACGGCTGGCGGATTGAACTAGCTAGCGCACGTCCTGCTCGCGGATGAACACCTCGCGCACCAGCAGCAGGATGGCGGCGGCGGTGGGGATGGCGAGCAGGGCGCCGATGACGCCGAGCAGGCTCGCTCCGACCAGCGCGGCGATCACGGTCACCGAGCCGGGGATGTCGACCGACTTCGACATCACTCTCGGGTAGATCAGGTAGTTCTCGACCTGCTGGTAGACGAGGAAGAAGATGATGCAGATGATGCCGGTCTTCACGTCGGTGGCCAGGGCGATGGCACTCACGACGACAGCGCCGAGGGTCGCGCCGATCATCGGGATCACGTCCAGGATCGCGACCACCACGGCCAGCGCAACGGCGTAGTCACCGAGTCCGACGATGAACAAGAAGACCAGCGTCGACAGTCCGGCGGCCATGGCCACGACGAAGGCGCCGGAGACGTAGCCGCCGATGCCTTCCAGGATCCGGTCGCCGAGGCTCTCCACCCGCGCGCGACGGCTGGCCGGGGCGAGCCGGTAGAGGCCGTGCTTCACCGAGTCGAGCGAGGCCAGGAAGTAGAGCGTCAGCACGATCACGATGAAGGCGTTTCCGAGCGCGGCCAGGATGGCGAGCCCGACACCGAGCACACCACCGAACAGCTGCTGGGTCAGGTTCCCACTGGTGACGTAGTCCTGGGCCTTGCTGATGAGGTCGTACTTCTCGTCCAAGCGCTGGACCTGCTGGTTGTTCTGCAGCTGGTCGAACCAGCCGGGCGCATTGTCGGTCAGCGCCGCGATCTGGTCCGCGACCACCGGGGCGATGGCGAGCACGAACAGCGCCAGGGCGGCGATGAAGCCGAGAGCCACGATCAGGACGGAGTACGAGCGCCGGATGCCGCGGTTCACCAACCACCGGACGACCGGGTTGAGGCCGAAGGCGATGAACAGTGCCACCACGATCAGGATGATGACCGAGCCGGCCTGGAGGATCAGCCCTCCGAGCCAGTAGGCCAACAGTGCGCCGGCGGCGAGCAGGAACCCACTGAGGAACGGCGGGTGGGTCCACGTGTTGCGCGGAGGACGAGGGCTGTTCGGGTCGGGTACCGGCTTGGTGCGCAGCGCGGAGCCCTCCCGGTGTGACTTTCCGGGTCCGGCCTCGGACTCCTTCTTCGGCGAACCCTCGCCAGCCTCCTTGCCGGACCCGTCCGCCACGTCAGCTCTCGTCGTCGTTGCCGAACCCAGCCACCACGTCGCGGAGCGCCGAGAGCTGGGCGGTGATCGAGTCGCGGCGACGCGTCAACCGGTTGAGCTCGGCCTTGAGCACCTGGAGCTCGCGCTCGGAGTCGGCGTGGCCGCTGTTGCGCAGCGCGTCGGCCTGCTTCTTGGCCGCGCTCACGATCTGCTCGGCCTCGCGGCGTGAACGGCTCACCAGCTGCTCGGCCTCCTGGGCGGCCTGCTCGCGGTGCGCAGTGGCAGCATCGGTTGCCTCACGGGCCCGCTGCTCTGCGGCGTTGGCGCGCTCCTCGGCCTCGGCGACCAGTCGCTGGGTCTCCGCGGACGCGGAGTCGTGGTGCTCGGCGGCCTCGCGGGTGAGCCGCTCCTTCTCCACGGCCAGCTCACGACGGGCCTCCTGCACCTCGCGGTCCGCAGCGGCGCGGGCCTGCTCGGCCTCGCGCGCGGTGCTGGTGCGCAGCGCGTTGGTCTCCTGCTCGGCGGCCAGTCGGTGCTGTTCCGCCTCGCGCTTGGCAGAGGCGAGGTGGTCGTCGGCCTCGGCCAGCGCACGGACGCGGTGAGCCTCGATGTCGGCCATGGTGCGGTTGCGGGTCTCCTCGAGCTCACGCATCTGTACGACGCGCATGTCCTCGGCGTCCGCCTCGGCCTCGGACTTCACCGCTGACGCGTCGCGCCGGGCCTGCTCACGGATCTGGGCCGCCTGGGCGTTGGCCTCCTCCAGGACCTCGGCTGCCTGCTCCTCAGCCAGGCGCAGCATCTCGCTGGCCTTGCCGCCGAGTCCGGCGTACGTCGGGTTCTCGTTCTCGTCGACCCTCGTGCGCAGGTCCTCGGCCTCGGCCTCGAGTGCCTTCAGGCGGCTCTGGGCCTCGGTCAGGCTCGCGGTCAGGCCCGCCTTCTCGGCGGTGGTGGTGCGCAGCAGGCGGTCAACGGCGTCGGTGTCATAGCCACCGCGACGGACCGTGGGCAGCTTCGGCGGCTGTGTGGAGGCTGCCGCGGGCGACGCCGGCGTGGCGGCCTGGTTGCGCTGGGCCGGCGCCTGGCGTGCCGGCGGCTCGGCGACGGCCACCGGCCGTGCGGGCGGTGGCAGTGGCTTCTCGGCGACCTTCTGGGCCGTCTGGACGGGAACCTCGCGGGTGCCCGAGCCCTGCTCGGCACCGGCCTTTCCACTGTCGGCCAGGGGAATGACCTGGGTGGCCTCGTCCCCGGAGTCCTCGGGGTCGTTATCGAAGATGGACAGGCCCTGGTTGCTCATGAATCTTCCTCAAATCCGGCTCGGCAATCCGACGTACGACGTCAGTGTCACCCATGGTCAAACCGAATCCCACCGCGACTCGTCCGACGCGCCGTACGTCTGCGAAAACTCACCCAGGTATGGCCAACAGAGGTGCTACCGAGGGCGATGGGTCGGATGTGGTGGTTGAACCCTCATCCGAATTGTCCGGCTGGGTCAGACACCGCGGAAGGCGTTGATCTTCTCGAGGTGCTGGGTCCGTAGCTCCTCGTTCCGCACCCCGAGGCCCTCCTCGGGGGAGAGACAGAGGATGCCGACCTTGCCCTGGTGGGCGTTCTGGTGGACGTCGAGGGCCGCCTGGCCGACGTCGTCGAGGGAGTAGGTCCTCGACAGGGTCGGGTGGATCATGCCCTTGGCGATCAGCCGGTTGGCCTCCCACGACTCGCGGTAGTTCGCGAAGTGCGAGCCGATGATCCGCTTGAGGTTCATCCACAGGTAGCGGTTGTCGTACTGGTGCATGTAGCCGCTGGTCGAGGCGCAGGTGACGATCGTGCCGCCCTTGCGGGCCGCGAACACCGAGGCGCCGAAGGTCTCGCGACCAGGGTGCTCGAAGACGATGTCGACGTCCTCACCGCCGGTGAGCTCGCGGATGTCCTTGCCGAAGCGCCGCCACTCCTTGGGGTCCTGGGTGTTCTCGTCCTTCCAGAACTTGTAGCCGGCCTCGGAGCGGTTGATGATCAGCTCGGCGCCCATGGTCCTGGCGATCGCGGCCTTCTCCTCGTTCGAGACCACGCACACCGGGGTGGCGCCCCCGTTGAGGGCGTACTGCGTGGCGAACCCGCCGAGCCCACCGCTGGCACCCCAGATGAGCACGTTGTCGCCCTGCTTCATGCCGGCGCCGTTGCGGCTGACCAGCTGGCGGTAGGCGGTGGAGTTCACCAGCCCGGGGGAGGCGGCCTCCTCCCAGGTCAGGTGGGCCGGCTTGGGCATCAGCTGGTTGGACTTCACCAGGGCCAGGTGCGCGAGGCCGCCGAAGTTGGTCTCGAACCCCCAGATGCGCTGCTCGGGGTCCATCATCGTGTCGTTGTGGCCGTCCGGGCTCTCCAGCTCCACCGAGAGGCAGTGGGCCACGACCTCGTCGCCGGGGTTCCAGGAGTGCACCCCCAGGCCGGTCTTGAGCACCACGCCGGACAGGTCCGAGCCGACCACGTGGTAGGGCAGGTCGTGCCGCTTGGACAGCGGCGACATCCGGCCGTAGCGCTCCAGGAACCCGAACGTGGAGACCGGCTCGAAGATCGAGGTCCACACGGTGTTGTAGTTGATGGCGCTGGCCATCACCGCGACGATCGCCTCACCCGGGCCGAGCTCGGGCAGCGCCACGTCACCGACGTGCAGTGACTTGCGCGGGTCCTTGTCGCGGCTCTCCACGCCTTCGAACATGTCGGCGTCCTCCTTGCGGACCGTCGCCGCTCGGTAGGACTCGGGAAGCTCGAGGCTCGCGAAGTCCTCGCTGGTGGTGTCGCCGGCGAGGATCGCGTCGAGGATCTGCTGCACGTGGGCTCCTGAGGGTGGCAGTCGTGGACTCCGGCGGAATCTACCGGCGGGTAAGTCCTGCTGTCAGCCGGGTGTGACGTATCTGGCTACACGTCGGCTCTGGACCCTGTCTACTCCCGCAGCAGCCGGGTCGCCACCTGGAGCGCCCGGTCGATGGGTACGGCGAACCCGATGCCGATGTTGCCCGCGCTGCCGTTCGGGCCGCGGACGGTCGCGATGGCCGTGTTGACTCCGATCACCTGACCGTCGAGGTTGACCAGGGGACCTCCCGAGTTGCCCGGGTTGATCGAGGCGTCGGTCTGGATCACGGACTGGGTGCGCTGCTCCCCGAGACGAGCCTCGCGCTTGGTCGTGCTGACGATGCCTGCCGTCACCGTCCCGGCGAGCCCGAGCGGAGAACCGATCGCGATCACCGGCTCGCCGATCCGGACCAGCGAGGACGTCCCCATGGTCGCCGGGCGCAGGTCCGACGGATCGGCCCGGAGCACGGCGATGTCGTTGCGCGCGTCCCGTCCGACCACGACGGCAGGGATCTGCCGACCGCTCGTGAGCTGCAGCACCACGCGCTGGTCTCCCTGGACGACGTGCTCGTTGGTCATCACGTGGCCGGCGCGGTCGAAGACGAACCCGGAGCCTGTCCCGCGGTCGCTGCGTACCTGCACCACGCTCGGCAGCACGGCTGCGGCCGCGGAAGCCTCCGACCCCGCCGCTGGGGACGAGCGACCCGACGGCTGTGCCTGCGCGACGGTCGCCTCCTGCGACGCGTCGGGTCCGAGCCACCACGCAGCGGCGGTGCCGGCCACGCCCCCGAGCAGGGCCGCAGTCAGCAGCACCGCCACCCCCCGACCCTTCCTGCGGGCAGGCGGTTCGAGGGGCGGCAGCGCTTCGGGGTGGTGCGGCCGGACGGGGGCTGGTGGCGGTGGCGGTGGCAGGAAGGAGGCGGGGTCGGGCGCCACCGGTGGAGCCTGGTCCCGGGCCGCCTGCCTTGCCCGCGGGACGAAGTCCGGTCCCGCGGGCACGCCCAGCCCCGGCCACTCCCGTGTCGTGTCCATCCGGGTCCTCTCAGTCGGTCGCGGCACGTCGTGCCTCATGGCAGGCGGGAGAACCAGCGCAGGGACAGGGCAGCGGCGAGCAGGCCCAGCGCGAGGGCCAACGCTGCGGCGTACTGGGTGACCTCCCGCGGCTCCATGCGCCAGCCGATCGAGGACTGGATCTCGTCGTAGACCTCGTTGAGCTCGTCACTGCTCTGCGCGGTGTAGGCCCGTCCGCCGCTGTCCTCGGCGAGGGTCGCCAGGGTCTCCTCGTCAACGGGTACGCCGACCACGCGGCCCTGGCTCTCGATCGTGCCCCCCGGAGTCCCGTAGGCGATCGTGGAGACGGGTACGCCGGCCACGCGCGCTGCCCGTGCTGCCTCCTCGGGCGTACGACCCGAGGTGTTGGTCCCGTCGGAGAGCAGCACGATGTGCGCGGGGACCTTGTCCTCGTCGGCCCGGGCCGCCATGGCCGTGACCTGTTCGAGGGAGGTGAACACCCCCTCACCGATCGCCGTCCGGCCGGACAGGGTCAGGCCCTGGAGGGCGGCGACCACCGCATCGCGGTCGTCGGTGGGCGGCGCGCGGACCGCCGTACGTCCAGAGAACGTGACCACCCCGGCGTTGAAGCCCTCAGGCAGGTCCTCGACGAACCGCGTCGCTGCTGCGGCGGCGGCGTCCAGCCGGTTGGGCTCGACGTCGGTCGCCTGCATCGACGTCGAGACGTCGACGGTGACGATGACTGTGGCGTTCTCGCGCGGCACCCGGACCTCCATCTCGGGGCGGGCGGCGGCCAGGCCGAGCAGGGCGAACGTGAACAGCATCGCGGTGGCAGGGACGTGCCGCCGCCAGCCGGGACGGTGCGGGATCAGGCGCTCGAGCATCGGCAGGGAGGCGAACCGGACCGCGTAGCGGCTGCGGCGCCGTTGCTGAAACAGGTAGGCGAGCGCCAGCAGCGCGACGGGGACCAGCAGCAGCAGCCACTGCGGGGAGAGCAGGGTCATCGCTCGCTCCTCGACGGCCGCCGCGCCCGCCTCCGGGGCTTGCGGACGAAGCGCACCAGGTCCGCGACCCAGTCCCGGTCTGTCCGGAGTACGACGTGCTGCGCACCCGCCGCGCGCACACCCGCGGCCACGGCCTCGCGGTGGGCAGCAGCGGCTGCGGCGTAGCCCTCTCGCAGGCGGGGCAGCGAGGTCCAGACCTCGCAGCGGTGTCCGGTCTCGGGGTCGAGCAGTACGACGGGGCCGACGTCGGGCAGGGCAAGCTCGCGCGGGTCGACGACCTCGACGACGAGTACGTCGTGGCGCCCGGCCAGTCGCCGCAGCGGGGTCTCCCAGGCGAAGGGGCGGTGCACCTGGCCGTCAGGCTCGACGAAGTCGCTGATCACCACCCGAGCACCACGGCGTCGTTGCCGCGCGTCCAGGTCGGCCAGTGCCTCGGCGAGCCCGGAGCGGACGGGGGCGAGGGGGAAGTCCCGCCCGTGCAGGTGCGCGTTCGGCCGCTGCCCCGACAGGGCGCGCACCGCCGCTTTGCGCGGTGGCAGCGGCGGCGACCAGCGGAGGCCGTCGCTGCCGAGGTGGGCCACGCCAAGACGGTTGCCGGGACGGTCGCTGAGCAGTCCGATCGCGCCGGTGACCAGCGCAGCCAGGTCACCCTTCTCCACCTCGACGGTCCCGAAGTCCATGCTCGCGGTCTCGTCGACCAGGACCCACGTCTCGACCTCGTGCTCGGCACGGGTGCGCCAGACGTGGGGTTCGGTGCTGCGCGCGGTGACGTTCCAGTCGATGCGTCGTACGTCGTCCTCTCCCGGGCGGTAGGGCACGACCTCCTCGGAGTCGCTCCCCGGGCCGAGGCGGAGACCCTCGTGGGCGCCGTACAGCGTGCCGGCGAGCCGCCGGTGCACCGCCAGCTCGAGCGCCGCGAAGGCGCGTCGGGACTCGGCCAGCGACTTCATGCCGCCCCCGGCTCCTGCTCGGTGGGGGAGTCGTGCGGTGTGGTCTTCGGGGCGATCTGCGGAGCCGGCACGACCGAGAGGAGGTAGGCGATCACCTGACGTGCCTCCACGCCGTCGGCAATGGCGTCGTAGCTGAGCACCAGGCGGTGGGAGAGCACGTCGCTCGCGAGGTCCGAGACGTCACGCGGCAGCACGTAGTCGCGCCCGCGCATCAGGGCGAGGGCGCGTGCAGAGGCAACGAGAGCCAACGTGCCCCGCGGGGAGACGCCGAACTCGACATGTGGATCGATCGGCTCGACGCCGTAGCGAGCTGGCTGGCGGGTGGCCATCACCAGGGCGACGGCGTACTGCGCCACCGCGTGGTGCACGAACACCCGGTCGGCGGCCTTCTGCAGCGCGATCACCTGGGCGGCACTGAGCACCTCCCGCGAGCGCGGTGGGTCGACGCTCATCCGTTGCAGGATGGCGAGCTCCTCGTCGGCGTCGGGGTAGTCGACGTCGACCTTCATCAGGAACCGGTCTCGCTGCGCCTCGGGCAGGTTGTAGACACCTTCTGACTCGATCGGGTTCTGGGTCGCGAGCACCAGGAACGGGTCGGGGAGCTGGTAGGTCCGCCCACCGACGCTGACCTGTCGCTCGGCCATGGCCTCGAGCAGCGCGGACTGCACCTTGGCCGGGGCGCGGTTGATCTCGTCGGCCAGCACGAGGTTCGCGAAGACGGGGCCCAGCTCGATGTCGAAGGACTCGGTCGAGGGACGCCAGACCCGGGTGCCGACGATGTCGCCGGGCATCAGGTCCGGGGTGAACTGCAACCGGTGGAAGCTGCCACCGGTCACGTCCGCGAGGGTCCGGACGGCCAGGGTCTTGGCAACCCCGGGGACACCCTCGAGGAGGAGGTGACCACGTGCGAGCAGGCCGACGAGCATCCGCTCGACCATCAGGTCCTGCCCCACGAGCACGCGCTTGACCTCGAACAGCGCGCGCTCGAGCAGCGCCGCACTCTGGTCGACGGCTGTGTAGGGGTCGTCCTCGTGCTCGTCGATGCTCACAGGCCGTCCCCGTCCGTGTCGCTCTTGTCCCATGGGCAGTCGACCGTGCGGCTGGTCCCGTCGTCCTCGACGACCGTCACCCAGGCTTCGTCGGCCGTGTCGCCGTCCGCGCCGTCACCGAGCGAACCGGCGTACGCCGCTCCGGCCCCGCCGAGGGCGAGAGCGAGGCAGCCGAGGGCGACCAACGTCATGCGGGTGGCGCGCGAGAGCTGCTGGTCCGCCCCGGGTGATGGCGTGACTTCGGGTCTGGTGGTCATCGGCCGTCCTCGCTGTCTCGGAAGGGGCTTCCACTCCACCAGCGAGGAGAGAAAACGAGCGAAAAGCAGACCGAAACTCGAGCGAAAGACCCAGGCGCCGAGTTACCGGCTCGCGGCTACCGTGGCGGCATGCGCTTGCTGATCGTCGAGGACGAGCAAGGACTGGCCGAGGCGGTGCAGATCGGCCTCGCCCGCGAGGGGTACGCGACCGACCTGGCGGCGAGCCGCGCGGAGGCCGAAGCCAAGCTGGCGGTCACGCCGTACGACCTGTTGCTCCTCGACCTCACGCTGCCGGACGGCAACGGACTGGAGCTGGCCGCCGCCGTGCGCTCGGGCGAGGTCGACTGCGTGGCCGGCGCAGAGACGCGAATCCTGATGCTCACGGCACGGGGGAGTCTCTCGGACCGTGTGCGCGGGCTCGACTCGGGCGCGGACGACTACCTGGTGAAGCCGTTCGCGTTCAGGGAGCTCACGGCGCGCATCCGGGCGCTGCTGCGGCGCGAGGTGAGCGCATCGTCAGCCGAGCTGAGGTGGGGCGACCTGACCCTGGACACCGCCCGCCAGCTGGCGCACCGCGGCGAGCGGGAGCTGTCGCTGACCCTCAAGGAGTTCGCGGTGCTGCGCTACCTGATGACCCGCCCGGAGCACGTGGTCTCCTCCGAGGAGCTGCTCGAGCACGTCTGGGACGAGAACGCCGACCCGTTCACGCAGACGGTGCGGGTGACCGTCGGCACGCTGCGTCGCAAGCTGACCCTCGAGCAGGAGGAGCCGATGCTGGAGACCGTGATCGGCCGGGGCTACCGGCTGCGGGATCAGGCCCTCCACCACCAAGGCAGCGCCTGACGTGGCTCGGCCCGACGGGTCTCGGTGGACGCCAGGGCTGCCGGGCTGGGCCCACACAGTCCGGATGCGGCTGGCGTTCACTTACTCGGCTTTGCTCTTCGTGATCTCGGCGCTGCTGCTCTCCGGTGTGTACGTCGCCGTCAGCAGCACCATCGACGCGAAGCCGCTGGAGAGCAAGACGATCAAGAAGATGGTCAAGCGGCACGGCGAGTACGTCCTCAAGGAGGGCGAGGAGTTCGAGGCCGCGGACATCGACAGCATCCAGAAGGCGGTGAACCAGGGGACCCTCGACACCTTGCGCAACTACTCGGGCGCGGGCCTCGGGGTGCTGTTCCTGGTCAGCCTCGGTGTCGGCTGGTGGGTCTCGGGCCGGGTGCTGCGGCCGATCGGCGCGATCACCGCCACGACGCGTGAGATCACGGCGAGCGACCTGTCCCGGCGGATCGCCACGACGGGTCCGCACGACGAGCTCCGCACGCTGGCCGAGACCATCAACGACATGCTGCAGCGCCTGGAGGACTCCTTCTCCGCCCAGCGCCACCTGGTCGACGAGGTGTCCCACGAGCTGCGCAACCCGGTCGCGGTGGTGCGCACCAACGTCGACGCCGTGCTCAGCAACGAGGACGCGACCCTGGAGCAGCGGCGACAGTCCGCCGCCGTCGTGGCACGCGCGACGACCCGGATCGGGGGGATCCTCGAGGACCTGCTCGCCACCGCGCGGCAACGCTCGGGGGCCTTCCAGGAGGCCGAGGTGGACCTCTCGGCCCTGGCTCGCAACGCCGTCGAGGAGCAGCGGATGGCGAGTGACGCCCGCTCGCTGGAGCTCAACCTGCGCCTGGAGAGCGGGCCCGTCGTGGTGGCCGACGAGCAGGCGCTCAGCCGGGTCCTGGACAACCTGCTCTCCAACGCCGTGCGCCTCTCACCCGAGGGGAGCACCCTGACCGTCGCCGTCGGCAGCCGTCGGGGGTGGGCCTGGCTGGCCGTGCGCGACGAGGGCCCCGGCATCGTGGAAGAGCACCAGGAGCGGGTCTTCGACCGCTACTTCAGCAGCAGGGCCCAGGACCAGGAGCCCTCCGATGCCCAGTCGGATCCTCAAGCCCGGCACACCGGCTCCGGGATCGGGCTGGCGATCGCGCGCCAGATCGTCGAGGCGCACAGTGGCCGGCTGGTGCTGACCAGTGAGGTCGGGGTGGGCAGCACGTTCGTCATCTGGATCCCCGACCGGAGTCCGGCCGGAGCCGGGAACCGCGAGGCCACCGCTCCCCGGGATGACCCGCTGGGACGACCGGGCTGACCGTCTCTCAGTGGGCTGCGGCTGGTTCCACCAGCTCGACGAGCACGCCGCCGGCGTCCTTGGGGTGGATGAAGTTGATCCTCGACCCGGCGGTCCCGCGCCGCGGCTCGTCGTACAGCAGTCGGAGGCCGCGCTCGCGCAGGATCGCGGAGACCTGCTCCACGTCGGTCACCCGGTAGGCCAGCTGCTGCAGACCGGGGCCGGAGCGGTCCAGGAACTTGGCGATCGTGGACTGCTCGTCGATCGGCGCGAGCAGCTGGATGCAGGAGCCGTTCGGGTCTGCGGGGTCTCCCACGGCCACCATCGCCTCGCGCACGCCCTGCTCCTCGTTGGTCTCCTCGTGCACGACCTTCATCCCGAACTTCTCGCTGTACATCGCGGTGGCGACGTCGAGGTCGGGTACGGCGATGCCCACGTGGTCGATCTGGGTGAACAGGTGGGCCGGGATGTCCAGGGGCGCGGAGTCGTGGCCAGAAGTGGGGGCAGTCATGGGGGCATCCTCGCCCAGGCGCGTCCCACCCTCAACGGGGTGTGACCGGTCCGACACCGGCCAGGGACGGACCCCCCTCCTGCCCGGCGGTTTTGCTGGGTACTGTCAGCCAAGACCCAGATTTGCTCTACAGGAGGCACTCCCATGTCATCGACCACTGGTGGATCCGTCATCGTCGCCGGGGCGCGCACGCCCATCGGCCGCCTGCTCGGCGGCCTGAAGAGCCTCTCGGCGGCAGAGCTCGGCGGCGTCGCGATCAAGGGTGCGCTGGAGAAGGCGGGGGTCTCCACCGACCAGGTCGACTACCTGATCATGGGCCAGGTCATCCAGGCAGGTGCCGGCCAGAATGCCGCCCGCACCGCCGGCATCGCCGCCGGACTGCCGATGTCGCTGCCGTCGATCACCATCAACAAGGTGTGCCTGTCCGGCATCAACGCGATCGCCATGGCGGACCAGCTGATCCGTGCCGGTGAGCACGAGATCGTCGTGGCCGGGGGGATGGAGTCGATGACCAACGCTCCGCACCTGCTGCTGAAGTCCCGTGAGGGCACCAAGTTCGGCGACGCGAAGCTGGTCGACTCGATGGCGTACGACGCGCTGTTCGACCAGACCACCCAGCAGGCGATGGGCCTGCTCACCGAGGAGTGCAACGCCGCCGGGGCGAACCTGACCCGCGAGGAGCAGGACGAGTTCTCCGCGCAGTCGCACCAGAAGGCGGCGCAGGCCTGGAAGAACGGACTCTTCGACGACGAGGTGGTGCCCGTCGCGATCCCGCAGCGCAAGGGTGACCCCGTGATGGTGACCGAGGACGAGGGAGTCCGCGGCGACACCACCGCCGAGTCCCTCGGCAAGCTGCGCCCCGCGTTCAGCAAGGACGGCACGGTCACGGCCGGCTCGTCCTCCCAGATCTCCGACGGCGCCTGCGCGGTCATCGTGATGAGCAAGGCCAAGGCAGAGGAGCTGGGCCTGGAGTGGCTCGCCGAGATCGGCGCCCACGGCCAGGTCGCCGGGCCGGACTCGACCCTGCAGCTCCAGCCGGCCGCGGCCACGGCCAAGGCACTGGAGAAGCAGGGCATCAGCGTCGACGACGTCGACCTGGTGGAGTTCAACGAGGCGTTCGCCGCTGTCGGTATCTCCTCGGCCCGCGAGCTCGGCATCCCCGACGAGAAGGTGAACGTCAACGGCGGCGCCATCGCCCTGGGCCACCCGGTCGGCATGTCCGGCGCCCGGATCGTGCTGCACCTCGCCCTCGAGCTCAAGCGCCGCGGTGGCGGCACCGGTGTCGCCGCTCTCTGTGGCGGCGGTGGCCAGGGCGACGCCCTGGTCGTGAAGGTGCCTGCCTCCTGAGCATCCACGACGGCCGAGGACGGCCGTGAGCCGCCGGTCGACCGGGGACGTCCCCGAGCTGGTCGAGAAGGCCAGGTCGGGTGATGCCCGTTCGGTCGCCCGGTTGATCTCGCTCGTCGAGGACGCCTCACCGTTGCTGCGTGAGGTGATGGCCGGCCTGGCGCCGTACGCCGGCTCTGCCTCTGGATCGGGGGCTCATGTCGTCGGGCTCACCGGCCCACCCGGCGTCGGCAAGTCGACGTCGACGGCCGCGCTGGTGACCGCGCTGCGCAAGCAGGACAAGCGGGTCGGCGTACTCGCGGTCGACCCGTCCTCGCCCTTCTCCGGTGGTGCCCTGCTCGGTGACCGGGTGCGGATGCAGGACCATGCGCTGGACAAGGACGTCTACATCCGCTCGATGGCGTCGCGCGGTCACCTCGGCGGGCTGTCCTGGGCCACCCCGCAGGCGCTGCGCGTGCTGGACGCGGCCGGCTGCGACGTGATCCTGATCGAGACCGTCGGGGTGGGCCAGAGCGAGGTGGAGATCGCGGCGATGGCCGACACCACGATCGTGCTGATCGCGCCGGGGATGGGCGACGGCATCCAGGCGGCCAAGGCGGGGATCCTGGAGATCGGCGACCTCTACGTGATCAACAAGGCGGACCGCGACGGCGCCGACCAGGTACGCCGGGAGCTGCGCGGGATGCTGGCGCTCGCCGACCGCCCCGATGGTGCCTGGAAGCCGGAGATCGTGAAGACCATCGCCAGCAAGGGCGAAGGGATCGACGAGGTCGCGGCCGCCATCGAACGACACCGTGAGCACCTCGACTCCAGCGGCGAGCTGGACGTCCGGCGACTGCGCCGGGCGCGGGACGAGATCGAGGCGATCGCGGTCACCGCGCTGCGCGAGCAGTGGCGCGGCGTGCACGAGAACGCCGCCCTCGACGAGCTGGCCGCCGAGGTTGTTGCCGGTGACAGCGACCCCTACGCGGCGGCCGACCTGCTGCTCGAGAGCCTCGAGGCCGGCTCCGGGAGCTGAGCGCCCCCGAGCGCGCCTGACCCCAAACGTGGCGCTGATTTGGTAGAACAGTGATGTCGTGCGTGCGTTTCGGCGTCCGCAGCCTTCCCCCGGACACAAGGAGCAAGCGATGGACGGCGCATTGAAGAAGGGTGTGGGCCTTCTCGTCATCCTGTTCCTCGGCTTCTGGCTCGTGCAGGACCCCACCGGGTTCGCCGACAGCGCCAAGGAAGCAACATCCAGCCTGTGGGACCTCCTCGTGAAGCTGTTCGACGGCTTCATCAGCTTCTTCCAGTCGATCAGCGACTGAGGGCGGCGACCCCGTGGGGTGGCTGCGTCGTACCCTCACCGACCCGGACATCGGTCGCCACCTCCTCCGTGAGGAGGGCGAGGTCATCGTCGACGTCGTACGCAAGCACTGGGTCGTCTACGTCCTGCCCACGGTGATCGCCTACTTCGGACTCGTCTCGCTCGGGGTGTTCCTGTTCTCCGACATCGACCTCGCCTGGTTCCCGCTCCTGGTCGGGTTCGGCCTACTGCTCTGGGCCGGCTACAAGGCCCTGGCCGCCAACCTGGACTGCTTCGTGATCACCAACATGCGCGTGTTCCGCGTCAACGGGGTGCTGTCGCGTTCGCTGGCGACGATGCCGCTCGGGCGGATCCTCGACATCGCCGTGGTCAAGCCGCTGCACGGGCGGATCCTCGGCTTCGGCCACTTCACCTTCGAGTCCGCGGCCCAGGACCAGGGCCTTCGCGAGATCAGGTACGTCGCCCGCGCCGACGAGCGTGACCTCACCATCCAGCGAGTGGTCCAGCGCTCCGGCCTGCGTGGCCCCAAGGTCGTCAACTAGTCCCGGTCCGCTGCGGACGTCATACGAACTGTGGCCTCTAGGCCACGATTCGTATGACGCAAGCGGGTGCGGGTCAGAGACCGGCAGCAGCCTGGAGGTCGCCACGGATCGCGTCGAGGCGGCCGACTGCGGAGATCCGGGCAGCGTCGACGCCGTCCTCCTCGTCCTCCACGGGTACGACGACCTCGAGGTAGCACTTGATCTTCGGCTCGGTGCCCGACGGGCGCACCACGACCCGGCCGTTGTCGGCGAGCCGGAAGCGCAGGCCGTTGGTCGGCGGCAGTCCGGCCGAGCCCTCCGACAGGTCGTCGAGTCCGAGGACCGCGAGCCCCCCGAGCGAGGTGGGCGGGGTGTTGCGCAGCCGGTCGACCACCGCCGGGATCGCAGCGACATCGTCCATCCGCACCGCGAGCTGGTCGGTGGCGTGCAGACCGTAGGTGCGCGCGATGTCGTCGAGCACATCACGCAGGGTGCGTCCCGCTGCCTTCGCCCGTGCTGCGATGTCGCAGACCAGCATCAGCGCAGAGACGCCGTCCTTGTCCTTCACGTGCGTCGGGTCGACGCAGTAGCCGAGCGCCTCCTCGTAGCCGAACGCGAGGTTCTCGACGCGACCGATCCACTTGAAGCCGGTCAGCGTCTCGGCGTACAGCTGCTTCTGGTCGACGGCCATCTTGCCGAGCAGCGAGGAGGACACGATCGTCGTCGCGTAGACGCCCTCGCGACGCACCGCGAGCAGGTGCTGGGCCAGCAGCGCACCTACCTCGTCTCCGCTGAGCATCTGCCAGCCGTGGGGACCGCCCGGGACCGCCACCGCACAGCGGTCGGCATCGGGGTCGTTGGCCACCACGATGTCGGCATCGAGCTCGCGGGCGAGGTCCATCGCGAGGTCCATCGCCCCGGGCTCCTCGGGGTTCGGGAACGAGACCGTCGGGAAGTCGGGATCCGGCTCGGCCTGGGCAGTGGCGACGTGCGGCTCGGCGAACCCGGCCTGCTTCAGCGCCGTGACCACGGTGGTTCCGCCCACCCCGTGGAGCGGGGTGTAGACGACGTTCAGGTCGCGTGGTCCGCCACCCACGAGTCCGACCACGGTGGTGAGGTAGCGGTCGAGCACCTCGTCGCCGAGCACGTCGCCCCCGTCACCGCGTGGGATGTCGGCCAGCGCACCCACAGCGGCGATCTGCGCAGCGATCCCCGCGTCGGCCGGCGGCACGATCTGGCTCCCGTCGCCCAGGTAGACCTTGTAGCCGTTGTCCTGGGGCGGGTTGTGGCTGGCGGTGACCATCACGCCGGCGATGCAGTCGAGGTCCCGGATGGCGAAGGCCAGCAGTGGCGTGGGCAGCGGCCGGGGGAGGGTGAATGCCTGGAAGCCGGCGCCGGTCATCACCTCGGCGGTGTCGCGGGCGAACACGTCGGAGTTGTGGCGGGCGTCGTACCCGATCACGACGGGGTCGCCTGCCGAGGCCCCCTGTTCGCGGAGGTACGCCGCCAGCCCGGCCGCCGTACGGAGCACGACGACGCGGTTCATCCGGTTGGGCCCAGCCCCGAGCGCGCCGCGCAGGCCGGCCGTGCCGAACTCGAGCGTGCCGCTGAACCTGTCGGCGAGCTCGGCAGTGTCGCCCCCACCCTCGGCGGCCTCGATCAGGGCCTCGAGCTCCGTCCGCGTGGCCGGGTCGGGGTCCTCGGCCACCCAGGCGCGGGCTCGGTCGAGGAGGTCGGCGTGACTCGGGTCGTTCATGCGCAGCAGGCTAGGGCACGTTGAGCACGACGCGTCAGCCCACCTCGCGCAGGCGGGGGAGCAGCTCGTCGCACAGCCGGCCGACGTAGCCGACCGGATCCTCGACCGGCGGCATCACCCACACCTGCTCGATGCCCAGCTCGGCATACGCCTCGATGCGGCGCAGGAACTCGTCGATGTCCTCGAAGGGGTCCCCGCCGGCGAGTGCGGTGCGCTGGACCTGGCCCGGGTCGCGGCCGACGTCGGCGCAGTGTGCGTCGAGCACCTCGACCTTGTGCCTCATCTCGTCGGGGTCGAATCCGTAGAAGTTGCACGCGTCGGCGTACGTCGCAACGAGGCGCAGCGTCTTGCGTTCCCCGCTGCCGCCGATCAGCACCCTCGGACCGCCGGTCCGGAGCGGCGGCGGCACGCACACCGTCTCGGCCAGCCGGTAGTGCTTGCCCTCGAAGGCACCGTCGTTCTCGCTCCACATCTGCCGGCAGATCTGCACGGCCTCCTCGAGACGCTCGAACCGCTCGGAGGTGGACGGGAAGGGGACGCCGAGCCCCAGGTGCTCGCGCTCGTACCAGGCGGCCCCGATCCCGAGCATCGCGCGGCCGCCGCTCAGCACGTCGAGGGTGGTGACGATCTTGGCGAGCAGTCCGGGGTGCCGGTAGCTGACGCCGGAGACGAGCAGCCCGAGCTCCAAGTCGGTCGTCTGCCCGGCCAGGAAGCCCAGCGAGGTGTAGCCCTCGAGCATCGGCGCGGCCGGGCCACCGAGGTACTCCATCTGGAAGTAGTGGTCCATCATCGTCAGCGTTGTCACGCCGCCCTGGTCGGCCACCCGGGCGACCGCGCCGAGGGTCGGCCCGAGGGCGGAGGGACCCCCGGGCCAGGACAGGTTCGCGCAGTGGATCGCCAGCTTCATGGGGTCTCCCGGGCAGTGCGGGCCAGGCTGGGGCAGGTCTCAGCCGAGCGCGGCAATCGCAGCGTCGTAGTCCGGCTCCTGGCTGATGGAGGGCACCAGCTCGGTGTAGACGACCTTGCCGTTCTCGTCGATCACCACGACGGACCGCGCGAGCAGTCCCTCGAACTTGGAGTCGACGAGCCGGACGCCGTAGTCGTCACCGAAGGTGGAGCGGAAGGCCGAGCCGACCTTGACGCCTTCGATCCCCTCAGCGGCGCAGAAGTCCTTGACCGCGAACGGCAGGTCCACCGACACGTTGAGCACCGTGGTGTTCTCCAACTCGGCGGCGAGCTTGTTGAAGTTGCGGAGGCCCGCCTGGCAGACCCCGGTGCCGATGCTGGGGAAGATGCTGAGCACCTTGCGCCCGGGGAGGTCGGCGAGGCTGAACTCCTGCAGGTCCGTGTCCACCAGGGTGAAGTCAGGAGCCTGGTCGCCGATTGCGGGCAGTTCACCAACGCTGTGTGCGGGGTTGCCCCCGAGTTCTGTAGTAGCCATGCGTTCAAACCTAGCGGGGTGGGTGCAACCCCTCGCGAGCGGTCCGAACTGCGGCGCTCAGGGCTCGATCGGCGTCATGTCGCCGTACCGGTCACCGACGACAGCGCCGCGCGGGACCGCCTGCTCGAGAGCTTCCAGGTCCTCCCGGCTCAGCTTCACGTCAGTGGCGGCGACGTTCTCCTCGAGGTACCTGACCCGCTTCGTGCCCGGGATCGGCACGACGTCCTCGCCCTGGGCGAGCACCCACGCCAGCGCGAGCTGCCCGGGTGTGCAGCCCTGTGCGTCGGCGATCTCCTTGACCTTGTCCACCAGAGCGAGGTTGGCCTCGAGGGCGTCGCCCTGGAAGCGCGGGAAGTACGACGAACGCCGGTTGTCCGCCTCACCGTCGGCGCCGGAGTCGCGCGAGATGGCGCCGGTGAGCAGGCCGCGTCCCAACGGGGAGTAGGGAACCAGGCCGATCCCGAGCTTGCGGATGACGCCGAGGATCTCGTCCTCGAGGTCGCGGGTGAACAGGGAGTACTCGGTCTGCAGCGCCGTGATCGGGTGCACCGCGTGCGCCTTGCGGATGCTGGCGGACGTAGTCGGGGGAGCCGTCGATGCCGAGCCGCTCACCGTCCGGGCCGCGCTTGTTGCCGAACTTCGTGGCGAGCTGTACGTCGTCGCGGCGGCCCTTGATGGCCTTGCCGACCAGCTGCTCGTTGGTGAACGGGGCCGTACATGTCCGCGGTGTCGAGGAAGGTGACCCCGAGGTCGAGGGCGCGGTGGATGGTGTCGATGCCGCCCTGCTCGTCGGGGGTGCCGTAGAACTCCGACATGCCCATGCAGCCGAGCCCGAGGGTCGACACGGTCAGGGGGCTCGCGGTTCCGAGGGTGCGTTGAGTGATCGTCATGTCTCCACTCAACGGTGGGCTCTAAGTCAACGTCGGCCAGATCTGCAGGAGGACCCTCAGCCCTGGTCCTCGTCGGTGTCGTCGGTCGTCGCTGTCGCTGTCGCTGTCCGACTTGTTGTCGGGGTTGTTCGGGTCTTCAGGATCGCTGAACGGAGCCGGCTCGCTCTCGTCGTACTCGTCCTGGTCCTTGAACATGCCGCGCTCGACGTCGAACTCCCGGGGGGTGTTGTCGACCTCCGCGTTGTCCGGACGGTTGTCGGGGTCGAGCCGCTCCTCGCGCTCCTTCTCGATCTCTTCCAGCGTCTCGTCGTCGGGCTTCTCGTTGGGGTCGAGGCCCATCGCGGAATGGCTGTCGTCGCCGTCGCCGTCGCCGTCGCCGTCGGTGTCGCTGTCGCTGTCGCCGGACGCGGGTTGGTCCTTCTCGTCCTCGAGCGTGTCGTTCTCGTCGGTGGTGCTCTCGTTCTTGGTGTCCTGCTCAGCGTCGCTCATGTGGGCCCCTCCCGAGTCCTGTGTCCGTCATCGATATCGGGGTCGGTCGCGGCGTGTCAACGTCGCGAACAACCGCTGGACGGGAGCGCCCGTGCGGCGCCTCAGATGCGCGGGACGATGCTGCCGAGCAGCTCACCCATGCGGGTCGCCGCTGAGCGGCCGGCCTCGAGGACCTCCTCGTGGTTCAGCGGCTCGCCGGTGATCCCCGCAGCGAGGTTGGTGACCAGGCTGATCCCGAGGATCTCCATCCCTGCCTCGCGGGCAGCGATCGCCTCGAGCGTCGTACTCATGCCGACGAGGGTGCCCCCGATCGCGCGGACCATCCCGATCTCCGCCGGGGTCTCGTAGTGCGGCCCGGGAAGCTGCACGTAGACGCCCTCGTCCAGGCTCGGGTCGGCCTCCCGGCACAGCTCGCGCAGCCGGGGGCTGTAGAGGTCGGTGAGGTCGATGAAGTTGGCGCCCTCGATCGGCGAGGTAGCGGTCAGGTTGATGTGGTCGGCGATCAGCACCGGCGTACCAGGGGTCCAGCGCTCGTCGAGGCCGCCGCACCCATTGGTGAGTACGACGGTCGAGCACCCGGCCGCGGCGGCGGTGCGGACACCGTGCACGACTGCGCGTATGCCGAGTCCCTCGTAGAAGTGCGTGCGCCCGAGGAACACCAGCAGGTTCTTGTCGCCGGCGCGGACCGAGCGGATCTTGCCGGCATGTCCTTCCACGGCGGGCGCCGCGAACCCGGGCAGGTCGGTGCTGCTGATCTCCGCGGTCGCCTCGCCGAGGGCGTCCACGGCCGGCAGCCACCCCGAGCCCATCACCAGCGCGACGTCGTGGCGCTCGACCCCGGTCTTCTCGGCGAGCACCTGAGCGGCGTCGGCGGCAACTTCTTGGTAGGTCTGGGTCACGGGTGGAGCCTAATCCGCCGAGCGGTCAGTCGGTGCACGCTGTACGACGCCGAGCGGTCAATCGGTGCACGCGAGCAGGAATTCGGCGATCCAACGCGTACGACGAGTGACCGGTCGGCACTCTGGTGCGTACGTCGAGTGACCGGTCGGCGATCTACGGCGTACGTCGAGTGACCGGTCAGCGTTGTTTCAGCCGCCGAAGTTGGAACGGCAGGGGCGGGCGCGGAGGGCGGCTACGTAGTCGGCGGGCGCGTCTGCGGCCTCAGCGGCGTCGGCGAGGGTGCCGAGGTACGTCGCGGAGGGGAGGCCGCCCTCGAACGCGTCGAGGACGTAGACCCAGGCGACGGACTCCTCGTTCATCGTCGAGACGCGGACCTTGGTCTTGCGGAACAGGCCGGTGTCCGCGGACTCCCAGCCGTCCAGGGCGGCGACGTCCTCGTCGGTGACGTCGTACACAGCCACGAAGACCTGCTCGAAGGGATCCTGGACGATCGTGGCCAGGGCGCCGTCCCAGCCGTGGTCCTCGCCGCCGAAGGTGAGCCGCCAGCCGGTCAGCCACCCGGTCTCCCGCAGCGGGGAGTGCGGGCACCGCTCGCCCATCCTGGCGGGATCCAGGTTCGTCCCGTAGGCGGCGTATAAGGTCACGGGCGCAAGACTAAGGGGCCGCGTCGGGCCGCAGGGAATGCGACACAATGAGCGCATGACGACGACACCGCACTTCGGGCCGCCGAACCGCGTCGTGATCGTGGGTGGTGGCCCCGGTGGCTACGAAGCAGCCCTGGTCGCGGCACAGCTCGGTGCACAGGTGACCGTGGTGGACAGCGACGGCCTGGGCGGCTCGGCGGTGGTGACCGACTGCGTCCCGAGCAAGACCCTGATCGCGACCTCCGAGCTGATGACCGAGCTGGCCGGGGCACCCGAGCTCGGCGTCAGCTTCGAGGACCACGAGGGAGACGCGGCGCACCACGTGGTGGTCGACCTGGCCCGGGTGAACACGCGCGTCATGAAGCTCGCTGCTGACCAGTCGGCCGACATCGGCCGCCGTCTCGAGCGCGAGGGCGTGCAGGTGGTCCAGGGCCGCGGACGTCTCGGCGGGCCTGGCACGGTGGTCGTCGAGCGGGCGAGTGGCGAGACCGAGACGATCGAGGCCGACGCGATCCTGCTCGCGACCGGGGCCGCGCCGCGGACGCTGCCGACGGCCGAGCCGGACGGCGAGCGGATCCTGACGTGGGAGCAGGTCTACGACCTCACCGAGACACCGTCGAAGCTGGTGGTGGTCGGGTCCGGTGTGACCGGCGCGGAGTTCGCGAGCGCCTACATGGCTCTCGGCGTCGACGTCGTGCTGGTGTCCTCGCGCGACCGCGTGCTGCCCGGCGAGGATGCCGACGCGGCGAAGGTCCTCGAGGACGTGCTGACCCGGCGTGGCATGGAGGTGCTCTCCAAGTCGCGGATGGAGTCGGTGAAGCGCGACGGTGACGAGGTCACGGTGACGCTCACCGACGGTCGTGCGGTCACCGGTTCGCACTGCCTGCTGGCGCTCGGCTCGGTGCCCAAGACGGCCGACCTCGGGCTCGAGGAGGCCGGCGTAGCGGTGGACGACGGCGGCTTCGTGAAGGTCGACCGCGTCTCGCGTACGTCGGCCAGGGGTGTGTACGCCGCGGGCGACTGCACCGGCGTACTCATGCTCGCCAGCGTCGCGGCCATGCAGGGCCGGATCGCGATGTGGCACTTCCTCGGCGACGCGGTCACGCCGCTCGACCTGAACAAGGTCGCCTCCAACGTCTTCACCGCTCCCGAGATCGCGACAGTCGGCTGGTCGCAGAAGGCGGTCGACGAGGGTCAGATCGAGGCCGAGTCGGTCCGCCTGGACCTGGCCGGCAATCCCCGCGCCAAGATGCAGGGCGTGCACGACGGGTTCGTGAAGCTGTTCTGCCGTCCGGGCACCGGGATCGTCGTCGGAGGTGTCGTCGTGGGCCCGCGGGCGAGCGAGCTGATCCACCCGATCTCGATCGCGGTGGCCGAGTCCCTCACCGCCGACCAGCTGGCGCACGCCTTCACCGTCTACCCCTCGATGAGCGGCTCCGTGGCCGAAGCGGCCCGCCGCCTGCACCATTCCCCGGGCTGAGGAATGCGCGCGAGAATGACATGAATGTAATTCGTTCTGCATTCTTTTCGTTATCGGAAAAGCAGGGCGATTCGCGTTATTTGCGGGCCATAATGAGCGAGTTCATTTTCTTCCCACAGGTCACTGGGGTCACAGATGTCACGCTCGTCATGGCGCTTCCGGGCGACCGCCACCGCTGCCGTGGTGCTCACCGCAGCCGTGGTCGCCGCTCTTCTCCCGGGGCCGGCTGAGGCGTCGCGCGCGGTCAACCAGAGCTACGCGGTGCCCGCCGACGGCAAGCTCAAACTGACCGGGCACGGCTACGGCCACGGCCACGGCATGTCGCAGTACGGCGCCCAGGGGGCCGCCCTGCAGGGCCTCAACCACCGGCAGATCCTGGCCTACTACTACCCCGGCACCACCCTGGGGACGGCCACCGGGACGATCCGGGTGCTGGTGAGCGCCGACACCGACAACAACGTGAGCGTGCTGCCCGCGAGCGGGCTGCGCATCCGCGACACGAGCAACGGAGCGACGTACGCCCTGCCGGCGACCGCCGGGATCAAGACCTGGCGGCTGCGTTCAGTCGGCGGCAAGACCGTGCTCGACTACGACAACGGCGCGTGGCGCACCTACCTGCCGGGAGGCAAGGCGATCGCCGGAGACGGGGAGTTCTACCGCCCGGGTGTCGTCGTACTCCGCGTCGGGGGCACGACTCGCAACTACCGCGGCGCGATGCGGCTCAGTAGCCAGAACACCGTGAACGTCGTCGGGATGGACGACTACGTCAAGGGAGTGGTGCCTCGCGAGATGCCCGCGTCGTGGCGGCCCGCGGCGGTCCAGGCGCAGGCAGTTGCCGCGCGCACGTACGGCGCGTGGGAGCGCGCCGACCACCTCACCCGCTACTACCAGACCTGCGACACCACCTCGTGCCAGGTCTACGGCGGAACCGCCTCCGAGGACTCGCGCAGCAACGCTGCCGTCGACGCGACCGCCGGCCAGGTCCTGAACTACCAGGGCAAGCCCGCGTTCACCCAGTTCGCCTCGAGCAGCGGCGGCTGGCTGTCCGCCGGCAGCATGCCCTACCTCGTCGCCAAGGCCGACCAGTACGACGGCCACAGCGGCAACCCGATGCACACCTGGAACACGACGGTGACGCGTGCCGCGATCCAGAACGCCTGGCCCTCGCTGGGCACGCTGCAGCGCGTCGTGATCACCCGCCGCGACGGGAACGGCGACTGGTACGGCCGGATCGAGCAGATGATCCTCGACGGCAGCAAGGCCAACGTGACGATCACTGGGGCGACCTTCCGCTCGAGGTTCGGGCTGCGGTCGCACTGGTTCCGCTTCGGCACTGGGCCGAGCAGCCCCGCGCCCACGCCGGCGCCTGCCCCGGCCCCGACCACCCAGGGCCCAGGCCCGGTTGCGGACACTGCGATCACCGTGCGCTGGCGGGCGATCGGCGGCTACGCCTCCGTTCTACGCGGACCGCAGGCACCCGAGTACTCCGTCGCTGGCGGCCGCGCGCGCCACTTCCAGAAGGGCCGCATCTACGCGAAGTACGGCGTCGGCGCCCACGAGCTCTACGGCAAGGTGCTCACGGCCTACGTACGACGTGGCGGTCCCAGCTCGCGGCTCGGCTTCCCGACGACCCGGCCGCAGCGCGTCGGCAAGCGAATGCAGGCGCGGTTCGAGCACGGCACCCTCTCGGTGCGCCGGACCGGCAAAGCCAGGGTGAGGGTCGTCTTCACCTCCTGAGCGCGCCAGGGTCACCCGGTGAAGGGAATCTTGCCGACCTTCTCGTTCAGCGAGCGCAGCTCCTCGGCGATCTCGTTGAGGCGCTGGGAGTTCGTTTCCTTCAGCTCGGCGAGAACATCGGCGAGCAGCGCGTTGGTCGTGGCGAGGGCCTCCTGGAGGGAGCCGACACCGGACAGGTCCTTGAGCATGGGAACTCTCCTCTGTGGCGTGGCGGGCCCATCCCGCTCAGGCTGCGAACAGTAGCTCTCGCTTCGGGGCTGACTTGTCGCAGGACGAGGTCTAGCGTGTTGGCCATTGGCGAGCATCGATCCCGGGAGGCAAACATGACGATGGAGCGTCGCACGGTACTCAAGGGCGGCGCCGCCGCGGTGGCGGCCCTCGCAGGCGGTCCGTTCCAGGGGCTGGTCGCCTCGCCGGCGGCGGCCGCAGGTCCCAAGGCCCCGTTCCGCACGTTGCGGCCGATCCCCGACCTGCGGGACGGCGCCGTACGGCTGCACCTGCCGGAGGGTTTCTCGTACCGGTCCTTCCACGACACCGAGTTCCCGGTGACCCTGGACGACGGAACGAGTCTTCCCGGGCGTCACGATGGCATGGGAGCGTTCCGCGGCCCCAACCGCAATGTGGTGCTGGTCCGCAACCACGAGGTCACCAACTCCCCGAACACTCCGGCCTTCGGACCCGGCACGCCGTACGACGCACAAGCCGGCGCCGGCACGACGACGGTCGAGGTGACGCCTTTCGGTGAGGTGGTCCGCGGCTACACCAGCCTGAACGGGACGATGTTCAACTGCAGCGGCGGTGTGATGCCGTGGGGGTCCTGGATCACGTGCGAGGAGACCGTCAATGGTCCCGACGTCGGACCCGACTTCACCGGTGCGTCGAACGTGGCGCTGCAGAAGCCGCACGGCTACATCTTCGAGGTGCCAGCAAAGGGCGTGAGCGACCGCGAGCCGATCACCCGGGCCGGACGTTTTGCACACGAGGCGGTGTCCTTCGACCCGGTCGACGGCGCGCTCTACCTCACCGAGGACAACTTCGAGTTCCCCTCGGGCTTCTACCGCTATCTGCCCCGGAAGAACCCGATGAAGACTCGCAGGCTGGACAACCACGGCCGCCTGCAGATGCTCGCAGTGAAAGGCCGGCCCAGGATTCATCTCGAGGCTCGCCAGCGGGTGCGGGCGACGTACGACGTCACGTGGGTCGACATCGAGGACCCGAACCCGACCTTCCCCTACACCCCGGGCCGACCAGCTCCGACGACGAACGACGCGGCGCTGGTCGCGGTCGGCGCCCAGGGTCGTGCCAAGGGTGCCGCCCTCTTCTCCCGGCTCGAGGGACAGGTCTACGACAACAATGTCGTGTACTTCACCTCGACCCAGGGCGGCGGCCCCGCCGAAGACGACTCCGACGACGACAACGCCAACGGGTTCGGTCGCGGCAACGGCCAGGTGTGGGCGTATCACTGCCGCTCGCAGAAGCTGCAGGTCATCTACCAGGCCCCGGTCGACCCAGTCGAGGCGAACCTCCGGTTCGACTTCCCCGACAACATCACCACCAGCGAGAGGGGAACGCTCGTCGTCTGCGAGGACAGCACCGTGGACAACTACATCCGCGGACTGTCACGCGGCGGTCAGCTGTGGGACATCGCGCTGAACCGCCTGGTCAGCCAGCTCACCGGCCTGCCCCGGTACGGCGACGAGTTCGCCGGGTCGACCTTCTCGCCCGGCGGCCACACGCTCTTCGTCAACATCCAGGCAGGTCGAGGCCTGACGTTCGCGATCTGGGGGCCCTGGAAGCGGATCGGGGTCTGAGGATCGCGGGTCGTTCGGCGAGTTCCGCCGATACGCGGGTCAGCGTCCGCCAGCAACGCGAAGCGTCGTGCCGGTGACGTAGGACGCCTCGACGGTACGGACTCGCTCGCGTGGCTGGCTCAGGCGAAGAGCTTGCGGTCGCGGATCTTCTGGGGCACGGAGTAGTCCTCCTCCCACCAAGCGGATTCCCCTGGCGCTCGCGGAGGCCGCTGGAGGCGTAGCCGCTTTCTTGCCGTCGCGGCAGCGGCCTGCTTCAGGCGAAACTCGTAGTGGTCGAAGATGCGGACTGCCTCGACGACGTACGACACAGCGACGCGCCTGTCCTTGATGAGCAGCAGGTTTTCGCCGTTCGAGGTGTCGGCGGCTTTCGAGAAGTTGTAGGAGCCGGTGTAGAGGCGCGCGGTGGGTTTGTCGAAGTCGATGACGATGAACTTGTGGTGCAGGCGGTTGCCCGCGCCTCCCGTCGGCTCGGACTTGAATGGCTCCGGAACGTCTTTGCCCAGTGCCGCCGGGCTGACTGGTTCTGGATTCCTGGATGGCTTCTGCAGGTCCAACCCTCCGACCTTCTTGTCTGAGATTCCGTAGACGAAGAGGTCATCGTCGCGGGTCGCCTTCCTGATGGCCGTACGGATCGGGCCCAGGGTCTGGTAGAGAAACGCGAGGGAGTAGAAGATGCTCGAGGTCGCGTGGTCGTTGATGTCGTCGGCGATCGAGGTGAGCAGCGCAGTGTCCGAGGAGTGCGGTGAGAACGCCACGTGGGCATCGATGCTGTCGAGACCGAGGTCCGCCCATTGCGCGGCCGTCGAGTCGCCGAAGTCGGACTTCTTGTCGCTGGCCCAATAGGAGTCGAACGCCTCGAGGAACGGCGCGACCGCGGACTTCCCAGTGAGCACGAGTGCGTTGTTGTTCTGAACGTACAAGCCTCGCCAAGTGAAGTTCGTGGATCCGCAAACCACCCGCTGGAGACGACCGCCGGAGACGACAATGGTCTTGTTGTGCTGCAGGCCGCCCATTTTCTGGCGCTTCACCTGACCGGCGCCGGCAGAGACAGCCAGGAGCTCGGCGGCCCGGGTCTCAGGTGAGTCGGATTCGCCGTGGGCACCTGAGTTGTCAATGATGATGGTCAGTCTCGTGCCCAGACGCTCCAGACGATCGAAGATCTCGGGCTGGTTCAGGTCGTAGGCCACGACCTTGACCTGCGCGGTGTTGTGCGTGATCGCCTGGTCGAGCACCTCCAGGAGGGCACTCCGGGCTTCGAAGCCCATCCATGCCAACGCCTCCGCTGCATCTGGGTGCGAGGGACTGAAAGTCAAGGGTTTGGCACGCCCGGTAGGGAGCAGCGTCGAGACCTTGCCGTCGTTCGCGTACCTGTCGACAAAGGCCTGGGAGGAGACAAAGCCGCGGGTGAAGGCGACGTTCAGCTTTCCGGGATAGGTCTCTCGGGCCAGCTCAACTCGGGCTTCCTGCGCGGAGCCATAGGCCAGCTCGTCCTGCTCGTCCATGAAGACAGGCGTGACCCGATAGGTGAACTCGCCTTGTTGTTCGGCGTTGAACGGAAAGTGCACCCACCGGAACTTCTGGATCGGCGATCGCAGTGAGGATGTGCCGGATGAGCCGGGGTCGTCAAAGGCCAAGCGGTTCCTCACCGAGAGAAACCGGTTCCCGCCAGGCTCCTTGAACTCGACAGCGAACCCCACAAAGTCCTCGGGAGGGGGACCGCCTTTCCAGTTCATGCCGAGCAGCACCATGCCGTCACCCCGGTGCAGCTTCAGCGTGAACAGGGCGTCTGGATTCTTGCCCACTGCCTCGAAATCGCCGCTCATTCCTACCCCTCACGGAGAACGCCCTGGAAGCGAATGCACTTACGGCGATGCTCTCTCAGGCGGGGTTTTGGCGAAAGACCTGTCTAGCGCAGCGCCTGACCATTTCGCCGTGATGAGGAAAATCTGGCGGATCGGCACGCTGGCTGTTTCGGCTCAGGCGACGACCTTCCGCGTGAACGTGAGGTGGGTGACGCCGCTCGGGGAGGAGACCGCCTCGATGTCGTAGACATCCTCGAGGGCCTCCAGGCCGTCCCAGACGCGGGAGCCGCGGCCGAGCACGATCGGGACCTGGACGAGATGCATGTAGTCGACGAGCCCGGCAGCGACGAAGTCGCGTACGACGGTGGCGCCGCCGCCGATCCGGACGTCCTGCCCGCCGGCTGCCTCGCTGGCGGCCTCGAGCGCCTCGGCCGGGGTGGCGTCGAGGAAGTGGAACGTGGTGCCGCCCTCCATCTCGATCGGGGGCCGCGGGCGGTGGGTGAGCACGAAGGTCGGTGAGTGGAACGGCGGGTTCGGGCCCCACCATCCCTTCCAGTCCGAGTCGTCCTGCCATCCGGGCGGGCCGAACTTGTTGGCGCCCATGATCTCGGCGCCGATGCCGTGACTGTTGCGCTGAGCGATGGAGTCGTCGACTCCGGCGGTTCCGCCCGCGTCCCAGAACCGGGTGGCGAACATCCACTCGTGCAGCCGCTCGCCCGCATGGCCGAACGGCGCCTCGAAGGACTGCGGCTCTCCGCTGGCGAAGCCGTCCAGGGAGATGGCCAGATTGTGGACCCGTGCGTGTGACATCTGTGTGCTCCTTCGGTTAGTGATTGCGCTTTGCAATCGGTTCTGGAGAGACTGACCAGCGTGACGCAACATTCTCATCGTTCCCCGAGATCGGGATGCGCCATCAACGCCGCCGTCGAGGTGCTCGGCGACTCCTGGTCGATGCTCGTGCTGCGGGACGTCATGTTCGGCAACCGGCGCCACTTCCGCGAGCTGCTCCACGGCTCGGAGGAGGGAATCGCGTCCAACATCCTCAGCAGCCGGCTCAAGCGACTCGTCGCGGCCGGCCTGCTCACCCAGGAGCTGGCGACACGTGGGCAGCGGGCGGCGTACTCACTCACCGAGGCCGGCATCCAGACGCTGCCGGTCATGGTCGCGATGGGCAACTGGGGCCTGGCCCACCGCGACGGCACCCGCGAGCTGCGGGTGCGTGCCGAGCTGCTCCGCGATGGCGGTCCCGCGCTCATCGCACGGTTCATGGAGGAGCTGCGCGAGGCCCACCTCGGCATCCCGCTCTCTGACGCTGTTCGGCCACGGGCGAGCGAGCAGCTGCAGGCGGCGTACGACGCCGCGATGCACGGCCGGAGCTAGTCCGTCGTGCCGGCTGCGGGCGATTGGCTGCCGAGGTCCAGGAAGTCGACGCCGTTCTCCGGAAGGGCGATGACCGGCTCGCGGATGTCTTCGAAGCCGTTGGTCGCGTCCGCGCAGGCCTGGAGGTTCGCCGGCACGTACCCGCCGTCCTGGAAGTGGGTAACGGCGCTGCTGGCCACCCGCACGGACAGGGCGCGCTCGTTCGTGAGGCGACGCAGCCCGCCGCTGAACGCGCTGGACCCCTTTGCCTTGCCGATCTTCATCTTCGCCCCGAGAATCAGGTTGTCGACCTTGTACATCCGGTTGACCGGGTCGTGCCGGACGGGGTCGGACCCGCTGTTGACGTAGTGGGTCAACAGCGGCACGTCGAAGACGAGGCCGGCGTCGTGGGCTTCGCGTGCCATCCACAGCAGCGAGGTGTCGGACAGTCCGGTCTCTGCGTAGCCGCCTCCGACGTCGGAGTGCGCACCCTCGAACCACACCTGCTTGACCCGCTCGTCCTCGGTGGGAGCGCCCGGAGGTTCCTCGGGGGCCTCCCAGAACGTGGGTGCGAACTTCAGGCGGGTCTCGTCTACCGCCAGGGCGTGCCGGGCGCGGAGTACCTGGCTGCTCAGCTGCACATCGTGGAACCGGGGCGCGTGCCTCATGAAGCCGGGCACGCCGAGGGCGCCGACGGTGTCGAAGACGCCGAGGAAGCTCACCTTGGCTGGATGGCAGTGGTCGTGCTTGAACTCGTCGACACTCGCCCCGAAGGCGCCTTCAGGCGTGTCCGTTCGCTGGTACAGGGTGAGCGCCGCCGGCAGTCGCTCCTCGACCAGGGACAGCTTGGTGAGCAGTCCCACGCGCCCGACCATGCCGGCCACCGAGCGCGCCGTGTAGGCGCCGCGGCTGAAGCCGATGATGAAGATCTCGTCGCCCGGCTCGTAGTTCTGGGCGAGGAACCGGTAGCAGGCGATCACGTTGTGGAACAGGCCGAATCCGAACGCACCGCCCAACATCCGGTCAGCCGCGTAGCTCCCCGCGCCGACCCCGCTGACGTAGTACACGAGCTGGTAGGCGCCACCGGTCGCGCTGGGGTCGCTCTGCACCGTGCGCGCGATCTTCTCGACGTTGGTGATGTTCTTGCTGTCCGGCTTGTTCCAGGTCCCGTCGCAGCAGACCACGAGTCGCTTCATGCACTCGATGCTCGCAAACCTGGAGCCGTCTTGCATGACCTAAGTGGGCTACGGCTCGACTTCATGCCTGACGGGTCAGTGCCCGTCGGTGCGTTTGCGGATCACCAGCCTGTCCTTGTCCGCCGTCACGACCTCCATCTGCCGTGGCACACCTTGCGACGCACCCTTGCTCAGCGTGATCGTGTCGCCCTCGAGCGCCCAGCTGCCGGTGGCTTCTTCAGGTACGTCGGAGGCGCCGAGACCGGTCTCCGCGAACGTGCCGTCGGCGCGAAGCTCGAACGCCAACCGGCCCCGAGCAGGAGGCAGCTCGGTGCCCGCGGGGCGGAAGATCATGTCGCCGTCGGTGTCCTCCTCATGAGCGTGCACCCAGCTACCGCTCACGAGGTCGCGCTCCACGGACGCCTACGCCCTGAGGAATGACTTGCGCGGACCGGCCAGGCAGGCGCTCATCCGCGAGACCTGCCCTGCGGTGAACATGAACATCGCTGCGTCGTCGACGTAGTCCATGTAGTTCATGAACATGTCCCCGTTCGGCCCGTTGCTGCAGCTGGTCTTGGGGAAGGTCGGCTTGCCGAGGTTGGGTCCTTCGCAGTTCGGTGTGTCCGCGACGCGGTCGCCGCCGCTGCAGTCGAGCGTGTCACCCCAGATGTGGCGCAGGTTGAGCCAGTGCCCGACTTCGTGGGTCAGGGTGCGGCCCAGATTGAATGGAGCTGCCACGGTGCCCTCGGTCCCGAACGCAGTGTTCAGGACGACCACGCCGTCAGTCGCCTTGGGGCCGCCGGGGAACTGGGCGTAGCCGAGCAGCCCGCCACCGAGCGTGCACACCCAGATGTTGAGGTACTTGTCGGAGGGCCAGGCGGTGGAGCCGCCCTTGTTGGCCCGCTTCACGTTGTCGCCGGCACCGAACGACGCGCGGTCGGTCTTGACTCGCACGATCCCGTTGGTCTTCTTGCCGTAGGGATCCTTGGTCGCGAGCTGGAACCTGATCTTGGAGTCTGCGACGAGGCCCTTCCACGGTGCCGGCACCTTGGAGATGTCGGGGTTCGTGGACCGGAAGTCCTTGTTCAGTGCGGTGATCTGGCTCCGGATCTGGGCCCCGGTGATGTTCTCCTTCGGCCGCTTGTGGACCACGTGCACCACAGTGGGGATCGTGACCAGCTTGCGGGCGACCCGGTTGGCGTCTCCCGAGGCCAGAGCGCGCGCGGTGAAGTCCTCTGCCCGTCGCTGGTTTGCCCGGAAGGACGGCGACTCCTCCAGCAGACGCTCGTACTCCTGCATGGCTGCACACTGACGACGCTTCGGGGCCATCCGACTACCACCTCTCTGAACGGTGGACCGCTGCGCCACAAGGGGCCCGGTCCCTCTTGAAATGACCTTCCTCGACGGCTCCTGAGCCTGTCAAGGAAACCGCCCCGGTCCCCAGGTGCGTCACGGCGGCGTCGCCCCTGGTGAGGAGCAGTTCGTGGCGGCGCAGACGTAGCGGAACGGGGGATCAGCGACGAGCACGTTCGCCTGTGCGTCGGGAGGTACGGCCGGGTCCATCTCCAGAACGAGATCCTCGCCGCATTGAGGGCACCTCGGAGCAGGGGAGTCTGTCATCTGTTCGTCCTTGAGTCGACCCGACTGTGCGGGGGCCTGGGCGGGTCAGCTGTGCACCGAACGGCGTGCGCCGAGGCGGGTCCAGATGAGAAGCACGACGATCGCACCGATGACCGACCCGATGATGCCGGCGGGCTGCAGGGTGCCGTCGGCAGCGTCCTTGCCGAACAGCAAGTAGCCCAGGAAGCCGCCCACGAACGATCCGATGACACCGAGAACGAGGGTCATCGCGATGGACATGTCCTGCTTGCCCGGGACGAGCAGGCGAGCCAGTGCGCCGGCAATGAGCCCGACGATGAGGATGGTGAGGATGAGACCCAGCATGGTGTGCCTTTCGGTCGACTGTGGTGGCTCTCCATCTTCTGACCCCTAAGGCGGGTGTGGTACCCCCCTAGGTAGGTTAGAGTCGAGCCGTGTCGGAGTCCGAGACCGCGGCTGGAACGCGGCCCATCACGGTGGCGCTCGTCGACGACTACGACGTCGTCCTGATGGGCGTGGCCAACATCATCGACCGCTACCGCGACCGGGTGATCGTGGCCGAGATCGACAGCAACCAGCCGGTGGAAGATGTCGTCGACATCGTGCTCTACGACTGCTTCGCACAGCCGGAGTCCGACCACGAGCACATCGCCGTGCTCGTGGCGAACCCGCGCGCGCGGCGCGTGGTCGTGTACACGTGGAACTTCCACCCAGAGCTGATCGAGAGCGCACGCAGGCAAGGCGTCGACGGGTATCTGTCGAAGGCGTTGCCGGCCCGGGAGCTCATCGCCGCACTCGAAGCCGTGCACGCCGGCGAAGTGGTGATCAGCGAACCGCCTGGCCGGTCCGGTGGCGTGAACGGACTCGACTGGCCCGGCCGCAGCGAGGGCCTGAGCGAGCGTGAGTCCGAGATCCTTGCCCTGATCACCCAGGGTCTCAACAACGCTGAGGTCGCCGCGCGAACCTTCTTGACCCCCAACACGGTCAAGTCCTACATCCGCACCCTCTATCGCAAGATCGAGGTCGCCAGCCGCACCCAAGCCGTGCTGTGGGGCATCGACCACGGCTTCGCCCCCGATCATCACCGGATCGACCACTGGCGCGGCGGACCCTGACCGGCCGGAAGGTCAATGCTGCGGCGTTTGCTGCTGATACGCGCCAGGAGGTACGCCGATCAGGTCGGTGAACTCGCGGGTGAAGTGGGCCTGGTCGAACCAGCCGTACTTGGCGGCGAGGTCGGCGAGCGAGCCGCCGTACCCGGCGTCGAGGTCGGTGACCACGTCGTGCATCCGGTAGCGGGAGAGGACCCACTTGGGTGTCACACCGACGTACCGCTCGAAGAGGCGCTGCAACGTGCGGGTGCCGACGCCGCAGAGCTCCTCGACCTGCGCGACCCGCAGCAGCGAGCGGTCGTCGAGCATGGCGGCGATGACGTCGAGGAGCTGGCGGTAGTCGTCATCGGGGGTAGTGGCCAGTCGTGTCAGGACCTCGTCGAACCGGTCGCGACATTGGTTGCCTGAGAGCTCGGGCCCGAGCTCGCGGAGGGCAACTGTGGTGGCGCGGTCGAAGACCTCGCTCGCCGGGACGGTGGCATCACGCAGGGTTCGGGCGTGGACGCCGGTGAGAGAGGCGAGGCCGCCGGGGCGGAACTTGGCGGCGTACACCCAGGCCGCGTCGCGGACGGTGACGTCGAAGCGCCGCGTCACCACCCCGGTGACCACGACGGGGTCGTCGCCGACGGCCTCGCGCAGGTGACCGCGCTCGACGCTGAGGTTGCAGGCGGGATGCGGCAGCGTGGAGCTCACGTAGGACGTCCCGGGTGGCAGGTCCCAGCGCAGCGACCAGTAGTTCTCCACCCAGGGGGACAGGTCGGGGGAGCAGTCCGCACGGTCGAGGTGCACATGCTTCGCGAACTGGTCGGGTCGGAGTACGCCGGCCGACGTCGAGGTCGGCGTACGACCCGGGTCGGGCACGGTCGAACCCGCCTCAGTCATCGGTCACAGCAGTCCGCCGGCACGGGTGCTCGCCGTTGGGCTCGAACACCACCCACTGCGTGGCGTGATCGATGGAGTGCTCGAAGAACACAAAGCGTCTGCGGACGTTGACGTACTTCCACCCCGGTTGCCGAGAAGGATCGCGCGCACCCTGTCGCATTTCTCCTATCGCCCACGCCCGCATCCTAGGAGTCTGGGAGGACAGAGACCCGAGAGAAGGAGACACCCGATGAGTACCCCCACCGCCCGGCTGGCCATGGTGACCCTGGACTGTGCGGACCCCGAGGCCAGCGCGAAGTTCTGGTCCGGCCTCCTGGGATGGGACGTGGCGCACGCGGAGAAGGACTACGCCATGCTCACCGGGCCGAGCCATGCCCTCGGCTTCGGCCGCGTCGAGGGGTACGTCGCCCCTGGCTGGCCGAACGAGAACGGCAGCAAGCAGTTCCACTTCGACCTCGCGGTCGCCGACCTCGACGAAGGCGAGAAGGCTGCCGTCGAGCTGGGTGCCACGGTCGCCGACCCGCAGCCCGGCGAGACCTGGCGGGTCATGCTCGACCCCTCCGGCCACCCGTTCTGCCTGACCAAGGCGGAAAACTGGGGCTGATCTAGGCGAGCACCAGCACCAGGTCGCCGCCCTCGACCTGCTGGGTGCCGGTGAAGGCGAGCCGCTCGACCTTGCCCGCCTTCGGGGCGGTGATCGAGGCCTCCATCTTCATCGCCTCGATGGTGGCGACGACGGCCCCGGCCTCGACCGAGTCGCCCTCCTCCACCTGCTGGGTGACCACGCCGTCGAAGGGAGCGGGGACCTGGCTGTCGTCCTTGGGGTCGGCCTTCTCCTGGGCGGCAACGGCGGACTCGACCGACTCGTCGCGCACGTTGACCGGGCGGAGCTGGCCGTTGATGGTGCACATCACCGAGCGGTAGCCGCGCTCGTCCGCCTCGCTGATGGCCTGGAGTCCGAGGATCAGCCGCTTGCCCTCCTCGATCTCGACGACGTGCTCCTCACCGGACTGCAGGCCGTAGAGGTAGTCGCTGGTGTCGAGCACGGACACGTCCCCGTAGGTGGCCAGTCCCTCGTCGTAGGTCTTGGTCGGCCCGGGAAAGAGCAGCTCGTTGAGGGTGTGCCGACGGCTGGTGCCCTCGAGGCCCTCGGTCTGCTCGTCAGTGAGCTCGCTGACCGGCTGCTTCCAGGTACGCCCCTCGAGCGCCTTGGTCCGGAACGGCTCCGGCCAGCCGCCGGGAGGGTCGCCCAGCTCACCGGAGAGGAACCCGATCACCGAGTCGGGGATGTCGAACTTGCCGGGGTGCTCCTCGAACTCCTTCGGGTCGGCGCCCACGGCTGCGAGGTGGAGCGCGAGGTCGCCGACCACCTTGGAGGACGGGGTCACCTTCACGACGTTGCCGAGGAGGTCGTTGGCGGCGGCGTACATGTCCTCGATCTGCTCGAACTTCTCGCCCAGGCCGAGGGCGATCGCCTGCTGGCGCAGGTTGGAGAGCTGGCCGCCCGGGATCTCGTGGGTGTAGACCCGGCCCGTGGGTGAGGCGAGCCCGGACTCGAACGGCGCGTAGACGCGGCGGGTGGCCTCCCAGTACGGCTCGAGCGAGCACACCGCCGAGAGTTTGAGCCCGGTTTCCCGCTCGGAGTGGTCGGTCGCGGCCACCAGGGCGGACAGCGCCGGCTGCGACGTCGTACCGGCCATCGACGCGCTGGCGGCGTCAACCGCGTCGACGCCGGAGTCGATCGCGGCGAGCAGGGTGGCCAGCTGGCCGCCCGGGGTGTCGTGGGTGTGCAGGTGCACCGGGAGGTCGAACTCCGCACGCAGGGCCGTCACGAGCGTCCGGGCCGCGGGCGCGCGGAGCAGCCCGGCCATGTCCTTGATCGCGAGCACGTGCGCGCCGGCGTCGACGATGCGCTCGGCCAGCTTCAGGTAGTAGTCCAGGGTGTAGAGCGTCTCGTCGGGGCTGGACAGGTCGCCGGTGTAGCAGAGCGCCACCTCGGCGAGAGCCGTTCCGGTCTCGCGCACTGCATCGATCGCGGGCCGCATCTGCTCGACGTCGTTGAGGGCGTCGAAGATGCGGAAGATGTCGATGCCGGACTCGGCCGCCTCGTGCACGAACGCGTTGGTGACCTCGGTCGGGTACGGCGTGTAGCCGACGGTGTTGCGGCCGCGCAGCAGCATCTGGATGCAGATGTTCGGCATCGCCTGACGGAGCTTGACGAGCCGGTCCCAGGGGTCCTCGTGGAGGAACCGCAACGCCACGTCGTACGTCGCACCGCCCCACGCCTCGACGCTGAGCAGCTGTGGCAGCAGGCGGGCCTCGTGACCGGCGACGGCGAGCAGATCGCGGGTGCGGACGCGGGTGGCGAGCAGCGACTGGTGGGCGTCGCGGAAGGTGGTGTCCGTGACCCCGACCTGCTTCTGCTCGCGCAGCTCGCGGGCGAACTCCTCCGGCCCCAGGGACAGCAGCCGTTGCCGTGAGCCGTCGGGAGCCGGGACAGCGAGGTCGATCTCCGGGAGCTTGCTCACCGGGGACACCGACACCGGCGCCTCGCCGTGCGGCTTGTTCACCGTCACCTCGGCGAGCCAGGTGAGCAGCCGGGTGCCACGGTCGGCGGTCGGTCGCGCCTTCAGCAAGCCGGGGTGCTCCTCGATGAAGCTGGTGGTCACCTGGCCGGCGAGGAAGTCGGGCTCGTCGAGCAGCGCCCGCAGGAACGGGATGTTCGTCGCGACGCCCCGGATCCGGAACTCGTCGACCGCGCGGCGGGCCTTCTGCACGGCCATCTCGAACGTGCGACCGCGGCAGGTCAGCTTGGCGAGCATGGAGTCGAAGTGGGCGGAGATCTCGGCGCCGGTGTACGTCGTACCACCGTCCAGGCGGATGCCACCGCCGCCGGGGGAGCGGTAGGTCGTGATCCGGCCGGTGTCGGGGCGGAACCCGTTGGCCGGGTCCTCGGTGGTGATCCGGCACTGCAAGTGCCGAGCCGCGCAGCACGATCTTGTCCTGGCTCAGCCCGAGGTCCGCCAACGTCTCGCCCGAGGCGATCCGCATCTGCGACTGCACGAGGTCGACGTCGGTGACCTCCTCGGTGACGGTGTGCTCGACCTGGATGCGCGGGTTGAGCTCGATGAAGTGGTACTCGCCGTCCTCGCCGAGCAGGAACTCCACGGTGCCCGCGTTGCGGTAGCCGATCTCGGTCGCGAACCGCACCGCGTCCGCGCACATCCGCTCCCGGATCTTCGGGTCCAGGTTGGGCGCCGGCGCGATCTCCACGACCTTCTGGTGGCGCCGCTGCACCGAGCAGTCGCGCTCGAAGAGGTGGATCACGTTGCCCTCGGCGTCGGCGAGGATCTGCACCTCGATGTGCCGCGGGTTCACCACCGCCTCCTCGATGAACACTTCTCTGTCACCGAACGCGCCCTCCGCCTCGCGCATGCAGGTGTCGATCGCGTCCTTGAGGTCCTTCTCCTCGTCGACCTTCCTCATGCCGCGCCCGCCGCCACCCGCGACCGCCTTCACGAACAGTGGGTAGGTCAGCCCCTTCGCGGCTTCCATGAGCTCGTCGAGGTCGTCGTTGGGCGGCACCGAGTCGAGCGTCGGTACGCCGGCCTTCTTGGCGGCCTCGATCGCCCGCGACTTGTTGCCGGTCAGCTCGAGCACCTCGGAGGTCGGCCCGATGAAGGTGATCCCGGCGTTGGCGCACGCCTCGGCCAGGTGTGGGTTCTCGCTCAGGAAGCCGTAGCCCGGGTAGACCGCGTCCGCACCCGACTTCACGGCGACCTCGACGATCGCGTCGGGGTCCAGGTAGGCCCTGACCGGGTGTCCGCGCTCCCCGATCTCGTAGGCCTCGTCGGCCTTCATCCGGTGCTCGGACCAGCGGTCCTCGTAGGGGAAGACAGCCACCGTGCGCGCGCCGATCTCCGTTGCGGCGCGGTAGGCCCGGATCGCGATCTCGCCGCGGTTGGCCACCAGGATCTTGGAGAACATGTGACGAGGCTAGTGCCGCCGGGTCACGCGCGGGTTACGTCGTCAACTACCGAACAAGCGGCCGAACCCACCGCAATTAGCGGCTACCCTCAAGTAACCTGAACACGTGAGCACCCAGGCCAACGACCCCGCGGAATTCCTTCCGCGGCGGCGGCCGTCGCAGGAGCGGAGCCGTCGGCGCTTCGACGACATCCTGCGTGCTGCGCGGGCGCTGCTGGTCGAGGTCGGGTTCGAGTCGTTCACCTCCGAGCAGGTGGCGCTGCGAGCCGGGGTGCCGATCGGGTCGCTCTACCAGTTCTTCGGCAACAAGTACGCCATCATCTGCGAGCTCGACCGGCTCGACACGGTCAACGTGCAGGCCGAGCTGGAGACGTTCGCGGGGGAGATCCCCAGCCTCGACTGGGCCCAGCTGCTCGACAGGCTGCTCGACCACCTCGCCGCTCTGTGGCGCACCGACCCGTCGCGCCGCGCCGTCTGGCTGGCGATGCAGGCCACGCCGCCGACACGCGCGATCGCTGCGGAGCACGAGCGTGACCTGGCTTCACAGGTGACCCGGCTGCTCGCGCCGCTCACGCCCGGTTCGAAGATCAGCGACCGGCAGGCGCTGGCCGAGGTGCTCGTGCACGTGACCTACTCGATGCTGAACTTCTCGATCAGGGACGGTCAGTCCCATCCCGATGCCGTCGTACAGCTGAAGACGCTGCTGACCGGTTATCTCCTGGCTGCCGAGGCGGCTGCCGCGAAGAAGAAGCTGTCCGCTTCCTAGTTCAAGCACTCAGACGGCTGAGACACGCCTCACCCGCTATGTAACTCGCGCGTAACCCCCGGCTCATGGGACCGTAGTCTTAATGCGAGACCATCCTCGCATTCACAGCGTCAAACCTGAGGGGTACTTCGTGTCGTTCCGCCGCATTGCGATCGTCAACCGCGGGGAGTCCGCCATGCGGTTGCTGCACGCCGTACGCGAGCTGAACGCGGCCGGAGACGACCCCAACGAGTATGTCCAGACCGTCGCACTGCACACGACCGGCGAGGCCAACGCCATGTTCGTGCGCGAGGCCGACCTCTCCTACGACCTCGGACCGGCTTCGAACCGGCCGTACGTCGACCTGGCCGTGCTCGAGCAGGCCCTTCTGGACACAGGAGCCGACGCGGTGTGGCCGGGCTGGGGCTTCGTGGCCGAGGACCCGAACTTCGTCGACCTGTGCGACAAGCTCGGCGTGACCTTCATCGGGCCGAGCGCGAACGCGATGCGGCAGCTGGGCGACAAGATCGGCTCGAAGCTGATCGCCGAGGAGGTCGGCGTACCTGTCGCGCCGTGGAGCCGCGGCGCCGTCGACACCCTCGAGGACGCTCTCGACAAGGCCGAGCAGGTCGGCTACCCGCTGATGCTCAAGGCGACCGCCGGCGGGGGTGGCCGGGGGATCCGCATGGTGGCTTCCGCCAAAGATCTCGAGGACGCCTTCCAACGCACCAGCGACGAGGCGCTCCGGTCGTTCGGCAACGGCACTGTCTTCCTGGAGCGCCTGGTCACCGGCGCCCGCCACGTCGAGGTGCAGCTGATCGCCGATGGCCACGGGACCGCGTGGGCCCTCGGCGTCCGCGACTGCTCCATCCAGCGCCGCAACCAGAAGGTCATCGAGGAGTCGTCCTCACCGCTGCTCAGCGAGGAGCAGGTCGACGAGCTCAAGGGGTCGGCCGAGCGACTCGCCCTGGCCGTGGGGTACGTCGGCGCGGGCACCGTCGAGTTCCTCTACCACCCCGGCGAGCAGACCTTCGCCTTCCTCGAGGTCAACACCCGCCTGCAGGTCGAGCACTCGATCACCGAGGCCACCACCGGCATGGACCTGGTCAAGGCACAGATCCTGGTGGCGCAGGGTGGGCGGCTCGAGGGTGAGAAGCCGACCGAGACCGGCCACGCCATCGAGGCCCGACTCAACGCCGAGGACCCGGACCGCGACTTCGCACCGGCGCCCGGTCACATCGAGCACCTCTATCTGCCGTCCGGTCCGGGCATCCGGGTCGACACCGGGGTGGCCGAGGGCGACACCATCCCGCCCGACTTCGACTCGATGATCGCGAAGATCATCGTCCACGGCCGCACCCGCGACGAGGCGCTGGCCCGGCTGCGGCGGGCGATGACCTCGACCACCGTGGTGATCGAGGGCGGTGCGTGCAACAAGAGCTTCGTGCTGGACCTGCTGGCCCAGCCCGAGGTCGTCGCCGGCGACCCCCAATCCGGTGTCCAGTGGGCCGACACCGGCTGGATCGACCGGGTGCGGGCAGAGGGCCGGCTGGTCGCGCACGCGCACGCCGGCGTCGCGGTGGTCGCCGCTGCCATCGAGGCCTACCTCGAGCGGGTACGCATCGAGACAACGCGCCTCTTCGAGACCGCGCACGGGGGCCGGCCGTCCGCCTCGCACCAGGTGGGCCAGCCCGTCGAGCTCAAGCTGCGTGGAGTGCCCTACCAGGTGTCGACGGTCAACACCGGCCCCGGCCGATTCCGGGTGAGCGTCGCCTCGGGTGACGTCTGCGCAGACGGTGGACGTCTTGATGGAGCACGTCGACGACGTACGCCGGCGCCTGGTCGTCGGCGAGCACCGCTACAGCATCGTCACCGCCACCCACGGCCCGACCACGTTCGTCGAAGTCGACGGGGTGGCCCACCGAGTGAGCCGCGACGAGGGCGGCGTACTGCGATCGCCCGCCCCTGCGTTGGTCGTGGCCACGCCCGTGGCCGTGGGCGACGAGGTCGAGGCCGGTGCGGCCGTCGTCGTGCTCGAGTCGATGAAGATGGAGACGGTGCTGCACGCGCCGTACCCCGCCCGCGTCAAGGAGCTGCACGTCATCACCGGCAGCCAGGTCGAGACGGGCGCCGCGCTGATCAAGCTGGAGCAGCTCGGCGAAGATCTCGAGGAGGCCGTGGGGGAGACCGGCCCAGCCCTGGACCTGCCCGCCGACGACACCATCGATCCCCAGACCCAACGGGCGCGAGCCCTGGACGCGCTGAGCGCCGTCGTGCTCGGCTACGACGTACCGCCGGAGGACCAGGACGCCGCGCTGTCGGAGTACCTCGCCGTCCGTGATCAAGCTCAGTCCACGTCTGGGGCCGAGCCCGAGTCCGTGATGGCCGACGAGCTCTCGTTGCTGGAGACCTTCGCCGACCTCGCCGAGCTGACCCGGAACCGTCCGATGGACGAGGATCGGCAGACCGAGCTGCGGGTGCACAGCTCGCGCGAGCACTTCCACACCTACCTGCAGAGCCTCGACGCGGATCGCGGTGGGCTCCCGGAGCAGTTCCGGGAGCGGCTGGCACGCGTGCTGCGGCACTACGGCGTCGAGGGCCTGGACCGCACGCCCGAGCTTGAGTTCGCGGTCTTCCGCATCTTCCTGGCCCAGCAGCGGACGATGCCCGAGGTCGCGCTCGTCTCCGCCCTGCTGGGGTCCTGGAGTCGAGAGACGCCGCCGACCGGGAAGCTGGCCGCGCGGTCGCGCGAGGTGCTGGAGCGTCTCGGTCGCGTCCCGCAGTCGCGCTACCCGGCCCTCGGCGACCTGGCCCGTAGCGTCCGGTTCCGCTGGTTCGACCAGCCGGCCGTGGACGCGTCCCGGCGCGACGTCCTGCTCGGCGTGCGCGACGAGGTCGAGGCGCTCGCCTGACGGTCGAGCGGCTCGACGCCTGCCGACCGAGCCCGTCGCATCGAGGCCCTGGTCAACATCCCGGAGCAGACCGTCGGCTTCCTGTGCGAACGGCTTGCCCAGCGGCGTCCCCGCACGGGAGCCGATGCTCGAGGTGCTGGCCCGGCGCCACTACCGCGAGTACCAGCTGCACGACCTTCAGACGTTCGACACGGACGTACGACCGGCCGTGGTCGCGAGCTACACCCTCGACGAGCGCCCGACGCGACTGGTCTCCTCGATCGGCACGGTGGCGGAGCTCGTGCCCGGGTCCTCGCTGGTCGAGTCCGTGTCGTCGTACGTCGCCCACCGCGCGGCGCGTGAGGACGCGGTCGTCGACCTGTACCTCTACTGGTCCGACGCCCCCGACTCTGCCGACGAGCAGAGCGACCGGCTCCGGGCGCTGCTCGCCGAGCTGCCCCTCGCCCACGAGGTGCGTCGCGTGTGCGTCTCTGTCTGCTCCGGCGGCGGCGACCGCAACGTCGGCTACTTCGCGTTCCGACCCAGGCACGACAGGCGCAGGTCGTCGAGGACGACCTCACGCGCGGCGTGCACCCGATGGTCGGTCGGCGTCTGGACCTGTGGCGGCTGCGCAACTTCCACGTGACCCGGGTGGAGGCGCCTGAGGACGTGCTGCTCTACGAGTGCGTCGCCCGGGAGAACCCCTCCGACCGGCGCCTGGTGGCCCTGGCGCAGGTGCGCCAGATGTCCGTCGTACGCGACGAGGACGGCACCATCACCGCGCTGCCCCACGCCGAGCGCGCGGTGGAGAACTGCCTGGAGTCGATCCGGCGCGAGCGGGTGGTCCGCGGCACCGACGGCGCCAAGCTCGACATGAACCACGTCTGGGTCACCGTCTGGCCCGTCGTCGACCTCGACTCTCGACGCGTTGGGCGCGCTGGGCACCAAGATCAGCCCGCTGACCGACGGCGCCGGCGTCGAGGAGGTCGTGGCCCAGGGACGCCTGGCCGTCCCCGGCGGCGAGCCGGTCCCGATGGCCGTGCGCTTCGGCGCCCAGCCGGGTGCCGGCGTGACGTCCACCGTCGAGGAGCCGCCGACCGAGCTGCTCAAGCCACTCGACGACTACGCCTCCAAGGTGGTCCGGTCGCGCCGCCGCGGGCTCGTCTACCCCTACGAGCTGAGCGCCGTGCTTGCCGGTCCCGGCGGCACGCTGGTGGAGCACGACCTCGACGACGACGGCAAGCTTGTCCCGGTCGACCGTCCCTATGGCCTCAACACCGCCGGCATCCTCGCCGCCGTCGTCTCGACTCCTACGCCGCTGCACCCCGAGGGCGTCAAGCGCGTCGTGCTCTGCGGCGACCCCACGAAGTCACTGGGCTCGGTCGCGGAGCAGGAGTGCCTGCGGGTGATCGCGGCCCTCGATCTGGCCGAGCGTCTCGGCATACCGGTGGAGTGGTTCGCGCTGTCCGCGGGCGCGCGGATCTCGATGGACTCCGGCACGGAGAACATGGACTGGGTGGCCAAGGCGCTACGCCGGATCGTGGAGTTCACCCAGGACGGCGGCGAGATCAACATCGTGGTCGCCGGCATCAACGTCGGCGCGCAGCCCTACTGGAACGCCGAGGCCACCATGCTGATGCACACCAAGGGCATCCTGGTGATGACCCCGGAGAGCGCGATGGTGCTCACCGGCAAGCAGTCGCTCGACTTCTCCGGCGGGGTCTCGGCCGAGGACAACTACGGCATCGGCGGCTACGACCGGGTGATGGGTCCCGAACGGGCAGGCGCAGTACTGGGCGCCCGACCTGGCCGGCGCCTTCGGCGTGCTGATGGCGCACTACGAGCACACCTACGTCGTGCCGGGGGAGTCGGGCCCGCGGCGGGCTGCCACCACTGACCCGTCCGATCGCGACGTCTCGGCGTACCCCCACGAGGCAGAGGGCAGCGACTTCCGCACTGTCGGTGAGATCTTCTCGGCCGAGACCAACCCGGACCGCAAGAAGGCCTTCGACATCCGCACGGTGATGCGCGCCGTCGCCGACCAGGACCACACGCTCCTGGAGCGCTGGGCCGGCATGGCCGAGGCGGACACCGCGGTGGTCCAGGACGCGCACGTGGGCGGCCATCCCGTGTGCCTGTTGGGCATCGAGTCGCAGTCGGTACGCCGCAGCGGTTTCCCGCCCACCGACGGCCCGGACACCTACACAGCCGGCACGTTGTTCCCGAAGTCGTCGAAGAAGGCCGCCCGCGCGATCAACGCGGCAAGCGGCAACCGGCCGCTCGTCGTACTGGCGAACCTGTCGGGCTTCGACGGGTCACCGGAGTCGATGCGCAACCTGCAGCTGGAGTACGGCGCCGAGATCGGCCGCGCCATCGTCAACTTCCGCGGCCCGATCGTGTTCACCGTCATCTCCCGCTACCACGGGGGAGCGTTCGTGGTGTTCTCGAAGGCGCTCAACTCGAACATGACCGTGCTCGCGGTCGAGGGCTCCTACGCCTCGGTGATCGGTGGCGCCCCGGCAGCAGCGGTGGTCTTCACCGGCGAGGTGGACAAGCGCACGGCTGCTTCGCCTGCGATGAAGGCGCTGGACGAGCAGATCGCTGCGGCTCGCAACGGCGACCGCATCCGTCTCCGCGCCGAGCAAGCCGCGCTCCGCGCCGCCACCCGCGCGGAGAAGATCAGTGAGGTAGCCGCCGAGTTCGACGGCATCCACGACATCCACCGGGCGGTCGAGGTCGGCTCGGTCGACGCCGTCATCCCCGGCTGCTCGGCTGCGCCCGGAGATCATCGCTGCGATCGAGGGGCACCGCGCCTGAGGTTGAGGTGGCCGCCGCTGTGTCGTGAGACGTAGCGGGCATTCGCGGCGGAAAGACGCTGGGCAAGGGCGCCTCGTCCGAACGCGCGACCATCGGCAGATCCGCGCGGATCGCGGCTGATCCGCGCGCGCTGACGCGCACACCATGCGGTCGGTTTCGAGGACCACGAATATGAGACCTCAAGTAGTGTGCCCAATGATGCTTCGGTGGGAGCCGCAGACTCTTTTCTATTCGCGTCCACCCCAGCCGAGACTGCACGTAGCGGCCCTAAGAGCGCTTGCAGCGAAAGGCGCTACGACCTCGAGAACAGGTAGGCGACGCCAGCGAGCACACCGACGACAGCCATCCCGATAAGCGACTCAGAACTGGTAGCAACGTCTAGAAGGGCGCGGCCCATGGCCCTCCTCCTCCCGGCTGGTTCTTTTCACCTATCGGTGATGGTACTCCGGTAGATTTCAGGTGTGAAGCCGGAATCCCGGTCCGACGGTCCCGCAACGCGTCCGAAGCGGCGCACCACCATCCAGGCCCGCGTGGCGGCCGCGGTCCTCATGGTGGTTCCCATAGCGGTTGCCTACGACTTCTTCTCCCGCGCTAATTCTGGCGCCGACTACTACAGCACCGTCTCCCAAGTGATCGCCGCCATGTACCTGGCGGTCGCACTCGAATCCTTCACGGGCGGCGGAGTGACACTCGGACGATACGACCAATCGAATTCGCTGTTCTTCTCACTATCAGCTGGATAGGGCTGACCGCCTGTGTCAGAGGTATCGCCGTAGGCAGCGAGAATTGGACTGCCGGACTGGGTGGGAGCGGTTTGATTGCAGCTACGCTCCTAGTCACCACTAACTTGGCCAATCGCGTTTCGGTCAACAATCCACGACTAGTCGTCATCGTGAGCTATATCGCCTGCCTAGCCCCATTGCTCGTCTTCATCCCGCCTCGTTGACGGCACATGCCGACTTTGCCGTCACGAGCTCGCCGCCAAGTGTGTCGGCCGCTGGCCCGCCGGCGCCCCCATGGAGCGCGTCCCCGGGTGTCCCGCCCACATCAACACTCACTCACCGACCCCTCCGCCGAGGCCTGGCCGTGCTGAACGCGAAGAACATTAACGCGTTCGACTTCATAGACGACCACGACGGCAACAACATCCCCCGCGGCTCCCACATCCGCAAGATGAACCGCAAAGACGTCCTCCCCTCGCAAGGTTGACCGAGCTGCCGGAGCTGAAGGAGCTGAAGGAGCTGAGGGAGCCTCTCGACCTGGCCGCGGCGGCCAGCGGCCACCCTGAACCTGCTCGACGTCGTGGCCGCGCCAGCACGGGGTGGGTTCGAGAGCGAGGACGCCTCCGCCAAGGCCGAGGTGCTGGCCTCCTACAACCGCAAGCTGCTCGCGATGGACATCATCAAGATGCTCCTGCCACCGTCGGTGGCGCACTCCACGGTCCTCGCGGGTCATGTCCGACGCTGTCGTCGAAGGCTCTTGGCGGCCGGATCGAGGTCCGCGCCTTCCAGGTGCCGCCGGGCGAGAGAGTTCAGTTCCCGAGCGGCTTGTCGAGCGAGACGTATGCGGGTTCGTCCGCTGATCGTCGATGCGTACGTTCGTCGGGCGCCGCAACGCGGTGGAATGACTGTGAGGATCGCCTTGGCAGCCTGATGGTGCTGGGCTGTGGTTAGTGACCGCGGGTGTGACCCCTGGAATGACTGGCGATTCTGCCTTGCTGCGACTTGTCCGCTCGTGGTTGCTGGCCCCGGCCCGGTTGGAGGAGCTGGCCTGATCAGGAGCTTGACCACCTGGCGTTAGCCGCGCCTGGCGTGTCTCATCACAGTCCTGCCGAACCTCTGTCCCGGACCGGAACCACGTCCCACTTCCGGCGAAGGAGAGAACGCATGAACAGTCTGACCGATCGAGCGGTGGTGGTCGATGTCGTCATCGGCGTCGACACCCACGTCCACACCCACTCAGCAGCCGTCGTCAACGCGACCACCGGTGGTGTCCTTGATGAGATCACCGTCAAAGCGACCGCCGAGGGCTACGAGCAGTTGGTGGAGTTCGCCGATAATCACGCCACGCTACGTGCTTGGGCGATCGAAGGGACCGGTGGCCACGGCGCCGGCCTGGCCCGGCACCTGGGCGAGCGTCAGGAGATCGTGGTCGAGCTCGACCGACCCAAGCGGGCAAAGCGCCGCAACGGTGCGAAGTCCGATCCGCTTGATGCGATCCGCGCGGCGCGTGAGGCGTTGGCTCGACCGCGGCTGGGAACACCGCGCAGCGGTGGCGAACGCCAAGCGCTGTCGGTGCTTTTGGCTGCTCGCCGCTCAGCGATCAATGCCTCCACCGAGGCCCAGCAGCAGGTCTTCAGCCTGGTCATCGCAGCACCCGACCCCATCCGGGCCCGGTTCCGCGGCCAGAAGCTCGCCGCGATGCTCAACACCGCCGCGAGCCTGCGTCTGCATTCGTCGTGGGACACCGAGTCGACCAGCACTGTGGTGGCGCTGCGGACCTTGGCTCGTCGCGCGCACGCGATGCTGAAAGAAGCACGCGAGCTGCAGAAGGCGCTCGTAGCCATCATCCGCAGATGGCGCCCGGATCTGCTCGAGGAGTTCGGCGTCGGACCGATCGTCGCCTCGACGGTGTTGTGTGCCTGGTCCCACCCTGGTCGGATCCACTGGGAGGCGGCGTTTGCGATGCTCGCTGGTGTGGCACCCATCCCGGCCAACAGCGGCCAAGTGACCACCCGGTATCGGCTCAACCGTTACGGCGACCGTCATCTCAACGCCGCCTTGCACACCGTGGTGCAGAGCCGGATCCAGTACCAGCCAGCCACGCGCGACTACGTTGCCCGCCGCACGGCCGAAGGCAAGACCGGCCGAGAGATCAAACGCTGTCTTGCCCGCTACGTCGCCCGAGACCTCTACCGCCTGCTCGAAAGTGGAGCCGCAGCGGCTTGACGAAGCATAGGAGCGTCGCGGGCTTGGACGCTTCGAGGCCCACCGGCGGAAGACGGCCTGCACCTCGGCGTGCCAGGGCATGCTCCCGTCGGCCAGCCCTGACCGGGCGCACCACTGCGTGGTTGACGACGAAGGCCGCAAGCGAAGGCTCACCGCGGGTAATGCAGTCTTCTGAAAGGTCATCGAGAACGTGCCGCATCTCATTTGCGGAGGGCGACTCCGTCAATGCCTAGAGCCTTGCCGAGCTCTCCATACGTGACGATCGAACGTCGCATCGCCGCCACGATGAGTGCCGATCGAGCTTGTCGAACGATGTCTGAACGGTCCTTCTTAGTCATGCCAACACGATCCCCTAACAAGCCCCGGAACGTCCCGAAATTTCACAAGGCTAGGTCGACGAGCTGTGTGCGCGAATGCGGCGGAGTGACGCACGGTGCTGTCAGCTCGAAAGTCCTAGTTGTCTGCATCTCGCTCGCCGGTGCGCCCCTCGGCCTGGCTCCTGAGCCAGCTGATTTGCCGATGCCTCTCGATACCTTCGTAGGTGGAGTCTGGAGCGCTGCATTCGCGAAGCAGGCAGAGCACAAATAGCCAGTACATCTGCTCGGCCAGCAAGTATTCGCCAACATGACCGGTGGCGCGGAACGGGTCGTCGTGGTGTGCGAGTTGGTTGCGTGCGTCACGGACGCTTTCAGCCCAGCTCTCGGGATCTTCGACGATTAGCCGTTGGAACTCGGGCCCGGCGAAGGAGACGCATTCCGCGATGCGGTCAACGAACCAAGGGTCTTCGGCTCTCTTGCCGTGGAGCACTTTCGGGGCGTTGGGCCGACGCGTCTTATCGAAGCGTTCAAGCGCTGCGCAAGTGTTCATGATGCGGTCTTCTAGGTACATGGTCTCGGTGTATCTGGTCGCCATGACTCGTCGAAGCTCAGTGCGGTAGGTCTGGGCGCATTGCAGCCAGCGCTGAATCCCATCGGGACCGCCGAACTGCTCGAGGCTGAAGTAGAGCTCGTGTCTGCTTATTGTGGTGCGGTCGTTGCCACGGTGGGCCCATCGGCTGCGGTAGGTGATGTCGTCGCGAAACGCTGGTATTGGGGTGCCGTCCAGGCGGTATCTGTGCAGTTCGGGGTGCTGCAGTACGGCACCTTCGATGTCCGCCGTCTTGCCCGACGCGATCGTGACCAGTGCTCGCATGTCTGTTGCGATGTCGGTGAATCGCTCCAATTCCCCCATGGGCTCGATTCGGATGACGAGTCGCCATGTTTGCTGGACCCCACTGGTGTGCTCTTGGTCGCCGGTCGCTTCCAGCTCTTGGCGGAGCTCCACGGTCGCACCTTCGTGGACGGTCGAGTATGACGCCCTGCGGTGCCCTTTGATGACGGCATAGGGGCCGTCAAGGTCTCCGTCGAGCGACGGAACTTGGTTTCGAGTCCGGAAGCGTCGACCCACGTGGAGATGTGCCCGAGGTCAAAGATGGCGCGATCGGCTTCTATGTCGGCTGGGTCCGTGTACCAGGCGCCGTGGAGGACGGCGCCAGCCGTGATGTGTTCGGGGCGCTCTTCCATCCCGTGGAAGGAGATGTTATTGAGGCTCAGCGAATGCAGCAGGGTGTAGGCCTCTTCGCGACCAGAACGCGTGAGATGGCTTCCATGGATGACTGGGTGGGCACGGTCGAGCCTCGCCGAGTGGGCCCGATACTTCTGAACGTCCCCGTCAGGGACGTGGTTGTCGAGTATCTCTGGCTCGCGCAGCTCGCCATAGCTGGAGGTCCGCGCCAATGTCGGGATCCCAGGTGAGACGTCCAGGAACCCGGCGCTCGGGATGATCGGGAAGCCACCAATAGGCAAGGAAGTCCAGACGATCGCGCGTCGAGTCATTCATGGACCCAGACTGCACTGCACCGCTGACACTGGGGGGCGACGCGGCGGAGTGACGCATCCGGTGCCCTCCGGCTGGACCACTACTCCCGCTGACGCCACGCCTAGCCGCGCACTGGCGGTTCACGTCGAGATCCGCCTCGACCGCGCGCCGCAGGGCACTCGAGGGCTTGATGCGCTGCCGGCCACAACCAACACTGCCATCGATCGGGCGATTTGTCCCTTCGCGGTGGATGGGACATTT